>NZ_JBXDTU010000004.1:1202500-4719689 GCF_056821595.1 Geobacter psychrophilus
GTGTGTTCAAAACTTTCCAGGCGGGTCACATCGCCTTCGATCTGTTCAATTCCGTTTGATACATGCGGGCTGCGCTTATGGACCAGCAAGCGCAATTGATGTCCACGTTCCCGTAGTGCATCTATCAGGTGGCCGCCAACAAACCCCGTACCCCCGGCAATCAAAATCTTCACGATGGCACCTCATTCCATAACCTGTCCGCCAGCCCGGAGTGCCTCTCGATACACCGCTCCACTGCCCGGCAAAAAACCTCTTCATCACCCCAGATCTCTAATCCGGTACGAGCCCGGGTGACTGCAGTATACAGCAACTCGCGACTGAGTATGTCTGATACCTGATCAGGCAAAACCAGCAACACCCGGTCAAATTCGCTGCCTTGCGACTTATGTACGGTCAGAGCAAAAGCACTTTCATGTGGAGGCAGGCGCAGCGCAGAGAAGCCTCGCAGCACCGAATCCGTCGCCGGAAAGTAAACCGTTTGTCCCTGCGTAGCATTTGCAGCGCTCACCACCCCAGTATCTCCATTATACAGCCCAAGATCATAATTATTGACCGTTACCATGACCGGCATCAGCGGGATGCCACCATGAGCCTCCATTCGGGATTGAAGCAGGGCCGCTTCGGCCAGCCTGTTGAGTGCGACAATCCCGTATCTTCCTTCCCGAAGTGGTGCAAGAATGCGGAAACGCTCCAATTCATCGAGTGCTGCGGCAGGCGAAGTGACCTGGGCATAGCCTGCAAAACCTTCCGAGGCAGCCATCTTGAGCGCTTCAGCATAGCTCCCGTCAGGTGGAAGCGGGCACCAGCTCAGATCGCTGTAGAGTCCGGACTTGAGCAATGCTAAGGCACCTGCTCCATCCCCGGCGTTGATCAGACGGCTCAACCTCCCGATACCGCTCCGGTCAGTAAAGCGGTAACTTTTCGTCAGCTGAATAATGGCCGGACGGGTGCCAACCGGCATGGAATCCTGGCTACTCCCGGCACAGATATCCGACATAACCGCTCCCGATTCGACCGAGGCCAGCTGATCCCGGTCACCAAGCAGGATCACCCGTGCATCCGGACGCAATGCCTCCAGTAACCTGGCTAGAAGGGGCAGGTCGATCATGGAGGCTTCATCAACCACAAGCACGTCACACAACAGAGGGTTCTCCCGATTATGGCGGAAGCTTGACTGGCCGGGAATCACACCCAGCAGACGGTGGATGGTTGAGACCTCCTGCGGCAGCGCGGAACGGACGGATTCAGAAAGGGGCAGTAATTCAACGGACTGGCTAATGGACTGCTTCAGACGCATGGCAGCCTTGCCGGTCGGGGCCGCAAGCAGAATAACGGGAGGCACGTCATCGGCCAGCTCTAGCAACAGCGCCAGAATGCGGGCCACGGTAGAGGTCTTGCCTGTGCCGGGTCCTCCGGATATGACGGTAAATCGCCGTGTCAGGGTTGCCTGTGCGGCTTCTCGCTGCAGATCACCCTCGTCGCCCGCCAGGGGGAAATAGCGGTCCAGTGCAGCTGTGAATCGGGATGTATCACCAGATATCATCGCGCTGCGGGACAGAATCCCTTCCGCGACCCGGCGCTCGCAATCCCAGGAGCGATGCAGATACAGCCGACCGGCAGCGTCAAGCACGAGCGGCGTGAAGTCTCCAGGCCTGCCAACGGCTGCACACTCTGCCAAAAGCTCCTGCCAGCGGTCAACCGGAGGGATTAGCAGCGAACCGGATTCAGGGTTGAACGGCACTATTTCGTACCCGGCAGCCGCGGACAGGTCAAGGCAGACGCTGCCTCGGCAAGAAACCGCACTGGCAAGGGCGGCCGCAATCCATAGTCCACTTCTCTGCACAGGCTCGATGCGGCCAATGAAATCGGCAAAATAATGATCTAGACTCGAAAGCTGAATGGTATCCATTAGGTTATTATAACCCCTTCTCCCTCAGCAGCGGAAGCTGCGACATCCGCTTGATATTCATAGATGGTCAGGCGGTTTTTTCCACTACGCTTGCTTGCATACATGGCCTCATCCGCATTGGCCATAACCGTCTTCACATCCGGTCCATCCTCCGGATATCCGGCCAGGCCGGCCGAGAGGGTGGTGGAAAGCATATCCCCCTCAAACGGAAAAGGCGTAGCCGCCATGCCTGCCACAACACGCTCAACGGCAGCGACCACGTTGTCTTTGGTGGTTTCATTGAACATGATCACGAACTCGTCACCACCATACCGTGCACAGATATCCGAGGTACGGATATTGGAGGTGATCATGGCGGCCACCTGCCGGATCAGTTCCGTACCGGCAAAGTGACCATACTGGTCATTAATCTTCTTAAGGCCGTCGGCATCGAGCATGCAAATGGCAAAGTTGCGCTTATAACGCTTGGCCATCTTTTCCTGGACATCAGCCAGCATAAGGAAGTTACGCATATTGTTAATGCCGGTGACATCGTCAGTCAACGACAACCGTTCCACCTCCTGGCGGGCATTCTCGGTCTCGCCGGCCAGCATGGCACCCAGGTGGGCTATCAGCATATACGGGAACAGCTCCAGGATATGGGTCAGGTAGTAGTTGATCTCACGAAGGTCTGCCGCAGCCAGCAGGACATAGGACGTAATCGCCAGGCCGGCCATGAGATAGGTGATTCTGCGCCCCTGGGTCAGTGCTGCCGCCATCAGGACCAGATAGATCAGCGAGAGAAACGGGCTGGTAAGTTTGCCGGTATACCAGCAGACAGAAACGATGAATGCCAGGAAAACCATCAGGTCAATGAACGTTTTGAACTGGCTGTATCGGCGGGCAAGCACCCCATAGCGGGCATTCACATTATAGAAGAACAAAATCAGGCAGAATATGGCCAAAAAGGAGAGACTTGACTCATCAGAAGAGGGCATGAGCTTGGTTGCAAGGGCAACCAGAGCAATCAACAGCCAGGAGATATTTCCCATGATACGGTCGTAGCCCTTAAAGCGCTGCTGAACTCCCGTATCAACACTATGCTGTTGAGAATCATCCATGCTGCCCTCCGGCACTGTCTCACGCATCGCTTCCCGGTACCAGTTGACAAGCGCCACGCTGTCGAGAAATCCTGGCTCCTTATCCTGCGGTTCCCAGTGTAATCCAGGCAGTAACAGCATAACGTACAAACTTGCCTGAGGCAACCAGCAGGGTAAAGAGCCCGAAATTGATCCGCAAGACCCCGCCTACCATACAGAGGGGATCACCGACAATCGGCAGCCAGGAAAACAGCAGCGAGAACACGCCATAGCGACGATAGTGGTCACGGGCACGTTCCTGCTGTTCGGGTGACACCCGCAGAACGTTTTCAACCAGCCAGACACCACCGTACATCCCGATCAGGTACGTCGTTACGGCCCCGAGATAATTTCCGACTGTGGCAACTGCTACCGTTGAAAACGGCTCGTATCCGCTTGCCAGCATCATCACCAGCAGCCACTCAGAGCCGAGCGGCAGCAGGGTCGAGGCCAGGAAACTGACCGTAAACAGGGTGACATACCCCGGCTGGTTCAGCCAGTCATGTGCCATGACAGTATACGTCAGAAATTGATTGTCAAATGGATTCAATTGGCTACAATACCTCCGGGACATCTTATATCAGACGGGGCATTGTAACCATATTTGGGAAATCGGCAAGGAGGAAGCATGCAGAAAGGAAAACCAACCAAAAAATATTCCCAGGCAGGGCGGCTCCACTCAATAATCCGGTTACTGGAAGTCCGGCGCGGCATGACCCTGGACGATTTGGCCGAAGAGTGCGGAGTCGACCGGCGCACCATCCACCGTGACCTGAATGCTGTTGAGGAAGCCGGCTACACTCTTACATCCGAGTGGCAGGAGGGGAAAAAGATCTACAGCTTCCTGAGCAAATCCCGTAATATCCCGCCCATAACCTTCACCCTCAACCAGCTGATGTCACTCTACCTGCTACGCTCCCTGGGAGGTGTCCATCTGGCCGGGACACCCTTCCAGACCGAAATTGACGACCTGTTCCGCAACATCACCTCGGTCCTGCCCGACCGTTACGCAGCACACCTGGAAAGGATCGCCCGTGTGTCGCTGCCGCTTCTGCACGGAGCGCGGAACTACTCTTCATCAGCAACCTATATGGAGGGGCTGCAGCGGGCCCTGCTCCACCAGTACCGCATACGACTGGAATATGCAAAAAAAGGAACCAGTGAATCCGAATCCTACGATGTCGATCCGTACACCCTGGTTTTCTATAAAGGCGGTATGTACCTGTTGGGGCTGGCCCATAACCGTACCGGCATGCGCCTGTTTGCACTGGAAAGGATTCGCGGGATTGAGGTGACACGGCAGCGTTTTGAAATACCCGAAGGGTATCAGCCGGAAGCCCATTTCGACACTGCCTTCGGGCTCGTACGGGACAACACCATGCGGGTGCGGGTCCGCTTTTCTCCCGAGGTGGCCCACACGATCAGGGAACGGGTCTGGAGACCGGAACAGCAGGTCAAGACCGATAGAGATGGGCGGGTGACCCTCGAATTCGAGGCCGCCGGGGAGATGGAACTGGTAGCCTGGATACTCTCCTACGGCATGCATGCCGAAGTGCTTGAACCTCCCGAGTTGCGCCAGGAGGTCAAGCGCCAGGTGCGTGAGATGCGCCAGTATTACCGCAGCAAGGACAAGAAATTGGACAAAGGCGGCAAACAGCATGTTTGACAACACTGACTGCCTGAATTATAAAAGACCCTCTTTTTCTGAACTTCCGATCAGTACATTTTGAAATATCCTGCTTATCCGGACCAGGAGCTTATGAGCGATAACAACCTCCTCAATGACATTCTTTCCCAACGCATCTCGCAACAGGGCCGCATCACCTTTGCCGATTTCATGGCAGCCTGCCTCTATGAGCCGGGCCTGGGTTATTACACCTCGCCAGGACGCAAGGTTGGTGCCGAAGGCGATTTTTACACCAGTATATCGGTACATGCCGCCTTCGGCCGGGTGATTGCCCGAGAAATTGCCCAAATGTGGCGCTGCATGGGCTCTCCTGCCGCATTTACCCTGGTTGAGTGCGGGGCCGGAAATGGACGGCTGGCGTGCGACATCATGGATTATCTGGCCGAACGGGAGCCATCCCTCTATGGCAGCCTGCAGCTGGTACTGGTAGAAAAAGAGCCGACTCTGGAGTCGGCGCAACAGGAGATGCTGGCTGCTCACGCAGGCCACGTCGCCTGGCTGTCGCCGGATGAATTCGCATCAGGACGCTTCACCTTCAGCGGCTGCCTGTACTCCAATGAACTGATCGATGCCCTGCCGGTGCATCGAGTGGTAAT
Organism: Geobacter psychrophilus; assembly: GCF_056821595.1. Taxonomy (NCBI): domain Bacteria; kingdom Pseudomonadati; phylum Thermodesulfobacteriota; class Desulfuromonadia; order Geobacterales; family Geobacteraceae; genus Geobacter; species Geobacter psychrophilus. Next base: position 1,207,811 of record NZ_JBXDTU010000004.1, read on the forward strand.
GACCGTCGAAGGGCTGCAGGAAATCTATGTCACCTTGAAGGACGGCGAGTTCAGCGAAGAAACCGGCCCGCTCTCAACTCCTGCCATCCAGGAGCACCTTTCCCGCATTGCCATTGAGCTGCATCCGGGCCAACAGGCCGAAATCAACCTGGCAGCGCCGCTCTGGCTGGATGAGGCATCACGAACACTGCAAAAAGGCTTCATACTGACCATAGATTACGGTTTCCCGGCCATGGAACTGTACGCCCCCCATCGCACACGGGGGACGCTGCTCTGTTACCATCGTCACCAGATTGTAGAAAACCCGTACATACGCCTGGGAAAGCAGGACATCACCGCCCATGTCGACTTCACCACGCTGATGAAACAAGGCGAAGAACTGGGTCTGCACGCAAACTGGTTTGGCGAACAGTATCGTTTTCTCCTGTCAGCCGGGATCGTAGAGGAAATAGAAGAGATCGAACGGTCAGACGCCAGCGACGAACATAAGCTCAAACTGCGACTGGCACTGAAAAAACTGATCCTGCCCGAGGGGGGCATGGGTGACACCTTCCGGGTTTTGATCCAGTCCAAAGGCATCGATGCCGTCCGGCTGCTCTGTCAGCGCAGGATCGGAGGCTGAGTGCCGGGACAACTGAACGATATCCGCGGAATCATATTTGACCTTGACGGCACCCTGTATGTCTCGCCCTCCTTTGCCGCAGCAATTCAGGAAGCAGCAGCGAACTACATCAGCGAAATCAAAAAGATAGACCTTGAGGAAGCGCGCCGGCTGATGACTGAAACCCGCAGCTATCTGATAGATGAGCGCGACGAGATTCCGACACTTTCTGCTGTCTGCTGTGAACTGGGAGGCAATGTACGCGACCTGCACAGCTACTTCGAAGCAACCCTCCAGCCTGAAGCCCATCTGACACAAAACCAGGATGTCATAGCACTGCTTGAAAACCTGTCCAAAAGCCGCCCGCTGTACCTTTTCACCAACAACAACCGTGCCCTGACAACCCGTATACTCGAACTCATTGGGTTAACCACACTGTTTCGACATACCTATACCATTGACGACACCTGGAAGGGTAAACCTGACGAGGGCCTGCTGGATCGGATCCTCGCAGAAAACGGACTCATGCCATCACAGGCCCTGTTTGTAGGCGACCGTTACGATGTAGACCTGCGACTGCCCGAACAGCGCGGCTGCCCGGTCTATCTGAGTCAAAGCATAGAACAGTTGTTGCGACTGGAGACACTGCTGAAGGACTGATACCACCCACAGTTTTACAGGACAGTAAATGCGAGAGGGCGCACCGTAATACCGGTGCGCCCATTTTTGTTGTGCGGTGGCTGACAAAAACTATCTGATCATCAGGGAGGGGTGCTGCCGGCCAGGTAGTCGCAGAGAGCCTGCATGTCACTGGGCATATCGATGGTAAACTCCAGATATTCTTCCGTAACCGGGTGAATGAATCCGAGGGTGCGGGCATGCAGTGCCTGGCGCCCCAACGTTGTGATCATCTTTTTCAACCGCGGATCGGCCAGATTATTGACCCGTCCCCCGTCAGGATAGAGCGGATCGCCCAGAAGCGGGAATCCGGCCTCAGTCATGTGCACCCGGATCTGGTGTGTGCGTCCGGTCTCCAGTCGCAGCTCCATCAGGGTAATCCGACCGTAACGCTCTTTCACCCGCCAACGGGTAATGGCGTGCTTGCCGTGTCTGGCCTTGCCCGATTGCCGCAGGCGTTCGGTAGGATGACGGCCGATGGCACCTTCAATCTTGCCGCTATCCGTCTGGGGCGTGCCGAAAACCAGCGCCTGATAGATCCGTTTAACGGAATGCACATGAAACTGGGCCGACAGCGCCCGATGCGCACGGTCGCTCTTGGCTGCCACCAGCACACCGGACGTACCTTTATCCAGGCGATGAACGATACCGGGTCGCAGTTCGCCTCCGATGCCTGAAAGGTCGGTGCAGTGCGCCAGCAGGGCATTTACCAGCGTACCGCTGCTGTTCCCGGGGCCAGGGTGCACCACCATGCCGGCCGGCTTGTTGATAACGATCAGTTCACCATCCTCGTAGAGGACCTCCAACGGAATCGCTTCCGGTTGCGGTTCGGCTTCCGTGGGCTCCGGTATCTCTACCGAAACCAGCTCACCACCCTTCAGCTTCAATGAGGGTCGGACAATCTGGCCGTCAACAAGTACCTTGCCGGCTTCGATCAGGCGCTGTACGGCGGTCCGGGTCTCACCCTCCAACTGACTGCTGATGAACAGGTCAAGACGCATGGACTCACAATCAACGGGGTATGTCAGGGTTGTAATATTCATTGCAACTCAATTCTCATTGCGATACACGGGGTACGTGTGCCAACGACGGGTTATTTCAGGGTTTAAAAAACAAAGGCGCACCCCTTTCGGGCACGCCTTCCGAAAAATCATTGCAAAACCGACCACTACCAGATGGAGGACTCGATCTTTCCGGCCCGCTTGATAAGTACATCAACCACCGCAATCTCGTAGATAATATCAGGATTAAGATCAGGTGACACCCGTGAGAGGAAGTGCTGGCGACCTTCTTCCAGCTCTGCGTCGAGAATATCGAAGATATTGTCGTTCTTAATGCCGCTTTCAACCTTCTCCGGGTTGTACATGGCAACATCGGAGAGAATGGCTCTCGCTAACCGCTTCGCAAGTTCTGGACTGTCAATCAGGCTCATGATCACTCTTTCCTTAATCGTAGTTATTTTATCCGTAAGGCAAAATAGATACTTGTATTACCGCGCCGGACCAAAATTGTCATGCTGCTGCCATGCCCGGCCTGCTGAATGATGCGTTGGTACTCACCACTGTTGGAAATCTTTTTCCGGTTAATGGAGACGATCACGTCGCCGCGCCGGATTCCCGCCTCGGCAGCGGTGCCCCCCCCGGCAACATCAACCACCACCACACCACCCTGCTCAGCATCACTGACTGCAAGACCGAGCAGGTCCGCCTGACCCGACTGTCCGCCGCCATCGTCATCCGGATTCCGGCGCTGTTTGGGCGCTGCCTCAGCGCTGGAGAGGGTCAGACTTAGTTCCAGTTCCTTGCCGTCACGGAAGACTTTCAGCTTGACGGCCTTAGCGATGCCGGACTCTGCCACAAGACGCTGCAGGTGAGAGGGATCCTTTACATCGTAACCGTTAAAGGTAATGATCACATCACCCTGTCGCACACCGGCCTTTTCTGCCGGCCCACCTTTCTGAACGTCATTGACCAGCGCCCCCCTGACCTGCTTCAGGCCGAAAGAGCGGGCAAGATCCTCGGTAACCGGCTGGATAGTAACACCCATGTATCCGCGACTGACATTACCCTTTTGCAGCAGTTGGGTGACAATCGGCTTTGCCATGGTGATCGGGATTGCAAAGCCTATACCCTGACCGGCTGCCACAATCGCAGTATTGATGCCGATTACCTCGCCATGGATATTCAGGAGCGGCCCCCCTGAATTGCCGGGATTGATGGAGGCATCGGTCTGGACAAAGTTCTCATAGGTCTCGATGCCCATATTGGAGCGTCCGGTGGCAGAGATAACACCCACCGTCATGGAGCGCTCCAAACCGAAAGGATTACCGATCGCAATGGCCCACTGTCCAACTTCCAGCTTTTCAGAATCACCCAACACCGCCACCGGTAGGTCGGCAGCATTGATCTTGATCACGGCGATATCAGTTTTCTGGTCAGCGCCAATCACCTTGGCATCATAGACCTTATCATTGGAGAGCTTGACCTGTATGCTTTCGGCATCACGAACCACATGGTCGTTGGTAACAATGTAGCCATCCTTGCTTATGATAAAACCTGATCCAAGGCTTTTGTCGCGCCTGAACTGCGGAGCGCCGAAAAAATCCTCAAAAAAAGGCGACATCTCAAAGAACGGCTGGACAATCTTCTTGCGGCTGACGGTTGATATATTGACGACGCAGGGTGTGACCTGTTTAGCGACCGTACTGAAAGCCTTCTGGGTAGACAGAATATCGGACGGAACATCCTTGACCGGCGCTTCTGCCTCACCCGCCTTGCGTTTTGACTCCAAAAATAGCGGTGAATCGCCTTTGCCTGAGCAACCTGCCAGGCAGCCGACAGCCAAGAAGCAGATAATTGCAAACTGTATTGAGCGAAGTGATCCTGTCATATTTACACTACCGGAAACGATGTACGTTATATCCACTGAAAGAAGCAAAAGACTAGCTACATTTACACGTTATGTCAACGGAATTAATGTCTCACAATACTGACGATCACTACCGTTCTATCTGCCATAATAATGTTATTGAAAACACCGGCCGCTTTGTGTAACCATATTAAATAATAGAAATCTATCGCAATTCGCTTGGAGATACAGCATGAGCGACATCAAGGCACAGATCAGGGAATTTCGTATTGGTGAGAAGATCCGGGGCTTGCGCCAACATAAACGGCTGACCCTGCAGGAACTTTCAGATCTAACAACCCTCTCAAAACCGCTTTTGTCCCAGATCGAGAATCAGCAGGTCGTTCCGCCCCTGGCAACACTGCTCAAGATTGCCAAAGGACTCAAGGTCGGCATCCATTTCTTCTTTGAGGACGAGGGCAATCGCCAGAAGTATGTACTGACCAGACGGGAGGATGTCAGAGAGGATGAAAACGTTCCCCGCCCGGTTGCCAATGACATTACACGGCCATACACCTATCACTCTCTGGCTCAGGGACTCCGCCACAAACATATGGAACCATTTCTGGTTGAGTTTGAAGGGCGCGAATGGGATGAAAAACTCTTCTTCAAACACGAAGGGGACGAAGAGTTCCTCTACGTAACCGAGGGGGAACTGGATTTCCACTACAACAGCGAGATCCTGCGACTGCGCACCGGCGACAGCATCTATTATGACTCCAGCCAACCCCACGGATGGGTTGCAATTGGCCCGGAAAAGGCAAAAGCCGTTGCAGTATTGTATTCAAAGGAGTAATTGCATCGAATAGCACCTGACAGTACCGAAGAAATCACCGCAACCTGCCGTCTTCCTGTAACCATGTCCTGCAACAGGAGAACAACAATGAAGATTCCAGTCATGTCCCATTACGACTCCGTAGAGAATGTCGATGCCCGCGATCTTAAACGTCTGATCGCTTCCGGTTCCGTGCTCGCCTTTCGGCGATCAGAATGCTGGGTAAAAATAGGGGCGGATCCGGTGCGCGGCGATGGCGGCCACGAGTACGATGGGCCCGAGCGGCGCAATATCATCCAGAAACCGATATCTGAGGAACAAAAACGTGCCGGACATTACTGCGTGCTGGGGGTCAGCGGCCCGCCATCGGAATGGTGATCTCCCTTGATGACTCCGCCCATTTCAGCAGCATCCCGACCCGCTCAACTACCGGAGGATGCGAATAATAAAAGCCGGCATACAACGGGTGGGGAAAGAGGTTGGAAAGATTTTCGGCCGACATCTTGACGAGTGCCGAGGCCAGATCCTGCGGCCTGCCGGTCAGGTCGGCAGCGAAACGGTCCGCCTCCCGCTCATGACAGCGTGACCGCCAGGCCGAAAAAGGACCCAGTGGAAACAGAACCAGTGAAGACGCAAAACCGAGTACAACCATCCGGGCCGGAAGCGATATATCGTACGGAAGTTCCAACAAGCCCGGCAGCCCCGGCCACATCAACAACTTGAAACTGAGCCACGCCCCTCCTAAAGCAAGCAGTTCGGCCCACAGCAGCCGTTTCCAGATATGCCCCTTCTTCCAATGGCCGATCTCGTGTGCCAGCACCGCCACAATCTCGCCGTGGCTCATCTGTTGGATCAGGGTATCGTAGAGTACAATCCGCTTGACCTTTCCTATGCCGGTAAAGTAGGCGTTGGAGTGTTTGCTGCGCCGTGATGCGTCCATCTGCAAGACTTTCCCGACCTTGAGCCCGGCCTTCTCCATCATGGCTCGGATCTCTTCCTCCAGCCCTGCTTCAGTGACCGGTTCATATTTATTGAACAGCGGCTCGATGATGTACGGAGAGATAAACATCATAAACAGGCTGAAGACAGCCATGAAACCCCACACCCACAGCCACCAGCGTTGCGGGCTCCACCCGATCAACCAGAAAACGACGGCAATCAACACCGCCAGCAACAGTGAACCAATGGCCTGTGACTTCAGAAAATCGGTGATCCAGAGACGCGCTGTCGTGGTGTTGAAACCATAGCGCGCTTCAATTACGAAGGTGCCGTACAGGTCAAAGGGAACCCCCAGCAGTGTCTGGGCCCAGGTCAGCAGCAGGAAAAAGACGATAGCAGCAGGGATGGCGGACCCGTTCAACCCGCTGACAATACCGTCATACGCCGAGAGGACGCCACCGAACAGAAAGATGATCAGCAGAAGGTTGTCAAACAGTGAGTCCCATAGGCCCATCCGGCTTGAATCGAGGGTGTAGGAGGTACTGGTACGGAGTTTTTCCTCATTAATAGCATCCTCGAAACCTTCCGGGACCTTTGCACCGTGCTGCTTGAGGTGCTGCAGATTGATGTGACGCAGCCAGTAGGTGAATGCGGTGATAGCGGCAAAAAGGCTGAACAGGGCAATTTTCATCTAGGTACACGTCCTTTGAAAGCAGAAGGGCGAAGCACCTGTGTCTTCGCCCTTGCATTGTGATACGTGTGCATTTTTCAGATCAGCTTGATGACTTCCTTCACGCACTTCTCGATCCCTTCGTACGCTTCGGAGATGCGGTTGGCCAGCATGTAGGCCGGTGTTGATACAAGCTTGTTCTTCGTATCCACCACAAACCCGGTCACCGGGCACTCCTGGTGTTTTGCACCGGTCTTCTCGATCTCGGCGGCAGTGCCGCTATCATTGCCGATGGTCACGGTGGTGGCATATTCTTTACCCAGGACCGATGCGATAACGACTGGAGCGATGCAAATTGCGCCAATCGGTTTCCCGGCAACAGCCATCTCTTTCAGCAACCTGGCAACTTGGGGGTTAACCGAAGCTTCAGCGCCTTTCGTGGCAAAATCGCACAGGTTCTTGGCGGCACCGAAACCGCCGGGAAAGATAATCGCATCCAGATCAGCAGCCTTCACATCCTTGATATCGCGGATATTGCCACGGGCGATGCGGGCCGACTCCACCAGCATATTGCGCCGTTCGCCCGTTTCCTGCATGGACAGGTGATCTGTTACGGCAAAATCGGTATTCGGTGCCATACAGACCGCTTCACAGCCCGCCTGGTCGATGGCCAGCAGGGCAAATACCGCTTCGTGGATTTCACTGCCGTCCCGCACTCCACATCCTGAAAGTACAACTCCGATCTTCTTCATACCTGTTCCTCCTCCTTTTTGCGATGTCACCGGCAATCAGAACTGTTCTCTATGAGGTTTCCATTGAAGTGTATTGTGCCATAACCCTGTCATATGGCAAGGGATAAGTTAGCTCACAGACTGCAGGTGCGGCGCGATTCCCGTTCAGCTGGATGCCGGTGCAGAGAACAGTGGACAGCCGCTCCAACTCCATGATAACAATTTTTATATGACATCTGCCAGGGTCTTACAAACACCCTCCTGATGCGACCGGTTGTTGATCAGCATTTAATCTGCAAACGACAAGGAACCTCCATGCCAACCGATGACATACAAGCCCCGATCCTGGTTGCGGGCGCCACCGGCTACATCGGTGCCCGGTTGATTCCCCGGCTGCTGCAGGCCGGGTACAAGGTCCGGGCCCTGGCCCGTACGCCGGCCAAAATCGGGAATCGACCCTGGAGCCGTCATCCGAATATGGAGATCGTGAAGGTTGACGTTCTCGACCGCGCGGCCCTGACAACAGCCTGCCGGGGGTGCAGTTCAGCATACTACCTGGTCCACTCCATGAATCATACGACTGGCGATTTTGCCAGAACCGACCGTGAAGCAGCCACAAATATGGTCGCCGCTGCCGAAGCAGGCGGACTCAAACGGATCATTTATCTCAGCGGACTGGGCGAATGGCAAGACACCCTGAGCAAGCATCTGAGTTCACGGGCTGAGGTGGCAGACATCCTGCGCAGCGGCACGGTACCGGTCACGGTCCTGCGGGCGGCCATGATCATCGGTTCGGGCAGCGCCTCCTTTGAAATCCTGCGCTACCTGGTGGAACGATTGCCGATCATTGTCACCCCGCGCTGGGTTGATGTCCCCTGCCAGCCGATCGGTGTCCGCAATGTCCTGCACTACCTGATCGGCTGCCTTGAATGTGAAGACACTGTCGGAGAAATCTTTGACATCGGCCAGGACCAGGTGGTTACGTATCGCCAGTTGATGGAGATTTTTGCCGAGGAGGCCGGTCTGCCGAAGCGGCTGATCATCTCGGTTCCGGTACTGACACCGAGGCTGAGCTCCGCCTGGATCCACCTGTTGACTCCGGTGCCGGCTGTCCTGGCCCGCCCCCTGGCAGAAGGTTTGCGCAACAAGGTCGTCTGCAGCGACAACCGCATCCGAGCACTCATTCCGCAAGAGCTGTTCGACTGCCGACTGGCGATCCGCCTGGCCCTGGAACGGGTCCGACAACGCCAGATTGAAAGCTCCTGGATCGATGCCGGCCGGATTCCTCCCTCCGAATGGAGCACACCCAGTGATCCGAGCTGGGCCGGGGGCACCTTTTACAACGATTCGCGGCAGATCCACCTGGCGGCCACCCCCGAGGAAATCTGGCGGGCGGTTGCCAGTATCGGGGGGGAATCCGGCTGGTACTATGGCGACTGGCTCTGGAAGCTACGTGGCTATCTCGATCAACTGGCCGGAGGGGTTGGTCTGCACCGGGGGCGGCGCTGCCCCCTTGAGCTTTCCCCGGGCGAGGCCCTGGATTTCTGGCGGGTGGTGGAAGTCACGAAACCCACCCGGCTGCTGCTGGTGGCCGAGATGAAGCTCCCCGGAGAAGCGACCCTTGAATTTCGCATTGAGGAAATTTCTCCCGGGGTAAGCGTGCTGAAGCAGATTGCCCATTTTCTGCCGTATGGCCTCCAGGGACTGCTGTACTGGTATGCGGTCACCCCCTTTCACAACTTCATCTTCAACGGCATGCTGAGAGGGATCGGCACGGCTATTTCCCGGCCGGTCATCCGTGGTCCTGAAAAAATACCGGACAACCAGGCCGCGGACACTCTAAAGGTTTAATGTACCGGCCCCGAAAACGGGATACGAGCGTTATCGAAGTCGTTTTCTGCCGGCCCCGATAAACGGAATAAGTACGATCACGAAATTATTTCTGCAACAAAAACCGCAGAAATAATTTCTATCGTACTAAAAACGCAGAAAACGACTTCTAACTTACTAAATCTGTGCTAAAATCCGCCTTCAAGATTTTCATGTAAAGGACCACCCACCATGCCCCACTCCGACATACTCGTCCCCGAAAAGCTGCCGCTGTATATTCAGCAGGAAATGGTGCCCTTTCCCTATATGGTTTTCCCGGTCTATGTCAACGATCGCGACCTGCTGACATTTACCGAAGCCGATAATTACGACAAACTGGTGGCTGTGGTTCTGCGCCGGCCGGTCGACTCCCTGGGAGACCGACCGGGTGAAATCAGTGAAATCGGCACCCTGTGCCGAGTCAACCAGATCAAGAAGATTGGCAACAGCAAGTTCAAGGTAACCCTGGAGGGGATCAACCGCCTGCGCATCCTGGAAACAGAACCAACAGCGCTGATCACACTGGCTCACTGCGAGGTGGTGCGGGAGTTCGTGGAAAAAAACCTGGTCTCGGATGCCCTGGTGCAAAGCCTGAACGCCCTGCTGAAGATCTCCCTTTCCCACGGCAAACCCCTGCCCGATGATGTCATGAAGATGATCGATTACATCGACAACCCGGCCCGCCTGTCAGACCTGGTGGCGCTGTACGTCAATCTGCCTTTGATCGAATTGCAGGAATTACTGGAAACGGTCGATCCGCTGGAGCGCCTCAAAAAGGTTTACGTGCACCTCACCAACGAAGTCCAGCGCATGCAGGTCAAGAACGAGGTTACCAACGAAGTTACCAAGCGGGTCGGGAAAAACCAGAAGGAATACATTCTGCGCGAGCAGATGAAACATATCCAGGAGGAACTGGGCGATGAGGATCCCAAGTCTTCCGACATGAATGAACTCCGTCGCCAGATCGACGAGGCCGAACTGCCGGAGGACATCAAGAAAATCGCCGACAAGGAGCTGAAACGACTGGAGCGCATCAACCCGGCCTCTCCGGAGCACAACGTTGCCCGCACCTACCTGGACTATCTGGCCGGAATGCCCTGGAACAAGAGCACCGATGATAGTCTGGACATTATCCGGGCCGAAGAGATCCTTAACGAGGACCACTACAACCTGAAAAAGGTCAAGGAACGCATTCTGGAGTTTCTGGCCGTGCGTTCACTCAAGGAGAACATGAAGGGACCGGTGCTGTGCTTCGTCGGCCCGCCCGGCGTGGGCAAGACTAGCCTGGGCAGATCCATCGCCCGTTCCCTGGGTCGCAAGTTCGTGCGCATCTCACTGGGGGGCATGCGCGACGAGGCCGAGATCCGCGGACATCGCCGCACCTACATCGGTGCCCTGCCGGGACGGATCATCAAGGAACTCTTCCGCTGCGGGGCCAATAACCCTGTCTTCATGCTGGACGAGATCGACAAACTGGGACAGGACTTCCGCGGCGACCCTTCCAGCGCGCTGCTGGAGGTGCTGGATCCGGAGCAGAACTTCTCCTTCCAGGATCACTACCTGGACGTTCCCTTCGACCTGTCCAAGGTGATGTTCATCACCACCGCCAACCAGCTTGACCCGATCCCCGGCCCGCTCAAGGACCGGATGGAGGTCATCCGTCTGGCCGGCTACAGCACCGAGGAGAAGCTGCACATTGTCCGCAACTTCATCATCAAGAAGGAGATCGAGGAAAACGGCCTGGTCAACTACCCGCTGGAATTCAGCGACGAAGCCATCATCAGGATCATCAGCGACTACACACGTGAGGCGGGTGTGCGCAACCTGCAGCGCACCATCGGCTCCATCTGCCGCAAGGTGGCCAAGGAGATCACGCAGAAAAAGGAACCACGAACAAACATTACCCCTGAGGTGGTGGTTGAACTGCTCGGCCCGAAGAAGTTCCACAACGAGGTCGCTGCCGAAAGCGACCGGATCGGCGTGGTCACCGGCATGGCCTGGACCGAGACCGGCGGGGACATCCTCTTCGTGGAGGCGACCTCCATGCCCGGCAAGCCCGAGCTGATCCTGACCGGCTCACTGGGCGATGTCATGAAAGAGTCGGCCCGGGCAGCGCTCTCATACATCGAGGCCCACGCCGCAGATTTCGGCATTACGCCAGAGGCCTTCGAAAACCGTGCTATCCACATCCACGTCCCGTCGGGCGCCATCCCCAAGGATGGCCCTTCGGCCGGCGTGACCATGGTCACCGCACTGGTATCACTCCTGACGGAAAAACCGGCCAAGCGCGGGGTGGCCATGACCGGCGAGATTACCCTGACCGGGCGAGTGCTTGCTATCGGGGGATTGAAGGAAAAGGTGCTGGCGGCCCACCGGGCCGGAGTCAGGAAGATTATTGCGCCGGAGCGCAACAAGGATGATCTGGACGACATCCCCGAGAATGTCCGCCAGGAGCTGGAATTCATCTTTATCAATGAGGCCCGCGAGGCGCTGGCAGTAGCCTTGTGACCTCAAGCCTGCTGTTACGTGATTCAAAACGCCCCTGTCGGGAAATCCCGGCAGGGGCGTTGCTTTTGCTCATCACTATCGTTCCTCCCCCTTCAAGGGGGAGGTTAGGAAGGGGATGTGGTGCTGATTCCGCCACCGGAAATAACCCATCCCCACCCCGACCCTCCCCTTGAAAGGGAGGGAGATATTACTTCTGAAGATCGAACCTGCCTGCACAATCCTCCTGCCCGCCGCGAATCTTCTCCACCCCATGTCCGATGGCCGGCCATATCGCCGCCAGATTCTCCACCGCTCCCTTGGGGCTCCCCGGCAGATTGATAATCAGCGACTGGTGCCGGATGCCGGCCACCGCCCGCGACAACGCCGCCATGGGGGTAATCTTCAGACTTTCCTGCCGCATCAGCTCTCCCAATCCGGGGATCATCCTGCCGCAGACCTGCATGGTCGCCTCGGGGGTGACATCACGGGGCGAGACACCGGTACCGCCGGTGGTCAGGATCAGGTCGGCGATATCCCGATCCGCCCAATCCGTAAGTACCTGTACGATCTGCTCATATTCATCGGGGATGACATGGGCATGCACTGTACGCACCCCGCGCTCCGCCAGCCAGGCCGAAAGGGCCGGTCCGCTTTCGTCGGTCCGTTCGCCGCGCGACCCCTTGTCGGACAGGGTCAATATTGCTGCTCTGATCTGGTTCATCTCCCCTCCTCTAAATTATCGCCATGTCGTGCCCGACAACCGCATCCCGCCGGTAGACACCGCTCTTGCCTCCCTCTTTGTACAAAAGGCTGATCTGACCGATTGCGATAGACTTATCGGCCCCTTTGCACATATCGTAAATCGTCAGGGCGGCCAGAGTTGCGCCGGTCATGGCCTCCATCTCTACTCCGGTCCGCTCCAGGGCGCGTACCGTGCACCTGATTGCAATCGTACCTGCATCCGCATCCTGCTCAAAGTCCACTGTCACATGGTGAATGGCCAGAGGGTGAGAAAGCGGGATCAGCTCCGGAGTCCGTTTTGCGGCCTGGATGCCGGCCAGACGCGCCACCCCCAGCACATCCCCCTTGGCCATGCCGCCGCTGTTGATGGCTGACAACAACTCCGGCGACATCAGAACTACGGCCTCGGCTATGGCGGTCCGCAAGGTCGGCTGCTTGGCGGAGATATCCACCATAACCGCATGGCCGCGTTCATCGAAATGATTAAAGTTCATAGTTCCACCTTTTTGTCGTTTATTAACGATACCGGAAACGCTTCAAGTCTATGCCGTACTGCCTAACGTTATCATACCATAAGAATGATACCCCGTATTCGTGGCAGCTGAGAAACTGTCTTTATTTATATACAGAGGCACCGCCAAAGGATAATGCGCTTACGACCCTGCAATCATTACGTTTTTAATGGCAGTTCAACCGGTAGCATGTATAAACAAATCATACTGCCGCCAAAACGAACGAACAAGGCAATTCAGAAAACAACTACCATAACAGGCAGATACGCACCATCACGCTTATGGCACGTTATATGCTGAGTTAAACCTCCGAGTCTTTCACTACAGTGATGGAGGTGGATTATGCCGGAATTTTACTGCATCAAATTTGGACTTCTGTCAGCTGTGTTTTTTCTTGGCACTCTCTTGGTAATCATTGTCAGCTGGCTGGAAATAAAGGCCAATCTACCCAAAAGACCGATGATGAATAAACGTGAAAGCCATCAATAACACCAAACTCAAAAGGCCCCGAAGCGGGGCCTTTCCTTGTTAAACCGGCTGTCAGGCCGGTGTCCCGCCTGCCTGCAGCAGATACTGTTCAAACTGCTTTTTGTCAATCGAACAGCGGTGGGCCTCTTCAGGGTTGATCCGCTTGGTTTTAAGCAGGTCCAGCAAATGCTGGTCCATCAACTGCATGCCCTCCCGCTTGGCGGTCTGGATGATGGAAGGGATCTGGAAGGTCTTGCCTTCGCGGATCAGGTTGGCAACAGCCGGCGTTCCCAGCATGATTTCCAGGGCCGGCACACGCCCCTTGCCATCCACCGTCCTGAGCAGCTGCTGGCAGACCACCCCTTTCAGGGATTCTGACAGCATGGAACGGACCTGCTCCTGCTGGTCAGTGGGAAAGACGTCGATGATCCGGTCGATGGTCTTGGCGGCGGTATTGGTATGCAGGGTCCCGAAGACCAGATGGCCGGTCTCGGCGGCACTCATGGCCAGCTGGATCGTTATCAGGTCGCGCATCTCGCCCACCAGGATGATATCGGGATCTTCGCGCAGCGCCGCCCGCAGCGCTGATGCGAAGCTTTCGGTGTGCTCGCCGATCTGGCGCTGGTTGAGCAGCGACAGCTTATTCTCGTGAATAAACTCCAGCGGGTCCTCCAGGGTCAGGATATGCTCCTTGCGGGTGGAATTGATCAAATCGATCATGGCCGCCAGGGTGGTGGACTTGCCCGAACCGGTCGGTCCGGTCACCAGCACCAGCCCCTTTTTGAAGTTGGTCATGCGACGCACACCTTCCGGCAATCCCAGCTCGTCGGCTGTCAGGATCTTGGTGGGGATGATGCGGAAGACCGCTGCCACGCCGCGGTGGGTCATCATGATGTTGCCGCGGAAACGGGCCAGATCAGGCACGGAATAGGCGAAGTCCAAGTCCTTCTTCTCGGTGAAGTGCGCCTTCTGTTTCTCGTCCAGGATCTCGAACAGCACCGCCATCAGCTCGTCATGCCCCAGCGGCTTGAACTGCTGCCGGGCCATCTCGCCGTGCAAACGGAAGATGGGCGGGTTGCCGCTGGAGAGATGCAGGTCAGAGGCGCCCTGGTCATTCATCATTCTGAAAAGTGCATCTATCTTGGCCATGCTTCACTCCCTTGAATGAAATCGAAACGTGCATAACTTCCCTGCCCTGCCACAGCAGATCCGGGGCGTGTTACAATATAACAGAGGAGATATATTCCTCCGGCGATACGGCTCCGTTCATCAGCAACTGCAGCCCCTCCTCGGCGATCCCCTGGTAGCCGATGATGCTCAGGTACTTCACCAGGGCGGCCACATCAGTGGACTGTTCAAAGACCCGCAAAAATTCTGCATCGAATTCAATAACATCCACCAGGAACCGGCGGGAGCTGAAACCGCTGTGTCCGCAGATATCGCAGCCGACCGTACGGTAGAATGAATGCGGGGGCCGTTCCAGTCCCATGATGGTCAACTCTTCTGCCGGTGGAACATACTCTGTACGGCATTCGGGACACAGCACCTGAATTCCCTTGAAAGAGATTATCCCATTGACGAATACCGGCAGGAAATAATGCTTCTGCTGATAAAGCAGAAGATGTCGGAGCACATTGCCGGTGCCGCGCACCTGGAGTCCGGCCAGCACCAGCTTGCCGCGCATGGCCGCCCGGCAGGCGGCGGTGAACGGCTGCCCCTCGGTGGCGTCTTCAATCACCAGGATATCCGGGGCATGGTCCAGGGCGTCCATAATGACCTTGGCGCGCTCGGGTTCGGAGTTTGGGAACTGGATGCGCGGGAAGCGCTTGTTCATCCTGCCCGGCCCCTCGCCCAGGATAATGACGGTCTTGCCGTCCGTATCGATCTCCTCCAGCATCAGATCGATGAAACGGTCCCGTTCCTGGGTATTGCGGGAGGCAAAAAACGTGACCCCCCGTTTGGCCCGGGCCAGCGCAGCAAATCCGACTTCCTGGGGCGCCTGCAGGTGCAGACCGGACAAGCGCGACGGCAGCCTAACCTCCACATGGGGACGGATCGTAATATAGTCGCCACCGTAGCCGGCCATAACCGCAATCTGGAATGTGATCGGATGGCAGCGGAAATCGAAGGTCAGCAGGCCGCTGTCCCCCTGCTCACTCCCCTGGGTCATGCCGGCATTCTTGCGGATCTTCAGGGTAATGTCCGGATAAAAATTGCTGGCCACGCTGCCCACCTGCCGGGATACGCCGCTGCGCCTGCCGCTGATGACCACCAGATCCCCCAGGGGCTGCAGCGAAAGGGAGGAGAGACGCTCTTCCAGGATGTACATCAGCAGGTGTTCCAGGAGCTTGCCCCCGCCCAGGTCTGCATTGATGATATCAATCGTTGCCGCATCGAAGACCTCCGACTCGAACCCCAGGCCCTCATTTCCCGCAGTACCGTAAAAGATGTCGACCATTTCACGGATTTCGCGGATTAGCGCTACGGAAACATTTACCACGCAGCCAGTGGACTGCTCGACAGACTCGATAGCCGGGCGGTTGAGCGGATCGGAAATGGCTATATTCAGTTCATTGCCGGCCTTGATCATCGGTATGAAATTAAATTTCCTGGCCAGCTGAGCCGGTACCAGACGGACCGCATCCGGATCGATACAGTCTCTGTTGAGACGGACATAGGGCAGATCCAGCTGATTGGAGAGGGCCCAGTCGATATCCTCCTGGGCGACGATGCCCAGATTGATCAGCGCTTCACCGAAGCGGGTTCCGCTCCGTTTCTGCTCCTCCAGCGCCGCTGCAATATCATCTGCTGAGATAATCTGGGATGCAGCAAGGATGTCTCCAAGCGTGCCTTTTTTCATGTCAGACATGGTTCCTCCTGCCTTCAGGTGCTGGCTGGGTTATGCATCGCTACGATCACTGCGGTTTTCGAAACGGGTATGCTCGCCGATAAAGGTCAGCTCGATGGTGCCCAGTGCGCCGTTGCGCTGCTTGCCGATGATGATCTCGGCATTGCGCTCGTGCCCCTTGCTGCAGGTGGTGTCCGGTTTGCGGCACTCCTCGCAGTAGACAGTCTCGCGGTACACGAACATGATCACGTCGGCATCCTGCTCGATGGCACCCGACTCACGCAAATCGCTCATCATCGGGCGCTTGTCTGCCCGTTTTTCCAGTTCGCGGTTGAGCTGTGACAGCGCCACCACCGGCACATTCAGCTCCTTGGCCAGCCCCTTGAGTGAGCGGGAAATCTCCGAAATCTCCTGTTGGCGCGATTCCGGATTATTGCTCCCCTTCATCAGCTGCAGATAGTCGACGATAATCAAGCCGATATCGTGCTCACTCTTCAGACGGCGCGCCTTGGAACGCAGCTCCAAGACGCTGATGGAGGGCGAGTCATCGATGAAGATCTTGGCATCATGAATGATACCGGCGGCCTGGGCCAGCCGCGGCCAATCCGAATCATGGAAATGTCCAGTACGCATCCTGCCGAAATCCACCCGGGCAATGGAGGCCAGAAAACGCATCACCAGCTCTTCCTTGCCCATCTCCAGCGAAAAGATCACCGAAGGGGTTTTCTTTTTGTTATGCGGATTGGCACTGGCATACTCGGCGATGTTCAGCGCCAGGGTGGTCTTGCCCATGGAGGGACGCGCGGCGATGATGATCAGGTTGCCGGGCTGAAAACCGGCCATCTTGTGGTCCAGGTCCACATAGCCGGTGGGAACGCCGGTGACATGTTCCTTCTGATCATACAGACTCTTGAGGATATTCATGGCCTCTTTGAGGACCGACTGTACCGGCACATACTGGGGCCGCGATTTGTTCTCCGAGATCTCGTAGATCTCTTTCTGGGCCTTGTCCAGCAACTCCTCCACATCGGCCTGTTCCTCATAGCCGCGGCTGACAATCTCGGTGGCCACGCTGATCAGCTTGCGATTGGTTGACTTTTCCTTCACCATCTTGCAGTAGTAGGCGATATTGGCCGCTGTCGGGACGTAATCCACCAGGGTTGCCAGATAGGCCGCACCGCCGATCTCTTCCAGCTCACCGGCCTTCTTGAGCATGTCGGTCATGGTGATGAAATCGCACGGCTCGCGCTGGTCGGACAGCTTCATCATGGCCTGAAATATCTTGCGGTGGCTCTCACGGTAGAAATCGTCCGGCGTGAGCATTTCCAGCACACGGTTGATGGCGTCGTTATCGATCAGGATACCGCCCAGGATGGACATTTCCGCTTCCAGGCTCTGGGGGGGTAGTTTTCTTAGGTCTTCGTTACTCATAGTCTTTGGTTAACTCCTGTGTACTGCGATAACGGCCTTGACCGCCGTCACCACATCCCGGGCATCGTCCATGGTCATTTTCGGAAAGAGCGGCAGGGACAGGATCCGCTCAGAGGCATAACTGGCGACCGGCAGATCCTGATCGGCCATGGGCATGTGTTCACGGTACCAGGCATGGTGGTGGATGGCCTTGTAGTGCAGGCCGCTACCGATGTTGTGCTGCTTCAGCTCCTCCATGAAGCGGTCGCGGTCAATGGACAGCTGTTCGATCCTGACCAGCGGGGTGTAGAGGTGCCAGGCATGGCGCTGAACGTAGGGGGCATAGTGCGGCAGGGCCAGTTCCGGGACATCGGAAAACGCCCGGTTGTAGAATTCGGCAATCTCCCGGCGCAGATCGATGAAACGGTCCAGCTTGGGCAGCTGGTGGATGCCGATGGCGGCCTGGATGTCCATCATGTTGTATTTGAAACCGGGCATGAGGATGTCGTAGTTGGGGGTGCCGCTGGCGGCAAATCGCTTCCAGGCCTCGCGGCTCATGCCGTGGAACTTCATCAGCGAAATCTCTTCGGCCAGGTTCTCATCGGCGGTACAGACCATGCCCCCTTCGCCGGTGGTGATATTCTTGTTGGGATGGAAGGAGAAGATCGAGATCGAATCCAGGGAGCCGATGCGCTGGCCTTTGTACTCGGTGCCGGCGGCGTGGGCAGCATCCTCGATGATTGTCAGGCCGAACTCCCGGGCCAGGGCAAAGAGCGGATCCATATCGCAGGATTGACCGGCAAAATGCACCGGAATGATCGCCCGGGTGCGCGGGGTGATCTTGGCCCTGATCAGGTTCACATCGATATTGAGCGTCCCCGGTTCGATATCCACCAGCACCGGCGTGCCGCCGCAGAGGATGATCATGCTGACCGTGGAGGCAAAGGTCATGGGGGTGGTGATAATCTCATCCCCCTCCTTGATCTTCAGGGCCAGCAGGGTCAGGTGCAGTCCGGCGGTGGCGGAGGTCAGCGGTATGGCAAAGGGGGCGCCGACATAGGCCTTGAAGGCCTCTTCAAAACGTTTGACCTTGGGACCGGTGGTGATCCAGCCGGAACGGAGCGAATCGACGACCTCGTTGATCTCGGCATCCTCGATGGTGGGGGTGGAAAAAGGGAGAAAGGTTGAACGCATGGGATTCAGATACTCCTTGGTAAAGTGTGTATCAGCGGTTGCTGATCAGAAGGCGTCGCCCCGCGTCGCCTTTGATGACAGGTTCGGGTTTCAGCAAGGGCCGAAGGCTTTCAAACTCACCTGTCTTGAGCAGCACCAGGACATGCTTTTCACCGCCCCACATCGTGACAAGCGCTTTTTGGTCCGGAAACCAGGCCGACTGATCCCCCTGTTGGCTGCCGAATTCCAGTTCATCGATCTTGCCCGTAACCAGCACACGCCGCCCGGTGTACCACGAGACCGCCTGCATGGGGCCAAAGGTAACGATGCGGGTGTCAGGACCGGCCAGGGAAGCGGCCTTCAGTGACAGCTCGCGCGGTGATTCAGCGCTGGCTATCTGTGGCATGATCAGCTTCGGAACAACAATTTCAAGCAGAAACGACCCGAGACAGAGCACAACCAGCATCCGGACCGGATTGCGGCCGGCAGACGCCAGCGCACCGAAACCCTGCAGCAGAAACAGGCCACCCAGCGTCAGACAGGCAACGAGTGAAATCGGTGGCGAGTGGCGGACAAACTGGGCCAGTGCCCCGGACCAGGCCGGCACCACCCCGGACAGAATCGACACAATCTGGGGCAGACTGGCATATCCCAGTGCCGCAGCCCCCAGAACGGTCAGGGTAATCCCCAGCATGAGCGCAGCGGCCTTCAGGGAGCGACCGCGGCCATCCAGTACCTGATCGATGCGATGGCCGATCAAGAGTGCCAGCGGCGGGAAAACCGGCAGGATGTAGGGGATCAGCTTGGAGCTGGATTTCGAGAAGAACAGGAAAATGAGCAGCGCCCAGATCAGCAGATAGATTCCAGCCCGGCCATCTTCATGATGCCGGTCGCGCCAGGCCCTGACAAGCGCACCGGGGATAAAGAAGGCCCAGGGCAGCATCGTGCCGAGCAGTACCGGCACAAAGAACCAGAAGGGCTGGTAACGGCCGTGCACCGTGCTGGTGAAACGCTGGAAATGTTCGCGGATAAAGAAAAAATAGGCAAATTCGGGGTTGCGCAACGAGACCGCCACGAACCAGGGGGCCGCAACCGCCAGGAACAGCAGCAGACCGGTTGTCAGACGCATCTCGGACAGCAGCTTCCAGCGCCTGCTCAGCAGGAGATAGAAAAAGATGATGCCGGCGGGAAAAACCATGCCGATCAGACCCTTGGCCAGGGTCGCCAGGGCGCAGAACAGATAGAACAGATACCAGGGCAGTGCCCGCGACCTGCGCCCCTCGCGCTGGGCCGCCACGATAAAGGCACCCAGGGCTGCTGTCAGACAGAAGGTCAGCAGCATGTCGGTCAGAATGATGCGCGACTGCAGAACGAAACCGGCCGACGTCCCCAGAATCAGAGCCGAGATCAATGCGCAGCGGCGACCGTAGAGATGGCGGGCAATGATATAGGTCGCCAGCACGGTCAGCAACCCGCACAGGGCCGAGGGAAAACGGGCGGCAAATTCATTCTGTCCGAAGACCTTTAGCGAGGCGGCGTTGATCCAGTACAACAAGGGCGGTTTTTCAAAATACTTGACGTAATTCAGTGTAGGGGTGATCAGGTCGCCCCGCTCCAGCATCTCGCGGGGGATCTCGGCATAGCGCCCTTCATCCGGATCGATCAGGGGCAGCGCCCCCAGGTACAGAAAGAAGGGAATTCCAAGAACTACCGCCAGTATCAGCAGGTCGCGCAGCCAGCCACCCGCTCCGCTGCGGGCATACGGCTTGAGGTCTCTCATAGTCCGGCCTTCTCGCGTCGGATGAGATCGAGCGACTCTGCGGCAAAGGGCAGTTTCATCAGCAGGCGCTGGTTGGGATTGATCGATTCAACCTGCTCGGTTTTTCCGGATGCAGCCAGCAGATCCAGACGTTCAACAATCAGGGTATCTGTTCGAATGCCGGTACCGATAAACTCCAACCTGTCACCAACCCGGATACGGTTGCGGGCCTCGATCACGGTTGAACCGTCCGCACAGCGCTCTTCTACCAGGCCAACAAACTCGTGGCTGCGAATGTAGGCCGAGTCGTATTCCTGGCCGACCGAACGCGGCTC
This sequence comes from Geobacter psychrophilus, assembly GCF_056821595.1. Lineage (NCBI taxonomy): Bacteria > Pseudomonadati > Thermodesulfobacteriota > Desulfuromonadia > Geobacterales > Geobacteraceae > Geobacter > Geobacter psychrophilus. The sequence goes on from NZ_JBXDTU010000004.1 coordinate 1,228,714, forward strand.
GCCGAACAGAAAGCCGGTGGTATAGCCGCGATGACTCATCTTGGCCAGCTCCTCCAGCCATTCAGGCCGACAGCGCCAGCCGGCCGGGTCAACAGCATATTCATCCAGCGCCTGGCGGTAGATGCGCAGCACCGAAGCCACATAGTTGATGCCCTTCATGCGACCCTCGATCTTCAGCGAGGCGACGCCGCTTTCCACCAGCGCCGGGATCTGCTCCAGCAGGCAGAGATCGCGCGAGTTGAATATAAAGGTCCCGGTTTCATCCTCCATCACCGGGAAATATTCGCCGGGACGGGACTCCTCCACCAGGTGGTAACTCCAGCGACAGGGATGGGTGCATTCCCCCTGGTTGGCATCCCGCCCGGTCAGCATGCTGGAGATCAGGCAGCGCCCGGAATATGAGATGCAGAGTGCACCATGCACAAAGGCCTCGAACTCCATGCCGGGGACGGCTGCGACGGTCTCGCGGATGTTCTCCAGGGTCATCTCGCGGGCCATGTTGATGCGGCGGATACCCTGGCGCTGCCAGAAACGGGCACTATGCAGGTTGATGGTGTTGGCCTGGGTGGAGAGATGCAGTTCACGCTCCGGCGAGATCTCCCTCACCAGCTCGATCACCCCCGGATCGGCCACGATATAGGCGTCAAACGGCAGGGCCGCAACACTTCTCAGATACTCGTCCAGAGCACCCATCATCTCGTTACGCGGGTAGCTGTTGACCGTCAGATAGGCTTTCACCCCCCGGCTATGACAGAGATCCAGTGCCGACGACATCTCCTGCAGTGAGAAGTTATCGGCCTTGTTGCGCAGTCCAAAGGCGTGCCCTCCCAGATAGACCGCATCGGCGCCGTAATGCAGGGCGATTTTCAATTTTTCCATATTGCCGGCCGGGGCCAGCAGTTCGGGCTTGTGCACAGATGGATTCCGATGTGGTTTAGTAATATACCGGGGTGGGGAATGCTAGCACATTATACCGGTCAATTAAACTGAAACCTGACAGAGCAGCCTAAGTATGTTGACGAAAAGACAGCTTTCACTTGACAAAGCGCGGTTTATCGCTTTAATTATGAAAAACATCTATCAAATGGGGGAATTATGGTATCCGGCTGCAGATGGATTACAAGCGTTGTGTTCTGTTTTGCGCTGACCGGCTGCGCCGCCAACGATCTGATGCTCAAGCGACAATCCGAGTCGGAAGCCAAGGTTGAACACCTGATTCAATCGGGCAAAAAGGCCGAAGCGCGCATGAATGAGTTGTCCAGCCAGATCCAGACCCGGGATGACCAGGCCAAGGCCACCGCCTCCCAGATCACCCAGCTCCAGGAAACCATCAGGGGACTGCGCAGCGCTCAGGACGAGCTGAAAGCCCGTCTCGCTCTCCTGGCCCAACAGACCGCGATACCAAAAATCGAGGTCATCAACCAGGAGACCACTCCGAAGAGTAAAGATACCGGCCCACCGGCAGAGTATGTCAAGGCCTTCGGGCTTTACAGCGCCAACAACTTCGCCAGCGCAATCACTGCCTTCGAAACTTTTCTGAAAAACAACCCCCAGAGCGATTACGCCGCCAATGCGCTATACTGGATAGGTGAATGCCACTACAGCCTTTCCGACCTGCCCAAGTCGAAGGAAATCTTCTTCAAGGTAGCCGGAAACTATCCGAACAGTTCCAAGGCGCCCGATGCCCTACTTAAACTGGGCTATACCCTGGCTGCAATGAAAGAAAAAGACAAGGCCAATGCCATCTTTGAGAGCCTGATCAAATCATACCCCAGCAGTCCGGCTGCTGTAAAAGCCCGCGAACGACTTACTGCGAACTGAAGTCTGCAGACAGATCCTGCGACTATCTCATGAGTGAAACACTGAGGTGCCTATGAAATTCAGACTAACGATACTGCTGCTGGCGTTAACCTTGCTGGTGCCCTGCCTGGCCGTTGCTGCTGACCAGGAAGAGCCTACCATTTATGTCATCAAGCAGGGTGATACGCTCTGGGGCCTGTCGGACCGCTTTATCAAGGATCCAAACTATTGGCCGAACATGTGGTCAAAAAACAGCCAGATCACCAATCCGCATGTGATTTATCCGGGCCAGAAAGTACGCGTCTTCCCTGACCGGCTGGAATTTGAGCCAAAAGAAGAAACGGGCATACAAAAGAAAACGGTTACCGCACCTGCTGCTGCGGTCGCAACAACCGATACCCTGGCTGAGGTTGTCAAGGAACGGACCTATGCCGTGCGGGGCAGCGAAGGCTTTATCCTGGAAACCGGCACCACGCCGACCGGGACGATTATCGGTCTCAACAACAACCGCGAGATTGCCGGTGACGATGACATCGTCTACACCAACATCGGCAAGGAGCGCGGTGTCAAGGGGGGCGAGAAATTCTCCGTGTATCGCCGGGACGGAAATGTCAGCCATCCGGTCACTAACGAAATCCTGGGCACCAAGATAACCCCCCTGGGAACAATACAATTGACCGATCTTGAAAAAAGTACGTCGCGCGCCATCATTACCAGGACAAACCAGGAAATAACATCCGGTTCCTATCTTTTGCCCGCCCGCGACAACAAGCTGAGGGAGATTCCCCTCAAGATGACCTCCCGCGACCTGAAGGGTTATATCGTCGACAGCTACAGCGGCATCGGCATTATTGCCTCCGGAGACATCGTCTACATCGATCTGGGGAGCAGGCACGGCGCAGAGCCAGGCAACATGCTGTATATCGTTCGCGATGTGACTATCGACGGCAGCTCTTTGTCGGGTTATACTGAAAAGCTACCGCAGGAACTTCTCGGAGCTCTGGTCATCCTGGAAACAGGCAAAACAACCGCTACCGCGATCGTTGTCAAAAGCATTGATGCAATCTACAAAGGCGACCGCCTGATAAGCCAGACAAAGTAGTATAAAGATACTAGTAAAAAAGACCGGCAAGTTGCCGGTCTTTTTTTGTCGAGACCACATGGGTGTCGCAATGGACAATTATTACTGGATAGGTCTCAAAGCTGTCACCGGCATCGGAAATGTCGCCTTTCGACGTCTGCTGGAGCGCTTTGACACACCCGAAGCGGCCCTGAAAGCACCTTCAGGAGCGCTGGCCGGCATCAGGGGCATTACTCCTGCGGTAATCGATGCCATCAATAACAGCGAATGGTGCCGCATTGCGGAGGAGCAGTGCCGCAGGCTTGAATCAGCTGCTGTGCATCTGGTGACCTATGTCTCGCCGGACTACCCCAAATCCCTGTTTGAAATTCCCGATCCGCCCCCCTTTCTGTACATCAGGGGAGAACTGCACTCCCATGAACCTGCCATTGCCATTGTCGGTTCGCGGCGGGCAACACCCTACGGCTTGATGACAACCGGGAAACTGGCCGGGGAGCTTGCCGGCCATGGTGTGTGTATTGTATCGGGTATGGCGCGGGGAGTCGACACGGCCGCCCACAAGGGGGCTCTGCAGGCCGGGGGCAGAAGCATCGGCGTGCTGGGTTGCGGAGTGGACAAAATCTATCCGCCGGAAAACCGCGCTCTTTTTGATGAAATGGCCGACAAGGGCTGTCTGGTATCTGAATTCCCGCTGGGAACCCTGCCTTTGGCCGAAAATTTTCCGCGCCGCAACCGGATCATCAGCGGGCTCTGCAGCGGTGTGCTGGTTGTTGAGGCCGCCGAGAAAAGCGGCTCGCTGATCACTGCCCAATATGCCCTGGAGCATGGTCGTGACGTTTTTGCCGTTCCGGGGAATATTTCATTTGCCACCAGTCGCGGCAGCAATCGACTGATCAAACAGGGGGCTAAACTGGTTGATTGTGTTGAGGATCTCCTTGAAGAACTCCCGGGATTCGCTGACAGGACTGCTGAAACCCCTTTGTTCCAGAAGCCGGCGCGCACCTTCGCCCTGACACCCAAAGAGGCCGTCATATACGAACTTCTGGCCCGTTCGCCGCTGCACATCGACGACATCATCAGCCAAACTGAATTGACAGCCGGCGAGGTTTCCTCTATGTTACTCCACCTTGAACTCAAGGGTGCCATCACGCCTCTGCCGGGCACCCATTACGCAATTACTTGACCCGGATAAACCGGATACGTGCGTTAACGAAAATATTTTCTGTTAAAAACCACAGAAAATACTTTCTAACTTACTAATAAGGACTCTTTTACTTATGTCGAAAAACCTTGTAATCGTCGAATCCCCCGCCAAGGGGAAAACCATAGAAAAGTTCCTGGGCCCGGACTATAAAGTCCTGGCTTCGTTCGGTCACGTACGCGCCCTGCCAAGCAAGCAAGGCTCCGTTGACATCGATAAGGGCTTTGAACCCAAATACCATGTACTCCCGGAAAGCAAAAAGCATCTCGATGCAATCAAAGCAGCGCTCAAGGGGGCAGATCAACTGCTGCTCGCAACTGACCCCGACCGCGAAGGGGAAGCGATCTCCTGGCATCTGCTGGCGGCACTCGGCCTGGACAAGAAAAACCCCGGCATAAAAATTCAGCGGGTTGAGTTTCACGAGATCACCAAAGACGCTATTCTGCACGCCGTACAAAATCCCCGCGATATTGCACTTGATCTGGTGGACGCCCAGCAGGCCCGTTCGATTCTGGACTATCTGGTCGGCTTCAACCTGTCGCCGTTTCTCTGGAAAAAGATTCGCTACGGCCTGTCGGCCGGTCGCGTCCAGTCAGTGGCGCTGCGTTTGGTGTGTGAACGTGAGAAGGAGATCCAGGCCTTTATCGAGCAGGAGTACTGGACCATCGTCGCCCGACTGGGTGTGGCCCCCGGACAGGAGTTCAAGGCCGGATTGGTGGATGTGGGCGGCAAACGGCTGGGCAAGTTCGACATCCCCGGCGAAGAGATTGCCGCCGGCCTGAAAACAGCCCTCCAATCGGGCAGCTACCAGGTAGCCAAGATCACCAAGACTGAGAAGAAGCGCAACCCCTCCCCACCGTTCACCACCTCGACCCTGCAGCAGGAGGCCTCACGAAAACTGGGTTTCTCTGCCAAAAAGACCATGTCCACCGCCCAGAAGCTGTATGAAGGCATTGATATCGGCGAAGAGGGCACAGTCGGTCTGATCACCTATATGCGTACCGACAGCGTCAATCTTTCGGCCCAGGCGCTGACCGAGGCCCACGATGTCATCTCGGCGGCCTACGGACCCGAATACGCCCTGGCCAAGCCGCGTATTTTCAAGACCAAGACCAAGAACGCCCAGGAGGCCCATGAGGCCGTCCGGCCGACCTATATTGCCAAGACACCGACCGAGATGAAGAAGTATCTGACCCCGGACCTGCACAAACTCTACGAACTGATTTGGAAACGTACTGTGGCCTGCCAGATGTCCGAAGCCCTGCTGGACCAGACCTCCGTTGACATCAGCGCCGAGCTGGCCGCTGCACCGGCCTCGGGACCGTTTGCCGGCGCCAAACGCTGCGGACTGCGTGCCGCCGGCACCGTCATCCGTTTTCCCGGTTTCATGAAACTGTATATCGAAGGAGTGGATGACCAGGATGAGGAAAAAGAGGGTCTGCTGCCCGCCATGACTGAGGGCGCCGCGCTGAAGATGCACGAGATCCTGCACGAGCAGCATTTCACCCAGCCACCGCCCCGCTATACCGAGGCGACTCTGGTAAAAACACTGGAGGAGTACGGCATCGGCCGCCCCTCAACCTTCGCCTCGATCATGAATACGCTGGTGGAGCGCAAATATGCCCGTCTCGACAAGAAGCGCTTCTTCCCTGAAGACGTGGGCATGGTAGTCAGCGATTTGCTGACAGCCCATTTCCAGAAATATGTCGATTACAACTTTACCGCCGGACTGGAAGAAGAGCTGGATCAGGTTTCACGCGGTGAAAAGGAATGGAAACCGCTCCTGAAGGAGTTCTGGGAACCGTTTATAGCCCTTCTGAAACAGAAAGAGGGAGAAGTCAACAAGGCTGACCTGACGACCGAAGCAACCGATGAAGTCTGTCCTGAATGCGGTAAACCGCTGGTCGTGAAACTCGGCAAGCGCGGCAAGTTCATCGCCTGCTCCGGTTTCCAGGAAGGGTGTAAATACACCCGCAATGTTGCTGGCGACAAGGACACCGAAGCCAGCGAACCGGTTGTTTCCGATGAAAAGTGCGAAAAGTGCGGTGCTGCCATGTTGATCAAGGACGGACGCTTCGGCAAATACCTGGCCTGTTCCGGCTACCCGGCCTGTAAAAACATCCAGCCCCTGATCAAGCCACGGGGGACAGGAGTAGTCTGTCCCGAATGCAAAGAGGGTGAACTGACCGAGAAAAAATCCCGCTACGGCAAGATGTTCTACTCCTGTAACCGCTATCCCCAGTGCAAGTTCGCTCTCTGGGATCCACCGGTTGAACGGGCCTGCCCGAAATGCGGCTTCCCGCTGCTGGTGCAGAAAAGCCTCAAGCGCGAGGGCGATTTCGTCAAGTGCCCCAAAGAAGGGTGTGATTTCAAAGAAGGCGGCAAGGTGAAAACCGTTTGAAAACACTCACTATTATCGGCGGCGGCCTGGCAGGCTGTGAAGCGGCCTGGCAGGCCGCAGAGCGCGGCGTAGAAGTTACACTCCACGAGATGAAACCGGAAAAACTCTCTCCGGCCCACCATCTGCCCGGTCTGGCCGAACTGGTCTGCTCCAACTCCCTGCGGGGCGATTCGCTGGATAATGCCGTCGGGCTGCTGAAGGAGGAACTTCGCCGCTGCGGTTCACTGATCATGGCAGCGGCCGAAGCGACCCGCGTGCCGGCCGGCGGAGCCCTGGCCGTTGACCGGCTGCTGTTTTCCGAGTATGTGACAGCCAAGATCAGCTCCCATCCGCTGATTCATCTCAAACCGGGTGAGATCGGGCAGATCCCCGTTGACGGCAGCGTTATCATCGCCTCCGGTCCGCTGACCAGCGACGCCCTGGCTGCTTCTCTGGCAGGCCTGACCGGTGACCGCCTCTATTTCTATGATGCCATTGCCCCGATTGTTGCCGCTGATTCCCTCGACATGACCAAGGTCTTTGCAGCTTCCCGCTACGGCAAAGGGGATGGAGACGACTATCTCAACTGCCCGCTGAATGAGGCCGAGTACCTGGCCTTCGTGGCCGAACTGGTGGCCGCCGAGAAGGTAGCAACCCGTGATTTTGAAAAGATTGTCCATTTCGAGGGGTGCATGCCGGTGGAAACCATGGCCGAGCGGGGTGTTGAGACGCTGCGCTTTGGGCCGATGAAGCCGGTCGGCCTGGCCGATCCCCGTAGCGGCGCAGAGCCGCATGCCGTGATCCAGCTGCGGGCCGAGAACCGTGACAAGACCATGTACAACCTGGTCGGCTTCCAGACCAAACTGACCTGGCCGGAGCAGCGCCGAGTATTCAGGATGATTCCGGGACTGGAAGGTGTCGAATTCATCCGGCTCGGCTCGATGCACCGCAATACCTTTATTAACTCGCCGGCACTCCTGCTGCCGACCCAACAGCTCAAATCCGACCCGCGGGTGTTTTTTGCCGGCCAGATCACCGGAGTGGAAGGGTATGTCGAATCGGCCGGCAGCGGCTTTCTGGCTGGCATTACCGCCGCAGGTCTGATTGCTTACGGGCAGACGCCTACCGTCCCCCCCCCCGAAACGGCCCTGGGGGCCTTGATGGCGCATATAACCAATGCCGATGCCCGCCATTTTCAACCGATGAACATCAACTACGGTCTGTTTCCTGACCTGCCCGGGCGGGTGCCAAAAAAGGAAAAGCGCCAAAGACTGGCAGAACGGGCCTTACTTGCGTTGAATGAATGGCGTGCAGCCCTTGCAGCTTGATCCGGCCGAACTCACCCGTTGCTACCAAAAAAACAGTGACATCGACGCGGAAACGGTCAAGGCCTTCCAGCACCTGATATACACCCATTACCAGGCAACTCCCCGCCCCATGCCATGGCGTGACACCCATGACCCATATCGCATCCTGATTTCAGAGATCATGCTCCAGCAAACCCAGGTGGAACGGGTTAAGATAAAGTACAACGAGTTCCTGGATGCCTTTCCAACCTTGCTTGACCTGGCCTCTGCCCCGCTGGTGGATGTGTTGAGGGTCTGGCAGGGATTGGGCTATAACCGGCGTGCCATTGCCCTCAAGCGCTGCGCCGAAGAGATCGTGAGCCGTTTCAGCGGTCGTTTTCCATCCGCAATCCCGGACCTGGAATCTCTGCCCGGAATCGGCCCCTACACCGCCCGGGCAGTTGCCGCATTTGCCTTCGGCATCGCTGAACCCTGTATAGAAACCAATATCCGTACCGTGTTCCTGCATTACTTTTTCCACACGCACGACAGCGTCAGTGACAGTGCGATCATGCCGCTGGTGGCCGCAACAATCGACCACAGCAATCCCCGCGAGTGGTATTATGCCATGATGGATTTCGGCGTTATGCTCAAACAGCGCTACCCGAATCCGGGGCGTCGCAGTCGTCATCATCTGCAACAGTCCCGCTTTGAGGGATCGAACCGCCAGCTGAGAAGCCGCCTGCTGCAGGCAGTGATTTCGAATAGGGGGATTACGGCCGCGGAACTAACCGCGCAGCTGGGTGCCGAGCAGGAGGATGTGGAGAGGAATCTGGCCGACCTGACGCATGAGGGCTTTCTGTATCAGTCAAGCAGAGGTTACATCGTTAAATAACTGCACCAAAAAGGGGTAGCGCTTTCGCGCTACCCCTTCTGATCACACACTTATCAGCGGTGTCTTATTTGTGGCACTCTTTGCAGGAAGTAGGACCTTTTTTCCCTTCAGCGTGGCAACCCTTGCAGGTCTTGTGAGCAAAATCCTTACCGAATCCCTCAATTTTGCCGCCAGTTGCAGCAGCATGACACTTGGTACAGTCTTTCAGGGACTCCTGATGGGCCTTGTGATTGAACTTGACACCTTTCTTCAGTTCGATGACATCTCCAGCGAAGGCGGTACCGGCAAATGCGGCCAGGGCAAACAGAGCGATAACAGTTTTTTTCATTTTGTACTCCTTTTTTTTGAGGTTTCTGCCCGAAGGTCAGGATAGTAAAGCTCATCATAGCTTTGAGTTTGATTATACACATCCTGTGCCAAACGAACCAAATCTGCAACAGGGCAATATTCAGCCACTATTTTATTTATTATCGATTCTGCTACCCGGACAGCACCTCAATTGAGGTACAGGATATTTCTTTTGGGACAGCTCCGCGTAAATTGAAATCCCTTGTCCATGTCTGACCCTTCATGTAACATTCACTGCATATACAAAATCAAACCGTAGGGAGGATGCTGCGCAATGAAACAACTCAACAACAGAAACGGTTTTACACTGATCGAGATTATGGTGGTTATAGTCATTCTTGCGATGCTGGCGGCACTGGTCGGCCCCAAGCTGATGGGTCGAACCGATGATGCCAAGATCCAGACAACCCGGACACAGATCGGCAACCTGGAAACAGCACTTAAATTCTACAAGCTGGATAACGGCGTGTACCCCAGCACCGAGCAGGGCCTGAATGCGCTGGTCACCAAACCAACGGTAGGTGTCATACCGAAAAGTTACAAGGATGGCGGGTACCTGGAGAAAAAACAGGTTCCCAAGGATGGCTGGGGCAACGACTACTTGTATGTTTCACCCGGAGAGCATGGCGATTATGATCTCTTTTCCTACGGAGCCGACGGGGCCAAGGGGGGTGAAGGCAAAAACTCCGACTTGAACAACTGGGATACGAAATAGAGGAAAGCCCCACTTTATTGTTGTTATTTTGAAAATCTGCGCTATAGTCTTCCACTGTAACCCGTTATTTTTATTATGAATAAACGTTTTTAGCGAGTGTAAACTGCACAAGCGTTATCTACTACAGAGGAGGCAGCACAATGACGCAGAAGTTCGTGTATTTCTTTGGAAATGGCCAGGCAGAAGGTCGGGCCGATATGAAAAACCTGCTGGGCGGTAAAGGGGCCAATCTGGCAGAAATGTCCAGCATCGGTCTCCCAGTCCCACCCGGTTTCACCATCACGACCGAGGTCTGTACCGAGTTTTACAAAAATGACCAGAAATATCCCGGATCATTAACGGCTGAAGTTGCCGCCAATCTGAAAAAGATCGAAGAGTTGATGGGCAAGAAGTTCGGTGACCCACAGAATCCCCTGCTTGTGTCAGTCCGTTCCGGTGCCCGGGCCTCCATGCCGGGCATGATGGATACGGTTCTCAACCTCGGCCTCAACGACACCACCGTCCAAGGCATCATCGCCCAGAGCGGTGATGAACGCTTCGCCTACGATGCCTATCGCCGCTTTGTGCAGATGTATTCCGACGTGGTCATGGGCATGGAAAAGGAGGTTCTCGACCACCTGCTGGAGCAGAAGAAAGAACAGCGGGGTGTCCACCTGGATACCGATCTGACCGCCGCCGATTGGAAGGATTTGGTAGCAGTTTTCAAGGCCACCATCAAGCAGGAGCTGGGACAGCCGTTTCCCGAAGACCCCCAGGAACAGTTATGGGGTGCCATCGGCGCTGTTTTTGGTTCCTGGATGAACCAGCGCGCCATCACCTACCGCAGACTGAACAATATCCCGGCCGAATGGGGTACCGCCGTCAACGTGCAGTCGATGGTATTCGGCAACATGGGCAACGATTGCGCCACCGGCGTAGCCTTCACCCGCGACCCTTCCACCGGTGAGAATTATTTTTACGGCGAGTTCCTGGTGAATGCTCAGGGCGAAGATGTCGTGGCCGGTATCCGCACCCCCCAACCGATCAACCGGGTTAAGGACAAGGACGGCAAACTGCCCTCAATGGAAGAGGTCATGCCGGAGTGCTACGGACAGCTGGTCAAGATTCGCGACATTCTTGAAAAACATTACAAGGACATGCAGGACATCGAGTTCACCATCGAGACCGGCGTGCTCTACATGCTGCAGACCCGCAACGGCAAGCGTACTGCGCCGGCTGCCATAAAAACCGCTGTCGACATGGTCCGGGAGGGGTTGATCGACGAGCGGACCGCGGTCCTGCGTGTCGCCCCCAGCCAGCTTGATCAACTGCTGCATCCGTCGCTTGACCCCAAGGCACCCAAGAACATTATTGCCAAGGGTCTGCCCGCTTCACCCGGCGCGGTCTCAGGAACAGTAGTCTTCACTGCCGACGAAGCCGAATCCGAGGCTAAGATCGGACGTAAGGTTATCCTGGTGCGCATCGAAACATCCCCCGAGGACATCCACGGCATGCACGCAGCCCAGGGCATCCTGACCGCTCGCGGCGGCATGACATCCCACGCAGCTGTCGTTGCGCGGGGCATGGGCAAATGCTGCGTTGCCGGATGCGGCGACATCAAAGTGGATTATTCCGCCGAAACCTTTACCGCCAAGAACGGTGTCGTCGTCAAGAAGGGTGATACCATCACCCTGGATGGTTCCAATGGTCAGGTCATATTGGGAGCGGTTGCAACAATTCCGGTAAAACTGACCGGTGATTTCGCAGCCCTGATGACCTGGGCGGACTCGTTCCGCACCATGAAGGTCCGCACCAATGCCGACACGCCCCATGACTCCAAGGTGGCCCGCGAATTCGGCGCCGAAGGGATCGGCCTGTGCCGTACCGAACATATGTTCTTCGATGCCGAGCGCATCGCGGCAGTTCGCGAAATGATCCTGTCCGAAGAAGTCGAAGGCCGGGAACTGGCTCTCGCAAAGATCATGCCCATGCAGAAGGGTGACTTCATCGGCATCTTCCGTGAAATGAAGGGTCTGCCGGTCACCATCCGCCTGCTCGACCCGCCACTGCACGAGTTCCTGCCCCAGGAAGAGAAGGACATCGAGGATCTGGCCAGGACCATGAAGGTCACGGTCAACTCCGTCAAGCACAAGATCGAGCTGCTGCACGAATTCAACCCCATGCTCGGACACCGCGGCTGCCGCCTGGGCATCACTTACCCCGAGATCTATGACATGCAGGTGCGGGCCATCATGGAAGCGGCCTGCGAGCTGGTGAAAAACGAGGGTTTCAGCATCGTACCGGAGATCATGATACCGCTGATTGCTACAGCCAAAGAACTGCAGGTACTGAAACAAAACGCTGTGGCCATCTGTGAAGAGGTTATCGCCCAGTATGGCGTCAAACTGGAGTACCTGATCGGCACCATGATTGAACTGCCGCGCGCTGCACTGACTGCCGACGAGATCGCCCAGGAAGCGGAATTCTTTTCTTTCGGCACCAACGACCTGACCCAGACCACCTTCGGCCTCTCCCGCGACGATGCCGGCAAGTTCCTGCCGTTTTACGTGGAGCACGGCATTCTGGAGGAAGATCCCTTTGTCTCCCTGGATCAGACCGGGGTCGGCAAACTGGTGAAGATGGCCTGCGAGCTGGGCCGGAGCACCCGTCCCGGCATAAAACTCGGCATCTGCGGCGAGCATGGCGGCGACCCGGCCTCCGTCATCTTCTGCCACAAGATCGGACTGGACTACGTCTCCTGCTCGCCATTCAGGGTGCCGATCGCCCGCCTGGCTGCAGCCCATGCCGCGTTGGCCTGATTCTGCTGCTCTATAGAATGAATAAAGGGTGGACCGTTCCCGGTCCACCCTTTTTTCCACCTATACTTGTTGAGAGCGATCTATTTTTCCCCGAATACCTGGGCGCTGAAGATGTAGATTTCGCAATCCTTCTCCCAGGCATTCTCAGGAAGACCGGCCTTGAGGCAGGTATGTTTCAGAAACATCTCCCGATCCCAGCCGTATTCGGTCGCAACCTGGGGCAACAGCACCCCCCGGTAGCTTTTCTTGACTATGAACAGCCCATGTCTGCCGACAACGATCTCCTCCACGGTTTCAACCTTCTCAAGCGGGGAGAGCACGGAAATCTCCAGGTCAAAATCAGCCAGATCCGGCTCTTTCATGGGATAAAAGCGCGGGTCGTGGGTCGCGGCAGAGACTGCCATTTCCTGGACCAGCTGATACAGCGGCTTTTCCGAGATGAAATTGCCGATGCAGCCCCGCAGCTGCCCGCGCTGTTTGATGGTCACGAAACAGCCGTTTAGGGCCTGCAATCCGGCAGAGGCTGGCTCGATCACCGGGATCTTTCCGCTGGCAATGTACCCGGCAATAGTCGCCCGGGCGATTTTCAGCAGTTCCTTCTGTTCCTTTTTTGTCAGCAGCTCTGCCACGTTCACTCCATCTCAGATATAGTTTTTTCTCCTGAACAACCCCGTTTTGATACTCACAATGCGATCAAGAAACAGGATCCCGTCCAGGTGGTCCATCTCATGCTGGATGGCAACCGCCTCAAAAGCGCTGGCCGCTATCTCGCGTTGACTGCCGTCCGGTTCAGAGAAGCGGACCGTGATTGCCGTGGCCCGTTCCACATCGCCGGTGTAATCCGGCACACTCATGCATCCCTCGCGCATGATTGCCGCGCCATCACGCGCCACTATCTCGGGATTGATCATGCAGAGCTGGCCGTGGTGATTGTCTTTGCCCTGACGGCTGGCCGAGACATCCACCACGCAGACCCGCAGGGTGACACCGATCTGCGGCGCGGCTACGCCCACCGAGCCGGGGCCGGCATGCATGGTGTCCAGCAGATCGTTGACCAGGTTTTGAATTGCTGCATCTATGTTTTCCACCCGATGGCAGACCTTTTTCAGAACCGGGTGGGGATAGCGCAGGATCGGTTGATTGGGCATAGGTCAGAAGGCCACCGGCGTCACGATACGGACAACGATCTCCACGTTCAACTCCTTTTTCAGATCTTCCAGCAAGGTCTCAAGACCCTCCGGGGTCTGTCCTTCAGGGATGGCCGCTTCCAGCATCATGACGTAGACCGGCTCCTCGGCAGTACCGATCAGCTTGGTGTTGAGGTCCATGATATTGACCCCCAGTGCCGCCAACTCACGGGTGACGCGGTAGACGATGCCGGGCTGATCGGCGCCATACACCGAGATCATGCAGATCTCCCCTTCGGTCTCCTGACGGGTGATCTCATCGGCATGCAGGGTCCGCACCGCCAGTGACATGCCCAGGCCTTCACAGGCTGGCTTCAACTCGTCGTGCAGTCGTGTCTTGCTGAACGGGCGCGGGTGAGAAACGATCAGGATCATGGCAAATTCGCCCGCCAGCATGGTGCAGCTGGAGTCGGCTATATTGCAGCCCAGGCGGAAGAGCACCTCGGCAATACCGGCCACGATGCCGGTACGATCCTTGCCGACCACGGAAACGGCGTAATGCAGGGTTTCTGGCTGCTGCGTCATGGATTCCTCCCGCAATGCGGATATTCTGTCTATGTGGTTATCATCATTCGTTTTCATCTGCAATTATTTTCTTGTTTCGGGTATAGTGCCCGTATGCCAGTTCAGAAAGGAATCCCGCCATGAGCCACGGTATGTTCCGCTCCGTCTGCCCCTATGACTGTCCCGACACCTGCGGTCTGCTGGTTGAAGTTGAGAACGGTCGCGCGATACGCGTGGCTGGTGACCCGGAGCACCCGATCACCCGCGGCCTGCTCTGCCCCAAGATGCTGCACTATGAACGCACGGTGCACTCCCCCCGCCGTCTGACAACACCCCTGCTGCGGAGCGGCCCCAAGGGCTCGGGCAGATTTACTCCGATCAGCTGGGCCGAGGCGATCGAACAGGTTTGTTCTCACTGGAAACGGTTAATTTCACAGCATGGCAGCGAGACGATCCTGCCCTATTCCTATGCCGGTACCATGGGGCTGGTGCAAAGAAACAGCGGCCATCCTTTTTTTCACAGGCTGGGCACTTCTCGGCTGGAACGGACCATCTGTTCGCCGGCCAAGGATGCCGGCTGGAAGGCGGTCATGGGCGAGACCCCGGCCATGGATCCAGCTGACATGGAGCAGAGCGACCTGGTCATCCTGTGGGGCATCAACGCGGCGGCCACCAGCATCCACGCCATGCGCGACGCCCAGACGGCCCGGCGGCGCGGGGTTACAGTCTGGGCTATCGACACCTACCACACTCCAACCTGTGACGCAGTCGATGAGGCCTTTATCGTCAGTCCGGGCGGCGACGGCGCCCTGGCGCTGGGCATGATGCACGTCTTGGTGCGGGAGCGACTGACTGACCAGGAGTTCATAACGGCCAATGTATTCGGATTCGACCAACTGAAAGACACCATATTGCCTCAATGCACACCGGAGCTGATGTCCCCGCTCTGCGGCCTGACGGTCGGGACCATCGAGCGCCTGGCGCGGACATATGCCGCAGCCAGGGCACCCTTCATCCGACTGGGGAGCGGCCTGACCCGCTACGGCAATGGCGCCATGACGGTCCGCAGCATCACCTGCCTGCCGGCCCTGACCGGCGCCTGGCAGCGCCCCGGGGGAGGGGTGTTTCCCGGTACATCAACGGGTGCCGCCTTTCCCATAAGCAGCGTGACTCGCGAGGATTTCATGTCCGCTCCCACACGGCTGGTCAGCATGAATCAACTGGGCCGGGCACTGAATGATGCAACCGATCCGCCGGTGAGCTCGCTGTATGTCTACCACTCCAACCCGGCCAGCATCGCCCCCGACCAGAATGCCGTCATCCGCGGACTGGAACGCGACGACCTGTTCACCGTGGTGCACGAGCGCTTCATGACCGACACGGCCCGCTACGCCGACATCCTGCTGCCGGCCACCAGTTCCCTGGAGCAGTCCGACCTGTACCGCAGCTACGGCAGCTATGTCAGCCAGCGCTGCGACGCCGTCATCCCCCCGGTGGGTGAGTCAAAGAGCAATTGGGAGGTATTCAGCCTGCTGGCCGGGGGCATGGGCTGGGACGAACCGTTCTTCCGGCAAACCGCCGATGATCTGATCGAGCAGCTCCTTCATCCTGAATCGCCTTGGCGGGACGGGGTAACAACCAACCGCCTGCGCCACGGCAAACCGGTATATCTGACTCCGCCCGTTGATCCAGAGCAGCGCTGGCAGACCCTTTCGGAGCTGATCGAGATTCTGAATGATCGCGAGGCTGAGCCGCTGCCGCGGCCGCTCCCGACCCACGCCGCAGCTGATGGCTTCCCGCTCAGACTGCAGCCGGCCACGACACCCTTTGCCCTCAATTCCAGCTTCTACGAGCAGGATGATCTGCGTGCACGCCAGACGTGCCTGCAGCTGATGATGAATCCGGCCGATGCCGTGACTCGCGGATTGATTGAAGGACAACAGGTGTTTGCATACAATCAACAGGGTGAGGTTGGTTTTACCTTGAAGGTCTCGGAGCGGGTTCCGGTCGGGACAGTGGTGACAGAAGGGGTCTGGTGGAGCGAGTTCATCCCCGGCGGGCGCGGGGTAAACGCCCTGACATCC
Source organism: Geobacter psychrophilus (assembly GCF_056821595.1). Classification (NCBI taxonomy): domain Bacteria; kingdom Pseudomonadati; phylum Thermodesulfobacteriota; class Desulfuromonadia; order Geobacterales; family Geobacteraceae; genus Geobacter; species Geobacter psychrophilus. The sequence goes on from NZ_JBXDTU010000004.1 coordinate 1,244,993, forward strand.
CAGCGACTGACGGATGGCGGGCGGGGAAGTACCTTGTATGATGTGACGGTGGAGGTGCGGGGGAAGTAGTGTTCAGGACTGCTACTCGCCATCCTCGCGGTCAACAGACTCCATATCCCGCCGCTTGCGGCGCAGCCACAGCTGCAGCGCCAGATCCACCAGGACCAGACCGCTGACGGACAGCAGATAGGCTGTTCGCCCCTGAAAGTACCCCAGGCAGTTGAAGAACATATAGAGTGCCACGACCGCCGGCAACAGCCCCCGTGTGGTGCGGACCCCGGCCTCGACAGCCTCCTGCTCGTCCATGCCGGCCAACAGGCGCGGCGCCAGATGGTAACCGATGGCCGTATCTACCAGCACCAGCACGGTATTGATAATGAAAATTGGAAGGTGGTACTGTTCCACGTTTGATTCCCCTTGTCTATTTAGTAAGTTAGAAATTATTTCTTGCGCTTTTTGGCAAGAAAATAATTTCGTTAACGCACTTATCCTGTTTATCAGGGCTGGTCTGCAAGCAGTTTAACATCATTTCCGCCGTGCCACCCGCTTGTCCCCCACCCTGATCGTCACCTTTTCGCTGTCAAAATGCTCCAGCAGCGGAATCAGGAACTTGCGCGACAGGCCGGTGCATTCGCGATAGTCGGTCGGGATGATCTCTCCCTTCTGGTGCAGCAGGGTCACCAGTTTCTCCCGCAGGCCCTCCAGGGCGGGACTGGCATAAAAGAGGTCGTTGGAGATCCGGGTAACAGAGCCGTTCCTGACCAGCAGCGCCAGATTTGTACGGGCTGTTTTCTCGTCACAGCGGAAGCGCTCCATAATCTCTTTGACCGTCGGTGGCTCAATGCCCCCCTCCTGCAGGAACAGCGCAATCCTGCCGGAAAGATCCTCGACAGTACTGCCCTTTCTGGCGACCTTGCCACCCGGCTTGACGATCTCCCGGTCCGGAATCAGCATGCCGTCCTTTTCCAGTGCAGAAAGCAGCGGCGTGAAGAATCTCTGATCGCTCCGTTTCGGCAGCCGCGTCTTGAGCTCTTCCTTGCCCATCCCCTCCTTGAGCGGGTTGGCGTCCAGAAATACCGTCAACTCGTCAACCAGCCCTTTTTTGAGGGCTTCAAAGGCGCTTTTGGCCAGGAACAGCCTTGGCTCGCGGACGACCTGCAACACCTCACCGGACGAGAGCAGCGCCGCCAGCGAGGCTTCCACCCCCTTGCGCGGCACACCGGAGCGGAGCAGAATCTCATCAAAGCTGATGCCGGACAGCAGACTCTGGGCGATGATCAGGGCAATCGTGCGCTGCTGTTCGGCCTGCCCGAAGGCCTGAAGCAGTTCGAGCGCCTCGCTGTTTCTGCGGCGACGGCGCGGCGGAAAGGGATCCAGCACGACACCGCCACCGACCGTAGTGGCCGGCGCCGACATGCGCAGGATGTAACTGTCGCCGGAGAGCAGCAGGGCCGGCACCTTCAGCCGCAGCTGGGCATAGGCGCTTTCCCCCGGCTGGAGCGTATCGCGGTCCAGCAGGATCACCTGGGCCGAAACCTCATAGGTGGCGGAATGAAGCCGCAGGGTGGCGCGGTGTTTCAGCTCGCGGGGCGCCGAGGCCAGGTAGTCCAGGCGCACGTCCACGGCCCGGGTGGCCCGGAAGACGCCCCTTGGCACTACCACATCCCCGCGATGGGCCTGGTCCAGATCGATACCCTGCAAGTTGACGGCCAGACGCTGGCCGGCCTGCCCCTGTTCGGCCTTTGCACCGTGGGCCTGAATGCCTCGTACGCGCCCTTCGCGGCCCGAAGGGAGCAGCTCCAGTTCATCGCCCACCCGAATCTCGCCCGCCAGCAGCGTACCGGTCACTACTGTCCCGAAACCGGCCACGGTAAAGACCCGGTCAACCGGCAGACGGAAACTCCCTTCCCTGCGCTTTTCGTCCGCCATCTCCGCCAGCCGGGCCAGCTCGGATCGCAGTTGGTCCAGACCCTCGCCGCTGCGCGACGACACCGGGCAGATGGGCGCCCCCTCCAGGAAGCTGCCGGCCACAAAATCCCGCACCTCTTCGGTCACCAGCTCCAGCCATTCACGCTCAACCAGATCGCGCTTGGTCATGGCCACCAGCCCGCTCTTGACACCCAGCAGCCGCAGGATATCCAGGTGTTCGCGGGTCTGGGGCATGATGCCCTCATCAGCGGCGATCACCAGCATGACCAGATCCATGCCGCCGACGCCGGCCACCATGGCACGGACGAACTTTTCGTGACCCGGCACATCCACGATTCCGAAGCGGATGCCCCCCGGCAGTTCCAGATGGGCAAAGCCCAGCTCAATGGTAATGCCGCGGGCCTTCTCTTCCTTCAGGCGATCGGTGTCGATGCCGGTCAGGGCCTTGACCAGCGAGGTCTTGCCGTGGTCGATATGTCCGGCGGTGCCGAGGATCAGGTGTTTCATGCCCTTACCCCTTCCGGCTGAAACGGTAGCCGACGCCGCGCACGGTCTGGAAGTGGACCGGGTGGGTCGGATCCGGCTCGAAATACTTGCGCAGCCGGACGATGAAGTTGTCCAGGGTGCGGGTTTCGGTGTCGTTGGCATAGCCCCACACCGACTGCAGCAGGGCACCGCGCGGGATGATCTCCCCTTCCTTCTGGAAAAAGAGCGACAGGACCCGCACCTCCATCTCGGTCAGATCGATCTCACCCTGGGCGGTCCGGGCACGGTAGGAGAGCGGAAAAACCTCGTTGCTGCCGAAGCGATAGCCCTCTTCCACCGGGTCGGGACGATACCACGAGGAGCGCCGGAGCATCCCCTTGACCCGCAGCAGAAACTCCACCAGGTTGAAGGGCTTGGTCAGGTAGTCGTCAGCGCCGTTTTCCAGCCCCTCCACCCGGTCACCATCCTCGGAGCGGGCGGTCAGCATCAGGATCGGCACCCGCGGATCGAGGGTGCGAATGGCCCGGCAGACCTGGAAACCGTCCATACCGGGCAGCATGACATCCAGGATGATCAGTTCAAAGTGCTCCACCTCCAGGGCGATCAGGGCCTTTTCCCCGGTTTCGAAATGGCTGATACGGCAGCCTTCCTCTTCCAGGTTGAAACAGATGCCCCGCGCCAGGTGGATCTCGTCCTCGACCAGCATGATATGTGGTTTTTCATTGTCCATAGTCATTACCCCGCCGGTAGAGTTATGATGAAGGTGCAACCCCTGCCAAGGCCTTCGCTCTCCACCAGGACATTTCCGCCATAAGCGCGGATGATGGTTGCAACGATATACAGCCCCAATCCGGTCCCGCGGATATTTTCTCCGGCCGGATGGACACGGTAGAACATTTCGAAGACATGCTTCAACTCATGCTTATCGAGCCCACGCCCTTTATCCTGGATCGACAGGCGGGCCGTATTCCCGGCCCTCACCAGGCGGACGGCTATGTCCGGGCTGCCGGGCGAATAGAGCACGGCATTTTCGAACAGGTTGCGCAGCACCATGCCCATCTCTTCCGGATCGACCAGCAGCTTGAGCGCCGGCTCCGCCTCCAGCGTGATGCTGCCCCCCTGGGGCAGGTTGGCGCGCTCACGCTCAACATATTCAGCCAGCATAACGGTCATATCCGTCAGGCGCCGTTCTGCCGGTTTGCGACGCTGTTCCAGACGTGCCGCCATGAGCAGATTATTGATGAGATAATGCAGTCGGTCCGTATCCGCCAGCATGGTCCCGACAAAGGCATCCAGCTTATCCTCGGCCGGCCGGCGCAGGCGGATGGTTTCAAGGTGCAGCTGGATCGAAGCCAGCGGTGATTTCAGCTCATGGGTGACCTGGGAGATGATGTCGCGCTGCTTGGCGTAGAGCTTGGACTGGCGGTTCCAATATACGAAAATAACGTACACCCCCACCAGGATTACGACCAGCAGCAGCAGCCCCTCGACCATAACCGGCCAGTTGAAGCCCATGCCGAGGAGCTCGGGGCGGTATTTCTCCGCCAGCGCCCTGAATTCGCGATGTTTGCCGACAAACCAGTAGATCCAGAACACCACCAGCGTGATCCAGACCAACTGGATGGCGATCAGCGCCATGACCGGATGAAATATCTTACGCAGCAGTACTTTCACACGTCCTCACTACCGGCAGATTTTCCCGGCCCGGATATCCGGGCAAAGGAATGTTTACAAAAAAATGCAGAAAATCACTTCAAGCTTACCCATTATTCTGTTATAACCGCTGGGCACGTGCAGCGCAATCAGAGAGTAAACCGGAGAGAATATACACATGGCCAGTTTTGATTTTAAACACCTGAAGCGTACCATGACCATTTACCGCGTAGTCCAAGTCCTGTTGATGTGCCTGCTGGTGTATGTGGCCATCATCTTCCAGAACAATTTCAGCCTGCTGGGTAAGCCTGAAAAATTCATGTCCAGCATTGTCGCAACCATCGTGATCCAGCTGCTGCTGCTCTACCCGATTTACCGGCTGGCGTGGCGTGATGTCGGCGTCGAGATCGAAGGCTGTGTTGTCGGCCTTACCAAGGAAGCCCAGGCGGCCTTGCGAAAAAAACGCTTGCTGGGCGATCTCTGGAAATTCAGCGCGGTCGGGTTTTTCCTGGCCTTTGTGAGCCTGGTTCCGGATGCAAAAAAGGCTGTGGGCGCTCCCATCATCCTGGCCATCATCATTTTTTCATTCCTGTTGATGTGCCTGACCTACTTCCAGTGTTACAACTTCAGCGCCAAGAAACGGATGAAGCAGAACGGATAATTCACAAAACACCAGCCCGTATCCCTTCTCCCTTTGGGAGAAGGTGCCCCAGCGGGGCGGATGAGGGGATTTTGTGACATAACAACGATCCCGTTATATTTCTCATTTCCCCCCGAAAAACGCCCTCATCTTCATAAACACCTCGTCCGAATCACCCCGAACCAGCTCCGTAGCAGGCAGTGACCGCAAGAAGGTCTTGCCGTAGCCCTTGGTGGTTATGCGCCGGTCCAGAATCAGGACTGCACCGCGGTCGTCGCGGCTGCGGATCAGGCGGCCAAATCCCTGGCGAAACTTGATCACGGCCTGGGGAATGGAAAACTCCCGGAACGAGTCGCCGCCGCTGGCATCGATCTGCTCGGAGCGGGCCTGCTGCACAGGCTCCGTCGGTACCTGGAACGGCAGGCGGGCAATGATTACCAGTCGCAGTGCTCCACCTTTCACATCCACCCCTTCCCAGAATGAATCTGTGCCGAACAGCACGGCATTACCATCCTTGCGGAAATGGGCCAGCAGGGCATGACGCCCCCCCTCACCCTGCTTGAGCACCGTCAGGCCCAGCCTGGAGAGAGCCGGCGTCAGGGCGGCATGCACCTTGTTGAGCAGATCGTAGGAGGTAAACAGGACAAAAGCGCCCCCCTTGGAGATACCCACGGCCCGCAGGATGCGTTCCTCCAGCGCTTCGCGAAAACCGGGAGCAGTCGGTTCGGGCATGTCGTCCGGCACAGCCACGAAGGTCTGGGAGGCATAGTCGAACGGCGAGGCCAACTGCAGCTCCTTCAGCCGTTCCTTGGGCAGCAGGCCGAAACCGGTGCGCTTCTTGAGGTACTTGAAATCACCGCCGACTGTCAGGGTGGCCGAGGTGACAATAATCGTTTTCAACCGGTCGAGGATGGTTTCCTTGACCTGGCCGGAGATATCCAGCGGTGCGGCGCACAGCCTGGCCTGCACGCCCCGGTGGCCTGACGACGTCTCAATCCAGCTGCAGTACCCTTCCGGATTACTGATGAAGAACAGCAGACCGTCGACCATGGCCTGCAGGCGCCCTTCAATGCCGGCGGTGTCCAGCAGCTGGTCGCTGAGCTTCTCCTTCAATTTGTCAGGCAGGTCATTGCAGCGGCGCACCAGGGTCCGCAGGGCTGAGGTGTAATCTCCCAGTGCAGCTGCCAGGGCCTGCAGCCGCTGGCAGCACTCCTGCCAGAACGGCCGGCGCTGGACATCAGGGGTTATCCGCAGCTTGCGTTCGCGCCCACCTTCCCCTCCGGCCTCACTTTCCACGGCCAGGGCCAGCCAATCCATGGTTGCTTCGGTCAGTGCGCCGACATCGCGGCTCTTGGGCATCAGATGGGTTTCCAGCAGGGCCGAGAGTTCGGTGTAGAGTGCTTCCATGCTTTCGGGCAGATCGCGGGTCAGGCGATTGGAGATGATCGTCAGCAGGCCGGCCTTGGTGCTCTTTTGGGGGACAAGGCGATGCAGCTGCTTCAGAATGGCGCCCCGTGAGATGAGCAGCGACAGGTGGCTGGTGGCCACATCCTCCAGGTGATGCCCTTCATCGAAGATGAGACGGCTAAAGGGTGGCAGGATGGCGGTGGCGTCATAGCCGGTCTCCTTGCGCAGAACAATATCCGACAGCAGCAGGGCGTGGTTGACCACCAGGATGTTGGCGGACGAGGCATCGCGCCGTGCCCGGTAGAAAAAGCAGCGGTTGAAGTGCTTGCATTTGGAACGGCTGCACTGGTCGGCCTCGCAGCAGACCTCCTCCCAGGTACTGCTCCGCGGAGCAAATGACAGATCTGTGCGGCAGCCATCCTGGCAGACCTTGCTCCACTCGATGATGCTGGTCAGCTCCGCCGAGGCATCATCAGGAAACAGTGACGGTTCAGCCTCGGCATGCTCCAACTTTCGCAGGCAGGCGTAGTTGCTGCGGCCCTTGACCAGGACCGCCTTGAACTCGACCTGGGAGTTGCGCGCCAGAAAGGGGAGGTCTTTCCGGATCAGCTGTTCCTGCAGATTGATGGTGTTGGTGGAGACCACCACCCGCTGATTGTTGCGCACCGCCCACAGAACGGAGGGCACCAGGTAGGCCAGGGATTTGCCGGTGCCGGTGCCGGCCTCCACCAGCACAACCTTGTCACTGTTGAAGGCTTCACTGACGGCAAGGGCCATGCGCAGCTGTTCGTCGCGCTGTTCGTACCCTTTCAGATGCGCCATCATACCGTCGGTTGCGAAGACACGACCGATCTCGTCCAGAGAGATCAATTCGCCTTTTTTTTCCGCAAAGGGGGAAACCACCTGGTAGCAGCGGCTGCAGTCGTTGTTGATGATGGCGAAGCCGATGCCCTGGTTGCCGGCCACTGAGGCGATCTCCATGTCGGCCCCGGAAGGGGTCAGGTCTCCGGAGGGGTGGTTATGCACCACCACATCACCACAGGCGGCCCGGGCCAGGATGGCGGGCACCGCCGTTTTGGTGCCGCGGGCAATCGCCTCGACCTCGCAGACAATGCCGTCCAGATCGGTGCGGCCGATAAAAAAGACCTCGTTGCCGGAGGCCTCTCCAATTTCATGACGCATCAGCAGCAGCGCGTCGTCGTTAAAATAGTTTTTCATGATTTTCTCAATTGAGTATCAACCCCACCACTCCCGCCCCAAGTATCACAAGCATCGGACTGACCCTGGTCCATTTGAAGAGCGCAAATCCGGCCCCCAGGATAATGAATTCATTTATCCCGGACAGGGATTCGGCCCCCAGGTTCCAGGCCGCCGCCGCAACCAGGCCCACCACCGCCGGCAGCAGGCCGTCCAAGGTGTTTCTGACCAGGTCGATGTTCTTCAGCCGGTGATAGTTGCGCCCTATGACCAGCATCAGGACAACGCAGGGTATGAAGATACAGACCGTGGCCACCAGACCACCCAGAAATCCGCCGGCCCGAAAGCCGGTGAAGGTGGCCAGCATGGCCAACGGACCGGGGGTCAGCTGGGAAAGGGCCAGTCCGTCCAGAAACTGGCGCAGTGTCAACCAGCGGTACTGCTCGACCATGATGTGGTTGAGCAGCGGGATCAATACATAGCCGCCACCGACAAAGATCAGGCCGATGCGGAAGTAGATCCAGGCCAGTGAAAACAGGGAGACCATCAGCAGTGCCTCCGGCGGTAGAGGCACATCCCCAGCGACCAGGCGGCAGCTGCCAGCAGGACCCAGGCGGCATTGAGCTTGAAGAAAACTGTGGCAGCGAAAGAGGCCAGGGCCAACAGGGAGCTGTTGAGACCCTTGATCTGTTTGCGCCCCATATCAATGGCCACCACCACGATCAGGCCGATAACCACCGGGTTGGTGCCTTTCAGCGCCGCCTGCAGCTGGGGCAGTTTGTGGTAGGTGAAATAAAGCCAGGACAGCAGCGATACCAGCAAAAAGGAAGGCATGATAAAAGCGACTGCAGCGGTAACCCCACCGCGGATGCCGCGCAGGTGATGGCCGGTAAAGGTGCAGACATTCAGGGAAAAGGGACCCAGTATCTGGCCAAAGGCCAGGCCATGCAGGAATTCTTCGCTGCCGATCCACTGCTTCTCCTTGACGCAGATCCGTTCAATCAGGGCAACGATGGCCATACCGCCGCCAAAACCGGTCAGGCCTATCTTGGCAAAGGTCAGAAAAATCTCTGTCAGGGGAACTTTTTTTTCAGGAACATGCATTGATATAAGTTATACCAGCGCTTCCGTCGTATCGGCAAGGGAGAAATGATTGCCTGTATCACCGCCTCCGTGATACAAATATCAACTTGCCGCACATTATTTGCCCAACCCGGACAAACAGGATTGATTCGTTACCAGATTATATTTTTGTCACAATAACAAGCAGATAGATTATTAACGCACCAAGGAGACACCATGTCCTTCCGAACCATTGAATGGCGCGACGATGCCGTCATCATGATCGACCAGACCCGACTGCCGGGAGAAGAGATCTACAATACCTACAGTGACTTCAAGGCCGTGGCCGAGGCCATCCGGGGCATGATCATCCGCGGGGCTCCGGCCATCGGCGTGGCGGCAGCCATGGGAATTGCCCTGGGGGCCCGGGACATTATCGCCGACACCCATGAGTCCTTCTTCCAACAGCTGGAGAATGTCTGCAATGTCATGGCCCGCACCCGTCCCACGGCAGTCAACCTGTTCTGGGCCATCGAGCGCATGAAACGTGTCGCCGAGGCGCATCGCGATAAAAAACTGAATCAGATCAAGGAGATCCTCAAGAAGGAAGCCATTCTCATCGAAGAGGAAGACCTGACGATCTGCCATAACATCGGCAAATGGGGCGCCACCCTGATCCCGGAAGGGGCCACGGTCCTGACCCACTGCAATGCCGGCGGCCTAGCCACAGCCGGTTACGGCACCGCCCTGGGGGTCATTCGTGCCGCCCACGAGGCCGGCAAGAACATCCAGGTCTTTGCCGACGAAACCCGCCCCTGGCTGCAGGGGGCACGGCTGACCGCCTGGGAATTGATGAAGGCAGGCATCCCCACCACGCTGATTTCCGACAACATGGCCGGATTCTTCATGAACCGCGGCGAGATCACCTGCTGCGTGGTCGGCGCTGATCGCATCGCCGCCAACGGCGACACGGCCAACAAGATCGGCACCTATTCCGTGGCCGTTCTGGCAAAGGAAAACAACATCCCCTTCTACGTGGCAGCCCCCGTTTCCACACTGGACCTGACATTGAGTGACGGCAGCAAGATCCCCATCGAGGAACGCCCCGCCAGCGAGGTCACCCACATCAAAGGCATCGCCATAGCACCCGAGGGGGTCGGTGTGCGCAACCCCTCCTTTGACGTGACACCGGCCCGCTACATCAGTGCCATCATCACCGAGAACGGCATCGTAAAGGGCGATTTCCTCTCCGGGCTGCGCAGGATTACAGGCAACTGACATGCATGTAGAACGTTTTTCACTGGATTTCAACCGCATCATGGCTATCGAGGCCACTGACGTACGTTCCCATGAACTGTCCCTGTTCCTGGAATCCCACGGCTATCAGTACGGCTCACGCTCCGCCGACAACATACTTCTGGTGCAACCGGTCTTTCCGCTTGAAACCCTGCATCGCATCCTGGTCTGCTCCCTTCTGACCCCATCGCCGGACATGGCGCTCAACAACTTTGAACGTCTGGCCGGTGTGATCAACACCGCAGACCTGGCCGAGGTGGCACACCGGAAAAAGCGGCTGGCACAGTTTCTGATGGTCTGCGGCTCATCCCCCTTTCTGGTTAATCTTATCTTCAAGACACCCGACACCTTCCGCTGGCTGTTCCTGGAGAATGCCATCGATCTGGCCCGGACAGACGACGACATGCTGGCTGCGCTGCGCAGGCAGGTAAACGGCAAGACCGATTTCACCGAACTGTTCAAGGCATTGCGCTGCTTCAAACGGGCCGAAATCCTGCGCATCGCCACCCGTGACCTGAACGGACTGGCTCCACTGGAGGAGGTAACACGGGAACTCTCCGGCCTGGCGTCCTCCTCACTGCAAGTCGCCCACGATGTCTGCCGCCAATGCCTGATCCGCGAACACGGCATCCCCCTGATGCAGTCCGAAAGCGGTCCGCGCGAAGCTGAAATGACCGTGATCGGCATGGGCAAACTGGGCGGCAACGAGCTCAACTTTTCCTCCGACATCGACATCATCTATTTCTACGAATCCGATAACGGCGAAACCAGCGGCATCGACAGCGGTACCGCCGGCACGAAAGGGGTCATCTCCCTGCACGCCTTCTTCAACAAACTGGGTGAGATGATCAGCAAGGCCCTGTCCCAGGTCACTGAGGACGGCTTTGTCTTTCGGGTGGACGTGGGACTGCGGCCCGAAGGCAAATCCGGCGACATGGCGGTCTCACTGCGATCGGCCGAGATTTATTACGAGTCGTGGGGCCAGTCCTGGGAACGCACCGCCATGCTCAAGGCCCGGCCGGTGGCCGGCTCTCTTGAGCTGGGTGAACAGCTGCTGAAAATGCTGCAGCCGTTTGTGTACCGCAAGTATCTCGATTACAACCTGATCGAGGACATGAAACACATGAAGCAGAAGATCGATGCCTCTCTGGCCCGTTCCATGGAGGGTGAAACCAACCTCAAACTGGGGCGTGGCGGCATCCGGGAGATCGAGTTTTTCATCCAGGCCCTGCAGCTGGTATACGCCGGCAAGAATCCCAAACTGCGGGATCGCAACTCGCTCAATTCGCTGGAGGGCCTGTTGACCGCCCGCCTGATCTCCGAGGACGATCATCGCATGCTTTCCGATGCCTACCGCTTCCTGCGTACTGTGGAACACCGCATCCAGGTGGTACAGGAACGTCAGACCCACAATCTGCCGATCAAAGACGATGAAATCCTGGCCTTGTCACGTCGCAGCGGGTTCCTGCGCACGGGCGGACTTCAGCGCTTCCGCGAGGTCCTCGAAGAGCATCGCGGCAATGTCTCGACCATCTACGGCAACCTGTTCCACACCCGTGACGAGAAGCTGCCACAGGCTGCCGACCCCGAGGTGCTCTTCTTTCTGGATCACAAGGCCGACGGGGATCTGGTCAAGGATATGCTGGCTGAGCGGCGCTTCGAAAACGTGGATCGCGCCTATGACAACCTGCTGTCACTCCGCAATGGACCGGTGAAAGCCAATCTGACCGAGCGCAGCCGCCGACTCCTCGAAAAGATATCGCCACTGCTGCTGCACGAAATCTTTGAATCTCCCGATCCGGACATGGCCCTGGCTAACCTGGAGCGATTCCTGGCAATGATCGGTACCCGCTCATCATATTACGCCCTGCTGGCCGAAAATCGCGAAACACTCAATCTGCTGGTATCGTTGTTCGGCATGTCCGAGTTCCTGTCCAAAATCCTGATCGGGCACCCGGAACTGCTGGACAGCCTGGTGGCCCGCAACGATGCATCCTCCATCAAACCGAAGGAAGTTATGGCCAGGGACCTGGCCAGCCTGCTGGAGCAGTCCGACTACTTCGAAGAGCAGCTGGACGTACTGCGCAGGTTCCGCAACGAAGAGTTTCTTCGCATCGGTCTGAATGATATCCACGGCAAACTGGGACAGAGCGAAACCACCAGCCAGCTGAGCCTGCTGAGCGAAGTCTGTCTGGACGCCGCTTTCCGGCTGGCAGTACAGGAGCTGAAACGTTTTGGAACGCCTACCCACCTGGTGGACGGCACCCGGAAGCTGGCCAGCCTGGCGGTGATCGGCATGGGCAAACTGGGTGGCGGTGACCTCAATTACCACTCCGACCTGGACATCATCTTCGTTTATGACCACCAGGGGCTGACCGATGGCGACAAGCAGATCTCCAACCATGAATATTTTGCCAAGCTGGCCCAGAAGGTCATCTCCATCCTGACCATGCAGACCCGCGAGGGGTATGTCTACAAAATTGACACCCGGCTGAGACCGTCGGGCAATGCCGGACCATTGGTCACTTCGCTGGATTCGTTCCTGGACTATCATCGCAAAGAGGCACAGATCTGGGAGCGACAGGCCCTGACCAAGGCCCGCGTTGTGTTGGGAGACCAGCAGCTGGCGAACCAGCTGCACGATGTTATCCGCCAGACCGTTTACGGAGCCTCCATTGATGACGACGGCCGCCGGGAAATTCACCGCCTGCGCATGCGCATGGAAAACGAACTGGCCAAGGAGACCGCCGACAATTACAATATCAAGACCGGACGGGGCGGCATGGTTGATGTCGAGTTTGCCGTACAGTACCTGCTGCTGAAATACGGCTACCGCTTTCCGGAACTGCGCACAACCAACACCATTGTTGCGCTCAAGGAGATCCAGACCCTGGCGCTTTTGCCCGGGAACGATGCCGAGACACTGCTGAGCGGTTACAAGTTTCTCCGCAAACTGGAGAATCGCCTGCGCATCATTCATGACTATTCTGTCAATGACCTGGGAGGTTCGAAGAACTATATCAACAAACTGGCCTTGCGACTGGGGTACGATCCAAAGCTGAAAAACCCCGGGGCAAGCCTGATCTGCGATTACGAGGAAATCACTGGCATGATCCGTGACTGTTACGATCGGATATTAGCAAGTTAAAACGTATTTTCTGCGGTCAATCTGCAAAAATATGTTCGTTAACGCGTTGATCCGCTGTAACGGGCTGAGGGGAGAAAACAGTATGAAGATCCGCAAGAAGATTCTGGACTATGAGTACGAAGAGGTGCTGGATACCAAGACCCGTGAGTTGATCCGCGTTGGCTGCGCCATTGCCGTAGGCTGCCCCACCTGACTGAAAAAACACTTCGCGGTCGCGAAGGAGGCCGGGGCAACGGGGGCAGAACTGCGGGAGGCGATCGCCTACGGCATCATTGCTCCATCGGGCAGGGCCAAAAATTTTGCCCTGGGCATGCTGGATGAGGTGGAGGGTACACAAGTCGATTCTAAGGCATGATGTTCCCGGGCTGCTCTTCGATCAGCAGAATCTGGCTCAAAGCTTCATCGATCTTGCGCACATCAACGGTGGTGTTAAAGCAGGGGCCGAAAGGACGATCGTTGAGGATACCGATGACCGGCAGGGGATAACAATCCTTGATGCCGGAGGTCAGATCCCGCTCACAGGCCACGGCCAGCACCAGCTTGGGCCGTTTTTCCACGATGACCTTGCGGGCCAGGGTGCCGCCGGTAGCAACGGAAATATCAATATTATACTTGCGTCCGATATCCACGAGCCCCTTGATATCGCAGCGGCCGCACAATACGCACTTGTTGATGTCCCCGGTGACCTTGATCTCGCAGTCAAACAGCTGGATGCAGTGCGGCAGCAGCACCAGAACCCGGTCCGGGCTGATCTTCTGCCGCTGGGAAACCACCAGGCTGTTGTTCATGGCTATAAACGACTGGCGGATGCCGTCCTTGTCCAGCCCCAGCATGCGTCCGACGAACTCGATCACCGGCAGCAGAAACTTGATCACCACCAGCCGCATAAAGCGGGTAAAGAAGATATCCTTGCCCAGGGCAGTGGTCAGCACCAGCAGGCCGGTACCCAGAATGGCCATCCCGGAAAGCACAGCCACGGCGATACCGACGATATGCGGCAGGTTGGGATGGATATTGGCCAGACCGCGGTTGGGCACCCACCAGGCCAGAAAAATCAGGCCCACCAGGATCAGGCAGGTCAGCCCCATCAGAGATATGAACAGCCGCTTGCGGGGGGGGGCTATCTTCTCTTCCATGGAGCTCATACGGGTACGCCTTCACTTTGAGCGCTTCCAAGCAACGCACCTTCGGCAATTGCGTATCCGGACAGGAAGCTGGCGATATCCAGACGTTTTTTACCCGCCAGCTGTACCTCTTCGATTATCAGGCTGCCGGTCAGGCAGGCCACCTCAAGCCCTTTTTTATCGGCCCGCAGCACCTGGCCGGGCAGTCCGCTGCCCGTACCGACCCTGGCACGGTAGATCTTGAGCACCAGGCCATCCAGAAAGGTGTACGCACCAGGCCAGACCACCAGACCCCGCACCTGGTTGTGGATGCTGCCGGCAGCCCGGCACCAATCAATCTGGCCGTCATCCTTCTTCAGCATGGGGGCATAACAGCTGAGGGCGCCGTCCTGAACCTGCGGCACAATGGAACCGGCGGCAAGTCCGTCCAGGGTTTCTGACAGCAGCTCCGCCCCCATGACCGACATGCGGTCATGCAGTGACACTATGTCTTCGTTCTCATCAAGGGGTGTCGAACGCTTGAGCAGCATCGGCCCGGTGTCCAGACCGACATCCATCAGCATGGTGGTGACACCGGTTTCCGTCTCGCCATTGACGATACACCAGTTGAGCGGAGCAGCCCCACGATACCGGGGCAGCAGCGAGGCGTGCACATTGATGCAGCCCAGAGGCGGAATATCCAGCAACGCCTTGGGGAGGATCTGCCCGAACGCCACAACAACAATCACATCGGGACGCAATTCCCGTAGACGCTCAATGACATCCGGGTCGCGGACCTTGAGCGGCTGATGAACAGGAATGCCGTATTTCAGAGCCAGCTCCTTGACCGGCGGCGACATAAGCTTCTGCCCTCTGCCTTTGGGTCGATCGGGCTGGGTTACAACCGCCACAACCTGTTCGCCGCGATCGATCAAGCATTGCAGGGTAGGACAGGCAAACTCCGGGGTTCCCATAAAGATCACACGCCGGACGGTCATTGGTTTCCCTCGCCGGATTCAGCCATCCTGCGGGCCCTGCGTTGAAACAGATCTCGCTTGAGCGGAGAGAGGTGGTCGACAAACAGGATGCCGTC
Source organism: Geobacter psychrophilus (assembly GCF_056821595.1). Lineage (NCBI taxonomy): Bacteria > Pseudomonadati > Thermodesulfobacteriota > Desulfuromonadia > Geobacterales > Geobacteraceae > Geobacter > Geobacter psychrophilus. The sequence continues at coordinate 1,260,007 of NZ_JBXDTU010000004.1, forward strand.
CAGATGATCGATTTCATGCTGGAAGGCGATGGCCAGGAGCTCCTCCGCCCGCCAGGTTCGTTCATTTCCGGCAAGGTCAAGGGCCTTGACCACTACCCGGGCATGCCGACGGACATTGGCAGCATATTTCGGCACGGACAGGCACCCTTCTTCTTCGAAGGCTTCCCCTTCGGCATGGACAATGACCGGATTTATTGCCACAATCAGATCAGGGGTCTCATCCTGTGCCGATACGTCGATGACGATGACGCGCTGGTGCACACCGATCTGCGGCGCAGCAAGCCCGACACCGGGGGCATCGTACATGGTTTCGGCCATATCCTGCACCAGTTCACGGACGGTGTCATTTATTACAACCACAGGAGCGGACTTCTTTTTGAGCTCGGGATTGGGGTACGTGAGGATGGTACGGATCATGGTCTTCCTTGCAGCATGGTTTCTTTAGTGAGCAGCAACAGCAGGTACAGTCGCATCAAATTGTCGAGAATAATTGTAAATAATAATCTTTACTGCTGAAAAAATCAATTTCAACTTTATCCGGTCACGGAGGCGCGAAATGACTGAACCGCTATCAAGAATCAGCACCATCAAGGAAGCAGGCAAAAAAAATGCACCGGACACACGCCTGAAACACGAAAAAATCACCCGGCATGCAGAAGAAACCGATGAAGACTGCGTTGAAATTTCGGAGGAGGCACGGGAAAGGTCCGCAAGCAAATAACGCAGTGACAATCTCGACAATCTGAACGAAGAATCCGCGTAGATCAACTGAAGAAACTTTTGTCCTTCTCGTAAGCTTCCGTGATTTTTTCCAGCAGGAGCTCAATGCGGGCTTCATCCAGATTCAACAACGTGGCAGGCACGGTATCGTGGAGCAGCAGATCATCATCCGGCTCGCGCACTCCGATCCCCAGCTTGTGACAGAACAGATTTGCAAGCCCCACCACACAGGTCAACCGCACCTGGTAGGTATCCTCATCTTCGGCAAAATCAAAGCTGTGATGCTTGAGGACAGCCTGCATGAGAATTGCAGGGAAATTCCACTTCTTTATGACCAACCCCCCGACCTCGGCATGGTTGTAAGAAAAAACCTGCTGTTCAGCATCCAGAAACGACATGCCTTCATTGTAACACTTCTGGACAACCAACTGAAATTGTTGATTATCCAGGTTATTCAGGATGATCTTGCCGATATCGTGAAACAGGCCGCCCAAAAAGGCTTCTTCCTCATTGACGATCCTGGTACTGTTGGCAATGACACGGGCAGCCAGGCCGGCACCGAACGAGTGCTCCCAGAGCATCTTCTCGGTAAGCCCATAGGGTTTGTACACCTGTTTAACCGACGCTGCCACGACCAGACTTTTAAGTGTGCCGAAACCAAGCACCATGATGGCATGTGACAGGGTTTGTATCTGGCGCTGACAGCCGTAAAACGACGAGTTGGATATCTTCAGAACGCGGGCCGCAACAGCCGGGTCTGAAGCCACGACCTTGGCAAGCTCCTCAGCAGATGCACTCTCGTTTTCGATCAGCTGCATGACCTTGGTAGCAACCACCGGAATTGTCGGCAGGTCACTGGCAGACATGATCATCGATTCGAGCTCTTTATTCATTATCTATACCCTCTTGTTTCGTCAGTATATCCAAGTAAATCTGGAATACATTTCTGTCATGTTTTGCAGAAAGGAATCCCGGAAGGTACCCATCCCGTTTATAAGAGCTTGGACGGTTTACTCGACTGTCGGCATTATCTCACACTGTGACAAATAATCAAGAACTTCGCCTAAATAATTGAAACTTTGCCGGATGGCATGTATAATCCCCCACCACTAACGCGCCAATCAAGGAAAATGACATATGCAGAAACCATGGAACTACCTGATGTTGCTTTGCGCCACCACCCTGCTGACCGGCTTCAGCTGGGGGTTCGGAAGCGATCCCTGCAAGAATGCATTGGAGTTGGCCGGTTCGCTTGAATCCCTGCGTGATGAAGTCCAGGTTCGCCAATCCGAGGCAAAGATTCTCTCCCTCTGTCCCGATGGCGCCGCCGGGCACTTTGTATCGGCGGTGCAACTCGAACGCGTCGGAAACCTGGACGGTGCCATCAACGAATATCGCAAGGCACTGCAGCAGGAACGCACCTTTCCCCTGGCCAGCGGCAACCTGGGGCTGCTCTATGCCCAGAAGGGCATGAATGACGATGCCTCGGTCGAGTTGGCTCGCGGCCTTTCTGCGATCCCCAATCCCAGGTATCATAAGGCCATGGCCCGTATTCTGGCAGAACGCAAGGTGTTCCCCCTGGCGATTTACCACTACAATGAGGCCGCCCGGGATTTGACCCGCGACGCCGAAGTGTTTACCGGCCTGGCAGCCGCCTATGCCGCAACCTCCCAACCCGACAAGGCCCTGGAGGAATACCGCCGGGCGTTGACGGCCGACCCCAATTCCGAATCAGCCCATATCGGCATAGCCTCGATTTATATCTCACGAAACGAGCAGGACAAGGCCCTGGAATCCCTGAAAAAGGCTGAAACCGGCAACCCCCAGAATCGCGAGATTCACCTGATGATGGCCGCTATCTACGAAAAAAAGGGCGATGCCAAATCTGCTGAATACCAGTATCTGCTGGGGGGTAAGCCCAAGAACGCCGCAACAGCCGCTCCGCATTCAATAACAGCGGGTGAGGGCCATCTATCCGGCGACCCCGCCAAGGATGCAGAATCAATAAAAGCCGCCATCAAGGAAAACCCGGGTTCGGCAACACTGTATGAAAAACTCGGCAACCTGTATCGCTCAATCGGCAAGGATGCCGAAGCGATTGCAGCCTACAAAGAGGCCGCCCATCTCAACAGCACCAACCATGAAGTCTATTTGAACCTGGGCATTCTTTTTGAGAAGCGCAGCCAGCTTGATGAAGCGGTCGTTGCTTACAAACAGGCCATACGTATCAAGCCGGACAGCGCCGATGCCCACCTGCGCCTGGCTGACGTGCGCAGCAGCCGCGGCCTGTATCAGGAGGCGGTAACACACTACGGCGAATTTCTCAAATTGAAGCCGGACAGCCCCGACATTCAACTCAAACTGGCACGCATTTTCGCCCGCAACAAGGAAACCGGTCTGGCCATTGAGGCCTATTCGGCCTTTCTGAAACACTCGCCTGACAACGTCGAAGCCAACCGCGAGATAGCCGCCCTGTACAGGGCCAAGGGCACCAATGACAAGGCCGTGGAGCATTATAAAAAGGCCTTGGCACAGCAGAAGGACGACATGGACACCCGCAACGCCCTGGTGTCCATCTACGTAAAAAACAAGCAGTATGATGAAATTACCGAGTTGCTCAAAGGAACGGCGGAACTGTTCCCCGATGATCCCAACAACCACTACAAGCTCGGACTGATCTACGAATTCAAGAAAGATTACGAAAATGCCATCGCCGGCTATAAAAAGGCGATTGAGCATAAAGCCGACCACGCCCGCTCGCTCAATGCGCTCGGCCGGCTCTACATGAAAACCGGCCGGATCAACGAAGCCAAGGAAATGCTCGAGGCAGCCAAAAAGGCGGACCCCAGCATGGAAGAGACCGCTGTTTTACTCAACAATATCCGTGACGAGTTCAATCCGGAACCGCGCAAAATCAGCAAAAGTAAAAAAAGCAAATCCAGGAAAAGCAAAAAAGGTGCAAAGGCATCCAAGGGCTCAAAAAGCAAAAAAACGACTGACAAAAAACCGGGTACACAGAAAAAACAGCAGTAGCCAGCCCTTTGGCCGGCAGACAACCTGGGCGGGTCAGCCCAGCACCCCCAACTTGCACACTGTTTCAGACCACCGGGTACTCTCATGACTGAATACAGCTCCTCGGCACCCTATTTTTCCCATATCATCCAGATCGATGCACAGCACTGGCGACAGCTCGATCTGGGACCTCTTTCGCGCCTGATTGCAGATCGCGCCATCCCCGACATCATCTTCTATCGACAGCTGGCATTGCGAATCAACCGCCGCCGAACGGGCGCAACCCCCTTTGTCCATGCCGGTCAGCTCAACATGTACGCCACACTGCTGAAGGTCTACCACCACCTGATTGATGTAATTGCCACGGAGGCAACGCCTGATGTGCTGGTGGACGCACTGAGGCGCTCCGGGCGTACTGCCGCCGACGCGACGACTGCTCTGACCGCTACGAGTTTTGTTGAATTGTTCCCGCCTGACGGGGTACCGCCCGCCGAAGGCAGGCAATGGCTCCATGCGCCGGAATCCGCAATTCCACGCCAGCGGCTGGTTCTGCGGGAACTGCTGCTCCTGCGTCTGGCTGCCGGTAACCCGGCTCTCGACAGTTTCCGTGAGATCCTGGACGACCGCCAGTTGGCGGCAACAGCCCCCGCCTATCCGCAACTGGTTGCAGACCTGGAACTCGCCCTGTCTTACAGCCCGCTGCTGCCGAATCTGGAGATGACACTGGCAGAGGCCCTGAGGGCACCGATCCTGGCCAGCCCGGATTCGCTCTCCGGTCAGGTGGGTTTCATCCGTGAACAGTGGGGCGCGCTGCTGCCGGCCGAACTGTTGGAGGAGCTGCTGATGTCCTTCGACATCCTGCTGGAGGAAGAGCGGGGCTGGGGCGGCACCGGCGAACCGGGACCACCTCCGGTGATGGAATTCGGACGGGGGGGACGTGCCGGCGCTGCGGGCAGCGGGGTTGGCGGTGCCGGCCATGCCGACGGCAGCTCAATCTTCGGCGGCTATGAGTATCCCGAATATGAACATTTCTCAGCGGATGCCGACTGGATGTCCAATGTTGTCCTGATGGCCAAGATGGTCTATGTCTGGCTGCACCAGCTCTCGAAACAGTATGCCCGACCCATCACCCGCCTCGATCAGATACCGGACGCTGAACTGGATCGTCTGGCCGACTGGGGCTTCACCGGACTTTGGCTGATCGGCATCTGGGAACGCTCACCGGCCTCCCAGCACATCAAGCAGTTGTGCGGCAATCCCGAGGCCATTGCCTCGGCCTATTCGCTCTACGATTACGAAATCGCCGGCGACCTGGGGGGCTGGGAAGCGCTGCACAATCTGAAAGATCGGGCAGCACGCCGCGGCATACGCCTGGCCAGCGATATGGTGCCCAACCATACCGGTATCTATTCGCGCTGGGTATTGCAGCACCCGGACTGGTTTGTCCAGACCGACTATCCACCCTTCCCGACCTACCAGTTCAACGGTGAAGACCTTTCCCATTCCCCGGATGTCGTCATCCAGGTCGAGGACGGCTACTGGACCAAAACCGATGCCGCCGTTGTATTCCGCCTGATCGAGCGGGGCACAGGCCGTATCCGCTATATTTATCACGGCAACGATGGCACCTCGATCCCCTGGAACGATACGGCCCAGCTCAACTACCTGATCCCCGGGGTACGCGAAGCGGTCATCCAGACCATCCTGCATGTGGCCCGCAGCTTCCCGATCATCCGCTTCGATGCCGCCATGACCCTGGCCAAGAAACACTTCCAGCGGCTGTGGTTCCCGGTGCGCGGATTGGGCGGCGGGATCCCCTCCCGCGCCGGGCACGGCATGAGCCGCGAGGAGTTCGACACCGTCTTCCCGACCGAATTCTGGCGCGAGGTGGTTGACCGGGTAGCGGCAGAAGTGCCGGGCACCCTGCTGCTGGCCGAAGCATTCTGGCTGATGGAAGGCTATTTCGTCCGTACCCTCGGCATGCACCGGGTCTACAACAGCGCCTTCATGAACATGCTCAAGATGGAGGAGAACGCCAAATACCGCCAGACCATCAAGAATGTGCTGGAATTCAATCCCGAAGTGCTCAAGCGTTTTGTCAACTTCATGAACAACCCGGACGAAAAGACCGCCGTCGAGCAGTTCGGCCGCGAAGGCAAGTATTTCGGGGCCTGCGTGCTGCTGGCAACCATGCCCGGCCTGCCCATGTTCGGGCACGGCCAGATCGAAGGGTATCATGAAAAATACGGCATGGAATACAAACAGGCCTACTGGGATGAAGCGCCCGACGGCCACCTGATCTGGCTCCACGAACAGCGCATATTCCCGCTCCTGCGCTGCCGGGGACTCTTTTCCGGTTCAGAGCATTTCGTGCTGTACGATTTTTACGCGGGCGACTCCGTCAACGAGGACGTTTTTGCCTATTCCAACCGGGCCGGCGAACAGCGTGGCCTGGTACTGTATCACAACCGCTATGCGTCCACCGCCGGCTGGGTCCGTGAGTCGGTCGCCTTTGCAGCACATGCGGATAGCGAGCACACGGACCTTCGCCGCACAACCCTCTCAGCAGCCTTGAATCTTGTCAATGATGACCAGGTGTATTACAGCTTCCGGGACCATACCCTGGGGCTGGTCTTTCTGCGCAACAGCCGGGAACTGGCAGAAAAAGGACTCTACGCCGAACTGGGTGAATACGAATTCCATGTCTTTACCGATTTCCGGGAAATCAGGGAGGACGCCGAAGTATCATGGGGCCGACTCTGCAGCACACTGAACGGCCGTGGCGTCGTCAGTCTGCAGGACGAACTCACCCAGATGAAGTATGCCAGCCTGAATGCCGCCTTCCGGGCCGTTCTGGAACTGGATCCTGCGACCATCACGACAGAATCAGCCTACAGGAAGAAACTTGCCCCGCTGGTGCGGAACTTCCTGGCCGCTCTGCCGGCGCAGTCCGGCGCGGGAGCCGACCTTCAGCGTGCCGTACGGGTACGGTTGCCGGCCGGCCTGACATTCCTGACCATGCTGAAAGGCATCAAGCCATCAGCACCTGCTTCCCGGAAGATGCTCTCCGGAGCCCTGAAGCTTCTTGCTACGCCCAACGGCGGTCAGCTGCTGCTGATGCTGCTGCTGCTCAAAGGCAGTCGTGTCGATCTGGAACAGTATGGACTCGATTACAGCCTGAAACAGGCTGGCGGATATACCGCACCGGAAGAAGGCCAGCGAGCGGCTCTGCTTCTTCAGGCGCTGCTGTCCCGCGATTCGGCCGACTCAGCGGATACGTTCACGCCGTTTGAACGCGCATTCGCTACTCTCGCCGGCAGAAATTTCATGCAAGTACATGTCAGCGGGGGCACGGAATGGTTCAACAAGGAGCGCTTCGAAGAACTGCTGGAATGGTATGCCATCATCAACCTCATGGAGCACGCCGCAAGTCAGCCATCTGCCCGCACGGTTGCAACCTGGCTGGGCCGCCTGGCGGCTGAAAACAGGCAGCAACTGGAGCTGGCGGCCCACGCCGGCTATCGCACGAAACTGCTGTTGCAATTGCTGAAACCGGTCGAAACAGCCCCGAAAAGCGGTGCTGATCCTGTACACTCCAAGAAGCCTGCAAGGAAGAAGACGGATGTTCAAGGCACTACTCGAACGAAGACGGCAAAAACACCGGACAATAAACTACCCCGCTGAGCCGGCGGTACTTCCGGAGCAGTTCAGGGGCTATCCGCGCCTCAATCAGTCCTTGTGCCCTGCGGGATGTCATCTGTGTGTGGAGGCCTGTCCGGTCGGTGCGGTCTGCAATCTCAACGGCCTGACACTGGATATGGGTACCTGCCTGTTCTGCCCTGAGTGCACCCGGGCCTGTCCGACCGGCGCGATTGCGTTTGAACGCAACGAGAAGCTGGCCACATCCGAGCGCGAGGATCTGGTGGTCCGTCAGGACGAAGAGCAGCGGCTGGCACATGCCATGGGCAGGGAGTTGCTGACACTGTTCGGGCGTTCGTTCAAGCTGCGCGAGGTCAGCGCCGGAGGCTGCAACGCCTGCGAAGCCGATACCAATGTTCTTTCCACCGTTGGTTTCGATCTGGGGCGCTTCGGCATCCAGTTTGTCGCCAGCCCGCGACATGCCGACGGCATCTACGTGACCGGACCGGTCACCGAACATATGCGCGTCGCCCTGCTCAAGACCTGGGAAGCGATCCCCGGCCCCAAACTGGTCATCGCCGCCGGCGCCTGCGCCATCAGCGGCGGACCGTACCGCGGCCACCGCGAGGTGCATGACGGCCTGGATACCTTCCTGCCGGTAGATCTCTATATACCGGGCTGCCCACCCCACCCCCTGACCATCCTTGACGGCCTGCTGCGCCTGATCGGGCGGTTATAATCCCCACCTGATCATGAATGTATCCGGCCGGAAAAACCGTTACCAGACTTCGTTCATGAAAGCATTGACCAATCTACAAAACAGCTTCCGGACATGCGACCTGCGCCGCTGGCGGCTCATGCAGATCGCCCTGATTATGCTGGCCGGCGGGGTGGCGTATTCAAATACGCTGCAGGTGCAGTATGTCATGGATGACTTCAGGAATATCCGCTCGATCGGGCCACAGGATATCCTGACAACCCTGCTTCACGGTGGTTCGCGGCGAGTGACAGACGCCACCTTCGCCCTCAACTACCATCTCCATGGCCTGCAGGTAGCGGGCTATCACCTGGTCAATCTGGCGATCCACCTCTCGGCAGCGATCACCCTCTATTTCCTGATTGTTTCTGCTCTGGCTGCCCTGCGCACATCGTTTCCCACCACTGACAGCAGCGAGAAAGGGACGGCCTTTGCAGAATGTCTTGTTCCTTTCTCAGCTGCATTGCTGTTTGCCGTTCACCCGATCCAGACCCAGGCGGTCACCTACATCATCCAGCGCTATACGTCTCTGGCAACCCTCTTGTACCTGCTGTCGGCTCTAGCCTTCCTCAGGGCACGGCTTGAATGCGATAAACGCAGCACCCTGCTGTACCCTGTGCTCCTGGGAGTAACCTGCCTTGCGACAGGAATCCTGGCCGTGGGCAGCAAGCAGATCGCAGTCACACTGCCGCTGATGCTGATATTCCTGGAACTGTTTATGTTCCGGGGACGGCTGTTCAACCGCAGGTGTTATAGGGTCTGCGGAATACTGGCCGTACTTGTACTGGCAGCAGTGCTGACAACCTGGCACGACCGTTCGCTGCAGGATTTTCTCTCCAGCCTGCATCACGCAACGACAGAGGATCATTTCATTTCACGATCGACGTACTTCCTGACCCAGACCCGTGTTGTGGCAACCTACCTGAGATTGCTCTGCCTGCCGTTCGGCCAGAGCCTGTTTCACACCTACCACATCTATACCACCCTGTTTTCCCTGCCGGTTATCGCCTCTCTGGCCCTGCACATCTCCCTGCTCATGACCGCTGCGGTATTGTACCGGGTGTCCGGACGAAAACTGCTCGCAGGTGCCCGGTTACAGGGATCTCTCCAACGGCTGGCCTCCCTGGGGATTGTCTGGTTTTATATCGCAATGACAGTTGGGTCGAGCATTTTTCCGATTACGGATATAATCTTTGAACATCGCATCTATCTCCCCTCTGTCGGTTTTTTTATGGCACTGGCTTCCGGTGCCGCCTTGGCAGCCCTTGGCAGAAAGTCCGGATCCACGGCAGCCTGGTCGCTGCTCATGACAATCTGTCTTGTTCTGGGCGGTCTGACCTTTGCCCGCAATCAGGTGTGGAATGATCCGTTGCTGCTCTGGCAGGATACGGTCAGTAAAGCCCCCGCTAACGGCCTCGCTGCGGCTAATCTGGCAGGGGAATATATGAATGCGGCCCAGCCGGACAAGGCTCTGCCGCATTTTGTACGCGCCCTGGAACTGAACCAGGTCTATCTGACGATGACAAAGGTCCACCTGGGTATGACACTGCAGCGCTTGAACGTGAATAATTCACGATTCACTACCGGCGAAGATATTCTATCCAGCGGTGAGCAGGTGGGAGATGCGGCACTAAGCCGCGAGGAGCATGACCGGCTGCAATGCATCATGTATAACAATCTGGGGTTGGCCTATGAATATCTTGGGGACTTGCGTAAAGCAGGAGAGCCCTATCGGGCAGCTTTGTCGATGAATCCCGACTACGATCTGGCGTGGTACAACCTGGGGCTGCTTTCTATCCGGCTGGGTGATATGGAACAGGTCGTCAAGGCGCTGCAGCAGTTGACAAGGCTCAATCCCGCACTGGCTGAAGCACTGGCAAGACCCAAGCGGTAATCATCCGGCTTAGAACACTGAGAACTTGATATACTTGCGCGGATGCTCCTTGAAGTCTTTGACCAGGGCATCCACATCCTCAATCATCCGGTTCATGCGATCGTACATCTCTCTGTCATTGACCAGCCGCCCGGCAGCCCCCTCGCCAGTATTAACCTTGAGGGCAATACTCTCGATGGATTTAACGGAATTATCCGCCCTGGTCAGCAGTGACAGCCCTTTGTCATAAAATTCGCGATCATTGATCAACAACCCCAGGGTGCCGTCCTTGGAGGTGATCTTCCTGTTCAGTTCACGGACATCATCGGCCGCCTGGTTGCTTTTTTCCGCCAGCGCCACCAGCTTGTCATAGAGCGTCTTGTCGTAGATCAGTTTATTGAGCGTTCCATCCGAGGCCTGGATATCCTGCAGGGTCCGGTCGGCGCGATTGAGGATCGTGATCAGCCGGTCATAAGGCTCCGGGCTGCGGGCCAGCTTGCCCAGGGTGCCATTGCCGTGATTGATGGTGACGGCCAGTGAATTCAGCTCACCGGTCAGCTTGACGATATTCTGATACAGGGCCGGGTCGGTGGTCAGCTTGCCCAGGGTCCCCTTGCCCTGGGTGATCGCATCCACAACCGTGTTCAGGCGCTCGAATGTAGCCCCGGCTTTCTGGACCACATCATCCAGCTTCATGATCGATGTACCGTGGAGGACCGTGACGGGTGTTTCGAAATACTGCTGCGAGGGGGTGATATCCACATATTTCTCGCCCATCAGGCCGCGGGTTTTGATGGTTATCCTGGAGTCCGGCCCGATCTTGCGCAGGGCGCCATGATCGGCCTCCAGAAAGATATTGACCTCGTTGGTCTTGCGCGGGTCCGTAAAATCGATCGCCGTCACGACCCCCACATCCACCCCCGCCAGCCAGACCGGCGCGCCTTCCTTGAGTCCGGCCACATCATCCATCACCACGCGCAGCTTGCCCTTGGCAACGAACATCTTGGTCTTCTGGCCCATCAGCAGCACCCCGACGGCAATAAAGACCAGCGCCACGAAGATGAATACCCCGGCCCGCACCTGCGCCCAGCCAATACGATTGCTTCGTTCCATGTCATTTCCGCCTGTTCATGGTCATGTTTATCCTGTCAAAGCATTGTGCAGTATTCAAAATTTAAACAAACAGCGACTGATCCGTCGGCTGCAGAAATTCACGCACCTCGGGGATGTCGCTTGCCCGCATCTCCGCCTCAGTTCCCTCGAAGATCATGCGGGCCTGGTGCAGAAAGGTGAAACGCTGCGAGGTGCTGAAGGCGGTCGCCAGATCGTGGGTCACCATCAGCGTGGTGGTGCCGGCTGCCTGCAGGCGCTGCATCAGGTTGCAGATGTTGTAGACCCCGATCGGATCGAGGCCGGTGGTCGGCTCGTCGAAAAAAATGTAATCCGGGTCCGACGCCAGGGCCCGGGCGATGGCCACCCGCTTCTTCATACCGCCGGAAAGCTCGGCCGGATACAGGTTGAGCGAGGTCTCCACACCGACGAAACCGAGTTTTTCCCGCACGATCCGCTCGATTTCATCATTTGAGAGCCGCCCCTCTTCGAACAGGCGATAACCGACATTTTCGCCGACGGTCATGGAATCGAACAGCGCCCCACCCTGGAAAACGATGGCAATGCGCTTGCGCAGTTCCATAAAGCGGGATTCCGGGACCCCGGTAATACAGGTATCGCCGATGCAGACCCGGCCCGCATCAGGCTGCAGCAGCCCCAGCAGCAGTTTGAGGATGGTGGTTTTACCGGCCCCGCTGATCCCCAGGATGGTGCGGTTGACACCCCGTTCCAGACAGAAATCAAACGACTCCAGGATCTTTCTGCCCCCGATGGAATAGCACAGCTTTTCCATGCGTATCGAATCGGCGCTGCTCATCAGGACGACAGCCCTCCCATGGCAAGGATCATGCCCCACTCTTCCGCTGAAACCGGCTGGATCGAGAGGCGGCTGCGCTTGACCAGCGGCATCTCCGCCAGCGCGGGATTGTTCCTGATCTGCTCCAGGGTGACCGGCCGCGGCAGGGGCTCGCTATAGCGCACATCCACCATGTACCAGATCGGATTCTGCGCAGAAGCCTTGGGATCAAAATGTTCGTTGTTCGGGTCAAGTGCCGTATGGTCGGGATAGCCCGCACGCACGACCTCGGCGATGCCGACGACAACCGGCTCGGGGATACTGCTGTGGTAGAACAGCACCCGGTCGCCGACCCGGACCGTATCCCGCAGGAAATTACGGGCCTGGAAATTGCGCACCCCGTCCCACGTCTCGGTCATGTCCGGACGGTTCCGCAGGTCATCGAAGGAGAAGCAACCCGGTTCGGTTTTGAAAAGCCAGTAGTTCATGGTGACACCTTTGATAGTTGGTGTAGAGAATTCTTTTTTGAGCCTCAAAAGCGCCCTTGCACAACCTGCTTCTGGCTCGTTCCCATCTTCACCGTTGAGAGCAAACGGGTATGAGGCTGACCGGCCTGGTTTTCATGGGCCGGTCGTGCCTTGTTGGCGATTTCTTTCGTTTGACATCAATCATTCAGCCGGTTAATCAAATTCACAATCACTTTGACGATTGTGTCCTTTTCATCGGGCTTACTCTCGGCAATCAGAAGAGTCAGTGCTACCAGAGCGTTGTCTGCCAAACGTTTGCTGCCGTCGGAGCGATAGAGAATACCATTCATGCCCAGGAAGTAGATAAAGATGGCGGCGGCAATCCGTTTGTTGCCGTCACTGAAAGCGTGGTTTTTAACAACAAAGTACAGGAGGTTTGCTCCCTTCTCTTCGATGCTGGGGTAGAGTTCCTTGCCGTCAAAGGTCTGGTAAATTGTCCCTAAGGCACTCTTGAATCCTTGGTCCTTCTCAATACCAAAGAGACCATCGAACTCGTGCTTCATGGAGGTGATTATTTCAAGTGCCTCGTTGTAGGTGATGACATGCAGCGTCTTCCGGGTGGTTTCCTCAATGGTCAGGGTACCGTGGTCATAACGGTCCAGAAGCGTCAGGGCATAGGCATAATCGGTGATAACCCGGAGAACGTCTTTGCCGGTTTCGCTGACCAGCTCCTGATTGGCAAGGGTGCGGGCCAATAATTCCACGGTCTGGCGCATATCTGCCAGCTTTTCGGCCTGCTCACGAAAACGCTGCTCGTTAAGCGTGTAGCCTTTGACGATGTGGTCTCGAAGAACTCGCGTGGCCCATTGGCGGAACTGGGTCCCTTGTCTGGATTTGACCCGATAGCCAACGGAGATAATGACGTCGAGATTATAAAAACGGATTTTTCTGCGTACCTTGCGGGTACCTTCGTTTTGAACTACCGAGGAATCCTCGGTAGTTCCATCTGGTTGCAACTCCCCCTCTTTGTATGCATTACGGATATGCAAGCCGATAGTATCGCTGTCCTTATCAAACAGATCCGCCATCTGCTTTTGAGTCAGCCAGACGGTTTCATGGTCAAGGCGAACGTCGAGCGAGGTGGTACCATCGGGACTCTGATAGATAATGATGTCGTTAGTGTTGTCGGTAGTCATGGGATTCCCAGTGGCTATTTGCATTACGTTATTTCTATATGCACGTCTATAAGGGGACAGGCTGATTATTGACGCCCCTTTTACGACCTTTTAACCATCCGCGAGATCGTACCGTTGATTCCAGTCCCATTTTCCCACACAGATCGTCTCTCCAATCCTCTTTACCAAAGGGTGTCTGGCGGTTCACGCTGTTTCTGAGCTTTTCTATTTCTGCATCAGTTATTGGCGTATCGACATAACGGGTCCAATTTTCAGGGAGTGGTATCGGAAATGAGTCGATATTTACGCCATCACGTTCGGTGCCGCGTACAGCATGGGAAGACCAGAGCCATTGCGCGGCGCTCTCCGAAAGTCCCGCCCTTACAGGATTGGCCTCAATATAACGGGCTACTGTCAACAAATGATCATTATCCTGGACAATAAAACTCTTGTATCTTCCTTGCCAAACATGGCCACTGGTACCGTAATGCTGGTGATAACGACGAACATGACTTGTCATTAACCATTGCATCATTTTGTTCAGTTGGTCGGCCTGTTCTGGTTGTACGAGAAGATGGAAATGATTTGGCATTAAGCACCAGGCATGCAACCGCACAGCAAACTTTTCCCGCGCAGTCTGCATAAGATCAATGAAAGCGCGGTAATCACCGTCTTTGTGAAAAACCTGCTGTCTGCCGTTACCTCGATTGATAAGATGATAGAATGCGTTGTCGGTTAATGCTCTTGCAATTCTTGGCATAGTTGCACCTCAATAATCAGCCTGTCCCCTTATTCCTTCTATTCTTTGTACCCTTCACAAATTGTCACTCGTTGTCAGATGTGTCGAAGTCGTTGACTGCAACGAACTCATCATTTCCTGATTCTCGTTCAAAGGCTGATCCAACCGGTGCGTCCAGATACGGTGCTATTGACGGATCGATCGCCACGATGGTCGACGCATTGTACCAAGCTAGGTGACTCGCGTCGTCGGCGTATTCCTGTGTTTCGTCTCCACTGAACACACGCCAACCGCTGTCGTGCTCATGGTGTGGCACCTGCCGGAACATCCAACACACTTTGCGACCTTCCTTGGCGATGTGATCTGATGCCAGAATCGGTCCGCAGATGATCTTCCTATCTGTCACTTCAACTACCTCGTTCAACTTGTTATTGACCGGTTAGACAATGTTCCCCATATAGGCAACCGGTTCCCTATATGGGGAAATTGTTACCTCTATAGGGAACCTTGAGGGCTTCGAATGTTCTTGGCTTCTTCCATTACAAATCCGGTTCTCCCCGACTCTCAGCGGAACGCCACAAAAACCTTGGTAATGAAAAAATCCGACACCAGGATGATCACCGACGACATCACCACCGCCCGTTTGGCGGCATTGCCGACCCCCTCGGCGCCGCCGCGGGTGTTCAGCCCCACATAACAGCCGGTCAGGGCGATCACGAACCCGAAGAAAGCCGGCTTGGCCAGACCCTCGATCAGGTCCTGAAAAACCATGAACTGGGGGATGCCCTTGATATACATGGTCGGGTTGATGCCGTAGCCCGAGGCCATGATGTAGCCGCCCAGCAGCGAAATGGCATCCGCCACGACCGTCAGCAGCGGCATGGCCAGCAGCATGGCCAGCAGGCGCGGCGCAACCAGGCGCTTCATGATATCGGTCCCCTCCACCCGCATGGCGTCCACCTGCTCGGTAACGACCATCGTACCCAGCTCGGCGGTAATGGCCGAACCGACCCGGCCGGCCACCATCAGGGAGGCCAGCACCGGCCCCAGCTCCTTGATCATGGTCACCGCCACCATGCCCCCCACGTAGCTGGTGGCGGCAAAGGGCTTGAGCTGGATCAGGGCCTGCAGGGCCATGACCATGCCGGTGAAGAGACCGGTCAATATGCAGATAAAGAGGGAGGAAAAACCGAGCTTGTCGAACTGGACCGCGAATTCGCGGTAATAGAAGGGGCGCCGGAACATGCGCACAATGGTCCGACCCGCCAGGGCGAAGTACCCCTGCAGGTCGGCGAAGAAATCCAGTAATAGTTTGTCGATGATGGCAATGTTCATTGCTTCCCTGCGGGCAGCCGGGCACGGGCACTACTGGCTGCTTTCCATGACGCTGCACTATATCAGCGGCACCGGCGGGAATTCAATTGAAATCAATCAGGATAGCTGCAGCCGCCGTACAGCACATCCGCGGGCCGGGGTACCCATAGCGGCCGGGCAGGCGGCGGATGCCATGCCCTGACAAAATCGCCAACGTCTTCCGGCGACAGGGGCCGGCTGAAATAGTAGCCCTGAATAACGCCGCACTCCCGTTCCGCCAGATAGTTCAATTGCGCTTCCGTCTCGACCCCTTCCGCCACCAGCTCCATATCCAGACCCTGGGCCATGGCAATGATCGTGTTGACGACCGCCGCATCGTTTCTGGTCGTCAGCATCCGGCGAATGAACGACATATCGATCTTGAGCTCATTAATCGGCAGACGCCCCAGGTATTCCAGGGAGGAATAACCGGTACCGAAATCATCCAGCGAAAAGGTGATGCCGGCTGCTGCCAGGGCAGTCAGTTTTTCCATGGTACGGGCGCTGTCGATCATGATCATGCTTTCGGTCAGTTCCAGACAGAGATGGCGCGGATCAAGGCCGGTGGCATCCAGCACCCGCCTGACCGTTACATCCAGATGGCTGCGCATGAACTGCAGGGCCGAAATATTGACCGACATGCGCATGTCCGGCAGATGCTGTTCCCGCCATTGCACCGCCTGGCTGCAGGCCTGCATCAAGACCCACTCGCCCACCGCCACGATCAGCCCGCTCTCCTCCAGAATCGGGATAAACTGGGCCGGGGAAACCGGTGCCTCACCGGTCGGTGTCCAGCGCAGCAGCGCCTCCACTCCGACGATGGTCCCCTGGGCCTGGTTGATCTGGGGCTGATACTGCAGGCTGAACTCGCCGCGCTCCAGGGCCTTGTGAAGCCGTGTTTCCATGGCAAAACGCTGCTCCAGCTGGCGATTCAGTTCGCGGGTATAAAAACAGATGGCGTTCCTGCCATCCTTCTTGGCCTGGTACATGGCCGCTTCGGCGTTTTTCAGCAGGCTCTCGACACATTCGCCATCTCCGGGATACATCACCACCCCGATGCTGGCGGTGGTAATCACATCGGTGCCCTTGATCTCAAAACTGCCGTTCATGGCGCTGCGGATCTTTTCGGCCAGGACCACGGCATCGCCGGCTTCAGTCAAAAACGGCGGAATGACTACGAATTCGTCACCCACAAAGCGGGAGACAAGGCAGTCATGGCCGCACACGTATTCCAGACGATAGGCGATCTCCCTGATCAGCAAATCACCGAACTCATGGCCGAAGGTATCGTTAACCGACTTGAGGTTGTCGATATCCAGCACCATCAGCGCCAGGCACTGGCTCTGCCGGTCGATCAGCTCAAGCTGCGTTTCCAGATGGTTCTTGAAGTAATAGCGGTTGGGCAGACCGGTCAGGGCGTCGAAATGGGCCTGATAATACAGCTTTTCCTCATACCTTTTCCGCTCGCTGATATCCTCCTTGATGGCCACAAAATGCGTAATGCTGCCGGCTTCATCCTTGATCGGCGCAATATTGCACAACTCCCAATACTCACGGTCATCCTTGGCCTTATTGCAGAACTCACCCTGCCATTCCCGGCCGGAACAGATTGTTTTCCACATCTCGGCGTAATAGCTGTCGGGCTGTCGGCCTGAATTGAGAATGCGCGGATTCCTGCCGATCACCTCGTCAGGCAGGTAACCGGTCAGTTGGGTAAACTTGGGATTGACGTATTCAATCAGCCCTTCCAGATCCGTAATGACGACCGAATTGGCACTCTGCTCCACGGCGGTGGTCAGCTTGCGCAGCTCGGCGGTACGCTGGACGACCTGATGTTCCAGATTGTCACGATATGAGCGGTTTTCCCGCACCAGACGGGCGCGCTCCAAACAGCGGGCTATGATCAGCTCCAGTTCCGCCATTTCCTGCACAGGCTTGGCGATGTAATCCCAGGCCCCCCTCCGCAAGGCCTCGATCGCATCCGCCAGAACTCCCGTACCGGACAGCATGATGACCGGCAGGTTGTCATCCATCCGGTGCAGCGCAGTGATAACCTCCAGACCATCAAGCCCGGGCATGCGCAGGTCGGTGATGACCACATCCAGTTGCACCTGCCGCGCAATTTCCAGCCCGTCGCGGCCGTTAGCGGCCTGAATGACAGCGAAGCCGTTATCCTCGAAAAAAGCCGCGACGCTACAGCGAATGGATGCTTCATCATCGATGGTCAGCAAGGTCGGCTTGCGAGTCGATGTCATGGCTGATGCTCCCTGCCGGCAACCGCCAGCACCCGCGACGTAAGCAGACTGAGATCATGCACCGGTTTAAGCAGCACATCGTCAGAGTTCATACCGATTGACCGCAGCTCTTCCGCCAGCACATAGGCTGAACCGGTATGTATCATAAAGCGGGTCTGGGGACAGATTTCGATCGCTTTGCAGATGAAGCGTTCACCGTTCATGCCGGGAAGCCGCATGTCCGTAATGCAGACGGCCGGATTCAGGGCGGAAATCGCCATGAGGGCCTCTTCGGCACTGGCTGAAGTGTGCACCGAAAAACCTTCATCCTCCAGAAAGGCGGTCATGCAATCTCGAATCATCTCATCATCGTCCACAATCAGTATCTGGATTGAACACTTCATTAGGACCTCCCCTTGATCGGCAGGCGGATCGTAAACCGTGCACCCTCACCCGGCTGTGACCAGGCCTCAATGCTACCCTGATGGTTATTGGTAATAATGGCATAGGAGACCGACAGGCCCAGGCCGGTGCCCACGCCGATATCCTTGGTCGTAAAAAATGGTTCGAAGATCCTGTGCCTGGTTTTTTCCTCCATGCCGGGACCATTGTCCGCGATTTCGATGATCGCCTGAGTGCCTGAACAACGCGTTCGCACCGTAATGCGGGGCTCGTGCGGCAGGCCGGCTGCTGCTATGGCCTGGGCCGCATTCTTGATGATGTTCAACAGTACCTGCTCGACTTCCAGGACCGTGATGGCGACCGGCGGCAGTGACCGGTCATAGTTCCGCACAATCCGGATATGCCGGAAGTCATAGCTTTTTTTCATATCGTAGTCATTGGCGGCCAGTTCCAGGACCCGGTCAATAATCAGCGCCAGGTCCACCTGCTCTATGCGGGATTCGCTTCTGCGGCTGAAATGAAGCATACTGGTGATGATCCTGGAGGAGCGGGAACCGGCCTCCCGGATGTGGCTGATAAACCCGGGGATCCCCCGCTTCTCCAGATATGCCCGCACCTTATCCAGGCTGACGCCAACCTCCCGGGCAGCCTCATGGTTGGCCGCGATCTCGGGAGAGATGCGCCGCTCGATATTCTGGGCATTCTGCATGATGGCCCCCAGCGGATTGTTGATCTCATGTGCCATACCCGCCGCCAGTCCGCCGACCATCATCATCTTCTCGGTCTGCATCATGATATCCTCGATGCGGACATGTTCGGTAATGTCGTCGATGCGGACAACCGCCCGCCCGGCACCCTCGGAGGTCAGCGCACAGATCTGTAAATCGTAGAATTTCCTGCAATCCCCCTCCTGCAACTGGACCTTGCCGTGGCTGCAGGGCACTTGCCGGTCAATCACCTCGAACACCTGCCCCAATTGCCACGCGAACTGCGGCAGGAGTGATGCTGCCAGCTCGCCGCGGGCAGCGGCGGACTGAACGCCCGAAAAGAGTTCAGCCTTTTCGTTCCAGAGATCAACCCGCCCCTGACGGTCCACAACCAGTATGATGGATGGCAGGGAATCGATGATATCGGCCAGCGTGCCCCTGAGACGTTTGATTTCCTCAACAGACCCGGCTATGGATGAGAGCAGCGGCATCGCGGTCAGGACCTTTGCTTACAGCTTGAACTGCCTGACCATCTGCTCCAGGTCGGTTGCCAGACGGGACAGGATATTGGCGGCCTCGGTGGTTTCCTGGTTTGACTGGGCTGTTTCCTGAATAATGTCCGTAATCTGGTGCACATTGTTGCTGATCTCGCGGCTGGTGCAGCTCTGTTCTTCAGCGGCTGTTGCGATCTGGTTGATCTGGCCGGTGACTTCATTGATCTGGTCCAGGATCTGCTGCAGGGCGCTGCCGGAACGGGCGGCCTCCGAGGTTCCGGCTTCAACCTCATGGACACCCTCTTCCATGGAAGCAACCGCCTGGCGGGTCTCCTGCTGAATCGCCTTGATCATCCCGGCGATCTCCTTGGTGGCACGGGTGGTGCGCTCGGCCAGGGCCCGCACCTCGTCGGCCACGACTGCAAAACCGCGCCCCTGCTCACCGGCACGGGCCGCCTCGATGGCAGCATTCAATGCCAGCAGGTTGGTCTGGTCGGCAATATCCTCGATGGTGCCGATAATGGCGCCGATTTCGTCGGAGCGCATACCCAGCCCCTCAACCTGACGGGCGGTCTCCTTGACCCTGCCGGCAATGCGCTGCATCCCCTCGACCGTCTGATGAACGATGGCGGCGCCACTGGTTGCCAGTTCACTGGCATGGCGGGAATTGTCGGCCGCCGAATTGCAGTTGTTGGCGATGTCGTGGGATGTGGCGGCCATCTCCTCGCCGGAGGTGGATACCGTGGCAACCTGGCAGGCCACCTCTTCGGTGCCGGCCGCCATATTCTTGGAGGTGGCATGCAGCTGGATGGAGGCCGCCGAAACCTCTCCGGCGGAACCGTTCACCCGTTCCATGACCATCCGCAGCTGGCCTACCATCTGCCGCATCGCCTCATAAATACCGCTGCGGTTCTCCTCAAAGCGCATGGACAGATCTCCGTCGGCAATCTGGCGGGTGATCTCCGCCAGGTGTTCGGGCTCGGTGCCGATATGCCGCAGCAAACGGCGGGTAACAATGACTGACAGGATGGAGATAATAATAATCAGGACCGCCGTTACACCGAGAATCAGGTAGATCCCCTGCATCAGGTGTTTCTTGTTCTCATCGCCGGCTTTTTTGACCAGCGCTTCCAGATCATCGACATAATTGCCGGTGCCGATGACCCAGCCGAAGGGCTGGAAGAGTTGAGAATAGGAACGCTTGGGAAACGCCTGGGTGTCACCCGGCCGGGGGAACCAGTAATCCGTATATCCGCCACCCTGCTGCGCGGCCTTGATAATCTCTTGAATCAGATATTTTCCTTTGGCGTCCTGGATGTTCAGACGATTGGTACCTTCTACCGGCTTGCCGAGCATGACCACGTTCAAGCCTTCCGTTGTGTCGGCCCACAGGTAGCCATCCTTGCCGTACTTCAGGTTGCGCAGCACGTCGGCGCCCAGTTTCTTGGCATCCTCAGGGGTCATTTCGCCCTTCTGCTGGCGATCATGAATCCTTTGCAGGATACTGACGGCCAGCTCCACTTGACCTTTGGCCTGACTGTCAAAATCGCTGAACAGGGATTTCCGGTAGGATGCAATGAAGCTCTGATAGGAGTCAACATACTCCTTCAGGGCGATGGCGGTGGTGACAAGCGATAGCCCGATACTGCTGACAAGCACCAGGATCAGAATTTTTGTTCCAAAACCGATCTTACTTTTTTTGTCTGACATGTGATCTCTCCTCTGAATCTGTTGACGCATCCATGACTGTTGTAGGCGACTGTAGTGAGCAGATGCCGTGCCAATCTCAACAACAGCTGCAATATCGGACAGTTGCACCATTACTGCGTCCAACAGGCATACGACGTCCGTTGCATATGGTTCGTCAAACAGGTGTGCCGGGGACAGATGGGTTTTACGTCAATCGGGAGGGAATCAGGATTCTATCGGCAGTTGCTGGTGCTGGCAGTTGTCGGGGTGCAGCGGCAACGAACGGGGCTCCCTGCAACAGGTGTCGCAGGGGTTCTTAGGCAGGTGGGACGGAGGAAACTGGGCATGATTCAGGAAATTGCCGTTAGCTCCCCCTACCGCAAGGGGAGGGTGGATTTTACCGGCAATAACCAGGCATGATCATTCTTTTGTGCGGTTGAGCCGCTTGTTGATGGCCTGGCGGGTCACTCCCAGATAGCGGGCGGCAACGCCCTGATTGCCGCCGGCCAGGGTCAGGGCCTGGGCGATGAGTGCGTCCTCGGCCTCCCGCAAGGTCGGGATGCGCCCATCCGGAAATCTCAGGCGTTCGGTGGAGGCATCGCCGGCAGCAACGGGGGCCGCCGAAGTCCCCCCCATGGCCTCAATGAAACTCTCCATGGAAAGAATTCCGCGCTGGTGGCGGGCCACCGCATCATAGACCATCGAACGCAGTTCACGGATATTGCCGGGGAAGGCATAGGATGCCAGGTAGCCGACCAGTTCAGGCGGCGGGGTCGGCACATCCTTGCCCATGGATCGGGCCGCTTCGTTCAGCAGGTGCGACAACAGCAGGGGGATGTCTTCCCGACGTTCCGCCAGCGAGGGGAGCGCAACCTGGTGGGTGCAGAGGCGGTAATACAGATCCGCCCGAAAGGCGCCGGCCTGCTGCAGCCGGTTCAGGTCGCGGTGTGTGGCGGCCACAATGCGGACATCCGAGCGGCGGGGGGTGTCGGAACCGAGCGGGAAGTATTCGCCCTCCTGCAGCAGTCGCAGCAGCTTGATCTGGGAAGCCGGTTCCAGGTCTCCGATCTCGTCCAGGAAAAGCGTGCCGCCGGCCGCCTTGGCGATCAGCCCTTCACGCTTTTGATCGGCCCCGGTAAAGGCGCCCCGCAGGTGTCCGAAGAGCGTGTCGGCAAACATCTGGTCATCCAGGCCGGCCACGTTGACCGCCACAAAGGCCCCTGCACGGCCGCTGGCGGTGTGCACGGAACGGGCCAGCAATTCCTTGCCGGTTCCGGTCTCGCCCCTGATCACAACCGGCTGGGAACTGCGGGAAACCGCATCCAGATACTGAAAGATGCGCTGCATGCGGCTTGAGCAGGTGATGCTGTCGGCAAACGCCCCCTCACTCTGCAGGACACCGTCCAGCAGCTGATCCTTGAGAAAGGCCAGCTCGGAGCGCAGCTCACGCGCCTCCAGGGCACGACGGGCACTGGCGATCAGCCGCCCCTTCTCGACCGGTTTGACGAAGTAGTCGACCGCGCCGACCTTCATGCAGGCCACCGCCATCTCCAGTTCATTGGCCGCGGTCACGATGATCACCGGCACATGGGGGTGCTTTTCCCGGATCAGCGAGAGCAGCTCATAGCCCCCCAGGTACGGCATCTGCAGATCGAGCACCGCCAGGTCCACCGCCTGCTGCTCCATCAGCGCAAGCACAGCGCGGCTGTCAACCTCGGTCAGCACGTGGGAAAAGCCCGCACTGCGAAACATGACCGAGTAACTGAAGAGGACATCCTGTTCGTCATCGACCAGCAGGACAGTGAATGGGTTTGCAGGGCTGATTGATTTCATGGAATCATACCTCGGCAACCGGCAGCCGGACTGTAACCACAGTCCCCCTGCCCGGTTCGGATGTAAACGTGATGGTTCCGCCATGGTCGCCGACAATCGAGGAACTGATCGAAAGCCCCAGGCCGGTGCCCCCCTGATCGAGGCGGGTTGAAAAGAATGGTTCCGTGACACGGGCACACACATCCGCAGGCATGCCGATCCCCTCGTCCGCCACCGTGAGAATGACCTGTCGAGCAAGAGGATCGTGACGGGCCTCCACCCGCACGGCGCAGCTGCGGTTCGGTAGCGCCTGCAGGGCATTGACCAGCAGGTTGATCAGCACCTGTTCGATCTGCTGGTGGCTCCCCCGCACAATCGGCAGGTCTTCTTCGCAGAAGACCTGAAAACAGTCGGTGCGCCCCTGGATGTGATGATCGAGAATCGCACGGGCATCGTGTATCACCCGGGCCAGCTGTATGACATCGTTCAGACCGGACGTATCTGTCCGGGAGAAATCCTTGAGTCCGGTGACAACCGTATTGATGCGGGCCGAGCCGCGCATGATCCCGTCAATCAAGCGCGTTCCGTTTTCAGCGGCCTCTGCTATCGGAAGCCCGCCCAGGGTCATGCCGTCATCCTGCCTGCCACACTCCTCCAGCAGCGGCTGCGTATCCCGCCAGATGTCGGCCAGCAGAGCAGCGTTGACCCCGATGAAATTGTTGGGATTATTGATCTCGTGGGCCATGCCGGAGACCAGGATCCCCAGCGAGGTCATCTTGTTGGCCTGAATCAGGCGGGCCTGGGAGGCCCTGATTTCCTGTTCGAGGTGGGCTTTTTCCGTCATGTTGCGCATGGAAAAATAGAAAAACGAGCGCTGCTCGATGGCTACCAGCCACCCCTTGAAGGAGATCGTCACCAGGGAGCCGTCATGGGCAGCGGCCGTCAGCTGTTCATAGAGCAGGATGTCCTTGTCCCCGAGCAGGGCGAGACGCTGTGCGATCCCCTGCCACTCGCTCTCGGGAAAGAGCAGCGCAGCCGGGCAGCCCCGGATTTCTTCGGGATCGTAGCCGAACAGTTCCCTAAAGGCCGGATTGACCTCGACAACCTTCAGGCTGTCAGCGGCACACAGCAGGATGGCGTCCTCATGCTGCAGAAAGAGCTGACGGTAGCGTTCCTCACTCTCCGCCAGCTGCCTGGTACGTTCCTCCACCAGCCCTTCCAGACGCTGGCGGTATTCCCGGTTCTCACGCATCAGCCGGGCACGCTCCAGCACCCTGCGGACAGTGATTTCAAGCACATCCAGATCTTCAACCGGTTTGGTGATATAATCCCAGGCCCCCAGGCGCAGGGCCCGGATGGCTTCACTGATGTTTCCGGCACCTGATATGACAATCACCGGCGTTTCGGGAAAGCCGGCCGCCAACTGCTCCACCACGGCGAAACCGTCCAGAACCGGCATGCGCAGATCAGTAAGCACCAGGTCGGGTGTTTCCCGGAGGCACAGGTCTATCCCTTCACGACCGTTGCCGGCTTCCTGCACACAATAGCCCACATCTTCCAGGTACACCGCCAGCGAGGTGCGCACGAGCGGTTCATCATCGATGATCAGCACCGTCAGGCGTGATGATGTTTCCATGGTAATCTCCATTGCCCGGGTCACGACCGGATTCCAATCAGGCACCGCACTGCGGAGGTGGGCAGGCATGCTTGGCAGGTCTCTCGTGGCGGCAACATACCACACTCATCAAATATCTATAAACCTAAAAAGAGCATTTATCGCAGAGGACGCGGCCAAGGCAACCGGCAATCATCCGCCTCCCCTGCGACAATCGTCGCACCCGCTCCGCAGGTTTCACACCCGGTACCCGCCGCTTCACGCCCCTCCATTCCGGCGTTGCGCCATGAGTTCCTTCGGACCTGCAACCTTTGGCGCACCCCTGACACAAGGCATCCTTTGCATAACATACCAAAACCACGGGTATTTACGGCTGCTTATTGTATTGGCACTGTAACTGCTTACGATCAACCTGCAGGTGCAAAACGTACAAAAATCCGCACGATGAACCGGGTTCAGGACCTCTTCGGCGGGGTCGCAACGATCTTCAAGGAGTCACAATAATGAATGCCAGGGTACTGCTTGTCGATGATGAGGGTATGATCAGGGAGTCGGCGGAGGCGCTCTTTGAGTCCGAGGGGGTCACGCTGCTGACGGCTGCTAGTGGTGACGAGTGCCTTGAACATCTGGGGGCGGGCTTCCGGGGTGTGATCCTGATGGATGTCATGATGCCCGACCTGAACGGCTGGGATACGATCCGCAAGATCGTCGCAGGCGATCTGTTTGACGGCAACATCATTGTCATGCTGACGTCACTGGGCGCGCCCGACAACAAGATGGAAGGGATTCAGGAGTATGTCACCGACTACCTGACCAAGCCGTTTAATCCTGATGAGCTGATGGATACCATCCGGTATTATTTCAGACTGCTGGGTGCGCTGAAGCAGGTCAAGGCTCCGGGCAGCACCATCTCCAAGCAGTGAATATTACACATACAACTGTTTTCCCGCATGAATTTTCAGCAGGATCATGCTATGAGTTCCTCATCTATGGAATCCTACCTCTTCATCAACCCGCACTCCGGCCGATATGACCAACGCCGCATCGACATCGTCATCACGCGCCTGAGCGATGCCGGGCTCTCGCCGATACTGTGCACAGTGACCGCAACGAACGACGGCCCCTCCATCTTCCACACCATCAACACGTCCAGCGAACAACCGCTGGTGATTGTGGCGGCCGGTGACGGAACCATCAATGCGGTTGTCAACGGCCTGAACCCGCAGGCGGCGACCCTCGCCATCCTGCCGCTGGGGACCTCCAACGTGCTGGCAGCCGAACTCGGCATCCCTTCAATTGAAGACGGCCTCGACCGGATCATTGCCGGGAAAACGCAAGCGCTGTCTGTGGGGGTGATTGAAGCGGAGGGGGCCAGCCGGCGTTTCGTACTCATGGCCGGCATCGGTTTTGACGGTGAAGTTGTCAGGGATGTCTGGCTGCCGGGCAAGAACCTCCTGAAGCAGGGGGCCTATGCAATCGCCGCCCTGCTCAGCTGCCTGAGATGGGACAGGAGCCTGGTCGAGATCAGTACACCCGGACAGAGGATAGCATGCCACAGCGTCATCATCTGCAACGCATCGCGCTACGGCGGCAGCTTCAGGCTGGCCCCCGACTGCTCTGTCTTTTCTCCCGGCCTGGAGGCCGTCTGCGTCCAAAAAAACAGCCGCAGAACCTACCTGCAGCTGGTGTTTGAAATGTTTTCAGGACGGCTTGCGACAAGCCGCTCGTTACTCCGCATCCCGGTTGATGGCTGCGAGATCCGGGGGCGCAAGCCGATCCAGATTGACGGTGACTTTATCGGCTATAGTCCGGCACGCTTGAAGTGTGTGGCCTATTTCGCCCGGATAATCGTTTAGCGCTGCAAAGAGTATCAACTCCCGCTCCCCATTACTGTCACTACGTCACAAACACGACCCGCAGGCCGAAAGCCTTCTCAAACAGGTCTTTCTTGGCGGTGGCCCCGAAGATCTCCAGGGACATGTCTTCGGACCCGTTCAAGCGCACGCTGAAGAGCATGCCGCCGAATGTGCAGTCAATCGACTGAACAGTCGAGCTGCGACGGCGGTCGAGCCCGTCGGCCAGCCGCAGGATCCCCCCCAGCCGCCGGACGCGCTGCTGATCCTCTTCGTTCAGGACCTGAAAGGTTTCATGCTTGCGCTTGGGCAGTGATTTGCGGTGGTAGCGGGCGATCTGGGCGATCAGTTCACGATCGCGGGGCGTAAATCCGAACAGTTCCGCATGGCGGATCAGATGATAGGAGTGTTTATGGTGACTGCTGTAGGCGATGAAATAGCCGACGTCGTGCAGTATGGCGGCCGCCTCCAGCAGTTTGCGGTCTGATTTCTTCAGGTTGAAGGGGGCCGAAAGCCCGTCGAATACGGACAGGGCCAGCCGGGCCACATGCAGCGAATGCGGTTCGTCGATGTGGCAGGATCGGACAAAATCCAGGGCCGCCTCCCGCCAGTTCCGCGGTGCCGTGGCGACCGGGATCAATCCGTGTTTTTCCAGCGCCCGGATGATGAGCCCCTCGCGGATGCCGCGCTCATTGACCAGCAGCTGGTTGGCGCCGAAAAAGCGCATGAGTTCCTCTATCACGGCAACACCGGCTACGATGATATCGGCCCGGTCGGCATTCAGCCCCGGCACCAGCCGTCGTTCGGCCAGGCCCTTGCGGGTCAGCATCGCCAGCATGTGGACGACCTCGGAACGCAGCACCTCATAGCCATGGATGGAGGCATAGGATTTGCCGACAGCGCTCATGACCATGGAACCAATGGCTGTCGTCGTGCCACCCGAGCCGATCAGGGTATGCAGCTGAACCCCGGATCTGCTGACCTGTTTTTTGAGGGTGCTGCGCACGTGGCGCTGCAGAAGCTGCAGGTCAACGGGCCGGGTCGGATCATGGCTGAGAAACTGCTCGGTCATGACAACGGCCCCCAGATCAAGCGAATAGCACTCTTCAATGTGGTTTCCCAGGGCGGTTGTAATCTCCAGGCTGCCGCCGCCGATGTCGAACACGGCATAGCGCTTGTATTCCATATCAAAATGCCGCTGGGCGGACACCATGGCCAGCCCGGCCTCTTCCTCGCCGGAGATGACACGAATTTCATGGCCGAGCTCGGCTGAAAGGGTGTCCAGCAGATCCTGGCCGTTACTGGCCCGCCGCATGGCGCTGGTGGCAATCGCCTCCACGGCTCGCACCTTCAGACCGGCGATCAGTTTCCTGAATCGGCCGACCGCCTCGGCAGCCCGTGCCGACGCCTCGGGCGAGATGGCCCCGGTCCGGGTGAGATCCTCTCCCAGCCTGACCGTGCTTTTCTCATCGTCCAGGACCTTGTAGCCCCCCTTATGGTCCGCTTCCACAACGATGCAGCGAATCGAGTTCGTTCCGATATCAATGGCGGCCAGTCGTTTCGTATTCACGTCAAGACTCCTCACAGATGAAAGCTATACAGCAGCGGTCGTGACAGGGCCAGCTGGATAAACGCGGCAAGATATACAGCCGTATCCCGCTCCAGTGCGGCGTTGATCCCCTGCGACTCATCCGGCGGCAGTTTCAGCCTGTTGCTCAATACCCCGAACTCGACCATGTCGTTCAGCTTGCCCAGCAGTGCCTGGTACTCCTTCAGCTCCTCCAGCGTGGCACCGTACTCCTGACTGCAGACCTGCCCGATGGTCTCCAGCAGATAGCGCCATTTCTTGACCGCTATGCGGAGTTTATGGCGCAGTTCCCCATTCTCCGGGATGATGGCGGGCGCCAGCAGCGCGTGCAGCGCCTGAAAGCGCTGCACGGCTGTGTCCGATAAATAGACCGGCAGGGCTTGATCCGTGCTGTCTCTGCACGTCCTTTCGGCCAGGCTGGTCATCGCTTCCCTCAGTACCGTTCCCATTGCCCGGCAGGGAAAGCGCTT
Source organism: Geobacter psychrophilus (assembly GCF_056821595.1). Classification (NCBI taxonomy): domain Bacteria; kingdom Pseudomonadati; phylum Thermodesulfobacteriota; class Desulfuromonadia; order Geobacterales; family Geobacteraceae; genus Geobacter; species Geobacter psychrophilus. The sequence continues at coordinate 1,288,512 of NZ_JBXDTU010000004.1, forward strand.
GAGAACCTTGGTGACGGTTTTTATCTCCTGCTTCCGGATCCGGCGCAGCCCCTCAGTCAGAACGGGAAGAGCCAGCGGCAACGATGTCACATACAAAAGGGCTTCATCAATGTTGCGCACATGTCCTAATTCACGGGTAATCCGCCTGAGCCCCTTCGACAGGGTCTTTGCCGCTCTTTTGGATATGAATGGCTCAAACAGCCCCAGCGATGCCCGCATGCGACGCGATACGACCCGCAGGTCATGAATCGAGTCCGTATCATGATGACAAAGAACCATCTTCCGTAACCTGCGGAACTCGTCCCACTGGGCATGCAGCACCTGTATTGCCTGCCCACCTATGCCGGCGCTATGCAGGTCATTTCTGCCCACGTTGTCGTTGCGGCTGTTTTCAGCCATGGCCCGGTAGCTCCATATATCCGTGTGACGCCAGCCAGCTGTTGGTGGAGGCGGCATGTGCTGATGGCTGCCTGCAATACGCCCTGATATCTTCCACGGTATCGATATCCTGGCGAGGATCAAGCAGCGTATAGGTCACATAATCACTCGCGCAGATGTCGAGCGTTGCACCCAGGACCCGGGATGTGCTCCAGGGGATATTTCGAAACAGTGCGGCGTTAAAGCCATCCTTGTGTGCGGCGACCAGGCAGTAGCCGCCGTCAAAGGCCGGGGAAAACACCACGTCAACCCCCTCCATGGCAACACTGGCCGACTGCAGCAGCTCAGCGTCAACCCCCGGTATATCGCTGCCGAGCAGCATGACCCGCTGCCAGCCGACCGAGAACAGCCATCCAAACGCGGCTGTCATGCGTTCACCCAAAGAATCGCCCTCCTGCATCATAACACCTTCGGCAGCGGTCACCCACTCTTCAGGAAGACCAACAGCATCCTGACCATCATGGAACAGGTACATCGGCAGAGCGCTTGCGGTAATATTCGCAATGCAATCCGCCACCATAGCCCGGTAGAAATCACAGGCGGCCTCGTTGCCCAAATCGCAGGACAGACGGGTCTTGACACGCCCGGGAACCGGGTGGCGTACAAAGAGCGCTACGGAGGTGTGCTGCGGGGTAGATTTCATTGCACTGTTCCTGTTTCAATACGTTGCGACAAGCGGACATTCATCGGGAGGCCGGATACCCGGCACACATGAGGAATGTGATCTTCATGTGTGACTTTCGCCGCGTGATTACTTCCTCTCTATGATCAAAGACACAATTCCCCGAAAGAATCAATATCTATCGCCTGGCGACCCTGTCACGTCAGCGGACGACAAGCAAAAACTGGATCGAATTGCAGCGCGGCTTTCATCGACCACAAACGATGTGGTTGTCATCTGCCCGCGGGGCGGCGGCGGTGCCAAAAACACGTATGACTATCTGAAAGAAAAGGGCATTGACGAGAAGAGGATTTTCATCCTCAAAGAGGGCATGCAGGGCTGGCCACATAAGGAATTAACGGTAGTTGGCAAACATTATCGTTTTTATTTTAAAGCAGTTACATACATACATCCTTCAATACAACAGAGCAAGCAGTGTCCTCCCAGTTCCCCGTATTCCTTTTTCAATTTTTCGGTATACGAATGTCATTATCTTCAAACGAACCATATTCGGCCAGTTTGTGACAGGCTACGCAGTTGATCCTGGACTTGACTGAGCTTCGCTGGTAAATCGCCTGATTTATCGGTTTATGTTTTTCTTTCCAATAGGGGATATCGGTAATTCTCGCCGGGGGATTTTCTTTGTTGATCGAGCGGAGAAATTTGAGCGACGCTTCCTCATGGGACGTTTCCGCAGCATACTTGACAAGAAAAGCCTCGATCTCTTTCTTCGCAACGTCATTGATGGAGGCATCGTCGCCAAAATGGTCATTGAGGCTGGTCATCATCTTTTTCCAGCTTTCAGCCGAGAGTGAATTCGGTGGGAATGCCATATGGCAGGAACCGCACTCTTTCAGGTAGATTTGCGGTATTGACAGCTTCACCGGTTGTTTTGTTTCCATTGCACTGGTCAGATAGAGCATTGCCCCTAGCGGTGAAATTACCCATAAGTAAGAGATTAAGCGCATTGGTGTGACAGTCAATATCGGTTTTTCGGTTTCATCAGAGAGTTTTGTTCCCGTAAACATGGCAGAGATGATGCCGGTTTTGTGTCGTATTGTTTCGTTCAAAACTCCGCACACATGGCCGAAAATTACTCCGAGCAGGAGATAGGAGAGCACCCGATGCAGCAATTTCAGTTGGTCGGCATAAGCGTAATAATCGATGTACAGGAATCTGAAAATGCCCCTCCCTTCGTCTATACCGAAAACAATCACTCCGGTTAACACCGCCAGCAGACCGAGCGTGATTATGCCGAGGGCGCTCCAGGAAGCTGCGGGATTATGGCCGGTATTGTTTGTTTTTTCATTCCTGGTGATTGCCTTAAAATAGCTGAAAAGCTCTGCCAGCGAGAGATGCAGGGAACTGAAGCGCGAATAATGGGGGCCGTTGAGCCCCCAGAATATCCTGAAGAGCAGGAGGATCGCAACCGCAACGCCGGTGCCGATATGAAAGGTAAGCCAGCTATCCTTGTTGACCAGGTCAATGCCGAAAAAACTGAGTATGTCAGCGGTAACAACAGTGCAGAGTACGAATATCACCAGAGACCAGTGGAATATACGCGTCTGGATGTCCCAAACATTGATTTCTTTCATAGCATTGCCCTTTGCATGACGGCTGTTGCGTTATTTTTCAGGGTGGTAAACGAAAAGCCCGTTCATTATTTGGGGATCTTCACCTTATGCTCGTCAAAGTCACCTTTCTCCGCCGTCAAATGACAAGCGACGCAGTTCGAAGCTGTACCGATGGACTTCCTTTTGAAGACTGCTGCCCGTACCTCGTCATGTTTTCTTTTGAAGTACCCAGTGTCTGTTATCCTGAGAGGGGCTTCCGATTTACCGATTGAGGCGAGCAGTTTGACCGACACCTTAGAGGAACTTTTATCAGCGCTGTTTTTTACGAGATAGTCCCGTATCCCGGATCTGGTCGTCTCATCAAGGGTGGCGCTGTCGCCGAAATGATTATCCAGGGCGCCCATGATCTTTTCCCAGGATCTCTTGGGAAGGAGTTGAGGCTGGAAAGCAAAATGGCAAGCGCCGCACTCCTTGAGATAGGCACTGTTTGTTACCGACCCCAGTATTGATGAGGTTTTTTCCCGGGAACTTCCTTCCCGGTTTTCACTGGCCAGGACAGATGCATAGACGGTGCAGATGAGCAGAACCGCCAGACAAATTCCTCTGTTGAGTTTCATATTCTGTTCTCCTTCTGAAATTATTGTTTATCGATGAATGTCAGGACGTCACCCTTTTCCCTGGCCGTACCCTCTCGGCCATATACCTGTTTGAAGTTTCTCGCCAGCCACTTTTCCGTTTCTTTGACATCGGTAAGCCTTTTGGGGTTGGCTGATGGGGCAAGTGGTTCGATGGCCTTTCCCACGAGGGTTTTGCCGCTCTTCTTCAGGTCAGAAGTGTGGCAGGTGGCACAGGATATGGGGCCGGACTTGTCATTCGGTCGCGTTTTAAAGAAAAGTTTTTTGCCCCTCTCCGCGTCAAATCCTTTAAAGCCGCTTTCCTTCTTTGCCTGTGCTTCCAAACCCTGCACGTATTTCTTCATTTCCGCGTTAAGCCCTGCAGCAAGACCAAGCGCCGGAGTCATTACAGCGACCAGACAGACTGCAGTGATCACAGACAGAGCGTTCATAATTTATCCTCCTGAAAATATAATGTTAAAACATACTCAGTCCTGAATTGTGCAGACGTTTCTACAACAATGGTTTCGGCGTGGCATCTGAATTAGGCGGCATGATCGGATACACGACTTTCGGTTGTTTGCCATTAAGAGTTAGGAGAAAAGCAACTAATTTATCGGTTTCATCGTCATTGATGCTGATCCCGATCTGAGCCGTCCCCATGATCTTTACTGCGTCACTGAGTTTCCATACCTTGCCCGAGTGGAAGTAAGGGGGTGTCAGTTCAATATTGCGCAGCGATGGAGACTTAAAGACATATTTGTCAGCTGCAGTATTGGTAACCTTGAATCGGCCAAGATCTTCCGTGGGGCGGACATTGGCTGCAGGGTTTTCTTTGACACCAAAGGTGAAGTATCCGGCACCGCCAATATTTACACCATTGTGACAAACAGAGCACCCTTTGGCCATAAACAGCCTTAACCCTTCGCGCTCTTTGGCTGCAAGTGCTTTCCGGTTTCCTTTGAGGTAGCTGTCAAAACGGGAATCAGGAGTAATGAGAGTTGCTTCGAAAACTTCAATGGCTTTGGCCATGTTGTCAAACGTGATCGGATCTTTATCGCGGGGAAATGCTTTTTTGAATAGCGGCAGATAGCCGGGAATACTTTTGAGGGTTTCCACAACCCGCAGCGGTGTGTTGTGCATCTCAACCGACGCCTGTACCGGGCCCTTGGCCTGGGCCGCAAGATCTTCTGCCCGACCATCCCAGAACTGGGCCAGGTTGTACACGGAGTTCAACACTGTGGGAGCGTTACGCGGGCCTTTCTGCCAGCCGTGACCGGTGGAAGTCTCCTGGATGTCCACTCCGCCGAGCCCGACATTATGGCAGGTATTGCAGCTGATCAGATTTGATGACGATAGTCGCGGCTCAAAAAAGAGCATTTTACCCAGTTCAATTTTTTGTGGCGTGGCCGGGTTGTTCTTCAGAACCGGCGGTTTTGCCGGAACAGGCTTGAAGGTCATCTGGGCCTGACTCATTATGTCATCCTTTCCCCAGGCAACACCTCCCACCAGCATTAACACCACGAGACCACTTGATATTTTCCATTTCATCATGCTTCTCCTTTTTTTGGTCAAATTTTAAAGACGCACCGGCCGTTGCAACATACCTGAAGCATGCAAACACGTGCTGGCACACATACTGCGCAAAAGCTGACTACATCAACTGATTGTGGATTTCATGGAAGAATCAGGCAGTGATTTTAGGGGGGGAAAATACCGGGAGATAGACCATTGGCAGGTGGTTATTATGCACAACAGGATAAAATCTCCCGGTTGTGGAAGATACTGGCTGCAGTAACTCGCTGGAATTTTTTGCATATTCCGGGCTGTTGTCATGATCACTGCCGACTGTATCTTCATCAAAATCGGCACATTCAATATCCATGTCATCGAATTGCAGACTGAGCTGAACCTTGACGGCATCGCCGTCATACTGGGGCAGGGACGAAACATGGTCACACCTGATCAGCACGAGAAGCAGCAGGAATACCACCTGCAACAGAAACATGACTATACGTCTATGTGAAGTTATCATGGCTTGTTTCACCCGCAAAAAAGAGGAACTTAACAGCATGCTGCTTCCGCCAACCTACTTCCAGCAAGGCTAGCACGATTAAACAAAAACTCAATCGCATCACGTTACCACTCCGTTACAGACCTCATCCAACAAGACAAACATTGTCTCTTTTATCATGTTTATTTATAAAGTCAACCAATAAAAGAGGAACAGCTCAAGGGGTTGTTGCTGAAATAGCAGGAGCTGGAAGTCCGGCTGGAAGAAATGTATCGGGACATGCTGGATGGAACTATTGCGGCAGATGCATACAAACGGCTGAACAACAAATTCAGAATTCAGAAGCGAGCTCATCCCAAGCGCCAGAAAACCTTTTGGGTTACTTGCACATACCAACCGGGAGCACCAAATAAAAAAGGTCACTTCCCCGGAGGAAAATGACCTTTCTGAAAGTTGGCGTCCCCTACCGGATTTGAACCGGTGTCGCCGCCGTGAAAGGGCGGTGTCCTGGGCCGGGCTAGACGAAGGGGACGTTTGTTTTACGTATCGCACCTGTTCCGCAAAAGCGGTCCCTGGCCCAAAGCAGGCGCGATAGACGTCAATATATACCGGAATAAAATTATCCCGTCAATATATTTTTATTACAAATGGAAATATTTTTTCTCCGCAATATCATTAGGACCACCGTGTGACGAGACAGATGCTACATGAAATAGTGGGATAAGCTGGGATATGGTGAATTATCGTGGGATCGCTTGTATTGATGCGGGTTTATGGCGTGGCGCGAAAATTTTTATCAACCAGGTATTGGACAGATGAAAAATTATCAAATCAGAACCTAGACACATGATTTATGAAATGGACTTAGAGCACACTTCGGCCAAATTCATTTTATATCCTTGGAAATATACTCTCGTGAAAATCCATTCCAGTCATGAAACTCAACACGCTTGAGACCGGATTGTTTTGCAAGAGACACAATGTCAGGGTCATGAATAACATCAACAGATCTATTATGTTGGAACATCACATAAACGATGAGTTTTTTTCCTGAAACTTTAACTTTTGTTGCCATACGATGTTTCGAGAGCGTTAGATCCATTACTTTATTTGATAATTCTGTATTTGCTTTTGGTTGGGACACTGCATCCGCCTGCCGATTTTCAACAGATAGCGCCAAAAGCAGTATTATGGCAATTACACACAACCTCATCACATCCTCCTGGCCCAACAGTTTTTAAGCGCCCCAGGGCGTAATTACCCCCCAGGAGGAACAGAACAAATGCAGCAGCAGCAAACCATTTTGGTCATAGATGACGACTACAGAGAGCTTGATATTATGACCAATGTACTATCCACCGCCGGTTTCCGAGTCCTCATCGCAGAGGATGGTGAAACAGGTTACCATCGTGCTATATTTACGCAGCCCGACCTGATCTTGCTGGATATCATGATGCCGGGGATTGACGGCTATGAAACGTGCAATCTATTAAGGGAAAACAAACGCACTAAAGACATCCCTATTTTTTTCAAGACCTGTTTAGGCAACAAACAATCAACAATCATAGAAGGCTTTCTAGTCGGAGTTGATCACGTTATGACCAAACCGAGTAATCATGGTGAACTGCTCCGTCTGATCAAGTCCCGGTTGGCCGCAATTCAATCTCGGCATTTGCGGACTCATTATCAAGTGCTTGCTTGATGCGCATTTTAAGAATTTCCCGAAGTTGGGCTTTCCCGTCCTCGTCCAAATTTTCCACGAGTCTAGCAAACGCGGCACGATTGACGGCCTGATCGTCCTCATCATCGTTTTTCACTTCTTGATGTGAGACGACAAACTTTATCACCTCAGACGCCTCAATGTCCGTCATGGCGTCAATATAGCTGACCGCTGCCTGTTTAACCGGGGAGCGGTCAGCTCTTTTTGTCTCTTCTACCTTTTTCGGCCCTTCTGCACCCGCCTCTATGGCCTCTCCCAGCTTCATACCACCTTTGCCAGTCAACAGCCAATTAGCATTAAATCCCATTTCGGACAGTGACATAAAAACACGTCCACCAGGCACATTATTCCCCGCTTCATAGTCTTGCCATGCACGGAAACTTGTGCCCAGCGAAATAGCCATCTCTTTCTGGCTTTTCCCTATCGATTCGCGGGCTGATTTAAGGCGCTCAGCTAATGACATATCCATATCCTCACCGTAACAGTTCGGGACAACCAACCATTACGCAAACTGTTACGTTATTCGAAAGCGTAACAGTCAAAATATATTTAGCAATAACAAATGGTTACAGCAAAGGCGCAGGTACGGCGAAAAAATGCGACTGTTACGCGATATTTCTCTTGACTACACGGTATTTCTCCGTGTATTTTCAGTCTAACATTGCCCCACGATTTAGACTCAGCGGGTAAAAAAAGGAGGCGGTTAATGCCACACAATAATACATGTCCAAAGAGTCTAGCCGCCAGAGATATTCTTTGTATGTTGCATGTAAAGCCAACGGGTACTGATGTCTGGAAGCGGCACCTTAAAACTGCGCAACTTCACAACTGTGTTGCTCTGTCTTACAGAGAGATATTGAAGCTTTCAAAGCTTCCCATTGCCACTCTTCAAACCATGGGACAGCTTGTCCTACAGCTGGATCTCCATCGGGGCCAACGTGCATGAGCTTAACTATGATTTGCCGTGCCCAGTCTTTTTCCGCTGCAGTGAGCTTGAGATCAAAATACTGTTCCCGGCCAATTTGAGTGAAGAAACAAGAATTATGATTGATCCGCCGTATAACCTGTTCTTTGGCGAGCAAAAGAGGAGTTCGTATTTCAGCTGCAGTACGAGACGTAACGAGTTTTTCTAACAGATTATTGTACTCATCTACATGTGGCCATGGAATACAGCGCACATGGGAACGTATGTATTTAAGTTTGTCAATTTTATGTAGCCGCCTGGCTGTAAGTATTTTTGGCCATGTTTCTAACCAAAACACAGACAAAACGCTCAACGCCATTTTTTCAGTAATTCCATAATCTTCAAGAGACATAAAAGGATCTCCTCATGAACTACCTACAGCAACTGATAGAGCTACGCGGCATGACTGTCCAGGACCTGGCCACGGCGATCGGTCTCGGCTACCACTGCGTGCAAAAGACCGTTAAAGGTCACAAGCACGGGGTACAAACCCGCAATGCCATTGCTGCCCACCTCGGCCTTGATCCGGTCAAGGCATGGGGTCGTGGATATGCAATCTACCTCCGCAGGGTGGTTGCGATCGAGGCCAATATAGTTGCCCAGCAAAAGGCCGAAACAGCCCGTACTGAATTCCTGAAAAAGTACTCTGACAGCGCAACATTACCAGCTAAACGGAAAGTGTGCAATGTCTAACCCTCAGAAAAAAATAGACCACGCTGCGGCGGGTCAGTTGAGCCTGTTCGAGGAAGTAATCCGGCAAGAGATGGAGATTGCCAAAACCACACCGGTCCCCGGTAGTCTCAACATCAGACAACAGATCATCGCCGTGCTTACCTCGGCCCTGCGTCACGCCGGCAAATCCCGCGAGCAGATCGCCGACGAGATGAGCTTTCACGCCGGCGAAGAGATCACCGTTCACATGATCAACGCCTGGGTGTGCCAGTCCAAAGAAAATCACCGTTTTCCGTTGGAATTCCTGCCGGCGTTTCGTAAAGCCACTGGCAACCTGGATGCACTCAACGTCACCTCCCAGGCCTGCGGAGCCTTTACCCTGCGCGGACCGGATGCACTGCGGGCGGATATACGCAAGTTGGAAGAACAGAAGACAGCCAAGGCCGCCGAAGCCAAGGCCTTGGATGCCGATAAGAAGCGCCTGGAGACGCTATTACAGGAAGTGGAGGGGCGGCCATGAAAACTCACTACACGCCACAAGAGTTGGCTGATTTAGTGAAAGGCGGGCTTCCCGGATTGCCAACTGCCAAGAAAAACATAATCGCAAAAGTCCGTCGCGAGGGAATAATCGGCGTTGATTATGAGTTCCGTGGCAACACAATATACATCGCAATAACATCTCTCCCCGCCGAAACCCGTCTGGCCCTGGCCGCCCTCAATACCAAAGTCGGTTATGACGCACCAGTCATTCAGGCCGCCAGCAACTATGCCGCCCAGATCAAGCTCTCTGCAGAGGAGCAAGAACGTCAGCGCCTGGCTGCCCGTACCGAGTCTCTGGCCATGTTTTACCGTTTACCCGACCGGCAGCAGCTCAAGGCAAACGCCAAAATGGCGATCATCAAGGCCTGCCACCACTACATCACATCACACCGCCTGGCCAAGAAACACGGCCAGGACAGCTTTGCCCATGAATACGTACTCGGCCGAATCGACGTGGCACCCTGGGTGCGTAACGAGATCTCACATCTTCATCCCGGTACCATGCGGGCCTGGATCAAGGCTGAATACGAGCTGGGCATGATGGGTCTGGTCAATCTGGACGGTAACCGTAAAGATCAGGGCAAAATCGAGACCTGGAACAAAACCACCCTGCCGGACGGTACAGATAAAGCCCCCATGGCCGATACCCTCACGGCTTTGATCCTGAAGTACCCGCACATTACCGAGAAGAAATGCAACCAGGCCCTGCGCGGACTGATGCCGAATGCTCCCGAGGTTTCCGACAAAACAGTCAAGCGCTTCATGGACAAATGGAAAGCGAAAAATGTCCATCAGTTTTCCCTGGCTTCCAATCCTGACGACTTCAAGAACCGCTTTCAGCCTGCCTTCGGCTCACGCTCCGAAGGGATCGACGGACCCAACCAGCTGTGGGAAATCGACGCCACCCCCGCAGATCTGCTACTCACCGATGGCCAGCGTTACAAGATTCTCGGCGTCACCGACGTCGGTACCGCCCGGCTGAAATACTATGTGAACAAGACCGAAAAGGCCCGCGACAACGCCTTTATCGTGCGCAACTGCATCATTGATTGGGGCGTGCCCGCCAACGGCACCCTGGTCACCGATCAGGGCGCACCGTACATATCAGAACATTTCGATCGTATCCTGAGAGATCTGCTTATCGATCAACACATCTGCAACCCCTTCAGCGGTGATGAAAAACCGCATATCGAGCGCTCATTCCGTACCTTCAGTCACGATTTGATCGAACTGACACCCGGCTATTGCGGCCACAACGTCGCCGATCGCAAAGAGATCGAATCACGCAAAACCTTTGCCCAGCGCCTCATGAACAAAGAAGAGGTGATCGAGATATCCGTCAGCGCCTCCGAGCTGCAGGCGTTCATCGATCGCTGGACTGCCAACTATCACAACACCGTCCACTCTCGTCTCGGCAAAACCCCGAATCAGGCCCTGGCTGAATGGCCGTACCCGATCAGCGTCATCAGCGATGTACGCGCCCTGGACATGCTGCTGTCCGAAGCGGCCCGCCGTGGCGGCCGACTGCCGATCATCGGCAAAAAGGGTATCCGGGTCAACGGCGGCTTCTACATCCACACGGCCCTGGGCGTACACACCGGAGAGGCGTGCCGGGCCTTCCAGGATCCCTCCGACCTGGGGCGGATCATTGTCCACATCATGAATGAATATGGTGTCTGGGAGTTTCTCTGTATTGCCGAGGATCCCAAGCGAACCGGCATCTCAATGGCCGAGGTCGCCCACGCCACCCGTGCCCTGCACAATGAGCACAAGAAAGAGATCACCCGCCTGACCCGCGAAGCCAAGAAGGATCTGAAAGGCGTCGACGTGGTCGATGCCGTACTGACCTATCGCGAGAAAGAGGCGGCCAAGGCCCAGGGGAATGTAACGTACTTCCCCCGTCCAACCATAGAACACACCACACCCGGCCTGACTGCTGCCAGGGAGGCCGCCAACGCACTGGACGGCATACACAAGCCTTTAACCCCTACTTTAACACCTGATCAACAGGCCCTTAAAGAGCGCTTAAAAGCCGAGATATCGGCCAAGGTGAACACCAACGTGCGCAGCCTGGAAGTAGAATCCGCCCGCAGTAAATACCGGCGCATGAAGGGGCTCAGATCGGTTTTGACCGACGGCGGCAGCATATCTGAAGAGGAATACAAGACGCTCATGATCTATGAGCAGAGTAACGAATACAAGGCAATCAAGGGAATGGAAGAGGAAGCGGCCAAGGCCGTGAAATAGACGTTTTCAATAGAAAAGGCCGGGAACTCGCGACCCCCGACCTTTTCAAATCAAAACTAGGAGGCTTAACAATGTCACAACTCGTATCATCCGTCAAGGGCACCGTAGCAGCCCTCAATAACGTCATACTGGCCGTAACCTGCATGGAGCGGCTGGTAAACGCATCCAGCCATCTGCCCAGAATCGGCGTCCTCTATGGCCGGGCCGGCCTCGGCAAATCATCGGCAGCCATCTACCTCATGAACTACTACAAAGCCTACCGGGTCGAATGCAAATCGGTATGGAACCGTAAGACCGTCCTGGTAGAGATCCTCAAGCGCATGGGCATCACGCCCGGTAAAACCATGCCGGACATGCTTGACCAGGTCTGCGCCCAGTTGCAGACATCCGGACGGCCGCTGATCATCGACGAAATGGATCACCTGGTCGACAAGGGCGCAGTCGAGATTGTCCGCGACATCTATGACGGCAGCCAGGCCCCTGTGCTGCTGATCGGCGAGGAGTGCTTTCCCGACAAGCTCATGCGCTGGGAGCGCGTCCACAGCCGGGTGCTCGATTGGTCCCCCGTCAAGCAGCTCGACATAGAAGACGCCCGCCTGCTGGCCGAATACTACTGCCACAAGATCACACTGTCTGACGATCTGCTGGCGCACATCCACACCCGCTCCGAAGGCTCCGCCCGCCGGATCTGCGTCAACCTGGAGCTGGTCGAAGAGACCACCTTGCGCATGGGCCGCGACACCATCGACCTGGCCACCTGGGGCAATACGCCTCTCTATACCGGGAAGGCTCCTGCAAGGGGTGCCAAATGAGTCGAAAGCCGATCGACAAACAGCAACCGTCGGAATGTCGTCAGGCCATCTGGAACTGGATACGGGTCCGCGAAGGCATACATGGACCACAGGCAACCTTCACCGCTGGAGACGTCGACGCAAAGCTTGATCTGGGCAGCATCCGCGAATATCTGACCGGCCTGACGAAAGCCGGGTACCTGGACGCTACCAGAAGTGCGGGCCATCCTAAGGGCACCGTATTCTACACCCTGGTCAAAGACACCGGCTTCGAAGCCCCCAGGGTACGTAAGGACGGCAAGCCGGTCACCATGGGTCAGGGCCGCCTGCAGATGTGGAACGCCATGCAGGTGCTGAAAACATTCACCGTCCGCGACCTGGCCTTCAACTCCTCCACCGAAGCCCACGAAGTGGCCGAGTCCGAGGCAAAAACCTACTGTGCGGCATTATGCGTCGCCGGGTACCTGGTTGGACGTTCCAATCAGACATATTGCCTGATTAACGCCATGTGGACCGGGCCACAGCCGCCGCAGATCCAGCGCACCAAGCAGGTATACGACCCAAACCTGCGACGGGTGGTATGGAGTCGGATTGAAGGAGGGGCCGAGTGACTACGAGCGACTTGAGAGCGATCCTCGAACAGGCCATTGCCGAACGCAACAACGAAAAGGGCAAAGGCGGTGCGGCTGCCGTATCAAAGATGCTCGGTATATCTGATAGCCAGATGTCCCAATATCGCGGAGGCACCTATGCCGCCCCTGATACCATTGAACGCCGCATTCGCGAAGTCCTGGGCAGCGAGACGGTTAATTGTCCCGAGCTGGGAGAGATCACCCTGGCTGAATGCGCCGGCTACAAGAAGCGCACGACAACCACGGACAGCTTCTATGCCCGCATGTACCGGGCCTGCCTGACCTGTCCCCAGAACGGAGCCAAATAGATGCTGCCCTGGATACTATTAACCCTCTTCGCAGTTGGCAACCTGTTCTGCTGGTCTCTCTGCAGAGCGGCCGCGAGGCCAATGCCAAAGCAGACACGAAAGGAGCACGACAACCATGATTACCCGCATACTGAAACGAATCCGCATGGAGCGACTGGCAGCGACCCTGCTCCGGATCCGACCGCTCTCCACCATCACCATCATTCGACTGGAGTTGTTCAAATTCCGGTTGCGCAAGCGGGCCATGAACCGGGCTCTGGAGTACGCACGATGAACCCGATCGCGCAGACCGCCTATCGCGCCCTCGATCGCGCCATGGATGCCAACGCTGCCGGAGAGATCCGGGGCTTTGGCCCAGCCTGGGCGTGCGAGGAGTACGCCGGGCCTGATCACAATTATTATGACTGTCCGGATTGCAAGGGCAATTTTGCAGCCCGTATGTCCACCCTGGAGGCCGCATGACCGCCCGTGGCTTACTTACCATCGTCAATGCCCTGCTAATCGGGGCCGTGATCGGATGGGCCGCCAGGACGCACACTTTAGATGATCGCTACATCCTGTCCCTGGCGCTGAAACATGAAACCGCTGCCAGATACTACAACGAACGAACGGATCAGATGATCCGTGAAAACCAACCAAAAACAAAAGGAGTCAAGAAACCATGAATTTTTACAGCTACAGCGCCCATCAGGGCATGGAGTACCACCCAACCGGCAAAGCGGCAAAAGACGCGGCCGATGATGCGCTGATCGCCATGAACAACGATTTTAACCGTCCGAAATATACGACCGCTGATCTGAAATCAGTCACCTGGGGTGAAGTCACCGAACGTGCCGCATCCACCGGTGAAGTTGGCTATGCCCTCAAACGCCAGGACCGGTTGAGTTACGAGGCCTCACATCCCCAGGTCGTCAACGGTCGCATGGAAAACGGTTCCGGCGATCTGGTCCAGATCAAGAACATCAAGGAAAAGACCCTGCTGGAGCACGACATGGTACTGAGCATCGCCTGCATCTGGCTACACGTAAGCGCCCAGCTGTGTCGTTTCAAGCAGCACACCTTCGAGGATATCACGACGTTTGTGGATCTCCTGTTCGACTCCTATGCTACCAAGCGAGGCGGTTCCGAGGGCAACATGCAGTTCACCACCTTCGACAAGCGCTTCAAGCTGGTTGTGGGGATTCAGCACACCATCGACTTCGGACCGGAGATAGAGGTAGCCAAGCAGAAAATGCTGGAGGCTGTCGAGATCTACCCCGAAGAGGCCAATGACTTGAAAACAATGTTGATGGCCGCCTATACGAAGGTCGACGGTAAATTGCGGGTCGCGGAAGTACTGCGGCTGCGTACCTTCAAATTCAATAATCCGCTCTGGAACGAGGGCATGAAGATCATTGACGACGCCATAGAGGTTATCTCCAGCAAGAAGCAGATCAGACTTTATAAGCGTGACAACCCGGGTGATGAATACGTCGCTGTACCGCTGCACATCGCGGCGTTGTAGGGGGGATGGATTATGGCTCAGCTTATCTTAGACATCCCTGTTGAGAACGTCAGCGATCTGAAAGCCCTTCTGAGCGTACTGCCTGACGACATGCCAACCTCGGACGCAAACGGCAATCCGATGCGCGTCCGGGTCTACGAGCAATTCGATAAAAAGCATATGGAGGTGAAGTGATGCCAGATGAGATCACATGCCTGACCTGTCGTGCCGCCAATGCCTGCGGCGAATGCTGCCGCACCTGTACCAAGCATTGTAACGGCCAGCAGACCTGCAAGCGGGAGGTGGTGTGATGGCCTACACAGCCGAAAGCCTTATGAACACGAGCGTTGATGATTGCATCATATCGCTGTCATCAGTCGATGACATAGCCATGCTGAAAAACCTGCACACCAAGTGCCTGGCATGCGGGCACAAGACGCGGGCTCTTTATGTCAAGCGCAGGATCAGTAAGCTTGAAAAGGAGGTACCACATGGGTTGGGTGTCGATCAGCTGTAAATGTGGTCACTCAGCGGAACTAGACCTGTTTTGCCGGACCCTGATCAACGGAGAATTGCCACCCGGCCAGTTTCAGTGCCCTGGTTGCGGCTTCGCCTGGCAGCGGAAAGAGTCAGAGCATCGGATCATCAGAGCAGGATCAGAGGCAATGATCATACCGGGGCGGGTAGAGTGTGTGGCGATCGATCGGCGACTGTGACCGAGGCAAAACGAGTGAAAAACGATACCAAAAAAACTAAAAAACGGCAAAAACGCACGCAGTTTATGTGCAGCCAAATGTTGAGATGGATCCGCCAGCAGATGCTGTTTGACCCGAGAGACATGCGGGCAACCCTGGTACCGCCAGGGTGCCCGCCGATGAACCGCCGGACATACGAGGATTATGAGGCCGGAAAAAGGGGCATCCCGGCCGAGTTGGCCACGCGGATCCGCGAGATGTTCCAACGCGATCGGGAATTAAAAGCCGGGCTCAATGATCGCGTCGACGCGGCATGTGCGAAAAAATACAAAGGCAAACTGATCCCCGCAGATCATGTCGAAAAAGAGGAAGAGTGATGACAAAAGAAGACTGGGACAAGGTAGACCGCTCCATGCAAAGCCCTTACGGCAGGGTATCGCTGTTGTGTGATGGATTTGAGATCACCATTGAGACAGGTCTCTATAAACGGAAACTTTCCAGCATCATCTATGTTAATGGCGTTTTTAAAGGTGCCTGGATGCTGGAGGATTGCGAAGAACGTCGCCGTTTCTTCCGGCCTATTAAGCACCTGGTCTGGAAAAAGAAGATAACCAAAGGTTTCAGCAAAAGATCGCTGAAGAGCCTGAATATCGATCCAAACGAAACACGCATCTCTTTTTCTGCTGAGTGGTCCTCCTTCCACTCCCTCAAGGCCCACCTGATCAAGAACAACGCCAGTGTTGAGCTGGCACCGGAGGCGTCATGAAGTGCGGCAAATGCGGTGGACTTATGCAGTTACGGCGTCTGTCGATAGATACGGAAGCCCATGTCTGCACCCTGTGTGGCCGGGACAATATGCCCAGGCGAACCATAGCAGATCTACCTGCTGAGCCGGTTGTGGTTGTGTCAGGAACGAAGGCCAAGGCCAAACCTCCGACAGGATCATGGAAGCAGCCCAGGACGTGCCCCGGTTGCGGCAGAGGCCCCCTTAAATTCACCGGTCGCTGTCAGCGTTGTCGCACCAGGGCGGCACGCGGCCTGAATCTGGTTACCGGAGAGCCGATCATAAATGAAATCGAATCAAAGCAAGGGAGGGCCGTCTGACATGGGACGTAAAAAAGACCACCCGAAATACAACATACTCAGCTGCAGGGTCTCCGACCAGGTAAAACAAACCGTTGCCACTACCCTCGGCGATCGCACCATTCAGGACTTCTTGACCGCAGCCGTAGAAGAGAAACTGCTGCGGGAACAATGGTCAGCCAATGACCCGCGCTTTGCAGCCCTTTACGGGAAAATGCATGCCTTAGACGTCAGGGAGCATCGCCGATGAATCAGCTGACCGTCCAGGGCTTCCCCGCCCGCACGGGGGCCTACATCCCCAAAACAGTCCAGGGCATGCAGTCACTGACCGCCTGGAGGGATGCCAATACAGAACGCCCCGATCACTGGCTGTGCGAAGAGATCAGCCGGGGATTCCAGAAATTGTTACTGCTGCGCCTGGACGGTGCACCGGCCGCCGAGCTGGTCGCCATGACCGCCGAGCTGTGGGCAGATACCATCGGATACGGCCTGAATGCCGATCAGGATGCCGAGCGGATCAGACACGGCTTTGTCCAGCTGCTGCTCAAAAGCAAAAAGTGGCCGCAACCGGTCGAGCTTATGGCTGTGCTCCCAACCAGGATGAAACGTACAGAGCCTGCCGCAACCGAAGCGCCGATCAGCGACGAATCACACGCCAAAGGGGTTGAGGCTTTCGAGAAAATCATGGAGAAGCTGAAATGATCCGTATGATCGATCACCAACATTATCCGCAAAGGACTTAAACCATGGCTTTCAAACCCTATAAAAAACGCACTGACGCCGAGCAGTGGGATATCGATCGCCCGCGCATTCATGTTCTCAAAAACAAGGTCATGGAGAAGACCCCCGGCTACAGTGACGACAACTACCGCGACCTGATTCACGATATCAGCAAAGGGCGTGTTGACTCCTCAAAGGCGCTGAAGCCGTCTGAGCGGCAGGAACTGATTGACCGACTGTCAAGCCTGGCCGGGGAAGAACCGCGCCCGGTATGGCAGCCCAGACGCAAGAAGGATTACCCAGGACGTCCGAAGAACATGGACCGACCGGGTGCGTCCCGCGATGAGCAACTGGGCAAGATCGAGGCGCTGCTGACGATCGGGAAACTCTCCTGGAGCTACGCCGATGCCATCGCCAAGCAGATGCGCCTGGCAGATAAGGTGCAGTGGGTTGCCACTGAAAACCTCTACAAGATCATCACCGCCCTCACCAAGAAGGCTAAAAAAGAAGACTGGGACCTCTCGGGAGCAAAATGAAACGCATCGATCTCGACATATACCGCGAGTACTACCGTAGCGGTCCCCTGGCTGATATCTGGGACAAGGTCACCAACGTCCTGGAGGAACATGGCATGCCGCATGCTGGTGCCGAGCACACCGGTCTGCTGATCACCGAGTGGATCCGCAGCACCTGGGGCGGTGTGATTCTGGTCGAGCGGCATAACGGCGACTCCAAAGAGGTCAACCGCTTCGACCTGCTGCGCGATCGTGCCCTTGCCATACTCGCCGAGATAGCTCCAGGGGCGCACTGTCATGAGGCTGTGATTGCTGAGATCGTCAGGGTCGTGCGAGTCGATTACCGGGGCAAATACATAACCAAGATCAAAGGTCTCGATCTGCTGCAGCGTGATCTCTCCATCTGGAGCAAGGCCAATACCCCAGCCCAGATGGAGAGTTTGGCCCTTACAAACGGGATAACAGTGGCCCGCGCTTACCAGATCAACAAGGCCATTCAACAACGCAAGGACAAGCGGGATCAGCCGATGCTGCCGTTTGGATAACGGCTGACAGTTCAGCCCCTCTACTTTGGTGGAGAAAACATAAAAAGGAGATACACATGAAAAAGTTGACAACGGCAATAATTTTGGTGAGCTGCATCTGTTTGTTATCTGGCGGAGCAGCTGCTATGTCGGAGATCGAAAAGGCTGACTTGGAAGCCAAGATTGAAATGGCATCTACTGTTGCAGCTATGGGCGCGGATATTACCACGTCACAATCAATGAAAAAGCTGCGAATGATTATCAACTCTGATTACTACAACAGCTGTCCGGAAATACAAGATGCGATTGTCTATGAACTCCTTTTTAATTTTGAGGGCGTCCCTGATGATTTATCACTGAGAGCGAGGGGCTACGCTAAATTTTGGGGTGAACTCAAAAATGCAACTCCAGTCAATCATCGGTACTACAAGCGTTTCGCGGCTGATTACAAATACTGGTCAGATGAGGCGGAACAACAGGTGACCGAAGCGATCAAAAGAACCAGATAACATCACTTTTGTGAGAGGGCACCGAATGAAACGATCAAACATGAAATTGATGAGAAAAGAGATGGAAAAAGAAAACCGCAAGCGGCCGGCTCGGCTCCAGGCGTTACCACAAGAACAGTGGCCGGAAAGCGGTAAACTCGAAAATATGACTGAAGTCTGGTTAAGCAATCGTTATCTGGTACAGGTTTTTAACGAGGGTAATCGTATTCTGCGCGTTTCAGTCTGTCGGACTTCAATTGATGAGAACGGTGAATGGGAGCAAAACTTGTCATGGGATGAGCTGATGGAGGTAAAACGGCAAATATGCCGTTCTAACAGCTACGCCGTTGAGGTGCTGCCACCAGACAAGGATATAGTGAATGTCGCCAACATGCGGCATTTTTGGATACTACCGGCCCCGGTTGTAGGATGGGAAAAGGATGCGCATAATGGAAACAATGGGTAACAGAATTGCAGAAAGAAGAAAAGCGGCCTGTCTTACTCAATCCGAGTTAGCAACCAGCTTGGATGTCTCCACTGCGTTTATTAGTCAGATCGAGAGCAACAAAAGAAATCCTTCCTTTGAGCTGTTGTTGCGCATGGTCCAGGAACTGAACACGACTATGGAGTACATCATCAACGGGGCTCCAGGCGCGAAGATCGGCAAGCTCACCTATGCGGTAGAGCAGCGCTTGCGCCTGATCGACTTCTTGCTGCATCAATACGGCACGCTAAACAGAGGTGCACTGATTGACTATTTTGGGATCTCGACCCCACAGGCGAGCACTGACATCAAGACCTATCTTGCATTAGCGCCAGAGAATGCTGAATACGATACGACCGCGAAAACCTATCTGCGTAGATCAACATTCAAGCGGGTATGGGGTTAACTCCTTGAATATTTATTCTCCTGGTGGTACATAAATCCATATAATTTTGAGGAGATTAACCCATGAAAAAGTGCTTCGCTGCTTTATTAATCACATTATTAATTATAGTTGGAATTCTCGTAAAATATAATATGCCGAAATTCCAGGAATATGTTGCTGAACGGGATGAAGCTGCTAAGTTTAAATGATATTTCATTTAATTGCAGTATGGCTTCTCCGTTATTGACATTCTAACCCCATCGCGATATAAGGCCCAAATCAATCCAAATCACCCAAAGCCCCTCCACCCCCGGAGGGGCTTTCCTGTTTTAAAGCCGCTTTAAACCACCCTTTACCATCCATCCCGTACTATCCCCACCTGATGCAATTCCAATCTTCGACCGGCGGCACAACACCGACTCCAGGCGGGAGGTAGCCCATGCTCCAGGGAGGGTAACGCCCTCCCAACCCCGCCCCGGTCCATCTCAGGAGGATAGTATGCCGCCAATCCCGCAACGCCAAATCAATAACATCGTAGTTCACTGCGCAGACACTCCCAACGGCCGACCGCAAACGGTCGCGGATATCGACTCCTGGCATCGTGATAACGGGTGGCATCGTGTGCCGCACTGGCGGATCAATAAGAGCTTCAATACCAGCCTGACCAGCATCGGCTACCACTTCGTGATCTACGTCGACGGCAGCGTTCACACCGGCCGCCATGTTGATGAAATCGGTTCTCACGTGCTCGGCCACAATAGCCAGAGCCTGGGAATCTGTATGGTCGGTAAGACCGCCTACACCCTCCAACAGTGGGCCAGCCTGAAAAAACTGGTCGAGCAGTTACAGGCCGACATCAAGGCCAGCGCCCATCATCTCAATGCCCGTGTCATGGGTCATTATCAGTTCGATACCGCTATCGCCCAGGGCAAAACCTGCCCCAACTTCGATGTCCCCAGCTGGTTCAAGGCAGATATGACCCCCGATCCCAAGAACATCTTCACACCAAAGGAGGCGTAATCATGTTGAGCAAACTCGGAAGTTTTTTCAGGAACTTTTTTCGCAACGTGGCCGCTGATCCGGCATCATCCGCAAAAGGTGTTGTCCAGCTGGCAGCCGCTGGGGCCGCCTGTTACGGCATGGCCACCGGTGTCGTGCCGATCAACGTCGGTGCCCCAATGGCCGCCTCATTCGCAGCCAGCGGCGTACACGCCCTGGGTACGGATTCAACCGGGACCACAGCTCCGGAGGCCGCCAAAGCCGAGCAGCTGATCCAGGCCGCCGCGATAGTCGTGCCCCAGGCATTGACAATCACCGATCACTTTCAGGCTATTCAACAGCAGGCCGGCCAGGCCCAGGCTGTTTTGACGGCAGTCTCTGAAGCGGCTTCGGTATTATCCGCTATTTCCCCCGCTCCGGTCCCTGCTGAAGCGGCCTCTTTGGGAGGTCCTGGTGCATGAGCCCGTCCAATCGCAATGATCTGTATGCCCCTCCCGGTTACATCAGCGCCTCTCCGGAAGTAATCGCCCGCATCGTCAATGGCTGCGGTCCCGGAGGATGGAAGATCGACCTGGTTCCGGACACAATCTGGGGACTGGATATACACGAGGCCTGCAACATTCATGATTGGATGTATGCCGCTGGATCCACCCTGGCGGACAAGGATGAAGCCGATCGCGTGCTGCTCAACAATTGCCTGCGGTTGATCGATGCGGCCGGGGGCTGGTGGATATTGAAACGTCTGCGGAGAAACCGTGCTGCAGGATATTACCAGGCAGTGCATCTGTTCGGTGGCCCCGCCTTCTGGGCAGGGAAGAACCCGGTGGAGAATCTGATGGAGTCAACAGTTTATGCCTGATGATATGGAGTTCGTTCAGGACATCACCGAACAGTTTCGGGTAGATGCCCTGAATGAGCAGACGCGTAACCGTGAGCCGGATGACAACACCAGCGATGAATGCATTACGTGTCACGACGAAATACCAGAAGAGCGGCGGCGGGCTAGGCCCGGCTGCCGCCGCTGTATCACATGCCAGGAAGCATCTGAAATCCACAAACACTGGAGGGCGTTGTAAATGAATTTCACCCTGACACTGCCGATGGTCGTTCTGGCGATCAGCCTGTTACTCGGATGGACCGGATTCCTTTTGGGTGCCATTAAATGGCTGCTGAACCGCCAGATAAACGCCCTGGAGTCCCGCACGGCATCAGCCGAGAAAAAGGCTTCGGAGGCCGCGACCGATCTGTCTACGCACAGGCAAGAAGTGACCAATGCCTTTTCAGCCATGAGATATGAATTCGCCCAAAAGCTGACCTGCGGCAACCATCAGCGAATGGAGAGCAATGACAAGGACCTGTTTGTCCGGCTGGATCAGTTGCATGGCGACATCCGTGAACTGTGTGGCGGCGTCAAGGGCCTGGCCAACTCCATGGAGTTAATCAATCAGCATTTATTGAATGGAGGCAAATAACATGAGTTTCCGCGATGCCATTACCGAAAACATCCGCCTGATCATCCTGCGCGAGCTGAAGGATACCAACGGCTATACCAGCAACGACAGCGTGCTGCAGATGGTCCTGGACAAGTGGGGTCAAAAACTCAGCCGTGATCGTGTCCGGACAGAGCTGGCCTGGTTGGCAGATCAGGCGTTGGTCACCCTGGTTCCCCTGGGTGATTCCGGGGCTCAACGCGTAACCATTACCGAGCGAGGTCTTGACATAGCCAGTGGGGCCGCTTCAGTGCCGGGTGTACAGCGCCCCGGCCCCAGAGGTTGACGGTGTCTACCCCTTCGACAGTAGACAAGATGCCGGATGATATCCGCCTGCAGCTGCAGATGCTGCTCCAGGATCCCCGCGTCTCGATCCTGGACGCCACCGCCCGGATCAACGAAATATTAGCGGAGGAAGGGCACGAGGACCGATTGAGCAAGTCCGCTGTGGGCCGGGCTGCCCAGCGCTGGAAGCGCATCAATGATCGTATCAAACAGACCCGCGAAATCGGGGAAATGTTCATTGCCAAGGTTGGTGCCGCGCCCCAGGGTCAAACCGGCCTGGCGATCAACGAGATCCTGCGCACCATGGCCTGTGAATTGTCTGAGAAGCTGCTGGACGCTGATCTGGAAAACCCGGAAACCATGTCCGCCACCATTGACCAGGTCAAGAGCCTGGCCTTGGCAGTGCAGCGCTTGGAGTCCGCTACAACCAACAACGTCAAGCGTGAGGACGTGATTCGCAAACAGGAACGCGAGAAGGCGCTCCAGGAAGCGGCCGACGCAATCAAAGAAGCCACATCCAAGGCCCCCATTGGTGGGAACTTCCAATATGATCCCCAAACTCTCGATTACGTCACCACGGTGCTCTATGGTCTTAGGCCGAAATAACATACATATCCTGCTGCTGTCCCTGGCGATAACCATTCTGGTCTGGTTGAGCAGCCCGGCTATCGCCCTGGCCAACCAACAGCCCGACACGGCAGGTACTCCCACGCACATCCCCACCGGAGATGCCGTCGCACCGTCCAGCGTCGCCACGATCGCTGGCCCTCTGATCCCGTTGACCCTTTACCAGCAGCGCTGGGTACAGGATGACTCCCGTCTTAAAATAGGCATGATGTCGAGGCAGGGCGGCAAATCCTTCGGTACCGCCCTGGAGGCGGTCATCGACTGCTTCAAGCGTAAGACCACCTGGGTATTCCTCAGCGCCGGCGAGCGTCAATCCAAAGAGCTGATGGCCAAGGCCGCCATGCATGCCAAGGCCATGAACCTGATGGTTCTGGAAATCTCCGACACCTTCAAGGATGATAACGACGTCCGGACTGAGTACAAGCAGCTGGAGATCATCTTTCCAAACGGCAGCCGCATCATCGGACTGCCCGCCAATCCGGCCACCGCCCGTGGTCATTCCGCCAACATCTTGCTGGATGAATTTGCGCTCCACAAGGATTCCCGCGCAATCTGGACGGCGCTGTATCCCTCTATTACCCGTGGTTACAAGATCCGCGTCATCAGCACGCCGCTCGGCAAGAAAAACAAGTTCTACGAGCTGTGGACCGGCCTGACGCTCCAGATCTGGGACGGCATGGAGTATCGCCACGTTGGAGATAAGGGCGGCTGGTCCAAGCATAAGGTCACCATCTACGACGCCGTGGAGATGGGACTGGAACTCTACGATGATGATTTTAACGTCACCACGGACCCGGAATACCTGCGCCTCGGCCTGGCCGATGACGAAGCCTGGCATCAGGAATACCTGTGCGAGTTCATCGACGAATCAACCGCCTGGCTCCCCTATGACTTGATCGAGACCGTAGAGGACGTCCGCCTTGATGCCTCACCGGCCTGGCTGGATGAACTCATTTCCGAGGCAGTGATCTATCACGAACAATGGAAGACCGTCGAGCGTCCTCCGGTTGGTTTTGAGGTCGGTCACATCCTGGACAAGTCGCTGATCAGCGGCGACCTGTATGCCGGGTTCGACGTAGCCCGCCACCGCGACATGTCCCTGATCTGGCTGGATGAGATGGTAGGTGAGACCGCCCGTTGCCGTGGCGTTGCCAACCTCACAAAGCAGCCCTTTGGTGTTCAAAAGCTGGTCCTGTTCGCCATCCTCAAGCATCCCAGGATGCGCCGTTGTTGCATCGACCAGACCGGCCTCGGCGCTCAACTGGGCGAGGAGGCCGTGACCATGTTCGGAGCCAAAGCCGAAGGGGTCACCTTTACCAACGCCAGTAAAGAGGCCTTGGCTATTGGTATCAAGCGGAGCTTCCAGGATCGTCGGGATGCCATACCGACCGACACCACAATCCGACTGAGTCTGCACACGGTCAAAAAGATTGCCACAGCAGCCGGCAACTTTCGCTTTGATGCCGACCGCGATGAGAAGATCGGCCATGCCGATCACTTCTGGGCCAAAGCCCTGGCAGTTGAGGCGCGAGGCACGGTGGTCAGTGACGCCTGGGTGGCATCAAAAAGCCCGGCCGTCTCCCAGGGCAACTTCGCCGGTTTCAGCAGCGGCAGAGCAAAAGACATTCTTGCGGGGTACAACTAAATGACAAACGGCCTCTACCTCCCCGACGGCACCTTCATGCGTTTTTCCGATAATACGAGTACGAGCGACCCTGCATCGATCAGCGCAGAAATCGCGGTCCGCTCGCGCAGCATCGATTACTACGCCATCGGCAACATGTACCTGCCCAACCCCGACCCGGTACTGAAAGCCCAGGGCAAGGACATCCATGTCTACAACGACCTGCGTATTGATGACCGCGTATCGGGCAGCATGACCAATCGCTTTAACGCCACCCTGGCGCTCGACTGGCAGATCGACAAAGGCAAATCCAACAAGAGCCGCCAGGCCAAGGCGGTCAAAGCGGTTTTCGACAAGCTGCCGCTCAACCGGATTATCGGCGAGATTCTCCAGGCCCGATCATTCGGCTATGCGCCCCTGGAGATCATCTGGGGGCAGCGCGACGGCATCAATGTTCCGTTTGACCTGGTACTGAAACCACAACGCTGGTTTGTCTACGGACAGAGCAACGAACTGCGCTTCCGCTCGCGTGATCACCTGATGGACGGCGAGGAACTGCCGCCACGGAAGTTCATTTGTCCGACCAATGAATCGAACTACGAGAATCCCTATGGCCTGGGACTGCTCTCCCGCTGTTTCTGGCCGGTCACCTTTAAAAAGGGTGGCTGGAGATTCTGGATACAGTTCAGTGAGAAATACGGGCAGGTCTGGCCTGTCGGCAAGCTGCCACGTAGTGCTACACCCGATCAGGTCGGTGATCTGTTGGATAATCTGACCCGCATGATCTCCGATGCCTGTGCCGTTATCCCCGATGATAGTTCCATCGAGTTTAAGGAATCGGGTACCAAGGGTGCCACATCGGCCCTGTACAAGGATATTATCGCCGAAGCCAACAATGCCATATCAACCGTCTGGCTCGGTCATGCCGGGGCCGGTGAATCGGTCGCCGGCTCGCTGGGTGGCAAGGATGTCTCCGGTGATGTCCGCGACGATCTGCGCGATTCGGATAAATCGCTGGTTGAGGAAACGCTGAACCAACTGATCGACTGGATCTGTGAGGTCAACTGGGGCAGCTCCGATGGCGCGCCCCGTTTCGGCCTGTGGGAGGAAGAAGAGGTTGATGGCAAACAGGCCGTGCGGGATAAGGATTTGACTGAATCGCTGAATCGTTCCGGATTGAAGCTGACGCGGGATTACTTCCTGCGGGAATATAACCTGGAGGACGGGGATATTGAGGATGCACCAAGCCCTCCACCTGCTAAAGGGTTATTGGGTGGGGTCGCTTTTGCCGACCCGGCCGCTCCCAAATTTACCCCGGCCCAACAGAGTATAGAGGGGCTGAAGAAAGCCGCCATCGATCAGACTACAGCGGCTATGGACGGTATGCTTCACCAGGTGGTAGACATCATCCAGGGTGCCACCTCCTTTGAAGAGGCACAGGCGCGCCTGGCCACGGCATACGATGCCATGGATGAAACCGCCCTGGCCGAGATACTGGCACAAGCCTGTTTCTCGGCCCAGGTCGCCGGGCGCATCGACAGCACCCCATGATCAATGATGTGCTCGACATTGCCCCCCTGCCGCCAGAGCAGGCCATCGCCTGGTTTAATGCCAAGGGTATGCAGTTCACTTGGGACTGGGCCGAGATGTGGCAGGAGGAACATGCCAGGGCCTTCACCGTAGCCAAGGTCACCAAGGCAGATATCCTGGTCGATATCTTCACTGCCCTGGACCAGGCCATGAAGAACGGGACCACCTTCGAGCAATTCAAGGCGGATCTTGTTCCGCTGCTGAAGCGTAAAGGCTGGTGGGGCAGGCAGGAGGCGCTCGACACGGCTACTGGCGAACTGCGCACCGTTCAGCTGGGCAGTCAATACCGCCTTAAAACCATCTTTAATGTCAATATCCAGACCTCGCTCCAGGTTGGTCACTACAAGGCCCAGACCGACCCGGACGTACTCAAGGCCCGGCCCTTCTGGCGCTACTCTGCCGTAATGGATGGCCACACTCGCCCCATGCACCGTATCTGGCATGGCATGGTTCTCCCTGCCGACTCTCCCTGGTGGGATACCCATTATCCGCCCAACGGCTGGAATTGCCGCTGTACCGTCGTCTCCATGTCCATGCGTGAAATCGCACGGGACGGCCTGCGTGTTTCCGACATGCCGGCGGAAAACCTGCGCCCCTGGACAAACCCGAAAACCGGCAAAACATTGTACGTCCCCGAGGGCATCGATCCCGGCTGGGCATACAACCCCGGCAAGGATCCCATCGGGCATGCCCTGGCTGTAGCCAAAGATGCAGCCAGTTCGATGCCGAAAGAGATCAGCTGGAAGCTGTTGAAAGACCTGGAGGCATAATATGGCCGGTTTTACTATCAGGCTCAACATACAGGATGAACCGGTAAAGGCGCTGTTTGTAGAACTGAGCCAACGATCGAATGACCTGACCCCGGCCATGCGGATCATCGGCGAGACCGTGCGGACCTCGGTTGTCAAAAACTTTGAAAGTGAAGGGAGGCCCACTCCCTGGAAGAAAAGCAAACGGGCTTTGAAGGAAGGTGGCCAGACGCTGACAAAAAGCGGCAGATTGCGCAAGGCGATCGTATCCAGGGCCGGCAGTACTTCGGTTGAGATCGGCACCAATCTTGTCTATGCCCGCATCCACCAGCTGGGTGGCACCATCAACATTCCGGCCAGGGAGCGGGTGCTGCATTTCAAACCCAAGGACGGCCGCAAGAAAAACAGCCCCATGCGATTTGCCAGGCCGAGCCAGGCCAGGTTCGGCATGAAGGTGGCCGGCAAGGCCTACACCATCACCATGCCCAAGCGTGAGTTCCTGATGGTCCAGCCTGAAGACTGGCGGGAAATTGAGGCGGCCCTGGCAGAGCACTTGACGGGCAAACCATAGAAAGCGCTAAAATCGCCCCGTAAGCGTCTGCAGCTTGCCAAGACGCTGTGACCCCCGCAGTCAATCCCGTTCGCCCCACACAGCAAAATTTAAAGACGGTTTTAAGACGGTTTCAAAACGCCACTCCGCCTCTAAAATCCAATTTCTTGTTTTGATCGTCTCCCTTGACATAAATTACCTGCCGTGTCATAAGGCAAAAAACGAAATTACTCAGCCCTTCTCCAAACCCCGGAGAGGGGCTTTCTGTTTTAAAGCCGCTTTAAACCACTCAACCAATCCCATCCAGTAGTATCCCATCTCGCATACACCCAGCCACTTCAAATTCGCTACTCCCTGGAGAAAGGGAAACACCATGACAGGAAAATGGATTGAGATGTTCAGAACCGGACGCCAAACCGACAGCGCCGGCAATACCCGCGACTGGACCGAGCAGGATCTGGACAAGATCGTACAGCAGTACAACGGCGGCGAGCATGAGGCTCCCATTGTTGTCGGTCACCCGGAGAGCAATTCCCCCGCGTTCGGCTGGATCGAGTCGCTCAAGCGTGAAGGCAAGCTGCTCTATGCCAAGCTCAAGGACGTCATGCCCGAGTTCGAAGAGCTGGTCAAGGCCGGTACCTACAAAAAGCGCTCGATCAGCCTTTATCCCGATCTGACCTTGCGCCATATCGGTTTTCTGGGCGGCATGCCCCCGGCGGTAAAGGGGTTGGCAGATATTGCCTTTGCCGATGGAAATCAGCAACCCATGGTCATTGAATTCAGTGACTGGAAAATGGTCGGAGTGGGTAGGTTGCTCTCTAATCTCCGCGACTATCTGGTAGAGACCCTGGGCGTAACCAAAGCAGACAGCATACTCCCGTCCTGGCAGGTCCAGGATTTACAGACGCTACCCGAGCCGGAAGCCATAAGCAGTCCAATGTTCAACGAACCCAACAAGGAGGAGAGTATGAAGCTTGAAGAGGTACAGGATCTTGTCGCCAAAGCGGTGACAGCAGTAACGTTGCAGTTCAACGAGGCGATGGGCAAAACCCGCAAGGGTCTGGAAACCCAGATCGCCGAACTAAAACAGGGGCAGGCCACGGAACGCGAGTCAGTCCTGCAGAGGGAGTTTAAGGAATTCCTGATGACCCCCGAAATGCAGAAACGCGTTAACGAGGGATCACGAGATGCCACCATCCGTCACATGATGACCCTGGCGAGTGCCGATCCTGTCGAGTTCGGCGAAGGTGACAACAAGACCAGCAAGCCTGCCCTGGATGTTTACAAGGCTCAGCTGATGGCACTGCCTGAAGTGATCCAGTTTGGAGAACACGTCACCAAGGACAAAGTTGGTGACGTGTCAATCAACGGCATGAGCGCCGAAGTACTCTCACAAAAAGCGGTCGAGTTCCAGGACTCCGAATCAAAGGCCGGCCGCACCGTGAGTATGACCGATGCGGTAAACCACGTCAAAAAGGGAGGTAAGTAGTCATGCCCAATCCAGGACTGATCAAGACCTACTTGGCAGAGGCGGCTGTTGCCGCCTACCGCATTGTTAAGCCCGGAACCGCCGACGGTAATGTCGTTCCGGCCGCCGGTGTCAACGATGCGCTCACCGGCATTAACGGTTCGATTGCCGGCGATATTAACAAGCGGGCGGATATTATCCATTCCGATATCGCTGATGTCGAATACGGAGGTGCAGTTACCCGAGGCGACTGGCTGACCTCGGATGCCACCGGTCGGGCTGTTACGGCTGCGCCTGCCGCAGGCGCCAATAATAATGTTATTGGCCGCGCACTCGTTTCCGGTGTGCTGGGCGATATCGGCTCTTGTCTCATCTACCCCGGCCGTATCCAGGGATAATTTTAACTACACATTTAACGGAGGTTTAAACTCATGCCAAATGCCCCATTTCCTATTCAACCTGAATTGACCGCCATCGCCATCGGCTACCGCAACCCCAAGCTGATCGCCGATGACGTGTTGCCCCGTATTGCTGTCGGCACCCAGGAGTTCAAATACCTGGAATACAATCTGGCCGATGGTTTCACCGTACCTGACACAAAAGTAGGCCGCAAAGGCAAGGTTAACGAGGTGGAGTTCTCGGCCACCGAAAAGACCGATCAGACCGACGATTACGGCTTGGAAGATCCGATTCCGCAGTCCGATATCGATAACGCCCCTCCAAACTATGATCCGGTCGGCCGGGCTACGGAGGGTACTACCGACCTGATATTGCTTGACCGCGAGATCCGTACAGCCGGTGTCGTCTTCAACCCTAATACCTACAGCGCAACCAACAAGGTTACCTTGGCCGGCGTCACACAGTTTTCAGACTTCGCCAACTCTGACCCCATCGGCGTCATTCAGGCCGGTCTGGATACATGCATTCTGCGGCCGAATACCCTGACCATCGGCCGACTGGCATTCTCGGTACTTTCCCGTCATCCCAAAATCTGCAAAGCGATCTTCGGCAATAACACCGATGCCGGCATTGTAAACAGGCAACAGCTCGCAGCGCTCTTCGAACTGGAAGAGGTCCTGGTCGGTGAAGCGTTCCTCAACTCGGCCAAGAAAGGTCAAGCCGTAGCTCTGTCGCGGGTATGGGGCAAGCATATCTCCCTCACGTACCGCGACAAGCTCGCCACTACCAGACAGCGTATGGCCTTTGGCTATACCGTGCAGTGGCGCGGCCGAGTGGCCGGATCCTGGGAGGATAAGAATATCGGTCTCCACGGTGGCACCCGGTTGCGAGTCGGCGAATCGGTCAAGGAAAAGATTGTCGCCCCGGATCTGGGTTATTTCATCCAAAACGCCGTAGCATAATTCACGTAGGGGCGGGTCACCCCGCCCACTACTACGGGCTGGCCCCTTAATTTTAATTCATTGTCAGAAAGGAATGCTCATATGGAAGATCTCAAAACATATCCTGTCCTTTCCCCGGTGCTGTTCGACCGGCGATACGAACCAGGTGAAACTATCAATCTGGATGAAGCTACAGCCGGGCCATTGAAGACCGCCGGTGCGATCGGCGAGGCAACCGGCAACGCAACCGGCAACGCCGCCACACAAGCTTCATCCGCCAAGCCGCTTCCCGCCGCCGAGCTTATCGAGCAGATCCAGCTCGCCGCCACTACCGACGCTGTCGATGCTATTTTAGGTTCAGACAAGCGGGCTACTGTTGTCGCTGCTGCCGCCGCCCGCAAAACAGAACTGGCAGGTTAACCCATGCCCAGTTGCACTCTGGCCGACATAGGACTGAGCGACAGGGAGTTGATCCAGCTCACCGATTCACAGGTCCCCCCAACGGTCATTGTCATGGCCGAGGTGGACAAGGCTATCGCATCTGCCGATATGGAGGTCAGGGCGCGACTGGGAACAAGGTTCCCCGGTGTGGTGGATGATCCGCCCGATATGGTGCGTCTGGCTGCGGCGGCCATTGCCCGATGGTATTTGTATAACCTCAAAAAGCGCCTGTCCATGCCCGAAGCGATCGACAAGCAGTATTCCAAAGCGCTGAAGGATCTGAACGATATCCGTGATGACAAGCTGGATATCGGTGTTACACCGGTCGGTGCCACAATACAGTCCTCATCTTCCAAGATTGTCTGCACAACACCGGACCGTGTTTTTTCGGATACAAATCTGGCGGGATTCTGATATGCCGACCGTTGGCCAGATAGAGGACACGCTCCTGCAGGTACTCACCACCCTCAACTGCTGGGCCATGATCCAGAGCGCCGGGCGCAAGGCCCTGCCGGATATGATCTGCTACCCGGCCTGTTTCGTGATCTGGGATGGTGATGACGATACCGGCAGCAAGCCCCGCCCCGTCGACCATGTTGACTTCAAGGTGATCATAC
The DNA here is from genome assembly GCF_056821595.1 of Geobacter psychrophilus. Classification (NCBI taxonomy): domain Bacteria; kingdom Pseudomonadati; phylum Thermodesulfobacteriota; class Desulfuromonadia; order Geobacterales; family Geobacteraceae; genus Geobacter; species Geobacter psychrophilus. Next base: position 1,319,844 of record NZ_JBXDTU010000004.1, read on the forward strand.
AGAACCAGAACCTGGCCAGCGAAGATCTGGCAGCCTTCGATGCCTATGCCCTCAATGACCTGGTTCGGGCAAAAATCAGAGGTAAGGTACTGGGGCTCACCGACATCGAGCCTTTCGCCTGCGTGTCCCGTCGCTGTACCGATTACGATGACAGTGACGGCATGATCGAATACACACACATCTACCGCACCCGGCTCTATAACCCGATAGTAGTAGAATAAGGAGACCAGTATGAAACCAGAAGCCGCCCCCGGCATTACCATCACTACCAACGACGCATCTGTAATGCGAGTTGTGCAGCAGGTCGACGGTGTTGAACAGGACATAACCCCTGTGCCGGAACAGGAACCATCCGCCGCAAAAGCGGACAAAAAGAAACAGGGAGGAAATGCCAATGCTGACAAAGCGTAGAATCCTCGCCGGCAAGGTTGAGGCCGTTGAAGGAACAGCGGAAACTCTGACTGCAGCAGAGGGCGGCATAATCGCCATCGATGCCAAGTGGACGCCTGATATCAAGATGCTGGATCGCATGTCATGTCTGCCGACACTTTCCAAGCTGAAAAAGATACCCGGACTGGCACTTGCCCACATTTCATTCAAGGTCGAGTTGATGGGGCGCATTGCCGCCTTTGCGGCCCTTAACCTCCCATACATTGACCCCTATCTGCGCGCCTGCGGCTTCGCGGCCACCTTGGATGCCACGGTCAGCAACGAAAAGGTAACCTATCGACCAGCCAGCACCGGTTTTCCTTCGCTGACCCTGGGGCTCTATACGGATGGTCTGCGTAAGATGATTACCGGAGCACGGGGTACGGTCAAATTTTCCGGCACAGTGGGAGAGCAGATCTTCGCCGAGTTCGACTTTCTGGGGGCCTACAATGCGGTTACCGATACAGCAATTCTTGCTCCGACGTTTCCGACACACAACCCCCCGTTGCTGATCAGCGCCGGTTTGACGGTTGCAGGCTACACCCCGGTAGTAAAGAGCTTTAGTATCGATTTGGGCAACAAGCTGGCACCCAGAGAGGATATGAACGCCCCCAGCGGCTACAAGTCCTTCATGCTGACTGATCGGGACCCATCCGGACAGTTTGATCCGGAAATGACAACCGTCGCCGCTCGCGACTGGTACGGCCTCTGGAGGGCCGGGACATCCGGCGCTCTGAATATCGGTGCGATCGGAGCCACCCAGTACAACAAGGTCAAATTCACCGCCCCGACACTGACACATACCAAAGTCGGCGAAGGGGATCGGGAAGGCATGGAGATTGCCAATACGGATTTTCAGCTGGGCATGGGTACCGGTGATGATGAACTGGTAATTGAATTTTCGTAATTGACAATTCCCGCCTGACATAGTACAAGGCACAAAACTACTCAAGCCCTTCTCCGAATCCAATGGAGAGGGGCTTTTGTGTTTTAAAGCCGCTTTAAACCACCAAGCTTCCCGCCTGTCGTATCCTACCCTCCATACTCATCCAGGAGGGGCATCATGTCAGAAAAACAATACTACTACACCATCGGCGGCAAGCCATGGACTCAACGTCCACTGGTTCTTGGCCAGTGGAAACAGCTGATGGAAATCATCAAGGGCCTGGCCATTCCAGGCGGTGCGGACATATCGCAGCTGGTCGCTATTCTTGGCTCACGGCTGCCACTGGCTATGGCCGTAATACTGATCGAGGAGGATGGCAATCTGCGGAAGCGTTTCGGCTTGCGCACGGTCGCCGGGTCTGAAGGTGTCCAAATCCCCGAGTGGTACCAAAATCACGAGGTGATGCTCGATATCGCCAACGACATCGAGGCCGGCCTGGATGCCGGGACCGCTATGAGGGTGATTGACGATTTTTTGTCCTGCAACCCGGTCAGCTCGATTTTGGAGAGACTGTCCGGGGTTCTGGCCACAGCCAGCCAGATCCGGACAATGACGCATCCGGAATCGATGTCATCGTCTCCATCCTCTCCGGAGGCGATATCACCCGAAGCGAGCGCATCCTCTGGGGATACACACCACGAGACTGCATCCCGTACCTCAAGCACCGAGAGCGAGAGATCATCTACCGAGAGTCAGTCATAGCCATGTGTTGCGGGTTTGGCGTCAAGATTGGCAAATCGGCGGGACCAGGTACAACGGCAAGTCGTAAACAGCAGGGCATAGGCGAATATTGCCATGGGGCGGATGTAGAGGAATGTACGGCGATGTTTAGGGATGGGATTGCGAAGATATGCGCCACCTGTCCGAATTAATACAGGGAACCAACCATGAATGATCATAGAATCCAACTGATAATCGAAGCATTCAACAAAACCCAGGGGGCTTGGAACGAGCTGTCGGGGCAGGTTGAAAAGGCCAAGGCTCAGGCGGGTACTCTGTATGATGCTTACGGTAAACCTGTCCAGGCGCTAGATAAGACAGCGGCCGCAGGCACGGCCGCTGGAAATGCTCTTGATGTTGCCGGCAAGAAGGGCAGCAGTGCCCTGGGCCAAGTCGACAAAACCGCCGGATCTGTCGGTAACTCCCTGGACGCCGCTGGTAAAAAAGGCGGTCAGGGGATGAAAAACATCCATGACCAAGCTAGTCAAGCCCATTCTATGCTGGGTCAAATGGTGCAGATGGCGATCATCATGACGGCTGTTATGGGCTCCAAGCAGCTGGCTGAGTCTGGGATCGATTATAACCGCACCCTGGAAATATCAAAGCTGGGTATTGGCGCGATCATCACCAGTATGGGGGTGGTCACCGATCAGCAGGGTCGAATACTTCAGGGGGAAGAAAAGTGGCAAGCTTCACAGCAAATATCAGCTGAGGCGCAGAAAGAGTTACAGAAAATTGGCATGACTACGGCCGCCACATATCAGGAGCTGGTCCAGGCATATCAGGGGCTTCTTGCCCCAGCGTTGGCCGCAAAAATGACCTTTCGGGAGACCTTGGACCTGACCGGACTTATGACCAATGCCGTTAAATCCATGGGTATGCCGATCAACCAGATCGTCCAGGAAACTCGGGACCTGGTATCCGGTACAATCGACCAGAATTCCCAACTCTCCCGAAGCCTTCAGATCACCAACGAAGACGTTAAAAAGTGGAAAGAAAAAGGGATCGTCTTCCAGGAAATCAAGAAACGCCTGGAGGGATTTACCTATGCCGAACGAGAGTTTTCTAACACCTGGGACGGTGCCTGGTCCAACTTCAAGGACGTTGCCCAAAAGGCCTTGGGTGAAGGTTCCATGCCGATGTTTGACTTCCTGAAAAAGGAAATGATCAAGTACACAAATGACCTGGTTAATATTACCAAAGACGCCAATGGCAAGATTATCGATGTCCAGGTAAAGCCCGAGGTGCTCACGCGGATCCGCGAACTGGCAGAGGATTTGAAAAAGCTGGTTCAGGTCTTTGAAACAGCAGTTAAATGGGGTGTTAAACTCGCCGAGCCTGCGATGTATGTGGCCGTCGCTATAGGTATTGGCAAGATTACAACTGCCGTTCGTGAGCTCTCTCTGGCATCCAAGAGCATCAATGCCACGGTGATCGGCGCAATGGTCGCCGCTACGTTTTCTTTGGGCAAGGCTGGCTATGATGCACACAACAACACGGATGCTGATGATGTACGGAAACAATATAAAGCGGTCGGCGGCAAAGAGGACCTGGGCTGGCTAGGCCCTGACAAGCTTTCCGCTTTCAAAAACAGTTCCGGAATGGACAATAAAGACGTTGCTGCAGCACTCAAGTCCGGAGCATTGAAGCGCAGTAGCGAACCCAACGACAATATCTATGGTTGGGGTGATTTTGATTTCGATAAGGCTCTTTGGGAAAAGCAAAATAAAGCCAATGAAGGTACGTTTGGCCTGAAAGGCCCTAACAAGAAAAGTCCCGATCAGATCAAAAAAGATCGTGCTTCCGCCATAGCCGCCCTGGAAGATAGCTACGCCGAATCGGCCGGCATCTACAAGGTGGGCGAAGCCACAGAGGCCGAGGCTATCAAGACCGGTCTGAAAGAAAAGGAACTGGCTTACCAGCAGGGGCTGATCAGCCAGGAAGAATACAGCCAGGCCCGTGCCGAAATCCAAAAGAAGGGTCTGACAGCGGAGCTTGATGCAATCTCGGCCCAACAGGTCGAGTTGACCAAGAAGTATAAAGCGGAAGCCGCCCAGATCGAGGATCCCAAAGAGGCCTCGGACAAGCACAAGGCCTACGTTGCCGATTGGTATCGCCTGGAGGTGGATTTTGTAAAGAAGTCGGCCGACCTGAAGCGTGCCGGGCTTGATGAAAGTCTGCGCGGGATCGAGGAGCGCCGCAAGCTGGAAGCTGTTGAGCGGGATGGGGCTTTAAAGCTGCTTCAAGAGCGCTTAAACGGTGAGAAAGAACTGAACCAGATCCTGCTGGAGCGTGGCCGGATCACTCCCCTGGATGCGGAAAGCAGAAACATCGCCAACGAACAGGCCCTGCTCGAAGCCGACTACTGGAAAGCATTCGGCGAAAAGCAGTCCACACTGGACACCCCCGGCAAGAAGGCCAAGGAAAACGAGCTGCAGGATCTGGAGCAGCGCATGGCCAACCTGGACGCCAAAACGCCCCTGCGCTTGGAAAAGGCCGGACTGGAGACCAGGGCCAAGGAATTCCAACGGCGTGAGGCCGAGATCAATCACCAGCTGGCCCAGCTGGACGCTGATGAGAAAAACCGCGAAATCAGCAAAACAGCTGCCTTGAGCCGCCGGAAGATACTGCTTGAAGAGATCCTGCATATCCAGGAAGCCGACCTGAGCGCCATCGACAAGGCAGCAAACCCGCAAGCCTGGTTGTCACAACAGGCTGCCATTGACGGCACCCATCAGAAGCTGCTCGAACTGCAGATGCAGACGCGGGATCTGTCAAACGATCTGGCCGGTGGTCTGCTCGAAGGCCTGCTGCAGTACGTGGATGAAGCCGGTGGTCCATTCAATCGCATGGTGGAGCTGTCTCGTACCACGGCCCAGGCCATGGAATCATCATTCAGCGACTTCTTTTTCGACGCCATGACCGGCAAGCTGAAAAGCTTTGGTGATTATGTCAAATCGTTTCTCAGCTCTGTTGCTAAAGCCATGGCCAACATGATGGCCCAACAGGCCTCACAAGGGTTGGCTTCCGGCATTAGCAGCCTGATTAGCGGCATACTCGGCAGCGGCAGCGGCACCGGCACGGATGCGACTGCAGGCGGAACAGTCAACACTTCCGGCGCATACACCGGGACATCGATTTACGGCAATATTGCCGGACTCGGTAAATTTCACGATGGCGGCCTGATCGTGCCCCGCTTCCACTTTGGCGGCCTGGCGTCTGATGAAGTACCGGCTGTCCTGCAGACCGGAGAGCGTGTCCTGGATCGTGAACACAACGCTCTGATGGAGCGCTTTGCCAATAAGACGGAAGGCCCTGGCGGCATCACTAAAATCGAATTGATCAACCAGAGCGGGACGCCCATGAAACAGCGCGATGGGGGCACCAAGATCGATTTTAACGGTGCTGTAAAAACCATTGTCCTGACAGCCATGGATGACGACCCGTCCTTCCGCTGGGCTATGAGGGGAGGTGCCTGATGCTGACCTGGCCAGTACTATCAGTTACACCCTCCCTGGAAGGCTGGAAAGAGGGCATCGCCAACGATCCTACGTTGAAGACGAAAAGCGAAGCCGGCTATACCCAAACCCGGCCGCGCTTTACCCGTGTCCCCAAGAAATGGGATTTTCGTTATGCCGGCGGTAATGCATTGGACCCCAGCGATAAAGCTGCGCTTGAGACCTTCCAAGGCCTGATTAAGGTTGGTTCTTCAATCTTTATCTGGCCCAATCCAATGAACAATACAAACTATAACGTGCGCCTGGCTCAGCCACTCTCCTTTTCTCCTCAAGGCAATACCCTGCACTGGATGGTTGAAGTGTCGATCGAGGAAGCCTGATGAAGAGCCTCCCCCTCGCACTCCGCCAGGCAAAGAATCAGTTCGGCCAGGATTCCCCCTGGTTGATCATGCTGGACCTGGACCTGACATCCCTGGGCGGTCCGCTGTTCCACCTGGTGTCCAATAATGAGGACATCATATTTCAGACGCGGGAATATGTCGCCTGCCCAATTAACGTGGAGCTGCCAAAAGAAAGCAGCAAAGGCGAAATCCCATCGCTGAAACTGTCCATCTCCAACGTCACCCGCTTTCTGCAGGTTGAGTTCGAGAAATATGGCGGCGGCATCGGTGCGCCTGTCACACTCTACATCGTCAACGCCGGCCTTTTGACAGAGAACTATGCCGAGCTCATGTACGACTTCAACATCATCAGCGCTGCCTGCTCAGCACAATGGGCAGAAATAAGCCTGGGCGCATCAAACCCATTGCGGCGGCGCTTCCCGCTACATCGCTACATCGCGGCACACTGCAACTGGCAATACCAAGGTGCCGAGTGCTCCTATACCGGAATACTGACAACGTGCAAGCGTACACTTGAGGACTGCATCGCACACGGTAATGCCCCCCGTTTTGGTGGCTATCGCGGTCTGGCGTCCGGATCGTTGAGGCTGGCATGACATACATCGATCTGCTTGGAAAAGAGTTTGAATGGGGTGGCCGTGGACCGGAGCGATTCGACTGCTATGGACTGTGCATCGAATTGGCTCAGCGTAATGGACAAATCATTCCGGATTCAGCCTGGAGCGAAGAACCGGCAGAAATCGATGCACTGCTTGAAGTCGGATATAAACGGGGATTCCAATCGATCGACAAACCGGAAATAGGCGACTTCGTGACCTTCAGGTTACGCCCTCCGTTCGTTTCTCATGTGGGTGTAATCGTTAATACAATACCGCTTGAATTCCTGCACATCACAAAAGGGACACGAGTATCGCGTGAGCGCATAGACAGTCCGGTGTGGAATCGCAAATTGGCGGGGTACTATCGATGGATCGGATAACACTGGTCACCATACATAACGCATTCGAGCGTACCGGCAGGGACACCAAACAGATTGAATCCGGTCTGACGCTGGCAGAGTTACAGACGCTCTACCTGCCCGCGGCGGTCGACTTCGCCCTGTCAGTCAATGGCCGCACCGTCACCGACCTGAACACAATCCCTCGCGGGGGCGATATAGTCAGCGCGGTTCCTGTGCTACAGGGGGGCAGTGACGGCAAGATGATCGGGCGGCTGATTGCTATGGTCATCATTGCGGTCGTTGCCTGGTATGCCGCCCCCGTAATCGCAGGTGCATATTTCGGCGGGAGCATGGCCGCCGCTTCAATCATTGGCGCAGCTATCACCATGGTTGGCGGCATGATCGTCAACATGGCATTTGCTCCGAATACACCAGGTGGCGGAGGATTGCAGACATACGGGGATAATGTCACAAATTCCCCATCATATGGCTGGTCGCCACAATCTACCCAGCAGCAAGGCACCGTGCTCCCCCGCTGGTATGGCAAAAACAAGCTGTACGGCAACATCATAGTTGCACATGTGGATTATTCCGGGGCCAACAGCTATGTCAATGCCATCATAAACCTGGGCCTCGGACCGTATAAATCCCTGACAGACTATCAAATCAATGACCAGCCGGTTGCAAACTTTTCCGGTGTCCAGGCACCGGATATTCGGCTGGGATATGTCAATCAATCGGTATTATCAGACTTCAAGGACGCAACAGTCGAATACAGCACATCTCGACTTGTAACATTCAGCAGTCCGGTAATCTACACCACTCAGGGCAATGATTTCGATAGCCTGGAGATATTACTGCAGCTCCCGCGTGGTCTTGGATATTACAACGATCAGGGCGGGATCACATCGTTGACTGTGCAGTATCGTGTTTCCATAAAAAAACATACCGATGCAGCATGGACAGTTATTTCAAAGACACCATACCAGCATGGCCTGACGGCGGATAACCACTGGAGTTCCGGTTACTGGGTCTATCCCGACGGAGTTTCCAAGGTGTGGCACGAAACAACTGAAGGGTCGAATGATTATAGCGCCCATTATGAAGGCGAAATTTTCAGACAGTTTTCGCCGTTGTCAGGATACAAAACGGAGTGGTGGCACTGGATTGGAGGCAATGAAAGCATAGTTACAAGTTTTCATGATTATGGTGTGATCTCCGGCGCACAAGCCAACCCTATACGCATCACATGCGCCGGTAACACTCCTGAAAAAGACTACTACGATATCAAAATTGAGCGTCTCACCGCTGATTTTACTACAACCCGTCATTTAGGTGAATTATACCTGGCCAGCGTCAAAGAGGTAACTGGCCAGGCCTTTACCTATCCGAGACAGGTACTGGTCGGATTACGTGCGCTGGCCACTAACCAGCTTTCAGGGTCTCTGCGCTTCTCCTGCATAGCAGAATGCGCCATTGTCCGTGTGTGGAATGGGGTCGCGTGGACCAGTGAATACAGCACAAATCCGGCATGGATTTGTTACGACGTGCTGACTCAGCCTGTTTTATCTACAACCCCGATGTCATGGGGGTTCAATGGCGTTGCTGACGGCTGGACCGGCATTAATATGTCGCTGGCCGTAAATGCCAATTCAATTACAGTTACTCCTACTACAACAATAAACACTTTCCAGCGTACCGAATTGTCATTTCCCGGAGCCAGTTTTTTCATAGTGAAAATGCGCATCAAGCGCATATCCGGAACGTCGTGGGCTGGTTATTGCTTGGGCACGGTCCCTGGCGAAACTCTGACATATACGTTTTATGCAACTGTACCGGAGCCGGCATGGACAGGCGATTTCGTTGAAATAGTATTTGATATGTCAACGTCAATAAACCAGCATTTCGGTGGGCCGGGATGGACGGAAAGTGAAATTACAGCGTTATCGTTTATGTTTGCCTACCCTACTGACAACGTATTTGAAATCGACTCAATCATTATTACCGACCACGCAACAGCTGTGTACCGTTACGACGGCATAAACCCCGCCCGCATCGATCATGTCAAGTTCAAGGAATGGGCAGACTACTGCGACGAGCTGCTGCCGGACGGCACAGGCGGTACCGAAAAACGGATCGAGTTCAACGGCGGTTTCGACAGTGAAATGTCTCTATGGGAAGCTGTCCTACGTATCTGCACAGTGGCCTATGCTGCCCCGATCTGGAACGGTATCAAGCTGACGGTATCGATCGACAAGCCATCTGACCCGGTGCAATTATTCTCACTGGGTAATATCGACCAGGATTCATTCAAAGAAACCTTTCTCCCAATGGAAGATAGGGCGGCTGAGATTGAAGTGGATTTCATCAACGAGGAGAATAACTACCAACGCGATAAGCTGACAGTCATTAACGCAGAGATGACCAACATTACCAGCAAGGTCAACTTGTCGCTATTCGGAGTCACCAAGCCCTCTATGGCATGGCGAAGCGCTATGCGGAAGCTTGCCTATAACCAGCACATCAGCAGGATCATTGATTTTGGAGCTGATATCGATTCTATAGCCTGTACCATCGGCGATGTGATCCTGATCCAGCACGACGTGCCGCAGTGGGGCTATGGCGGCCGAATCGTATCCGCAACCACTGTGGCCATTACTGTTGATCAGATAATCACGCTGCAGCCTGGCACCCAATACGCCATCCTTGTACGTATGACTGATGATAGCCTGATCGAGCGAGATATTACCAACGCTCCAGGCGATACCAGCGTTCTGACCGTTTCCCCTGCCTTTCCAGCTGCACCGCAGGCGTTCGATGTGTTCACCGTAGGCGAAATACTCAAAACTGCCAAACCCTTCCGCGTGGCGAACATCTCCAGGGACAGCGATCTTAAAGCCATGATCAACGCAGTGGAGTACGTTGAAGGCATCTTTAACGTTGATTACAACATCCCCATTGTAGGTGTACTCGACTACACAGACCCGTTACGGACCTTCAAGCAGAGCCTGCCACCGTTTGAATCGGTAATAGGTCTGACCGTCTCAGAATCTCTCCGCAAATATAGTTCCGGCCAAGTATCAGCCATCGCCACAATCTACTGGACACCGGTTGTCAACCGCTATGCATTTCCTTCGGTCGAAATATGGGCCTGGCAGGATGGAACTACTCCTCAGAAGATCAGCAACCCGATCAGCGCCGACTCGTTTGAATGGCCGGTACCGGCCGATGGTGTTTACTGGAATTTCGCCGTTGCCTGCGTCAACCTCAATGGAGAATCACAGGCGCTGGCGGGGCTGGTCCCGTATCGTAAATTCATTTTTGGCAAAACTGCACCGCCGGAATCTGTATCCGATTTTTACGCGACAGCGGCAAACACCGGCGGCGTCCGTTTCGCCTGGACTCCTGTTGCCGATCTTGACGTCTATGAATATCTGATCAGGTACAGCCCACTGTTGACGGGCGCAGATTGGTTCGGCAGTTCGGAAATAATCCGCACCTCTGCCAATTACGCCAACCTGAATGTTGCACAGCCTGGCACCTATATGATCAAGGCCATCGATACGACCGGGCACGAATCAACGACAGCTGACAGCGTTGTAATTGCCAGCATACCGTCAATTGTAGGATTAACACCGCATACGCTGATTGAAGAGCATCCGGCCTGGGCGGGATATGGTTACAATTGCGTTCCTGATGGCAATGGTAATTTGATAGTTGCCTGGACAATGGGGCCACCTCCGCTGCCGGAGGAGTGGAGTTTAATAACGGAGATTTCAGGTGGGTATCAAGTCGGTACGGCTATTGATTTTGGCAGCCCCAAAAACGTCAGGGTCAGCGCTAAATGTGAATGGAATATAGTATCGATGAGCAATGATTTTGACGGAGTTTACAATATTGACAATGTTGTGGGGTGGGACCAAAGCACATCGGAAACAACTGTTAATTTATTTATTCGGACGTCACAAAACAGCGGTGCTCCGTATGATATGCAACCGTTATTTGCCGGTGATTATGTGTTTCAAAGAGCTGAATTCATGATTGGATTCGCAAATAAAATGCCCGACACATTAACCATATCGAGTCTCAGTATCAATATCGACCTTCACGACACCGCTATAACTCTATAGGAGGGCTTATGAGCCAGCATGATTACAACATCACAACTGCAGATGCTAACACAGGGATAGCATATAGAGCTGCAGTCAATGCAGCATTGCAGGCATTGGCCAGTAATAACTTCGGGAGTACGCCTCCGGCTGTTCCATACGCTGGTATGACGTGGGTGCAACCTCAAGTTAATTACAGCATTGTTCATATGAGAAATTACAATAATACCGCGTGGTCAATATTGTTTTTTATTACTGCAACCGGCTTGACGCTTGTCGGAAATATTAAACTCAACACCGTACCCACCGACTATGCCGATAATGCCGCTGCATTGGCTGGTGGTCTGACAGCTGGGGAAATGTACCGAACTGGCGACATTATGAAGGTGGTGCACTGATGACAATACGACTGATAGCAATCACCTTGATCCTGATCACCGCCTCGGCCTGGGCCGCGACTCAGAAACTGAACGAATTACCAACCATCCAGCAACTGCATGATGATAGCCGGATGTATGTTCACGACACGTTGAGCGGGAACCGAAACATCACTGGTGCAAAGCTGAAACAGGAGATCAATACAAGCCCTGTTCTTAAAATCCCTTACGGTAATTATTCGGCAATTCAAGCCAGGTATTCATCTAACGGCGTGCGGATCCGGATCTCGACTGAGTACTACAATCAACGATTCGTTTATTTCAGAGGTCCAACTTTGGTTATCACCCCCGTTGCACCATAATAAAAGGAGAGATCATTATGAAAACACTCATCTGCATAGCACTGGCAATACTGATTACCTCATCAAACGGCGGGCAGGTTGTCACCTCGAACGCCCTGGGCAAGGTCGTCTACAAGAACGTTAAAATCAATGGGACATTAACCGTCGGGCCGCCGGTTGGTGTTAGCCAGTAGTTGGCCCTATTGATCCTGTCTGACCTGGCCAGTCAGACACAACAGCCGCAGTGGTCCATACCAGAAACATCAAGCGATGGAGAGCGTACCTGTAGTAGGGGGCTGATGCGTAAACTCCCGGCTGGTGTGGCCACTGCGGTTTAGTTGTATTGGGAGATAAAACAGAAGAGGCAGCGACCGGCCTGCGCGCTAACACAGACCGGCCGCCAACACACAGTAGAGCTGTGAGCCAGCCAAGGCTACCCCACCACGATCGCGGCGAGGGGAGCCTACCATAAACCTACTCAAACATCAATGGAGGCACTCACAATGAGGCATTATCCTATATTGGCATGGCCGGGCGGGAAACGCCGCCTGGCAAAGAAACTGATTCCACTTATCACCAGCCGGCCGCATTCCTGTTATGTCGAAGAGTTTGCAGGCGGCGGTTCCATGTTCTTTCTCAGACAACCGGCCGAAGTCGAGGTTCTAAACGACGTCAACGGCGAAGTGATCAATCTCTATCGGGTGGTAAAGAACCACCTGGAGGAGTTCTTGCGGCAGTTTTAAAATGCCCTGGTCAGTCGGCAGCTGTTTGAATGGGCCAAAGAGACGCCTCCGGAAGTCCTGACCGATATCCAGAGAGCTGCTCGTTATCTGTACATCCAAAAGCTTTCTTTCGCTGCCAAGGTAACCGGGCAAACGTTTGGCACCTCACCCAGCTCCGCGCCCAGGTTCAATTATCTGCGATTGGAGGAGGATCTGAGCCAGGCCCATTTACGACTGTCTCGGGTGTGGGTTGAACACCTGGACTGGCAGAGCTGTCTGACTAAATGGGACCGCGACTATACTCTCCATTTCATGGATCCTCCCTATTGGGAGACCGAAGGATACGGCGTGCCGTTCCCCCTGGAGGAATACTACAAGATCGCAGAGGCCATGATGACGATGAAAGGCTCAGCGATATTGACCATCAATGACCACCCAAAGATGAGGACAATTTTCCAGGCATTTGAGATGGAAGTCGTGGATATAAACTACACGATCGGCGGGGCTGGGAAGGGTGCAAAAAGGAAGGAACTGATCTTTAAAAACTGGTAAATAAAGAGGGGCTTTAAGTGGTGTTAAATTACCCCCTTTAAAGCCCCTTTATTTTGTGCAATTTTTTACAGAAAGCATGTGTCCGCGTTTCGCGGATCATGTGTCGCGTTACACACCGCTGGACCGCAGCGACAATCAAAACAACAAAAAGGGCGTTACGATCAGATCGTAACGCCCTGTAATGTTTGGTGAGCCGCGTTGGGGTCGAACCAACGACCACCTGATTAAAAGTCAGGTGCTCTACCGACTGAGCTAGCGGCTCGAAAGAATTGAGTTTATACCGCAGCTGCGCCACCAAGTCAATACTTTTTTCCAGTCTTATATATTTTTTAGTTACATTCCATACAGACTTGCACTTGCCAGCACCATCGGATAGTTTGGAATGAATCTGTAACTGTCTTTTTTCAAGACCATGCAAGGAGCTTCCGATGAATTTGGTGTCACTCACCAGATGCGACGATTATGATCTTTCCCGCGTTCGGGCGGCGATTTACCAGCTTCTTGAACCGCTCGGCGGCATGAGTGCATTTGTCTACCCCGGCGAGCGAATACTGCTTAAACCCAATATGCTATCAGTCAAAACACCCGAACAGGCCGTCACCACCCATCCGGCCGTCGTGCGTGTCGTGGCCGAACTGGTCCGCGAAGCAGGCGGTCAGGCGCTGATCGGCGACAGCCCTGGGATCGGAGGATTCCAACGGGTTGCCGACAAGAGCGGGATTGCTCGTGCCGCTGCGGACAGTGGCGCCGAACTGGTAGAATTCGCAGCCACCGTTGATCTGCCCGGTAGCGGCACCTTCCGCCGCATTACACTGGCTCGGACCTACTGGGAGGCTGACAAGATCATCAATCTGCCCAAACTTAAGACCCACGAGATGATGACCATGACCTGCGCCGTAAAGAACCTGTTCGGAGCGGTCGTCGGGGCCGAGAAAGCCGGCTGGCACCTCAAGGCCGGTGCTTCGCGGGAACAGTTCGCCCGTCTGCTGCTGGAAATCTACCTGCTGAAAAAACCGGTATTGAATATTGTGGACGCGATTGTCGCCATGGAGGGCAACGGACCGGGGAGCGGGGACCCGCTGCAGGTGGGGGCACTGCTTGCCGGCGTAAACCCGGTGGCAGTTGATACGGTAGCAGGACGCCTGGCGGGTATTCCGGCGGAAATGCTGCCTGTGGAGCTCGAGGCACGCCGTATGGGCCTGGCCGGGACCGTGTGGGATCAGCTGGAGATCATCGGTGCCCCCCTAGACGGCTTTCCATCACACCCATTCAGACTGCCCAGCGGCCTGGACACACAGTTTGGGCTGCCGAAGTTTATGAGCACCCTGCTCAAGCACCAGCTGACAGCGTTCCCGATTGCCGACCGGGAGCTGTGCGTTCTGTGCGGAATTTGCCGGGAGGCCTGTCCGCCTGGGGCCATAGAAATAAAAAACAGCGCCCTGACGGTTGATCAGGAGCGCTGTATTCGATGCTGGTGTTGTCGCGAGCTTTGCCCCCACGATGCCATGCAGGTGCGCCGGAGCCTTATGCTGAAAATCGTTTCCGCCCTGGCCGGGCGCAGGCGCTAGGCGTCTTCCTCTTCGGAACCGAGCGGGATTTCACGGTAGGCGCGCTCCTCTTCAAAACGTTTGGTCTGGGCCTGTAGCTTCTCCAGATCCGATTTGCATTTGACGCAATGACGCGCGAACGGCATGGCCTTCAGCCGGCCTAGAGGGATTTCCTCCTCGCACTCCTCGCAGACCCCGTATTCATTCTCATCGATGCGCAGCAGGGCCTCATCTATGGCATGCACCTTCTCCCGCTCACGATCACCCAGCAGAAGACCAAGCTCCCGATCACGCTCGGACGAGGCCTGATCGTAGATGTCACCACTCGGTTCGCTGATCAATGCGGAATCGGCACCATTTTTGAGCGATTTTGCTATCTCTCGCAGGGTATCCTCTTTCATCTGCAGCAGGATATCCCGGATTTCTTGCCATTTCTGCTTCTTCGGCTTTGTCGCCATGTAGATACTCCCGTGGACTGCCTGTCATTTACCTTACCCGGAAAAAGGGGGCAAAATATTGCAGATAACAGCTGAGTTGTCAAGCCAAAAGAAATATCAGTCGACCATCTCTCCGATCAGATCATAATCTGATGAATCGGTTATCCGCAGAAGGACGATGTCTCCAACATCGGCCGTACCGGCAGTGATGTACACCTGGCCATCAATATCCGGGGCCTGCCGGGACGAGCGCCCCTTGAGAAGCAGTTCGGTCTCTTCGCTGTAACCCTCGACAATAACCTCTTCGGTCTGGCCGATCAGGGCACGGTTGCGACGGAACGAAAGCCGGGCCTGGGCACGCATCAGCTTGCGGTAGCGCTCGCGCTTGACCCGCTCCGACACCTGATCGGGCAGCGCCGCGGCCGGGGTGCCTTCCTCCTTGGAATAACAGAAAACCCCCAGACGGTCAAAATGGGTATGCTCAATGAAATGCATCAGGGTGTTAAAATCGTCGACCGTTTCACCGGGGAAACCGACAATCAGCGACGTGCGCAAGGTGATGGACGGGATTTCCTTCCGCAGCCGGGCGATCAGGTCACGAATCTGCTGTTCGCTGCTGCGCCGCTTCATGGCCTTGAGTACCGGGTCACTGATATGCTGGATCGGTATATCCAGATACTTGCAGACCTTGGGCTCATCACGGATCAGTTCGATCATGCTGTCGGTGATGCCGTCCGGGTAGGCATACAGCAGACGGATCCAGCGCAGACCTTCAATAGCGGCCAGGCGGCGCACCAGCGTCTCCAGGGTAGCGCCATCCTCCAGATCGCTGCCGTAGCGGGTAATGTCCTGGGAAATCACGTTGATTTCCTTGACACCACGGGCCACCAGCCGTTCTGCCTCCGCCACCAGCGCCTCCAGCGGACGGGAGCGATAGGCGCCGCGCAGCTGCGGGATGATGCAGTAGGAACAGCAGTTGGAGCAGCCCTCGCCGATCTTCAGGTAGGAGTACCAGGCCGGCGACGAATTGAGTCGCGGCAGGGACTCATCATAGACGTAATCAGGGTCACCAACATAGCGCAGCTGTCCCTCAGTCCCGCCCTTCTCGGCCAATATCTCGGCAATCCGGGGATAATCACCGGTACCGATGAAGATGTCCACCTCGGGCAGCTCCTGTGCCAGCTCCTCCTGATAGCGCTGCGGCAGGCAGCCTGAGACGATCAGGGTATGACAGCGTCCATCGCGCTTGCGTTCGGCCAGATCCAGGATGGCATCGATACTTTCCTGTTTGGCCTCTTTGATAAAGGAACAGGTGTTGACGATGATGACATCGGCATCCTTCTCATCGGTTGTTATCTCGTACTCCTGCTTGGAGAGCACGCCCAGCATGACCTCGGCATCCACCAGGTTCTTGGGGCAGCCCAGGCTGACCATGCTGACTTTCTGTTTTACAGTATCGCTCAATGTACCCTCTCTCACTTATTCCCTGAAATTCAAAAACTGCATCTCCACATCCAGATCCTTGCCCTTGAGGAGCTGGATCGCTTCCTGAAGATCGTCACGGTTTTTTCCGGTCACCCGCACCTGGTCATCCTGGATCTGGGCCTGCACCTTGAGTTTGGCCTCCTTGATAACGGCAATGATATCCTTGGCCTTCTCCTTGGATATGCCCTGCTGGACCGTGATGACCTGGCGTACCAGGCCGCCCGAGGCCGGCTCGACCTTGCCGTACTGTAATGCCTTGACGGAGATGTTGCGCTTGAGGAATTTGGACTGCAGCACGTCAATTACCGCCTTCAACTTGTAGTCATCGTCGGCCAGGATCTTGACCGAATCTTTTTCCGGGGTGATCTGGCACTTGGACCCCTTGAAATCGTAACGCTGACCGATCTCCTTGACCGCCTGATTGACGGCGTTATCTACCTCCTGCATATCAACCTTTGAAACAATGTCGAATGACGGCATACAATCCTCCACAAAACTGTATTGATAAATGTACTTACGGTTTTATGACCTCGACCCCTTTCGGGATTTTGAAACTGAAGGCGCTGTTGGCCAGCCCCTTGTTGACCCTGACGCGACTGTACTCGATGCGGGTCTGATTACCCCCGGCATCGTGGATAACAGAGGCCAGCACGGGAAAGATATCCTGCACGCTGCCGTCCCGCAAAAAGCTCTCCACGGCTGCGGCAGAGACGGTCAGCTGCAGCCGTGCCAGTACGGCGGACGGGCTCTTCGGTACCAGCTCAAGCAGATAATTGCCGTTCTTGTCCTGAGTCTCTTTTGCAAAGCTTGCATCAAAATCACGGGACACATGTCCCAGTCCCGTCAGGTAATTCAGGGCAATGGAATTACCCCCCTTGAACATGTCAGCCACCGGGGAAACCATGACCTGCTTGTTTTCTGCAAGATAGAACCAGACCTGTTTGCCGTTGGAGACAATCTGCTGTTTCGGTTTTGTGTAGTTGAAACGGAACATGGCGGTGGCAGAGGCCGGTTTTTTCAGCAGCAGCTCACCACTCCCTTTTTGCTCGCGGTTGATGCCGGCAATGATTGTTTTCTGTGCAAAGTCGGCCTGGACATCCTGCAACGAGGAATACCCCTTTTCCAGGGCCGAAACCACATCCTTCAAGGCAGCCTTTTTTTCAGCTCCCCACACGGGTGCGGAAAGCGGCACCATGAGCATCAACATTATCGCGGTACGTATCATGTTTTTCAAGATGGTCACCTTTTACACTCATCAATCTATTTCCAGCTTCGTAATGTGCCATAAGCACGCTGGTATCGCAACCGCTATCGATCAGTACCGCGAGTGTGTCACAACTGACGTTCACGCCAGGGCGCTGGCATCCACGACAAAAACGATCCGGCCGTCGCCGGTGATGGCCCCGCCGGTAAGACCCTTCATGCGCCCCAGAGGGATGCCCAGCGGCTTAACAAATATTTCCTGCTGCCCCAGCAGCCTGTCCGTAACCAGACCCACCGGGCTGCCGCCGGCCTCTGTCACGACCGCCGGAATAATCGGCCCGGCCCCTTGAGCGATTTCCTGACCGAGCAGCCGGTTAAGGCTCTTGACCGGCACAGGCCGGCCTGCAAGCAAAAAGACCTTGCGGCCATGGTCCTCAAAGATGTCGCTGCGCTTGAGTTCGATTGTTCGGGCGACGGCATTGACCGGGAAGGCTATCGTCAGCTTGCCGCAGTCCACCAGCAGTGCATGGATAATGGAAACCGTAATGGGAAGCCGCAGGGTGAAGCGGCTGCCCCGGCCGCATTCCGACTCAATGGACAGGGTGCCGCCCAAGACATGAACAGCCGTTCTGACCGCGTCCATTCCGACGCCCCGGCCGGAGATGTCGCTGACCTCCGCAGCGGTGGAAAACCCGGGGGCACAAACCAGCATCAGGGTCTCCTGCGGGGAAAGCCGCCGCGCCTGCGCAGCGGTAAGGATCCCCTTCTCAAGCGCCTTTTCGGTAATATGCGCGGGGTCCATGCCACGGCCGTCATCATGTACCATGATATCCACATGGTCCTTATCCCGGGTAACACTGATGCTAATCGTTCCAGCATGCGGCTTGCCCGCCGCAACGCGCTCATCGGGTGTATCCATGCCATGGTCAACCGCATTGCGCAGGATGTGAACCAGCGGCTCGGTAATCTCTTCCAGGATGCCCCGGTCAAGTTCGATATCCCTGCCTTCGATCAGGAGAGCGACATCCTTGCCCTGCTTTCGGGCCAGGTCACGCACCAGGCGGGGGAAACGTTCTGCGGC
The DNA here is from genome assembly GCF_056821595.1 of Geobacter psychrophilus. NCBI lineage: Bacteria > Pseudomonadati > Thermodesulfobacteriota > Desulfuromonadia > Geobacterales > Geobacteraceae > Geobacter > Geobacter psychrophilus. The sequence goes on from NZ_JBXDTU010000004.1 coordinate 1,338,592, forward strand.
AAAGGCAAAAGGGAGCATGCGGGCCTGAAACACTTCGTCCCGCAGTTCCCGCAGGAGCGCCGAAAGCTGGTGAAGCGGTTCATCCAGCGCTGCACCGGAATGACGGCGGGCCTGATCAGTCAAGCGGTGACGGGTTGTGATAAGCTCGCCGGTTATATTGACCAGGCGATCAAGTATATCGGTTTTAACGCGGACACTTTTGAAAGAGTCCGTGTGCCGGAACTGATGTTTCTTGTGCGGAGAATCCGCGGATATGTCTGCAGCAGCTGCATCGGCGGGTGGCGGCTGTTCTCCCTGGACGCGATCCGCTGAATCAGGCGTAAACGATGTCAAACGATCGATCAGATCACTTGCGTCAGGCTGCTGCCCGTCTCCGTTTTCGATAACGGAAACCATGCCGGAGAGGAGATCGCCCCCCTCCAGCAGGAGATCAGCCATGTCTGCAGAGAAGGGAAACTCATCGTTGCGGACCCTGCTTAACAGATCCTCCATACGATGAGCCAGAGCGGTGATGGCATCAAACTGCATGGTGGCGGCCATCCCCTTGAGGGAGTGGGCATGACGGAAGATCTCATCAATGGCGTCCCGATCGGAAACATTCTCCTCTAGCTGAACGATCAGTTCGTTGAACGCGCTCAGGTGTCCCCGGGACTCTGAGACGAACAGATCCCGGTACTGGGACATGTCCATGCTCTAATCCTCCAGGCTCTGCAACACCTCAATAACCTTTTCGGGGGTAAAGGGTTTCTGAATAAAGGCCTTTGCCCCGTGATCCAGGGCCTTTTTCACAATCTGCTCCTGGCTGAGGGACGAGCAGACCACGACCTTTGTCCTGGGGCGAGCCTCGAGGATGGTCTCCAGCAGGTCAAGCCCGTTTGCGTCAGGCAGAATGATATCCAGGATGATGATATCCGGATTAAAGGTAAGCAGGTGCTTCATGGCCTCAATGCCACTGGCGGCCTCGGCGACAACGGTGTACCCCTTGTCCTGGATGATGCCGCGCATGATACTGCGCATAAAAACGGCATCATCGACGATCATGACAGTCGCGCTCATACCTACCTCCGCTGCTACCCCTTGAGTTTACTCAACAACAGCTCATTTACCACAGCCGGATTGGCCTTGCCCTTGCTGGCCTTCATAACCTGCCCGACAAAGAATCCGAACAGCTTGTCCTTGCCTGAGCGATACTCCGCAACCTGGCCGGCTTCCCGGGTCAGAATCTCATCGATAATCGCTTCGATGGCCCCGCTGTCGGAAACCTGGACCAGCCCCTGCTCCTGTACGATGACAGCCGGGGCCTTGCCGCTCTGCCATATCTCGTCGAAGACCGTTTTGGCGATCTTGCCGGAGATGGTTCCGCCTTCGATCAGCTTGAGCAACTCCACCAGGAGTTGCGGCGTGACCGGGCAGCGATCAATGTATGTGCCGGAGTCATTCAAGGCGCGGGTGATCTCACCCATGATCCAGTTGGAGACCGCCTTGGCATTGTCATGGAGCGCAACGCAGGCCTCAAAATACTCCGCCAGCGCGCGGCTGGCGGTCAGCACCTCGGCATCGTAGGCAGACAGGGACCAGTCGGTCATGAAGCGCTGTTTTCGCTGTTCCGGCAGCTCAGGCAACGCAGCCCGCGTCCGCTGCACCCAGGCATCGTCAATCACCAGCGGCACCAGGTCAGGATCGGGGAAATAACGGTAATCGTGGGCCTCCTCCTTGCTGCGCATGGAGCGGGTCGTGCCGGAGTTGGGATCGAACAGGCGCGTTTCCTGTACCACCGTACCGCCATCCTCGATCAGGTCGATCTGGCGCTGGATCTCGTACTCGATGGCCTGTTTGACAAACTTGAAGGAATTGACGTTCTTGATTTCGGCCCGCGTTCCGAGTGTCTCGGAACCCAGCGGCATGACGGACACATTGGCGTCACAGCGGAAGCTGCCCTCTTCCATGTTTCCGTCACAGATGCCGAGCCAGGTCACAATCTGATGGAGCTGTTTCAGATAGGAGACCGCCTCATCGGACGAACGCAGATCCGGTTCGGAAACCACCTCCAGCAGTGGTGTGCAGGCGCGGTTCAGGTCAACACCGGAGCCGTCCCCAAGACCGGAGACATCATTGTGCACCAGCTTGCCGGCATCCTCCTCCATATGGATACGGGTGATGCCGATCCGTTTAGTGCGTGAGAAGTTATTTTTTGCGCTTTTCTGGCAGGAAATAACTTCGTTAACGCACTTATCCTGTTTTTCAGGGCTTAATTCCTGCCCTTCGACTTGGATGTCCAGCCAGCCGTGCTGGCAGATCGGATCCTCAAACTGGCTGATCTGATAGCCCTTGGGTAGATCAGGGTAGAAATAATTCTTGCGGGCAAAGATGCTGCGGGGGGTGATGGAACAGTTGGTGGACAGTCCAGCCTGGATAGCGAATTCGACTACCTTTTTGTTCAGCACCGGAAGTGCGCCGGGCAGCGCCAGGCAGACCGGGCAGGTCTGTGAATTGGGCTCGGAACCGAATGCCGTGGAACAGCCGCAGAAAATCTTTGAATCCGTCTTGAGCTGGACGTGAACCTCAAGACCGATAACCGGTTGGTAGCGCATCAGATCACCGCCTTTCTGGTATGCCACTCGGTGGCCTGTTCAAAGGCGTGGGCTGCACGCAGGATCGTAGCCTCGTCGAACGGCTTTCCGACCAGTTGCAGGCCGATCGGCATTCCAGTGGAGCTGATTCCCGCTGGCACAGACAGGGCACAGGTGCCGGCCAGGTTGACCGGAATGGTGAATATGTCCGACAGGTACATCTGCAGCGGATCATTGACCTTTTCACCGATTTTGAAAGCTGGGGTGGGTGCCACCGGGGTCAGAATCACATCCACATCCTCGAAAGCCCGGATAAAGTCCCGCATGATCAGGGTCCTCACCTTCTGGGCCTTGACGTAGTAGGCATCGTAGTAGCCGGATGAGAGGGCATAGGTCCCGATCATGATGCGCCGCTTGACTTCGGCCCCGAACCCCTCGCTGCGGCTCCTGGTATACATATCAAGCAGGCCGGACGCACCCTCGGCGCGAAGGCCGAAGCGGACGCCGTCGTAACGCGCCAGGTTTGAGCTGGCCTCAGCCGTGGCGACCAGGTAATAGGTTGCCACCGCATAATCGGTATTAGGCAGCGAAATGTCGACGAACTCGGCACCCAGGCTGCGATAGGTCGCAATGGCCTGGTTCATGGCAGTTTGCACGTCAGCATCCAGTCCATCAATAAAATATTCTTTCGGCAGGCCGATGCGCAGCCCCTTGACATTGCCGGTCAAAGCCGCACGATAGTCCGGCACCGCTGTATCGACACTGGTGGAATCCTTGGGATCATGACCGGCCAGGGCCCCCAGCAGGATAGCGCTGTCAGTGACATCCCGGGTCAGCGGACCGACCTGGTCCAGAGAAGATGCATAAGCGATGACTCCGTAACGCGATACGCGGCCGTAGGTCGGCTTGAGGCCGACACAACCGCAGTGGGAAGCCGGCTGACGAATGGATCCACCCGTATCGGTGCCCAGGGTGGCCGTGGCCTGACGGGCGGCGACTGCAGCAGCCGAGCCGCCCGAGGAGCCACCCGGAATCCGCGTAATGTCCCAGGGATTACGCGTGGTGCCAAAGGCACTGGACTCGTTCGATGAACCCATGGCAAACTCATCCTGATTGAGTTTTCCCAGCAGAACAACGCCCCGTTCCATGAGTTTTTCATAGGAGCTGGCATTGTAGGGGGGCACAAAATTGTGCAGAATGCGCGAACCGCAGGTCGTGCGAATATCCTTGGTCAGAAAGATATCCTTGAGAGCCAGCGGGATACCGGTCAGTACATCCATTGTGCCGGAAGCAATCCGCTTGTCAGCGGACTCGGCGTCAGCCAGGGCCTTTTCCGGGGTGACCGTGATAAAGGAACCAACCTGCGGCTCAACCTCCTTGATTCGGTCCAGCATGGCCTTGGTCGCCTCAAGGGAAGAGACCGCCTTTGATTTCAGCCTGCTATGCAGTTCGTGTATGGTCAGATCACATATATTCATGCGGATGCTGTCTCCGATTCGGATTAATGTTTATTCTATGACTTTGGGAACTCGGAAAAAACTTTCCACTCGATCCGGGGCATTGGCCAGGGCCGACTCAATTCCGATGGCCGGGCAGGCGACATCCTCGCGAAAGGAGTTCTCCATCGGAACAGCGTGGGATGTCGGCAGAATCCCCTCTGTATCCAGCTCCTTGAGCGTATCGACATACCCGAGTATGGCCCCCATCTGGACGGCAAAGAGGCTTTTTTCCTCGTCACTCAACTCCAGGCGGGCCAAACGGGCAACATGCTCCACTTCTGCAACGCTAATATTCATGTCGGCAAACTCCGCAAAATTAGGTACTACTGCAGCTGGTTTGTAGCATGAATCAGCCCGTTTGACAACCCTCGTTCACCGGGTCGAAAGCGGGAACTGTTTTTTTGCTTGACATGTCTCCAATCTTTAAGTAATTTACACCTCTTCGAAAAAAAACCATCATCCAAGTACATGTACAGATTGTGCAGTATGTGAGGAAGCTATGAAAACACAAGTTGCAAAACTCGAAAACGTGAAGCGGGACTGGTACCTGGTTGACGCTCAGGAAGCGGTACTTGGCAGGCTTGCAACCCAGATTGCCGGTGTTCTGCGTGGCAAGAACAAGGCCATCTACACCCCCAGCGTTGACACTGGTGACTTCGTCATCGTGGTAAACGCCGAGAAGATCGCCCTGACCGGCCGCAAACTGGCCGACAAGATCTACTACAACCACTCCGGCTATACAGGCGGCCTGAAAGAGACCACTGCCGGCAAAATGCTTGAGACAAAGCCGAGCGAGCTCATCAAAAGGGCTGTCAAAGGAATGCTCCCCAAAAACAAGCTTTCCCGTCACATGCTCAAAAAACTTAAAATTTACGCGGGTGCCAGCCACCCACACGACGCTCAACAGCCCAAGAATCTGACATTTTAATTCTCTGAGGAGAGGCACGATATGGCAGCAGTAAGTTTTTACGGAACAGGCAAGCGCAAGACATCAATCGCCAGGGTTTGGCTTAAACCGGGTGCCGGCGCAATCACCGTCAACAACAAGACCCTTGATGAATACTTTGGACGTGAAACATCCAAGATGGTTGCCCAGCAATCGCTGGAGCTGACCGAGAATATCGGCAAGTTCGATATCTTCGTAACCGTCAAAGGCGGCGGCGACACCGGCCAGGCCGGCGCAATCCGCCACGGCATCACCAAGGCCCTGCTGGCAAGCGACCCCGAGTTGCGCGGCAACCTTAAAAAAGCCGGCTTCATCACCCGCGATTCCCGCGTTAAAGAGCGTAAGAAATACGGCCGCAAGGCAGCGCGCGCCCGCTTCCAGTTCTCCAAGCGTTAAACCGCTGGGAACATCTATCAGATTCGATACAAGGGGAAATCCGCAAGGGTTTCCCCTTTTTTTCGTATCATTACAAATGCGACGTAACCTTCTTCACCACGCCGCACCCTATTATCGCCGAATCAGTCACCCTGATCTTATTGACAGTCATGATTGTCTACACTAGAGTGTGTACAGTAACGATCGAAGGTATTGGAGGAAAGAGATGCTGAACGTAGCAATTGTTGGAGCCAGCGGTTACACCGGCCTGGAACTGATCCGTATCCTGCACTGCCACCCCGAGGTGGCGGTAACCTGCCTGACCTCTGAGCAGAGTGCCGGCCGTAAAATTTCGGATGTCTTCCCAACCCTGCGGGGACGCTGTGATCTTATACTGGAAAATCTGGAACCGGTTCGGGTGGCCGAAAAGGCCGACATCATCTTCACCGCCCTGCCCCACAAGGCGGCCATGGAAGTTGTTCCGACATTCCTGAAACTGGGCAAGCACGTCATTGACCTTTCCGCCGATTACCGCCTGAGCGCCCCTCAGGTCTACGCTGAATGGTATGAGCCGCATCTCAACCCCGCCAACCTGAAAAAAGCGGTGTACGGGCTGCCGGAGATCAGGCGCGCAAAGATCAGGGGCGCCAAACTGGTTGCGAACCCGGGCTGCTACCCGACCAGCATCATTTTAGCCCTGGCCCCGCTCTTGAAATCCAAAGCCATCAGCCTGCAAGGAATCATTGCCGACTCGGCCTCGGGCGTTACCGGAGCGGGACGGGCGGCAAAGGTGGACAGCCTGTACTGCGAGGTTAATGAAGGCTACAAGGCGTACGGCGTCGGGGGTGTCCATCGGCATACCCCGGAAATCGAGCAGGAGTTGTCACTTCTGGCCAAAGAGGAACTGCTGATCACCTTTACCCCGCACCTGGTTCCGATGGATCGCGGCATTCTTTCCACAATCTATGCTGTTCCCCATACACCAACAACTACGGAAAAACTGGTCAAACTGTACAATGAATTCTACAACGGGGAACCGTTCGTGCGTGTTCTGCCCCAGGGCAGCCTTCCCAGCACGGCCTTCGTCCGGGGTTCCAATTTCTGTGATATCGCTCCGGTTGTGGATGGGCGTACCGGGCGGATCATACTTGTCTCTGCCATCGATAATCTGGTTAAAGGCGCTTCGGGTCAGGCTGTTCAGAACATGAACCTTGTCTGCGGATTCCCGGAAACCATGGGGCTTGACGGGCTGGCGCTGTTTCCCTGATAACGTTCTCGGAACATTTGATGCGAAAAAGGGGTACCTCAACTGGAGGCACCCCTTTTTGTTTCCGACCATTATCGTTTAGATCTACTCAAATGGATTCCTCAAGGAAATGGTCTGGTCACGGCGCGGACCAACCGAAACCATGATGATCGGGCATCCCGCCAGTTCCTGCAGCCGGCGGACATATTTTCGGGCATTTTCCGGAAGATCTTCGAAGCTTTTTGCGCCGGTGATATCCGTCCTCCAACCGGGCAGTTCCTCGTACACCGGTTGGCAGCTTTCGAACACTTCCAGAGCTGCAGGCAGTGTTTCCAAGGCTTTGCCCTGGTAGGTATAACCGGTACAGACCTTGATCGTGTCGAAGTCGGAGAGCACATCCAGCTTGGTAAGGGCAATGCCGGTCAGACCGTTGACCCGCACAGCATAGCGGATCACCATGGTATCGAACCATCCGCAGCGGCGGGGGCGGCCGGTGGTAGCGCCGAATTCTCCGCCGGTCTGACGCAGTTGCTCCCCGGTTGCATCCAACAGTTCGGTCGGAAACGGCCCGCTGCCGACCCTGGTCACATATGCCTTGGATATACCGACAATTTCATGAATATCGCGGGGACTGATGCCCGACCCCGTGCAGGCACCGCCGGCACAGGTCGAAGAGGAGGTCACGTAGGGATAGGTGCCATGGTCAACATCCAGCAAGGTTCCCTGGGCGCCCTCAAAAAGCACTTTTTTCCCGGCCTTGAGGTCCTTGTCAAGAATCAGCGAGGTGTCGGCTACATATTTGGCAAGAACCGCTGCATACCCGCGGTACTCGGCCAGTATCTCATCAAAACTGCAGGGAGGCTCACCAAGCAGATTTTCCAGCAGGAAGTTCTTCTCAACCAGAAACTCTTTCAGCTTGCGAGCAAAAACCTCTTCGTTGAGCAGATCCATCAGGCGGATACCGCGGCGACCGATCTTATCTTCATAACAGGGACCGATACCGCGGCCGGTTGTACCGATTTTCTTGTCGCCGCTTTTGGCCTCGCGGGCTATATCAATCCGCTTGTGGTACGGCATGATCACATGCAGCGACTCGGACAGCAGCAGACTGGCATCATCCTTGATGCGGCCCGATTCCTTGAGCTTGGTAATCTCCTTGATGAAAACTTCCGGGTCGAGCACAACGCCGTTGCCGATGATGCAGCGTTTGCCTTCGTGCAGGATACCTGATGGGATCAGATGCAGTACAATCTTCTCGCTGCCCACGACCAGAGTATGGCCGGCATTGTTGCCACCCTGATAGCGTACGATGTCATCGGCAAATTCCGTATAAATATCGACTACCTTACCTTTACCTTCGTCGCCCCACTGGGCGCCAACCACTACTACGTTTGCCATAGTTATTCGTCTCCCTGGCTTTCTTCTATAAATTCCATCAGTCCAAATTGTTGAAGCTGTTCTTTTGCAATCGGTATTGTTCGGCCATCCCGGATACGTACGGCCCTGTACTGTCCACTGAGGGACTCGTCATCTATAACCAGCATGCAGCGGATATTCATGCGGCGGGCGTATTCCAGCGAATGGTCATATTCACGACGAATGATGTCGCGGGCAGCGGTATAACCCTGCGAACGAAGCAGGTGTGCCACTTCCAGCACCTCGCGACGGTCATCACGCGCATTGAACAGCAGAAAATCTCGCGTCGTGCTGGCTTCAAGCTCGGGGCGTTTCTGCAACGCCTGCAGCAGGCTGAGAATATTGAACGTGAAGCCTGTGGCCGGAGCCTGGAAACCGTAACGTCCGGTCAGGTTGTCATAACGGCCGCCGCTGCAGACCGGCTCGCCCAGACCGGCTACGAAACCTTCAAAAGTGATGCCGGTATGATAATCCAAACCGCGGGTTTCTCCCAGATCGATGGTCAGGTGTTCACTGACGCCGTGTATGTCGAGGATCTCCAGTACCTGGCACAGGTTTTCAAGTGCAGCACGGGATCTGCAGTTCGTCACCACCCGCCGGGCCTCATCCAGAACCTCGCGACCACCGAACAGGCGCGGCAATGCAGCTATTTCGGCACGCGACCCTTCCGGCATGTCATTTTCGGCGATGATTTTTGCCACTGCCGATGAATCCTTGCGGGCAACGGCCAACTGCAGTTCATGCAGAGGCTGCCCATGAAGGCCGGAAGCCTCCATGATCCCCCGGCAGAACTCGACCTGGCCCATATCGATCTTAAAATCGGCAAGATCTAATCCCTGGAGCGCTTCCACCGCCATGGCAACCATCTCGGCATCTGCTTCCGGTGAATCCAGGCCGATCAACTCAACACCGGATTGGAAAATCTCCCGGCTGCGCCCCGCCTGTATTTCTGTCTGGCGCAATACCCTGCCGCTATAACTGATACGGTGCGGCAATGGCCAGCCGGTCAGGCGCGTAGCAACTATCCGGGCGATCTGCGGGGTAATGTCCGGTGGAAACGCCAGCAGACGTCCGCTCTGGCGATCATCGAAACGATAGGTTTTCCCCTTCAACCCCTCTCCCATACCGATCGCCAGGACATCTTCATATTCCAGCTTGGGAGTAATGACACGACGGAAACCCCACAGTTCGAATACGCGGCGGATTCGCCCCTCGATATAACCAATCTTGGCGGCAGCCTCAGGCATAAAGTCGCTGACCCCACGCGGCAGGGATATGTCAGGTGATATACTGGTCATTCTACCTTCTTGATTGCAAGGGATGATGCCCCGCGGGAATTAAACCCGCTACGCTGGACCGTCTGCAGAATCAGCAGTTCATTGCGGGCCGCATCATAATAATAATCCGGCATATAATTCTGGGTATCCCGTGTGCGCCATTTTTCCTCAAGACTGGAACCGTTCCAGGCCATATTGTACACGGCGCCCTTCTTGTATAAGCGAGCATCGCCCATCACCCAGAAACCATCATTCTTGCCGACCAGCACTTCACCCTTGTCGGTCACTTGTACCCGCTGATTCATGAAGATGGTGCGGAATTTATCGCCGGTGACTCTCGGATTGGCGTCTTCTTTCTGAAAAAACAGCTCCGATCCGCCAAACTTGTCGTTACTGCGCCACAACTCGGTCAATCCCTGATCGTACACAATCAGGTAACCATCATGATTGATAACCACTGAATAGGTTTTACCTTCACGATCACGAAACTGATTAAAACTGTACAGGTCACCAAAGCGAGGCATTTTAACCGGATTCTTGAGGTTGATACTGGAGCCGACACGGCTGGCTTCAGCAATATCACCGTAGAAATCGGCATCACGACCCATTGCCTGGGCATAGAGCTTTTTCGGGCCGCCGGCCAGACTGAAGCTACGGAAAAAGTAGGGGAGATTTTCTGCGACCTTTACCAGCTTGTCTCCCTTGACCTGCCAGACCTGCGAAGCCAGTTCATCCGACCGCACGATAGTCACATAGATGTCAACAGTTCCGTCGCTGCCCTCAATGGTATCCAGTGAAAGAATCTTCTCCGAATTTTTGAACTCTGTTTCAGCCACCAGCTTCATGTCAGCACCCTGGCGGTAAAAAGTCAAACGTCGGTCTTCAGACAGAAATATCTCACGGCTGCCATCCGGTAGGTTTTTGCCGATGGCCATCTGATTTGCAGCACCGTTCAGGCGCTTACTCTGCCAGCCGCCACTGCTGCTGCGATCATAGTCGCTCGGCTTGATAAACTCGCTGACAGGAGCCGGACGGACCTGCTGCTCGTTTTTGATAAAATCTGATTTCGGCGCAGCAAGAGCAGGCGGGGCTGGCTGCACGGGCACCGCAGCAGATACGGGAAGTTGGCCGGGAGCATAGATCTTTCCAAGTTCTGCGGACAGCTTTTCTGCCAGCTTGCCCACCGCCGGAATCAGCTCATCCTGCCCCTCACCCTGCACAAAAGCCCTGGTCAGCGTCTTGCCGGCAGCCGTCTTGGCCAGTGCATCCACGCTGAACACCTTGCCGATGGTGACATAGGTTCCGGTTACGACAGCATCAGCCTCGGCGGCGCTGCCGACAGCGATAATCCTGTCACTGGTAAGTCGTGATGACAGCAACGTCTGCAGGGTCGCCTTCATGTCATCTTTGTTCTGTACTCCGATTGCATTCATATCAGCAACAAATACACGCACCTGGGCGGCAAGCGCAGGAACTGCTACCAGTATGCTGAACAGCGCAACGAGCGCTACAGACCGCTTTTTCATGATACCTCCAAGACTGCATATAAGCCGGCGGATTATCGCAAATGCACCCTGTAAAGTCAAAATAAAAGCCGTGCTGGCATCAAATTAACCGCTGCCATCCGGCAAAATATCCCATCGTATCAGTGGCATCGAAATACTCCCGACAACAACCCGTTCGCTTCCCCAGACTTTCTACGTCAGTGCTCCACCCAGCTATTGTTACTACCTTGCACTACTTTATGTATATCCCTAAGAGCTTTATTCCATGGAGAATCGCAGCACTTCCTGCGCAACAGAAACAAACAAACGCTGTTTTTCATATAAATTATCGTGTTTACGCCTTTATTATCTCAAATTGTTTGACATTGAGCTCGCAGTTCGGTAAGAAATAAAACACATTATATGCTATTGCGTGACACCGTTATATTTTTGTGCAAACATTTGAACCCCGGAGCCTATATAATCCGAATTTTAAAAGGAGCAGCCTTTGCGAGTTAATAAATATTTTCTTCTTCCACTTGTGCTTTCCCTGACGGCCTGCGCCGGAACCAAGGCAAATGACAACCGTTCATCTTCGGAATACGTGGAGATAAGCAATCCGGCCTTCACCATGTCGCGTGACGCCCCCGCCACCATCTGGGTGCCGAAGAGCTCTGTGGATAATGGCCCGCCACGTGGCAGCGAGGTAATCAAAAAAGCCTATGATTCAGTAACTAATAGTCAGGCCGTAGTTTCTGCCCAACAAATGACAACACCAGACACTGCTGCACAACCTGCAGTAGCGGCAAAGCCATTTACCAGCGGCATGCGAAGTCGAGCTGCTGTACTGGAAACAGGCCACAGTCAGCTTTCCATCCCATTCAAGGAAAAGTTGCGTGTGCTGCCAGGCTCTCCCGTCATATCCATTGCTCCCGAAGCGGCTGCGGATAAACTCTTGTCCAGAGATGAACGTGCTGCCTATGCCGCCAAGGCCTGGCAGGATCTGGGTGTAAACGTGTCGCTGTTTGTATCCGCTCCGGATGGACTCGGATCAGGCAAATATCTGTCGGTGGAAATCTATGACGGCATGGGGGCGGGATTGATCAGCAAGGTTGATTCAATCATACCGGCCTATGATGCAAAAGATTCTGTTGCCATGAACAGTGCCGTTGCAGCATCGATGGCTACACTTGCCGACCGTTCACGCGAAGCGATTGCGCACCTCCCATGGTATGCAAAGATCGTGGCAATTGAAGCCGGCAAAATCTACATCAATGCCGGCCACGACGCCGGTGTCAATCTGGGCCAGAAACTGAACGTCCTGCGCGGCGGGAAGATTGTCCAGGGACTCGGCTTTGCACCGGGAACCGTTATAGGTAGCGTGGTGATAACCGGATTTGTTGGATCGAATGGGGCGACTGCTACGGTAAAAGACGGTTTTCAGGTATACCCCACTGACATCATAGCAGTGCAATGATTTACCACATTTAAATGAAAGGAGGTTGAAGCTGCATATTGCAAGGTTTTACATGTAATTTGGATTGGAATGTGGGCAAAACTCGTTCAGAAACTACAATGACATGAAGGAGACACACAATGAAAAAACGTATATCCAGCTCTATCTGTGCAGCTCTGCTCTGTTCAGTACCGGTAATGGCCTTTGCGGCACCGGTCACCAGCAAGTTTGACCTCTCCATAGGCGGTTTTGTGAAGCTCGACTATGCCTACAACTCGGTAAACTTCGGTCAATCAGGCGGATTGACGCCTGGATCTGGCGCAATAGTCAGAAAAGCTACAGCTGCAGGTTCACAGGAGCAATCCATTTTTACCGCTCGCCAGTCCCGTCTGTGGTTCAAAGCCAGTGGCCCTGAGTTCATGGGAGCCAAGACCAGCGCCCTGATTGAGGGCGACTTCTACGGTGATGCCTCAGGCGCAGCAGAGAGTCCTCAGCTTCGTATGCGTCTGGCCTACGGCTCGCTGGACTGGGCTAACACACAGGTGATTTTTGGACAGAACTGGGATATCTTTGGCCCCTATGTCGCCTCCACTGTTGACTTCCGCTCAGGTTCTCCACAGGGCGCCCCGAACAATCCGCGCGTCCCGCAGATTCGCGTAACCCAGAAGATCAACTTTAATGCCGATAACGCCCTTAGCCTGGTAGTAGGCGTCCAGGACCCCAACCAGGACGGAAACAATAATCAGACTTTCACAGCAAACACGACAACCGGGGCGGTTTCCACGACAGCACCCACAACCTATGGAGCAACAGTCAATGGCGCCGGCCAGATCATGTTCACCAGCAAGGCCATGGGTGTTGCGCCCGGTTACTTTGGTCTGCCCATGAAACCCCTGACCCTCGGAGTTTTTGGTCTTTATGGAAACTCAAAGATGGTATCAACTGGAAGTGCCAGAAACGTAGACTCCTATGGTTATGGATTCTACTCATTTGTTCCTATTTTGAAGTCTTCCGACGGCAAGAGTCGCGCCATGACCATGTCTCTTGAGGGCCAGATTTATGAGGCTGCCAATATGAGCTTTAACTCGGCAACGCAAGGCACTGTCTATGCTTCGACAGCCACACCCAACCCGGCCAAAGGTTACGGCCTGGGAGCAGAGGTCATCTTCTACCCGACGCAGGAACTGGGAATCACTGCCGGTTACGGCAGAAGGGGTGCCATTAATTATTCCAATTTCACTTCAGAATTCCAGAAATCCAGCTCGCAATTTTACGGCAACCTGTCATATGACCTGAACGCCGCCGTTCGCGTCATGACCGAGTATCAGCACCTGGAAACACAGTATGGAAGATCGGGCACAGCTCATAATGAAGGTTCCGCAAACGTATTCCGTCTGGCCGCATTTTATTTCTTCTAAATTGTTCCAAATGACCAATAGGTGATTTCCCCTATAACAAAAGGGCGGGGAGTTTGTTAAACTCTCCGCCCCTTTCATTTGATCCTGCCTTATTAATAGCTCTCTACTCTTTACATCAATAGCCTACAAATGGAAATTCCAGTGCGCTTATAATCAAATTGCGACATCAGAAACACCTCAATGAATCACCAAAACATCCATGATTTTCAACAAACTGCCCATATCCTTCCATCGCTTCCCGGCTGTTATCAAACCATTCCTGCCACAGGAGATCGCTGTTAATATTCAAGTGAGCTGTTTTCTTTGGTGCATTTGAATCAAAGACATTCGATTGCATGAGCACTCTCATTCATTATGGCCATAAGCGATGCTAAAATGAATGAATAGTTTTTTGGATGCAACCATTTACATTCACAACGACATTATTGAACGAAAAAAAGGGCGGGATTTCTCCCGCCCTTCGAGGTGCTGCGTCATACAAATTGCTTAGAATTTGAACGAAGCAAGAAGACGTGCGGTGTAGGGGTTCTCTGGATCTTTGCTGGCACCAACAGCACTGTTCAGTGCGGAACCTTTGTAGTAGCCACCCAGAACCATGTAGGCGGCCTGAGCGCGCAGGGTCAGGTTGCTGTTGACTTTGTAGCCGCTCTCAAGATTGAACTCGGCACCCAGGAAGTCACTGCCATTGCTCGCTGTTGTAGAGATTGATTTATCAGCCGGTGCACCTTTGGAAGCAGGAGCCCAGCCAAAGCCGACATTAGCATTGGCAAAGATCTTGTCAGTTAAATTAGCGTCATATCCCAAAGAAGCCACGGCAATATTGGTAACAACCTTACGCAGGTAACGGTCGGTATTACTTGGGCTGTTTTGTGTAGCACGAACAAGAATCATCATGCCACCGTCATTATAGCTGTTGATACCGGAAGAAACCCAACCTTTGTAGCTGCTATTATTGGTGCTGTTATCACCGGAGGTGAAAAGCAAGGCTGCTTTAGCAGCACCTGGACCAACCGCCATCTTGCCTGTCACGTTTGCAGCATAACCATGGAAATACCTGCTGGTATTAGTAGGAGCAGCAATCCGTTTCTGATGGCCGGCCTGCATTGCGCCAAAGCCACTCAGGGACAATGGGCCAAGCTTTGTTTCGGCACTCAGGGCAAACGTATTCAGCAGTATGGCCTGATCCTTGGTATGAGCGGCTTCAACACCCGAACCGTTAGCAGCATTTGCTGTATAGTCAGCAAGCAGGTAGTAGGAAAGTGCTGCTTTCGTATCCTTGGTGAATGCAAAAGTATTGTCCATGATAAACAGGTCTTTTGCACCGTCACCCAGACGAGTCAGGCCTGTCGTAACAGAGCTGCTCTGGTAATCTTCTGCAAAACGCGAGAAACCCAGACCCAAGGAATATGCACCAAGTTTCGTGGTTGTCATGATTGCAGGAAGGTCAGCGTCAATAAAAAGTCCTTTGAGAGTATCCTTGTATGGCTGAATACCGAGCTTGGTGTTGAAGTTCTGCCCCAGATTGAAGTCAAGATAAACATGCTTGGTCTCGAAACTGATACCATCAGCGTCAAGTACGCCAGAATCAGTTGAGTTGGTGTATTTGCCGCTGTTGATGCCACCGAAACGGGTATCTAATTCAAAATGAGTAACAAGTTTGAGATCGTCGCTGACCTTTGCTGTGTATTGCAGGCGGGCGCGCTGCTCAAAATAGTTATTCATCTGAACGCTATCTTTTTTCTGTGTCGGACTGTAATCACCTGATCCGCCATCCTGGAAGTTGGAGAAGATACCGCTGAATGAGTAGGTACCGTGAAATTCATTCTCCAAGGCCATTGCCGGTACGGAGATGGCGGCCATTGCACCGACTGCTGCTGCGATTGCTACTGATTTCTTCAAACTCATGTGTGCCTCCTTCAAATTTTATAATATGCTTGATATTGCTGCGAACAACTGTTTCAAAGTACAAAAGCTTATCTGATTACTGTTCACCACCTTTCATAATAGATTTAACTTCAAACATAATCTGTGGCAGACATTAAATGTATTTCCACAATCCCCTGCCGGGGATAAGTGCGATAACGAATCATTTCTGCAAAATGCCGCAGAAAATAGATACTACCGCACTAAAAACACGAATACCCCTGAGCAGCTTAAACAACAAGCCGCCCAAAGGTAATATAGATAGAGTGCTCTTTGTTATATTTTCTGAAACGTTTCACAGTATTTTCGCTCCCGGTTACATAGTGTTCATTTTTCAACAAACACTATTGGTATCAATCGGTTAGCTACTTCAGGAGGTTCGTTTATTTCAGACTATGTTCTAAAAAGCTGCACAAGATAAACAACAAATCAAACCATTGTCAAGGGAAAAATGCTTTTCAACGCCGTAACATCCTGTAAATGCTCAATTTGATAGAAGTTCCGGCCAAGAGAAACTGCCAGACTACTTGTGCTCACCGCACTGGCAGAGCTCTGTTAATACACCATTGCTGCTTTTGGGGTGAATGAAGGCTATGCGCGTACCATGGGCGCCCGGTCGCGGTGTCTCATCGATCATCCGTGTCCCATCTGCCATCAGCTTTGCAATGGCGGCCTCGATGTCGTCCACCTCGTAAGCGACATGGTGTATGCCAGGGCCGTTCTTTTCAATGAACCTGGCCACCGGGCTATCCGCTGCTGTCGGCTCCAGCAGCTCTATCTTGGATTCTCCGATCTGCAGCATGGCAACTTTCACCTTTTGTTCTGCGACCTCTTCAATACCGTCAAAGGACATACGAAGGTTGTCGCGGTAAAAAGGGAGACTTTCCTCCAGAGATTTTACGGCAATACCGATATGGTTGATTTTTGTAAGCATCAGAAAGTTCCTTATACTACAGACGTAGTCTTGAATTCAGGTTACGGAATCGTTACTTTTGTGAAAAATCAGAGCACCACCGTCTCGGTATGTTTCCCGAATACCCCGCGGAAGACATCCGCAATCTCACCCAGCGTGGCATAGGTCTTGACTGCCGACAGGATATGCGGCATGAGGTTGTCTGTTCCCCTGGCTGCCTTCTCCAGCTGTGCCAACGCTGCTTGTACAGCCGCAGCATCCCGGCCGGCTTTCATCTCGCCCAGGGACTTCTTCTGGGAGATCTCCACCGCTTCCTTGACTTTGAGCAGTCCGGTCGGCGGCGGCTCCTGCACCGTAAACTTGTTGACGCCGACGATGATCAGTTCGTTCTTCTCAATGGCCTTCTGGTAGGCATAGGCCGAATCCTGGATCTCCTTCTGCTGGAAGCCGCGCGAGATTGCTTCTACGGCTCCGCCCAGCTGGTCGATCTTGTTTATGTACTCCAGGGCGGCCTTCTCGATCTGGTCAGTCAGGGACTCCACCAGGAAAGAGCCGGCCAGGGGGTCGATGGAATCGGCGGCACCCGATTCGTAGGCGATGACCTGCTGGGTACGCAGGGCGATACGGACGGAATCTTCCGTCGGCAGGGCCAGGGCCTCGTCGCGGGAGTTGGTATGCAGCGACTGGGTGCCTCCCAGAACGGCGGCCAGGGCCTGCATGGTGACGCGCATGATGTTGTTGTCCGGCTGCTGGGCGGTCAGGGTACAACCGGCGGTCTGGGTGTGGAAGCGCAGCATTTGGGACTTGGGGTCCTTGGCGCCGAAGCGTTCTTTCATGATCTTGCCCCAGATACGACGAGCGGCGCGGAACTTGGCCACCTCTTCGAACAGGTTGTTATGGGCGTTGAAGAAGAAGGCCAGCCGCGGAGCAAATTCATCGACCGCCAATCCGGCCTTGATGGCGGCGTCCACATAGGCAATGCCGTCGGCCAGGGTGAAGGCGACTTCCTGGACAGCGCTGGAGCCGGCTTCGCGGATGTGATAGCCGGAGATGGAGATGGTATTCCATTTGGGTACGTTGTCTTTGCAGTAGGCAAAGATGTCGGTGATAATACGCATGGACTCTTTTGGCGGGTAGATGTAGGTGCCGCGGGCCATGTATTCCTTGAGGATGTCGTTCTGTATCGTGCCGGAAATCTTGTCAGCCGGTGTGCCCTGCTTCTCGGCGACGGCGATGTACATGCAGAGCAGGATGGCGGCGGTGGAGTTGATCGTCATGGAGGTGGAGACCGTGTCCAGCGGAATGCCGTCAAAGAGGATCTCCATGTCAGCCAGAGAGTCGATGGCGACACCGACCTTGCCGACTTCACCCTGGCTCATGGCGGCATCCGAGTCGTAGCCCATCTGGGTGGGCAGGTCGAAGGCCACCGAGAGCCCGGTCTGTCCGGCGGAGAGCAGGTATTTGTAGCGTTCGTTGGATTCCTTGGCCGTGCCGAAACCGGCATACTGGCGCATGGTCCAGAAGCGGCCGCGGTACATGGTCGGCTGCACACCGCGGGTGTAGGGATATTCACCGGGGAAACCCAGTTGCTCTTCGTAACCGGGATAGTCGAAACCGGGTGTGAAACAGCGCTCCAGCTCTATGTTGGAACTGGTAAGGAACTTCTCCATCCGTTCCGGTGACCGGGCGATGTTCTTGGCAACTACTGCTTTCCACTTCTCTTTACGTTCCTGGATGTTCATGTATGGCCCCTTTTAACTTACTGTATTCAACCAAAATATTTGAAACACAGAGCAACTGAACAACGGAGAAAATCAAGATCGATTTTTTTCTGATTTTTTGCTCTGATGTTCTCTGTTGCTCTGTGTTATTCAGATTGTCATTTACGATTCAATAAGAAAAACCAGGGGAGAAGATGTACTCCCCACCCTGGCCTTAATTTGTCTCCGTCTAAAATAACGCGTTACAGAACGGCCTTGAGGTACTTGCCCGTACACTCCCGTTTTTCGCGCTCGATCTCTTTCTGGTCAACTTCCACGAACTTTTCATCAGGGGTGATCTTGAAGAGCGGCTGCCCCTTCTGGACAATGGTGCCATCGCCCCCCTCCATGATGATCTTGTCGATGGTCCCGGAAAAGGGTGCCCGGATGGTGTTGAACATCTTCATAACTTCAATGATGTAGAGCGGCTGGTCCTTCTCGAAGTGCATCCCTTCGCTGACGAAGGTCGGCAGACCCGGAGCTTCCTGGCCATAGTACATCCCGCCGCAAACGGCGACAATTTCGTCCGCCTTGGTAGCCGGGGGCGGCACCAGGATCTTTTTCATCCGAGCCTGCAGATCAAGATCAGTCAGATAGTCGGGGATCACAACCTCCAGGTCATCCAGCACCTTCATATCCCAGAATTTGGTCGTATCTCCGATCAGGAACAGCATGCCCAATAATTCGATTCCGGCCTCGTAACCGAAATGGGCGGAGCGGATCTGCTCCCAGGTTTCAGCGTCAAAGCCGGCCTGGGGTTTTTCCTTATTCACCAGATCGTTGAGCTTGAAATATTCATCCCGCTCCAGCCCGAGCTTTTCACGGAGTGTCCGATAGAAGTGCAGGGACTGCTGCAGCAGTTCATTGTCATGATCCCAGATGATCTCTGCCGCCGGTTTATGAGGGCGGTAATTCATGTGCAGGTATTCGTAGGTTTCATTGAGCACGCCCAGCGGGTTCCTGAGCCAGATGACCTTGCCCTTGTCGATGCGGAAGTTCTTCGTATTGATGCTCAACCACCCTGACAGCAGGTGCGGATCTTCCAGGAGACGTTCCATGGGGCGCGTGATCAGAGTGCCCTTGCGGTCAAGCAGGGCCGACATGTTTTTCAGTTCTTTAGCACAGACGTCCGGCTGATCGGCGTACTGTTCGGAGATCAGCTTGGCATAATGCTTCTTCATCTGGAAGAAGGCATAGACCACATCCAGCTTGTTGGCCTCCTCCTTGAGGGTACCGACCAGTGCCAGATAGGGGACGACAAAGCGGGTGGTCGGCTTGGCCATGACATTCCTGCCCAGGAACCAGTTGACCAGACCGTAATGGAATTCAAGGTTTGTTGCCAGGGCGCTGCCGCGCAGGGTTGTGCTGCACAATACGTTGGAGAGTCGTTCATAGCTGGCCAGACGATCATCCCCCTTGGTAAGCAGCAGGGCGATATTGGAATCGTAGGCACCGGCAACTTTATATTTCATAAAGATTCCGGTATCAGGATTGGTCATGCTGATGCCCTGATCATCACGGACTTCGCCTTTGATCGGTTTCGACCAGTAACGGATCATACCGCCGGCGTGGGGCGACAGTGAAGCATCGGTGGCGTTCAGACGGGCCTCGACCGAGGCGTTGAAGCGGACAACACGCTCCGGCTTGGGCAGGCGCTCCTTGTGACGCGCCAACAGGGCCATGGCCTCTACCAGGGATTCGACAACAAAGAAATCCTTCTTGTCCTTGGGATTGGTGAACTTGAGGCTGTAGCAAAGCTCGGTGACACGGTGTTCAACCTGGATACGGGTGTTGACCTCCATGAAAAAGTGGCGGTCACGGTCGACGATGCACTCGAAGGTGGAGGCGGAATCAAGCCCTACGGCCTGGCCAAAACGGGCCGACTCCTCTTCCATCCGGGCGAGGACCTTCAGATCGCTTTCCAGGGCCTTGACTTCCGCCTTGCGGCCGGCAGCCTTGGCCTTCTCAATGGCAGCCATCAATCCTTCCTGGGTAACAGAAACCTCCAGGAGTTTCTGTTCGTGCATCTGCAGGGAACAGTCGCGGCCGCCCAGGGAGATGCACCATTCGCCGTTGCCCAGCAACTGGATCTCGTTATGACGGGTCTGCTCAATGTTCAGTTCGATCAGAACGTTCTTATTATCGCCGACACCGTTGGCCTTGACCTCGTTCAACACTTCCCTCACCAGGGTCGGGGCCTCAGCGGCCGCCTTGGCAATCGCCTTGTCATCGGCCTTTTTCAGCGCCAGCAAAGAGGCACCCAGGATACGCTGACCCTTGCCGCCTCCGCCGCCGATCGCCTTGATGCGGAAGCGACTCTGGGGATACTTCTTGAATAATTCTGTCACTTCAGCCTGCACCTGGGCAGAAAGTTCCTCAATGGAAAACAGGTCGATACCCTTGGCGTAGGAGGCCATCAGGATATGGTCGGCCAGGGTCGCGTCGGAAATCTTCTTGTCTGCCAGAACCTTCTTGTCGCAGGCCAGACCTTCTGCCTCGACCAGCTTGAGCAGCTTGTCGCGGGTAGGATATTTTTTGAGCAGGGTCAGAGCGGTGACATTGTTGACGCCCGGGGTAACGCTGACATTCACCTGCAGGGCGGTACGCTTGGCCTCGTCCTTTTTGCCGGCTTTGGCCTGGGTGGCGGCACAGGGACCGATAAACTTGAGGCCGGCCTTTTCAATGGCAGCCACGAACTCTTCGTCCTCAGCCATGAAGCCGTAACCGGCGAAGATGGAGTCATAGCCGTTATCCAGGGCCATCTGGATGATCTGGTTGATGCGCTCAACCCGCTCTTCCTTGCTGGCGCCGCTGTAATCGGGTACCCGGTGGACGCGTTTCGAATCGGTCAGCTGACGTAACTCGGGAGCCAGCGCATTCGGATAGATGATCGAGTCCTTCTCGGATAGTAGGATACCGTAGTGGGTAATCCCCATCTCTTCATACACATCCATGGCCTCTTTACGGATCGGCCCGCGGCAGACGATCAGCGGCTTGAGATCCTCACAGGAAAAGGAGCGCACCCATTCGGAGGTCGACTTGCTCAATTTGCGGGCCCGGTGAACCAGGGGGTTATACTTGTAGTAATCGGTCTGTGGCATGGTCTCTTTATCTCCAATCTGGAATGAATGAAATTAATGGAACTCGCGCTGAACTGCCTGCATCGGACCCGGCTTGTAATGACGCAGGAAGAAGTTCATGTTCTCTCCCAGCACCTTGCGCAGGTCGGTGGGCATGACAAGTGAGGAGATGGAGCCCAGGGCCAGACCCTCTTTCGGGTTCATCAGTTCTTTTTCATAGCGCATGTTCAAGGCGGCATCCTCAATCTTCAGCCAGTCAGCGGCATCCCGTTCGGCATCTATTTTGGCCTCGCCTGCCGACATACCTGCAGCAACACGTTCCTGGACACCATGCTTTACACGCTCGCTAACAGCAGCGCGCATCTTGCGCACTTCGTCCTTGTAGACAAATTCCTTGCCGGCCGGCCCCATAACCGCAAGACGCGTCGTGGGAAGTGCCAGCACCAGATCAGCACCGGTAGGGTAGTTATTGTACGAGGCATACGCCCCGCCGTAGGCGTTGCGGATGATCAACAGAATGCGGGGTGTCCTGATGTCAACAATCGAATCCAGCATGGCGCGACCGGCCTGAACGATGCCGCGACCTTCCTGCTCACGACCCGGCAGGAAGCCGGTGGTGTCTTCCATAAAGATCATCGGGATATTGTAGATATTGCAGAAGCGGTTGAAGCGGGCAATCTTGTAGGCAGAATCCACCGTAATCTGACCGGAAGCAACCGCACTGTTGTTGGCCACAAAACCGACCACGTTGCCACCCAGGCGACCAAGGGCGGTAACAGCCTCACGGGCACGATCACGCTGCAGCTCAAAATAATCACCATGATCGCAGATCTGCTGGATCATGATCGAAACATCAAAGGGGGTGTTAAAGCCGGTCGGAGAGTTGAAGGCCTTCTTCAACAGCGTGTTGATCTCCCAGGTTTTACGGTCCAGGGGATCACTGGTCTCGCGGTAGCGGGCCATGACACTGTTATTGTCCGGGAGATAGGAAAGCAGCTGCAAGGCGGTCCGAAGTGCATCCACCTCATCTTCGACCGTCATATCGGCAACCCCGGACTGCCCATGGACCTTGGGGCCACCCAGATCTTCTGGCGTCACATCCTCGCCAAGAACCGACTTGACAACCCCCGGCCCGGTCAGACCGAAAAAGGTGTCCTGAGGCTGGATCAGGAAGCTGCCCTGGCGGGGGAGATAACTACCGCCGCCGGCATTGAAGCCGAACATGCACATGATGGAGGGGACCACACCGCTGATCTTGCGCAACGCGGTAAAGGCCTCGGCATAGCCGTCCAGACCGCCCACCCCGGCAGGCACATAGGCACCGGCCGAGTCATTCATCCCGATCAGAGGGATACCCTTCTCGCCGGCCATCTGGAACAGCAAGGCCAGTTTGCGGCCGTTGGTTGCATCGATCGAACCGGCCCGCACCGTAAAGTCATGGCCGTAGAGTGCCACATCGCGGCCGTTGATATTGAGGATGCCGGTCACCAGAGAAGCGCCGTCCAGATTCTTGCCCCAGTTCTGGAACAGGATATTGGGTTCGTTTTCCGTCAGCACGCGGATCCGCTCCCAGACGGTCATGCGTTTTTTGAAGTGCTGCTTTTCAATCTGGGCGATGCTGACCGATTTGACGGGGCGTTGGATCAGGTCATAACCTTCCTTCATCGCCTCCTCGTAGCCCCCCTTCTTGCCGGGGATCTCGCCGGGAATAGTAAATTCAACAGTTACCGGAGGTGCAAACGGGTTTTTAAGTGAAGCTTTTATCGCTTTTTTTGACATCTCAACCATCCTTCCGCTACTTGATATGGAGCTCAACTGACTCTATCTAAATTATATACAGATGTACGGGAACTACCGGGTAACCACCGCCAGCACCTTGACTTCATCGCCGTCTTTTGCCAGGAGCCGGTGCTTGAGGGCCGAATCGAAATACACGCAGTCGCCCTCGTTGAGAACAATCCGCCGGTCATCCAGCAGCAATTCGGCCGTTCCCTTCATGACAAAAAGGAACTCCTCGCCATCATGGCTGTAGGTATTTTCTTCAAGGGCCTTTTCAGTGATCGTCAGCAGGAACGGTTCCATCTTCTTGTTCTGCTTATGAAAGGAGAGGGATTCATACGAATAGCCCTGGCTGGTACCGGCCTTGGAGATAACCCGTGGAATGGCCTTGCGCTCATGAGCCCGAACAACCTCAAAACGGCACTCTTCTTCATCATCCGCGAAAAACAGGCCGATCTTTACGTCAAAGAATTTTGCGATCCGGGAAAGAGTGGCTATCGGCGGGGAAACATTATTGTTTTCAATCTGTGAAATCAGTGCGGGTGAGAAACCGGTCTCCTTGGCCACAGACTGAAGAGTCAGTTTTTTTGCTAGACGGAGCTTCTTGATTTTCGCCCCGATATTGTAATCACTCATCCATACTCCTGCCAAGAATAAAACCAGTTTTTATGCGGGGGTTTGTATACAATTTACAATATAATGTCAATAAAAATTATTTATTACGGGTAAAGTATGTGGGGCGATTTTGGGGATCTAGAGCGACAAAAACCCTGTTCGTGATGAGACCGGCCTCCGGGGTATTTACCCCCCCGGAGACCGTTTTGAAATGGTGCGGACTAGATCAGCTTCAAACGGCGTGCCAGCAGCTGCAGGGTATGCAGCACCTCGACACGCGAACCATGCTGCTTGAGCCCATCGGACAACTGCATCATGCAGCCGGGACAGCCGGTGGCCACAGCCTGGGCTGCGGTGGCGACAATGGCCTGGCTCTTGGCCTCGTTGATGGTCATGGAGGAGCCGTAATGATACACATTAAACGTCCCCCCCAAACCGCAGCAGCGATCGGCCCCTTCCATCTCGACCAGCTCCACGCCCGGTGTTGCCTTCAGCAGTTCACGGGGCTGTTTCGTCAACCCTCGGGTACGCAGATGGCAGGGATCGTGATAGGTCACGCGGATTGAATCACCGGCCCCGGTTTCCTCCGGGCTCAGCCCCAGTTTCTGCAGCAACTGAGACGCATCCACGGTCTTGGCGGCCAGCGCCTCCAATCGGGCCTTCAATTCCGGATTGCGCTTTCCGATCACCAGCGGGTAGAGCCGGTGCAGGGCACCGCCGCAGGTCGCACAGGCGCTCATGACATAATCGGCCTCATAGCGCTCCATTTCTGCCAGATTTTTCTCGGCCAGGTCGCGCACGGTGTTCAGATCCCCGCCGGACATGCCCGGCAGACCGCAGCACTGCTGACCCTTGGGTATGATGACCGTACAGCCCAGATGACGGAAGAGGGCCAATGCCGCCTCCCCGATCTCCGTATACACGAAGTTGGTCATGCAGCCGACAAAGAATACGATCCGCGGCTTGCCCGGTTCTCCCGCTATGACCTCGGGATGGCGGTCCATGAAAGGTTTCTTGGCGATAGCCGGGATGTGGCGGGTGTTCCCCATAAACGGCAGGGGAAAGCGCAGCCGCAATCCGGATGTCGCCGGGACCTTTTTGAAAAACAGCGGGCCGAACAGTGATGCCATCCGGGCCCCCATCTGCATACGGGAGCGGTTCTTGATCACCTGTCCGACCGCCGCATGGAAAGTAGTCAGACCACGTTTTTTTGCCAGGGCCTCGCGGGCGGCGATAACGATCTCATCGGTCGGTACCTCGTTGGGACACTTCTCGACACAACTGCCGCATAACAGGCATTTCGACATGGCCAGATAGGTCTGGTCATCCAGTTCTATGTCGTCTTTAAGTATATGCTGTGCCAGGGCAACCTTGCCGCGGGCCACGGCCGGCTCGCGACCGAAGGCGGTAAAGGCCGGACAGTTGGCCCGGCAGGCACCGCACTTGACACATTTTTTCAATTGATCTTCAACCCGCTTGAGCGGGTCACTGGTTGCATCTGACATTACTGATTCCTTCTTGCTGCGAAAAGTCGATTGCTGTTACCACATCTCTAAAGAGTAAACAAACCACCGCTATTTCTCAATCTAAATTATCATTCCGCTATCTGCATCAGCGCAATGCCAGCTCCATCCCTTCCAGTTTTTTCACCCGGTCGCGAAGTTTGGCGGCGTTCTCGAAATCCAGTGCCTTGGCCGCTGCCAGCATCTCCTTGCGCAGCTTCTTGATCAGCTTGGGGATGTCTTTGGGGGCAAGGTACTCCTCGTCTGCTTCGGCCACCGCGCCGGGCGGGGTGTAGTAATCCCGCTCTTCAATGGAACCCAGGATGGTTCCCATACTCTTCTTGACCGTCTCGGGGGTAATGCCATTTTCCTCATTATAGGCCAGCTGCCTGACGCGGCGACGGTGGGTTTCATCGAGACAGGACTGCATGGAACGGGTGATTGTATCGGCATACATCAGCACCCGGCCGTTGATATTGCGGGCGGCCCGGCCGCAGGTCTGGATCAGGGAACGGGCCGAACGCAGAAAACCTTCCTTGTCCGCATCGAGAATGGCCACCAGCGAGACCTCGGGCAGGTCCAGACCCTCGCGCAGCAGGTTGATTCCGACCAGTACATCAAATTCCCCCAGCCTCAGATCACGCAGGATCTGCATCCGCTCAATGGTAACGATATCGGAATGGAGGTAGCGCACCCGTACCCCCAGCTCGCGGTAGTAATTGGTCAGTTCCTCGGCCATGCGCTTGGTCAGGACCGTCACCAGCACACGTTCACCATGGGCCACGGTTTCGCGGACCTCGTGGAGGAGGTTGTCCACCTGACCGACTGAAAGCCCTCGTGCCGTCACCGGCCGGATCTCTATGACCGGATCGACTAACCCGGTCGGGCGGATGACCTGTTCGACAAAGACACCGCCGCTGCGCTCCATTTCGAAATCGGCCGGCGTGGCGGAAACATAGACCGCCTGCTGGATGCGTGACTCGAACTCCTGGAAGTTGAGCGGCCGGTTGTCGAGGGCGGCCGGCAGACGGAAACCGTACTGGACCAGGGTCTCCTTGCGCGAGCGGTCGCCGCGGTACATGCCGCCGATCTGGGGGACCGTGATGTGGGACTCGTCCACGAACAGCACAAAATCTTCCGGGAAGTAGTCGATCAGGGTGTAGCCCGGTTCACCGGCCTGCCGGCCGTCGAAATAGCGGGAATAGTTCTCGATCCCCTGGCAGAAGCCCATCTCTTCCATCATCTCGATGTCAAAGAAGGTGCGCTGTTCGATACGCTGGGCCTCCAGCAGCATATTCTGCTCACGGAAATAACGGATACGCTCCCCCAGATCGACCCGGATCAACTCGACCGCCTTTTCCAGGGTTTCGCGGGTGGAGACATAGTGCGAAGCCGGATAGATGGCGCACTTCGTTATTTTCGTCAGAACCGTCCCCCGCAACGGATCGATCTCGCTGATCGCCTCCACCTCGTCGCCGAAGAACTCTATCCGCAGCGCCTTGTCGTTGTCATAGGCCGGAAAGACCTCCACCACATCGCCGCGCACCCGGAATGTCCCGCGATGAAAGTCCGTATCATTGCGCTCGTACTGGATCTCCACCAGCTTCTTCAGCAGGGTGTCGCGGCCGTACTCCTCCCCCTGGCGAAAGAAGATATGCAGCGCCTGGTAGGCCTCGGGCGATCCGATACCGTAGATACAGGAGACCGAGGCCACGATGATCACATCACGCCGCGTCAGCAGGGAGCGGGTGGCCGAATGGCGCATCTTGTCGATCTCGTCATTGATCGAGGAGTCCTTCTCGATAAAGGTGTCGGTGGTGGGGAGATAGGCCTCGGGCTGGTAGTAGTCATAGTAGGAAACAAAATACTCGACCGCATTGTCCGGAAAGAGTTCCTTTAGCTCGCCGTACAGCTGGGCCGCCAGGGTCTTGTTGGGGGCCATCACCAGGGCCGGCTTGCCGGTTCGGGCAATGACGTTGGCTACGGTAAAGGTCTTGCCGGAGCCGGTTACGCCCAGCAGGGTCTGGTGCCGGTCGCCACGCTCGATGCCCTCTACCAGTTCTGCAATTGCCTGGGGTTGGTCGCCACGGGGAATATAATCGGTTTTGAGGATAAACGGAGATGGTTCTGAATTCATGATGCCATTTTAGACTTACAGCACGGAACTGTCCAGCACCTTCCCGTCCGGGGCATGCAGTTCAACCCGTATCCCCATGCGGCCGTGGAGGTGGGTCGCGCAGGATAGGCAGGGGTCGTAGAGCCGGATGCCGTGTTCAACACGATTGAGCAGCCCTTCCGTCAGGCTGTCGCCACGGATGTGCAGCTTGGCTATGTCGGTGATGGCACGATCCATGGCATGGCTGTTGTGACCGGTGGCCACGATCAGGTTAACCCTGGTGAGCAGGCCATGCCGGTCTACCTGGTAGTGGTGTATCAATGTCCCGCGCGGGGCTTCGGTCACACCGACCCCTTTAGAATGGTTCACTCCGGACCGTATCAGCACATGCGGATCGCAGACCGCCGGATCGTCCAGCAGCGTTCCCATGCGCTCGACGGCATACAGCATCTCGATCAGGCGGGCCTGGTGGTAACTGAGACTGCCGGTCACAGCCCCTCGACCGCCAAGAAACGCCTGGCGCATCCGCTCAGCCTGGGGTGCACCGACAAAAGGGGCCGTATTCAGTCGGGCCAGAGGGCCAACGCGGTAGAGCCGTGTATCCCCGAGGATACATTCCGTCGGTTTCATATAGCTGTCACCGGACTGAGTCTCACGGATCGCCTCGCCATACGCCTCCGCTGCCACCTCACGCACCAAGACTCCGGAATCATCCACGAAGCGCAGCCGGCCAACGGTATAGTCGAGGCGCCCGTCCTCCCCCACCAATCCCAGGAACAGACTGGGAAAATCTGCGCATACGCCCATCCCGGACAGCAAGCTGTCACCATACGCATCCCAGATATTCATGGCATAGTGCACCAGTTCCAGCGCCTCCGGCAGCAGGACAGCAATGGTATCGCGCCCCTCTGCACTGAGCGGCGCGCGCATGCCTCCCCCAACAACGAATTCGGGATGTAGAGCGCCTCCGCCGACCAGGTTGACGATCTCCTGTCCGATCTGGCGCAGACGGATCCCCTTTGCGATCAGTTCGGGTTTGTGCCGGGCCAGACCGACAATGTTGCGTTCCAGCGGATCGCAATCCAGTCCAAGGACGATATCGGGGGCAGAGAGATGAAAAAAACTGATGGAATGGCTGAGAACCAATTGGGACAGTGAGAGGAGAGACCGCAGCCGGCGGGCGGGCGGCGGAGGTTCCACGCCCAGGATGCGATCACACGCCTGAGCCGCTGCCAGTGCATGACTGACCGGACAGATGCCGCAGATGCGGGCGGTGATGGTCGGCATCTCCCAATAGGGACGTCCGACACAGAAGGCCTCGAATCCACGGAACTCCTGGACATGCAGACGGGCGGCTGCAACCTGTCCGGCTTCATTCAGACTGATGCTAATTCGGGCATGCCCTTCAATGCGGGTCACGGGAGAAATCGTAATTGTCTGGCTCATGTAAAAACTGTATCACAAAACAGGTCCGCTGCCAGATCAGCCACAAAAAAACCCGGACCGTGCCGGGTTTTCTGCATGCTGCTTATCGCATGTCCTAGTTATGCCGTCACGACTTCACGCGCCCTGGCAATTCTTCGTGCAGCCTCCTCAACCCCCAGTACCTCGACGATCTCGCCGATACCGGGCGCCTGGGTGCCACCCGAAAGGGCAATACGGGTCGGCTGACCGACCTGGGGCATCTTCCAGCTGTTCTCCGCACATATTGCTTTAAACAGGGCATCCAGCTCTGCCGCCGATGCGCCGGCTGACGCGGCCAACCGGTCGGCAACAACCGTAAAGACTGTTGTCAGGTGCCCTTTGTCGAACTTGGCCAGGGCGGCCTGATCATAAGACTGCGGGGCTGTATAATAGAATACTGCCCGCTCAGCCATCTCCTCCAGGGTCTGGGCGCGTTCCTGCAGGGTTTTGACCACTGCCACGAGATCCGGGCCATGCAGGGTACTGACACCGCGACTGGAAAGGTGCGGCAGCAGCAGATCTGCCAGGCGCTCCGGATCCCCGGTCTTGATGTAGTGGGCATTCAGCCAGTTGAGCTTTTCCGTATTAAAAACACCGGCGGATCGTCCCACATCGGCAATATCAAACTTTTCAATCATCTCTTCACGGGAGAAGATCTCATCATCACCGTGACTCCACCCCAGTCGCACCAGATAATTCATCAGCGCCTCGGGCAGATAGCCCATATCCCGATAGGCGATGACGCTGGTGGCCCCGTGGCGTTTGGAGAGCCGTGCCTTGTCGCTGCCCAGGATCATCGGCACATGGGCAAACTGGGGAACCGGAAAACCAAGTGCCTGGTAGAGCTGAATCTGGCGCGGGGTATTGTTGACATGGTCATCACCACGGATAACGGTGGTAATACGCATGATGGCGTCATCAATCACCACACAGAAGTTATAGGTCGGTGTGCCGTCCGTACGCTGAATGATCAGGTCGTCCAGTTCTTCGGCCGGGAAAGCAATGCGACCCTTGATCAGGTCGTCGAAGGCCACCTCGCCCCCCTGCGGCGCACGGAAGCGGACAACAAAAGGGGCATCGGGCTGATCGGCGCGATCGCGGCAGGTACCGTCGTACTTGGGCTTGCGCCCCTCCTTCATGGCCAGATCGCGCTTTGCACCCAGCTCCTCGGCGGAGCAGTAGCACTTGTAGGCCTTGCCCGCATCCAGCATCTTCTGGACATGCTCCTTGTACAGATCAAAGCTGTCGGACTGGTAGAACGGGCCCTCATCCCAGTCCAGGCCAAGCCACTCCATCCCATGCAGAATGGCATCCACCGATTCTTTGGTAGAGCGTTCCACGTCCGTATCCTCGATGCGCAGGATAAACGTCCCGCCGAGCTTGCGGGCCAGAAGCCAGTTGAAGAGGGCGGTACGGGCACCGCCCACGTGCAGGTAACCGGTAGGGCTGGGGGCGAAGCGAACGCGGATTGGGGACATGCAAAACTCCTTCTGTAGGTAATTACATACGTTTATGTGTGCCAGGGCCATGTCATGCGCTGAGACTTCGGGTGCGGTACTATAGCATTGCAGATTATTCCAAAAAAGCACTTTCTTCTGCGTACACATTCTTTAGTCTTTGACAATGTACCGTAATACTGTGCTAAAATATCGCGATTTCTGTTCACACATTGTCACGAACTGTTATTCGACTCTAATTGCATCCAATCATTTCAATTGTTATCGCAGCGCAAGAGGGAGGGGACATGAAGACCGCACATAAGGTCAAGGATTTCTCAGGCAGCAGTGACATGGCTCGCTTCGAACAGATCATCGCCGACAGGCGCTTTGCAGACACCACCCTTCTTTCTGAACTCACCCAGCTTCATGAACACTCTCAACTGCTTGAGCGCCGTGTAGAAAAACTGACAGCAGAAAATGAGCAGCTTAAGACCGAACTGGTCAACATGGTGCGTTCGCTTGATCTGGCCAGCAGGATCGACGGCATGACCGGGCTGGCCAACCGCCGCGATATCATGGAGAAGATCGATCGGGAAGCCACCCGTTCACAGCGCCACCAGCACCCGTTTACAATCATTTTGATCAATATCGACCATTTCAGACAGGTTAACGACACCTATGGCTACAATGCCGGTGATGATGTGCTGGTAGAGGTCTCACGCGTCCTCAGAGGGTGCGTGCGTAACGAAGACATCTGTGCCCGCTGGGGCGGAGAAGAGTTTTTGCTGCTCCTTCCGGAAACAGGCGCCGAAGCATCTCTTGCAGTGGCGAACAAGGTGCTTGAATCGACCTCCATGTCGGAGTTCAAGGCCAACAAACCGGGCATACGACTTACCGTCAGTATCGGGATCTGCGAACATGATCCGTCCCAATCCGTCCAGGAATGCATCTCCAGGGCGAACCAGGCCCTGACCCTGGCAAAACAGGGCGGCAGGAACCGCTACATCATCGCGAAATAGGGACGTCCTGCCCGATCAGCTGCGCGCTGCCCGGCAGCCCTGCCAGGTGCCGCGCTTCTGCAATTCATTGATAACCGCATACCACATCTGATTATTCTTGAGGCCCCAGCGCGGAGCAACGCTGATAGCCAATGGCGCAGAACCATACAACCGCTGTACCGTGATCCTCGCCGGCAGCTGTTCCAGGAAATCGGCCGCAGTGGCGACGTAATTCTGCAGGGTAAGCGGTATAAATTCGCCACGCCGGTACATCTCCGCCAATTCAGTCCCTTCCACAGCATGCAGTTGATGCAGCTTGATCGAATCAATCGGCAGTGATGCTATCAGATCTACGGTTTTCAAGAAATCTCCGGCTGACTCACCGGGGAACCCGTAAATCAGATGGGCACAGATGTCAAATCCATGACCCGCCGCCCGCTGGACCGTCGCCACAAACTCTTCCAAGGTATGTCCCCGATTAATCCGCGACAGAATGGCATCATCCATGGACTGCAGACCCAGCTCCAGACACACATAACGCGTCCTGGCAATCTCCGTCAAAAGCTCCAGAGCTTCGGCGGAAAGCGCGTCCGGCCGGGTCCCGACCGAAATACCGACCACATCGGGATATTCGAGGGCCCGCCTGAAAAGATCAGCCAGCACATCGACCGAGGCATAGGTGTTGGTGTATTTCTGGAAATACACGATAAATTTTTCGGAGCCGAGCCGGCGACGATGGTACTCCATGCCATGGGCCAGCTGATCTTCCAGTGGGACCATCGGCTGGGTGTCTTTGGGCGAAAAAGATACATTGTTGCAATAGATACAGCCGCCGGTCCCTTTGCTGCCGTCGCGATTGGGGCAGGTAAAACCGGCATCCACGTTGACTTTGCTGACCCGGCAGCCGAAACGGCGACGCAGGTAGTGCCCGTAGGAGTGGATGCGCAACTCTTTGTGTAATATTTCAGGAAAGTTTTTCATGACAAGCGATCAGGCGAAGAAATGCTTCGGTTTCTGCAGCGGGATCCTGAGCGGAGATAATGGCCGAGATCAGGGCAATGCCGCGAGCACCGGCTGACAGAACTTCAGTAGCTGACGACATTTTGACACCGCCCAGAGCAAAAACCGGAATAGTCAAAGCCGAGGCAGCTTCGGCCAACCGTGTCAGGCCAAGCGGCTCACCGTAGGCAGCTTTGGAGGGGGTCGCAAAAATCGGTCCGAAGGAAACAAAGTCGGCGCCGTCCTGTTCGGCCTGGCGTGCTTCTTCCACGCTATGGGCAGAATATCCGATCAGCCGGTCACTGCCCAGCATACGTCGGGCAACTGTCACGGGCAGACCGGCCCGGCCCAGATGTACCCCATCGGCCCCGACCGCCAGGGCGATGTCAATACGGTCGTTGATCAGCAGCTTAGCGCCATATTCCCGGGTGATATTCCGCAGTTCACGTGCTGATTCAAATAATTGACAGCTGCCAAGATCCTTTTCGCGCAGCTGAACCGCCTGCAGCCCGGCGCGCAATGCATCAGTGACAACGGCAGGGAGTCCCCTCCCTGCCGTCTGCGTTCTATCGGTTATCAGGTACAGACTGAAATCAACCAAGCAGACCCTCAATCGGACTGGAGGCATTCGCGTACAGCTTGCGCGCGATGCGGCCGGCTTTATAGGATAGGCGGCCGGCACGTACAGCCAGATTCATCGCCTCGGCCATGGCGATCGGGTCCTGAGCACCGGCAATAGCAGTGTTCATCAGGACACCATCACAACCCAGTTCCATGGCAATGGCTGCATCCGAAGCACAACCGACCCCGGCATCCACGATAACCGGCACCTTGATGTTCTCCAGTATGATCTTGATGTTGTAAGGGTTACGGATACCGAGACCGCTGCCGATGGGCGCCCCCAACGGCATGACCGCGGCACAGCCCAGATCCTCCAGCTTGCGGCAGACGGTTACATCGTCACTGCAGTAAGGCAGAACGGTAAAGCCCTCAGCAACCAGGATCTTGGCAGCCTTGAGCAGTTCCTCGTTGTCCGGAAAAAGGGTCTTCTCATCACCCAACACCTCCAGCTTGACAAAATCCGACAATCCGGCTTCACGCGCCAGGCGACAGGTACGCACGGCATCATCGGCTGTGTAGCAGCCTGCGGTATTGGGCAGCAGGGTGTATTTTTTCAGATCGATATGATCCAGCAGCGACTCCTGATTGCGATCGCTGATGTTGACCCGCCGTACCGCCACGGTGATGATTTCGGCCCCCGAAACTTCCAGCGCCTGGACCATCTGCTGAAAACTGGCATACTTGCCGGTACCCACCATCAAGCGCGAGTTGAACTCGCGGCCGGCAATAATCAAGGTATCACGCTGTGTATTCATGGAAGTTACTCCTCTGTTAGATAGTTGAAAGGGGCACGTTGTTGCACACAACCTTGGCCGCCGCCCACAAAGTGGACAATCTCGACTCTATCGCCTTCCGCCAGGGTGTGCGAGTCATACTGCACCTTCGGTATAATCTCCAGTCCGACCTCCACAGCGACCCGCTCGCGGGCAATCTGCAGATGATCGAGCAGCTCTGCGACCGTGCAGCCGTCCTTGATATCAGCGGACTCACCATTTACCATCACCTGCATGTCAGCCTCCATTACCCGAAAAAAAGAAAAAGCCGCGAAAGCGGCTTGTGAGTGTTGGTCGGTTGCGCTTCCCTCCGCCGGCATTACCCGGATCAGGTACTAAGGGTCGCGGCCAATGTGCCGCTCTCAGTCGAAACTCCCCCAGCGATTTTTCCTAAATTAGATGATTGGCTTCAGCCTGTCAATCCAATTTACAGGCCGCAATCAGCAAACCTCGCAGTACATAGCCCTGATAAACAGGATACGTGCGTTAACGATGTGATATTTTGCCTGTATCAAGATACAGAACGATATTTGCAACGAACTAAAAAAACTTTCCCAAAATTTCTACCACTAATTACAAATTGTGGTATATTTCTGGCATTAAAAAACGGATGCGAATCTAATTACGACGATGGAGAGTTCAATGGCGGACAATCGTGAGATCACACGACTCAAAAAGCGTTTTTCCGTGCGTTTTGGCATTGATGAGGCGGCCAGAGTCGCATTTACCGAAGATATATCCATGACCGGCATGTTTATCAAAACCCCAAACGTCTGCCCTCCCAACACCAAGATTATCGTCGAATTCGAGCTTGCTGACAAAAAGGTGGCGCTGGTCGCACGTGTCATGTGGGCCAAAAAAGTACCGCAAAACATGTTTCATCTTGTCAAGAAAAGCGGGATGGGTGTGCGCTTTCTCCGCTTCCAAAACGGAGAGGATCATTTTAATAACTACTTTGAGAATCAACCTGCCTAGACAGGCACTCACTGTTTCAGGATTGTGAACCCATGTGCAAAAAGATATTCATCGGTGCAACCGGACAGCACTGCGGCAAAACCACGATCAGCTTATCGCTGATGCACCTGGCCCGAAAAAAATATAATCGGGTCGGCTTTATCAAACCGATCGGACCCAAATGCATAGAGTACCGGGGCCTGACCATGGATATGGACGCTGCCATGATAGCAGGGGTGTACCACCTGGATGATGACGCACACCTCATGTCCCCCGTGACCCTTACCCCCGGCCTGACCCGCAGGTTTCTGGACGGAGAACTCCCCCCGGATTATGCGCGCAATGGCATCCTCAAGGCTATTGAACAGCTTGAAAGTAAGAACGATTTCCTGATTATCGAGGGCGCCGGTCATGGCGGTGTCGGTTCGGTTGTCGGGATGAATAATGCCGCCATCGCCTCCCTGACTAATGCCCCGGTACTTATGGTCACTGGCGGCGGCATCGGCAGCGTCATTGATGCAGTCGAACTCAATCTCGCCCTTTATAAAGAAACCAACGCTGATGTCCGCTGTATCATGGCCAACAAGCTCGTCCCGGAAAAGCGCGAGCGCTCACTGGCCTATCTCCGCAAGGCCTTTTCGGGCAAGGGCATTACGGTAACCAGCGCCTTCGATTTTTCACCGATTCTGGCTGATCCCACGCTGCAGCATGTAGCAGAATTGCTGGAACTGCCGTTGATGGGTGCTCCCTCCGAGCGCAGCCGAATCTGCCACACCATCCAATTGGGCGCATCCTCCTCCCAGCGTGTCATCGATCACCTGGGAGACTCAACACTCCTGATCGTAACCAGTTCACGTGACGAACTGATCGTAACGGCATCATCACTGCACCATATACCCGATTTCAAAAAACGCCTGACCGGTCTGATCATCAGCGGTCATGCCCCCATGTCCAACATCACCCAGCAGATTCTGGAGGACAGCAGAATCCCCTATATCCGGATAGAGGAAACCTCTTCGGTCGTTTTTTCACTCCTGCGGGAGCATGTATCCAAAATCGGGCCGGATGATGCTGAAAAGATCGAGCTGGTTAACTCGATGGCCGAACAGTATATCGACTTTGATGCCATTGATGCCATGCTGTGATGCCAGCGGTGTCCCAACGGTCCAACAACGTAAAAGTTCTTGACCTTACAACCTTTTTACTATTTATAGAGAAATCTTCATAAAATCGGCGGTCAAATGATTTTGTTAACCCGCATGGACAAACAGGAGATGCACATCAACCCCGACCACATCGTCAGCATCGAAGAGACGCCCGACACGGTCATTGCACTCTTCAACGGACACCACTTTATCGTCAAAGAACGAGCCAGCACAATTATCAGCAGGATTGTGGCATACAGAACCAAAATTATCCGCAGGTCCGGTGTGTATGGCCGGAAAAAATATCTTGAGCGGCAGAAAACAAGCCAGTTTCGCAGCAGTACACTTAATCGGGATATAGTCTGCCCGGAAAACTGCTCGGTACATGAACGCAGCCCACTCCTTAGCAGGGAACTATAACGTATGGATTTAGCAACTATCATCGGGTTGGTCATGGGATTCGGAGCGGTTTTCGGCGGCGCGGCCCTGGAAGGCGTTCACCTGAAGGCGCTGATCCAGCCGACAGCGGCAATGATCGTGCTCGGCGGCACCTTCGGCGCCACCTTTATCAGTTTCCCGCTTCCGGCGATTATACAGGCATTCAAAGACGTTAAAATCGCCTTCCTTCCCAACAAAGTCGACCTGGATGGCGTGGTCAAAGACATCATCAACTACGCGACCAAAGCCCGCCGTAACGGATTGATATCTCTGGAACAGGAGGCTCAGGCGGTACGGGACCCTTTTGTCAAGAAGGGCATTTCTCTGGTCGTTGACGGCATTGACCCGCAGAAACTGCGTGAGACACTGGAAGCAGACATCATGGCCTACGAGGATCACACCAAGCATAGCGTCGAATTTTATGAATCGGCAGGGGGATTCGCACCCACTATCGGTATCATCGGCGCTGTTCTGGGTCTCATCCACGTCATGGGAAATCTCTCCGACTCATCCAAGTTGGGCGGCGGTATTGCCGTGGCATTCGTTGCCACAATATATGGTCTGATGGTCGCAAATATCATTTGCATTCCAATCAGCAGCAAACTGAAGATCCGCATGAAAGAAGAGATTTTGAGGCGAATAATGATCCTGGAAGGATTGATCGCAATCCAGAACGGGGAGAACCCCCACTTCATTGAACAGAAACTCAAGGCATTCGTGGGTGGTGATCACTAAGCGGCCATGGCACTCAAAAAAGTACCGGAAAAAGCTCCAAACCATGAGCGCTGGCTCGTCTCCTACGCCGACTTCATCACCCTGCTGTTCGCCGTGTTCGTAGTGCTTTATGCCATGGGGCAGACTGACAAGAAAAAGACCGATGAGGTCATAGCCTCGCTGCAATCCTCGTTCGGCTTGGCAAGCATAGGTGCCACAGCTCCGAAAATGAACGTAATACCGTCCAAGCCGATCAGCATCATGCCTTCCCTCAAGCCCGAGCTCTCGATCACACCGGCCGGCAGAACCGGGCGAGGCCAAGCCAGAACACGGGCCGAAGAAAAAGACTTCCGCCAGATCAAGTCCTCCATTGAAGCCTACCTGGTGAAGCAGGGCGCCCAGAACAAGGTATCACTGAACATCACCAGACGCGGACTGATCGTCAGCCTCAAGGAGGCCGGTTTTTTCGATTCCGGCCAGTCACAGATCAAACCCGAGGCCTATGAACTGATAAACACCATCTCCGAGGTTATGACCCAGTATAACAACCCGCTGCGGGTTGAGGGCCACACCGACAACGTCCCCATCAGCAGCGCCCAGTTTCCTTCCAACTGGGAACTGTCCACAGCACGTGCAACCAACGGCCTCAAATACCTCATCAAGCACTTCGAGGTTGATCCCGATAAAATATCGGCGACCGGTTACGCAGAGTTCCGTCCCATTGCCGACAACGCAAGCCCCGATGGCCGTGCCAAAAACCGACGTGTCGACCTGGTCATGCTCTCCAGCGACGGCGAACGCGGCGAACCGTAGTCCAACCTCCCCAGTATCGTATTCTTCGCAGCCTTAACCTTCTGAGGATACAGGCTTACGCCAGAAAAGATAGACACCTGCATCCAATTCAGGCGGCAGCACCAGACGACTGAGTTCCTTGTCTTCTTCGAGATTGAATGCAGATTGTTCGTGGTAGTCCCCCCAGTTTCCGGCTGCAAAACGATGCCGACTGCTGATCACGATGTAGAGCTGAACACTTCGTGACCTGAAGACCTGGCGTTCAAAGCTGTTGCCTGCCGGTGGCCAGGAGCAGATCACCGCATCGGGTGCGTAGCGGCGTAACGCTTCTACTGCATCCAGCCGGGCAACCCACTCGGGGTAGCGGACCGCATGCTCCCAGCTGTAATCATCCGATGCCTGAATCTGAACTCCCTGCTGTGACAAAAACCGTGTCAGTGTCCCATCACCGGCAGCGATCTCAAGACAGGAGCGCGTTCCGATTTTTTTCGCCAGGGCTGCAATCAACTCCCGGGAATAGAAGCAGTAAATCCCTTCCGGCTGAACAAGCGGCATCAGCAGCCTTTTCTGCCATACCAGCGGCCAGAAGATACGGAACCAGAACATCGAAGCCGGTTTGCGCTCCAATCCGTCTGCAAACAGCAGTTTCTGGGCAACAAATCCATTCAAAAGATTAAAGCGAACCTTTCCGCTTTCAATTCCGGAGGCGATTGCTATGCAGTGCTGCTTAACCGCCGTATGCGCCATACGGTAACGAATGTTGTATCGTACCGCACTGTCCGCTATCTTTATGGTTCTGTGGCCCTTGGCCGAAAGCTGTCCCTGCAATGACAGGCGTTTCAGATATGCCTGCAGCTCTTCCGGCTTGCCACTGGCCAGAACAGCCCCAAGCTCTGCCTGCACACATTCCCACTCATCCGGATACGCTGCACAAAGCTCTTTAAGGCCCGGATTATTGTTAAGCCACTGCAAAACAGCATCCGGATCTGTCATCTTCACGAGATCTCCTCCTGTCATCGCCCCTCTGCAAGAGCCGAAACGACTCATTATGTCACAAGCTTCCGTTATACTCCCGACATCAACACTACAACGAGGAGGCGCCGTATGGAAGCGATAACAATTGCAGGAGTGGCGGTACTGGCGGTCGGGGGATATTTTTCTGTCATTGATTTCATGAATGATCTGGGGATTCGCCGGAAAAGAGTCGAGGTTGCCGTGCAGAAGCTATATGTCTCCCGGCGTTATGTCGTCGCGCCGCAGACCGGGATCAAGAAGATGGCGGGGATGCACATTTGAAAGGGCCTTGAGCAGGCTGTTTCTGATATGCGGGATATCCTTCTCAAGAGTCTGCAGCAGTATTTTCATGCGCTTACGCTGCTGATCGGCCGTGCCGCAGACCGGACAGCAACAGCACACGACCGGAAGCTCGGCCTGACGCGAAAAGCTGATGATGTCCGACTCTGCCACGTACACAAGCGGCCTGATGACGGTTGTTGCTCCATTGTCAGCCAGCATGGATGCCGACATGGCCTTCAATGAACCGACAAAAAACTGGTTGAGCAGCAGGGTTTCAATGAAATCATCGCGGTGATGCCCAAGCGCCAGCTTGTTACAACCCAGTTCCTGCGCCACGGAATACAACGTCCCGCGCTTAAGCCTGGCACAGATGGAACAGTAGGAAGAACCGGGCCGACGCTTGTCCTGAATAATGGCATAGTGCTCGGTCGGCACCATCCTGTGGCTGAATCCGTACTCCCGCAGGAACCCCTCGATGACGTCGGTTCGATACCCGGGATAGCCGGAATCAATATTGATCGCGATCAACTCGAATGAAACCGGTGCCCGTCGACGCAACTCCTCAAGCAACAGCAGCAGCGTGTAGGAATCTTTGCCGCCGGACACTGCGACCGCAACCCGGTCCCCCTCCGTGATCAGGTCAAAGTCGGCAATCGCCCTGCCTACACCGTGCCGCAGTTTTCTGAACAGCGGCAGGCTGCGGATGTCCTCCCATCCCTGAGTCATCGTTTCAGCCTTCAATGCGTGTCAATAACGACATGACCATGGGGGCAAAGGTTTCATGTTCCAACAGAAAGGCATCATGACCGTAGGCCGATTCGATCAGGTGGTACTCAACAACCTTTCCCAATCCTTTCAGGCAGGTCACCATTTCTTCGGTCTGATAGGGGGGATACAGCCAATCCGAGGTGAATGCAAAAAACTGGATCGGGGCCGTTACGGCACTGAATGCCTCCGCCATGGATTCACACCCCCAGGCAACATCATAGAGGTCCAGCGCCTTGGCCAGATACAGGAAGGAGTTGGCGTCAAAGCGGTCAACAAAACTGTAGCCGTTGTAGTTCAGGTAACGCTCGACCTCGAACTGCCCGAAAAAATCGAACTGGCCGTCCTTGGCGGAAAATCGCCGCCCGAACTTGGCATTCATGGACTCGTCGGACAAAAAGGTGATATGGCCGATACCGCGGGCCAGTGCCAGACCGTCCTTGGGGTTGTGTTTATATTCCCCCTTGCGCCAGGTAGGGTCATTGAAGATCGCCCAGCGGGCTACAGCGTTCAAGGCGATCGCCTGTGGAGAGGGTCGCGGCGTAGAGGCCAGCACAACCGCTGAAGCGATCGAGTCGGGATACTGGGTGGCCCACTCCAGGGCCTGCATCCCGCCCATACTGCCACCCATGACACAGAGCAGCTGCCGGATGCCGAGATAGTCTGTCAAAAGTTTCTGAGCCCGCACCATATCCCGCACCGTGACGACCGGGAAGGTCAGGTTATAGCGCTTGCCGGTTTTGGGGTTGATGGAGGCCGGACCGGTGGAGCCGTAACAGGAACCGATCACATTGGGACAGATGACAAAATAGCGCTCCGTATCCAGAAGTTTACCGGGGCCGACGATCGTATCCCACCAGCCCGGCTTGGGATCGTCGGCGCTCAGCTTGCCGGCCAGGTGGGCATTTCCGGTCCAGGCGTGCTCGACCAGAATGGCATTGGAGGCAGCAGCGTTGAGGGTTCCGTATGTTTCATACACAAGGGTGATTGGCGCAAGGATTCGACCGCTATCCAACCGGATACCGGAATCAAAGGTGACGGATTGTTCAGTAACAATGCCAACGGACATCAAAAAACCCCTTCACAACACATGAGAAGGGGCTGAAACGACGGTTCACAGCGCACCTCTCATCTTTGCCTTCCGGCAGGAATTAGCACCTGACGCCTGATTGGCCGGTTGCTGTGGTTTCGCAGGGCCTTTCCCTCCACCACTCTCGATAAGCAGGTTTTGTTGGTCAAGAATACGAAAGAACCCCCCTGTTGTCAATCAAATACACCGCCGCACCATGCCGCTTCGGCCGCTCGCACGTGCCGCCAAATTATCTGGAAAACAGGGCAGGCATCTGCTATAACCATCTTCATTGAAATCCGGTGTATCACGCCGCCTGCAAGGAGATTATATGAAACGATTGTTGCTGGTTTTCACATTGTTTGCCACCGTTATTTCGGGTTGTTCACAGAACCACTTTAACATTCCCACCGAAAACTTCGCTGACAAGGTCCGGGTGCTTGGCATTGCCCCCATTATCGTAGATGCGGACTCAGACATCAAACATCCGGAGAAAGATCAGCTGATTTCACTGCTGGCAGAAATGAACCGCAAATACGAACAGCAGTTTGTACGCAAGCTCAAGGCTACCGGCAATTTTTATACGGTGGCACTGCTGGATGGTGACCCGCAGAGCATCTATGGAAAACTCTCTGCACGACGTGAAAAACGTGATGATGCGTCTGTTCTGTACAACAAATATTTCTGGAAGAACGATGAACTGCGCGACTATCTTCAGAAGAACAACCTGGATGCGGTCATGCTGCTGGTGGTCAGCGGACTGACCAAATCAGACAAAGAAATATCCTACGGCCAGTTTAAATCCCTGACCACTGACTACAACTATCTGATTATGACGGCCCAGATTCTGGATGCCAGTGGATCCATTCTCTGGGAATACCCGAACTTCCGGCAGCGCATCCCGAGTTACGACCCGATGATAAACCTGGAATATCCTGATTTCAATGAGGCAGAGGCCAACATGACAACCAATGCCAATGTCAAATTCAAAACCATTGATGGCATCAGGCGCACTTTGGATCAGAAAAGCAAGGATCTGATGCTGCGTGAAACGCAGGAATCGAATGTTTACAGCAAACAGTTTGATGAGATGGTTTCGTTCCTGAAGTATGACCATGACAAAGAAAAGAAGTCGTCTGTTCCGGTCGTCGAGACATCCCGTCCTCTGGCACCTGCTGCGCAGCCGGTCAAGGCCGTTCCGCCAGCCGTATCACCGCAGGCACCGGCACCAGCTCCGGCAATCGAAGTACCCGCTGTCACACGGGTACCCGTTCTGGAACAACCGGCAGCACCGACCGATGAAATAGTGCCCGCCAAAGGCAGCACACTGTAGCACGTATCCTGCGAAGCAGGGTTAGTGCGGTTGCAGAAGCTGTTCACAATGCGAAAAGGCCCTTTCAGAACAATTCTGAAAGGGCCTTTTACATTACGCCACCGGTCACCTCAACTGCGCCTGACAATCATCAACGACAGGTAATCCGGTGTATGGGCATCCATCTCGTCCAGGCTGGTCAGCACTTTCTGCCGGGCACCGCCGACCCGTTCGACAAACACCGCGCTTCGATCCCGGCCCATCTTCCTGAGAACCGCAAGAATGTCCCCAAAGAGCGGTTTGACCTTCAGCAAAACGACCGTATCGTAGGTTGCCAGCGCCTCGATGACCTTATCCATTCCGGCTGTCGCCGGAATAATGGCGATCCGTTCATCCGCCTCGGCCAAGGATACACAGGCAACGGCAGCGGAGGTATTGATGCTGGAAATACCGGGTACGATCTCGATGGCAATCTGTGGATATGATTCCTGGAAGATACGCAGCAGATAGATAAACGTGGAGTAGAGCAGCGGGTCACCGATGGTAATGAAGGCCACATCCTTGCCGGCTGCAATTCGTGCGGCAATTGACGCGGCAGCCTCCTGCCAGGCCGGAATCAGCCGGCTCTTGTCGGAGGTCATCGGAAACTGGTGGATAATGATTTCCTGACGCCCTTCATCCAGAAATTCACGCACGGTTTCCAGTGCCACACTGGCTTCACCCGGATTGGAAACCGGAGCCAGGATCACATCGGCCTGACGCAGGACCCGCTCGGCCTTCCTGGTCAGGAGTTCCGGATCGCCCGGGCCGACACCGACAGCAAATACAGTTGCCACTATTCCTTGCCCTTCCAGGCGGAGATGATGTAGACCGGGTTCTGGGCCTCAAACATCTTGTATTCCGTAAGTCGGC
This sequence comes from Geobacter psychrophilus, assembly GCF_056821595.1. NCBI lineage: Bacteria > Pseudomonadati > Thermodesulfobacteriota > Desulfuromonadia > Geobacterales > Geobacteraceae > Geobacter > Geobacter psychrophilus. The sequence goes on from NZ_JBXDTU010000004.1 coordinate 1,381,658, forward strand.
GGGTCTTGGAGATATTGACGCAGGTCGCTTCAACGACATAGCCATGATCCTCCAGAAACTCCACCGCCTTGGTAAGAGTATCCAGGGTCACGGCATTCAGAACGATCAGTCCTTCCGGCTTGAGGCGTTTATCGACCGCATCGATGATCTCTTCCAGCTGGCCGCCGGCACCGCCGATAAAGACCCGGTCCGGGTCCGGCAGGTCCTCCAGCCCTTCGGGGGCATAGGCCTCAATAAGCTTCACATTGCGAGTGCAGAATTTTTTCAGGTTTTCATTGATAAAGCCGACACACTGCGGGTTACGCTCCACGGCAAAGATGCGGCCATTGGGCATCAGGTTGGAGGCCTCGATGGAGACCGAACCGCTGCCGGCGCCGATATCCCACAAGGTCAGGTCATCCTGCAACTGGAGCTTGGAGAGGGTAACAGCCCGCACTTCCTGTTTGGTAATCAGCTTCTTGGAAGTCTGGAACTCATCGTCGTCAATGCCGAGCAGCGGATACTGGACCAGGTTTGGTTCATAGGTCTTGATCAGAATAAGTATATTAAGCTCCGACGGCTTCAGCTCCAACAGGCCACGCAGATCGCTGCGGGTAAACTTTTCGCCCGGCAGGCCCAGATCCTCGCACAGCCAGGCTTCATACCCCTCTGCTCCGCGATCAATCAGCTCCCTGGCAACCGCAGCGGGCGTATTGACTTTGTCGGTCAGGACACAGGCCTTTTCAGCGGCTACAATCTTGTCCACCGCTGCGTGCATCCCGCGGCCATGCACCGAGACGAAAATGGCATCGTCCCACGGCTCTTTGATGCGGGAAAAGGCATACTGCATGCTGGTTACGTTGGTGAATATCTCAATGCGCTCCTTGGGCAGGTTGCGCAACAGGAAGCGGGAAATACCGAAAAAGGTCGGGTCACCTGAAGCAAGGATGGCAACACGCTTATCGGTTTTCTGGAGAAACTCGAGCAAAGCGGACAGGTCGCCCAACTCGGTCTTCTGACCGCTGAAATCCGGGAAAATATCCAGATGACGCTGATGCCCGATCAGCACTTCGGCCTTGCCAATGATCTCCAGCGCCTTGGAGCTGAATCCCTCCCAGCCCGCCATGCCGGCGCCGACCAGATAAATTTTTTCCTGCGTCATATATATGTCCCCCGTGCGGGATTCACTGCTCTCTTCAAGGTGGCGACTATAGCACTCTGGAATCTAAAAATCATCAGATTATCTGTCGTAACTGCTATCATTCGACCGGATAAAAATTGTCACCTGACTTCTTCTATTCGCCATTTTACGGAATATCCGTAAACCCGGCTTTGCAAAATAAATTCACAAAACCCCATTCAGCATGCTTTTAAAGAGATCTTTAGGATATGGCACACAACATGCTAACCATGTTGTGTGGTTAAATAGCGGGATACACGAAAATACTAAACCATCCGCGAGGGTGGGACGGAAAGCCTACAGGGTCTCTCTGAGACAGCCGGGTCGCCGAAATATCTCATGGTATTGGCGACCCGGCTTTGTTTTTGCCGGGACAAGCGGCACCAGGCAGTACAGCCTGGCACAAGGAGACCGCGATGTCAGACTCTGAGAAAAGGTCGTTTGCTTCATTCCTGACCCTGTTAAACAGGATAAGTGCGTTAACGAAATATTTCTGCAAGATGCCGCAGAAAATAGTATCTAACTTACTAACAATACTCATCCCCGTTATCGTTTCACTGGCTATCTCGTCAGCCCCGGCACTGTCACATGCCGACCCATTCCTGTTACTGCAGTATGATGCGGGACCTGCCCTGACACCAGCAGCAGTAAAGCACGTTGACACGCGTTCAGTGACGATCGGACTCAACGGGAATGGCGATCTGGCCATACGGCACAGCGATGTTTCCCTGATCGTAGCCTACAATCCACCCAACAACAGTATCGACCATCAGGAGCGCATCAGAATCGCACAGAGGCAGGAATGTCCCACCATCAGCGGCATCAGCCTCACCGTAAGTCTGCTCTTCTAACCTCCGGATGAGTGGCGCTTCAACGCACGAGGCCCCCGGAAAATCCGGGGGCCTCGTGAAGCAACGTTTTGATCATAACACCAGCCGGATCCGCTCCAAAAGGGCCTCTGCGGTAAACGGCTTCTGCAGATAACTGACCTCTTCCTCCAGCGTACCGCCCCGGATACTGGGATTCATAGGATATCCTGAAATATACACCACCCGCAGGTCCGGCATCTGCACCACCAACTGCTCGTATAACTCCGGCCCGCTCATGCCGGGCATGACCACATCCGATACCATCAGCTCAATCCGATCCTGGCTGCCGGCAGCAATCCCGATCGCCTGCACAGCGTCGGCAGCTGTCACGACACAATAACCATACCCTTCCAGCATCTCCCGCACCATCTCCCTGACCATCTCGTTGTCTTCAACAACCAGAATAGTGCTCGCAGGATTACCATGGACATGGCTGTGATCAACCAGGGCTTCCCTGGTTTTCATCAATGGAACCAGCGTACTGGCAGGCAGATAGATACGGAAGGTGGTACCCTCGTTTTCGCGGCTGGTAACGCTGATATGCCCATTGTGCTGCTTGACAATGCCGTATACCGTGGCGAGACCAAGTCCGGTGCCATGGCCAGCAGCCTTGGTGGTAAAGAAGGGTTCAAAGATATGTGCCAGGACATCGCTGCCCATGCCGCAACCACTGTCCGAAAAGGACAACAGGATGTACTCGCCCGCTGTCATGCCGGGGTGCAGACGAACATTCTCCCCCTCCATGAAAACCTTGCAGGTCTCGATTGAAATCACGCCCTTTCCGTTCAAGGCATCCTGGGCATTGACGACCATATTGAGGATGATCTGCTCAATCTGCGACCGGTCAGCGGACACATAGGCACCCGCCGGATCCAGGGTCAGGTTGATGGTGATGCTCTCGCGGATGGTTCTGCGCAGTACGATATGAAACGATTCAATCACCTCGTTCAGATCAAAGACCGTTGTAGTTACCGCCTGACGACGACCGAAGCTCAACAGCTGCTGGGTCAGGTCCTTGGCTTTGTGGGCTGCGGCACTGATCCCCGCCACCTTTGAAGACAAGGGATCACCGGCACTAAGCCGGGCGGAAATCATCTCGGCATACCCCAGAATCGGCGTCAACAGGTTATTGAAGTCATGGGCGATACCACCTGCCAGATGACCGATGGCCTCCATTTTTTGGGCCTGGCGCAACTGCATCTCCATCTGCATCTGTTCGGAAATGTCGCGATCAACGACAACCAGTCCGCGACGGCTGCCATCAGCCTTGAACAGCGGTATTTTGATGGTGTCGAAGGTGCGCAACTGGCCAGGTCCCATGGCGATGGTTTCTTCCGAGTGTGCCAATCCGCCCAGCTCCCAGGCAGCCAGGTCGCTTTGATGGCACGACAGCAGGGCATCCCTTCGCTGTGGCACCAGCTCTGCCAGCTCCAGATTTGTTTTCCCCACATAATCAACCTGCTGCAGGCAGAACAGTTCAATACCGGCAGGGTTGACCAGCAACCATCTGCCAGTGGCATCCTTGAAGAAAATTGCGTCAGGAATTGCCGAAAGCAGTCCCCGCATACGGGTTTCGTTTTCGAGCGCCTGTTCTTCGGCAAGCTTGATGTCGGATATATCCGAGACGATGTGAACAGCCCCCGTGAGCACACCGGCATCGTTGGTGACCGGATCAACCGCCACATCATACCAGCGTTCGCCAATCTTGATCTGCATGGAAGCACGATGCCCGGTTTCAAGCATCTTATTGAAGGGACAGTTGTGCAGTGTATCAGCGTAACTATGGGCAACTTCGCAACACAGCAGACCGATCACCTGCTCCTGCTGCATACCGAAAATCGTCTCCGTGGCTTTATTGGCGCGCAACACGTGGCGGTCCAGATCCATCACCCAGACAGCCGCGCCCACGGCATCAAACGTTGCCTGCCATGCTTCGGATGAGGCTGTTATTTCAATCTGCTGCTCCAGCTGCAGGCGATAGGCATCTTCAATACGGCGTATCTGCCGCAGGAGCACCGAAGCCAGCAACCACAGGGCCAGCGAAACCACCAGGGACAGCGCAGCCTGGAGCAGGGTATTGCTGCGCCACTGGGCGGTTACCTCATCCAATCCCATATTGGCATTCGCAACCACCGGGAAATGCTCCAGTGAATCGTAGGAAACAATACGGCCGTCCGGCTCGAGCAGCGCCTTGCCGCCGGCGATGCGGAAGGTTCCTTTGGGGGAGCGGGGCAGATAGGTACGGATAAGATGGGATTTCCTGAAGTCGCTTGAATAATCCGATTCCTTGAACGGCTCAGCCAGCAGCAGCGACCCATCCCGTCGCACCAGAACAATCTTGCCTTGCTTTCCTAGATCAAGGGATGCATAGAAATCCTGGAAATACTTCATCTCAAGAGCAACGACTACCAGGCCTTCAAGAGTGCCATTAGCCGAGCGCAGCGGCCGTGATAGTGTGATGCGCCATTTGCCGTTGAGTCTGCTCTTAAACGGCTTCGAAAGGAAGGTTGATGTATCGGCGGGATTGTCACGGAAATGTATAAAGAAATCGCGGTCACTGACATCGGCCTGCTGTACCGGTGAGTCCAGCGAATGGGCAAACAGCATACCCCTGGGGTTCACCAGGACAATTGAGCCGATCTGCGGTGTATTGCGGGGGTGTCCCATGAGAAAACCGCGCAAATGCTCGCTGTCTTCCTTGTCGATCCCGCCTTGGGACTGGATGTGGTCGATGGTGTCAAGCAGCACATTGTCAGCCTCGCTGAAGGCACGCTCGGCATGTTCTTTGAGTGCACGTGCGTAACCGCGCGTCTGCTGTTCTGCCCCCCGGATTGTCAGACGATATTCGGTCGCTGATTTCCACACCGAAAAGGAGACAATCAAGAGGATCAATGTTGCCACTGCAACAATAACGGAGCGCTTGAACAGGCGATAGTCTGGAGCGGTTGCGTGTGCAGGAGAATTCATAAACGAGGGTCTCGCTTGATGTCAGAGGCAGTAGCTGCTGAAACGGCCAGACAGGCCCCCTGAGTTTGTAGTTCCGGCAGATACACATACTACATAACTCAAGATAATGCAGTATTCAAATGATACATACAACAGCAGGCCGGTAAAATATCACCGGCCTGCTCTGGTTCATACAGTATGTTAAAATCCGATCTAGCCTTTGAAAGCCCGTTTGCGCTTGGTCGGGTCAAGTTCTTTTTTGCGCAGGCGGATTGAGGTCGGGGTGACCTCAACCAGTTCATCGTCAGCAATGAATTCCAGCGCCTGCTCCAGGGTCAGAAGACGCGGCGGAGTCAGCTTGATGGCATCGTCCGTTCCTGAGGCACGCACGTTGGTCAGTTTCTTGCCCTTGGAGGGGTTGACTTCCAGGTCATTGTCCTTGTTGTGCTGGCCGATGATCATGCCACCGTAGACCTCAACGCCAGCCCCGATGAACAGGGTGCCGCGAGGCTGAAGGGCATCCAGCGAGTAGGCCGTTGTCTCACCATGCTCCATGGCCAACAGTACGCCGTTTTTACGGCCGGGAATATCCCCCTTGTAGGGAGCGTACTCATGGAAGGTGTGGGTCATAACCGCTGTACCGCGGGTATCAGTCAACACCTCACCGCGCAGACCGATCAGGCCGCGGGCCGGGACAATGAACTCCAGGCGGACCATCTCGCCCATGGGGGCCATAGCCACCATCTCACCTTTGCGTGGCCCCATCTTCTCAATGATGGCACCCTGGAACTCGGAGGCAACGTCCACTACCAGGTATTCCATCGGCTCCATCTTGACGCCGTCCTTGATCCTGACGATGACTTCCGGTTTGGAAACGGCCAGCTCGAAGCCTTCACGGCGCATATTCTCGATCAGGATCGACAAATGCAGTTCTCCGCGCCCTGAAACCTGAAAGGTATCGGCGCTATCCGTATCTTCGACCCGCAGTGAAACGTTGACACGCAGCTCTTTGGTCAGGCGTTCGCGAATGTTGCGAGAAGTAACCCATTTGCCTTCACGACCGGCAAAAGGTGATGTATTGACCATGAAGTTCATGGAGAGGGTCGGCTCGTCGATGGAAACGTACGGTACCGCGATGGGGTTCTCGGCCGAGGCCAGGGTTTCGCCGATACTGACATCCTCAAATCCGGCTACGGTCACGATGTCGCCGGTGCCGGCCTCTTCGATATCGACCTGCTTGAGTCCTTCATAGCCGAGCAGCTTGGAAATACGCCCCTTGGTGATTGTACCGTCGGCTTTGATCATAGCGACGGTTTCACCGGCCCGGACCTTGCCGTTGAAGATACGGCCAGTGGCCATGCGCCCGATATAATCGTTGTAATCGATGTTGGCGATCAGCATCTGGAAGGGCGCGTTCGCATCGCCCTTGGGAGGGCGAACATTGGACTCAACCACCGCAAAGAGAGGCTCCAGGTTGGTGGATTCGATATTAATGTCCAGCTTGGCATATCCGAGCTTGGCACTTGTGTAGACGACCGGGAAATCCAGCTGGTCGTCCGAGGCTTCCAATTCGCAGAACAGGTCGAAGACCATGTTGAGAACTTCCTCGGGACGTGAACCGGGACGGTCGATCTTATTGATGACCACGATCGGCTTCAGACCCAGGTCGAGGGATTTTTTCAGTACGAAGCGGGTCTGGGGCATGGGGCCGTCCAGGGCATCCACCAGCAGGAGGACGGAATCGACCATTTTCAGAACGCGCTCCACCTCGCCGCCAAAGTCGGCGTGGCCAGGGGTGTCGACGATATTTATCTTATACTGGCCGTGATGGATGGAAAGGCTCTTGGCAAGGATGGTGATGCCGCGTTCCTTTTCCAGGTCGTTGCTGTCCATCACGCGCTCGGTAATGGCTTCGTTTTCGCGGTAGACACCGGCGTGTTTGAGCATGGCATCAACCAGGGTAGTCTTACCATGGTCAACGTGGGCGATAATGGCGATGTTACGGATTCTTTCCTGCATGAAGGGACTCCTCAATCTCTCTCAAAATAAAAGGACGGGCAAAGGCCCGTCCGTGAAACATGATACTATGGCAATTTTTTTCTTATATAGCAAGAACTTTCACTCTCTAATCTGTCCATCCCCATACACAATGAACTTGGTGGTGGTCAGATCCTCCAGCCCCATGGGACCGAAGGAGTGCAGCTTGGTGGTGGAGATACCGATCTCGGCACCCAGACCCAACTGGTTGCCGTCGGCAAAACGGGTCGAGGCATTGACCATCACGCAGGAGGAGTTGACCTCGCGGATGAAGCGCTGGGCGCGGCTGTAGTCGCTGGTAATAATCGACTCGGTGTGCAGCGAACAGTAGCGGTTGATATGGTCGATGGCGGCGTCGATATCGTCAACGACGCGGCAGGCCAGAATCAGTTCCAGATACTCGGCATACCAGTCTTCTTCCGTCGCGGGGGTGGCGGACAATGCATAACTGCGGAAAGCCTCATCACCGCGCAACTCCACACCCAGACCTGACAGGGTGGCGGCAATTCTGGGGATAAATTCGGCCGCCACATCCTTGTGGATCAGGAGCGTCTCCAGGGCGTTGCAGACACCGGGGCGCTGAGTCTTGCTGTTGACAATAATCTGTTCGGCTTTGTCGAAATCAGCCGACTGATCGACAAAGATGTGGCAAACGCCCTTGTAATGCTTGATGACCGGGATGCGCGAGTTCTCCACTACGAAACGGATCAGGCTCTCACCGCCGCGCGGGATGATCAGATCGATGAATTCCTCCTGCTTGAGCATCTCCAGCACCCCTTCCCGCTCGGTGAAGGGGATCAGCGACAGGGCCGCTTCCGGAATTCCCTTGGCCTTCATCACCCCCTGCAGGACCGCGGCAATGGCGCGGTTGGAATGGATCGCTTCGGAACCGCCTCGCAGAACCACGGCATTACCCGCCTTGAGACAGAGCGCGGCTGCGTCGGCAGTCACATTGGGGCGTGCCTCGTAGATGATGCCGATCGTTCCCAGCGGTATGCGCATCTTGCCGACCATCAACTCGTTGGGCCGCTTCCACATTTTGGTAACCTCGCCCACCGGGTCGGGCAGGGCAGCCACCTCGCGCAGGGCATCGGCAATGCCGGCAATACGTTTATCATCCATCATCAACCGGTCGATCATGGCACTGGAGAGCCCTTTCTGGCGGCCGGTCTCCAGATCTTTGGCATTCTCGGCGATGAGATGCCGGGCCTGAGCCTCCAGCGCCTGTGCCATGGCACACAGCATATCGTTCTTGGCAGTTGCGGTTAAGCGCGCCATTACGAGTGAGGCCTGGCGGGCGTTTCGGGCAATGCTTGCAACCTGTTCAGCGAGGGACATATGTGCTCCTACCTGGTGATGTGTCGCTACTATCTGTAAAGTGTAAGATACTTTGCGAGGTACTTGCAAGAGGAATGACGGGCTCTGCCCTGTTATCAAAACACACCCGAAGACCACAGGGCAGATCGGGTCCGGCCAGGATTACGTTGTTAACCTCTGTTTTAGTGGTAATCTAAATGGTGCTTATGAATTTTCGGCACTAACCCCGTGTTCTCTGTTCGGAGGCACCTTCGTGATAATCTGTACGGCAGGAGAGCACCCATGCTTCAAGAACTGATACTCCTATTTACACAGTTTGGCGGCGGCCCGGGGGATCCGGCCAACAATGTCGTGCGGTTTCTGCTGGCCGCCTTTTTCTGGGTGGTACTGCTCCTGGTTTCCTACCGGATGTGGCGCACAACCAGCGATCGCCGCCATCTCTATTTTTCAATCTCTGCCGCGGTCGGCGCCAGCAGGGAACTGTTCATGTTTACAGCCGAATACGGAAGCTTTCGGGGATACATCTCTTTCCCGACTATTTTTCGTTATTATCCTCCCATTGAGCACTCGATAGAAACCCTCTCGATCATCCTGATGGGCTATGCCTTTATTCGCTTCTATTTCAATTTCGAACGATTCTCCCGTATATTCCTGATCGGCAGTTCGATCCTGACCGCACTCACCTACAGCATTACCGCACCGCTCTGGCCCAGGTTTCTGGATGCAACCGAACGCGCTTCGCTGAGCAACAGGCTGTTCATCGGAGCCCAGTTCCATGATTTTTTTGGTGATCTGCTGTTCCGGGTAATCGGTGTGGTCGTTACCCTGTTCATACTTGCTGCATTTATATACGCGCGATCCCGGTCCATCAGGGTGCCCTGGCTGGCATTTCTGGCGTTCTTTTTATTTTTCCTGGACCATGGACTGCAGGCTGTCAACGACCTCTGCAACGACCGTTATGCGCCGGTCTTTGCCCCTGTGCGGCACTGTCTTCATACCGGGGGTATCGTGCTGCTGGTCGGAGTCTATTGGTGGGAGGTCACCCGCCAGCTCAACAGCCGGAAACAACTGCTGCAATCCCTGTTGGATGCCATTCCCGATCACATCTTTTATAAAAACACCAAAGATACCTATCTGGGGTGCAATCAGACCTTTGCCGAACGATTTGTCGGCAGACCCAAAAACGAGATCATCGGGTACAGTGAGCAGGATTTTTTTTCAAACGCTGCCCTGGCAGAGCGTTTTAGCAGCTGCGACCAGGAGATAATCGCCACGAATACGTCTCGCACCTATGAGCTGCCTTATACGCTGCCAGACGGGAAACAGGTTGTGCTGGAGACCATCAAGACCCCGTTTCATGACCCTGACGGCCAGATTGCCGGGTTGATCGGTGTTTCCCGCGACATCACCGAACGAAAAAACCTGGAAGAGCAGCTGCGTCATTCCCAGAAAATGGATGCCATCGGCCAGCTTGCCGGAGGTGTCGCTCACGACTTCAACAATATTCTGACAGCTATCATCGGCTATGCCAGCTTGATACAGTTTGAAATGGGTTCCGATCATCCTCAGGCAAACAATCTCAACCAGATCCTGTCTTCATCGGAGCGGGCGACCAAGCTGGTTCAAACCCTGATGTCCTTCAGCCGGAAGGAAACCCTGACAGCCAGTTACCACGATTTGAATACCATCGTAAACAATCTGAAGGACTTCCTCCAGCGCATCATCACGGAAGACATCCATCTCCTGTTAACCTGTTGCGAATCTGCGCTGAACGTATATGTTGACAGCGGCCAGATCGAACAGGCACTGACCAATCTGGTCACCAATGCGGGGGATGCCATGCCGAAAGGGGGCCGACTGGCCATATCGACTCAACCGTACGAAATGGACGACAGCTTTATCCGGAACCACGGTTATGGCAAACCGGGCAGTTACGCCCTGCTAACAGTAGCGGATAACGGTCATGGCATGGACGATGAAACCCAGAAACGGGTCTTTGAACCCTTTTTTACCACCAAGGATATCGGCAAGGGCACCGGTCTCGGACTGGCCATTGTGTACGGCATCGTCAAACAGCACCGCGGCTTTATTACCGTTTCCAGCACCCCGGGCACGGGCACGACCTTCCAGATCTTCCTGCCGATCGTCAAGAGGGAACATACCGCTGAGAATAACATGGCCGCCGCCACCCTCCCCGAGAAAGGCTGCGAGACGATTCTGGTTGCGGAAGATGAATCAGCCGTACGCAACGTCGTTGAAACAACCCTTCAAAGATTCAATTATAACGTGATCAGTGCTGTAGACGGGCAGGATGCTGTCGAAAAATTCGCGGCCAACAGAAACAACATCAGTCTTGTATTGATGGATATCATCATGCCCAGAATGAATGGCAAGGATGCAGCGGACGAGATCAGAAGGCTGAGGCCGGATATTAAAATCCTGTTCACCAGCGGCTATACCGCCGATATTATCCGCAGCCGCGGGGAGCTTGACGCCGGAGATGAGATACTGTTCAAACCGGTCAATCCGATGGATCTGTTACGAAAGATTCGCCAGATACTCGACGGTCAATCCTGATAAACTGCGGTATCCGCTATCAGGATGGTACCGGTGATGCTGAGTTCCCGCTCCCGGTCCTGCCCACCAGCCGGGCAAAGTGTTCCGGAATCGGGGATTCAAAATACAGCGGTTTTCCACTTATGGGATGTGTACAGGAAAGAGACCTGGCATGCAGCGCCAGAAAAGGATAGCCATCACCCCCCTTGCCGTAGCGCTTGTCACCCACAACCGGATGACCTTTTTCAGACAGATGCACCCGAATCTGATGCTTTCTGCCGGTCAGCAGACAGATCTCCAGCAGACTGAAACCCTTTGTCTCTTTGAGGACCTTGTACGCGGTATGGGATAACTTGCCTTTTGTACTGTCGGGTGTCGAATACACGCTGTATGCAGAGTTTTCAGCCAGATAGGAGCTGATCACTCCCTCTTTCGGAGTGAGTTCGCCATACACAATTGTCAGATATTTCTTTTCCGTGTCCTGCCACTGCTCCTGCAGTATCATTTTTGCTTTTTCGCTTTTTGCGAAAATCAGAATACCCGATGTGTCGCGATCCAGACGATGCACAATATAAATCCGGTTGCGGGATTTGCTATTCCCCTTGCGGACATAGTCATTGAGGATCGTGTGGGCCGTCCTTGATTTATCCCGATCCGTCCCCATGGTTAACAGACCGCAGGGTTTATTGATCACCAGGATATCTGCGTCCTCATACAGCAGTTCAACCCCTTTGGGCCCATGCTTCGCTCGGGGGCTGCTATTTTTGATCATCGTTGATCCCACGCTGCTACCGCAACACCGCTTCTGCCATCACCTCGGCTACATCCCGCACCCGGACCCCCTCCACATTCACATCCTTGAGACCGTCCTCGAACATGGTCAGGCAGTAGGGACAGGCGACACAAATCGTGTCCGGCTGCTGCTCAACCGCCTCTTTAACGCGGGTCAGGTTGATGCGTTCGCCGCTATGCTCCTCCATCCACATCCGCCCGCCGCCCGCCCCGCAGCAGAAGGCATTGTTGCGGTTGCGCTCCATCTCGACCGGGGCAGCGCCGGTGGCCGCCTGGATCGCCTGGCGGGGCGCGTTGTAGACATCGTTGTGGCGGCCAAGGTAGCAGGAATCATGAAAGACAACACTGCCGAAGTCTGCAACCGTTGTATCCGGTTTCAGGCGACCGTCCTGCACCAGGTTGCGCAGCAGTTCGCTGTGGTGGATGACTTCCAGCTCCAGGCCGTACTGGCGGTAATCATTCTTGAGGGTCGAGAAACAATGCGGACACTGGGTGATGACCTTTTTGACCCCTTTCTCCGTGAAGACGGCCACGTTTTCCCGGGCCAGCTTGTCGAAGACAAATTCGTTGCCCAGCCGGCGCACGCTGTCGCCGCAGCATTTTTCATCCTTGCCCAGGATGCCCCAGGAGACACCGGCCCTGTCCAGCAGTTGGGCCACGGCCACGGAGACATGCTTGTTGCGCGAGTCAAAGGAGCCAGCACAGCCGACATAGAACAGGTATTCGGTAGTGCCCTTTTCGAACGGCTTGACCTCCATCTGGCTGCACCACTTGGTGCGCTCAGTGGGGGCGATGCCCCACGGGTTGCTGCGCCCTTCCATGTTTTCAAACAGGTTGAGCAGTTCTTCCGGGAAGCGGGCCTCGGTCTCCACCAGGTGGCGCCGCATCTGGATGATTTTGGGCATCTGCTCGATAAAGACCGGACAGGCCTCCATACAGGCGCCGCAGGTGGTGCAGCCCCAGATCGACTCCTCGGAAACGCTCCCTTCACCACCCTCCCCGATCAACGGGGTGCGGGGCTGTGCTCCCCGTTTCAACAGACTGCCGTTCTCCAGCAGATTGACCTTGATGTCGTGGACCACGGCCCGCGGGTTGAGCGGTTTGCCGGTGATGCTGGCCGGGCAGACCTTCTGGCAGCGGCCGCATTCGGTGCAGGAAAAGGAGTCCAGCAGGTCCTTCCAGCTGTAGCGATCCACGCTGGCTACGCCAAAGGTGTTGCCGGTGACGAATTCTTCCCGGGGCTGGGTGTTGGGTTTCTCCTGCCTGCGGAAGAAGCAGTTGGGGATGGCGGTCAGGATATGCATGTGCTTGCTGTGCGGCAGGTAGCACATAAAGGCAAACAGGGCACAGGCATGCACCCACCAGGCTCCGGCATGTATGACGCCCAGCTGAGACTGCGGAAGAAGTCCGGCAATCTGTGCCGATACCGGCATGATCCGCCCGGCGGTGGCAAGGAATGACAGCGGGTCGGAGTTGGAGCGGATCATGATCGTGGCCAGCTCCGAGGCATTGAGGCCGAAGGAGGCCAGCATGAGCGCCGCGATCAACCCCAGGATAAAAAACGCCTCCGGGGTACGGGCCTCCGGATAGGGCGGGGAGACAACCCTTCTCACGGCTGCGACCGTGACGGCAGCCAGGGCCAGGAGCGAGGCGATGTCGATCATGAAGGCCAGGGGGACATACAGTTCAAACGGAAGCTTGATCAGCTTGATACTGTGGGGGAACAGGCCGTTCAGGATGAATTCGGTGTTGGCGATCATCAGGATGATGAACGACCAGAAGATGACGAAGTGGTTGATGCCGAACGGTTTGGCCAGGACCCGTTTCTGGGCGAAGGCAAATTTCAGCATGTCGCCGACCCGGCTGCTTATGTTGTCGAAGCGGTTTTCCGGCTGACCGAGCGAAATCAGACTGAGACGCTTCCAGCAGCCCCAGGCGAATACGGCCAGGGAGGCGATCAGGAGCGGGGTGAAGATGAGCGAACTGGGTGTCATATATACCTCTGAACGGCATGTTATCCACGAAAGGCACGAAAGAAAATCTAATAACAGTACCAATAAGGTTCTGTTGTTATTCCTGAATAATTTTTCGTGTGCTTCGTGTCTTTCGTGGACAAATGTTTGATTTTATGGTGGTTAACGCTTCTGTTTCAGTTCCCGGATCTGTCGGGTTATGGCCGGTATCACCTGGAACAGGTCACCGACGATGCCGTAGGTGGCGACCTCGAAGATCGGGGCGTTCTTGTCGCGGTTGATGGCGATGACCATGTCCGAGTCCTGCATGCCCACCAGGTGCTGAATGGCGCCGGAGATGCCGCAGGCGATGTAGATCTTGGGGCGGACGGTCTTGCCGGTCTGGCCGACCTGGCGGTCGCCCGGCATCCAGCCGGCATCGACGGCGCTGCGGGACGCGCCCACGACCCCGCCCAGTTCATCGGCCAGTTCCTGCAGCAGGGCAAAGTTCTCCGGCCCCATCATGCCGCGGCCGCCGGAAACGATGAAGTCGGCGCCGGTGATGTCAACAGCGCCCTTGCTGTGTGAATCGCGGATGATTTCGATGACCTTGGTGAGGATATTTTCTTCCGGGACGACGAACGGATCGCGGATGATCTCTCCGGTCGCCCCGGCCTGCAGTTCGGGCATCGGCATGACGTTGGGACGGACGGTGGACATCTGCGGCCGGAATTTGTCGCACATGATGGTGGCCATGATGTTGCCGCCGAAGGCCGGGCGGGTTTGCATCAGGTTGCGTTTGTCATCGATGGCAAGGCCGGTGCAGTCGGCGGTCAGGCCGGTACCGACCCGGGTGGCGACGGCGCCGGCCAGGTCGCGCCCCATGCCGGTGGCGCCCATCAGGATGATCTCCGGCCGGTACTTTTCAATCAGGTGGCAGCAGGCCTCGACATAGGCCTCGGTACGGTAGTTCCGGTATATCGGGGCATCCATCAGATAGGCTTTGGTTGCGCCGTGGGCAAAGGCCTCGCTGCAGAGATGTTCGACCTGCTCACCGATCACCATGGCACACAATTCGACCCCCAGTGATGCGGCCAGTGTTTTTCCGATTCCCAGCAGTTCCCAGGAGACCTTGGCCGGCTCACCTTCGGTCTGCTCGACGAAGACCCAGACCCCGCGGTACTGGGCCAGCTTCTGAGCCAGTGCCGCGGCTTCCGGGTCGATCTCCTCTTCGACCGGCAGGGCCGAAGCGGCCAGCTCTGCCAGGATCTTCTGCTCCTCGGGGGTGAAGTACATCTCCAGGGCAGAGGCCGGACAGATCTTGACGCACTTCAGACAGCCGATACATTTGTCGGTCAGGATGATCGGCTCACCGCTGTCGGTCATGTCAACGGCGTTGACCGGACAGGCGCTCTGGCAGCGGGCACCGCAGGCGATGCATTTGCCTTCCAGCAGGCGGGCGACGCCGCGTGGTTTCTTTATCTTGGGCTTGGGATCAGTCATGTAACAACCTTTACTTTGGAGTTAAATCGGCAGCATATCCTTGGCCAGCAAGTTGTCGATCAGTTGCTTGGCAGTGCCTTCCGGGTCGGCGTAGCCATCTCCCAGGATCTCCCCTTTGGCGCGCTCGGGGGAGAAGATCTTGGAGACCCAGGTCGGAGAGCCTTTCAGGCCGATCTTTTGCTCATCCAGCTGCAGGGTCTGGTTGTTCCAGAGTTCAACCGTGGCATCGACGGCGGCCAGACGCATGGGCACTTTCGGATAGCGGGGGCGGTTCAGTTCACGAACAACGGTCAGCATGGCCGGAAGAGGGGCTTCTACGATCTCGTGGCGCCCTTCGAGTTTGCGACTGACACGGATGCGCTTGGCAGACAGATCGATATCGACGATGTGATCGACCAGGGTTAATTGCTGGTAGTCCAGGCGACTGGCGATGCCGGGGCCGACCTGGGCCGTGTCGCCGTCAATGGTCTGCTTGCCGCACAACACCAGGCCAACCTCGTCCACCTCCTTGTGCAGCTTGCTGATCGCCGCGGAAAGGACGTTGCTGGTGGCCAGGGTATCGGCACCGCCGAAGACCCGGTCAGACAGCAGAATGGCACGGTCCGCACCCAAGGCCAGGGCCTTCTTGAGGGTGGCTTCTGCATTGGGAGGTCCCATGGAGATGGCAACGACCGTACAGCCGAAACGGTCTTTGAGGCGCAGGGCCTCTTCCAGGGCATGGGTATCGTAGGGGTTGACGATGAACGGGATTCCCTCGCGCACTAGGGTATTGGTGACCGGGTCGATCTGAACCTGGGTTGTGTCCGGAACCTGTTTGATACAGGCGACGATTAGCATGGAAACCTCAAGTAGACTAAAATGTTATTTTGCAGCTGACTCGCATGGAATACGTAACCAGGTATGCGCCCTGATCAAATTAAAGCACGGGGAGAATATCTTGCAACCTGCATAATATTTTTATACGGAAATTACATAAAAAAAGCCCGACTGATATCAAAGCCGGGCATCGTTGCCTCATCTACCTGCACCTGTAACAGGTTCATGATATTTGAGCAGGAAGCGTGCCGTTTCAGCCAGAGTCAAAAGTATTACGTTGATCAGGACCGTCTTATCTTAGCTCCATCGTACACATTATACCTGATTATGTATTTTGCAGCGGCTGTCGCAATATTTAGTCACATCAAAAATGCGCCGCAATGATGCATAAATTATAGGCATGCTGCCGTTTAAATGGGCGCCAAACGAGGTTCATTGTACCAATTTTCGCATTCCGGTCAACTGTTTATGCAGAGGCCAGCTCAATTAGCAACAGCAATGCTGTTTTTCAGTATTCAGTGCGCAGTGGCTGCGTACCAGGATACAACACATTAGCTACTCACTTGTGTAGCCCAACAACCCTAATCAGGACATCACGCAACAGGTAGCGCACAACGTGATATGCCGGCAATAAATGCAAGTGATTAATTTCCCGGCCAAGCTTGTATAAAAATAATGCATGTTCGATCCGTGGCACGATATCTGCTTTAAAAACGGGCATTGAGTGCAGTTGTGTGCATATTTATTATTCACATCTGCCCGCATTTTAATCTTTTTCAGGAGGCATCATGCCAAAGGTCGACGAGAAAATCGAAGGAATGTATCAGGAAGTTCTGAAGCGCAACCCCGGCGAAACCGAATTTCATCAGGCGGTTCTTGAAGTCCTGGAGTGCCTGGGACCGGTTGTGACCAAGCACCCAGAATACCTGGAGCGCAAGATCATCGAGCGCATCTGTGAACCCGAGCGCCAGATCATATTCCGTGTGCCCTGGCAGGATGACAAGGGCATCGTCCATATCAACCGCGGATTCCGGGTAGAATTCAACAGCTCACTGGGCCCCTACAAAGGCGGTCTGCGCTTCCACCCGTCCGTGTATCTCGGCATCATCAAGTTCCTCGGTTTCGAGCAGATCTTCAAAAATTCACTGACCGGACTACCGATCGGCGGCGGAAAAGGCGGCTCCGACTTTGACCCCAAAGGGAAATCTGACGATGAAGTCATGCGTTTCTGCCAGAGCTTTATGACAGAACTGTATCGGCACCTGGGCGAGCACACCGACGTACCGGCCGGCGATATCGGCGTGGGCGGCCGCGAAATCGGCTATATGTTCGGCCAGTACAAGCGTATCACCAATCGCTATGAGCCGGGCGTACTGACCGGCAAGGGCCTGACCTGGGGCGGATCACTTGTACGCACCGAGGCCACCGGTTACGGCGCCACCTTCTTTGTCAACGAGATGCTCAAGGCACGCAAGGACTCCTTTGACGGCAAGACCTGCCTGGTCTCCGGCTCAGGCAATGTTGCCATCTACACCATCGAGAAGATCCACCAGCTGGGCGGCACATGCGTTGCCTGTTCCGACTCCAACGGGGTGATCTACCACGAAAAGGGCCTCGATCTGGACCTGATCAAGCAGCTCAAGGAAGTCGAGCGTCGCCGCATCTCTGATTATGTCGCCACACACAAGGACGCAAAGTATATTCCAAACGGCAATATCTGGGATATTCCCTGCCAGGTTGCCATGCCGTCCGCCACCCAGAACGAAATCAACGGCAAGGATGCCAAAACCCTGGTTAAAAACGGCTGCATCGCTGTCGGTGAAGGCGCCAACATGCCGACGACCCCTGAAGGCGTCAAGGTATTCCTGGATGCCAAGATATCCTACGGTCCGGGCAAGGCTGCCAATGCCGGGGGTGTGGCAACATCAGCTCTCGAAATGCAGCAGAATGCCGGACGCGATTCCTGGACCTTCGAGTTTACCGAAAAGAAGCTGGAAGACATTATGGTCAACATCCACCGCAACTGTTTTGAAACCGCCGAAGAGTACGGCGCCCCCGGTAACTATGTTCTTGGCGCCAATATCTGCGGATTTATCAAGGTTGCCAACGCCATGGTCGCTCACGGCTTGATCTAACTGAAAAAATAGGCTAATCTGTCCTCATGCCCAGCCACCTAGGCTGGGCATTTGTTTTAGGTAGCAGGTATGTCTGAATTTCAGCGGGAGAACGGCATGGCACGTGTAGTTCAAAAATACGGCGGCATCGCGGTAACCACACCGGATCAGATCAAGAAAATCGCCCAGCGCGTCATTGACTCATACAATGACAACAATGACGTGGTTGTCGTCATCTCTGCCAGGGCGGGCGAAACCACCCGTTTGATCGAAATGGCTCATGAAATGTGCCCCGACCAGGAAGGGCGCGAATACGACCTGCTGATATCTGCCGGCGAACAGGTTTCGGTCGGCCTTCTGGCCCTCTGCATCTCGTGCATGGGATACAAGGTCAAGACCTATCTGGGATGGCAGGTGCCGATCATCACCGACTCCCTGCATGCCAGGGCCTCCATCAAGGAGATCGATCCGACCAATATCATCAAGGATCTCAAACTGGGGGCCATCGTTGTCGTCGCGGGCTTTCAGGGCATCGACAAGACCGGCAGCATCACGACGCTCGGGCGGGGCGGAGGAGACACGTCAGCCGTTGCCCTGGCCCACGCGCTCGGTGCCGAACAGTGCGAACTGTACTCGGATGTGGAGGGGGTTTTTTCCGCCGACCCTGCGGTCTGCAGCGATGCCCGCAAGATTGATACGATTTCATACGATGAGATGCTGGAACTTGCCAGCCAGGGTGCCCGCGGCGTCCAGATCCGCGCCATTGAATATGCGAAAAAACACAATGTTACCATTCATATCCGCTCAAGCAGCAGCACCGCCAGCGGCACACTGGTAACCAGAGAGGATACGACCATGGAAGGTGTTGTAGTAACCGGCATCGTGTATGACAAAAACGAGGCTAAAATAGCGGTACTCGGGATACCCGACACGCCGGGCACAGCGGCCAGGATACTGACGGCCCTGGCAGATGCAGACATATCCGTCGATATGATCGTCCAGAACGTCAGCCAGGCCGGACTGGCCGATCTCACCTTCTCGGTCTCAAAGAACGACCTTGACAAGGCCAATCTGATCACAACAAAAATTGCCAATGAACTCAATGCCCGCGAGGTGATTGCCGATAAAAACATCAGCAAGGTCTCTATAGTCGGACTCGGCATGCGGAACCATGCCGGTGTGGCGGCCCGCATGTTTACTGCCCTGGCCTATAACAACATCAACATTCAGATGATATCCACCTCTGAGATCAAGGTGTCGGTGGCAATTGACGAAAAATACACCGAACTGGCCGTCCGTGTTCTGCACGAGGCGTTCAAGATGCATGGCTGACCCTGATATCACACTCTACCCTGAGCCCGGTTAATTGCCGGGCTCTTTTTTGTACACTCCCCTTCCGGAACAGCAGGGTCATACCGTGCACATGACCTGCCGCACCAGGTACTCGCCCCCGATGATCAGGTACTCACCCTCACCTTTCATAATGCTGCCGGGCAGCAGATCGTTGTAGAAAACGATCTTGCAGAGCGGCACATGGGTTTTCCACACGGTTGACCCGAACTCCCAGGCCCGTTCTTCGTCCGATGTGAAGGAAACCAGGTTATTGAGCCGCACAATCTGCTCACGTTTGCTGACCTGTTCCAGCACGTCATGCTCACTGGCATCGTAGGTGCCGCGAAACAGCGCCAAAACCGGCGAATCGGGAAATTTCAATGACAGCTCGAACTGACAGTACTGATACAGCAGATCAAGCTGCGATTGGATGGCATTGGTACGGGCACTGCCTTTCATGACATCTACCGAGAAATCGAAATAGGCCTGGCTGTGGATCCCCGAAATCCGGTTCCGGTGATAGGTTGGCGTGATACCCATGCGGCTCTCTACCCAGCGTTTGAGTACCGCACCCTCTATTGAATTGGAATCCATCATCCAGCCCCGCAAAAAACGCAGGTAACTGTTCTTGATGCTTTTTTTTGCCATATCGGTCTGATCCTGCCAGTGATGCAGCTGAAATTTGACCGACATGAAGTCGTTGAATACCAGGGCGCGCTCTTCCTGACTCGCGATGCCTGCCAGCTTATTGAACAGGAAACGATTGGCTTCCTTGACCCCCTGAATCTCCAACGGTTGGGGGTTTTCGTTAAAATGACGTGAAGCGATGACCCAGGGTGGAAGATTGCAATAATTGAAAGAACCGCTGCCCATGGGTCATCACCTCCTTGTGAATGCATGCAGGGGCAGGATTTCTCCGCCCTATCGGGCAGGGAGACCCTACCCTACAGTATCTTTGCCAGCTCAACCAGTGTCTGCTTGATCGGTCCGCTGGCAACAAACGGCTCCACCCCCAGCTTCTCCAGTTCACCCTTGGGATGTTCACCCATCTGGGCCGTGACAACCGCCCGACATCCATCCAGCGCCTCGGCAATGCCTTTCAGCACATGCCCGCGCAGGGGATGTTCCGGATCAAAACTGCAATACCGTTCCACCTGCTTTTCATCAACCAGCCGGGCATCACCCTCATCCACCGAATAGATCAGAAAACGCTCGGCATGGCCGAAATGCTGGTTGATTTCCCGCCCGTCTTTTGTAGCTACCGCGATCAGCATACAACACCTCCTCTCGCAGGCCTCCGGGACTAGGGTAGTCCCGGAGACGTGACGCCTACGCTACGACCGGTTCGAAGGAGAAACATTTCTTCGAGCAGGTGCGTTCGCATGCCTGGCAGCCGATACAATTGCCGGGATTGGCTACCCGCATGTACATTTTGGCAGAATCGTCACCATCCAGTTCTTCAAAAGCCAGCACATCATGGGCGCAGACCTTGTAGCAGCGACCGCAGCCGATGCAGGTTTCTTCGTCGATAGATTTAACAAACTGGGGGGTCCATTCATGTTTGTCGCGAGTTAATCCGGTAATGTAAGCCATGTTCATAACCTCCAATTGTTTTAATGTTGAAGTATGAGTTATGAAGTATGAATTCAGCCACCTCACACTTCATCATTCATACTCATGATTGTTTTTGATCAGTCGTCCAGAAATGACGTCAAGGCGCCCTTGTTCATCGCTTTTCTCAGCCAGGGAGGCGGATTGCCGCGCAGCACCTCCTGAAAACGCTCGACCGTCTCCTTCAGGCTGACCTCGGCATTCGTCTTCATGGGATGAATCTTCTGGGCAACCAGCTTTGCCGCTGCAGGACCGCCAATCTGCATGGTGTAAACAATGGCACAATCAGACAACAACTGTGCCCGGGCTGCGATGCGATCCTCCTCGTCACTGCCGTGTTCTCCAACGCTGACCGCCTCCAGAAAAACAGCTTCATCCGGACCAACCTCCCAGATGTGGAAACTCTGGCACTGGCCAAAATGCTGATCGATGATCTCGCCGGTTGAAGTGGTAAATGCGATTTTCATACATACCCCCTGGTCTGACTGCTGTCTGAAACAAGAAAAAAGGCGCTATTCCCCTGTCAGGAAATGGCGCCATTGCCAGCATGCATATAAACCGGCCGCGTCGTGCAATAACACTTCAGCCGTACCTACGTATTAGCACAGGACGTGCCAATTGCTATCCAATTGGAATCATTGGCACAACACCATTACCGGGTGTCCAGCACCAGCATCAGCACAGTCACCAATGCCTAATAATTAACCACATGACCGACAGGCTGCTCTCCGAATGTCCAGAAACAACACCGTCAATGAAGGACCTGCGCAACGCGGGGATACATCAAAGGTTCAGCCACGCTTGAATTGCATCCAAACTACGTTAGAATTGACATATCTAGAATACGCTCCGCTACAGTTCTGCTTGTTGTAAAGCAACAGGGTACAGACCCGCACCAGGAAGGAGGACCGGATGCTGAACTACACCTCAATTATCATTCGTTGCACCATGCTGGCCCTGCTCATGTTCGGCGCCTCCGTGCCGGCTACCGCCGGGCAGGATAAAGTCTACACCATCGCCGTCATCCCCTCAGCACCGCCGGTAACCCTGCACCGGCTGTGGGCCCCTTTTGTGGAGCATCTCACCAAAGAGACAGGGCTTGAGTTTCAGCTCAAAATGTACGAAAAAATGGCTGAATTCGAGCGGGATATCTGGAGCGGCGCACCCGACTTCATCTTCTCATCGCCGATCCAGACCGTCGTGGCCCGCAATGCGAACGGCTACGTGCCCCTGGTGCGTGGCGGCAAGCAGATCGCAGTCGGACTCTTCGTGCGTACAGATTCTCCCTACAAAAGCATCAACGATCTGACCGGCAAAAGCATATCATTTGTCGGCAACAAGAACCTCTGCAGCGTTTTTATCCAGCACCTGCTGGGAACGCAAAAAGAAAAATTGTCCTTCACCAAGGAATATGCCGGATCAACCAGAAACGTGATCATTAACGTGCTGCTGGGCAAGAGTGCAGCCGGAGCGGTATTCATTCCCGAACTGGCGGCGGAGTCAGCGGATACCCGCAAGCAGCTGCGGGCACTCGCGGTGACGCCGGAAATTGCCCCGCATCCGTTCAGCGCTCACCCGCGCGTTCCCCGGACGGTGCAGGCGGCAGTCACCAAGGCAATGCTCGCCACTGCAGCGACCAGGGAGGGCGCCGAACTGCTCAAAACCATCAGGCTGGCGGCCCCGGTCACAGCTGATTATGATCGGGATTACCGGGCCCTGGAAGAGATCGACATCAAGGGTCTCACCAATTGGGGACAGTGACATGGCACTTCTGCCCCGCCGGCTGAATGCCCGCATCATCCTGCTCGTCTCGTGTATCCTGCTCGTCACCGGCGTGACCTCCGGCTGGATAACCGCCCGGCATCAGGCAACAAGTCTCCTGGCAGACATGCGCCAAAATTCATCGTTCATGATCAGGAATATTGCCGAAAGTTGCGCCCACGACCTGCTGGTACAGGACTATGCCGACCTGGAATCCTTCCTGCTCAAATCGACAGAGCTGCCCGAAATCCGCAGGCTTCAAGTAAGTGAACCGAACGGTGCCCTGATCTGGGACATCGAACGCGTCAGCAGCGGCAAGCCTCTTTCAAAAATCGGCATCGCCCGCATCACCACACCTGCTTCCCAATCAACGTCCATAGACACCGAACACGACCTGCTGGTCGTCTGGCAGCCTATTATCGCCGGCAGCATGCTCGGCTGGCTCAGGGCGGACATCAGCCTGTCTGCCATCCGGGAGGCTCAGACCGAAACATGGAAACACACCCTGATGCTGACCGCGGCCTGGGTTGCCTGCAGCTCGTTCCTGATTATCCTGTTGCTGCGACCGATCGTGCGCTCAATCAGCGTTCTCACCGCCTTTGCCACCCGGCTTGACGGGCACAAAGGCGCACAGATTGTTGTCAACGACCAGCCCCTCGAAATCGCTGAACTGGGAAACGCTCTGAACGAGGCTTCAGCACGGCTGTTATCGTCAGAGCGGCAGTTGTTCGACGAACGGGAGCTGCTACGGAAGAGCGAAGAAAATTACAAATGCCTGCTTGATACCGTTCAGGAGGGCATCTGGGTTATCAATTCGGAAGCGGTCACGACATTCGTCAACCCGCGCATGGCCGAAATCCTGGGATATTCCCACGATGAAATGATCGGAAAGCATCTTTACACCTTCATGGATGACCAGGGCAGACAGATCGCCGAATACAATATTGAACGCAGGAAACAAGGCATCAAGGAGCAGCACGATTTCGAGTTTATAAAAAAGGATGGCGAGCGGATCTATACGAGACTCGAAACCGGCCCGATAGTTGACACTAGCGGACAGTACATTGGTTCCATCGCAGCTGTTGCCGACATCACCGAACGAAGGCAGGCGGAGGAGCAGATCCGCAAACTTAACGAAGAGCTCGAACAGCGGGTCAGGCAACGCACAACAGAGCTTCAGGAAAAAATCGATGAACTGGCCCGGCTGAACAAAGTCTTTGTTGGCCGTGAGCTCAGGATGATCGAGCTGAAAGAGCGGATCCGGGAGCTGGAACAGCACCATCAGGCCGCAGGAGCGCGTGATAATAATTCGCACGTGTGCTGCCTGGACCCAATGGATAATTAACCTTCTTTACATCTGATTCGGATCTAGTGAGGGTCGCAATGGAGATCACCAAGGACAAAAGCATGTCAACACCAGCCAGCGAACTGCGCCGTCAGGCTGAAGATCAGTTGCGCGCGAATGCGGCAGAATTTCAACCACCCCCGGCAGATGAAACCATGCAGCGACTCGTCCACGAGCTTCAGGTCCACCAGATCGAGCTGGAGATGCAGAACGCCGAACTGCGCCAGACCAGAGACGATCTGGAAAAGGCCCTGGAAAACTACACCGGCCTCTACGATTTTGCCCCGGTCAGCTACTTCTCCCTCGACCGCAACGGGACCATCAGCGCCGCCAACCTCACCGGAGCCAGCCTCCTGGGGCTCGAGCGCTCCCGATTAATCGGCCAACGTTTCGCGCAGTTCATCACAGAAAATTATCGCCCTGATTTCAGCACATTCCTCGACAAGGTCTTCAGCGGCCATGTCAAGGAGACGTGCGAATTGACGCTCCTGAACCATGGGAATCTTACTCTTACGGTACTGATTGAAGCCGTGGCAACCACATCTGGACTGGAGTGCCGTCTCGCCCTGGTCGACATTTCAAGGCTCAAGCACGTGAGTGTGGAGCTGCAAAACACTCAGGTAAAGCTGGAGGTCAAAAATGCGGGCCTGGAACAACTCAATCGCCTCTTCGTCGGCCGTGAACTCAGGATGATGGAACTTAAGGAGCGCATCAGGGTGCTGGAAAGCAGGTCCGGAGAAAAAGGTGCTCACGATGACCGAGAATAGCAGGCTCGAACAACTCACTCATATCGGTGCCATCACCGTAATAGTTCTGGGGCTTTACCTCAGCAGCCTCTATAGCTATCTCCTCTTCCACAGCATCATCGAGATCACAACCATTGCCATCGGTTTCACCCTTTTCATCCTTACCTGGAATACCCGCAGATTCCTGTCAAACCACTTTCTCACCATCCTTGGCATCGGCTACGGCTTTATAGCTCTGATCGACCTGCTCCATACCCTCGCCTACAAAGGGATGAATGTATTCTCGGGCTTCGACGCAAACCTGCCCACTCAGCTCTGGATAACTGCGCGCTCCCTGCAGGCTGTCACCCTCTGCACCGCGCCGTTCTTCGCAGAACGCAGGGTGGAGAATCGGGCCGTTCTGGGAGGATATGCCGTCGCGGTCCCGGTACTTGTGGCGATGGTATTTTCCGGCAATTTTCCGGACTGCTACATCGAAGGGAAAGGGCTTACCACGTTCAAGATCTGGAGCGAATACGTCATAACCGCCACACTTATCACCTCCATATACCTCTTTTACAGGAAACGGAGATCAATCAACGACGGGGTTTTTTTTCTCACAGTCACTTCAATAGCCTTCACCGCCATCTCCGAACTGTCGTTTACCACGTACCTGAGTGTGTACGGTTTCGCCAACCTGGTGGGGCATTTCTCCAAGCTGGCGGCTTTTTACCTCATCTATCGTGCAATACTCGTAACCGGACTCCGGGAGCCGTTTAATCTCATTTTCAGAGACCTCAAACAGGCGGAAGAAAACCTTCTGAAAGCACATGAAACGCTGGAGGAAAAGATTAGGGAGCGAACCGCCGATTTGAGTGCCAGTGAAGTTCGCTACCGTTCGCTCATCCATAAGGTCCAGGCCGCCATCGTACTCCATGACAAACAGGGAAAAATCCTGAGTTGCAATCCTTTGGCCGAGGAACTGCTCGGCCTTTCCGCGCCCCATCTGCTCGGCAAGGCCTTGATCGATCCGGCCTGGCAGTTCCTGCGGGAAGACGGTTCCGTTATGCCGGTCTCCGAATACCCGGTAAGCCTGGTGCTCTCTACTGGAAAGCCACTCAGGGCCCTGGTGACCGGCATCAGCCGTCGGGACTATGACACAGTCACCTGGGTGCTGGTAAATGCTGAGCCGGAATTCGACGACTCAGGCGCAATCACACGGGTAATAGTCTCCTTTGTCGATATCACCGGGCACAAGCGGACAGAAACGGCGCTCTATCAGCTGAACCGGGAACTGCAGGCCATCAGCAGCTGCAGCCAGGCCCTGATACGGGCGCAGGACGAGCAGGCCCTGCTGAGTGAAATCTGCCATATTATCTGCGAAGAGGCCGGCTATCGCATGGCCTGGGTCGGATATGCGGAGGATGATGACGCCAGGACCGTCCGTCCGGTCGCCTGGGCCGGGGTCGAGGACGGCTATCTGGCAAACGCCGGCATCACCTGGGCCGACACGGAGCGTGGGCAGGGCCCCAGCGGAAGCGCTATCCGGAGCGGAAACAGTGCCTGGATACAGGATTTCAGCACCGACCCGCACGCCGCGCCCTGGCGCGACGCCGCCATGAAGCGCGGCTATCGCTCCAGCATCTCCCTGCCACTGAAGGATGAAAGCGCACACTCCTTCGGTGTTCTAAACATCTATTCCACGGAACCCAATGCATTCACACCCGCTGAAATAAGACTTTTGGAAGAACTGTCAGACGATCTGGGGTTCGGCATCATGGTCCTGCGCGCCCGCAGTGAACGTACCAAGACCGAGCTTCAACTTCGTGCCAGTGAGCAGGCCTTCCGCGCTGTCGTGGAGAACTCGCCTGACGTCATCGTACGCTACGACCGGGAGGGAAGGCGGGTGTACGTCAACCCCGAGTTCGAGCGGGTCAACCACCTCTCGGCCCGGGAGGTCATAGGCACGAAACCGGTCGAATTCGCGACCGAACTGGCGCCCATGGCGAACGTTTTCACGAAAAGGCTGATGGAGGCGATGGAGTCCGCTACGGTCACCCAGATCGATCTCGAATGGACCAAGGATGGAAAACCTAAATGCTGGTTCGTGAGGATTGTGCCCGAATTCGATCAGGACAATAACGTCATCAGCGCCCTCACCATCTGGAACGACATCAGCGAACGCAAGCAGGTCGAGGAGGAGATCCGTAAACTCAACGAAGAGCTGGAACAACGGGTACAACAGCGCACCGCAGAACTGGCGGCCAAGTATGCGGAACTGGAACGTGCCAACCGGCTTTTCGTCGGCCGGGAACTGCGCATGATCGAGCTGAAGGAGCGGATCAGGGAGCTGGAAGGGCAAGGAAGAGGCAACTGAGGGGAGCCCGAATCATGAGGCAAGAAACGCGGAATGACCTTCTAAAATCCGAATCAGCGTTTTTCGGTTTTGGCAAGCGGGGTGGACATCCATATATCGCCATCGCATTCGCGGCACTATTGCTTCTGACTGTAGCAGGGATCGGGCCCGTACGGGCGGCATCCGACACGCTTCCCCTCTCCCCGCAGGAGCGGCAATGGCTTGCACAGCATGATGGGACGATCCGGGTCGGCATCACCGTGATCCCCCCGCAGGTTCTGCGCGACAACAAGGAATTCACGGGACTTTCCATCGATTATATCCGCCTCATGGAGCGAAAACTCGGCTGTCGTTTCACGTTGGTTCCCTACACCACATGGAACGAGGTCATTCAGGCGGCAAAAGATCGACGGATCGACATGATTTTCGCTGCCCAACGCACCCCGGATCGCCTGGCATACCTGCTGTTCACCGAGCCGTACATCGAGCTCCCCAACATGATCGTGGTGCGCAAAGACCGGCAGGGGGGCTCCGGCCTGAAGGATATGAAGGGGTGGAGCGTTGCGGCCTCCGCAGGGAGCGCGGTGCATGAGTATCTGCGGAAGGAGCACAGCTATCTGGATCTCCGTCCCGTCCAGGATGAACTGAGCGGACTGATGAAGGTTTCGCTGGGCGAGGTCGACGCCATGGTGGTCGAGATTTCACGTGCTTCCTACTATATCGAAAAGGCGGGGATTCTGAATCTGCGGGTTGCCGGCAGTGCGGGACTTCTCTACCAACTCCGGTTCGCGGTCCGAAGCGACTGGCCGGTCCTGTGCGGAATTCTGGACAAGGGACTCTCCGCCATCACCGCCGAGGAGAAGAAGGACATCGGACGGCGCTGGATCATCGTCGGTGAAAAAAGCCTGTTCACCTCCCGTGCGTTCCGGCTTTCGCTCGCCGCCACGGCGGCAGGGGTCACACTGGCGATTGGGGGGATCACTGTCTGGAACCGGATCCTCAGGCGGACCGTCAGGCAGCGGACAGCGGAACTACAGCAGGAACTGGCCGAACGAAGGCTGGCGGAAGCAGCGCTCAGTCGAGAGAGATCCCTCCTGCGCTGCATCATCGACTCCGCCAGCGACCTCATCTTTATCAAAGACCGCACCGGCACGTACCTCGGCTGCAACAAGGCTTCCGAGGAGTTCGTCGGCCTTCCGGAAAGCGCACAGATCGGCAAGACCGACTTCGATTTCTTCGACCGGGAAATGGCGGAATCAATCCGGCAGAGCGACCGGCAGGTGACCGAAGGTGAGAAGCCACTGCGGACCGAGGAATGGGTGACCTACCCGGATGGGCGCAGAATCCTCCTGGACACCCTGAAGGTTCCATTTTACGGTCCTGACGGGGAGCTCAACGGCCTGGTAGGGATCAGTCGTGACATCACCGAGCGCAAACATGCCGAAGAGGAGCTTCGCCGACTCAACGGAGAGCTGGAGCAAAGGTCAGGGAACGTACCAAGGAACTGGAACGCAGGAATTATGAACTTGAACTGATGAACAAGTCATTCGTCGGTCGGGAGCTTCGAATGGTGGAGTTGAAAGAGCGAATCAAAAAACTTGAGGGAAAGTCCGGATAAAGACCGCAATGGGCCATTATCCAGCACAGATTAACAACGCACGCTCAAACTGTTTCACGGCTGGTTGATGTAGGAGATGTATGTATGTCCGACAAGATTCGACCCTATAGACTTCTGGTTGCAGCGTCCCTGATCGTGCCGCTGCTGCTGTTTGCCATCGTCATGTGGCAGGACTACCGGAGCCTGCAGATTGAAAACCAGCGTGTTGTAAAACGCACCGTGGACCTTTTTCAACAGCACGCCCTCAACGTGTTCGAGACCCACCATCTTGTCTGTGAGCGTGTCAACGAACGGTTGCGTGGTATGAGCTGGGACGAAATCGGACAATCCGCAGAACTTCGCGGCTATCTGAAGCAGATTTGTGACAAGTACCCCCAGATTCAGGCGATCTGGCTGGCCGATTCCGCCGGCATCGTCCGTAACTGCAGCCAACCGCTGCCCGCTTCACCGGTCACTGTTGCCGATCGTGACTACTTCCGTTCCCTGCGTGAATTTGACAGTGACCTGTTCATCGGCCACATCGTCAAGGGCAGGGTCATGAAGGGCCTGAATTTCAATATCGCCCATCGGCGCGAAAACAAGACCGGCACATTCGACGGGGTTGTTATCGTAACCGTCTTTCCTGAGTATTTCAGCAAGTTCTGGAATAATGCCGGAGAATTGGACATCGCCGCCGGCTTGCTGAGAAATGACGGGATGTTTCTCGCACGGGCGCCGCAGCTTGATCCGGAGCGTCTGAAACTCCCACCTACGTCAGACACCATGCGTGCAATCAGTGGTGGGGAACGGGGCTCTTACTACGGCACGTCATCTATTGATGGATCAAAACGCTACTATGCCTTTCGCAAGGTGGGCGGATACAACGCCTACATGGTGTACGGCGCAGGCACCAAGGCCGTACTCAAGGAGTGGCAACAGCATGTTCTCTACTATGGCGGTTTGTTCGGGTTCGCGACCCTGGCGCTCCTGTTGCTGTCACTGGTAACGCTGAAACGCGCCCGGCAGGAGCAGCAGGCGAAACAGTCCCTGAACCGGGCGTATGCTGAAATGGAATCACGTGTGCTGGAACGCACCGTCGAACTGAACAAGGTGAATACGGAATTAACCAACGAGATCTTCGAACGCAGATCGGCGGATGAGACCATCAGAAAGTCCGGCGCGTATAACCGCAGCCTGATCGAGGCCAGTCTCGACCCCCTGGTTACGATCGGGCAGGACGGCACCATCACCGACGTGAATGCCGCAACCGAGGCCGTAACCGGCTACCCCCGGGAGACACTTGTCGGGACGGATTTCTCGGATTATTTCACCGAGCCCGAGAAGGCCCAACGGGGTTATCGCCAGGTATTTCAGGAAGGTCTGGTGCGTGACTATCCGCTGGAGATCAAGCGCTGTGACGGGCAGGTGACCTCGGTGTTGTACAACGCCACCGTATATCGGGACGACGCCGGGGAGATCCTGGGAGTATTCGCCGCCGCGCGCGACATTTCCGAACGTAAAAAGGCGGAAGATGTCATCAGGAAAGCCGGGGCATATAACCGCAGCCTGATTGAGGCCAGCCTCGACCCCCTCGTGACAATCGGGCAGGACGGCACAATCACCGACGTGAATGCTGCCACGGAAGCCGTGACCGGCTATCCCCGTGAGACGCTCGTCGGAACGGATTTCTCGGATTATTTCACCGAGCCGGAGAAGGCAAGGACTGGGTATCGCCAGGTGTTTCGGGAAGGACTGGTGAGGGACTATCCGCTGGAGATCAGGCGCTGTGACGGGAAGGTAACCGCGGTATTGTACAACGCCACCGTGTATCGGGATGAGAACAGGGAGGTCCTGGGGGTCTTCGCTGCCGCGCGCGACATTACCGAACTCAAACGGACAGAAGAACTGTTGCGCAAACGGGAACAGGAATTCCGCTCACTGGCGGAAAATTCGCCCGACAACATCGCCCGTTACGACACCGATTGTCGCCTGCTCTACGTCAACCCCGCATTGAGACGCTCCGTGAACATAGATTTTGACGCGAGAATGGGCAAAACACCTTTGGAGACACCTCCCGGCGGGCGCGCGGAATTCGGCAGATATGAAAACATGCTCAGGGGCGTCATGGAAAACGGCGAACCGGGAGAAATCGAGATCGACATGCCGCATCCCGACGGCGAATACCACACCCATCAGGTCCTATTCGTGGCAGAGCGGGATGAACAGGGGATCGTAACCGGTGCCCTGACCATCGGCCGCGACATCACTGAACGAAAAAGACTGGAAGTAAAGATCAGCAAAATCAACGAAGAGCTCGAGCAGCGGGTACAGGAGCGAACCGCAGAACTGGAGGGGAAGAACGCCGAGCTGGCCCGGTTGAATCGGGTCTTTGTCGGCCGGGAGCTCAGGATGGTGGAGCTGAAGGAAAGGATCACAGAGTTGGAGAAGAAGATCAGCAGATAGTCATCTGTCTCCGACGGGAGGAAGCACATGAGCTGGTATGCAGATTTGCGGATTCGCAACAAACTGATCTCGGGCTATGCCCTGGTCGTCCTGCTCAGCGGCATGATCGGGTATTTCGGCATCAGCGGCTTGAAAGATCTCAAAGCGATGCTCGATAACACCCATGACGACGTGATCCGTTCGATCGTAGTCATTTCCGATGCCGACCATCATGCCCAGCAGCACAAGCGTTTACTCCTGCAGTATCTGCTTGCTGCCGACACCGGTTCCCGACAGGAGATTCTCGCCGGGATCAAACGGGAAGAAGGGCAGATCAAAGCGGCCCTGGCCGAACTGGGAAAAATGCCGATGGTGCCGAAGGAGCAGCAGATCTTCGCTGCCATCCGGCAGGCATGGGAGACCTACCTTGATGCCGCAGGGCGGGTGATGGCGGTTGCAGAGGGTAAACAGAGCGGCAATGTCGGGGAGATGGAGCGCTTGCAGCTTACCCCGACCTTCAAAGAACTGGAGGAACTCAACACGCAGCTGCGCAGCTACAATGTCGAAGAGGCGGACCTGCACTACGCCAGCGGCGGACGGACCTACAGGCAGCTGAGCCTCTGGATGATCGTACTGAGCATCTGCGTTGCCATTGCATCGTTCGTAATCGCCATTGTCATTACGCGCAGCGTGACCTCTCCGTTGGGCAGGGGACTGGAGGTAGCCCGGTCTCTGGCACAAAGCGGGGAGGAAAAGGCCCGTCTGACAGATGCGATCGCCAGCGGTGACCTGAATCAGAACATAACGGAATCAAAACCGATCGAAATAAATGTCTCCGGCCTGAGTAACGATGAATCGGGGGCCCTGCTCAGATCGCTTGTCAGGGTGAGCGAAACCCAGGGCCTGCTCGATCAGGCATTTGCACGGATGACCGCATCGCTGCGCAGGAGCCGTGACGACGAACAGGCCCGCGACTGGCTGAAAACCGGACTCAATGAATTAAACACGCTGATGCGGGGAGATCTGAGTACAGAGGAAATTGCGGACAAGGTGCTGACCTTTCTGGCTGCGTATTTGAAGGCCGGTACCGGCGCCTTTTACCTGTATGAAGACAAGGGGCAGACCCTTGTGCTCGCGGCAACCTTCGCCTTTTCCCGGCGCAAGAACCTGAGCTACCGCTTCCGTCTCGGAGAAGAACTGATCGGCCAGGCGGCCCTGGAGAAAAAACTGATCTGCCTTTCGAATATTCCCCCGGATTACCTCCAGATCGGCTCCGCCCTCGGCGAGTCGGCTCCTCACAACATTGTTGCCCTGCCGCTCGTCCATAACGGGCAGCTCGTGGCCGCAGTGGAACTCGGTACGTTCAAACCGTTCAGCGACCAGGAACTCGATTTTCTGACTCAGGCCACAGAGGGTATTGCCATCGGACTCGGGGTGTCATACTCCCGCCAGAGAATCAATGAACTTCTTGAACAGACCCAGCAGCAGGCCGAAGAACTCAGGGTGCAGCAGGAAGAGCTGCAGCAGACCAACGAAGAGCTGGAAGAGCGCGCCGAAATGCTTGATCAGCAGAAAAACCAGATCCAGACCAAGAACCGGGAGATCGAGTCAACGAGCGCTGAAGTACGCCTTAAAGCGCTGGACCTTGAAAAGGTCAGCGCCTACAAGTCGGAGTTTCTCGCCAACATGTCCCATGAACTCCGCACTCCCCTCAACAGCATGCTGATCCTCTCGACACTGCTCATGGAGAACAAGGAAGAGACACTCTCCAAAAAGCAGCTGGAATTTGCTGCAACGATACACAGCGCAGGGATGGATCTGCTGAATCTGATCAATGATATTCTGGACCTTTCAAAGGTCGAATCCGGGCGGCTTGAACTGATGTATGAAGATACAGAGGTAGCCGGTATCTGTGGAAATCTCGAAGACACATTCAGGCAGCAGGCGGAACAGAAAGGGATCGCATTCGACATCATTGTGGAGGAGAACGTACCGGAAACGATCCGGATTGATCAGCAGCGCATTGAACAGATTTTGAAAAACCTGCTCTCCAACGCCATAAAGTTCACCGAAAGCGGTTCTGTGGTCCTGACCATATCAGTTCCGTCGGGAGCGGCAAATCCGTTGTCGCTACCGGCGATAGCCTTTGGTATCAGAGACACCGGGATCGGGATCGAGAAGGAGAAACACGAGCTGATCTTTCAGGCCTTCCAGCAGGTTGACGGCAGCACAAGCCGCAAGTTCGGCGGCACCGGCCTGGGGCTCTCCATATCCTTGCAGCTTGCACGGCGGATGGGAGGAACCATTGCGCTTGAAAGCGAGCGAGGCCAGGGCAGCACCTTCACCCTCTATCTGCCCTGTAACGGAAGCTCCGGGGATGAACTGGCGACCGTGCCGACCGTGTTGAAGATCTCCGGGACTGACAGGCTTGCTGACCGGGGGTGCCCTGTTGCTCAGAATGCAGCGCCGCTTCCGGATGACAGGGAAAGGATGGTCAAGGGGGACAAGAGCATCTTGATTATTGAGGACGACCTCCATTTTGCCGCGGCCCTGATGGCCATGATCAGGGAAAGAGGGTTCGGTTGCCTTGTGGCAGCCGACGGCCCCAGCGGCATGTATCTTGCCGACCTTTACTCTCCCAGCGCGATCATACTCGACGTGATGTTGCCCGGCATGGACGGCTGGAACGTCATGCGGCGCCTCAAGGACAATCCCGCAACCCGCCATATCCCGGTACATTTCATTACCTGTCTGGATGAACGCCAGAAAGGGATGGCAATGGGTGCCGTGGGCTTTTTTACAAAACCGGTCACGCCAGCGCAGCTCGCTGAGGTATTCAGCACCATCGAAAAAAACGTTACCAGAGGCATGAGACGGCTGCTGCTGATAGAGGATAACAGGGTCGAGTCTGAAAGCATGACCATGCTCCTCCAGGATCGCAGCATTGAAGTCAGCGTCGCCGGCAGCGGTGGCGAGGCGATCGACATCCTCGGTCGGGAACAGATCGATTGCATTGTCCTTGATATCGGGTTGCCGGACATGTCGGGCTTTGATCTCCTGGAGCATATCCACCGGGATGAAAAGCTCCGCAGCATTCCGGTCATCATACATACCGGCCGCGACCTTTCCCATGAAGAAGAGCTGAAGCTGCAGCATTATGCCAGGAGCATCATCATCAAAGGGGCAAAAGGACCGGAACGTCTGCTGAATGAAGTCACGCTTTTTCTGCATATGGTGGAAAGCGAACTCCCCCGGGAAAAACAGCGCATGATCCGTGCCGCCCTTGACAACGAGTCCATGCTCGATGGCCGGAAGGTGCTGCTGGTGGATGACGATATGCGCAATATCTTTGCCATCCTGAGCGTCCTGAACGACAAGAACATGATCGTGGTCGAAGCGGAAAACGGCAAGGAGGCTTTGGCCAGATTAGAAGAGCATCCGGATGTCAATATTGTGCTCATGGACATTATGATGCCCGAAATGGACGGCTACGAGGCGATGAAGACCATCCGCCGAGACCCGCGCTTCAAGACACTTCCCATCATAGCCATGACCGCCAAGGCCATGGCGGGTGACCATGAAAAATGCATTCAGGCGGGAGCCAACGACTACATTTCGAAACCGATCGATATTGAAAAACTGCTTTCACTTCTCAGGGTCTGGCTGTACCGGCAGGCTTCCCCTCCCTTGACGGGAGGGGATTGAGGGGTGGGTGAGGCTGCCACGGAGTTATTTCATGGCCAATTACCCCACCCCCTACCCCCCTCCCGCAAGGGGAGGGGGAAAAGGAGCACCTGACATGACTGAAATTATCAACATACCGATCCTGCTGGGTGACGACCGGCCAGAGAACCTCTCTGCCCTGGAAAACCTGCTTGAAGATCAGGGTCTCGAAATATTCAAGGCAACATCCGGCAATGAAGCGCTGCGGCTCTCCCTGAAGCATGATTTCGCCATTGTGCTGATGGATGTACGCATGCCGGATATGGACGGTTTTGAGACCGCCGAACTGATGCGGTCCTACCCGAAAACCAGCCGACTGCCGATCATATTTGTCTCAGCAGTCATGAAAGACACCAAGCACCAGTTCAAGGGGTATGAGAGCGGGGCATTCGACTATCTGTTAAAACCGATTGATCCAACAATTCTCCGCAGCAAGACCAGGGTCTTTTGCGAACTGTATCTACAGCGACAACAGTTGGAACAGCACGAACAGCAGCTTGAAACCCTTGTCAACGAGCGCACCGTTGAACTGAATTCAACACTGGATCATCTGCGGGAGAGCGAGAGGCGTTTCCGCGATCTCCTGGCATCGGTCACCAGCTATATGTACACGGTTGTCGTTGATGATGGCCGGGCCGTCTCGACAACGCATGGCCCGGGATGTCTGGCCGTAACCGGTTTTTCTGCCGAGGAGTACGCTGCCGACCCTGACCTCTGGCATCGCATGATCCACCCGGAAGACCGGATGACAGTCCTTGAAGCTGCTCAACATGTCCTGATCGCGAAATCCAGCGTTACCTTTGAACACAGGATTCAGCACAAAGACGGTTCGATCCGCTGGGTGCAGACCACACTTGTTCCCCGTGTCGCCCCCGAAGGACAGCTTCTGTCATACGATGGCGTTATTACCGATATAACCGGTCGCAAGCAGGCCGAAGAGAAAATACTGCGGCTCAATGAAGAGCTGGAACAGAGGGTCAGGGAACGCACCAGGGAACTTGAACTAAGAAATCATGAGCTGGAAGAGATGAACAGGGCCTTTGTGGGAAGAGAACTACGAATGGTGGAATTGAAGGAGCGGATCGCGGAGCTGGAAAAGTAGCGAGTCATGGTTAAGTGCTGACACAAAGAGTAAAAGAGGTGCGAGATATGGCGGACCAGGCAGACAAAGGATTACTTGCCCTGACAAGGGCAATAGAAAAACTCCGTGTCCACGACCATCTGTGCCTTTTATATGAGACGCCGGAAGAGCAGTTTGCTGCCGTACTACCTTACATTCGGATCGGACTGGAGCGCGGTGAAAAGTGTCTGTATGCCGTTGACGACAATACGGCTGCCACCGTCTCCAGCGCCATGAAGACAGCCGGCATCGATGTGGAGAGCGCAGTCGCATCCCGGAGTCTGGTGATTGTCAGCAAGCAGGACTCATACCTCAAGCAGGGATACTTCGACCCGGACGGGATGATAAACTTTCTTACATGCGCCACGCACGAGGCTAACGCCGCGGGTTTTAGCGCGTTACGGATCACCGGCGAGATGACCTGGATGCTGGGAGGAGACCCTGGCACGGATCGCCTGATGGAATATGAGGCAAAACTGAACTACTTCTTCCCCGAGAACAACGCTCTCGCCATCTGCCAGTACAATCGCAACCGTTTTTCGCCCGAGATCATAAAGAACGTCATAGCCACACACCCGCTCGTAATCTGCGGGGGGATGGTCTGTACAAATTTCTATTACGTCCCGCCCGACGATTTTCTGGTGGAGGAACATGCAAAAAAAGAGGTCGAGAGGCTGCTGGCCAATATTGTCAACAGAGAGAAGCTGGAGAATGAGGTCCGCAGGTCTCAGGAGCGCCTCGAAGAGCTGGTGAGGGAACTCAGGGATCGCACCACGGAACTGGAACGAAGGAATCACGAGCTGGAACAGATGAACAAGGTCTTTGTGGGCCGAGAACTGAGGATGGCGGAGTTGAAGAAGAGGGTCAGGGAATTGGAGGGGGACAGATCATGAAAACACCAACGTTTTTAGGTGTGCTGTTACTGTGGATAGTGTGCATGCCGGTATCCACATTCACCGCCCGTGCGGCGGAAACCCCCGCAACGTCCGAACATGCTGCAGCGGTTTACACCTTCGGCGTCACACCGCAATTCGAGCAGCGAAAGCTCTATGCCATCTGGGACCCCATCGTTACCGAACTGAGCAGACGCACCGGGCTCAAGTTCAAACTGGTTACGACCCTCACCATCGAGAACTACGAAAAGGAGTTCGCCATGGGTGCCTTCGATTTTGTCTACATAAATCCCTATCACATCATGAAAGCCCGCAGCTACCTGCCGCTGGTTGCCGACAGCGTCCCGTTGCGCGGCATCCTCGTCGTCCGCAAGGATGCCCCTATCCAGCACCTTAAAGAGCTGGAGGGGAAAGAGGTCGCGTTTCCATCGCCCAATGCGATCGGCGCCTCGCTTCTGATGCGCGCCGACCTCGAACGGCTGCATCACGTGAAGGTGAAACCGCTCTATGTCAAGACCCACAGCTCCGTATACCTCCATGTCGTAAAGGGACTGACCACAGCCGGCGGTGGTGTCGAAAAGAGCCTGAGTGAGCAGGACCCGGCTATCCGTAATGCCCTCCGGGTCATCTACACGACACGCGACCTACCATCCCATCCGGTAGCCGCCCATGAGCGCGTCCGGCCCGCCGATCGTGAGAAGGTACGCCATGCCCTCCTGGCAATGGACGCGACCCCTGAAGGAAGAGCTCTCTTGGCAAAAATTCCGACAAAACGGTTCATGCCGGTTTCCCCGACTGATTACGAAAAGATGCGGGGATGGGGGCTCGATGCCTATTGGGTTGATCTCTGGAAAGAGGAGCCGGGCCGATGACGCTGCGCAGCAAGACATTTCTGCCCCTGGCATTTCTCAGTGCCCTGTTCCTCCTCTTCCTGTACGGTTACTGGTTCCCGCAGTCGCTACGCAACGTGGAGCGCGAAGAGCTACGGGCAACCACACGTCACCTGAACAGCGTTGCGGAAGGGCTGGTTCCGCTGCTGCTTGCGCACCAGCTTGACACCATCTACGAAAACCTCGATGCCCTGCTGGGCCAGAACAAGGAGTGGGTCGGCATCCGCCTGATCAATCCCGGCGGCGCTCTGCTCTACCCTCTTCAGGAACTGCCGGCGGCTCCGTCGGGGGAGCATGTGCGGGTCGTGGAACACCGGATACAATATCTCGGCAATGATCTGGGTAGGCTGATACTCAAAATCGACATCTCTGCAATAACGGCTGCCACAGAAAAAAGACATCTCCAGCTGGTGACAGCGTTGTTGATTGTCTTCTGCGGCTACCTTCTCAGCATCGGCATCATCGTCGAGCGCATCGTGAGAAGACCGGTCAATCTGCTTGCCCACGCCGCGGAGGAGATTGCGCAGGGAAACTTCGAGGCGCCTTTGGTCAAGACAGGTCACGATGAAGTAGGAATCCTTGTGGACAGCTTCGCCGGGATGAGGGATGCCATCCGGAATTATCAGGCGACCCTGCATGACCAGACGGTCGAGCTCGAAGAGGAGATGGCTGAACGTCAGATGGCGCAGGAAAATCTTCAGGAAAAGGCGCTGTTACTGGAAGAAGAGATTGAAAAGCGCCGGAATATTCAGGACGAACTGGAGCAACTGAACGAGAATCTGGAAGAACGGGTGATGTTGGCAGAGCTTTCCGCAGAAATAGGGTGCGACCTGACTGCATCGGAAAATCTCCAAAACATGTTGCAACAGTGCTCTGATTCTCTGGTGCGACACCTTGATGCGGCATTCGCCCGAATCTGGACCTTTAATGACGCCGAAAATTGCCTGGAACTGCAAGCCAGCGCCGGCATGTACACAAGGATTGATGGCAGCCACAGCCATGTGCCGGTTGGCAAATTCAAGATCGGGTTGATTGCCGCAGAGCGTAAGCCGCACATTACGAATGCCGTCCTGGGCGACCCGCTAGTCCATGATCAGGAATGGGCGAAGCAAGAGGGGATGGTGGCATTTGCCGGTCATCCTCTTGTCATTGGGGATAAACTCGTCGGCGTCATGGCGATGTTTTCCCGCAATCAGCTCAGCGACGTAACCCTTAAGGCGTTGGGATCCGTTTCCAATGAAATCGCCATCGGTATTGAACGCAAACGGAACGAGCAGGCGCTTGAGCAACTCAACGAAGAACTTGAACAGAGGGTCAAGCAGAGGACCGCCGATCTCGAACGCTTGAACAAAATCTTCATCGGCCGGGAGCTCAGGATGATCGAGCTGAAGGAGCGAATCAGGGAGTTGGAGAAAAGACCGGCCAAGGACCCATCCTCAGGAGGTCCCATATGAATCTGTTCAAAGCCAATAGTTTCACGGTATGGAAATTACGAATCCCGGCGGCCGTGACCACCCTGCTGGCCTGCCTGGCGCTGTGGCCTATGCCGGCCGCTGGCGCAGAGGAGACAACAATCCGTAAACCGGTCCTGTCCGGCATACCGGCACTACCCCAGGCAGCCAAATCAACGTCCGAGATCCGTGGAAAACGAAATCCCGCCAAAACGGCAAAACGCACATGGAGTTTGACCGAAGCGGCCAGACCGTATAGAGGAATGACCGTGACCGCATCATTTCTTCCCCGCCCCGGTTACGAGGCTGCGATCAAGCTGATTCCGGAATTCGAGAAACTGACCGGGATCAAGGTCAAATGGGAAAGCATCTACTATGAAAAGATGCGCGAAGCCCTGGTATTGGACTTTACCAGCGGCAAGCCGAGATTTGACGTTATCCTGATCGACATCGTCTGGATTGGAGAGTTTGCGTCCTCCGGCTGGATAACTCCCCTTTCCCAATTTTTCACTAAACCAGCCTTGACCGATCCGGACCTGGATCTGAAGGATTTCTTTCCGCTCCTGCTCGCATCGTTCGGCACCTGGGACAGTATCGTCTTCGGCCTTCCGTTCGACAACTATTCAGGTCTCCTGTTCTACAACAAATGCCTGTTGCGAAATGCCGGGTTCGACCGTCCCCCCAAAACATGGCTAGAGCTGAAGGACCGTTACGGTCCGGCGCTTACCAAAGATAATCGCTATGCGTTTGCCCTGCAGTCCCATCAGGGCGAAACCCAGTCCTGCGACTCTTTCATGCGCTTTGTCTGGCCTTTCGGAGGTTCGCTCCTGACCGATACATTCAAACCGAATCTCTCCTCCAGCGGATCCCTGGCAGGCCTGAAATTCCGCCAGCAGTTGCTGCGCTACATGCCTCCCGGGGTCGTCGACTGGGAACACGAACCGACCGTGCAGTCCCTGGCCGACGGGCGGGTGGCGATGATTACCGAGTGGAGCGGCTGGTACAAATGGCTGGCAGATCCCGAAACCTCCAAAATATCCGACTGCCTGGGAGTCGCCGTCGAGCCGGCCGGACCAGCCGGGCGGAAACCGGCTCTCGGCGGCTTCTCCCTGGGGATCAACGCCCAGAGCAGCCCCGAAAAGCAGGCTGCGGCCTGGCTCTTCATCCAATGGCTCACGTCAAAACAGAAGGCGCGCGATTACATCCTGGCGGGCGGTGTGCCCGGTCGGCGCAGCGCCTATAGAGACAAGGAACTGAAGAAGCGCTTTCCCTACTTCGATCCCCTCGTCATATCCTGGGAGAAGTACGGCAACCCCAACTACCGACCCCGTTTCCAGGAGTGGCCCGCGATCTCCCGCATTATCGCCAACACCGGCACGGACATGATGCGGGGTACTATCAGCGTGGACAAAGGCGCCCGAATGATCGACGACCAGGTGCAGTACATCCTGTACGAGTCGGGCTATTACGGAAACAAGGCAAAGTTGCAGTAACGAGGAGCCGCCATGGGCGAAACCGTCAATAGATACCGCAGCATCATCACCCGCCTGACACTGGTAGTGACCGGTATTTTGGTTGCGGCGGTACTGATCGTGGGGAGCATGGCTTTGCTCGGCCAAGACCGGCAACTCCATCAGGCGCTGGGGACCAAAGCAGCTACCCTGGTGCAGTTTATGGCCCAGGTAACTCCCCTCAGCATCCTATCGCTGAACTTTGTTGAATTGAACAACAACGTTAAAAAAGTGGTACTGACCGATGACGAAGCCCTGTATGCGGTCATTCTTAACGGCCAGGGGATTCCACTGGTCTCATTCTTCAAGGATACGGACCCGCTGGTGACCGACGAGGTGCGCGGCCTTGTGAAAGAGCGGAAACCGCTGGCCGCAATTGAGGCGCTGAAACGCATCGACCGGATCCTGGAGGTAACGGCCCCGATCGCCGCGGGCGAGAAGCAGATCGGCTCGGCCACCTTGGGATTTTCAACCGAAAAAATGCGACAGGCGCTCCGGACGCAGATATCGCTCATCGTGGCAGCCCTGGCCATTATCATCGGCTTGAGTATCGCCCTGCTGAGAGTGCTCTTGCAACGGATTCTGCACCCGGTGCAGGCGCTGACCACCGCCGCTACCCAGATCAGTACCGGTGATTTGAATATCGTGCTGACCGGAACGGATCGGACCGATGAACTTGGGGTTCTGTCCAGGACTTTCGAGAGCATGGTGGGCCGGTTGCGCGATCTGATTGCCGGATTGGAGGAGCGGAAGGAAGACCTCAGGCGGATGAACGAACGCCTCTCTTTGGCCACCCAAGCGGCGCAACTGGGGGTTTGGGACTGGGACATACCTAATAACGAACTGGTGTGGGACGACTCGATGTACCGCTTATACGGCCTCCAAATGGGCGACTTCGGTGGCGCTTACGAGGCCTGGGTACGCACTATCCATCCACAGGACAAGGCACTCACGGAAGGGGAGATTCAGGCCGCCCTGCGCGGCGAGCGAGAGTATGCACCCGAATTCCGCATCGTCCGGCCGGATGGCACTATCCGCTGCATCAAGGCGGACTCGCAGACATTCCGGGATGAGGCGGGCAAACCGATGCGCATGATCGGCACCAACTTGGACATCACCGAGCGCAAACAGGCGGAGGAAAAGATCAGCATGCTCAATCAGGAACTGGAACAGCGAGTTGCCGAACGCACCACCCAGCTGGAGGCGTCCAACAGGGAGCTGGAAGCGTTTTGCTACTCAGTGTCCCACGACCTGCGAGCGCCGCTCAGGCATATCGACGGCTACGTAGACCTGCTGGTCTCGCGCTGCCGCGCAGGACTGGACGATAAGGGGCTGCACTATATCGACACCATTGCCGCTTCAGCCCGCCAGATGGGGTGTCTGATCGACGACCTGCTGCTCTTCTCCCGCACCGGGCGCGCCGAGATGCGCCAGGAAGAGATGGACATGAACCAGGCCCTCCAGGATGTGCTGCCCACCTTGCAGGAGAGTTGTGTCGGCCGCACCATCGAATGGGTCATCGAGGAGCTGCCGCCGGTCCGGGGTGACTACGCCCTGCTGCGGCAGGTGTGGGCCAACCTGTTGGGGAATGCCGCCAAATATACCCGGACCCGTGAAACCGCCCGGATAAAGGTCAGCTCCCGTGCAGAAGCAGCTGAAACCATCTTCGTGATCGCGGACAACGGGGTCGGTTTCGACATGCAGTATGCCGGCAAACTCTTCGGCGTCTTCCAGCGCCTGCACTCCCAGGAGGAATTCGAGGGGACCGGCATCGGCCTGGCTACTGTGCAGCGCATCATCACCCGTCATGGGGGCCGGGTCTGGGCCGAGGCCGAGCCGGACCAGGGGGCCACGTTCTATTTCTCGTTGCCATCACCAAAGGAGGCACACCATGCCTGAACTGAAACCGATCCTGCTGGCGGAAGACAATCCCCGGGATGCCGAACTGACCCTGGAGGCCCTGGCCGAAAACAACCTGGTCAACCGGGTCACCCTGGTCCATGACGGCGTGGAGGCGCTGGAGTACCTGCGCTGCCAGGGGAAATTCACCCAGCGCCAGCCGGGCAACCCGGCGGTGGTGATCCTCGACATCAAGATGCCGCGCATGGACGGTATCGATGTGCTGCGGGCCATCCGCTCTGACCCGGCCCTGAAGCTGATCCCGGTGGTGATGCTGACCTCCTCGCGCGAGGAGCATGACCTGGTCCGGAGCTATGAACTGGGAAGCAATGCCTACGTGGTCAAGCCGCTCAAATTCACGGAGTTTGTCGCGGCGGTCAAGCAGGTCGGGGTTTTCTGGGCCATGCTGAACGAACTGCCACAGGGAGTACCCCACCATGAATAACGAATCAGACACAGAGAAACCCTTGCGGATCCTGCACCTGGAAGATTCGCCGCAGGATGCGGAGCTCATCCG
Organism: Geobacter psychrophilus; assembly: GCF_056821595.1. Lineage (NCBI taxonomy): Bacteria > Pseudomonadati > Thermodesulfobacteriota > Desulfuromonadia > Geobacterales > Geobacteraceae > Geobacter > Geobacter psychrophilus. Next base: position 1,424,892 of record NZ_JBXDTU010000004.1, read on the forward strand.
GGAACATCTGCTTGACGCCGGTTTTTCACTGCAGCTGGACTGGGCGGCCAACGAGCAGGAATTCACGGCGTATCTCCAGCAGGGGGGCTACGATCTCGTCCTGGCCGACTACCTGCTGCCCGGTTTCGAGGCGCCGGCCGCGCTTGCGCTGACCAAGGCCCTCTGTCCCGGCATTCCGTTCATCTCCGTTTCCGGCGCCGTCGGCGAAGAGAAGGCCGTGGAACTTCTCAAGCTGGGTGCCACGGACTATATCCTCAAGGACCGGCTGGCCAAACTGCCGATGGCGATAGAGCGGGCGCTCAACGAGGTGAGAGAGCACAGGGCGCGCCGAGTGGCGGAGGAGGCACTCAGCGAAAGCGAACGGAGGCTGGAAGAGGCCCAGCACATGGCCTGTATCGGGTACTGGGACCGCAGCTTTGAATCAGGCGACGTCATCCTTTCGGACGAAACCTGCCGCATCTTCGGTCTGCCGCGGCAGGAGACGCGGCCTGACCTGGCCCGATGGCATCAACAGTGGCAGGAGCTGATTCATCCGGAGGATCGCTCAAGGGCGGCCCAAGCGGTCGCTGATGCGCTGCGGGGCGGTCCCCGTTACAACCTGGAATACCGCATAATCCGGCCAAACGGAGAGGTGCGGGTCGTGCACAGCCAGGGAAACGTGGAGCTTGACGCATCCGGTCAACCACGACGCATGTTCGGCATGATGCAGGACATCACGGAACGAAAACGGGCGGAGGATGCGCTGAAGCATCTCAATGAAGAACTCGAGCAGCGTGTGAAGGAACGGACCGCCGAGCTTGAAGAAAAGAACGAGGAACTGGCCAGGATGAACAAGATCTTTGTCGGCCGTGAATTGCGGATGCTGGAGTTGAAGGAGCGGATCAGGGAGCTGGAGGAAGGCCATCAATGAAAACCCGAATGTCAATTGTTGTGATGTTTCTGATGTGCCTGCTGTCATTCGCCGGAAAAGCCAGGGCGACTGAGAGCACTGTGCCTCCGGACGGGGTAACGACAACTGCTGATGAACAGGCCGAACTCCTGTTGTTGTACGAAGAAAAAGACCTGGTCACGGCCACCAAGCGTTCCACCCCGCTGCGCAAGGCCCCGGCCATCGCCACTATCATCACCGCCGACGAGATCAGGAACATGGGGGCGCGCAACCTGCTGGACGTGCTGAAGATGGTGCCGGGGATCGGGATCTCGACCAACGAGTGGGGGATCAACATGGTCGAGGTGCGCGGGATCAGGACGTACATTAACGAAAAGATCCTCGTCATGATCGACGGCCATTCCCTGAACAGAAACATTACCGGCAGTGCCATGTATCAGTTGGCGGATACACTCCCGGTTGAAAACATCAGGCAGATCGAGGTGGTGCGCGGCCCCGGTTCGGCGCTCTACGGCAACAGCGCCTTCGTGGCCACCATCAACGTCATCACCCGCGATGCCGATGATATCGATGCTCTGGAGACAATGGCAGGGGGCGGCAGCTTCGATACCTTCAAGGGAAATCTGGTAGGCGCAGTCAAATATGGCGACAGTCTGACCGCTTCGGGGAGCTTTGACTACTACCGGACCAGAGGTCCCAAGCTGCGTGTGGAGTCCGACGTCCTGAGAAGCACACCCTTTTCCATGGCGCCCGGCACAACGCATCTCGATGTCGAACAGACCGACGCCTTTGTGAAGGTACTTTACGGCGACCTCTCCTTTCGGGGGCACTACCTCGCCTCGCGTAAAGGGATCAACATCGGCATGGCTTATGCCCTCACGGACGAAGATTACAACGATGCGGAGAACTATTGGGGCGAACTGGCCTATGACCTGCGCCTGTCAGACACCCTGGCTGCCCATATAAAACTGTCCTACGACCACTACAGCCAGGAACCGCAGGTCAAGATCTACCCGAACGGATTCGGCGGCAGCTTTCCCCAGGGTATGATCGGCAAGCCTCTGGTAAAAGACAGGACCTTCGGCACTGAGATACAGATCGATTGGATCCCCTTCAAGGGAAACCGGCTGATTGCCGGCCTGGCCTATGAAGAGATGCGCCAGTACGACGTCAGGCAGTTGGGCAACTTCAATCCGCTGACCGGCGCCGATCTCGGTTCGATCCAGGAGGTTGCCAACTGGAACAAGGATGCAAGCCGCCGGATCTGGGCGACCTACCTCCAGGACGAATGGCAACTGCTGGAGAGGCTCAATCTTACAGTCGGGGTGCGTTACGATCACTACAGCGACTTCGGCGACACGATCAATCCGCGCGCGGCACTGGTTTGGAACCTGCTGGACAATGTAGACCTGAAGTTCCTCTACGGCCGCGCCTTCCGTGCCCCCAATTTTCAAGAACTCTACAATATCAACAACCCGGTGGAGGTCGGCAATCCGGCGCTCAAGCCGGAGCGGATCGAGACCTGGGAGGCCGGTGCCAGCTACCGGTTTTCCCGGGCGCTGAACATTGATCTGAACTACTTCCATAGCGTCATCGACGACCTGATCAATAAAGACAATTCCACAGCACCTGCCCTGTATATCAATGCCGGCAGATCCAGAACCCAGGGGGTGGAGGTCGGTCTGGACGGCAGCGCCTTTGCCACCTTGAAGTGGCGCTTGAGCTACACCTGGCAGGATCCGCGCAATGACATTACCGGGCAGCGGCTCCCCTATGTGCCGACCCATCGCGCCACCGGCAGCGTGAATTACGGTCTGACCCGCTGGCTGAACCTGCACAGCGACGTGCACTGGACCGGCCCGAGGCCGCGCGATACAGGCGACATCAGGGCGGAGATGCCGGATTACACCACCGTGGATCTGGCGCTGACGGCCCATGATTTCCTCAAGGGCTTGGAAATACAGCTGGCGGTGCATAACCTGATCGACCAGCGCTATTCCGATCCGGACACCTCCGGGGCTACCCAGAAGATCCCGGGCGATTTCCCCCGCGAAGGGATCTCGACGCAGGCTAATGTGCTGTACAAGTTTTGAAGATGAGGATCAGGAAGCTGGAAGGAGATAGGCCATGAGAGTCCAAACGTCAATTGCGGTGGTGTTGCTGTTGTGCCAGTTGTCAATTGTCGCCCGTGCCGGGGCGGTTGAGAACGCTGCACCTCCAGACCAGGCGGCGATAACCGTTGACGAACAGGCCGAACTGCAGCTTCTGTATGACGAGCAGGCCCTGGTCACCGCCACGAAACACTCTACCCCGCTGCGCAAGGCACCGGCCATCGCCACCATCATAACTGCCAACGAGATCAGGTACATGGGAGCGCGCAATCTGCTGGACGTGCTGCGGATGGTGCCGGGGATCGGGATATCAACCAACGCGTGGGGGGTCAACATGGTCGAGGTACGCGGCATCAGGACGAGCATGAACGACAAGATCCTCGTCATGATCGATGGCCATTCCCTGAACAGGAACATTAACGGCAGCGCCCTGTACCAGCTGGCGGATACGCTCCCGGTGGAGAACATCAGGCAGGTGGAGGTGGTGCGCGGCCCCGGTTCGGCCCTCTACGGCAGCAGCGCCTTCGTGGCCACCATCAACGTCATCACCCGCGATGCCGATGAAATAGACCATCTGGAGACAAAGGTGGGGGGCGGCAGTTTTGACACCTTCCAGGGGAATCTGGTCGGCGTCATCTCCTCAGACGACAAGCTGGCCGCCTCGGGAAGCTTCGACTATGTCCGGACTAACGGCCCCAAACTGCACGTGGAGTCCGACGCCCTGAGAAGCACACCCTGGTCCATGGCGCCCGGCACGGCGCATCTCGATGCCGAACAGACCGATGCCTTCCTGAAGGTGATCTATGGCGACCTCTCCTTTCGAGGTCACTACCTCACCTCGCGTAAAGGGTACTATATCGGCATGGGCAATGCCCTCACGGACGACTCGTACAGCGATAAGGAGAACTACTGGGGGGAACTGGCCTACGACCTGCGCCTCTCCGATACCCTGACCGCCCATATTAAACTATCCTATGACCACTTCAGCCAGGATCCGCGCGTCAAGATATTCCCGAACGGGTTCGGTGGAGGCTTTCCCCAAGGGATGATCGGTAATCCCCAGGTGAAAGACAGGACGTTCGGCACGGAGATTCAGGTCGATTGGATCCCCTTCAAGGGGAACCGGCTGATCGTCGGCCTGGCCTATGAAGACATGCAGCAATACTACGTCAAGCAGATGGCCAACTTCAATCCGCTGACCTACGCCGATATCGGTCCGTTCCAGGAGGTTGCCAACTGGAACAGGGAGACAAGCCGACAGATCTGGGCGACCTATCTGCAGGACGAGTGGCAACTGCTGGAGAGGCTCAACCTGACGGCGGGTGTACGCTACGATCACTACAGCGACTTCGGCGACACGATCAATCCGCGCGCCGCCCTGGTCTGGAACCTGTTTGACGATATGGATCTGAAACTGCTCTATGGCCGGGCCTTCCGGGCCCCCAGCTTCCAGGAACTGTATGACATCAACAATCCGGTAGTGCTCGGCAATCCGGCGCTCAAACCGGAGCGGATCGAGACCTGGGAAGCCGGTGCCAGCTACCGGTTTTCCCGGGCACTGAACATTGACCTGAACTACTTCCATAGCACCATCGACAATCTGATCAATAAGGACAGTTCCATCACACCCGCAGTGGAACGCAATATCGGTAAAGCCGTGACCCAGGGAGTGGAGCTCGGCTTGAGCGGCAAACCCCTTACCACCCTTCAGTGGCGGGTGACCTACACCTGGCAGGATCCGCGCGACGATCTCACCGGACAGCGGCTCCCCTACGTGCCGTCCCACCGTGCCACCGGCAGCCTGAATTACGCCCTGACGAGGTATCTGAATCTGCACAGCGACCTGCGCTGGACCGGCCCGAGGCCGCGCGACACCGGCGACACCAGGCCGGAGATGCCGGATTACACGACCGTGGATTTGGCGCTGACGGCCCATCATTTCCTCAAGGGGCTGGAGCTCCAGGTGGCGGTGTTCAACCTGTTCGACACACGTTATTCCGATCCGGACACATCCGGCGCTGCCAACAAGATTCCCGGAGATTATCCCCGCGAAGGGATCTCGGTGCAGGCGAATCTGCTGTACAAGTTTTGATTCCCCCTACCCTTGCGGGAGGGGGTTAGGGGGTGGGGGAGGTTGCCATGAAACCACAACATTCTCTTCAAACATTTGCCAGAGATTTGCGCAATAACAGCACTGACGCAGAACGTCTGCTATGGCGGTCTTTGAGAAGCAGCCAGCTTGAAGGAGTCAAGTTTCGCAGGCAGCAACCTATTGAGTCATACATCGTTGACTTTGTCTATTTCTCACCCAAAATAATCATAGAACTTGACGGTGGCCAGCATGCGGAAAATCAGCAGTACGACGAACAGAGAGATGCTTGTCTGCGAAGAAAAGGTTTTACGATACTGCGATTCTGAAACAATGAGGTTTTTGAAAACATCGATGGGGTGCTTGAAGTCATCAGGCAGTGTTGCCTTGAAGTGACTTCCCCCACCCCCCAACCCCCTCCCGCGAGGGGAGGGGGCGTTTAAACCCGAGGTTATTGTGCCTAAAACAGCTCACCTCATATCGATCCTGTTCCTGATCCTCGTGACCCTCGGTCTGTTTGTCACACAGACCGAGGCGTCAGAGGTCGTTATTATCGGAGATGCCCAACTCAAGCTGGTTGCGGAGGTCGTTTCCGGCATCAGAAAAACGTTGCGAAGCTCGATCAGCATCTACTCTCCAGCAGAAGTAAAAGGGACTCTCCAACGCGTTGTCAGGAATGAACAGCCCAGAGTCGTGATCGCACTTGGGAGGGAAGCTCTCGGCGAAGCGCAGAATCTGCCTGCCGACATTCCGGTTATATACGGCTTTGTTCTTACCCCCCCCGTCAACAGGGCAAACACAACCGGTATCTACATGGCCACACCGGCCAGGGAATACGCCGAACTTCTAGGCAAGCACCTCCATTCCATCAAGAATGTCGCAATTATCGGCAGCAGCGACCAGTTGCGCATCCTGAACGGAAACGTCCTGCCACGCTGGGACGGGTACAGCGTAAAGAACAGTACCGAATTGATCGACCGACTGAAACAGCTCAACAACAAGGATGCAGTCCTGCTCCTGCCGAATGCCTCTCTCCTGACTCCCGCCGCCATAACAGAAACCTATCTCCTCTCATTCAGAAGGGGCATCCCGCTCCTGGGGATTTCGGAAAAGCAGGTGAGAGACGGCGCATTGCTCGCCCTGGTGGCCGATCTGGGCGAAATGGGGAGGCAGATCGGCGAATATGCAACAATCGTTAACAGCGGCACGGGGATCGAGCACCTCCCCCCCGCGCCGGCCAAAAAATTCGAGCTGTACCTGAACAGGGAGACCGCCAGAAAAATGGGCATCCCGATTCCGGATGGGCTGATGAAAGCGGCCAAGAGGGTCTACCCATGAAAATATCCGTCAAGATCAAAGCGCTCATTTTCCTGATCGCGGTCATTGTCTCCGCCTCGCTCGTTTATACCTTTGAATCCATCAGGACCGAGAAGAGAATCATCCGGCAAGAGATCGTCAAAAGAGCGGAAGCGATTACATCGATGGCGACCAAGAACGGCGAATTGCCGATCCTTTCCGGAAGCCCGCATTTGCTGAAGGATATCGTTTCGTTCCTGAAGGCCAGGTCAGATATCTCCTCCGTCACTTTCTACGACAGCAGAATGAAGGAACTGATCCACGATGGCCCTCCGCACTCCGGACCGCAGTCCGGCCTGACACCGAACGTACCGGTTGCCATCGCCGAGGAAAGAGATTTCTTTGTCTTTTATGCCCCCATCTTTGCAGAAAGGTTGTCGAAAGATACGGATATCATTCATGAGTCCGATAGCGACAAGACTATCAGAGAGCATATCGGCTGGGTCAGGCTGGTTTTTTCCAAAGCCTCCATGCGGGATGCCGAGAAACGGATCGTCGAACGGGGTCTGCTGCTGCTCCTCCTCTTTACCACCAGCAGCAGCATAATTGTCTACTTCCTGGTCACCCTGGCGATCCGGCCGCTCACGAGGATCGTGCATGTAGCCAACGGCATCGCCGAAGGAGACTTCAGCCAGGAGCTGGACAAACAGAGACACGATGAAATCGGAGTACTGGCCAATGCCTTTCAGCGGATGAAAGCTACCATTCAGCAGGTGCTGCATGAAACCGACTCGCTTGTGCTGGCGGTCAAGGAAGGGAGACTTGAAAGCCGCGGCAATGCCGAGCTGTTCGATGGGGAATGGCGCAACCTGGTGAACGGCGTCAACATGCTGACCGATGCCTTTGCCACGGGGGCCAAGGAGTTGCAAGCGGCGAAAGACTCTCTGGAAAAACGCGTTGAAGAGCGGACTCTCCAGTTGGCGCAGGCCAACAGAGAACTGCTGGACGAAATCACCGAACGTAAAAGGGCGGAGGAAGATCTCCACAGGTTGAACGAATCGCTGGAACAACGGGTGAACGAGCGTACCGCCCAACTGGAGGCGTCCAACAGGGAGCTGGAGGCGTTTTGCTACTCCGTGTCCCACGACCTGCGAGCGCCGCTCAGGCATATCGACGGCTACGTAGACCTGCTGGTCTCGCGCTGCCGCGCAGGACTGGACGATAAGGGGCTGCACTATATCGACACCATTGCCGCCTCAGCCCACCAGATGGGGTTTCTGATCGACGACCTGCTGCAGTTCTCCCGCACCGGGCGCGCAGAGATGCGCCAGGAAACCATGGACATGAACCAGGCCCTCCAGGATGTGCTCACCCCCTTGCAGGAGAGTTGCGCCGGCCGCACCATCGAATGGGTCATAGAGGAGCTGCCGCCGGTCAGGGGTGACTACGCCCTGCTGCGGCAGGTGTGGGCCAACCTGTTGGGAAATGCCGCCAAATATACCCGGACCCGGGAGACTGCCCGGATAAAGGTCAGCTCCCGTGCGGGAGCAGATGAAATCATCTTCGTGGTCGCGGACAACGGGGTCGGTTTCGACATGCAGTATGCCGGCAAACTCTTCGGCGTCTTCCAGCGCCTGCACTCCCAGGAGGAATTCGAGGGGACCGGCATCGGCCTGGCTACCGTGCAGCGCATCATCACCCGTCATGGGGGCCGGGTCTGGGCCGAGGCCGAGCCGGACCAGGGGGCCACGTTTTATTTCTCGTTGCCATCACCAAAGGAGGCGCACCATGCCTGAACTGAAACCGATCCTGCTGGCGGAAGACAATCCCCGGGATGCCGAACTGACCCTGGAGGCCCTGGCCGAAAACAACCTGGTCAACCGGGTCACCCTGGTCCACGACGGCGTGGAGGTGCTGGAGTACCTGCGCTGCCAGGGTAAATTCACCCAGCGCCAGCCGGGCAATCCGGCGGTGGTGATCCTCGATATCAAGATGCCGCGCATGGACGGCATCGATGTGCTGCGGGCCATCCGCTCGGATCCGGATCTGAGACTGATCCCAGTGGTGATGCTGACCTCCTCGCGGGAGGAACACGACCTGGTCCGGAGCTATGAACTGGGAAGCAATGCCTACGTGGTCAAGCCGCTCAAATTCACGGAGTTTGTCGAGGCGGTCAAGCAGGTCGGGGTTTTCTGGGCCATGCTGAACGAACTGCCGCAAGGGGTACCCCATCATGAGCAATGACAACGACCGACCGCTGCGGATCCTGCACCTGGAGGATTCGTCACAGGATGCGGAGCTTATCCGGGAACGGCTGATTGACGCCGGTTTTCCTCTGCAACTGGACTGGGCGGCCAACGGACAGGATTTCAGCGCATATCTCCAGCACGGAGAGTACGACCTCGTCCTGGCCGACTACCTGGTTCCCGGTCTCGAGGCCCCGGCGGCGCTGGTACTGACGCGATCCATCTGCCCCAGCCTGCCCTTCATCGTTGTTTCCGGCGCCGTCGGCGAGGAAAAGGCCGTGGAGCTCCTCAAACTGGGCGCCACGGACTATGTGCTCAAGGAGCGGTTGGACAAGCTGCCGCTGGCGATACAGCGGGCGCTCGATGAGGTCAGGGATCAGAGGGCGCGCCGGCGAGCCGAGGAAGAGCTGCGCGTAAGCGAGGCGAAGTACCGTCGCATCGTGGACACTGCCACCGAGGGGATCTGGATGTTCGGACCGGAAATTACGACAACCTTCGTCAACGCCCGGATGACTGAAATACTCGGCTATTCCTTTGATGAGATGAGCGGCAGACCGATGACCGAGTTTATGTTCGAGGAGGACTTGCCCGATCATCTGCAGCGAATAGAGCGCCGACGCCGAGGTATTGGTGAACATTACGAACGCCGGTTCCGCCGTGGCGACGGAGAGACTGTCTGGACTCTTGTCTCCGCAGTCCCCATCTTTGACGATGAAGAGCACTTCCAGGGGTCCTTCGGAATGTTCGCTGACATTACCGAAAGAAAACGGGCCGAGGAAGAGTTGCACCAACTAAAGGACGAGCTCGAACTGCGTATAAAACAGCGGACAGCCGAACTGGAAGAGAAAAACGCGGAACTGGAAAAGCTGAACCGGATCTTCGTCGGACGGGAGTTGCGCATGATGGAGTTGAAGGAGCGGATCAAGGAGCTGGAAACCAGATCCGGTGGAAATGGGGGGCAAAATGCCCGATAATAACAGCCTTGAAAGTCACTTCTACCGTGAAAGCGAGGAACGATACCGCTCACTCATCCAGAAGGTGCGGACCGCCATCGTGCTCCATGACGGCCAGGGGCGCATCCTGGACAGTAATCCCCTGGCTCAGGAACTGCTCGGACTTTCCGCGGAACAGCTTGCAGGCCGAACCCTGATCGACCCGGAATGGCACTTTCTGCGCGAAGACGGTTCCGTTTTACCCGTCGACGAATATCCGGCCAGCCTGGTGCTCTCCAGCCGACAGCCGCTCAGGGATTATGTGAGCGGAATCAGCCGCCTGGGCCGGGATGCTGTCACCTGGGTGCTGGTAAATGCCGAGCCCGAATACGCAGATGACGGGGAGATAACACAGGTTATCGTTTCCTTTGTGGACATCACTGACCGGAAACGGGTGGAGGATGCGCTCTACGAAGCCCAACAGGAGTTTCGCGCCCTGATAGAGAACTCACCGGACATTATCGCGCGCTATGACCGGGACTGTCGGCGCACCTACGTCAATCCGACATACCTCCAGGTAGCCGGGCTTTCCGAGCAGGAATTGCTTGCCACCTCACCCGCAGAACGCTCGCCATTACCCGCAGCTAGTGCGGAACTCGTTCAGAAGCTGTTGCGCAGGGTTTTGGAGAGCGGCGTTGCCGAGTTCATTGACATCATCTGGCCAAATGCCGGCAACATCGATTGCTGGTTCAACATTTATGCCTTCCCGGAATTTGACCGCGAAGGACGGGTTGTGAGCGTGATGACCGTTTCCCGCGACATCACCGTCCGCAAACACACTGAAGATGAGCTCACCCGGATGAGCGAGCGTTTGTTCCTGGCAACCAACGCCGCACAAATCGGGATCTGGGACTGGGATATACCGAAAAACGAACTGGCGTGGGACGACTCCATGTATCGTTTGTACGGCATCCAAAAGGGAGACTTCGGCGGTGCATACGACGCCTGGGCACGTACCATCCATCCCCTGGACAGGGAGCATACGGAAGGGGAGATTCAGGCCGCCCTGCGCGGCGAGCGCCAGTATGGGCCGGAGTTCCGCATCATCCGGCCGGATGGCACGGTCCGCTACATCAAGGCGGACTCGCAGACATTCCGGGATGCGGATGGCAAGCCCCTGCGCATGATCGGCACGAACATTGACATCACCGATCGCAAGCGTGCGGAAGCAGAGCGTCTGGCGCATCTCAAGTTCCTTGAAAACCTGGACCGGGTCAACCGGGCTATTCAGGGGGCAAACGATCTTAATCAGATGATGATCGATACGCTGGAGACAGCGCTCTCGATCTTTGAGTGCGACCGGGCCTGGCTCTTCTATCCCTGCGACCCTGATGCGACGTCATTTCGGGTGCCCATGGAAATTACCCGACCTGAATATCCGGGCGCCGGGATCTTGAATGAGGACGTGCCGATGCCGCCGGACATGGCCCTGAACCTGCGGGAAACCCTGGAATCCGGGGGTCCGGTGACGTTTGGCCTTGGCACGGATAGGCCCGTCAACAAGGTGAGCGCCGAGCAATTCGGCGTTCAGTCCATGATGATGGTCGCGCTGCATCCCAAGTCGGGCAAGCCCTGGGCCTTCGGCCTGCACCAATGCTCCCATCCGCGCGTCTGGACCGCGGAAGAACAGCGTCTTTTTCAGGAGATCAGCAGACGGTTGGCCGATACCTTGACCGGCCTGTTGTCTCACCGCGACCTGCAGGAAAGCGAGGAAGCGCTGAAAAAGCTGAATGAAGAGCTTGAACAGAGGGTCAGGGTACGCACCAGGGAACTTGAACGGAGAAATCATGAGCTGGAAGAGATAAACAAGGCCTTTGTCGGACGTGAGCTGCGGATGGTGGAGTTGAAGGAGCGGATCAGGAAACTGGAACACAATCATGACCAACTGCAAGCGGCCCCTGACAAGAGCGTTTCAATGGAGAGCGGAGGAAATAGGTGAACGTTTTGATCGTTGATGACAATGCCGATGACCGGAGAATCCTGCGCTACACCCTGGAACACCATGGCTGCCAGGTTTGCGAGGCAAAGGATGGTCAGGACGGCTTTGAACGGCTTCATGAGTTCAGGCCGGACCTGATCATCTCCGATGCCCTCATGCCGCGCATGGATGGATTCGAGTTTATGCGCATGGTCAAGATGGACCCTGAACTCCGGACCATCCCCTTTGTCTTTCATTCCGCCGTGTACACTGGCCTGAAGGATAAGGAGCTGGCCCTATCCCTCGGCGCGGATGCCTTTATCGCCAAACCGATGGAGCCGGCAGCCATCTGGGAAGAACTGGCCGCCATCCTGCAGCGACGTGCGGCAGACAGGAAAACGCCAGCTGATGCGACCTTAATGGAAGAGGAAAAGGAGTATCTCAGGAAATACAGCAGCGTTGTGGCAGCCAAGCTTGAAGAAAAGGTCCGTGAACTCGAACAGACCCTTCTGGAACGCAACCAGGCTGAAATGGCCTTACATGAAAGCGAAGAGCAGCGTTACCGGCTCCAGGCAGAACTGACCTGCGCTGCGGAGGTGCAGGCACGGCTCCTGCCGGACAGGTATCCTGATCTGCCTGATTTCGAGTTCGCCGCTCGCTGCCTGCCGGCACGACAGGTGGGCGGCGATTTTTATGACTGGATCGAGGTGGCTCCCGGCATTATCGCCATAACGCTTGGCGATGTCATGGGTAACGGCATGAGTGCGGCCATGCTCATGATGACGACCATGGCCGCCATCCATGCCGCCACACTGCAGAATGGACCTGCTGCGGCCGTGCAGTTGGCCGAGCGTGCCATCAGGTCCAACCTGGAACGCTTCGAAAGCTTCGTGACGCTGTTCCATGCCCATCTGAACATACACACCCGTACACTGACATATGTGGACTGCGGGCATGGCTATGTATTCCTGCGACGCTGCGACGGAAGCGTTGAAGGGCTCGCTCCGCGCGGGCTCCCTCTGGGGATACTGGCCGATGAGCAGTATCAGGAAGGGACTCTGACCTTCGAACCCGGAGATGCCCTGGTCCTGCACAGCGACGGGCTGATCGATGACAGGCCGGAACTGGCGCTCAACAGCCGGATACTGTCCGGCCGGCTGGAGGGAGCAACCAGCGCCCGGGAGATGCTGACCCGGCTTCTGGCCCTGGCGGCGCCCGAGCAGCCTTCCTCCGATGACCTGACGGTTCTGATTATAAGGCTGGCACAGGGGGCTGCGGGGGCGCTGAAGGAGATGTACACCGGAGCGGAGGAAAGAGCGAAATGACCGGATGCACGCTGGCAGGGGAAACGTTGGAAGTACAGTACGCGACATTACGCAGCATCATTGACAGCGCCAACGCTCTGATCTTTTCCGTTGACCGCCACTACCGTTACACAAGTTTCAACAAGGGGCACGCCTCTGTCATGAAAGCGCTCTACGGAGCGGAAATCAAACACGGCCACAGCCTGTATGATTATATGACTGTGGCGGAGGATCGGGAGACATCCCGGCGCAACCTTGACAAGGCATTGGCTGGTGAACAACTTGTGGAAGAGGCCTATTCGGGGGATGAACTTCAATCACGGCAATATTTTCAAGTATCACACAGCCCCATAAAGTCTGACACAGGAGAGATCATCGGTGTTGCGGTAATTGCCCAGAATATGACCGAGCGTAAACAGGCCGAACTGGCGCTCCATGACAGGCAGCAACGGCTATCCGAGGTGACGGTGGAGCTTTCACTGGCCGAGGAGCGGGAACGTCGGCGCATCGCAGCCGAACTCCACGACAATATCGGTCAGGATCTTGTTCTTGCCCGGATCAACCTGGGGATGCTTGCAAAGATACCGATGACGGACAAACAAGCCGGCATTCTCGGCAAGACGCGGGAGATGCTGGGCGACATGATCCAGCGCGTGCGCTCTCTGACCCATGTGATCAGTCCCCCGATTCTGGAGATCGGCGGACTGGCGGCAGCCCTGAAGTGGCTGGGAAAACAGATTGAATCAGATTTCAACCTGCTGGTTACCGTCATGGACGATGCCCGTGATAAACCGTTGACGGAAGAGATCCGCTCCGTGCTCTATTTCGCTGTCCGCGAACTGCTTATTAATATCGCCAAACATGCAAAATCGGACAGTGCACGAGTGGCTGTCTACCGTGAAAACAACAGAGTTCTCATCAGGGTCGAAGACGACGGTATCGGGTTCAAGCCGGCTGCCATTGAGGCAAGCTTCGCCAAAGAGGGGGGAGGCTTCGGCCTTTTCAACATACGGCGCAGGATCACCCATCTTGGTGGAACCTTCGAGGCAGAATCCGTTCCAGGAATCGGAACCCGCGTGACCATCGGGGTGCCGTTGGCGGCTATTCAGCCCGAAGGATGAAAATCCGTATCGCCTAAGCACCTGCATAAACGGGAGGTTTGAAATGCAATTAAGGAAAGACCGGCACCTGCCTATTGACGCAGCTGAACTGCGCCGTCAGGCAGAAGAGCACATACTGGAAGCGGAACCCACTTATGCACAGTTTTACCGGGCACAGGAAGACACACTGAATCTCGTCCATGAACTCCAGGTCACCCAGATCGAGCTGGAGATGCAGAACATGGAGCTCCGCCAGACCAGGGATGATGTGGAGAGTGCGCTGTTGACCTATACCAATATGCGCCCCCCCAAACACCTCACGGCCATAAAGGTTCTGCTGGTCGACGACCATAAAATCTTGCGGGACGGCCTGGCGGCTCTCCTGGGCGATGCCGAAGACATCTACATCGTAGCTGAAGCCTCCGACGGCCGGGAAGCCGTAAAAAAAAGCCAGGAGCATGCACCCGACGTTGTGGTGATGGACCTGTCCCTGCCGGGCATGGGTGGTATTGAGTCGACCCGCCGTATCCTGGAAATCAACCCTGACAGCAGGGTCCTGGTGCTTTCCATGCTGTTGGACAGGAACTGTGTCCTCGAAAGCCTGGAGGCGGGCGCCAAGGGGTATCTCGTGAAAGACTGCGCCTCCGAAGAGCTGGTGGTGGCCATCCGGGCAATCTTCGCAGGAAAGCCATATTTTTGCGCCGGCGCAACGGAAATCATGATCAAGGGGTTCGCTCCCCGAACAGCATCTGCCTCCGGGCAGGTCGTTCCAGCGCTTACCAAGCGGGAACAGGAAGTGCTGAAACTTACCGCCAGGGGATATACCACCAAGGAAACCGCCTTTGAGCTCGGAGTAAGTATCAAGATGATCGAGACCCATCGCAAGCACATCAAGCAAAAGCTCGGACTGAAGAACATTGCGCAGCTCATTACCTACGCCGCGCGCAGCGGCCTGATCTCAATTGATGGAACAAATTTCATCTGAGCTTTGGACGCCAACACATAGTCAGACTTTCAATCAAGCCGGATTGTTTCGTCCCTCAAACCCCATCCTTCATCAATTCAACCAGTAAGCCATCAGGTAGGGTTTCCCCTACTCCTTACATGCCGAAAATAGTTTCGTGACAACTCATTTTATTGCGCTAATATTTTTTTCGTTAGATTTATTTATTATTGTGACCAGGTGTCAAGCCGGAGCTGCAGGTAATTGACTGGCTGGCACTCGAAAGGAATAGTATATGAAACCCGCCCCGTCATGTGCCGCAACAACACGTCTAATCGGTGATTGGACCATTGCAGGAGTTGTCCAGCAGGTGACCCGGCTGACTGAATTGGAAATCAGAAACTCCCGACCCGGCGGCAGCGTTGTAATCGATTGCAGCGGTATCGATCAAATCGATCTGAGCGGTTTTCAATTGCTGTATGTCTGGCTTCACTGCATGCAGTTGCGCGGAGTTCGCCCCGAACTGGTCAACATGCCTGAATGGATGCTAGAAGCCCAGCAGCGACAGGGTATCGCACAGGTGTTTGAAAACGAGCTGCAGGAACGGGGCTTTGTTTGAACACTCGTAGCGTTAGACGACAATGACATATATCGATGCGACGGAAAACATACGTAGTTTTCGGAAATTAAACGTCAGGAGGATTGAAATCATGAAACTTGAAGTGATCAAATCAATCGCAGAGTTGTACAGCATCAAGGCCAGCAGGATGAAGAAGTCCGATCTGGTAAAGGCCATCCAGAGGGCCGAGGGAAATGAACCCTGCTTTGAGGCCGGCAAGTCTGCCACCTGCGGTCAAATTGGGTGCAGCTGGCGTGAAATCTGTACGTAAAATGTATTCCGATCAGTCACTAACCATGAAAAAGGCTGTTTATCCACCAGAGGTACCCGGATGCCGACAGGGATGCCTGTCGAGAGCATCTCTGGAACCTCTCTCTGGCCGGCACGTTCGAGGTTATGGGTGGCGTGCAGATTGTGACCGAGATCGCCCTTTAGCTTCAAGCTCCTGTAACAGGTGTATGGCACACACTGATCTGTTTTGAGATCTGTAGTGAAACCCGTGGGGCGGCGTTAGCTCTGACATAAGAGACAGCAAAGACATGGATTTTAAATCCTCGAAGTGAATCAGTCGCGTCATTCACGACGTATAAGATCGAAATAGTGTTTTGGTGCTGTAAATAAATCGTGCTCAGGCCAGAAGTTCAAAACGTTATGGGAGGTCGCACATGTTCAAGGAAATGAAGGTCGGAACTCGGCTGTACCTGTTGATCGGTTTTATGTCGGCTCTGCTCACTGCAATCGGGGCATTAGGTTTGAAAACGGCCAAAGATGCCGATGCCAGCCTGGATACGGTTTACAAGGATCGCGTTGTACCGCTCGAACAGCTGAAATCAATTGCAGACATGTATGCGGTCAACATCGTGGACACTTCTCACAAGGTGCGTAACGGTAATATGGATTGGAAGGAAGGCCTGAAAAATGTCGATCTGGCCATGAAATCTGTCAATGAGAAATGGAAGGCATATCTTGCAACAACCCTGGTAGCGGAAGAGAAAAAGCTGGTAGATGAAATCTCACCGCTCATGAACAAAGCCGATACTGCTGTGACAAAACTCAAGGGACTGCTGCAGAAGGAAGACAGGGACGGATTGGCAAAATTCACCATCTCTGAGCTGTATCCGGTTATTGACCCGGTATCCGACCGCTTCAGCCAACTGGTTGAAGTACAGTTGAAGGTGGCAAAAACCGAATACGACAAAAGCGCCGCCCAATATCTGCGAAACCGTAATATTTCCATATGCGTAATTGCGGTCGGGATACTTTGTTCCCTGTTTTTCGCAACCATGCTGATTCGCAACCTGCTGCGGCAACTGGGGTGCGAACCGGCATATATCGCCGAAATCGCCGGGAAAATTTCCGGAGGGGATCTTACCATGGTGCTTGAATCAGGCAAAACAACGGATACGGGTGCATTTGCCGCCATGAAAGATATGATCGTTAAACTCCGAGCGGTTGTGGGTGATGTGATGAGCGCCACCGACAACGTGGCTTCCGGCAGCCAGCAACTATCGGCCACCGCCCAGCAGATGTCCCAGGGCGCAACCGAACAGGCTGCAAGCGCTGAAGAGATATCATCTTCCATGGAGCAGATGACCTCCAGCATCAGGCAAAACGCCGACAATTCGGGCCAGACGGAAGTGATCGCCGTCAAGAGCGCAGTCGGTGCCAAGGAAGGAGGCAAGTCAGTTGCCGAAACTGTTGTCGCAATGAAGGAAATCGCCACCAGGATCTCCATTATCGAAGAGATCGCTCGCCAGACCAACCTGCTTGCCCTGAATGCAGCCATCGAGGCGGCCCGGGCCGGTGAGCACGGCAAAGGTTTTGCTGTTGTCGCCAGTGAGGTCAGGAAACTGGCAGAGCGCTCACAGACCGCAGCCGGCGAAATTAGCACCCTTTCGTCACGGAGTGTCAAGGTGGCCGAGACCGCCGGAGAGATGCTGGGCAAGATGGTCCCCGACATTCAGCGAACAGCTGAACTGGTCCAGGAGATATCAGCCTCCAGTAAAGAACAGGACAGTGGCGCCGAGCAGATCAGCAAGGCAGTACAACAGTTGGATAGCGTTATCCAGCAGAACGCATCCGCTTCCGAAGAAATGGCCTCCACCTCCGAGGAGCTTGCCAGCCAAGCCGATCTGCTGAAAGACACCATCTCCTTCTTCCGCCTTGACAACAGTGCTTCCCGGCAACCGGTGCGCTCCATTCAAGCTCGGCAGTACAAGCGACAAGCCCCACAAATCGATCGCAAAAGCCGCACCGATTCTATGAATAAACCTGCTGCTGACGGTTGCTATAACATTCCGTTGGGCGAGTTGCTTGGTCCGGAGCATGCAGAAGAGGAATTTGTGAATTGCCCATAGCGCAATGCTTCGTGCACCAGCTGAACAATGTAGGAACATTGCCGTGAGCAGCATTCAAGAATATTCCGAAGTTATAAGGAGCAGATCATGGAGAGCCTGACAGACAACGGGAAAAAGTATGACCCTCGGGAAAGCTATCTGGTCTTTGTTGCAGATGAACGCCTGTTTGCCTTGCCATTTCAGAAAATCATTTCAGTGCTTGATGTTCCTCATGCCACAAAGATGCCTGCGATGTCGGATCAAACCCGTGGGGTGATGGATTTTATGGGTCAACCGATAACAATCTACGACTTTCGGAAGAAAATCGGGGCTGCCAGTGTGCACGATGAAATTGATAAATTCGATGCAATGTTACAGCAACGCAAACAGGATCATTTGAACTGGATTGCAAAGCTGAAAGATGCAATTGACTCCGGTACGGAAATAACGGTTGAAACCAATCCCCACAAATGTGCGTTCGGAAAATGGTATGACTCCTTTCAGACAGATAATCTTGCATTAAAGCGACATCTGGCAAAATTCGATGCGCCTCACCAGCAAATCCACGGTATTGCTACCCGCTCAAAACAGTTTATTGCCGAAGGCAAAAATGAAGCTGCTCAGCGACTTATTCACGAATCGGAACAAGGGGTGTTACGCCAACTTATTACCTTGTTTGATGAGACCAGGAGCGAACTGCAGAAAGCATATACCGAATATGCCATTGTTGTGCATGCTGACGAATCCAGTAAAGTCGCCCTGGCAGTGGACGAGCCGCGTTATTTTGGCATGCTTGACGATATTACCTTTCCGCTACCGAAGCTGATTGACCGGCATGGGATCGGATTTGTGGATGCATATGGCGTTCTCAAGTCCGAAGGCGTTGACGCTGAGATATTGATTGTAGAGCTGGATAAGTTACTTTTAGAGAACAACCACAATATGCTTGAGTCCTGAGTCCCTTGATTGTGTGAAACGGGAGAAAACCAATGCCGGTACGTGGAACTATCTCTATCCTGCTGGTCGAACATGCTGCCGGAAATCTGAATTGGTTACAGCCCTGACCTGCTCAACATCAGAGGTCTCTGTAACAACGGATCTGAAATTCTCATGAAGCCCTTCAGACCTCTTGATTTGGCGAGAAAAGTCAGAGCGCTGCTTGACACCCGCTAAATCGACGTGCCATTGCATTGCTGCAACATAGACTAACGCCTGCATTTTAATAGAAAATGCAGGTTTTTTTGTCGGTCCGGAACAGCAGCCGGCAGAGTTGAGCACGTGAACCAGGAAGCTGACAGGAATGACGAATGGTAACCTTGACATCCGATAATCAAGGGATATGATTTCGTTAATCCGGTACAGTCAGGAGGACACATGCTGGAACAGGTGATGAGTCAGTATAACGAAGCCATCATGGACACCGATCGGGACAAGGCGCTGCTGGTTGTGCGCGATGCCCTGAGTCTGGGTATTTCACCGGAAGAGGTGGTGTTCGAGGTTGTGGTACCGGCCATCGAGCTGATGATGCAGTCGATCAGCGAAAATCAGGGGGTCAGCCTGGCCCAGCACTTCATGGCGGCCCAGATCGCATCGGAGGTGGTCGATGAGATGGTGCCACAATTCAAGCAGGCACCCGACATCATCGGCCGGGTTGTTATCGGAACTGCCCAGGGGGATTTTCACGGCCTCGGCAAACGGATCGTCAGCGGCTGCCTGAAGGCCATGATGATCGAGGTAACCGATCTCGGACTCAACGTGGCGCCGGAGCGCTTCGTTGATGAGGCCGTGGCCCGGGACGCCCAGGTCATCGCCATTTCTTCCATGATGGTTCATACAGCCAAGGGAGAGAACGGCTGCCGCCGGGTGCGCCAGCTCCTGAAAGAGCAGGGACTGGAGACCCGGATCCGGATTGCCGTAGGTGGTGCGCCATACCGCTTCGACCCGGATCTGTACCGGACCGTGGGGGCCGATGCCTGGGCAGAAAACGGCATCCTGGCAAGCAGGATGATCACCGATCTCATCCGGGAGGTGCGACCATGATGACAGGCATGGAGCGACTGGCCGCTGCCATAAACGGTACCCTGGCTGACCGGATTCCGGTTTTCTGCAACCTGCTGGACCAGGGGGCCAGGGAGTTGGGCCTCCCCCTGGAGGAATACTACTCCAGCGGTGAACACGTTGCCGAGGCGCAGCTCAAAATGCGCGCCAGATACGGCTATGACTGTCTCTGGAGCCTTTTTTATGTGGGCAAGGAAGCCGAACTGCTGGGATGCCGCAAGATGATCTTTGCCAAGGACGGCCCACCCAATGTAGGTGAGATGATTATCAAGAACTATGGAGATATCGCCCGGCTGAAGGTCCCGGACGATATCACCTCCCATCCGGCCTTTGCCGAAGAGCTGAAATGCCTGCGGATCCTCAAGGCCGAAGCGGGCGGAAAATATCCGATCTGTGCCTATCTGACCGCCTCCATGACCATGCCGGCCCTGCTGATGGGAATGGAAAAATGGATGCAGATGCTTATGATGGGACCGAATGACCTGCGCGATGAACTGCTGACCAAATGTTCGGATTTTTTCCAGAAACAGGTCGCTGCCTACCGCGCTGCCGGCGCAGACGTCCTGGTGTATTCCAATCCCTTCGGCTCCACCGACTTTATCCCGCGCAGGTTCTTCAACGAGCTTGCGCTCCCCTGGATGGAGCGTGATCTCGGTCCGGGCGGCACAGCCGGTATCGTCTACTACTGCGGCAGCGCCCGCTTCAACAATGTCATCCAGGCGGTCATACATCGCCTGGGGATCGGCGTGTTCTACCTCAGCCCCATGGACGATATTGCCGAGGGGAAACGGCTGGTTGCCGGCCGGGGACTGACCTGCGGCGTGATCAACGACATCATGCTCCTGCATTGGTCAAGGGAGGAGATCAGGGCCGAGGTCAAGCGGATGATCGCGGCCGGCAAACCGGGCGGTAAATTCCTGTTCGGCACTCTGGTCATGCCCTACAACATCCCGGAGGAGAACATCCGGACAATGCTGGAGGCGGCCTACGAATACGGGCGGTTCGATGCGCCATGACCATGCCGCCCTCCCCTGTCCCGCTCCTCCTGGGCTGCGGTATTCTGCGCAACGAAATCCGTTTTCTGATAGAGAAAAATGGCTGGCCGCTTGAAACGCACTTTCTCGATTCAAGCCTGCACATAAACTTTGAAAAACTGTCCCTGGCACTGACGTCCGCCCTCGAGCACCATACCGGGCGTGAGATCATTGTGTTCTATGGGGCCTGCCACCCGCTGATGGAGTCGATCCTCCATGCTGCCGGGACATACCGGACCGTGGGACAGAACTGCGTCGAGATGCTCCTGGGACCGGAGCGCTTCACCCGGGAACTGGAACAGGGGGCCTTCTTTCTTCTGGAAGAGTGGGCGCGGCACTGGGAGCAGATTGTCACCGCCACCTTCGGTTCAAACCGGAAGGTCATCCGGGAGATGTATCAGGGGGACCGGGGCTATCTGCTCTGCGTTTCGACACCCTGTTCCGGAAATTTCTCTGAAGATGCGGAAGCGGCCGGCCGCCTGGTGGGGTTGCCACTGCGCAGAATGGAGGTTTCGCTGGACCACCTGGAAATGGTGCTGCAGGAAGTCATCGACAGAAAAATGCGAGCAGCGACATGCCAGAAATGACAACCATACCCGCCGAGGAACTGGCCCGCCTCAAGGAGCGCGCCCGCAAGCTGGCCCAGGACAAGTCCTACCTGCAGTTGATCATCAACCTGATGAACAAGGTCAGTGCCGCCCAGGGTCTGGAGAACAGGATCGAAACCCTGCTGAACAACATTCTCGATGTTCTCGGCGGCGCCAACATTATTCTCTATTACCTGATCGATGGCGAGCTGCACTACGCGGATATTTTCGGCAAACGGCAGAAGCTTGAGCGCATAAGCGACGAACTGGTGAGAACCGTGCTGGAATCCGGCAAGCCCATGGAGCTTGAACACGCATTCTGCGATACGCAGATGCTGACTCAGGAATTCACCAAGGCCTATACCTGGGTGTTTCCACTTCTGGCAGGCACAGAACGGATCGGTGTCATCAAGCTGGAAAACCTGCAGATCGGCATGAACGACTTGTACGGCACCCTGCCGACCTTCTTCACCTACGTCGCCACAATCCTCAATAACAGCATGGGGGCAGACGCGCTTCGCAAGAGCGAGCGTAAGTTTCACGCCATTTTCGACCAGACATTTCAGTTTATCGGTCTGTTGACGACGGATGGCGTCCTGATTGAAGCGAACAAAAGCTCACTGGAGCTCTCGGGGATCAGTGAAGCGGAGGCACTGAACAGGCCATTCTGGGAAACACCCTGGTGGAAACATTCGCAGGAGGAACAAAAGCTCGTGCAACAGGCGGTACAGAAAGCCGCCCAGGGGGAATTCATCCGTTTCGAGACTACCCATCAAGCAGTTGATGGCACCCTGCGCTATATAGATTTTTCCATAAAACCGGTTCGGGATGAGTCTGGCAAGATCGTGCTGCTGCTTCCAGAAGGTCGCGACATCACCGAGCGCAAACGGGACGAAGAGGCCATCCATATCCAGGCGGTCGAGCTCGAACAGGAGGTCGCCGAGCGGCAGATGGCACAGGAAAGTCTTCAGCTACAGGCCGCCCTGCTGGAAAAAGAGATACAGGAGCGTCGAAAGGCACAGAGCGAACTCGAACAACTGAATGAGAATCTTGAACAGCGTGTTCAGGAGCGGACGACAGAACTGAATGAGAGGAATACCGAGGTGCAGCAGGCCTATGATGACCTGAAAAAGGTCCAGGGGCAGCTCCTCCAGCAGGACAAGATGGCATCCATCGGCCAGCTGGCGGCCGGCGTGGCCCACGAGATCAACAACCCGATGGGCTTCATTATCAGTAACCTGGGGAGTCTGGGCAAGTATGTGGAAAAAATGACCGCCTATCTGGCTTCCGATGAGAAGCTGCTGGCCGGATGCGACCCGGAGATCCGGCAGATGGCGGCCCAGGAGCGGCTGAAGTACAAGATCGACCACATCTGCAGGGATATGCCCGATCTGATAACCGAGTCTTCCGAGGGCGCCCAGCGCGTCCGCCAGATCGTTCAGGACCTCAAGAGCTTCTCCCGGATCGATGGTGCCCAGTTCGTCGCTGCCGATATCAACGAGGGGTTGGAGAGCACCATCTCCATCGCCTGGAACGAGCTCAAGTATAAAGCAACCATTATCAAGGAGTACGGCCAGCTGCCCCTGGTCTGGTGCAACCTGGGCCAGCTCAATCAGGTCTTTTTGAACATCCTGGTCAATGCCGCCCACGCCATCAAGGATCAGGGGGAAATCCGGATTGCAACCAGAGAAGAGGAGGGAGCGGTCCGCATCGTCATCAGCGACACCGGCAGCGGAATACCGCGTGAACATATCAAGCGCATCTTCGACCCCTTCTTCACCACCAAAGAGGTCGGCAAGGGGACCGGACTGGGACTGGCGATCGCCTACGACATCGTCGTCAACAAGCATGGCGGGCTGATCGAGGTTGAGAGCGAAATCGGCACCGGGAGCACCTTCACCATCACCCTGCCGCAAAGCAGAGAACAAATAACGAACAACTCTCAGGGGACTGAATGAAAGAGAGCGTAACCATACCCTCGGGCAGGCTGGTGTATCTAGAGGAACGCGCCAAAAAAATGGCACGGGACAAGTCCTATCTCCAGCTGATCATCCGTCTGATCAACCAGGTGAATGCGGCCTCGGGTCTGGATGATACGGTTGACTGCCTGATGCGCCACATCCTTGATGTTGTGGGGGGGACAACCATCATCCTCTACTACTGGATCGACGACGATATTTTTTCTGCGGACGTCTACGGCAGGAAACAGCAGCTCGCCGCCATCGAAGACGAATTGGTGCAGAAAGTACAGACCAGCCGCGAACCGATCGAGGTAGAAAATCCGTTTGACGATACACAGCTGACAACCCGGGAGTTCACCAATGCCTACACCTGGGTCTATCCGCTCCTGGTGGGGGGAGATCTTGTCGGGGTCCTCAAGATGGAGAACCTCCATCTCGGAATGCACGATTTGTACGAACAGCTGCCGACCTTTTTCAATCATGCCGCCCTGGTACTGAAAAACGAAATCCTCGGGCAGACCAGACTTCAACAGGCCTATGATCAGCTGAGCGTTATAAACGAAAAGCTGGCGATGGAGATCGAGGAGCGCGAGCTGGTCGAGGAGGAATTGCGTCAGGGCAGGAACGAGCTGGAAGAGCGAGTGGCGGAACGGACCTTTGAGCTGCATAGCGCCAACGAGCGGCTGCAGCAGGAGCTGGCGGAACGCGTACGGGTGCAGGAGGAGTTTCAGGACCTGTACAATCAGGCGCCCTGCGGCTACCACACCCTGGACAAGGACGGCACGTTTGTACGGATAAATGATACCGAGCTCCAGTTGCTCGGATATGCGCGGGACGAGATCCTCGGAAGGAAATTCTCAGATTTTATCAAAGAGAATCATCAGCAGACCTTCCAAGACAATTTTCCCCGTTTTATGGCCCAGGGATGGATCAAGGACCTGGAATTCGAGATGCTGCGCAAGGATGGCACAACCATTCCGGTACTCATGAGCGCCACGGCGGTCTACGATGAATCCGGCAACTTCACGATGGGCCGCTCGACCGTGTATGACATCGCCGAGCGGCGCAAGGCACTGCAGCAGGAACACCTGCTGAGCTCCATAGTTCAATCCTCTGACGATGCCATCATCGCCAAGGATTCAAACGGGATCATACTCTCCTGGAACCATGGTGCAGAGCGGATTTACGGCTACAGCCCCGATGAAGCAATCGGACAATCGATTGCCATGGTGTATCCTCCCGACCGGGAACTGGAGCTTGCCAGCATTATGGCGGCGCTCAAGCAGGGTGAACGCATTGAACACTTTGTCACCAAGCGCATGCGCAAGGATGGCCAACAGATATCCATATCACTCAGCATAGCCCCTATCAGAGATGCGGTGGGAAATCTCGTGGGGGCATCGTCCATTGCCCGCAATATCACCAAACAGATACATGGTGAGGAGGAAATCAACCGTCTTAACAAAGAGCTGGAAGAACGGGTGGAGATCAGAACCATTGACCTGGAGTCCAAGCGTTCCGAACTGGAGGAGAGTCAGCGGGCACTGATGAACATCGTGGAGGACCTGAATCTGAAGACCACGGAACTGGAGGATGCAAACTCCAAACTGCTGGAATTGGACCGTCTGAAGTCCATGTTCATTGCATCCATGAGCCACGAGTTGCGGACACCGCTCAACTCGATCATCGGCTTCTCCAGTATTATCCGGGACGGCTGGCTCGGCCCGGTCAATCCGGAGCAGAAGGAAAACCTCGACACCATCCAGCGCGCTGGAAAACATCTGCTCAGCCTGATCAATGACGTGATCGATGTTTCCAAGATCGAGGCAGGCAGGATAGAGGCCCGCTTCGAGGAGTTCGACCTGTACGACCTGTTGACGGAAGCGGTTCAGTATGTAGAAAAGGATATCAAGGAAAAAGGGATGGAGCTTACGCTGCAGCTGGTGCATCAATTGCTCCACACTGATAAGCGCAGGCTTCTGCAATGCATCATCAACCTGTTGAGCAATGCCGTAAAGTTTACGGAACACGGCGGGATCACCGTTTCATGCACCAAAACGGACAAAGACGAAATGGAGGCGCCTCTGAGTGACAACGCCCAGATCAGCATCTCTATCAGTGACACCGGAATCGGCATCGCCATGGCGGATATTCCCACGATATTCGAGCCGTTCGTTCGACTGGATTCCCACCTGAAAACCCTCGCCCCCGGAACCGGACTTGGCCTGTACCTGACCAGGAAACTGATTGTGGAAGTTCTGGGCGGTGATATACTTTGTAGCAGCACTATCGGCAGCGGCAGTACGTTCACGCTGATGATTCCGGAGAGGATCTATGAAAAAGGTACTGGTAGTAGAGGATAACCGGGACAATTTACGGCTGATAACCTATGCGCTGCAGCGCGCCGGCTACGAGGTAGTTTCTGCCGACACGGGAACAAAGGGGGTGGAACTGGCTGCCAGCGAACACCCGACCTTCATCCTCATGGACATCAACCTGCCCGACATCGATGGGCTCGAAGCGACCAGGCGTATTCGCCAGAGCGGCGCAAACGGGGCCATCCCGATCATCGCCATCACTTCCTATGCCATGGCCGGCGACATGGACCTGGTGCTTGATGCGGGATGCACCGGTTACTTCGAAAAGCCGATCGACCCATTGACCATTATCGACAGGATCCATGAACTGCTTGCCAGGGCAGGGGAACCCCCGGCCGAGCTCTGAAACACAGGATTATTGCCTACAAAGCGGGAACCGAGGTACTTCCATGAACGTCTTGATAGTTGAAGACAGCAACAGCGCCCGAAAACTTATGCGCCTGACCTTTGAGCACTTCAACTGCAGCGTCATTGAGGCTGAGGATGGGCAGGAAGGCCTCGACCAGGCCACTCGCCATAAACCGGACATCATCATATCAGACGCACTTATGCCTCGTATGGATGGATTCCAACTACTTCGGGCGCTCAAAGCCAATCCGGATCTCAAAACGATTCCTTTCATCTTCTACTCATCGACATACACCGGCGAAAAAGAGATCGAATTGGCACTTTCCCTCGGGGCGGAGGCCATTGTGGCCAAACCGATCGAGCCCGAGGAACTCTGGAAAAAGACCTGTACGATCATGAAGGAATGGGAAGACCGCCAACAACAACCCGCCCACCCTGCAACTGAAGAGAGTAACGAGCAGTATCTTCGTGAATACAGCCTGATTGTGGCGACCAAACTGGAAGAAAAGGTAAAGGAGCTGGAAGAGGCATTGGCCGAACGGCAACGGGCTGAAAATGCCCTCAAAGAACGGGAGCAGGAACTGGCTACGATCTTCGAGAACGCCCCCTTCGTAATGCTGCTGCTTGACCATGACAGAAAGGTCCACAAGGTAAATGCCCTGGCTGGCACGTTCACCGGAACATCCAGCAGTGACATGATTGATCATCTGAGCGGCGACGCACTGCGCTGCGTCCATTCCCTCGACTCACCGAAAGGGTGCGGCTATGGTACGTACTGTCAGGGGTGTGCCATCCGACGCTCCATCGTCGACACATTTGAAACCGGGCAGAGCTATCACATGGTGGAAACGGTTCTGCCCCTTTCTATCAACGGGACTGAAAAGAACATCACACTACTTTTTTCAACGACACGAGTAATCGTCACCCAGCAAGAGATGGTACTGCTCAGCCTTCAGGACATCAGCGAGCACAAGAGACTGGAAGCGCAGCTGCAGCAGGCACAAAAGATGGAATCGATCGGCACCCTGGCGGGCGGCATTGCCCATGATTTCAACAATATCCTGACGGTTATCTTTGGCTACGGGGATATTACCCTTATGACCATGGCAGCGGACGACCCCCATCGCCAAAGTGTCGAACAGATGCTGGATGCTGCTCACCGGGCCGCCTCACTGGCGCAGGACCTCCTCCTGTTCAGCAGGAAAAAGATCAGTGACAAGAAACATGTGGACTTGAATGAGATCGTGAAGCTGGTCGAAAAGTTCCTGCTGCGGGTCATCGGCGAGGACATTGATTGCACCATTACCCTGGATAACGCAAAATTACCGGTCTTCGCCGATGCGCATCAGCTTGAACAGGTATTGATGAACCTTGCGTCCAATGCACGGGATGCCCTGCAACTGGGCGGTTCCTTATCCATTACAACCGAACGTATCAAGATTGATGAAGCCTTCATTGCGTCGCATGGTTTCGGCAAACCCGGCATGCATGCCCTGCTGACCGTGGCAGATACCGGCACCGGTATGGACAACGAGACTCGCGAGCATATCTTTGATCCGTTTTTTACGACCAAAGAGATCGGCAAAGGGACAGGACTCGGCCTGGCCGTCGTCTACGGGATTATCAAGCAGCATGACGGATACATCATGGTCAGCTCCGAACCCGGCCTTGGAACAACATTCCGGATATACCTGCCATTAACCACATCAGCGGTGGCTGACAGTAAAAAGGAAACCGTGCAGAACTTACAGCTCAATGGGGCTGAGACGATTCTCCTGGCGGAAGATAACGAGACGGTCCGAAACATGGTCCGGTCGCTGCTTGGAAGTTTCGGCTATGAAGTCATTGCAGCGATAGACGGGGAGGATGCCGTAACCAAATTCCGGGAGAACAGGGATCAGATCCAGCTTCTTTTGTTCGATATGGTCATGCCGAAGAAAAGCGGCATGGACGCTTATGATGAGATCAGAACGATTGAGCCGGACATTAAGGTGATTTTTGCCAGCGGCTATGCAACAGACGCCGTCCATCAACGAGCGCTGGTCGACCCGCATGTTATCTTTATTTCCAAACCCTATCTGCCATCCAACCTGCTGTCGATGGTACGAAAATTACTCAATCGCAGCACTGCCCGGGACAGCGAATAATGTCGCGGAATGCCGGCCACTACAGATCAAACCACATCAAGACGCAACATGCAAACATTTAGCGGTATGCCGACCGGTTACTAAAGAGTATGTGAGGAGCAGTGACAATGGTTGCAAACTACTGGTTTTCACTATTGATTTCCGGAGTGGTGTTCCTGGCAGGTGGAGTACTTCCCGCGCCGGTTGCAGCAGAGACCACCCTCAAGATCAGCGGGACCGGCAGCGCTCTGGGCACCATGAAACAACTTGCCGAGGCGTTCCAAAAAACACATCCGGGTGTACGGGTCCAGATCCTGCCAAGCCTGGGCAGCGCGGGTGGAATCAAATCCGCACTGGCTGGAGGTATTGACCTGGCACTTTCCAGCCGGCCCTTGACGAAAGAGGAACAGCAACAGGGGGCGAAACAGGAGGAATATGCCCGGTCCCCGTTTGTTTTTATCACCCATCCCAAGGTCAACAAAAAGGACGTGACCATCCGGGAGCTGGAGGAATTCTATAGCAACCCGACAGCCAGATGGGCCGACGGCAGCCGCATCCGCCTGATCCTGCGTCCTGAAAAGGATATCGACACAACCATCATCCGCAACCTGTCGCTGGGAATGGAACAAGCCGTCAAGAGCGCTCTGGCTCGTCCCGGGATGATTCTGGCAATAACCGATCAGGAGTCCAGCGCTGTTATTGCCAAAACAGCCGGGTCATTGGGTGGCGCCACCCTGGCCGAAATTATCAGTGAAAACAGGGCGGTGAACATCCTCTCCTTCAACGGCGTACATGCTTCTGTCAAGACGATTGCCGACAAGTCCTATCCCCTGGCCAAGTCGTTCTATCTGGTGACAACGTCAAGGGCCACCTCCGAGGTACGGCAGTTCGCTGAATTCATCCGCTCAACAGCCGCCGCCAGGATCCTGACAAAAAACGGGAACCTGCCTGTTACCGTGAAATAGGGAGTCCATGAATGTATGACAAAAAAGGCATAACCAGCACAACCACCTGGATTGCCGGTGTTGTAGCGGTTTCCGTGGCGCTGATTCTGCCGCTTGGTTACTTTGCGGTTTCCTATCAGTACCTTGTGGGCAGCCTGGAGGCAGAAGCGGAAATGACCAGCCACATCGTTACGAATTTGATCAATGCCAACCCGGAACAGTGGCAGTTCGAGCAGATTCGGCTGGAAGAACTGCTGGCCCGCAGGACGTTGGACAAACCTGATGAATCGCGACGTATCCTCGACCGGCAACATAAACTGGTTGCGGAGAACACCGCCGTGTTGAAGCCACCCATGATAACACGCGGCTTCAACCTGATGGACGCAGGGACAACCGTCGGCACGCTCGAAATCACCATGTCCATGTACCCGCTGCTGCTGCGTTCCGGTCTGGCGGCGCTGCTCGGGATTTCCTGCGGACTGGTGATCTTCATTACGCTGCGCATACTGCCGTTACGTGCTGTGGCCCAGGCGGAGAAATCCCTGCGGGAAAGTGAGGAGCGCTACCGCCTGCTGGTGGAAAATGCACCGGATGCCATTCTTGTCTACGGCAATGAACGGATATACTATGCCAATAGCGCCGCGTTCCGTCTGTTCAACGCAGAGAGATCCGAACAACTCGTCGGTCAGCCGTTCATATCACTTATTCACCCCGATAATCGGGAACTGGCCGCAGAACATATTCAGCTGGCAGAGCAGGAGGAGCACTCCAGCACGAATCTGGACCTGCGGTTGACGCGCTTCGATGGGACGCCTATCGACGTATCAGCAGTAGGAATTCGCATTATTTACAAGGGGAAATCGGCCGTACAGGTGATACTCCACGACATAACCGAGCGCAAGCTGTTTCAGGATGAGTTGGCGGACAAGGTTGAACAATTGCAGGCGGCCCTTGACAAGGTGAAGCAGCTTGAAGGGATTATACCAATATGCATGTACTGCAAGAAGATACGCAACGACGAGGAAAGCTGGCAACAACTGGAATCCTACATAACCCAGCATTCCGAGGCGTTTTTCAGCCACGGAATCTGTCCGGAGTGTTTCCAGAAAGCGTACGGCGAGGCCGAGAAAGAACTCGAAAGTATGAGAAAGAGCTGACACGATGGCCACACGCATCAGAATCGGCGTGCGCGCTGTAATCAAGAGAGTCCTTACTCTTCCGCCTGAGCAGGGCCAGTGAATTTCAGCGAGAAAGGAAGCGAATCATGACTGATAACCGCAAATACGCCTTCAATTGGGAGCTGCTCGGAAACATCGACGAAGGTCGACCAAACCTTGGCAACCAGACCCGGCTTGAAGTGTATCGCCTGATGCAGTTCAGTTTCCGGGATGTGCTTGAGCAGAAACTCGGAGCAGATGAGACCGACCGGATTTTCTATGATGCGGGCTACCTGGCCGGCAAGCAGTTTTATACCAATGTCATCGGTCAGCCTGCGGACCTGGATGATTTTGTCAAAAAACTGCAGGCCGCTCTCAAAGACCTGGGCATCGGAATTCTGAGGGTTGAGGAAGCCGATTTGGCGGGCGGCAGACTGGTTCTAACCGTATCTGAAGACCTGGACTGTTCCGGCCTGCCGGAGCTTAATTACGAGATCTGCACCTACGATGAGGGTTTCATTGCAGCACTGCTGGAGTCATTCAGCGGCACCAGTTTCAGCGTCAAGGAAATTGACTGCTGGTGCACCGGCGACCGGACCTGCCGTTTTCTGGCAGAGGCCACGGAGAGTGTGGCCAAGCCATGAGCGCACTGCCCGATATCCTGCAAAAGCTGGCCGCGGGCCAGATTCCGGGAGATGTCCCGGCAGAGTGCGAATGCAGCGACCAGCTTCTGGAGCTGATCGCGTACCTGGCTGAACTGCGACGCTTCGTCTCGGCCCTGTCATCTGGCGATATGAATGCCACCATGCGGCTGCCCGGACCACTTGCCGGCAGCCTCAAAGGACTGCATGCCAACCTGCGGCACCTCACCTGGCAAACCCAGCAGGTAGCAGCTGGCGATTTCAGTCAGCGGGTGGATTTTCTGGGAGCATTCTCAGATGCCTTTAACAGCATGGTCGCTGCGCTGGCTCAGGCCAGAGACGATCTGACGGAACGGAACCTCCAGCTTGCCAGCACCTGTGAAGAACTGAAGTCCACCCAGTCGCAGCTGCTCCAGCAGGAAAAGATGGCCTCCATCGGACAGCTGGCGGCAGGTGTTGCCCACGAGATCAACAACCCGATGGGCTTCATCTCCAGCAACCTCGGGGCTCTGGGAAAATATACCGAGCGCCTGAAAACCTTTGCCGCTGCAGTTGACGAGGCGCTGGCGTCACCCGCCATGCCCGCGGAGTTGCGTGAGCGGTTGACTGCCAGCAGAAAAAGCCTGAAGATCGATTTCATGCTGGAAGATATCCCCAATCTGCTGGCTGAATCTGTCGAAGGAGCCGATCGGGTCAGAAAGATCGTACAGGATCTGAAGGGATTTTCACGGGTGGATGCAGCGGAATATTCTACGGTAGATCTCAACCAGTGCCTGGAAAGCACCATCAATATCATCTGGAACGAACTCAAATACAAGGCGCAGTTGACCCGGGAGTTTGGCGAGGTCCCCTGCGTCACCTGTCGGCCGCAGCAGCTGAACCAGGTTTTCATGAACCTGCTTCAGAATGCTTCCCATGCCGTGGATAACGATGGGGACATCCGCGTGCGCACCTATAACGACGACGGCAACGTATTCGTGGAAATTGCCGATAACGGCTGCGGGATTGCACCGGAACACCTGACCAGGATCTTCGAGCCCTTTTTCACCACCAAACCGGTGGGCAAGGGAACCGGCCTGGGACTATCCATCAGCTATGACATCGTCAAGAAGCATGGCGGCGAGATCGCGGTCACAAGCGAAGTGGGGAAAGGGACAACCTTTCGGGTGAGGATCCCCCTGGAACCTAAAGATTCTGAAGCAACTCCCGCGAATTGAGCCTCTCTGCTAACGCTATATGTGCCGTCTCAGGAGCGTCGTTTTTTTTGTTCTGTCAAGGCTGTCGAGGGATTGCGCGGAGACGTAGCAGCGCTACGTCGCACAAGTGATCCCGAAGACTTACGCAGACAGTGCGAAAAAGCGGCGTTCCTCCTTAGTTATGCGCCAGTTTCTGGGCCTCCTTCGCATTGGCCTGGAACAGGTTGGCGGTCTCGAACACCAGGTTCAGCGTGCCGCGATACCCGACCCAGACCTTTTGATGGGCACCCAGCCGGTCGAAAACCGGCAGCCCGGCCCGCAGATGGGCGCCGATCCCCAGTTTGCCGGCTGCCTGGCGGCCGTTGGAGTTGGCCACCAGCAGATCGGCACCTTTACCGGCTTCTTCCAGATCCTCCAGATCCCCCACAAAGACATTTTCGCAGGGCAGTCCGTCCAGTCCACGGGTGCGGGTAGCCGACAGAGCGGCCTGAATCTGGCACCCCATGCCGGCCAGGAAACGGGTCAAGGTCTTCAGATTGTCCGACTCCAGGGCGATGGCCACCTTCTTGGTGCCGAACTGGTAGTGACTGTCCACCATGGCATCCATCA
Source organism: Geobacter psychrophilus (assembly GCF_056821595.1). Classification (NCBI taxonomy): domain Bacteria; kingdom Pseudomonadati; phylum Thermodesulfobacteriota; class Desulfuromonadia; order Geobacterales; family Geobacteraceae; genus Geobacter; species Geobacter psychrophilus. The sequence continues at coordinate 1,457,774 of NZ_JBXDTU010000004.1, forward strand.
GGCGCGAGCGCCAGCGGCGATGTTTGTCCGGGATCGGCCGGCCGCTGATGGCGGCCAGAACCTCCATAAAAAGGTCGGTCTCGGCCAGACCGGTTAGGGAGGTGAAGCCGTAGGCCGGGATGCCGAATTTATCCTTCAGCCTGAGTGCTGCCTTGGCCAGGGAATCACCGACATATAACGTCGCAACACTGCGCCCTCCCTTTCTGATATCATCGACAGCGATACCTCCGGTTGACAGAGGCGATACCACATCATCGATATGGCCGTCCATGGCATTGGAGATATCCGGAATCGTCAGCACCGTCAGGCCGAAGGACTCGACCAGCTCTTTCAACTCCTCCACGTCTGCCGGGGTCAGATGCGCTCCGGGTAGCAGGTTAACCTGGCCGGGCATAGTCGCACCGCCCTCCGCCAGGCTGGAAACGATCGCCTCCACCGCAGCAGCGTAGCCCTCCTGCAGAGATCCGCAGTAATCCGGCGTCGAGGCCCAGATGATCGGGACGGGATCATGTTCCGGATGTTCCTCCCGGAACTGCTTGATGGCACTGTTGACATCATCCCCCATGGTTTCGGTCAGGCCGGTGGTCATGACCCCCACCACCTGGGGATGAAACTTCTCGATCACTCGGACGATACCCTTCTTCAGATTGTCCCAGCCGCCGAAGATGGCGGTATCCTCACTCATGGCAGTGGCATTCAGGGCGATGGACTCCTTGTAGTGCCGCGACAGCTGCAGGCGGATGAAGGTCGAGCAGCCCTGGGCGCCATGCAGCAGCCCCAGCATGTTATCGATCCCGAGATAGGCCATGGTGGCGCCCAGGGCCGGGGAGTTCTTCTGGGGATTAACCGTAGCGGCCTTGGTAGAGACCTTGACCCGTGAAGCCGAAATATCCTCGCCAAGATATGTCTCAGCATGACTGGAGGACTCTGCCAGGTCCGCGGCCAGCAGCGCCTCACCCTTCTCCCAGGGAGAGGGCGCATTCAGGGTCGCCCAGATCGGGTTGTTGACCGTCATATCCAGCTGCCGGGAAAAGGTCACCATCCCCTCATAGCCGGCATAGGGATGGGAACGGCCATGGTTAATGTCCATGAAAGGGGTCTTGGTCTTGAGCGCCAGGAACTTGGTCTTGCCGCCGGCCACAATCAGGTCGGGCAGCTTCTCATGCATGACCGCCAGCAGGCCGGCCGTGGAGGTGTCCTCGATGATAGTCGCATCCTTGTGCATCAACCCCTTCATGCGGTAGAAATCCTCCAGGGTCGAATTTTGCGTACCGGCCGCCAGCACCTCGACCCCCAGCTCGGTCAGGGAGTTGACCATCGACCAGGTCTTGACCCCTCCGGTAAACAGTACCGCGGTCTTTCCTTCCAGGCGATGCCGGTAGGGTGCGATGGCAGCCCGGCATTTCCCCTCTTCCTCCTCTATCAGCCGCTCCACCCGGTCCTGCATGACCCGCTTTTCCAGTCCATTGACGATATTGTCCAGTTCGCGGGCGATATCGCGCAGCGCCTTGGCCGTATCGGTCATGCCGTAAAAGGACTCCTCAAGGTAGGGCATGCCGTAGGTTTTCTGCATTTTTTTGGCCAGGTTGGTCAAGGACTTGGAACAGATGATGATATTGAGCTTGGCCCGGTGGGCGTAGCGCAGCTCCTCGAATCGGGCGTCGCCGCTGAAGCAGGACAGGATCTGGATCCCCAGCCGGTCAAAGAGCGGCAGCATGCCCCACAGGTCACCGGCAATGTTGTATTCGCCGATCAGGTTGATCGGGTATTCTCCCAGGACCGGCGGTTCGGTTGTACCGATGACGTACTTGAAGAGGATCTCGCCCGCCAGACGGTTGCCGATGTTCTTGTCGCCGATGAAGCCGGGGGTGTTGACCGGTATGATCGGGATTGCGACTTTTTCTGACGCAGCCGTACAGACCGCCTCCACGTCGTCACCGGTCATGGCGGTCACGCAGGTGGCATAGACGAAGATGGCCCGGGCCTGGTCCTTGTAGCGCTCGGCCAGGTCGAGAATGGCCTTGTAGAGCTTCTTCTCGCCGCCGAAGATGACGTCGTTCTCCAGCATCTCGGTGGTAAAACCGCGCCGGTAGAGTTGCGCATCGGATGAACGGGCCCCGCGGTTGTCCCAGGAGTTGCCGGCGCAGCCGATCGGGCCATGCACTAGGTGGATCACATCGGTGATCGGCATCAACACGACCCGGGCGCCGTCATAGGCGCAGGAACGCTCGGTCCCCTCGCCCGGTTCGGATTTCTTGCAGAACTTGGGCGCGCCCTTGTCGTGTGTTTCACAGTTATCGGTATCGTACCAGTCGGGCTTGGCCATATGGGTATCCTCATCTTACGCTTCAGGTAGTATCGGTTATGAAAAACGGCACCATCCGGATTCATGCAGTATGAATCCGGATGGCGCCGTTGCCACGGAAAACAGGTCTGTTACAGCTATGATAGCATGTGCTGTGCCAAGTCGGACATTACGCTAACAGCCTATATTTACGTACTTTATTTTTTTAAAATATATTATCAACCTCCACAATGCTTAATAAATATGCAATTGTTTTCATTATTGGGATCATTACAGTCTTATGCCAAGCAGATCAAACAAGTGTCCAAAAAAAAGGCACCGGCACATAAAATGGGGCGTTCGAAACAGCACAAGGCCGGAAGAGATGCCCTTCCGGCCTTGTGTATGCGCCAAATCTAAAATGTATTTGTTGTTTTATGGAGTGCGGATTTTTTGTCCTGGCAAGGCTGTCGAGAGAACGGGCGGAGGCGTAGCAGCGCTACGCCGCACAACCGGTCCCGAAGACTTACGCAGCCAGGGCGGAAAAGCCGCGCTCCATCTAGCGCATCAGCTCGAACTGCCGATCCTCGCAGGTCTCATCCTTAATATCGATGAACTTGTTGCAGATCTCGGTCACCATGTTGACGGTGCCCTGATAGCCGATAATCGGGTAACGGTGTTTGTTGACCCGGTCGAAAACCGGGAAGCCGAAGCGGAACAACGGGATCTTGGCGTCGCGGGTGGCAAACTTGCCGTGACTGTCGCCGATGACCGCATCGACCGGATCGGTCATCAGCAGCGAGCGCAGATGCCACAGGTCCTTGTTCATGTAGATCTTGCAATCGTTGCCGTACATGGAACCGTCCAGCAGCGCCTGCAGCTCCTTCTCAACCTTCTTGCTGCCACGGCTGCAGATGATGTGGTGCGGACGGGCGCCCATCTCCAGCAGGAAGGAGACATAGCCCATCAGGTAATCCGGGTCGCCGTAGACGGCAAACTTCTTGCCGTGCATGTACTGGTGCGAATCGGTAATGGCATCCACGGCGCGGCCGCGCTCGTTTTTCAGCGAGGCCGGCACCTCCTTGCCGAACAGCTCGGCGACCTTCATGATGAAGGCATCGGTCTTCTCGATTCCCATCGGCATCGGCATGGAGACATGCTTGCCGGAGTAATTGTCCTTGATCCAGCCGAAGGTCTTGGGTGTGGCATAGGGACCGATGGCGATGGTGGCCTTGCCGTTGATGGAATCGGCCGCATCTTCCAGCTTGGTACCGCCGGCGTAGATATGATACGTGCCGTCTGCGGGTGAATCAAAGGTGTCGGAGATGTCTGCCAAAAAAGTGTAAGGGATGCCGAATTCCTTCAGGATGCGTTTGTACTCGCGGTAGTCACCGGTATTGAAATCGCATCCGGCAATCAGATTCAGCTTGCCGGTGCAGCGCCCCTCGATCTGTTTGCCCTCGGTCAGGGTCTGCAGGACCGACACCAGCATGGAGTCGTAGCCATGGATATGGGTGCCGTTGAAGCTGGGGGTATTGGCATAGGGGATCGGCAGTTCCTTGGGGACAAGATTCTTCTGCTTGGCGTTCTTGAGGAAGGCGGTCAGGTCGTCCCCGATAACCTCCGGCATGCAGGAGGTGAAGACTGCGATCATCTTGGGCTTGTAGATGGCATAGGCATTCTCCAGACCTTCATGGAGGTTGTTCTGTCCGCCGAACACAGCGCCGTCCTCGGTCATGGAGTCGGAGACGGCCGGAGCCGGCTCACGGAAGTGGCGGTTGAGGGTTGAGCGGTAGTAGGAGGCACAGCCCTGAGAACCATGAACGAAGGGGAGTGTCCCTTCAAAACCGTGGGCGGCCAACTGAGCGCCCAGCGGCTGACAAGCGTGGACAGGGTTGATCACCAGCGCCTGACGGGCAAAGTTCTTTTCTTTATATTCTTCGGTATTGATCCACTCTTTGACCCGTTCGATCTCTTCGGGCGGGGTCTCGACGATCTTTTTGACTTCAAGTCCTAGTAAGTTTGACATAAGAAACTCCTTTATCAGCGGCTGGAGACTAATCCGTCACACAGTCCGAATTTGATGTACCTATCGGCGTCCGATTTTGATGCCAGGTCGGTGGCGGGTGAGGATTTCGGCGGAGACGTAGCAGCGCTACGTCGCACAACGATAATCCGAAACCCGCCGCCGAGATGGCGCAAAAGCGGGCGTCGCCACACACCTAGTACGGTGCCTTTACCAGCTTCCAGGTCGGGCTATTGATCGCCATATCCACATCCCGGGCAAACACCTCGAATCCCTTGTAGCCGTGGTAGGGGCCGGAATAGTCCCAGCTGTGCATCTGGCGGAAGGGGATGCCCATCTTCTGGAAGACGTACTTCTCCTTGATACCGGAACCGATCAGGTCCGGCTTGAGGGCATCGGCAAACTTCTCGAACTCGTACTCGGAGGGGTCGTCATAGACCACCGTGGCGTCCGGCATTTCCGGGGCGGTGCGGTCGTAATCGTCGGTGTGGGCAAATTCGTAGCCGGAACCGACGCAGTCCATGCCCAGGTCCTCATAGGCGCCGATGGTGTGGCGCGGACGGAGGCCGCCCACCAGCAGCATGACCTTTTTGCCGTCCAGGCGCGGTTTGTACTCGTCGATGACCGCCTGCATGAGCGGGTCATATTTGGCGATGACCGCCTCGACCTTGTCCTTGATGGTATCATCGAACAGCGCGGCTAGCTGCCTGAGGCTGTTACGGATCTTGGTCGGACCGAAGAAATTGAGTTCGACCCAGGGAGTGCCGTACTTCTCTTCCATGACCTTGCACATGTAGTTCATGGAACGGTAGCAGTGGATCACGTTGAGCTTGACCTGGTGGGTGGCGGCGATCTTCTCCAGCTCGCCGTCGCCGGTCCAGACGGACTTGACGTTGAAACCGCACTCTTCGAGGAGCGGCTTGGTCGACCAGGCATCACCACCGATGTTGTATTCGCCGATCAGGGCGATGTCATAGGGGCTGGCCGGTTCAGCATACTCGCGGGTCCCGATGATATAGTCGCGGATGGTGTCGTTGGAGATATGGTGACCCAGCGACTGGGAAACACCGCGGAAACCCTCGCAGTTGCAGGGGATGATCGGAAGATCCAGATCCTTGGCGGAACTCTTGGCCACGGAGTTGATATCGTCGCCGATCAGGCCGACCGGACACTCGGACAGCACCGAGATGCCCTTGGCCAGCGGGAACAGGTCATGGGCCTCTTCCAGCAGGGTCTTGAGCTTCTTGTCGCCGCCGTAGACGATATCCTTTTCCTGGAAATCGGAGGTAAACTGCATCGGAAAGCTGGTCACGCCGGTGATGCCGCTCATCATGTTGCGGCGTGTGCCCCAGGAGTACCATCCGCAGCCGACCGGGCCGTGGGAAACGTGGACCATGTCGCGGATCGGGCCCCAGACAACACCCTTGGCTCCGGCATAGGCACAGCCACGGGCGCTCATGACGCCCGGAACAGTCTTCTTGTTGGACTTGACGCAGGCGGAACCGGAGCCCTGGTCATTGGCGCCCAGGTGCGGAGCGCGCTTCTTCCTGGCCTTCTCGGGATAAACCGCCAGAGTCTCCGCAATCAGGGCCTCAGTGGATTCCTTGGTGATGCCTTCTATTTTTCGTATCTTGTCTGACATGTATAACCTCACATTTCTGCCACAGAGTTCACAGAGAACTCAGAGAAAATCACCCTTCATGATGTCTGTTTATCTCGGTGCTCTCTGTGTCCTCTGTGGCTAAATAGTTTTGTAATTACGCTGCTGCGGCCTCTGCCACTCCGACAATCGCCTCATCTTCCGCTTCCATGATGCCGAACTTCATCAGCAGTTCTTCCAGCTCTTCCATCTCCAGCGGGGTCGGCACAACCAGCATCTTGTTGTCGGCGATCTTCTGGGCCAGGGTCAGGTATTCCTGTGCCTGGGGATGCTCGGGGGAGTACTCGATGACGGTCATCCTGCGGAGTTCGGCCCTCTGGACCTGATTGTCGCGGGGGACGAAATGGATCATCTGGGTGCCGAGACGGCGAGCCAGCTCTGAAATCAGCTCAAATTCCATGTCCGTCTTTCTGGCGTTGCAGATCAGGCCGGCCAGACGAACCTTGCCGGAGGAAGCGTATTTGAGAATACCTTTGGAGATGTTGTTGGCAGCATACATGGCCATCATCTCGCCGGAGGTGACGATATAGATCTCTTCAGCTTTACCCTCACGGATCGGCATGGCGAATCCGCCGCAGACAACGTCACCGAGAACATCGTAGAACACAAAGTCCAGGTCTGGGGTATAGGCGCCGTTTTCTTCCAGGAAGTTGATGGCAGTGATAACACCACGACCGGCACAACCGACACCCGGCTCAGGTCCGCCGGACTCAACGCACTTGATATCGCCGTAGCCGACCTTCATGACATCTTCCAACTCCAGATCCTCAACAGTACCGAGTTCACGCACCAGGTCCATAACCGTATTCTGTGCCTTGGCATGCAGGATCAGCCGGGTAGAGTCTGCCTTGGGGTCGCAACCTACGATCATGACCTTTTTACCAAGTGAGGCCAGACCAGCTACCGTGTTCTGTGTTGTTGTCGATTTGCCGATGCCGCCTTTTCCGTAAATTGCTATCTGTCTCATGTGATGCTCCTTTCGCCACCAATCTGTGGCCCGTGGGGTTTTAGTAAGTTGGAAAATATTTCTGCGTCTCGTTGCAGAAACTATTTTCGTGAACGAACTATGTTGTTTTTTAGGGGCAAAATAAAAAGGCGCCCCCTTGTTATGGAGGCGCCTTTGCCTGGGTCTTCGTATGGATGCTGCCTTTAAAAATCTATAGTAGCTGGTTGTTCATACCATAGCATTTGCCGTGCCAATAATTTTTTTACTATAAATACATGACGTTACATACATCTGCTTACAAAAGAGGCGAAACAGGAGGGATATTTCAGAAGAGAGATGCGGCAGCCATGCAGGCAGTTGCCGAATATTTAATCAGCCGGGGAGTATGCGGAATGCGGACGCCTTGACAGCGGCATAGACGTCGCTGCCCGGCACAATGTTCAGCTCATTGACCGCATCCTGAACAACCTCGGCAATCAGCGTGTTGCCGGCGCAGTCCAGCTCTATGCCGATCTTCCTGCCTGAGCTGAACAGGGAGCGGACGCTGCACTGCAGCAGGTTGCGGGCGCTGATGGCCTCGGGATGCTGTTTGAAGAGGATGATGTCCTTGGAAGACAGCTCAGCCACGGATTCATCACGGTCCGAAGCGGCCGACAGGAACAGCTGCCCGGCTCCCCAGGGATAGGCAAACAGACCGGCGGATTCGGACGAGCGGCCCAGCTTCAGCAGGTTGATGTAGCCGACCTGGCTGTACCCCATACGGTTGCGGGCCAGCTGTTCGCTGCCGGTCTGCTCGACCATGACACCTTTTTCGAACACCAGGGCGCTATCGGTCATGAGCCGCATCTCGATCAAGGAATGGGAAATAAACAGATAGGGAATGCCGAACTGCTCACTGACACTCCGCAGATAGGGGATAATCTGAAAGCGGAGTACATCATCAAGCGCCGAAAGCGGCTCGTCCATCAGCAGCAGGCGCGGGTTGGCCAGTATGGCACGACCCAGGGCTACGCGCTGCTGCTGACCACCGGAGAGCGTGCCTATGTTTCGATCAAGCAGTTCTTCCAGCTGCAAAACCGGTACGATGCTGTCCAGATGAATCGAGCGATGCGCAGCCAGGCAGCGCGAGTAGCCATAGAGCAGGTTGTTCCTGACATTCAGATGCGGGAACAGGGCGTGCTGCTGGAATACCATGGCGATGCGACGCTGTTCGGGCCTCACGTTGATCTTCCTGGTACTGGAAAAGAGCGTCTCGCCATCCAGAACTATCTCGCCGCTGTCCGGCTTAACCAGCCCCGCCAGCATACTCACAATTGTTGATTTGCCACTCCCCGACACACCAAAGATGCCGACCCGGTCACCGGTCATAGAGACATCGGCAGCCAGCCGAAAACCGGGAAAATTCTTCTGTACGTTCAGAACAAGATTCATATCAGTCTCTTTTCCCTTTGTCCGTGCGCCAGGCGTACAGCGCCAGCAGCACCAAGAATGAGAACACAAGCATGATCGCAGCCATTCGATGCGCCGACCCATACTCCAATGCCTCCACATGGTCGTAAATCTGCACCGAGGCGACCCGGGTGACACCAGGAATGTTGCCGCCGATCATCAGCACCACGCCGAATTCGCCAACGGTGTGGGCGAAGGTCAGGATCGAGGCGGTCATTAAGCCGCGGCGAGAGAGCGGCAGTACCACGGTAAAAAAAGCGTCCAGACGGGAAGCACCAAGGGTGGCGGCGACCTCCAGCGGACGATCGCCAATTGTTTCAAAGGCGTTCTGCAGCGGCTGCACCATGAAGGGAAACGAGTAAAAGACCGATGCCAGCACCAGCCCCCAGAAGGTAAACGGCAGGTTGCCAAGCCCCAGCGCTCTGGTCAGATGGCCGACCGGACCGTTGGGCCCCATGGCCAACAGCAGATAAAAACCGAGCACCGACGGCGGCAATACCAGCGGCAGCGCCACCACGGCACCTATCGGCCCTTTGATCCATGAACGGCTGCGCGCCAGCCACCAGGCGACCGGCGTTCCCACAACCAGAAGGAGTGCGGTTACCACTGTTGCCAGCCGTACGGTCAACCAGATTGCCTGTAGGTCGCTTTGTTCAAGAAACATGGGAGTACCCGTCAGATATCATATCCGTAGGACCGGATGATTTTTTTGGCTTTATCACTTTTCAGGTACATCAGCAATGCTCTGGCAGCGATGTTGTCTTTTCCGGTGGCAAGCAGTACCGCGTCCTGACGGATCGGCGAGTGCAGTAAGGCCGGAACAATCCAAGCCGACCCGCTGCTGATTTTGCCCTCCTTCATAACCTGTGACAAAGCAACAAAGCCGAGTTCTGCATTCCCGGTGCTGACAAACTGGAACGTCTGGGCGATGTTTTCACCCTGGACAAACTTTGTCGAAAGCATTGTGAACAAACCTTGCCTTGTCAGCACTTCTATGGCAGCAGCACCATAGGGCGCCAGCTTGGGACTGGCAATCGCGAGCTTGCCAAATTGACCCTTACGCAGCACCTCACCTTTGGCATCCACAAACCCTGATTTCGGGGACCACAGTACCAGTGTCCCGATCGCATAGGTAAAACGTGTGGCCGGAACAGTCAGGCCATCCTTTTCCAGCTGTGCAGGCTTTTCATCATCCGCGGAGAGAAACAGCTGAAACGGTGCTCCATTCTTGATCTGCGCGTAAAACTTGCCGGAGGCGCCATAGGAGAGCACGGTTTTATGGCCGGTTTCCTTTTCAAAGTCAGCTGCGATCTGTTTCATCGGTGCGGTGAAATTGGCGGCGACCGCAACCGTCACCTCGGCAGCCCAAACAGGGGCAGCCAACAGCAGGGCGCAGACGAACATCAGTAACTTTAAACGCTTCATAGATTGTTTACTCCCGCTGTGAGTTTTTAACTGACGCCGATGATGACGCTGGAGGCCTTGAACAGTGTACAGGCATGTCCGCCGGTTTTCAGACCGAGTGTTTCGGAACTGCCATGGGTTATCACCGCACTGATGATATTCCCGCCACCAATCTCAACATCCACCTCGGTGTTGACCGGCCCTTCGATGATCTTGACGATCGTGCCGCAGAAGATGTTGCGGGCGCTGACCTTGGCGTCGTGCAGGTCAGTACCGATGATGACTGAACTGGCCTTGATGATGGCGAAGGCTTCAGAGCCGACCTTCAACGCCAGGTTATCTATGGCGCCATTGGTGACAACAGCTGTCAAAGGGACACCGCCTTTAAGGGATAGGGTAACTTCGGCATTCACTGCGCCCTTTGTAATGGCAGACACACTGCCTGCGAATGTATTGCGTGCGCTGACTTTCATGGAAATACTCCTTATAAATTTGTACAGGCTGTCGGTATCTCCGAGCCTGTCTTCCAGGTTTTTCAGGAACTTCTGGTGTTCTTCCTGAATGGTTTTGAACTGCACAATAACCTTTTTACCTTCAACGGTCAGGCTGGTTCCGCCGCCGCCCTTGCCGCCGGCCAGGCGATCAACCAGCGGATTTTCCGCCAGGTTGTTAATCAGGTTAATCGTATCCCAGGCGGTTTTGTAGCTGATGCCGACCGCCTTGGCTGCCTTGGTGATCGACCCGAGTTCATCGATCTTTTCCAGCAGATTGATCCTCTCGCCTCCCAGGAATTCACATTGCCGGCGATGCAGCCACAAACTGCCAGAAATGCCGGTATCCGGATTTGTTGTTTTCACGGCCGATCTCCCTATGCGTTCATTGCTTCCATTTTACATAATGCGTGCCAAGTCATACCAGGACAAACCTTCTTACTTTACGGATAGTTGCAACAGCACCAATCTTATCCTTATATTTTTTATTATATAACGGTTGGCCAACAATTAGTCAACTGCTGAAAATGTGGTCAAGCGGATGCGTCAGCGCGACCATGAACCTGATTCCTACTGGGGTACAATTTGTACCCCATTTGAACTACTGGCTCCCGGCGGCAAACGACGCAAGACGAATTGTTCCAACTCAGAAGGAATATCAAACAACAGACAGGAAATCCGGTAGTTAGTGGTGATAATTTCAAGCAACTTGCAGAGAAGAAACCTCTCCGTTTGAAGTAGCGCATTTATGAAATGCTGGTACTATAAATAACCTCGTAGACCGGACACAGCAACAACATTAACAATGAAACATCATTGCGACTGAGCAGGTAAACTGTATAAACGGGACGCCGACTCAACGGCCACATCAACGGAGGCGAATAGCGCATGTCACTGAACAGAAATAACGGCACAAACACTTCCAGCGAAACTCCACTCCCAGAAGCAGCGCCCGGCGAGGCGGCCTTAACCCTCCTGCTCGTAGATGACGACGATAACGTGCTCAATTCGCTGCGCCGCATTTTCATGAATGAGAACTACACCATTCTCACGGCAAACTCGGCCGCCAAGGCGCTCGAAATCATGGAAAATCATTCGGTGCAGCTCATTATCAGCGACCATCGCATGCCGGGGATGACCGGCGCCGAACTGCTCAAGACTGTGCGGGAAAATTATCCCGAAACGATCCGGATCATGCTGACCGGCTTTGCCGATGTGAACTCCATTATGGGAGCGATCGTGGATGGAGCGGTATTCAGGTTCATCACCAAGCCGTGGATAGATGAGGATCTGCGCCTGACCGTCAATCTGGCCATGCAGCAGTACCTGTTGATGCGGGAAAACCGGGAACTCAAGGACATTGTCCACAAGCAGCGGGAGCATTTCCACGAACATTATAATTTCCACAACATCATCACGCAGTCTCCGGCCATGCGACAAGCTCTGGAACTGGCCGCCCGGGTCACGGCGTCACCCAAAACCACCATAAGCCTGACCGGTGAAAGCGGGGCCGGCAAAGAAGTGCTGGCACGGGCGATACATTTCGAGTCCGGCTGTCTGCCCAACAGCTTTGTGGCGGTTAATTGCGCCGCGATACCGGAGTCGCTGCTGGAAAGCGAACTGTTCGGCCATGTGCGCGGGGCCTTCACCGGGGCCGAGCGGGATCGGGAGGGAAAGTTCAGCCTGGCGCGTGGCGGGACAGTGCTCCTGGACGAGATCGGTGACATGCCTCTGCCGCTCCAGGCCAAGCTATTGCGGGTGCTGGAGGAAAGGAGTTACGAAAAGGTAGGGGCCAATACACCCTTGCCTGCTGATTTCCGGATAATCGTAGCAACCCATCGCAATCTGGCCGAGATGGTCAGGCAGGGCACATTCAGGGAAGATCTTTTCCACCGCATCAATGTTGTCCCCATTGCCATCCCCCCCCTTCGGGAGCGAAAAGAAGACATACCTTCCCTGGTAGACTTTTTTCTCGGCATCTTCCGCCAACACCAGGGCAAAGCACTTCCGGGTGTCTCTAAAAAGGCCATGGATCTGCTGGTTTCCTATTCCTGGCCGGGCAATGTCCGCGAACTGCATAACATTATTGAATATGCCGCCATCATGGTCTCCGACGAGCTCATCAGACCCGAACATCTCCGCCTCACTGCCGCCGTGCCGTTAGCGGAAAATGTCGACACACACACCATTGACTTCCTTGTTACCATTTCTCCGGAGGAGCTCTCCCTTGACAGCATAACCGCCAAGATCCTTGATATTGCCCTCCAGCGCTGCAACGGCAATAAATCCCAGGCCGCGGCACTGCTCAAGGTCAACCGTAAGATGTTCTACCGCTAGCCAGACCTGTCCCCCACCGTCACACCTTGTCCCAAACAGGGACACCTTTACACCCTCACAAACTGATAACCTGTCTGAATTACACATGTTTCAGAATTGGCACTATTACTGTAGCTACTATCCCCACAAGCTTCAATCATCAATGCATCGTCCCATTCAGGGACGCAGGGGAAAAGGGGGTACGGTATGTCTCAATTAGAAGTCGAGCGTTTTCTGGGCAGGATCATTACCGATGCGGAGTTCAGGGCAAAGGCCGCAAACTCGCTGGAATATGCCGTTGGCAAGGTGGGGATTGTCCTTTCGGCAGCGGAGATTGCGCTTCTGCGTAACATCGATTTCCCGCAGTTCGGCCTGGTTGCAGAAACCCTTGATGATTCCATCAGGAGAAAATAAACCAAAGGAGCAAGAGCCATGAAAAAGACAAAGGTACGGACCAAGCTGTATTCTGTAGTGGGAGTCATGTCGATTGTTCTGATCATAGTCGGCGTGGTCGGGTTCTTTGTGGCAAAATCAAGCAACAATGGGCTGGACACGGTCTACAATGATCGAGTTGTGCCGCTGGAACAACTCAAGGTCATCTCCGACATGTATGCCGTCAATATCGTCGACACCTCCCACAAGGTGCGCAATGGTGGCCTTAATTGGAGTGAAGGGCGCAAGAACGTGGACGAGGCGCTGAAGACTGTCAGCGATAAGTGGAAGGCATATCTGGCCACCACCCTGGTGCCGGAAGAGAAAAAACTGGTCGATGAGATCACGCCGCTGATGAAAAAGGCGGATGAAGCGGTGGCCAAACTGCGGGGGTTGCTGGCAAAAGAGGATAAGGAAGGGCTCGCCGCCTTTACCATCAGCGAAATGTATCCAGCCATAGACCCGCTGGGGGACAAGATCTCTGCTCTGGTCAATGTCCAGCTGGTAGTAGCTAAAAAGGTTTATGACGATAGCGACTCACTCTACAAAAAGGGTAAAACAGTGAGCATTATCCTGATTATTGCCGGTATGCTCGGTTCGATACTGTATGCGACGTTCATAATCAGGGGGATCATCCGGGAACTTGGCGGCGAACCGGCGGATGTCCGTGAGATTGCCGAGGCGGTTGCCGGAGGCGATCTTACCGTTTTCGTCCGGACGGATGAACAAGATCAAGGAAGCGTCATGCTGGCGATGAAGAATATGACCGGGAACCTGCGCTCCATCATCGGCCAGGTCTCTTCAACTTCGTCCCAGGTGGCCGCAGCCAGCAGCCAGCTCCATTCCACCGCCGAACGGATTGCTACCGGCGCCGAGGAGGTGGCGGCCCAGGCCAGTACCGTTGCCACCGCCGGCGAAGAGATGTCGGCCACATCTGGCGATATCGCCCAGAACTGCCAGGGCGCTGCTGAAGGAGCCCAGCGGGCATCCAAAGCCGCACGGAATGGAGCTGAAGTCGTCGACAAGACGGTTTTTGTCATGGGGCAGATAGCCGAGAAGGTTCAGGTATCGGCCAAAACGGTGGAGAGTCTGGGAGAGCGCAGCGACCAGATCGGCACGATCATCGGCACAATCGAGGACATTGCCGACCAGACAAACCTGTTGGCCTTGAATGCAGCCATTGAGGCGGCCCGTGCCGGTGAGCAGGGGCGGGGCTTTGCGGTTGTTGCCGATGAGGTGCGCGCCCTGGCTGAACGCACGACGAGAGCCACCAAGGAGATCGGCGAGATGATCAAGGCCATCCAGAAGGAGACCAAGGGGGCTGTCGCCGCCATGGAGCAGGGTGTCCAGCAGGTGGCAGCCGGCACCGGCGAAGCGGCCAAATCCGGTGCAGCTTTGCGCGACATCCTGGAACAGATCAATGACGTCGCCATGCAGGTCAACCAAATCGCCACCGCCGCTGAAGAGCAAACAGCCACTACCAGCGAGATCTCCAGCAACATGCAGCAGATCACCGATGTGGTGCAGCAGACCTCCCACGGCGCACAAGAATCGGCCACGGCGGCAGCTCAATTGAGCGGAAATGCCGAAGAGTTGCAGCGCTTGGTGCGGCAGTTCAAATTGTAAATATCATTGACTCGGCCCTGAAAACAGAATCGAGTGCTGGCTGACAGAAGTTCTCGGATGAAGAAAGGGAGAGCCACAGCGGGATTCAATAAAGTGAATGTCGATCAGGAGAATAAAGTATTATCATCAAACATCCAGGTTACTGGTCAAATCCGGCAGCAAAGTTGCAAACAAGTAGTAGATCTGAGAGGGAGATACTACGTATGATTCAAGCAGAGACAGGCAGCACCGTTACTATCAGCTATATCGGCACACTGGATAACGGGCGAATCTTTCACAGCACCGAAGAGCACGGTCCCCAGACCTTTACCATCGGTGCCGGGCAGGTATTTCCTGCTCTGGAGCAGGCCATCATTGGCATGCGGGCCGGAGAGGTGAAGAACATCCTGCTCACAGCCGAAGAGGCCTATGGTCCCCGTCGGAAGGAAAACATCGTCAGCGTGTCCCGGGAGACCTTCCCTGCCGGGAAAGAGATCGCTGTTGGTCAAAAATTAAGCATCGAGTTCAAGGGGGGGGTATCCCGGATCATGATGGTGACAGCGGTGGGTGAAGGCGAAGTGACCCTGGACGGCAATCATCCGTTGGCAGGTTTGGATTTAACCTTTGCACTGAAGGTCGAACAGGTGGGGTAATGGGAGGAGTGAATTAATAATTCATTGCAACCTTGATATCGTCAGAAAATTGTTCACGAGCTGCCGTGCGGTAGCTTGATAGCGCTCAGCTCCGTCCATGAAGGCGTCCACAAGCTCTTCCGCCCGTGCCTGCGTTGAACGATCCCAGGCACACCAGTCACGGATTATGGTTTCCGTCACCTCGGGATGAAACTGCAGTCCCCAGGCAGATGCCCCCACCCGAAAGGCCTGATGGGGACAGACAGCTGAGGTTGCCAGCACTACACCGCCAGCGGGAATATCAAAACTGTCATGGTGCCACTGAAACGTACCAATGCGCTCCGGAAGACCAATGAAAAGCCGATCCTCTTTACCCTCCTGCGTTAGTGAGACATCCAATGTTCCAAGTTCCTCCCAGCGATTGGACACAACCCTGGCACCGAGAGCAGCCGCCAGCAGTTGCCCGCCCAGACAGACGCCTAGATAGGGGATCCGGGCAGCCACGACCGATTGGATCAGGTCTTTCAGATTGCTGAGAAAGGGATTGCGCTGGTCATCATTGGCCCCCATCGCGCCTCCCATGACGATCATAGCCGAGATCTGTCCCGGATCGGGCAGACAGCCATCACAATACGGGTGGTGAACGACAAAGGGAATGGTGAGGTGATCAACTATGTTGCCTGGGGGTACTTCGGGATCATTCTGGATGATATGCAGCATCCTCTTCATAACTGGCCCTGTTTCCGTTCGAATTATCTGGTTGCATCGCATTGACTGATTACAAGAAAACGGCCATCAAAGCAAGCTTCCAGCAAGGGTTTTACATCATTCCACGCCAGACCACCGCCACCGCAACCGGGCCTCGGTACAACAACCTGCCGCCAGCCCGAACAATCCGCCAAATATCGAAGTTCTTGTGCCGAACGGGCAATGATCCGCAAGTCGGGGAGTGACCACGGAGTTTCCTCAACAGGAAACGAAACAATTCCATGCCCCACGTAGAATACATGGTTTCCCTGGTCCGCAAGAAGGCTGCCCAATGTTTTGGCAAGTTCAGGACAACGAAGTGCCGCTTGTTTCGCCACTCCCTTCCCGAAGATTGCCCGGCCGTCGCGAGTCAGCGAGCCGTTGGTCGTGATAGCAATAACACCGGTTGCGGCGTATTCCCAGATATCCCCTACTGTTTCAAGCATTCCACAGCTGAGCCACGCAAATAATCGAACACTTCTCCTCGGGTTGTTATGAAACTCGGCATAACGTTGAGGATATCCTCCACCAGATGCAGCACCTCTCCATCATTGCTCTTCAACTCGTTCATGACGGCTGACAGCAACGGCAGGATCTCGTAGAGATCATGGCGGTTGAACGGCGCGGGGTCGGGCAGGCCAACAAACTTTGGCTCATCCCGATTGGCAACATCACGGGGATATCTGAATTTGAGATCTGAGGCTTTGATTATAACGGGCATAACTACCTCCAAAAGAGCGTCCTCCGTGGTGGATGCATTGATTTTAAGCTCAATGCCCGCCGCAACCGCTGCCGCAACCGCCACCACAGCCGGGTTTGACAATATCCGCTGCCTTGGGCTTGTCACACAGCTTCAGCGAAGAACGGTCCACGTACCAGGCCTCATCCTCAACCTTGCCCTGCAGTTCGTTTTTCTTGAGCATCATCAGCACCCGCATCTCGGTTGTTTCCAGAAGCAGCGCTGCCTCGGCAATCGGTACGAAATTCGTTCCTGCTTCACACATGATGTTTCCTCCTCAGGCGGCTTTAGGCAGTGATTCATTTTCCAGATAGATGCCCATCAATTCACAGTTGGTCAGGTCACGTTTCCGTTTGCACGACATGGCGCGCGTCCGTTCAAGCAGCGGTTCGGCATGGGTGCGGTCGACCGAGATTCCCATGCTGCGATAGCGTTCGATCAGGCCGCCGGTACCGGAATGTTTTCCCACCACGATGCTACGGGTCATGCCCACCTCGGCCGGATCGTACCCTTCATAATTGCTGGGGTTTTTTATAATCCCATCGGCATGCAGACCGGACTCATGGGAATAGACCCGTTCGCCGACCACCGGCTTGGAAACCGACAGCGGACGGTGGGATGCCTTGGCGACAAACAGCGACATCTCGCGGAAACGGTGGGTATCGATGCCGGTTTCAATACCGCAGGCATGTTTGAGTCCCATGACCACCTCCTCCAGCGCGGCGTTGCCAGCGCGCTCCCCCAGGCCGTTGACCGTGGTGTTGACAAAACGCGCCCCGGCACGGATACCGGCGATGGCATTGGCCGTGGCCATGCCCAGGTCGTTGTGGGTGTGGACCTCGATATCAACCTCGGGCACCGCCTGCCTCAGAAAGGCCACCTTGTCGAACATGCTGAAGGGGTCCATAATCCCCAGCGTATCGCAGAAACGGAAACGATCGCCCCCCAGGGCGCGGGTAATCTCCATCAACTCCACCAGGAAAGTCAGATCGGCCCGACTGGCATCCTCGCCGCCCACCGAGACGTAAAGATCATGCTGCTTGGCAAAACCCAGGGCCACCTTCAGCTGCTCCTTGACCGCTTCACGGTCTTTGCGCAGCTTATGGACGATCATCTGGTCGGACACCGACAGCGAGATGTCGACCGCCTGCACGCCACAGTCCATACTAGCCTTGATTTCAGGCACCAGCGCCCGGTTCCAGGTAATCAGGCGGGCGTTCAACCCCAGATCTACCAGGGTACGGATGGAATCCTGCTCCTCCTTGCCCATGGCAGGAATGCCGCATTCGATCTCCCCCACGCCGATGGAGTCCAGCATGCGGGCAATGGCGGTTTTTTCGCGTTTGGAGAAGACCACCCCGGCGGTCTGTTCGCCGTCACGCAGGGTGGTATCGTCAATGATAATGTTCTGGTGTACGGTCATATTGTCCTCCTCTTGACCTTCGATGCTATCCGCAGCTTCCCATGGTTGCCAGCCCGTAAATCTGCTCCGGCCGGTAATCCGGCCTCTTTCCCGCATACATAAGAGAATTACTGCCGGCAATTCTCATGTTTCTGCGGTTGAAGAGCCGCAGTGCCGATCGGTTCGATACCGGGGCATCCAGCAGCAGCTTTGTTCCTTTAGCGACCCTTCCGGCAGCAGCATCAAACAAGTGCTCCGCACTGCCGGCATCGATTGATGAAAACGGCCCGAACTGCACGGTATCGCGGCACGGCTGCAGCACGATGAAACCTGAATCATCCTGCAGCAGTCTGCCGCGACCTGCCGTTGCTTGAAGCAGTGTTGAACGGCGATCACCCCAGACGTGGGCGTCCAGATCATATGACGCAACGCTCAAACCTGCCTGTTCCTGCGTCCCGCACGGGGCTGCGTGGCGTTGGCGACCTGTCCCGACCCAGCGGATAATCGTGTCAATGCGGGTAAACCCATGCTTTTCATAGAGCGACTGGCCCGATTTGGAGGCGGTCAGCCAGATTGTTTCCACACCTGCTGCCCGCAACGTCTCCAGAACCCTGGCAAACAGTCTTTCGCCGATCCCCTGCCCGCGATACTCTGCTGAAACGATCAGATTGCCGATCCAGCCGCTGCCTTCATGACGCAGTGCAGTCACAAAACCTGTTGTTTGTCCGTTATCACCGCGAGCCGCGAAGCATCCCTGCGGAAATCCGGACAGCAGGAACTGAAACTCCCACGGTTCCGCCACCCAGTTTTCCGCTGCAGCCAGCTTCAGGAAGGGCTCAATATCATCCGCGCGAAACGGCTCGATCGTCATGCTGTCGGACAAGCGGCTTCTGCAATGGTCATATTGAGATCCTGGCCGATCAGCCCGACCGCATCGGCCCGACACTGCTTGCAGTGGGCGAACTGGCCGATAATGCCCTCATTGGCCTTGCGCAGTTCTGCTACCCGCTCCTCGCTGGGGGGTATGATGTGCGCCAGATCTGACTGGGGAATGATCGGCATGATATTCATGACGAAGGCACCTAACTCCTTGACCCGTTTGGCGATCAGCGGCAGCTGGTCGTCATTGACGCCCGGCACCAGGACCGAGTTGACCTTGATGGTCAGCCCCAGTTCACCGGCCCGCTTGAGACCCTCGAACTGGTTGGCAATCAGGATTTTGGCACCTTCCACACCGGTGTAGTGCCGGCCGTGATAGATGACATGACGGTAGATCCGGGCACCGATTTCCGGGTCAATGGCGTTTATGGTAACGGTCAGGCTGTGCAGTCCCAGTTCATACAGGCGATCGATGGATTCCGGCAGCAGCAGGCCGTTGGTGCTCATGCAGAGCATCAGCTGCGGGAACTCTTCCTTGACCATGCGGAAGGTTTCAAAGGTCTCCTCGTTAGCCAGCGGGTCACCGGGACCGGCAATACCGACGACCTTGATGATCGGCCCCAGCACCGGACTGGCCATCACCTCGCGTACCTTGGCAATTGCCTCCTGCGGCGTCAGCAGCCGGCTGGTAACACCGGGTCGGGATTCGTTGGCACAGTCGTGCTTGCGGGAACAGTAGCCGCATTTGATATTGCATTGGGGGGCCACGGCCAGATGCATACGGCCATTCTTGTGGTGATTGCCGCCAAAGCAGGGATGACCCTGGATCTTGTTCTTCATCTCACATGCAGTTGCCATGTTATCTACCTCCCAAAAATGAAAAACGCCCACGGGAATAAATCCCACGGGCGTCGTTGCCTTTGCAGTAAGGGTAACAGCATAGAGCGTGCCAGCCTTGATTCAATTAAACACTGAGGCACTGAGACACAGAGAAACAGGGCTTTTGAAGTGGTATCCGGCAAGCGAAAGTTTACGTTCTATCTCGTACCATAACGTGGATCTGCATGTTAATTGTGCAGATGATCTGGATTATGAATTGCATACCCTCTGTGTCTCAGTGTCTCTGTGTTAAATGGATTTACAGGAAAGGTTCCAATGTTCAATCAGTACAACCCCGAAGAAATCTACGACAGAGCCCGCGCCGCCTTCATCGGCATGGCGATCGGCGATGCCCTGGGTGCCACGGTCGAGTTTATGACCGCCTCGGAAATTGCCTCAAAATACGGCACATTCCGGGATATTGTAGGCGGCGGCTGGCTGCGTCTGAAACCGGGACAGGTGACTGACGATACCGAGATGGCGCTCTGCATCGCCCGGGCAATCGTAAAAAACCAGACCTGGTCGCTGGAGGCGGTGGCCGAAAATTTTTCCGCCTGGCTCAAATCCCGCCCAATAGATTGCGGCGATACCTGCCGCAAGGGGATCCGTGCCTATATGCTGCATGGCCAGCTGGAATCACCGCCCAACGAATGGGATGCCGGAAACGGGGCCGCCATGCGCATCTTGCCGGCGGTACTCTATTCACTCCCCGACGAAGAACTGCTCAAAAAATACACTATCGAGCAGGCCCACATCACCCATAACAACCCGGTCTCGGATGCCGCCTGCCTGTGTCTGGGACGGCTGCTGCACCTGGCGATCTGCGGCGCCGAAAAAAGCCGCTTGCGCCGCCAGGTTGACGGGCTGACCATCCGGTTCCCCACCTTTGTATTCGAACCGTATCGCGGACTGGCCACCGGCTATGTGGTGGATACCATGCAGACCGTATTTCACTGGTTTTTCAGAGGGAAGAGCTTTGAGGAATGCCTGGTAGGCACGGTCAATCAGGGAGGTGATGCCGATACGACCGGTGCCATCTGCGGGATGCTGGCGGGGGCCTACTATGGAATGGAGGGCATACCGAAACGCTGGATAAAGAAGCTGGATGTCAAGGTACTGGCCGAAATCGAGACCATGGTTGCGCGACTGATTGCTACCAGTCCGGTGGGGAGGACATTCTAGAATATATCATTATTAAGCACAGCCGCCCACCAGGCTGCCGCCACCACAGCAAAGCTGGACAGCGCCAGCAGGGCATTCAACAGCCATCCGGGGCGTCCATACCGGCCTATCAGATATTCGGTTATCAGCCCCAGACAACCACCATAGACAAAACCGAACAGGTGCGCACCCAGATCCGTATTCTTGCCCTCGGTACCGAGCAGCGCCAGCAGCGCCAGGGCTGCAGCGACCGGCAGCATCCAGCGTATGCGGAGATTGCGCCGATAGCGCACCAGGCTGATTGCCGCCAGGATACCGACCGCGCCGAACACGGCGGTGGATGCACCGACCGAACTATGGTTGGCGGATTGCACAAAGGCATTCACCAGATTACCGAGGGCACCGGCCCCCAGCAGTAGGCTCCAGGCCAGGCCCGAGCCGAGTTCCCGGCAGAGAAAGACAATAAATATCCCGCCGATAGCCAGATTGCTGGACAAATGTGCCCAGTCGGCATGAAGGGTCAGGGCCGTGATAACCCGCCACCACTGTCCGTCCAGAATTTTTGCTGCCTGGGCATTCCCGATGGCGACCCAATCGGGCATGGAGATTCCGGTCAGGGTGACATCGAGCTGGGTAATATTGTGAAATGTCGCCAAAAGAATCAGGATCGAGAGGGTTGCCAGGGTATTCTCAGTCAGGGGATGGTGCGGGGGATCAGGCCGTGGCCAGTTGCGATTCAGCTCTTCAAAGCGGCGCAGCTCGTACACGGCTGCCGCATACTGTTCGGGCGGCACCAGCAGGCGCCAGCCGGTCTGACTGTCAATCTGGCAGGGAATCGAACGGGAATCCAGCGTCAACGCCCAAAGACGGATGCGCTGGCTTGTTGCGGCAGTATTGGGATGACGCGTCACCTCCTCCGGCGGTATTTCCAGCCAGGGGATCTCGGCAGCCACATTGACAGGTTGATGTGAATCCATGCCCATCACTATAATCACTGCGGTACCATTATGCCAGTGCTGCAGACAACTAATTCGCAGATTGGTATATCTGTTTTCAACCGGCCCTACCCCAGGACCTCGGCAATAGCGGCATCGATAATCGCAAGATTGAGGGGTTTTTCCAGGAGCTTGTCGACCTTCAGGCTCTGGGCCACGCGCAGCAGATAATCACTGTCCAGTTTTCCCGAACCTCCCGACATGGCGATAATGCGGGGTGATTGGGGGCGCGTGCGCAGGGCACCGATCAGTTCGTAGCCGTCCATGTCCGGCATGAGAATGTCGGTAATAACAAGATCAATCGGCTGATGTTCGACAATTTCGATGGCACTCTTGCCGTTTCCGGCCGAGAATACCTGGTGCCCCCTGATTGTCAGCATACGCTCCAAGACCCCTCTCAGGTGAATATCATCGTCTACAATTAATATGTTCGACATATCATTTCTCCGGCTAACATCAACCCTGGTGATCGTGAAGACCGTCTCCGTACCTTTTTAAATTATACCTGATAACCAGGCCAACTCAAGGAACAGCTCTAATTATATTTCGAAGCGCCCCTAGCAATTGATTAAGCTTCAGGCCGAAGAGCCGACCTTTACAAAACATGCCGCTGTCAGCTATGATGTTCAGAAATTTAACCATCAACAGGAGGAATACCTACATGGCCGACATCAAGGGGACGAAAACTGAACAGAACCTGAAGGACGCGTTTGCCGGGGAATCCCAGGCCCGCAACAAATACACCTACTTCGCATCAGTAGCTAAAAAGGAAGGCTATGAAAAAATAGCCGCCATCTTCCTGGAAACGGCCGAAAATGAAAAAGAGCATGCCAAGCTTCATTTTCAACTCCTCTCGGGCGTCGGGACAACCGCCGACAACCTGAGGGCTGCAGCCGCCGGTGAAACGGAAGAGTACACCGATATGTACCCGCGCATGGCACGCGAAGCAAAAGCAGAAGGCTTCGCAGAGATCGCCTTTTTGTTTGAATCCATCGGCAAAATCGAGAAACATCACCAGGAACGCTATAGCAAACTGCTGGCAGAGCTGGAAGCCGGATCGGTGTTCTCCAAGAGCGAGAAGGTCACCTGGAAATGCATGAACTGCGGCCACATCCATGAAGGGACAGAAGCCCTCAAAATCTGCCCGGTCTGCAAGCATCCCCAGGCCTATTTCGAGATGATTTGACCTGATCCCGCTGACGCTGACATCCAGAGGGGCGCTTCCCGCGATTGGAAAGTGCCTCTTTGACGTTCCGGGCCGGAATCAAGGCTTCCGCGCTGCCATCTTCGCCAGAACAAGGACATTCAAACTTTGCAATATTACCGGTTGCAAACCCGTAAAATGACGATACACTAACAAGTGTTTTTTAATGTGCCGAGTATTCAGGGGTCGCCATGCCAGCAGCACCGACAACCAACTCCGCAATACCCAACAAATACGGCATTCCCCTCCTCCTGGCCTTGATCACCGCCGGGCTGGCCGGCAACTATTTCAAATTTCCGATCTTCCTCAATATCGACTTCCTTTTCGGCAGCATCTTTGCCATGCTGGCACTGCAGTTCTTCGGCCTGCGCCGGGGCATTCCAGCGGCTGCCATCATTGCCGGCTATACCTGGATCCTCTGGAACCATCCCTACGCCATCATCATCCTGACCGCAGAAGTCGCAATTGTCGGCTGGCTGATGGGACGCCGCAAGATCGGGATGGTTCTGGCTGATACGCTCTTCTGGCTGATTATTGGCATGCCACTGGTCTACATTTTCTATCACCTCGTCATGCATGTTCCCTTCAGCAACACCAACATTACAATGATCAAACAGGCGATGAACGGTATCGCCAACACCCTGGTAGCACGCCTGATTTTTACCGGTTATGCACTCCGCTCACGCTCGACGCTGACGTCGTACAGTGAGATTGTGTACAACCTGCTGACTTTTTTCGTATTGTGCCCAACCCTGCTCATGCTGGCAGTTGGAAGCAGGACCGATTTCAACAACACTGACCTCTCTATCCGTAATGCATTGATCGATGACAGCCAGCGTATCAGCCTGCGTCTGCAAACCTGGGTGATCAACAGAAAAAGCGCCATTATCAATCTGGCAGAGCTGGCGGCTTCAAAATCTCCGCAGCAGATGCAGCCCTATCTGGAGACGGTAAAGAAGTCGGATGTCAATTTTCTGCGGGTTGTCTTGCTGGACAGAGAAGCCACCGTCACCGCCCATTTCCCCCTGCTCGACGATCTGGGCCAAAGGAATATCGGTAAAAATTTTGCTGACCGGCCTTTCATCCCGACGCTCAAACAGACGCTCAAACCATTGCTCTCGGAAGTTGTCCTATCCAGGATCGGCACTCCCAAGCCCGTCGTTTTGATTCTTGTTCCGGTGGTTATTCAGGAAGGATACGGCGGCTACGTCGCCGGGGTGCTGAGCCTGGATCAGATTCGGGAACACCTCATCAAGAGCACGGAGAAAAATTCCATGCTCTACACGCTTCTGGATAAAAACCACAACGTCATTATGTCCAACCGCACCGATCAAAAGGTTATGACTCCCTTTGTGCGCGGCATCGGGACAATCAAACATCTTGATGCAGGGGTCAGTCAGTGGTTGCCGAAGATGCCTCCCAGCACCCCTATTTCCGAACGCTGGAGAAAATCGTTCTACATCGTTGAGACTACAATCGGTGACCTGGCAGAATGGAAGCTGATTCTGGAGCAGCCTGTGGCGCCATTCCAGAAATCGCTCTACGATCAATATACCGGCAAGCTGACCCTGCTGTTCCTTATTTTACTCGGGACGCTGACACTGGCTGAGTATATAAGCCGCAAGATAGTTGGTACGCTGGGGCAACTCAGCACATTGACTCACGAACTACCGGCCAAACTGGCAACTGATGATGCACAAATTCATTGGCCGGAAAGCGGAATCAAAGAGGCTAACCATCTGATCAACAATTTCAAGGAGATGGCAAATTCTCTCTCAGATCAACTCATCGAGACCAGACATATCAACGAATCACTGGAACAACGGGTAGAGGAACGGACGCAACAGGTTATACAGTTGACCAACGAGCAGAGGATCATTTTAAGCACCATGCCGATAGGCGCATGTTTTCTCAAGGACCGAAAGGTACAACTGGCCAATCCGGCCTTTGATAAAATTCTCGGATATGAAGTCGGAGAAACGGAGGGAATGAATACAACCGCCTTTTATGCCGACAGTGACACCTACGAGCGTATTGGAAAAGAGGGCTACGATACACTTTCCAATAACAGAGTCTTTACAACCGTTGTTGAGATGAAAAAGAAAGACGGTTCTCTCATCTGGTGCAACATGGTGAGCCAGCATGTTAATTCGCACATGCCAGAGGAAGGCTCCATCTGGATGATCCAGGACATTACCGAACGAAAACAGGCCGATGAAGCGTTGAAGGAAAGCGAGAAGCGCTACAGGTCCTTGTTCAGTCAGGCAGGAGAAGGGATCTTTATCTTGTCTCTTACCGGTGAACTGATTGAGATCAACGAGTCATTTGCCCGGATGCACGGTTACAACGTACAGGAAATGAACGGTATGGGCCTGAAAGACCTGGATACACCGGAGTGCTCCAATTTGGCGCCCGAAAGGATGCAACGAATATTGACCGGCGAATCACTGACCTTCGAGGTGCAGCACTACCACAAGGATGGCCATGTGTTCCCGCTGGAGGTGTCGGCCAGTCTGATCACATTCGGTGGTGGGACCTATATTCAGTGCCTGCACCGCGACATCTCTGAACGCAAGATTGCAGAGGAGAAACTGAGAAATTCCGAAGCATTGTACCACTCCCTGGTCGAAACATCGCAGGATCTGATCTGGCAATGTGACGTAGAGGGGAGATACACCTTCCTCAACCTTGCCTGGGAGCAGGTCTTCGGCTATGAACTTGAAGAGATGCTCGGCAGGAAATTCAGCGACTTCCAGACTCCGGAACAGGCTGCACGTGACCTGATCGAATTCAACCGGATATGGGAAGGCAATTCGATCAGTGGATATGAAACCACCTATATCGGTAAGTCCGGCAATGAAATCCACCTGGTGTTCAATGCCCTCTTTATGAGCGATGACCAGGGTAACATCATCGGCGCGAGTGGCACGGCCTATGACATCACACAGCGCACGCTGATGGAACTGGAATTACTCAAGTCCAAAAATGAAGCCGAAGCCGCCAACACAACCAAGAGCCAGTTCCTGGCCAACATGAGCCACGAGATCCGCACCCCCATGAACGGCGTCATCGGACTGACCGATCTTCTGCTGAATACGGAATTGACGGAGGAGCAACGAAAATATGCCGAACTGATCAAACTGTCCGGCAGAAATCTGATGCAGTTGATCAGCGGCATCCTCGATTTCTCCAAAATCGAGGCACACATGATTGAGTTTGAATCCAGAGACTTTGATCTGCAGGCTGAGATATCCGACGCTTTATACCTCTTTTCCCACAACGCTCGGGAAAAAGGGCTGGAGCTGGACATGGTGATTGATCCTGATGTTCCGTTGCTGTTAACAGGTGATGCAGGTCGCCTGCGCCAGATATTTAACAACCTGGTCGGCAACGCCATCAAATTTACTGCCAACGGCTCAGTTTCGGTGCACATCAGCAAGGTATCCGAAAATGTCCAACTGACAACCCTGCGCTTCGAGATCCGCGACAGCGGCATCGGCATTGCAGCAGACAAACAGGAAATGATTTTTGAGCTGTTCACCCAGGCAGACAGTTCCACCACCCGAAATTACGGCGGTTCGGGTCTTGGTCTGGCCATCTCGCGTCAGCTTGCGGAGTTGATGGGCGGCAGCGTTGGCGTAGAAAGCCGGGAAGGGGAAGGGGCAACGTTCTGGTTTACTGTGGTGATGGAGAAGCAGGCCCTGGCCGCAGAACTGCTCCCGTCCTTCAGGCCCCGGAGGGTCTTTCACGGGAAAGACCGGGGAGATGATGCGGTTGATCTGGAAGATTCGGCGCTGGGCACAAACCGCACCAATCCCCCTCCTGACCTCCCCGTTATGCCTGCAAGGGTACTTGAAAGGGACGGAAGTAATAAAACCCGCCTGCTCCTGGTAGAGGATGACCAGACCAATCAGCTTGTGACCAGGGCAATCCTCGTAAAATTCGGTTATCAGGTGGATGTGGCCAACAATGGCTGCGAGGCTCTGAAGTTACTGGAGAACAACGACTATGCTCTGGTGTTGATGGACTGCATGATGCCGAAGATGAGCGGTTATGACGCAACAGTCGCCATCCGGGATCCGGGTTCGGCCGTAAAAAATCATGCCATACCGGTGATTGCGATCACAGCAAAAGCCATGCAGGAAGACCAGGATTGTTGCCTCGCGGCCGGGATGAATGATTACCTGTCCAAACCCCTTGAACTTGAAAAGCTCATGGCAATGCTTGAAAAATGGACGACCGGCGGTTCTGCGGGGGCAACAACTGATTTTGACGTACCAGCAAGCGAAGCAAATGCTGAAATTTTTGACAGGGCGGCGTTTGTAAGGCGAAATATGGGTGATCTTGAACTTTCCCATGATGTGGCCGGCATGTTTGTTAATCATCGCCAGGAATATATTCAGGCCATTCGCTCTGCACTGGCAGCAGGGGATGCGGTTGGACTTTCCCAGTCGGCACATAAACTGAAAGGGGCGGCGGCCAACATCTCCTTGATGCTGCTGTCTGAAACAGCCCGTTTGATTGAATCCTGTGCCGAAGACGATAACCTGGAAAAAGCGGCAGAGCTGCTGACGGATCTGGATCAGCGTTTTGAACAGGCAGAAGCCGCTATTCGGGAACTGCTTATTACACCGTACGAGAAGGCCACGACATGAATGTCCTGATCGCCGAGGATGATGCCCCGACACGCCTGATGCTGCAATCCCTGCTGACCAAATGGGGCTATGACGTCATCA
The DNA here is from genome assembly GCF_056821595.1 of Geobacter psychrophilus. Classification (NCBI taxonomy): domain Bacteria; kingdom Pseudomonadati; phylum Thermodesulfobacteriota; class Desulfuromonadia; order Geobacterales; family Geobacteraceae; genus Geobacter; species Geobacter psychrophilus. The sequence goes on from NZ_JBXDTU010000004.1 coordinate 1,485,761, forward strand.
CGGCATGTGACGGTGATGAAGCCTGGCGGCTTCTGGGCGAACAGGATCATCCGCAGCTGGTGATTCTCGACTGGATGATGCCAGGCATGGAAGGACCTGATATTGTGCAACGACTGCGCAGGCGAGAACCTGACAATCCGTATTATGCCATCATCATTACCTCTCGCAGCGACAAGGATTCTGCGGCGAGTGCCCTTAACGCCGGTGCTGACGATTTTGTCGGGAAACCCTTTGATAATGACGAACTGCGTGCAAGGATAGCGGTCGGGTACCGGATGAATGCTTTGCAGAAAACCCTTTCAGACAATATCCTGGCATTGCGCCGTACCCTGGATCGGGTAAAGCAGCTGGAGGGAATAATTCCGATCTGCGCGTACTGTAAAAAGATCAGGGATGATCAGGATGACTGGAATCAGTTGGAACAGTATATCAGCGACCATTCCGAGGCCAGGTTCAGCCATGGCATCTGTCCGCACTGCGCTGAAGAACAGCTGGAACGATTCAGAAATTCGGGTGAATTATCAGGGTAATTATGCCGCCTGCCATGCTCAACATAAACCTTCACGGGCTTGATCTGCTTATAGTTGAAGACGATGATGTATCAGCACTCCTGATTTCTCGCGTGCTTTCCAGGTACGGTGCCAGGGTCGAGATTGCAGCAGACGGCAGTGAAGGTCTTCAGAAATTTCAGGAGCAGCGCTTTCCAATCATCATAACCGATATCAATATGCCCGGTATGAGCGGTCTGGAACTGGTCAGCCGGATAAAAGTGCTTGACCCGGATACCCAGATCATCGCAACATCTGCAAATCGTGACTCCGATTGTCTTGCCTCGGCACTCGAGCTTGGTTTCAGTGAATATCTTTTCAAACCCATCGAAGTGGAGAAACTGCTCCTGGGGGTACAGAGGTGCCGTGACATCGCTGCAGTCAAGCAACAGCTGTACAACGAACGGGAAAAGTTCCGAACTGTTGTCGAGTCAATGGCTGAAGCTATTACCGTCAAGGATCTTGACTTCCGGATTCTCTATCAAAACAGGGCCATGACAGAGATGCTCGGCGACTGGACCGGATCGGCCTGCTATAAATTTTTCGGACGTGACGAACCCTGCCAGGATTGTCCTACTGTCCAGACTGTAAAGGATGGACAACCCCATACATCCTGCCGGAGTTTTCAACTCGGTGACAAAATGCTGCACATCGAGAGCAACGCTTCTTTGCTGCGGGATTCACGCGGTATCGTCACAGGAACTGTCGAGATCATTCGTGATGTCAGCGAGCGCATCAAAAACGAGCAGACCATCCGTGATCTGGCCTTCCTGGATCCGCTCACCGGGCTGGCTAACCGACGTCTGTTCGAGGATCGTCTGGAGCAGGCCATTGCCAAGTCCCGACGTTACGACATGCAGTTTGGCCTGTTGACACTGGATCTGGACTATTTCAAGGAAATTAATGACACCTTCGGTCATGAAGCCGGGGATCAGGTGCTGCAGGAAGCCGCCGAAAGAATCAGGGCCTGCTGCAAAAGGGACCTTGATACCATCAGCCGCCTGGGGGGTGATGAATTCTGTATCATCTTTACCGACTGCGAAGGCAAGGAACTGCTGACCGTGATTGCAGAGCAGCTGCTGGATCAGTTCTCACGGCCGTTTCAGCTCACGGACACTCAGGTAGTTGTAACAACCAGTATCGGCATCAGCATGTTTCCTGATAACGGTTCGCTGACGAAAGAACTGGAGATCGCCTCCGACAGGGCCATGTATGCCGCCAAGAAAGCCGGAAGAAATACCTACAGGTTCAGCCTGCCTGAAAACCAGGTATGAGAATCGAAACCTACCAGAACTGCGAACGGGTAACCATTGATCCCGGTGAATATTATTCCACCGGTAATCCGGCCGTCATATCGACCCTGCTCGGCTCCTGCATCGCCGCCTGTCTGTATGATCGACAAAACAAGCTGATCGGTATGAATCATTTCATGCTCAGCAATACCCGCTACTCTCGGGACATGCCGATCCATGTCTCCGAGGCCGGCCGCTACGGCATCCATGCCATGGAACTGCTGATCAACGACATGATGGCCAAGGGGGCCAACCGTCGACAGCTGCGGGCAAAGATTTTCGGTGGGGCAACCCTCATGTACCGGGAGACAGAAAGCAGCAATTTTTTCTGTGTAGGGCAGGTCAACTGCAATTTCATCCGCGAGTTCCTGCAAAACGAAGGCATTCCCCTTGATGCGGAGGATCTGGGAGGAGATTTCGGCAGGGTCATCCATTTTTCCAATGGCGACTTTTCAGTCCATCGCAGAAAAATCAGTGCCGGCCGCAGCAGCAAGATTGCCCTGCGCGACCGGGACTGCTGGCAAGCTGCAATTGAGAGGCAGCAGAAAGCCCTGCCAACCATCGATCTGTGGTAATCAGCCCTTCAAAATCCCGTCCGCCACCTGGCGCAGAGACTTGCGCTTGTCCATGGCGATCTTCTGCATGGCGCGATAGGCGTCGGCCTCTGAGATCCGCCCCTGTTCCATCAGCATGCCCTTGGCCTTTTCGATGACCTTGCGATTCTCGATGGTCTCCTTGAGATCCTCGACCTTTTCCTTGAGATCCTCAACCTGTCCGGTATGCGCCAGCGCCATTTCTATGGCAGGCAGCAGGTCCTGTTCCCGCAACGGCTTGGTTAAAAATGCGGCAATTCCGCTCTCTGCTGCCCGTTTCGCAGTCTGGGCATCATACGAGTTCGTCAGCAGCAGGATCGGGATTTTGAGTTTCTTCCTGATCTCGGTCGCAGCGGTTATGCCATCCATTTCCGGCATGGTAATATCCAGGATCGCCATGTCGGGAAAACTCGCCAAGGCCATTTCCACGGCCCTTTTGCCGTCACCGCACTCCAATACATCGTCGAAGCCGATATCCTTCAGCATCGCCTTCAGGTTCATTCTGATGACAGGCTCATCGTCGCATATCAGTATGGTTTTCCCCATAATACGTCTCCCTTCGATTGAGGCTGCACACTGGTAGAAGCATCAGTCATGCCAGCATGACCGAAGCCTGGAACATTCGCGCCATTTACAGCCAGATCCACCCCTTTTACCCTTGACGCTATCACCCCGAACGTCTAAAACTGAACCTATGGATTTCACAAAACATCTCAACCCGCCCCAGAAGGAAGCCGTGCTGCACAGCGAGGGACCGCTGCTGATCCTGGCCGGCGCCGGCTCGGGCAAGACCCGCGTCATTACCCACCGCATCGCCCACCTGATCCATAACTGCGGTGTGCGCCCCTGGAATATCCTGGCGGTCACCTTTACCAACAAGGCCTCCCGGGAGATGGCAGAACGGGTACAGCGCCTGCTGGGGGGGGGCGACTCCCCGCTGATCGCCACCTTCCATGCCGCCTGCGGCCGCATCCTGCGCCGCGACATCCACCACCTGGGATACCAGTCCTCCTTCGCCATCTATGACGACCGCGATTCCGAACGCCTCCTGAAGGATGTCCTCAAAGAGCAGAATCTGGACGAAAAAAAGTTTTCCCCAAAGGCCGTCGGGGCAAAGATCGATGACTATAAAAACCGGGGATTATTTCCAGAGGATATCGACTCGGTCGCAACCGGCGACATCTACAATGCCAAGATCGTCCAGATCTATGCCGTCTACCAGGATCGATTGAAGAAGTGCAATGCCCTGGATTTCGGCGACATGATGATCCAGACCGTCCGTCTGCTGTCGGATTTTCCGGAGGTGCGCCGCCAATACCAGGAACGTTTCCAGTATATCCTGGTGGACGAATACCAGGACACTAACCCGGTACAGTACAACCTGATCCGACTGCTGGCCGGCGAGCGCCGGAACCTGTGCGTGGTGGGGGACGACGACCAGTCGATCTATTCCTGGCGCGGTGCCGACATCCGCAACATCCTGGAATTTGAAAAGGACTTCCCCGGTGTCCGTGTGGTCCGGCTGGAGCAGAATTACCGCTCCACCGCCACCATCCTCAAGGCGGCCGGCGAGGTAGTCAAGCAGAACTACGGCCGCAAGGGCAAGGCCCTCTGGACCGATAACCCGGCCGGCGAAAAGATCCGCTACGAGCGGGTCGAATCGGACCGCGAGGAGGCGCGCTTCGTCTGCCGCGAGATCGGACGACTGCGGGCCGGCGGGGTACCTTTGGAGGAGATGGCGGTTTTCTACCGCACTAACGCCCAGTCGCGCCTGGTTGAGGAATCCTTGGTGGGCGACGCACTCCCCTACCACATCGTCGGCGGCGTCCGCTTTTACGCCCGTATGGAGGTCAAGGACATCCTGGCCTATCTGCGCGTACTGGACAACCCGGCCGACGAGGTCTCACTAAAGCGGATCATCAATGTTCCGGCGCGCGGCATCGGCCACACCACGATTGACAGGATCTCGGAACTGGCCAGCCGGCAAGGTATCACCTTCAGCGAGGCCATGAACCAGGCCGCAGGCAGCGGCTTCCTGACAGCCAGTCCGCGCGCCAAGGTGGCATCTTTTTCTGCCATGCTGGATGATTTCCGGCAACAGTCCGGCCGACTTGAGTTGCCGCAGCTGGCCCAGACCGTTATGCAGGAGAGCGGCTACCTGGCGCGCCTGAAGGAAAGCCGAGACCCGGAGGATGCCGAGCGGCTGGAAAACCTGGAACAGCTCCTGGCAGGCATGGAGGAGTTTGTCGAAAAGAATCCGGAGGCGGGTTTGTCGGAATTCCTGGAGCAGGTCTCGCTGGTCTCTGACCTGGAGCAGGGGGAGAGCGGCAAACCGTCCGTTACCTTGATGACCCTGCATGCAGCCAAAGGGCTGGAGTTCAAGGCGGTCTTCATGATCGGCATGGAGGAGCGGCTCTTCCCCCACGTCCGTGCCCTGGATGATCTGGACGGCATGGAGGAGGAGCGCCGGCTGTGTTACGTCGGCATGACCCGTGCCCGGGAGCGGCTCTACCTGCTCAACGCCCGCAGACGCTACCTGTTCGGCCAGGAGCAGATCAACCTGCCGTCGCGCTTTTTGAAGGATATTCCGGGAGAGCTGATTGAGGACAGCGGCGGCACATTGTCCCAACAGGGCGAGCCCTCCCGTGTCTACGCAACCCCCTACCCGTCACACAATCTGGCCTCCATCAGCCACTCCTTCTCCAACGAGATCGAGATCGTCCCGGAACCACCCGAAGAGCATGGCGACGTCTTCCTCGGCATGAAGGTGCGCCACGCCAAGTTCGGTGTCGGCACCATCCGCAAGCTCGAAGGAGAAGGTGAGGGGCAGAAGGCCATCGTCTGGTTCTCGGTCGGGCCGAAGAAACTGCTGCTGCGTTTTGCAGGTCTGGAGCGGGCCTGACGGCTTGCAGCCACCACCCCGCTTGCCGAACCTGTCAGGAGCACCGCTCCCACTGTGCACATGGCATGGAGTTCTGTCCGATTCATACAATGCTGGAAAGGAGAACATATGTGGAATCAGGAAAAATGTCTTGGGGCACTCCTGGCGGCCGTACTTTGGCTGTGCGTAGTTTTATTGCCCACACACAGCTGGGCTTCGACGGCTGACATCAGGCTTGCGAAGAAACAGACCGTGTATGTGCCGGTCTACTCCAATATATTCAGCGGTCCCCGCAAACGGGCACTTCAGCTGGAGGCCAACCTGAGCATCCGGAGCACGGACCCGACGGTTTCACTGCGGATTACCGCTATCGACTACTACGATACCGCAGGAAAACTGGTCCGGCGCTATCTGGAACGTCCGCGGATACTGGGAGCGCTGGCCTCGACCGATGTCCACATCGAGGAACGGGATGTCAGCGGCGGCTTCGGCGCAAACTTCATCGTCAGATGGGAGGCCGACAGGATCATCAATGCCCCGATAATCGAGTGCGTCATGATTGGCACCACCGGTGGGCAGGGCATCTCCTTCGTCAGCCCGGGACAGGAGATCAGGGAAGGGGCGCCGTAAGGGATCCCGCCAGATCCGCCGCCAACAGGCAGTTGCCCGGGAACGTGGACATCCTGAGGGTTCTCGATCAGAACCTGTGGTGTCCCGCCCGGTACTGTCACACTACCACGCTGTGCAAATCCCTGCGCCGGTAGCGCCAGGCAAAGGCCGCACCCCGGAAATACCAGTCGATCAGAAACACCCCCCACACCGCATACAATGAGAGATGCAGCCAACTGGCCGCTGCCCACGACAACGCCACCCGAATTCCCCACATGGCTACCAGCGTCACGATGAACACGTAGAAGGTATCACCCGTCCCCCGCAGACTGCCGGCATAGACGAACGATACGGCCAGCGGAATCTGGGCAAAGGCGACCAACTGCAGAAAGACACTCCCCTTCTCGATAACATCCGGATCATGGGTAAACAAACCGATCAGGAAATGCGGCACACACAGAAAGATCAGGGCCATGGCAGACATCACCAGCACAGCCAGACGCAATGCTTCCCTGTGGCTGATGCGAGCCCGGCGGATCTTGCCGGCACCCAGGGACTGGCCCATCAGGGTCGCGGCCGCAATCCCCATGCCGGCCCCCGGCATAAAGGAGAGCGATTCGATGGAGAGCCCGATCTGGTGGGCGGCATAGGCGCTGGTACCATAGCCGATGATGAAGCTTGAGTAGAACAACTGGCCGCTCTGCTGGGCGATCCTCTCCAGAGCCACCGGCCAGCCGATGCGCCAGATCCGGCCGAAGATCGGAAGATCAGGGCGGCTGAAGGTGATATACCCCTTCCGCAGGGCCTGGATCAGCAGGTAGGCACAACCGACGAATTCTGACGTATTGATGGCAATGGCCGCCCCCTTGACCCCCAGGGGCGGCAGGCCGAATTTCCCGTAAATCAGCGGCCAGGCGATGAGCACGTGCAGGATATTGACCAGGATAATGGCCTCCATCGGTGTGCGGGTATTGCCGGTGCCATGCATGACCGCTGAAAGAACATTCAGACCGGTGGTCCAGATCATCCAGAGGAATACCAGGCGGGTATACTCGGCAGCCAGGGCCTGCACATCGGCCGAGGCTCCCATCATCCGGGCAACATCCCCGCCCCAGACCGATCCGATAGTCGTACAGACCGTTGTCAGCAGCAAACAGGCCAGGCAGGCCACAAAGGCCGCCCGACCGGCATCTTCATGCCGCCCCGCACCGGTCAGATGCGCAATCACCACTGTTGTTCCGGTAGCAAGCCCCCAGAAAACGGTCATGGCGACAAACATCAGCAATTGACCGAGTCCGGTGGCCGCAATGGCGGCAGCGCCCAGACCTCCGGTCAGGAAGATATCTACAATGGAGACCAGACGCTGGAACAGGGATGAGAGTAGTACCGGCATGGAGAGACGGAATACATCGCGGCGGATGGAGACAGGTTTGCGGGATGTAACAGTTAGGTTGGAAAAGGAAAACAGCATGGATTCTTTATAAGACCGGACTGCAGGGAGGTCAATGCTTTTACAATAACAGGGCGGGACCGACTGGTCCCGCCTTGGTGCTCTGCTCGTTGCAATTACGCTTACATGAAATCCAGCAGCGACATCTGCACCAGTTTGGCTGTCGCCGACAGGGAGGCATCAAAGGCATTTTTCTCGGTATTGAGCTGCACCCCGACCTTGATCATATCCACGTTCTGAATATTGCCAACGATACTGCTGAGTGTATTTTTATTGGTCTCATTCAGCTTGGCCATGTTTTCAACCCTGGTCATGCGGGACAGGTTTGTGTTGATGGCGCTGAATATCTGCTTGGTAGCCGGGTTCAGCAACTGGGAAGCTGCGGCCAACGCAACCGGATCACTCGGGTTTAACGGATTACTGTCTCCGACCGCAGCCATCAGGTCATCGTACATCTGGAGTATGTTTGTATTGGGAGGGGTTGTTGACGTCAGAAAGCTGTCACCGGTCAGGCTGATGGGCTGGGTCGTTCCCTGGGCGATTTCGATCGTGCGTTCAGTGCTGTCGCCGGCATAGGTGTTGGTTGGGTCATTCTGCGTGTATGGCGGCACAAGGTTATCGGCTCCACCGAAGATATACTGGTCGCCGTACTGGGTATTGGCCATGTCGATGATCTGTTTCTTCAGATCGTTAAGCTGGTCATGGATATTCTGGCGGTCATTGGGGTCGGAACTGCCGCTGGTGAAGCTGTTCATGAGCGCTTTGGTCTGGGTGAGAATGTCGTTCATGGCGGTCAAGGCTGTATTGTTGATCTGCATCCACGACTTGGCCTTGATGTTATTGGCGCTGAACTGTTCATAGGCCTTGAGCTTGTCGCCTATATCAAGCAGGGTTCGGCTGGAGATCGGGTCATCGCTGGGCCTGTTGATATTCTGACCGGAGGTGATTGTTTCCTGCAGCCGGTCGAGCCGGTTGCGCCCCTGCTGTATGTTGTAAATCGAGTTATCTGCCGACATGTTCGCGGTTACACGCATGATGTTCTCCTAAGACCTGTAATCTGAACGGTGCTTTATTCAGCAGGAAACAGCGCCGTATTTTGTGCTGAACTAACGTATCATCCCGATAAGCGTATCCAGCATCTCCGTTGCAGTGGAGATGAGTTTGGCCGAGGCCTGGTATGAGCGTTGATATTTGACCAGATTGGTCAATTCCTCGTCCAGCGACACCCCGGAATTCGACTCCCGCAGTGAGGACAACTGTTTGGTAAAGGCCTCATCCTGGGATACTGTCGTTTTGCTTGATTTTACATCCAGACCGACCGTGCTGACGAAACTGCTGTAAAAACTGTTGAAGCTGGCATTAGGGGTCGCGGGAGGTGCGGGGGTGGTGGTGGCGCCGGATAATTGTGCAATTGCAAGCGCATTGGAATTGTCTCCAGGAAGTACCGCACTTCCCGACGCTGCAATCGTGCCCGTGGTCAGGCCTGCAGCCAGAGCAAAGTTTGCGGCAGAACCGGCGACCGTCCCCGAGGGCTCAAAAAAGTTCTGGCCGGACCCGCCGGTAGGGGAATTCCCCGTAACGTGCAAGGCATTAACGGCCGTTGTGATCGAATACGCCAGTGTATCTACCTGGGCCAGATATCCGGGAATGATCGTGTCGCGCAACTGGAGTGTGGCCCACAGCTGGCCGCCGTCAGGGGCAGTGTACAATGGCGGTGCGGCCAAAGGGTCAACCGCTACGGTCGCGCCGGCCACATCAGTGATGGTCACGGTTGTGGTCGTGGCGGGTGGCGCCTTGACCGCATCCAGACTTCCGGCATTTATTCCCTGAACGAGATAATTGGGCGGGGCAGCTCCGTTTGTCAGGAAGACATCGGTCGTGCCGTCCTGGTTTTCCTGGAATCTGATGCCAATTTGCTTGGACAGGTCCCGTACCAGTTGATCCCGTTGATCGCGCATCTCATTGGCGTTGCCGGCAACCAGCTCCGTCTGCTTGATCTGTCCGTTAAGCTGGGCAATATTGTTCAGCGTGGCATTGATGCTGTCCGTCAAAGGGACAAGGGCGGCGTCCTGACTGGCGATGGTATTAGTCAGGTTCTGGCTGATGGATTTGAAATTGTCGGCCAGAATATTTGCATTGCTGATGACCGTCTGTCGTTCTGCCGTTCCTGTGGGATTGACCGTCAAATCCTGCCAGGCACTGAAATATTTGGAAATCGCCGACCCGAGACCGTCATTGGAGATCTCGTTGAAAACCGGTTCGACCTGCTGCAGGACAGTGGACTTGGTCGTATCATAGCCTTGGGTCGTCTGGGCATTGACAATCTGCTGCTGCAGCAGTCCGTCATAGTAGCGCTCGACCGTGGCTATCCTCACGCCGGTACCCAGCGGAAAGCCGTTGGCTGTCGTCGGAGGGGCATTTTCCAGAATGACGCGCTGGCGCGAGTATCCGGGGGTATTTACATTGGCGATATTTTCACCGGTTACCTCTGTGGCAACCCGGTAAATGGTGAGGCCGTTCCTGCCGATCTCCATGGCTGCGCCCAGTCCCATATCATGCCTCCCTGTTTATCAGAACAGCACCGGCCGGGCGCTGCTGGTAGCTGCCGGATGCGCCGTAGGTACTGGTTTGATTGATTATGCGTGCCAGAAAATCAAGCGTATTACCTAATGAAGCCGCAAAACGCTCCGCAATCTCGCTGTTGAGGGTCAGCAATTCCTTGATCTGTGCGGCGATTATATTCAACTCGGCCTGGAACCGCGCAACATCCCGATTACCCTTCTGGCTGAGACTGACAGCCAGATCGCCTAAGGTCGCCTTGGATGAAAGCCCTTCGCGTACAGCAACTTCCTGGATAGCGCTGCGAAGTAGTGCTGCATGTGCCTCGACACGAACGGACAGGTTCTCTTTCAGTTCATTTATCTCGGACATTGCATCCAGATGAACGTCGGAAAGCTCGCTGGTTTCCCGTTTCAGCAGGTCACGGAGTTCTTCCAGCAATTTTTGCTGTTGCTCAAGAGCAACCATAAGATTTTTCATTTTTCACCCAATCCACACGACGTTACGGTCAGATTCTATTCCTTCGTATCAATCGTCCGTATGTTTTTTCTGTTTTCCTGTCGGATGATCTCTTTTTCGATCTGCTTCGCCAAGCCGAAACCGCCTCGTTTGGCACTTGCGGCAACGTATTCCTGATCAAGAATGGATCGGTAGACATCTTCTCCATGCCCGCCACCGGTGAGCTTGTCTTTTCCGACGGTCTCGCGCATGGATTTCATCATCATGCCGATAAAGAGTCCCTCAAAATCCTGAGAGATCTTTTTTGCCTGCTGACGCTGCTTCTCGCTCAGACCAGTTGCACCGGCACTCTGTCGCTGCAACTGGCGGGCCTTGGCGGCCGCTTCATCTCCAACTGCCGGTATGCTCTGGGTCATTGCGATATCCATGGCACGTACTTTCTTATCGCCCATTCGGGCTTATTCTTGAATGATTAGACCAGCCCTGACAAAAACTTCAAAATTACTTCTAACTTACTAGCCCTGCTACGCAGGATAAGTGCGTTAACGAAGCATTTTCTGATTAAAACCTCAGAAAATGCTTCTAACTTACTAAATAATAGTCAATTCGGCCTGCAGCGCCCCGGCAGCCTTGACCGCCTGCAGGATACTGATCAGGTCGCGCGGCGTTACACCCAGCGCATTGAGTGCCCGGACAACATCGCCGATGCTGGAGCCTTCCGGCATAACCGTAAGGCGGGGGGCATCCTCTTTCACCTTCAGTTCGGTCCGGGGAACAACCACTGTTTCGCCGGTTCTGCTGAGCGGCGCCGGTTGTGATACCTGCGGGGTCTCCCTGACCACCAGCGAAAGGTTGCCGTGTGAAACCGCTACGGTTGATATGCGCACATTTTCACCCATTACAATGGTGCCGGTACGCTCATTCAGTACAACGCGGGCCTGGTTATCCGACTTGACCTCCAGCGTTTCCAGCGCCGCCACGAACTCGACCGTGCGGTTGGCGTACGATTCCGGTATCTGCAGTACCACCGAACCGGGATCACTGTTGCTTGCCACGGCTGCATTGAACTTCGCGTTGATGACGGCCGCAATGCGGGTAGCGGTGGTAAAATCGGCCTGGTTCAGATTAAGCCGCAGGATGGATTTTCCTGCCAGCGTGTTGGGCAGTTCACGTTCAACCAGAGCAGCAGCGGGGATCCGTCCGGCGGTGGGATGATTCTTCTGGGCAGTGGCCCCCTGACCGGCAAAAGCAAAGGAATTGGTCAGTACCGAACCTTGTGCCACTGCGTACACCTGGTTATCGGCACCCTTGAGGGGCGTCATGATCAGCGTGCCGCCGGCAACGCTTTTGGCATCCCCCAGTGATGACACCGTTACATCCAGCTTGTTACCCTGCTTGGCAAAAGGCGGCAGTGTGGCCGTGACCATAACTGCGGCGACGTTTTTGACCTTTATCAGGTTGACATTAACGGTGACGCCCATCCGTTCCAGCATGGTAACGATTGACTGCAGCTGGACACGGGCCTGGTCACTGTCCCCCGTGCCGTTCAGTCCCACAACCAGCCCGTATCCCACAAGCTGGTTATCACGCACCCCTTCGAAAGCGGCAAGGTCTTTGATTCGGGTTGCATGTGCGCTGGTATTCAACAGCAGCAGCAACAGCAGGGAAATGATGTATCTGTTCATAGTAAGTTCTCCGCTAGAATGGCCAAACCTTGTCAACTATGTTCATCAGCCATCCCGGGCTCTGACGGTCGGAGATGATGCCCTTGCCGGTGTAGGTAATCCTGGCATCGGCTACAAAGCTGGAATTGACGATATTATCCGCCCCGATATCGGAAGGACGGACGGTTCCCTCGACAATGATGATCTGGTCCTCGTTGTTGACCTTGACATTGCGACGCCCCTCGACCATCAGGTTGCCGTTGGGCAGCACATCGATGACCTTGGCCGAGATAGTGGCGTTCAGCGTTTCCTGGCGGGATGTCGAACCGGCGCCTTCGTATTTGGAAGCAACGCTGGCGTTGATCAGTTTGCTCAAGTCGCCGAAGTTTTTCAAAACACCTGTTTCCAGCCCCATAAAGTTCGGTACGCCGGCATTGACTGTCGTTGCACGTGAGGTGCCGGTTTTAGCCGCCTTGGATGCACTGGCGTTTTCAACTATCAGGATGGTGACGATATCACCCTTGCGGCGGGCCTTGAAATCCTCGGTGAGACCGGTTGAACCGGCCTGCCAGATCGAACCATTTGAATAATCGGCGGGCGCTTTGTGCAGTTGCTGATCAAAACTGGGCGTCTTGACTTCAGTAGTCTGCGTAATGCATCCGCCCAGAACCAAACCTGTCAGAACTATCAAATAGTACACATATTTCATGATTTACTTCCTCATTCCTAACTTCACCTAACATGCCAGCCCTGCTTCGCAGGAAACAATTTCTACCTTCTAGCCCTGCTTCGCAGGATAAGTGCGCTCACGAAAATATTTCTGCAAAAGACGCAGCAATAATTTCTACCTTCTAGCCCTGCTTCGCAGGATAAGTGCGCTCACGAAATTATTTCTGCAAAAGACGCAGCAATAATTTCTACCTTCTAGCCCTGCTTCGCAGGATAAGTGCGCTCACGAAATTATTTCTGCAAAAGACGCAGCAATAATTTCTACCGCACTAAAATGCGACCATGACCGTTGTGGCGTCAACAACCCGAGCCGGGAATTCCTTGAGTGAATTCATGTTCTGGACGTTGATCATATCACCTTCAGCACCGGCACTCTTGGCCTTGCCGGTTAATGTCACGCGGATGCGCTCATTTTCCGCCACGATGGTAACGATCTGCCCGGATTTGATCAGTGCCACCTTTTCGAGTTGTTCCGGCTTGAAGGGGCTATTCGGACGGATGGTGCTGCGTGCCTTTTTCCCCACCACGTCTGAAAGGTTGCCCAGGTAATGCCCCTGGGAAGCGGACACATCCAGTTTCTTAAGGGCCACATCTCCGGCAGTGATAACTGTGCCATGATCAATCTGACGGGCTGCAACAGCCATTTCCGCCAGTGCCTCTACCTCAACCCGCCCGGGGATGTTGCGCAGCACCCGCTCGTTCTGCCGTACAATCACGGCCAGACTGGTACTGCCCCATCCTTCCCACTGCTGGGGTGCGACTATTTCGTACTCCAGTCGGCCTTCCGGCAAGACAGCCGAGCCACTGTTGACAGTAAGCCGCTTGATACGAATCTCATAACCCAGACCGGCTGTTTTCTGCTGAACGTACGTCTCAACCGCCGCACGAATCTCGGCCTCCCGCATTTGGGCAGGCCGGTTCTGCGCCCCCAGCAACAGCGGAAACAGCAGCATACACATGATGAATACAAAAAAACGGTGCATAGCGACCTTGCCGGCCTATCGTTTCAGGTTGTTGGCCGTCTGCAGCATCTCGTCCGATGCGGTAACGGCCTTGGAGTTGATTTCATAGGCCCTTTGACCGACGATCATGTTGACCATTTCCTCAGCAACGTTGACATTGCTCATCTCCAGCATGCCCTGGGCCAGAGAACCGAGTCCGTTTTGCGTCGGGGTGCCGGTCGTAGCGGTTCCGGAAGCATCGGTCGGAATAAACAGGTTCTTGCCCTGGGCCGAAAGCCCGGACGGATTGGCAAAAGATGCCAGCTGAATGTTGCCCACGCTGGTCGTGGTATTCTGTCCAGCCTGCTGAACCGATACGGTACCATCATTACCGATGTTGACCTTGGTAGCATTGCTCGGGATGACGATCTCCGGAAGCAGGGGATAGCCGTCCGGGGTCACCATCCGCCCGGTACTGTCCTTTTTGAAAGCCCCTGAGCGACTGTAACCGGTAGTTCCATCGGGAAGCTGAATCTGGTAGAAACCGTCGCCTTCAATGGCCACATCCAGTTCATTGCCGGTCTGGGTAAAATCGCCTGCGGTAAACAGCTTGGTGACCGATGCCAGACGTGAACCGAGACCGATCTGGATGCCTGTGGGAACCTGTGTCGAGTTGGTTGAAGGCGCCCCGCTGCTTTTCAGGTTCTGATACATCAGGTCCTGAAAATCCGCCCGGCTTTTTTTGAAGCCGGAGGTATTGACGTTAGCCAGGTTATGGGCGACCACATCAATGCTTTTTTGTTGCGCCTGCATCCCTGAGGCTGCTGTCCAAAGTGCTCGTATCATGGTGTACTCCTTTTACTATGTTTGACTGTTATAACCGACCCAGCTCATTGGCTGCCTTGCTGGTCATGTCATTAAAACTCAGGATCGTACGCTGGCAGGCGTCATAATAGCGGCTGTTTTCGATCATCTGCACCATCTCGGTGATCGTCTCAACATTGGACCCCTCCAGATGCGCCTGCCGAAGTCCGCCGGTGGCCGGCTGCGGTACTGTTGCGGCATCCGTCGGTACGAACAGGGCACTGCCGGTTTTGGTCAATGCATACGGTTTAGGGAAATCAACCATGCTGATGGTACCTGATTCAATGCCGTCAACGGTCACGACCCCTTTGGCATCGATCTCGATCCTGCTTCCGCTGACACTGATCGGACCACCCTGCCCCTGCACGGGAAAACCATCGACCGTTACCAGGGAACCATCGGCAGACACGCGAAAGTTCCCCTGCCGGGTGTAGGCCGGACCATCGGGTGTAGCAACCACAAAGAAGCCATCACCATCGATCGCCATATCAAACGGGTTTCCGGTCTGTGCCACCGGACCGGCAGCATAATCAATGAAAATATTGTCCTTCTGCAGGATCGGGTCGGCTGTGGTGGACTGCGGCACCCTGGGAGGAGTCGTGGCACTCGCCAGCAAGCCCTCGAAGGTCACTTTATCTTTCTTGAACCCGGGGGTATTGACGTTAGCCAGATTATTGCTGATTATATCCATACGTTTCATGGCTGCCAGATTGCCTGAAAGTGCCGAATACATACCGCTGTTCATGATGGGTACCCCTCTAGTTTTTGTGCAGTTTGAGTCTGCCCCTCAGCCTGACCATGGCCTGGCTGAGGAGTTGTGAAATCCGTGACTCCGTCAATCCGAGCACTTCACCGATTTCCTTGAGATTAAAATCCTCGCTGTAATACAGCGTTACCGCCAAACGTTCCTTTTCCGGCAGGGTTTCGATGGCCCGCCCCAGGGCCTCGACCAGCTGCATCTTCATCACCTGCTGCTGCGGGCTCATTGCCTCGCTCTCGCTCAGCACCTCCGCAAGACAGAGCGGTGAACCTTCGGCGTCCTCCCAGCTGTCATCAATACTGATGAAGGTAAAGACATGCACGTCATCCAGGATGGCATAATACTCGTCAATCCCGATCTTCAGTGCGTCGGCCACCTCCTGGCAGCTGGGATTGCGGCCCAACTGGTGCTCCAGGTGAAGCACCTCCCGTTCGAGACGTTTGTATTTCTCGCGCATCGAACGACTGAGGACATCATAGGAGCGGAGCTCGTCAATAATGGCGCCGCGGACATGCTGTTCCGCAAAGGTTTTAAAGAGCGCGCCCCGATCGGGGTCAAAACGATCAGCTGCATTTATCAGGCCAACCGTTGCGGCACTGATCAGATCCTGCGGATCAAGATGAGGCGGGAGTTGCGGAACGATCCGACCAACCAGGTATTTGACCAGCGGCATATGCTCCACAATCATGGCATCGCGTTTAGCCGAGTCCCCTGCTCGGCGCATGGCATCGCGACGTGCAGAATCCTTTACCCTGCGATCAGGAAGGCGTTCGGACATGTGGTCTATCCCCCTGCCGGGTGGTCAAGAAAGCGGCGGAAGAAAAACTGTATATTGCCCTTCAATCTGGTCTTGCGGGTGTTTTCGATCACCCGCTTGGCCAAGGTGGCAAAACAGGTGGCCGCTTCGGAATCGGGAAAGAGTTCGGTGACAGCCTTCTGGCGCTTGACCGCTTCAACCACCTTATCGTCCTTGACCACGCAGCCCAGGTAATCCAGGGATATGTCCAGAAAACGACCGGCAACATTTGCCAGCTTGCGGAAAACCTCCAGGGCATCTTCACTGTCCTTGGCCATATTGACCAGCACCTTGAAATGATGTTCGGAATAGCGCGTTGCCAGGAGCTTGATCAGCGCATACACATCGGTGATAGAGGTTGGTTCCGGGGTCACCACTACGATGATCTCCTGGGCGGCCACGGTAAAATAGGTTACGTTTTCAGAGATGCCCGCTTCCGTATCCACGATCATGATGTCGAACTGCTCTTCCAGCATATCCAGTTCATCCAGCAGCTTGAGCTTTTCGTGCTGACCGAGACTGGTAAACTCCTGGACTCCGGAGCCGGCCGGAATGATCTTGATGCCGGCCGGGCCGTCGATCAGGATTTCTGAGAGACTCTTCTCACCGTTCAGCACATGGTTCAGGTTGTAGACCGGCGACAGCCCCAAGAGCACATCCAGGTTTCCCAGCCCAAGATCGGCGTCGATCAGCAGCACCTTCTTTCCTTGAGCCGACAGGGCAATCGCCAGATTGGAGACCACATTGCTTTTTCCCACACCCCCCTTGCCGCTCGTAACGGAAATGACACGGATGCCCTGCTGATCAGAAAGCCCTCCCTGGGCATTTTCAGCCTGATGATGCATCTTGGCGTCCCGTGCCATCTGTCGCAGGGTATCCGCCTGATCTCCCGTTCCCTTTACCGCACTCATTCAGATGCCTCCCGCAGAATCATGTCCGCCAACTTGGCCGACGTAGCCACCTCGATATCCTCGGGCACCCGCTGACCAGTCGTAAAATAGGCTATCTGCAGGTTATCCTTCATCAACAGATTGACCATGTTTCCGAAACTTTCACATTCATCTATTTTGGTGAAAACAACCTTGCTGATCGGGAAGATACGGAAGCGGCTGAGAATTTCCTCCAATTCGCGATCCTTGGTCGTGGCCGAAAGGCAGAGATAGACTTCGATCGGAATTTTGTTGTCGAGGAAATTTTTCATTTCATCGAGCTTTTCCTTGTCCTTGTGACTGCGACCAGCCGTATCGATGAAAATCAGATCGCAGGCCGAGTGTTTTTCCACCGCCTTTTCCAGCTCCTTGGGCGTGGAGGCCACCTCCAGCGGAATCCCCATGATCCGGGAATAGGTTTTCAGCTGCTCTACCGCACCGACGCGGAAGATATCCATGGTAATCAGCGCCACCTTGTTGCCGCGATTGAGGGCATACATGGCGGCCAGCTTGGCGGTAGTCGTCGTCTTGCCGACCCCGGTCGGACCAACCAGGGCAACTATCCGGGGTGAATTCTTCCGCAGTTTGAGCGTGCCGGCAAATTTGATCAACTTGCCCAGCGTTTCTCCCAGACGGCTCTTGAGCGTCTGATTGCCCCCCTCGACCGGCAGGGTGGTAAGGGTATCAAGTATTTTCCGGATCAGCTCGGTGGATACGCCGCTCTTGACCAATTCCTGGGCCAGCGGCGAATCTTCCGGCAACAGCTCCTCTCCGGTCTGGCCCTGCAGAGAGGTACTATCGGCAGCATTGGGCCACTGCACCGTCCGCACGCCCCCCTCCTGGCTCTTGGCCAGCGTATTGAGCAGCAGCTTTTTGATCTCCTCCAGATCCGCCCGCGGTATATTTTTCAGACTGAATCCGGTCTCCTGGCTGTTGGCCGCCTTTTCTTCATCGTCCGGTTTTTCTTCCCGGCGCATCTCCTCTTCCCGCCGGGAAAGCGCCTCAACTTTTTCCCGCAAATCCTTGAGCTCCCGGGCCAGAGGCGCCAGCATGGAACTCTCCATCTCCTCCTTGGCCGTCTTCTCACGTTCCGGACGCTCACGATAGGGAGCTGGCGGGACAGCGACCGGCGCCGGTGACCGGACCGGGTCAATGGCTGCCGTCACCCGGTAAACCGGTTTACTGAAAAAACCGAGAATGCCTCCGGTTTTTTCCTTTTTTGTCGAAAGTATCATGGCGTCCGGCCCGAGTTCGGCCTTTACCATGCGCAAGGCCTCAGCCATGCTTGCTGCCTGAAAGGTTTTAACCAGCATTGATGCTTACCACCCCTAGTGACTGGATTTTGACATTCTGTGGAATTTCATTGTGCGACAGGACCGCCATATGCGGCACGAAACGCTCGATCAGCTTGCGGACATGCCGGCGGATAGAAGGTGAGGCCAGCAACACCGGCTGGGCACCACTCACGTTGAAACGATCGGCCATGGAGCGGATCATGGTGATAATCTGCTGGGCGGTATTGGGTTCAATGGCCAGAAAGCTGCCCTGGTCCGAGGGCTGGATCGCTTCGGCGATGACGTCCTCGATCTCCCGGTCCAGGGTCACCAGGCAGAGGGTATCGTCCTCCAGCTTGTACTGGTCGACGATGAAACGCCCCAAGCCCTGACGGACAAACTCTGTCAGTACATCCGGATCTTTGCTGAGTGAGGCATAATCCGCCATGGTTTCCAGAATGGTGCGCATGTCGCGGATGGAAACCCCTTCCTTGAGCAGGTTCTTGACGACCCGCAATACCGTCCCGAGATTAAGCAGGTTCGGGATAAGCTCTTCGACCACCTTGGGTGCGCTGACGGCAACATTGTCCAGCAGCTGCTGCATCTCCTGGCGCCCCACCAGCTCGTGGGAATAGCGCTTGATCACCTCGCTGATATGGGTGGCAATCACCGTCGTGCTGTCGACCACCGTATAGCCGTTAACCTGTGCCTGATCGCGATCGTTTGCCCCGATCCAGACCGCCGGCAGTCCGAAAACCGGCTCTTTAGTAGCTGTACCCGGCAAGCGGAAGGTTACCGCACCAGAATCCATGGCCAGATACTGGCCGGTCAGCTCGCTCCCGCCCACGCGGGCTCCCCGGATCAGAAGGTTGTATTCGTAAGGTTTGAGCTGCAGATTATCGTGAATGTGAATCGGCGGGACGATGAAACCCATTTTCTGGGCAAACTGACGGCGGATCGAACGGATCCTCTCCAACAGCTCGCCATTCTGGGAGGCATCCACCATCGGCACCAATCCGTAGCCCACCTCCAATTCCAATACATCCAGCGGCCGGATAGAGGAAGCACCGTCAAGCGATTCCTCTCCGGCGCCTGCTTCAGGCTGGGCCAACTCTTCTACAACCTCTGTCTTCTCCCGGGCCATTTTGGCCATCAGAAACGCCACTCCGGAGAGCAGGAAAAAGGCAAAATGAGGCAGACCGGGTATCATGGCGAACACGAACAGAACCCCGGAGGACACATAAAAGGCCTTGGGGTAATTCATAAACTGTCCGGTGATGGCGTTACCGAAATTATCGTCATCGGCGGAACGGGTTACGATGATGCCTGCAGCAACAGAGATGATCAGGGCCGGCAGCTGTGCCACCAGCCCCTCGCCGATGGTCAGCAGGGTGTAGTTGGTCAGTGCGGCCTGAATCGGCATGCCCTGCTGAAAAATACCGATGATCAGGCCGCCGAATATATTGACCATCACGATCAGGATACCGGCCACGGCATCCCCGCGGACGAACTTGCTGGCACCGTCCATGGAACCGTAGAAATCGGCTTCGCGAGATATCTTGATACGACGGGACCGGGCCTCTTTTTCGGTGATCATGCCGGCCGACAGATCCGCGTCAATAGCCATCTGTTTACCCGGCATGGCATCCAGGGTAAAGCGGGCCTGAACCTCGGCCACACGCCCCGCGCCCTTGGTGATGACGACAAAATTGATGATCACCAGGATCAGGAACAGCACCGCTCCGACGACATAGTTGCCGCCGACGACGAACGAGCCGAAGGCCTTGATGACGGCGCCCGCCGCCTCGACCCCCTCGCTGCCATGCATCAGGATCAAACGGGTGGAAGCAATGTTGAGCGCCAGGCGGAAAAGGGTCGTTACCAGAAGGATCGACGGGAATACTGAAAAATCGAGCGGGTGGACTGTGTAGAGGCAGACCAGCAGAATAGCCAGTGATATGGTCAGGTTGGCGGCCAGAAAGACATCCAGCAGGAACGCCGGGAGCGGCACGATCATCAGAGCCAGCACACCGATAAGTGCTACAGCGACATAAATGTCCGAGTTTTTTCTTATACCGCCCAACTTTATCGCTTCAACCGTACCGTTAGCCATGGGAATCCTGCGTAGCGCCGCACTTTCCGGGTTTCATGCAAATCAGCAGAAAGTATGCATTTTTCATGCCGCGAGGACTCATTGGCGTTACACGAGGTGACCCTTCGCAAACAGCCGCCAGCAGTGCTTTGACAGCCCCTTGGCCACCTCGATTTTGAACAAGGGAGTACGTGCCGGAGTCAAACTATTGAATCGAGTCAGACTATTGACTCACACCTTGCCCTTTAAGCGGTATACGTAGGCCAGAATCTCGGCCACTGCGGCATACAGCGATTCGGGAATCGCTTCATTCTCCGCGACCTGTTCATACAGTTCTCGCGCAAGAAAGCGGTTTTCCACCATGGTGATGCTGTGCTCCTGGGCAATCTTCTTGATGGCCTGAGCCATGACATCAGCCCCTTTGGCGATCACCACCGGAGCGGCCATCCGTTGCCGGTCGTATTTGAGCGCAATGGCATAATGGGTCGGATTGGTTATAACCACATCTGCGGTGGGGATGATCTTGGTCATCCGGCGGCGAGCCGTCTGGAACTGCATCTTCTTGATCCGCCCCTTTATCTCGGGGTTTTCCTGCTCCTTGCCCTCGTCCTTGACCTCCTGCTTGGTCATCTTCAGGTTGTCGATATATTGCCACTTGACATACATCAGGTCGAGAATCGAGATAATCAGCATGATGCCGCAGGTATGCATAACAATTTTGAAAGCGACATGCCCCATATAGGCGATGATCGTCTCTACATCGGCCTCGGCCAGGAAGGTAAGGTTCTGCGCTTCGTCGCGCAGTACCCGGTAGGCAATGAAACCGATAACGAGCAGCTTGAGAAACGATTTGAGCAACTCGACCAGGGCTGTCTTGTTGAAGAGACGGCCAAATCCGCTCACCGGATTCAGCTTGTTAAATTTAACACTGAGCCGTTCCCACCTGAACTCGAAGCGGCCGCCGTCCTGGACCACATTTGATACAATGGAGGTAAGAATGATCGTCACTACCAGCGGCGCCAGCACAACCACGATCAGCAGAAATGTTTTGAGAACCAGCAGGTAGACGTTCTTTTCCGTCATCTCGAAACTTCCGACCGAGCCCAGAATCTCCGCGCTCTGCTTTGTGATGCTGGCTGTCATGAAGCTGCCGAAGACATACAGACAGATCATGCCGGCCAGGAGCGTGAAGGTCGAGGTCATCAGGACACTCGTGGGTGGTGCGCCCTCCTCCCGTGCCTTCTCAAGCCGTTTGCCGGTGGGCTGTTCGGTTTTTGAATGTTTATCCGCTCCGTCGGCCAGGCGTCATCCCCCCTTTGACATCAACCTGAACAGGGTTTCAATCTGCCCGTTGACGGATCCGAACGCGGTCGTGAGTACGTGGAAAAAGATCGTCAGCGTCAGGCCCAGCACAATAAAACCAATGCCGATGTTAAGCGGCATACTCACCATGAAAATGTTCATCTGCGGAAATGCGCGGGCCATGATGCCGAGTGTGACACTGGTAAGCAGCAGGGCGACCATGACCGGCGCAGCCAGCCGGATACCCAGAATAAAGATATCTGCCGTGCCTTTGACGAGGAAGGAGATGATTTCGGCATTGAGATGCCAGCCACCCAGCGGGATGATGCGGAAACTGTCGACGATTGTACGGATGAACAGGTGGTGGATATTCATGGAGAGGAACATCAGGGTTGCCAACAGGGTCTGCATGACGGACATGATCTGGGTCTGGGTGCCCTGGCTCGGATCAATGATCGATGAAATGGTGAAACCCATCTGCATGCCGATGATCTGGCCACTGAACTCCACTGCTGAAAAGATGATGCGGGTAATGAACCCCAGGGTGATGCCCACCATGAGCTCGCGCATCACCAGCAGCGCCAGAGTGAAAGCATCGGTCGGCACCTGCGGGGCGGTGATGCTGAGAACAGGAAAGCAAACCAGGGTGACCATCATGATGATAATCACCTTGATATTCAGCGGTACGGTGCGCCCCCCGAAAACCGGTATTGCAGAAAAAATGCCCGCCACGCGGCTGAGAACCAGTGCAAAAAAGATCACCTCCCGCGGGGAAGGGAAAGGCAGCAGCGGAAACATGCGATCAGCGTCTCATGATGGCGATGAAGGAATAGATCTCCCGGGTGAAGTCGCTCATGTAGGTCATCATCCAGGGAAAAAAGATGATCATGGCAACCATGACGGCAATGATCTTGGGAGCGAAGGCCAGGGTCGCCTCGTTGATGGATGTTACCGCCTGGAACACGCTGATCAGCAGACCCACCACCAGACTGAATATCAGCAGCGGAGCCGCCAGCAGAAGCGTCGCTTCGAAACTGCGGCGTGCAAGTTGTACTACCAGTTCTGGAGTCATACGGTACCTCTGGTTGTCATCCGAAGCTCTTGACAAGGGAGCTGATCACCAGCCCCCAGCCATCAACCAGGACAAACAACAGGATCTTGAAGGGGAGCGAGATCATGACCGGCGGCAGCATCATCATGCCCATGGACATGAGTACCGATGCGACCACCATATCAACAACAATAAAGGGAATATAGATCAGAAAGCCGATCTGAAAAGCGGTGCGCAGCTCCGAGATCATAAAGGCCGGGATGATGGTCAGCGTCGGGATATCATTGGCATTCTTGGGCCGCGGTAGCTTGGAGAGACTGACAAACAGCGCCAGATCCTTTTCCCGGGTCTGGGAAAGCATGAACTTCCGTAGCGGCTGCACTGCCCGCTCCATGGCCAGCTCCTGGGAGATCTGCTGGGCCTTCCAGGGCTGGTAGGCCTCCTTGTTGATCTGGTTCCAGACCGGATTCATGATGAAGAAGGTCAGAAACATCGAAAGCCCCAGGATGATCTGGTTGGAGGGCGCCTGCTGAGTGCCCATGGCCGTGCGCAGGAATGAGAGCACCACCACGATGCGGGTGAACGAGGTGGTCATGATCAGCAGTCCCGGTGCCAGTGACAGAATCGTCAGCATCAGGAAAATCTGGATGGTCACTGCAACGTCATTCGGCTTGGTCGACGATCCCACGCCGAAATTGAATGAGGGGATGGCAACCGGTTCGGCCTGGGCCGATGCGGCAACCAGCACCAGCACAAGCGGCAGCAGCCAGAACAATAACCTGTGACGGATCATAAAACGCATAACAGACCTTTCATCAGCAAACTTCAGCGGGAAAACAAACCGAGAAATCCGCGGCGCTCTTCATCGCAATCCTCAACTATCTCTATTTCTTCGAGCATGTCGATCTGTTTGATCAGTGTCAGGTTTTCGCCTGAACTGGAGAGCAGCAGGTATTCACCACCGACTTCGACTAGCAGCAGGCTTTTCTTTGGCGCTATATAGCGTGTTTCTACCAGACGGATATGTTTCGAAACAAATCGGTTGGCAGGAAGCACCTTGAAAATTTTACCTGAGAAATGTCGTGTTAGGAGTATCAGACCGATGACAATCGCCAGTGCGGCAAACATCTGGAGTAGACTGGAGAGAAAACTGAAATCCTGGCTGGTGTTCCCTTCGGCACAGGCGATGGACGGCAGTAGCAGGAGCAGTACGGAGACCGCACCCTTCACAGGATCTTCTCCACCCGCTCGTTGGGACTCACAATATCAACCAGACGTACACCGAACTTTTCGTTGACCACCACCGCCTCGCCCCGCGCCACCAGCTTTGAGTTGACAAAGATGTCAAGCGGTTCACCGGCCAGCTTGCTCAGTTCGATCACGGCACCCTGGTTGAGCTGCAGAATATCCTTGACCAACAACTTGGTGCGTCCCAACTCGACAGTTACCTGCAAGGGTATATCAAGTATGAATTCGAGATTTTTTTTATCAGGTTCCTGCTCGACCATATCAGGCTTGTCAATCACCGCTGCCCCCTTTAGCGCTAAAATTACTGATCTGTATCGCTTTATTGCCGTGATGGATACCCGGAACCCCCAGGTACTTGGGGACACCTTCAACCTTGATGGTCATCTCGCTTGAGCAGGCTTTGTCGAGCATGATCGTGTCACCCGGCGCCAGATCCAGCAATTCTCGCAGGGATATGCCGGCATTGCCCATTTCAACCGAAATATTGAGCGGCGCTTCCAGTAACCCCGCCGATAACCGGTACGACCACTGCGGGTCGATGGCCATCAAGTCAAACTGCATACCCGCTTTGAGTTTGTCCCGGATCGGGTCAATCGTCATATAGGGGATCGCAAACACCACATTGCCCGAGATCTCTTCGATCTGAATCTTGAGCGACATGGTGACAATCTGGTATTCAGGCGGAACAATATTCACCAGGCGCGGGTTCATCTCCATGCGCAGCAGGTTCATATGTGTGGCATACAACGGCGCCCAGGCCTTCTCCAGATCCTGAAGCATGTCCTTGACGATCTTCTCGACCAGCCGCAGCTCGATCGATGTAAACAGCCGGTTTGCCATGGATACCTTTGACGAACCGGTGCCGCCCAGCAGGCTGTCCACCAGTGCAAGTACCAGGGTGCTGTCAAAGGAGATCAGGGCTGCGCCCTTGAGCGGCTCGATCTTGAAGATGGCCATACAGACCGGGGAGGGCAGCGTCTGGAGAAAATCATCGAATTTATACGACCGGGCCCCGACCTTCTTGATTTCCACTACCTTCCGCAGGCGATTGGACAGGTTGACCCGACTGTAGCGGATAAAGCTGTCGTAAATGATATCAAGATTCGGAACAAACCCTTTATGGGCCTCGGTGTTGAAGAGATCGTAGGCAACTACCATACCCTCGGTCTTGGACAGTTCCTTTTCAGGTTCTATCCGGCCGTCGAAGACCGCATTGAGAAGCGCTTCGATCTCTGCTTTGGTGAGAATCTTTTCCATATCAGCCTGGGGTGCACACGCTATTGAACAACAAAATCGGTGAAATATATTTTGGCAATCTTGCCGGGAGGTATGATCTTGTTAATCGATGACAGGATCTCATCCTTTAACTGGTTTTTGCCCTGGATATCCTGAATGTCCTGCAGGGTCTTGGTGCTCAAAAGGACCAGGATCGCGTCACGAATCGGCGCCAAGCGACTGTCCAATTCTGCCTTGATCCCAACTCCCGCCATTTCCAGTTCAACCTTGA
This sequence comes from Geobacter psychrophilus, assembly GCF_056821595.1. Taxonomy (NCBI): domain Bacteria; kingdom Pseudomonadati; phylum Thermodesulfobacteriota; class Desulfuromonadia; order Geobacterales; family Geobacteraceae; genus Geobacter; species Geobacter psychrophilus. Next base: position 1,511,309 of record NZ_JBXDTU010000004.1, read on the forward strand.
CCTTCAGATACCGCAACTCCTGACCATCATAGATATTGACGATAAAAGGCTCCAGCGGAAAAATATTCGCTGCACCAACTGCGGCGCCCGGAGCCCCGCCTTCAGCTTTTGGCGCTGCAGCACCGTGAGCGCCGCCTTCAGCCTTGGCTTCGGTCGTTGCTTCAGCCCCCTCTTTTTTCTCCGCTTTCTTGCCACCCTTGCCCATCATCATAAAGACAACAGCCAGGATTGCGGCCACACCTACGGCAGCGCCGATGATTATAAACAGCTTCTTCTTGCTGCCGCCCCCAGCTTCGGGTTGTTCGGCTGCCGCCTGCTCGTCCTTGGCCATGTCATTCCTCCGCATGGAAACTGATTTCAATGAATGGATTAGTAACGCATTATTTAGAACTATTTTACCGTTATTGCAACCAATTAAACGGCTGCGGAGGCGTATCCGCACAGCGTGGATACGCCTCCGTTCCGATATTACATGTCAGCGAGGATTAGCGTTTGAGATTCAGAACCTCCTGGGTCATCTCATCGGCCGTAGTAATGGTCTTGGAGTTGGCGGAATAAGCCCGCTGCGTCAGGATCATCTTGACGAACTGCCCGGCCATATCCACGTTGCTCTGCTCCAGTGAGTTGGAATATATCTTTTCGGTAGTGCCATTGGCTGCATTTGTTGCATAGGTGAAGGCTGCGGTTGAGATGCCTGTTTCTGGAGTATACTGGAACAACGTTCCGCCGATTTTATCCAGGGCACCCGGATTGGGGGGATTGATCACCGCAATCTTGAATGGCGCAGCAGGAACTCCACCCGATGTCACGATACCAGCCCCTGTTCCGTTGTAATAGTACGGAGTTCCAAGCGCATCCACATAGGTGATCAACCCGGTACTGTCGATTTTGGTGATCTTGGCGAAATCACCGGCAACCGGGGTACCGCCTACGGGTGTGGACTGAAAAAGGATCGGGTCTCCATTTGTGTCCAACACCTGATACCCGTCAGGATTGACCAGATGGGAGCTGCCATCGACCCTGAAAGCGCCGGCACGGGTCAGATACGAGCCGGATTGGGCGGCAATGTTTGCATTGCCACCCGGCCTGCCCAACGCAAAGAAACTGTTGCCCTGCAGGGCAAGGTCTGAAACAAGCTCGGTGGTTTCAAACGAACCCTGCCCAAAGACGTTATCAACCTTCTGGATCTGAACACCGCGACCGATCTGGGAACTGTTGCCGATGTTGGTCGAGAGCATGTCGGAAAAAAGCATGCGGCCGCTTTTGAAACCGATCGTGTTGACGTTGGCGAGGTTGTTGCCGATAACGTTGATACCTTCAGCGTTGGCCAGCAGGCCGGTGACACCGGTAAACATTGCAGATGTGATACTCATGGTAATGCCTCCTTGTACGAGTGAGAGAGTTGTGTGTGAAACGCGTCAATCGATCGGCGTTTCGAGGGCTTCCTCTCGGAGGACCAGCCCTTTTTCATGTTCAGATAATTACGGCAGAATCGATATTGGTAAACACATTGCCCTGCATCTGGGCCCGATCCATGGCAGTCACCACGGTCCGGTTCTTGATACTGACCACCAGGGCCGCATCACCCACCATCACCAGCGATTCTTTGCCACCCTTCTGGGCAACGCTGTTGACTGCTCCTTCCAGTCTGGCAAGGTCGTTGGTAGACAGGTTTATATTGCGTGCCTTGAGCCTGTCCTGGGCGTGCTGTGAAAACTTCACCCCTTGGGACGGGAGTTTTTGATCCAGTACCTGGGCAAAGGGAGACTCGGATACCGGTCTTGTGGCCGGTTTTTGCGGAATCGGCCGGTCCGTTCTGGACGGCTGTACGGGGTTGGGAATTAAAATAGGATCGATCATCCGTCAAGCCCCCAATACGCTGATAAGATCCGCCAACGCGACTGATGTTTCACCGATCGTCAACATCGGTATGCCGTTGGCAAAGGTGACCCCATCAATGCGCCCCGTGGTGTAGGTGGTTGCAGCCATGGCGCTTCCGTTGGCTGAAATTGCGTCTACCTTGAAACGGTAGGCCCCGGCCGGGAGCAGAGCACCGTTGTTGTCGCGGCCATCCCAGGCAAAGGTGGAATCTCCTGCTGTTTGCGCCCCGAGCGCAACGGTTCTGACGGTGTTTCCAGCTGCATCAGAAATAGTGACGGTTCCAGAAGTTGCCGCCTCTGTAAGTCCATACTGCAATGAAACCGGTGTCGCACCGCCAAACGTGACGGCATTTCCATATGCCTTAACGTCCTTGCCGATGAACGAAACAGAATTCATTGTGATTGAGTTATTCTGGGCCGCCAGCAAGTTACTGAGGGTTGTGTTGGTGTTATATGACTGTTCGACCAGTGAAAGCTGGGAAAGCTGGTCCAGCATCGCGCTGGGATCCTGAGGTTTCAGAGGGTCCTGGTATTGCAGCTGGGCAATGAACAGCTTCATGAAATCATCCTTGTTCATTCCCACCGATTTTTTCATGGCAGCGGCTGCTGCAGTTGTGTCGGTTGTTGATGTTACGCCTGATGTTACCATCTGCATCACCTCGCTTTCAGAAATGAAGATCAACCATCGTGTGTTCTGATTTCAGCTGATATGCGGCGAGAGCGGGTTCCACCTGTTGTGCCACACGATAGCCACCGTCCGGCATCCAGGCGTTGTTCTGTCTCTGCTGGGCAAGCTCGCGCCAGTCTCCCTGGCCGCGACCGTTATCAGTTGAGCCATGGCCGCCCGTTGTTACCTCAAACGACTCCATTTTGATATTCTGCCGGGATAGCGACTCTTTGAGTGCGTCCGTATGTTGCATGAGGGAGTCGCGCACCATCCTGTTCTCGGCGACAATCTCAACCTTCAATCGCTGCCCATCAAGGTTCAGGTTCACCTTCAATTCACCCAGATGTTCCGGGGATAGCCTGAGCACGATCTGTTCGCTGCCCGGCTTTGTATCGTGATTCACGAAACGTTCTTTTACCTGCTGTACAACCGGTTCGGGTGATAATGCCGCCCGGGAAGCTTCATTCAGTGTTGCCCCGGAAACGGTGTTTATTGCTGGAGCGCTTTCCGATTTTAGCTGCTGGTGAAGCGCATGCGACGGGAAGCTTCCGTTCATGCCGCGGTCAGGTGTAGCATTTTCTTCGCTGCTGAAGAGTTGTTCTCCAGAAATCTCTGCAGTACTGATTTTCGCAGCAGCAACCTGTTCGACCTTTGATGTTGTCACCGTTTCACGGACATCGGAACTCACCGCGGCCTCCGTTTTACCATCGGCAACAACTGCTGCTGCCGGTGCCAAGAGCGAGGCGAGAGGAATGCCCGATCGCACCTTGGCGGGCTGTTCCGGCAGTCCTGACGTATCCGGAAGCAGTGCCGGTGCCTTGATGTTTTCATCTTCCTGCGCCTGAATCTGCATCGGCCTTGTGGCTGTCAGGGTTGGTGGTACTGTTCCCGGACGGCTTTGAATCTCCGGTTTCTCCGACTGAAACAGTCTGATTTCCGTTCCATCGCTATTACCAGTGACCGCTATTGCATGTTGAAGGTCTGGCGTTGCCACTGCATCCGGCTTGTCACCAGCTTCAGGCAGGTGCAGTATCAACGTCTCTTGCTGCCTTTGCATTTCAGGGGCAATCCGCACAGAATCCCGCACCTGCACAGCAACTCCAGCTACGCGCCTGTCACCTTCTGTGACTGCTGTACCAGTCTGAGCTGCTGAAACTGCAACCTTATTTCCGGCTGGCGGATTGAACATCGATGATGTTCCGGCTGTTACAATCGTTGTCTCCGGTACCCGGGGGAGGGCCGCTGCTGCGACCTGCGCGACGGGGGCATCTCTTCTGATCTGCGCCGGAACAGTACTGTCTAGCGCTGTCATGTTACTGCTGATTGTGTGCGGTCTCTCTTGCGGACATTCTATCCGGCTTCCTGTTGTGGCGACTGTCTCCGGCATTCTGCCGTTCAGCTGGGCCAGCAGCAGGGCAAGCTGGGACCCGTTCACATCCGGCATCACATTCTGTGATTCGGTACCGGTACTCTCCTGAAGAGGGTATGTATCGGGGACTTCTTCGGCTGCATCAGCCTGAACTGGTGTCACCTGCTGTTCGTTACTGTCTGAGGTTGTCAATAAGGCCGTCATGGCGTCACTGCTCATTTCCGGCACGACCATCTGCCCAAATGCCCTCAGGGGCACTGCATTGCCCACTGTTGCAGCCTTGATCTTCTGCATCGACATACCCTGCAACAGCCCTTCAAAAGCACCTCCGCCCTGATCAGTCGCGACAACGGCCTCTCCGGTCTGGGGTGCGGACACAGCAACCGGCATCTGTGGCGTTACTGCTATCATCTGTCCTGTTTCCATTTTTTTCACCTCCTTTCATCTGAATTTTTATGGACATGGACATCCTGCTGTCCATAAATGGCTACACACCTTTAAGATTTATATTGATCCATTTCAGCACCCTGGGTTGATTGAGAAACGGGACCAGCTTAATGACGGTCTTCGTATCCATCTGATCAAGCACGGAAATAGCCACATTCTCTTCCAGTTTATCGATCATTTGGCCGGCCTGTTCCGGTCGCATTTTTTTAAAGATGGCAATCATCTTTTTACGCTTTTCGTCCAGGGCCTTTTTTTTGGTTTTGAGCGTATCATCAAGCTGCTTTTTGCCCTCTTCCATGGACTTTATCTGCGCATCAAGCCTGCTGCTCAACTTTTTCAATTCCTGTTCTTTAGCTGCCAGGGCCGCTTCCTTCTCTGAAAGCTGCTGACGACGGGCATCCTGCAGGGCCTTTTCTTCGCGCGCCGCCTGGGACGCATTCGGAGGTTGCTGCGCGGCCTCCTTGACCCGTTCCGGAGACGGCTTGGCTGCAGCGCTCTCGCTTTCCGCCTCAGCACGTGACAGTACCTGAGGCAATGCCCCCATAGCCAGGCAGCACACGAAAACTGCCGCCTTAGTCAGATTATTGACCTTACGTCCCATCAGGAAGGCCCACTCTTCTTCTGAATGGATATTTCGTCTAAAAATGCCCGTTCTTTCTGTGCCATTTCCAGTTTGAACTCCCGCGCCTTCTTTTCCTTCAGAGATTCCAGGACCTTTTTATCACGCGTGGCATCCAGCAGGTCATCGCGTCTGTCACTCATCACATTGCCCAGCTGATCGATGCGCTCTTTCTGGTTTTTTATATCTTCGCGTTTGCGGGCAAAAAAATCCGCATACCTGCGCATTTCCTCGACATTGTTCAGTTCTTTCTGGCGAGTGCAGAATTCCTTTGTCAACTCATCAACATGGGATTCATGCTGGCTGAGCACATCATTGGCATGTTCAAGCTCCAGCTTGGCGCTGACAAAATCCAGCTTGCGGACCTTTTCTATCTCTTTACGATAATTGAGCACCTGTTCCAGTTCAAATTTCTTGCCCGCCACAAATGCTCACCTCCTCGTGATGCCGCCTGTGTCACTCCTCAAACATCCCTTTCAACCCCTGTACTGAATCGGTCAAGCTGACCGGGTCATGGATGGACTGCTTGAGATACGACTGCATGCCTTCATTCTTGGAAATTGCATAATCTATACCGGGATTGCTGCCGGCCTTGTAGGCCCCGATATTAATGAGATCTTCAGACTGGCGGTACACCGCCAATGACTCTTTGAACCGGCCGGCAAACTTCTGATGTTCAGACGAGGTAACATCCGTCATGACCCTGCTTGCGCTTGCCAGTACATCGATGGGAGGGTAGATATTCCGTGCGGCCAGTTCTCTTGAGAGGACGATATGCCCATCCAGAATGCTTCGCATGGCATCGGAGATCGGCTCGTTGAAATCATCCCCTTCGACCAGCACAGTATAAAGGCCGGTAATGCTCCCCTCCGAGAAATTCCCGCTCCGCTCCAGAAGCTTGGGGAGCGCAGCAAACACAGAGGGCGTGTAGCCTTTTGTGGTAGGCGGTTCGCCGATGGCAAGCCCGACTTCGCGCATGGCCATGGCAAAACGGGTCGCCGAGTCCATCATCAGCAGCACCTTCTTGCCCTGTTTTTGAAAATATTCGGCAATCGTGGTCGCAATATAGGCGCCCCGCATCCGCACCAGCGGTGGCTGGTCGGATGTGGCCACAACAACCACGGATTTCTGCAAGCCCTGTTCCTGAAGGTCCTTTTCGATGAACTCGCGCAGTTCGCGGCCACGCTCGCCGATCAGGGCAATGACGTTGACGTCCGCCTCGGTATAGCGGGCGATCATGCCCAGCAGCGTGGATTTTCCGACACCGGAACCGGCCATGATGCCGACTCGCTGCCCCTGGCCACAGGTCAATAACCCGTTGATGCTGCGGATTCCGAGGTCAAGCGGCTTGCGAATGGGAGGGCGCGACATCGGATTGACCGGTGCTGCGTAAATCGGATACTCTTCTTCAACCCGCAACGGCCCCTTGTCGTCAATCGGGTTGCCCAGGCCATCGATAACCCGTCCCAGCATCAGCGGGCCGACACCCATCGAGGCCTTGTCGCGCCTGACCGAGATCAGGCTGTCAAGGCCGACTCCACGCAGCTCTCCGAGCGGCATCAGCAGCGTTTTGTTATTGCGGAAACCGACTACCTCGGCCGGGATCGGATCACCTTCCTTGGGCTTGATCTCGCAAATGGCCCCGACTGACGTATCGGGGCAATAGCCTTCAATAACCAGACCGACTACCTGCGTAACCTTGCCATGCAGCCGGACCGGCTTGGCCTTGGCAACAGCGGTACGATACTTGTCAAACCTGAATGACGAATTAGGCATGGGACACCTTTACCGGCGTCAGCTGCCGACATCCGGAGACATGCAGCGTTCCTCAAGCATCCGGCGGTAGATCTCGTCCAGCTGGGCATCAATACTCGCATTGATGGTGCCCATATCCGTATCGATCATGCAGCAGCCGGAAAGCACCGTTGGATCGGCCTTAAGACTCATCCTGTCGCTGATCAGCTCCTTGCTCAGGACATCATCCCGTCCGGTGGTAATCAGGGCATAATCGTCCGGGTTCAGGCGGACCGTAATTTCATCCCGCTCAGAAAGTCCGGCAATGGCGTTCTGAACAACTTTCGACAAAATGCCGCGATCCTGTGAGACCTCCTTCAGGATGACCTTGCGGGCCACCATGATAACAAGCTTGAGGAGTTCATCCTCCGATTCCCGCAGGACTTTATCCCGTAAGTTATGGATCCCTTCGCTGGCAGTCCTCAGTGCCTTGAAGACATTCAACAGGCCGCGCTCCGCAAGATTTTTCCCTTCAGCAAGTCCCTTCTCGAACGCTTCATGCAACAATCGGTTAAACTCATCTTCGCTCATCGCAACACTATCCGGCTCGGGAACACCTTTCTGGGCGACTGCCGCGACACCCCGCAACTCCGATGTGTCAAACAGGCCGAGCGGTACAAATCCGCCTCCGGCACCCTGGTCGCCCGGCGCCTGGCCGATCGGTCGAAAGTTGAATGACGGCATGCTGTCAGTCGTGCCATCGGTCTGGAATTTGATGATCCTAGACGAGGACATCGTCTCCCCCGCGCCCGGCAAGGACAATCTTGCCTTCTTCTTCCATCTTTCGAACAATCTTGATGATCTCGCTCTGGGCCTTCTCAACATCAGAAAGCCGGACCGGTCCCATGACCTCCAGGTCTTCCTTGATCATTTCAGCAGCACGGCTGGAGATATTTTTGAATATCTTGTCCTTGACCTCATCCGCTGAGGTTTTCATGGCCAGGGTCAGGGTATCGTTGGAGACCTCGCGCATGACAGACTGAATGCTGCGATCGTCCAGACTGAAGACATCCTCAAAGGTAAAAAGATGTTTACGGATGATCTCAGCCAGCGGGGGACTGATCACATCCAGCTTGTCGAGGATCTGCTTCTCCTTGCTGCGGTCAAAGTGGTTGAACATATCGACCACCTTTTCAATGCCCCCGACCTTGTAGCGCTGGGTTCCTCCCATAGAACTGATTTCGCGCTTCATCACCTCGTCGATTTCCTGGAGGATCTCCGGGGACACCTGCTCAACATCAGCAATGCGCAGCACTACCTCGGCCTGCAGTTCCTGAGGCAGCAGACTGATGATCTCGCTGGTCTGTTTTGATTTCAATTTTGCCAGGATAACGGCAATGGTCTGGGGGTGTTCCTGTGAAAGGAAGTTGGCAATACTCTTGGAATCCATATTGGCCAGGATATCGACCAGGTCACCATAACTGGAGGCCGCCAACTCCTCCATCAGCATGGCGGCCTTGTCCGGACCAAGGGCCTTTTCAAGAATCTTGCGCACAAACTCATCACCCTGTGAGAAGATGCCCGATTCAGGATTGACAACCGTCGTGTAATCCTCAACAACCTGCATAATAGTCTCACGGGTAACATGACCGAGAGTACCCATGCTTTTACTGATCTTCTTGATTTCATTATCATCCATATGCTCAAAAACCTTGGCGGTGACTTCATTTCCAAGGTAGAGCAACAGGATTGCAGCTTTATCTGTACCGGTCATATGATCCCTGTTATCCATCCATCAGTCCGCAGACTGGATTATTTATCTTCCCCGATCCAGTTCTGGAGGATCTGGGCCACCTGGTAGGGGTCTTTCTTGGCCTGGTCGATCAGGCTTTTTTGTTCTGACATCTGCATTGAAATCTGTGCCCGATCAGACGAACTTATTTTATCGCCGCCCTCACGCAGCGGTTCGAAACTCTCCAGCATCGCCGGACGCATGCTTCTGAGAGAAGCTAGCAACGGGCGGATGATAAACAGAATCAGTGCCAGGAAACCTAGCCCGATTATCAGATTCTTGAAAAGCGACATAAAGAACGGATTGGACCACCAGCTCGGTGTATCCAGTGTACCAACCTCACCCGTATCCTGAAAGGGAATATTCTGGACACTCAGCTGGTCACCTCGTTCGCTATTGAAACCAACCGCACTCTTGACCAGCGTTTCAATCTTTTGCAGTTCGTCAGGGGAGCGCGGGACGTATTTGGCTTTGGCAACCTGCCCTTCCTTTACGGCAGCAGGCGTGTCATACTTGCCGTCAACCAGCACCGCCACCGAAATCTTGCTCAGTGCGCCAACCGGCTCGATAATCTTGGCCGTTGAACGACTGACTTCGTAGTTGAGCGTTTCATCATTTTTTGAACCACCGCCGGATGAAGCCTGAGTACTGGGAGCCGCCTTGCCCAGGTTAGTCTGTACACCGGGGACACCAGCGCCGGAACTGCTGGAAGCACCTTTTTCCTCTGTGCGCTGCTCGCTCCTGACCGCAATGCTTTCAGGGTCAAACTTTTCCTCTACCCGCTCAACCTGCTTGAAATCGAAGGAGGCTGTCACCCGGGCCACTGATTTTCCACCACCCACAATGCGGTCCAGGAGTGACTGGATACGCTCCTCCACATTTTTCTCGTAGGTCCGCTGGGTTTCCTGCATGGCCGATGTCATGCGGGCGGTTGGGTCGCTGCTGCCCCCCTTGCTGAGAATCTTGCCGCGACTGTCAAGGATGGTGACATGCTCGGGATCCATACCTTCTATTGATGAAGATACCAGGTGCACAACCCCCTGAACCTCATTGTCCCGCAAGCCGCGATTTGATTTCATCTTCAGTACGATTGATGCAGTGGGAGGCTTTTCACTTTCTTTGAACAGCGATTTTTCGGGAATTACCAGATGGACCCGGGCCTGTTCAACACCGGTGATCTGTGAAATTGTCCGGGACAGTTCGCCCTGCAGGGCGCGCTGGTAGTTAAGCTTCTGCACAAACTCGGTCATGCCGAAATTTTTGCGATCAAAGATTTCAAACCCTACGCCGCCACCCTGCGGCAGCCCCTCCGAGGCCATCGTGAGGCGCAATTCGTAGACCTTGTCGGACGGTACCAGGATACCCTTGCCATCGGCGGTTATCTGATAAGGTGTTTTCGCATCCTTCAGTTTTTTTACAATTTCACCCGCATCTTCGGCCGTAAGGTTGGTAAAAAGCGGCCGGTAATCAGTGCGGTTGGCAACGAATATCAGAATTGAAAAGGCAATCGCCGCCAAAAACACCACACTGGCTATCAGCATGCGTTTGCCGGCGGAAAGTGCCATAAACGGTTCTATGAGTCGTGTTATTCCTTCTGGCATCGTAGCTGGGAACATCCTTTCTGCTGTGATACTGCAGGTAAACCGGAACCGATGATCAGCACCGGTACATTGTCATTCATACCATGAACAGCACAACAACCCTACACCTGCATGCGCATGACTTCCTGATATGCCTCCAGGGCCTTGTTGCGCACCGAGGACATGAACTGAAAGGAAATGCTGGCTTTTTCCATGGAGATCATCACTTCATGGAGATTTTTGTTCTCTCCGCTGGCAAGCCCCTGAATGGCCTTATCCGACTGGGTCTGTAGATCATTCACCTTTGATACCAGCTCGCTGAAAAACTTGCCGGCACCATCAGCCGGATTTGTAGCCCTGGCAGTTCCCACCTCGGGGAAGGCCTTGCCTATTCCGATTCCACTTTCAATACCCTTTATATCCACGTTGCAAACCTCTCTTTCGCTCGTTACAGACCAGCAACTTCAAATTATCTGCTGATTTCCAGTGTCTTGAGTGCCATACTTTTTGCAGCCTGAACCGCCGTTACATTGGCCTCATAGGCGCGACTGGCAGTCAGCATGTCGGTCATCTCCTCAATCACATTTACATTGGGCATAGCCACGTAGCCCTGCGGATCAGCGTCAGGGTGGCTGGGATCATACTGGATCCGCGGTGGGTTTTGATCCTCCACGATCCGGGAGATCTGCACCTGGCGAACCTGCTGGCCAGTGGCGCCATCCAGCGTCCTGCGGAAGGAATTCTCCAGAGGAGTTGCCGCAAATACGGCGTCCTTGCGTTTGTAAGGTCCACCTTCCGGGGTACGGGTGGTGTTGGCATTGGCAAGATTACTGGAGATCAGGTTCATCCGTGTTCTCTCGGCAGAAAGTGCCGAGGCACTCACGTTCATTGCGCTAAAGAAGTCCATTATTTACCTTCCCTCAGGGCGGTCTTGATTCCCTCGAATTTTTTTGCAAGGATCTGTACCGATGCATTGTACATGATCTGATTTTCCATCATGCGGCCCATCTCATTTTCAAACTCGACCGCGTTGCCATCCTTGCCGGGTGTCTTGGCCGGGGTCTCAACGACATGCCCGGTCACCGACTGGAGCCTGTTGCCAGCCCCCTTCAGCGGCAGATGGCGGCTGTTGGTAACAGCTGGGGACCCCTTGCTTCCGCCCTTGAGTGCGCCCTGCAACTCATCTTCAAACGCGAGCGACTTGGGGACATAATTGGGTGTCTCGGCATTTGCTATGTTAGAAGCAATCAGGTTCTGGTGCCTGGCACGCAGATCAATATTCTTGCCCAGAAGCTCTATGGTTGTATTGAAAAGGCCATCCAACTCCATGATACACCTCCTTGTGGCGACCATTACTTGCAATATATGTGCCTTGGTCGCAATCGTCGCACTGCGCCCTGCCTATCTCTATAACTCCGCGCTCTACAGCCTTTGCGCCAGAATATATCCTCTGCCGGCAGCTGCTGTTCGTGTCGTTTTTTTGACTATGTCGTTTTTTTGACAGGATTGAGATCGGAAGGTCAGCGGGAGTTGTTCATATCCAGTGAATCAAGTGCCTGTTGGGCAAGCCTCTGCCAGTCAGGGTCTTTACCCTTCGTGACAACCTGCTCGAAATACGTGCGCGCCAGCTGCTTTTTGCCTTCAAGCAGATTTATTTCACCGGCCTTAAATATAAATTCTTCGCTGCGAGGGTTGTTGGGGAGTTTGAGAACGGCATCAAGCTGGCGCAAAGCACCCTTGCGGTCCCCGGTCAACTCCCGGGACGAAACGGCTACAAAATACGCGTCAGGCAGGAGGCGTGCTCCGGCGGTTCCGGCCGACGCCAGATACAGGTCAATTGCCTTTGCAGCCGGGGTATATTCCTTCAACGACCACAGCGATCGACCGAGATAATAATAACTCTCAGGCTTCTGGGCGCGTTCTCCCCTGTTGAGCAGCCAGGAAAGGGTATCTTTCACTTCGCGGTACTTGCTCTCCGCGAAGGACAACCCGCCCAAACGCTCCATTATCAATCGTACCCGCGGGTTGGATGGGTATTTCCGCACAAACGTGCGCAGCGCTCTTTCCGCCTGGGCAACGTCACCGATCAACTCGGCATTGGTGGCAATTTCCTCGTACATGTACGGCACGTTGGACGTGGCCCATTGTCGATCAACCAGGTAATTGAACAGCTTGATCAGCTCAATCGGCCGGCCGGAGTCAGCATAGGCGGCCGCAACCTTCTCGACAAATCCGGGCAGCTCAACGCAGGCTGCAAGGTACTCCTGATGTTCCTCGACAAAACGGATCAGCGCCGCCTGGTCCTTATCCCATTGCCTCTCATGAAACACCTGGCCTACCAGGACCTCCCGCATTACCCTGACAACAGTCGCATAGACCCCGCGGGGGAATTTACGCTGGAAACCGGTCAACGCCTGTAACGCCCCGACCGCCTCGCCATGCAGCGACTCCAACAGAACATGCTTGAAATATGACTCCTCGCGCAGATCAAAGTCGCCGCCCAGAAGCGCAATTTCCTGGTAGGAATCACTCAGGGCATGATAGTTCAGGGAATCTACCTGAAGAAAGGACCGGTCATTCAGCCTGAGCTGGGCCATGAGACTGGCCTTGTTGTCTTTGAAATTTTCTGCGACGGTTCGATACAGCGCCAACGATTCCTGGTCATGGCCCTGACGGGCCAGTATGTCTCCCAGGCGCACCAACAGGGTCGGGGCATATTTTTTATCCGCCAATCGCCCGATCAGGTTTGCCAGGAGCACCCTTCCGGCAGCCAGGTCACCACTGCGAACGATACTGTCGCCATAATAGAATGTAACACTGGGGTTGTAGTTCAGGTAGGCCGGCCAGATCTTTTCAGCCTCACGGAAAGCGATCAGGGCCTGAGGGTATTTCTGTAATTTGTACCATGTTTCGCCCAATCGATAGAGGGCCAGCGATCGAATCGCGGCCGGACGTGTCGTAAACGGAGAAAACGCCTCCTCAGCTTCGGTAAGTTGCCCCTTATACAGGGCAGCTTCGGCAGCCATGAACATCTGCTGGTCGGCATCGCTCAGAATACTTTTGAGGATCTGCCGGTCTGTCGGCTGGAACGGGATATCCGTCTTGAGTGGCGGATCGAAATCACGGACAAGTTTTTCCACCCCGCTCCATATTTTCTCGCGACCGATAACAGTGGGACGCAGCGGGGCGGGGGCAAACTTCACCCCCACATCCAGAGTCAGTGAACTGGCGCCGACGGTGTATAGTTCGCGCCAGCCGGCACCCTTGGCCGTCTGGAATGTTACCAGGAGCGTTTCGCCCCGCCTCGAAAAAACAAGTCCGCCGATATTGGTGTCAGAGTAGCGACGATACTTTTTGAATAGCATCCCGTCGGCATCCTCAATGCTAATTCGCAGGCGGTTGCCGGTCAAGGCGGTTATTTTGTAAGCGGGAATATTTTCCAGGCCGAGAACGATGCGGGTGTACCCTTTTTTGGGACGTATATCGACACGCTGCACCCGATTGGAGATGGAGGCCTGCACCGTTGGGGGCAGCATGAACAGCACAGACAAAGACCCTGCCAAAATGACTATCAGCAGGGTCTTTGCCCGTATTGTGCGTTTCGATTCAGCACATATGAGATTCCATCGGTGCATACCGTTTCCCCTGGTCATTGCCGGTCCGTCATGGCGGCGGCAGCTTGCAGAACCGGCGCACCTTGGCAGCCAGTTCCTCTTCACCGCAAGGCTTGATGATAATCTCCCTGGCACCATATTTCAAGGCCTTCAACACGGCAGTCCGCGTCCAGCGATGGGCACTCATGATGATGGGGGGTGGCGCATCCTGGCGGATGGCGTTGATCTTGATGCAGACCGCCAGTTCACGGTCATCGGCATCCATTGATCCAATCAGCACCAGGCGCACGTTACGACCGGAAAAAAGCTCCTTGAGGTCGGCATTGAGCGTTCCCTCCATAACCTGATAGCCGGTAAACGCCACCGCCTCAACCATCAGCTGACGATCAACATCATCGTCTTCCAGCACAACGATACTGTCCACACCCGCATCGTTCGACGTTGCCTCTGACGGCGCCGCCGATGGTTCACCTGCTGTTGCTGTGCCAACACCTGATTCAGGGGCTGTTTCGGAAACGTCCCCCGCACTGCTTTCCTCCGCCAGCACCTCGGCCGGCGGGTCAAACTGATTGCCCAGATCAACCGGGATAAGCACATCCAGATGGTTCAATTCCTGGCCGGGCATCTCCAGCTTGGAACGGAACATGAGGTAATCGCCCTCGGGTAGCGGCTCATCCTCGCTCAGCTGATCAACATCGGGGATGAATTTCTTGGGGGAGAGGAGCTTCAGGTGCACCTTGCTGGCAAGACTGCCCTGAAAAACGGTGTTGAACGACCCGTTGATCATGTTGGCGATCTCGGAGAAGGCATCTATATCGTCATTCTCGATGATACAAAGCCGCTTTTTCTCCTGAATACGGGCCGGCGGGATCCCCAGGAGAATACTGCTCATGACGATAGCGTCCCTGAGCGAGAATACCAGGTAGAACTGACCGACGTACGATTCGCGGGAATCGACGCCGATCACGAAACAGGCATCGTCGAGGCAGCCGAAATATGATGTTTTGCTGGTGGAGAGTGAGTCGGAGAGGGCAATGGTAAGTTCCTGCCCCAGAAGCATACCGCTCTCTTCGCCGGCCTGCTTCAGGGCGGACCCCAACATCTCATGTAATGTGTTGTATCCATCCATCGGTAACAGTCTTCCGGTTCGGAATCAGCCGCAACGTTACATGTGCAACGTCATCAACTGTAGTACGTGTGCGCTAGTCTTCCTTCTTGAGAACAAGCCCAACAAGAAATTTTTCATCGTCGATTCTGAAGGGGATGACAACACAGTCACTGTCCGAAAGGGAATTGACGGTATAATCCTCGCCCGAAATGACGGTCGGAATGGAGAGCTTCACATCCAGCCCCCCCTTGGAAAGCACCTGCTTGACACTCCCGCCAAGCATATTGGAAATCTCGCCGATGGCGTCATTGAGATCTTCATTTACCTCGTCGCATTCCATCCCCAGCATGTTGGATGTGATCTTCATGGCCAGACCGACCGGGCAGTGTATGGAAATCACGCCCGAATAGGTGCCGGCGAATCCCACCATGCCTGTAATGCTGCATTTGAAACGCTTGACCGGCTCCTGCATGGGGTAATCATCGGTCGGGTCCATCATGACCATCGTGGTAAAGACTTCTTTGGTGGCATCAATAACGTACTTGGCAAGCTGCTCTTCGCTGAACGCAGTCGCAGCGGCTATGGCCGCATTGAGGCTCACAACAGACCTCCCAGCTTCTCCTGCAGCTGGTCGGGGGTAAAGGGTTTTTTGATGCTGTCACTGGCTCCGCTCGCCATGGCGTCCTTGATGATTTCCTCGCCGCCTTCCGTGGTGATCATGACTACCGGCGTGGTATTGCCATTGGCCCTGACCGCCTTTATAAACTCAAGTCCATCCATATTCGGCATATTGATATCGGACAGGATCAGGTGGATTGTCTTTCCCGAAGCAATCACACCCAACCCTTCAATACCATCACCGGCCTCGAAGATCTCATCAACCGGCAGACCTGCCTGCCTGAGTGATCGGGAAATGATCTTGCGCATGGTGGATGAATCATCAACGATAAGAATGTTTGCCATAGCGGAATCCTCCTCTTTCATGTGTCCCATAAGGGGGTATGTATACCAAAATACTAGTGATGATTAATGCTAGCGACGATTAATACCATAAAACGGGTAAAAATCATCTCTTTTTTATCGGAACCCGGCGCATGAAAACGGTGATTCGGGCATGATCCATTCCATACAAAAAACTTATATACCGGCAATCACACCGGCGGCGCGCAACAGACGATCCACCTGTTCTGCCGAAGCAGCTTCGCTGTAAAGACGGAGTACCGGCTCGGTGCCGGATGGGCGGATCAGCAGCCAGTCACCATGCTCGAACATAAATTTGAATCCGTCACTGAAGTTGGTCCCGGTCACCTTACGGCCGTCGATCTCCGCAGGCGGCTGCGACCGCAAGCGGGCAATCAGCTGTTCCTTGGCGCTGTCTTCAATGCGCCGGTCGATGCGGCGATAAAAGAAATGGCCGATATCATCCATGGTTTCATTGAGCAGCTGCCGCAACCCCTTGCCACTGACCGCCATGGCCTCCAGCAGCAGCAGCCCCATCAGGATGCCGTCCCGCTCGGGAATATGCCCCTTGACCCCCAGCCCCCCCGACTCCTCGCCACCCATGAGGATATCCTCGGACAGCATCAGCTCGCAGATGTGCTTGAAGCCGATGGGGGTCTCAAACAGCGGCAGTCCGAATTTTTCCGCCAGCAGATCGATCATGCGGGTGGTGGAAACGGTCTTGACCACCCCGCCCCGCAGGTGTTTATGTTCAATCAGGTGACGCAGGATAACGGTGAAGATACAATGGGAGGAGAAAAACTCTCCGGTTTCATCCACGGCGCCGATCCGGTCGGCATCACCATCCAGAGCCAGACCGACCTTGTATTTTCCCGTTTTCAGCAGGGCGGACAGCTCCGCGAGATTCTCACCGATCGGTTCGGGCGGGACTCCGCCGAAGGAGGGGTTTTCACCATTGTGTATCTCAGCGATACCGCTCAACAGGCGCGGGATGAAACCGCTGCCAGCCCCGTACATCGGATCGACCACAGCCGCGATGCCCGCCTTGGCAATCAGATTCAGATCAACGTAGCGGTTGATCTGATGAAAATAATTCTCGCAGGGATCGAACAATCGTATCAACCCTTTGCGCTGCGCCTCTTCAAAAGGCAGATCCACCACCCGGCGGCCATTGGCCACGTTATAGGCAACGATCTCTTCCAGAATTTTTGTGGTTGACGGCCGCGCCGAACCGCCATACGACTCCTTGACCTTGAAGCCGTTGTATTCCGGCGGATTGTGACTGGCGGTGATCATCACCCCGGCCCCGGCCCCCATCTCATGCACCGCCCAGGAAACCGCCGGTGTCGGGGCATAACCATCCGTCAGACAGACGTGGATAGCATTGCCGGCAGCCACCTCAGCCACACGCCGGGCAAAATCGCGGGACATAAAACGCCGGTCGTAACCAATCACCAGAATTTTATCACCCAGCCCCTCACGGTTGAGGTAATCCATGGTGGCCTGTGCCACCAGGGAAAGATTGTCAAAGGTAAAATCGCGGGCAATCACGCCACGCCAACCGTCAGTACCAAACTTTATCTGCATTGAGCCCTCCCTGAATTAATCATTGCATTCTGAATGATATGCTTTTTGCCGACACGATAGTATGCTAAAAACAAGCCGAAACAATAGCAACAATATTGGCCGTTCACAATCAATTTTCCCGATTCCTGTCAGGAGGAACTATGTCCATCCGCATTGAAAAAGATTCCCTTGGTGAAATGGCCGTTCCGGCAGCAGCCTACTTCGGTGCCCAGACAGCCAGAGCCGTACAAAATTTCCCCATCTCCGGGCTCAAGCCCCATCCGGCCTTTGTCTGGGCCGTTGTGATCATAAAAAAATGTGCCGCCCGCTCGAATATGGCAACCGGTCGTTTGCCGGACGAGATCGGCAACGCCATCGTAGCGGCAGCCGATGAGGTGTTGGCCGGCGGGCTGGCTGATCAGTTCGTGGTGGATCCCTTCCAGGCCGGGGCCGGCACCTCCCACAACATGAACGTCAATGAGGTTCTGGCCAACCGCGCCCTGGAGCTGCTGGGCCGGCAGCGGGGCGATTTCAGCACCCTGCACCCCAACGACCACGTCAACATGGCCCAGTCCACCAACGATGTCATCCCGACCGCCATACGCCTGGCCTCGCTGGAGCTGCTCGACCCGCTGCTGGAGATCCTGGAAGGGCTGGAGTCGGCCCTGGCTGACAAGGGTGCCGAATTCAATCATATCCTGAAATCAGGACGCACCCACCTGCAGGATGCCGTTCCGATCCGCCTGGGACAGGAATTCAACGCCTATGCAACAGCGATTCGCAGAAATCGCGCGGGTTTGGAGTCATGCATTCCGGACCTGTTGGAACTGGGCATCGGCGGCACCGCCGTCGGGACCGGCCTGAACGCCGAACCGGCTTACATCACCGCCATCATCGATGAACTGGCGCTTGCGACCGGCTTCCCTGTGACCGCCAGCGCGGACCTGTTCGAGTCCATGCAGAACATGGACCCCTTCCTGGCGCTCTCTGCTGCCTTGCGACGGACAGCGGTCACGCTCGGGCGCATCGCCAATGACCTGCGTCTGCTGTCATCCGGGCCGCGCACCGGCCTGGACGAAATCCGCCTGCCGGCGGTCCAGCCCGGTTCATCGATCATGCCGGGCAAGATCAACCCCTCCATGTGCGAGATGACCAACATGGTCTGCTATCAGGTCATGGGGTGCGATCAGGCCGTCATGCTGGCGGCCCAGGCCGGCCAGCTGGAGCTGAACGTGATGATGCCGCTGATTGCCTATAACCTGCTGTTTTCCATGGAACTGCTCAAGAATTGCGTGCAGAAATTCATTGATTCATGTATTACTGGAATTGTAGCTAATGAAGAACGCTGCCGGCGCTATCTGGAGGATTCCCTGGGGCTGGTGACGGTCCTGGCCCCCTCCATCGGCTACAATGCAGCGGCCGATGTAGCCAAGGAATCGGTCGCCAGCGGGCGTTCGATCCGCGAGATCGTACTGGCACGGGGCTTGATGCCCGCAGCGCAGCTGGAAGAGGCCATGCGGCCGGAGCACCTGACCCAGCCCGGACTGCCGCTGGGAGAACAATGATCCATCATCACAAATGACACGGGAAGATCCGTTTTTTGCGGTGACCATATAACCCTTCAAAGGAGAATCAATCATGAAAGAAGAAGTACTGAGAGTTCTTGAGCAGGTGCGTCCCGGCCTGCAGGCCGATGGCGGCGATGTTGAACTGGTGGAAGTGACCGAGGACGGCATCGTCAAGGTTCGCCTGAAAGGTGCCTGCGGCAGCTGCCCCATGTCCACCATGACCCTCAAGATGGGTATCGAACGGGCCATGAAAGAGCAGATTCCGGGCATCAAGGAAGTCGTCGGGGTTTAGTAAGTTATAGTTACAGATAGAACGAAAACCCCGCCGGACTTTTTCCTGCGGGGTTTTCTCATGTTTGACCGCTGTTGAGAGGAACGTTGCACTCATGAAAATCTGGATCGACGCCGATGCCTGTCCCAGGGTGATCAAGGAGATCGTCTTCCGGGCCTCCGAACGCCTGGAAATACCGGTCTGCCTCGTGGCCAACACCGGATTGGCCAAGCATCACTCGCGGCTGATCACCTCGGTCGTGGTGGCCGACGGTTTTGACGTGGCAGATGATTACATCGCAGAACAGGCAACGCCCCAGGATCTGGTGATTACCGCCGATATACCACTGGCGGCCCGCATCGTTGAAAAGGGGGCGCTGGGTCTCGATCCGCGCGGCGAGCTGTATAGCGAGGAAAATGTCGGAGAGCGGCTCTCCATGCGCGACCTGATGCAGGAACTGCGCGGGGCGGGGATGATCCAGGGGGGGCCGGGCCAGTTCAGCAACACCGATCGGCAGCGCTTCGCCTCATCCCTGGACCGCGTGCTGACGCGGATGCTGAAAGGCGGGCGCTAGTTCATGAAGAAACTGCTCAACTGGGGGACAGTCGGCCTGTTGACTTCGGCACTCCTCGATCCGGTTATCTACTCCATGCTCGACCTGCCGATCCCCTGGTTCCGGGATCTGTTGATGCTGGCAGGCGGCGTGGGCTGTTTCTATCTGCTGATCAGGTTCCGTGATGATTTTTAGTAAGTTAGAAGTTATATTTTCGCTTTTAGTGCGATAGAAATTTTGTGGAAAATTTCGTGATCGCACGTATTCCGTTTTTTGGGGCGGGCAAGAAAATAACTTCGTTAACGCACTTATCCTGTTTATCAGGGTTAAGAACAGGGAAGCCAAGCTCTTATGACGGTTGAGATTCGTGATTCAGACATCCGGTTCGAGTTCTACCGCGCCTCCGGTCCGGGGGGCCAGCATCGCAATACCACCGACTCGGCGGTACGCATCCGCCACCTGCCGACCGGCATCGTAGCCCAGGCATCCGAGAGTCGTTCCCAATTGCAGAACCGCGAAAAGGCCATGGAGCGTTTGCAGGCAGCCCTGGCACGACGCGAACGCAAAGAAAAGAAACGCATCGCCACCAAGGTGCCAAGACGGGCCAAGGAACAGCGGCTGACCGAGAAAAAGATTATGTCGCAACGTAAAAAGCTGCGGGCAACGGTGGACTGATATGCTCTCTACATCCAACCTGACCATCCAATGGGCAAAACCGGACATCACCGCCGAAGAGTGGGAGTTTGACCGTCACCCCGACAAGCAGGACTTCTACCTGCGCCACGCCATTGACTGGGAACATATCCTGGCGGGCTTTGATGCCGGACAGCTGGCGGCCTATCCCCGTTCGGAACTGATCGCTGGGGTACCGGTGGCGCTCTCCTACAGTAGCTATGACGACTATGCCCGCTATCTGGCCAAGGCCAAACGCGGCTATCGCCGGAATTACTCCCTGATGGAGGATGCACTGCAGCGCCTGGGGACACTGACACTCCCGGCGCCGATCATCCTGCAGTGCGGAGACGAAGCACTACTGTTCTCCGGTTACCGGCGGCTCTGCCTGGCCTGGAACTACGGGATGACCCCTTGCGTCTGGCTGCTGCCCCTCACGGGAAAGGCTCAGTCATGCGCATAACCCTGGTTGCTGTTCACCCCTATCCATCCCCCCAGGCAGTACCGCTGGCCAATGCCTGCCTACAGAGTTACCTGGCCGCAGTTGCACTGGATTGTACAGTCGAGATAAATCGGGCGGATTTTTTCCTGCAGCAGGAGAACAGTTCCTGTGTGGCCGGGATCGTGAAGCATAGACCCGCTGCGGTCGGCTTCTCGCTGTATGTCTGGAATCGCAGTGTGTGCCTTGAACTAGCTGATGAACTGCGGCGGTGTCTGCCGGGGATCATTATTTTCGCCGGCGGACCGGAGGCGACCGCCGACCCGGCTGGCGTGCTCTCGGGGACCAGCTTTGATTTCCTGATCTCCGGTGAGGGCGAGGGACCGTTTGCCGCTGCCTGCGCACGGCTTGCGGAAGGTGGCACGGTCAGTGACATCCCAGGAATTGCCACCAGGTCGGGCGCCGGCATCGCTCTGGTCCCGGCGATACCGATTGCCACCCTGGATGACATCCCCTCCCCCTGGCTGAACAAGATACTCGACGCCGGTCACTACCCCGGCATCCTCTGGCAACTGTCGCGCGGCTGCGGCTTTTCCTGTGATTTCTGCTTCGACTCCCGCGATCGCCACGGTGTACGCCGTTTTTCCCTGGCACGGGTCGAAGCGGAACTGCGCTACTTCGCCACAGCCGGAATCAACCAGGTATTCGTGCTGGATTCCACCTTCAACCAGGATCTGCAGCGAGCCAAAAAGGTGCTGCGACTGATCAAACGGATCGCACCCCACATCCATTTCCACTTCGAGGTGCGCAGCGAGTTTATCGACCGCGAGCTGGCGGAGCTCTTCGCCGGGATCACCTGTTCACTGCAGATCGGCCTGCAGAGCGCCGATCCGCAGGTACTGAAGTCCGTCGGCCGCAGCTTTCAGCGGGCAGATTTCGTCAGTCGCACCATGCTATTGAACGAAACCGGCGCAGTATTCGGTTTTGATCTGATGTACGGCTTGCCGGGCGACAATCTGGCCGGCTTCCGCGACAGCCTGGATTTTGCCCTGGGGCTCTACCCCAACCACCTGGACATCTTCCCCCTGGCGATCCTGCCCGGCACGTCTCTGGCAGCGCGCGCGGATGCCATCGGCCTGAAGCATCTCCCTGCCCCGCCCTATACGCTGATCTCCTCTCCAACCTTCAGCAGTGAGGAGATGCTGCTGGCACAGAAACTGGCACTGGCCTGCGATGTCTTCTACACCCGCGGCCGGGCTGTAGCCTGGTTCAACGGCGTGCTTGACCCGCTCGGCCTGAGACCATCCGAATTCCTGCAACGGTTCGGGGAATGGCTGCACGGACAACAGGGCGACGGCGTCTCTGAAAACGACCTTTCAGACCACCGGATCTGGGAACTGCAGCGGGCGTTCCTGACCGGTACATTCTCCGCCAAAAAGCTGAAACGCTTTCTGCCAGCGGTGCTCGATCTGGTTGACTACCACTATCACTACGCAGCAGCCCTGCTGAGCCCGCCGCAGGAGACACCCGGACAGATCCCGGCTGCGCAGGAGCTCCTGGAACGGCCGCTGCGCCGGGCAGCGGCCGTCCGGCTGGCAGCTTTCCACTATGAGATTCTGGAGATTCTGGAGGCAGGGGCCGCAGATGTGCGGGGCTTCACTGACCAGCTGCGGAGAACCGGGTCGTGGGCTGTCATTTATCCGACAACGGAGGGAGTCTGCACGGAATCCGTCAGTGAAATGTACTTCAAACTGCTGGAACAACTCGATGGTTCGAACCCGGCAACCCAGGTGATCACCCGGCTCAACATCCCAACCAGCGAGGCACGGGAGTTTCTGGCGTTTGCGCTGCAGGAAGGCATCGTTACAGCCTGACCTGCGTATTCCAAAAGAAAACGGGGGAAGCTGTTTCAGCCTCCCCTGTCAGATGTATGTTTAGTTAATCCCGACCATGTTTTCGGTCCTGCCTGTCTTCCTTGCGCTCCTCCTTGTCACGCCTGCGCTCATCCTTCCATTCCTGCTTGTCACGCCGGCGGTCATCTTTCAATTCCTGCTTGTCATACCTGCGGTCTTCTATTCGTTCCTGGCGGTCATGGCGGCGGTCATCTCTCACGTCTTCCCGGCGCTCAAGTTCGGGTCGGTAATAGCGGCCGCGGTAGTGATCCCGGTCATGGCGGTAGACGCGATACTCACGGTCGCGGTATGAACGGATCTGCTCAATGCGATGCTTGCGGATGCCCGGCGGCAGCTGGCGGTAGGGGACTTCAACCCAGGGTCCGTTGTGGTGACGGGCACGATGCCAGCTGTTGCCATAGTACAGGTAGTAGTAATCCGAGAAGAAGAGGATGTCATAGGGCGTATCCACGCCTACATAAAAACCCAGGCTCGAAGGCGCAAGAAATTGCGGCGGGGCCTGGAAAAGCACGGCCGGAGGAGCGGAGACGACCACCCGGGGGACCGGCACACCCACACTTACATTTACATTCACCTCGGCCTGGGCAGACGTTGCTGCCGTGACAACAGTTATCAATAGTGCCAACACAGTTTTCTTCATAGCAAACTCCTTTCAGGTTTTTGAAACAGTATACCACAGAAGAGCAATTACAGTGCCGACATGACCCGGTCGGCCACAACCCACCCGCAGAGACCTGAGACAATGGTGTGAGCGCAATTCGACCACCCGAACATGCATGACCGCCCGGAGTGCAGCCACCTGATTTGAGGCAGTCGCGGCTCATTACGGTCAGTCGAATCGGTCCTACCTGCCCGAATCTGCGAATAAAAATATTGCCGACGCAGGGTGGTTAGTGCTATAAATATACATCACCTGAACCGCAGGGATTGCCCCTGTGGTTTTTTATTTGTCTGAAAGGAAGATATCACCACATGATCTCTGCATCCAACGTTTCCCTCTCTTACGGCAAGAGGATCCTCTTCAAGGACGTCAATATCAAGTTCACCCCCGGCAACTGCTACGGCCTGATCGGCGCCAACGGCGCCGGCAAATCAACCTTTCTCAAGATTCTGGCCGGGGAGATCGAGGCTGACAAGGGGGAAATCGTCCTGGGACCACGGGAACGCATGGCGGTCCTCCGGCAGGACCAGTTCGCCTTTGACGAGGAGACCGTCTTCAATACCGTCATCATGGGACACGAGAAGCTTTACAAGGTCATGGTCGAGCGCGATGCCATTTACGCCAAACCTGATTTTTCTGAAGCAGACGGTACCCGTTCGGCTGAATTGGAGTCGGAATTTGCCGAGATGAACGGCTACGAGGCTGAATCCGAGGCTGCGGTACTGCTCAATGGCCTGGGCATCCCCGAAGAACTGCGCTACAAAACGATGAAGGAGCTGGAGGGGGGCGACAAGGTGCGGGTGCTGCTGGCCCAGGCGCTGTTCGGCAACCCGGACGTGCTGCTGCTGGACGAACCGACCAACAACCTGGACCTCAAATCGATCTCCTGGCTGGAGGATTTCCTGTACCGCTTCACCAATACCGTCATCGTCGTATCCCATGACCGCCACTTCCTCAATCAGGTCTGTACCCATACGGCTGATATCGACTTCGGCCGGATCACGGTCTACGTCGGCAACTACGATTTCTGGTACCATGCCAGCCAGCTGAACCTGAAGCAGAAGCAGAATGAAAACCGCAAGGTGTCCGAAAAGGCCGAAGAATTGAAGGCCTTCATCCAGCGTTTCTCTTCCAACGCCTCCAAGGCCAAGCAGGCTACCTCGCGCAAGAAGCTGCTGGACAAGCTGACCCTGGAAGATATGCCGACCTCCTCACGCAAATATCCGCATGTGGTCTTCAAACCGGAACGCCCCTGCGGCGATATCATCCTGGAGATACAGGGACTTACCAAGGAGATCGACGGGGTCAAGGTACTGGACAATCTTGATCTGGTTGTCCGCAAGAACGACAAGATCGCCTTTGTCGGCGGCAATACCCTGGCCCGCACGACACTGTTCCAGATACTGGCCGGAGAACTGGAGCCGGACAGCGGCAGCTTCCGCTGGGGCGTCACGATAACAACGGCCTATTTCCCCAAGGAAAACAGTTCCTTCTTTGATAATGACCTGAACCTGATTGAGTGGCTGGGACAGTTTTCACCCCCGACCGAGGGTGAGACCTTTGCCCGCGGATTTCTGGGCCGGATGCTGTTTTCCGGCGATGAAGCCACCAAGAAATGCGCGGTACTCTCGGGCGGCGAGAAGGTGCGCTGCATGCTGTCCCGCATGATGCTGGCCGGTGCCAACACCCTGATACTGGACGAGCCGACCAACCACCTGGACCTGGAATCGATTACCGCCCTCAATGACGGTTTGATCGCCTACACGGAGGTGATACTGTTCGCCTCGCACGACCACGAATTCGTATCCACCATTGCCAACCGGATCATCGAGATCACTCCTGGCGGGGTCATCGACCGGGTGATGGGCTTTGAAGAGTATCTGGAAAATGCCGATGTGAACCGGGAACGGGACGAGATGTATCACGGGCATGCGGATTTGAATCTGTAGCAGGGCTGTTAGACTACAAGAAACAGACAGCGCCATTTTCCTTGAGGAAATGGCGCTTTTTTTTATGGGCGCGTGGCGCTGATGGAGGTGATGTAGACCGTCAGGTCGCCGTTGGGGCGCTTGATAAAAACCTCGTCATCCAGTTTTTTGTGCAGCAGCGCCTGGCCGACCGGTGAATCGATGCTGATCCTGCCTTCGGTGACATCGATCTCATCCGGACCTACCAGCTGGTAGCAGCGTGCATCGCCGGCAGCATCCTCATAGCCGACCCAACAGCCGAATGTAACCAGGGTCGGATTGGCAGGCGGTACGGCCACCTTGAGCACCTTGAGCCTGGCGCCCAGATGCTTGAGCTTGCTGTCAATCTCCCGCAGGCGCTTCTTACCGTAGATGTACTCCGCATTTTCGGAGCGATCCCCCTCGGCGGCAGCATCGGAAACGCCCTGGCATACCTTGGGCCGCTCCACCCGCCACAGGTAGTGGTACTCGTCTTCAAGCTTTTTCAAACCTGCTGCAGATATCAGATTGGTCATGGCGTTCCAGTCCCCATCACAGGGGTCACGGCAGACTCCAGTGTTTCGCCGTCAATTTCAAGATAGAGCAAGCCTTCGGTAACCGTCAGCGACCAGGCAATGGAGCGCTGCAGACGCTCTGAGAGGCGCTTCAGAAATGCATGTTCCAGTGTAACAATCGTCAAGTTGGACATTCCGCTCAACTTCGGCAGATGCTGTTTCTCCCAGATTGTCAGAGATGACCCGAAGGCACACAGGACAACCTGTTCGGAATGTCGGCAGGCCTTGACCAGACGTTCGGCATCGGGAAGCCCGACCTCGATCCAGAGTTTGACGCGACCGTCCGGCCCCTTGAGCCAGAGATCCGGTTCCTCTCCCGCTCCAACACCCTTGGTAAAGGTCAGTTCCGGTTCGAAGTACAGTGCATAGGCCAGCATGCGGGCCAGCAGACGCTCTTCCGTTTCCGACGGGTGCTGGGCCACGGTGATCTGCAAGGACTCATATAACCCACGGTCGATATCTGACAGCTGAATGCCGGCCCGGTAGATAGTTGATGGCTTGGCCATGACTGCTACATCCTTTTGTTCTGGTCTGGACAACAAAAAGGCCCCGGATTTCTCCGGGGCCTTTCCATACGTAAACGCGGTCAGATATTACGAACGAACCACGTTTGCAGCCTGCAGGCCTTTGGGGCCTTTGACCAATTCAAAGGTTACGCTATCGCCTTCAGCGAGGGATTTAAATCCGTCTCCCGCGATTGCGGAGAAGTGAACGAATACATCATCGCCACCTTCCTGCTCAAGAAACCCAAACCCCTTGCTGTCATTAAACCATTTTACAGTTCCGTTTACCATGTTCTTCTTTCTCCTGATACTTCTCTTTAAGTTTGTCCGGGAATATCCGAGGACGTTTCTATAAACTATCAGCTTTGTGGTAACAATGTCAAACTAATTAATTGCACATGAAATAATTATTTTTTTGTACACCGTCAGGGATTGGGCATCTCCTCGCCATGGACCTTGTGCAGATAGTACTCGTAGCTGCCATCGTAGACCCGCATCTCGCCATGATCGATCTCGAAAACCCGGTCCACCAGCAGGCGCAGGAAATGCCGGTCATGGCTGACCAGCACCACTGTCCCGGCGAAATTTTTCAGGGCATCCAGCAGCATCTCGCGCGAGCGGATGTCGAGGTGGTTGGTCGGTTCATCCAGAATCAGAAAGTTGATCGGCCGCGCCAGCAGCGTTGCAAGAACAACACGGCTCTTCTCGCCGCCGGACAGGTTTTCAACACGCTTCTCCACACTGTCACCGGAGAAGAGGAAGGCCCCCAGCAGATTGCGGATGGTCCCGATGGTTGCCAGCGGCATGGCATCCTGCAGCGTTTCAAAGACGGTCTTGCGCGGGTCGAGCACCTCCAGGGCATGCTGACTGAAGTAGCCGGCCTCTACGTTGGCACCCAGATAAAAGCTGCCGGTCGTGGGCTCGGTCTGTCCGGCCAGAATCTTGAGCAGGGTCGACTTTCCGGCCCCGTTGACTCCTACCACGGCGATCTTGTTGTGGCGGCGGATCATGCCTGAAACGCCGCTGAACACCGGGTGCTGGCGGCCATCAGGAGTTTCCCAGACCTTGCCCAGATTTTCCATGACCACTACATCGTCACCGCTGCGGGGTGGTTCATTGAATTCAAAGCGCACCGTGCGTTCTTCGGGAGGGATCTCGATCCGGTCAATCTTGTCGATCTTCTTGACCCGGGACTGCACCTGGGCCGCATGGGAGGCGCGGGCCGCAAAGCGGGCAATGAACTCCTCTTCCTTGGCCAGCATATCCTGCTGGCGCTTATGGCTGGCCAGCAACTGGTCGCGACGGATATCGCGCTCACGCTCGTAGAAATCGTAGTTGCCGCTATAGGTAGTGACCGTCTTGTTGGCCACCTCAATGATGCGGGTAACGATGCGGTTCATGAAATCCCGGTCGTGGCTGGTCATCAGCAGTGCGCCGTCGAATTCATTTGCCAGCCACTCCTCCAGCCAGATGATCGACTCCACATCCAGATGGTTGGTAGGTTCGTCCAGCAGCAGTACATCCGGCTTGAGGGTCAGTATCTTGGCCAGGGCGATACGCATCTTCCAACCGCCGCTGAAGGATTCCACCGGATGACCGTAGCGGTCCGGTCCGATCCCCAGGCCGGTCAGCACCGTCTGAGCGCGGGTGTCCAGATCATAGCCGCCGCGATGCTCGTACTCCTCCTGGGCAGCACCGTAGCGCTCCAGCAGGGCCGCCATGGCATCGTCATCCATCGGGTCGCACATGGCTGTTTCCATCATCTGCAGCTGTTCCGCCAGCTGCACGGTGGCGGCCGAACCGGCCATAACCTCGTCCAGGGCCGACCGGCCGGACATATCGCCTACATCCTGGGAAAAATAGCCGATCGTGGTGCGTTTGGCGCAGGTTATTTCGCCGCCGTCAGGCTCCTCTTCTCCGGTAATGATGCGGAAGATGGTGGTCTTGCCGGCACCGTTGGGACCGACCAGGCCGCTGCGTGAGCCGGGCAGAATCTGGAAACTGGCTTCACGGAACAGGACCTGCGAACCGTGCTGTCTGGTTATGTTGGAAAGATGAATCATGCTCTGTAACACCCCACTGTCTGAGATCAACTGAATTTGATAACATGCTGTTTGCACGGTGGCAATCAATATTTTAATCTTCATTGGTTGACGCAGGTCGCAAAAAAGGTGATTATGCTGTTCAGACGAACATCCGGAGCATAAATTCATGATCAGCCGACCTCACAGAGAATCATCCGGGGAGACCGCATCGGCCTCGGACGCCACTCCGCTCCGCCCCGGCCGCTACCGGCACTACAAGGGCAACCTCTACGAGGTGATCGAAACCGCCCGCCATAGCGAGACGAAAGAGTTGCTGGTCGTCTACCGCTGTCTGTATGGCGACCACTCACTGTGGGTCCGGCCTCTGGCGATGTTTACAGAAGAGGTACTGGTGGATGGACGGCCCGTGCCGAGATTCGAGCGAACGGAAGAGCTGTAACCGTTCGCTGTACGCAGCGATGCATTCAAGTCCGTGAACCAGGCCTTTGGCAGCAACCGGCTCAACCCCTGCACCTAACGTGTCCCCCCAACATCAACAGCCTCATGAGGTAACCGTGGCACTTATATCGCTTCGCAACATAACCCTGGCCTTCGGAGGGCCGGCACTCTTCGACGGTATCAATCTGCAGATCGAGCAGGGTGACCGTCTGTGCCTCCTGGGACGCAACGGCAGCGGCAAATCAACCCTGCTGAAACTGATCGGCGGAGAACTGGCCCCGGAGGGCGGCGAGATTCAGCGTCAACAGGGGCTCAAGGTGGCCACGGTCTCACAGGAAGTCCCGGTGGGGCTGACCGGCAGCGTTTTCGATGTGGTCGCTTCCGGCATGGGCAATGCCGCCGAGCTGCTGGCCGAGTACCACCACGTCAGCCACGCGCTGGCCGTGGATGACAGCACGGCGCTGCTTGATCGACTGGAGGCCCTGCAGCACGAGCTGGAAAACTGTGACGGCTGGAGCCTGCACCAGGAAGTCGAGCGGGTACTGGATCGCCTGCAGCTGGATCCCGAGGCCGAGTTCACCTCCCTGTCGGGCGGCACCAAGCGCCGTGCTCTGCTGGCCCGCGCCCTGGTGTCAACACCCGACATCCTGATCCTGGACGAACCGACCAATCACCTGGATATCGACACCATCCTCTGGCTGGAGGAGTTTCTGGCCAAATCCGTCAAGACCGTGTTGTTCGTGACCCATGACCGCGCCTTCGCCCGGCGCCTGGCCAACCGCGTGGCCGAACTGGACCGCGGCAGGATCTATGCCTTTTCCTGCGGCTACGATGAATTCGTCGAGCGGCGCGAGGCGCTGCTGGAAGCGGAGATCTCCCGCCAGGCGCTCTTTGACAAGAAGCTGGCCCAGGAGGAGGTCTGGGTGCGCCAGGGCATCAAGGCCCGCCGGACCCGCAACGAAGGGCGGGTGCGGGCGCTGAAGAAACTGCGGGAGGAATCCCGTCAGCGACGTGAACTGCAGGGCACCGTCAAGATTCAACTGCAGCTGGCGGATCGTTCCGGTGCGCTGGTTGCCGAGGCGTCCGGCGTTACCTTCGCCTACGACGGCCGGCCGATCATCAAGGGATTTTCCACCACCATCATGCGCGGCGACCGGATCGGGATCATCGGACCGAACGGTTCCGGCAAGACCACCCTGCTGAAGATGCTGCTGGGTGAACTGGCGCCGCAACAGGGGGAAATCAAACTGGGCAGCCGCCGCGAGGTGATCTATTTCGACCAGATGCGCGAACAGCTGGATCTGGACAAAAGTGTTCAGGAGAACGTCGGGGAAGGCAATGACACCCTGATCATCAACGGCCAGTCCCGGCATATCATCGGCTATTTGCAGGATTTCCTCTTTTCCCCGGAACGGGCCCGCAGCCCGGTCAGCATTCTGTCAGGCGGAGAGCGCAATCGGCTGCTGCTGGCCAAACTGTTTACCAAACCCTCCAATGTCCTGGTCATGGACGAACCGACCAATGACCTGGATGTGGAAACGCTGGATCTGCTGGAGGATCTGCTGCTGGAATACCCCGGCACACTGCTGCTGGTCAGCCATGATCGTGAGTTCCTCAACAATGTGGTAACCAGCACGCTGGCGGTCGGAGTGGATGGCGTGGTGCGGGAATCGGTGGGGGGGTACGACGACTGGCTGCGTCAGGCCGCTGTCGAGGCTGCTCCGGTTGTGACCTCTTCCGCTGCGGCGCCGGAAAAAACACGGCCGCCAAAGGAGCGGCCGCGCAAGATGAGCTTCAATGAACAGCGCGAACTGGAGGCACTGCCGGAGAAAATTGCAGCCCTGGAGCAGGAGCAGGCAACCCTGCATGCCACCATGGCCGACCCGGAGTTTTACAAGCGCGCTGCGGCCGGAGTGGCGCAGGTCAACTCCCGACTGGCAGAGCTGGAGCTGGAGCTGACGAGCGCCTACCTGCGCTGGGAGGAGCTGGAATCCCTGAAAACCCCCGGCTAGTGGTCGTGGTATCCCAGCACCACCAGCAGGCAGCTGCCGTCAGCGATGACATTGACCCCTTTTTCCCGGCACAGCGCGACGGCGGCCGGGCTTTCAGCGCCGGGCTGCATCCAGATATTGCGAATGCCACGGGCGATGGCCTTGGGCACGAGCTGTTCCGTCACCGCCGGCGGGGTGATCATGGAAAGGCTGGTGACATCCGCCGGCAGTTCATCGACGGATGCTACGCAGTCAATCCCCTCGATCTGTGTCTCGTTGGGATTGACCGGAACGGCCCGCTTACCGTGCTGAAGGTAGCAGCGCAGTACGCGGTTGCCGAACTTCTGCCGGTTGGCAGAGGCGCCGGCAACCCCGAAGGCCGCAGCTGAGAGAAACTGGTTGATCTGTTCTTGTACTGGCATGAAATCCTCCCTGTTTTATCTGTTATGACCTGAGTATAGTCCAAATCAGGTATGCTTGCCACTGTCTGCATGAGTATCAGAAGTCCGAAGGTCCTATTACCCGCGCAACCCGCGAGATTCTGCTTCCGCGTTTTTTAGCGGAAGATCGAGGTATGAGTATGAAATTGAAACCAGGAGTTATAGTAAGCCACAGCTCGGCCCCGCAGTGGGGTTCCGGCAAGGTGTTGGAGGTTGCCGCCGATAAGGTTACTATTATCTTCAGTGATGGTGAAATCCGTAAAATCAAGGAATCCCACATGGACTCCCTGCAGCCGGCCGACCCGGAATCCTATCAGGAACCGGTCAAGAAGGCCGCGCGGGCGCGTACCGCCGGCACGTCTGTCAAGTCATCGAAATCGAAAACTTCGAGCCAGGGAATTCCCAGGGTAATTTCCGGAGAGTTCGACTTTACCTATCCCAAACATCTGCGCAAACAGTTTGCACATGATACCCGCGGGCAGATTGAGTCATGGCAGCGGGAGTATCCGTTTTTGTTCGACGTGCGAGATGCATCCCTGGCATCCAGTTATCAAGGGCGGGGCTTGAGCCCGCATTTTCTGGAGTGGTACGCGGCCATAAAAATGTACGAGACATTCGGATACCACAGTCTCAATAAAAATTATGAATGCCCCGACCATGCCGCCAAACAGGGATTATTGAGGAGACTGGCATCTGAAGAGGCCTTCCACTTTATTGTCAATCCGCACCCGGTTTATGGCGCAGGTCTCTGTCCCGAGCTTCTGTTGTTTAAACCGGATCTATCGGACTGGAGTTTCTGTACGGTAACAGGCCCCAAGGACTCGCTGAAAGCGGAGCAGGCGCGCTATTGGCAGGAACTGATTGCTGTCACGGGCAAAAAGATTGTGCAGGTCTGCCTGAAAGAAACTACCTGATCCCCAAGGCACTGCACCGCTTTCAGAAATTCAATTTGACTCACCCAGTGAAAGAACGTAAATTATACCGATTTTATCAGGAGTCGTGAAGCGTGCGTGCGTATCTTTACCTGTTTGTGTTCATCCCTGTCACAGGTCTGTTTGCCTTGAGTGCGAGTATATGCACCCTGTTCGATCCCAGCGGCAGGTCCTACGCCTTTCATGCCCGCCTGTGGGCACGCTTTGGGCTGGCCCTTAACAATACACACGTCGAACTGCTGGGCACAGAGCATCTGCCGGATGGCCCCTTCATTCTGATGAGCAACCATCAGAGTAATTTTGACATCCTGGCGCTGATCGCCACCATACCTCGGCGGGTCTACTGGATCGCCAAAAAGGAACTGTTCGATATCCCGGTGTTCGGTCCTTCCATGCGCCGCGGCGGGTACATTCCGCTGGATCGATCAGATGGCCGCAAGGCCCTCAAAAGCATGGAAAACGCCGCCGCCATCATCCGCCAGGGCAGCAGTGTGGTCATGTTTCCGGAAGGGACCCGCTCACGGGACGGTCAACTGCTCCCCTTCAAGCGTGGGGGATTCATGCTGGCGGTCCGGGCCGGAGTACCGGTCATCCCCGCCACGATCAACGGCAGCGGCCGGGTAAACCCCGGGGGGCGGATCAAGCTGAACAGCGGCAGGATAACACTTACCCTGCACCCCCGGGTGATTGTCCCGGAAGGCCTGAAAAAGGCCCAGGCCGAGGAGTGGCTGATGGAGAAGGTACGAAACGTTATAACCACCGGCCTGGAGAACTGACATGTACGCAGGCTTTAAATTCATTCCCTTGATTCTTGGCGGCCTGGCAGCGATTGCTTGGGGTCTGCCGGCAGCCCACCGGCTGCGCATCCCCTTCGGGATCGCTGCTGCACTGGCTGTACTGGCGGGTGTTATTGCGATGGTACTGGGCATCCTGCTGATGATAATCCCGAATTTTTTCAGGTGAATATGACGGATCGAATTACAACCATACTGGTAAATGCTGCGGTCATCGTCGTGGTCTGCCTGCTGCTCTTTTTTGCCGGCACCTGGTGGCGCATGCAGGCCCAGTTCGCTCTCGGCGAAGCTGCCCTGCAGCGCGGTGATTTCGCAGGCGCGGTGGCCGGCTATGAATCAGCCATCCATATGTACATTCCCTTCAACGGCACCATTGAAATTGCAGCACAAAAGCTGTGGAGCATCGCTGAAAACAACGAACGGCTGGGTGATATCAGCCGAGCGCTGATCGCCTATCGCTCCCTGCGCAGCTCGTTCTATGCTGACCGCTGGCTGGTGACGCCGGGCATGGAGTGGATCGCCCGTTGCGACAAAAAAATAGCCGCTCTCATCCCGCTCCAGAAAGAAAGGTAATCTGTGGACATGACACCATCATCAACAGCGCTCCAGATCATTCCCCTCGGCGGTCTCGGCGAGATCGGCATGAACATGATGGCCTATGAATGTGGCGATGACATCATCGTCGTAGACTGCGGCCTGATGTTTCCGGAGCCATACATGCTGGGGATCGATTACGTCATCCCCGACATCAGCTGGCTGCAGGAACGCACTGAAAAGGTGCGCGCCATCTGCCTGACCCATGGCCACGAGGACCACATCGGGGCCTTGCCGTTTGTACTGCAGGAGCTGAACGTACCGATCTACGGCACCGCTCTGACCCTGGGGTTTGTGAACGAAAAGCTCAAGGAATACAAGCTGGATGACCGGGTCGATCTGCGGGTTGTAAAACCCCGCGACACGGTTTCTCTGGGCTGTTTCAGTGTGGAATTCCTGCGGGTGGCGCACTCGGTCGTTGATGGCTGTGCCCTGGCAATCACGACACCCGAGGGGGTCGTGATCCACACCGGCGACTTCAAGATCGATCAGACCCCGGTCGATGGCGAATTGACCGACCTGCCCTCCTTTGCCCGCTATGGCGAACAGGGTGTGCTGGCGCTCCTGTCCGATTCCACCAACGTGGAGCGGGAGGGCTTCACACTTTCGGAGAAATCGGTCGGCGAGGCCTTTGACGAGATCTTCCCTACCTGCCAGGGAAGGATCATTGTGGCGGCCTTCTCCAGCAGTATCCACCGCGTGCAGCAGGTAGCCGATGCCGCCGTGCGCTGCGGCCGCAAGGTCCTGCTCAATGGACGCTCCATGGTGGCCAATGTGCGCATTGCCCGCCAGCTGGGCTACCTGCACATCCCCGACGATGTGTTTATGGACCTGAGAGAGCTGCCCTATATGCCCCGCGAACAGGTCTGCATGATCACCACCGGCAGCCAGGGCGAGCCGCGCTCGTCCCTGATCCGTATCGCCATGGATGACCACAAGCAGATCAAGCTCGAGCAGGGCGATACCGTGATCCTCTCTTCGCGCGTCATCCCGGGCAATGAGCGGACCATCTCCGAACTGATCAACCACCTGTACCGGCGCGGCGCCGAGGTTTTTCATGAAAAAACCTCCGAGGTGCACGTCTCCGGCCACGCCTGCCAGGAGGAGCTCAAGCTGATGCTCAATCTGGTGCGGCCGCGTTTCTTCATACCGATCCACGGCGAGTACCGGCATCTGATGGTGCACTCCAAGCTGGCGCAAAAGACTGGAGTCCCCGCCGAGCGCTGCATCCTTGCGACCAACGGCGATGTGGTTTCATTCTACTCCGATACAGCGGCTATCGTTGAAAAGGTCAATTCGGGGCGGGTCTTTGTGGACGGCAAGGGGGTCGGCGATGTGGGCAACGTCGTACTCAGGGACCGCAAGCACCTCTCCGAGGACGGCATGGTGGTGATCATTATCGGCATGAACAAAACCACGGGAGAGGTCATCTACGGACCGGATATCGTATCCCGCGGTTTTGTCTTCGAGGATGAGAGTCAGGAGTATCTTGAAACAGCGCGCTGCCTGGTTGTCGAGGCGCTGGAAGATCTGAGTGAAGAGATGCGCTGCGATTGTGAGGAGGTCAACACAACCGTCCGCCAGGTCCTGCGGCGCTTTTTCAAGAAGACCATCGAACGGCGCCCGGTGATCCTGCCTGTGATTATGGAGATGTAGTTCCAAACACACATTCTTGAACGAAACAAAAGCGGGACCGGCATTGTGCCGGTCCCGCTTTGCATTCAGCGATAACGTATCTGGTTATGAGATCACAATCCTCGCAAACCTGCGCCGGCCGATCTGGACGATATACTCGCCAGCCGCAATCAGCTCCAGATTGGTATCCGAGACCTTCTCGCCATCCAGCTTGACCCCGCCGCCATCGATGGCACGACGACCCTCGCCGTTGGACTTGGTCAGGCCGGCATCGGTCATGGCCTTGGCCAGCAGAATGCTGCCCTCGCTCAGGCTATAGCTGACCTGAGGCATCTCGTCCGGGATCTCGTTCTCCTTGAAACGCTTGACAAAGTTCTCCTCGGCAATTTCTCCTGCACCAGCGCCGTGGAAGCGGGACACTATCTCGCGCCCCAGGGCCTTTTTGGCCGCCATGGGATGCACAGAATGATCTTTGAGGTCGTTTTTTAGCTTCTCCAGCTCGGCCAACGTCATGTCGGAGAGCAGCTCATAGTAACGCAGCATCAGCTCATCGGAGATGGACATGACCTTGCCGAAGATCTCGTCGCCCGTCTCGCTGACGCCGATGTAATTGCCTAAAGACTTGGACATCTTGTTGACGCCGTCCAGACCCTCCAAGAGTGGCATGGTCAGTATGCACTGGGGCGACTGGCCCCACTCGCGCTGCAGTTCACGTCCCATCAGCAGATTGAACTTCTGGTCGGTGCCGCCCAGCTCAACGTCGGCTTTCATGGCCACTGAATCGTAGCCCTGAACCAGCGGGTACAGGAATTCATGGATGGCGATCGGCTGCTGGGTGGTAAAGCGTTTATGGAAGTCGTCCCGCTCCAGCATACGGGCCATGGTGCATTTGGAGGCCAGGGCGATCATGCCACCTGCTCCCAGTTCGTTCAGCCAGGTGGAGTTGAAGACGACCTTGGTCTTTTCCGGATCAAGGATCTTGAAGACCTGTTCCTTGTAGGTCTCGGCATTTCGGAGCACATCCTCGCGGGTCAGCACCTTGCGGGTCTCGGACTTGCCGCTCGGGTCGCCGATCATGCCGGTGAAATCGCCGATCAGGAAATTGACATCATGCCCCAACTGCTGGAACTGGCGCAGCTTCTGGATCAGAACGGTGTGACCCAGGTGCAGATCCGGGGCGGTCGGATCGAAACCGGCCTTGATAATGAGGGGTACACCTGTCTTGAGCGATTTCGCCAGCTTTTCTTCAAGTTCCTTCTCTACCAAGATTTCAACGCTACCGCGTTTGATGACGACCATCTGTTCAGCTACGGACATGTTCAACTCCAAAAACATAGTATCCACAAAGGACACGAATAATCACTAATAAATACAAATAGATATTACGATTGACATTAGTATTTATCACTCATTCGTGTACTTTGTGGACTAAGAAAGTATTAACAGCTCATATTGATGCGTTCGATACTGACCGCCTTGCCGCTGATTTCATCTACCCCGATCACCACACCGTTGATGCGCATATCTTTCTTGGGGATCTCGAACTTGACCGGCAATTGGGTCAGGAACTTGCGGATGGCCTCTTCCTTGCCGATGCCGATGACCGAGTCGAAGCTGCCGGTCATGCCGGCGTCGGACAGATAGGCCGTACCCAGGGTCAGGATGCGTTCGTCGGCGGTCTGGACGTGGGTATGGGTGCCGACCAGCGCACTGACCCGGCCATCCAGATACCAGCCTAAAGCGGCCTTTTCTGAGGTTGCTTCGGCATGAAAATCGACGAAAATAATGGGTGTTTCCTGTTTGAGACGCTCGATTTCCTTATCGGCAGCGCGGAAGGGACATTCCAGGTTTTTCATGTAGATGCGCCCTTCCAGGTTGAGGACCGCCACCTTGACCTTGCCGGGGGTCGTAAAAATGGCGCTGCCGACACCGGCTGCACCTTCCGGATAATTGACAGGACGCAGAATGCGCTTGTCCGCCAGGATCAGCGGCACCTGTTCCTTTTTGTCCCAGATATGATTGCCGCTGGTGATGCAATGCACCCCCATATCGAACAGCTCTTTGGCGGTATCGAGCGTCAGACCGAAGCCGCCGGCAGCGTTCTCGCCGTTGGCGATCACCAGATCGACAGCATGCCGGTCCACCAGGCGGTCCAGTTCCCTGGAGAGCGCCTGGCGGCCCGGTTTGCCGATGATATCCCCTATAAACAAAATCTTTACTGGCATAAAGCCTTTCGGTTGAACGGGAACGGAGGATTTTTCGCAAGATCAAGGCTGTCGAAGGATTGCGCGGAGGCGTACCCCAAGGTACGCCGCACAAGCGGTCCTGAAGACTTACGCAGATATTGCGGAAAAGAGCCGTTCCATTTTAACGGGCATATTCCACTGCCCTGGTTTCGCGGATGACATTAACCTTGATCTGGCCGGGATAGGTCATCTCGGCTTCGATCTTCTTGGCGATATCGCGGGCCATGATCACGGCTGTTTCGTCGGTGACCTGATCACTGGAAACCATCACGCGGATCTCGCGACCGGCCTGGATGGCGAAGGAGGACTGGACGCCTCCGAACGAGGTGGCAATACGCTCCAGCTCTTCCAGACGCTTGACGTAGGTTTCCATCATCTCGCGCCGTGCTCCGGGACGGGCTCCGGACAGGGCATCGGCCGCCTGTACCAACACTGCCAGAACCGTGGTCGGCTTCTCGTCCTCGTGGTGGGCCATGATGGCATGGACGATTTTCGGGGATTCACCGTATTTTCGGGCCAGATCGGCACCGATCACGGCGTGGGAGCCCTCGACCTCATGGTCGACGGCCTTGCCCAGGTCATGCAGCAGTCCGGCACGTTTGGCCTGCTTGACGTTGATGCCCAACTCGGCGGCCATGATGCCGCACAGGAAGGCTACTTCCAGGGAGTGCTGGTACACGTTCTGGGTGTAGGAGGTGCGGTATTTGAGCCGGCCGATCAGCTTGAGCACCTCGGGGTGGATGCCATGTACGCCCAGGTCAAAGGCGGCCTGTTCGCCGGCCTCCTTGATGGAAAGCTCCACCTCTTCAGTGGCCTTGGCCACAACCTCTTCGATGCGGCCGGGATGGATACGGCCGTCGCCGATCAGTTTTTCGAGCGACAGGCGGGCAACTTCCCGGCGTACCGGATTAAACCCGGAAAGAATAACAGCTTCGGGGGTGTCGTCGATAATCAGGTCAATGCCGGTAGCGGCTTCCAGGGCGCGGATATTGCGGCCTTCGCGGCCGATGATGCGCCCTTTCATTTCATCTGACGGCAGCGGTACGACCGACACGGTACGTTCGGCCACATACTCGCCGGCATAGCGCTGGATGGCGAGCGCCATGATCTCCTTGGCCTTTTTGTCTGCAGTTTCGCGGGCTTCCTCTTCGATCAGGCGGATGATTTTGGCGGCATCATGCTTGGCCTCATCCTCCATGACGTCCATCAGCTCTTTCTTGGCTTCCGAAGCAGACATGCCGGAGATGGTTTCCAGCTTTGCCTTCTGCACATCGGCAGCCTTTTTCAGTTCTTCTTCCTTGTGCCCAAGCGACTGTTCTCTCGTAGTAACAGACTGCTCTTTCTTGAGGATATCCAGTTCCTTCTGTTCAAAGATGGCTACTTTTTTGTCGAGGTTCTCTTCTTTCTGCTGCAGGCGCTTTTCAAGGCTCTGGAGATCTTTTTTCTTTTCCGTCATCTCCCGTTCATGGCCGGCCTTTGCTTCTAATGCAAGATCCTTTGCTTTGAGTTCAGACTCTTTGGTGATGGTGTCTGCTTCGCGGCGTGCATCGTCGATCATTTTCGCGGCCAGTTCCTCGGCCTGTCGAACGATGGAGCCTGAATCCTTCTTGTTTGACTTGCTGCCTGCCAAATAGGCCCCGACAACGGCTACCAGCAGTGCAATAACGACTCCGATCAATACTCCCATGTCCATATCAATAACCTCCTTTATGTGAATCCGGGCCATCGGGATGGCGCCGGTTACTTCCTCTGCCCCTCAAAATGCGAAGGTCTGTCAGTGTACTACATGGATGACGCGCCGGTCAGTAACGACCAGTTCCATCCGTATGTCATGCCCCTCGGCCGGAATGGCCCCTTCGATCAGCTGGAAATCGTGGCACAGTCCAATCAGGTGGGCCCTCCTGCCGGGATGCTGCAGGAACCGGTCATAAAAACCCTTGCCGTAACCGATCCGGTGGCCGGAGAGATCAAAGGCAACGCCGGGAACAACAATCAGGTCGGGCTCGTCTGCCAGGTGATCGCAGCCGGTTGAACAGGGTTCCAGGATGCCGAAACTGCCCTCGGAAAGACTTTCCAGGCCTTCAACCTGTCGAAATACCATGCGGTCGTCACAGACGGCCGGATACAGCACCCGTTTGCCGGCTGCGAAAGCCACTGCCAGAATATCGGCGGTATCGGTCTCATTGTGGGCCGGCGCATACAGGGCAATACAGTTGGCCCGCCTGAATTCCTCAAGAGAAACAAGCCGTTGCTGGGCCAACTGGCTGGCGGCTCGCCACTGGTCGTGGCTGAGGGCCCGGCGCCGGGCCAAAATGTTCTGGCGGAGCGTTCGCTTGGGCATAAGTCTTTTAGTAAGTTAGAAATTATTTCTGAGGCATTAATGCAGAAATAATTTCGTTAACTTACGTATCCTGTTTATCAGGGTTAGGGCACAAAAACGGGGTAATGCCCGGAGAGGTGTCCGGGAGGTCGGTCAGGGAGGATGAAAGTGGGGGAATGGCTCGTAAGTGCCGTGGATTGAGGGTGGTTCTCGGGTCCCTGTGCTTGAGCGATTCCTTCCTTTCCGTGATGGATATATTCAGCGGCTTTCAGATGCCGGCAAACAGCACTGCTATGCTGGCAAATCAGTTTTTACCGATTGAGGCTTCTAAGAATATATAATCAAGTCTCCCTGAAGAGACCGTGTAAAACCAGTTATCCCGAAAACAGCAGTGTTGCCTTTCCGGGTTATATATGATCAGTCTATTTCGAGCCTCGCGATGATTCGGCGAAGCCTGTCCGCGACGACCTGTTCCGATTCGCGCATGTCACTCAGGTTGAGCATTTCCTCGGTCGTGTTGAGCAGGGCCAGCGTCAGGACCAATTGGGCATCACCGCTCTTGAGGGCGCTGCCGATCTCCTGCAGCCTGGTATTGACGTAGGTCTCGACCGCCTGAACCCGTTCAGTCGGGGCCGAACTCCTGACCGATATTTCCCGTCCTAGGACCCTGACAACATGGGCTGTCTTCATGCGGAGTCGCCTACAATCACCGACCTAGTTGTCATTGCGAAGGCCTCCGTTGACCTGAACCTGAAAAGGATGGAAAAGATCGTTATCACAGCTATCTTCTGCTTCATCGCAGAATCTAACTCTAATGTACTAAATACCTTCCAGCTTGCCAAGGATTGCATCTACACGTGCTTTGAGACCTTCCCGCTCAGACTGGAGCCGGTGGTTTTCTTCAGCAAGACGGTTGTTTTCATCTTTAAGGGCAGTGTATTTTTCCAGCAGGCCGTTGACCTTGTTTTCGAGTAATTCAAGTAGTTCCTGATTCATAGTTTCCAATTCCTTTCGGGGGACATTACTGTAATCACTTGCAGCCGAGAAGTCAAGTCCTAATTGCGCGAAATCGCGGGGTTCGTTGGCAGCGGAGCGCGTAGAGGAGCCGTCTTTGCTAGACCTGGAAAAGGGCATCCGTGAACTCCCGCGGATCGAAATCACGCAGGTCATCGATCGACTCGCCGACACCGATATAACGAATCGGCAGGGCAAATTCATGGCTGACCGCCACCACGATACCACCCTTGGCGGTTCCATCCAGCTTGGTCAGGGCGAGACCGGTTACGCCGGCCGCCTCCTTGAAAAGACGGGCCTGCGAAACCGCATTCTGTCCGGTGGCGGCATCCAGCACCAGCAACGTCTCATGGGGGGCGCCCGGGATTTCACGGTCGATGACGCGGCGGATCTTCTTCATTTCTTCCATCAGGTTGACCTTAGTATGCAGCCGGCCGGCCGTATCGACGATCAGGATATCTACCTGGCGGGCCAGGGCGGCCTTGCAGGCATCAAAGGCAACCGCCGACGGGTCGGCACCCTCTTTATGACGGATGACATCGACCCCGCTGCGCTCTCCCCAGGCTTCCAGCTGCTCGGCGGCAGCCGCCCGGAAGGTGTCTGCGGCAGCCAGCAGGACCTTGGAGCCCCCGGCGGAATAGCGTGACGCCAGTTTGCCGATGGTCGTGGTTTTGCCGACGCCGTTGACGCCGATCACCAGCAGCACAAAGGGGCGCTGGCCGGTCATATCTAGAACCCCGTGGTGGGCTTCCAGGCGGCTGAGAATTTCTTCCTTGAGCGCTGCACGCAGCGCCTCACCGTCTTTCAGCTCATTGCGGCCCAGCCGTGTCTCCAGGGTGCGAATCAGTTCGACCGTGGTCTTGACGCCAATGTCAGAGGTAATCAGGATCTCCTCCAACTCCTCCAATGTATCGGCGTCAATCTCCTTTTTGCCCAATACCAGCGCATCGATCCTGCCGACCAGGCCGTCTTTGGTCTTCTTTAAACCCAGCTTGAGACGTTCGAAAAACCCGGGCTCCCCCTTCGGTTTTTCCTGGACAGCGGCAGGAGCTCCTGATGGCGCAAGCGGCTGATCGGCAGTCTCAGCCGCTTCATCAACCGCTGACGAAATACCGCCAATCTTGTCCATCAACCCACGGAAAAAACCTTTTTTACCCTGATCTGTCATCAGATCTCCTTCTTCAGTTCTGCAATTGCGCTGCGAAAGTGATACAGCGCCAGGCCGCGCGGACATTTCCTACCAACGCTTACCACCAGGGAATAGTCCTGGTCGATGCAGCCGATGATCAGATGACCATCGGTTGACGTGATCACCACATCCTCGACCTCACCAACCCGGCCGCTGTCATGCAGCTCTTTGAGCCGCGCCAGAATAATGCCCTTGTGAGCGGCGACAAAACGGATATCATAAGGGTCGCAGTGGCAGTATTCCTGCACCGCCTCCCCCTCCCAGTCCACCAGAATGGCACCGATGGAATCGGGTGTGCGGTCAACCAGTGACTTCAGAACATTTAGGAATGGCATATCTCCTCCGAGGTTCATGGCATACGGCTGTCAGCAATGTCGGGAGTGCAGCGCCCCAAGCATTCCAGCCTGTGCCTGTGTATAGTTTCAGTGCAGCCGGACCGACACCACTTTCGATGCTCCCGGTTCTTCCATGGTAATGCCGTAGAGCGTATCGGCAACCTGCATGGTGGCTTTGTTGTGGGTAATGATTATAAACTGCGAGACGGCGCACATCTCGCGGACCATATCGTTGAAACGGCCGATGTTGGCGTCGTCCAGCGGCGCATCGACCTCATCCAGCAGACAGAAAGGGGTCGGCTTAATCAGGAAGATCGAGAAGATCAGCGCTACGGCGGTCAGCGCCTTTTCACCGCCCGACAGCAGGGTCACGTTCTGCAGCTTTTTCCCCGGCGGCTGAACAATGATATCAATGCCGGTTTCCAGCAGGTCCTCTTCGTTGGTCAGCCGCAATTCGGCCTTTCCGCCACAGAACAACCGCGGGAAGACTTCCTGGAATTTGGCATTGACCAGGTCATAGGTTTCCTGAAAACGCTGCCGGGTGGTGCGGTTGATGCGCTGGATGGCCTGCTGGAGGCTGCGCAGCGAATCCTCCAGGTCCTCTTTCTGGGCTGACAGGAAGGTGAAACGCTCCTCCATGCCGGCACACTCATCGATGGCCATCAGGTTAACCTCGCCCATCTCGTCCAGCAGCCGCTGCAGGTCGGTCTGTCGAGTCCTGCGGACGACCTCATCGAATTCGACCGCTTCCAGCCTTGCCACCGCCTCGACCATGGTAACGCGGCTTTTCTCCAGCAGCCCTTGCTCCAGATGTTCGGCATGCATGCTTACGGTGGAAAACCTCAGATTGAGTTCGGCCTGGGACTGACGCACTCCGTCGCTCTCCTCGCGCAGCTGTCTGGCAAGTTTTTCTGCATCCGCCAGAGCGATGCCTGAGGCTTCGTAGGCGCTACGGACATCTGCCAGCCGCGTTTCAGCAGTCATCTGCTGTCGCAGCAATCCTTCCAGCCGACCTGTGCCCTCATTGATGGCAGTCTGCAGCTGCAGGCGCTCG
This sequence comes from Geobacter psychrophilus, assembly GCF_056821595.1. Taxonomy (NCBI): domain Bacteria; kingdom Pseudomonadati; phylum Thermodesulfobacteriota; class Desulfuromonadia; order Geobacterales; family Geobacteraceae; genus Geobacter; species Geobacter psychrophilus. The sequence continues at coordinate 1,554,773 of NZ_JBXDTU010000004.1, forward strand.
GCAGAACCCTTTTGCGTATCCTCATGGTCAGTTGACATGCGCCGGAGGAGATCCTGAGACTGCTTCTCCAGGTCGGCGATACCGCGCAGATAGGCTTCATGCTGTTCCCGCAGGGTAGCCGACTGCACCCGGATGGTGGTGACCCGCTCGCGAACCGCTGCCAACTGCAGCCGGCGTGTATCGAGCCCGGATTTGAGGCTGGTCACGCCCTGTTCCAACTCCTGAGAGGAACTGCCGACCTCGGCCAGCCGTTCCACGGCCTGCTTCAATTCGGCCTCCAGAGTCTGCCGCTCTTCCTGGAGGTTTTCCGACTCCATAACCTGAACCGTCAGCCGCTCTTCAACCCGGCCGATCTCGTCGGCCGCCTGCTGACGATCCTTTCGCAGACCGGCCAGTTTGAGTTCGGCCTGATGCAGCAGTGCCCCCGCCGCTTTAAGTCCTTCCGCCACTTCCCGGGCTTGCTGCTGCAGGTCGCCCCGCTCTTTTCCCAGCTGCGCGACCTCCTGTTCCAGGGATGCCACCCGTTCCTCTAGGTCCTTGAGCTCCCGTTTCTTATGGATGATGCCCTTCTGGACCTGATCAACGGAACCACCACTGACAATGCCCCCCTGGGAGACCAGGTCACCGCCGCGGGTGACAAAGGAAAGCGCCGGATGCGATCGGGCCAGCTCGATGGCCTGCGGAATGCTCTCCACCAGCATGACGCCACTCAGCAGATGCCGGACCAGACCCTGGCACGAGCCGGAGGTCCTAACGAGATCGGCCAGCGGCGTGGCACCATCCAGGACCACTGTCGGCAGCTGCTCGCATTCCAGGGGTAAGGCCAATCCAACCCGGCCGCCGTTGCTTTCCTTGAGAAACGCAAGCGACCGCAGGACATTGGCCTCTTCATCGCACACAATGCATTGCAGATAGTCCGCCAGGGCCGCTTCAACAGCCGCTTCCAGTTCCGGGGCGGTCTCGATGGCATCCGCCAGCAGCCCGCTAAATCCCGGACGCAGCTCTTTGGCAGCCATCAGGTTTTTGACCCCCTGGCCGTACCCGGCAAAGCGGGCCTCCAGCTCTTTCAGGGAGTGCAGACGGGACGAGGTCAGGTTCAGCTCGTCACGCCGCGCCTGCCAGGCCTTTTCCAGCTCCGGCAAACGGCTCTTCAAATCATCTTCGCGGCCCCGCAGGCCGGCGATCTCTACCTTGAGCGCTTCCTGGCCCTGCTCAGTCCCGCCAACCTCGCTGTCCAGGGCCAGCGTGCGCCGTTGCGCCAGCTCCAGGCGTTCAGCCAGCTGCAGCCCCTCACGGGAATGACGCTCCAGACGCTCGGCCACACCCGCCAACCGTTTCTGGGCGTTTTCCTGGCGGCTTTTGAACTGGGCCGATTCAGCCAGGGCTTCAAACAGCTCCTTGCGACGCCCCTCCAGCAGGCGATTCAACTCTTCCTCGGCCTGCTGATGAACAGCCAGCTCTTCTTCGGCCTGCTGCAGATTATCGTTAATGGTTGCCGTTTCAACCGCGGAGGTATCCCGGCGCAGCTCCAGCAATTCACGCTGCGCAACGCATTCCTTCAGACGGGTATCCAGTTCTCCGGCCTCTAATTCCAGCCGCGACAAACGCCCTTCCAGACCGGCCAGTTCCTTGCGCTGGAACTCCAGCGCATGTTCTGCGGTGCTGAATTCGCTCCTGACGCGATAAATCTCCTCCTGGGCGGCGTTCAGCAGCTTTTCCGCCTCCAGCAGCCCTACGCGGGATTCCTCCATCCTGGATTCGGCCAGAGCCGAGGCGGCAAACACCTCGCGGATGCGATCATTGAGTGCTACCAGCTCTCGCTCGGCAGCCAGACGCTGGGCCTGTGTCTCGCAATACTCGCGGGCGGTGAAGAGCAGTTCGATCTCGCGCAATTCGTCCCGGAATTCGCGGAATTTTTCGGCTTTTTTGGCCTGTCGCTGCAGTGATGCCAGCTGACGGCGGATTTCTCCCAGCACATCCGCCAGGCGCGCCAGGTTATGGCGGGTGGACTCGATCTTCTTGAGGGCCAGCTGCTTGCGCGATTTGAACTTGGTAACACCGGCCGCCTCCTCGATCAGGAAGCGCCGTTCTTCCGGCCGTGAATGGAGGATCTGGCCGATCTTGCCCTGTTCGATAATCGAGTAGGCCCGGGTTCCGACCCCCGTATCCATGAACAGCTCGGTGATATCCAGCAAACGGCAGGGGGTCTTGTTGATCAGGTAGTCGCTCTCACCATCGCGATAGAGTCGGCGGGTGAGCTGGATTTCGGCATAATCCAGATATTTGGCCGGCGCACGCCCGTCCTCGGTCGAGAACACCAGGGATACTTCGGCAACCCCCAAAGGACGCCGATTTTCACTGCCGGCAAAGATCACGTCCTCCATGGATTTGCCGCGCAGGTGCTTGGCAGATTGCTCCCCCATGCACCAGCGGATCGCATCCACGATGTTTGACTTGCCGCAGCCGTTGGGACCGACCACGCCGGTCACCTCCTGCTGGAAATCAAGCACCACCTTGTCGGCGAAGGATTTGAATCCTGATATTTCAAGTCGTTTGATTTTCATGAATTGCGTACTTTATCAGAGGGGATGAAGACATGTCCAGCGGGATATTCTGTAAACAGTAGAGGATATGAGAACGCCCTCTGAAAACAGGTTTCAGGGGGCGGTTTTTTGGATTTCAGTGCCCTTGAGTCGCGATGAAGAGAGTGATCTGCAGGATCACAGAGCGGCCTGCCTTTGCTGTCGAGTCTGCGTCATTGGCCAACCCAGCTAAAGCCGCTCGCTCCCGTAGAAACGGATGATTTGCTGCTGTAGTAGTGCTCCTGCTTTCTCCAGAGCAATTGAGTGGCATAGTCCAGAGTCGTTTTGAGGTCCTGAAGGTTTGCACATGAGTGACGATTGGCGATTCTGTTCAAAACCTTACAGGTGATGACCGGATTTGTGTACCACGGCATATGCCTCACTTCCTTTCTATAATAGTCTGTACTAAATAAGCTGCCTGCCAAGATCAGATGAATTCAATGGGTGCGTGTCTTATATAAAGCATATTATGTGCCAGCTGCGTGGATTGGGCTAACTGCATTGAATTTCAGTGAATCTGCCGGCGCCAAGGGCTGGCCTGTTGGGATTCTTTACAATAATGGTTGTGCTGCTGTCGGGATTTTTTACAGCATGGGCTTCAACCTCTGCCTGACCGCTCTTTTTGCGTGACTGTACGGTGTTGTAATGCTATGGAATTACGCACGACACGGAATCACTATACGCAGGCACATCGCCGTACCAACTGAAATGTAAGGAGCTGTCCGGATGAACCACATCCTGTTGCTTGTGCTGATGTTCTGCGGCGGCATCGCCATCGCCTTCCAGCCCTCCATCAACGGCCGCCTGGCCCAGAAGATCGGTACCTTTGAAAGCTCCTGCATCTCCTTTGCAGTCGGCACACTATTCCTGGTCGTATTGGTGCTGGTCGCCGGCAAGGGGTCATTGAAGGGGGTCGCACACGCCTCCTGGTGGGAACTCTCCGGCGGCGTACTAGGCGCCTTTTTCGTCACCATGACCATCGTGGCCATCCCGCGCATCGGCACCACCGCAGCCATGGCCGCAGTCATCGGCGCGCAGCTGACCACCGGCGTTCTGCTGGACCATTTCGGTTTGTTCGGTTTCCGTACCATCCCGCTCGACAGCAAGCGGGCGATCGGTGTCGCCTTGCTGATGGCCGGCGCCGGCCTGATCATCCGGAAATAGCTGCAGTGCTGCGCCGCGTCAACCAGCCTTGAACAGCAAAAGGGAGGAGGCCTTGTCCCTCTGCTCGCCCCATATACGTGATATACTGTCGGATATGAGGTGATCGCCATGAAACTTCTCAGGACTAAAATATGGGCCTGGTACGATATCGGGCTGTTGAAGGGGTGTGTACTGCTCTTCGGTATAATTGTGGGGGCTTATTTCCATGAGCAAATCATGCCGTATGCCGGGGTGCTGCTTGCAGCAGCGGTCATCCTGGCTATCCGGCCGACCTACGTTTATTACAGGGATTAAACGGGCTTCTGTCCTCATGCGACCATAGCGCCAGAAATAAAAAAGGGGCTACAGATAAACTGTAACCCCTTGATTTTATGGTGCGCCTGGAGCGATTCGAACGCCCGACCTACGGATTCGTAGTTTGCAAAATGGCACTATAAACCCTCCTACTCCGTTCTATCTTCTTCTGTATACTCTTGACAATCAATAACTTGTCACATATTCTTGTTCTACGTAATTCATTGACCCTATATTGACCCTATAAGAATGTTTGACCCTATGTTGACCCTACGCAATGGAATGGAGGGAAGCCATGAAGAAAATCAAGCTGACCGATACCGAAGTTGAAAAGTTACCTTTTGCAGACAAGGGCAAGCAGGTTGATTATTATGATGCAGACCTGGATGGTTTCGGCTTGCGTGTCTCGGCCACCGGCAAGAAATACTTTGTCCGTGCCATGATCGCGGGGCGGCGTGTCAGGGTCATGATGAAGAGTGTCAAGCTGACCACGGCCACAGATGCCCGTAGAGATGGCAGGATTAAGCTTGGAGAAATGGCCGGGGGCATTGATCCGAACGAATCAAAGCGACAGGCACGGCAACAGGCAGAAGAGGGCAAACGGCAAGGAATCACATTACAGAAGGCACTTGATGAATATGTGATAAAAGGCAAGCTGAAACCTCGCACCGTGACAACTTATCAAGACCTGTTCCGGTTGTATCTTTCTGACTGGCTGGATAAGCCAGCGGCAGACATTTCCCGTGACATGGTGAAAGCTCGACACGCCGACATTGCCAGTGGTAAGCGGCAACGGCAAGCACTCACAAAAGAAATTGACAGCAAGAAGGGTCTCAAGGACAAACCAAAGTTGAAAGCAGTTACACCTCTTGACCCGAAGCGCAAAGAGGCGGCAGCTGATAATTGCATGAGGACACTCAGGGCCGTTTTGAATTATGCCTTTGAAGATGAAGAGGGCGGCACTCCCTATGCTAACCCCGTCACCATACTTTCAAGCAGGAAAAGGAAAGCATGGTTCAAGGTTGACCGGCGGCGAACACTTGTCAAAAACAGTGACCTTCCTGCTTGGTATAAGGCTGTGACAGGATTGGATAACAGCATAATGACCGACTACCTGCGTTTCTTGCTCTTCACCGGCCTACGGCGGCAAGAAGCGGCAACACTGACATGGAAACAAGTAGATTTTGAAGAGGGCTGTTTCACGATCACTGACACCAAGAACAAGACGCCCCACTCTCTGCCATTGTCTGACTACCTGTACAAGCTCTTAAAAGACCGGCAAGAGGGCCTGAAAACAGAATTGACTGAAGCGAAAGCGTCACTTGCTGGATTTGATAAAATGAACTTGAGACAACAGCAGGCAGCACATAACAGGCTTGCCCTGGCAGAGTCCCGGCTTGCTTCTCCCTATGTGTTCCCCGGTGAAGGAAAGACGGGGTATATCGTAGAGCCGAAACGTGCTATTGACGAAGTGACAGCAGCCACCGGAATAACATTCTCATGTCACGACCTGCGGCGAACCTTTGCCACCCTTGCTGAAAGTCTTGACTTGTCAAGCTACACGGTAAAGGCTCTCTTGAACCATAAACAGCAGACCGGAGACGTTACAGGTGGATATATCATCCTGAATGTTGACCGACTGCGGGAACCTATGCAGAAGATAACCAACGCGCTTCAAGAACGAATCAAGGTGCAGCATGGACAAGTTATACAGATCAAGGGCAATGCAGCATAGATAGTTTTCGATTTCCGGGGATAGGGTCGCTCCTGAACGCTGGTATCTCCACCAGCTTCCCCGGATTTATCTGGAGACCGTGAGGAGAAACGGACATGACACTACCAGAGAGGCATTGGTTCACTGTTGAACAACTGGCAGAAAGATGGGGAGTACCAGTTGACCGGATTAGACATTATGCCGAAGAAACAGGCCAACTTAACTACGCATGGGGTATGCCAAGCTTAGAAGGTGATCCGCATCCTTGCGTTATAGAAACTTATGGGGGGAGAGACTGTTTTCTGTTGCGAGAAGTTGAACGCTTTGAAAAAGAAAATGGAGTGGTTGTTATCCCTACAGCCAATGAATCTATAACAGCATCAAGTGGGCGCAACCTTTCTGATTCAGATAATCCAAAAGCTGTTGGAACTTTGCTTAAGCTTGTGGCAACTATGGCAATCAAAGGTTACAGCTATGACCCCAAAGAGAAGAAAAGCACCATACCTACTGATATTGTTGATGACGCTAGTTCGTTAGGAATTACAATTGATGTGAAAACCGTTCGTGAGTGGTTAAGAAAAGCTGTTGAGCTTACTGTACGTGAAAATCCATAATGATTACAGCTTGCAAACGGTAATTACCGAATAACAAACGGTAGTTACCGTACAGTGCAAAACATATCTGTTTTTCTCTGTCTCCATAGAAGTTAATCAAACGAGACAGGAGACAGAACATGAAAACGACACAACACTCCACTGCATTATCGCCCCCCGAATCATCCTCGCCGCCAACAGATCAAAACAACAAAGTCATTGCCTTTTCAGTGACCGTACTCACCACCCCCGAAGCAGCAGCATATTTACACATTCAACCAACCACCCTTGAACAGTGGCGCTGGAACGGCAGAGGACCACGCTTTATCAAGATGGGGCGATCCGTCCGGTATCGTATTGCCGACCTTGACGCATTCACAGGTGAAAGAATTTTCGGCAGCACGACTGAAGCACAAGCGGCAGCGTAAGGGGATCGGCCATGACAACGAGTCAACGAGCATTTGAGACTGAGAGTATCGACCTTGCATCCTACCTGGCTGCATACGGCGTAACCCCTATAATTGGACAGGCTCCAAGCGGTTCCCGTGCGCTCTTCACCTTCGCCGAAACACCCGACTTGCTGGCAGCGATTGTTGACTATGAAAGAGGCGCACTGCTCCCGGCCAAGCGCCTACTGAATGTCAGATCATGGTTGTATCGTCAAGCTTCCGAGATGGTGAAGCGAGGTGGGCGGCAATGACTGAATTCAGCACAATTGGTGTTTACGACCTCCGCACAGAGGCAGGGAAAAAGGCAAAGAGTACCGGCCAAAGGTTGAACCAGCGTAATAAATGGAACAAGCAAGAATGTCTTGATTACCTGAAGCTCGGCACTATGCCGGAAAGGTTCACCCCGGTTGTCATCGACAATCAGTTACCCATGTTTGACAGCACGCCCGATACAACCCCCGTTAAAACGTCTGTTGAGCCTGACGAAATTCCCTTTGACGATAGTGACCCTATACAGCTTGAACCACTTAAGACACCGTTAGCAGCAACAGACAATACCCCCGCCCCACTTAAGACCCCTTTACCAGCTGAAAAACCTCAAGGGAAACAGAAGGCCGTGCTTGCCAACGGTCGAAACACAAAGAGTCTTCCATCGTTCGACAAGTGGTTTTGTCAGATATTCCCGAAAGACATTACCTATCCGGCGTGGAAATACCTGTCAAAGACGGCAACCGATGTGGCCAACATTTGCAGGGCAAAGAGCAACAGGGCGGCACATGCAAACGAGAAGGATTCAACAGGACGCCCTGTTTTTTCTTTCACGTTCGCTGAAGCTGAAACCGTATTCAACATACCCTCTAAAACTTTCACTGATGCAATTAAGCGAGTTATTGAAATAGGCTTCATGGAGTGTTCACGGCCTGGAGGATTAGTAAACGGGGCCAGTGTCCCGGCTTTGTATCGACTTTCAGATAAGTGGAAAACATGGGAACCGCCTGAAAGGGATAATTCCAATATAGAGAAAGCAAGGGCAGCAAGAAAACAGAAGCCGAATAAAGGCACCTTAAGTGCGTACGCTAAAGGCACCTTAAGTGCGTACGCTAAAGGCACCTTAAGTGGTGAAGGTGGAAAAGTGACAAATTCCGCTAAAGGCACCTTAAGCGATAACCCCTATTTTCCCACTTAAGGCACCTTAAGACATTCTATATCTCTAGCCATGTACCACCAGAAAAGCAGGGGAAGCATGAAGGAGAAAAGCACGTGAAGAATTGCCAGAAGATCAAAAAAGGAAATCGACCACAGACACCTGATGAACTGTCAGTAATGACGAGTCTTTTATCTGGCCTCAAGAAGATCAGGAAGACAGTCACAAGGAAACATCCGTCCACTTCGTCAGAGTCCGGTAGACACGTTTCCACCACTTACCCCATACCATGACAAGGAGTCATCTAATGAACATACGATTCAACCTCAAAGATGGAGAAAACATTTTGTTACGTGGTGACCAGTTCAATTATGAAATCTGCAAGATCAACCACAGCACCAATGAAGAGACAGAACAGGTAACTGAAAATATTGTGCCGTGGAAATTCTTTCAATCACTTCCTCAAGCCCTGAGCAAATTACTCGACTTGAAAATACGATCCAGTGAAGCAACCAGCTTGAAAGAGCTTGCCTCTGATCTGGAGGCAGCGAGAAATGAAATCATGTCTGTATGGTCAACTACAATCAAAGGAGGGGTAAAGAAATGAGTAAATCAAATCAAGATCGAATTGCAAAGGAAGTGGATTTTTTCTCTACGGGATCAATGCACTACCATCGTGTCGATCGCGTTCGCCTGAATGGTCATGAGTTGGTAAACATCAGCGAGTTCACCTGTCACCCTGATAAGCATGGTTCTGTCATCAGCGTGAAGCTTCAGGACGTGAAACGGTTGGCCGCTGCTCTTACCCTTGCAGCTGAAACTGATTTACCAGATACATCGAGTACAAGACCGCCTGCATGGAAAGTACCTTACCAGAAGCCGAACCCGCCAGCACCATCACGAAAAAAATCAGCAAAGAGGAAAACCCGGGCAAGAACACCCGCCCCCGTATTAAAGCCGAATGCACTGGGGAAAGTGCCAGCTCGCAAACCGGCCAGCGTCATAGTGGTTGATGGTCTCCCCGGCCAGCCTCAGGAGCAAAAACCAGCGCCTCTTGAATGATCATACAGGCATGTGCAAGGCGGCAAGCTCTCAAGACACCCCCTCTTTTCTTGTCGCCTTTTTTTCTCACCAGTTCTTTTGCCTATCGAATCACCTTCATTCTAATTCCTCTCAATCCCTTATCTCATGCAGGTTTAAATATATATTGGTACCGACATTTATTTGACGCTATCTGTTTTGCATTACCCCTCAGAGTTGAACAAATGCAGCATTAACTATATAGTTAAGAGTTTATTTAAAGCGGGTTTTCCGCCCGTTTCAGGCGCTTATCCGCTCTACTCCTTGCCATAATATACCTGACTGTCAAAACAGGCTGAATCCGGCGAAGCTCTCAGAGGGTTATCCTTTCAGTGGGGGTGGCTTCGGTGTCAGGTTTCGCCTGCTCTTGCTCCATTCGTTCCTGCTGTAGCTTCACTGATAGATGTTTCACCACTTCCTCTTGTTGCTCCGGTGTCATCGACTCGATTTGATCCAATAGTTTTGTTGGAAGCTTGAACATGGCAGTTTCCTTTCACCGAATGGTTTGCAGCAATAATTAACTGCCTTCATCTGCATTAATTAGAACCGTATACATATACCCGTTATTATGCGATAGAATTCTAAAATTCAAAACCACTCAGCTTAGGGGGGAATATGAAAAGGTTATTTGTAGGATTGTCGATGCTGTGTTTATGCGGGTGCGCTTCCTCCTCCTCAAACATCAATAGGGTGTCAATAGGCATGAACAAGCAACAGGTAATTGAAGTTATGGGTGATCCGTCTTCAGTAAGCGCCATGCAGGGTAAGGAATATCTGAATTACGCCTTGGCTGAAACGTCAGAGGATATGATACATGGCAGAACCACCCCATACTATGTGCGTCTGATCGAAGGCAAGGTTGATGCTTACGGGCGGCATGGTGATTTCGGAACTACTCAAATGACACCTCAGAAGATCATCATTGAACAAACTATTGAGCGTAAATAATCTCTGACCTGTTTGTAAGATATTTGAAGGCCTGTCACGGAGGTTGTCACCATGTCAGCAAAGATGATTGCAGCGATTGCGGGTGGTTTTGTTTTGCTGGTGGTTGCTTCCGGTCTGTGGCTTTTCCGGTATGCTCCGCTTGGAAGTTTTGAAGGAAATGGCGGTGGTGTGTATGTCTACGATAGATTCAACGGAAATACATTCTGGATGATTGGTGACCAGAGGATTATTGTGAAGTCTGTACCATATAACGCTTCAGTTTCAGTGCGATAATTTCAGCAGAAAAAGAACCGCTCTCTTCAAAATTTCTGGGAATTTTTTCCGGCAGACACATTGCTTGAACTCAACGCCGCCCAATAATCAGGGGGGCAAGCTTTATGTGCGTACAGGAAACAAGCAAGTGGGGGGAGGAGGTACGCAGCGGCAAGGGGGGGAGTGGGGGGGGTCTGATGCCCCCCCTTCTTCCTGGGGGACAGGAGAGAGATTTAGCAAAAGGCAAAGGCAGGGGGTAGAGTGTAACAAGGCTGCACCCTGGCAGAGATCGGCGGTGGCCTCCTGTACCCCTTCAGTGTACCCCGGTGACCTTCTGTCTTGTGATCCGGGCCGAGTGAGACAATGCAGAAATGAGAAGGCCGGAACCTTTGCGGAACCGGCCTTCGTTCTGTGTTTGACTTCCTTTGCTTCGTTACGCGCCGACAGGTATTAGATCCTCAGCTTCAAGTAAGGTCTTTTCAATGTCCTTGAGACAGAGAGACAGACCATTCAATTCAACAGCGGTGAATGAAGGCGATTGCTCAAAATCTTTAACGGCTGTGACCTTAGAGAGAAAGGCGGCTTTGTGGCTGGCATCGGCAATCTTACAGTTCATTTCAACGTTCATAGTGTATTCCTCCTCCTGCTATATGTTTAAATCTGATGACCACCGTAATGAATTAAAAACGGCTTGTCAACACGTAACATGCTGTTTTTGCTCTGAATTATTATTCATAGTCTCTGAATCAGAGAAGCTGAATTTCAACGTCAGTATTGATCCCTTTCAGCAGGGGTTTTCTACCTTGGAAAAGAATTTAATTCAGAAACACTGAATAAAAAAAGAGCCGAAAACCTGTAAATAGGAATTCGGCCCTGAATAATTATTTTCCCTACCTGTGACCCTATATTGACCCTACGAAGGGCAAAAAAAGCAAAAGGGCTACAGAATAAACTGTAACCCCTTGTTTTTATGGTGCGCCTGGAGCGATTCGAACGCCCGACCTACGGATTCGTAGTCCGTTGCTCTATCCAGCTGAGCTACAAGCGCAAAACGATATTGTCCGGTCAAGAAGTAGAATAATTAGCAAATAATCCGAGCTTGTGCAAGCTAAATTTTACATGATGGAGAAATTGACCCGCAACTGGGGAACCGGCCGGCACGTAATGCTACCCGTTTGCATCGTAAAGCGGGTATGCTAGACTATGATAAATGTGACAATAACAGGATCAGGGAGGTATACCATGCTGGAGCTGCTTGAAAAAGTTGTCATGACGACAATCGGTGTAGCGGCCATTACCCAGAAGAAGGCTGAAGAGCTGGTGGCGGAAATGAAGGAGCGCTACAAACTGAGTGAGGATGAGGGGAAACACCTGGTTGACCGGATCCAGGAGATTGCCAAGGAAAACAGGGAAAAGGTCATGGAGATGGCCGAAACCGAAGTAAAAAAGGTCGTCGACCGCCTGGGCCTGGTTTCCAGAGAAGAATTCGACCGGCTTTCCAAGCGTGTTCAGGAGCTGGAATCCAGCTGTAACGACTAGCTCTATGCTCAGGTTTCTGAAGATCAACCGCAACATACGCAGCATCAGGCGCTATCTGAACATCGTTCGCGTGCTCAGCACCTACGGCTTTGACCAGGTCCTCGAGATGCTGGGGCTGGCCGATATGGTGGTACGCAGCCGGCGCCTGTTCCGGCGCTCTCTGCCCGATCTGGCCAGGCTGACGGCCGCCGAGCGGATGCGACTGGCCCTGGAGGAGTTGGGGCCGACCTTTGTCAAGTTGGGGCAGATTCTCTCTACCCGGCCGGATGTCATCCCGCAAGCCTTTGTGCGCGAGTTTGAAAAACTGCAGGACGATGTCCCCAGCTTCCCGTTTGAAGAGGTGCTGGTTCAGATATCCACCGAACTGGGTGGCCCCGTCGAGCAGTTCTTCGCGGCGATCGATCCCACCCCCCTGGCGGCGGCATCGATCGCCCAGGTGCACCGGGCCCGCCTGATCAGCGGCGAGGAAGTGGTCATCAAGGTGCGGCGGCCCCGTATCGTCCAGATCGTCGAGTCAGACATCAGCGCCCTGATGGCCCTGGCCAGTCTGGCCGAGCGGCACGTATCCGGAAGCGAAATCTATGATCCGGTCGGCGTGGTGCGTGAATTTGCCCGCACCATCCGCCGGGAAATGGATTTCTCACGCGAAGGGCACACCATCGAGAAGTTCCGGGACAATTTTGCCAAAACCCCCTGGATGTACTTCCCCCGCGTCTACTGGGCACAGACCTCCCGCGGCATCCTGACCATGGAGTATATTGCCGGCGTCAAGGTGTCCGACCAGGATAAACTCATCGACCAGGGGCTGGACGGAAAACTGATTGCAAAGCGCGGATCGGATGCCTTCCTGGAGATGGTGCTCACACATGGATTCTTCCACGGCGACCTTCATCCCGGCAATCTCCTGATCCTTCCGGACAACGTGATCTGCCTGCTGGATTTCGGTATCGTGGGGCGCCTGGATGAAAGCCTCAAGACCTTCCTGACCGATATCCTCTCGGCCATCGTCAATCGGGATATGGATGAGATCGTCTCGCTGCTGCTCTTTGCCGGCGACATCTCGGACTCCCTGGATATCCGGGCCCTGAAACGCGATCTGTTCAATTTCATCGACGGCTACTACGAAATCCCCCTTAAGGAAATTGAAGTCGGCCGCATGCTGATGGAGTTCATTGAAATCATCACCCTCTACAATATCAGGATACCGACCGACTTGATGCTGCTGGCCAAATCGCTGGTGCTGATCGAGGGAATGGGGCGGTCACTCGACCCGGCCTTTGATATGGTAGAGCATCTGCGCCCCTTCATCGTCAAGGCGCTCCGCCAGAAATTCTCCCCCCGGCGGGTTACCCGCGACATCAATCAGCTCCTCTTCTCGTACCTGAACCTGGCGCGCAACATCCCGCGCGACCTGAAAGAGATCATCAACCGCATCAACCGCAACAAGTTCAAGATCGACCTGGAACACCGCGGCCTGGACAAATTCACTGCCGAGTTCGACCGTTCCATCAACCGCCTCTCAACCAGCATGATCCTGGCGGCCATGATCATCGGCTCCTCGATCATCATGCAGACCGACAAGGGGCCAAAATTCATGGGCTTCCCGGTACTGGCCTTTATGGGGTACACTGTGGCGGGGATCGTCGGTCTCTGGCTGGTCTACGCCATCATCCGTTCCGGCCGGATGTAGGGTGGTTCCGCTTTCATTGCTGAGATGAAAAGACACCCTTGCCGTACCAATCGTTATGATGTAATCTCCATCCATATATTTTGCACAAGGGGGACACATTAGATGGCAAGTCTTAATAAAGTTATGCTGATAGGGAATCTGGGCAAGGATCCGGAAGTGCGTTTTACCGGTTCGGGCCAGGCTGTGGCAGGATTCTCCCTGGCAACCAGCGAAAAATTCAAGAACAAGAGCGGTGAGTGGGAAGAACGCACCGAGTGGCATAACATTACACTCTGGGGCAAACTGGCCGAAATCGCCGGTGAATACCTTTCCAAAGGCAAGACCGTGTATATCGAAGGGCGCCTGCAGACCAGAAAATGGCAGGACAAGAGCGGCAACGACCGTTATACTACTGAAATTGTCGGCGACAAGATGCAGATGCTGTCACCCAAGGGTGAAAGCCGCCGCAACAATGACGTCACCTCCGAACCGACCAATGGCGGCGGCAGCAATTATGAAGAGCCCCCCTTCCAGGATGACGACATTCCCTTCTGACCCAGGAATAACACAAAACTGCAAACAAAACGCCGTAACCATCCGTGGTTACGGCGTTTTTGTCTTTACAGTCTTTTATTGTGTTGGGCACAAAAGTGCACGTTGTAAGGTGACACGCGGGCAATATCCCTCTGCCTTTTTACATTTTTCTTGACAAGTTTCCCTGTTGAGGCAACTATGCTCGCGTATACAGCATAGTTACATACAGTGATAATCCGATAATACTAAACCATTCGCAAGAATGGGACGGAAAGCCTACAGGGTCTCATAGAGACAGCCGGGTCGCCGAAATATCCAAAAGATATTCGGCCCCGGTTTTTTTTGTGCCATCACTTCGTATCCAAGGACCTTAACCCATGTGCCGAATCATTCAGCTGTTACCCTTAACCCATACGCTCCGTCTTATAGCTCTTTTTGCCGTCATAATGACTATCAATGGATGCGCTATGACGAGAAGCGTTCAAGAGGAATACCAGCCTGTTTCACGACATGTGGATGAATACATCGAACGCAATGAATTTTCTGTTGCAAAAGGTGATGATGTTGTTGGCCGGTTGAGATTCATCCGCCTGAAAAAGGGGGATACGCTGCCGGATATTGCCAGGCATTTCAGCCTGGGACTCAATGGGGTCAGTGCAGCTAATCCGGGGGTGGATATATGGGTACCTGAGGCCGGAGAACGTATTATCCTGCCTCTGAATTTTATTCTGCCGGATGCCCCCAGAAAAGGCATCGTGATCAACCTGGCCGCAATGAGGATTTTTCAGTTTAAAGGTAACAGTGAGTCACCGGCGGTAGTGACCTTCCCGGTAGGCGTCGGCACCGAAGAGCGCCCCTCGCCCATGGGGCAAATGCATATTGAGCGCAAGGTACACCGGCCGACCTGGCATGTGCCCACCTCAATTGCCAGGGATCACCTCAAAAAAGGTGATCCCCTCCCCGCTGCAGTTCTGCCGGGACCTCAAAATCCCCTGGGCGAATACGCGCTCTATTTAAGCAAGCCGAGTTATCTGATCCATGGCACCAATAAACCGGCCAGCGTTGGTCTTCGGGCGACCAATGGCTGCTTGCGTCTCTATCCGGAAGATATAAAAAAGCTCTATGAGAACACTCCGGTCAAAACACCGGTGAGCTTTGTTAACCAGCCATATCTCCTGGGTCTAAGCAATGGGGTGGTGTACCTGGAAGTGCATGGGTCCACGGAGGACCTGGACACTGCCGAGCTTGATAAGGTCTACAAAAGATTGCGAACCCTTGAAAAGGAATCAGGGCGCACGCTTGACTGGAGTAATGTCAAGAAAGTATTGGCCGAGGCACGCGGGATTCCCGTTCCTGTCTTCGAATTCAGGCCGGGAAGTGGAAAAGGGGTTGCGGAACCCAAGGAAGTCAGGCACCCGGGCGAATTACTCGGCAGACCGAAGATAGCAGAACTGAAACCGGATGCCTGGTCTGTTGTGGCTGCTGACCTGCGTGACGAGACGGATGCCGTGAGGCTTTCCGCCATTATCAACCACCAGGGTCCGCAAATCCCGGCCAGGGTGATAGCAAAGGACTCCGGCTACCGTGTTGTTGCGGGGCCTTTCACGGATATCAAAGAGGCCAAAGATGCAATCAAACGCTTGAAAATTGATCTGGAACTGGATGCCAGATTGATTGAACCTGTCAGGAAGAAATAGTCGAGAGAGGGGAGGTGAAAAACGATGAAGAAGAATCTTTTGGTGATCTCATTGATGCTTGTTCTTGCTGCTACGTTTGGAGGTTGTGCAACAACAGGTGACCTTGAGAAAGTTCAGTCGCAGCAGATGATGACCGGAGCAAAAGCCGATCAGGCCGCGCAGGATGCTCAGGCTGCCAAGGCGGCAGCTGATGCGGCCACGTTAAAGGCAGAGGCGGCTGCAACCCGGGCAGAAAATGCCCTCAAGATGGCAGAAGAACGGGCGAAGATCGCCGATGAAAAGGCGAATATCGCAGACGAAAAGTCGAAGATGGCAGATGAAAAGGCGAAAAAGGCTGATGACATTTTCCGCAAATCAATGCGGAAGTAAGTCAAGTTCATGGTGAGCTGCTGACTTTGACGTCAGGGCTCCGGAAAGGAAGTGGCAGGGTTTGATGCTCTGCCGCTTCCTTTATGCTTCCGTCAAAGGATGAAGAGGATGAGTGAGTTGAGAATCTTTCCGCCGATTAGAGGCAAGAAGCAACGCAGGATGGCTTGGCATCTGAACCTGTTCTTTGCCTGCATCCTGCTGGCGCCCATGCTGTTTTGCGGCTGCAGTCATAATGATGGATTCCAGGCCAAGGCGACCTTTACAGAAGCGAATGATTTGTTCAGCCAGGGAAACTACACAGCCTCTCTGGGCAGATATCAGCAGATACTTGAAAAAGAGCCCGCGGCGGGAGACCGGGTGCTGTTCGAGATGGGTATTATCCATGCGTATCCCGGGAATGAGCACAAGGATTACCAGAAGTCCCTGGAATGTTTTCAGAAACTCATCAAGGATTACCCGGGGAGTGGATACCGGAAGGATAGTGAGTTGATGGTATTCAACATCACGAATGTCATTCTCAAGGATACAACGATTACAACGCAGCAGAAACATATCGAGACGCTCCAGCAGGAGCTTAAAAGCAACGGGAATGAGATTCATTCACTGCAAAAAAGGATTGAAGCGCTTGAACAGGAGGTTGCAAGCAAAGAAAACGGGATTATTGCACTGAAAAAAGAGGTTTTCTCTCTCCAGAAGGGACCGGTAGACAGGATTCTGATTGAAAAGAAAGATCGACGATTGACGTTGATCTCAAAGGGCAAACTGCTCAAGACCTACCAGATCGCCCTGGGTGGAAACCCGAATGGTCCCAAGGAACGGCAGGGAGATAACAAAACCCCGGAGGGGACCTACGTTATCGATTCAAGGAACAAGAACAGCCGTTATCACCTGTCACTTCATATTTCCTATCCAAACGAAAAAGACAGAAAACGGGCAAGAGAACTGGGTGTTTCTCCGGGCGGCGACATCATGATCCACGGCATCAAGAATGGATTATCGTGGGTCGGTGATTTGCACACAGAGGTTGACTGGACAAAAGGGTGTATTGCCGTTACAGACGAAGAAATCGAGGAAATCAACAAATTAGCGCCAAATGGTACGATCGTTGAGATACGGCCATGAAGACAGGCTGGAGAGCAGTGATTCGCTGATAAGCGTAACCGGTTGTGGCTACGCATTTTTGTCCTTACCGTTTCAATCAATAAGCAGGCATGGCCGCTTCCAAGTTAATTAAAATTCCAGCTACAAAACCCCTCGACAGTGCTACACTCTACATAGCAGTACAATGAAAGTCATCCGCTCGCAACGTAACGGCCAGCGCTGTTTTCGGCCGGATATGAGGAGTAGCACCCATGAAAATTCTGATCGTACTGACATCGCACGACAAACTGGGAGACACCGGCCGGAAAACCGGTTTCTGGCTGGAGGAATTTGCCACTCCCTATTATGTATTCAAGGATGCCGGCGCTGCCATCACCCTGGCGTCCCCGAAAGGGGGACAGCCGCCCCTGGATCCGAAGAGCGCAGAATCAGATTTCCAGACCGCGGCTACGGAGCGGTTCAATGCCGATGCCGAAGCACAGGCAGCCCTGGCGCACACCGTCAAACTGAGTGAAGTTTCACCCGATGACTACGACGCAATGTTTTACCCCGGCGGCCATGGCCCCTTGTGGGACCTTGCGGAAGACAGGCACTCCATCTCCCTGATCGAGTCCATGTTTGTCCAAGGCAAGCCTGTAGCCGCAGTGTGCCACGCACCCGGGGTATTTCGCAACACCAGGCTGCCTGACGGTACGCCGCTGGTGCAGGGAAAATCCGTCACCGGCTTTACCAATTCGGAGGAAGAGGCTGTTGGCTTGACGGGAGTCGTGCCGTTTCTGGTTGAAGATGAATTGCGCAAAAACGGCGGGAAGTATTCCAAGGGTGCTGATTGGCTGCCGTATGCCGTCCGTGACGGCAGCCTGGTCACCGGCCAGAACCCCGCTTCGTCAGAGGCCGTGGCGCAGGCGCTACTGGAACTGCTTAACCTGTGAGGGGCACCACCTTTTGCACAAAGGAGACAATCCATGAACAGCAGAGATGAATACGTCCGCAAGATGCAGGCAAAACTGGAAGAATGGAATACCGAAATCGACACGCTCTCCGTCAAAGCCGGCAAAGTCACGGCCGACGTCAGGCACGAGTATGGTGAGCAGATCGAGGCGCTGAAAGTGAAGCAGGCCGTTGCCCGGCAAAAGATCGAGGAGCTTCAGCATTCCGGCGAACACGCCTGGAAGGATCTGAAGGCAGGCATCGATCTGGCCTGGACCGCCATGGGCGAGGCCATCGACTCGGCCAGATCCCGCTTCAAATAACGCTGCACAGCAGAGGTGAGCCATGAACACAGCCCCCGTGGTAGAGGTTTTCTTCGACTATATCTGACCTTGGTGCTACCTGGGTACCGTGCGTACCGAGCGTTTGCAGCGTGAATACGGGGTCCGGCTGCAGTGGAGCGTTTTTCCGCTCCACCCTGAAACCCCACAGGAAGGGATGGAGCTTTCCGAACTTTTCAGCGGCCGCGAGGCCGAGATAGAGGCCATGCAGGTGCGGCTGTCCAACGCGGCTGCGGCTGAAGGGCTGCCGCTGGCACGGCGGACACGCACCTGCAACAGCCGGCTGGCCCAGGAGCTGGGTAAATGGGCCGAGTCGCGGGGGGCGGGCGACCTCTTCCGCCATGCCGTATACCAGGCCTATTTCGTCGAGGGATACAACCTGGCGCTGGTTGAGGTGCTGCTGCGGATCGCCGGGTCCGTCGGACTGCCGGCCGATGAAGCGCAGGCGGTCCTTGCGGAGCGGAGCTTTGAGGGAGCGGTGGATGCGGACTGGCACCGGGCCGGCGAACTACACTTAACCGCCGTGCCGACCCACCTCTGTAACGGCAAGCGGCTGACCGGATTTGCTCCCTACGATGATTTCGTACGGCTGATCGGGAAAGGGTGATTACGGCAGGTCCGGCATGAAACCGATATTTCATGATCTGCCCCGGGAAGGACATTGAGGGGAGGATTTTGGGTCGTCAAAATAGCCCGCTCGAACAGAGCGGGCTTTCTCATATACTGTTTCCGCAAGCTGGCTTAGAAGTTGTAGCGTGCTCCGATGATGAAGTTGTGGCTGGAAAAGGCCATTTTCACATCGTTGTTAGTGGCTGCGGCTTCAAAGGAGCCTTCTGTCGTGCCAAAATAACGGTACCCGAAGTCAAGTGTGACCTTCGGTACTACATCATAGGCAATACCTACGCCAGCCTGGTAGGCAAAAACAACATCAGCACTGTCGTTGAGGATTCTGCCATCAAAAGTGTGTGCATCGCTTGTCATTAAAACCGCCACTCCGAGTCCGCCACCAAAATAAGGCGTAAATCCAACGAAAGTAGCTGTTTTGATATCATAATAACCGTTGACCATGAAATTTGCGAGACTCACGGTCGAATCATAATTGTCATGCGTTGAAGTAGCAGCCCAGATCTTGTCGGTCGTTACACCTTTTTCGCCTATCTCACCCTCGATCCGGAAGTTATTGGCAAATTTGTAACCACCGACTGCGCTTAAGGTGTACCCTGGATCGTACGTAATATTGGCATCGACATTTGTGAACTTGGCAGTACTGTCATCCGGTAAAATCAGGCCGGCATTGGCGCCGACGTAGAACCCGGGATCAGCGGCAAAGGCGGCAACCGCCAGGGAAGAGATAAACAGACAAGCCAGCGTGGTAACAATGTACTTCTTCATTGCATTCTCCTGAAATTGGGTGCGAACGAATTCGCGGATTAATCCGTGAGACACGGAAATGGTCTGTAACGGTGCCGGAAATGGCACTGTTCTTATTTCAACAAGCAGCCTGCCACTTAACCTACAGCATCCGGATCACAATTCCCACCCTTATCAACATTATAAAACTGCCACGATGGATCACCGGCAGTTGCTTATGTATGTGTAATCCCTGTTTGACGCCCCCTGTTTGAGGGCGTATACATAAGCTTTCGTAATCATTGCTGCTTTGAAGCAGCACGAGGAATGCAAAATGGTTGAACGTTACAATTTTGCGGCAACGACAGGAAGATGAAGAAAGGGAGCACTGTGCAGGTACTTGATGACAATCGCTGTTTCATCTGCGGCAAGGACAACCCTATCGGTTTCAAAGCCGAGTTTACGATAGACCCCGAATGTCGCCGGGCGGAAACCCGGGTGCGGATCGACGAAGTTTTTCAGGGATGGCAGGGGATTACCCACGGCGGCATCATCTCGGCCCTGCTGGACGAGATCTGCGCCCAGGCCTGCATGGGGAGCGGACTGATGGTTGTCACCAGTGAAATGAGACTCCGCTACCGGGCACCGGTCCCGACCGGATCAATCGTAACCGTGATTGGCAAAGTGGTTGGAGAACGCCGCAGGTTGGTGGATGTGAAGGCCTGGCTCGAACTGGACGGCAAGGTCATGGCCGAAGCCGAAGTGACCATGTTCCGAACCGCTGCATAAATGATACGGAAGACGATACTGTGATCATCAAACAAGCACTATGAGTGAACAACCCCAATTTGACATAGTCCTGCAGGAGCAGCAGCGTCTGGCCGACGTACTCACCTCCATCGAAGAAACGGCACGGCAGAACAGGGCCAAGATCGCCACACATAATTCCTATGCGGCTGAATTGAAGAAGGAACGCCTTGATTCGGTCAGCTGGCGTGAAAAGAACTCGTTGACCGAGAAACTTATCGAAAACGAAAAGTTTGATCCCGCCCGGTATCTGACCGCCTTTGAAATGACTGACAGCCCATACTTCGGGGTGGTCGGGATCAACGACAACGACAAACGGATCGGCGCCAAGGAATACCTGATCGGTAAACAGGGCTTCATGTCCCATGACAACCGGGCCTTGGTCGTCGACTGGAGAAAAGCCCCGATCTCGCGCTTCTTTTATGACTACGACCTGGGAGATGAATACTTCGAAACCATTCAGGGTCGTGACCGGGAGGGGTTGATCACCCGGCGTGACTCGGTGGAGATCGTGAAACGCACTCTGCGGCGCATGGAATGCGGCGAGGATCTGTACGAACTGGCCGGTGACAGGTGGGTGAAAAACGCCAGGCAGTTTCATACGACCACCGATACCAAGACGGCCAACCATGACCACCGCATGGTGGATATCGTCTCGCTGATCACCCCTGCGCAGTTCCATATGATTACTGCGGAAGCCACCGACGGCTGTACCCTGATCACCGGCGGCGCCGGCAGCGGCAAGACGGTGGTCAGTCTGCACCGGTTGTCGTGCCTGCAGTTCAACGATCCCCAGCGATTCGCACCGGAGCGCTGCCTGGTGCTGATGTTCAACAAGGTGCTGCGCAACTATGTCCGGCAGACTTCCTCTGACCTGCTCGGCAGCACGAGGGTGGATACCTTCAGCGCCTGGGCCCTGAGTGCCATCACCGCCCTGACCGGCAAGGTAATCAAGCCGGTGCTGGGCGATACCCTGACGGCGCAGAAGAAGTCTGCGCTGCTGTCCGGCCTGCTGGCCCGCTATGTCGCCGAGGTGCAGGAGGCCGAGCCGATCCAGGACCTGTGGCGTTTTTACGGCCAGCCCTATGTGCTGGATGTCCTGTTTGCCGCAGAAAATGGAAAAGAGACCTTTCTGGCCGATCTGCGCCGGCGCTACGCGACCAGAAGCCAGGCGGTGTCGTTTGCCGACCTGAGTGTGCTGCTGCGGCTGTGCCAGCTGCGTGAGCAGGACGGGCCGATTCGTGAGGCCCTCGGCTGGTACGCCCATATCATTGTCGATGAAGGGCAGGACCTTGCACTGCTGGAGCTGGAGGCGATTCTCGCCGCAACGGACAATCGCAACAGTATTACGCTCAGTGCTGACAGCAAGCAGAAGATCCTGTCGTGGGTCGATGCAGCCGACTTCGATATCTTCCACACCAACCTGAAGGAGGTCGGGGTCAGCAACGAGGCCCTCACCGTTTCCTACCGCTGCCCCCGGGAGATCATGGCGCTGGCAGCCCGGATCAGCAACCGCGAGAGCGAGCAGGTCGGCCGCCATTCCGGCGTGCTTGAGTACCACCAGGCCGCGGATGAGGAAAGCGCCCTGCTGCAGCTGCGCCAACTGGTCGAGAAACTGGCGGCCGAGGACCCCTACGGCCTGACGGCGGTTATCTGCAAGAAGAAATCGGACGAGAAGATGCTCCACACGGCGCTGGCCGGCATACCCGGGCTGCATCCATCGGGTGAGTTGACCTTCGAGCCGGGAGCCCTGGTCACGATCGCCCATCAGGTCAAGGGGGTGGAATTCGCAAATGTCATCCTGTACGACCCGAATGCCAAGGACTTCCGCAAGACGGCCCTGGACCGCAATCTCCTGTATGTCTGCGTCACCCGGGCCTGCCGGCGTCTGGACATCGTCTACTGGCGGGAGCTGGCCGCAGGGCTGGCGTAAGACGGGAAATTGGATCTTCCTGCCGGGTAGGCGTCTAGGTTGTAAAGTTGTTCGACATTTCGGCGGCACAAATTGCCCTGATTTTTGTCGGAACTGTTTACAGATTCAACCGTTTTTGCCGAGTACAGACAATTGACTCAATAATTTAAGGTACATATAAAATGGCGCAGTAAATGCACTAAAATTAAAAAAAACTATTTATTGGGCGGTGCATACATTACATAGAAAGGGGATTCTCATGCTGATCAGAGTCAGATACGTCGATGACCGCTTTGACATGGTTCGTCCGGAAATACTTGATAGTCTTCTTGATGCTGGAAAGGTGCGAGAATTTGAACGAGGAGACGGCTGGGTTATTCCTGGCATAAGCAATATGCGTCACATGAACAGAAGCGGCTATTCAGGAATTGAACGGCGCACGGGGATGGCAGGAAAAACAGCGCAGCCAGGAGTAGCTGCATAATGCAGCCAGTCGCCACCTGTGAATAGCATCTCGACGTGGAATAACGGTGGGCACCCCATGGGGCCGGTCCTGGCGGAGTAACTATTTCCGGAGCGCTGCGTTATCTCCTATGCGGTTGATCGCTAACAGTCTACAATAAAACTCGTTTCACGCTCTTTGGGTCCGGGAAATCAAGACGGATGTTGTTGCTTCTGCTCCATCAACTCCGTCTCATGAAGGGATTTCCGCGTGCCCGTATTACCGCTCCTCTCCATCCCGTCTGATCCCGGTCTGCTTGTCCAGCAGCAGCTGATCGAATCCAACCGCCGTGAATACGGCTTCCGCTATGACCTGCTGAATTTTGCCACCCCTGAACAACTACTGGCCGCTGCTGCCGAACGTACGGAACTGCTGCGCTGGCTGGAACAACACGCCCTGTTCGGCTGTGCCGGAACCAAGGTGGATTGCAACGGGCTGGCACCCGGCTGCCGCGCGTGCGTTGCCGGCAGCTGGTCCTGCCTGTTCGTCAACGGTCGCTGCAATGGACGCTGCTTCTACTGCCCCACGGAACAGGACGATGACGGTCCGCCGGTGACCAATGGCCTGGCGTTCGCTTCACCCGAGGAGTATGCCGCCTATGTGGCGGCCCTTGGATTCAGCGGCGTCAGCATCAGCGGCGGCGAACCGCTGTTGACACCCGAGCTGACCATCGCCTACCTGAGTGCCGTGCGGAGGCGCTGCGGTGACGCGGTGCATCTCTGGATGTACACCAACGGCACCATGCTGACGCCGGATCTGTGCCGTCGACTGCGGGATGCCGGGCTGGACGAGATCCGCTTCGATCTGGGAGCGGTGCGCTATAACCTGAAGAAACTGCGCCTGGCGGTGGGGTGCATACCGACGGTGACGGTGGAGATTCCAGCGGTGCCGGAGGACGAAGCCCTGCTCAGGCTGAAGATGGTGGAGATGGCCGAGGCGGGCGTCAACCACCTCAATCTGCACCAGATGCGCCTGACACCCTACAACTTTACCCCCCTGACCGAGCGGGGCTATATCTTTATCCATGGCGAGAAGGTCACGCTGCTGGAATCGGAACTGTGCGCCCTGCGGAGTGTCCGCTTTGCGCTGGAACAGGGCATCGGGCTGCCGGTCAACTACTGTTCCTTCCCCTACAAGCGGCGCTTCCAGCATGCCGCTGCCCGGCGTCGAGCGGCACTGACAGTCTGCACTGCCGGCGAATCGGTTACGGAGCCGGGCTATCTGCGGACCCTCTCCGCCAGTGGTGTCAGTTACAGCGAGGCCGTGCTGCTGCAGAATCCCAGTTACCGCTATTCGTTTGAGAAGGTCGTGCTGGAAACCGGCCGCGCCCTCTATCTGGAGCGCCGGCCGCAGTCACCGGAACTGGAACTGTCGGATGCGGAACAATCCGCCCTGCAGTCCGGCCAGCCGCCTGAGCGACTGGCCCGCTTTGAGCGGATCGTGAGCGGCCTGGCCGACTATTTCTAACGCTTGCCGTGCAGTTAACTTCCACCCCCTTCAAAGGGAAGGTCAGAAAGTGGGAAGCTTTCAAGCAAACCCAAAACCCACCTCTTGCTAATAGTGGCGCTTCTAAGCAAAGCGGAGGGAGTATTTATACTGATCGGGAGATTATCCCGGTAAACGTTGGCGATCACGATGCCGTGTATTGATTTGGATGTTTCGGCTGTTGCTTAAGCGATGGCAGAGGCCCATACGCTTTGTGCGCCCATCACATCCCTGATTGAATTGATCAATTCACCCGGGCGAAAGGGCTTGGCCAGAACCCTTGATATGCCGATTTCCTTCGCCAGGCTGGTGATCTGCGGTGAATTCTCGCCGGTGTCCATGATGATGGGCATGAGAGGCGCCAGCTTCAGACCTTTTCTGGCCAGTTCGAGACCGTTCAACCCCGGCATGTTGTAATCGGTAATCATCAGGGAAAATGTTCGATTCCTCATCTGCTCAAGCGCTTCCTCCCCGCTCGCTGCACAGTGGGCCACAATCCCTTCGTGTTCCAGAATCTGCCTTACCAGCTCCAGTATCAGCCTGTCATCGTCTACTACAAGGACGTCTTCCATCTGCTTCACCGCCGTTAGCCTGGTATGAACAGGCCGGATATTATTTTGGACCATAAAAATGCGCAGGTTCAGCGTGGCCACACGAACTGTCAGCACACCACGCCGCAATGCTAGAGGGAACAGCTCTCCGTACATGCGCTGCGGGCGCTCTGTTTTGCCCTGCTGGCTGTTCCGGCATACAGCGGCGCTTCCGTGTAGCCGGCTTCCTCATCGTTAAAAACACTGTCAAAACCGGAAGCATCTATGCTGCCGATATCCGCCATGACGACAGTAATATTTGCGGGGTTGTTCAGACCGGATTCGCCAACAAGATCTGCGGCCGCGCCACCGGCTGCCGACGTCGTATTGACGTTGACGGGGGTATCCGAACTTGCGTATCCCGTTCCGCACAACAATAAAAAACTCAGCATTGAAAAACATGCCGTATGTACGATCGCGTTAACCGTCTGATTAGTTTTCTGTCCCTCATGTTTTTTCATAAAAATACCTTTCGAACGTCTTGTATCCTGATTATCAGGGCTGCTGCGATGATCAGGTCATACGTTAGAGAGAGCAAGGAGCCTGCCAATAAAAGCATCACGACAACTATAATGGATTAGTTCCTTAAAAACAGGATGTTGCGTAGACAGGAACGTACAGGAGCGAGAAGTGAAAGGGGTCGTAAGGCCTCAGTTTTTTGTGGGTACCTCAGGTTGTTGAGGATATCTTTGACTGGCATCTGCCAGGACGGGTTGTGCAGGTGGTGACGTGAATGTTTCTGCTGATGGCGTGATACCCAGACCGGACCAGACAACAGGGGCCGCCATGGCGGCCCCTGAGTTTACGCTGGGCACCTTCACACACTTCGGCGACCGCGTCATGTTACCTTGATTTCTATTTTACGAGGTTTGGCCGCTTCGGACTTGGGCACACGCAATTTCAGTATGCCGTTGCTCAGGTCAGCACTGGCTTTTTCGTGATCTAGAATTTCCGGAATCGCGAACTGTCGGTAATAGGGCGCCAGCTCAAATTCGGTATAACCGGCTGTTCCGGGCATGTTCCAGCTTACCGGTGCATGGATGGTAAGTATGCCCTTTTCCACATTAATATCGAGTGTTTCCCGGGAGGCACCCGGAATATCTGCTGTCAGGGTCAGTCCGTCTTCCGTTTCAATAATGTTGACAGCGGGTGTGATGTATTTATCAAGTGAACGGGTCTCTTCGCGGGTCTGAAGATTCCTCTCTTCGTTCCTTTCGGTTAAGCTGTTGGCTGTCATCGTAATGACCTCCTTTTCTTGGATATGTAATATTCCCGGGCAGATGCCCCGCTTACGACAGTTTTATTTCTATCTTTTTCGGCTTGGCGTGTTCAGCCTTGGCCAGGGCTATGCGCATGATGCCGTTGCGGCATTCGGCAGAGATCTTGTCCGGGTCGATATCCACCGGGAGCTCCAGGGTGCGCGAGAAACTGCCGGATCCGAGTTCGCTGCGGTGTATAATCTGCCCCTGCCTGGCTTCGAACGGTTTGCGTTCTCCGCTTATGGTAATGGTATTGCGCATTGCCGTCAGATCGATGTCCCGAGGATCGACACCGGGGACAAGCGCATCCACATAGACATGCCCTTCGTCGTCGCTCAGATTGACCAGCGGAAATCTTCGCGTGGTCACCGGAGACAGGAACGAGGAACTAAACGGCCGGCTATAGCCTGCTCCCCGGAATGCCTCGTCAATTTCCCTTCTCAACGTGTTCAGTTCTCTGAACAAATCCCAGCTTGCCATGATGAGTACCTCCTTTCGGTGTGTGATTCTGACATATACATAATTCCGTTTTTTTAAAAATCAAGGGGGGTGGATAAAAAATTTATTCCATTCAACATGCCGGTATTGTTGTATTTAATCTGCTTGGTCGACTTGATTTCGGAAATATTTATTGTTATAGTATTAGCAGTCAGGGCATGAGAGTGCTAACTGAGAGCTTGTACCGATAGGAGGTGCGCCATGGTCACTAACCTTCCTGTTGTAACCGACAGCCTGACACTGTATCTGGCTGAAATCCGAAGGTTCAGGGTACTGAATGAGGCTGAGGAGCGCATGTATGCACAGAAATTCTTTGAAGAGAAGGACCTGGAATCAGCGCACACGCTGATTACTTCCAACCTGCGCTATGTTGTCAAGGTCGCGTCGGAATACCGGCATTATGGCTTAAAGCTGCTGGACCTGATTCAGGAAGGGAACATCGGACTGATGATGGCGGTACGCAAGTTCAATCCCTACAAGGGTGTACGCCTGATTTCATATGCCGTCTGGTGGATTCGGGCCTATATCCAGAAATACATCGTGTCGGCCTGGAGCCTGGTTAAAATCGGGACCACTCAGGCCCAGCGCAAGCTGTTCTATAACCTGCGCAAAACCAAAGAGGCCATTCAAAAGATGACCGGCAGTGATCCTGATGTCTCAGCAACGGCACATCTGCTGCAGGTTTCGGATCAGGATGTAACGGACATGGAGCAGCGTCTGAAAGGAGAAATTTCCCTGGACGGGCAGATTGGCGAGAATGACAAGGTAACAGTTCTTGACACCATCCCGGACGACAGGATGAACCAGGAAGAATTGCTGGGAACCTGCCAGCAGGAACGTGAGCTGAAACAGCATGTCATCAAGGCCCTGGCGGTTTTAAACGAGAAAGAACGCTATATCGTCGAGAACCGGGTGACGAGCGACACACCTCTAACCCTGCAGGAGATTGCCGATCAATTTTCAATCTCACGTGAGCGGGTACGTCAGATTGAAGAACGGGCTCTGGCCAAATTGCGGCAGACACTTGTACCTCAGGATGGATGGGCGGCGTAATCAGCAGACCGCGTTTGAAGCCTTTATCTGACGCAAAGCAAAGGGCCCTGCTGATGCGACGGTCTGCACCTCGCGGCTCTCCCAATGCTTACCAAAATACTATAGAAAACTGATATCATTCGCTTAAACGCCCCGTCATATGTGGCGGTTTTATTGCATGTAACGGCCGGTTTTGACGGTTTTCCCCAGGCCGCATATTTCACCTTTCGCTTAAAACCTTTTATAATCGGCATGTTACCCCTATACCATCCGCACTGCTTTTCCGGCACGATCATCGCAACACCCATCAGTGGCAAACCCACCAGTGACGGTCAAGTTTCCGGTTCAGCGACGTACAGGTTCCGGCCAGATCATACCGGGCCCTCAAAAACATGCTGGTTTATCCAGCAATCAAAGGGAGTTACAACAATGTTAATACCGATTCTTCGTACCGACAACCATTACGACTACGTCAAGGAATTCATCCTCGACAACCTGATTGAACTGAAAGAGGTTGTGAAATTCAAACGCATTACAGGCTGGGTGACAATCGGTACTGACCGGGTGCGGGAAATCAGGAGAAGCAGCGGAGTTGACAGGAGAAAGGCAGAAAAGCGCTAAAAATTCAGTACGCTTGATCCTGCTGTTTTAAAGGATGTGAACTGGTCCGTTGACCACACCTTCTGTGCGGGACATCACTTCCGTATCCCTCCAATGCCTCAATCCACCAGTATGTCCGAATCAAGACAGATCTTCAGAACATGCGGATCAAAGTGCGTTCCAGCCAGTGAGCGCAGGTGCTTGCGCACCTTTGCCACGGACCAGGAGGTGCGGTAGCGCCGATCGGACCTCAGTGCATCCCAGACGTCAACCACCGCAAATATGCGCGCCACCAGCGGGATCTGTTCACCCTTCAAACCGAGCGGGTAGCCGCTGCCGTCCCATTTCTCATGATGGGCGTAGGGGATATCGAGGGCCATGCGCAGGTAGCGGATGGGTGAAAGCATCTCATAGGCGTAGACCGCATGTTTTTTCATCACGACCCATTCCGCCTCGGTCAGCGCTTCGTGTTTCAGCAGAATTTCATCAGGGATACCCATCTTGCCGATGTCATGCAGCAGAGCGCCCCAGCGCACCTGCACCAATTCCGCATCGCTCAGCCCGAACAGCCGCGCCAGCTTGACGGTTAACACCGCCACCCGCTGCGTGTGCCCTTCGGTCTCGTTGTCGCGCAGTTCCAGTGCCCGCGACCAGCCTTCGATGGTGGCGTCGTACGCCTGGGCAAGCTCCTTGTTGGAGCGCTGCAGGTTGTCGAACAGGGTGACATTGTCGATGGCAATCGCAGCCTGGGCCCCCAGGGCCTTGAGGAAGTCGTGCCAGGCCTTGTCGTGGCCGAAGCGGGTACGCTGAAAGACCTCCAGCACCCCCACAACCTGGCCTTTGGCGATCAGCGGCACGCCGTGGTAGCTGACGAAATTCTCACCCGCCAGCAGCATCTTGCGCAAAAAGCTGTCATGCTCCTTGGCCAGATCAGGGATATGCACGATGCTGCGCTCCTGCGCGGCGCGGCCGGCATAGCCCTCGCCCAGGGGTTGGCGGGCGTGTTCGATGGCTCTGGTGTGAAAACCACGCCCGGCAACGTATTCCAGCGTTCGGGAGTGGGGGTTGAACATCAGCACGTCGGCGGCATCGACCCCCAACTGGACAATGACATGGGTCAGGAGTGTTGTCAGGCTGAGATTCAGGTCGAAACTGAAATTGATGGCGCGGTCAATCTCAACCAGGGCGGTCAGATGTTCAAGATGCTGCCGCATTCTGTCATCGGCGCACTTGATGTCGCTGATATCCGTAAACATCACCACAACCTGGCGCAATAGCCCGTTGCCGTCAAACTCGGGATAGGCATTCACCAGGCCCCACCTGAATTCTCCCTCAAGACCGCCGGCAACCCCCATAACGAAATTCTTCAGCATACGCCCGCTGGCGATGACCTGATTCGCGGGATACTCTTCAATGGGCAGCGGGGTGCCGTCCTCACGCACAAAGTGCCACTCCGGATCACGGTTGTCCCTGCCCAGAATCTGATCCGCCGACATCCCCAGCAATTGCGAGGCTTCGGGGTTGCATTGCAGAATGCTGGTATCGGGAGCATTGACAATAATCCCGACCGGCAGATTGTTGATCCGTAAGCGGTGATCCTCCTCTTTTGTTCCTGGCAAGGTATCTTCGGCCCGCTTGCGGTCACTGATGTCCCGGACGCTGCACTGGATGACCTTTTCGTCGCCGACCGGATACACAGTGCAGGTGAAATCCACCAGAACCGGGCAGCCGCCTTTCGTCCTGAGCAGCAGGTTTTTGCAGCGGACAAATTCGTTCTTCCGCAATGCCCGGAAGGCATCCCGGATGGCCTTGATTTCCTTGAAGGCAGCAACTTCCCGGAACCTCTTTTCCACGAATTCTTCCCGCGAAAAGCCCAGCATATCAATCAGGTACGGGTTGACGTCGTTGATCACACCTGTCGTGGCATCCAGCATCAGGATACCGTCCTGGGCGGATTCGAAGAGGCGGCGGTAGCGCAGCTCCGGGTTGAGGAGCGCATGTGCCGGCTCTGT
Source organism: Geobacter psychrophilus (assembly GCF_056821595.1). Taxonomy (NCBI): domain Bacteria; kingdom Pseudomonadati; phylum Thermodesulfobacteriota; class Desulfuromonadia; order Geobacterales; family Geobacteraceae; genus Geobacter; species Geobacter psychrophilus. The sequence continues at coordinate 1,585,220 of NZ_JBXDTU010000004.1, forward strand.
CCGGCCGTTGGCCGGCATGCCGGCCAACGCCTGTTCTTTTGTGGCCGTGGGCTTCATGTGCATAGGTCCGGGCCGCTTGGCCCCGCTCCCTTCTGTGCCGATTTTTCCCGATACATCATCTCGTCACTGAGCTTTAATGCGTCCTCAAGCTGATCCCTGTTTTCTGCGGTTGCAATCCCGAAGGCAATACTCACCTGGCCGGTACTGATTTCAGGGCAGCTCATAATCCTCCTGACAGCCTCCTCCGCTATGTCTTTGTCCGTTCCCGGGAGCAGAATGGCAAACTCGTCCCCCCCGATACGGGCAACGATATCCTCCGCCCGGAACGCTTCCAGAATTATGCGGGCCGCCAGGCAGATCAACTGGTCACCCGCGGCATGCCCCAGGGTGTCATTGACTGCTTTCAGACCGTTGACGTCCGCCATCACGATACTGACGGGGAACATCCTACCATGGGCAAACCGTTTCAGCTCTTCCTCATAAAAGGCCCGGTTATAGAGACCGGTCAACATGTCGTGGGTACTGTCGTGACGGAGCGTAATCTCGACCTCTTTGCGGCTGGTAACGTCATGGGTGATGCCGATGACCCCGATGACGCCCCCCGCATCATTGAAAATGGGCGTTTTGATCTTCTCCACGTAGCGCAGCTTCCCCTTGCTGTTGACAATCGTCTCCTCGAAATAGGTGCGCGCTCCGGTCTCTATAACAGCCCTGAATTCTTCCTCGTATTTCACTGCCAGCTCGTGCGGATAGATATCGTGATCGTTCTTCCCGGTCAGATCCTTGGGTGCCAGACCGAACAGCCTGCTGAAGGGATTGTTTACCGCAACATACCTCCCCTCCCTGTCTTTTAGCCAGGCGACATTGGGGATATTGTCAAGAATGGCCTGCTGCTGACGAATGACTTCGCCGATCCGCTCCTCCACCAGCTTGCGCTCCGTAATGTCTTCCATGGCCAGCAGGATGATGTGCGAGCCGATCTTTTCGCGGAAGATCTGGCGGGCATTGAGCAGGATGGTCTTGGGGCCGATACCGGGAAAATCGTGCTCGACTTCATAGCCATTGATCACCGTATCATGGGGCAGAATCTCCTCAACCAGCACCCGCAACCCGGGGATGTCCCATTGCCGGTTGCCGAGATCATAGATGAAGTTCCCGATGGTCGCCTCAGGCGTTACCTTGAAGGTTCCATAGAAGCTGTTGTTGGCGGTGAGCACCTTCAGGTCGGCATTCAGTACCACCAGCGGCTCGCGCACGGTCTCGACGATGTTCTCGGCATATTCCCGGGCATCCTGGATCTCCGCTTCCAACAGCTTGCGGGCGGTAATGTCCTCCATGGCCAGCAGGATGATGTGCGAGCCGATCTTTTCACGGAAGATCTGGCGGGCGTTGAGCAGGATGGTCTTGCGGCCGATACCGGGAAAGTCGTGCTCGACTTCGTAGCCGTTGATCACCGTATCATGGGGCAGGATCTCATCAAAGAGTACCCGCAGCTTGGGGATGTCCCACTGGCGGTTGCCGAGATCATAGATGAAATTCCCGATGGTCTCTGCGGGCGTGACCATGAAGATATTGTAGAAACTGTGGTTGGCGGTGAGGATCTTCAGGTCGGCATTCAGTACCACCAGCGGCTCGCGCACGGTCTCGACGATGTTCTCCGCATATTCTCGGGCATCCTGGATCTCAGTCTCCAGCTTCTTGCGTGCGGTGATGTCCTCCATGGCCAGCAGGATGATGCGCGAACCGATCTTTTCCCTGAAGATCTGACGGGCATTGAGCAGCATGGTCTTGCGGCCGATATCGAGAAAATCATGCTCGACTTCATAACCGTTGATCACGGTATCATGGGGCAGGATCTCCTCGACCAGCACCCGCAGTTTGGGGATGTCCCACTGGCGGTTGCCGAGATCATAGATGAAGTTCCCGATGGTCTCTTCGGGCGTAACCTTGAAGGTCTCGTAGAAACTGTGATTGGCGGTGAGAATCTTCAGGTCGGAATCCAGTACCACCAGCGGCTCGCGCACGGTCTCGACGATGTTCTCGGCATATTCCCGGTCATCCTGGATCTCCGTTTCCATCAGTTTGCGTGCAGTGACATCCCTCATGATCCCGATGGCATTCCACTTCCCCTGTAATTTGAGGGCCGAGATGGAAAGCTCCATCGAAAATTCCGTCCCATCCTTGCGAACTGCGGTGACCTCGGTCCTCCTGCCGATTAACGGTCCGGTCCCGTGACCCCTGAACAGGGCAAACCCCTTTGTCTCGGCACCCAGGTGGCGTTCGGGGATGAAGAGCCGGTGGAAATCCCGGCCGGTGATCTCTTCGGCAGTACAGCCGAACATCTGTTCTGCCGAGGCATTGCAGAACGTAACGGTCCCGCTGTCATCCAGCATGATAATGGCGTCAACAGCCGTTTTCGCCAGCCGGAACATCCGCTCTTCAATATCCCGCAGGGCATCTTCGGCCTGCCTGCGCCCGGAAATATCGATCATGGCGAGGCGGCAGCCCTGCTCGGGAACGGTAACCAGGGCTTCGAGCTGCACCAGGAGGGGCAGGCCGCCCTTGTTCAGGAGCGTCACCTCGCATGATTTTATGCCCTGATCAACAAAGACCCCGTCGAGAAAGGTGGTGAAGTCGGGACGATGTTTTTCCGAGATGAGCTGCACGAAATTCCGGCCGACCAATCGGCTGCGCTCACTATTCAGGAGCTTGGCGCCGATGAGGTTCACGGCACTGATGACCGCGCTCCGGTCGAGGGTAAAATAGCCGACCGGGGCAAAATCGTAGAGATCGGTATAGGTTGCCAGGGAATTTTCCACCACGCACCTGGCATGACGCAGCTCCGCGTTCTGCATCTCCAGCCCGATCTGATGAACCTCAAGTTCATGGACGAGTTTCTGCATCGCTTCCTCGGTCCGGAGCGGCAGCAGTTCAACCGCATTCGACCGCAGTCGCTTTTCCGCATGGTGACGCAGTTTAACGACCGGTGTTGCCTGGCTCATGTCTTTGTGGATTCCCATTGCTGATCCCTTTTTTCAGGTAGTACCTGAAGGCAGATGAGTGTCAGGAAAAATTCAGCCACCGCCGCCTTCATCCTTCCGTCTTCAGCGCCGGCCGCTGCCGCGGCCATGATCGTGTCGCAGAATACCGAACCAGACGAACAACGTGCCGAGCCCTCCGGCCATAACCAGTGCCTGACCGGCAGTATGATGCCAGCCGGCGTCCTGGGGAGCACCTACCAGCATGGCGCCGCCAATCACGAGCCCCGCGGAAGCGATGGCGCCAGTGAGCCGTTCCAGGTTGCGGCTGACACGCCCCCCCAGGGCCTCAATGGCCGGCGCCTGCAAACGGCCCAGGTTACCTTCGGCAATACGCCGCAGGACACGACGCGTGTCGCCGGGCGCATCCGTCAGCAAGCGTTCCATTTCACGGGCCAGCTTGCCGGTCTTTTCCTTGATCCGCTCCAGCGAAAAGTGCTTCTCGGTCAGGCGCCCGATCTCTTCCCGAAATGATTTCAGATAGTCATGCTCCGGGTCCAGTTCACGGATCATGGATTCCAGGATAACGAACGTGCGCGTCAGCAGGAAGAATTCGCCGGGATTATGGACCCCGTGCCGGCTTCCGGCACGCAGCAGCGAATCGAACGAATCCCCGATGGAGACCTCTGCCAGGTCGCTGCGGTGGATGTCATAGAGCACCGCCTTGATATCCAGCAGCAGTGCTGCCCGGATGACCTTCTCGCTGCCGTGCGGCGTCATTTCCAGATAGGCCTCGGTGGCGGCCCGCGCATCACCTTTGACGACCGCTTCCAGCAGCAGGGTCAATGATGTGCGCATGGCCTCGTCAAGCTCGCCGGTCATTCCGAAATCGAGCAGGGAAAGCCGGCCGTCGGGCAGAACCAGCACATTGCCGGGATGCGGGTCGGCGTGGAACAGCCCTTCTTCGAAGATCGTCTGCAGCGTCAGCCGCACCAGGGTGTTAATCAAACGCGGCATCTCTTCAGGATGCTGAATGGCATACAGGTCCACCCGCTCGCCGTCCGAAAACTCCATCGTGAGCACGTTTTCACTCGAACACTCCGCCACGACATCCGGAATCCAGAGATCGGGGATATCGGTCAGAGCGGCGCGAAAGAGCAGGATGGAACGGGCCTCGTGATTGAAATCGGTTTCCCTGTTCAGGCTGTCGGCAAATTCACTCACCAGAACAGGGAGGTCAAGTGCGCGCAGACGAGGCGAGAGGTTTTCCCCCAGCGATACCAGGTAGGTCAGTGCCGCGATATCCGTGGAGATCATTTCTTCCAGATCGGGCCGCTGCACCTTGACGGCCACGTGACGCCCGTCCCGCAGCGTAGCCTCATGCACCTGGGCAATGGTGGCGGCGGCTATCGGCGCCTCATTGAAAGAGGCGAACAACTCCTCAAGCGGAGCGCCCAGCTCGATTTCAACTGTTTCGCGCACGGCGTCGAACCCCAGCGCCGGCAACTGGTCGTGCAGCGACTCCAGCTCCTTGATGTAGGCATCCGGCAGCAGATCACGCCGCATGGCAAGCACCTGACCGAACTTGAGAAAGGTCAGCCCCAGTTCCTCGAAGGTTTCCCGCACCTTTGTGGGCGGCGGCCAATGTTTCTTGCCGCGCAGGGCACCCAGGAACTTGTGGCGGGCCAGCACGCGCAGTATCTGCAACAGGCGCGGCGCTGCTTTCAGCAGGCTGCTTTTCTCCGGGTCGATCAGTACCGCCATACATCCTCCAACCAGCCGGTTTTTCTGTCCATCAGCCCACTTGAATCCAGTCCGGCAGTTCGCGGGTCAATCATATTTTCTGCCGCAGGGCGTATGTTCAAGCGGACAAAGACACAGCGAGCATATTCCAGCCTGATATACTATTAATACTACTCTCCTTTTGTCAGGAATGCGCTCCTTTTGTATTTCGTGCATCTGCAGGGAATCACGGCAGGGCCAGAGTGAAGGATCTGCTCAATACGACACCATCACTACGATTCCCGAAACAACTCCGGGAACTGCATCTATTTCTTGAGCTGGTGACGATTGGAGCGTACGATGAGTTCGCGCAGGCGTACAGCGGTACCAGGCGGGCTGTCCGGAAGTCTGTTGCGGCAGTGCCAACGGAGTGTACATGAATATTCTGACCTTGAGCTGCTGGAGCCATTCAATAAAATATCATCTCTTCTCTTGGGGAGGACAGTCGCTGCTGGCGGCAGGACGGGTCAAGCGGGTCGGACTCGGCGGAGCCTCCATCAGCCTGAAGGTGTCGGGGCTGGCGCAGGATATCCAGGCAGTGGAATATGTCGATCACCGGGGTGCCATACAGCTGATCCTGGAAACACTGGCCGACCCCCGGCAGGGTGTCAGTGACGAAGCGCAACGGATTGCGGCTGTCGGCCACCGGGTGGCCCATGGCGGAGAATCATTTCAGCACTCCATGGTCATTGATGGTCAGGTGTTTGAGACCATCCGGCAACTCCGGCAGCTGGCGCCGCTCCATAATGCCGCCAACCTGGCCGGGATTGCAGCTGCGATGGATCTGCTTCCGAACATCCCCCAGGTGGCCATATTCGACACCACCTTCCACGTCACAATCCCGGAATGTGCCTACATCTATCCCGTGCCCTACGAGTGGTACACAAAGTACGGTGTGCGCCGCTACGGTTTTCACGGACCGTCACACATCTATCTGTCAAGACGGGCCGCCTGCCTGCTCGGCAAGCCGGCCGATGCCTGCAATCTGATCACCATCCATATCGACAAGGGTGTGTCGCTGTGCGCCATCCGGAACGGGATCTCTGTTGATACCAGCATGGGACTGACCCCTCTCGAGGGAGCGGTCATGGAAACGCGCTGCGGCGATATCGACGCCGGCATACTGCCCTACATGATGCAGAAACTGAATCTTTCAGGACTGGAAATGGAACAGGTCCTGAATCAGAAATGCGGAATTCTGGGCATCACCGGATGGAATACGGAACGCAGGCATATTCTGGAGGCGGCCATTGCAGGGAATTCGAAATGCAGGCTGGCCCTGGAGATTGAAGCCTACCGCCTGAAAAAATACATCGGCGCGTATCTGGCAGTCGTGGGACCGCTGGATGCCGTGGTCTTCACAACCGGCTCCGGCGAAGGAGAGTGGTTTGTGCGGGAGCTGGTCCTGGAAGGTCTGGAATGTTTCGGTATACTACCCGACTGCGCTAAAAACCGGGCCGTCCGCCCGGACCGGAAAGAAGCGCTCATTTCCAGCGGGAACTCAACAATCAGGCTCTATGTCATTCCGACCAATGAGGAGCTTGTCTTCGCCGAGGATGTGACCGCCATACTCTCCGCCAACAACAGCAACCATCGGCAGTATGAGTATTCGTTTGCCTGCAGCGGTTTCGTTCCCCCGCAGTATGAGGAATAGTCGTTTTTTTCGGCTGCAATCACAATGCTTTTTGCTGATCATTAAAGTTGTGGTATGTTCCTGAAAATTACAACTGGGGGAGCGACATGAGATTTATTCTGCGTTCAATCATTCTCAGCAGCGTTATTTTCGCCCTGTGCAGCCCGTTTCCCTCCCCGGCACAGGCGTCACAGCAGAAGATCCTGATCGGCATCCTGCCGGAAATGAACGTCTTCAAGCAAAAACAGCGCTTCAAGCTGCTTGGCGAGCATCTTTCAAAAAAGACCGGCCTGCAGGTGGAGTTCACGATCCTGAGCCGCTATGGCAATATTGTCGAGCGCTTCTCCACCGAAAAGATGGACGGCGCCTTTTTCGGCTCCTTTACCGGCGCCCTGGCCATCAAGAAACTGGGCGTTGTCCCGCTGGTTCGCCCGGTGAACCTTGACGGCACATCCACCTACCATGGGTTCCTGTTTGTGAGAAAGGACGGCGGCATCAGGAAAGCAGCTGATATGAAGAACAAAAGAATGGCCTTTGTCGATAAGGCCACGACCGCCGGATACCTTTTTCCGCTGGCCTATCTGAAGGAAAACGGCATAAAGGATCCGGAACATTTTTTCCGTGAAACACTGTATACCGGGAGCCACGATGCAGCGATCAATGCGGTACTCAACCGACAGGCGGATGTGGGCGCGGCCAAGCACAGCATATATGAGAGGGTGCGGGAACTGGACCCGCGGGTGGATCGTGAGCTGCTGATTCTTGCGGAATCGCCCCGCGTACCGTCGAACGGACTCCTGGTCAGAAGCAGCCTGCCGGAAGCAATCAAGAGCAAACTGAAGTCGGTGCTGCTGGGTTTGCACGCCGACCCTGACGGGAAGGTGGTTCTGATGCAGTTCGGAGCATTAAAGTTCATTGAAACCACCGCCAGCGACTATCTGCCTGTCTTCGAGATGTCCAAAAAAAGCGGGATCGATGTTATGTCCTATAACTACAATAACAAATAGCCAATGGATGCTTGGGCAAGAATCCGTATGCAGCCCCCTGCCGGGATGTGTTTCGAGAAGGTGGCCGAATAAATGAAGCGAAAAATAATGTTGTCATTTCTCATGATCTTTCTGATCTCTTCGCTGGGAGCAGTGTTTGCCTATCTGCACGTCAAAAACACGAACGACATGCTCAGCCGTCTCATCAAACTTCACCAGATCGAAAACCTCCGGCAGCAGCTGCTCAGGTCGATCCAGACCGTGCAGTCAGACCTGTATACCGTCAATACCGAACTCGGCAACAAACTGGATTACATCATCGAGAATGTTGCGAATCTCGAACAGGCCGCCCAGAACTGCACCTCCTGCCACCATGCCCCGGAAATCACCCGCCAGATCAGCGAGCTGCAGACCATTATCGGTGACTACCAGGAATCCTTAAGCTACTACATAACCGCCTCCGCCAACAAGGAGCAGATCAACAGAAACAAACTGGAAGCAGCCCGTATCGGCAACAAGCTCCTCGTCAAAACCGAGGACATGTCCATGCAGGCCAGTACCAGGCTCAAAAGCGTGACAATGGAAGCGATGCAGAAGGTGCAGAGGGTCACGGCAATTCTTGTCGCAACCATGCTGCTGGCACTGCTGCTCGGCATCATCGTCGCCCTGTACCTGACCAAGGCCATTACCCGGCCGATTGATGCACTGCTCGAAGCCACGCGGATGATTACGTCGGGGAAGCTCGGGTATACGTTCGACTATAGCGACAAAACCGAGTTTGCTGAACTGGCTTCGCATTTCAATGATATGAGCAAATCGCTGCATAACGGTTATGCCAAACTTGAGATGGAGATCATAGAACACAAAAAGTCCGAGGAAGCACTCCGGGAAAGTGAGGAGCGCTACGCCCTGTCGGCCCAGGGCGCGAATGACGGCCTGTGGGACTGGGATTTGCGGAATGCGGTCATCTTTTACTCCAGTCGCTGGAAATCCATGCTCGGCTATGCTGATGATGAAATCGGCAATCAGCCGGAGGAGTGGCTCGGGCGGGTCCATCCCGATGACCGCCCCGAATTGGAAGCCAGGATCGCCGCCCATATCAGCGAACGCAACCCTCATCTGGAGGGGGAGTTCCGCATCAGGCACAAGGACGGGACATACCGCTGGATGCTGACCCGCGGGCTGGCTGTCAGGAGCGAGTCCGGGCAGGCCTATCGCATGGCCGGATCCCAGACTGACATTACGGCGGGTAAAACGGCCACAGAGCAGCTGGTGTATAACGCCTTCCACGATGCCCTGACAAACCTGCCGAACCGCTCCCTGTTCATGGATCGCCTGCAGCAGGTGATCAGCACATCCTCACGACGCGGCAAACCGCTCTATGCCGTTCTTTTTCTTGATATTGACCGTTTCAAAACCATCAATGACAGTCTTGGCCACCTGGTTGGGGACAAACTGCTCGTTGCGACCGGCTTCAAGCTGACTGAGTGCATCCGACCGGGGGATACGGTCGCCCGGCTGGGCGGAGACGAGTTTTCGATCCTGCTGAAGGACATCAGCGGACTGAAGGACGCCGTCGAGGTCGCCGACCGGATCCATCTCAAGCTGTCAATCCCCTGCATGATCGATGATCACGAGATCTATGCGTCCGCCTCTATCGGGATTGCACTGGGTTCGGATCTCTATGATCAGGCAGAGCAACTGCTGCGGGATGCCGACATTGCCATGTATGAGGCCAAGAAACGGGGCAGCGCCTGCTCGGAAATCTTCGATGCCCGACTGCATGCCAGCGTCCTCGACCGGATCAGGCTCGAATCAGAATTGCATGCAGTGCTGGATCATGACGAGCTGACCCTGGTCTATCAGCCCATTATTGATCTCAACTCACATAAGCTGGTCGGCTTCGAGGCGCTTGTGCGCTGGAATCATCCGACACGGGGTCTGGTCTATCCCGCCGAGTTCATCCCTCTGGCCGAGGAAACCGGACTGATCATCAGGATCGGCGAATGGATCCTGCGGGAGGCCTGCCGTGAGCTGGGGGTGCTGCAAAACCGTTTCCCTTCTCAGCCGCCGCTGAGGATGAGCATCAATATCTCGGGCAAACAGTTTGCCCAGGAGAATCTGGCCGATCTGGTGGCCGGGATTATTCAGGAATCAGGGGTTGTGCCAAACAGCTTGGCAATCGAGATAACCGAAAGCATGCTGATGGAAAATCTGGATGTGGCCATCGAAACATTGAACCGGCTCCGCGCCATGGGGGTGCACATCCACATTGACGACTTCGGCACCGGCTATTCGTCGCTCAGTTATCTGCACAGCCTCCCGATCGACGCGCTCAAGATCGACCGCACCTTCATACACAACCTGACCGCCAAGGGCGAAAATGCAGAGATCATCCTGTCGATCATGTCCCTGGCCAAAAGCCTGCATTTTGATGTCATTGCCGAGGGCGTAGAACTGGACCACCAGCTGCAGCAGATGAAAGGCATGGAATGCCGGCTCGGCCAGGGATTTCTGATCTCACGACCGATGGAACCGGCCGCAATCGACGCCTGGATACAGGCGGAGGAGTTCAAGGGCAGGCATCAGTAACAGCAAGGCCCGCGAGTTGCGGGCCTTGTGTTTTCTCTCAGAAGATGCGCACGAATCAATTGCGCCTTATTTCTTCGTTTCCTTGCCATCAATCAGCGTGATAACGCCATCCGTTACATCCTGAGTATCAACACCGCCCCCCAGATACAGCAACTCCCTCTTGATGATCACAAGTGCCAGCCCTTTTGCTTTACCCAGCTCGGCGCTGGCTTGCTCAATCGCCTTAAACATCCGGTCGCTGAATTCTTCCTGTTTGACCTGGAGTTCCTTTTCGGCATTCAGACCAAATTTCTGGAATTCCTCGACCTTTTTCTGAAACTCTTTGGCCTTGGCCTCCCGTTGCTGGGCAGTCAGCGTTTTCAGTTTTGCCTCAATGGCGGCCTGCTGCTTCTCCAGGGATTTCCGTTTGGACTCGATCTGGCCCTGCAGTTTTTTCTTCAGCGCTTCAATCTGGGATTTTCCGGCTTTTCCGGTCTCCGATTCAGCAGCGATCCGGGCAATATCCACATGACCCAGGCGCATGGATTGCTGGGCAGGAGCAGCTTCCGATGTTTTTTGGGCAGGTGCCGGTAGTGCTTGAGGAGCAACCGGCAGTGGAGCCGGTTTGTCGGACGTGGTGTCGGCTGCATCGGCAAAGGCGGACAGAGAGCACACCAGCAGGGTGAGCAGGATCATTCGTACGGGTTGTTTCATTGGCTATAACCTCTCTGGTTTATATTCCTGACGGCGGGTATACGTCTGAGATTAAAGATAGTGTGTTTCCGGGTCTGAAACAAGGCTTCATTTTTGTGCACCCTTTTTTTTGGCGGCAAAGGGCGGGGAAAAATAAAACAGCTTGACTTTATCCGCTTGATTTTTCTAAACTGTCTAACAATTGTAAAAGCCGTGAAGAGGAGTAGTAATTGTTTCGGGCTTTCCAGAGAGCCGGTGGGTGGTGTGAACCGGTAAGCACGGATGATGAACTCGCCTTGGAGCTGTTCCGGTGAATGAATGTAGCCGGGTCCGTTTACCCACGTTACGGGAGCACGAGGCCGATCGGGAAATCTCCCGATCGGTGAATCGGGGTGGTACCACGGAAGCGTTCAGCCTTCGTCCCTTTTGGGGCGAAGGCTTTTTCATTTTCAGGGCTGTAATTTCCCGGATATCCGGCATACTCAGGAACATCATCGAGCAGTACACGAAAGGAGTGCACAGCACATGGCAAAGGCACCGGCAAAGAAGAAGGACGACAAGCAGATCATCACGATTTTCGACACAACCCTGCGGGACGGCGAGCAGGCCCCCGGCAACAGCATGAACATCGAGGAAAAACTGCGGATTGCCAAACAGCTGCAGAAGATGAACGTCGATGTGATCGAGGCCGGCTTTCCGATCGCTTCCGATGGCGATTTTGAAGCCGTCAAGCTGGTGGCGCAAACCATCAAGGGACCGCAGATCGCCGGTCTGTGCCGCTCCAGCGAAAAGGATATCGACCGGGCCTGGGAGGCCTTGAAATATGCCGGCGAGAAGGGACGCATCCACACCTTCATCGCCACCTCCGATATCCATATGAAATACAAGCTGCAGATGGAGCCGGCCAAGGTGCTGGCCTCGGCGGTCAAGGCGGTCAAGCGCGCGGCTTCCTATACCCCCAATGTGGAATTTTCCTGCGAGGATGCCGTCCGTACCCGTCTGCCGTTCCTGGCCGAGGTGGTCGAAGCGGTCATCGCTGCCGGCGCCACTACGGTCAATATCCCGGACACGGTCGGCTACACGATCCCCTTTGAGTACTTCAACATCATCAAGTACCTGAAGGACAATGTCCCCAATATCGACAAGGCCATCATCTCGGTCCACTGCCACAACGACCTGGGACTGTCGGTTGCAAACTCGATCGCCGCCATCCAGGCCGGAGCACGCCAGGTGGAATGCACCATCAACGGTATCGGCGAGCGGGCCGGCAACTGTTCCCTGGAAGAGTTTGTCATGATCCTCAAGACGCGCGGCGACATCCTGCCGTTTTACACCAACGTTGCCACGGAACAGCTGACCCCCTCCAGCCGCCTGCTTTCCACCATCACCGGCATCGGGGTGCAGCCCAACAAGTCCGTAGTCGGCGCCAATGCCTTTGCCCACGAGGCCGGCATCCATCAGCACGGCATGCTGATGGAAAAGTCCACCTACGAAATCATGACACCTGAGTCGGTAGGACTTGCGGCCAGCGCCCTGGTGCTGGGCAAGCACTCCGGCCGCCATGCCTTCAAGAAGCGGCTGGAGGAGTTGGGCCATGACCTGGATGATGAGAAGATCAACCGGGCCTTTGACCGCTTCAAGACCCTGGCCGACCTGAAGAAAGAGGTTTTTGACGAGGACCTGGACGCGATTGTTGCCGACGAATCCCGTGAGGACCTGAAATACAAACTGGGACACATCACCGTGACCTGCGGATCCTTTGCCGTGGCCACCGCTACGGTTCAGCTGGAGATCAACGGCGCACCGGTCCGTACCGCCGAGCTGGGCGATGGTCCGGTTGATGCCACCCTCAAGGCCATCAAGAAACTGACCAAGACCAAGGCCAAGCTGCTGCAGTACAATGTCGGCTCCATCACCGGCGGCACCGACGCCCTGGGCGAGGTTACCGTACGGGTGTCCGAGGGCAATCACATCGTGGTCGGCAAAGGTTCTTCCACCGACATCATCGAGGCCTCGGCCAAGGCCTACGTCCATGCCCTCAACCGGCTCAACCTCAAGCAGAAGCGGGTCACCGAAGGGGTATAGTCACTTCACATAACCGTTCAAAACCTGTAAAGCGGCATCCGGGACACATTGGGACCGGATGCCGCTTTTTATTTCGATTGCTGCTGATTCCTAAAACCTTGCAATTATAAGGTCTCACAGATAAAGTAATCCTTTAATTTCAAAGAAATGTGAGCTGAAATGACGTCTAAGGAATTTAAACCCGAACTGTTGGCCCCGGCCGGGTCGCTGGAATCGTTCTTTGCCGCCATGGAAATGGGCGCCGATGCGGTCTATGCCGGACTGCGGGAGTTCTCCGCCCGGGCCCGCGCCAAGAATCTGACCCTGGGCCAGATGGAGCGGATGCTGGGGTATGCCCATGGCCTGGACCGCAAGATCTACATCACCCTCAATACCCTGGTCAAAGAGCAGGAACTGCCGCTGCTGGTGGATACCCTGGCGGCACTGGAGGCCATGCGGGTCGACGGTGTTATCGTGCAGGATCTGGCCGTGGCGCGACTGGTCCGCAACCACTTCCCCTCTATTCCGCTGCACGCCTCGACCCAGATGACGATCCATAATACGGCCGGGGTGCGGATGCTCCAGAAGCTCGGTTTTTCGCGGGCGGTACTGGCCCGCGAACTGGCCATCGATGAAATCGCCGTTATCGCCGAGGCCACACCGGTAGAGATTGAAACCTTTGTCCATGGGGCGCTCTGTTTCTCCATCTCCGGCCAGTGTTTCTTCTCCTCCTATCTGGGCGGCCACAGCGGCAACCGCGGGCGTTGCGCCCAGCCCTGCCGCCGGCTGTACGATCATCGCGGCAAGCAGGGGCATTTCTTTTCCACCAGCGATCTCTCGGCCATCGATATGCTGCCGGAACTGATACAAGCCGGGGTGAAATCGCTCAAGATCGAAGGGCGCATGAAATCGGCTGAATACGTGGCCAGTGTGGTGGAGGCCTACCGGCTGGTGCTGGACGCTCCTGAAAACTCCCGCAAAGAGGCCCTGGCAAACGCCAAGGAGATCCTGAAATTCTCCTTCGGACGCACGCCGACCAAAGGATTTCTGGCCTCCCAGCAGCCCGATGATATTGCCAACCCCTGGCAGAAGGGGGGCACCGGACGTTTTGTCGGCCAGATCAAAGCTATCCGCGGCAAGCGCCTGACCTTCGAAACCCGCGATGCCCTGTTTGTAGGCGACCGCCTGCGGGCCCAGCCCAAAACCGACATGGCCGGCCAGGCCTGGACCGTGCGCGAGATCTTCGTCAGCAACAAGAAAACCATGGAAGCCCGGGCAGGCAGCACAGTAGAGGTGGAGACCCCCTTCCGCTTTGAGGTCGGCGATTCGATCTACAAGGTGTCATCCAGGGAAGCCTTCACCCTCAGCGAAAACGCCTGCCTGCGGCGGCTGGAATCGGCCCGGGGATACAAACTGCCCTGCCGGCTGCAGGTTCGTCTGGAGGAAAGCACGCTCCATATCCAAGCCGACGTGGCCGGCGCGCAGCACGGATTCAGCTACCCGCTGGGCGCGCTGGAAGCGGCCCGCAGCAGCGACATGACCGGGGTTCTCAGCAGCCAGTTCGCCAAAACCGGAGACACCCGCTTCAGCCTGGAAGCGCTGGAGGCCCCGGATTTTCCCCCGGTGTTGATACCTTCGGGCGTTTTCAAGGAGCTGCGCCGCCAGTTCTACCGCTATCTGGAGGATGCCGTAACAAGTGCAGCCCGCGAACGGAGCGCTGCGGCCCGCAGCCAGGCGCTTCGCGATGTGCAGTCCATCCAGACGGCTGCCGCCCGTCCTGCTGCCAGAGAGAGCCTGGCCGTGGTCATGGACCTGCCCCGCGACTGGCGTTTTCCCCTGCAGCAGGGTGCCGACATTACGATCCTGCCGCTGTCCAAGGCTGCCATCCATCAGCTTCCCTCCGCTGTGCCCCGCATGCGCGGCTTCGAACAACAGGTGGTCTGGCAGCTGCCGTTCATAATCTTCGACCGCGACATCCCGCTCTACCAGGATACGCTGCGCCAGCTGCACGGGGCCGGATTCCGCCACTTCGAGGCGGCCAACCTTTCCCATTTCGAGCTGCTGCGCGGCCTGGAACAGATCCACATCTCGACCTGGCATCGCTGCTTTTCGCTCAACTCCCAGGCCCTGATCGCCTGGCAGGAGCTGGGTGCCGAAAGCGCTACGCTGTATATCGAGGATGATGCCGTCAACCTGGCGGCCCTGCTGGCTGCGAATACCACCATCGAACGCCGGATCATTGCATACGCCCCACTGCCGGTCATGACCACCAAGATCCGCATCAAGGACGTGCACAGCAACATTCCGCTTCACTCGGACCGGGGTGAGGCCTATACTGTCACGACCCGTGACGGCCTGCAGACGATCTCTGCTGCGACGCCCTTCTGCCTGACGGCCCGACACAATGAATTGCGCAGCAAGGGGTGCAGCTCCTTCCTGATCGATCTGCGACAGGCACCGCGGGATGCATGGAGCAACATCATGGCCGCGTTCAAGAGCGGACGGGAGATCCCCGGCACAACCGAATTCAACTACCCTGCGGAGCTGGTGTAGATGAGGCTCCTGCTGGCCGCCCTGGCCCTGATCCTGCTGGCCGTTGCAGACGGGTATGCGGCCCGGACCATTGAAGGTGTCGTGCGGGCGGTCTACGATGGTGACACGATCCTGCTGGCCACCCGCGAGGAGAGTCGTCTCAAGGTTCGCCTGTATGGCATCGATGCCCCCGAAACCGCCAAGCCCGACAGGCCGGGGCAACCATTCGGAGCGATCGCCAAACGGACGCTGATGTACAAGATCATGGGGCGGCAGGTCTCGGCCGAGATCATTGACATCGATCAGTACAAGCGTGCCGTGGCGGTCATTCGCTACAACGGGCGGGATATCAATCGCGAGATGACGGCCGAAGGCATGGCCTGGGCCTACCGCCAGTATCTGCAGGGACCGTATGCATCGGAATACATCGGTGCCGAGAGCCGGGCCCGTTCCCGGCGGGCCGGACTCTGGCGCGACCCCAACCCCCGGCCACCCTGGGAATTTCGACAGGCCGGCAAGCGCGGCCCGCACACCGGCCGGCAGCAGTGGTAACCAGCAGCAAACACGGCATAAATTGCAAATCCGGCCAAGTCGGGGTATAACCTAATCCACAGGTTTTTCTGCGGGCCTGGATATTCGGGATTACTTCGTTACCAATAAATTATTGCAGCACCATGTTCAAGGTCCCATGCCACGTACCGTTACCATCATAAACTGCCTGCTGGGGATTGCCATAATCGCACTGCTGGCCGCCATCGCCGCCAGCGGGCTTTCCCGCAAACTGGACCTGTCACAGCCTCCACCGGGGGGCAGGAGTGTTGCGCCCCCCCCCGGCGCCAGTAAGACGGAGGATCTGCTCTTTTACTCCCCGATCCTCAGCACCGGCCTGTTCGGCAAGGCAACCCAGGGACAGCTCTCGCCGATCGTGAATGCCGCCACGTCAACAGCGGCGGCTCCGGCCACGGCACCGACCGAACTGCTGCTGCTCGGCACAGCCACCGGATCGTTTCGTGAAACATTCGCCCTGGTCCGCCATACAGCCAAGCAGGAGGAACGGGTCTTCCGCCTGGGTGATATGGTCTTTGACGCCGGAAGGCTGGTGCAGGTGACCCGTGAACAGGCCTACATCGTGGTGAACGGGAAAAAGGTTGAATTGCTGACCCCCATGATGCCATCGGCTGCGTCTTCCGGCCAGGCTCAACAACCCTCCACGAGGCCGGCGGGGGGTGTTGCAGCCACGGGAGCGGGAAGTTACGTCATCGATCAGCGCGCCCTGAACGCGGCCCTTGACAACATCGGCCAGGCCATGACCGATGCACGCCTGCTGCCCAGCCAGAAAGACGGCAAGGTGGAGGGTTTTAAAGCCTCGGAGGTCAAGCCCAATGGCGTGTTTGCCATGGTGGGCATAAAAAACGGCGATGTGCTGCAGCGCCTGAATGATTTCCCGATAGATTCCCCTGACAAGGCGCTGCAGTCGTTCATCGCCCTCAAGGGGCAGAGCCGGCTCAAACTGGACATGATCCGGGACGGCCGGCCGGTAACCTTTAATTACGACATTCGCTGAAGTGGAGGCGCACTTGACACGATACCTGCGACACATCTTTATAACACTGCTCCTGATGGGAACCATTTTCAGCTCCTCGGCCCTGGCCGCCGGCAAGGGGGTCGTGCTCAACTTCAATGAGGTGGATATTTCCACCATGGTGAAGTTCATCAGCGACCTGACCGGCAGGAATTTCGTACTGGACGACCGGGTCAAGGGCAAGATCTCGGTCTACTCCCCCTCCAAGCTCTCCACGGAAGAGGCCTACAATGTGTTCGTCTCGGTGCTGGAGCTGAAAGGCTTCAGGGTGGTGCAGAGCGGCAAGGTCGGCAAAATCGTCCCCTCGGCCAGCGCCAAGCAGGAGGGCTTTACCCTGCTCCCTGCCGGCCAGCAGGCACCCATCAACGAGAATTACGTCGCCCAGGTCAACAAGCTGGAAAACATAACCGCCCAGGAGGCACTGACGTTCCTGCAGCCGATGATCTCCAAGGACGGTCACATTTCGGCCTTCGGCCCCGGCAATCTGCTGCTGATGGTGGATTCGTCCCTCAATATCCGCAAGCTGCAGGGCATCCTGCAGTCCATCGACAGCGAGCGCACCCGTGAAGGGCTTGAGATCATCTACCTGAAATACGCCTCGGCCGAAAGTGCCGCTGCCACGGTCAAACAGTGGCTCTCCGGCAGCGACTCCAAGCAGGCCGCACAGCCGGCAGCTGCCGGGGGCAGCGCCACCGGAAGCGTGATTGCCGACGTGCGCCTGAACGCCCTGCTGGTCTTCGGCAATAACAATATCAAGACGGCGGTGCGGGAACTGGTGGCAAAACTGGATGTGCAGCCGCCCGAGGCCAGCAGCAAGGTCAATGTCTATTACCTGGAAAACACCGATGCCACCGAGATAGCCAAGGTGCTGGAGGGTGTCGTCAAGGGCATCACCGCCCAGGCAGCCGCGGGACAGCCGGGTGCCGCCGCAGCGCAGACATCGCCCTTTGAAAGCGGCAAGGTCACCGTCACTGCCGATAAAGGCTCCAATTCCCTCGTAATCATGGCCTCTCCCACCGACTATAACAACCTGATCCAGGTGATCAAAAAACTGGACCGCCGCAGCAAACAGGTCTTTGTGCAGGTGCTGATTGCAGAGGTTTCCCTGGACAAGTCACGGGAACTGGGCCTGCAGGGTGGTGTTATCGGCGCCGGGGTACTCAACAAGTATCTGACAGTGGCCGGCCTGTACGACCCGTTCGGAACCCTGACCACCATTGGACAGACAATTTCGGCGAACAGTAAACTGACTCCCGACATCAAGGCGAGTCCGGTCAATATTGCCGGGGTACTCAAGGCGCTGGACAAGAATGGCCTGGTGAACATCCTCTCGACCCCCAACATCCTGACCTCAGACAATAAAGAGGCCGAGATCAATGTCGGAGAGAATGTCCCCTTCCAGGGCTCAGCCACGCAGAGCACCTTCGGCACTACTCAATCCGTTGAGCGCAAGGATATCGGCATCAACCTCAAGATCAAGCCCCAGATCAGCGAGGGCAACTATATCCGTCTTGATATCAACCAGGAAATCTCGGCAGTGAAGAATGACAAAGGGCAGGCGGTCGACCTGGTCACCACCAAACGTTCGGCCAAGACCAGCATCGTTGTCAAGGACAAGGAAACGATCGTAATCGGCGGTCTGATCCAGGAATCCGACGATGTCAATGTTCAGAAGGTGCCTTTCCTGGGAGATATTCCCGGTCTGGGGTGGCTCTTCAAGACAACCACGAAGACACGCAAGAAAACCAATCTGATGATCCTGCTGACCCCGCATATCATCAAGGAGGCCTCCGACCTGACGAAGGTGACTGACGAACAGCGGGAGAAGTTCGGCGAATCGGCCAATAAGGTCGAAGCGGTTGACGTGCAGAAGGAGATTTCGGGGAAATGAGTGACGAGCTGATTCCGGAGGAACTTGAATCACTCGCGGGGCGGTTGGGGATTGCCTGCCTTTCCTCCATCAGCGCCGGGGATGTGAATGCCGAACTGCTGACCAGGGTGCCGCTCAGTTTTGCCCGCAGCAACACCATCCTGCCGCTGGCAGAGCAGGGGAGCACGGTCCGGGTAGCCATAGCCGGTCCGGCTGCCCTGCTGGCCCTGGATGAACTGCGGCTGACCTTCGGCAAACCGGTCGAGGCGGTACTGGTCCCGGCCTCCATCCTGGCCGATGCCATCAATCACGCCTACGCCGGCATGTCAGGAACGGCCCGCGAAGTGCTGCAGGAACTGGAAGGTGAAGACCTCTCCACCATCGCCACTGAATTCAATGACCCCAAAGACCTGCTGGACCTGGGTGATGAGGCCCCGGTTATCCGCCTGCTCAACTCGATCCTGTCCGAGGCGGTCAAGGAACGCTCCAGCGATATCCACATCGAGCCCTACGAACGCGATCTGCTGGTGCGCTTCCGCATCGACGGACTGCTCTACGAAAAGCTCTCACCCCCCAAGATCATCCAGGAGGCCCTGATCTCGCGGGTCAAGATCATGGCCGGCCTGAACATCGCCGAAAAGCGCCTGCCCCAGGATGGCCGCATCCGCGTCCGTGTCGCTGGTCGCGACGTGGATATCCGCGTCTCGATCATCCCGACCTTTTACGGCGAACGTGCCGTGCTGCGTCTTTTGGACAAAAAGAAGGGCATCCTCTCCCTGACGGACATCGGCCTGGGCGAGGGGGGCGTACAGGTCATGGAGCGCATGCTGGGCCGCACCAGCGGCATCATCCTGGTGACCGGCCCCACCGGCAGCGGCAAGTCCACCACGCTGTATGCCTCGCTCAACCGGGTCAACTCCAGCGAGAAGAACATCATCACCATCGAGGACCCGATCGAGTACCAGATCAAGGGCATCGGCCAGATCCAGGTCAATCCCAAGATCGAACTGACCTTTGCCGCCGGCCTGCGCTCGATCCTGCGCCAGGACCCGGACATCATCATGGTCGGTGAGATCCGCGATACCGAGACGGCCGAGATCGCCATCCAGGCCAGCCTGACCGGGCACCTGGTGCTCTCGACCCTGCACACCAACGATGCCGCCACCGCCGTCACCCGCCTGGTGGACATGGGCATCGAGCCCTTCATGATCGCCTCCTCCCTGTCGGCCGTACTGGCCCAGCGCCTGGTGCGGGTGATCTGCCCGCACTGCCGCGAAGAGTACAAGCCGGTCGAGAGCTACGCCGGCATCACCCTGCCGGCACTATTGTATCGCGGCCGCGGCTGCGACAAATGCTTCGGGCTGGGGACGCTCGGGCGGACCGCCATCTACGAAATCATGCCGATCGACCAGGAACTCTGCTCCATGATCATCAGGCGCTCCCATGCCGGCGAGATCAAGGAATATGCCGTTTCCCGGGGCATGAAAACCCTGCGGGATGACGGCCTGGCCCGGGCGGCTGCCGGCATTACCACCATTGAAGAGGTGCTGCGCGTGACCCAGGACGATTATGCCGACGTTCCACTATAAGGCCTATAATGCCAGCGGCGCATCGGTCATGGGCACCATCGAGGCCGATTCCGAACGCCAGGCCCTGGCCCAGCTGAAAGCCAAGGGGCTGCTGCCCCGCGAGGCACGTGAGGAAGGTGCGGCAGGTTCTGCCTCAACTTCCTTTTCGTTTCAGCGCGGCGTTTCCTCGGATGACCTGTCGCTTTTCACCCGCCAACTGGCCACGCTGGTCGCCTCATCCGTGCCGTTGTACGAGGCCATGGGATCGCTGCATGAGCAGCAGGAGGCCGGCGCGCTCAAGCAGGTTCTGGGACGGGTCAGCGCCCGCATCGCCGAGGGCGCCTCCCTGTCGCGGGCCTTCGCCGCCGAACCCAAGGTGTTCGGCGAAAGTTTCGTCAGCATGGTGGCCGCCGGCGAGGCCAGCGGCGCCCTGGATGCTGTGCTGGAACGACTAGCCGACTTTCTGGAGGAGCAGGACCAGGTCCGCAGCCGCGTCAGCTCGGCTCTGGCCTATCCGATCCTGATGGTGCTGGTGGGGGGCGGCGTGATGATGTTCCTGCTGACGATGGTCATCCCCAAGATCGTCGTGATTTTTGAGGACAGCAAGGCCGCCCTGCCGCTGATCACGATCGCCCTGATCAAGCTCTCCCATTTCCTACGCGGCTGGTGGTGGATGCCGGCCGGCCTAACCATCGCCGCGGTCCCGCTCTACCGCAAGGCCATGCTGCGCGACGACCTGCGCCTGAAGCGCGACGCCCTGCTGCTGCGGCTCCCTCTGGCGGGCGGCATGCTGCAGCGCCTGATCCTGTCGCGTTTTGCCCGCGTGCTGGGACTGCTGCTGGCCAGCGGCGTGCCGATCATCCGGGCCCTGGAGATTACCTCCGAGGTGCTGGTCAACCGGGTCTACCGCAGCTTCCTGCAGGAGGTCATGGAAGAGGTCGCCCAGGGGGGCAGCCTGTCCGGCAGTCTGCGCAAGAGCCCGCTCTTCCCGCCGCTGCTGGTGCATCTGGCCGGGGTGGGCGAAAAGGGAGGCGCCCTGGAAGAGATGCTGCTCAAGGCCGGGATCGCCTATGAACGGGAATTCAACACCCGCCTGACCCGACTGATGGGGCTGATGGAGCCGCTGCTGGTGCTGGCCATGGGGGTGGCGGTCGGAATTGTCGTCATGGCGGTCCTGCTGCCGATCTTCGAAATGAATCAGCTGGTCAAATAGCCCCATGCCCCTTCCGGAGCATGGGGTTTTTGCTGGTATAGGACAATATTCTACTCAGCAACTGAGGTGAGTCCATGCTGAAAGATATGAAAGCACATACCCATCTAAAACCGGGGCAAAAGGGGACCAGACGGCTGGTAGAGCAGTTCGGGGACAAGCTCCTTTGTGTCCGCTACCGTTACGATGAGATACGGCAGGTCAGGATGAAGACGGTCGAGATCGTTGTTGATGAAAGGCCGCTCAATCCAAACCTGCAGCATCGTGACAAGGATATGGTTGCGGTAATGGTTCCGTTCGCACTGGTTACCCTACGTGACAGGTTGAAAGCAGCTGGAGGACGATGGGACCCGGATGAGAAGATTTGGCGGGTGCGGTTCGGCGCCATCCGGAATGACACCGAGCTGGTTGAGAGAATCATGAAAGTGTAAATGACGACGAATTGGGTCCTGCGTTACCTATATCAGGTCTTTGAAAAACTCACCGATTCAAGTGATATATCCTGAACTTGAGTTTTCTCGGAGAGAATCAGCTTCATTTTTTCATTTATTCAACTATGTTATTGCTCTTTGAAGCCATTTTGGCCACTTAATCGGCCCGGATTTCGCCTTTTGGGCGGTTTCCTCCCGCTTTATGTGGCACAGATCCCCAAGTTTCGCATTCGGACCAGGTTGTAAGCCGTTACTGCCAGGGTAAAGTGCCAATCGATCTTCTTGATACCTCGATAGCGAGTCTTGCGGAACAGGCCAACAGTCTTCAGCCAGCCGAAGACCTCCTCAATGCGTTTGCGAAACTTCTGGCTCGCTGCATAGCTGATGTGGCGGGTGGTGCGGCCATCAATTGATGAACGACGTCCCTTCTTAGTGGTGTTTTGCGTAACATGAGGCGTTACGTTCAACTCTCGCATGGCTGCGACGAATCCACGAGTGTCGTAGTTCCTGTCGGCCGCTATGCTGATTCGTCGCTTTCGTGGAGCTACCTTGGCAACCATGGCCTTGGCGGTTTCACGCTCGGCAAAGCCATCAGCGATGGTAACAGCACTCGTCATGACCAGCCCATTCTGGTTCTCAGTCAAAAGATGGGCGGCAAACGACAACCTGGGTTCATGGTTGACACCTTTGCGGTAGAGCCTTGCTTCCGGGTCTGTGCTGGATGCGTGAGTATCGTTGGTCAGTTTCTCACCCTGGTAATCACGAGTCGGGTTCTTGCCGCTTGGGGGCTCATGCTCGTCGTTCTTTGGCTTGAAACTTTTGAGAGAAGCCCATGACTGGATCAGGGTGCCATCAACACTGAAATGATCCTTGGATAGCAGCTTGCCGCGCCTGGCCTGCTCAAGCACTTCCGCAAGGAACTTGGCGGCAATATCGGTCTGAATAAGACGATCCTGGTTCGTAGTGAAGCTGGAATTATCCCAGACCGGCTCATCGAGCCCCATCCCGAGGAACCAGCGGAACAGAAGACTGAAGTGGATCTGCTCAACAAGTTTGACGTTGCTGGGAATTGAGTACAAAACCTGAAGCAGCATGGCTTTAAGCAACCGCTCCGGCGGAATCGAAGGCCGACCGGTATGGGAATACATCTGGCAGAACACCGGTGAAAGATTCTCAAGTGCAGCATCTACCATCTGTCGGATAGGACGAAGTGGATGATCCTTGGGGACAAAGGACTCCGGTGAGAGATAAACGAACAATGCATCAGATGGTAGATCGAAACCGCGCATACTTATTCTCCTGAAATATCAGCAAGATATGCGCGAAATCTTAGCATAAATTGGTGCCAAAATCACCGTAAATACAACGAGTTTTTCAAAGACCTGATATAGGGAATAAGTTCCTTATATACGGAAACCCATGATGTACGAGTTCAACGTAAAAACACAATAAAAACAAACAAATAGAAGCAAAACCCAAAAAACACAAAAATGCACCGAATCCAATTTGTCGGAGGCTACACACAAAGATTAAAGGGCTTGAATAAAAACAAAATTCATGATACGAAGCGGCGAGCCGCGGCTCAACGCGGTTACGCGTTAGAGCAGACGGACACGCCGCTTCGCAGCAATTGTTTATTCCAGCCTTTACTGGCTGATGGTTTTTGGAGTATTTCAGATGCTAATGTTTGTCTTGCGCGGAGCGTGGGAGGCAGGACAATCCAACAAGCGCTCAGACCGTGAACGGGCATAAGGTCGACCGTCAGGTCAAGCGCGAAACCGTTACCGGAGAAAATTTGAACCTTCCATTAATTACATTTCTGTTGATATTAGTGCCAGGATTACTATCAATGTCAGCCTACTGGTTTTATCGTAAAACTTCTATTGGAGATGCACCAGAACTCGTCAAGTCCGAAAACATAGGCAGTTACGTAAAGCGGTTAGTCGGTACAATCATATTTGCAATACCTGCTGGCATCATTTTTATTGGAATTCTGCTATTTTCAAATGGTTATTTAAATCAAGGTGGTTTAGTTGCACCAAGCCA
This sequence comes from Geobacter psychrophilus, assembly GCF_056821595.1. NCBI lineage: Bacteria > Pseudomonadati > Thermodesulfobacteriota > Desulfuromonadia > Geobacterales > Geobacteraceae > Geobacter > Geobacter psychrophilus. The sequence continues at coordinate 1,609,166 of NZ_JBXDTU010000004.1, forward strand.
ATCTCAACTGCAAGAAATAACCGGAACGATGAGCAAGATAACAATGGGTAAGAGTTGGGGAATAGCTGTAAACAATAAAATCAATGGGGAAAAATATACTAGTGAATTTTCGGTCTGTTATTATCCAACGATAGCAAATGATTTCGGTAAAGAGGTAAAAGCACTTATATTCAAAGAGAGTACATTCAATAAGATATACCAGCTCGAAATTGATGGAATAACGCGAGTGAATTACTACAATAGAGTTGCAAGGGACAAAGATCACCTCAGAAACGGAATAATATTTACTTCTATTGGATTACTTTTACTAATAATTATATCAGCAGGTTATTACAAGACAGGGTGGAGAAAGCAGAGCTGACCACTCAGCGGCAGGCGGTCGGCAAAAGACCGCCGCCACTGTGCCTCATTACCGTTAGCGAGATGAATAAGATGAACGATAAAATCTTTGAAGACTTCGGTATTGAGATTTTCAAACGCTATGATCGTTTTTTGTCCGATACGATGCTGAAGAGCTCGTTGCCAAAATGGTTGAGGTTGAAATCACAGTGAATGAATCTGATACACAAGGAAGATACACCTGACCAAAAGGCCGTCAGGTGATCTCCCACGACGTTGGATAAAGATAACTTATGAAGAAACGAGAACAAAAGTTCGCTAAAATTGATGAGTACTTGGAGCGTTTTCGGAAAACATCATCCGAGATCCTAGTGGACCGCTACAATAACGGCTATACCAAGATCAAGGAGGCTTCGATTGCAATACACAGAGTACTTGCGGAGCGCGGCGAGTTGGGCTTGCTGAATGGAGAAACAAAAAAAGAATGAGTCCGAATGCGAATAAAAATCTTTAGAATTTGTCCTTGAAAGTAAAATGGAACAAAGGGTAGTAATCAATAATGATACCTTGCCTGAAGAAAATCGATCCTGTCATCACGAACAAGATAGACCATTCTGTGTTCTTGTGTGAGGCGTCTAGACCAAGTGCCGGATGAAAGGTATTTGAGCGGCTCTGGCTTGCCGATACCAGTAAAGGGATCGCGCGTAATTGCTTCAATCAAATCAAAAGCCCGTAACGCGACTTTTCGGTCAGTCTCCACCCAGTGACGCAAGTCTTCACGGAATTCTGGTTGAAAAACAGTGTCCCGCTGTTTAGTCTTCAAGGCCAACCTCGGAACGAAGCGATTTTACTGAAGATGCTGTGCCAGCCCCCTTCAGTGCACGTTCCAGCGCGGAAAGCAATCTTTCGGCATTTTTGGGAGAACGCATGAGATGAGAACTTTCTACCAGACTCTGCAATTCTTCAGCAGCAATCATAGCGACATTGCCACCTTTACGACGACGGATGACAACGATTTCCCTGTTGTCGGCGACCTCGTCGCAAAGACCTGCAAAATGTGCCCTGGCATTGGTATAGGTTGTTTGTAGCATATCTGTGCCTCCTTTATACGTACAGCATTACTGTACAGTTTGATCTACTGTCAGTCAAGTCAAATACTAATGACGATTATCCAACCAGCGGCAAGACCCGCCGAGGGCGGGTCAGCCTCACTACCGTTATGCGAAAAAAGGAGACGATATGAACATCAATAGACTTGACCACTTGGTGCTAACGGTGAAAGACATCGAAATCACTGTCCAATTCTATGTTTCGGCTCTTGGAATGGAAAAAGTAGAATTTGGTGCCGGAAGATTGGCACTTAAATTCGGCAATCAGAAAATCAATCTTCATCAGGTAGGTAAAGAGTTTGAACCCAAAGCAGACAAACCAACCTCTGGTTCCGCTGATTTATGCTTCATTACTGAAGTCACACTGGATGAGGCGATGAATCATGTACGGAGCAAAGGGGTTGAAATTATAGAAGGCCCTGTTGCAAGAACTGGCGCTTCAGGACCAATTAATTCATTTTATTTCAGGGATCCAGATATGAATTTGATCGAAGTTTCAACCTATTGATATCGCATAACAAGGCCGTTAGATGAAAGTCACAATGAACAATACAGCATTGTTATTAATCGACTTGCAGCGAGATTTCCTTGAGACTAGTGGTCGGATGCCGATCAGTGCCAGAAATGCTGACATTGTGATTCGCTGCGCCTCGGCGTCGTTAAACTATAGGTAATTATATGGATTATGCGATCATAACAATAGTATCCGCTGTAGGTCTGTTTTTGGCCATGCTGCTCTGTATGGAGTTAGGTCGGCGACTCGGCCTTGCGAGTCTGAAACAGGATCCTGATGCTGCTCAAAAGGGAATTGGTGCGATTGAAGGCGCCGTTTTCGCGATCCTGGGGCTTTTAATCGCATTTACCTTTTCCGGTGCTGCGACGAGGTTCGAAGATCGCCGCCACCTTATCGGTCAGGAGGCCAACGCCATTGGAACGGCCTATCTCCGCATTGCAATATTACCGGAAGAAACACAGCAGGAATTGCGGGAACTATTCCGTCGATATGTCGACATGAGAGTGGATACGTACCGAAATGTTGAGGATAAACCGGAAACCAATGCGCGCCTGGCCAAACAGGCCGTAATACAGAACGAAATCTGGACCAGGTCGGTATCCGCCTGCCGCCACCCGGATGTTCCCGCCTCTGCTGCAATGTTGATGCTGCCGGCATTGAATGAAATGATCGACATAACTACGACGCGAGTTGTGGCAACGCAGAATCATCCTCCCGCCATCATTTTCATCATGCTGGGGGGATTGAGCCTCTTCAGTGGGCTTTTGGCTGGTTACGGGATGTCATGCCGAGGTCGGAGTTGGTTGCATGTGATAACGTATGCCGCTATTATTTCAATAACATTGTTCGTGATAATGGATCTTGAGTATCCGCGCCGCGGTCTGATTCGTATCGATACAGCAGACAGAATATTAATCGAACTCAAGCAAAGCATGAAGTAATCTTTCAACTCCCAACACGACACGCAGAAAGACCTGTGCCCTTTTCGCAGCCATGCACGCGCACCGCTTAAGCTTGGGGAGCAATAAGGGGACTGATTATTGAGGTTACCAAGTAGCAATGCAAGAAAAGTCGGTTCAGACTTGATTACGCTGCTTGTTTGCGGTGAATATATTGTCCTGCGGCTTGGGCCAATAGGCCGGAGCGAGTCATCTGGTGCTGCACGGCGTAACGGTCTATCTCATTCAGAAGATTTTCCGGCATGGTGATATTAACCCGCTTTGCTTTAACTTTAAGCTTGGCAAGATCAATATCTACCAAGAGCCATACCCCTCCTTGATATTCGGGGTTTACGGCCAATTTTTCTAGTGATGTTGGTGCTGGTACGGGTATATCTTCGCCTTCAAAATAGACTTATGCAGCCTCTTGGATCATGCGTGGTAAGTCTTCCCACTCGTCAGCGGCTGAGAAACAGCCGGGAAAGTCGGGAATAGTTACGCCATGGGCGTGTTGATCGTCACCAACATGAATATATGCGGGGTATAACATTTTATCTCCATTCCCAACCAACTTGCCGGTAAATGTTCCGCAAGGTTCCGGTTGCCATGTCTTTCCGTGATGTGGAACCACTACATGACCAGCTTTCGACGGGTGTTTGTACTTCTGGTGGTCACCTTTACCACCGACACAATGCAAACCCTCGTTTTCAAGTCGTTTGATGATCTCTTTACTGGTCATAAATTATTTATGCACACTGATACACACCATATCAAAGTAAAAGAATTAATGGGACAACTTCCACTCCCAGCTGCTAAAACCTGGAATATTGGGGCGCCTCGCACTAAAACCGGGGAGTGCTCCTGGTATAGGATTTTCAATGTCTCTACTTCATAATTCTACAAAAACACGTTTAACTTCCCGGAATACACCGACAGGCAACGGCGGGCCAACACGAAAACTGAGATGGCTCTTCATCATTGCCCTGACAGTCGTAATCCCCCTGGTTACCATCGTTCTGCTGGCCGGCCTTGCCCTGCAAAATGATCCTTTGGTCGTAAGGACATCGGTGCCGACGGTTGAATCTGCCCAACAGGTTAAATTTCTAGCGAAAACCATTCTGAGCGCTCTTGAAGACCAGCGGGAGATCACCGTGATTGCTGCGTCTGAAAGTGACCTGAATGCCGTTATGCTCCTGGGCGGACGCGGTGTCAGGCGTTTTTCAGGACAAGTCTTTGTGACACAGGGCGTTCTGCGTGTGAATATCAGCGTGCGGATGCCACGCAATCCACTGGGGCAATACCTGAACCTGCGCGGAGAGATTCTACCGGATGAACGGGGATTGAACCTGGATGGTGTTAGGATTGGCAAGCTGCCACTGCCCGGCTGGCTGGTCTGGTCTGTGTCGAAAAAGCTTCTCAACGTCGCCATGGGCAATCATGACGGATCTGTGCTGCTGGAGTCGATCAGATCTCTGGATATAACAAGAGGTACCGTTGTCGTGGAAATAGCCTCTCTGGCCAAGAACAAGGAGCGTCTCAAGCGTTTGCAGCAGCTTCTGACAAAGCTGGCACATATCGGCCAGAACGGGAAAAAACCGTGGGACACGGCAGTGATCACACAATACTATACCCGGCTGCTGGAAACTGAACGGCATTTTCAGCCATCTGCCAATCCATCCCTCGCCGATTACCTGGGGCCGCTGTTCCAACTGGCACGCGAGCGTTCGGCTGCGGGAGAACCGGTGACGGAAAACAATTCGGCACTGCTGGCGCTTGCAATCTACCTGGGTAATCCCCAGTTCGACAAACTTGCACATATCAATCTACCGGAAGAGCTGCTGAGCAGATCGGCACACCTTCAGAAAGTGCCGTTGGGAGGCAGGCAGGATCTGCGGCTCCATTTTATCGTTTCTGCCGGGCTCAAGCTGCTCTCCGATTATAGTATCAGCAGCGCGATTGGCGAGTTTAAAGAGTTGCTGGACGCCAACCGGGGAGGCAGCGGTTTCAGCTTTGTCGATCTTGCGGCCGATCGCGCCGGAATCCGTTTTGTCGAAGTTGCCACCGATCCATCCGGTGGGGCGCGGCGCCTTCAGGAACTCCTGGCCGTTCGCTCCGGGGAAGCCCTTTTTTTCCCGATTGTTGCCGATTTGCCGGAGGATATGCCACAAGGGGAGTTTGAGCAGCGTTACAAGGGGCTGGATAGTGCAGCATACCAGGGACTGGTACATGAGATTGATCGCCGCATCGATCAGTGTCCGGTGTATCTGGGGAGATAGCTAAGCAAATGAGTGTATCCGAGAGAATAAAAGGACAGGCACCTAATATGATTACAGAAGCGATGCTCAGAATCGGAACAAAAGTCACCTGACATGACCCAAGACTCCCCTTTTATCTATCGCCCCATTGGCATCCTGCGATCCCCCTATGCCCGACGCATTGATGCACCCCATCAAAGCACGGTGGTGGAAGGCACGGAAACCGGGGAATTTGCGATTGCCACCTTGGAACTCGCTGATTGGCTGGACGAGGAAGTTATTCAAGACCTGCACGGTTTCGATCGGCTGTGGCTGATCTTCGCCTTTCATCTGAGTGAAGGCTGGAAAAGCTGTGTCAAACCGCCTCGGGGTGGACCAAAGCGAGGCGTTTTGGCTACCCGCTCCCCTCATCGCCCCAATTCTATCGGCCTATCGGCTGTGGAATTAGTAAAGATTGAAGGCAGGACGCTACACCTTCGAGGTGTAGACCTCCTGGATGGCACACCGGTTCTGGATATCAAACCCTACGTGCCCTACGCGGATGCCTTTCCCGACGCCAAAGCCGGTTGGATTGACGAACTGGATGCAAAGCTGGGGCGTTATTATGCGCCAGGACCTCGAAAGCCTCGCGTAGGGTGAATCAATACATGCTCAGTCGGAGAGCCGGCCTTTTCCTATTCAGTCACATTTGGCTTATTCCACAAATGGGAGTACAATTTTTATCCGGCGGCTGGGATTATGAATCAGGATAAGGGGAGCGGCAGGCATAAAGCCGCGCCGCCGCTGAGCCACACTACCACAGAAGCAGGAAGATACTACGCCTTCCGCGCATAAAACCATACGAGGTGTTTGCCATGGACTTCACGAAAATGCTGCATAAATTCACCGTCGTTCCGTCGCTGACAAAAGAACTGGCCGCGTTGCAGCGCATCGCCTACAACCTGTGGTGGTGCTGGGAACCGGACGCCATCAACCTGTTCCGGCGCCTGGATACCGACCTGTGGCAATCCACCCGCCATAACCCGGTGGAGATGCTGGGCATCCTCCAGCAGACCACGCTGGAATCCCTCAAATCCGACGAGGGCTTCATGGCCCACCTCAAGATGGTCGATGAAAAGCTTTCCGAGTACCTGGGGGAAAAGACTTGGTTTCAGAAGAATGCCAACGGCAATTCCAAGATGCGGGTAGCCTACTTTTCCATGGAGTTCGGCCTGCACGAATCCCTGCCGATCTATTCCGGCGGCCTGGGCATCCTGGCCGGCGACCATCTCAAGTCGGCCAGCGATCTGGGTCTGCCTCTGGTGGGGGTGGGGCTGCTCTACCGCCAGGGCTATTTCCGCCAGTACCTCAACAACGAAGGGTGGCAGCAGGAGTACTATCCCGAGAACGACTTCTATAACCTGCCGCTGATCCTGGAGCGGGATGAGGCCGGTAATCCTTTGGAGATCGAACTGGAATTCGGCCTCCGGAAATTCCGCGTCCATATCTGGCGCGTCCAGGTCGGCAGGGTTCCGCTGTATCTGCTGGATACCAATCTGGAGTCCAACTCGCCCGAGGACCGCCTGATCACGGCCCAGCTCTATTTCGGCGACAAGGAAATGCGCATGATCCAGGAGATCCTGCTGGGCATCGGCGGGATTCGGGCCCTGCGCGCCCTGGGCATCATCCCCAATGTCTGCCACATGAACGAGGGACATGCCGCCTTCCTGGCACTGGAGCGCATCCGCCTGCTGATGGACAAGCGCGGCGTCAGTTTCTCCGAGGCCCGCGAGATCGTAAGTGCCGGCAACATCTTCACCACGCACACACCGGTGGAGGCGGGCATCGACCACTTTGCGGCCGAGCTGATCGAGAAGTATTTCAACCGCTACTACAAGCAACTGGGCCTGACACGGGACGAATTCATCGGACTGGGCCGGCAGGATGTCCGCAACCAGCTGGAGAACTTCTGCATGGCAGTACTGGCCATCAAGCTGGCCGGCCATGCCAATGGCGTCAGTCAGCTGCACGGCGAAGTCTCCCGTGAAATGTGGAAAAATGTCTGGCCGGAACTGCCGGTGGAACAGCTGCCGCTCAACTCCATCACCAACGGTGTCCACACCCGCACCTGGATGTCCAATCACATGGCCAGCCTGCTGGTGCGCTATCTGGGCACCCGCTGGATGGAGGATCCCACCGATCACAATGTCTGGCGGCGGATCTCCAAGATCCCCGATGCAGAACTGTGGCGCACCCAGCTGAGCTGCCGCGAAAAACTGGTCGATTTTGCCCGCAAGCGCCTGAAGGCCCAGCTGATCAAGGTCGGCGCCACCACCAAGGAGATCGCCACGGCCGAGGAGGTGCTCGACCCCGAGACACTGACGATCGGCTTTGCCCGGCGCTTTGCCACCTACAAGCGCGGCACCCTGCTGCTGCGCGACCTGGACCGGCTGTCCCGCATCCTCAACAACCCCGAAATGCCGGTGCAGATCATCTTTGCCGGCAAGGCCCATCCCCAGGACCAGGAAGGCAAGGAGCTAATCCGCCAGCTGGTGCAGGCCTCCCATCAGGAGCGTTTCCGCCACCGGATCGTCTTCATCGAGGATTATGACATGGAGGTGGCCCGCCACCTGGTCCAGGGTGTGGATGTCTGGCTCAACACCCCGCTGCGGCCGATGGAGGCCAGCGGCACCAGCGGCATGAAGGTGGCCTTCAACGGCGGCCTCAACATGAGCGTCCTGGATGGCTGGTGGTGCGAAGGCTACCAGGGCAACAACGGCTGGGCCATCGGCAAGGGGGAGGTCTACGAGGACGTGGAGTACCAGAACCAGGTCGAGAGCCGCGCCACCTATGACCTGCTGGAGAAGGAGGTTGTGCCGCACTTCTACGACCGGAGCGGCGACAACGTGCCCCGCGCCTGGGTAGCGACCATGAAGGCCTCCATGCAGAGCCTCTGCCCGGTATTCTCCACCGACCGCATGGTTCAGGAGTACGCCGAACTGTCCTACCTCCCCTCCTATCGCCAGTGGAGCCGTTTTGTGGCCGATGACCTGGAGCTGGCAAGAGACCTGGCCCGCTGGAAGTCACGGGTCTTCAAGGCCTGGCCACAGGTCAAAATTGAGCAGGCCGAGGCGCAGGTCTCCGACGCCGTGGCAGTCGGAAGCAGTGTCCCGGTCTTTTCCCGGGTGGCCCTGGGGGAAATCGCTCCCGATGAAGTCTCGGTAGAAGGCTATTTCGGTGTACTCGATTCCAAGGGCAACATCCAGGGAGGCGAGATCGTACAGCTCGAACACAGCGGGAACCTGGGCAACGGCATCCACCAGTTCAGCGGCCAGATGGAATGCCGCTTCTGCGGCCGGCACGGTTTCATGTTGCGGGTCATGCCGCGTCACAACACTCTGGGGAATATCTACGAATCCGGGTATCTCCTCTGGGGGTAATATTCCGGGAAAGACCACTGATCCCAACGACGGCCACAGAGGGCACAGAGTTCTCAGTGAAAAATCAATAACATATTGATATATTCTGACACCAACAACCTGACTCTGAAAAATAAATAATTGTACTAATTAGTCGTCCCTGAAAAAGTCTGAATTTGATTTCAGACGGGTTGTAATTGTTGCCCCAATAGCCGGTTCAGGGTTGTCCAGTCGGTTAGGATGCCCCTGAACCGCTCTTTGAAAAGCCACAAAAGGATAGCTCTGAGGAGCTTCTTGATGTTGAAACCGCATCCGGCCAGGATGGCGTTGATCATATCGCCCTCTTTGCCTTTGAGGAAGTTGCGGTCCAACCGGTTGTCGCTCTTTGTGTGGCCGATGATCGGTTCAATGGCGTTTCTTCGTTTGTACCAGCGCCATTCGCTTGGTTTCATGCTCTTCTTGCTCTTGTTGGCCAGGTGTACAACAAAATCGGTTACTTCTTTGTGTGCTCCCTTGTAGCCCTTGTCACAGTAGGCATGCTCCGGTGTCCAGCCAGTGATGCGGGTTGCCTGTTCCAGCGAACTCTTGAGGGTGTGGCCGTCATAGGGGTTGCCATGAACGGCCTGCATGCCGATGATCCAGTTGTCTCTTGATGAGCTGACAATTGAAACCTTGCAGCCGAACTCGTACTTCTTGTGGGTCTTTCCCTTGGCGATGCACTCGACCTCAGGAGCATGGATGCTGTAGACCTTGTTCGAGTCGTTCCGGGTCTGGCTGTAAATGCGCCTGGCAAGCTTGAGAAGATCAGCAAAACGGCTATCAGGTTCAGGATGTTTACGTTCGATATCACGGATGACCCGACCAAGGTAGTTGCGCAGCTTCTTCTGTTCACGCTTGGCACGCTTGATTTGACGGGCGTGGCCATAGCGACCGTTCATGACCAAGGCCTGCTTGCCGAGCCGCTCAAAGCTCTGGCGCAGTTCAATGCCGTGCTCCTTTGCCAGTCTCACCAGGGCTCTTCTGGCCTTGTGGTAAAGACGGGCATCGGTAGGGTAGGCAATGGCCTTCTCCTGGACGGTGGTATCGACGTTGACCCGCTCAATGTGTTTCTCGCTGACGTGGCCGTTACTCTTGGCTGTTTCGATGGTCCCTTGAAGAAGCTTCTCCATACCGGCAGGGCCAATGCGCTTACGCCAGCGCACCAAAGTGGTCGGGTCAATCGGCATCTGGTGTTGGAAGTACTCACAACCGCAAAAGTATTGCCAGTAAGGGTTTTCAAGGAATCGCTCAACAGCAGATTCGTCCGATTCGTTGTAGGCATGTTTCAGGTAGTGTAGCCCCACCAGCAAACGGATCGGAGCAGCAGGCCGTCCCATGCCGTCTGAGTACAATGGGCCGAACTCGGTTTCAAAGAAAGACCAGTCAATGGAATCAGCCAGACGATACAGTGGATGCGTCCGGTTGAGGATCTGGTCGAGTCGTGAGCGGTACAGGTCACCCTGATCACTCACTTGTGTTTTTGGTCTCATGAAATCACCAGAAAATTGATGTGTAACTCCAATTACTGGCGATTCTATCATACGGTAAACGCATAATAAACAAATAATATCAGTATGTTAAGCTTTTGCAGGGACGACTAATTACTCTGTGTTCTCTGTGGCTGACAGCCGTTTTAAAGGTGTATTTTTTAATGCCCATAAACTCCGACATCCAGCAGCAGGTCTTCGACCTGCTCTCCAAGGCATCCAACCTCTCCTTTGTCAGCAGCGACCAGGAGACCGGTGCACACACCGGCCTCAACCTTTCACCCGGTCAACGGGTAACAGCCGAAGTACTGTCGACGCTGCCCAACAACCGCGTGCAGGTCCAGATCGGCACGGAAAAGCTCAACATGGAGTTGCCGATGAAGGTCCGGCCGGGTCAGAACCTGGAGATGACCTTTGTCTCGGCCGCTCCGCGCTCGACCTTTGCCATTGCCCGCCAGGGGGTTGCCGCCCCGCCGGTCAGCCTGACCGACGCTTCACGATTGCTGGGATTGATGGTAGGGGACGAACAGAGCGTCGATCCCGATCTGCGGACATCACTGCAGAGTGTCAGCGACATGCTGCGACGCTCTTCCGGTGAAGCCGGAGTGCTGGCCAACCTGATGGACGAGGCGCTGACCTACAGCCCTTCAGGACAGTCCGCCAAGAGTGCCGCGGGTACACCACAACAGCAGCTTGCCCGGGCACTCACACCTGATCAGTCCCGCCTGGCCGCCTTCGAGTCAAATGCTTCCCAGATTCTCCAGCATATCGCCCGCTCCTCGCGCTTCATCCTGGCCGAAGCGGTCAACCAGCCGGTCGCACCCCTGCCGCTCATGCCCGGCCAGGAGGTGGAAGGGGCGGTCATCGGTACATTGCCGGGCAACCGGGCCTTTGTTTCTGTGGCCGGCACAACACTGGAGCTGATCATCCCCCGCAATGTCCAGGCCAGCGAAATCCTGCGCCTGACCTTCATTTCCTCGCAACCGAAACCCCTGTTCGCCATCGCCCGCAGCACGCCGGAGGTGGGACCCGGCACACTGAGCGAAGCCGGCCGCTGGCTGAGTGTACTGGAGCACAACCAGGGGGGTGTTTCGAATCAGCAGATGTTCGTGCTGGAACGCCTGAATACAGTGCTGAAGAGTCTGCCCCCCGATTCACCCGCATTCACCGTTATCAAGGATGAGGCTTTCACCTATCAGAATATCCTGCAGAACCGCCCAGCATCAGAGCTGTCAAACCAGGCGGGTGCCGCCGCGATTACAGCCGGGCACAACGTATTGCAGCAGGGTAACGGCATCATCCTCAACGACGATATGGCAAAGCTGCTTCAGGCGCTGATCAAGGGCAACCGCCTGGCGCTCCTGGAGGCCCTCAATCAACAATCCGCGCCGTCCGGCCTGTTGCCCGGACAGCAACTCAAGGGCGAGGTCATGGCGGCACTGGGCGGCGGCCGCTTCATGCTGCAGGTCGCCGGTCAGAACCTGGAATTCAGCATGCCGAAAGGGACATCGCGGGGGGATAAGGTCAACCTGTTCTTTATCTCGAATGATCCCCAACCGACCTTCCTGCTGGCACGTTTCGGCCGTGGAGGAGACGCCCGCGTGAGCGATACCGGCCGCTGGCTGAGCGGTTTCCTGGGGGCCACAAGCGAACAGCTGCCGGCCCAGGCCACCCTGGGCATCCTGCGCACGCTTCTGTCCGAACCACCAATTGACTCGACCCAGGTGGGACGGATGCTGCAGCAGGGCCTGCGGGAAAGCGGCCTGTTCTACGAGTCCCACCTGGCCCGCTGGTTCGGCGGCGAATTTCCGCTGGCAGATCTGCTGCGGGAACCGCAGGGAAAACTTTCCCGCCTCAATCAGCAGGCCACAGCTCCGCTTCCGACAGGGCCGCTGGCTGAGGACCTGGCCCGGGCCACGCTGAAAACCGGGTCGCTGGAGGTGATGGAGGCGATGCTGAAGAGGGCCGGCACCACCAATCCCCAGGACAGCCTTGTCGACCAGCGCTCCCTGTCGGTAGTGCAAGAACAGTTGACGGCCCTGCAGAACGGCCAGGTACTCTTTCGGGGTGATCTATTTCCGGGTCAGCGAATGGAATGGTCGGTGGGTGAGCGGGAGGCCCATCGCAATAAGGAAGGCGGCCAGGAGCGCAGCTGGGACACGTCACTGCAGATTACCCTGCCGAAACTGGGGGCCATCAGCGCCCGGCTGAAGGTTGACGGCAACCGGGTCAGCGTTGACATCCGCACGGGTGAGAATGCCTCGGCCATTGTGTTGGCCGCCGGACGGCCGAGGCTGGCAGAACAACTGGAGGCTGCCGGCTTGACGCCGGGAGAGATCGGAATACAGCATGACACGCCATAAGGATGACGAGCGCAAGGCCGCGGCGCTCTCCTACAAACAGGGCTACTATGCCCCGGTGGTCGTGGCCCGCGGCAAGGGTGTCATGGCCGAAGCGATCATCGCCTGTGCCCATGAAGCCGGGATCTACGTCCACGAATCACCCGAACTGGTCAACCTGTTGATGCAGGTGGATACGGACCAGCACATCCCGCCCGAACTGTACCGGGCCGTGGCAGAGATCCTGGTCTGGCTGTATGCCATGGAACATGATTATGTATAAAGTGTCAGACCCATTTAACCTAACAAAAGCATTTACCGCAGAGTACACGGAGGAACGCGGAGGACATTCAATAGCTTAAAATTCTAGTGCGTTACACCATTTTGAAGAAAGAGACTGTTATATAAACTATTTGTTTTCTCTGCGTCCTCTTCGGTTCAACGGCCGTTATCAGGTTTACCCCGACAACCCTTCCCACTCTCCATACAGCTCCTCCAGGCGGGCATTCAGGGCGGCATGACGCTCGCCACCGGCCTTGCCCCGCTCCAGATCGTCAAAGAACCCGGGCTGTCCCATCTCCTCTTCCAGACGGGCAACATCAGACTCCGTAGCAGCAATCTCCCTCTCGATCTCACCCAGCCGCTTCTTGAGCTTGTCGTCCTCGCGCTTGCGCTGTTTTTCTTCCTCACGGCTGCGCTTGCGCTCTTCCTTGGGCTGCTCAGGCAGCGCATCCGGAGCTGTTGTGCTGCGGGGCTCTTCGGTGTTTGGGCTGCCAGAAGCGCCTGCCAGACCCTCTTTTTTGGCGAGGAAATACTCGTAGTCGCCGTAATAGTTTTCCAGGCCGCCTCCCTCTACCTCGATGATGCGGGTGGCCAGGCCATTGACGAAATAGCGGTCATGGGAGACAAACACCACCGTACCCTCGAAGCTCTTCAGGGCATCCAGCAACACCTCTTTGCTGAACAGGTCCAGGTGGTTGGTCGGTTCATCCATCAGCAGCAGGTTGGATTGGCGCAGCAGCATCTTGGCCAGGGCCAGACGGTTACGTTCGCCTCCCGAGAGAACACCGACCTTTTTGTGGATGTCATCGCCGGCAAACAGGAAGGCCCCCAGGATGTCGCGCAGTTTGGGTACCATCTCGTAGGGAGCATCGGCGTAGAGCTCATCCCAGGCGCTGCGATCAAAATCCAGTACATTGGCCTGATCCTGGGCGAAATAGTCCATGGTCACATGGTGGCCGATGACCCGCTCGCCCCCCTGGAATTCAGTCCCCGCCAATACGGACATCAGGGTGGATTTACCGGCCCCGTTGTGTCCCACTAGGGCCACCCGCTCACCCTTTTCAATCGTCAGGTCGATATTGTTCAGCACCACGTGACTGCCGAATGCCTTGGTCAGACCCTTCAGTTCTATGACGATCTTGCCGCTTTTGGGGGCATCGGGGAATTGGAAACGGATGCGCTTGCGCTCCGGCGGGATGACGATGCGTTCAACCTTCTCCAGCTGCTTGATGCGCGACTGGACCAGGGAGGCCTTGTTGGCCTGGTAGCGGAAGCGGCGGATGAAATCCTCCGTCTTCTCCACCTCGTCATCCTGCAGGCGCTTGGCCTCGCGAAGGGCCGAGACCCGCTCCTCGCGCTGGACCAGATAGCGGGAATAGCTGCAGTGATAATCCGCAATGGTGTGGTTCCAGACCTCGGCGATGCGGCTGCAGACCTGGTCCATGAAGAAGCGGTCATGGGAGACCAGGATCACCGAGCCGGGGTAGGAGCAGAGGTACTCCTCCAGCCAGTTGCGCGCCTCGATATCCAGGTGGTTGGTCGGCTCATCCAGCAGCAGCACATCCGGCCGCTGCAGCAGCAGCCGCGCCAATGCGATGCGCATCTGCCAGCCGCCGGAAAACTCGCCGCAGTCCCGGTACCAGTCATCCTGCTGGAACCCCAGTCCCTTGAGCACCGTACCGATCTCGGCCTCCATGGTGTAGCCGCCGCCATGGCGGAACTGTTCCTGCAATTCGCCGTAGCGCTGCAGCATCTGCTCGTGGTCGGGAGAGTCGTGCGGCTGTTGCTCCAATTCCTGCCCCAGCGTGTGCAGCTCCTCCTCCATGGCCAGCAGATCGCCGAAAGCAGAGCGGGCCTCGTGGAACAGCAGGCAGCCGGTGGTAACGATGCCGTCCTGGGGCAGATAGGCAGCGCGGGCGCCGCGGGCAAACTGGATCTCGCCCGCGGTCGGTTCGGAAAGCCCGGCGATGATCTTCATCAGGGTGGATTTGCCGGCGCCGTTCTCGCCGACAAGGGCTACCCGTTCGCGCTTTTTCAGGTGCCAGGAAATATTCGTAAACAGCGGTTTTCCGGCGAAGTCTTTGGAGAGTTGTTTGAGATGGAGCATAAGGATGTTGTAGCACATCAGTCCTGTGGCAACAAGGGGTTGTAACATCGACTGATGTTTCGAAATTCAATTTAATTACATTTCAATAAGGAATGAAGCTTGACAAGCTGCACGCAAGTCTGATAAAACCGCTCGATTTTTATATACCGTAAACAAACAGAATTTAATCGGGCACCCGCCCTAATCCGCCGTCAGGCACCCCCAGGAGGAAGCATCGAAATGAAGAAAGTTTTGTTAACCGCAGCAGCATGTCTCATGTTCGCAGTACCCGCATTTGCCGCCGAACTCAATTGTACAACCGGTACCTACAATTTTGGTGGAGTTTGCGCCAAGCCGACCCCTGAGCAGGGTCTGGAGCTTCTGCTGAAAGGCAATGCCAAGTTTGTCAAAGGCGACCTGGAGCTACTGAAAAAATATGCTACACCGGCCGAGCGCGTTGAGGTTGCAGCTGGCCAGAAACCGTTTGCCGTCGTGCTGACCTGTTCTGACAGCCGTCTGCCTGCAGAAATTATTTTTGACAAAGGTCTGGGCGAAATCTTCGTTGTTCGCGTGGCCGGTAACATCGTCGCCCCCCACGAGTTGGGCTCCATTGAGTATGCCCTTGAGCACCTGGGCGCCAACCTGATCGTCGTTCTGGGCCATGAGCGTTGCGGTGCTGTCAGCGCAACCTACGGTGCATATCCGAACGCGGTTGAAGGCAACATCGGCAGCCTTGTTGAAGACATTACTCCGGCTGTCGCGGCTGTTCTGAATGGTCAGCCGAAAGCAGTTGGCACGACTGCTCAGGCAGCTCAGGTTGAAGAGTGCATCATTGAGAACATCAAGCTGGTTTCCGAGCATCTCGAAGCCAAGTCACCAATTATCAAAGAGTACGTTGAGTTGAAGAAGGCCAAGATCGTTCGCGCCAAGTACGACCTGGACAGCGGCTTGGTACAGGTTCTGGGCGAATAAGCGTTTCTTGAAATAGAGTCGTGTGAGGGCAGGGTTTTTATCCTGCCCTTTTCTTATGTGGCTATCTGTCAAGCTTATTTCAAAGAGCGTGTTTTGGTTTAGTCTTACCTTCTCCCTGGGCATCTACATATGTGGATGCCTTTTCTTATTCGCGCCGATTTCACGCCAAGTACCGATCCGGTACCAAGAGAAGGTTCGCCATTTTTTGTCCGCCACTGGTATGGCAAAAGGGCCGTCGCGACTTTACTGATTCAGGCCGTAGCCTGCCGATAACGGCGATGTTCGATACAAAGACGCCAGAGGATAATTGCCAGGCGTCGCGCTAAAGCTGCGATGGCTTTCTGGGCAATTCCGGTTTTGCCTAACAGACGCCGGTATATACTGTCGGCATAGTCATCTCTTGCCCTCCACATCCATGCGGCTTCAATCAACAAGCTGCGCAACCTGGTTTGGCCGACCGGAACCAACCGTCCGGAGGGTGTCTTGTTCCCGCTATGCCGTACGACAGGAGCTAGTCCGAGATAACTGGTTACTTCTTCAGGTCTCTTAAACCGATCAGGCCTGAACAACTCAAGTGCAAAAGTGGTTGCGACTGTCGGACCTACACCGGGAACTGACTGTAGGCATGCTATGCTGATGGCCACTTCTTGCGGTTTCGGCAGTGATTTCAGCTGGTGTTCGACCCTGCGCAGTTCTTCCTGGTTAAATATCAACTCGCGCAGGTAGCTTTCCAGTGTTTCCTGTGCAGATGGTTCGGTTGGCAGAGCACGCAGTGCAGTCTCTGCGCCCTGCTGCCAATGCTCCAATTCTTTCGGTTCGTTGATGCCAATGAAGAGAAGTAATCCTTTAATCCTCTGCTTGCAGCGTCTTACGGTATCGACTACCATATGGCGGCGGCGCAACAGTGTCCGACGGGCTTCTTCCTCAGGTGTTGGTATGGCGATCGACCTCAACATTCCCTTGGCAGCATATTCAGCCAGTTTCAGGCAATCGAGTCGATCACACTTGGCACTAGGAGTTACCGAACGGGGAATCTTGCTCGGTGCGGCAACGATCACCGGAATACTGGCATCATTGAGTGCTCTGGCGAGGGAAAAACCAGTAGGACCGGATTCATATGCAACAGCGCCGATCTGAATGCCCAAACCGGTAAGCAGGTCAACTACAGACTGGGGTGAGGCGGGAATCACCATAGATTGAGCGCGACCGTCAGACCGGCGAAGAGCAGCATGATAGCTGCGCTTGTGCACATCTATACCGACATAGAACAGGTCTTGTTCAAAACCGGTAACAAAACATTGCAAACCTGATAAACTGTTCCTTGCCATGTTGGCCTCCTTGTTTTTTGATTGGTGCTTTGACACTTCCAATCATACAAAACTTAGATAGCCAGCATGGTATTTTTTGTGTGCTTGCTGGATTGCCAGTCGAGAGGTGGATCAGTTCGTGTGATTCATTGAACAGAGGAAATACTGAATTATCAGATGCCGAGGCTGGCCGCCGCTTCGGTGTAGACCTGCTGGGTTGCGGCGTTGTACTGAACAAAGACAATCCGTTCGAAGCTGCCCGTTGCCTCAGCCTCTTTGGCCGTCGCAAGTGCGATGACCGCCCCTTGCCGCATGGGGTAGCCGTACACGCCACAGCTGATGGCCGGAAAGGCGATGCTTGTAACGCCATGCTCCCGTGCTACCTGGAAGCAGCGTTGGTAGGCGCTGCGTAAAAGTTCCGGTTCACCATGTGCACCATCCTTCCAGACCGGCCCGACAGTATGGATGACGTATCTGGCGGGCAGATTATAGCCCCCCGTGATCTTGGCATCTCCGGTCTCGCAGCCGCCCAGCCCGGCGCATTCCTGCAGCAGGCCCGGCCCGGCAGCGCGATGGATGGCGCCGTCAACCCCGCCACCGCCCAGTAGCGTGTTGTTGGCGGCATTGACAATGGCATCAACCGCCAGTGTGGTGATATCGGCCTGAATGATTTCAATGGTAGTTTTCATAGGTTTTTGATATCAGTTTTCCATGGATTTGCAAACTGTTTTACGAAAACTGTGGCGCCTGGGTTGCATTGTTCTGCTCATGTTCGGTATATTTTGCCCCGTACCGTCGCCTCTGCACGCCACCGCAGCCGTCCAGACAACGTCGACGGATGTTGTGGAACGCCTGGGTACCAAAATCCCTCTCGACATAACCTTTCGTGATGAGAGCGGCGCGACCGTTCACCTGGCTGACGTGGTGACCGGGCCGACCATCATCCTGCCGGTTTATTACAGTTGCCGTAACGTCTGCGCCTACCAGCAGGGAAGGATGGCTGGTACCCTGCAAACGCTTGAACGTCAGCCGATAAGGGATTATAAGGTTATTTCGATCAGCTTCGATGAGACTGAAACGCCGGAGATGGCCGCCCGGAGCAAACGCACCTACCTGACCGCCATCAGAACGCCTTTTCCTGCAGAGGGCTGGCGCTTTCTGACCGGGGACGCGGCCAGTATCGGCCGTTTTACCGAGGCCATCGGCTACCATTTTCAGCGCCAGGGGGATGACTTCATCCATCCGGTCGCCAGCGTGGTGGTCTCTGCTGACGGCACGATCATCCGCTATCTGTACGGCATCGCCGTCCTGCCCAAGGACCTGGCACTGGCAATTGCCGAAGCAAAAAGCGGCGTAGCCGGGGCATCGGTCCGCAAGCTGATGGACTACTGCTTTACCTTTGATCCGGAAGGCAAGACGTACGTGTTCAATCTGCTGCGGGTAAGCGCCACAGTTGTTATCCTGTGTGCAGGCGGCTTCCTGCTGTTTCTTCTGATGACCGGCAAGAAACGCAAACGCGCACAATCGGAGGATTCATGACATCGGCTGAACAGGTTGACGGAGGGTTCTGGAACGATACCGGCAGAACCGGCATCAGCTCCTGGATCTTCTCCATCGACCACAAACGGATCGGGCTGCTCTATTTCTATTCCACCTTCGGCTTCTTCCTGGTGGGGGTACTGCTGGGGCTGCTGATCCGGATCGAACTGATGGCACCCGGCCGCACGATCATGGGCGCCCAGTCCTATAACGCCCTCTTTACCGTGCATGGCGTGGTGATGATCTTCCTATTCATCATCCCCGGCTTTCAGGGATCCTTCGGCAACCTGGTCATGCCGATCCAGATCGGCGCCCGCGACGTCTCCTTTCCCCGCCTGAACCTGTTTTCCTGGTGGCTCTACATGATCGGCGCCACCATCATCCTGACCGCGCTCTTCACCGGTGGCGGTCCGCCCGACACCGGCTGGACCTTCTACGTCCCCTTCAGCGCCCGTACCGGCACCAACGTCTCCCTGGCTGTCTTCGGGGTCTTCATCGTCGGCTTTTCGTCAATCCTGACCGGCCTCAACTTCGTCACCACCATCCACCGCCTCAGGGCCCCCGGCATGACCTGGGGCCGGTTGCCGCTCTTCGCCTGGTCCCTGTATGCCACAGCCTGGGTGCAGATCCTGGCCACGCCGATCCTGGCCATCACCCTGGTGCTGGTCATGGCCGAGCGCATGCTGGGCACCGGCCTGTTTGACCCGGCCAAGGGTGGCGACCCGCTCATGTACCAGCACCTGTTCTGGATCTATTCCCACCCGGCGGTCTACATCATGATCCTGCCGGCCATGGGGGTGGTCTCGGACATCATCCCGGTCTTTTCGCGCAAGCCGATCTTCGGCTACAAGATGATCGCCTTCTCCAGCCTGGCCATTGCCGCCTTCGGCTCGCTGGTCTGGGGACACCACATGTTCACCAGCGGCATGAGCGACACCGCCGTGCTGGTCTTTTCGTTCCTGACCTTTATCGTGGCGATCCCCTCGGCCATCAAGGTCTTCAACTGGGTCTCGACCCTCTACAAGGGCTCCATCTCCCTGGAGGCCCCCATGCTGTTCGCCCTCTCCTTCATCCTGCTCTTCTCCATCGGCGGCCTGAGCGGACTGATCCTGGGGGCGGCCGCCACCGACATCCACGTGCACGACACCCATTTCGTGGTGGGACATTTCCATTACGTGATCTTTGGCGGCTCAGGTTTCGCCTTCTTTGCCGCCATGCACTACTGGCTGCCCAAGTTCTACGGCCGCCGCTATGCCGAGGGTCCGGCCATCGTAGCCTGGGCGCTGATGTTCACCGGCTTCAACATCCTCTACTTCACCATGCAGGTGCTCGGCATGCGGGGTATGCCGCGCCGCTACTACGACTATCTGCCCGAATTCGCCACCCTCAACCTGGTCGCCACGATCGGCAGCTGGATCCTGGCATTTGGTTTGATCATCATGCTGGTCAACCTGTTCCGCGGACTTTACCGGGGCGCACCCTTCGTGGGCAACCCCTGGGGCGGCGCCACCCTGGAGTGGAGTATCCCCACGCCGCCGCCCACGGAGAATTTTATTGAGGAACCGACCGTGACCCACGGGCCCTATGATTTTAACGGGATAGCAAAACCATGACGCACTCACAACACAAGGACTACGCCGGAGCCAAGCTGGGCATGTGGCTGTTCCTGTTCACCGAACTGCTGCTGTTCGGCGGCCTGTTCCTGCTGTATGCGGTCTATCTGAAACGCTACCCGCAGGAGTTCGCTGCCGGAGGCAAACAGCTGGACTGGGTCATGGGTACAGCCAACACAGTCATCCTGCTGACCAGCAGCCTGTCTGCCGCCATGGCGGTCAGTGCCGTGCAGCGCGCAGAGACCCGCCGGGCCGTGGGGCTGATCTGTGGTACCATGCTCTGCGCCGCCGGCTTCATGATTATCAAGTACATTGAATGGGGCACCAAGATCGGCCACGGCATCTACCCCGGATCCGCTCATCTCAAGGCCGGTGCGCCGGGGGAATCGGTATTCTTCAGCCTGTATTACATCACCACCGGCATCCACGGACTGCACGTGATCATCGGCGCGGCGCTGCTGGCCTGGATCGCCATCAAGGTCAAATCAGGCGCAGTCAATGGCAGTGACTTCATTCTGCTGGAAAACGGGGCACTGTACTGGCACCTGGTGGACCTGATCTGGATCTTCATCTTCCCGCTGTATTACCTGGTTCTGTAAAGGCTCTGCCATGAACGATCAATCGCACCACATCATAAGTTACCGAAAACTGACCGGCATCTGGCTGGCGCTCTTGGCACTGACCGCCCTGACCGTCGGCATCACCCGCCTGGACCTGGGCGGCTACAAGGTGCTGGGGGCATTGGCCATTGCCTGCCTCAAGGCCGGGCTGGTGATCGCGGTCTTCATGCACATGCAGTATGAGGAGCGGCTTCTGCGCTGGCTGCTGTTCCTGGCCCTGGCGACTCTGGCCATTTTTATCGGCCTCACCTTTTTTGATGTGCTCTACCGTTAATACTTTTTTCCGGGCTGAGGAACTACTGTGAATCCTGCACGTTTGATGTCTACAACCGAAGCGATCGACCCGGTCTTCATGTTTATCTTCGGGGCCTGCCTGCTGCTGCTGCTCGGCATCACTGCGGCCATGCTGTTTTTTGTCATACGCTACCACCGCTCACGATCACCGGAAGCGACCTCGCAAGCCGAGGGCAATCTCTGGCTGGAGATCGTCTGGATCGTGCTGCCGACCCTGCTGGTGCTGGCCATGTTTTACTACGGCTGGGCTGGCTACCTGTCCCTACGCAACGTCCCCCCGGGGGCACTGGAGGTGACCGCCACGGCCCGCCAGTGGTCGTGGAGCTTCAGCTATCCCAACGGCAGGACCAGTCCGAAATTGTATGTGCCGGTTGGCAAGCCGGTCAAGGTCAACCTGGTGTCGCAGGATGTCATCCACGGCTTCTTCCTGCCGGCCTTCCGTGTCAAGCGGGATGTGGTGCCGGGCATGAAGAACCATGCCTGGTTTGTAGCGTCAAAATCGGGCAGCTACGACCTGTTCTGTTCCCAATACTGCGGCACCGACCATTCAGCCATGATCACCACGGTCGAGGCGCTGCCCGAGGCAGCATTTACCGCCTGGCTGGAGAAGGGAGAGGGCGTTAATGAACACAGCGGACATGAGCTGCTGGAAAAGCATGGCTGCCTGGGGTGCCATTCGGAGGATGGTTCAACGAAGGTAGGCCCAAGCTTCAAGGGGATCTGGGGACGCAGCGTTACGGTTGTGACAGGCGGTGCGGTACGGGTTATCACGTCGGACGAAGCCTATCTGCGGCGCTCCATCCTTGAACCGGGTGCCGACATAGTCAAGGGCTTCCCGCCGATCATGCCCCCCTTCTCGCTCAAGGACGAGGAGCTCAAAGCAATTCTGGAATACCTGAAAGGGCTCAAATGATCCGCGACCTGGCCAGCCTGTTCCGCCTGCGCCTGGCATGCCTGAACGGTGTGGCGGCCCTGGGGGGTTATGGCCTCTTCCCGGCGCAGATCCGGGCGATGACACTGCTGGCCGCCTTCAGCGGAGTCACCCTGCTGGCCATGGGGGGCTCGGCCCTCAACCAGGTGCTGGAGCGTGACCTGGATGCCCTGATGACCCGCACCAGTCAGCGGCCGCTGCCTACGGGACGTCTGTCCGCAACTACCACTGTCCTGGCCGGATTCAGCTCCATTTTGGCTGGCCTTGCCCTGCTCGCCATGATCGGCGGGCTTCTGCCCCCCCTGCTCGGCATGACAGCCCTGGCGTGGTACCTGGCCGTCTATACCCCGCTCAAGTGTAAAACACCACTGACCCTGCTGCTGGGGGCACTGTGCGGGGCCTTCCCGCCTCTGATCGGCTGGTGCCTGGCCGGCGGCACACCGACCGATTTCCGCATCATCACCCTGGCCGGTCTGCTCTTCCTCTGGCAGATTCCGCACTTCTGGCTGCTGCAGGAACGCCATCAGGCCGATTATCGTCGGGCAGGAATTCCTGTTTTCGAAATAAACACCACGCCGGTCGGCCGAAACCTGCTCTTCTGGCTCTGGCTGATCGCCTTCATCGCGGGTGCCATGCTCCTGCCGGCCTTCGGCATGATCGGGCGGCCCATAGCCCTGTGGTATGTTGCCTTTCCCTTGCCGCTGATATTCCTTGCATCACTGCGTTCCAGGAGTTTTCTTTTCACCTACCTGAACCTCTTTCCCCTGCTGCTGACGCTGCTCCTTTTTTTTGCGTAACAAGACATGAATACTCACGGACAAAAGCCATATCTGATACCGCTCTTTCCAAGGCTGCCCCTGGCTCTGGTTCTGTTGGCAGTTGGTTGAATTTTTGTTTGCTCCATCTACCGGGAACATGGACATATTCGCAATTCTGCGCGTCAGATGCCGGCGCTGGTAGATACGGTGCGACTTTCAATCGCCCGGAGACATCGGACGACGTGTAACATCCGGCTACAGTGGAGAAAGGACGCTTCTGTCGCGAACTTAGCTGAAGGGATCAATTGCCTGTTGCAACGGGCATGAATTCAGTGTATCAATCCCCGACTATTGCAGGAATTCATACGTCATACCGAACGTACTAAAGTTTAATCATATTTATGGCACATATGATCACACGTCTACAAAACCTGGGAGATGCTTTGCATGAATTTCACCATTAAAACCAAAATCATGATCATACTGCTGGTGGGATGCATTTCGGTAACTGTCGCGGGGGTTCTCGGATTGGTCGGGATGAAGTCCAGCAACGATCAGATCGAAACGCTTTACAAGGAGAACCTGACGAGCGTCACTCAGCTCAGCCAGATCATGGGTCTGATGCGTGATAATCGTATCCAGCTGCTGCTTTCGCTCCAGCATGACCCCCGCAACCCGGATATCGTCAAGATGCACGATCACGGCCTGCCCTTCCATACCGATCAGGTCATGAAGAATATCGATGAGATTA
The DNA here is from genome assembly GCF_056821595.1 of Geobacter psychrophilus. Lineage (NCBI taxonomy): Bacteria > Pseudomonadati > Thermodesulfobacteriota > Desulfuromonadia > Geobacterales > Geobacteraceae > Geobacter > Geobacter psychrophilus. The sequence continues at coordinate 1,632,737 of NZ_JBXDTU010000004.1, forward strand.
CGGCTATCTGGAAAGAGTACACCAGTGGTTCGATGAGCGCGGAAGAGAAACGATTGGCTGATGATTTTGCCGAAAAACGGGCTCTTTTCGTCAAAGAGGGTCTGCTGCCGACACGCGAAGCGATCCAGGCGGGAAAGTTCGAAGAGGCGGTAGCCCTGACCTTGAAGAAGATCAACCCGTACTTCAAGGCTGCCAACGATGCGGCCATCAAATTGTATGAAAACGAAAAATCCCTCGCAAAAAAATCACACGAGGAGGCTGTCAGCCACTATCATACAACCATGCTGCTCGTCACAGGAGCAATAGTTGTCTCCATAATTATCTCGCTAATTTTAGGCGTTTTTATCATCCGCTCCATCTCCTCTGCAGCCGCTTCCCTGATACGGGCCAGCGGTGCCATGGCCAAAGGAGACCTTTCACAACGGGTCCGACTGGCCAGCAGGGACGAATTTGGGACGATTGGCGACTCCTTTGACACCATGGCCGATTCGTTCTCTCAGGCGCTCCATAAGGTGGCGGAGAGTTCATCCCAGGTATCAGCGGCAGCATCCCAGGTGAACTCAACCGCCGAGCGCATCGCCACCGGCGCCGAGGAGGTTGCCTCCCAGGCTGCAACCGTGGCCACAGCCGGCGAAGAGATGTCGGCCACCTCCGGCGATATTGCCCAAAACTGCCAGTCAGCTGCCGAAGGGGCGCAGCGGGCCTCAAGAACGGCTCAGGCCGGGTTTGATGTGGTCAAGCACACCATCGACGGCATCAAGTTCAGAGGCGCCAAGACCCGCGAAAATGCCAGGATCGTCGAGTCGCTGGGCAAAAGATCCGACCAGATCGGGGACATCGTGGCCACCATCGAGGACATCGCCGACCAGACCAATCTTCTGGCCTTGAACGCAGCCATCGAGGCGGCCCGTGCCGGTGAACAGGGACGCGGCTTTGCGGTCGTTGCCGACGAGGTCCGGGCCCTGGCCGAACGCACCACCCGTGCCACCAAAGAGATCAGCGAGATGATCAAGGCAATCCAGTCGGAGACAAAACAGGCCATCACTTCGATGGAGGATGGGGTCAGAGGCACCGAGCAGGGAGCCGTTGAGGCCGCCCGGCTGGAAACATCGTTAAGCGACATCCTGCAGCAAATCAACGACGTGGCCATGCAGGTCAACCAGATCGCTACCGCCGCAGAGGAGCAGACCGCCACCACCAGTGAGATATCCAGCAACATGCATCAGATAACCGAAGTCGTGCAGCAGACCTCGCACGGAGCCCATGAATCCGCTACTGCGGCGGCGCAGCTAAGTGGCAATGCGGAAGAACTGCAAAGGCTGGTGCGACAGTTTAAACTGTGAAATAATATCAGGAGAAGCCGCAACTACCATGACACTTCCGGACAGGAGGTTACTGTCATGCCCCTCACCAACCGCTCCAGGACAAAACTCAGAGGCGTATTGCTTGACCAGCCGCACGACGGCAATGATCACTGCCAGGGGTGCGGCGGTGCCTGCTGCCGCTCCTTCTCGGATGTCGCCCTGACCTGGGATGAGTACAAGCGGCTCCAGGTGCTGGGCGCCACCCGTCTGCAGCTCAGCCTGATCGGCCCCCATCGCCTGGTGATCGACTATAACTGTGAATTTCTTGTCGCTGGCCGCTGTAGCATTTACGAAGACCGGCCGGAAATCTGCCGGCGCTTCAGCTGCGTCAATTTGACGTGAAACCTCAACCTATAAAAACATTTGAAACTGGGATGAATAGATAAACACAGATAATTAAATGCAAAAATTGTAAACCAAAGAGGTGATGGACTTATCGTTAGAATCTTTAGTAAGTTAGAAATTATTTTCTGCACTTTTTGGCAAGAAAATAATTTCGTTAACGCACTTATCCAGTTTATCTGGGCTAGGTTTTATCCGTGTTCATCCTATGTATCTGTGGTTACCTGCCGTTTTTAGGATCAAATAAAAAAGCTCCTGTCAGGGACTCGGAAGAGGCTGACAGGAGCTTTTTCATTTTCGAACAGCTCTGACCTACCCCTTGATATCGCCTTTGATACCGATCGTGATTTCCTTGTACGGGATCTGCTTGCCGCTGGCAGCAAGGGCCTGGCGGGCCGCAACAGCGATGCCGCCGCAGCAGGGCACTTCCATCTTCAGCACCGTAATGCTTTTGACATCCGACTTCGTAAACAGCTCGGTCAGCTTCTGCTGGTAAAAGTTGTTGTCATCCAGCTTGGGACATCCCATCACAACCGCTTTTCCCCGGAGGAAATCCTCGTGATAGCCGGCGTAGGCAACCGGCACGCAATCGGCCGTGATCAGCAGGTCGGTTCCCTGGAAATAGGGCGCAGTGGTGGACACCAGGCTGAGTTGGACCGGCCATTGACCAAGCTGGCTCTGGCGACTGCCGGCTGCAGCGGAAGTTGTTTCCTGGGATCCTGCATCTTTGCTCAGGTCAGGCCTGGCAAAACTCATGGCACGTGATCCGGGGCAACCGCCGCCATGGTGGGCAGCAGCTGGCGGGGTATGGGCCGGGGCAGGTTTACCTTGGGCTGTCAGGTGTTTTGCCACCGCGACCTCGTCAAACTCATCGGCCTCGCGCTCCTCAACGGTGATAGCGTCCATCGGGCACTCACCCAGGCAGGCGCCCAGTCCGTCGCACAGATTCTCGGCCGCCAGCACCGCCTTGCCGTTAACAATGGTGATGGCCCCTTCGGCGCAGGAAGGTACACAATCCCCGCAGCCGTTGCATTTGTCCGGATCAATTTTTACAATCTTTCGTAGCATGTGTAGCTCCTTTTTCTGTCCTTGTTTTGTTAGATATCGTTATTTCTCGGTATTGCGGAATTTCAAAAAAAATAATGCCAGACATAATCCAGCCGCCCCCGCAGCATCAATCTCCGCCCGGCATAGGACATGATCTCCCGCACCTTCTCGCGACGCGGTCCGTCATAACAGTGGATCCGGCAGTGCTTGCAGCTCGGCTTCTCTGCCTCCAGCGGGCATTTCAGGCGCTTGGTGAAAGCGTACTCCAGAAAGGCTGCACATTCCGGGCAGACCCGACGCTCACCCAGATCTGCCGGCAGCCGGAAGGCCGTACGTTCGGCCGCAGCATGTTTCCCGGCGCAGTACACCTCGACAAACTTTCCGATTAATCTGATATCGTTTTTCTGGTTTTTTGTCAGCGTGTTCATGGTTGTCATCCTGCCTCACATGGGTCCGATCTTACATGACACAGGTCAAGAAAATCAGCTTTTCCTTTGCAGCACCCATACCTTTGCGCTACATTCTAATCAGCATCTATATGAAACCAAGTGGAGACACCCCATGATCGCCAAAGCCGTCTCATTCGTCGCCAAGTCCAATACGGGCAAGACGACCCTGCTGGAGAAGGTCATCGCAGAACTCAAGGGTCGCGGCTACCGCGTAGGGGTCATCAAGCATGATGCCCACCGCTTTGACATCGACCATCCCGGCAAGGACAGCTACCGCCTGACCGCAGCCGGTGCCGACACCATGCTGATCTCGTCGCCGGAAAAACTGGCCATAGTGAAACGGCACACTGAATCGCCCCCCATCGAGAAACTGATCGCCACCTATTTCGGCGATGTGGACCTGATTCTGACCGAAGGCTTCAAGAAGAGCGGCCTGCCCAAGATCGAGGTGCACCGCGCCGAGCGGAGCCCGACTCTGCTCTGCCGCGGGGAACAGCACGACCCCAGCCTGATAGCGGTGGCCAGCGATGAGCCGCTGGAACTGGACGTGCCGCTGCTGGACCTCAACAACCCGGCCCAGGTGGCCGATTTTGTCGAAAAGCACATCATTCATGCAACTGACTGACTCCCACGGGAGAACCATCAACTACCTGCGCCTTTCGGTCACCGACCGCTGCAACATGCGCTGCTTCTACTGCATGCCCAAGGAAGGTATCGTCAATAAGGGGCACCATGCGGTTCTCAGCTACGAGGAACTGCTGCTGATAACCGAGACCGCCGTGGGGCTGGGGATCGAAAAGGTCCGCATTACCGGCGGCGAACCGCTGGTGCGGGCGGGCATCACCGGCTTTCTGGAAAAACTGGCGGCCATCCCCGGCCTGCAACACCTGGCCCTGACGACCAATGGTCTCCTGCTGGAAAAGCTGGCTGCCGACCTGTACCGGGCCGGGGTGCAGCGCCTGAACGTCAGCCTGGATTCGCTTGATCCCCGGACCTTCAGCGAGATTACCCGCGGCGGCAACCTGAAGACCGTTCTGGCCGGAGTGGATGCGGCCGAGCGGGTCGGGTTCCCGCCCCCCAAGATTAACTGCGTGATCATGCGAGGCGTCAATGACGCTGAAATCCTCGATTTTGTCGAAATGACCCGCACCAGGGGCAATTCGATCCGCTTCATCGAGTATATGCCGGCAATCAAGGAAGATGGCTGGCAGCGCTTCTGTATTTCCGGCGAGGAGATCCTGCAGCGCATTTCAGAGCACCACACCCTGGAAACAATCGACAAGGGCCCCTTTTCCGGCCCTTCCCGCGATTTCCGCATTCCCGGCGCACAGGGGAGCATCGGCATCATCACGGCCGTATCCGGCCATTTCTGCAGCGAATGCAACCGCATCCGGGTCACCTCCACCGGACAAGCCAAGGGGTGTCTCTTCAGCGATGAACGGACCGACCTGATGCCGTTTCTGCGGCCGCCGGACCGCGCAAGACTGGAGGAGGTGCTGAAGAAGATCGTCTCGGACAAACCTGAACGTCACGATATCTCTACGGATGGCTACACCCACAAAAATTTCACGATGTCACAGGTAGGAGGATAGTTAGATGGCTCACGTGCTGGCGGTCTGTATCAGCGAGAACAAGGGTGAACGCAAGAAGCCGGTGGCAGAGGCGGAGCTGCGCGAGAACCACGGCATTATCGGCGACGGCCATGCCGGTGACTGGCACCGCCAGGTCAGCCTGCTGGCGCAGGAAAGCATCGACAAGATGCGGGCCATGGGGCTGGATGTGAATGCGGGCGACTTTGCCGAAAACATCACCACAGTCGGCATCGATCTGGTCGTTCTGCCGATAGGCACACGGCTGCAGGTCGGGGGTACACTGCTGGAGGTGACCCAGATCGGCAAGGAATGCCACACCCGCTGCGCCATCTACTATCAGGCCGGCGACTGCGTCATGCCCAAGGAGGGGATCTTCGCCAGGGTCATCAGCGGCGGGGCCATCCGTCCGGGAGATGATATACGGGCGATGTGATCGCTGATCCCAGCGTTATTTTTTTCTGTCCGCGTTGATATGCAGCTGGCAGTGCAGGCATTTTCTCAGGTACAGCAGGGTCATACCATGCAGGTGAAAGTAATTGCCGCAGCGGGGGCAGCGGGTAATGGCCGACATGAGCGTGGCAACGAACAGAACAACAACCCAGGCCCCGATGGCGATGGCAATTGAAGAGTATTTCGGTGAGATTTTTTGAACTGCCCACATGGCGGGCATGTAAATGAGAATGGTGCCGAAGAAATACCGGCGCCGGCGCCGAATCAGGCTGAGCGCCGGTCCATAGTTTTCCTCCGGGGTCTGAACTTCATCCATACACAGTCTCCTGCATGCGAATTCCTGCGCTGAGGCATCCTTGATTCATCCTATAGCATAATTTATTGCTGCAGCAGCAAATAATCTAAAACAGATCCCAGATGTATCACCGGCCCTGCATGATTCCTCATTCAGGGCCGGTTTGCATTGGTAAGCTACAAATTATTTCTGAACATTTCTGGCACAAAAACCATTTGCTAACACACTTTTCTGTTTTTTGGGGTTTACCCCTCTTTTACTGGAGATAGCAGGGGTTTCATGCTATTTTCCGTGTCAGTACCAACTCTGGAGAAACTATCTAAGGCCATCAAGAGCGCGATGGAGTCAATTTAGCCTGAAAAAGCGAGAGTACCAACAGGGTCGCGTCTCAACCACGTACAAAATTTAAGTTGAGAATTAGAAATTAGTACCGTACTTGTGAAGGGCTACGGATTAATAACGGGACCATAAACGTCAAGGGGAGCGAGAGGTGAAAGATACTGCGTTGTGATTATAAAAACAAAAGGCCCCGGCGCATCCGCCGAAGCCTTAAGCCGACCGAGCATCCCCAGTCCCGACAATAGTAATAAATTTTTTGGTGGGTTTTGTCAACGTAAAGGGCCGTTTACTCTTCAGGAAAAATGGTATGTTTTCCTGAAAAAATATCTGAGTAAAACAATGCAATCTACTGTAAATAAAGTACGTTACAAAATATATGGTCACGGCAGGGTGTAGGATGAACGTCTCTCTAGTACAACTGGAACAATGGCTGCTTGCACCTTCCGAAGATGAGCATCTTGAGTTCAAGGAAGCAAAGAACGACTACGATTTTGAAAAGCTCGTAGGGTACTGCGTTGCCTTGGCCAACGAGGGTGGCGGCCATATGGTGCTTGGCGTTTCTGACAAACGGCCGCGCAAGGTTGTTGGTACCAAGGCTTTCGATATCCCGGCACGAACTGTGGCTGGAATCTACGAACGCCTGCACTTCAGGATAACTTCAACTGAGCTTGACCACCCGGATGGTCGGGTTCTGGTGTTTACCGTTCCATCCCGGCCAGCGGGCCAGCCCATAGAGTATAAAGGCCGTTATTTCATGCGGGCGGGTGAGGAACTGGTGCCGATGACGCCCGAGCAACTTAAGAAGATTTTTTCCGAGGGGCAACCCGGGTTTCTCGATTAAATTGCTGTAAGCCATCTTTCCGCTGATGAAGTGGTTGCCAAACTGGATGTTCAGACTTTTTTCGATTTGCTCAAACTCCCCCTGCCTTCAGACCGCGAAGGGATAATCTCCCGCCTACTCAGCGAAGATCTGGTCCGCCACAATGGTACTCAGCTTGCGATAACCAATCTCGGTGCGGTACTGCTGGCAAAGGACCTACGGCAGTTCGAGACGCTACGACGCAAGACGCCACGGGTGATTGTCTATAAGGGAAAGAACAAGCTTGATACAATTCGCGATCAAATGGGTGCGAAGGGGTATGCAGTTGGTTTTGAGGGCCTTATTTCGTACATAAGCAGTCAGTTGCCAGCTAACGAAGTGATTGGCAAGGCTCTGCGGGAAGAGACGCAAATGTATCCTGAGATTGCCATCCGTGAACTTGTGGCAAATGCGCTCATCCACCAGAATTTTGAAGAGACTGGCTCCTCTGTGCTGGTTGAAATCTACACTGATCGAATCGAAATTGCTAACCCCGGCAAACCGATGATCCCGACGGAACGATTCGTTGACGAGTACAAATCTCGCAACGAGAGATTGGCCGACTTGATGCGTCGCATGGGTATTTGCGAAGAAAAGAGCAGCGGCATCGATAAGGTTATTTTCAGTACCGAATATTATCAGCTGCCTGCCCCAGACTTTCGTGTCGGGACACACCATACGTCGATTGTGCTGTTTGCCCACAAGGATTTTACCGAGATGGACAGTAATGAACGGGTAAGAGCTTGCTATCTGCATTGCTGTCTCCGCTACGTCAACAATGAAAAAATGACAAATCAGAGCTTGCGCGAGCGGTTTCGTCTGCCCGATAACCGATCTGAAACTGTTTCACGCATAATTGCTGATGCACTTGACGCTGGAGTTGTGAAGCTTGATGATCCAGAAAATCGCTCCAAACGCTATACGCGGTACACCCCATTCTGGGCATAGCGGTTTTCATTTAGGCGTAACCCAATGTAAACACCGCTGCCAGGACAAAATTGCAATAAAAACAGAGTGTTGTTTATTTAGGCGTAAAACCGGCTGCTAACATCAAAGAACAGTACAGTCAAAATCACCGAAAAGCTGCGCAACTTGGTGCGGCGGACGCTACGCAAATGGAAGTATCCGCCGGATAAGCAGGAAGATGCGCTGGATCTGGTGCTGAAGCAAGCGGAAGTCTTGTGCGCGGGATGGTCTTGATCTGGTCAAGTCCCCCCGAGAAGTTCGTAGCGCGCTGCTGATGCGTATTCTGTCGCAACCACCGTTTTTTTCCTTTGCCTCCCCCCCTCGATTACAGGTAATATGACCACGTTTATCCACTTATAAGGAACCCCGCTACATGAGCACCAACGACCAGAAAAAAGAAAAACTCACCAAAGAACTGCAGGGCATGGCGCTGGGCACGGTCGGCAGTTTTATCCTGCTGGCGTTTTTGACCTTTAATACCGCCGATGTTTCCTGGAACAGCTATTCCAACGAGGGGGGCATCAACAACCTGGGAGGCCGCCTGGGCGCCCAGGTGGCCGACCTGTTTTTCAGCGGCTTCGGCCTGGCCTCCTACCTGATCCCGCTGGCGCTGCTCTACATGGCCTACACCCTGTTCCGCTTCAAGGAGATCCGCCTGCGCTCCTACAAGCTGCTGGCTTCGTTCGGCCTGATTTTCTCGCTCTCCACGCTGTTTGCCTTCTTCCGCGATACAACCACGCTGTTCGGCCAGCAGGTTGCCACCGGCGGGGCTGTGGGCAAACTGACCTGCACCCTCCTGAAAAACACCGTCGGCGCCACCGGCGCCATGCTGCTGCTGCTGCCGCTCCTGGCCGCCTCGATCATGATCCTGTCCAAGTTTTCCTTTGTGCTGTTTGCCGGCTGGTGGCTGGAGAACTTCAAGCAGAAGTGGGCGGCCTGGCAGGAGCGCCGGGCACTCAACCGCAAGGAACTCCAGCGCGAAAAGGCCAAGCAGGAAGGGATGCCGGCCGCGTCTCCAACAGGCCCGATTATCAAGCCGGCCGTACCTCCTCCGCCGATCCTCAACACCTTCCGGAAGGACAAGGAGAAGAAGAAGGAAGCCGTCAAGACCGCCGCGGTGCAGGAAACCTTTGCCTTCATCAAGGCCGAGGGTGATTTCAAGACGCCCCCCTTCTCGCTGCTGGACACCCCGCCGGCACAGGAGAAAAAGCTGGACCGTGACACCCTGACCATGAACGCCCGTTTGCTGGAGAAAAAGCTCAAGGACTACGGCATCGACGGCGAGGTGGTCGAGATCTGCCCCGGCCCGGTCATCACCATGTACGAGTTCTCACCGGCCCCCGGCATCAAGATCAGCCGCATCGCCGGCCTGTCCGATGACCTGACCATGGCGTTGCAGGCCATGTCGATCCGCATCGTGGCGCCGATCCCCGGCAAGGGTGTCGTCGGCATCGAGGTACCCAACCGCGACCGCGACATGGTATTCCTGAGCGAGATCTTCAACTGCGAGGAATTCCACCACAACAAGATGAAACTGCCGCTGGCCCTGGGCAAGGACATCGCCGGCATCCCGGTCGTCACCGACCTGGCCAAGGCACCGCACCTGCTGGTGGCCGGCTCCACCGGTTCGGGCAAGTCGGTCTCGATCAACACCATGATCCTGTCGCTGCTCTACATGTTCGAACCGCGCGATGTCCGCATGATCATGGTTGACCCCAAGATGCTGGAATTCTCCATGTACGAGGGCATCCCCCACCTGCTGCTGCCGGTGGTGACCGAACCCAAGAAAGCCTCCCTGGCCCTGAAATGGGCGGTCAACGAGATGGAGCGCCGCTACAAACTGCTCTCAGACAAGGGTGTCCGCAACATCGACTCCTACAACAAGAAACTGGCCGGCGAGGCCCTTGAGCTGGAAGAGATGAACAGCGCGCTCCCCGAGGACGAGCTCATCATGGAGCTGGAGGAGATCATCGAGGAGGAAGGGGGCGAGGTGCTGGATGACCCGATCCCCTTTGTGCTGGACGACACGGAGGTCCTGGAACACGCCCATCTGCCCTACATCGTGGTGATTGTAGACGAATTGGCCGACCTGATGATGGTGGCCGGTCGCGAGGTGGAGGAGCATATCGCCCGCCTGGCCCAGAAGGCCCGTGCCTCGGGCATCCACCTGATCCTGGCCACCCAGCGCCCCTCGGTGGATGTCATCACCGGCCTGATCAAGGCCAACCTGCCGTCGCGCATCTCCTTCCAGGTCACCTCCAAGGTCGATTCACGCACCATCCTGGACTGCAACGGTGCCGAAAGCCTGCTGGGTGCCGGCGACATGCTCTACATGCCCCCAGGTACCTCGCGTCTGCAGCGTATCCACGGCGCCTTTGTCTCGGATGCCGAGGTGCAGCGCGTAGTGGATTTCCTCAAGAAGCAGGGCAAACCGGTCTACGAAAAGTCGATCCTGGAGATGAAGGATACGGACGAGAAGGGCGGTTCCGGAGACGAGGAGGAGCAGGACGAACGTTGGGAGGATGCCCTGCGCATCGTGGCCGAGACCAAGCAGGCCAGTATCTCCATGGTCCAGCGCCGCCTGCGCATCGGCTACAACCGCGCCGCCCGGATCATCGAGATGATGGAGAGCGAAGGCATGGTAGCCCCCAGCGACGGCACCAGCAAGCCCCGCGAAATCCGCCTGGATATCATCAATGCCTATCTGAATTCCCAGCTGACAAAGTGAGGACATTGCAGTGAAAACTATACATGCCGCAGCAATCCAGTTTACCGTTACCCAGGGCGACGTGGACGCCAACCTGGCCTATGTCCGCGCAGCCCTCAAACGGGCTGCAGCTCAGGGCGCCAACCTGGCCGTTCTGCCGGAGATGTGGTCATCCGGCTTTGCCTACAGGAATCTGAATGAACTGGCCGGGCGCACCGCCGGAATTGTAGCGGAACTGCTGGAACTGTCGCGGGAACTGAAACTGGTGATAGTCGGCAGCATGCCCGAACCGCACGGAGACAAGGTCTTCAACACGGTCTATGTGGCCGATAACGGCACTCTGGCCGGGATCTACCGCAAACTGCACCTCTTCTCGCTGCTGGGCGAGGACAAGGCCTTCGACAGCGGTGACTCCTGGCTGCTGGCCGAGACCTCAATCGGCAAGGTCGGCGTGATCATCTGCTACGACCTGCGCTTCCCGGAGCTTTCCCGCCGTCTGGCCCTGGAAGGTGCCGCTGTGATCTGCGTGCCGGCCCAGTGGCCCAAGCCGCGCCAGGAACACTGGCGCACCCTGCTGCGGGCGCGGGCCATCGAGAACCAGCTCTTCGTGGTGGCCTGCAACGCCTGCGGACTGATCGGCAAACTGGACTTCTTCGGCATGAGCATGATCATCGACCCCAAGGGCGAGGTACTGGCCGAGGCGGGCGAAACAGAGTGTGAGATCACTGCACAGCTGGACCAGCAGACCATGGCCGACTGGAGAGCGCAGATACCCTGCTTCAACGACCGCCGGCCCGAGCTGTATTGATTTTAACTTGACTTGACCACCTGTTAGGACTACGTTTTTACTTTATTTTTATCCTTTGGAGGTGCTTTTCGTGGCCTTGTTACTTAGCGCCGGCATCATTGTCAAACTGGTCCTGTTCCTGCTGTTGTTCTTCTCGGTCGTCTCCTGGGCCATCATTCTCTTCAAACTCGTCCAAGTGCATCGCGCCAACGCTGAATCCGAGCGATTCATGGATTTCTTCTGGAAGTCAAAGCGCTTTGACACCATTGCCTCCCAGGTGGATCGCTTCGTCAATTCTCCCCTGACCGTACTGTTCAACGAAGGCTACGGTGAACTGAAAAAAGTTGTTGAAGCAGACAACAAAAGCGACAACAGTTCCATGAGTACCGACCTGGGCGGCATCGAAAACGTATCCCGTGCACTGCGACGCGCCACCAACTCGGAGATCACCCGCCTGGAGAAGTACCTGACCTTTCTGGCCACCACCGGTTCCACCTCGCCTTTTATCGGTCTGTTCGGCACGGTCTGGGGCATCATGACCGCTTTCGAAAGTATCGGCAAGACCGGTTCCGCCTCGCTGGCCGTGGTCGCCCCGGGCATTGCCGAGGCGCTGATTGCCACCGCCATCGGCCTGGTGGCCGCCATCCCGGCGGTTATGGCCTACAATCATTTCCAGCATAAAATACGCGTACTGATCAACGAAATGGACAGCTTTTCCACCGAGTTCCTCAATATCGTGCAGCGTAATATTTCGGGTAAATAGCCATGGCCATGGGCGGACGTAACGATAACCGGGGTATCATGGCAGAAATCAACGTCACGCCGCTGGTGGATGTCATGCTGGTGCTGCTGGTGATCTTCATGGTCACCGCGCCGATGATGCAGCAGGGTGTGCAGGTCAACCTGCCCAAGGCAGATACCAAGGCCATGACACCGCTGGAGGATACGGTTGTCGTGACCGTTGAAAAGAGTGGCAAGATTTTTATCAACAAGGAACAGGTCCCGGCTGTTGACCTGCGCGGCAAGCTCTCCACCATGTTCGCCACCCGTGAAAAGAAAGAGGTTTTCCTCAAGGCTGACGCCGGGGTTCCCTACGGCGAAGTGGTCAAGGCCATGGCTGATATCAAGGGCGCCGGCATCGAGCGCCTCGGTATGGTAACGGAACCAGCAGCTAAGTAATGAGCTCCCGTCCGCTAGCAAAAGACACCGGCATGGGTGTCAGTTTCATTGTTTCAGCCGTCATCCACCTGACGGTTTTTTTATTGGTGCTCTGGCGTGGCGGCCTTATGGCGCCCCTGAAGATCCAGGAAACCTATTACGTGGATATTGTCAACCTGCCGGTGGCCTCCCCGCAGGCCGGCAGCCCGAGCCAGAAGGGCAATGACACGCAGCCGGCACCGGTACCTCCCAAAGCCCCCGCAACTCCCATGGCCCTGCCGCAACCGCCCAAGACAGGTGCCAAAACTCCCGCCAAACCGCAGAAGGCACCCGCCAAGGGCAAGGATTCGGCGGTTGAATCTTCAGCCGAATTCGCCGAACGTATGGCCAAAATGGAGCGAGCGGCTGAAGCCAGGCAGGAAGAGGCTGCCTTGGCCCGCTTGCGGGAAAAGGTCAAAAACCAGGGCACCGGGCGCGCCGGCATGCCGAATGGTACCGGTAAGGAAGCCGGCAGCGACTACCTGGCCTACCTGCAATCACGCCTGAAGGACGCTTTTCGCGGCACCATCAGCTATACCAGTAAAAATCCCGAGATGACGGTCCGTCTCTTTATAGACACTGACGGCAAGCTGTCCCGCAAGAAGACCGAACGCAGCAGTGGTGACCGGGCCTTCGAGATTTCCGTATTGCGGGCCATCGATACGGCCAGTGAAAAATTCACCCCGCCACCTAATCGCAAGGTCTTCGAGGGTGTCTTTGTCTTCAAACCCGATGGAACTATTCAGAACAAAAAATGAATTCATTGAGAACAACTACTATGACTAAATTATTTATTGTCTTTCTCTTTCTCCTGTCACTCCCAAGCGGGTTATACGCCCAAAACGGGAGTCCCGAAGCCGTTGAAGTCACCGCACCCGGCAACAAGCAGCTGAAACTGGCCGTAGAATATCCACGCAACCTGAATCCGGCTACCGGCACGGTCGCTGCCACAGAGATGGGTGATGTGATCACCTTCGACATGAATATGTCCGGTGTCACCGTTGCTGAAACACGCCCGCAGACAACCCTGTCCGGCGGCAATCTGGCCGAGACCGCCTTCCTGCCGTGGATGACCGCCGGTTTTGACCTGCTCGTGCGTGGTGAATACAGCATCACGGGAGAGAATTTGACTGTCGAGTTTCGGCTGTTCGACCTGGTCAACCGCAAGCTGATGACCGCCAAACGCTACCTGGGCTCAACCAGGGATCTGCGTCGCTTTGCCCATGCCTTTTCCGATGAGATCATGCTGGTTGTGACCGGTGAAAAGGGGGCCTTTACCACTCACATTGCCTATGTTTCCAGTCAGACCGGGAACAAGGAGATCGTGATCATGGACTGGGACGGCCATAACCTGCTGCAGCTGACCAGAAACGGCTCCATCAACCTCAATCCCGACTTTTCACCCGATGGTCGCGAAATCATCTTCAGTTCCTACAAGCGCGGCAACCCCGATCTGTACCGGCGGGCACTCTCCAACACGGTCGAGGTTCCGCTCTCCAATCGCAAGGGACTGAATATAACCGGGGCATGGTCGCCCAACGGCACCAGAATCGCCCTGACGCTCAGCAAAGACGGGAATTCCGAGATCTACAGCATCGCCAGGGACGGCAGCAATCCGACCCGTCTGACGTCCAATCCCGCCATAGAAGTTTCACCGACCTGGTCACCTGACGGCAAACAACTGGCCTTTGTATCCGACCGACTGGGCAAACCGCAGATTTTTGTCATGAATGCCGATGGCAGCAATGTGCGCCGCCTGACCACCAGCGGCGGTTATAACGTCAACCCGCGCTGGTCGCCAAAAGGGGACAGAATTGCCTATGCCCGTATGCAGGGCGGCGCATTCCAGATCTATACCATCAATACCGACGGAACGGGAGACACCCAGCTGACAACAACCGGCAGCAGCGAGAACCCGACCTGGTCACCTGACGGTCGCCTGTTGGCTTTCAGCTCAAAACGGGGAGGGGTTGAGGCCATCTATGTCATGCGGGCCGACGGCAGCGGCCAGGTGCGGGTCAGCCAGGGCAAAGGCCGCAGCACCCAGCCGGCCTGGTCGCCGCGCTGATCATCTGTTTGTCAATGATTTCACGGAACTTTTTGAAATAATTCACGATTAGCAATTGCAAAACGACTTGCGTTATGTATAATTTCTTCATCTTTTTGACGACTCAGCGGTGAGCCGCATTTTCTTTTTAAAGGAGTTTTATCATGAAACGAGGGATGATCACACTGTTGGCGGGGATGTGCCTGGCAGCCATGGTGACTGGCGGCTGTGCAAACAAGGATGTAGTAAAAACCGAGGAACCGGCGGCCGTTACAGCCAAAACCGGAGCGGCCAAAGCAGAGACCGGGAAGGAAGCTGACAAGGCTGCGCAACAGCCTAGTGCCAAAACAGATGAAGTCAGGATTGCAGAAGCCAAACCTGCAGAGCCTGCTGCAGCGATAGCACCGGCCGCAGCCAGCCTGGAAACGGTCTACTTTGATTTCGACAAGTCCGACCTGCGACAGGATGCCCGAAATGTCCTCGCAAAGAACGCCGAGATCCTCTTGAAATCCAAGCAGGGTTCAAATCTCAAGATCGAGGGTCACTGCGATGAGCGCGGATCAGCAGAATACAACCTGGCTCTGGGAGAGCGCCGCGCCAAGTCGGCAATGCAGTACCTGCTTACTCTGGGAGTTCAACCGGAGCGTCTTTCAGTAATCAGCTTCGGCAAAGAAAAACCGGCCGTTCAGGGTAATGACGAAGAGGCCTGGGCCAAAAACAGAAGGGCTGAGTTCGTACTGGTCAAGTAGTTCTCTCCTTCACATTGTTCACACTCAAGCCGAAAAGTGCCCGTCACTTTTCGGCTTTTGTTTTTCAGATTCGATTATCAACGGATCCTGATCCGTTTGCCCGGGATACGTTGATGAGGCTTTTTGCTATAGTCACCTGGCAGGTTCCCCTTGACATTTTTCATGCCAGCACATATTGTTTTTCATATGTATTTCAAATCAGGAGTTGACTATGAAATTATTTTGGATCCTGGCGGCTATCCTGGTTTTCTCTGTACCTGAGTCCTTTGCCGACAACTTTCGCTGCCCCAACGGCAGCATCGTTTCCAGCGGCGATTCAATTTCAGAGGTCATGGTCAAATGTGATTCCCCCACCAACAAAATCAAGCGGACCGACAGCGAGGAAACCTATAAGGGCCGGGTTCGCTATATCGAGGTCGAGGAGTGGACCTACAATGAGGGTCCCCATACCCTGGTTCACTATCTCACGTTTAGAAACGGTGTACTGACAGAGGTAAAAACCGGGACCTTCGGGCGATAGTTTTCTGCGACGGGATCATACCGTCTGCCATCAACACGGTTCCCAAAGCCTCGCAGTCTACATACTAACGATATAACATTCACGCAGAGGAGTAGTAATGTTCTGGTCAAAAAAAGCAGAGCCATCATTGGAAGGCATGGAACTGGCCGAAATTTGTCGTCTGGAGGCTGAGACGCTCTACCGCGCCGGGACGCATCATTGCGCCGAGGCGGTCATGGAGGCCATCCGTAAACACTTTGCTCCGGGCGTGCCGGAGACCATTGTCGGCACCGTCTCCGGGTTTGGCGGCGGCTCCAGTGTTGGCTGCATCTGTGGTGCGGTGTCAGGAGGCACCGTTGCAATCGGTTTGGTGCTGCATGACAAAAAGGCGACCACCCACCTGACCAAGGAGCTGCATAGCTGGTTCAAGGAAAAGTACGGCGTGACCTGCTGCAAAACGATCCGTCAGACTCACAAGGGAGTCTGTCCGGTATTAACGGGTGAAGTTGCTGGCAAGATTGCAGAAATGCTGGATAGGAAATAACAACAAAGGGATTCTGATGAAAAAAGCATTCTGCATTGAGCAGATCGTGCGAATTGAAGCCGGGGGGGTTACGATGTTCAACATCCTGTTTCCAACGGGTGAGCAGCGTACCCCGAAGAGCGGCTGAATATGTCGTTTCGAATCACCATACTCTGTGAAAACTCCGTCGGTCCCATCTCCGGCACGCTGGGTGAGCACGGCTTTGCCGCTCTGATCGAGCCGTCCGTTGGCGAGCCGCTCCTGTTCGATACCGGCCAGGGAGCAACGCTCCTGCACAATGCCCGGCGCTTGAACAAGGATCTGTCACTCTGCAGCACGGTGGTTGTGTCACACGGCCACTACGACCATGCCGGGGGACTGCTGCCGCTGCTTACAGAGTGCGGCTCCAAAGATGTGTATGGTCATCCGGCCATATTCACTCCCCGCTTCCGGGTAAAGGACACCGGAGAGTGCCTGGCGATCGGCATGCCCCACAGCAGGAACGCGCTTGAAGAGGCCGGAGCCGGATTCAATCTGTCGGCAGTTTTTCGCGAGATCGCACCGGGCATGTTCCTGAGCGGAGAGGTACCACGTGTAACAGCATTCGAGATCGGTGACAGGGGGCTTTACTGCGACTGTAGCGGACAGAAAATCGACAGCACGCCTGACGACCAGACACTGATTCTGGATACGGACAGGGGCCTGGTACTGCTCATGGGCTGCTGCCATGCCGGTGTGGTCAACACGCTGGAGCATGTGGCACACTGCATGAACAGGCGCGATGTGTATGCAGTAATTGGCGGCACACATCTTGGGTTCTGCGGCAGGGAGCAACTTGAGACGACAATTTCCACCCTGAAAAACTGGCGTATAAGAAAAGTCGCACCCAGCCATTGTACCGGTTTTGCCGCTTCGGCATATCTGTCGATAAAAATGCCCAAGGAATTCCAGATTGCAAACGTTGGCTTTACCATGGAAGTCTGATCTCGTAGTCACTTCCACACCTGCACAGATATCCTACCAGCCCACCTCCAGTGATATCTTCAGAAACGGTGCATCGTCCACCCTCACATCAGGCCGGTTTCCGTCATAAAAAACAAATTTCCGTTCAAAGGCATAACCAACCGTCGTAGAAAGCTTGACGGCGGGAGCGGGCATATAATGGACCCCTGCCATGCCTTTGTAATCGCCGTATTTTATGGCCCGGGCCCCAATCGAGCGATCCTTCAGCTCATACTCGTCGCTGGCAAATTCTCCGGCCACAAATAGTTGAAGCCGGCGTGATGCGTTGTAGGTGACACTGGGGCGCGGGGCAATCAGGTCGATTTTCCAGTCCGGACCGGCCTGATAGCTGAATCCCAATGCAGGAATGAACTGGCTGGAGTGGTACCCGAATCGATAAATAAAACCACCAACCACAGAAAGCCCGTTTTCAAAGCTGTAGCCACCCAACGCCAAGCTCGGCATGCGCAGGGCATCACCGTCAACCTCCTTGAAATCACTATAGAGACCCGGATATAGCTTTAAACTGGCGAAAGACCTGTCATTGATGCGATACGTACCACCAACCTCCATGAAAATCGCGTGCAAATCCTCCGGCAATGCCGCCGAAGAAGTGCCATCAATGTGCTTTAGTCCATATCCGCCTCCCAGGGTCAGGGTTGTACGATCATCGGGCTTAATGTTGCGTGCTATTTTCAAGCGATAATCGCTGATAGCCAGATCGCCGGTAATACCCCGCAATTCGGATGAAGCATACTGTCCGATTGAAAGCTGGGCATTCCAATCCGAAGAAGATCCGCCGCTTCCCCAAACCGTTTTGGCAGACTCAGTTTCGGTTCCGGCTGCCAGGCAACTACCTGCAAAATTTCCAAGCAACAGCAGAAGCATTCCCAGCGAGTAACAGTTTTTCATGGCGCACCCCTTTACTTTGCCTAAAATTACATCTGATACTGTACCAGTAGCTGAACAGGCATCATAGTGAATAATCATGTCAATAGATACGACATCATTATCATTTTTTTTCCATCAAACGATAAAACGCTTTTGCATTTTGCCCCCCCCCGTGTTATTTAATGTCGGTAAACATTTCGGATTTGGATGCACCCGTTCTACGTTATTAAGAAGTTCACTATCGTGGGGAGGAAACAGCGTATGAGTTACGAAGTAAAGAACGTCCAACTGCTGAAGTGGGTTGGTGAAGTCGCAGCATTGTGTGAGCCTGAAAAGATCCATTGGTGTGATGGTTCACAGGAAGAGTATGATGAACTTTGCAATCAGCTGGTACAAAGCGGAACCTTCAAAAAACTGAACCCCGAAAAACGCCCCAACAGTTATCTGGCCTGTTCTGATCCGGGTGATGTGGCCCGCGTCGAAGATCGCACGTACATCTGCAGCATCTCCAAACAGGATGCCGGACCAACCAACAACTGGATGCATCCGAAAGAGATGAAGGAAACCCTGACAAAGCTCTTCAAGGGCTGCATGAAGGGCCGTACCATGTACGTGATCCCCTTCAGCATGGGCCCGCTCGGCTCTCCAATAGCAAAAATCGGCGTTGAGATTTCCGACTCCCCCTATGTTGCCGTCAATATGCGCATCATGACCCGCATGGGCAAGGCGGTTACCGATGTACTCGGCAATGGTGAATTCGTGCCCTGTCTGCATTCGGTAGGCGCCCCGCTTGCTGCCGGTCAAAAAGATGTGCCCTGGCCCTGCAACAAGGAAAAATACATCGTCCACTTCCCCGAGGAGCGTTCCATCTGGTCCTTCGGTAGCGGCTACGGCGGCAATGCCCTGCTCGGCAAAAAGTGCCTGGCCCTGCGCATCGCCTCAAAGATCGCCAAGGATGAAGGCTGGCTGGCAGAGCACATGCTGATCCTGGGCATTGAATCGCCCAAAGGCGAAAAAACCTATCTGGGCGCCGCATTCCCCAGCGCCTGCGGCAAGACCAATCTGGCCATGCTGGTACCACCCGAAAACTTCAACAAGAGCGGCTGGAAAATCACTACCGTCGGCGACGATATTGCCTGGATCAAACCCGGCCCGGATGGCCAGCTCTATGCCATCAACCCGGAGTATGGCTTCTTCGGCGTTGCCCCCGGCACATCCGCTAAAACAAATCCGAATGCCATGGCGTCCTGCGCTGCCAACTCGATTTTCACCAACGTTGCCCTGACCCCGGATGGAGATGTCTGGTGGGAAGGTATGACCGACGTGAAGCCACCGGTCCTGACCGACTGGCAGGGCAACAAATGGACACCGGACTGCGGCAGGAATGCTGCCCACCCCAATTCACGATTTACCTCTCCGGCCAGCCAATGCCCTTCCATCGATCCTGAATGGGAAAACCCCAAAGGCGTTCCGATGGCGGCCTTTATCTTTGGCGGTCGCCGCAACAGCGTCATTCCTTTGGTGTATCAGTCGTTCAACTGGAGCTTCGGCGTCTATCTGGCCGCCACCATGGGTTCCGAGACAACCGCTGCCGCCACCGGCGCAGTCGGCAATGTTCGCCGGGACCCGTTTGCCATGCTCCCATTCTGCGGCTATCATGTGGCCGATTATTTTGCCCACTGGCTGCAGGTCGGACGGACGACACCCAAGCCACCGCGCATCTTCAGCGTCAACTGGTTCCGCAAGGATGCCAACGGCAACTTCCTCTGGCCGGGTTATGGCGAAAACATGCGTATCCTGAAATGGATTGTAGAGCGTTGTAACGGCAACGCAGCCGCAGTTGAAAGCCCGCTGGGATGGATGCCGCGCTATGAAGACCTGGACTGGACCGGTCTGGACAATGTCACCCGCGAGCAGTTCTATGAACTGATGTCGGTTGACCGTGATGTCTGGAAGGAAGAGATCGTTTCCCACGAAGAGCTCTTCGTCAAGATGTATGACCGGCTGCCAAAGGAATTCCTGCACATCCGCCAACTGATCCTATCCGGGCTGTGGCGCTCACCGGAGCATTGGGAGCAGTTTAACCCGACCGTCGACTAATTCAGTACTTAGTGAAATAGTAGATCACAAGAAAGGGCGCCCGCAAGAGGCGCCCTTTCCTATTCGTCAACCTCTATCTCCCTGACCCGCATCTCCTCGCCGGTCACAATCCTGACCCGGTAGCTGCCGCAGCTCTGGCAGGCGCCGAACATGGCCGTAAGCGGCGTCTCAGCACCGCAATCCAAACAGAGGCCGCTCCCGGGGATGCGGATGATCGTAAGCCGTGCCCCCTGCAGCAGGGTATCCTGGCTGCAGGCTTCAAAACAGAAGGCAACCGCCTCGGGAACCACACTGCTCAGTTCGCCGATCTCAACATCCACCGACAACACCCGTCGACCCCCGGCGTGCCCTTCACAGATATCAATGATCCCCTGGGTAATCGACATCTCATGCATATCTCATGCTCCCCGGCCAATTGCTGGATAAAAAAAAGCCTGCGGATAAATCCGCAGGCTTTTCAGACCAACTCCGTTTCCGGTATTAGTGTTTTTCAGGAGCTTTAGGAGCTTCTGCAGGCTTGGCAGCATCAGCAGGAGCTGCGCCGGCTTTAGCAGACATAGGAGCCTGAACAGGCTTCGGTGCCTCAACAGCAGGAGCAGGTGCAGGAGCAGGAGCTTCTTCTTTTTTCTTGCAGCCGGCTGCAAAAACAGTAGCAAGTGCGAGTACCAGTGTCAGTGTGATCATCTTTTTCATTACGTCACCTCATGTTTTGAATTTACCATTTGAACGCTATGCGCATGGTTTTAAAAATCGATATCCAAATATACTCGGAACTTTTTTTCTGTCAAGTTTTTTTTCATTTAATTTTAATACGCGCTGGTATCTATAATTTGAAGTCAGTGATGAAATCGACCCTTTCGGTCGCGATGGGCCGGGGTCGGTTCCTTATGACATTCAAAGCACCGCAGTTCCTCAACCTTTTTCGTCTCAATCGGCGACTCCTGCTTCCCTTTAAGCGCAAGATTGTACTCCGGGGTCTGAAATGACTGACGGCCACGCTCATCTGCTACCGTTGCCGCCTGATAGGCAATCTGCCAGTTCGTGCTGATCGCAACGGTGTGGCACTGGTCGCATCCGCCGGGCGGGGGGATGCTCTTCCAGGCTCCAAACATGGCACACCCTTCAAGACCCATAAAAACCGTGAAAAGCACCAGAATGGCAAACTTCATGGCAAACTCCTGTGCACCTGAAATAAATTTAAAACGAATGCTAGCACAGCCCGCGGCAAAAATACAGCATTCAAGACTCCCGCATCCTCTCCAGAACCTTAAGGCTGACGGTACGACTGGATTGAGCGACTACAACCGGCTCAACCTTTTTGATCATGGCCACCTCACGAAGCGTTTCCAGGATGTAGGCCGGCTGGTTGAATAAACCCCGATAGCGCTGCGGCGTCAGGTCCGGGGCGTCGGTCTCCAAGACCATACTCTCCAACGGCAGTTCGCGGACGACCCTGAGCGGCCTGACAGCAGTAGCTCTGGTCAGCACGCCGGAAATGGAAATGACAAACCCGAGCCGGATGAACTCTCTGGCCATTTCAGGAGAGCCGGAAAAGGCGTGCATGATGCCCCCCACATGTTGAGCCCGTTCCTCCTGCAGAATCCGCAGCGTCCGCTGAAACACCCGGCGGCAGTGAACCAGCACCGGCAGCCCCAGTGATACTGCCATGCGTAATTGGGCTCGGAAGGCCTGCTCCTGTCGTTCCAGTGACACAGTATAAGCCGGATCAAGACCGATTTCACCGATGGCTACGCCGGCAGCTGCACGCTCCGCCAACTGCGACAGGATGTTGTCATCCACTATGGCAGCGTGCATGGGATGGATACCAAAGGCCGGAAAGATTTCATTATGCTGAGCTGACAAAGCAGCCATGCGCCCCCACCCGCCAGGATGAACTCCCGGGACCACAAACTGTTTCACTCCGGCTTGGCGTGCTTGGCAAAGCACATCCGGCAGGTTTGAACGCAGAGGTTCCAGGTCCAGATGGCAGTGGGTGTCGATCAGGCCGGGCCAATCTTCGGATTGCAATTCTACCTCATTGCGATACACTGTTGCCGCCCATGATCAATACTCCACCCGAAATGTCAATCATCGTGCCGCTCCTGAATGATGCCGCTGAACTGCGCGGTCTGCTTGAAAGCCTCGCCGAACAGGAAGGTGTCCGCTTCGAAGTGATCCTCTGCGACGGCGGCTCTACTGACAACATCCTGGATCTCGTCACAAAATGGCAATCTCGCCATTTTTTCACGTTACGACTGATCGAAACCCCTCGCGGCCGGGGAATCCAGATGAATACCGGTGCTGCCGTTGCTAGCGGAACCACCCTGCTGTTTTTGCATGCCGACTCCCGCTTTAGCCGCAACGATGCCCTTTTGACCGGAATTCAGGCTTATAAAAACCAGCAGAACAGCGTATCACCACCCTGTGCCGCCCGCTTCAGACTTCACTTCCGCCGTAGCGCAACCAGCCCTTCCCTGGCCTACTACTATCACGAGGCCAAAGCCCGCCTGAACCGGGGCGCCTGCATCCGCGGGGATCAGGGCTTTTTGATCAACCGCACAACCTTTGAACAGCTCGGCCGCTTCGACTGCTCGCTCCCGTTCCTGGAGGATGTACGACTGGCTGCACTGCTGGCCGACAAAGGCGAGTGGTTGCTGTTGCCGGCAAACATCTCCACCTCGGCCCGACGCTTCGAGCAGGAGGGCTTCTATGAGCGCCAGGTGGCCAACGTGATCATCGTCAATGCTGTCGAAACCGGCTGGAACGAGTTACTGACAGCTGTGCCGGGGCTCTACCGCTGCAGTGGCGTCAGCGGCCGGCTGTCCCTGTTTCCGCTCCTGGATGGTGTTCGCAGCATGATCGCCGGCCACGATCGGCGGTGGCGGATTGCCTTCTGGCAGGCCACCGGAGGTCATGTCGCCGCTAATGCCTGGCAGATCTTCTTCTGGCTGGATGTGCGCAAGGCTTTTCGCTCCGGGTGGTCTGTTGATGATGTTGTGCCTGGCTGGCTCAACGTTTTTGACCATCGCCTGAAACCCCTGTTCGAATCCCGTTTGGCGTCCGGTCTGGCAGAACTGCTCACCCGCCTCTGGCTCTGCTGGATGCTGCGCCGCACCAGAAAAATCACTTCATGAATGCTGCGGAGTTCCCCGCCTCACAGAAACCAGCTGAAAAGACGGACAACCCGCTCCATGAAGCGGATCAGCGGCCCGCGCCGCTCATGAGCATCCAGTTCAACTAAACGGGAGCCGTTTATCTCCTCCAGCAGCAGCTCCCGGATCTGCCCACCAAACTGAACGTTATCCACCAGGCAGTTGATCTCGAAATTGCGATGGAAGCTGCGCTGGTCAAGGTTGGCCGAACCGATGACCGTCCGCTCCCCGTCGATCAGCATGACCTTGGCGTGCAGGATCTCCCGCTCCATTTCAAATATTTCAACCCCACCCCTCAGCAGTGTCGCATATGAGCTTCTGCCGAGCAGCAGGACCAGCGGCACATCACTGCGCGCCGGCAGCAGCAGCCGCACCCGCACACCCCGGCGCACCGCCCGCAGCAGGGAGCGGATGATACGCGGGCCGGGTACAAAGTAGGGTGTCGCTATCAGGATTTCTTCAGCAGCAGAAGCAATATTGACCTGAAACGCTTCACGGATATAGGAGCGCCGCTGACGGGGACCGCCGCTGATGATATTGACCGCGGCATCCCCGATTTTCCGGCCGTGGTGTCTGGACCATTCTATCGCAACCCGTGCAGCAGTCTCGTCCCGTTCACTGTGCCAGGTATCGTTGAATATCGACACCAGTTCACCGACCGCCTCGCCCCGGACCGTGAAGCCCAGATCACGGAAGTTCTGTTTGTCTGCCACACAGCCGGCATACTCGTCACCGATATTGAAGCCCCCCAGAAAAGCCAGGGAACCGTCGACAATGGTCATCTTGCGGTGATCCCGCTTATCGAACCAGTATACGCCGCGCTTGAAGGAGGGCACATTGAAGGGGAGCAGTTCGATGCCCTGCTTGGAAAGGTTTTTGAAATAGGAGGCGGGCGTTTCAAGACAACCGATATAATCGTAGATCAGCTTGACCACGACACCGCGCCGGGCAGCAGCCGCCAGCTCATGGGCAAGTCCGCTGCCGATGTGATCATTGTGTATAAGATAGTATTCCAGCAGGATCGTATGCTCTGCGGAACGGATTGCGCTGAACAGCGCCTCAAAAAACTGTCTCCCGCCGTGAAAAAGCTCGACGCTGTTGTGGCGGTGGGTAACCGGCAGCTCCAATGGGCGCAGCCGTCGCAACAGGCGTACTATCCTGGAAAACCGCTTTTTATGTTTGAATTGATTTTTTCGCACGCGATTACAACACGCTACGCAACGGGAATCGTCAGGCGCCCGACTGTGCCGATCTCCGCCGTCATGACGTCGCCAGCCCGCACCTGACCGACTCCGGCCGGCGTTCCGGTCAAAATGACATCGCCCGGTTCCAGGGTGAAGATGGCCGAGATGTGGGCGATGATCTGGGGAATGCGGTTGATCATGTCGGAGGAGCAGCCATCCTGGCGGGCCTCGCCGTTGATCGCCAGTTTCAGGTTCAGGGTATGGGGATCGGGAACCGCAGCGGCCGGGACGAATGCAGACAGCGGGCAGGCGCTGTCAAAACCTTTGGCAATCTCCCAGGGCAGCCCCTTGGCTTTCAGCTGGTTCTGCACGTCGCGCAGGGTCATGTCGATGGCCACGCCGTAGCCGGCGACATGCTCCAGTGCCCTGTCAGCCGGCACCGCCCGGCACTGTTTCCCGATCAGGAGCGCCAGCTCGACTTCGTAATGACACTCCTGCGAATAGGGAGGGATCCGCACCTGATCGCCATCGCCAATGACCGACGAGGCCGGTTTCATGAACAGCACCGGCGCCGCCGGGGTTTCGTTGCCCAGCTCCCGGGCGTGTTCGGCATAGTTTCGTGCCAGGCAGACGATCTTGCCGATGGGAAATTCCTGGTTGGTAGCGGGGATTTTTGCGGTTTTCATGGCACCTCCATCTATTGATCATGTTCATTGCGCTAATTATGTAAGTTTATCGAACAGGTCCGTAATGAAGTCAACTGTTTTACAGCGGATACTGGCCCGGATCGCTCTTCCGTTGCCTCATCCATGGCATCTTTACAATCAAAAGCCGCCCAATCAGGATGGATCTGACCGGGCGGCTTGGATATTCACAATATATCGGGTTCTATCTACATCAAATCAGGCTCTCCCCGGTCATCTCCTGCGGTTGGGCAAGCCCCAGCATCCGCAGCATGGTCGGCGCAACATCGGCCAGACAGCCACCTTCCCGCAGCTTCGCACCCTTGCGGCTGTCATCCACCAGCACCAGCCAGACCGGGTTGATTGTATGGGCGGTGAACGGTTCTCCGTTTTCATCCTGCATCTGCTCGGCATTGCCATGATCGGCGGTGATCAGCAGCGCTCCCCCCTTTTCCCGCACCTTGGCTACAACCCTGCCAACACAGGTATCGACCGCCTCGACCGCTTTGACAGCCGCCGCTTCAATGCCAGTGTGCCCGACCATATCGCAGTTGGCGAAGTTGAGGATGATCACATCGTACTGATCCTGATCCAGCAGCTTGAGCAGCTTGTCCGTCACCTGGTAAGCACTCATCTCCGGCTTCTGGTCGTAGGTGGCGACCTCTTTCGGTGAAGGGATCAAGGCACGGTCCTCTCCCGGAAAAGGGGTTTCCACGCCGCCATTGAAGAAAAAGGTCACGTGGGCATATTTCTCGGTTTCGGCAATGCGCAGCTGTTTCAGCCCGGCATCGGCCAGCACACCACCCAGGATGTTGGTCAGCTCGGTGGAACCAAACGCAATCGGCAGGCTGAAGGTGGCGTCGTACTCGGTCAAACAGACATAATCGGCCAGTTTCGGCCAACCGGTGCGCTTGAAGCCGTCAAACCCATCCAGGGCAAGCGCCCGGGTAATCTCGCGGGCCCGGTCGGAACGGAAGTTGAAGAAGATGAAGCCATCGCCATCTTGCACCTGGCCGACAGGAGCGCCTTGCTCGCAGATTACGGCCGGAACGACAAATTCATCATAGATCTTGGAGGCGTAGCTCTGCATTATAGCCTCCTGCGAGGATACACACAGGTCACCCAGGCCGTGCACCATGGCGTTATAGGCCTTTTCCACCCGCTCCCAGCGGTTGTCACGGTCCATGGCATAATAGCGCCCCATCACGGTCGCTATTTTCCCGACGCCGATCCGCGTGATCTCCGCTTCCAGCTGAGCCAGATACTCGGCACCGCTTTGCGGAGGCGTGTCGCGGCCATCCAGCAGGCAGTGCACATAAACCTCCTGCAGACCTTCGCGCTTGGCCAGCTCCAGCAGGGCATACAGGTGGGTATTATGGGAATGCACCCCACCGTCCGACAGCAATCCGGACAGGTGCAGCCGACCGCCGGACGCCTTGATCTTGGCGATGCAGTCAAGAAGAACCGGATTGCTGAAGAAGTCCCCATCCAGAATGGATTTGGTCACGCGGGTCAGTTCCTGATACACCACCCGACCGGCCCCCAGATTCAGATGTCCGACCTCGGAGTTGCCCATCTGGCCATCCGGAAGGCCCACCGCCATGCCGGAGGTGCGAACCGGGACATGGGGGAATTCTCTCAGCAATCCGGTCAAATTGGGGGTTTTCGCCAGGGCAACGGCATTATGGGCCGGGTTGGGGTTGATCCCCCAGCCGTCAAGGATCATCAGGATCAGTGGTTTTTTCATGGGAATTACCTTTCGGTTCAATGATGATATGGTTCGCCATTCAAGATCGTAAACGCCCGGTACACCTGTTCCAGCAAAAACACACGCACCATCTGGTGGGTAAAGGTCATCTTTGACAACGCCAGCAGGCGCCCGCGGCGGCGGAACTCTTCTGAAAATCCATAGGCACCGCCGATGACGAAGACCATCTCGCCAGTGCCGCTGTCGCGCTGTTTGCCGATGAAAGCGGCCAGATCAGGTGATGTCATCTGGTCGCCGCGCTCATCCAGCAGGATCAGCACTGCACCGGCCGGAATCTGCTTCTCCAGCCGTTCGCACTCGCGTCGCCGCATCTCCTCAGCCTCGGCACCCTTTTCATCGCGCACTTCGCACACTTCCAGCGGTGCATAGTGCTTGAGACGGCCGGTGTATTCGGCAATGGCTTCTTTAACCCAGGCATCACGACTCTTGCCAACCAGCAGAATCCTGATTTTCAAAAATCGGATTCCTTGTGGGCCTCGCGGATCGCCTTGGGCAGTTCCAACTGCGGCGCCATGCTCCACAGACCATCCAGGTCATAGCGACGGCGCATTTCATCATGGAAAATATGGACCAGCACATCACCGTAATCCATGACGATCCACTTGCCTTCGTTGGCGCCCTCTATGTCGTTGACCTTGCCGTATTTCTTCAGGCCGATGCGGATACTGTCCGCAATAGCCTGATTTTGGCGATCAGAACTTCCGGAGATGATCACCAGAAAATCGGCGATTGACGAGACCTTGGAAATATCCAGGGCGCGGATGTCATAGGCCTTTTTGTCGAAGGCCAGTTCGGCACATTTCAGGGCGCGCTCCGGAGAACTCAGGGGTGCAAGTGCAGCTTCTGTTGTTTTTGTTTTCTTTACAGGCATTCGGTATAGATCCTTTGGGTGTTGATATATGCTTCCACGGTGGATGGGACAAGATAGGTAATCGAACGCTCGCTGGCCACCAGTTGGCGGATTTCCGTAGATGAAATATCCAGCGGGCAGCCCTTCAGAAAGTGCACAAACTGTCCGGATACATGCTGCAGCCGGTGCGTTTCAGGAATATAGTCAAACTCACCTCTGACAGCAAGCGGCAGCGCTGCCATTGGGTCCGTAACCGGACGGCCGGGACGTTCAATCACGATCAGATTGCATGCTCGAAAAATCTCCGCATAACGATGCCACATACCGATCTCAATAAACGAGTCGCTGCCGATGATAAAATACAGCTGGTCCCCGGGGAACTGCGCCTGGAAATAGCTGATCGTGTCAATGGAATACGACTTGCCTGGGCGCTGCCCTTCTATGTCGGACAGCTCAAAGGCCGGATTACCGGAAATGGCCAGCCTGACCATCTCGCAGCGTTGCGAGAAGGCGATCTCGCCAGCCAACGGCTTGTGGGGCGGATCTGCGGCCGGTATGAATACCACCCGCTGGAGTCCCAACAATTCCCGCGCCTCCTCCGCAATCCGCAGGTGGGCAAGATGTATTGGATTGAATGTACCGCCCATCAGGCCAATGTTCATGTCATCAGGATCTTGTTCTTGATGATCAGCATCTCAAAGGCCAGCGAAGCCTTGCGCACCAGCCTCTGCAACTCGGTCAGGCGACGACCGAGGGCTTCCATGTCGGCCGTTACCAGCACGACCGCCACGACCTTGTTAAGCATGATTACCGGCAGTACCAGCAGAGACGTTTCGGAGCGGAGCTGCAATTCCTTCAGAATCAGCCGGTTTTCAGGCGTATTGACAAGTGTCCCCATGGAAAACGTTCTGTTTTCAATCACATCATAAAGCACCGAAGGTTTGCTCAACAACAGGCTCACTTCGTCAAAACCGGGAACATTTTCACCATTACTGACCCCGCGCCAGCCTACTGCAGCGTTCGCACGAACAATAAACAGGGCTGCGGTGCTAAACTCCTGCCCCAGGTACTTGATAAAGACATTGGCCACATCATCGCGTGTACGGGCAGCCGCAAAATCCATTGAAACCCGGTCAACGGTATAGCGGCTCACATCTTCCGAAAGCATGTACACATTATCCGGCTCGTCGCCATGCATGCTGGCGAAACCCTCAAACTCGACCGGGATGGTGACATTCAGCAGCTCACCGGAATCGGTAAAGGCCGGCATGGTAATGGTCGCCGGCATGCCCACCTCACCGATTCCGCTTTTACGTCTCTGGTCCGCCAGCTGCTGGTAGCGGAATTCACAGCTTATGATCTGGTAATATTTGGCCAGAGCCCGTGAGATCTGGACATCCGGGGCAATGTACGGCTTAACCACGTTGCCGGTGACAAACCCGATTTCCTCAATGGCAGCAAAGTCAGTCGGGTCGATCATCGCCAGGCTCAGGCGATTGCCCTCCAATTTCAATGGCACCACATGGTACGCTTCGACCAGCTGGCGGGGGAATTTCATGAGCAGTTCCTTGGGGAGTGCCGCAAGTTCCTTGCGACCGACACAGGGAACCCCCAGTTTTTTGCTCAGCAGACCTGCCAGCACATCTTCGTCAATGTATCCCATCTCGACCAGACTGCTTCCCAGCCTGATGCCGTAAATCATCTGGATTTTGAGAGCTTCTTCCAGCTGATCCTTCGTAATCATTTTTTCGTTAAGCAGCAGCTCACCAAGTTTTAGCGCCATAGCTCTACCTCTCCACAATTGACAGGAACCAGCCCTGACAAACAGGATCGTGTACATTCCATTGTATATACTGCCAGAAAAAAGCAGAAAAGAATATGTAACTTACTACACCTAAATCGGGATAGTGCGTTCACGCACTAAGCCGTCGGAATAAAATAACTGTCACATATTCCATGGCAAAAACGGCATAAGGTGCCGTAACAAAACAACAAGAATGTAACGGTTATTTCGTAACGGCACCTAGATTATTTCAGGCTTCAACAACGTTCCCCTGATGGGTACCCGGTAAACCCCCGGCGACGACGAATACTTGGCCAGCACCAAAAAAACCAGTTTTTGCGAGTCCAAAAATTCCGGTTTGGGCATAATCTCAAGCACCAGGTTAAGCGGCGCATTGGCCGTCATGGGCAGATCGCCGGACAAGCGCATATAAATCCCGGCGCCCTGAAGGGTAAAGCTCTCCAAACGGGCCGTGCCGTCCGTAACCCGTACCATGCCCTGCGACGTCAGCTTTGAAACATCCGGCAGAGCAAAGGCGCCCAGTTTTACTCCAGACAACTCCAGTTGCTGTACTTCAAACTGAAATTCCCCATTCAAGCCTTTTGTATCCCGCATGACGCTGCCCGAACTCCGCAGAACGCCGCCGGCCCTGGCCTTCAGCACGGATTGAAAAAAGGGAATCTCTCCCAGCCCGATCCCATCCGCCTTGAGAATAAGCGCTTCACGTCCGGTCAGGCCGTAGTCCAGGTTGAGGTGGCCGGCGCCAATAGCAGCCTGGGAACGAAACACTGCCCGCCCCGTCAACAATCGCAGCAGCAACGGCCGTACATTCAGCCGGGTGAAACTGACCAGAGCACCCTGTTCGGAAGCCAGCGCAGCGTTGTCCCAGGCCAGTCCGGGCAGCATGGTTTTATGTGCCCCGGGGGCCAGACTCAGCCCCTGTGTCGAAAGAGCCCGGGCAACAGCTGTATTGATGCGGCTGGTAGGAAAGAATAGGTACACCAGAATCAGAAACAGGCCAAGCGCGGCCAAAAACAGCACTATCCCTCGCACCAATCGCGGGTAATTCCTCACCTGGCCGGGCTCGGCAACGGCTTGAGCAGGGCGATCGTCAATGCCAGATCAAAGCGCGACGGATCGTCAAAGCGCACCCGCATGTTGCTTTTCTTTATCGTTATGGGGCGACTCCCCTTTTCAAGTCGGTAGATCAGGTTGAGCATTTCGTTGGCCGTCACCCCCTCAATGCGCACATCGGCCGCATCCTCCACGAAACCTATGCGCTCCTCCCCCTTGAGCGGAGTAATTTTAACGCCTTTGCCCCTGATACCGATCTCTTCAATGATTTTGGCAGGGGTATCTTCCGGACGCAGCATGGCCATCCTTCCGGACAGCTGCTCAGCTGACATCCGGGCCGTGCGATACGCGAACTTGAGCGGCAGCAATTCCTTTAATACGTTTTCACGGGCCGCGCGCTTGCGTTCAAGTTCTGTTGTTTTCGCTGCCAGGAACGACCATCCCAGGATAACACCCAGCAGGGCGATCAGGGCATACCCCGACCACAGTCTGCTGCGCGCATCCAGGCTGCGCCACATATCAACAAGCGGGGCAAGACGTCTCATTTGCTGGTCTCCTTGAGCATGCCGGACAGAGAAAAGGTGACCGTGCCGTCAGGGCGGCTCTTGATCTCGCCCGATTCGACCGCTGACATCAGTCCCGCCAGGGCGGTCTTGAACTCGCTGACCGCCTGGGCAGAACGGGCATCGCCCTTTACCCGCAGCGTGCGCCCTTCCAACTCGGCTTCGTAGAGACCGTTAATGGTCGTCCCCTTGGCCTCGGCCAGCTTCTTGAAAACATCCAGCACAGCAGCGCTGCTTTCGCCGCCGGCCAGCTTCCTGAGCTCGCCCCGCACCTCGGCCAACTCATCCACCGCCTTGGTGCGGTTCGGGAATATCTCACGGTACAGAGTCGATATAGAGCTGTTCAAGGATGCGATATTTGCTTTGACAGCACGGTACTGCAAACCTTTGTAGACGAACAGGAGCACAACCGTAACAACCAGCAGCACAGCGGTCAGGACAAGTTTTTTGCGAAGTTTCTTGCTGCCGGCGGTCCAGGCCAGGTCACCCCGCCGAAAGTCCGGAAGGCCTCCGGCGTGGCAGGCACGCGCCACGGCATACAGCCCGGCCAGCTGTTGAAAAGCATCTTCAGTTCTGAACATGGACGCCAGGTCGTCCGGCAGTTCCAGCTGTTCAATCTCCAACGGGAGTCCGACCATGGCGGTCAACTGTTCGACCTGTTCGCCAAAAACCAGCAAACGGGTCGGCAGCCCACCGGCGGACAGCTCCAGAGCAGCCAGGGTTGCGGCAAGCTGTTTGCGGGGCTCGGCACCATCCAGCGCCCGCAGATATGCAAGCCGACCTTCCGCGATGACCGCCACGGCCGTACCGTCGCTCACCACGCAATCAGGCGGGATACCGGGCAGGTAGGCCCAGCCAAAGGCCTCTGCGCTGACAATCTGCGGTTCGCAGCCCGCTTCACGAAACAGATCGACAGCCAGGGCGATTTCGGTTCGCTTAGCCCATAATGCCAGGAACCTGCCATCGCTGGCCGGCAGCACATCAAAGACAGCCTCTTCAGCAGGCAGCGCAATCTCGCCCTGCAAATGGGCCGGCAGTATCTCACGCACCTTGCGCAGGTCAGTCAGCGGCAATTCCACGGTCCGCTGCGCGTACAGTGCCGGAGGGAGGCACACCACAACCCGGGGAGAACCGCTGATACCGGAGGCGATCTGCGCTGCAACCGCGGACAGGACCGTTTCATTGTCGAGAGCAAATTTCGCTGCGCCGCCCAGTGCAACCGACCGCCCGGAGATTGTAAACCGGGCAGCAGCAACATTGTCCTCTGTGATCCTGATTATCAGGTAGTCCATAGTGTTCCCATGTTCATTTGATCAATATTCCTGCCACGAGAGCAGTACAGGCGTCCCGCCGGACATCTGCAGCACAGCCTCTACTGTCCGGGCTGTCTCTTTTACCCGGGCAACTGAGGTTATTCTGAAAAGAGTGCCCTTGACGCTTGCGATTCGACCCAGTTTATTAGCAATTGTTTCACCACCAGCTATCCGCGAGAGCTCACCGAGGGTCTTGAATGGTTGCAGGCGTCGTTCTTCCAGGATACGTTCCGCCATACGGTCGTCAATTCCCGCATCCAGAGCTGAGAGCACTTCCTTGGAAGCCGTGTTGATGTTGACCTTGGCCATGGTACCAGGCATCCAATCCGGATCTGCACTGACGGTAACGAACGGCCGCAACTTGTCAACGATCTCCGGCGTGAACCCCTTGACCAGCGACAACTCGGCAATTGTCGCCAGCTTGGCATTGGCGGCAGCATAGGGCGGTTTCAGCGCCCGGTAATAGGGCGTCTCCGCGCTGTTGGTACGCGGCACGGAGTTGCTGTCCATCCAGTCCGCCAGGGCATTCCAGATGTTTTCCGGTAGCTGCAACCGCTTGCAGAGTCTTTGCAAGACAGCCAAAGTGTCCGGTTCATCGTCCCCAATAGGCGTAATCAAGCCGTTGAGACAGATCCTGCCGCTTTCCTCAGTAATGGATATTTCAATAGTACCGGTTTCATCATCCAGCTTGATGGGCGCGGCCCAGGCATCGGTCAGTGATGTGTACTCTTTTCCCTGCAGGGACACCTGGAGCAGCTTCGTGCCGCCGGTTACGCCTGACTCGGCCAGGAGCGAAGCCTGCTGACCATCACGGAAGCCGCGGCTGATGGAAACATCGACATAAATCTGATGAATCATTTCCACCAGAACCGCTACCATCAGGGCAGTCAAAACCAGGGTCATGACCAGGGCAAAACCCTTCTTTCCTTTCATTGGGCGCTCACCATGGAAGGCGCCAGGGCAGTGAACTCGACCTGTTGGCCGTCTTCTACAACCTGCACGGTAATGCGCAGCATCTTCGGCAGGGCACCGTTCAAAGCGGTGTCCCAACTCCTGACCCACTTCGAGCCGTCATAGCATTCCACCAGAAAACTGCTGATCCGCTCCATCTGCGGGTAACCCTTGGCATCAGGGGCTTCGAAAAAGATATCCTGCTCCCGTCTGGTCAGTATCCGTTGTTTGTCCAGGTCATCCATGCGGTAGCGGACAGCGATGATGCCCGATTCTTTCCGACCCTGGCCCGATGGTGGAGTCATGGTTGTCAATTCCAGGTTGGAGGCCGGCTTGCCAAAGTGATCCCGGTCCTCGACAACAAAGCGCAGGCGCTTATCAGTTCGACTGTAGGCAACAGCGGCAAATTCCCGCCTGATCAGGTCCAGGGTGCCGCCCAGCTCGCGACGGGCCTCCATCCCTTCGGAAGCACGTTCCCTGGCCCGCAGAACGGTAAAATAACTCCCGTACACGGCAGCGGTGAGTATCCCCAGCAATACGACGGCAACCAGAATTTCCAGCAGCGTGAAACCCTTATTTGAGGACGTAACGCACAAGCGCCACCTCCCGTTTATCACCACTGCGCTGAACCCTGACCACCAGCTTCTGCAACAAAGGGTACTGGGTTGCAACGAGCTCGGCCCGCCAGGTAACATCCGGATGAAGGGGGCTAAAGGTACCCTCACTCTTTTTCAGCGCGCCGGCTTGCTGTTCAAGTTCAATCAATCGGGTCCTGGCCAGGATGGTCAGCGTTGTACTGTCACGTTCTGCTGACAGTATGTCGAGATGGTAGTTGACCGATTCAAGCACGGTCAGAATAACAGCCGCCATGATGGCCAATGCTACCATCACTTCCAGCAGGGTGAAGCCCCTCACAGCGCCTCCTCCCGGTAACCGTCGTAGACCTTGACCTTGCCGCTCGCCGGGAACGCCATCACAGTCCAGAACCTGTTGTCAGGCGAACGCAGATGAATAACCACAAAATCCCGCAAACCGCCCGCTGCCACGTCCAAACGAACCTGGCCATCGTTGATTTTGCCCAGACGGGGGATGGTCACATCCGCTAGGATGATGCCTTCCTTGACCGGCCGCTTCTGAAGCAATGGATCGTCCGGCCGCTTTTCGCTGCCGTCTGCCGCCGCTTCCAACACCTTCACACTGTCCGTCCCCGGTTCCATGCGCAGGTAATAGGTCGCTCGGCCCGTGGCGGCCCGGTCCTGCATATAGCGCAGCGTTGAAGCCAGTGTTCTGGCGGATATTTTCAGATTCTCGCTATCGGACGACGGCAGGCGCGGTATCACCAGCATCAGCACCATGCCGATGATCGCCATCACCACGGCAATTTCTATCAGGGTGAAACCGCGTCTATTCATTTTTTACAGGAATTCCGACAGCTTCTCCCGCTCATCCACCAGGTAGAATTCCAGGGTCTTGCGCAGGGCATCATCGGCACTCGTCACCGGCTCCCACCCCAGACACTCCTTGGCTCGCCTGACCGATGGCACGCGGGTCAACATGTCCTGATAGCCCTTGCCGTAAAAGGTGTCCGAGCTGACCTCCTCAATGATGCACTTCTCGGCCTTCTCGCGGTAAAGCGGGAACTCCGCCACCATGTCACGCAGCTTGTGGGCCAGTTCCTTGACAGAAAGATCATTGGCCGGATTGCCGATATTAAAGATTTTCCCATCGGCACAACCGTTTTCGTTGGCGATGATCTTCATCAGGCAGTCAATTCCGTCCTCAATGTAGGTGAAGGAGCGGCGCTGGTTGCCGCCGTCCACCAACTGAATCGGTTCACCGGCCAGGATGTCGTAGAGGAACTGGGTCAGAACGCGGGAACTGCCTTCTTTGGCGGTGTGGATGCTGTCCAGCTTGGGTCCGATCCAGTTGAAGGGGCGAAAAAGGGTAAATTTCAGCCCTTCGTGATTGCCATAGGCATAAATGACACGATCAAGCATCTGCTTGGCACAGGAATAGATCCAGCGCTCCTTGGCGATCGGTCCCAGCATGAGCGGTGAGTCCTCTTCATCAAACTCGGTATCGGGCGACATGCCGTAAACTTCCGAGGTAGAAGGAAAGATGACCCGTTTGTTGTATTTGTGGCAGAGGCGGATGATTTTGAGGTTCTCTTCAAAATCCAGCTCAAAAACCCGCAGCGGGTCCTTGACGTAGGTCACCGGTGTCGCAATGGCAACCAGCGGCAGGATCACATCACACTTCTTGATGTTGTACTCGATCCATTCCTTGTTGATGGTGATGTCACCCTCCAGGAAGTGGAAGCGGGGATCACCCAGTGAACGATCCAGTTTGTCGCAGGCCATGTCCAGCCCGAAGACTTCCCAGTCTGTCGTAGTGAGGATGCGATGTGTAAGGGCATTGCCGATAAAACCGTTAACGCCGAGAATAAGGACTTTCATGAATTCTCCTCAAAAGATGTACTTGTTATTGAATGGTTCGAAATAAAATCTGCTGCACTGCATTCCTGTTCACCCTCGACCTGCAGGGATCGAATCTCCAGCAGCCCGTGACCGGTAGCGACCACCAGCGGGCTGCGCGACACAATCTGTCCCGGCAATCCACTTCCCTCCAGCGGCCAGGCCTGCCAGACGATGACCTTCCTGCCTTCAAGAAACGAAAAAGCACCCGGATACGGGTGAGTCACGCCCCGGACCAGGTTGTAAACCTGCACTGAGCTCCCAGTCCAGTCGATACGGCCATCGGCCGGTTTGCGGCCGCCGCAGTAGTTTCCTTCGGACAGATTCATCGGAGTTCGCGTGGCTGTGCCGTCACGCAGCAGCGGCCAGGCACGGGCAATAATCGATTCCGCAGCAGCAGTGACCTTGGCAAACACGTCGTGGGCGGTGTCGGTGAAGGCGATTGCTACCTTTTCCTGATCAACAATATCGCCGGCATCCGGCTTTTCCACCATGTAATGCAGCGTGGCCCCGGTCTCATTCTCGCCATTGATGACTGCCCAGTTTACCGGCACCCGCCCGCGATATTTCGGAAGATACGAGCCATGCAGGTTCAATGCTCCCTTGGAAGGGATGGCCAGGATCTCCGGTGAGATCATGTTGCGGTAGTAGAAGGAGAGGATGAAATCCGGCGCGATCTCCCGCAGCCGTTCCACGTTTCCCGGTTCATTGATGTCACTTGTCAGGTATGGAATGCCGTGCTGATCAGCCAGATCACGCACCGAGTCAAACCAGATCTCCTCAGTTGGTGAATCCTCGTGCGTAAAGATCAGGGCGATCTCGGACCCCTGACGCAGGAGCTCGCTGATACAGCGATATCCCACGTTGTGGTAGGCGCAGACGACTAATCGGTTATTGCTCAAAGCCGTAGGTCCTTCTGACCACAAACCGCGGCCGCTTGCGAACTTCCTGATAGATCCTGCCCACATACTCGCCAACGATACCGATCCCCATGATAATGATACCGATGAAGAAGAACAGTATCGCGAACAGGGTAAAGACCCCCTCAACTTCGGCGCCGACGATGAAGCGGCGCACCAGCAGAAAAAAGGCAAAGGCCAGGGACAGAACAGAGGTAATGATGCCGAACAGGGCAAACAGTTGCAGCGGCACCACGGAAAAACCTGTCATCAGATCGAAATTGAGCCGGATCAGATTGTACAGCGAATATTTGCTTTCGCCGGCGGCTCGCTCGGCGTGGGCAACCTCGATTTCCGTGGGGTTGGAAGCGAAGGTCTGTGCCAGTGCCGGGATAAAGGTGGTGGACTCGCCGCAACGGTTGATGTTTTCGATGATGTTGCGGTGATAGGCGCGCAGCATGCACCCGTAATCGTTCATCTTCATGCCGGTCATCTTGTTGGTCGTAATGTTGACAATCCGGGATGCCATTTTCCGAAACAGGCTGTCCTGTCGCTTCTGGCGGATGGTACCCACAACATCGTAGCCCTTCTCGATCTCTGCCACCAGACGCGGAATCTCCTCGGGCGGATTCTGCAGGTCGGCATCCAGAGTGATTATGATCTGCCCCTGAGACATCTCGAAGGCGGCCAGAATGGCCATGTGCTGGCCGAAATTCCCGTTGAACTCGATGACCTTGACCCCCGGATACCGGTCGACCATGCCACGCAGTATGTCCAGTGAACGGTCACGGGAGCCGTCATTGGTAAATAGTATCTCAAACGACTTGCCCGTAGCTACAGCCGCAGGATACAGTCGCTCCATCAGTGGAGCGAGATTGGATTCTTCGTTGTATACCGGTACGACGATGCTCAGGTAGAGTTGATCCATGTTCTACTCCCGTTATTATCCCGCTGCCAACTCTTGCAGCAGTTCCTGGCCATACAATCTTTTCTGCCAGTCACGCATCCCCGCAACGCCATCCAGCTCTGATACCAATACAGGATTTGCATCGGCGACCGTCTCCAGCAGCCAGTTGGGAGCCACCACTCCAGGCTCAAGACCCTGCGAGCTGCTATGCTGTTCACGCCAGATTTTCAGGCGCTTGATGCGATCTTTGGTGCCGTCAGTCGGCTCTTCCCGTCTCTGGCGGGGAAAGACCGGCAACCTGTTCTCCGGCAAAGCGAGGGCGGTTGCGACTGCAGATAGGATCCTGTCGCCGAAACGCTGAATCTGGCCGGGTGTCATGCCTTTGATACCGGTCAGATCACTTAAGGTGCGGGGTCGTTTTTCAGCGACCTCCAGCAGCGTCTCCGCCGAGAGGACTTTGAACGGTGGACGATCAAGCTCACAGGCCTGACGGTCACGCAACTGCAGCAACTCCTCAAGGATCGCAAGGGTGCGTCCCTTGAGCTTGCCGGCCCCCTTGCAGGAGAGAAATAATGGCCCTTCTTTTTCAGAGACCCGAGCCTGGCACAACAACCGACACTCTTCTTCAAGCCAGCTCAAGCGGCCTTTTTCAATCAACTCGGCACTGAGCTGGTCATACAGCGGGAGCAGATCGGATGTGTCCGCTGCAGCATAGGCACTCATTTCCGGGCTGAGCGGACGCTTGCTCCAATCGGCTTTTTGATATTTCTTGTTCAGTTCGATCCCAAAACGCGCCCTGAGAAGGGCCGCCAGTCCGAATTCAGAAATACCCAGAAACCGTGAGGCAAGCATGGTGTCAAACAGATTCTGCACTTCGATACCGAAATCACGATGAAGTGAACGGATGTCGTAGTCAGCACCGTGCATCACGACCAGAATACGGGGATCTCCCAAAGGCGCCGCCAAAGGGGATAAATCCTTTAATGCCAGCGGATCGATCAGCCAGCTCTCGCTGCGGGTTGAGACCTGAATCAGACAGACCTTCTCCTGGTAGTGGTGGAGCGAATCCATTTCAAGGTCAACCGCAAACTCGGACTGTTGGCACAGTATCGCTGCCACCTCGGACAATCGCTCAGCTTTGGTGATGATTTCACATTCATGTTTTGTAAAAGGCGTCAAACCGTAAACTCCCTGATTATGTTGTAAGTAGTGCTTCGCTGGGCCGGCACAAAACCGGCCCCCTTGATCAAGGCAACCATCTCGTCACTCGACATGCGGAAGCTGCATCCTGCAGCGGCTACCACGTTTTCTTCCAGCATGGTTCCGCCCAGGTCATTGGCGCCGAAAAAGAGAGCCACCTGTGCCATCTTGGCCCCCTGGGTTACCCAACTGGCCTGGATGTTCGCTATATTGTCCAGTACGATCCGCGACAGCGCCAGCACCTTGAGGTATTCGACGCCACTGGCGGTCGTGCCTCCCAGCTCGGTATTTCCAGGCTGATAGGTCCAGGGAATAAAGGCGGTAAAGGATCCGCCGGCATCCTGCAACTCGCGGATCCGGAAAAGATGCTCGACGATATCCTCGGGTTTCTCGCGGCTCCCGAACATCATTGTCGCTGTCGTGGGCATACCCAGTTCAGCAGCCTTGAGCATGACGTCGGCCCACTGGCGCCAACCGATTTTTTTCGGCGAGATACTGCCACGCACCTCGTCAACCAGAATCTCTGCACCGCCACCAGGGATTGAATCCAGCCCGGCAGCCTTGAGCCGCAAGATAGTTTCAACAAGGGTCAACCCTGAATGTGACGCAATGCAGACAACTTCGGCAGGCGAGAGAGAATGATTCTGCAAGGACGGATAGCGGGACTTTATCTTTCGGAACAGATCCTCAAAAAAATCAATTGTCAGATCAGGATTGAGGCCGCCCTGCATCAGCAACTGCGTGCCACCTTGACTAACCAATTCATCAATTTTATCGAAAATTTCTTCCTGCGGCAGTACGTATGCATCCACAGCCGACTTATCCCGGTAAAAGGCACAGAACGAACATTTCGTTTCACAAATATTGGTGTAATTCACATTACGATCAACAACAAACGTGACCCTGTTTTCAGGATGCAGAATGCGTCGTATTTCGTCGGCACGCGCAGCAAGGGCAAGCAGGTCATCACCCGCCAACAGCCGCAAACCCTCTTCACGTTCGATTCTGTAGCCCAATGATGCAGGTGGTTGTGTCTTAATTGAAGAAATCATTTGGGCTTCGTTCTTTCTATCCGGATACATGACTCGCCGAAAACCGCACCAGCGGCACAGCTATCTTCGCAGCAAATTCGGCGTGTCGGTCTAGCGAAGTTTCAGATTGAGGGTCTGGACCCTTCCGTCACCCCGGAATTTGATCTGTAATCGCAATTCTTTCGCTGAAGATACTTCTCCAGGGAAAAAGATAAAACCACTTGCCAAAGAATCTGACTGCATGATTTTGCCTTCCACTCCCTTGTCGCGAATATCGTCAGCTATTTTGTATTCCCGCTGGCGATCGTCGCCAGCCTTGTTGGCTCCCCCGATTACCGCTCCGCCCGCCCCGCCCAGAACACCGCCTTTAACTACAGCCGAACCAACTTCACGGCCGGATACGACACCAATCGCCAGACCCAGCAAAGCTCCTGCAGCAGCACCATAGGCTGCCCCTTTACCGGCTCCTGCGGCTATTGCTCCGGCATCAGTCGCTTTTTGCACCCTGTCCGCAGCTTCGCGATTTGTAAGGATCTTCCAGTAGCGGTTGGTCTCGTCAATCAGGAATGTCTGTCCGGAAACGACCTCAACGCCTTGACCGCTTTTGTTATCCAACACAACCTGGACCGGCAGAAGGCCGGCTGCGCGAATGTCAAAACCGAACGCCTGCTCAGCCTGTTTTGGGTCGGCAAAGGATTCAGCTCCGACCAGCAGACCGGAGGTGTTCTGATAATTCGCGTAATCCTGAGGTGGCCTGAATGATACGGATTTGCTCTCATATGTGGCACATGCCGAAAGGTGTGCAGCAATTATAAGAAGACAGATACTTTTTTTCATTGGATGGCTCCTCTCGCGAATTGCAATGCCTACAACCGTCACTTTAGTTCAGAATCCACTCACCTGCAACTTCATTCTATATCAAACACCCTGCCGTGACAGGATTTTCATGTGAAACGAATGAAATCGCCACAGAAGCCGCCAAAAGCCCAGAAGCTGGTCACAGTATTAACCGGGTTGAGAAACCGGCCCAAATCGAGCGTTTGGCGCCCGCTGGCGCAAAGGCCCTATTTATGGGCACTCACAGCGGATATGGTAACTAAACACCGGCTGCCTTTATTCATCGGCAACGTATAGCTCTGCACAGAATTTATTTCAAATCCCAAAGAGCACAAATCTCCCTTGGCCTCTTCTATTTCAGACTGCACATCCGGACCTTTCATCGCAATCAGCCGTCCTCCACATTTAAGCATTGGCGCAGCCAACGTAACAAAAGTATCCAGTTTCGAAAATGCACGTGAAGAAATTACATCAAAAAAACCGTCATAAGCAGTATGAAGAGTTTCCACTCTCGCATGCAGTGCTTCAAAACCTTCCAAACCAAGCAGCCGGACAATATGCCTTTGAAACATGATTTTTTTTCCAACTGCATCAACGGAAACAATTTTGGTTTCAGGCTTTACGATTTTAAGTGGAAGAGCAGGGATACCAGCGCCGGATCCAATATCCATGACATTCTCGTTTGAATGTATGCACGAAGCAAAAACAAGTGAATCAATCACATGCTTGACAGCTATGTCAGAATCGCTACAGATAGCCGTTAAATTAATTTTTTTATTCCATTTTATTAACTCACTGGCAAATCTCTCAAAGAATTGAATACAATCCTCAGAGAGACTCAAACTCATTTCGATCAATCCTTTTTCAAGGTCAGGACGAATCATTTTCCACTACCACCTTGTGGCTTCCAGGCATTAGCCTTTATCGCAATAGAAATAACCGAAATAGCTGCAGGGGTTACGCCGGAAATTCGAGATGCCTGACCAAGCGTGTCAGGTCGGAATTTAGACAGTTTTTCACGGACCTCGGTAGTCAAACCACTAATGCAGTTGTAATCAAGGTCATCTGGCAGGCGGGTAATCTCCATGCCTCTGGCGCGGTTAATCTGCTCAAGCTGGCGCTCAATATACCCATGATATTTTACCTGTATCTCCACCTGCTCCCGCACATCAGGGCGTGTTTCACGTGAAACATCATCGAATTTCGCGAGCTCTGCATAGGTTATTTCAGGGCGCCTGAGTAATTGCTCAAGCGAGGTCCCTTTCTGGATATCGGCAAGATGCTGCTCCTCAAGAAAGGCAACCTCATTATCGGTCATGCTTAAGCGGGTTGTTGAGATCCGATGGTGTTCAGCGGCTATCATATCCCGTTTTCGCAAAAAACCATTAAATAGATCTTCATGCACCAGTCCGATCGCGTGTCCTGTTTCCCTCAGACGCAGGTCGGCATTACCCTCACGCAGCAACAGTCGGTACTCAGCCCGCGAAGTGAACATACGGTACGGCTCTTTTGTGCCGAGCGTGATCAGGTCATCGATCATGACACCGATGTAGGCCTCGCTCCGACCAAGAACAAGCGCTTCCTTGCCCTGCACGCGGAGTGCTGCGTTGATACCCGCCATCAATCCTTGCCCCGCTGCCTCCTCATACCCTGAAGTGCCATTGATCTGACCGGCATGAAACAGATTCCGGATCAGCTTTGTTTCAAGTGACGCATGCAGTTGGATCGGGTCCACATAGTCATACTCGATGGCATAGGCTGGCCGCATGATTTCTACACGCTCCAACCCTTCTATGGATCTGTAAAACGGTATCTGAATGTCAATCGGCAGGGAAGTTGACATGCCGCTCGGATACACTTCTACAGTATCCAAGCCCTCCGGCTCCAAGAACGTTTGATGGCGTTCTTTATCAGGAAAACGTACGACCTTGTCTTCAATGGACGGGCAATATCGCGGACCAATACCTTCAATTACACCGGAATACAGAGGCGAGCGATCAAGGCCCGAGCGGATAATCTCATGCGAGCGCGGGTTGGTATATGCGATGTGGCAGGGAACCTGGCGCATCGTGATGCGGTCCGTCGAAAAAGACAAGGGTGCAGGCGGATCGTCGCCGTACTGAGCTTCCAAACGGGTAAAGTCAATAGTCCGGCTGTCCAGACGAGCAGGTGTCCCGGTCTTAAGACGCCCCACTTCGAAACCTAATGTTCGCAGCTGATCAGAGAGACCTACGGATGGTAAATCTCCGGCACGCCCCCCCGGATAGTGGGTCAAGCCGATATGAATCAGTCCTCTCATGAATGTGCCGGTTGTAATCACAACCGTTTTGCCAAGAAAACGGATTCCGGAA
Source organism: Geobacter psychrophilus (assembly GCF_056821595.1). Classification (NCBI taxonomy): domain Bacteria; kingdom Pseudomonadati; phylum Thermodesulfobacteriota; class Desulfuromonadia; order Geobacterales; family Geobacteraceae; genus Geobacter; species Geobacter psychrophilus. Next base: position 1,675,962 of record NZ_JBXDTU010000004.1, read on the forward strand.
CGGGTGTCTACGCCCTTTAATTCACTTCCCTCCATATACAGCCCGGTAACTTCACCCTGCTTGAGAAAAAGGTTTTCCTGTTGCTCCAGTACCCGCTTCATACGGAGTCTATACAGCTGCTTATCAGCCTGAGCCCGGGAGGCGCGTACAGCAGGACCTTTACGGGTATTGAGTATGCGGAATTGTATTCCGGTAGCGTCGATGTTCCTGGCCATCTCACCACCCAGGGCATCTATCTCCCTGACCAGATGCCCTTTGGCCAGTCCGCCGATAGCCGGATTGCAGGACATCAGCGCAATGGCATCAAGGTTGATCGTCAGCATCAATGTGCTGCACCCCATGCGGGCAGCAGCTAAGGCGGCTTCGCAACCCGCATGACCGGCGCCAATCACAATCACGTCATATGTGGTTTCGTAACTATGCATACATGCACCCATGTTTCACGTGAAACAATCGCCTACTTTCCAATGCAAAAGGAGGAGAATATGAGATCAAGGATAGCGTCCGGCGTTGTTTCTCCGGTTATTTCACCAATAGCTGCAAGGCTGTCGCGCAAATCGATAGCCAGCAATTCGCCAGACGCGCCAGTTCCCAACTGGCTACAGAATCTATCCAGGCCATCCAAAGCTCGCAGCACTATATCTCGTTGGCGAACTGTTGTTAAGGCGATATGGTCTTGTGATGACACCGCATGCCCATCTACAAAGGTAGTAAAGATGGCGGAGCGCAACTGATCAATGCCACTCCCATCCTTGCTGGAGATATGAACCACAGGCACTCCAACGGGAAGCTCCGCTTCATGTAACACAGGCGGCAAATCGGATTTGTTTATGACCGTAATGAAGCGCTTGCCGGAAATGGCCGACAGCAGATCTCGATCAAGGGTGTCAAACGGCTGAGAACCATCCACCATATACAAAACCAGATCTGCCAGGGCCAGCTTTTCAAGAGAACGGCGGATACCTTCCTGCTCGATTTCATCATGAGATTGCCGAATGCCTGCCGAGTCAATGATTCGAACAGGCAGGCCATCTATGCTGATGATCTCTTCAATCACGTCACGAGTCGTGCCGGGGATATGAGAAACAATAGCGCGCTGCTCCAGGGTAAGTGCATTCAGGAGACTGGATTTACCCACGTTCGGCTTGCCTGCCAGCAGTACGGAGATGCCATCGCGGATTACCTTGCCGTGATCAAAAGAGTTCAGCAAAGAGACCAGGCTGTTTCGGCCGCCATTGATTAACAACTCTATCTGGCTGAGAGCAGCAGCATCCAGATCCTCCTCCGGGAAATCGATAAAGGCTTCAATCAGTGCAAGGGCATTTCTGAACTGCCCTGTAACCTCAGATAGTCGGGCAGAAAGGACACCTTCTCTCTGACTCTGGGCAAATGCCAGTGACATCTCGGTACGACTGTTGATGATATCTATAATCGACTCGGCCTGGCAAAGATCGATGCGACCGTTCAAAAAAGCGCGGCGGGTAAACTCACCTGCTTCAGAAAGGCGTGCCCCGGCGCGCAGACAGGCATCCAAAATGCGCTGCACGAGCAGATAGCCTCCATGGCAATGGAGTTCCAGCACATCCTCGCGTGTATAGGAGCGCGGTGCCATCATCATCACTGCCATCCCCTCGTCAATCAGCGCTCCAGTGTTCGGGTCAACAATCCTCCCATAATAAAAACGGTGGCTGTCGAGGCCACCGTTTCCCTGCTTTATAAAAACACGTTCAGCAATTTTGGAGGCATCAGAACCGCTGACCCTGATGATACCTATGCCACCGCACCCCACCGGGGTTGCTATGGCCGCTATGGTGTCTTCTACGTACATTTCAATCCTTGACCAGTTTATTGATATACATCTGCTGACCGATGGTCAACACGTTGTTAACCAACCAGTAGAGCACGAGACCTGACGGGAAGCTGAGAAACATGAAGGTAAACACTACCGGCAAGGCCAGCATCATCTTCTGCTGAATCGGGTCCATCTGCGAGGGGGTCATCTTTTGCTGTACAAACATGGTGATGCCCATAATAACCGGAGTTACATAGTAGGGGTCTTTGTCTGCCAGGTCGGTAACCCACAGTAAAAAAGGCGCGTGGCGCAATTCAATAGAAAACATAAGGGCTTTATACAGTGCAAAGAAAACCGGAATCTGCACAACCATCGGCAGACACCCACCCAACGGATTGACCTTGTGTTCACGGTAAAGCTCCATTACCGCTTTATTCATGGCATCGCGGTCATCCTTGAACTTTTCTTTGAGCGCGGCCATTTTCGGCTGAATCTTCTGCATATCCTTCATGGATTTGTAACTCTTGTGAGTCAACGGGAAAAACAAGGCTTTCAGGATGATTGTAACAATAATAATTGCAATACCGTAGTTACCGACATAGCCATAAAAAAACTTGAGAGTATACAGCAGAGGCTTTGCAATAACCGTAAACCAACCCAAATCAAGAGACTGCACAAGAGAATTGCCTTGCGATTTGAGAATATCGATATCTTTGGGACCAACAAAAAGACGGTGTGTTACTGTTGCTGATTGGCCAGGATTAACGGTCATCTGTGGGGAGGAAACGATCGACTCCATGAAACCGGCTGTACTTTTTTTCAGCTCAGCAGAGACGATGCTGTTTTTCTCCGAAAGAATTGCACTTAAAAAGTATTTGTCGGCAAAACCGGCCCAGAGTACCCCTTTATCGTATTTCTTGGAAGAGCTGGATATATCCTTGAATTTGTCAGCATGCAGGGCATTATCAGCATATAGATAGGAACCGGCAGTATCAAAACGGTTATCTTTCACTTTAGGTTCTGCCGGATATGACATTACCTGTTGAACAGTCCCCACAATCGGTGCAGCAGAATTGTTGAACACCTGTGTGTCAAGCTTGATGCTGTACGAGTCGGCCCCGAAGGTATAGATTTTTCTGACGGTAAAGCCCTGCCCTGAAATGAAGTTATACGTCAGCTGCTTGGTTTCAGTGCCGCTGACCTTGACAGTTTCAGCATCAGAGATAAATAGCGAGCTGTCTGAAAGATTGAAGCCGGTTGCTCTGGTAGAAAATGTCAGCAGCGACGGGTCTGCATTGTTACCGAGAATAACAGGACTGGCAGCAGGACTGTTCTGCTCGCGATATTTCTTGAGGGTCATACTCTTAAGTGCGCCGCCACGTGAAGAAAAGACCGCTGTATAAAGATCGGTTTCGACCGTAACATCCTTTTGAAGGCCGGCAGCCGGCAAGGATTGCTGTGCGGAAGGTACTGCCGGTGCCGCTGGTGTCTGTATGGCAGAGTTAGAGCTTTGTTGTGGTACCTGTGGCACTGCCAAGGGTGCCTGTTTTTTATCCGGGCCCATCACCATTGAAAATAGATAGAAAACAACAATTGACAAAACTACCGCAAGAAATGCACGCTTTTCCATTATGACTCCAGTTGTACTCTTTTTTTAAGGTACAGGATCAAAACCACCCGGATGAAACGGGTGGCACTTGCTTAGTCTGATCAGGGTAAGCCACATCCCTTTGACAAACCCGTATCTGACAATTGAATTTCGTGAATACTCGGAACAGGAGGGATAAAAACGACAGGCTTGAGGCAGAAGAGGGGAAAGCATCTTCTGGTAGAACCTGATGATTAGGAGTGCGATACTCTTGAGCATGGGGATATGCCGATATAATTGAAGGCTTTTAAAAGCTCCTGCTGCATGTAGGAAAAATCCATTTTTGCAGATTCACTCCGCGCGATAACATTCAGATCGACTGCCGGAATCAACGTGCGGTTTTTTCTGAATGTTTCTCTCACGAAGCGCTTGACCCTGTTTCGAGTGACGGCACACCCAACTTTTTTGCTTACAGTAACCCCTAGGCGTGCATACGCAAGATGATTCTCCTGCCACACCACCAGAATTCCCCTGGAAGCAAATTTATGTGCAGAATCCTTCAGCTTGAGGTATTCTGCACGTTTCCGAAGCCTTAGCGACGACGGAAACGAATTGTCGGCACGCACCGCCTCAACAGTCAAAATTTATTTGGCTGCAATGCGAACGGCCAGGTTTTTTCTGCCTTTAGCTCTTCTGCGCTTGATAACGAGGCGGCCGTTTTTCGTTGCCATCCGTACCAGAAAACCGTGAGTTCTTTTACGCGAAACATTGCTTGGTTGAAATGTTCTTTTCATGTCGTATACCTCTGGAAATTTATTTCAAGAAATGGGTTTTTAATCATATCAGGCACCCTTTGTCAAGCTAATTATTATGAAGCGGCGCGGAGTGCGGAATGATTTGCCTTGAAAAATGGTGCCGGCTCTGATAACCTTCAGCGCCTGAAATATAGCATATATTATGGTTTGAATATACGTAACTGTCTGATATTTATAAAATTAAAGTTATCAACAGCTGTTGAAAACAATGTTGATAACTTTTAGTGATTCTTACCGGAATATTCTTGAAACATACCTGAATCGATTGGATATTTTCCCTGCTAATGGATCTGTTGATAACCTGCTGGGCATTAAAAAACTGTGATCAATATGCAAGCAATCTGGCAAAAAACAACTGAAAACCTGGAAAAAGTTCTTTCCGAACGGGATTTTGCAACCTGGATAAAACCGGTCAACTTCAACCATACGGAGAGTGATACGGTTTATCTGTCTGTTCCTACCTCGTTTTTTAAAGAATGGCTGGAAGATCACTATTTGACCGTGCTTTCAAGCGCATTATCAGTAGCTGCAGGTAAAAACCTAACCATAGAATTCATTATCAATGAAAGCAGCACCGACACTATTTCTCTTCTACCGGAAGAAATTATAACCAAAGGGCTTCCGGAATTAGGAGAAGCAAAAAACAGTTTACAGGATATCTCATTCACCCCGCTTAATCACAAATATACCTTTGATCTATTTGTGAGCGGCACGGGCAATCAATTTGCACATGCTGCCGCAATGGCCGTAGCTAACAACCCGGCTGATACCTATAATCCCCTCTTTATTTACGGCGGTGTCGGCTTGGGGAAAAGTCATCTGCTCAATGCCATCGGCCATACAATTCGTGCAACTGCCCCTGAACTGAATGTATGCTATTGCTCTGCAGAGAAATTCATGTATGAAATGGTCAATTCTCTCCGCCATAAAAGGATGGAGCTCTTTCGAGCCCGATTCAGAACTATCGACGTATTGCTGATTGATGACATTCAATTTATTTCCGGCAAGGTTGGTACTCAGGAAGAGTTTTTCCATACCTTCAATGCACTTTATGATATGCATAAACAGATAGTTATCACTTCAGATAAATTTCCACGAGAAATATCCGACCTTGAAGAACGCTTGCGGTCACGCTTTGAATGGGGGTTGATTGCAGATATTCAGCCTCCCGATGTGGAAACCAAGATTGCAATTCTGAAGAAAAAATCCGAGATAACCAAGATCCGTCTTCCCGATGACGTTACGTATTTTCTTGCATCCAGTGATACTAAGAACATTCGTGAACTCGAAGGCATGCTGATCAGATTGGGTGCATACAGCAGTCTGCAGAATATACCCATAACCCTCGATATGGCCCGGGAGAGTTTAAAAGATATACTCGGCGACCGGCGTAAAGATATTACGGTCGAGTTGATTCAAAAAGCCACGGCTGACTATTTTGGATTGAAGATCGCAGACTTGAAATCAGATAAACGCCTGAAAAATCTGGTTCAGGCACGACAAATAGCGATATGGATCTGTCGCGACCTGACGAAAGCCTCCTATCCGGATATCGGAATGCGGTTCGGCGGCAAGGATCATTCAACGGTTATTTATGCGACGAAAAAAATTGAAAAAACTTTAAAGGATGATGTTAAGTTGTTCCGGATAATTGAAGAAATAAAAAACATCCTCCTCAAATGAGGAATATCCTGTGGGAAGACCTGTGGATAATTGTTGAAAACTTTGCTGCTGTTGATAACAGGAATCTTTGAAAAAAATCATCCACAGCAATAATTATTGAATTATATAATAATTAAAGCCTGTTACAACGTTATCACCATTTTAACAGGACCTATAACAACAACTATCTTTTTAATTTATTTAAAATCAATTCTGTAAGGAGTGACACATGGAATTCATAATCGATAAGGAACTATTCCTTAAATCGCTACAGAAGATCCAAGGTATCGTAGAAAAACGGACCTCAATGCCTATCCTTTCAAACGTTCTGATAGAAGCAACTGAATCGTCAATTCACATTACGGCAACTGATCTCGAGGTCGGCATGAAAAGTTCCTATCCGGCTGAGGTAGCATCCACGGGAAAGATTACGGTTGCTGCAAAGAAACTGTATGAAATCGTAAAGGAACTGCCAAACCAGAAAATAACCTTTTCTACAAAAGACAATGACTGGGTGGAAATCAAGTGCGGTAAGGTCCAGTTTAATATTGTTGGCCTGTCTCCGGAAGAATTCCCCTATTTTCCCGCTGTGAAGGAAGAGAGCCTCTTTGAAATTGAAAGCTCACTGCTTAAAAGCATGATCGAGAAAACCTTCTACGCCATCTGTAATGACGAAACGAAATACAATCTGAATGGTCTGTTCACAAAGGTGGAAGTTACGCCGAACGGGGATCAGATTCTCAAGATGGTTGCAACAGACGGTCATCGTCTTTCAATTTCAAATGGCGCTTTCAAGGGCACAGCCGGTCCGGAACTTCTCAAAGGGGTCATCCTGCCTAAAAAAGGCATTTTTGAGATGAAGAAGATTGCCGAGGAAGAGGGCGGGATCCTGATGTTTGGGTTCATGGACAACAGCGCAGTCATCAAACGAGGCGATTCCTACATGGTCATGCGCCTGGTGGATGGTGATTTCCCTGACTACAACCGCGTCATTCCTACCTCAAACGACAGGGTGATAACGGTCAACAAAGAGGATTTCACCCATTCCGTACGCAGAATGGCGATCCTCTCCAGTGAAAAATTCAAAGGGATCATGCTGGAAATATCAGATTCAAGTATAAAAATTTCTTCCAGTAATCCGGAACTGGGTGATGCCCGGGAAGATATCGACGTTACCTATGGCGGAGAACCTATTTCGGTACGGTTTAATGCCCGTTATCTTTTGGATGTTCTTGCTGTAGCCGAGACAGAACAGGTTGATATGAAGTTCAGGGACGAACTTTCTCCCTCGATTATCGTACCGAATAATTCGGACAGTTTTCTGGCGGTCATCATGCCAATGAGGCTGTAATACAGATAGATGAGACTCAGACACCTGGTGGTATCGAGCTTCAGGAATATCGGGATGATCCGGGTACAGCCCGGCAAACGCTTCAACCTGCTGTACGGACTCAATGGCCAGGGAAAAACGAATTTCCTGGAAGCCATTTATCTGCTGGGCAACTCACGTTCATTCAGAAATGCACGTTTGCCGGAGTTTATCAGGCACGGAGAGACTCAGGCTGTTGTTTCCGGTGAAGTTGAAGCCTGCGGAACAGTCAGTGAAATCCGTTTGTCCCTGGAAACAGCCGGCCGGCGGGTGGAAATAGATCAGAAGGGCATCAAGCGCGCATCGGACCTGCATGGCAAATTGAATGCAGTGGTATTTTCCCCCGATGACACCGGCATGGTCAAATCGGGACCGGAAGCACGGCGGCGCTACCTGGACCGGGCGGTTTATACCGGGGACATCGGCTATCTGCACTGCTGGCATGATTACCACCGGATTCTCAAACAGCGCAATCATCTGTTGAAAAGCCCGGATAAGACCGGTATGGATGTCTGGACTGAAAAGCTGGCCATTGCCGGCGCCGAAGTAATTGAACGCCGTCAGCGCTACGTGACGCAGCTTGAAACCCAATTGCAGCAGCACTACGCTACAATTTCCGGGGGCGGCGAAACAGCCGGGATCAGCTATCAGCCCGAAGGTGTCCAGACCACGGACAGGGACAGCATCTGCCAGGAGCTGTTGCAGCTCTTCCAGCGCCACACAAAAAGTGATGAGCGCTACGGTACTACCACTGCCGGTCCGCATCGCGATGATCTGGCGTTCAGTCTGGATGGTCGCCAGCTCAAGGCCTTTGGTTCTCAAGGCCAGCAAAAAAGCTTCATCCTGGCTCTCAAGATGGCGGAGATGGAGAATCTGCGGATGGTCTTCGGTGAACCGCCACTGTTGCTGCTCGATGACATGAGCTCGGAACTGGATGCGCACAGGAACAGCAATCTTATGGAGTATCTCACCACCCGGGATATCCAGGTTTTTATTACCACAACACAACCATCATCGGCCTTAGTGGCTGCAACAGCACACTGCTCCGTATTCCGTGTGGAAAACGGCAATCTGACGTCTGAGGGAAACGAAACGCATGAGTGAACAGGAAAACACGACACACAACGTCGAAGAGTACGGCGCGGATAACATCAAGGTTCTGGAAGGGTTGGCCGCAGTTCGCAAACGGCCGGCCATGTATATCGGCTCCACCTCCAGCGCGGGTCTGCACCACCTGGTATACGAGATTGTCGATAACTCCATTGACGAAGCACTGGCAGGCCATTGCGACAATGTCAGCGTCACCATCAATACCGATGGCTCCGTGACGGTCGTGGATAACGGCCGCGGTATCCCGACCGACATCATGCCCAGCGAGGGGAAATCGGCTGCCGAGGTCGTCCTGACCGTGCTGCACGCCGGCGGCAAGTTCGACAACGACTCCTACAAAGTCTCCGGTGGTCTGCACGGCGTGGGGGTCTCGGTCGTCAACGCCCTCTCCAAGACTCTTGAGCTGGAGATCCGCCGCGACGGCAAAGTCTTCCGTCAGTCCTATCGCCGCGGAGACCCGGTTTCACCGCTGGAGATGGTGGGAGAGACCAAGAAACGCGGTACCAAGATCACCTTCATGCCGGACGAAGAGATCTTCGAGACGGTTGAAATATCCTTTGATGTGCTTTCCCAGCGTCTGCGCGAGATGGCCTTCCTCAACGCCGGTGTGCGCATCAAGATCAACGATGAGCGGGTGGACAACAAGTCCCATGAGTTCTACTACGAGGGTGGTATCAACTCATTCGTGGAATACCTCAACCGCAACAAGACCGCGCTGCACCCCAAACCGATCTACTTCAAGGGCGAAAAAGGGGGGGTGGAGACCGAGGTCTCCATGCAGTACAACGACTCCTACGACGAGAAGATCTTCTCCTTCGCCAACAACATCAACACCCATGAAGGCGGGACGCACCTGATCGGCTTCAAGGCCGCCCTGACCCGCACCATGAACAGTTATGCCACAGCCAACAACCTGCTCAAGAAGGAGAAGGTCTCCATCTCGGGCGATGACCTGCGCGAAGGTATTACCTGCGTCATCTCGGTCAAGATCCCCCAGCCCCAGTTCGAGGGGCAGACCAAGACCAAGCTGGGCAACTCCGAGGTTAAGGGCTATGTCGAAACCCTGATCAACGAAAAACTGGCCCAGTTCCTGGAAGAGAATCCCGCGGTTGCCAAACGCATCCTGGAAAAATCGATCGAGGCGGCCCGGGCCCGTGAAGCGGCCCGCAAGGCCCGTGAAACGGTTCGTCGTAAAGGTGCTCTGGATCTGGGAGGCCTGCCGGGCAAACTGGCCGATTGCCAGGAAAAGAACCCCGAGCTGTGCGAACTGTACCTGGTCGAAGGTGACTCCGCCGGCGGCTCGGCCAAACAGGGACGGGACCGCAAATTCCAGGCCATCCTGCCGCTCAAGGGCAAGATCCTCAACGTGGAGAAGGCCCGTTTCGACAAGATGATCGCTTCCCAGGAGATCCGCACCCTGATCACCGCCCTGGGCACCGGTATTGGCAAGGATGACTTCGACATCGCCAAACTGCGCTACGGCCGCATTATTGTCATGACCGATGCCGACGTGGACGGTTCCCACATCCTGACCCTGCTGCTGACCTTCTTCTACCGCAACATGCGTGAACTGGTCGAGCGCGGTCACCTCTACATCGCCCAGCCGCCGCTCTACAAGGTCAAACGCGGCAAGAAGGAGCAGTACCTGCGCAACGAAGCGGCCATGCAGAGCTTCCTGCTGGAAGAAGGCGCCGAAGACATGACCCTGCGTCTGGAGAAGGGTGACCGGGTCTATGCCGGCAAGCAGATCATCCCGCTGATCCGGCAGTTCATCGAAAACCGGACTATCTTTGACAAGGTCGTCAAAAAGGGGATCACCGCCGAACTGCTCTCCGTGGTTGTGCGCAGCAACGTGCCGGCCGGACTGGAGGAGCTTTCCCAGCTGGAGCCGTATCTGGAGTCCATGAAGGCACTGACCGCGGGCGGCGAATACCAGCTGGAGGAAGACCGGATCATCTTTTACACCGGCAACATCCGCGCCATCATCGATCATCAGATCCTGGGCGTGCTGTCTACCCACGAGTATGAGCTGCTGGTGGAGAACCACCAGCGGGTCGTTGAGACCATGGCCGACGGCCGGGCTACCGTTGAGCAGGAGGGGGGCAAGATCCTGCTGGAGACCGGCAACCACGAAGAGCTGCTGGCCTTCTTTCTGGAGAACGCCAAGAAGGGACTCGGCATCCAGCGTTACAAAGGTCTCGGTGAGATGAACCCGGAACAGCTTTGGGAAACCACCATGAACCCGGAAAATCGTGTCCTGTTGCAGGTCAAGATCGAGGATGCCGTCGAGTCGGACGAGATCTTCACCATCCTGATGGGAGATCAGGTCGAGCCGAGGCGCTTGTTCATTGAAACCAATGCGCTGAACGTGGTCAATCTGGATATCTAAAAAACTTGTAGGTTTGCCCAATTAAGCGTTTTTTGTACCCAATTAAACGGTTTTTCCTACAAAATATTAGAAAAGTTAATATCGGTTAATTTGAAGTTAGCCCATTTTTGAGTATGAAACCAAAACGCTGCGACGAAATGTTGCAGCGTTTTTTATTTCGCAAGTAGTACACAGTCGGTCAATTCATTCATAATTTTCCGTGGAATAAGTTTATTTCACATAAAAAATATGAGCTGTTCACTAAGCTTTAAGGATTACAGACGAAAACCCAAAGAACGAAAACCCAATGAATATACTGAACTGTTCTTTTTGGACGAGGCGACTGCTCTTGCCGCCGGTCATCGCCCATGTGGACAATGCCGTCACAAAGACTTCGACAGGTTTGTAGATAGCTGGGCTAAAGGGAACGGGAGTTCTGCAGAAACCTCTATAAAGGATATTGATACCAGGCTTCATGAAAACCGAGTGACCCGCTCACGTGATCAGATTACTTATCCTGCTCAGATCGATGATTTGCCCGATGGTGTACCCATTAGTTCACTGTCAAATACAGCAAATCCAGCCTCATCATACAATTGGATGATGACCAACTAAACGAACCATCCATGTTATCCGTTGGATTCTTGGGCAGTGCATCAATGTCCTTAATATTGCAGGTCCGAGAGAATCAAAATAGCTAGATGGAATCCACGCAGAAGCCTTCACCAATTTGGAAAAGGCATTCCAGTTGTTAAAGGTGTCTGAATAGATTAATTATCACTGTGAATCGGCATGCAATATTGACCCACTTAGGGGGATAATCGGCGTCCAAAATTGACCCACCTCAGCACCTTCCTCCATACTCTCTGGAACCAACCAGAGAGAGGAGTACCGAAAGGAGATGCTGAACGTGGAAACCATCCGCAAAGTCCGTCACGCCCACTACCGAGATGGCAAAGGCATCCGGGAGATAACCCGCGAATTCAACCTTGCCAGGAACACCGTCAGAACCATCCTCCGCACCGGCATGACCGACCAGAAGTACGTAAGGACTGAACAGCCACGTCCGAAGCTCGGCTCCTTTGAAGCCAGCCTTTCTGAATGGCTGGCTGAGGACAACAGCAAGCCTGTTCGCCATCGCAGAAGCTCTCAGATCCTGTTTGAGCAGCTACAGCGTGCAGGATACGAAGGAGGCTATGACAGCGTCCGCCGCTATGTGAGCAACTGGAAGAAAGCAGACGGCACGGCTGCTGTAAAGGCCTTCATACCCCTTGCCTATGACCCTGGTGACGCTTTCCAGTTCGACTGGAGTTACGAGAAGGTCGAACTCGGTGGTGTCCCCGTAGAGATAAAGATCGCCCACTTCCGCCTGTGTCACAGCCGCAAACCGTTCTGTGTCGCCTATACCCGTGAAACTCTTGAGATGGTCATGGATGCCCATGTCCGGGCCTTCGAGTTCTTTGGCGGTGTCTGCAGGCGAGGCATCTACGACAACCTGAAGACGGTAGTTACCAAGGTGCTGATGGGCAAAGACCGGGTGTTCAACCGTCGCTTCCAGAACCTGGCCTCCCACTACCTGTTTGAACCGGTAGCCTGTACGCCAGCCGCAGGTTGGGAGAAGGGACAGGTCGAGAACCAGGTCGGCGTAGTCAGGAAACGTTTCTTTGCCCAGCGTAGGCGGTTCAAGGACGTGGCTGAGTTGAACGAATGGCTACTGGACCAGTGCCGCAATCACGCCGCCACTTTCAAGCATCCCGAGCTCAGGACCAGAACCATTGACGAGGTGTTTGCCGAAGAGCGCAACCGTCTGCTGAGTATGCCGTCTCCGTTTGATGGTTATCAGGAAAGCGTTGCGCGTGTGTCGCCGCAGCTCCTGATCAGCTTCGACCGCAACCGTTACAGCGTCAATGCGATGGCTGTCGGTAAAACAGTCTCAGTACGTGCATACGCAAGCCGGGTGATCATCGTAATGAACGGCACAACGGTTGGAGTCCACGACCGTAACCTCAGTCGTGACAAGGTCATCTACGACCCCTGGCATTATATCGCCGTACTGGAGCAGAAACCGGGAGCCTTGCGAAACGGTGCCCCCTTCAAGGAATGGGATCTGCCGGAATCGATGGGTGAGGTCAGAAAGATACTGGCGGAACGCAGCGACGGAGATCGCCAGTTCGTGGGGATATTGAGCGTCGTCCGTCGTTATGGCTTGGAAGCCGTGGCAGAAGCGTGCGCCAAATCGATAGCCGACAAGACGGTCAGCAGCGATGTCATACTCACCATTCTGTCACGCACACACGATGAGCCGCAACCGGAACCGCTGCAGCCGTCAGCACAGTTGCCGCTGCTCAGGTTGGTCCCGGTGGTGGACTGTTACCGCTATGACCGCCTCCTCTCGGGAGGTGCCTATGGTACTGCGTGACCGACTGATGGAAGCCATCGGGACGCTCGGACTGTACGGAATGAAGTCCATCCTTGATGAGGTGCTGGCGGCAGGGATAAAGAGTCGGGCCACTCCGGACAAGATACTGTGCGACCTCCTGGAAGCGGAGATGGCGGAGAGGAAGTTAAGAAGCATCCGTTACCGCATGAGTCTGGCCAGGTTCCCGGTAGACAAGGATCTCGACCGGTTCGAGTTCGCAGCCACACCAGTCAATGAGATGCAAGTCAGAACCCTCTATGATGGCAGCTTCCTGTCCGATCACAGCAACATCATCATGGTCGGCGGTACCGGAACCGGCAAGACGCACCTTGCCATCTCCATAGCTCGGCAGAGTATCAGAAATGGCAGGAAAGCCAGGTTCTTCAACGTACTGGATCTGGTGAACCAGTTGGAGCAGGAGAAACTCGACAACCGGGGTGGCAAGCTGGCGGAACACCTGGCAAGGCATGACCTGGTTGTCCTTGACGAACTGGGTTACCTGCCATTCTCCAAGAACGGCGGCCAACTCCTGTTCCACCTGATCTCGAAGCTTTACGAGAGAACATCGCTGATCATAACAACCAACCTGACGTTCGGCGAATGGCCACAGGTATTCGGGGATGGAAAGATGACGACAGCCCTGCTGGACAGGATCACTCATCACTGCGAGATAGTGGAAACCGGAAATGAAAGCTGGAGAATCAGAACGAGGATAAACAACTAAAAACTACTGCTGGGGTGGGTCAAAATTGAACGCCTATAGCGGGTCAAAATTCAATGCCGATTGACACTTTGCAGCCGTACGAGCAGGAATAGACAGGAATTATCTGCCGATGAAGCGGTTGTTTGTTGATATTATCGGGAGGTCTTTGCCAACATCCACAGGATGTTTGAGGTCTTTGGATGGTGCCACAAACTTACCGGTTTTTGCACTTCTTGTGACACGAATACCCTCAATAGCAGATGAGGACACTACATTTCGAACAAGTGCATTATCGCGCTCAACCGGGTCTTTCAAGTAGGGATTGGTTTCAAGAAGTGACTTTTTCATGGGTGGATTATACCTCAAACTGAGCTGAAACGTGAGCAAAAAGCGACCACTAGACCCCCAGTCTAGTGCGCCAGTAACCTGATTCAATCAAACGGATAGAGAGTAATTCCCGCTGGCTTGCCAAGTACCTCGAAGTGGCTGTCCAGGGTGGCCACCTGAACCTTGACCGAAGCGGCGGCAGTAGCAATAAAGCAGTCGGACAGGCCGACCGTGATACCCTTGCGACGCAGTTTGCCTGACAATTTTCCGGCAGCAGCCCATAATTCGGGTGTTTCGGGAATGAAAGTGAAAACCTTCAGGAAGTCATCGAGAATGGCAAGCTCCTTGTCTGACTTCGCCCCCTGCATCAGTTCGGCAAGGATGATGCCGCCGCAGACGACCTGATCGTCGTCGATAAGCTTCGTTACCTTGCTGTGATACGGTTCGCGTTGACGGAAAAACTCGATCCAGACCGAGGTGTCTATTAGTACCCTAGCCAAGACGGTTGTCTCCATGGCGCAGTTCATCGGCAGTGCCGGTAAACTCCATCTTTCCGGCCATGGACTTGATGCGGCTCAGCTTGCGCTGGCGGATCTCGTCTTTGACTGCAGTAATGACAGCTTCGGTCTTGCTTCTGGCCCCGACCAGTGCCACTAATTCTGTCAGCAGGTCCTGGGGAAGTGTGACGGTTGCGCGTGACATATCTATCCTCCATGAGTTATATTGCACAGATAATGATACGTATATTGTGCTAAAGATCAACACAAAAATAAGCAATATAAATGAACATTACATCAAAACGAAACGAGAACCATACATGACCCCAGCCGCAATCGTACAAAAACTCTGGAACTACTGCAACGTCCTGCGCGACGACGGGATGAGCTACGGCGACTACGTTGTGGGAGAGAATCTTCGGCTGAACAATGCACATTGACCCACTTGCCATCAAGTTTGCTCTTGCACCATTTGCAGTATTCATTATCATCATGGGTATCTTCGTTTACCTGAAAAACAGAAAATGATAGGAATTCTCCTGAGATTTACTGCGAGTCCACAATATGATTGAATTGAAAAACGTTACCAAACGATACGATTCCCTAACGGCTGTTGACGATGTCTCCTTCTCTGTCACGACAGGTGAGTATTTTGCCCTGCTTGGGCCCAATGGTGCCGGGAAGACGACCATCGTTAAGATGCTGCTCGATTTTACACAACCGACATCGGGAAGTTTGTCATTTAGTGGCATTCCAAGCACGCATGCAGAATGCCGGGCATCCATCGGGTATCTTGCCGAGAACCACCAGATTCCACCATATCTTTCTGGGTGGCACTACCTGCTGCGCTGCGCTGAATTATTGGAGATAAGCCGGTCCGAGGCAACAGATCAATGCAGGCGCATTGTCGAGCTGATCGGCATGCAAGGCAGGGAGCATGCAAAGGTTGCTACATATTCAAAGGGCATGATTCAGCGCTTCGGATTAGGCGCTGCGCTCATGGGAAATCCCAAGCTGTTAATTCTGGATGAGCCTACCTCCGGTTTGGACCCCATCGGTATCAGGGAATTACGCCAGCTCCTGGAGTCGCTTAAAGGTCAAGGCATGACGGTCTTCCTGAATTCGCATCTACTGTCGGAAGTCGAAAAAATATGCGATACTGCGGCTATCATCAATCGTGGCAAGCTTTTGGTAAAAGACACGATCTCCGCCATTGTCAAGGACGGTGAGACGCTGGAAGATGTGTTTGTAAGATTGGTGAAAGGTTGACATGGAAACTTCGAAAGCACTTCCTCACATTACAAGGATTACCAAATACACGCTTATTGACGAGGTACAGCAGAGAAGTTTTGTTGTCATGTTCGTTATCTGCGCTATCTGCGTATTTCTCCTTCGTGGCTGTTATCAAGGCAACTACATGGTGAACGGACAATCTCTTGATGCCGTAACCATTGTCAAAATTTTAGCGAAGGTGACCTTCCACATCATTGGTGCCGGCGTGATGGTCATAGCGTCCTTGCTGTCGATGCGGATATTCAGGCGCGACCGGAACGAGGGCATGCAAGCGTGTATTTTGTCCAAACCGATAGCCCGTTGGCAGTATGTTACGGGGAAGATCCTTGGGTTATGGGTCTTATCGATACTATTCATGTTCATCTTGCATAGCATCGTGTTCTTGATCACATCCATCAATCTGAAGGTTTTCATGCCGGGGTACCTCGCTGCCTCGCTGCTCTGTTCGATCAACCTGCTCTTTGTGATTATTGCTGTGCTCCTTTTGTCGCTCCTGATGTCCGATATGATCGCATTTCTGTCTGTTCTGGGCATCGGTGCTGTTGGCTTTGTGGCTGACGGCATAGCTGCTGCCAGCCACAGTCAGATGGCGCAGGCGATGATGCAGCAACCGGTTAGCAGCCCACTGTCAGACGTGACATGGTGGAAAGTTGTTTATTTTTTATGGCCAAAGCTCTTAGGCGTTCAACAACTGGCAGCTTCATTGATAGAGAGCGGATCATTGCATGGATTCGGCACGGTATATCCACTCATCAATGTCGTTCTTTACTGCCTTATTCTTGGCGCATTGCTTTTCAAGCGTTTTAGGAAGGAAGATATTGTCTAGATTTTCGGGATGGTTAATCGCTGAGGTCAGGATTATTTCAGGGAAATTCAATTACTACAAGCAACAGAAAGGAGATCACGGTGAGCGTAAAAAAAATATTGATGTTGGTAGGCGATTACGTGGAGGATTATGAGGTCATGGTCCCCTTTCAGGCACTCTTGATGGTCGGGCACATAGTCCATGCTGTCTGTCCTGGCAAGAAATCAGGCGATACGGTGCGCACCGCGATACACGATTTCGAGGGAGACCAGACCTACAGCGAAAAGCCCGGTCATAACTTTGCACTGAATGCGACTTTTGCTGAGGTAAAAGCTGAAGAATATGACGCACTGGTTATCCCGGGTGGGCGGGCACCGGAATACATTCGTCTGAACGATACGGTGCTGAAGATTGTGCAACACTTTTCGAACGCCAACAAGCCCATTGCTTCCATCTGTCATGGTGCACAGTTGCTTGCCGCAGCCGGAGTCATTGAGGGAAAAACCTGCTCCGCCTATCCGGCAGTGGGACCGGATGTCACTCGCGCAGGCGGGACTTATATAGACATTCCCATGGACAAGGGCCACGTCGACGGTATGTTGGTTACTGCTCCGGCATGGCCTGCTCATCCTGACTGGCTTGCTAAATTCCTGCTTGTTCTGGGAACCAGGATTGAACCGTAGTACGAAAAACAATCAGATTGTGTGTAGGAAAGTCGCCGTAATTGGGAAAAGTTCACGCATTTTATGGGGCCAAGAAGTTTGCAACCTAATGCATTGAAACAATCAAATAAGACCTGTTTAGATTCTTTAGCCTGGTAATTTTCAAGAATTAATGAGACTATACGCCCAGACGGAATATAGAAAGAAAAGGGGTCGTACATGTGTAAATGTGGTGAAAAATCAGTTGAGAAAAGCTGTAACGGGACTACGGAAGCAGTTGAAGTAGAATCAGAGCAGAAGGCCAAAAGCGATTGCACCGGTGATCAGCATAAAAGCGGTGGCTGCTGTTCTACTAAGGCAGCTTAACCAGTTCTTCCTATTTGGATAGTGTAGCATGAGAAAAGCCGACCCAATGATGTGTCGGCTTTTCTCGTTATGAAAGAGGCCGACTATATGAAACACACTACCAGCTTTAAAAAGTATTCCAATTCTGATTCACACCACATCGATGCTGACGAACATGATTATCTATACATCAAGGAATCTCAAATACCTGAATCAGGTCGAGGACTTTTCACTGCAATTCCGATCTACAAGGACGAGGTCGTCTCCATATTCAAAGGCAGGATTCTGTCCGATACAGAGGCTCAACGCCGAACCGCACATGGTGACGATGCCTACTTCATCAACATGCCTGACGGTACTATTATGGATTCCAAGACCGTGAACTGTTTTGCCAAATATGCCAATGATGCTTCAGGCCTGATCCAATCCGCGTTCAAGAATAATTCCCGGATAACACTTGATGAGAACGGCAAGGTCTGCATCGTGGCAAACAAAAGGATTGCGGTCGGTGCAGAAATATTCTGCGGCTATGGCACTGGATACTGGAAGAATCTTCGTTTGAGCGCCCCTGATATCTGCAGGATTACAGGGCACGCCAACATCAGGTAGCCTACTGATAATATTGGCAAAACAGATCTGTATGTTTCTGGTTTTGCGTGTTGCAGATCGACCGTAACCTATCGGTCCACTTTTTCGATGTGGAGCGGCTGGAATCCATCATTACCATCCGGAATCACCTTGAAAACCGGGGGCTGGGCGGCCACGTCGATAAATGACGGCATTGGCGCCTGATGAGCTGTAAGGTGTGTATAGCCGGGAATGACGGGGAATCTGGAATCAATCACACGGGGTGGCCGGGGCAAGAGCTGGAACGGCTGCGGCGCCACCGGCTTGTTCTGTGCGGACTGGACCTGTTTCATCAGATCCTGGTACTGCTTCATGGCAAGCTCATTCTTCTTTTTCCACTCCCTGTATTCCGCCAGCATCTTGACCGCATTCTGATTCCCGGCCTTGGCCGCCTTATTGAGGAGCGCCTCACCCTTTTTCTCATCCTTTTTCACATCCCTGCCGGTCAGGTAGAGCCTGGCCAGGGCTATGTCGGCCTGGGTTTCATTCTTGGCTGATGCGGAGTTCAACAGGGCCACCCCCTTTTTTACATCCTTTTTGACCCCTTTGCCTTCCAGGTACAACAGCGCCAGGTTGGTGGCAGCCTGTGGTATTCCGGCATCTGCTGCGGCCTGGTACAATGCGGCGGCTTCCTTTAATTCACGGGCGGTCGGGTTTTTCCTGGTGTGGAGCGATACGGCCCGGTTGAACTGCTCCACATGGGCAGGTGCTTGACGGGGTTGCAGCGGGGCCATCACCGTCCCCGATTCGTTGTAGCGCCGCAGCTGCTCCCTGATTTCTTCAGGGGTGGGTGTCCGGGTTTCGGCTGCTTGCAGCGTTGTGCTGCAGGCCAGCATGATTACGACTGACAGCATCTGTGATCCGGCAATCTTTCGCATTGCTCAGCTCCTTCAAATCGAATGGCGTGTGCTTTGTGCAGATGAGGTGAGATCATAATAATAATTTTGATCTATTTCAACCGCCGCGAAGGCGTTGTCACCTTTTGGTCCCTGGAGATCTCCTGCGTTTGTGTGGCGTTAATAGCGTGATCCGGCCCATATCCCGTGATATAGTTTGCCAGCCGCCTGGTTGAGCATCTCGAAACGGGAGAATATGCATGGCGATCAAGCATTCTGCGCAGTACCGCTGGTACATCTTTGCGATGTGCTGCAGCACCTACATCATCTCCGGCTTCTGGCGCGTGTCCAATGCCGTCATCGCCGGCGACCTGAGTCGGGATCTGAGCCTTTCGCCCGAGATGCTGGGCTTGGTGGGGGGTGCTTTTTTCTACGCCTTCGGTCTGGCTCAACTTCCCATGGGACCGATGCTGGACCGGTTTGGTCCTCGTCTCATCATAACACTTCTGGCCTGTTTCGGAGCTGCGAGCGCCGTTGCCTTTGCCCTGGCGGAATCCGGGGGCATGGCGGTGCTGGCCCGGGCCGGGATCGGACTGGGCATGGCAGCAGTGCTGATGGGATCATTCAAGATGCTCACCACCTGGTTCTCTCCCCACGAATTTGCCACCCTGTCCGGCATATTGGTCGCTGTCGGCAATCTGGGGGGCGTTGGCGCCACCACACCCCTGGCCTGGATGAGTGAGGCAGTTGGCTGGCGCTGGGCGTGCGGATTGATGGCAGCAGTGACCCTGCTGCTTGCAGCTGGAATATATCTGATCGCCCGCGACCGTCCGCCGCTGCAGCCGGGCATGCAGCTTCACGCCCCGCCTTCGGTTGCCGACATGTGGAACGGATTGCGCACTGTCTTCGGCAATGGCCCCTTCTGGCGGATTGCGCCACTCGGCTTCGCATCCTATGGAGTACTTGTGACGGCCCAGGGCCTGTGGGGCGGCCCCTTTCTCATGCACACCTATGGCATGACCAAGGCCGCGGCAGGTAACATCCTCCTGGCAATTCCGATTGGTATCTTCTGCGGTGCGCCTTTCTGGGGATACTGGTCAGATCGCATCGGGCGGCGTAAACCTCTAGCCCTGGCGATCCATTGCGTCATGCTGCTGATCTTTTCCAGCCTGGCCGTTCATCTGCCGCTGGAGAGCTGGGGATTGGTGATTCAATTCTGGTTGCTGGGTTTTACCAGCGCGGCCATCTATCTGCTCTATGCACAGGCCAAGGAATCGTTCCCGCTCGTAATTGCGGGTACCGCGCTGACAGCCCTGAACTTTTTCGTTATGCTGGGGGCCGCCATTTTCCAGCAGATGACCGGGATCATCATGGGGCGCTGGCAATCTGCAACGAACAGTATCCTGCCGCTGGAGGCGTATCGCTGGGGATTCGGGATCTCTGCCTGCCTGCTGGGGCTGGCGCTGGTTGCATATGCCTTCTGTGTCGATACTTCCGGTGTGAACGAAAAAACAATTTAAGCCCCTGCTTACTTGAATAACATAAGCAAAGGCCGCTTCCCGTACGTTCGCAGTACGGTGAGCGGCCTTTCCTTTTCCAAGCATGGCAACGGAGAATACTCCGATGCATCTGCAGAAAGGGTCAGTATGAGTTCGCTGACGATCAGATTTCAGTTATCATTTAGCAGCATTCCTCTTTGTATCATGAGAAGTCCCCCAAACCTCACGGCCTCACCTTGACATTCTTCACAACAACCGTGCCCGCCTTCAGAACCATCTGACCCGGCAGGATGGTTTCAGCGTTCACCCCTGAATACGCGGCGTTATATCCGCCGCTGATCGTGATGCTGACAGCGCGATTGGCGGTCAGCGTGCCTGTCTGGCCGGACAGGCTGCCTTCCAGTAGCATGATTTCATCACCACTCCTGGCCTTGTCATAGGCCTCCTGCAACGAAGCGTAGCTGGTGGCAGCGATGCGGACGTAGGGCGCAGCCGTAAAGGTCGCGGTTACCGTGCGCGGATTGCTCATATTGACGTTGCAGGCTCCCATGCCGCTACAGGCACCCGACCAGCCACCGAATACGGAGCCGGTGTCGGCTTCCGCCGCAAGATCGACCCCCTGGGGGCTGTAGCTGAAGCTTGCGGAACAGCCATCAGGTGAAGCGCTGGAGCAGATGATTCCCGGCTGGGAACTCCGGACCGTGCCGGTACCGTTGCCGTTCGTGGTAACGGTCAGCGTTTGCGATGCCGCATACACGCCGAATGAGGCAACCGCAGAACCGACGTTGCCGGCCGCATCTTTGGCGTAGCCATACAGGGTCTTGTCGCCGAACGTGCCAAAGGTGTAGCTGGCGGGCGCTGATGTGAGCCATCCCGGATCAACTGCTATTGGGGGCAGCGGAGATTCGCTGAGCAGGTAACCGGTCACACCGACTGCGTCGCTGGCGCTGAAGGACACCTGCACCGTCAAGGCGGTGAGCGGCGGTAGTGCTGAAAGGGCAACAACCGGGGCGGTGATATCAGGTCCGGCGGATGCGGCCTTCACCCGGATCCCGTTCATGACCACTTTGCCGGCCCGCAGTGAAACCATGCCTTGAATCGCGGTGCTGCCTGACCGGTTCGGGCTGAAGAGGTCATCAAAGCCCCCCTTCAGGGTCACGCCAACACTCCGGTCGGCGATTAAATCCTCAGCAACCGTTCCCCCTTTGATCTCGATAACATCTGTGTCCTTGGCGTTCAGATAGGCTTCGGCCAGAGTCGGATAGTACAGAGGAGGTGTGCCGGCGATGCGGAAGGGGTGCGGAGCGGAAACAAACAGCGTCCCGCTGGCAGATCCCGCATATGCGGCATGGTTGACGGTTGCCACGACCGCATAACGCCCGATAGCGACCGGTGCGGCAACAGAACCGTCGTAGGTGATGCCTACCGGCAGATCGGGCGGCTCCGTGGTTACCGTGACGCTCCTGGGGGTCCCGTCGTAGACCTGGGTCAGTCCGGACAGAGTAATTGTGGCCAGCAACTTGCTAGTTATCAGGGTGCCATCAACGGTACCCTTTGTGGACGGGATTTCATCGCCGCCGTATGCTCCCAGCAGCTGGTTGGCAAAATTGACCGTGGCAGCACCGCTCGCCTTGACGGTGAATTCGAGCGTGGCCAGGGTAATATTGGTGCCTGAGACCGGGACGGCACTCACGCCATAGGCCGCGACCAGACCGCTGCCCGCTGCATTGTCGTAGCTGCCCCGCACCAGATGTTCGAAGGCCGGCGCGATGGTGATCTTCTTTACCTCCAGGGCCGTGGGTGTAAAGGTGAAGTCGAACTGGAATCCGGCCAGGGTTGTCGCACTGTCCACCTGGATTGCGAGCGCGACCACATCTCCAACGGTTGCGCTGACGGTCGCCGGGACCAGCCGGACCTCCGCTGCACGGGCCAGCGGAGACAGAAGCAAAAGCAGGGCGGCCATCAGCAGGGCCGCTATGGTTCCGTTACGGGGTCGCATCGAAGCCCCCTGACACGGCATCTGCATCCAGTTGGTTAACCGTGCCGTCGGCGTTAATGTCAAGATCGCTGTTGAAACAGGTGTCGCCCGTAGAGGTGCCGATGGCGCGGGCCACACGCAGGATATCCAGGATATTTACCTTGTTGTTGCAGTCAATGTCGAGCGGCCGGGCACAGCGCTCGAATGCGCTTCCCCGAGTAACCTCCAGATCCGTTGGCACCCTGCGGAAGCGCTCGATGGCAGCGCACCCCAGGTTGCCATGCCGCTCGGTCAGCCTGACCCGTTCACCCCCCGCTAGGTTGAGGCTCTGCCTGCTGACCGGGTCGAAGAGGTTGTTCATGTTGAACGAATTCCGTGTCGCATCAGCCGTCAGGAGCAGGGATAGTGGTGTGTCCGCCTTATTGTCGAGCAGCCGCAGAACGATCAGCATACCTGCCTGGTTGTGCAGCAGCGAGGGGATATAGGGGGGCGGAATCTGCAGCAGGTCATTGGCAAAGGGTACTGTTTTTCCTCCGGCCGGCATACCCCGGGTAATTGCCTTCTGCGTGATGACAGGAACAGGGCTGGTCGGATACACCAGGGTCTCGGAGCTGCTCTTTGAGGTGGTCACGGTCTGGTAGCAGTAGGTCGTATTGGGGGAGAGGTCAGCGGCCGTCACCCTGACGAAGCCGCTCTGGTCGTTTCCTTCGCTGGAGAGGAGCGGATTGGGAATCGGGGTGAGGCAGTCCCCCTGGAAAAGGTACAGTGCACCGCTGGCCGCTTCGCTGCTTTGCCAGGCAACCGCAAACGATCCGGGGGTGACGTCGCTCACCTCGATCCCGCTGACAAGCGGAGCACCCGCGCAGCATGGCCCGGCATGAACCACAAGCCAGATCACCAGCAACAGGACAGCTGATCCTGTTGCCCTGCGCGGTACCATTCCTAACCCTGAAAAACAGGATAAGTAAGTTATCAAGATTATTTTCTTGCCAAAAAGCGCAGAAAATAATTTGTAACTTACTAAACGGGTATTGTCAGACATGGCGTGCTCCTCACGTTTCATCTTCCGGCTCCCGGGTCAGACGGCCCGCATCAGGTCGCTGCCTTTTTCTGCTGCGCCGCTGCGGCCGGGTATTCCTTGCCGGAGGCGGTGATATAGATCGTCCTGGACTGTCCACCCATCTCGGTTTCGACCCTGATCCTGGCGACCGCTTCACCGTTGAAGCGCGGCAGCGAGGCCACGATCAGCTCGGTCACCGTGTAGGTCACCGCTGCCATGACCGTCGTATTCCCGGGCAGGAAGGTCACCGAGGGGGTCGGCGTTGCCGTGCTGGCTGCCAGGGTCCCGGCCAGGGCTGGGCTGGGCGTAACCTCGGAACGGGTGCCGTTTGTCCGTACCAGATAAATCTTGACCGACGTATCTACCGGCACATTGGTGGCATTGATAACCACCGGAACGGCAGCGGTCCCTTCCGCCAGCGTTATGTCCGCAACACCGGTCGGGTTGGCCGGAACAGCGATACCATTAACACTGGCGATGGTCAGGGTCGGGCTGTTGGGGACAAACAGTTTGGCCGTCGTTGCATTGGCCACAAACGTATAGTCCGGATCTGCATAGCCCTGATTCCAGCTCGGGCTGAAAGAGCCGCTAGCCGGCACTTCCAGGCGGATATAACCAACTCCGCCATTCGACGCTGAACTGGCACAGGAACCCGCCCCGCCGCCACCGCGGGCATACAGATAACCGGCGCCGCTGCGCACGAGCTGATCTGCCACCAGCCTGATACCGCCCCCAGCGCCGCCACCGCCACCGCCGCCGCAATTGGCACCCTGGCTTTCGGCGCCGGCGCCGCCATCAGCATAGATATAACCCGTCACATTTATGATCCCTGAAGACGCAATCAGGATCGCACCGCCACCACCGCCGCCGCCGCCGCCGGTAAAGGCTGTCCCGGCGCCGCCGCCACCACCGCCTGAACCACCAATCAAAGGCAGGAGAGTGGCCTGGCCGTAGGGTGTGCCGCTGGCAGCAGGGTAGTATCCACCGTTGGCAGCAGCGGCAAATGCCCCGCCGCCGCCGGACATGCCAATCAAACCTTGGTTACTCCAGCTTCCGATGCCTGTCTGGCCCCCGCCCGGCCCTTTTCCCGCTCCGCCGCCAACCAGGGCGGTACCGCCGAAGAGCGGGGACAGGCCGCCGGCGCCGCCGTCAAAACCACCCGGTCCGCCTATGCCGGGCTGTCCATCGTCACCCAGCAGGCCGCCATCGGCGGTCGATTGCCCTGAAGGGGTCGGATTTTTTGAATATCCAACCCATAGTGAGCCGGCAACCGTAACATTGCCCGAGGCCAGAATGGTGACCGGTGTATTGGCGGCGTTGCGCTTGAACGACACCGTTATACCTGCAGGGACGGTGAATGTAGAATAATGCAGTATGCCGTCGGGAGGCAGGTCGATGACGGTTGTGACCGTCGGGCTGAAGGCCCCCAGGCAGGAAGCTCCCACCGGTTCTGTTCCGCATTGGCTGCCGCTGTCGAACACCGCCAGTGCTGTTGTCGGCACCCCAAGCAGGGCCACTGTTGCCAGCACGTAACTCGAAAATCTGCTGAATCCTGTCTTCATAGTATGAACCTCCAGTATGTCTGTTATTCGATTTTTTTCTTCAGCGCTCAGCTCATACCCCAACGCCCGGCGGGGCGCGATACCCCCAGCCGATCATCGACAGGAACTGCGCAGAGGGGCGCAGGAATTTTTCACAAGCAGATATGCTGAAAGGTGACAACTGCTCAGGCCGAAGCAGAGATATGCTGTCTGTTGTGCGGTACGACAACGCCTTCCTGACTACGGGAATGGTATCCGGAGCACCCAGCAACAATGCCGTCAGACCTGCAGGGTCAGAGCTTCGGGCAAGCGGAACCGCTGCCCGTTTCGTTGGTCGTACCCCGGCCAGGTTTCGTGCCGGGGCCGGAGCCTGCACAACCGGCCGATAGACGGTAAAGGTATTATTGGAGCCGCTGACGGAGCCGGATGATCCGTAGGGCCCCTCAATGACCACAATCCGCTGGCCGCCCGCGGCCATACCGTCAATGAGCACCGTCACGGTCGCAATGTTGCCGCTGGCATTGATCACCGGCGGATTAAGCACGGTTATGCCGTCAGGCGGTTCGAAGCGGACCGTCGTGGCGCTATCCAGGTAATTTCCGTTCACCGTCAGCGTAAAGGCAACATCACCGGCACTCCGCAGACTCGGGGCGATCGAGGTGATTTCCGGCAACGCCCCCACATACAGGCGATTGGAGCCGGGCAGCGGGGTTGACACCTGCCCGGTTGCAGTTTTCAGAACTACAACCCGCGGCGCCCGAGCGGCACCGGCGGCAACCGTTACATCGACGGTCAGCGAACTGCCGTCCGGTGAGGCAGCGAACGCTCCGTTCGTCAGGCCGGTATTGGGCCAGATGTCCAGGGAGGTGACCGCATCCAGGGCTATTCCGCTGAAGGTCAGCGTCCTGGTTGTGCCCGGTACGATGGCAGCAGGGCTCATGGCGGTCATGACCGCCCCGACAGCGACACCCACCGGCCGGGCAACAATCGGCGTATAGGTGACATCATGCTGGGTTGCGGGCGGCGCAACCGGGATGGAGACCCCGACAGCAGTGGAGACGATCGCCCCGTAACTGACATCATGGCTGGTCGGTGGAGGGGTGGTCGGGATGCTGACGCCGACTGCGCGCGATATGACCGCGGCGTAGGTCGATTCCAGCACCGCCGGGTCGATTACCTCGAAGATATTGATGCCCGGGGCGGCGGAGGTTGTACCGCCCGGGGTGGTGATCGTGACCACCCGCTGGCCGATCGGTGCATTGGCGGCGATGATGACCGTTGCCTGGGCACTGGTACCGTCGCTCGCAACCGACAGCCCGGTTACAGTGATGCCGTCCGGCGGCGTCAAGGAGATCGCGGTTGCCCCGGTCAACAGGCGGCCGTTGACCGTTAGGGTAACGGTGGTGCCGGCCTTGCTGCGGTTCGGGAAGATGCTGGTCATTTCCGGCACCGGCAGGGTGACACGGAAGCGGTTCGCCTCTGCTGTTGCCGCGGGTATGGCGACCGCCCCCTGTTTCAGTACCACCACCCGCTGGGTCAGTGGGGCATCCGGTGCAATGGAAACCAGGGCCTCGGCCCAGCTCCCGTCCGGCGCAACCGGCGGTTCCGGTCGGGTGATGGTAAGACCGGTGTTCGGTTCGATGCTGAAGGAGTCTACTCCGCCGAGGCCATATCCGTTGACCCGCAGGCGCAGATCCGTTGTGCCGATCGCCCCGCTGATCGGCGCTACAGAGGTCACGACCGAGCCCACGGACACGCCCACGACCCTGGCTGTCACGGGGGTGTAGGTAACATCGCGGCTGGTCGTTGGTGGAGTCGTCTGAAGCATTACCCCTACGGATGACGAAACCAGCGGCGTATAGGTGGTGCCCGGATCGGCCAAGGTCAGTATCCTGAAGACATTGCCGGTCTGCTGAAGCTTGCTGGTACTGCCACCGGGCGTTGTAATCCAGACCACCCGCGTGCCGGGTGTCGCCTCAGCTGAGATATACACCGGTACGGACGTTGTCGTGCCGTCAGCACTGACCGTTATCGGGCTGCCGATCAGAATCCCCTGGGCCGGTTCAAAGGCGATCGCAGTCGCCCCCTGGAAGAACCTGCCGCTCAGCTGCAGGGTCATGGTCGTATTGACGACCGCTGTGTTGACGGGCAGCGACCAGAGTTCAGGTGCCGGCCAGGTGACCTTGAAGCGGTTGGCATCAGCTGTTGCAGCTGGGACGGTCTTGCCGTTGGAGGTGACGGTTACGAACCTGTCCATGACCTGGGCATCGGCCGCAATATCGATCCGGAACTCGACGTAACTGCCGTCTCCCGCTACCACGATCGGATCGCTGCGCAGGCTTACCCCGGACAGAGACGGCGATATGGCCACGGAACTGTCCGGGGCAAAGCCGCTGCCGTTGACCCGCACCAGCAGATTCTGGCTGCCGAAGGGAGCCCGGTCCGGCGCCAGACCGCTGATGATCGGACCGTAGGCGATGCCCACCGGCCGGGATAGCAGTGGTGTATAGGTGACAGTGGTGCTGTTGGTGGGCGGGGTTGTTGCGACCATGACCCCTACCAGCGGACTTACCAGCGGGGTGACATTGGTGGTCTGGACCGGCCTGACCGTCACCGTACAGGTGTCGCCGGCCGTAAAACCTGCCGCCGGGGCGCCGCTGATGGTTGTTGTCCCGATGCCCGTATTGCTGACGGTGACCTGCGCCTGGGTCGCACCCGCCGGCACGGTCACAGCAGCAGGCAGGGTCACAACCCCGCCTGGTGTCGCCGTTAACGTGACTACCAGGCCGCCGGCCGGGGCCGGATCGGTCAGGTTGACGCTCAGGAAGAAGGTAAAGCCCTGTCCCGCCAGGAGTGTCACCGGCGACAGGTTGGCCGTCGGCTCCGGACGGACTGTGACTGTGGCCTTGTTGCCGCTCCAGTTGTTCTGGTTGGCATGCACCTCAAGGGCCACATCATGGGTGTTGCTGGTATTGGGGGCACTGACATCAACGGGGATGGACGATGCGCCCTCCGGGATGGTTGCCGTAGCGGGGACTGTGGCAGCCACCGTGTTGGTGCTGACCAGGTTGGCGGTGATGCCGCCGGCCGGCGCCGTAAACGGGATTGTCAGGCTGAGCGTGCTGTTGGTCTCGCCCTGGCGCATGGTCAGGGTGGCGGGTGAGAAGCTGAACTGGGGCAGTTCGACCGTGAAGGGTATGATCGTAGAAACGATGAAACTGCCGGCCGAACGTGGATCAGGATTCTTCACCTGAAGCTGTGCCGCGTGGGCCAGGAGTTGGCTGGGCACCGTTGCCGTCAGGGAGGATGGGGAAACAAAGGTCGTGGCCAGTGCCGTACCATCCAGGTAGGCGACTGATTCCGCGGTGAAATTCTGCCCTGCAATCGCAACGGTTGCTGCCGGACGGTTGATGTACAGGCGATTGGG
Organism: Geobacter psychrophilus; assembly: GCF_056821595.1. Classification (NCBI taxonomy): domain Bacteria; kingdom Pseudomonadati; phylum Thermodesulfobacteriota; class Desulfuromonadia; order Geobacterales; family Geobacteraceae; genus Geobacter; species Geobacter psychrophilus. The sequence continues at coordinate 1,704,685 of NZ_JBXDTU010000004.1, forward strand.
CGTTACCGATGCGATCAGCGGTGTCGGCGGAATCACCTGTATGGCCGACGGAAGGAAGACATCTCCGGCTGGTGTGGACACGGTGACGCCCAGCGCTCCCAGCGGTGCCGTTGCCGAGGCGCTGATCCTGACCGGCAGGGATGTGGCCGTGCCGCCGGCCTGGACCGCAGCGGTGACGGCGGGATCGGAAAAGACCACCTGGGTAGCACCGTTCAGGCGGGTGCCGAGCAGGGCTGCATCGATTGTGGCGGCTTGTTCGACAATAGCCGGGGTCATCCCGCTCAGCGTCGGCGCCAGCCCGACGTACACGGCCCCTTCCAGGAAATAGGGGATGCTGGTCAGGTCCCAGGCCCCGGAGAGCGTCATCACGCCGGCCGGGACCTTGATGGCATTGACCCCGTTACCAACAGCGCTGTTGCCGCTGCCATGGGGAAAGGATGTCAGATCGATCGCCAGTGCATAGTCGCTGTTATGCTCGAAGCGGCAGTTGTTAAATGTTGGTGAGGCTCCGTTCAGGGAGGTGGTGGAACCGTAACTGACCGTCAGGTATGAGATGATCGTGGCGGCATCGACGGTGCCGTCCAGAAACCGGAGTCCGGCCCAGTCGCCGGCTGCCGGGGTTCCGCCGGTGATGTTGCTGGCCGAGGTAAACAGAACCGGGGCCGCTGCAGTACCTGCGACGTTCAGACCGCCGCTTTGAACCGTCAGCCGGCGGGTGGCCTGGAAGCGGACTGTGACACCCGCTTCTACGGTCAGCAGCGCGCTGTTCTCGACCGAAACATCGGACGTCACCAGGTACGGCCCCTGGGCTGCAGACCAGGTTGTATCGGCAACAATGGCACCGCCAACCGTGGTCTCAGCATACGCAGAAGATGCGCCGATCAGCAGGGCAACTGCCAGCAGAGAGCAGAAGAGCCTGATGGTCGTTATGATGCGTTCTGTCTTTTCCACTCAGGGTACCCCCCATGCAAGAAGCGGATCAGCTTGAATCCTGCCCGGCGCAGCACTTCCGCCTGCTGTTCCGCTTCAGTATCACCACCATCAAAAAGGACTACGAGCTCATCTTTCGGCCAAGCGGCCGCTGCCCTGGCAAATGCCGCCCGCGGAGCACTCTGCGCCCCGGGGATGCTGCCGATCTGGAACAGCAGGGGTGCGCGCAGGTCCACCAGAGTCAGTGCGCCCTTGTCCAGCATTACCTGCTGTAATTCGGTCACGGTAATAGTCTCTATCAGTTTTGTACTGAGAACCCCCATAGGTGCTTCCAGGGGGAGTCCATTGGCTTCCCACCTGGCAAAGCCGCCCTCAAGGATGTAGACCTTGCTGTAGCCTTCGGCAGACAACCGCTCCGCAGCCATCCTTGCCTCTGTGGAACCGACGCCGCTGTCATACAGGACCAGGGTATCCGTTTTTGGGAGACCTTTTTTATGGACGACAAAGGCCGGGATGTTGACGGCACCCTGGAGGTGTTTTCGGGCAAAGGCCTGGCCCGAGCGGACATCCAGCAGGTAAAATGCGGTCCTGGCCTCCTGCCAGCGGCGCACCTCCGTAGTCGAGACCGACCCGGCTCCCAAGGCCGCGGAGGCGGCAAGCAGTTGCGCTACAAAAATCAGTCTGGCGATATATTTGTGCAAAAATTTCATATGGGTTTCTCCACTATGGTGTCCAACTGGTAATGTCGCCACTGGTGTAGACGAGATACCCTTCGCCGGGACGGAGCGGGAAGTCCTGGCCGGCGGTCGTGTTGCCCGAACGTGCCAGCCCCACCCATCTGGCGCTGGTCGTATCGAAACGGGAAATGCTGAGGGCAGAGCCCCCCAGGGAACTGAGCAGGTCGGATGCCTGGTAGTTGTCCGGCAGGCAGGGGAAGCTGACCATGTTGAAGCCGGTTGCTAGGGAGATCGTGCCACAGGTCAGGATCTCTCCCAGGTTCAGGTCGGCCCTGCTGTCTGCATACACGAACAGTGCGCTGTTTGCGGCCAGCGGGAAATCCGTTCCTAGCGCTTGGCCGCTGTTGTCCAGCTCGCCCCTGACCAGTGCCGCGGCCGCATGGTCGTAGGATTCGATCCCCTTGAGGGTGACCTTCACTTTCCAGTCATTCAGGAGCGGGAAGGCGCTGCTGAATTGGGTCTGCATGGCGCCGGTAACAGCGGTCAGGTTGAAGCCGATGGTCGTTGAGTACGTGGCAATTGTCGGCGGCAGGGAAATCTCGCTGAAATAGATCTGCCAGACTCCGGAACGGTTGTCCTGCCAGACCAGCCGGTTGCCTTCCAGGCGGGGCTGTTCCTGTTTATGTGGCTCGGAGATCAGGCGCATGCTCCGTTTGGTCGTCAGATTGATGATCGAGAGGTTGGGATCGCCACTGCCCGAGGCATAGTCCACAAAGACCGCGCTGGTGCCGCTCAGGTACGGTTGGGCCTCATCGCTGGCCGAATAGGTGATCCGGGTGGTCTGGCCGCTGGCCAGGCTGTAGTGGTAGAGTTCCCGGTTGCCGTCACGCTGATCGACCCACAGCACGCTGTCGTTCAGAACCGTCGGATGGGTCTGGCTGTCGATATTGCTGGTGATCCGGGTCTCCGTTTGCGTCGTCAGGTCATAGGCGTAGATGTCGGCCAGACCGTTGCGGTAATCCTCCCACACCAGTTTGCTGCCGCTGATGGCGGGATTGATCTGATCGCGCGGATCGCTGGTGATGCGCGTGGTCGCCTTGGTTGTGATGTTGTAGAGGTAGATGTCCCGGCCGCCGGCCGGACCGCTCTGGTAGGCAACCCAGTTCCCGCTTACCACGGGATTGGTTTCGTCGGCCAGGGTGGCGGCGATGACCGTGGGCGTTGAGCTGCCCAGGTCGTACAGGACGATATCCCAGCTGCCGGAACTGCGGTCCTGCCAGACAACGTATGGGCCGCTGATGGCGGGGTTGATCTGGTCGGCCAGGGTTCCGCTGGTCAGGTTCTGCACCGTGTTGCCCACCAGGTCCAGCAGGTAGATATCCCACTTGCCGTCACGGTAATCCTGCCAGACGACCGTTGTTCCGGACAGGGCCGGGTTGATCTGGTCGGCAGCTGTTGCGGCCACTGCCCGTACCGTCAGGAACTCGTTGACCGTCACGGTCGTATAGGCGCTGGCCGGATGACCGAGCTGATCCGTTGCAGTCATCCTGATCGTGTAGACCCCGGCCGGCACAAAGTTGCCCGCATCCGTGCGGCCGTTCCAGGTGACCGTGGCCGCAGCCCCGCTGAGGAGCGTGCTTGTCATGGTACGCACCACCGTCAGGAGGGCAAAATCCGTATCATTGGCCGCGGTCCCGGCTGCCACATCGTAGCGGGCCGTGATCTGGGCGATGGCATCGGTCGCCCGCACCGTCAGGAGTGTCTGGCGGGGGAGGACCGAAGAACTCGGTGCGGACGGCGTTATAACCGCCGGCGTGGCTGTGATCGGATCGATCAGCGGAGGCGCATCGTCCACCACGACCGTGATGGTTTTGGGGCTTTCACTGTTACCTGATCGATCGGTGCTGTAGTAGCTGATCGTGTGCGGTCCGGCCAGGGCCTCCGGCGTGATGAGCAGCCGCTTCAGGGTAAACGGCAAGCCGGGCTGGTAGGGACCCGCATCCAGACTGAAGACCATGGCGGAGACGCCGCTGATATCATCGCTGGCGGTAAACAGGAAATTGGTATCCTGGGTGACATAGACCGGGGCGCCGCCATATTTCGGCTCGCCGACTACAATGGTGGTGACCGGCGGGGTGGTGTCGATTGGCGGGGTTTCATAGGTGACCAGATAGCTGCCGGTGGTCTCAAAATCGATGACATGAAGATAGAAGGCCGATGGATCGGATTGCTTGCCGGTCGGCTTCTCCTCGGTCAGCCAGACATTGAGCAGATTGATGGTTTTACCGTCGGAGCGGGTCACGCTTTTGAGTTTCAGCTTGCCTTCGGCCGGGTCCGTGACCTTGGCGTATGACCAGCCGCTGATAACGGTTGTCGTCAGGGTCACCGTCGGGTTCCCGGAGTTTGGGATGCCGGTGATTGATCCGGGCGTGGGATTGACCGGCAGCTTCTGGCAATCGGAGGTGTAGATCGTGTCGGGCATCCGGTCGCCGGTCGGGCTGTCATAGGCCAGGAAATCGTGGATCGCATCGCTGCCCGGGGTATCCACCAGCATCTCATGGGTCAGAAAATGGGCCTTGACCTGCTTCATGAGCGAGGTCAGTGTGCCCCCCAGTTCGCTGGCATGGGTAAAGCTGGCATTGAAGTCGATGAATTTCCCGGACAGGGTCGTGACCATCTCCCAGCGACCGGTCGCGCAGCTGCCGGGTTGGATCGTTCCCAGCAGCAGGTTGAGGGTCGGGGTGACACTCTGGTCGTTGACGGCACTCCCCAGCAGCCGGAAATCGATCAGCAGTCCCTGCTTGTTTTCAACGATCTTTGGCTGCCCGGAGGCGATCGTCAGGTTGGTGGCGGGACCGTAGCCGACATTGTTCGTCCGCACTCCCAGGTAAAAGGGGATCGGCGCCTCGACCGGGTCGGTGAAGGGGTCATCGGCCCAGACCTCACGCGGGAGGAAATAATCCAGTTCCAGCTCCGGCTGCGGTTTGACCGTTATCATGGCCGGCATGAGGGACACATTCTGCAGGGCCCCGGTCACAGTATAATTGACTTCGCCTCCCACAAAATAACGTTTGCCGAGCTGACTGGTCCCGCCGGCCCCGGGCGAGGGGATCAGCATCCAGTGGACCTCTGCCGCCACCCCCGCCGGAATGCTGCCGGTGCCATCCACGGCACTGATCTTGTCCAGACTGAGCACCTTGACGTAAAAGAGCGGTCCCATATCTGTCCCGGCTTCATCCATGACCTGGACGTTGACGCTGACATTCTCCAGGGTCTGGTCCGGGGTACTGTTGGTGATGACCAGCCGGGCATCAAAGGCCAGCCGCTCAAAGGCCAGCTGCTGGAGGATCTCGATCTTCACCCGGGCGCAGACCGGTGCAGCGGCCCCCTGGGCCGGCAGGATGACCAGCAGGGTCAGCAGGGCCAGTAAAAGACTGAAGATTGACCGCTTACTTGTTCTCTGTGTGGAGATCATCGGCATCCCCCCGAACCGCTGAATCCTACAGCAGCGCCGCCGACACTTCCCATGCCGCCATAGCTGCCGCCGCCGTAACCACCCGTTGCCGTTGTAGCAGGGCTGGAGGGTATGGACGGCAGCAATTCCAGTACGCACAGCAGGCAACTGGCGATATTCTTGGCCATATCCAGGGCCGCCTTGGCCTGGCCGATGCCCGGTATCAAGGAAATGATCTTATCCTTGATCGCATCCGTTGCCGCACTAAGGGCGGCTTCCGCCAGGCAGGTCACCGGGTCATCGGCGGATGCGCAGCCGCACGCAGTTGCCATGCCGTCTCCGACTATACCCAGGCATGTACAGGCGTCCCTGGTCTTGATGCAGTTACAGATGGCTTGGGCCGGGCCGGGAACGCACTTGCACCAGTCACACTTCACATCGCAGAGTCCCAGCGGATCATAGGTATTGCGGGGGATAATGGTCCGGGTGCCGACCACGCCACCCCCCGTAGTTACACCTGCAGCGCAGGTATATGAGCCCATCACATTGACCGTCATGGGGATCGTGCTGCATCCCGGAGGACCAGGTTCGGCATTGGCAGGCGCGGGCAGGGACGAAGGCGCTCCGTTCTGCCTGGGGGATGTCCCGGGGGCCGGGGTCGCCTGCTGTAATGCAGAGGAAAGGACCGTGATCCGGTAGGGGATGATCACCGTTTCCATGGCGCCGATGCGCGGGAGCTCTGTCACCAGTCCCTCGACCCGCAGTCCTGGGCCGCTGCCCATAGTGATCTTGACATCATCCAGGGCCACCAGACCATGGTTGGTCACCCGGTATTCACCCACGTAGGTGGAGCCGATCTCCAGCTCCAGCTTCTCATAGGCCGGATCGATAGTGAGGACCGGGGCCGGTACCTGGGTCTCAAAGGTCGCTTCCAGCTTGATGTCGTATTTATCGGTCAGGGTCATGGGGACAACGCTCCAGTCAAAAGTCACGAAGACGTTGTTCATGAAGACCTCCAGCGGCGTCACCGCACCCGGTACGATTTCAAAGGTACCGACCACGACTTCGTGCCCGGGGGCCTGCACCTTGTAGTTGTACATCCCTTCCACGATGTCGCTGAAGGAGACTTCGCCGTTGACATCGGCGGTGCCGGTCAGGTAGACGCTGCCCAGTTGCTGGTGGCTGATGACCACGCTGGCGCCAACGACCTTTTTGGCCAGGGAATCGGTCACCAGCAGATGGACGCTCCCCTTGTTGGTCGAGATGACGGTCGGGAACAGGTTGAGGGTGTAGGGTACGTGGTTGCCGCTGCTGATCACCAGCTTGTCGGCGTGGGGTCCCTGGGCGACAGCATCGGTCGGGCGGAAGTTGACGCTGATATCGACGCTGGAGCCGGGCGCCAGATTCGGCAGGGTCGTACCGGACAGCAGGCCGATCCAGGGCAGGGTCGGGGATTGGATGACGATATTTTCCAGGGGTGCATAGCCGACGTTTTTCAACCTGAAGGTGGCCACCTTGGAGCTGCCCCGGTTGACGCCGACCTCGATGAAGGCCGGATCGGTGCTGATGGTCGGCAGGGCGGTCAGCAGGGCGATGTTCACCTCCAGGGTGCGGGTGATCCCTTCACTGGTCGTAACCGTCAGTGTGGCCGAACTGGCATCGGGCGCCGTCAGTGCAGCGTCCAGGGTCAGCTTGATCGTGGTGCTTGAACCACCGGTCAGGGTGGTTGCGCTGCCGGTCAGGTCGATATTGCCGCTGATGCCGGCGCCGCTGGCCAGACTGAACTGCAGGCCGGTCAGGTCCGCTTCACCCAGGTTCCTGAGCGTGATCGGCATGGAGAAGCTGGAGTTTTTCGACATGCGCAGGTTGACGGCCCGCGGATCGAAACCGAGACCATAGATGGTGAATCCGGCCTGGATCGGCTTGTCGGCGACCGCGGGATGGGTTGCCCAGAGCGAGTAGTTGCCCGCCTCGCCCACCAGCGGCACAAAGGAGGTGCTGTAGTGGCCGGTGGCATCGGTGGTTGCCAGCAGGTAACGGGAGAAGCCCTTGACGCCGATCCCGATCCGAACCGGGACATTGGCAGCCGGTGCGCCATCAACCGTGGAAAAGGCGTTGCCGCTCAGGATGATGGTCGGGGTGCTCTGATCAGTGGTCAATCTCTGGTCATAGGCCGGCTGGTCGGAGGCGATCGTAGCCGAGTAGGGCGGCAGACCGGCAACGACCGTGGCAAAGCCGCTGAAATCACCGGCAGTGAGCTGTTCCGGTTTGTTGTAGTGATAATAGACCTTCTTCACATAGGCATACAGGTTGAGCGTATCGGGGGCGTTGGACGGTACGATGACCTCCAGCGGCGCCGTCAGGAACGAGCCGCCTGGCGGCACTTCGGCCAGGGCGTAGTTGCCGCCGTAGTTGATGACGCCTGACCCCTCCTGGTTGAGGCTGCCCTTGACCAGCACATTGCCGTCCTGATCCTTCAGCAGGATATAGATGTCCTCAGTCGGCTTGTGGGCCGAGGAGGTCAGGAGTTCGATCGGCGCCGAGCCGTGGTTGAAGATCTTCAGCCGGACCCTGGCCGTGGCCCCCTTGATGATCGGTTCATTGAATATCTCGATCTTTCTGCCGGGGTCAAAGGCTTCCAGGGTAAAGCTGGCCACCCGCTTGACAAAGACATTCGGCCCGGCCGGCAGGGCCAGGGTCACTGTATAGGTGCGGTAGTCAACGACGGCATTACCGGCCGGCAGGATCTTTTCGCTGCCAATTGTGGCGCCGGCCGCCAGGAGCGTCGGGACGCTCTGGACCGTTTCGGCCACCTGGCCCAGGTTATCCAGGAGCGCGTAGGTGACCGGGCCGACGGAGATGGCGGAGCCGGAGCCGTTGACCAGGTCGGTCCTGATGCTTTCAATATACTGCTTGCTGAGGACGAAACCGCTGCCGTTGACCCGGCCATACCCCTTCAGCACGACCTGCACCGGCTGCACATCCGCCACCAGCCCTACCCCTTCGTGGCCGGTTGCATCCACGGCAGTGACGCTGTAACTCTGCAGAGTATTGCCGCTGAAGCCCGCATCCGTATAGGTCAGGGCGCTTTGGGGAGCGTTCGTCAGCTTGACCCCGTTCCTGTAGACCAGGTAACCGGCAAGGTCGTTGGCCGTTGCAGCGCCCCAGGTCAGAACGGCACTCCCGCCCTGGGTGGCCGTTACGGAGAGGGTCGCCGGGGGCGGGGGCGCCGTATCGACGGTAAAATTGACTGTCACGACTCTGCTGCGGCCGGCCAGGTCCAGGGCTTCGACCCGCAGGGCCTTCGCGCCGTCGGTCGTGATCGGGCTACCGGGCTGGTAGGCGGCGCCATTGATGGTAGCGATCGTCCGGTCCAGGTTGAGGTCACTGGCCGTGATCAGCGGGGTCAGCGCGGTTTCATACAGGGTGCCCTCAACAACATTGGAGATCGTCACGACCGGGTCGGTCAGGTCGATGGTGAAGGCCACCTCCTTGACCGTGGTCCGGGCGGAGGCATCGGTCGCCTCGATGTGCAGCAGGTGAGGCCCTTCGCCAGCGACGAGCGTACCGGAGGTAAACGGCGCGTTGTCCAGGGTAACGGTCTGGGTGGTGGAGCTGGCGCTCGTGACCGTCACAATCGGGGTAACCGGGCCGGCGCTGTACTGCTGATGGCTGATTCCGCCCACTATGATCACCGGGGGCGACAGGTTGTAGAGCAGGTCAGGATAGGACGCGTGGATGCTTTCGTTGCCGGCTGCATCCAGGGCCGTGACTGCGTAATAATAGGTGGCATCCGCAGCAGGGGTGTCCGTGGTGGTTACCGTTGGGGAGAGAATGGTTTTCAGCGGTGTCAGGCCGCTCAGCGACGTAATCGCGGCAGTTGCCCGGTAGATGCGGTAGAAGGTGGCCGACCCGTCTGCCGGGGCGCTCCAGGCCAGTTGAACCGCTTTACTGGCCAGGATCTGTATCTGACCGATTCCGGGGGCGCCAGGGGCGACCCGGTCGGAGGTCGCAGCAATATCATTCGACAGTGTGCTTTCGTTGCCGGCCGCATCCAGGGCTGTGACCACGTAATGGTAGGCGCCATCTGTGGCAGGGGTATCCGTGGCAGAGGCGCTGGTGACGGTCTTCAAGGGCGTAAGGCCGCTCAGTGACGTGATCGCTGTTGCTGCCCGGTACACCCGGTACGCGGCGGCATCAGCCACTGTGTTCCAGGTCAGTCTCAGGGTACCGCCGGGTGCGGCCACGGCTGCCAGGCCGGCCGGGGGAAGCGGCGGCGTCACATCCAGGGTGATAGTACTGCCCGAACCCAGGCTGCTGCCGCTGTTGCCAAACCCATCAACAACGCTCATAGCGAAACGTCCGCTGCCGTCCCCCATGCCGGTGGTAATGGCCAGGGTGCCGTTCCAGGTCGTGCCGCTGCCGGTCAGGGCAAGCGGCACGACAGGGCCGGAGGGGGGCGTGAACTGCAGGTCCGGTGCCTGGGCGGCAGGTTCGTCCAGGGTCAGGGTCAGCGCGACATCACCCGGCTTGAATACTGTGGCCGATGGGTTGAATTGCAATGCGCCGACGGGACCGCGCGTATCAATGGCAAAGGAGGAGCCGGCTGTCATCTGGGTACCCTTGTTGCCGGTCAGGTCCTTGCCGGAAAAGAGCAGCGTGGCACTGCCGTGGGGTGTGGCAGTGGTCACGCTATAACTCCCCGTCCATACGGTTTCGGAAACCATCGTCAGCGGAACCACGCCCGGCAGGTTGCCGGCCGGGGCGATCCCCAGGTAGGGGGGCGTGGCCAGCGGTTCGGAGAGGGTCAGCGTGATGGTAACGGCACCGCTGTTGGGTCCGTAGGGTGGGGGCTGCGAGAAGGCAACCGCGGCACTCGGTGGGGTGCGATCAGAAGTGACACTCACGACCGGCGATAGGGCGCTCTCGTTGCCGGCGGCATCAAGTGCCGTCAGACCGTAGTAGTACAGGCCGTCAATCGGTGGCAGGTCGGTGTACGAGGTTGTGGTAATCGTACTGTTTACCAGCGTTGCCCCGGCCCTGGTCGTGAACGGAGCCATTGCCCGGTACAGATTGTAATGCGCCGGCACTTCGCCCATGTCCGGTGCCCAGCTGAGCTTGATGCTGCCACCCGGAGCGGCAACATAGCTGTAAAAGGCAGGATTCACCGGCGGGCCGGTATCGACCTGGACCAGGACCGTGGCGGATTTCGGGCTGGAGCCCAGGCTGTCGGAGGCAGCGGCCGAGAGGCTGTTTGCGCCTTCAAGCAGCGGGACTGCCGGGAACTGGAAGACGCCCTGGGCGCTGGCATTGGACTGGCGGGAAAAAACGCCGTTGATATACAGCGATACGGAAATGTTCGCTTCGGCGGTGCCGGATACGTCTACGCTCTTGGTCGTCAGGCTAACGGAACCGGGAGCGGTTATGACCGGGGCGGCCGGAGGGGCTTTGCTGACGGTCACGGTCCTGGTATCGGTGGTGCTATGCCCGAGCACGTCATAGGCAATGGTCGTGAGTTCGTGACCGCCATCCGTAGCAGCAAGGACGTTCCAGGAGAAGCTGTAACTGCTGGTCGTATCCGTGTAGACGAGGGCATTGTCGATATAGAATTCAACCCGGGCCACACCGGCCGGGTCACTGGCCGCTGCAGCTATGGTGATCGGCCGGCTGACAACACTTCCGGCCTGGGGGTTGGAAACCGTGAGAGCAGGACCGGCCGTATCGAGCCGTATGCTGGCGGATGCATCGCCTCCCGCGTTGCCGGTGCTGGCCCGGAACCGCACATAGACCGTCTTGGAGCCGTCAGCGGCGGAAAGGGTAAAGGGGGCCTGCTGTGCAAAGGGCTGGAACACCGCGCTGCTGAAGGCAGGGGATTCGCTGGCCATGAATTCCGTACAGGTTCGGCAGGAAAGGTTCAGGGTAATGGCAGGGGATTCGGTCAGACTCCCCTGGGCGATGGCAAAGGAGGTGCCCAGGAGCGGGACAACGCTTGACCAGGGCGAATAGGTCACCCCGTCGCTGACCGGACTGCCCAGTCCGGTCGGATTAGTGGTGGTGTTCAGGGGGCCGCTGGGATGCCCCCACCAGTTGACGGTGGCGTTGATGTTCTGGTTCTGGTCGAGGTTTTGCAGCGCTATGCCGTTGCCGGCCAGGAACGAGTTATGCAGCGACGGATGCGCCCCGCCACTCGTCTCGATCCCGATGCTGTTGCCGGAGATAATGGCGTTGCTTATGGCTGGCGCCGCTCCGTCGCTCAGTTTTATCCCGGTGCTGCTGTTTTTTATATCGACACCGCTGACAGAGGGCGAAGCCCCCCGAATCTGCAGAGCCCCGCCGCTGCCGGCATATTCAATTACGGTTCCGTTGAATGCTGTTCCGTTGGCCGAACCGAGCACCAGCAGCCCGAGCCAGTCGCCGGGTGCCGGCGTGGCAGTGCCGCTGGTCAGGGTGGATTTTGACGCAATCAGGGTATCCCTGATAACGAGTTGACCGGCGGCGCCGGCCTGGACCGTGACACCATCAGGAATGGTCAGAGTGGAACATACAGCGATACGGGGGGCGACAAGGGACAGGCACAGGGATATTCCACAGGCAGCAGCTGCAAAGAAAGGGTAGGCGTTGTTCCTGACAGTTTGCATCTGCCGCATAAACCTACCCTCCAGTCAGCCGAGACTGCATTGTAATAATATAACCGTATTTTATCTATCTGATATGGATAAAGCAACAACTTTTGCAAACGAATCCGATCAACAAACTTGAATGTAGAATCAGGTTACATTTCAGCACAGAGAGATATCCTGGTGACCGGATTGCCCGGTTATCAGAGATTTTCGGCATGACTGTGCACAGAGCCGGCACGCGAGGGTACCCTGGGGGAAGGTCAGAACCTGCATGCATGTTCTGACGGTTGTTGACAGGATATTTTTTGATACGAATTCATGTAAATATGGGCATAATGGACCCGATGGGGATCAGTGAGACAGGAAGGTGGGCGGAAAAAACATATGACCTTTTCGCACAACTATGGCATCGTTCATCCCGCTGCACACATGTTCTGCTTTTATTGCCTGGAGACACTGAATGCTGGACGATAAGCTTGTACGACTATTACACCGTTTCAGCGCGGCCGCCACGGCACATCTCGAGGCCCTGGAAGCCATGGACGAGGAGCGGGCCAATGCCCATGCCCGGATGATTGCCGGTTTGTACGCTGCCTTGCTCCGTGAGGGAGTTGCGGGCCGGGCAGGCCTGCTGAACCTGCTTGACAGCGGCTCCCCGGCAGTAGCAGGCATGGCGGCCGTGTATGCGATGGATGCTGCCCCGGATCTGTGCCTGGCTGTTCTGCGCAAACTGGCACGCGACCCCGGGCTGCTAGGTTTTCGGGCCAGTGTGGTTATTGAGCGCTGGGAAGAGGGCACCTGGGAACATCCGGGTACATGACCCGCTGATTTTGAGAGGAGATCCGTACCGATGAAGACTGCTGCTGCAATTGCCTTTTTCTGTGCCGGCGGGGGACTTACCCGCTACTACCTTTCGGGGTGGGTGTACAGCTTGCTGGGGCGCTCCTTCCCCTATGGCACCTTTGTTGTCAACATCATCGGCGCCTATTTCATCGGGCTGATCATGGAGCTGGCCCTGCGCAGCACCGCCATCCCCGACACCCTGCGCCTGGGATTGACGGTCGGCTTTCTGGGCGGACTGACGACCTTCTCCACCTTCAGTTACGAAACCTTCACGCTGCTTGAAGATGGGCAGTTTAGCGTGGCCTTCGCCAATGTATTCGCCAGCGTGGCGGTCTGCCTGCTGTTCACCTGGCTGGGAATCATTACCGTCCGTACGATTTCATAAAGGAGCATGCTATGAGCAAACTGATTGGCGAGAATACACTGATGCGGATCTTCATCGGAGAGCATGACCGCTACCAGCACCAGCCGCTGTATGAGGCGCTGGTGGAGCTGTTCCGCAAGGAAGGCCTGGCCGGCGCCACGGTCCTGCGCGGGCTGAGCGGTTTCGGTGCCCACAGCGTCTACCACACCCAGAAGCTGTTGGACCTGTCTGCCGATCTGCCGCTGATCGTCGAGGTGGTTGACAGCCAGGAAAAGATCGATGCCATCATGCCCCGGGTGGATGAGATGATGGGGGGAGGAATGATTACCCTGGAGAAGACCACCGTTATCCGCTACAGCCACGACCCGAAGAAGGTTTAACCGCACAGCATCCAGGGGGGGCGCCATGAAAGCGGAGATTTATTCCATAACCTACCGGATTCCCCTGTCGGATGCCCAGCAGGCCAGGCTCGACCGGAAGTGGCCGGACGGCGAGCCGTTCATCTCCTATGAGAAGATCGAAGCCCTGTTGGCGCCGCTGCGGGTCGAAAACCTGGACTGGTCGCACCACTCGGGACAGTATCTGTATGTTACCGTGTACGGGGATGACCGGGAAGGCACTCTGGCCCAGGTCATCGAACGCCTTGAAGGAAAGCTGGGGCGCTGATTACTATCCTACCGCAGCACCGCTTCCGCCAGTACCTCGGCAATATCCTTCACCCGCACCTGATCGGCCTTCAGGTCCTTGACCCCGTCATCCAGCATGGTCAGACAGTAGGGGCAGGCGGTACAGATCGTATCCGGCTGCAGCTCCAGGGCCTCGGCTGCCCGTACCCGGTTGATGCGCTCGCCGCTGAACTCCTCCAGCCACATCCGGCCGCCGCCGGCACCACAGCAGAAGCCGTCCTCGCGGTTGCGCGGCATCTCCAGCGGCGCGCGCCCCGTCGCCAGGGTGATCAGACCGCGCGGGTCGTCATAGATGCTGTTATGGCGCCCCAGGTAGCAGGAATCGTGGTAGACCAGTTTCCCGAATCCATTGGCCAGATGTGGCAGCTGTAAACGATTGTCCTGCAGCAGCTGCAGCAGCAGTTGGCTGTGGTGGATCATCTCCAGCTCCAGGCCGTACTGGCGGTAATCGTTCTTCAGCGTCGTCAGGCAGTGGGGGCACTGCACTATCACCTTGCTGATGCCACGCTCGCGGAACAGGGCAACATTTTCCCGGGCCAGCCTGTCAAAGACATACTCGTTGCCCAGTCGCCGCAGCGAATCCCCGCAGCATTTCTCCTCCTTGCCCAGGATGCCCCAGCTGACCCCGGCCTTATCCAGCAGCTGCGCCAGGGCCAGGGTGACCTGCTTGGCCCGCGCATCAAAGGAACCGGCGCAGCCCACATACAGCAGGTACTCGGTCTTTCCGGCCTCATACGGCCGTTCACCCAGCAGGGTGGCCCACTTGCCCCGCTCTGTGGGGGCGATCCCCCAGGGGTTGCTGCGCCCCTCCATGTTTTCGAACAGGTTGAGCAGCTCCTCGGGGAAGCGCGTTTCCATCTCCACCAGGTGTCGCCGCAAGGGGATCAGCTTGGGCATCTGTTCGATAAAGACCGGGCAGGCCTGCAGGCAGGCGCCGCAGGTGGTACAGGCCCAGATCGCCTCTTCCGAAATGGAATCCTTGCCCTCGCCGATCAGCGGAATTGCCGGCGCCTGGCCCTGCTTCAGCAATGGACCGTTGTGCATCAGGTTCTGTTTCAGGGCGGCAATCACCCCCCGCGGATTGAGTGTTTTGCCGGTCTGGTCCGCCGGACAGGCATTCTGGCAGCGGCCGCACTCGGTACAGGAAAAGGTGTCCAGCAGCTCTTTCCAGGTGTAGTCATCGACCCGGGCGATGCCGAAGCTGTTGCCGGCTGTGAACTCTTCGCGCTCCGGCAGGGCGGGATGCTCGCGCCGCCGCAGAAAGATGTTGGGGATGGCGGTGATAATATGGAAATGCTTGCTCAAGGGGAGCAGGTTCATGAACAGCAGCAGCACCAGGGCGTGGCTCCACCAGGACAGGTCATGGACCAGCCTGCCCTGCCCGTTGGGGACATACGGCGCAAACCAGCTTGAGACCGGCATGATCTGGCGGGCCTGCTCCAGCATGCCTCCCTGAAAACGGGAGATCTTGGCGGCATTGACCCCGAAACCGGCCAGCATCAGGGTGGCGATCAGCAGCAGGATAAAGAAGGCTTCGAAGCTGCGGGCCTCCGGAAAAGGGGGCGCCAGCGCCCGCCGCACCGCAGCGGCAACGACCGCCAGCAGGGTGACCAGGGAAACGCAATCGATGATCTGCATCAGCGGCACGAAGAGGTTGTCCGGCAGCCGGGTGAAGTTGACAGGCGGGAACAGACCATGCAGCAGAAACTCCGTATTGGCCAGCATCAGCACCAGGAAACACCAGAAGATGGCGACATGGATCAGACCGGCAGGTTTGGCCAGGACCCGCTTCTGGGCAAGTGCATAGCGCAGGGTGTCGCTGATCCGTTGGCCGATATTGTCCAGCCGTTCTTCAGTACGGCCCAGGGCGGTCAGGGAGAGCCGTTTCCAGCAGCTCCAGGCAAAAACAGCTATGGCTGCGATCAGCAGCGGTGCGAATATGGTCGGGGTGGGTGTCATGGCTGCCTCTCTAGCTGTGCTTCTGTTTCATTTCACGGATCTTGCGTGTCAGGAGCGGGACGACCTGGAACAGGTCGCCGACGATGCCGTAATGGGCCACCTCGAAGATGGGGGCATCCTGGTCGCGGTTGATGGCGATAACCAGGTCCGAATCCTGCATCCCCACCAGGTGCTGGATGGCGCCGGAGATGCCGCAGGCAATGTAAATCTTGGGTCGCACCGTTTTGCCGGTCTGGCCGACCTGGCGGTCATGGGGCATCCAGCCGGCATCCACGGCCGAGCGCGACGCGCCGACAACGCCGTTCAGTTCACGGGCCAGCTCTTCCAGCAGGGGGAAGTTCTCCGGCCCCATCATGCCGCGTCCACCGGAGACGATAAACTCGGCCCCGCCCAGATCCACCTTGTGCGTGCCGTCATTGTCGCGGATGATCTCCAGCACCTTGGCCAGCACCTGATCCTCCGGCAGTGTGAACGTCTCCCGGATGATCCGGACCACAGCAGCCGGTTTCGGCTCCGGCATCTGCATGACGTGCGGCCGCACGGTGGACATCTGGGGACGGTATTTGTCGCACATGATGGTGGCCATGATGTTGCCGCCAAAGGCGGGGCGGGTCTGCATCAGGTTGCGCTTGTCGTCAATATCCAGACCGGTGCAGTCAGCGGTCAGTCCGGTGCCGACCCGGGTAGCCACGGCCCCGGCCAGGTCGCGACCCATGCCGGTGGCGCCCATCAGAATGACTTCCGGCTTGTAGCGCTGTATCAGGTGACACATGGCCTCCAGATAGGACTGGGTGCGGTAGTCAGCGTACACCGGCGCATCCAGCAGATAGGCCGTTTCTGCACCATAGGTGAAGGACAGGTTGCAGAGCCCTTCAACCCGGTGGCCGATCACGACCGCCGAGAGCTCCACCCCCAGCTTGTCGGCCAGCTCCCGCCCCTTGCCCAGCAGTTCCCACGATACCTTGGCAACCTCGCCGTCGCTCTGCTCCACAAAGACCCAGACCCCGCGGTAAGCGGCCAGTTTCTCTGCCAGGGCAGCCGCCTCCGGATCGGCCTCTTCAGCGGCAGCAGTCACGCCGCTGGCGGCCAGCTGTTCCATGATGCGCTGCTCCTCCGGGGTAAAGGCCGTTTCCAGGGCCTGGGCCGGGCAGATCCGGATGCACTTGAGGCAGCCGATACATTTTTCAGCAACTATAAGCGGCTCACCGGCTGCGTTCATGCCGATGCAGTTGACCGGACAGGAGCTCTCGCAGCGGGCGCCGCAGGCGATGCAGCGCCCCTCCAGCAAACGGGCGCGGCCGCGGGGTTTCTTGATCTTGGCAGTGGTATCAGTCATAGCGGCAGCAGGTCCTTTTCCATCAGTTTAGCCAGCAGCAGATCAATCGTCCCCCCCGGGTCGGCATACCCGTCTCCGACGATCTCTCCCTTGTCACGCTGGGGCGAGAAGATTCGGGAGACCCAGGTGGGCGAGCCCTTCAGGCCAATGGTGTCCACATCCAGCTGCAGCACTGCGTTGTTCCATACCTCGACGACGGCCGTGTCGGCTGTCAGGCGCTGCGGCACACTGGGATAACGCGGACGGTTCAGCTCCCGCACCACGGTCAGCAGCGCCGGCAGGGGCGCCTGGACCCGCTCGTGGCGCCCTTCCAGTTTACGGCTGACCACCAGCCGCCCGGCTGCCGGGTCAAGCTCCTCCACCCGGTCCACCAGGGTCAGCTGCTGGTAGCCCAGACGGACGGCAATGCCGGGGCCGACCTGGGCGGTATCGCCGTCAATGGTCTGCTTGCCGCAGATCACCAGCCCGACCGGTTCCTCCGCGCTGCTGAGCTTGCGGATGGCCGCCGCCAGAACATTGCTGGTAGCCAGTGTATCGGCCCCGCCAAAGACCCGGTCCGACAGCAGGATAGCCCGGTCCACGCCGATTGACAGCGCCTTGCGCAGGGTCGCCTCGGCATTGGGTGGTCCCATGGACAGCACCGCCACCCGGCAGCCAAACTGGTCTTTCAGCTGCAGGGCCGCCTCCATGGCATGGGTGTCATAGGGGTTGACGATAAAGGGGATCCCTTCCCGGATCAGGGTATTGGTGACCGGATCGATCTTGACCTGGGTGGTGTCCGGTACTTGTTTGATACAGGCGACAATCAGCATGTATTTCCTCGTGTGTATAGTAACTGCAGCGTTGATTTAATAGGCCGGGGGAGGTACATACCCCCGGCCATGAAAGGAGCACACATGGCAATGTGCTCGTCCAACACCTGTACAGCGCAGCTTCAGCGCGGCATGTTTCTTGTTTCCAATTGCGGTGCATACAGCTGAATTGCCTGCCGCATCAGCCGGGAGACACTCGTGTTGCACTGCTGCGTCAGCTCCTCCAGGGCCAGTTTCTCCGCGTCGTTGACCCGCATGGAGACGACATTGTATTTCGGCTTTTTCTTGTAGTTTCCCATGTCACGGTCACCATTGATTCTTGTCTTGTTAGGGGTTGCGGATGTCCATGCAAGAGACTCCGCTGCTGATACATACGGGGGCATAATTTACGTTGCCGTTTACGTACATGTCAAGCAAATTTCAAAAAACCCCCCTCCGTTTGGGGGAGGGGGAAGTTACCGTCAGGACTGCAGAGACTTCCTGCTCAGTGATCCGTCGCCTTGGCGATGCCGATGCCGGTATTCTGGCGCACGTAGACCTCGTTGAACATCTCTTCGGAACGGCGTTCGCGGAACAGCAGACAACCGAAGATCGCGGCCAGAAAGCCGATCGGTATGGATACGATGCCGGGGTTTTTGAGCGTGAAGAGCGGGGCATCAAGACCGAGCATGGAGGTGCCGTCCTTATTCTTTTCATAATCCGAGCGGGACTTGTCCAGCATCTTCAGGTCCTTCTCCCCCAGCACAACCCCTTCCGCCTGCTTCTTCTCCAGCGTCGCTACAATCTTTTTGGCGTCTCCGGCGATTTTCTTGGGATAGGTCATGTTTGGTGAGACCATCACCAGGCCGATGGCGGTGATGGCGCCGATTGTCAGGCCGGATATGATGCCGGCGGTGTTGAAGCGCTTCCAGAAGAGCGACAGCAGGATGACCGGGAAGTTGCCGGAGGCGGCCACGGCAAAGGCCAGGGCCACCAGGTGCACGATATTCTCTTTCTCGGCCGCGATCCCCAGTATGATGGCGATGATGCCGACCACCAGCGAGGTGACCCGGGCCACCCTGACCTGGTCACGCTGGTCGGCCTGGCCGTTCTTGATGATGTTGACATACACGTCGTGGGAAATGGCGGCCGAGGAGGCCAGCACCAGGCCGGAAACCACCGCCAGGATGGTCGTGAACGCCACCGCGCAGACAAAGGCCAGGAACAGGTCGCCGCCGATGGAACCGGCCCCGCCCCCCAGGAACTGGGCCAGCAGGAGCGCCGACATATTGCCCCCCTTATCCACAGCGGTCAGGGTCTGCGGTGTCAGGTAGATGGCCGCCCCGAAGCCGAGGATCGTGGTCATGATGAAGAAGAAGCCGATCAGGAACATGGCGACGATGACGCTTTTGCGGGCAGCCTTGGCATTGGGCACGGTGAAGAAGCGCATCATGATGTGGGGCAGGCCGGCGGCGCCGAAGAGCCAGGCCATGCCGAGCGAGACCTGGTCAATCGGGTTCTTGAGAAACAGGCCCGGCTCCAGGAAACGCTGGCCGTAATCAAAGCCCGGCTCCACCAGCGGATGCTTCAGCAGCATCCTGACATGGTCCTGAATCGGGACGCTGGAGGCGATCTCGGCAAAAAAGCGCAGCGGATTCATGCCCATCTTTACGAAGATGATGGCGGACATGAGCACCCCGCTGGCCATGAGCAGCCCGGCCTTGATGATCTGGACCCAGGTGGTGGCCTTCATGCCGCCGAAGCCGACATACACGATGATCAGCAGACCAACGCCGATGACCGAGGTCTTGAAAGGGATTCCCAGCAGGACCTGCATCAGCTTGCCGGCGCCGACCATCTGGGCCAGCAGGTAGAAGATCGACACGGTGACGGTCGAGAAGGCGGCAAAACCGCGCACAACCTTGGGAGAGGAACGGTAGGAAAGGATATCGCCCATGGTGTACTTGCCCATGTTGCGGCACGGTTCAGCGATCACCAGCAGGATGGTGACAAAGGTGACCATCGGGCCGACCGCGTACATGAAGCCGTCAATCCCGGCAATGGAGATCAGGCCGGTGATGCCGAGGAAGGTGGCCGCCGACAGGTAGTCTCCGGCAATGGCCCAGCCGTTCTGGAAGCCGGTGATGCCGCCGCCGGCCGCATAGAAGTCGGCGGCAGAGGTGGTCTGGCGGGCGGCCCAGACCACGATCCCCATGGTGATGCCGATAATGAACAGGAACATGCCGATGGTGATCACCCGGTTGGTCTTGAGCGCCGGGGCCGCCTTGGGCGTAGCGGCAGGTGCCGCAGGGGGCGTTGTGGCAACAGCCGCAGCAGGCGACTGGGCCGCTGCTGTTTGGGCGGCGGGTGCGGCGACCGCCGGAGCGGCCTTGCCGGCCGGCTCAACAGCCAGGGCTGTTGTGCCGAGCGCCAGGACCAGCAGTATGGAAAGCAGCATATATTTCATTGTAATTCCCCCCTTATCCAAGTTCATGTACCAGTTCTTCCGTAAGCCGGTCGAATTCCTTGTTGGCCACATGGGCATAATAGATGGCGATTCCCCAGGAGGATATAAACTGGAGCAGCGCAACGACATAGCAGACATTGATGTTGCCGATCACCTTGATCCGGAAGAGACCGGGGGCATAACCGGCTCCCAGCAGGAGCAGCAGGTAAAAAACCGATGCAAAGGCCCACCAGCCAAAGAGAAAGGTGGTTTTCCTCCGATGCAGCTCCCGAAATTTCGGGCTTTCCGCGATTGCGTCCCAGTCGTATTCCTTTGCCATACGTGACTCCTCCTCTGAGTAAGTGTGAAGCTTAATGCACCGGTCAGCTGATCTTGTTGCTGCGGCGCCAGATATTCAGCTCCTGCGCCTGCGCGATCAGCTCATCCCGGAATGCGGGGTGGGCGATGTTGATGAGTGCCTCGGCCCGCTGCCAAGTGGACTTCCCTTTCAGCTGGGCATAGCCGAACTCCGTTACCACGTAGTGAACAATCGAGCGCGGACAGGTGACAATCGTCCCGGGTGAGAGCGTGGGCACGATCCGGGAGCCGATTGTCCCGTCTTTCTTCTTGAAGGTGGAACTGATGCAGATCAGCCCCTTGCCACCTTCGGATTTGAAGGCGCCGAAGATGAAGTCCAGCTGTCCGCCGGTTCCGGAAATCTGGCGTGAGCCGCTGGATTCGGATGCCACCTGGGAAAACAGGTCCACCTCCAGGGCGTTGTTGATGGCGATGACCTTGTCATTCTTGCAGATATTGTCCGGGTCATTGGTGTAGTTCACCGGATGAGAGGCGCACATGGGGTTGTTGTCCAGGAAGTCGTACAGCTTCCGCGACCCCATGGCAAAGGTGTAGACCATCTTGCCCCGGTCGATATTCTTGCGCTTGCCGGTAACCCGGCCGGCTTCATACATGTCCACATAGGAGTCGGCCAGCATCTCGGTGTGTACGCCGATATCCTTGAGATCGCTCTGGGCAATCAATGAACCGACCACATTCGGCAGGCCGCCGATGCCGAGCTGGATGGTGGCACCGTCCTCCATCAGTTCCATGACGTGGGCGGCGATCCCCTTGTCGGCTTCGCTTGCCGCGGCAGCCGGGAGCTCCAAGAGCGGGTTGTTGGGCCCCTCGACCACAACATCAACCTCGGAGATATGAATCCCCTCACTGTTGCCCCCCAGGCAGCGGGGGCAGTTTGTGTTGACCTCAACGATGACAATTTTTGCTTTATGACAGTAGGCAGGTGTCAGGGAACAGGAGGTGGAGAAATTGAAGAAGCCTTTATCATCCATCGGCGCCACCTGTACAAAGGCCACATCAACCTTGTTGTACTTGGTGACCGCCCCCGGCCCCTGATGGTAGGTGAAGGGGATGTAGTTGGCCAGTCCCTGCTCGGAATACTTCCTCCCCACACCCGAAAAATGCCAGTCGCTCCAGGAAAAGACCTCACGTTTCGGGTCGCTATCCACGCATTTCAGCGGTCTGGTTCTGGTGGTGGTTTCCAGGATGATGTCCGTCAGTTCGTGCTTTCTTCCGGCCAGGGCTGCATCCAGCACCTCGATATTCTGGGCGAATTCCCCCATGAAGATGACATCCCCGGATTTCACGATTCTGACGGCGTCATCGGCACTGCGCAGTTTTGTCTGATACTGTTTTTTCCAGATAGCTGACATCGAATGATCCCTCCCTGTTATGTCGCGACAATCCCGCTGCGTTTACCGGGTAATTACGCCAGCGCCGTTGTCAATGCCGGTGCAAACTGCAGCACATCGGCCACCACCAGTACATCGGCGATCTCCCCGATGGGTGCGTCCTTGTCCTTGTTGATGGCGATGATGAAGTCGGATTTCTTCATGCCGGCCAGGTGCTGGATGGCGCCGGAGATGCCGCAGGCCACGTACAGCTTGGGCGATACGGTCTGGCCGGTGGTGCCGACCTGGTGGTCATGGCTCACCCATTCGGCGTCGACGACCGGCCGGCTGGCGCCCAGTTCCCCGCCCAGGGCCTTGGCCAGGGCGGCGATGACCGGGATGTTGTCCTTTTTGCCCACCCCGCGGCCGGCGCTGACGATAATGTCGGCCTTGGCCAGATCGATCTCTTTCTTCTCGGCCGGCTCGTATCCGCTGAAGACCAGTGCTGAGGCGGTGTCCCCTGCGATCTTCTGCAGCTGCGGTGTGCCGTTCGGCTGGAGGACCGGAAAGGCGCCGGCCTGGATGGTGAGTACGGCCCTCCCGCCGGCAGGTTTGACGGTGCGGCGCATCTTGCCGTTGCAGCAGCTGGTTTCATAGCCGCCAGGGGCGATGGCGACGATCTCCGATACCTGGCCGACTTTGAGGCTGACGGCGACCCGCGGGGCCAGGTCCCAGCCGTAGGAGGAGTGCAGGAAGACGATTGTGTCCGGCTGCTCTGTTTCGATCACCTGCAGGATCAGCTTTTTGTGGACTTCCGGGTTGTATTCGCCGTAGGTGGCAACATCCGCCAGGTACAGCCGGCCGCCGTAGGCGGGCAGCTGCCCTTCGCTGCCGACCAGCAGCATGGCACTCTCGCCCCCCAGCTGGTCGGCAAAGCCGAGCAGTTCGTAGGTGGCTTCCAGCAGTTTTCCTTCGCGATATTCGCCGATCAGTAGTGTTTTCATGGTTGTCTCCTATCTCAGGACCGTGGTTTTTTCCTTGAGTATGCCCATCACCTTCGCGACCAGATCGCCCACGTCCCCTTCCAGTACGATGCCGCCCCCTTTTTTCGCCGGGGGCTGGAAGCTGGCGGTCTGCACCAGTGCTTCTTCCGTGAGCAGGTCGGCTACGGCCAGCGGGGTGATCTCCTTCTTTTTGGCCTTCATGATGTTGGGCAGGGTCGGGTAGCGCGGTACGTTGAGTCCCAGCTGGCAGGTGACCAGGGCCGGCAGGGGCAGTTTTGCCACCCCTTTGATGCCCCCTTCCAGTTCGCGCTTGGCGGTGATGCTGCCGTTGTCATAGGCAAAGCCGACCAGGGTGGTGGCGCAGGCATAACCGAGCAGTTCGGCGACGGTGACGCCGACCTGGGCCGAGCCGCGGTCCTGGGACTGCATGCCGGTGAAGATCAGGTCGAAGCCCTGTGCTTTGGCATAGGCGGCGATGATTGATGCCACCTGCCAGGGGTCCTTTTCGTGGATGGCAGGGTCCTGGATATGCACGGCGTTGTCGCACCCCATGGCCAGGGATTTCTTGATGGCTTCGACGACCCGGTCCGGACCGATGGAGAGCACGGTCAGCTCGGCAGAGTCGCCCAGCTGTTCACGCAGCTGCACGGCCTGTTCCACGGCGTATTCATCGTATTCGTTCATGCGCCAGGCCAGATCGCTGTCGCTGTACCAGGTGCCGGCGCTGTTGGCTTTGAAGCGTGATTCCATGTCAGGAACCTGTTTGATGCAGACCAGTAGTTTCATAGATGCCTCCCTACGACAGCAACATTTTTGAAATAACAACCCGCTGTACCTCGTTGGTACCTTCGTAGATCTCGGTGATCTTGGCGTCGCGGTACATGCGCTCGACCTCGTAGTCGGCGATGTAGCCGTAGCCGCCGTGAATCTGCACCGCCTCCTTGGTGACAAAGGTGGCGGTTTCCGAGGCGTGCATCTTGCACATGGCCGATTCCATGGTGTAGCTCTTCTTGGCATCTTTCAGGCAGGCCGCCCGGTACGTCAGGAGTTTGCTGGTTTCGATGCTGGTCCACATATCGGCCAGCTTGAACTGGATGGCCTGAAAGTCGCAGATGGGCTGATCGAACTGTTTGCGCTCCTTGGAATAGGCCAGGGCCCGCTCAAAGGCGCCTTCGGCAATACCGAGGGCCTGGGAGGCGATCCCGATCCGGCCGCCGTTGAGGGTATCCATGGCAACGTTGAAGCCCTTGCCCTCCTGCCCCAGCAGGTTTTCAACCGGGACGCGCAGATTGTCGAAGGCAAAGGCGGTGGTGTAGCTGCCGCGGATACCCATCTTGTTCTCGTTTTTGAGGATGGTGACACCGGGTGACTGCAGGTCGACAATGAAGGCGCTGATGCCCTTGTGCTTCAGGCTGCGGTCAAAGGAGGCCAGCAGCACACCGGTCCCCAGGTAGCCGCCGTTGGTGATGAAGGTCTTGCCGCCGTTGATGACGAATTCATCCCCTTCACGCTTGTAGGTGGTGGCGGTCCCCCCGGCGTCGCTGCCGGCATTGGGTTCGGTCAGCAGGAAACAGCCGATTTTCTTGCCGGTGTTGAGGTCCGGCAGCCATTTCTTCTTCTGCTCTTCGGTGCCGAAGGTGTAGATCGGGCCGCTGCAGAGCGACGTATGGGCCGAGATCAGGACGCCGCTGGAGCCGCAGGCCTTGGAGACCTCTTCGACCACGATGGCGTAGGAGAGCATGTCCAGTCCGGCACCGCCGTACTCTTCCGGCAGATAGCTGCCCAGGAAGCCCATCTCAGCCATCTTCTTCACCAGCGAATCGGGGATGGCATGATCCTCGTCAATCTTTATGGCGATCGGCTTGATTTCTTTCTCGACGAAATCGCGTACAGCGGATTGCAACACCTTGTGGTCCTGGCTCAGTTCGAAATTCATGCTTTTCCCCTGGTAATTGATTTTTGGATTTTACAAACATGGTTTTGCACTTGCCATGCCAACACAAAAACAATACATGCCGCAACCTCAACACGCCTAAATTACAGCACTAATTTGTATAATAAAATTATATTGTTCGCCACAGCAACTAGCAATACACGATATATCGTGTATTGCTATATTGACGGCAGAGGGGGGTAAGGAAAACTTCGTTATGCGGGGAGGGTTTGTGGACTAATTATGGCAAGAATACAGCTATCAACGATATATCGTGCTGAACACTAAATATCGTGGATAACTGTTTTGCGTTTGATTCCCAATTTTTTCATTTTTGACTCAAGCGTAGAAGGAGGGACTTCGAGGAGTGCGGCTGCACCGTTTTTTCCTCTCACACGCCAGCCGGTTTTGTCCAGAGTCGAGATGATATGCGTTCGTTCGACGCTTGCCAGTGAATATGAAGGCAAGGCCACTCCAGCAAAACTGTTGGGGAGCTCTACAACCAGGTTCGGGCCGTTGTTCAGGATCATGGCCCGCTCAATGGTGTTTCTCAATTCCCTGATGTTGCCTGGCCAGGCATAGCATTCCAGGGCGTCCATATTTTTCTTCGGAATGCTCTCGATGGACTTGCCGAACACCTTTCCCAATTCCTTGACCATGGCCCAGATCAGCAGGGGGATATCCTCTTTTCTATCCCTGAGCGGCGGCAGGGAGATCGGGAACACGTTCAAGCGGTAGTAGAGGTCTTCGCGGAAGCGCCCATCCTTGACAAGCCGGGCCAGGTCGCGATTGGTTGCGGTAATGACCCGCACGTCGACCGTAACCGGATCGTTGCTGCCCAGTCTTTCGAACTGTCCCTCCTGCAGAACCCGGAGCAGCTTGGACTGAAGCTCCAGAGGGAGTTCGCCGATTTCATCGAGAAATATGGTCGAACCGTTGGCTGCTTCGAAACGACCGATCTGACGCGTGGTGGCACCGGTATAGGCCCCTTTTTCCCTGCCGAACAGTTCGGCCTCGATCAGGGTCGCCGGCAGGGCCGCGCAGTTCAGCTTGATCATCGGCCGGTCCCGGCAGCCGCTCTGACTGTGAATGGCGCGCGCCAGCAGCTCCTTGCCGGTGCCGGTTTCACCCAGGATAAGCACTGTTGAGCCGGTGCCGGCGACCTGCCTGGCCTGGAGCAGGACCTTCCTGATCGCCTCCGACTCACCGATGATCTCTTCGTGCTTGAGTTCGATGTCGATCTGGTCACGGAGGAAGTGGTTTTCGGCCTGCAGCCGGTCGCGCAGCTGTTCGATCTCTGCGAAGGCCTGCTGCATCTTCTGGTCGATGCGCTTTCTCTCCAGGGCATTGGCAAAGATCTCCCCCAACAGGCGCAGCCGCTGGACGAAGACTTCTATCCATTGTCGCTTGCGGCGGTAGGAAACGACCGACATGAGCCCGTGCATCTCGGCTCCGACCCTGAGCGGGATAAAGAACATGGATTTGATGCCGCCCTGATCCTTGGCGTATTTTTTTTCGCGCCAGAATTTGTCCGGCAGGTCCTCCACGTCGTCGACCATGAACATTTCGCCCTGACGGGCCATATTGACCCATACCGGTATGATTTCGTCGATAACCGGGGGGGGCTGTTTAATGTCCTGCTGGGAATGGGAGTGGGTCAGATAGCAGCGTCCGTCAAGCGGGGAAAACTGCCAGAGAGTAACCCGGTCGTATCCCAGAAAATCGTGGATCCGCTTCAGCCCCTGCACAACCCTGGCATCTACTTCACTGACATCCATATTGATGAACTCGGCCGACAGGGCCGAAAGCAGCGCCTCGAACTTCAAGCGCTCTTCCTGAGCCATCTCCCGCAGCTTTTGTTCGGTGATGTCCCGGATCACCAGGCAGGCACCCTGGATTCCGCAGTCAGCGCTCTGCAAAGGGTAGCTGTCGACAAGCCAGTAACGGGCCTTGGCATCATCCTCTTCATGCTCGCCGCACAACCTGGTTTCCACCCCTTTAAGCGCTTTGCCTTCCTCGACGGCGTAACGGGAAATAGGCTCGATCACGGCTGCGACGTGAGAATTGACCTCGTGCTGAGACCTGCCGCTGTGCGCAGCGATCGGGTGACCATTGATTGCCGCCATTGCCTCGTTAAGAACGACATAGCGAAGCTCACGGTCAAGTATCGCCAGACCAAAGGGGGTCTCACTGCAGATCTGCATAAACCGGACAAACTCCGACTGGAAAAAATCTGCCGAAGGAGCGGTTGCTCTGTTGTTTGCTTTATTGCTCATGTCAACTCTCGCCTGTGGAGATGATCAAAAAATTAAAAAAGTTCCAGAGTTCATTATCTTACTGCCGTCACCTGACAGAGAGCAATACGATTCTCATCAAGATTGCGCAGCTGGTTTTTGGTCATGTGCTGAAAGCCATCTCCCATCAGGAGATTAAGCCCCAACAGGCGCGGCCCGGCCTCCCCGGAAGGGTGTGTCACCTGCCGGAACCAGTTGCGGGCCGAATCAGTTGAATCTACCCAGGTGCTGACAGCAAATCCGGCCGCTTCGAGTAGTTTCCGCATCTCATCCGGTGTGACCAGGAAACTCGTTTCCGGCCCCTGCGACCACGGGACTGGAAAATGAACCGGGCTGACCGGGCCGGCCAGGATATCGTAGATCGCCAGGGTGCCTCCCGGCTTCAGAACGCGGTACATTTCCCCATACAGTGCATCCTTGCCCGGAATATTCATGGCCGTGTGCTGGGTCCAGACGACATCAAAAGATCCGTCGCTGAACGGCATCTGCTGGGCATCTCCTTGCCGGAATGCAACCAGATGGGAGAGGCCGACCTTGTCTGTCAGCATTTCTGCGACACGACAGTAGTCCCCGGTCAGGTCGATACCGGTTACCCGACAGCCGAACTCAGCAGCGAGGCAGCGCGCCGGCCCGCCAATACCGCTGCCGACATCCAGCACATGCATGCTGGGTCCGAGACCCGCAGCGCCTGCAAGTTCCATGGTGGCCTTGCGACCGCGCACATGAAACTCGTCAACCGGGGCCAGGTCGGACGGCTTCAGGTTGCGCAGATCCTTTCCGGCTGCTTCCAGCGCTGCCAGAATCCGCCCGCCCAGATCCTGGCTCGCATAGTGCTGCTGAACACTGGCTTCCAGCAGATTCGGTTCTGGCACGCTCACCTCGTAAACTTGCATCAAGGGACTCCTGAAAGCACAATGCCGGCCATCCTAGCAGAGAGTCGTGAAAGACACTAACGCATTTCTGGCGGTACTACATTCCGGATGTAATGATTGCCGGCCCCGCTGCTGAACGAGTCGATGTAGCAAGTATAAATTCCCTCGAATCCACTTGAGTGCTATAATCAAAAATCAGCAAGCACTCCGTGTAGCGCCGATGAAAAAAAGGAGCATATATCATGAGCAAAGGCCAGGACAGCAAGAAAGCGACTAAAAAGGATCCGGCTAAAACCCCGAAGGAAAAAAAGGCCGACAAAAAGATCAAGAAGGATGAAAAGAAGAGATAGTCAAGGTGGTCAGGTGCTGAAGATGGCGCCTTCCTGGAATTTTCGTGCCATTCTGGCAGGCCCTCATCCTG
Organism: Geobacter psychrophilus; assembly: GCF_056821595.1. NCBI lineage: Bacteria > Pseudomonadati > Thermodesulfobacteriota > Desulfuromonadia > Geobacterales > Geobacteraceae > Geobacter > Geobacter psychrophilus. The sequence continues at coordinate 1,733,003 of NZ_JBXDTU010000004.1, forward strand.
GAATCCGGATTAGTTTTTGGGGATAATCTGGTATAACTGCAACGCAGCGTATCGTGAGACCGTCACACGATACGCGGGTTGCGCTGAAAGATTCGGATATGAAGGGTCTGTTCATCCCGCCCGGCGTTTTCCCGCTGTTACGACACTACTAGATAAAGGCTGAATATGAATAAAGTCATCGCCAGTATGAACATAGAACCTGTACCAGATTCCGTCCTGGCTGCTTCGTTACAAAAGATGGAACATGGGCACTCACCATTTGAAACTGCCATCAGGGCGATGGATGTGCCGCTTTGTGATGCCTTCAGAACATCAGGAGCGGTGGTGCCGATTACGTTTACCGCCGGGACAAGGGCTCTGGAACCGGGCCGGGAGATCGCCGTATCATTCCCGTATTCCATCGCAGCATCAAAAAACCGCCTGTTATCAGCCGGGGACGCCATGACTGCTCAGGTATCCGGCAAAAGGGTCGCCGTGATGTTTTCCGGTGGCCCGGCGGCCGGCGGACATAATGTGGTGGCAGGTCTCAAACGGATGTTGGGGGCAGAAAACACCCTGCTGGGAATCAAGGCCGGCCCCAAAGGGTTACTGAAGGGAAATCTCTTTGAGATAACGGATTTCCATGTTCACCAGATCATGAATACCGGCGGATTTAACTTCATGGGGACCGATCGCACAAAAATCGAAAAACCGGAAGACATTGAAAAGGTGAAAACCGTCTGCCGGGAGCAGAATATTGATGCCATAGTCGTTATCGGCGGTGATGACTCCAACACCAACGCCGCTTTCCTGGCCGAAGAACTGTTTACCGGTGTAAAAGAAAACGGCAGCGGCGTGCAGGTGATCGGTGTACCGAAAACCATTGACGGCGATCTGCAGCGTGGCGACGAACTGCCGATCTCTTTCGGATTCGATACTGCCACCAAGATTTATGCCGAGGAAGTCGGCAACCTACTGCGCGATTCAGCCTCTTCGCTGAAGTATTGGCATTTTATTCGCCTGATGGGGCGCTCTGCCTCGCATGTAACCCTGGAGGTGGCCCTGCAGACACATCCAACGATTGCCCTGATCTCCGAAGAGGTCCGGGAACGCACCATAACCCTGTCTGAGATAGTGGATTCTATCGCCGAGATTGCTATCGGGCGCGCCAGGAAGGGTCTGAATTATGGCGTTGTCCTTGTGCCGGAAGGTTTGATCGAATTTATCCCCGGCTTTACCACCATGATTGACGATTTGAACGATAAGATGGCGCAATTCAAAGACGAGCTGACCGGCAGGAACATCAGGGAGCAGCTGCTGTTCATGTATTCGAAATTGACGCAAAGCCATGGGGAATTGCTGGAATCCCTGCCTGACTCCATCAAATACAAACTCATGGCAGACCGTGATGAACATGGCAATCTGCCGGTTTCACTGATTGAAACCGAAACCATGTTAAGCGGTGCCGTCAAAGCGAGAATTGCCGAGTTGGATAGCAGCGTGAAATTCAATACGCTGAATCACTTTTTCGGCTATGAGGCCCGTTGCGGTGCCTCTACGCTCTTCGATGCGGCCTACACCTATAATCTGGGGGCAACCGCCGGCTCATTGATCCTGGATGGCCGTACCGGGTATATGGCCAGCCTTACGGATCTGGATCAGGGCGCCAAACCTTTGGGCATCCCGATTACCAGCCTGCTGGATATTGAGATCCGCAAAGGAAAACCTGCCAAAGTCATTGAAAAGGCCCTGGTCAAGCTGGATTCTCCGGCTTTTATCTACTTTGAGTCCCGCAGGGGTCTCTGGGCGGAGAATGACCTTTCCAATTCTCCCGGCCCGATTCAGCTTTGGGGCCCAACCTCCCGGCACATGCCCAAAACGGTCGCCCTCAACAGGGAATATCATTCATTGGACTTCAGGTTTTCTACTATTCAGGAGCAGGAACTCGCATAACAGCCCACCCTCGCCGGTTGGCTGCAATGCCCACTACATATCCAGGAAAGTGACAGCACATGACAGAGACACTAACAAAAGAAGATGCTTTTCCCATGGAAGAGATTGTCGTTTCTCACGCCTATGAAATTATGGCCCTGGTTTCAGTTCTGGAAAAGAAGGGGATCGTAACCCGGCAGGAAATACTGGATGAAATCACACGCATGCGGGAAAAATGACGAGCAATCATATCGTTGACCAACCCAGGCATGTTCGGATATTTCAATGATAACTATCAAGGTATTGGAGGACAAATGACGGGTGATGAAATCAGGAAAAAGGTGTTCAAGCTGGCGGTTGTACTGGTGATAACCGTGGTTGTTCTCTGCACGGGTTATGTCATGATTGTGCTCAACTGGAGCTATTCCAAAGGCGAGAGAATCGGGTACATTCAAAAGTTTTCGGAAAAAGGGTGGCTCTGTAAAACCTGGGAAGGGGAGCTGCAAATGCTGCCGGTACCGGGTGCCTTGCCGGAAAAATTCCTTTTTTCAGTGCGGGACAAGAACGTGATCAGCAAGCTCAACGGGAGCATGGGGAAAAAGGTTTCGCTCTCCTACGAACAGCACAAGGGCATTCCTACAAGCTGCTTTGGCGAATCGGAGTATTTTGCAACAGCAACCAGGATACTGGAATGATTTCAACGGGGCACGTGCAGTGAGAAACTTGGGTTTTTACAAGTCATTGCACTGCCCGTTTTTTCATTTCATTCGGATACCGAAAGGTATGCTGGCGGTTAGGTTTGCGTAACGGGTCAACACCAATCGTCACCCAGCCGGTTATGCGCTTGAATTTGACAATCTGGTTTGATTCCAGCAGGGTATCCAGCTTGTCCTCTGTTACATAATCATACCGGTTGTCGGTATATTCGACGCGGACGATGTTTTTCACTTCAGCCGCCGGCTTATGGTTGAAATTACGCTGGAATTGCCGCAGCGGGTCAACTCCGACGGTCACCCAGCCGGAAGAACGCCGGAATCCTGTTATGGTCCTTGATTCAATCAGCCGGTGCAACACAGTATCTTTCACATAATCGAAACGGTTGTCAGGATAACGTACCTGTATCAGCATGTTACACACCTCTTTTATCACACAATACCTTACTATCACTTTTATAGTCAACCTGTGAAAACCGGCACCCCTGCAGGCCCGCTTACCGTTGTGCATACGTGGCCTACTATGCTATTACTATTACAGAAAGGTGGTGATCGACATGCTGCGGACTTCACTGTGGTGCGTTGTAATTCTGGCGCTTCTGAGCGGGTGTGCGACCTATCCCACTGTCAATCAGGAGCGCATGCAAGCACTTCCCCAGCAGTACAGGGAGTTTGATGCACAGCTTGCCTGGGAGGTCAAATCGCTTGGCGATTCAACGGTAATTGATGGAGTCATAAGGAATATCCGCTACTACGAGATGGACGATGTGGAGATCTGGGTTTCTTTGCAGAATGCTGACGGAAAGGAAGCCCAGCGGGCAGTTGATTTCGTACACATGCTGAAGGAAAATGAATCAGCTGCGTTTAAACTGAAAATCCCGAAGGTTGCATCAGGGACCAAACTCCATTTCATGTATAAATATATCGCCCAGGAGGGTGGCGACACCGGCGATTCGATGTCGTGGAGGCAAACCTTTGACTCTGTAGTTCCATAGTCGGGATAGTGTTGCGATAGGAATGGATGGCACTGGCTGGAATAAACGTACAGTCCGCCAGTCTTTGCATGGAGGCCTATGTTTACTGTTACGTCCAACGTTAAGAGCTGTATGTGCCTTCAGGTATCTACGTTAGCCGGCAATCTCTTGGTAGATAATCGCTATAGGTACAACGGGATCACAATTGAAATGAATTTTCAGTCTATTGGATTTTATGGTATCGGTGTATAGTTGCACCTCGAAAGCCAACATTCTTACTGAAGGAGAAGATAATGATCAGGAAGACAGCAGCCAGCATTGTTATGGTTTTTGCAGCAGCGAGTTTTGCTTCAGCAGCAGTAGGCGTTGACGTTGCAACTCCCAACGTACGGGTGCAGGTCGGTACCCCGCAGCCACCGCCCCCGCCACAGGTGCGGGTAATCGAGCGGGAGCGGGTGATTGTAAGGGAACATGAGTATGAGGGAAAAAAGGATAATGGCAAACACAAGGGCCATTACAAAAAACACAAAAAAGAAAAAAAACATGACCATTAATTCCTGAACTCGGGGCTGTAGCTCAGCTGGGAGAGCGATGCGTTCGCAACGCATAGGTCGTGAGTTCGATCCTCATCAGCTCCACCAATAAATAAAGGCACTTGCATATAATATTGCAGGTGCCTTTTATTTTTTGTGCTTTGCCACCCTACCCCCGGTAAACAAAATGGGCGGATCTTGTTTGATCCGCCCCGATTCATGCCAACTACCTTCCGGGGTGTTCCCTAGTAGCGGTACTGCTCGGATTTATATGGCCCTGCCACCGGCACGCCGATATAGGCAGCCTGCTCGGCGGTCAGTTCCGACAGCTGGGCATTCAGCTTTTTCAGCTGCAGACGGGCAACCTTCTCGTCCAGGTGCTTGGGCAGGACATACACGCCGACCGGGTATTTCTCCGGATTGCAGAACAGCTCGATCTGGGCGATGGTCTGGTTGGCAAAGGAAGAGGACATGACATAGCTGGGATGGCCGGTGCCGCAGCCCAGGTTGACCAGGCGCCCTTTTGCCAGCAGGATGATGCGCTTGCCGTCCGGGAAGATGATGTGGTCTACCTGGGGCTTGATCTCCTCCCACTGGTACTTCTCCAGGGCCGCTACCTCGATTTCGTTGTCGAAGTGGCCGATGTTGCAGACAATGGCCTGGTCCTTCATCTTGATCATGTGGTCATGGGTGATGACATGGTAGTTGCCGGTGCAGGTCACGAAGATGTCGGCCTTGTCGGCGGCATACTCCATGGTCACGACGCGGTAGCCTTCCATGGCGGCCTGCAGGGCGCAGATCGGATCGACTTCCGTCACCCAGACCTGGGCCGAGAGGGCGCGCATGGCCTGGGCCGAGCCCTTGCCCACGTCGCCGTAGCCGCAGATCAGGGCGACCTTGCCGGCGATCATGACGTCGGTGGCGCGCTTGATGCCGTCCACCAGGGATTCGCGGCAGCCGTACAGGTTGTCGAACTTGGACTTGGTGACCGAGTCATTGACGTTGATGGCCGGGAATTTCAGGTCTCCGCGCTCGTGCATCTGGTACAGGCGGTGCACGCCGGTGGTGGTCTCCTCGGTCACGCCCTTGATCTGCACCAGTCGGGTGGAGTACCAGGTCGGGGCAACGGCCAGCTTGGCCTTGATGGCGGCGAACAGGATCGTTTCTTCCTCGGAGCCCGGATTGGACAGCACGGAGAGGTCCTTTTCAGCCTTGGCTCCCAGATGCAGCAGCAGGGTGGCGTCGCCGCCGTCGTCCAGGATCATGTTGGAATATCCGCCGTCACTCCATTCAAAGATGCGGTGGGTGTAGTCCCAGTACTGCTCCAGGGTCTCACCCTTGACGGCGAAGACCGGCACTCCCTGGGCGGCGATGGCGGCTGCGGCGTGGTCCTGGGTCGAGAAGATGTTGCAGGAGGCCCAACGTACCTGGGCACCCAGGGCGGTCAGGGTCTCGATCAGCACGGCGGTCTGGATGGTCATGTGCAGTGAGCCGGTGATGCGGGCGCCTTTCAGCGGCTGGCTGGCGGCAAACTCCTCGCGGATGGCCATCAGTCCGGGCATCTCGGTCTCGGCGATCCGGATCTCTTTGCGGCCCCAATCGGCCAGTTTCAGGTCTGCTACGATGAAATCTTGTGACATGTGTTTCTCCTTTGTGTGATTTTATTTCAAATCATTGGGCAATGGTCATTGGCCAAGGTTCGGATATCTGGATCCAATTGATTTTAGTGGGCCCCTCCCAAAATACGTTAATCAGAAAGGCACGATCGCCCGGCTTGCACCGGAAGCTTTGCGGATCCATAATCCAGGTAATGGACGGGGTTCGGTAATAGGCCCGCATGGACTGTTGAACATAGGCCCGTCCTGTCGGTGGGTTGTCTACATATACATACGAGTTGGGCGGGAACGACGGCATAAAGTTGCGTAGCGTTGAAAGATACAGTGCAATCGGAGCGGCTTCTGATTTCCATTGCTGGCCGCGCTGCTGGACATTCTCATAGTTGATCCAACCAAAGGTTGCAATGATCAGCACAGCAACAAGGCAAAAGGTCTTTCTGTTAAGCCTCTCCTTCAGATCTGCCAACAGGGCCGCATACATCAAGGCCGGCCCGATAGAGACGATATAGAGGTAGCGGCCGATGGAATTGGCCAGGTATTTGGGTTCAAATTGCCCCAGTGAGGACAGGCTTTGAGGTATAAATGTAAAAATGACCCAACCTAATACCAACAGCAGCAGCTTTTTGTCTTTAACCAGAAACAGGCTGGCAGGAACAGCTATGCCGGCAAACCAGGCCAGTGGATTGATGTCGCGCAACACCCCTGAGGGAGAAAGGAAAAACGCACAGAAACCACCCACGAGAGAATAGAGAGGTCTGATCTGGTACAGTTTTGCCAGTTCGGCCGGCGCCAAGGCCAGCCAGCTGAACACCACCTTGTTCAGCAGCAGATAGGTAACAATAATCCCGCAAAACGGGAGTATCCGCATCCAGACGTTTCTGTTTAATAATCCGCCGGACAAAAACAGGAATTCCAGCATCAGGATGATTGCCGGTAGCGAGGCGGCCTCTTCTTTGCTGAACATGGCTAAACAGTAGCTAACCAGTGACAGCAGCAGGAATTTCCGGTTGCCGCTTTCGCGAAAACGTACATAAGTGATCAGCGTCAGCAGATAAAAACAGAGGCACAGCAGCGAATTGATGACGCATTTCCAGAAGATGACATCAGACCCGACAGCGCTCAAGACAAAAAAGAGGCCACTAAAAAATGCCACGGTTCTGTTCTTGAATACAACCTGGATGAAGTAAAAGACCAGCACGGCATTAAGCGCGTACAGCGTAATGTTAACCAGGGTGTAGCCGACGGGATTGAATCCGAATAGACTGTACATCGGTGCCCAGACGACGTTGCTTACCACTCTGAGCGCATTGTAGCCGAGCAGAATGCGGACAAGATCATGGAAGTTGTTTTCTATATAACGGAAATCATCGTAACAGAAAAAATTATCGATAAACCTGGCAAACAGCAGAAATGAAATCCCCAGAGCCAGGAAGGGGAAGACCGGTATGTTCTTGAAACTGGGCGTTTTCATGTATTAAACTCGTTGTTGTATCGTATTGGCGGCCTTTACCAAAAACACCGTCTCCTGACCGTTCGCACCCTCAATCCGCTCACAACGGATATCCCCGAACCCGGCCGCAGTCAGCCAGATGGACAGTTCACCCTCATCAAACCCCAGCCACTGGTCGGCCAATTGCTCCCGGGCGGCCTCGCGCTCGTGATGAGCCAGGTCTGCCAGGAGCAGCACACCGCCCGCTACCAATACCCGCCGGATTTCTGCCAGAACAGCAGCCGGATCGGCGGCATGGTGCAGCACCATGTTGGCCACCACGCATTCTACCGCGGCATCGGGCAGCGGCAGATGGGCCATCTCACCCAGACGTAGTTCGACTCCACTCACCCCACGATCCACCAACCTGCGGCGGGCTTCCTCCAGCATGGCCGGGGAATGGTCAACGCCGATCACCTGTGACGCCCGTGTTGACAGTTCCGCCAACAGACCGCCGGTGCCGACGCCGATCTCCAGCACAATGACACCCTTTGGCACAAGTTCCAGCAGGCGCTGGCGATATTCCGGGACCGGCAGAAGCGTTCTGGCCAGATCGTCCCACTGACGGGCATGGCGGTCAAAGAATTCCTGGCTGCGCCGCCGCCGATCCTCCAGTACCTGCGCCACTGCGGACAGATCCAGGCTGCGCGCGGCCAGTTTTTCGATTTCACGCTCAAAGGCCGGGCGGATGGTGGCAAAGAAGCCGTTTGACTCACCTGCCCGGTAATAGCTCCAGGTACCCTGGTGCTTGACGGTCAGCACGCCGGCCTCGGTCAGTATCTTGAGGTGCCGCGAGATGCGCGACTGCCCCATGCCCATGATGCGGGTCAGTTCCTGCACGGTGAATTCACCGGCCAGCAGTACCGCAGTCAGGCGCAGGCGGCAGGGGTCGGCCAGTGCTTTGAGGGTGTCGAGCATGATATATCAGATATCCCGATTTTTATAAATCAACTTTTCTTGATATATCATGGGCCGTAGTTCAAATGCAAGTCAATATATTCGGAACCTCCATTGTGGCCCGCAATTGGGATATCTCGGAATTTGACCGTAATTATTTGTATTTGATTGACAAATTTAAACGCGTTATAGTGTATACGCCAAACTCGGCACCTAGCACATCCGCCGGATATGTAATGAAGTACGATGTATGTCAGGCTCCACAAAGGAGGAGATTACCATGCGGAGAATGTTCTTTCTGTTCCTGCTGTTCTGCCAGTTCCTTATCACCACCGCAGCCCTTGGCCAGCTCTGTCCCCCAGTAAATCAATCCGACGTCTGCGTAACGCTTACTTCTAACCACAGTCCATCGGCCTTTAATCAGGCCGTCACTTTTACGGTCTCGTGGATTGATGGATGGGGGGGCACACCGAATGCAACGGTAACGCTGATTGACCGGTTCAATGGCCAGGACACAACCATTGCCTCCGGGTATGAGAACAATGGCAGCGTGGCCTATAGCACATCATCACTGGCAATCGGCACCCATGAGATAACCGCCTATGTTCAGACCTCCCTTGCCGGCACCCCCACCAGCACTTCCATTGTGCAAACCGTTACCAAAGCCACTCCAGTTGTTGCGCTCTCTGCGGGCCCTGCCACTGTTGCCACCAGAGCAAACATTATTCTGACCGCCACGGTGTCGCCCAACACGGCAACCGGCACGGTTACGTTCCGCGACGGGACTGCGCCTCTGGGAACCGCTGAGGTGGTTAATGGCATCGCCACCCTTACCACATCGTTTATGACCGCAGGCAGCCGCACCCTGTATGGCGACTACAGCGGCGACGACTTCTACACGACAAATAGCGGCAGCAGCAATCTCTCGGTACTTGATCCGTACTTCACCTGGGCAGTCGCACCACAGGCCGGTCAGGCCATACTTTCAGCGCAGTCCGATGTTCCGGTGACCGGGCATTTCACCCTGCACAAGGGAACAGATGTGCCCTGCGGAAGCGCGGTGCAGGTGGCTGCCGGCCAGACAGCTTCAGGTGCGTCCGCCCTGCAGCATGGTTCACTGGCTCTGGTCACGGCTGTGAATACAAGCTACGCCGTGCGCAATCTGACACATAACAGCGCATACACCGCCTGCTTCACCACCGCCAGCCTGACTGCGCCACAGTCGCGCAATTTCTCCACAGCTGCCGAGGCAGGTGTCGCCAGCACCTGGATTAATCAGGGCAACCCGAGTCCTGAAGGTGCGGCGGCTAGATATACCAAGCTGGCCTTTGCCCCGGATGGCGCCCCTTGGGTGGCATATGTGGATGGAAGTTCGTGCATCAACGGAACCACCACCAGAGATATTGTTACGAATTATGCTACCGTACAATGGTTTGATGGCAACTCCTGGGTAACAGCCGGAGTCTGCGGCTTTGGCAATTTAGGGGAGGTTTACTCAGGCGACCCGGCGAGATTAGTTCTTGACGGCATGGATCAAATATCTCTGGCATTCTCACCCGCCGGCACTCCCTATGTGGCGCTAACCTTAAAACAGCATGTAAAACCATTCTCCTGTAGACCAGATGATGCGACTTGTAATCCTACGGTTGCTCCCGGCAGGGTTACCAGGGTGCTGCGCTTTGACGGGTCAGGGTGGGTGACGGTGGGCAATTACTGGCCGGATGGGGCGTCTCCCTCCCTGGCCTTTGCTCCCGACGGCACCCCCTGGGTGGCGTATTCCTCGGAAGATGACGGCAACAGGGTCAAGGTCAGGCGACTTGACGGAACAGGCTGGGTCATGGCCACACCGGGGCAGTTTCCGATCAGCAACGCGCAGGGGGTGTCCCTGGCCTTTGCACCCAACGGCGCACCGAACGTGGTGTTCAGCGATGCCAATAACGGCGGCAAGGCAACTTTCATGACGCTGGCCAATGGCAGTTGGTCCCTGTCAACGGCATCCACCGGCGGGGCCGACAATCTGTCGCTGGCTATTGACAGCAATAACGTCCCGTACCTGGCCTATCGCGCGCTTGACGGCACCAACAAGGCCATGGTGGCAAAGCTGTCCGGAGACCAGTCGGGCTGGCAGGCCGACCCCGCGTCCGGTTCCTCGGACAACCTGGCATTGGCAGTTTCCCCCGGCGGCGCTCCCTACCTTGCCTATCAGGACATGATATCCGGAAAGTTGAAGGTTACAACGTTTGATGGCACTGTCTGGCGCCTCAAGGGCGACAACGGCGTTTCTGCAGGCCAAACTGCCTATGCTTCGCTGGCCTTTACACCCAACGGGCAACTCTACACAGCCTACAGTGACGCTACCCTCACAAATGCTGCAATAGTCATGAAGGCCACGTTTCATACAACACTAACCGTCTCTTCCACGGTTAACCCCATGTATGCCGGCGACCAGAGCGGCACAATCAATGCCCAGATCTCCTGCAACACGGCAGCCGCGGGACAGGGTGATTTCAGCGGTTCCATAGCCTTCAAGGATGGCTCAGCGGTACTGGGGAGCGAGAACTTTTACGTTGGATCTTTCGGCACTGTATCTTTCGGCACCGTATCTCACGACATCTCAAGCCTTGGCGCCGGCAGCCACACCATCACTGCGGAGTATGCCGGCAATGGCCTGTGCGGTCCCGCCACGTCGTCATCCCTCGTACAGGTTGTCAACAAAAGGCCTTCCATCACAACTATTTCTTCCAACACCAATCCCGCCTATGCCGGCGACCTCATCACCATCTCAGCGACAACGGATTGTGACATCACCTCAACAATATTGAGCTACTTTCAGGGTACGATCAGTTTCCAGGAAGGGGATTACACTCTGGGGACAGGAACGTTTAACCCATTTAATGTTGAGCATCCCAAAGCCGAGTTTACGACCTCGTTACTAAGTCTTGGCAGCCACCCCATCAGCGCCGTCTTTGCCGGCGACGACTGGTGCGGCGCTTCCAGCGTCACCATGCAGCAGACCATCATCCAACCTCCGCTCGCCAGGAACAAGACCAAAGGGGTTTCCTACGAGACACTCACCGAGGCGTTGTCCGCCGCGAACCCGACGATCCCCGACGAGCTGCTATTGCTTGGCAGTTCCTACATAGACGCGGTGGTACTGAGCAAGGGAGTACTGCTCAATGGTGGCTGGAACCCGTACTATGACAAGCTGAACGGCCGGCCGACCACGCTGAATAACGGCCTGATGGTGGATGGAGGCAATTCGGTACTGAGGCTGTTTGATATTATCGGCACACTGACGATCAAGAGTGGTAGTCTGCGGGCCAATGGTGTCAGGGTTAAGTAGCGTGTGAGTTTTGTAAGACGGATTTGCCCATCAGTGCGTCGGTGCCGCCTAAATCACCTGGTGGCACGTGTGTCCTGGCCATACTTCTCCCGCAAGGTCACCTTGCTGACCTTGCCGACACTGGTCTTGTCGATGGCCTCAACAAATCTTACCTTCAGCAGCACCACCTGCTTGTTGACCAGCCCCTTGTCGGCGTACTGCTTCATGTGATGGGTAATATCCTTTTCCGTGACACGGCTGTCAGCTTTCGGAACCACCAGCGCCAGCGGCCGCTCACCCCATTTCTCGTCGAAGACCCCGATCACAGCGACCTCGCTGACAGACGGGTGGTGGGCAATCATGTCCTCCAGCTCCAGCGAAGAGACCCACTCGCCGGCGACCTTGATGACATCCTTGGTCCGGTCGGTGATGCGCAGATAGCCGAGTTCGTCCCGCACCGCCACATCGCCGGTATGCAGGTAACCGCCCTCCCACAGCTTTTCCGAGGCCTTGTGGTCCTTCAGATACCCCTGGGTCAGCCAGGGTGCCCGCACCACGATCTCGCCGGTGCTGGCATTGTCACTGGGCTGCTCGTGCAGTTCGCCGTCAACCAGCCGCAGATCCACCAGCGGCAGAGCACGGCCGGTCTTGCAGCGGATAATCGACTGCTCTTCCGGGGACAATTCCAGCATCTCCGGGGTCAGATGGGCCAGGGTCAGGATCGGACAAGTCTCGGACATGCCGTAGCCGGTGAAGACATCGATGCCGCGCCCCATGGCTTCCAGGCAGAGGCTGCGGGACATGGCGGCACCGCCGATGATCACCTTCCAGCCGGTCAGGTCCATACGCTGGGCATGGGGATGTTTGAGCAGCATGTGCATGATGGTCGGCACACAGTGGGAGAAGGTGACGCCCTCCTTTTCGATCAGATCCAGCAGCAGGTCAGGCACGTAGCGGCCGGGATAGACCTGCTTGACCCCCAGCATGGTGGCAACATAGGGCACGCCCCAGGCATGGACGTGAAACATGGGGGTGATCGGCATGTAGACATCCTGGCGGTGGAAACGGCCATGGCCCAGTGCCGAACCGAGGACACCCAGCACACCCATGGTGTGGAGCACCAGCTGGCGGTGGCTGAAGTAGACCCCCTTGGGCATGCCGGTGGTGCCGGTGGTGTAGAAGGTCGTGGCGCGGGTATTTTCGTCGAAATCAGGGAATGCGAATTCGGGGGAAGCCGCCGCCAGCAGCAGCTCGTACTCGCCGCAGAACGGGATGGTGGTCACTGGCGGCGCAGGCTCGTCATTCAGCAGCACAAACCCCTTAACCGTGTCCATACGCCCGCGGATCTGCTCCAGAATCGGCAGAAACTCGCTGTTGACCAGCAGGATATCGTCTTCGGCATGGTCGATGGTGTAGAGGATCTGCTCCGGCGAAAGGCGCACATTGATGGTATGCAGCACCGCACCGATCATCGGCACGGCAAAGAAACACTCCAGATAGCGATGGGAGTCCCAGTCCATGACCGCCACCGTATCGCCCGGCTTGACCCCCTGTGCAACCAGCGCATTGGCCAGTCGCTGTACCCGCTGGCGCAGATCGCGATAGGTGTAGCGGAACGTGCCGCGGTACACGATTTCCTGATCCGGGGCATCGACCACCGGACAGAAGAGCAGATTCTTGATCAACAGCTGATAGTCATAGGCGGAAGGTGTTCGCGGGATATGGGGATTGGGCACGGTGTGACCTCCAATAATTGTCAGTATCTCCAGTGAGGCATCCTATGTAGCACGATCTGCCCCTACTTCCAACACGGAAAAAGCCGCCCCGGTTGCCCGGGGCGGCTCTAACAGTATCGGAAAATTTCAGGCCGCCCTATTGCAACGCCTCCATGCCGGCCGCGAATGCCGTAGCCCCGCCATTGGCCGGATGCCGCACATAGGCCGAAGCAATGACGCCCATGGACATCATCAGCTGTTCCGCTTTCTTGCCGACGGCAACAACCTGAGCCGCAGGGAACGCGGCGATCAGGGCATGCAGGGCGGGCGCCCCCAAAGCCAGTTCAGCAGGGGTGGGGGTGCGGTTGGACCAGAGATTATCGCTGCGATGGGGATGGAGCTGCAGAGCGTTCCAGAGGATTGTGCTCTCGGCGATGCCCAGGGTGTTGAGTGTCTTCCAGACAATGGTGGCCGAAGGTTCGGAAAACGGCAGGTGACGTGTTGAGAGACGCTGCGATACTGCCGGGATGCGCGGAATGGCGCCTTCCATCAGCAAACGTTCGCTGGTGAAGGCGATGCCGCTGTAGCGGCAGCCCTGGTAGCCGGGCGCCTCACCCACCAGGATGAAGGCGGGATCACAATCCAGATGACAGGCCAAACGCTCCAGGCGCGCGTCCGGCCCATTATCGGCACATTCATGGGGACAGTGGTCGCGCCACGGGTTGAACAACCCCGGCACGCCGGACGGCAGGGATTCTATGAGGCGGGTGGCGAGGGAGAGAGTTGACATTAATGAGCAGTTCCTTGTGTGTATATACGAACATTTATCCGAGCATGCGAATACGTGTCGGACCTGATTATACCTGCCGCACTTCCAGCCGTAATCCCTCGATCTTCTCAAAATCACGCCGGTTAGCCGTAATCACCGTGTAATCCAGGGAAATGGCCGTCGCGGCAATGATCAGGTCATGCGCTCCTACCGTAAAACCCCGCTGGACCAGAGATGCCCATATTCTGGCATAGATGCGGGCAACTCCACTATCAAACGGAAAAACCGGGATCATCTCGATCACTTTTTCCACGAAGGCCTGGCGTCGGATTTTCCGGGTTTCTGTGTCAGCCCGCTCGACCCCATGGAGTAGTTCGGCCATTGTTACCACGCTGATGCCGAACGGTTCATCTTCGCGACCAGCCACCAGACTCTCGACTGAGCCACGGCTTCTTTCAAGCGCGATGATCTCACTGGAATCAAGTATCACTCCCATGGCAAGGCCTTCGGCATGGGAGGTTGCGAACTGGACGCAGCTATCACATCGGCCTCAAAGGTGGTGTCATTGCTGTCAAGATGGGGAAGGGATTGCACAATAGCACGCAGGTCTGCCAGGGTAACGCCAATGCGGGCCGGTTCTACCGGAATCAGGGATGCGGCCGGTTTCCCGCCACGGATAACGGTGTACCTGTCTCCACGGTATTTGATGTTGTTGAGCAGTTCCGAGAAATTTCTGACCGCCTCGGTTGAACTGATTGCTGTTTGCATGGCAGCCTCCGTAAAATATGATAATCATATTTTACATTAAACCTTGTTTCTTACAATGTATTTTCGCACTTCATGGGCAAAAAAAGGCCCGCGGTGTGAACCGACGGGCCTTTCAACAAGAAATGTACAAATTTACCGCTAAGCGGCGTCCTTCAATTCCACATCATCTCCGAACAGTTCGTCAAAAATGGCCTGGACCGTGGTGATGTGGTCGGATTTCCAGGCGTTGGTGCCGCAGAAGACCAGACCGGTCTCCACGTCCCCGCGTTGAGCCCGGTCCAGTGACGTCACGATGCAGAAACGCTCGCCCGATTCCTTGTAGGAGCATTTTTTCAGACATCCCAGGCGACAGGGGGTAGCATTGTCCAGATCGTACTGGCGGATCTGGTCCTGGTTGCTGAGGATGGCGCGGCCCGGCAGGCCGGCCGGACTCATGATCAGGCCGATATCCTCCGGCTTGCAGTCGATATACTTCTGCTTGAAGGCGTCATCGGCATCACACTCTTCCGTGCAGACAAAGCGGGTGGCCATCTGCACGCCGTCGGCGCCTTCGGCCAGGGCATGATCCAGTTCAGCACGCCCCCAGATGCCGCCGGCCGCGATCACCGGTACATGGACGCCGTATTCGCTGATGAAAAATTCTTTGACCTGGCGGACAGTGGCGTACTGATCGTAATCGCCTTTTCCGATGTTCTCCAGCTTCTCTCCCAGGTGGCCACCAGCTGTATCCGGGTCTTCCACCACGACCGCATCGGGCAGGCGATGAAACGACTTGTACCATTTCTTGGCAATCAACTGGGCGGCCCGCAGCGAGGACACGATCGGCACCAGGGCCACATCCGGGGCGTGGGCGGTAATTTCCGGCAGGCTCATCGGCAACCCGGCACCGCAGACGATGACCTTGGCCCCCCCCTCGATGGCGGCCTTTACCAGCTGTTCGTAGTCGGACAGGGCAACCATGACATTGACGCCGATAATGCCGTCCGGAGCAATTTCATAGGCCTTGCGCAGTTCAGCCTTGAAGGCCTCGGCATCGGCCTGGAAGTAATTTTTACCATTATAATACGGGCTGTTGAGGCAGATGCCGGGAGCAGCAACCAGTCCTACGCCGCCGCATTTGGCCACATGCCCGGCCAGATTCCCGGCAGAGATACGTACCCCCATACCACCCTGAATGACGGGATAGCGGGCGATATGTTTTCCGATTCGCAATGAGTGAGGCATGGCAGCGTCTCCTGAAAGATAAATTGAGTTTTGCATCTTATCAATCATCTGTCCCGTGCTGTGTAATAGTTTTGTAAAAGGTCGCAGGTGGAAAGGGTATGCATTGTGAAATGCCAATAAATGTTGTCTCTCAATCTGAGGAGGTGATCGCAGTGAAGCACTTTCACATTCGACACGCCCCCTGTCAATTTACCAATAAATCAATAAGACTCTTTTTGTTGACATCCGTGTAGCATGCGTTACATGATGTAGTAGATGCTACATGAATCGTGGTCGTGGATCGCTGCTAGCAAAACCGCCCCGGCGCCTCTGACAGGCGTCCTACAAGATGCAATCTGACGGTAGACATATGGTGCTCTCTGTGAAAAACGATAAAACAAGGAAACAGGAGTGGCTACTCTTTTTTTACAGCATACCGTCTAAACCGGTCAGTAACCGGATGAAGATATGGCGGATGCTGGTAAAGGCAGGAGCCGTTCAATTCAAAGGGTCGGTGTACATCCTGCCCGCCAGTGACGACCATTACGAACTGTTCCAGTGGCTGGTATCAAGTGCTGCCGGCATGAAGGGTGAAGCAGCTTTTGTCAGGGTGTCAGAAATCGAGACCATGAAGGATGCAGAAATAGTCAGTCTCTTTGACCAGCAAAGGGACAAGGATTATCTGGATATAGGAATGAGGCTTGATGAGCTCGAGAACAAGATTGATAGCATTAAAAAAGGTGCGGACGCGAAGAGCTACAAGAAAATTAAGGATGATTTGGGCAGAATTGCCAAGGATTTTCAAGATATCGCCAAGATAGATTTCTTCGTCTCCAAGGTGCAAAAAGAACTGGAGCGCCGGTTGAAAACCATCGCTTCGGAGATTGCCGGCATGACTCAGGGTGATTCTGTTAAACCGGCACTTGAGGTTATCAAGAGGCATGTTGCAGACTACCAGGGCAAAACGTGGGTCACCAGGAAAAAACCATTCATCGACCGGATTGCGTCAGCATGGCTGATAAAGAGGTTTATCGACAAGAAAGCCGCATTCGGTTTTATCGACGAAATGGAAATCGATGGCGTGGACAAGGATTCGATTACATTCGACATGGTCGGCGCAGAATTCACCCATGTCGGGGATATGTGCACCTTCGAGGTGCTCCTCAAGTCGTTTGGGCTGAAAGACAAGGCACTCGGCATTTTGGCCGAGATAGTTCACCAGCTTGACTTGCAGGATGATAAATACCGGCAGGCGGCGGCAGAAGGTCTGAGATATATTCTCGACGGTATCAGAAGGACGGTCAACGACGACCGCGAGGCTTTGGACAAGGGGATGACTATTTTTGAGATGCTCTATGCTGCGAACAGGTGACTATCCATGGAGCAAAAAAGACAACCACGAAAGGAACTCTATGATAAGTAAAAATACAACAAGCGCCTTATCAATCACGGCAGCAGCGCTGGTAACGTTCACGTTTTCAGCCATAACAGGGGCGGAGGCAATGTCGTTTCCGCAGGGAACAGCCACCCCATCAGAAGCCTGTGGCACTTGCCACAAGGCAATCTACAACGAGTTTGCCCATGGTTTTGGTGCGGACATCCACTACAAGGACATTACCCTGAAGTCTGCCACCGACGGCAAGCTCAAGCTGCCGGCCGGAGTCTCCGATAGCGCAACTGCACATGCTTTTGCCGGTGTAGACCCGTTCCCTGTCCATGCACGGGACGTTGAGGAAGCGGGTAGGTCATGCAATGTCTGTCACTATCCCGAAGCCTTCGCCATACCAGACATAAATGAGCCGGAGATGACCAAACCGAAGGCTCGCCCCAAGACTCAGGAACAGGGCGGCTTGACCTGCGCCAGCTGCCATCTGACCCCGGAAGGCAAGATTCGTGCTGCTCATGACGTCAAGGCGCCGCATGAAACCGTCGCCGACCCCGCCATACAGACAGCAGCCATGTGTGCCTACTGCCACAGCATGGGGAAACGCATACCCGGCAAGCAGACACAGACATTCCTTGAGTGGCGTGACGATTTCTTCAAGAAGGGACTCGGCAAGCAGCATTGTCAGGACTGCCACATGCCACGAACTGAAAGAAAGGTCGCTGAGAACAGTGATGCTCCCGCGAGAGCTGTTGCCCGTCATCTGTGGACTGGCGGACGTTCCTTGCAGCGCCTGCAGAGTGCATTGAGTCTGGTTGCCGTCCAGCCTGAGCAGGGCAAGTCCAATCTTGAGCTGCATGTTATCAATATCGGTGCCGGTCATTCTGTGCCTACCGGCTCGAACCGGCGTGGAATCTACCTGATCTCGGACGTGGTTGATAAAGCCGGCAAGACGGTAGCTTCCAAAGAATGGCTGTTTGCTCCATGGTATGGCAATCGCCCGGATGACAAGTCATTCCTCGACGAAGACAAGAAGCGCCCTGATGCCGGAGCTGCCGCTCAGGCAGATGCCCAAGGACCACACGAGACAATAATCAGGGCTGGAGAAGAGCGGGTGCTCTCGTGGGTGCCGGAGCTCAAAGCCGGCGAGTACACGGTAACGTCCCGGTTGGTGTATGACCTCAACCGGTACAATGACCGGGGCTTCACTGACGACCGGACAGAGTTCAACAGAACGAGTCTGACCATCAAGGTAAAATGAGTACCCAAGGGGGCTGTTAACGCAGCCCCCTTGATTACGTGGTATATTCCTAAGGGAGTATGAACAGATGTTATCCGGCCAGTTCCTTGCAATTCTTTCCGCAGCACTTTTCGGCATTTCTCCGGTGCTCTGCAAACTGGTGATTGGGGACATGTCGCCAGCCCTGCTGGCCGGTCTTCTCTATCTCGGCTCGGGAATCGGCTTGCAAATCCTGTTGTTATCCCAAGGTAAAAACTCTGTTGAGGAATTAAGGAAACTGCCATCCAAGCATCGACTTGCATTGTTGGGTTCGGTGATATCCGGTGGCATAGTCGCGCCGCTGTTACTTGCCTATGGCATTAAATTCGGCACTGCTTCCGAGGTGTCTCTCCTCCTGAATTTTGAAACGGTTGCGACCACTCTCATTGCATGGTTGTTGTTTAAGGAACAGGTAGGGGGTGGCGTCTGGAGTGGCAAGGCTTTCATTATTCTTGGGTCATTTGTGGTGGTTCTCAAGACCGAAGGCGCTTTTTCCTTTTCCGTAGCCGGGTTGCTGGTAATTCTGGCCTGCGTCTTCTGGGGAATCGACAACAATCTGACCCGAGACATTGAAGACATGCCGGCAACGGTG
Organism: Geobacter psychrophilus; assembly: GCF_056821595.1. NCBI lineage: Bacteria > Pseudomonadati > Thermodesulfobacteriota > Desulfuromonadia > Geobacterales > Geobacteraceae > Geobacter > Geobacter psychrophilus. The sequence goes on from NZ_JBXDTU010000004.1 coordinate 1,752,168, forward strand.
CTTGCAAGCATCAAGGGGTTGTTCGCGGGAACATTCAATATTGTGCTGGCGTCCATATTCTTCACCGGAACGGCGACAACTGTCCAAGTCACAGGCGCTCTCCTGGTCGGTGCAGTTAGTTATGGTTTGAGTTTGGTGTGTTTTATCGAGGCGCTCCGCAGGATAGGTTCTTCAAGGACGAGTACTTACTTTGCTGTAGGCCCCTTCATCGGAACGTTGCTCGCGTTCATCGTGCTTGGCGAACGTCCTCCAATGATATTCTGGGTGGCGGCTTTATGCATGTTTGCGGGAATACTGTTCCTCTACCGCGAGATGCACAGCCATCTTCATAAGCATGCAATGCTTTCTCACGGACATACTCATATCCATGATGAACATCATCAGCATGATCATGTGGGTATAAGCATAGCAGAGCCACACGAGCACCAGCATATTCACGAACATATCATCCATTCCCACGTTCACTGGCCCGATATCCATCATCGGCATCAACATTAAGTCCAACTCCAAAAAGGGGGGATGGACATGCAGGAAAGACAGGCAGACAACTCAGAAACGACTTCCCTGAAACAGTTAGGGCTTTGGGGGCTTGTCGGCTACTTCCTGCGCCTGGGTTCATCTGGCTTTGGCGGCCCGATTGCGCTTGCCGGATACATGCAGCGGGACTTGATCCCTCGCGGTTGGATTACCGAGGACGAGTACATGGAGGGGCTGGCATTCTCGCAGATGATGCCCGGCCCCCTTGCCGCTCAGCTTGCCATGTGGATTGGGTATATCAGGCATGGGGCGCTGGGTGCGTCCCTGGTCGGCATGGTTTTTATCCTTCCTGCTTTTCTGATTGTGCTCGGCATTTCTTTTCTTTACGTGGCCTATCAGGGCATGGCCGTTGTTCAGGCTTTGTTCTACGGCATCGGTCCGGCAGTCATCGCCATTGTAGCTAGCTCCGCTTTTCGCCTGGCAAAGGCTACGGTGAAGACAGACCGCCGCATGTGGCTGGTTTTTGCTACGGTAGCTGTAATCACTGTCGTGTCGCGCACCGAGATAGCCATCCTGTTTGTGATAGCCGGTCTCATCGGGATACTGCTCTACTCTCCACCAAGTAGCTGGAGAAAGCCTCAAAGCATGTTGCCAAGCCTGCTGACTCCCTTTGTAGGAGCAGTAACGACGATAGCGGCGCCGATTATCTGGCAGTTGGGTGCCTTTTTCGTTATGGCAGGTGCATTCACGTTCGGTAGCGGGCTTGCCATCGTACCATTCCTGCATCAAGGGGTTGTGCTTCAGAATCACTGGCTGAGCGAACGTCAGTTTCTCGATGCCGTTGCAGTCGGTATCATTACGCCGGGTCCAGTAGTAATCACTGCGGCGTTTGTAGGGTATCTGGTCGCCGGCTTCTGGGGTGCAGTCGTCGCGGCTGCCGGGGTCTTCATGCCGGTCTATCTGTTTGTCCTGCTCATCGGTCGCTATATCATCAGGTACAGGGAGCATCCAGCCCTGAAAGGGTTTGTCAAAGGGGCAACTGCCGCTGCATCCGGCGCTATTGCCGGCGCAACCGTCATCCTCGGGCAAGGCTCCATAATCGACATCACAACCATATTCATTGGTATCAGCAGTCTGGTTGTGCTCTGGCGCTGGAAGCCGCCAGAACCATTACTCGTCGCCGTGGCGGCGATTATCGGAGTCCTCCTGTACAGAAGGTGATTCCAGCGGTATCGTAGCAGATGACGCAAGGAGGCAGTATGAACAGAATAATCATTTTCGCAGGTGCGCTCATCATGATGATGAGCATCGGACTTTGTTATGCTCAAGATAAGCCCGTCATGAAAGACAACGCAAGCAATCCGGCTCAGTGGACTTTTGATGCCACTCAAAGCGGTAAGCTGCCGGCTGGCGTACAGGTATTCACAGGAATGTGGGCTGTACGGGCTGAACAGGGTGCGCCATCAGCACCCAATGCCCTCTGCCAGAACGGTATAGCCGATTATCCCGCCATTGTTCTCGGCACCAGAGCCTACTCAGATGTTACGGTTTCAACCAGCTTCAAGCCCATCTCAGGCAAAGAAGACCAGGCAGCCGGCATCATCTTCCGGGTTCAGGACAAGGACAACTATTACATCCTGAGGGCCAATGCCCTGGAGGATAATGTTATCCTCTTCAAGTATGTCAAGGGAAGAAGAAGCTCAATAAAGGAAGGCAATATCAAGGTTGCCAAGGGGGTCTGGCAGGAGCTCCGTGTTGATGTCAAGGGCTCGCATATTCGCGGCTACCTGAACGGCGCATTGGTTGTTGATGTCACTGACAATACGTTCAAGTCTGGTAAGGTTGGCTTGTGGACAAAAACAGATTCTCAGACATGTTTTGATAATGTGATTGTAAATACGTTTTGATAGATAAGATTGCGACTTCGCATTTCGCATAAGCGTATATGGAACTGGATGGCAGTTCTCACTTTTAACTAGCTGCTTTTAGGTACATAAATACGGTTCTCCCCCACATGTGGGGGTGAGCCGTATTTATTTGTGAGGATGATACTTGTTCTCAAATCGAACAACGTTGCTCTCTTCAAGGCCCAAAATAAATTGGCATTTTGCCACATGCTATCGTGCTGTTTTATTAATAAACCAGGGAGAAAACTTTTATTGGCATTTCACAGTATGTATAGAGCAATAAGATTAAAACGCGATGGCGTTGCCCCGGCATCAGGAGTAATATTATAAATACCGAGGGTTAAAATCATGAGTGCGTCGTCAGTGAACATGTTTAAAGTAGTTATAGCTTTATTGCTTGCTCTCACTGTTATATTTGCTGGAGCGACACCTCCGTGCTACTCCGCCCCGATCTCCCCTCAGGTGAGACTTCGTGGTCATGTACCCTCCAGGACTTTGGCCGACTCGCGGTTGCTGGGCAGGTTTGCCTCTGACACACCGCTTAACGTGGCTTTTGTTTTGCCGCTGCGCAATCAGAGCGATCTCCAGGAGCTGCTGAGAGGCATGTATGATCCGGCTGATCCGCGATTTGGCCGCTATCTCGAGACTCAGGAGTTTACGGCCAGATTTGCTCCGACCCAGGCAGACTATGATGCCGTTGCCGCCTATGCGCGCAGCCTTGGACTTGCTGTCACCAAAACTCATCCCAACAGACTGATATTGAACGCATCCGGTTTGGCCGGGACATTCGAATCCGCCTTTAACTTCCATTTTCAGCGTTATAAGACACCGGAGGGACGGGAGATATATTCCCCGGATGATGACCCGGAAGTCCCCGTATCGACCGCTTCACGTATTGCAGGTGTAGCCGGCCTGGATAATGCTGCCGTATGGCATTCGCATAACCGTTTCGTGTCGTCGGCAGAGAATGCGAAGTACTCACCATTTCAGATCGGCACAGGCCCGGGTGGCGGCTTGACTCCAAACGACGTACTGACAGCATACAATCTTAAGGGTGTGCCGGCTGACGGAACCGGTCAGATTCTTGGGCTGTTTGAACTCGACGGGTACACGCCGGGCGATGTGGCAAATTATGTAAATTTTTACTCCCTGCCCCCTGTCCCGCTGCAGAACGTCCTGATTGACGGCTTTTCCGGCAGCGCAGGGAGCGGGGCATCCGAGGTAACCCTCGATATCGAACTTCAGATCGCGCTCGCACCGGGCGCAAGCAGGATCATTATTTACGAAGGCCCGAATACGGTAACAGGGGTTATTGACACGTACAACAGGATTGCTTCGGACAATCTGGCAAAACAGGTCAGTACGTCCTGGGGGATAAGCGAGGGGCAAAACAGCGCTGCTGCCATCAGCAGCCAGAATGCCGCCTTCATGCAGATGGCGGCGCAGGGGCAGTCGATCTATGCGGCCTCCGGTGATAGCGGAGCTTTTGATAACGGCACAACTCTCAGCGTAGACGATCCAGCCTCCCAGCCTTATGTCGTCGCAGTGGGGGGCACCCAGCTCACTGTCAATGCAGGTGAGGTCTACAATCACGAAACTACCTGGAACATCAACAACACCGTGGCCGGCGGGGCAGGCGGTGGCGGTGTCAGCTCACTGTGGGGCATCCCCTCCTGGCAACAGGGGATTTCGTCAACCGTTTCGACAACCATGCGTAATGTTCCGGACGTCTCACTCAACGCGAGCCAAAACTCCGGCTATTCAATCTTCTACAATGGCGGCTGGACGATCTTTGGAGGTACAAGCTGTGCTGCTCCGCTCTGGGCGGCCTTTACCGCGCGGGTCAACCAGCAGCGCTCTGCCAACGGAGACGCTCCGCTCGGATTTGCCAATCCTGCGATCTATGGGATTGGGAAGGGGACACGTTATGGGTCTGATTTTCATGACATCACACTGGGAACAAACCTTTTCTACTCTGCAGCCGCAGGCTATGATAACGCCACCGGATGGGGCTCTTTCAACGGCGCCAATCTTCTGTCTGACCTGGCGCCCCCACGAATCTACACATTAACGTACACCGCCGGTGAAAACGGTACTATAATCGGCACCACACCGCAGAGTGTGAGCTCGGGCGGAAGCGGCACCCAGGTAATTGCCGTTGCCAGTGCCGGATATCACTTTGTTTCATGGAGCGATGGCGCAGCTACCGCCGCCCGAACCGACACACATGTGACCGCCAGCATCAACGTTACGGCAACCTTTGCCAGTGATCCATATGCCCAGATTGCCGGGTCTCCGCAAATATACTACGGACTTCTTCAGTTGGCATATAACAGTGCTGCAACCGGTGCTGTCATCAAGGCACAGGGAATAGCTTTTTCCGAGAATGTCACCATAGACAAATCGACGTCTGTCACTCTCAGCGGGGGATGGGACTCAGCCTTTTCAATTCAGAGTGGTTACACGGTATTACAGGGGAGCCTTATAATCAGCCAGGGGCTATTGGTGGTAGACCACTTAATCATAAAGTAATACATATAATCGGTGACAACATTTCATGCCGTTCAACAGCATGAAGGTTGTTCTTTACAAGGAATGTCCATGGCAATGAAGAAACTGTCCATTACATATGTGCTTTTGTGTGCAGCGACCGCTGTTTTATCGGCCCTGTGCGGCTGGTACCTTCACAGCTGGTACCACGAAACGTATGTTCACCACGCGCCTCAACGTGTTCATGCTGAAGGTTTCCGATTTACCAGTCCGTTGCTGGATGTGGAACTTCCTGAGGGTGTGGGTAGTAATGATGAACCTATGCCATTAAAAAATATGGTTGAAAAATACGTGAATACGCAAAAAAACCGCGGCCAGGCAATGGAAGTGTCCGTATATTACCGCGACCTGCTTGAGGGGCCCTGGTTTGGTATTGATGAGAAAAAAGAGTTTAATCCTGCAAGCATGCTGAAAGTACCTGTGATGGTTGCCTGGCTGAAACGTGCCGAGAAGGATCCGCAATTGCTTAAGCGGGTGATGACCAATCATTATACGGATGACATGCGGGCAGCGCAGAACATCAAACCTGCCCGTTCGGCCGAGCAGGGCCGCAGTTATACGGTTGCAGAATTGTTGCACCTTATGATGAACTATTCGGATAACAATGCTACCAGAGTGCTCTACGATCCAATATCGACAGAAGAGATCAATAATGTGATGCGAGAGATGGGTGTCGATACCCGGAATAGCAGTGCTAATTCTTTAACGGTTCATGGCTATTCCGGTTTTTTTAGAATTTTATACAACGCATCCTACCTCAACCGGGAGATGTCAGAAAAGGCACTGCAGCTTCTGAGCCTGGAAGACTTCCCGCAGGGCATGAGCAGCGGTGTGCCCAAAGGGACAGTCATTGCATCAAAATTCGGTGAATCTACCGAAGGGCCTTCTGATACGATTAAGTTCCTGCACGAGTTTGGGATTGTGTATCATGCGAAACATCCCTACATTTTGGGTGTTATGACAAAGGGACGCGATTTTGGCCAACTTGCGAATGTAATCCAAGGCGTTTCCCGGTTGGTATATTCGGAGGTGGATACCGGAATGGCTATTGCAGGACAGGGAACGCATTAAGCAATGAACAATATACATCAACGCTAGTATCCGTCGTAATGATCAATAGTAATTGTCATTACACAAGCAATTGACTCTCCAGCTTCGGTAATGAATAATGACGCATCTGAATGGCTTGGGAGGCTGGATGAAGAGATGTCTCGTAATCAGCTGGTGCATATTGCTGTGTGCCGCTACGGTTTCAACAGCGGCTGAGGAAAGGGAAGGGGCGATCATCACCCTCTGGCCGCTGTTCGATTACCGCTCCAGCCCTGCCACCGGCTACAGCAACCTCTCCATCCTGGGCCCGCTGTTCAAACGGGAGACCTCCGGCACTACGACCAAAACAGCACTTCGTCCCCTGTTTTTCAGCACTACTTCACCTGAAACCGCAGACACCGACATCCTCTACCCGATCGCATCCACCGGCAGCAGTAGCGGGGATTCGGACACCCAGATCCTCAAGCTCTACCAGAAACATGTCAGCCACAGCAACACGCCCGATGAAAAACGGGAGACCATGCTGTTTCCCTTCTATATCAGCGGCAGGTCGGAGAAATACGGCCCCTATACCTCGTTCTTTCCTGTCCATGGCGATATCTACGAACGTTTCTGGAGGGATGAGTACCACTACACCCTGTTCCCGCTCTATGGCCGTACGGTCAAGAAGGGTACGGTCTCGACCAATTACCTGTATCCCTTTTTCAACACAGTCTCCGGCGAAGGTGAGAGCGGCTTCCAGTTCTGGCCGCTCTACGGGCAGGCGGCTAAAGCGGGGGTCTACGAAAAGCGTTTCATCCTCTGGCCGTTCTTCAGCAGCGAGACCCTGGCCAGGGATACGGCCAATCCGGTCGAAAACACCAACCTGCTCCCCTTCTATGCCGCATCACGCTCACCGCAACGCAGCGCGACCTACGCCCCCTGGCCGCTGTGCGGCGTCGTGCGGGATGGCAGCGGGCAGGTCATTGAGCGGGATTTCCTCTGGCCCTTCTGGATGATCGCCGTTGGCAAGGAGTCCCGTACCGAACGCTACCTGCCGTTCTATGCCGATGCGCGAGTCAAGGACTCCCGCAGCCGCTGGATCATGTGGCCGCTGTACCGGGAACAGACCATCGACTCGCCCGGATTCCGCCAGGACAAAACCAGCCTGCTGTATTTCCTGTTCAGCCGCTCGGACGAATCCTGGCCCCAGGCCGGCCGGGAACGCGCCAGCAGCAGCTTCTGGCCGCTGTATGCCTGGAAGCGGGACGAGGACGGCCTGAGCACCCTGAGCATGCCCGCCCTGGTGGAGCCGGTGGCCTGGAGTGACGGGGTGGAGCGCAACTGGGCACCGCTCTGGCGAATTTTTATCACAAAATGGGATGACAAGGGCGATGGCGCCACCTCCCTGCTCTGGAACCTGTTCTGGCGGGAGAAGCGCGGTGCTGAGAGCGCCTGGGAGCTGTCACCGCTGGTGTCATACCGCACGACCCAGCAAGGGAGCGACTTCAGGCTGCTCAAGGGTATATTCGGCTTTAGCTCGGAAAAGGACAGAACCACGCTGAGGCTGTTATGGATCCCGTTCGGGATTTGACCGGCAACGGGTTTGAGGAAATAACTTAAAAACGACGTATCGTGTCACGGCCGTATGATATATGTTAGCGTACCTGCTGCAAGGAGGCCTGACATGACCAAAGAAACCGCTGTCAAATTATTTGAACATAGACAGGTACGCACTAAATGGGATGAAGAAAAGCAAAAGTGGTATTTCTCCATTGCTGACGTAATTGCTGTCCTGACTGACAGCCCAAATCCGCAAGTGTACTGGCGTGTACTAAAAAAACGGTTGATTTCAGAAGGAAATGAAACCGTTACAAATTGTAACGGTTTGAAAATGACTGCCCCGGACGGCAAAATGCGGCTTACCGACGTTGCCGATACGGAACAGCTTTTGCGCCTTGTCCAATCAATTCCCTCACCCAAAGCTGAACCCTTCAAACAATGGCTGGCTCAGGTCGGGTATGAGCGAATACAGGAGATCGAAAACCCCGAGCTGGCTCAGGAACGGATGAAGCAGCTCTATGAGCAGAAGGGGTATCCGAAGGAGTGGATCGACAAGCGCCTGCGGGGCATCGCCATCCGCCAGAACCTGACCGATGAATGGCAGGAACGGGGCATTACGGCGGAGCGGGACTTCAGTATCCTGACTGCCGAAATTGCCAAAGCGACCTTCGGCATTACGCCTTCAGAACACAAGGATCTGAAAGGGCTGACCCGAAAAAACGAGAACCTGCGCGACCATATGACCGATTTGGAATTGATCTTTACCATGCTGGGCGAAAAGGTGACGACCGAGATATCGCAGACAGAAAAACCGGATACCTTTGAGAAGAACAAAAAGGTCGCCAAACGAGGCGGCAATGTGGCAGGTACGGCACGCAGGGAAACCGAAAAGGAGTTGGGCAGAAGTATTGTCAGCAAGGGGAATTATCTGCCAAAAGAACTACCGGGAGCCAAAAAGAAATAAACCATGACGATATTTTTCGAATTCATAGGCCGCAAGCTGCTGTATGCCTTCCGCATCATCGGCGAGGTGCTGATCCTGCTCAAGCGGACCCTGTTCTTCTTCCGCGAGGCCCCGCGCAACCTGCCCGCCATCTTCACCCAGATGGCCATCATCGGCTACGAGACCGTGCCGATCGCCTCGGTGATGGCCTTTTTTGTCGGCATGGTCCTGGCGCTGCAGACCGGGGTGGAGCTGTACAAGTACGGTACCCAGGACATCATCGGCAGCATCGTCGGCCTCTCCATGGTCCGTGAGCTGGGGCCGGTCATGACCAGTTTCCTGGTGGCCGGGCGGGCCGGATCGGCCATGGCGGCCGAGATCGGCGTCATGAAGGTCTATGAAGAGATCGACGCCTTGAAGACCCTCGATATCGATCCGATCCGCTATCTGGCCATGCCGCGCCTGATCGCGGCCCTGATCTGCGTGCCGATCCTGACGATCTACGCCGACTGCGTCGGCATCGCCGGCGGAGCAATCATGAGCCACCTGCACCCGAAACTGTTCATCTCCTACAGCACCTACACCGACTCGCTGCGCCAGGCCCTGCTCTTTAGGGAAGTTGCCGTCGGGCTGACCAAATCCTTCGTCTTTGGCGGCATCATTGCCGTGATCAGCTGCTACGTGGGCTTCAATACCTCGGGCGGGGCGCGTGGGATCGGCGTTTCCACCACCCGCTCGGTGGTGCTCTCCTTTATGCTGATCCTGATCGCCGATTACTTCCTGACCCGGCTCTTGATGTAACTTCTTCGCAGCCGACTAATCCAGATTGGGCAGGTTTTCGAGGAGATTACGGGTGATGATCTGTTTGTGGGAATAAAAGGATGAAGAATCCGGCGCGATCAGCCCCACCACGTAATACTCCGCATCCACCGGGGGGGTAATGAAGCCGACTACCCGGGCAGTATCGTACACCAGATCGAGCCATACCAGTCTGCCCGCATCAGGGGCAACCCGCTCCAGCTGCTCTACCGAACAGATCATTTCCGCTCCGGTACCTTCGAAACCCTGCGCGGGAATTCGACCCCTGCTGGCAATGACAAATCCTTGTGAATCCGCTACGAATACCGCTTCCGCCCGTGTCAGGTTCATGCACCAGGCTACGCACTCATCCCAGCTGGAAAGCTGCTGGTGCAGCATCGTGCCCGTCGCAGCAGCCTCTTTCGGCGGGGGAGTGGCTGCGGGAGCAGCCGTTGGCCGTGACAGCATGCGGGTGGTAAATGCCTTCGACAGCCGTAGATAGTGCGGCGCATCAACCGGACCCAGCTCCTCCTGGGTGGCGCCGGCTGTTGTCGGGAAGAAGGAATTGAGGATCTGCTGCGCCTGTTTCAGGTCATAGGAGTTCGCGCTGCGCTCTTTCATCTGTTTCTCCTGTGACACCACCCAGCCCCTGGATGATGCCCTTGATCTCTGTGACCAGCAACTGGAACCTGGCTGCTTCCGGTGAGAATTGCCCCGGCAGGAAGGCCACGGGCAAGCCCTTCTCACTGGCGATGCTGAAGACGTCCGCCCGCGGGATGTACGTTTCCAGTACACCGCTCAAAGATTCCCACACCGTCGCAATAATATTGAACGACACATCCTTGTTCATCTGGACCATGGTGGCAAGAATACCCAGCAGCTCCAGACCCGGATTCTCATGTTCCTTGACGTGCGCCAGTACCCGCAGGGTTTGCGAGATTGAGCGCAGGGCCAGGGCTTCGGCCTGCAGCGGCAGCAGGACGAAGTTGCTGACGGCCAGGACCGCCCGGGTGACCATCCCCAGGCCGGAGGGGGTATCGATAATGATGTAGCGGTATCTGTCCTCCACTGCAGCAATCAGATCGCCCAGTGCCGTCGACGCGTGGAGCAGTTCTTCATAGTCAACCACATCAAGCGGGTCCAGGCGCCCCCGCGGCAGGAGCGAAAGGGTCGGGAGTTTTGTCGGCATGATGACTGCGTCGATGGACTGGTTGTCCATCATGCATTCTGCCAGCCCCCTCCAGGCGGTATCGCTCTGGGCGAGGGAAAAGCCGATCGCGCCCAGAGGATCAACATCGATCAGCAGGGTGTTGTCTCCCCCTTCCGCCAGTGCGACGGCCAGGTTCAACGCTACCGTGGTCTTGCCGGCCCCTCCCTTTGAACTGACAATGGAAAGAATATGTGCCATGCCGCCTCTCCCATCTGATTTAAATATCTTCCGTGAATCTCCGCAGTGCCGGAATGAGATCGGAAATCTTGTGTTTGATCACCCCCAGCTTGCCGGCCGAACTGAAGGATACCGCTACGAAAAACCGTTTGCGTTCGTCGGTCATCTGGGCAAACAGGGATCCCGCATCCCCCTGCAGAAAAGCGGAATCCACCAGGCCCATCTCCGTTTCCTCCGAGATCGTGCAGGCCGCCGAAAGCCAGGTGATGGTCTTCGGGATGTTATGGTCCACCTGTACCTGGACTTCATCGGCCCTATGACTTGCCAGCAGCCTTCCTTCCATTCCCGCAATAAACGAGTAGCGATACCCCGGCAGGAGGGCCAGTCCCTTCAGGAGTTCAGTCTCAACGGGCGATTCCCCGCCGGGTGCTGCTGAAAGGGAGTCAAGCGCGGGTTCACCTGCTTTCGCGGTGCCGGGAAGTACTTCGTTGAGGTGGAACAACAGGCTGGCATCTACCGAAAGCCGTTCATCTTCAGGATGCAGGGAAAGCAGCGGGGTCTTCATCAGGGAAGCAAGGGCGGCACTCACCTGGGTCCTGAAGCAGGTCCGAAGAACGGAGGGGGAGATCAGGCATTCCTCCATCAGCAGGGCTCCGAGGCTCATGGTTTTCCCCAGGGAGCGATGGATTTGCAGTGCGTGATTGGCGGCAGCAAGCTTTTCCCGGGAAACCAGGCCGATCCGCTCCAGGACCGAGCTGAAATCCTCGGCCAGACCGTTGCTGACCGCCCAGGCCACATGACCGTCGTGCATGACGACTACCCCGACCTGCTGATCGGCCCGTTTTGCGCGCAGCATGCCGCTCCACTTCGACTGTTCCGCCTTTTTCAGGGACTCGATGATTGAAAACTTGATATTGGAGTTCAATATTTCGTTTCTCATTGGCGTCAGTCTGTTCATCAAAGCGCTACCGGTTTCCTGGTCACGACAAATTCACCGTGCGGGTCGCCAGCCTCGATCCCCTTGAGCTGCTGGCAGATATAGGTATCCATCCCGTCGGGATACGGGTCGGCATAGGTCAGGTCAAAGAAGGCCTGGCACAGCCCCCGCAGCATATAGGCGCGCAGCCCTTCTCCGCCGCTGTCGGCCTCATAGTAATCATTGGCGCGGATAACCATCTTTTCACGTTCCTTGAGCTGCACGATGCCCGATTTGGCCCAGCCCCAGGCGGTGAAGGCCGCAAAGGCACCGCGCAGAATATCCTTTTCCCCCTCGGTGACCATGGGGAGGACGACATCGTTGAAGGCATCCGAGGTAATGATGCCGCAGCCGGTATGGTAGCCGCATTCATAAGCGGCCCTGACGAGTCCGTCGGCAACCTTGGCCTTCCTGTCAGCCGGCGCTGCCGCCATGATCCGTTCGGAAAAGGTGTTCAACAGGGAGGCGGGCAGCAGATTCACCAGAACGTCGTACTCCGGTATCAAGCCGTTTTCATCCCCCTGGATGGTGATTTTGGCCAGCGACTTTACGACAGTGTCGCGCATAACGGTCATTGCAGTGTTCCTCCCAATTCATGATAACGAAACGATAAAGGTTCCTTCGGTGCCATTGACGGCCATGCTTTGCGTTTCAACCACTGTATAGCTTCCGGCCGGCTTGTTGAACGCAACCGCGAACAGGGCGGCAATGTAGCCGCAGGTAACGTGATTGACCGGTTTGCTGTGGCGGCCCCATTTATCAATCCAGCCCTCATCGATATGCGAGCGGACCAGGCAGACCTCACCGCCGCTTACGGTACCGCCTACCTTCATTTTCCCCAGGCCGTAGACCGAATAATACTCCCGGCCGGCCGTGCACCGCTGCAGGGGAGTGGTCAGGCCGTTCTGGGTGACGTAGTCGTTGAGAACCGTCCACATGCTTTCTTCCACAACATCCCTGAGCAGCCGTGGTCCTCCCAGGTCTCCCATGTCTTCCGCCAATTTTGTAATCAGCGCCAGATAGTGATGGGAATGCATCACCACGGCATGACCGTTCAGATAGTGGCGGAAGGATTCCGGGTCTAAACTGAAGTCCAATGTTAATGACATTTACGGCAACCCCCTAAGCCCTGATAAACAGGATACGTGTGTTTATTAAACCTATAAAAAACATTTGAAACTGGGATGAATGGGATAAACACAGATAAATCAGATAATTAAATGCAACATATTGAAAACCAAAAAGGTAAAGGACTTTTGTTAGAATCTTTAGGTTTTATCCGTGTCCATCCAATGTATCTGTGGTTAACTGCCTTTTTAAGGTTAAAATAACAGGCCAAGCTCTTCGAAATATTTTTTGGTTTTGTGTCTGATGATACCGAGTTTCGATGCATCCGGTGCAATGATCGCCGCGATGGCATCGCCAACCGGACGGCACATGATGACCGCCTTGCCGTATTCGATAAACAGGTCCTGAAACAGGCTGACCTTCAACTCGCTGCCCATCTCCTCGACGGCATTGGTGGCATGGGCCAGGGACGCCCCCAGTTCATCTATGTTTACCCGGTTGCTGTTGCCGGCGGTTTCAATGACGAAGCCGTCCCTTCCGACCACAACAACAGCGTCTATCCCCGGTATCAGCAATAAATCGTGCAGTACCGCCGTTGAATCACGTTGATCAGTCTCCATTTCAATGCTCCTTTCAGCTGAATTGGCATTCGTAGCTGCGCTCGTATTTTTGGTATCCGTGCTGCGGTGGTCGAACAGTACGGCGGCCTCGATAATGGCGTGCTGTACCGAAAGGCCGACGTTCTTTTCTATTGACGTAACATCCGGATTGAAATGAAATTCACCCTGGTTCCAGTTTAGAATCTCTGAAAGGGCATCCAGGCCTGCCAGCGTATCCGTGGCAACGTTGGTGATCGTTCCACCCAGGAAAAAGATCTTGCCTTCGACCGCCTCGGGTTGCTTGGTCAGATGGATCATGCCGCTTTTGTAGCTTGAGGCCAGAAACTGGACCAGATCGGTAATGTTCGTCAGGGAAAGGCTGCCCTTCAAAAAATGGGTCGGGTCGCTGATCTGTAAGAGTTCTGCTCTGTTCGGCATGGCATCCTCCTTCGTTTGTGTTTGTCGTTGCGTGACGTGGTACTACTTGAAGACCAGCATGGTAGCGGTCTGATTGATATGGCCGATGTATTGCTCTCCATAGGTGCTGAAGCCGACCGTCGGAGCTGAAAAGAACAGGTCGCCATACTCCCTGGTCAGATTCTTCTGCTTCAGTTCCAGTGTCCGCAGGATGCAATTGAAATTGATGATCCCGTACATCTTTCCGGTCTCGCCCCTGGCCTGGTTGATGGCCGCGCGGGTATCTTCAATGATGTCGGCCGATTCGAGCAGGGACAGCTCCATCCCCTCCCGCACCCCGCAATAAAAGGCCATGGAGCCGTTATTCTTGATCTGCTGGGGACTGCGCACAAAGGGCTCATCGTCGATCAACAGCCCGACCGGGTTGTGCATGAAGTGATTGGAGGCATCCGCGACCGTGGAGCGGACCGCCTCGGCATAGGCCACTGCCGCGGGTTGGCCGTTGAATTCCATGACGACCCGGCTGGCCTCGTCGGCTTTAGTTACCTCAAGGCGTATGTCCAGATCACGGAAACTCTGGGTCTTGATAAAGGTGAAATCGCAGCCGGGCTTGAGCAGCGCCAGGATGGCCCCATTGGCATAGGTTTTCCCGTTGGCGTACAGGTGGGTGGAGCTGAATTTCAAATCATCGCCGGCTGACCCGCCGATAAAAACGACATTGGTCATGTCACCGATGGTTTCGATCAGCCGCTCCTCGGCGCCGCTCAAGCCATCGACCAGAAGCAGTCCCACGTATTCACGGGAGGCCATTTCGGCCACCGGAACCCCGAAGTGGTCGGCAAAGGCATCGAAGGCCCTCTTCACCCCCGCCTGGTCCGCAAGATCCTCGATGATCTCAACCTTGCAATCCGGAAGAGACGCCTCGTTGAATCCCATGACAACAACAGAGTCATCCAGCATCCGGCCGGTGACGATTTCACCGGCGGTCGAACAGCCGATCACCACAGCCGACGGGCACAGCTCCTGCATTTTCCGGCTGATTTCATCAGCTGCAAAACGTGAAGAGGCAAAGAACAGCAGCAGTTTCGTATCGAACAGCACCAATTGCTCGCCAAGATCCTGCACGATCTCATCCACCGTGACCTTTGTCGAATAGGCGGTAACAATGTCCATGCTGTGGATCCTGGCTGCCGGTTTGCAGCCCGTTGATGCAGTTGTGCTGCCGGAGAGCTGCGCGGTTTCAGGAATCGAGGCTTCGCGGCAGAGATAGCCGAGCTCCATGGCCATCCCTTCAAGCATCTGCAGCACCGCCGGATCATCGTCGGAGTCCTGTGTATATTTTCCCGGGTTGATGCCCTTGAGAATCATTTTGGTTTTGATGATCTTTTCCAGCATCGGGTTGCCGGCAGCCCGCTGTTTGAGAACAAAATCAATCTGCTCCCTGATTTTACCCGCCATATTCCCCCCTTTGATTCAAGCCGCTGTATCGGCCACAAAAGTCATTCCGTTAATCACCTGCGGTATAAAAAAACCACAGTATAACTACAGCATGCATGTAACAATTCTGTATCATTGGCGTTTTTACAGCCAGATGCTCAAGCGGGTAAGTGCAAAGCAACTTGGATGCCAATTTTAGAACAATGTTTATATCGTGGGGGCGCTCTAATAATGCTCGCGATTGATTTTGCAAGGGGCTGAAAAACCGGCTTTTTAATGAAGAAGGGGGGGGTGGCGCTGCTGTTTATCGAACTGCCAGGGGTGCAGAGAAAGGCTACAACGCGGAGATTGTCCCCACCACACAGTGCTGCAACGGGGGTAGAAATCGGAACTTGTTCTTGATGGAAGATTGCAGGATGCCGACAACCGTTGCATTGAACAACGCAGGCTCCTCGAACGGTATGTTGTGTGCCGAGTTCTCAAACCAGATCAGCCGTTTGAGCGGTGCGTGCAAGGTCTCGAAATAGCTGGCTGCCAGTGTCGCATCCACATGCCGGTCAAAACGGCCGAGCAAAAAATAGACCGGAACGTCGACACCCGGCACACGCTGCGCAAGGTCAAGCCCGAGGAGCTCTTCATTCATTGCCTCAAGCGACAGGTTGTTGGCGCGAATGTAGCTTGGTATCTCCCATGGCGTAACCAGGCCGGCAAGGATGCCTTTGACCATGGTCCATATTTGGTTGGGCCTACGGTGAAAGACGCCGCCATAGCGGTCTGCCAGGGACTCCATCGCCAGCACCTGGGATGCTGACCTGTGTGGAGGAGGTCCGATTGTTCCCAGACGCGCCAGCACGTCGTCGTCCTTCAGGCGAATAGCCTCTGCCTGGACAAACCCGTATTGGGCCTGCTGTGCCCCTTGCGTGGACACCACCTGTGCCACCCCGATGAAGGCCGCTACCTTGTCGGGATGGGCTTGTGCGTACAGCAGTCCGAGCGCCGAGCCCCAGGAATGACCAATCAGGACAATCTTGGCCTGGCCGAATTCCTGTCTCAGATGATCGACGACCAGGTTCAGGTCGGCGAGGTGCTGTGCGATTGTCAGGCGCTGCGGGTCGGCCCGCGGATCGAATGAACGTCCCGCACCGCGCTGATCCCAATAGGCCACTACAAAATGGTGCTCCAGATCACTGTTGAACAAGCGGAGCAGCGGCCGCTCCGCCCCGCCCGGTCCGCCGTGCAGCCAGAGCAGCAGGGGTGCCCGCGTGTCAGCGCCGCGTGTCAGCAGGTAGAGCTTCGCACCATCCACCGGCAGGTATTCGGACCGGTCGACAGGAACCGTTGCCCCGATAGTTGCTGAACGGGCTGTCGCGCACCCCGTAAAAAGGGCACACAGTATGATCGTCTGCACGATCCTCAACATCCATATGCAGTAATGCGATACAATTGGTGTCAGTACCTTAGGCACTATGTTAGCCTCTCCAGCCGCCCCTTACGCCGGACTATATTCTTATAATCCCATTGGATCTCTTGTGCTTTCTTAAGCCATCTCAGCAAATCCGATGTAGTTATTTCTGAGGCGTCATTATAGAAAACCGATGCATCCTTGAACTTCTTTCCTAGGATGTTAAGCCCTCCTTCTTCGAAATCTGCCCCGCTCCAGAACATCAGTCGTATACCTGGTTTCTGTTTGCTGTATCCGACAGTTGGATTGCCGTCCAAAAACCAGACCGGATGTGCGTGCCATATCTTATTTTCAGCTTCAGGCAGGTTTCTGTCGATTTCACGGGCCAATACGTCACATACTTTCTTGTGATCTGGTTCCTGCTGCTCGTTGTACTTCAGGGTCTCTGGATGCATCTCATTCCTCCATTGTCGTCGTGGGTTTGAGAACTTCGTCCTGTCTGCGCTTCCGAGATGCCGCTTCGAAGCGTACAACCTCAACCGCGGCGTGCCGCCTCTATTGCAGCGATGTCGATCTTTTTCATCTCCATCATCGCATCGAAAGCACGCTTGGCGGCGGCGGGGTCGGGATCGGTTATCGCCTGGATTAGAGCAATCGGCGTAATCTGCCAGGACAAGCCCCATTTGTCCTGGCACCAGCCGCACTCACTCTCTTTGCCACCGTTGCCGACGATTGCATTCCAGTAACGATCGGTTTCGGCCTGGTCAACGGTTGCGACCTGAAATGAGAATGCCCAGTTGTGCTTGACCTCGGGTCCGCCATTGAGCCCGAGGCAGGGAATTCCCATCACGGTAAACTCGACCGTCAGCACATCCCCTTTTTTCCCGGACGGAAAGTCTCCCGGCGCGAGGTACACCGCGCCAACGGATGAATCGGGAAAGGTCTTGGCATAAAATCGCGCCGCGTCCTCGGCGTCGCCATCGTACCAAAGGCAAATCGTATTCTTTGCCTGTTTATTCATGTTACACCTCCTGATCTAGCTGGAACCAACACCTGCACCGCAAGCAGAGTGACAGGCACTCGCGCTCGCTCCAGCGCCTGTGTCGGTAGTTTAATTTTGGGTTACGGGTTAGTCACCTTGAGTCCTCCATCAGTGAAACGGGCGCACCTCTACCGGTGCCCGACAGGCGATGGCGGCCTTGCGCCCCCACATCAGCGCCTCGTCCAGGTCAGCGGCTTCCAGCACCCAAAAACCGCCGACGTGCTCAGTGGTCTCCAGATATGGTCCGTCGGTGATGAGCACCTGACCATCAGGCTGCCTCCGCAGGGACTTCGCGCTGCTTGCCGGGTGCAGGCCGCCTACGAAAACCCTGACACCAGCAGCCTTCATTTCATCGTTGAGCACGTCGATATCGCGGGACATCGCTTCGTCCTCAGCGACGGACGGGTCGTAGCCGTCAGGGTGGTGAATAGCAACCAGATACTGTGTCATGACTTCACCTCTAACTATCAGTTCGGCACGCTGTACGTCAGGCCGACCATGCCGGATTTCAACGACTTGGAGCCGAGCAGCGTCAACGCGTGCCGCTTGTTAACATCCTTGAACAGCGCCTTTCCTCCACCCAGAACAACCGGATTGACGACCAGTCGGAGCTCATCGATCAAGCCTGCATTCATCAGGCTGGAGACCAGTGTTGCGCCGCCGACAGCAAAGATGTCCTTGCCATCCTGCCGTTTCAGGTTTCGAATTTCTTCAATGTCTCGCGCAATTCGCGTGGTCTTCCAGTTAACGTTATCCAGCGTTCGGGACAGAACAATGTGAGGCGTTTTGTCGGCAAAACGGGCATACGCGATTTCGTCTTTCGTCGCGACCTTTCCTGTGGACAAGATGCCTCCGGGGTTTGCCAGGATCGAAAGCCAGTAATTCTCGTAGCCTGGATACATGCCGCGACCCAGGATACATGTGTCAATCTGGGTGAACAGGCCGTCATAGGGATTATCCCACGATTCTATCCAGTCCACCTCTCCGTTTGGCCCCTCAATGAAGCCATCCACTGACATCGTCAGTGCAGCGATGATCTTTCTCATGTTGCACTCCTTTCAAATGTATCTCAAAGACCGTCCGGAAAACGGTCCGCGACGAGATTCAGGGCTATATTGTGCTCAAGAAAGGCCTTTGCCCCGGCAAGCAGCAGGGCAAATCCTTCCGTTGAATCGAGCGCCTGCCGCACCAGCTCGTCGCCATCCCCGCTAAAGCCCGAGTTCGTGATAGCGACAAAGGTGCTGTTATCCGCTCGAGGTGTGAAAACCCATTCCACTGTTGTGAATGTGCCATCCGCACCCCACTCGATAACGATACGCCGGTTCTCTTCAATCTCTTTCACGCTGACCTGCTCGGAATGATGGTACATTTCCCACTCCCAGCGGATCTGTGCGCCCTCCTGCAGCCTGCCGCTTCCTTTGGTGAACCAGAACCGGGACGTGATCTCGGGGTTCACAAAGGCCTCGAATACCTTTGAGACCGGTTTGCGAATAAGCATGCCTGTCTCTGCAATGGGTGCATGCTGGATCTTCATAAACACCTCCCCTGACCTGTTATGGCAATCCGCTTATTTCTCCGCGAATCTCTTCAAACCCGCCAGACCTGTCTCAAAATCCTTGCCGACCATCCTGTCCATATTGATGAACAGCCCCATCAGCTTGCTGACATAGTTACTGTTGCCGCTCATGGCCCACCTGACAGTGGTGGCATCGACTGTGGGCGTCAGGGTAAATTCCACGCGATTGCGGCAGTTGAAGGGCTTGACCATCTGCAGGTCCATGACGATTTTTGATGGCGGGACAGACTCGCTGATCGTAATGCTACCCTGGCCGACTTCCCGGTTCCCCACCCATGCGGAACTGGCGCCAACACCGCTGGGAGCGCCGCTGTAGGTCTTCTTCATCTCGCGGTCTTTGTTGTACGGCGTCCAGGCCTCCCACTGGTGGAAGTCGTTGATCAGCGGGAATATTTTTTCCGGGGCGGCTTTGATGACGACCGAGCGCTCTACGCTGAATACGTCGGGCCGGGTCGTGACAAAAACAAGAATGGCTGCGATCAGAACAACTACTGCTATGGCAATTTTCTTGTACATACTGCACCTCGTTTCTTTACTGAAGGCTTTCAGCAAGTTTGTCGAAGGATTGATTCCACCCTTCCGCGCACTCCTTTATCATGTCCGGCGGAAAGCCTGCGTGCCGGAGCGTCATCATGGTTTTGCCGTCAACGTCCTCAAGTGTAACCGTCACCTGCAACTCCAGCGGGAAATCATCTCCCATGCCGTAGTAGGAGGCTGGAACCACATTGCCCTCGGCATCGGCAAAGCTGTCGCTGCAGACCAGGCGCTCCGGCGCGACGAGCTCCTTGTACACGCCGGTGCTCCAGAAATCCTGCCCTTCCGGTGAGCGCATGCAGTTCAGATATCGGCCACCTACCCGAAGATCGATGCTGCAGGACGGTGCTGTGAATCCCTTTGGACCCCACCAGCGCATCGCGTGCTCCGGTTCGGTCCAGGCCTGCCACACCAGGTCGCGGGGGGCGTCAAACATGCGAGTAATGACTAAATCTTGAGTTTTCATCTGGATTTCCTCTTTCGAACTCTGCTGTTGTTTTTTCTTTTTCTTAGCGTCTTCCCTTTCCAGGTTCTATCTCACCCGTGCCTTCACAATCCTGCTGATCAAGGGATACGGAATGGGCTTGTCGAGTGGAAATCGCAAGTTGCCCTTTTCCCCGGCATAGATCGATGTCTCTGTCATGAGTTTCTCGTCCCTGATCGGAGGGTAGAAGCCGATATGCTTCCTGAAGGCGCCGAAACAGACCAAAAGGCCTTTGAGAGTGAAGGTCGGCATTTGATAGCTGATCTTCTCCACCGCGTCAGGAGCCTTCCTGATTGTTGACCGTATGCTTTCCAGAATAGATCTGACCTCCGGCGGGAATGCGGCGATGTATTCGTCGACGGTCGTGGGTGTTTTGTGATCGGCTTCCATGTTCCCTCCTTTGATTTTGGTCAGACTTTTTTTTGATATGGTTTATTTTTACATACCATTTAGTATGCTGTCAACGACAAATAATAGAACAATATTAGGCATAAAGATAAAAATATGTTTGTTTTACATACTGATTGATATATTATGATCTCATGAAAACAGAACAGTCAAAACGGACACGCGACCCGGAAAAGACCCGCGCCCACATCCTGGAGATTGCCTTCCGTGAGATCTATCATCACGGGTTCCAGGGCATCAGCATTGATCAGATCGTCAGGAAGACGAATGTGACCAAGGGAGCGTTTTTTCACTATTTTGCCAGCAAAAATGATCTGGGCTACGCCATTGTGGATGAGATTCTGCGGGAAATGATTCTGGATCGCTGGATCCGGCCCCTGGCAGCCTACAAAAACCCGCTCCAGGGGATCCTGAAGCGCTTCAGGACATTGACTGATGCCATGGCGGACGCAGATCTGGTGCGGGGCTGCCCACTGAACAACCTGGCACAGGAGATGTCGGCGGTTGATCCGGTCTTCCGGGGGAAGATCAAGGCGGTGATGACGGTCTGGATTGACGAGACGGAGCGCTACCTGAAAAAGGCCCAGGATGCCGGTTTTTTGAAGAAGAGTGCTGACCCCCGCCAGATAGCGCTATTCGTTGTTATGGTACAGGAGGGGTCGTTCGGGTTGGTCAAGAGTCTGGCAGACAGGAAGGTCTTCGATGCGCTGTATGGTTCACTGAAGGAGTACCTGCATGCGCAGGCAGAGGTAAAGGAATAAACTAAATCGGCAGTTCAATAAAAAAGTCCCCCCTCCCCTTGCGGGAGGGGGTTAGGGGGTGGGGGAATTTGCCATATTTGATGCTGACGGCAGCTTCACCCACCCCTCGATCCCCTCCCGTCAAGGGAGGGGAAGTTTAATACAAAGACCAAATCGGACACTGCTGATTTGGATTGTAACTTTCAGATTTTACTCAGGCCAGGGTCTTGCTGAATCTCCCGATGGCAATCGACAGCACAACCACCCCGATCACCGTCAGGGCGACCAGCTGTTCCCAGAGGGCCGCCAACCCCACCCCCTTCAAAAAGATCCCCCGGATCACCACCATGTAGTAGCGCAGCGGGTTGAGCAGGGTCAGCCACTGCACCGGTTCGGGCATGTTCTCGATCGGGAAGGCAAACCCTGACAGCAGCATGGCCGGAAAGATGATGAAGAAGGCGGTCATCATGGCCTGCTGCTGGGTCTGGCTGACGGTGGAGATCAAAAGCCCGATCCCCAGGGAGCTCATCAGGAAGAGGGTCGTGGCCAGAAACAGCAGCCACAGGCTGCCGCGCACCGGTACATCAAACACCAGGGTGCCCACGATGCTGATCAGGGCCACGTCGATATAGCCGATTAGTACGAAGGGCAGCGTCTTGCCCAGGATGAATTCCCGCTTGCGGATGGGGGTGACGATGACCTGCTCGATGGTGCCGATCTCTTTTTCTCTAACAATGGCCAGGGAGGAGAGCAGCATGGTGATGATGAACAGGATGTTGGTGATCACCGCCGGGACGTAGAAGGGGGGGCTGGCCAGATTGTCGTTGAACCAGGCCCGGCTGACCAGCTGTACCTGGCCGACGCGGGGTGGTGATCCCATGTGTCGGGCGGCGTATGCGTTCTGCAGCCTGGTATTGTAGTCGAGCGCCAGCCGGGCCAGATAGCCCAGGATGATCCCGGCGGTGTTGGAGTCACTGCCGTCCAGCAGCACCTGCAGCTGGGCGGCGTCACCCCTGCGCAGCTGCGCGCTGAAGCCGTGCTGTATGTTCAGCACAACACGCACCGTCCCCCGGTCCAGCAGCCGGCGGGTGTCCGCATCCTCGCTGATGCGCTCCGCGACCCTGAAGTAGCCCGACGAGGCCATGATCGCCACAAGCTCCCGGCTCTCCGTGCTGTTGTCCCGGTCGAGGACCGCGGTCGGGATGTTTTTCACATCCATGTTGACGGCATAGCTGAAGATCACGGTCTGGATGATCGGAATGACAAACAGCACGATCCGCATGCGCGGGTCGCGGAAAACCTGGATGAACTCCTTGATCAGCATGGCTTTCAAGCGATCGAACATAGCTAAAACCTCAAATGTAGCTACAGAATTTTTTTCCTGAACTTCCGCACCGCCACCGTCATGACGATCACCGCGAACAGCACCAGAAACAGCGCCTGGGGCCAGAGCACCGCCAGCCCCACGTCCTTGAGATAGATGCCCCGCAGGATGGTCACGAAATAACGGGCCGTGACGATGCGTGTTACGGTCTGGATCGGCAACGGCATGTTTTCGATCGGGAAGATGAAGCCGGACAGCAGGAAGGCCGGCAGCACGGTGGTGACGATAGCCAGCTGGCTGGCCAGGAGCTGACTCTTGGTGATGATGCTCAGCAGCATGCCGAAGGAGAGGGCGCTGAAGAGAAAGACCAGCGCCAGGGGCGCCAGCAGCCAGAGGCTGCCCCTGAGCGGTACATCGAAAACGAATTCCCCCACTCCGATGCAGAGGCACAGGTCCAGCACTCCGATAACAAAATAGGGGGCCAGCTTGCCTACAATCAGTTCACCACTCGTGAGCGGGGTGGCCACAAGCTGTTCCATGGTGCCGGTCTCCCACTCGCGGGCCATGGAGAGCGAGGTCAGGATGGCGGCCATGATCATCATCACCACCGCGATCAGGCCGGGAAAGATGAAGTTGCGCGAAACCATGTCAGTGTTGAACCAGACCCGCGGTTTCAGCTCCAGGGACGGGATGCGGGGCAATGGGCCGGCACGGAGCAGCTGTTTGATAGCCACCTGGCGCGAGTAGCCTTGGGCCGTGGCCTCGGCATATCCCAGGGCGATGGTGGCGGTGTTGGGGTCGCTGCCGTCCAGGATCGTCTGGACCGGGGCGACCTCCCCCTGGGAGAGCAGGCGGTCGAATGCGGGCGGGATCACCAGGGCGATCAGTGCTTCACGGCGGTCGATGGCCAGTTCGATCTCCCGGTAGCTGTTGGCATGTACCCGCAGGTCGAAGTAGCGCGAACCGGAGAAGCGGCTGATAAATTCGCGGCTCTCGACACTCTGCGCCTGGTCCCACACCGCCAGCGGCACCCGGTCCACATCCAGGGTCAGGGCATAGCCGAACAGGAACAGCAGCATGATCGGCATGCCGATCCCCATCATCAGGGAGCGGGGGTCACGCAGGACGTGCAGGAATTCCTTTCTGGCAACGGCTTTCAGTCGGCGGATATTCATGGTGAATCACGTTCCTCGATCAAACCGATAAACACATCCTCCAGGCTCGGCAGCACACCATCGAGCGCCCGTTCCTGCTTCAACTCCAGCGGCGTCCCCACCGCCACCAGTTCTCCGCGGTAGATCAGCGCCAGCCGGTCGCAGTACTCGGCCTCGTCCATGTAGTGGGTTGTGACGAAGACTGTCACACCGACTATTGCCATCGAGCGGATCAGCTCCCAGAAGGAGCGGCGCGACAGGGGATCGACCCCGGAGGTCGGCTCATCCAGGAAGACAATGGCCGGTTCGTGCAGGATGGCGCACCCCAGTGCCAGGCGCTGGCGCCAGCCGCCGGAGAGCTCGCCCGCCAGGGAGGAGCGGCGTTCCGTCAGCCCGGCCATGCGGATCACCCACTCGGTGCGCTCTTTCAGGCGTTGGGTGGGGATGCGGTAGACACCACCGTAAAAGGCGATGTTCTCCTCTACGGTCAGATCCTCGTAGAGCGAGAAGCGCTGGCTCATGTAGCCGATGTTTTCCTTGATGCGCTCCGGCTGGCTGGCGATGTTATAACCGGCCACGGTGCCGCTGCCCGAGGTAGGTGCCAGGATGCCGCACAGCATGCGGATGGTGGTGGATTTGCCGGCGCCGTTGGGGCCCAGGAAGCCGAAGATCTGTCCCTTGGGAACAGTCAGGGAGATGGCATCCACAGCGGTGAAGGCGTCGAAACGCTTGGTGAGGTGGTCGAGTATTACGGCTGGTGGCTCTCCGCTACCTTCTAGGGGCAAGTGAGCTAACTGTGAGCTTTCTATACCTCCCCCTTCAAGGGGAGGAAGCGGATCAGATGGGCATGAAATAGAGGCGATCACCAGATCCTCCAGCGATACGGCACCATTTCCGGTCAGCACGGCCGGGGTATCGCAGGCGATCAGCCGGCCGCCATGGATCAGCCCGACCCGGTCGCAGCGCCCGGCCTCGTCCAGATAGGCGGTGGCCACCACGATCGTTACCCCCTCACCATGCAGCTCCCGCAGGATGCGCCAGAAGTCGCGCCGCGAGACCGGATCGACACCGTTGGTCGGCTCGTCCAGCAGCAGCAGCCGTGGCTTGTGGATCAGGGCGCAACAGAGCCCCAGCTTCTGTTTCATGCCGCCCGAGAGCCGGCCGGCCTGACGCTTGGTAAAATTAGCCAGGCCGCTGAAGCCCAGCAACCGCTCCGTCCGTTCGCGCCGCTCTCCACCGGTAACGCCGAAGATATCGGCATAGAACGAGATGTTCTCAGCCACGGTCAGGTCGGGATACAGGCCGAAGCGCTGGCTCATGTAGCCGATATGGTCGTGAACCTTTTCGACCTGCGACGGGTAATGATAACCGAGGACAGAAAGCTCCCCGCCACTCGGGTCGAGGATGCCGGCCAGCATGCGCAGTGTGGTGGTCTTGCCGGCCCCGTCCGAGCCGATCAGCCCGAACAACTCACCTTCCGGGATGTGGAGGGAGAGGGATTCCACGGCGGTTAGTTCGCCGAAACGGCGGGTGAGGTTGTGTACTACAACTGCCATAGGATCGCCTTAAACCTTTGCCACAAAGAGCACAGAGCTCACAGAGGAAACACACAAAAGTTCGCTGATAAATTCAATAATTCAGGGAATAGTTGTCATCGAGTAGCTGATTATTTGTTTTACTCTGTGCTCTCTGTGTCCTCTGTGGCTAACGATGTAACTTACCTGTTTCAATCACCGCATCGGCCGGCATACCCGGTTTCAGGACCATGTCCGGGTTGGGCACCGTCACCTTGACCCGGTAGACCAGGCGAACCCGCTCCTTTTCGGTCTGAACGTTCTTGGGGGTGAACTCGGCCTCCTGGGCGATGAAGTCCAGACGTCCCTCGAAGACCTTGCCCTTCAGGCCATCCACCGTCACCCGTGCTCTCTGCCCCAGCCTGATGCGCGGCAGCTGGTCCTCGGGCACATATCCCCGGATCCAGACCTCTTCCAGGTTGCCAATCGTTATCACCGGGGTCCCCGGGGCCACCTGTTCGCCCGCCTCGATGTTTTTGGAGAGCACGATGCCGGCCGAGGGGGCAACCAGCGTGCTCTCCGCCAGTCGGGTCCGGGCGAGGCTGACCAGGGCTTCGGCGCCCTTCAGCCGGGCGACAGCCTGCTGGCGGGTCTCGCTGCGGGCACCGGCCCTGACCTGGCGCAGACGCTCGGAGGCTTCCCGCTGCGCTGCGGCCGAGGCATCCCGTGCGGCCACGGCCTGGTCAAGATCCCGCCTGGCAATCACTTCCCGCTTGAAGAGCTGCTCGGAGCGCAGGTACTCATCCCCGGCCCGGCGTGATTCAGCCTTGAGGCGCCCTACGGCGGCCTCGGCCTGGGCGATCTCCTCGACCCGCGATCCGGCCTGCAGTTCGGCCAGGGCCGCCTGGGCCCCTGCCAGCTCAGCTTCCCGTCCGGCCAGCTCCTGGCGAACCTGATCATCCTCCAGGCGGGCCACGGTCTGGCCGGCGGCAACCTTCTGTCCTTCGTCCACCAGGCGTTCGCGCACCCGGCCGGGCTGTTTGAACGAGAGCGCCGTCAGCGTGGCTTCGATGGTGCCGGATACCTTGACATCTCCGGTTTCCTTTGGTGTGCGTCGCAAGACCATTACCACGACAAGGGCTGCCATAATAACGACAGCGCCAATCACAAGCATTTTACGCATCAGTTTTCCTCCATGCTGCTGCCGGTCGGGGAACATCAATATCTTTTACTGTGCTAGTGTAGCACAGGCCTTCAGGATAACATGGGGTTTATCGCATACTGCAGGGGTAAATGGCAAGGCGGGCAGGCAGGAAAATAATATCGCCGGAGACAGTCAGCACCTGTCTCCGGCGATGCATGGACGACACGAGCGGTGCCGGAGCGGAGCAGTGCTTTGGATCGTCAAGGTTTGACCCTGTAACCTATTTCAACGAATGCAGACCGATCATATTGCCTTCGCTGTCGACCGCCAATGCAATGAATCCATATTCTCCGATAGACCATTTTTCGCGATGGATCTTTCCGCCGGCTGCAATGATGCGCGCCTGTTCGACGGCGCAGTCTTCACAACTGAAGTAAACTATGGTGCTGTTGCCGCCTGAAGACATACCCTCCATCTTGACCAACGCACCACCAGCCCCCCATGTGCCCATCTCCATCGGAAAGGCCCACAACTCGACCTCCGGATTATTCAGGCGCTCCAGGGTGACCTGGAAGACGGATTCGTAAAATGCCTTGGCACGATCAAGATCCTGCACGTAGATTTCAAACCAGCATCCGATATTGGTTTTATTCATCATACACCTCCACTCCATGTCAGCACTGCTGCAAAGGATTCCACCGATGCAGCAGTGCTTTTGACCTATAGCGATGTTTCTGCAGCGATTTCAGATGACAACAGGCGGGAACTGGTTATTGAAAATCTTCTGCTCTCTCGTGGCATCCATGAGCTCGCGTTCAAGCTTATTCAATTCTTCACCCGTGTAGACAGACGCCCCTTTTGAAATTTCCCGCTCGATCCTCTCAACCCTGGCATTGATGGAGTCAACACTGCAATTCCTGGCTACAATCAGGCACTCATCCTTGTTAGCTCCTGTTGCTGAATCGGTTTTCTGTCCCATGGTTCCCTCCGCTCCAAGGACCGGCAGGGAACTTATCATCAGGGCAGCCGCAATAACCGGTACTATTCTTGTCAACGATTTCATGGCTGGTCTCCTTTTCTATTTGTTGCTTGCTACAACTTGATAGTACGTGTCTTCGAAAATAATTGCAAATGAAAATCAACATCATTGCGATCGTTCGGCTGCAAGCCCTTATTTGTATTGCCTGATATGGATTATGCATGTAATCTTAAATCATGAGATACCCGGATACACATAAAGCGGAAACCCGCGAAAGAATCATCGGCATGGCAGCAACAGTCTTCCGTGAAAAGGGGAATTTTGGTCAGGGCATCGCCGGACTGATGAGCAATCTTGGTCTCACCATCGGCGGGTTCTATAAACACTTTTCAAGCAAGGATGAATTGTACGTCGAGGCGCTCACCCGGGGATTCGAAGAAACGGCCAGGCGGGCGGCAGCGGTGGCGGCATCCGCACCTGATGGTCTGAAACTGCAGGCAATCATCAAGTGGTACCTGAGTTCCGGGCATCTGAATAACACCGGCAACGGCTGTGTGCTTGCCGCTCTGGGGCCGGAGATCGGCCGTCTGCAGCCGGAGCTGCAGGGTAAGATCAATCGCTCCATGCAGTGTTATGTTGACTCTCTGCTGCCGTATATGCCCGGGAACAGCCCGGACGAGCAACGCAGGAATTTCTTTATCCTGATTCCCGGAATGGCCGGGTCGTTGATGACGGCCAGGGCGATTGCCGCCCCCCGGATGAGAACGAAAATTCTCCGGGCGGCCCGGGAGTTTTATCTGCATGCCTTTGCCGGGTAGAAGGTCCTGTAAATCTTTCCCTTATTGGTCTGATATCCAGGCACAAGGGGCTCATTCCCGGTTATGTTGTTACAAAAATAGAGCCGCGCTGCCCGGTCCGGGCAGCGCGGCTCTATAATCAAATTCCCAGGCTTTTGCAGCGCCTGTCCGGAACCGTCACACAGGCCGGAGAGGTGTGTCAGGCGGCCTCTGCCACGCCAACGTTGGCTTCGTCTTCGGCCTCCATGATGCCGAATTTCATCAACAGGTCTTCCAGTTCTTCCATCTCCAGTGGTGTAGGAATGACCAGCAGCTTGTTGTCGTTGATCTTCTGCGCCAGGGTGCGGTACTCCTGGGCCTGGGGATGTTCCGGCGAGTATTCGATGACGGTCATGCGGCGCATCTCGGCTCGCTGTACCTGGTTGTCACGGGGTACGAAATGGATCATCTGGGTACCGAGCTTTTCGGCCAGGGCCGAGACCAGTTCAAACTCCTTGTCGGTCTTGCGGGCGTTGCAGATCAGGCCCGCCAGACGGACCTTGCCGGAGGTGGCGTACTTGAGGATGCCCTTGGAAATGTTATTGGCGGCATACATGGCCATCATCTCGCCGGAACAGACGATATAGATCTCCTCGGCCTTGCCTTCGCGGATCGGCATGGCAAACCCGCCGCAGACGACATCGCCCAGAACATCGTAGAAGACAAAGTCCAGATCAGGGGTATAGGCGCCGTTCTCCTCCAGGAAATTGATGGCGGTGATGACACCGCGGCCGGCGCAGCCGACACCCGGTTCCGGACCGCCGGACTCGACGCACTTGACACCGCCGTAGCCGACCTTCATGACGTTTTCGATTTCCAGGTCCTCGACCGTTCCCAGTTCGCGCACCAGGTCCATGACCGTGTTCTGTGCCTTGGCATGCAGGATCAGGCGGGTGGAGTCGGCCTTGGGATCGCAGCCGACGATCATGATCTTCTTGCCCATTGCCGCAAGTCCGGCCACCAGATTCTGGGTTGTCGTTGACTTGCCGATGCCGCCTTTTCCATAAATCGCAATCTGTCTCATATGAGTCTCCCTCGTCTGTCGCTGTGGACGCCGGTCTGTATCGGGGTGGCAAATTGAGGCGCCTCAGGGCGGCTACGCTGTCGCAATGATCCCCGGCCTTTTGAGCCGCGTGCTCCATTCATGTCAGATAAACAACCGGTTAGATAAAAAAACGCCCCGCATCTCATGGCTGAGAGCGGGGCGTGGGTGCCGGGTCGACAGAGTTTGATGGTTGTTGTGGCGACCATTGCTCAGGTCACCCTGATACAGAGGTTACACTATCCATGCCAAGCGATGATGAAATCAGTAAACCCGCTATTCAAGGGGATTCAGACGTTTTATTGCCTGCGGCGCGAAAACGGGTTTCCCGGGAATATGATCATGTTCTATACAGGGTGACTGGTAATCGTGCACGAGATATGGTCCAGTTCCGCACTGACGGATTAATCCTATCTATTAATCTGATAACGGCGTATAGTTAACTTATTGACCTTTCACCTGAAATCATGTCTCTTAGCCGTTTTGAGTCCCCATCTTTTCTCGGTCATCTCCGTACACCTCCCGGTCACACCCTCTGGAACTGTCTGTACTGTTTTTTTCGCACGGTCATGTTACGTGAAACAGGTGAAATGCGTGTTCAGTCAGTTCCTGGCAGTAAGAAGTAAGTGTTGTTAACCCTGTCGGATAAGGAGAGCACATGATTATCAAAAGAGGTATTGTAGTGAGCCATTCTGGTGCAATTGAATGGGGAGTCGGAAAGGTGGTCGAGGTGACTGCCCTGAGGGCAACGATCCAGTTCAGCGATGGCATCATACGAAAGATTGCCTCTTCCCATTACACGACCCTTCAGCCGGCCGATTCGGCATTATTTGTGTCGCCTGACGGCAATTTGCCGGTGCCGAAAGTTCGTGCCGCCGCAAAAAGAGTAAAAAAGGTAAAAGAGGTTAAAGAGGCGGTTGCCTGAGTTTCTTCAAAAGCGTCCGGACGTGCCTGATCCGGTTGTTTGAATGTCAGAGCTGATACATACATGAAAAGGTACCTGCAACGTGTTTGCAGGTACCTTTTTTGTTTAAAGCAGACGACTGCCAAAGGGCTATAAATTGCAACAAAATTTCGGGTCAACCTGGCGCTCCTGGCATCCCTCCGTAAAAAACCGCCCTTGCATCTCTTCCAATCCCAATGACTGCAGTACCTCATTCAACCTCTCAGTCGGCCGATGGCGCGGCAGGTCCTTGTAGCGGGCGATGATCAGTTCGTTCTTCAGGGAGTGTTCCCAGCCTACCAGTTCGGTCACGCTGACCTGGTAGCCGTGTGCCTCCAGTTGGAGACAGCGCAATACATTGGTAACCATACTGCCGAATTCCCTGGTATGCAGGGGATGGCGCCAGATCTCTGTCAGACCGCTCTGCCCCAAAGCCTTCCCCTTGTTTTTATTGAGTACTGCAGCAACTTCCGCCTGGCAGCAAGGCACCAGCACAATGAAGCGGGCCTGTTTTTTCAGGGCAAAGCGGATGGCATCATCGGTGGCCGTGTTGCAGGCGTGCAGTGCCGTGACAATGTCGATCGCTTCCGGCAAGGCGTCAGTCTCGATCGACTCGGCCACCGAGAGATTGAGGAAACGCATCCCCCGGAAGCCAAGCCTGTCCGCCAACGATCGGGATTTCATCACCAGTTCGTCTCTAGTCTCGATACCGAAGATCCGTGCTGCCGGGGCTTGCTCCTTGAAGAACAGGTCGTACAGGATAAAGCCCAGGTAGGATTTGCCGGCCCCATGATCTACCAGGGTGATCTCGGGATGATCCTGCAGTATCTCCTTCAGCAGCGGCTCGATAAACTGAAAGAGATGATTGACCTGCTTGATCTTGCGGCGGCTGTCCTGGTTCATCTTGCCGTCGCGGGTCAGGATGTGCAGTTCTTTCAATAACTCGATCGATTGGCCAGGTTGTACTTCGTGCATGGTGCCCTCTTTGTTCCGAATATGTTTACTGATAATTTGGTTTCATTGTCTTGCTCCTAGGGGTGCTTCATCAGGCAAAAAGGTTTGATAAAGGATCGTGTCTACATTTTTCACATGGTGAGTCTTGTAGACGCGACTCAATTAATAGTTCTGCCAATTGCTCTTTTGCCTTCAGTGAGCAAACCATCTCCGCACCACAAAGACATCTCCATGCTTCCCGGCGGCCGGCCACTGATCCACCGGTCGCCGGGTCCGCAGGATCTGGGCCAAGCGCTTTTGCAACGAAGTTGTCACCACACCACCGTTACCCTTCTTACCGCACACCAAGCGGCTCTCGATGGTCGTATCCCGGTCCAGCACAATG
Organism: Geobacter psychrophilus; assembly: GCF_056821595.1. Taxonomy (NCBI): domain Bacteria; kingdom Pseudomonadati; phylum Thermodesulfobacteriota; class Desulfuromonadia; order Geobacterales; family Geobacteraceae; genus Geobacter; species Geobacter psychrophilus. Next base: position 1,783,780 of record NZ_JBXDTU010000004.1, read on the forward strand.
ACCACATGCCCGTTCCAGACGATCAGGTCCAACGGTTCCAGACTCCCGACTATCTCTTCCAGCGACTTTCCGGCCACTGCTACCGCATTTCCATATGAGATCAACTGCGAGGTATTGCGGGGCGTCCAGCCACCGGTGGCCTGATAGAGCAACCCCGAGCAGTCCAGTCCCGCCAGGGTCAGGGTTCCTCTTGCAGCCTCCGGTACATTGCCACCGTAAAACAGCTCTGTCAATTCACCAACGCCGCCCTGCATATTTCCACCCCACACGTAGGGAACGCCGATTGCGGCCTTCAGTGCGGCAATGATGGCCGTTTGCGCCGGCAGGGTTCGGGATCGCGGCGGTGGCTCCACCTCCCGAAGCTCCACAAAACGGCTGTCCACATACAGTGCCCTATCAGCCGGCGTGGGATACTCATCCGTATCAACACGGTAGATCGTACTGTTGCCGTCCCTCCCCTCCGCCCGGATGAAAAAAAACGTTCCGGGCAGGGCAATAAACTCCAGCGCACGCACCTGTCCGCAACGGTCGGTTTTGAGTTTCTTCCCATCAGCCCCGCCGAAGACTGCACTGAAGGCGGGTGTGTTCAGGACCGGGGTCGTGCTACGGGCAACGGCGTAGAAGGCGGCATGGCAGCAAACGGCATGGCAGCAGATAAACCAGAGTGCAAATGGTATGAGTTTTTTCATGTTTTGAGCCGACCACCACCCAGGGCCTGGCGCAGCAGCTCTTTCTGGGCAGACGTCAGGCGCGGAACCGAGAGCAGTTCCTTGATGGTGCTCTGGGGCAGGCCCGGCAGGAACACCGTAAACCAGACCGCGGGGGTGCGCGGATTTTTGAGGATCGCCAGGCGGATGTTGGGGCGCCCTTTCCAGCGGCCGCTGCGGGCCACCATCGAGATGGTCTCTGCCGTGGATGTGGATGCGGTGATGAACTGGTGCACTGAACCTTCCTTCAGGTGCGGATTGTCGAGACAGGCCTCCACCAGCGGCGGCAGCCCTTCCCGCAGGAGTGACTCGACCACGGCCGATGTTCCTCGCCGGGCCAGGGTCATCTTGTTTCCCAGTGGTTGACTGGGGAGGCGCTGGATGATGCTGCGCTCGGCGGCCATGCGATGATCGGGGCTGATCCCGGCGATCAGGCAGATCTTCGCCAGATCGAATATGTTGAGCTGAGTCAGCAGGGTTGCGGCTATGTGCGCGGGTGTTTCCGGATGGCTTACCAGGGCGAACTTGATCGGATTGCTTTCTAACAGGCGCTTGTTGGCATAAAGCGCACTGAAAATCTCCTCCGGCAGGCCGCGCTGTTTCAGTAGGACCAACAGATGATGCTCATCAAGTGCCGGGTTGCGCAGGACCGCGTGCAGCACTTCTACCGGTTGGCCCTGCAGCAGCTGGAACAGCTCGTCTTTGCCTGCTGTCAGGGCCTGATGCAGACGAAGTGACAGATTTTGATCAATCCTTGCAATTTTTGCAGTAGTATCCATACGGTTCCGGAGGTTGGCTCCAACGCGGCAGATGCCTGCGATATCCAGTTTCAGCTGTCTCTTGGAGGCTTGGAATAGATGCCTTGTTTCCGAATCTGCAAACACCCTGCCAGCGTGTCGGCATCCGGGCAATTCCATTCTGGCTGTTGCACCGTTGCCGGCTTCGTGGTAGAGATACTAGGCTGTCTGCAATGGCCCACGCAAAGCCGCTGCGGAAGATGGACAGTCAGCAAACCTGGCTCCTGGTACTCCATGTAAGGACTACGGCAGTGACAACTGTATCTTCTGACAACCTGGCCCATGCCGAGATCACTGACGAAGAGCTCACCGAAATCGGCATGATCCTGAATATGTATCGCAATTTCAACTTGTCTGTCTACAAGGATAAGTGCATGAAGCGGCGCGTCTCCATCCGTATGCGCTCCACGCGCAGCCGCGATGCTGCCGAATATTGCAATCTGCTGCGCCAGAGCCAGCTGGAGCTTGATCTGCTCCAGAAGGCGCTCACCATCCATGTCAGCCAGTTTTTCAGAAACCCCTCCATGTATGAAAAACTGCGGCTCGAAGTCATACCCGGACTCTTCAGTGCCTGCATGACAAACGGCACCGATACGCTGCGGGTCTGGTGCCTGGGATGCGCAGGCGGCGAGGAACCTTTCAGTCTGGCAATCCTGTTTCGGGAATACTTCAGCAAGGAGATGCGCACGGTACCGGTCGTCATCCAGGGCACCGACATTGACGTACATACCATCCAGTACGCACAGCAGGCCGAATTCATGGAGGACCGCCTCAAAGAGGTCTCGGCAGAGATGAGGGAGCACTATTTTCGCCCAAACGGCCCCCGTTTTCGTCTGGTGCCCGAGATACGCCAGATGGTGACATTTCTTCAGGGCGATATCACCGACACTGCAGAGTATCTTCCCAGCGATCTGGTGTTGTGCCGCAACACGCTGATCTACTTCAATCGCCCTGATCAGGAACGGATCCTGAACGGGATTGCAGAAATCCTGCCGGCCGGTGGTATACTTGTGCTGGGAAAATCCGAGACCCTGGTCGGCGACGTACGACGACGCTTTGAAGCGGTCTGCCCCGTGGAGCGGATTTACCGGCGTACATAACACTCACGTTACCAATTATACAGAAATTATGCGGAGGGGTAGCATGCGGATTCCCATAGGTTATAAATTCATCATCGGATTTGTCGTAGTCATCGCCGTTGTTGCCTCCAGCCCCGTCCTCGTCACGCTGCTTGGCTACTCCAGTGACATGTCCGGCAGTCTGGGGATTGCCCTTGCACTGGCTTTTGGCATGATTCTGGGGGGGCTCTTTTCGAGGAGCTTTACCGCCAATATCGGCAAACTGACCGAATCAGCGGAATCCATCAGCCGCGGTGACCTGACCCGCAATGTCACCCTCAGGTCATCGCATTTTCCTGATGAAACCCACGAACTGGCCGGGCTGATCAATGTCATGATGCAAAACCTGCGCGACCTGGTAGGACACATCAAGAAGACCTCGGGACAGTTGTCCTCATCGGCGCGAGAAATCAACTCTACCGCGCTTGAGATCAATGCCTCCACCGAGGAGGTGGCCCAGGCCATCGAGTCCATCTCGCGCGGGGCCGAGACCCAGGCCGAGATGGTGGAGAAGAGCTCCCGGACTATCCGTGAGATGGCCATCTCCATCGACTTGGTAGCTGCGCGAGCACGCGAGACCGCCAAGGCCGCCCGAGAAACCAGCCTGACCGCCCAGCAGGGCAACAAGCTGGCCAGCGACTCCCTGGAGCGGATGAAGGATTTTTTCGAGAACCAGGAGATGATCGCCAAACAGTTCGCCCTCTTCAACAGCAAACTGCAGAAGGTGGGTAAAATTGCCGATTTCATCGGGGATGTGGCCCGCCAGACCAACCTGCTGGCGTTGAATGCGTCCATCGAGGCGGCTCGCGCCGGCGAGTACGGCAAAGGCTTTGCGGTCGTGGCCGAGGAGGTGCGCAAACTGGCCGACGGCTCGGCCAAATCCGCTTCCGACATCAATGAAATGATCGAAAATCTGCGGGAGGAGAGCCATCAGGTCCATCAGGTTATCCTGGAGAGCACCCGCTCCATCAAGGAAGGCAAAAAAAATATCGACATAACCGCCAGCTCCTTCCAGGAGATTCTCAAAACCGTTGTGGAGACGGAGCGCAAGGCCTCCAGTATCGCCGACCTCTCCCAGATGCAGCTGGAAGGATCAGAGAAAATGGTCCAGGCCGTCGATGAGATTGCCAAGGTGGCCGACGACAATGCCGCCTCCACGGAGCAGGTTTCTGCCGCAACGGAACAGCAGCTGGCCGCCATGCAGGATATGGCCCTTGCCACCAAAGAGCTGACGCAGCTGGCGGAAGAGCTCCTGACCGTAGTCGAACGTTTCCAGGTCACTTCAGGTGAACAGCGTCAGGCATGACAAACGACGCACGCAAATATCTGATTTTTACACTGGCAGGCCGGCTTTTCGCCTTTGATCTGGCCCAGGTGGCAGAGGTAGAAGAGCAGCCGGCCACCTGGCCGATACCCATGTCCCCCCCCTGCTACCCGGGCGCAATGAGCTTTCATGGCACCATCGTAGCCGTTATGGATCTGGCCATGTTTCTCGGCCTCCCCGGCAACCACGCAGCTGAGAAGGTGATCGTCCTGGATACCCGCATCGCGTCACTGGCCTTTCTGGTAGAGCGGGTTATCAGGATCGCATCTGTCGATCAGGGAGACATCCGGGAAGAAACGGACGGGGCTTTTGTCGCCGCGCAGATACTCCTGCCGGATGGCGAAGCCGTTCTGCTGGATGCGGTGGCCATTGCAGAGCGGGCTGGTGACACCATTAATGACTGAGGGAAAACATGTTGTTGCCCCTCTGAGTACAAGAGGGGTTGCCACGTAACACAAAAGATTTACGATAAAAATAGTATTGTAAAAGAAGTGCCGACTTGTTAGGATTGCCGGCAATGAACTTTAATTCCCGACGCATATGTGCCCTGCTGCTCCTGTTTGCGACCATTTCCGGCCTCGTAATATCGTTCGGCGAACATGTGTCATGCGCCGGAGAATTGCCAGGCATTCATGACACGGCCAGCGCTCAGCATGAACATGACCTGTCTCAGATTCACGAAAGCGACTGCCCCTGTTCCCCCTCACCATCAAACACACCCTTCGACCATTGTTGTAGCGGCGACTGCGGTTGTCCATGTCAGGCGCCGTTGTCCTCATCAGCCCTGACATTTATCCATTCACGCTCATTCACCTATCTGTACCCCTCTGAAATCACCCGACACATCCCGGAAGTATTTCTTTCCCTCTTCGTTCCACCCGATTCAGCCGCCGAATAACCATCTGTTTCCCGCAATAACCCAATTGTAACTCTTTCAACAAACGGCCTTCGTGTCCCCGCACGCAGCCGCTATACATCTATCCGGAGGTTTATCCGTGGCACGCTCAACACTGGCGCGCGGAATTGTCCTCGCTCTGTTGCTGTCGGCATGTATGTGCCTGCAGGTACAGGCCGAGCCCGTTCCCCGCAGTATCAATGACATCATCACACTGGCGCTGAAACACAGTGCCGAACTGGCCGCATTGGATAAGGACGTGCTGGCACAACAGTCGCTTGCTCGTCAATCAGGCATAATCAGCAATCCGACCCTGGAACTGCAGGGCTCCACCGGCAGCCTGACAGGCAGCCCTGACGAGCACTCCATTTCGATCGGCATCAACCAGGAGCTGCCCATGTACGGCAAACTGCGCCTGCGCCGCGAAGCCGGGCAGTGGGAAGCCGAAGCCCTGCAACGACAGCGCGATAACAGCGTGCGGCTGCTGAAGGACGAAGCTGCCACCCTGGCGCTGGACTACTTCCTGACTGTCAAACGCCAGGAGCTAGCGGCAAACCTGCTACAACTCAATCGCGACCTGGTGGCCATCGCCGGAGAGCGTTTCACGGCAGGCGATATCCCCGAACTTGACCTGAATCTTGCCAAGGTCGAACTGGCCCGGGCAGAAAGCCGCCTGCTGGAGGTTGAACGGGAACGGATTCCGCTGCGCATAAAAATCGCATCGCTGACCGGGTTGAACGAACATGAGATCAATCTGTCAGGTAATTTTTCTGCGCAGACAGCAGCTCCTGCTGCCCAGGAACTCGTAAAACAGGCCCTGGCCTCACGCCCTGACCTGCTGGCGCTTGCACGTGAACATGACAAGGCTGAAACTGAGCATCGTCTGGCTAAAGTCGAGGCACTGCCCAATCTCACGGCCGGGCTCTTTGCCCAATGGCAGCGGAGCTCGACCGAGGTGGGCGGCATGTTTTCAACCAGCAACGACACCCAGCTGGGATTGCGCCTGTCCATGCCGATCCCGCTCTTTGACCGCAACCAGGGCGGTCGGGCGGCAGCCCGATACAAACTGGATGCCGCAGATTCCCGGCGAGAGGCGTTGGAACGGACGGTCACCGCCGAGGTTGAAGCCGCTCTCTCACGATTCTCAGCGTCGGAACGGATCCTCACTCTGTTTGAGCAGGGTATCATCCCGCGAATGACAGAGAACCTGAAGCTGACCCAGGAAGCCTACCGTCTGGGTGAGGTGGGGATGCTCTCCGTGATCGATGAGCAGAAGAAGTTCTTTGAGGTCAACGATGGTTATTTGTCAGCGGTGCACGACAGACGTGTGGCATTACGTAAACTGGAAACAGCAGCAGCAATCGATCTTAGCGGAGGTATGCGGTGAATAGGAAAGCAATCATAATCGGACTTGTCCTGGCTCTGGCTCTGGGGGGCGGACTTTACTACCGCTTTACCCAGCAGACCAGCGGCGGCGAACAGGCAGAAAAGCAGGAGGCCGGCCACAAGGAGGAAAAGGCGGGCGGCCATGCTGAGGGCAAAGAAGGGCATACAGAAGAAAAAACAGGCCATGAAGGTCACGACGAGCATGAAGGGGAAGGCAGGGTTACGATGACTGCCGAGGCGCAGAAACAGAACGGCGTGGTCGTTGCTCCCGCAAAACGGCAGCGGCTGGCCGGCATTATCAGTGCCACCGGCAAGGTAGAGGCCAATGCCGACCGGATTGCCCATGTCTCGCCGCGCATCTCGGGAAAGATCGTTGCCGTCAGGGCTTCTCTGGGTGACAGCGTTTCCGCCGGACAGGCCCTGGCGACCCTGGACAGCGTCGAGCTGGGCGAAGCCCTGGGCCGTTATCACCAGTCAAAAACAAAGCTGGCCCTGGCCCAGTCCAGCATGGATCGGATCAAGGGACTGGTGGAGAAGAAGATTGCGGCCCGCAAGGACATCCTTCTGGCGGAGACCGACTTCAAGACCGCCCAGACCGAACTGCATACCGACGAAGAGCGCCTGGCCCTGTATGGCGTTTCCGCGTCAGACCTCAAGGGTGATAACCACAAACGGCCGCTCCTGCCGGTCCGGTCGCCCATCGGCGGCACCATCACCGAGAAGCACGCCATCGTCGGCGAGCTCTCCGATCCCTCCAAAAGCCTCTACACCGTGGCCGACCTTTCCTACGTCTGGGTGATGGTGGACATCATTGAAAAGGATCTGGCCAAGGTGCGCAAGGGTCAGACAGCGGTCGTCACCGTCGGCGCCTTTCCCGACCTGAGACTGAAGGGGCGCATCACCTACATTGCCGACCAGGTCAATGAAGCCACCCGCACGGTCAAGGCGCGGATCGAGGTTGCCAACCCGGGGCGCAAGCTGAAGCCGGAGATGTTTGCCACGGCCGAACTGGCGCTGGCTGCCGATGCGCCGCCTGTCCTGGCGGTGCCCGAGGATGCCGTGCAGGAGCTGGACGGCAGGAAGCTGCTGTTCGTCACGGAAAGCGGTACGGAGTTCGAAAAGCGTCCGGTCGCGCTGGGTCGTGCCGCAGCCGGTATGGTTGAAATAACCGGCGGCCTCAAGGAGGGGGAACGCTATGCCGTCAAAGGCGGCTTCGTGTTGAAGTCAGAGGCCAAAAAAGGCGCGCTGGAGGGGCATAACCACTAATGTTAGAGAAAATAATAGCCTATTCACTGAAGCAGAAGGGCATGGTGGTCTTTCTCTCCCTTCTTATCGTCGCCTTCGGGACGTATTCCTATCTGAAACTGCCGATTGACGCCTATCCGGATGTGACCAACATCCAGGTCGAGGTTGTCAGTCACGCGGACGGGCTGTCCGCCATCGAGATCGAGCGCAATGTCACCTACCCGATCGAGATGTCCATGCGCGGTCTGCCGGACATTGAGCAGATGCGCTCGGTCACGAAATTCGGCCTGTCCATCGTCACCATCGTCTTCAAGGACAAGGTGGATATCTATTTTGCGCGGCAGCTGGTCTTCGAGCGCCTGGCCGAAGCGAAAGAGAAGGTTCCCAAAGGGGTTGAAGTGGCCATGGGACCGATCGGCACGGCCATGGGGGAAGTCTATCAGTACACCCTGGAAGGACGGATGCCGGATGATCCCCAGCAGAAGATTGCCTACCTGACCAACCTGCGCACGGTTCAGGAGTGGATCGTTACCCCGCAGTTGAAGGGTGTTGTCGGGGTGAATGAGATCAATTCCTATGGCGGCTACTTCAAACAGTACCAGGTGGTCGTCTTCCCCGAAAAACTCCTGAAATACGGCTTAACCGTTGATGATGTCTACTCGGCCATCGGCAGAAATAATGAAAACGTCGGCGGCAATGTGCTCGAACGGGGTACGGACCAGTACATCGTGCGCGGTGTCGGCTTGATCAAGGATATCAGTGACATTGAAACCATCGTCCTGAAATCCTCCGGTGGCACGCCAACCTATATCCGGGATGTGGCCCAGGTAAAGGTCGGCGAAGCGGTGCGCATGGGTGCATCGATCAAGAACGGCACGGAATGTGTCGGCGGCATCGCCATGATGCTGCGCGGCGAAAACAGCCGCGACGTCGTGCGCCGGATAAAGGAGAAGGTTGCTGAGATCAACGGCAACAATATGCTGCCGGACGGCATTAAAATTGTGCCCTATTACGACCGCAGCGATATTGTCAATGCCAGCGTCGGCACGGTCAACCGGGCGCTGATCGAAGGCTCCATTTTTGTGCTGATCGTGCTGTACCTGCTGCTGAACAGCATCCGGGGCAGCCTGGTGGTGCTGATTGCCCTGCCGCTGTCGCTGCTGGCCACGTTCATCGTGATGAAGCTGGCCGGCATCAGCGCCAACCTGATGTCGCTGGGCGGCCTGGCCATCTCCATCGGCATGATCATCGATACCACCATCATCCAGGTGGAAAACGTCCAGCGTCATCTGAGCGAGGAGGGGGGCAGGCACCCCAAACTGTTTACGGTGCTGAAGGCGGTCATGGAGGTCAGGAAGCCGAGCATCTTCGGCGAACTGATCATCGCCATCACCTTTATTCCGATCCTGTCGCTGGAAGGGATCGAAGGCAAGATGTTCGGGCCGCTGGCGATCACCGTTGCCATTGCCCTGCTGGCATCGCTGTTCCTCTCCATCTTTGTTATTCCGGTGCTCTGCATCCTCTTCCTGAAACCGCATCCGGAAAAGGAAAGCTTCATCATGAAGCATGCCACGCGCGGGTATCTGCCGCTGCTGGAATATGCCATGAACAGTAAAAAAACCATTCTGGGGATCGCCGGTCTGTTTCTGATCGCGTCCCTGTTTCTGGTGACAAAACTGGGCACCGAGTTTATCCCCGCTATGGACGAAGGCTCGTTTGATATGGACATCGCCATGCTGCCGGGCGTTTCCCTGGCAAAGGCGCTGGAGGTGAATCAGCAGGCGGCGGCACGACTGAAAAAATTCGACGAGCTGGATACGATTGTCGGGCGCATCGGCCAGACCGGTGTTGCCATGGATACCAGGGGAGTCGACAAGACCGGCTATGTCGGTATTTTCAAGCCGCGGGATCAATGGAAGCGGGACATCTCCAAGGAAGAGCTGGTTAACGAGATGCGCACATCGCTGGAATCAGTGGCAGGGATCAGTTTCGGGTTCAGTCAGCCGATCCAGTGCCGCATTGACGAACTGGTGGCCGGCACCCGCGCCGGGCTGATTGTCAAACTGTTTGGCGAAGATATTGATGTGCTCAGTCAAAAATCGACCGAGATCGCCAAGGTGCTTTCCACCGTCCGGGGGGGAACCGACCTCAATGCGGAAAAGGTCTCCGGGCAGCCCTACCTGACGATCAACATCGACCGGAGCAGGATCGCCCGCTATGGCCTGAATATCAGCGATGTGCAGAAGGTAATTGAAATCGCGGTGGCCGGCAAGTCGGCCTCCCAGTTCTATGAACTGAACCGGAATTTCGACATCACCGTGCGCCTGCCGGAAGAAAAACGCAACTCGCTGGAAGCGATCAGGAATCTGCTGATCACCACCAAAACCGGTATCAACGTACCGCTCGAACAGTTGGCGGACGTCAAGATGATCGAGGGGCCGGTGCAGATCAGCCGCCAGGATGGCATCCGCAGAATCGGCGTTGAGATGAACGTCAGCGGCCGGGATATCGGCAGTTTTGTCGCCGAAGCCAGACAGAAGATAGGGGAGAAGGTCAAGCTGCCCCCCGGTTATTATCTCACCTGGGGCGGCCAGTTTGAAAACCAGCAGCGGGCCATGAGCAAGCTGATGATCATCGGCCCGGTAGCGGTCGCCCTGATCCTGCTCTTGCTCTACACGACCTTCCGCTCCATTCGCCTGGCGCTGCTGGTGATTTCCAACCTGCCCTTTGCCTTGATCGGCGGCGTCTTCGCACTCTTCCTCTCGGGCCAGTACCTGTCCGTTCCGGCTTCGGTCGGCTTTGTGGTCCTGTTCGGTGTGGCCGTATTGAACGGCCTGGTACTGGTGTCGCGCATTGCGCAGCTGCGCGAGGAAGGACTGGAACTGCCGGAGGCCATCAGAAAAGGTAGCCTCGACCGGTTGCGCCCGGTGCTGATGACCGCTTCCATATCAATATTCAGCCTGATCCCGATGCTGTTTGCCGGCGGGGCCGGTTCGGAAATTCAGAAGCCGCTGGCAACCGTTGTCGTGGGAGGCCTGGTAACATCGACCCTGCTGACGTTGCTGATCATTCCGTCCGTGTACAGCTGGTTTGAGAAGAGAGAAGACGATGCAGAGATGTAGCATGTGGGAGTGACCTCAACATTAGTCGTAACAGGGAGAACTATATGAAAGAGATAAAAGCAATCATCAGACCAGCAAAGTTATTGGAAGTAACCGAAGAACTCCACCAGATTGAGGGCCTGCCGGGAGTGACAATCTGCGAGATCAAAGGCTTCGGCAAAAGCAGGGCAAAAAACGCTGCGGATAAAATTGTGTATGAGATGGTGGAGTTCATTCCGCGGATCCAGCTGGAGGTTGTTGTTCATGATGAAATGGTTGATCAGGTCGTCGATGTCATCCAGAAATACGCCCATACCGGCAATACGGGTGATGGAAAGATCTTTGTCTCTACGGTTGACGATATCGTATTGATACGAACAAATGAAAGGGGCAGAGATGCGATTTAGTGAAACAAAACATATGATAATGATGCTTGCAGCCTCACTGATGTTTATCTCAGCTGCACTGACTGGTTGTGCCTGCAACCATGAAGCGGTACTGAAGGCATCGGTTAAAACCCGGCAGGATGTCTTCCGGGTAGTCCAGGATACTCCGGGCGTCCCGGGGAAGGCCTTGCTGGAGATAGAATTCCCGGTAAAAACGTTCCGGGCTCGAATCGTCAACACCTATATTAAGCATAGTGATCCAGACTATACAGTACTTGTCAATATCGACGGCCAACCGTTGGAACTGCTAGCCGAACCTGTTTTGGAGGATCTGCACGGAGACTTCAGGGATAATCCTGAAGCGGGAACCGGATGGAAATACGTGTTCAAGAAAACGCTGCTGCTTGAACCGGGTACTCACCGGATTGCGATAGCTGTTCCACAGGCGGGGGTTGTAGTTACTAGGGAACTGACGCTTGCAGCAGGGGAAAACCTGTTAAAGATTGCACCCGCCTATAACGCCTCTGTTACGCGGCACCAGAAGTACCCGCGGTTTTCACATGGGTTGCAAGGGCTGACGATCCAGGTTGATTCCCGCATATAGTAGGGAGTTGGCTGCAGAACTATTGCGGGTAGATCGATACGACCTGCATTCGTATATACCACGCTAAAAAAGTATTACAAATGCGCAATCTATGGTATTAACACCCTAAAATCGCTCAGCTAAGGGAGAGAACGATGAACATCAACAAAATTGCGGCACTGCTGCTGGCAGGAACAGTGGCCCTGGCGCTTAATGCCGGCTGCAAAAAGGAAGAAACCCCCAAGACGGCCAGTGACACCGTCAAGATAGGCTTTATGGGCGCCCTGACCGGTGATGTGGCCATGTTCGGCAAACCGACTCTGGAAGGGATGAAAATGGCTGCCGATGAGATCAATGCCGCCGGAGGCATTAACGGCAGGAAAATCGAGATCATCGAAACCGACAACCGCGGCGACAAGCAGGAAGGCGCAGCCGTTGCCCAGAAGCTGATCAGCCGCGACAAGGTCGTCGCCATCCTGGGTGATCCGACCACCGGCATCTCCAAGGTTGTGGCGCCCATCGCCCAGAAGGCGGGAGTGGTCATGCTCTCTGCCGGCGCTACCGGCCCCGGCCTGATCGAGACCGGGGATTTCATCTTCCGCAACACCCTGCTGGACAGCGTCTCCATCCCGGCCTGCATAAATTACTTTGCCAACGATCTCAAATACAGGAAGGTGGCGATCATCACCTCCGATAACAATGACTACAGTGTCGGCTTTTCCCAGACCTTCCGCGATGCCGCCAAAGGCAAAGGCATCGAGATCGTTGCCGATGAAAAGGTCAAAGACGGCGACAAGGACTTCTCGGCCCAGGTCACCAACATCAAGGCAAAAAAGCCGGACGTCATCTTCTTCTCCGGCTACTATACCGAAGGTGCCCTGATCATGAAGGAAGCCCGCAAACAAGGGCTCAAGGTCAACATGTTCGGCGGCGATGGCCTGTTTTCCCCCGAATTCATCAAGCTGGGGGGCGACGCTGTTGAAGGTTCCATGTCGGCCCTCGGGTTCTCTGCCGAGCAAGCCACCCCTGAGACCGCCAGATTTATCGATACCTTCAAGAAAAAGTTCAATGGCGCCCTCCCCGGACTCTTTGATGCGCAGGGTTACGATGGTCTGATGATGTTGGCCGATGCAATCAAGCGCGCCAACAGCACTGATCCGAAAGTCTTCAAGGCAGCCCTTGCCACAACCAGGGACTTCAAAGGTGTTTCCGGCACGATCACTATTCGCAACAACCGTGAACCGATCAAGTCGCCTCTGGCGCTGCTGGCGGTCAAAGGCGGCCAGTACGTGCTCAAGGCAAAAGTACCGGTCAAGATGGATTAAGCGTCACTCTGGGGGTTTAACATAAAAAGCGCCGTGCGACCATAACTGGATGCACGGCGCTTTCTATTGGAAGCGCAGATGCTTACAGCATTAATTGTCAATATAATCGAATATTGTTAAGGCAATCTGAAGGTGATGCCGGCCAAAAGCGCTAAATCGGTAGCAGGTCTACTCAAGCCACCCTTTGCGCCTAGTGACAGGTCCAGATTCTCAACAACGGAATAGATTACACCTCCCGTTATAAAGGATGTCCAGACGTTTATATTTTTGTCAGGAGTTGTGCCAGTACCAACTTCTGCTACAAGTTGCAAGCCCTTCATGACTTCAATAGAGCTTGCCAGAGAAAAGTTCCAGAGATGTTCTCGCGCACCATCCTTGTCGGCATCAGTGTACCGCTGATTCGTGTAGCCGACATTGGCATGGACGGCCACAGGCTTCAGATCATACGTCGAGATCAGGGTAGCACCATAAGCGGCCCGCCCGGCGCCAAGGTTTCTGTCGCGGTTGCCGGTGGGAACCGTAATTGAAGGCTTGATGGCAAAACTTGCCGGACCAAGTTCCAGAAAACGGTATTTAAATGCCAGAGACAGGTCATTGAAACCGCTGTTGTCTGTTTTGTTCCCGCCGGTATCCTCGATATGTTGCCAGGTATAGGGATAGCAAAGAACCAGATCAAGGGAATCGAGCACCCCGGCGGTCACAGCGACATTCAGATTCTGATAATCTGACGTTGTAGCTATGGCGTGTTCCGTTTCCTTATCCCAGCCAAATTCGGCGGTGGTCTCCACCTGAAACTTCAGAAAGCCCTGGGTGCCGGTGTCATCGGTTGCCAATGGGTGTCCGGCAAACACGGGCACCGAAACGGATACGCACATGGCAGCTAGTAATCCTGCAAGTATAGTTTTCACAGGTAATCCTCCGTAATGAATCATTTACATTAACCTCACATACAAACTGTTTCAGAAAGACCAGTCTATTACGTTAAATTCTGTTTAATAACAATAAAGTCAAATTCTGCTCTGTCAAGTCGATGATTGTAACTTAATCTGGTGTAATATAAATGCAGGTAAGCCATCTCTGAAATACGAGAGATCCGCTTTCAACTGTCTAAGAATTCATCTGCTGACTCCGTCAGCAAATAGCGACTCTACCACCAAGGAGCACGCACATGGAAAGCAGGGTTCTCAACGAACGAATCATATCCCGCGGCAAAGCGATTTTTGCAACCATTTCCGGTGCGAAACCGTCGCTCTTCAACAAGGGGAACTGGATCGGCAAGGTCATGGACTGGAGCATGCAGAACGAACAGTTCAAGATCCAGCTGTTTCGCTTCGTGGATGCCTTCCCGTCCCTGACCACGGGTAGACAGCTCACCGACCACATCCGCGAGTATTTTGGCGAAGAAAAAGATATGCCTCCGGTTCTGGCCCAGGGGGCAAAGATGGCCGGCATGCTCGGTTCCCTGGGCGGGAGCGTGCTCAATAAGTTTATTGCCGCCAATATCCAGGAGATGGCCCGGCAGTTCATTATCGGTGAAAACAGCAGGGAGGCGCTCAATAACATCGGAAAACTTCGCAAAGAGGGATTTGCCGCGGTGATCGATGTGCTGGGCGAGGCGACACTCTCGGTCGAAGAGGCCGAAGCATACGTCGCCACCTACCTGGAGCTGCTGGAGGGGCTTTCAAAGGAGCAGCGAAACTGGCAGGGACTGCCCGGAACCGACGGAAATCCGGGCCTGGACTGGGGATACGCCCCGCGGATACATGTTGCCGTAAAACCGACCGCACTCTTCGCCCTGGCCAGCCCGCTAAATTTCGAAGGCACTGTGCAGGCCATGCTGCAGCAGTTGCGCCGCATTGCCGCCAAGGTCGTCGAGCAGGGCGGCTTCCTCTGCATCGATATGGAATCGTACCGCCATAAGGCCATCATCCTCGAACTGTATAAGCGCCTGAAGCTGGAGTACCGTGATTATCCCCATATCGGCATCGCCCTGCAGTCCTACCTGAAGGACACGGACCGGGATCTGAGCGAGTTGTTGACCTGGGCCGGGGAACAGAACACGCAGATTGCGGTACGGCTGGTCAAAGGCGCCTACTGGGATTTTGAGTGCATCAAGGCCCGGCAGAACGGCTGGGAGATCCCGGTCTGGCAGATCAAGGCCGAGAGTGATGCCGCCTTTGAACGCCAGTCGCGGCTGATCCTTGAAAACCACCGGATCTGCCACTTTGCCTGCGGCTCCCATAATATCCGTTCGATCGCGGCGGTCATGGAACTGGCCCAGGCATTGAACGTACCCGCAGAGCGCTATGAATTCCAGATGCTGTACGGCATGGCCGAACCGGTCCGCAAGGGCATCCTCACGGTTGCCGGCCGCGTCCGGTTGTACTGTCCCTATGGCGAGATGGTCCCCGGCATGGGCTACCTGGTGCGCCGTTTGCTGGAGAACACTGCCAATGAGTCCTTCCTGCGCCTGAGCTTTGCCGGGGAGGCCCAGATTGAGCGGCTGCTGGAGGATCCGGGCGTTACCGCCCAGCGGGAGCGTGCTGCCCGCCCACAAACACCGCCGGAATCCGGAAGCGCACCCTCAGGGTTGCCGCGCTTTGCCAACGAACCGCAGGCAGACTTCACTCAGGCCGACCAGCGGGCCGCCTTCCCCCTGGCACTTGCCAACATACGCTCACAACTAGGCAGGACATACCCGCTCTATATCAATGGCCGGGAATACATCATGGACGACACGGTTGATTCGCTCAACCCCGCCAAACCGGGTGAGGTGTTGGGCAGGCTCTGCCAGGCCGGCACCGCTGAGGTCACTCAGGCGATTGCCGCAGCCCAAAAGGCCTTTCCGGCCTGGCGCGACACCCCGCCCCGCGACCGCGCCCACTATCTGCTGCAGGCTGCCGTAGCGGCCCGCAGGCGCATCTTTGAACTATCCGCCTGGCAGGTGCTGGAGATCGGCAAGCAGTGGGATCAGGCCTATGCCGATGTCAGCGAGGGCATCGACTTCCTGGAATATTACGCCCGCGAGATGATCCGTCTCGGCGAACCCCGCCGCAGCGGCCACGCACCGGGCGAGGTCAATCACTATTTCTACGAACCCCGGGGGGTGGCAGCGGTCATCGCACCATGGAACTTCCCCCTGGCCATCAGCCTGGGCATGGCCTCGGCCGCGATTGTGGCCGGCAACCCGGTGGTCTTCAAACCATCCACCCTGACCGGCATCGTCGGCTGGCGGCTGGTGGAGATCTTCCGGGAGGCCGGCCTGCCGGCAGGTGTTTTCAACTATCTCCCCGGCCAGGGTTCCGTCATCGGCGATTTCCTGGTCGATCACCCCGATGTCGCGCTGATCGCTTTCACCGGCTCACTGGAGGTCGGTCTGCGCATCATCGAACGGGCCGCCCGGGTGCACCCCGGTCAGACCAGCATCAAAAAGGTCGTCGTTGAAATGGGCGGCAAGAATGCCATCATCATCGACGACGATGCCGATCTGGACGAGGCGCTGCCCCATGTACTCTACTCGGCCTTCGGCTTCCAGGGGCAGAAATGTTCGGCCTGTTCCCGCGTGATCGTACTGGATGCGGTCTATGACAAATTTGTCGATCGTCTGGTCAAAGCGGCCAAGGTGTACCGGGTGGGACCGGCCGAGGACCCCGCCTACAGCATGGGGGCCGTAGCGGAGGCGGCTGCCCAGCGCAGGATTCTGGAATATATCGAAATCGGCAAAAAGGAGGGGCGCCTGCTCTATTCCAGCCCGATTCCGGATGGTGAGGGCTACTGGGTGCCATTGACAATCTTCGGCGACATTACCCCCGAACACCGCATCGCTCAGGAGGAGATCTTCGGGCCGCTGCTGGCGGTTATGCGTGCCAGAGACTTCGACCAGGCCATCGCCTGGGCCAATGCCAGCTGCTATGCCCTGACCGGCGGCATCTTCAGCCGCAGCCCGCAGCACATCGAGCGGGCGCGGCATGAATTCCGCGTCGGCAACCTGTATATCAACCGCAACAACACCGGGGCCCTGGTCGAGCGCCAGCCCTTTGGCGGTTCGCGCATGTCCGGCAGCGGCACCAAGGCCGGGGGGCCCGATTACATGCTGCACTTCATGGAGCCGCGGGTCGTTACCGAGAATACCATGCGGCGTGGATTCGCACCGCCTGAGGAGGAGGACGACTAGGCAGATCGACCTCACACAACACACAATTCGTTTGCGAATACGTTTGCCACTATGTTAAAAAGCAATGCGTTTTGCGTTGTTTTAATAGCCGAGTGCTGTACTTACTCTACCCATTTCGAGCATCTCCGGGCCGGCCCATGTTCCTGCAGCAGCTCATTAACGGCATCGCCCTCGGCAGCACCTACGCCCTGATCGCCCTGGGTTACACCATGGTCTACGGCATCATCTCCCTGATCAACTTCGCCCATGGCGAGATCTTCATGGTCGGGGCCTTTGTCGGGCTCCTGATGGTGGGCTACTTCAAGCTGAACCTCTTTCTGGCCATGGCCTGCTCCATGCTCTTCTGCATGGTCATGGGGGTGCTGATCGAGTACATCGCCTACCGCCCCCTGCGCAGCTCTTCACGACTCTCGGCGCTGATCTCGGCCATCGGCGTCTCCATCTTCCTCTCCTCGCTGGCCATGATGGTCTTCGGCGCCAATGCCAAGGGTTTTCCCGACAGCGCCTTTACCTCGCACCAGATCCACATCGGCGATGCCGACATCTCCACCCTGCAACTCCTGATCATAAGCGTCTCTGCCGCTCTGATGCTGGCCCTGGAGTACATTGTCCAGAAAACCAGGATCGGCAAGGCCATGCGCGCCACCTCCGAGGACTACAATACTGCCGCACTGATGGGCATCAACGTCAATTTTGTCATCTCGTTCACCTTTGCGCTCGGCTCGGCCCTGGCAGCTGCCGGCGGCGTGCTGGTGGGAGTGCTGTTTAACTCGGTCTCCTTCAACATGGGACTGATGGTCGGTCTGAAGGCCTTCGCCGCCGCTGTACTGGGCGGCATCGGTTCGATCCCCGGCGCCATGCTGGGCGGCCTGCTGCTGGGTGTGGCTGAAGTCTTCGGCGTGGCCGTCGGCTACTCTTCCTATCGCGATGCCATTGCCTTTGCCATCCTCGTGCTGGTCCTGCTGGTGCGCCCCAGCGGGCTCTTGGGCCGCAAGATCCAGAAGAAGGTCTGACCATGCTCCAGCATCTGATCAACACCATCGACCCCTATACCCTGCAGATTCTGGTCAATATCGGCATCGGCATCATCCTGGCGCTGGGCCTCAATATCATCACCGGACTGACCGGACAGCTCTCCCTGGGACATGCCGCTTTCATGAGTATCGGCGCCTTCAGCGGCGCCTTGCTGACGATCAAGACCGGCCTGCCCTTCTCCCTCACAATCCTGCTGAGCGGCCTGATTACGGCGGCCGCAGCCGCCGCCATCGGCTGGCCGATCCTGCGGCTGACCGGTGATTACCTGGCCATCTGCACCCTGGGTTTCGCCGAGATCGTCAAGGTGGTCTTCCTCAATCTGGATATCACCAACCGCGCCCTCGGACTGACCGTCCCGCCCCCCAGTAACAGCCTGCCCCTGCCGGTGATCGTGCTGATCGTCTGCTGCCTGACGATCATTGCCTCGGCCTTTATCCAGAATTCCCGCTTCGGCCGTGCGCTCAAGGCCATCCGCGACGACGAGATCGCCGCTGAATCCATGGGCATCAATATCGCCCGCTACAAGGTGCAGTCCTTTGCAATCAGCGCCTTCATGGCCGGTATCGGCGGCTGTCTGTACGGACATTTTCTGGGGTACATCAACCCATCCGACTTCGGGTTTCTCAAGTCAATCGACATGCTCAGCATGATCGTACTGGGCGGTCTGGGGAGCGTCCCCGGGGCGGTCTTGGGCGCCTCGATCCTGTCGGCGGCACCCGAGTTCCTGCGCTTCATGTCCCAGTACCGCATGCTGGTATACGGGGCGCTGCTGGTGTACCTGATGGTCTTCAGGCCCAACGGACTGCTGGGGGGGATCGACGTTGCAGCGCTGCTGCTGCGCAAGTTGGGGGTCAAACCTCGGGGCATGTCACACAAACAGGAGGGTCCAAGATGAGCCTCCTGAAACTGGACAACACCTCCATCCGTTTCGGCGGTCTGGTGGCGGTCAATGGCGTCAGCCTGGAGGTTGCAGAGGGGGAGATCATGGCCCTGATCGGCCCCAACGGCGCCGGCAAGAGCACGATCTTCAACCTGATCACCGGAATCTACCCACCCAGCGAGGGGGGGATCAGCTTCAAAGGTAAAGCCATTGCCGGATTACCACCCCATATCATCGCCGCCAGCGGCATCGGCCGCACCTTCCAGAACATCCGCCTGTTCGGCCAGCAGAGCGTGCTGGATAACGTCCTGATCGGTGCCCACACCCGCGGGAACTGGAACCTGGCCGGCGCGCTGCTGCAGTTCCTTCCGGCAGTGCGCAGGGAAGAGGGGCGCCTGCTGGAGTTGGCTGGCCATTGTCTCTCCCGGGTGGGACTGGCCCACAAGGCATATGAACTGGCCGGCAATCTGCCCTATGGCGAGCAGCGCCGCCTGGAGATAGCCCGGGCCCTGGCTGGGGAACCGACCCTGATCCTGCTGGACGAACCGGCCGCTGGCATGAATCCTCACGAGAAACAGACCCTGCTGGAGATGGTGCGTGCCATACGGGATGACGGGGTGACGGTCTTTCTGGTGGAGCACGATATGCGATTTGTCATGGGGCTCTCGGACCGGATCGCGGTGCTGGATTACGGGATCAAGATCGCTGAGGGAAGCCCGGCGGAGGTGCGGGCCAATCCGGCCGTGATCGAGGCCTATCTGGGAAAAGGAGCCACCACGTGATGCTGGCCATAGATAATCTTTCCGTCAACTATGGCGCCATCCGAGCCCTGCACCAGGTGTCCTGTTGCGTGAAGCGGGGAGAGATCGTGGCCCTGATCGGGGCCAATGGCGCCGGCAAGAGCACGATCCTCAACTCGGTTTCCGGTATCGTACCTTCCAGCAGCGGGAGCGTATCCTTCAAAGGCGAGGAGATCACCCGCATGCCCCCCCACCTGATCGTCCGCAAAGGCATCAGTCAGGTGCCGGAAGGCAGGCGGGTGTTCGGCCGCATGAGTGTGCTGGAAAACCTTGAAATGGGTGGCTTCGTCCTCTCTAGCAAACAGGAGGTAGCCCGGGGCATCGAGCGCGCCTTCACTCTCTTCCCGCGCCTGGCGGAACGGCGCACTCAGGGTGCACGGACCCTGTCCGGCGGCGAGCAACAGATGCTGGCCATTGGACGGGCACTCATGTCCAACCCGCGCCTGCTGCTGCTGGACGAACCCTCCATGGGGCTGGCCCCCATGCTGGTAGAGAAGATCTTTGAGATTGTTGCCGAGATTAACAGGGCCGGCACCACTATCATGCTGGTGGAGCAGAATGCCGCCATGGCCCTCTTGATCGCCCACCGGGCCTATGTACTGGAAACCGGCGAAGTAGTGCTCTCAGGTGATGCCGCAGAGCTCGCCGGAAATCCCGATGTCAGGAAGGCCTACTTGGGCGAGTAATCGGTTGCAGGTCGAAAAACGGATAAAAAAAGGCCGCATCCGAAGACGCGGCCTTTATTTGTTCTGTGAGAAAAGAATTACTTGGCGGCAGGAGCTGCAGCAGGTGCTTCTTCTTTCTTAACTTCTTTTTTGGCTTTCTTTGCTTTTTTGGCTTTTTTAGCAGGCTTAGCTTCTTCTTTTTTCTCTGCAGCAGGAGCAGCAGCTTCAGCAGGTGCAGCAGCAGGAGCAGCAGCTTTTTTTGCGTCTGCAGCGAAAACAACTGCGGAGAAGGATACTGCTACGAGGGTTGCGATGATGCTGGCGATGATTTTTTTCATGGGTCTTTCCTCCAAATGGGATGTAGTTGTTGATGGTAATTGCACTGCGTGTGCCAATTATCAAAACTTTGTTAACAACCTGAAATAACTATATAATTTAATACATGGTACTTCAAACAGCTCGTTGCACAACCGAATCATTACCTTATATAGGGTATGCGTTACCGCTTCAGAGGAATTCATGATGATTATTGCCACAACCGGCCCGGCTTTATGATTGCCAACACATCGAATTATCAGTACAACAGACCATATTCCCTATTTATACGGATCACAGGAGTAGCGCAATGGAACAGACCGGTAAATGGATCATCGGGCCAGAATCCGTCAGGATGCTGGAACTCGGTCACCCCTGGATCATAGCTGACAGTTACACGAAACGCTGGCAGGCCGGCAAACCGGGACAAATAGTTCCTTTAAGCGATGAAAAGGGCCGTTTTCTCGCATCGGCCCTGCTTGATCCACACGACCGGATCGTGGCACGGGTATTGTCGCGCCAGCGCATGCAGCTCGATCGCGCCTGGCTGACAAACCAGGTCCAGTCAGCCATCAAGCTGCGTCGCGATTATGCTGACCTCGGTGCCACAGATGCGTACCGGCTGGTGAACGGGGAGGGCGATGGCATGCCGGGCCTGACTGTCGATCGTTACGGTGACTATCTGATGGTTCAGCCCTACTGCAGCGGCTGGCAAGTGCACTTGAAGCTGGTAACACAGGTGCTGCAGGAACTTCTGGCGCCGACCGGAATCTATGAAAAGAGCCGTCCTCAGAAAACCCGCGAACTGGAAGCTGTCAGCGACAGCAAACAGTACGGCCGTCTGCTGGCAGGCACTCCGGCTCCGAATCTGCTGGAGGTGCAGGAAAACGGGCTGACGTTCCTGGTCAGTCTGGAGAAGGGGTTGAACACCGGCCTGTTTCTGGATCAACGCCGTAATCGTCGCGACCTGATGTCCCGCTCCAAGGGCAAACGGGTGCTGAACCTGTTCGCCTACACCGGTGCCTTCTCGGTTGCGGCCGCCGCCGCTGGCGCGAGCCAGGCAACAAGTGTGGATGCCTCGCCGAGCTATACCGAGTGGGCCAAAGCCAATTTCGCTGCCAACCGCCTCAATCCGAAGAAACATGAGTTCATCGTCGGGGATTGCCTGAAGGTGCTGGCTGACCTGGCTCGACAGAAGAAGACCTATGACATCATCCTGATGGACCCGCCTTCATTCTCCACAACCGCCAAGAGCCGTTTTACTACCCGTGGCGGCACCTCCGATATCGTGGCGGCTGCGCTTCCGCTCCTGGCAAACGGCGGACTGATGATCACCTCTTCCAATCATCAGAAGGTAGATGTGGCTGACTATCTCAAGGAGGTGCGCCGCGGTGCATTGCAAGCCAACAGTGCCCTGAAGGTGATCTCCCTGTACGGCCAGCCGGAGGACTTTCCCTATCCGGTCACCTTTCCCGAGGGGCGCTACCTGAAATATGCGGTCTGCGTGAAATCGTCCTGACCTGCTGACCACCTGCTGAAGACACAAAAAATGCCCCTTGCGAAAGGGGCATTTTTTTGTACAACAGGAACAATTTTTCGGAGATTTTATTTGTCCGTCAGGATCCGCATCATGCGGCGCAGCGGCTCGGCCGCACCCCACAGCAGCTGGTCGCCACAGGTGAAGGCCGACAGGTACTGGGGTCCCATTTTCATCTTGCGCAGACGTCCGATCGGCACGGTCAAGGTGCCGGAGACGGCAGCCGGGGTCAGTCCGGCCAAAGTTTCCACCTTGGTGTTGGGGATCAGCTTGACCCACTGGTTGTCATTCTTGATCAAGTTTTCAATCTCGGCCATCGGCACGTCTTTATTCAGCTTGATGGTCAGGGCCTGGCTGTGGCAGCGCATGGCGCCGACACGGACGCAAATACCGTCCACCGGGATCGGTGAGGTTGTACCGAGGATCTTGTTGGTCTCGGCAAAGCCTTTCCACTCTTCGCGGCTCTGGCCGTCCTCCACCTCGCGGTCGATCCAGGGCAGCACATTTCCGGCCAGCGGGTGACCAAATTCCTTGGTCGGCATGGAACCGTCCCGCAGGGCCTCGGTCACTTTCTGATCGATCTCCAGGATGGCGGAACCGAGGGTCTTCAACTCTTCCGCCACGGTATGATTCAACACTCCCATCTGGGACAGCAGTTCGCGCATATTGGGGGCACCGGCACCGGAGGCGGCCTGATAGGTCATGGACGAGATCCATTCGATCAGACCGGCCCGGAACAGTCCGCCCAGAGCCATCAACATCAGGCTGACGGTGCAGTTGCCGCCGATGAAGTCCTTTTGTCCCTTGGCCAGAGCAGCATCAATGACATTGCGGTTGACCGGGTCAAGGATGATAACGGCGTTATTCTCCATGCGCAGGGTGCTGGCAGCATCGATCCAGTAGCCGTTCCAGCCCTGTTTGCGCAACTCGGGATGGATGGCCTTGGTGTAGTCGCCACCCTGGCAGGTCAGGATGATGTCCAGTTTTTTCAGTTCGTTAATGTCATCGGCACTTTTGAGGGTGCCGGCGTTCAGGGGGGCCGCCTGGCCGGCCTGGGAGGTGGAGAAGAACACCGGTTCAATACCGGCAAAATCGTTCTCCTCCAGCATCCGCTGAATGAGAACCGAGCCAACCATACCGCGCCATCCGACGATTCCGACTTTCATGGTGTCTGTTCCTTTTCCTAAGTTTGTTGTGATCTGGATTTTAATAGGTTGCGAATTTTGTGCAGGATCAAGGCTGTCAAGGGATTTGGCGGAGGCGTAGCAGCGCTACGCCGCACAACAAATCCCGAAGACTTACGCTGAGATTGCGCAAAAGTCGCGACCTACAGATTAGCAATGATTGCGTCGCCTATTTCCTTGGTATTGACCAGTTTTTCACCCGGCAGGTCCTGAAAGATGTCGCGAGTGCGGAAACCCTGGTCGAGCACCTTGGCCACAGCGGTGTCGATGGTCTCAGCCGCATCCAGCATCCCGAAGGAAAACTTGAGCATCATGGCGGCCGAGAGGATCTGGGCGATCGGGTTGGCAATGCCCTGGCCGGCAATATCAGGGGCCGATCCGCCGGAAGGTTCGTACATGCCGAAGCTGCCTTCCGCCAGTGAAGCGCTGGGCAGCATGCCCAGTGAGCCGGTCAGCATGGCGGCTTCGTCAGAGAGGATGTCGCCGAACATATTCTCGCACAGGATCACGTCGAACTGCTTGGGCCATTTGACCAGCTGCATGGCGGCGTTGTCCACGTACATGTGGGTCAGCTCCACATCCGGATACTCTTTGGCGATGCCGATGACGACCTCGCGCCACAACACCGATGTGGAAAGGACATTAGCCTTGTCGATGGAGCAGACCTTTTTCCCCCGCTTGCGGGCAGCCTGAAAGGCCACATGGGTGATGCGCTCGATCTCCGGTACGCTGTAGCGCATAGTGTCCACGCCGACCCGTTCACGACCAACGCCGTCGATGCCTTTGGGCTGGGAAAAGTAGATGCCGCCGGTCAGTTCACGGATCACCAGGATGTTGAAGCCTCCCGCAATCACCTCTTCCTTGAGCGAAGAAGCGCCGGTCAACGAGGGGAAGATGATGGCCGGACGCAGGTTGGCGTAGAGACCGAAGATCTTGCGCAGCGGCAGAAGCGCACCACGCTCGGGCTGCTCATCCGGCGGCAGGGTCTCCCACTTGGGTCCGCCCACGGAGCCGAACAGGATTGCATCGCTGGCTTTGCAGATGGAAACGGTGGTATCCGGCAAGGCCTTGCCCTCGTTGTCGATGCCTGCGCCACCGACATTGGCATGGGTACGCTCGAACGTCACGCCGTATTTCTTCTCGACAGCGTCCAGCACGCGCAGTGCCTCAGCCATCACTTCAGGCCCGATGCCGTCGCCCGGCAGAACCGCTACTTTGTATGTCTTTGACATGCTTCCTCCATCTGAAAGTTCACTGCTAAAGTTGTGTATACTAAATATTCCATCAACAATTTGTCAACAAAAAGGACAGGGGACTCAATGCAAAACGGGACGGTTTTTCAACCGCCCCGCCTTGTTCATCCGGTGAAAGATGCTGGTAAGCTGTGCGGCTAACGTCCCTAGATACCGGCCTTTGTCTTGAGAGTGGCGGCCTTGTCGGTCTTCTCCCAGGTGAATTCCGGCAGTTCGCGGCCGAAATGGCCGTAGGCGGCCGTTTTGCGATAGATCGGACGCAGCAGGTCGAGTTGCTCCGTGATGGCTGCCGGACGCATGTCGAAGGTTTCGCGCACCAGTTCGGCCAAACGGTCTTCGCTGACCTTGCCGGTACCAAAGCTGTTGACGTTGATTGAAACTGGCTGGGCCACACCGATGGCATAGGCCACCTGCACTTCGCAACGGTCACACAGACCGGCGGCTACCAGATTCTTTGCCACATAACGCCCCATATAGGCAGCCGAGCGGTCTACCTTTGATGGATCTTTGCCGGAAAAAGCGCCGCCGCCGTGACGTCCCATGCCGCCGTAAGTATCAACGATGATCTTGCGGCCTGTCAGGCCGCAGTCGCCCATCGGGCCGCCGACGACAAAGCGGCCGGTAGGATTGATATAGTAACGGGTGTTCTCATCCAGAAGATGAGCAGGGATGACAGCCTTGACAACCTTTTCAATAACATGCTTTTCAATTTCGGCGTGGGTTACATCCGGGGTATGCTGGGTGGAGATAACCACCGTATCAATACGCACCGGCTTGCCGTTGGCATATTCTACGGAAACCTGCGATTTGGAATCGGGACGCAGGAAGTGCAGTTCACCGGACTTGCGCACTGCGGAGAGCTTGGCTACCAGCTGGTGCGCAAGCTGAATCGGCATCGGCATCAATTCGGGGGTTTCATTGCAGGCGTAGCCGAACATCAGGCCCTGGTCGCCGGCGCCCTGCTCTTTGTGAAGGCCTTCTCCCTCGGAAACGCCCTGGGAGATGTCAGGAGACTGACGGTCTATGGAGACGAGCACGGCACAGGTATCTGCATCAAAGCCCATTTCAGAATCGGTATAGCCGATCTCTTTGATTGTGTTACGGGCTATTTCGGAGTAGTTGATGACCGCATTGGTGGTAATCTCACCGGCGATAACGGCCATACCGGTCGTTACCATGGTTTCGCAGGCCACGCGCGCCTTGGGATCCTGTGTCAGAATCGCATCCAGGATCGCATCGGAAATCTGGTCAGCGACCTTATCGGGATGACCTTCGGATACGGATTCTGATGTAAAGATAAATTTTTCTGCCATGATGCACTGCTCCTCTCGTGTTTGTATATACGATATTAAATACTAATTGCTCTGATTGAATTATTAAATTTATAGGCAGGTGGTTGTTTTGTCAAGCAAAGATAGCTTTTCGCAAAACAGCTGATCGATACGCCGACAATATCGCCTGAACCTGCTCAACAAGCCGATTTACACACCGCAACGGGGAAAATAACTATTGAAGTTTACGTTGTAAACCCGTAAAGTTGCCGCTACTTTCAGGACAACAACACCCAAAAAAACGGGGAGGATACGTACATATGTCGAACCAAGCAGCCATCGGTGTGATCGGTGGAAGCGGCCTGTATGATATGGAAGGACTTGAAGAGGTGCAGCGTATTCGCCTGACAACCCCTTTCGGCGATCCATCCGACGAATACGTTACCGGCGTACTGAACGGGGTGAAGATGGTCTTTCTTCCCCGTCACGGGCGCGGGCACCGCTACCTGCCTTCGGAAGTCAACTACCGCGCCAACATATACGGCATGAAGAAACTCGGCGTTGAACGGATTATTTCTGTGTCTGCCGTAGGAAGTCTGAAAGACGCCATAGCACCGGGACACATTGTCATCCCTGACCAGTTCTATGACCGAACTAAGGGCATCCGCAAGGACACCTTCTTCGGTGACGGTATTGTGGCGCATGCCGGCTTTGCAGATCCGGTCTGCCACCCGCTGTCGGATATCCTGTATTCAGCGGCATTGAAAGCGGGTGCCACAGTCCACAAGGGGGGCACGTATGTATGCATGGAGGGACCGGCTTTCTCGACCCGCGCCGAATCGTTCTCCTATCTGGGCCTGGGAGCCTCGGTCATCGGCATGACCAACCTGACCGAGGCCAAGCTGGCCCGCGAGGCCGAAATCTGTTACGGCATCATCGCCCTTTCGACCGATTACGACTGCTGGCACGAGCACCATGATGACGTAACCGTCGAGGCGATCATCCAGATCATCCACCAGAATGTTGCCATGGCTAAGAACATCATCCGCCATGCGGTGACAGACATCGGGGAGCGGAGCTGTGCCTGCGGCAGTGCCATGCAGTACGCCATCATAACCGATAAAGCTGTTATTCCGGCAGAGACGAAACTGAAGCTGGAGCCGATTGTCGGTAAATATCTTTAAACCTTCAGGAGAATAAAAACTTATGAGCATCGTAGTAGTCGGTACCGTGGCCTTTGACACGGTTGAAACCCCTTTCGGCAGGGGAGAAAACGTCCTGGGCGGCTCAGCCACCTATTTTTCCACCTCGGCCAGCTTCTTTACGGATGTTTCGCTGGTTGCCGTGGTTGGCGAAGACTTCCCGGAAGAACACGTCCAATTTCTGCAATCCCGTGACATCAATACCGACGGACTGCAGCGCATTCCCGGCAAGACCTTTCACTGGAGCGGCAAATACGGCTACGATCTGAACGAAGCCCAGACCTTGGACACGCAGCTTAATGTACTGATGGAGTTCAAACCGGACCTGCCCGACGCGTATCGTGACGCCGAGTATCTCTTCCTGGCCAACATCGACCCGGATCTGCAGATGGAAGTACTGGAGCAGGTACGCAGCCCGAAACTGGTGGCCTGTGATACCATGAACTTCTGGATTTCCTCCAAACCCGAATCGCTCCGCAAGGTACTGCAGAAGGTGGATATCGTTGTCATCAATGAGGGTGAGGCGCGCCAGTTTACCGGCGAAGCCAACCTGGTTAAAGCCGCCCGCCAGATTATCGCCCTGGGATGCAAGCGATTGGTGGTCAAGCGCGGCGAATACGGCGTCCTGATGTTCACGGCCGACTCGGTCTTTGCTGCCCCGGCCTACCCTCTGGAGGAGGTTTTCGATCCGACCGGTGCCGGAGACACCTTTGCCGGCGGCTTCATGGGCTATCTGGCCAATACGGGCGACCTGTCCGAAGAGGGCATCCGCCAGGCAATAGTTTTCGGTTCGGTGATGGCATCGTTCAATGTTGAGGACTTCAGTCTCAACCGCATGAAACGCCTGGATTACAAGGAAATTGAATCCCGCTACAAAAGCTTCAAGGCCCTGACCAGCTTCCGCGACATTGTCCAGCTCTAACCCTTCGTTTTATTGACTTTGTTCCACGGATTTGCTAGGTTTTGCCAGCAGCACAACCAGATTTCTCCCCGATCGGGATTTCAGGAACCCTCGCATGAAGCATATTTCCATACTCCTCCTGCTGCTGGTCATTACCGGCTGCGCCACCGGCAGCGACCAGCGCATGGGAAAAAGCAATCCTGGTGCGTACCATTACCAGATGGGTCTTGGTTACCTGGGAGAACGCAACTACACCGGTGCTCTGGTGGAATTGACCGAGGCCGAAAAATATGACCCCGATAACCCCGAACTGCTCTACAATCTCGGCCTGGCTTATATCGGGAAAAAACGCCCTGATCTGGCCGAGCAGAGGCTTCAGCGGGCACTGATTCTCAAGCCCAATTACACGACCGCCCGCAACGATCTGGGCATTGCCTTTCTGGAAATGAAACGCTGGGATAATGCCATTCAACAGTTCAAAATAGTCAAGGACGATATCTTCTACGAAAACAGCGAAAACGCAACCATCAACCTGGGGCTGGCCTACCTGGGGAAAGGCGACTACCCCAAGGCTCTGGAAGAGCTGCGGAGCGTTGCCGCCATGAATCCGCGCAGACTAGAAGCCCACCTTTCACTGGGACGTGTTTATTTTGCCATGGACAAGACCGAACAAGCCATTGTCGAGTATAAAAAGGCACTGGGAATTTATAAGGACTATGGCGATGCCCACTATTACATCGGCCTGGCCTATCTCAAGCTCAACAAGTCTGATGCTGCCCGGAGCTCTTTCAAGGAGACGATTCGCTTGATTCCCGAAACGGAACGCGGACGCTCTGCCCTGGAATACCTGGAACTACTGAAATAATCGAGGCCTACGTGTCAGAGATCGATACACATACAATCGATCCATCCGCCGCCTCCCCGGGGGCCATCCTCAAGCGGTGCCGTGAATATCACGAGATCTCGCTGGAAGAGGCCGAAGAAGCGACCAAGATCGGGGCAAACTATCTGCAGGCCCTTGAAGAAGACCAGATCGGGCAATTCGGGAGCCCGGCCTATCTCAAGGGTTTTTTGCGAATTTATACCACCTATCTCGGGCTCAATCCTGACGACATGATCCGGCAGTTCGATAAGCTGTACACCTCCGGCAGCACCCAGAGCAACCACAAGAAGAATGCCGACGGCAGCGCTGAACCTACTCCTCGAAAAAAATTCCCGCTCCAGAAACTGGTGATGCCGGCCATTCTCCTGGTGCTGATCCTTATCACCTCTGCTATCGTCAACCGTTCGCCATCATCCCCGATCCGCCAGAGTCAACCAGCACCGGTTGCTGCACCGATAACAACGCCCGCCGTACAGCCGGTCCGATCTTCGGCACAGCCCGCACCCCCGGCAAAAAAAGCGGAAGAGATCGTAGTCGAACTACAACGACCCGATCCGAACCCGGTTGCCCAGGCCAGAACCCAGCCCTCCCCGGTTGAAAGTACCAAAGGATTTATCGTACGCATGAAAGTCACCCAGAGTGGCACCCTGACCGTCACTATTGATGGAGCCGCATCTCAGGGCTATGACCTGGTCGTGGGTGACAGCATTGAATGGAAGGCCGACCGTAACATTACCCTGGAATTGTCCAACTCTGGCGGAGTCGAGGTAGATCTTAACGGCAGACAGCTCAAACCCCTGGGGCAGCCCGGCAAACCAGCCGTTGTTGTACTTGATGCCGAAGGGATCAGGCCCTAAACCGTCTGTTCTTCGATAGTCACCAAACCAGAATCTTTTCACCGTCAATCTCCCTGACAACGTGGCCTCTGCTACTTCGTGAATTAAAAAACTTCCGAGCCTTGACAGAGGTTCTCCCCGTGCTAGACTCGATTATATAGTCAAATGCAGGGAGCAGCCCGTGGCAGAAATAATGAAACGTATACTGGTAGTCGATGACGAAGAGAATGCCCGCATCGCTCTATCCAAAATACTGACCCGCGAAGGATATGATGTTGCTTCAGCCGGCAACGGCTACGAAGCGCTTAACTATCTGCGGGGCAAAGAAGTTGAACTGATCATCACCGATATCAACATGCCCGAAATGAACGGCATGACCTTCCTGCGCGAGCTGAACCGCAGTCATCCGGCCTGCAACGTGATCATGATCACGGCCTATGGAGAGGTGGAGTCATATATCGAAGCCATGAATCTGGGAGCTTTCGAGTATATAAACAAGCCGGTCAAACTCGAGGAGCTGAACAAGATCATCAACAAGATTTTCAAACCGGCTTGATCAAACACGGGACACCAGGAGATACTCCATGAAACCCTTTGAAAAGATTCTGATCGCTATAGATTTTTCTGAAAACTCAGAGCATGCCTTTGAATATGCACTGACACTGGCCACACAATTCCAGGCGGAATTGACGATCCTGCATGTCATCAATGAACCGGTCGATCTGCGTGGTTTCTATGTCCCCCATATCTCGTTTGAGCAGCTGGAGAAGGAGATTGAGGAGGGTGCTCAAAAGATGATGGAAAAATTCTGCCAGACCAAACTGGTCAATTTCACCAACTACAAGACCGCCATTGTCTCCGGCATTCCTTACGAGGAGATCATAAAAAAGGCGGAAGACATTGCTGCATCACTGATTGTGCTTGGCACGCATGGCCGTACCGGACTAGACCACATCATCTTCGGCAGCACAGCCGAACGGGTGGTCCGCAGCTCTTCCTGTCCCGTTCTCACAATCCGCTTACCCGTTGAACCCTAGGTCGCTGCTCATGCCATACCAGCGGCGTGCGCCACTATGACAGAATCCACCCTGCGCGATACCAAGGCAACCGTTGTTGTCATTGATGACGACATCCATATTCTTGAACTGGCGGAATTGATTCTTGCCAAACGCGGCTACCGGGTATTTACCGCACCGACGGCCCGTTACGGTATGGAAATAATTGCCGCACAGCTACCGGAACTGGTACTGCTCGACTACATGATGCCGGAGATGGACGGATTGACGGCATTGCGCGAAATCCACTCCCGCTTTCCGAACACCTATGTGGTCATCTTCACCGGCAAAGGCAACGAAGAGATCGCGGTCGAACTCATGAAGGGCGGGGCCTCCGAATACATTCTCAAGCCCTTCAACAACCGCGATCTGGTCGAACGGCTCGACAATGTCCTGCGTATCCGTGAAATAGAACTCCACAACAAGTCGCTCCAGCAGGAACACGTGCGGCTTCTTCAGGAAATCGACAACTGGAATCAGGATCTCCAGAGGCGGGTCCATGAAAAAACCGATGCGCTCCAGAAGGCACAGTCCGAGATCGCTCAATCCGAGAAACTGGCGGCCCTGGGATATCTTTCAGCAGGCATGGCCCACGAAATCCGCAATCCCCTCAACTCAATATCACTTTTCATCCAGCTCATGCGTCAGAATACGATTGATCCGGAGCAACTGGAGTACCAGGGCAAGATCCTCAAGGAAATTGACCGCATCGACGACATCATCCGCAAGCTGCTGGATGCCTCGCGACGCACCCGCACCATCACCAACGACGTCTCAATCGATCGGGTCATCGATAATGCCCTGGATGTCTTTTCACCTCAGATCGAAACCGGCAAGATCAGGGTTACCCGTTCCTACTGCGATTCCCCGCCTCTAATCAAGGCTGACCCGGCAGAATTGGAGCAGATTTTCACCAACCTGTTCCTCAATGCCCTGGAAGAAATGGGCATTGGCGGACATCTTGAGATCCAGATCCTCGAGGAGAACGGGCGGGTAGTGGTCAGGGTTGCTGACAGCGGTGGCGGCATCTCCGCCGAAACACTGCCCAATATATTCGATCCCTTCTTCAGTACCAAGACGCGTGGAACCGGAATGGGACTTCCGGTTGTCCAGCGAATCGCCCGCATCTATGAAGGGAACATAGCGGTTGAGAGCACCTCTCCGAACGGGACGGTTTTTCGCCTCGACTTTCCTGCCTGCAGATAACCCTGACCTGCGAAAATGCGTGCGTTCGTGAAGTACTTTACGCCTTCCCTTAAGAAAAGGATCAGCCCTATTACAACATCAATTCCGCAGGAACAATCACAGAGGATACGGACAAAACATCTTCTAACAAGCTACATTCGCATTACTCTTCCCTTTTGCTTCAGAATTGGTGTAGTATTTCTCCATTCCCGCTCACGAGACAGTCATGAATGTTCCACACGCTAAAATCCTGCTTATCGATGACGATCCTTTTTTTTTGAAGGTGCTCAGCGACACCTTCACAGAAAACGGTTTCACCGTATTCAATGCAAACGACGGCATCGAAGGCGTTAAAGTCTTCCTGGAAAAAACTCCCGATGCGGTCATATCCGATCTGGTCATGCCCCGCATGGGTGGCGTC
Organism: Geobacter psychrophilus; assembly: GCF_056821595.1. Taxonomy (NCBI): domain Bacteria; kingdom Pseudomonadati; phylum Thermodesulfobacteriota; class Desulfuromonadia; order Geobacterales; family Geobacteraceae; genus Geobacter; species Geobacter psychrophilus. Next base: position 1,816,244 of record NZ_JBXDTU010000004.1, read on the forward strand.
AGCACCTGCATGGAGATCGGCCGACTGGCCGGTGACAATCCTCCGATCATCGCGCTGCTTACCTCCATGTTCCAGGAAGCGCCCCACGAACATGATGCCCCTGAAATGGGGGCCAAAGTTCATATCCCCAAATCCACAAAGCCGATGGATATCGTCATCATCATCGAACAGCTCCTGGATCGTAAAAGATACCAGCAGGGCTGACCCTCCCATGCCATTCATTTACCGCAATCTCGTCATTTCCCCGGACGACGGAGAAGAAAGTCTGCCATCTCTGCTGGCCGCACAGATCGGGCTGGCACCTGCGGCACTTTCCGATTTCCGCATTCTCCGTAAAGGTGTTGACGCCCGTCGCAAGCCGCGGGTCAAACTGATCTATACCGTATCATTCATGACAGCGGACCAGGCCACCCTCCGTTCCCGGCTCGCAACCATCCCCAACCTGGAATGGAAGCCGGAGCCTGCAGTGGACATCTTCAACCCCGTGCGCACACAGCAGCGAATTGTCATCGTCGGCAGCGGACCGGCCGGCCTGTTCACGGCCCTGCGCCTGGCCCGCTACGGCCTGACCGCTACAATCATCGAGCGGGGCCAGCCGGTTGAACAGCGCGCCCTGGATGTCCAGCAGTTCTGGCGGAATGGCCTGCTCGACCCGGAGAGCAATGTTCAGTTCGGCGAGGGGGGGGCCGGCACATTTTCCGATGGCAAACTGACCTGCCGTTCGAAAGATCCCCTGGTTCCCTGGGTACTGGAACAACTGGCCGCCTACGGTGCGCCTCCCGAGGTACGCTATCTGGCCAAGCCGCATATCGGCACGGATCGTTTGCGGCTCGTAGTAAGTGCCATCAGGAAGCATCTTCTGAATGTGGGTTTCACCATCCGCTTCGGTTGCTGCCTGACTGATCTGGTGATAGATGACGGCGCGGTTTCCTCCGTCATACTGAACAACCAGGAAGAACTTCCCTGCGACCGGCTGATCCTGGCAACCGGCCACAGTGCTCGAGATACCTACGAACTGCTGGAGCGGCGCAGCGTACCCCTGGAGCGCAAGCCCTTTGCCATGGGGCTGCGGGTGGAACACCCCCAGGAGCTGATCGACCGCATCCAGTACGGTTGTGCACGCCATCCGAACCTGTCGGCAGCCGATTATGCCGTCACATACAACAACACGGCGACAGGCCGCAGTGCCTATTCCTTCTGCATGTGTCCCGGCGGCATTGTCATCGGGGGGTCATCGGAAGCGGGCGGTGTCGTCACCAACGGCATGAGCGGCCAGCAGCGCAACTCGCCCTTTGCCAACAGTGCCCTGGTGGTGAATGTCACACCAAACGACTTCAACGGAACCGATCCGCTGGCAGGCGTCCGTTTTCAGCGCCACTGGGAACATCAGGCCTTCCTGACCGGCGGCGGAGGCTACCATGCCCCGGCCCAGAATCTGCTGGCATTCATGGGACTGAAGGGCAACGGGAAGACGAACAGCACCTATCGGCCCGGGATCTGCGAAACGGATCTGGAACCGGTACTGCCACCCTTCATCATAGCCACCCTGCGCGAAGGGATCAGCGACTTCAACCGGAGGCTGCGCGGCTTCGTCACAGCGGAAGCGACCCTGACCGGCATTGAATCACGCACATCAGCCCCGCTTCGGGTCCTGCGGGATGTGCACTACGAATCCATCGGAGTGCGGGGGCTGTATCCGACCGGCGAAGGGGCCGGTTATGCCGGCGGCATCATGAGTTCGGCGGTCGACGGCATCAAGGTTGCCGATACGATTGCGGCACAGCTGGGTGCGGAACAGACTCACTAGTTTACATTGAGGCAACTAAAGGAGCACCACGTGGCAAAACAGTTTGTAGCAGAGATCAAGGATCGCGATAACGTTCATGCCGTATTTCTGGTCAAGGACAAGATCATGGCCATGGCCAAGAACGGCAAACCCTACATGAACCTGCGCTTCATGGATAAAAGCGGCGAAATTGAGGGCAAGGTCTGGGACAACACGGATGTGCTGGACAAACTGTTTGATAAAGACGACTTTGTGCAGATCCGCGGCAAGGCCTCGGTCTATATGAACAAGATGCAGGTCGTCGTGGCCGAGATCTCCAAAGTACCCGAGGAGCAGGTCAATTTGGGCGACTTCCTGCCCGAATCCCCCCGCAATAACGACGAGATGCGGCAGGAAATGAAGGACGTGGTTGCCGCCCTGACCAATCCCTACCTGCGCTCTCTGATGGAATTATTTCTGGCCGATAAGGCCTTCATGGACCTGTACTGCATGGCCCCGGCCGCCAAGGGCATGCACCACGTCTATCTGGGGGGGTTGCTGGAACATTCCCTGGCACTGGTCAAGCTGGTCAAGACCATCGTGCCCCTGTACGGCGGCATCAACGAGGACCTGCTGACCGTGGGTGCCCTTTTGCACGATGTGGGCAAGGTCCACGAGATGAGCTACGAACGCTCAATCGATTACACCGATATCGGCAAGCTGCTGGGGCATATTACCATCGGCGTGGAACTGGTGGAGGAGAGGATCCGTCAGGTCGAAGGCTTCCCGCGGGAACTGGGCATACTGCTGAAACACATGCTGCTTTCCCACCACGGCCAGTACGAATACGGTTCGCCCAAACGCCCCAAGACCATCGAGGCTACAATCCTCAACTACCTGGATGACATGGATTCCAAGATCAACGGCATCCGCGCCCACATTGCCAAGGAAAGCGTCAGCACATCTCGTTGGACGGCCTATCACCGCCTGTACGACCGCTATTTCTTCAAGAGCAATGGCATGGAACAGGAAGTGGAGGTGGAGCGGGTGTGTGACGAGACCTGCGAACCGCCGCAGGCTGAAAAACCTGCCGAAGCGGCCACCGCAAAGCAGGATCGCAAGGCGTTTGACAACCAGCCCTTCAAGAAGCTGGAGAATCTGGATCTGTTTTAACTGCTCTGCTCAGACCTCCGAGGTTTCAAAAACCTCGGAGGTTTCTTCTTACGTCCTACCCCACCAACCCCCGCAGAATCCCCAGGTTGACCCCGTCCATCTCGTCATTGTCCCCCTTGGGGGTCTCCAGGATCTTGGGTATCGTTGCAAAACGCGGATCGTTGAGGATGAACCTGAACGGATTCAGCCCCAGCGTACCCTGGCCGATATGCTCGTGCCGGTCGACCCGCGAACCGAGACCCTTCTTGGAATCATTGAAGTGGAAGCATTGCAGCCGCTCCAGCCCGATCAATCGGTCAAACTGCTGCATGGTATCGGCGTAGCCCTCTGCTGTGGCGGTGTCGTAGCCGGCGGCAAAGGTGTGGCAGGTATCGAAGCAGACCCCGAATTTATGCGGGAATTTTGAGGTGCTGATAATGGCCTGCAGCTCCTCGAAGGTCCGTCCCAGATTGCTCCCCTGGCCGGCGGTCGTCTCGATCAGCACCCGGCCCTCAAACTGCGGCACCTCGCTGAACAACTGGTCAAAGGCCTCAACCACCCGCGCCAGTCCGGTCTCTGGCGCATCCGCCAGATGGGAGCCGGGATGCATGACAACCTTGGCGATGCCGAGCCGGGCACAGGTTTCCAGTTCGTCCCGGAAGGCGGCCAGGCTCTTGTCGCGGGTCTCGCCCGGCGGGGCTGCCAGGTTGATCAGGTAGATATCGTGGGAAACGATCTCGTGCAGCCCGGAAGCGGCAAATTTTTCGCGAAACAGGGCCGCATCGGCCTCACTGACCGGTTTGCCCTTCCACTGATTGGAGTTGCGCGTAAAGATCTGCAGCACGCCGCAGCCGGCGGCAACGGCTCGGTCTATGGCCAGGTGCAGGCCGCCGGCGATGGACATGTGAGCCCCGAGATAATCATTCATGGTGTGTCCTTTCTGTTCCGTTTATTGCCTCTTTCAACACAGTAGCAAGTTCCTCGGCGGAATACGGCTTGAACACCGCTCCGCAGAAACCGGATTTCCGGAAATCGGCCATGACCGGGTCCGTGGAGTAGCCGCTGGAAACGATCAGGCGGGCTGCAGGATCGATGTCGAAAATATACCGAGCAGCCTCTTTGCCCCCCATCCTGCCCGGAATGGTCAGGTCCATGATGACCGCCCGGAAGGGCACGCCGGCTGAAAATGCCGCGCGGTACAGGTCAATGGCCTCTTCTCCACTTGAACAGGTCGTGACCCGATAGCCCAGCTCATCCAGAATGGCTGCGGCCAGCTCGCGAATCATCTCCTCATCATCCATGATCAGCACGGAGTTTTCCCCGCTCACCGCACCAAGCGAAGCAGGAGCCTGAGCAGAAACTGCAGCCGCTTTTTCCAGGCTTTCCGGCAGGACAAGTTCGAAGGTGGTCCCCCGGCCTACGGCCGATCGGACGTTGATCTGCCCGCCGTGCTTGGTGATGATGGAATGGACCGAAGCCAGGCCCAGGCCGGTGCCGTGCGCCTTGGTCGTGAAATAGGGATCAAAGATGTTCTTCAGATTTTCCGGTGAGATGCCGCAGCCATGATCGCTGCAGGCAACCCGGACATATCGCCCAGGCGTGAGTGATAACAGATTCTTGCTGTCCACGATCATCTCCCCGGCAGTAATGGTTATGGTTCCGCCTCCCGGCATGGCCTGGACGGCATTGATGATCAGGTTGTTGAATACCTGGCTGATCTGCCCCGCGTCGGCCTGAATGGGGGGCAGATGTTCCGGCAACTCGACGGTGGCCGTAACATTCGAGCCCCGCAGAACCAGCGAAACCGACTCTTCGATTACCTGCCGCAGTGAGACGGCCCGGGTCACCGGCTCCCCGCCCCTGGCAAAGGTAAGTAGCTGCTGGGCCAGTTCGGCGGCCCGTTTTGCGGCCTTCTCAGCCTCCCCCAGCGGCTTGGACGATTTGTGCCCTTTCTCGATGAACATGGCGGCAAAGGATAAATTGCCCAGGATCCCGGTCAGGATGTTGTTGAAGTCGTGGGCAATACCCCCGGCCAGCACACCGATGGATTCCAGCTTCTGTTTCTTGATCAGCTCCTCCTGCCGGTTCTCCCGTTCGGTGATATCGGTGAATATGGCCAGAGTGCGATTAGGTGACAATTGCGAGCTGACGATGACGTGGCGGACCGTGCCGTCCTTGCAGGTGACCTTGACATCACGGGGCGGAACCGGCGTGCCGGAAGCGTGGTATTCGGCCAGGTGGGTATTCCACAAGGATACCACCTCTTCGCGATAGGCCGCATCCGGATGGGCCTTGAGAAACCATGCTTCGGCAGTGGGGATTTCAGCCAGCTCGTAGCCGAATCGTTCGACAAAATTCTGGTTGATGTATTCGGTTGTACCATTGCCGTCGGCACAGGCAACACCGACCGGCATCAGTTCCATCAGAGAACGCAGAGTCCTTTCGCTCTCCTTGAGTGCCAGCTCGGCCTGTTTCTGTTCGGTCTGGTCGATATTCATGCCGAGGACACCAAGGATTTCTCCCCTGCAATCCTTAATGGGTGTCAGGATTTCCAGCAGAAAACGTGTACGCCCGTCCTGCTCGTAGGAGGTCTCTTGTGCAATCACCTCACCGGCAAAGGCCCGCCGGTTGTTTTCTGTCCAGACCGCGATCAGCGCGGGATCAGCGGAGAGCTCTTCCGGACGTTTGCCGATAACGTCGCCCCAATGTCGCACTGTAGTCGCATTTTGCATGACGTACCGACCGTCGGTACCGATGGCGAAAAATTCAAAGGGGAGGCTTTCGATGGTGGCGCTGAGAAGCGCCTCATGCTCCTTCAGCCGGAGGTCGGCACTGATACGTTCGCTGATATCGCGCACCGAAGCGATGATGCGTTTTTCCCCGGCAATGGAAGCCGCACGCATGCTGACTTCAGTCCAGAAGAGAGAGCCATCACTGCGCCGGCAGTGCCATTTGAAGGTCTGGGGGGTGCCCTGGGCCGTTATCTGCAGCCAGGCCAGGGCCTCCGGCAGGGAATAGGGGGGGTCTCCCAGGCTGATGGCATTGACATCCAGCGCCAACAGTTCACCATGGCTGTAACCGAACATGTCACAGGCGGTCCGGTTGACATAAATAAAGCTGCCGGTGACAGCATCATGGATGAAGACGGCGTCGCTGACGCTGTTGAAGATGGTCTGGAAGCGCTCTTCACTGGCGGTGATCAGCCGGTTGGATTCGCCCAGGCGGAAGATGTAGCGGCCGATCAGATAGTAGAGCAGGGTAGCGGTGGTGACGATGAACAGCAGACCCTTGTAGGTGGCCATGCGGGTCATGAGATCCGGATCGCGCACCAGCAGGCCGAGGGCGGAATCAGACAGCCAGATCCACAACCCGCCGAACAGGGCGTAAATGGCGACGATCTTGACGACGATGCGGCGGTCCATTCGGGTAAGACGAAACGTCATAACGGCTCCGGGAGGTGTTTACTCCAGCTCAATGTAATTGCCGTAGAAATGCACGTCCACTTCGTCGCCGGCGGCAAAACGGGTGCTCCCGGCCGGCAGTACGGCAATGGCCTGGGCATCGACCATGGTCTTGAGGATTGCGGTCTGCTGATTACCGGCCGAGGTCGCATACCAGCGATCCCCTTCCTTCTCCAGCCGCAGACGCACGATCTGCACCTTGCCCGGTTTTTTCCTCTGCTCTTCACGCAGGATCGCCTTGAAGAGCGGCCGCAGCACGCGCTGGTGACCCTGCATCCTGAGCAGGGCCGGACGGACGAACTCCTCGAAGGTGATCATGGTCGAAACCGGATTGCCCGGCAGGGAAAAGACCGGCGTCGAGCCATACATGGCAAAGGCGGTCGGGCCGCCCGGCTTGATGCCGACCTTCCAGAACAGCTGTCTGGCACCCAGCTCTTCCAGAATTTCCCGCACCAGGTCACAGTCACCGGCCGAGACACCGGCCGAGGTAATCAGCACATCGGCTTGCAGTCCTTCACGCAGTTTCTCCAGGTGGCTTTCACGATTATCGCGGGCAATACCGACGATGCGGGCAATGCCGCCGGCCTCTTGCACAGCCGCAGCCAGTGAGAGGGTGTTGCTGTTGATGATCTCGCCCGCCCCGGGTGTCACCCCCAACTCCACCAACTCATCGCCGGTTGAGAGGATGGCCACGATCGGCCGCCGGTAGACCGGCACCAGGGCCATGCCGAAGCTGGCCAGCATATTGACCTCCGGCGGGCGGATGATCGCCCCGCCCCGGATAAAAACTGCACCAGCGGCCACATCCTCGCCGCACACCCGGATATGCTGCCCGCATTTGACCGGTTCATTCAGCTGGACCGCCTGCTGTCCGTCATCGGTCTCCTCCACCGGCACCACCGCATCGCAACCCGCAGGTGTCGGTGCCCCGGTCATGATCCGCACGGCACAGCCCGGCTCAACGGTCACGCCATCGGCACGGGCACCGGCCGGCAGAAATCCGGTCACCCGCAAACAACAGGGGGTGTTCCTGCAATCCTCCCAGCGGACCGCATAGCCATCCATGGCCGAATTATCCCAAAGCGGCAGATTCCAGGGTGCGCTCACGTCCCCGGCCAGCACGCGACCGGCAGCATCCAGCAGACTTATCCGCTCAATTCCCAGGGGTTGAATTGCATCCAGAATCAGACTTCGGGCCTCTTCAAACGAAACCATACGGTTACCTCCAGCAGAATTATCACACCATAACGGTAACATGCCAAAAATACAATATCGATTGCTAACCGTGTAGCGATGGGTATAATGACTTCCTCTGTCACGCCATCTGCAGGAGATGCCACCATGCGCCTGTCTCATGAAGCAAAAGTCGGCCTGTTCTTTGTCTGCGGTATTGCCCTGTTCGGCCTGATGCTGGAGGTGGGCAACCGCTGGAAACTGTTTGATCACGGCCTGCCCTATACCACCTACCTGACCTCCTCCACCGGCCTCAAGCAGGGTGACTCCGTCAAGCTGGCGGGCGTCGAAGTCGGTACAATCTCGCGCATAGCCGTGCTGGATGATCGCGTACGCGTCGATTTCGAGGTCAATCCCGGCACCCATATCAAGCGGGACAGCCTGGCCGGCATCCGCATGGCCAGCATGCTGGGCGGACAATTCCTGAGCCTCTCCTTCGGTACAGCAGGGGCGCCCGACCTCCCGGCCGGCAGCACGGTAAAAAGCGCCGAATCACAGGGCATCGATTCCCTCATGGACAACCTGAGTGTGCTGGCCAGGGATTCCCGGCAGCTGGTACTCGACCTGAACCGCAACCAGAACGAGGTCCTGGGCAAGATCACGGCCATCCTTGATGAGAACCGCGGCACGATTCGGGATTCGCTCACCGGCCTCTCCAGCATCACTGCCAAGATCGACCGGGGCGACGGCTCCCTGGCCATGCTGCTGAACGACAAAACCCTTTATCACAACGCCACGGCCATGACCGCCAGCCTGAACCGGGTCAGCGCAAAGCTGGAACGGGGCGAAGGTACCATGGGCAAGCTGCTGACGGATGAGGATCTCTACAACCAGGGCAGCGCCGCGGTCAAGGGGATGAACGACAGCATGAAGAACATAAACGAGATCGCCCAGCGCATCAACAAGGGTGAGGGCACTATGGGTAAACTGGTCAATGACCCGGCCCTGTATAATGAGTTCAAGGAGACAGTCGTCAACCTGAAGGAGATCACCCGCAAGATCAACGAAGGCCAGGGCACCATGGGTAAGCTGGTCAACGACGACAAGCTCTATCGCGACGCCCTCTCAACCCTCAAGAAAACCGAGAAGGCCATGGAGGGGCTGCAGGACACCGGGCCCATATCGGTCATCGGCAGTGCTGTCGGCACCCTTTTCTGATGAGCGCCGCCCGCCATATCCACGTAGCCTGTGCCGTCATCGAGCGCGACGGCCTCGTACTGGCTGCCCAGCGCAGCGCCGTCATGAGCCTGCCGCTGAAATGGGAATTCCCCGGCGGCAAGCTGGAGGCGGGCGAATCTGCTGCAGAGTGCTTGCAGCGAGAGATGATGGAGGAGATGGGGGTTTTTATCACCATTGGTCAGGCGCTGCCTCTTCACACCCACAGCTATGAGAACTTCACGGTTACGCTCTATCCGTTTGTCTGCACACTTGACTCCGACACCATCACCCTGCACGAACACGCCGAAATTGCCTGGCTGCCGCCGGAAAAACTGCACACCCTGGATTGGCTTGAAGCTGACAAACCGGTACTCGAAGCATATGCGCAGATTGTTCGAGGGCAATCCCTTCAAGGAGCCATCTGAATGCCCGATGCTTCAAAATTGAAGCGTTTCCCGCTCTTCGACAGTCATTTTCACATCATTGACCGCCGTTTTCCGCTCGTTCCCAATAACGGCTACCTGCCGGACGATCTGACCTGCAGCGACTACCGGGCACAGGTGGCGCAGTACGACCTGCGGGGCGGGGCAATCGTCTCCGGCTCGTTCCAGGCCTTTGACCAGCCCTACCTGCTGGATGCCCTGCACACCCTCGGCCCGCAGTTTGTCGGGGTCACCCAGCTGCCAGCCTCTGTCAAGGATCAGGAGATCCTGGACCTGGACAGCTCCGGCGTGCGGGCGGTGCGCTTCAACCTCAAGCGGGGCGGTTCCGAGGATGTGCGCCACCTGGAGGCCATGGCCAGGCGGGTGCATGACCTGGTCGGCTGGCACGTGGAGCTGTATGTGGATTCACGGGAGCTGGATGGTCTGTTCGATACGCTGGTCAGCTTGCCTTCTGTAAGTATCGATCATCTGGGACTGGCCCAGGAGGGTTTCGGGGCGTTGCTGAAGCTGGCCGAGCGGGGCGTGCGGGTCAAGGCCACCGGTTTCGGACGGGTGGACTTTGACGTTGCGACCGCACTGAGAGAGTTGTATGCCGCCAACCCCCAGGCCCTGATGTTTGGCACCGACCTGCCGTCCACCCGCGCGCCGCGACCTTACTCAGACGAGGATTTTCTGCTGGTGGTGGATACGCTGGGGGATGAGGCGGCCCGGAGGGTTTTTTATGATAATGCAGCGGAGTTTTATCGGGTGAAGCTTTGACCAGAACCGATCGCACCATCTTCTGGAATCGCGGCGACGCCGTCGACTGGCGTCGACATCAGCAAGGCCGGGATGTATTTTGAAGTAACGCTATTGGATAGCTCCGCACAAGTTGCCGCACAAGTTGCCGCACAAGTCGAAGCCCCTGTGGATGCCCCAGTCGAACTCTCCAATACTGATGAAGCAATTGAAAAAGAGCCGCTCGGACGCAGCTCTCTTTTGCAGCAATTGGGGTATAAGCAGAAAACAGGTAACTTCGAAAAATCGTTCGGGAAATTACTGGCGGCAGAGTTGATCGAAATGACCATTCCGGATAAACCAAATAGCCGCATGCAAAAATATCAGGTGACGGAAAAAGGATAGAAGATTTTGAATTGATGAAATGTTCCATTTGAGTAGATCAGCGGTTTATGCAATGCACACGTAAACCACTCAATAATACGTTATGAGGCTTTTATGAAACGCTCATTATTGTTTTTTGTAATATTTTCAATTATCGCATTTTGCTCATTTCTCAGTACTGTTGTGTATCCGTTTGAAGACTCGATGTTGTGTCGCTCCGATAGCTCTGTATCAGCAGGGTTATCGGGCATTATGTTCGTTGTTTTAGCTGGCAGCTCAACTCTCATTGGCGGAGCAATATACGCAATTTTTGTTGTGCGTGGGTCTTTTCAGAAACGACTCAGTCAGCCAAAGATACTACTACGTATTTTACTAGTATTACTCTTGTTCCCTTTCGCATGGTCAGTTATTATTGCTATCCATCTGTATATTTACTGTCCAGGCTTCGGTCGTTCGTTAACACCGGAGCAGGAGAATCACATCAAGCATGGGAGCATTTCTGATTATCAGAGGTTGGAAGCCTGGAGGGCCACACGAATATTAAGTTCCCAACTTGCGCCTGGACCGGCTCCCAAAGCTAGCCGGTCAACCTCGTAGCCGTTACAGAAATATCAACCTGGAAAAAGGAGCCACACACATGAACCCAAACTGGAAAATAGACACCATCGCCGTGCAGGGGGGCTACGAGCCCAAGTCCGGCGAGCCGCGCATCCTGCCCATCATCCAGAGTACGACCTTCAAGTACGACAGCGCCGAGCATGTCACCAAGCTGTTCGACCTGGAGGCGGCCGGATTCTTCTATACCCGCCTGGCCAACCCGACTACCGATGGTTTTGAACGCAAGATCGCCCAGATGGAGGGTGGCGTGGGCGCCATGGCAACCTCATCCGGCCAGGCCGCCACAACCCTGGCGATCCTGAACATCTGCCAGGCCGGCCAGCATATCGTCACTGCCAGCACCCTCTACGGCGGGACCTACAACCTGTTCGCCGTGACCCTGCCCAAGATGGGCATCGAGGTAACATTTATCGACCCCGAGGCATCGGCCGCGGAGATCAAGAAGGCCTTCAAACCCAACACCCGCTGCCTGTTTGCCGAGACCATCGGCAATCCGGTTCTGAACGTCCTTGATTTCGAGAAATTCGCATCAATAGCCAACGAGATGCAGGCGCCGCTGATCATCGACAACACCTTCGGTACCCCCTACCTGTGCCGCCCCTTTGAGCATGGCGCCCACATCGTCATCCACTCGGCCACCAAGTACATCGACGGCCACGCCACCAGCGTGGGCGGTGTGATCGTGGACGGTGGGACCTTCAACTGGGGCTGCGGCCGTTTTCCGGAAATGGTTGAACCGGATGAGAGCTACCACGGCCTAGAGTACGTCAAGACCTTCGGCCCGCTGGCCTACATCATCAAGGCCCGCGTCCAGCTGATGCGCGACCTGGGCACCACGCCCGCCCCGCTCAACTCGTTCCTCTTCAACCTGGGACTTGAGACGCTGCACCTGCGCATGCAGCGCCACAGCGACAACGCCCTGGCAGTCGCCAAATTTCTGAACACCCATCCGCTGGTCAGCTGGACCTGCTATCCAGGACTTTCCAGCCACCCGACCCACGACCGGGCACTCAAGTACCTGCCCAAGGGGTGCAGCGGCGTGCTGACCTTCGGCATCAAGGGGGGCGCCGAAGCCGGCCGCAAGTTCATGGAGGCCACCCGGCTGGTGGCGCTGGTGGTCCATGTCGGCGATGCCCGCAGCTGCGTGCTGCACCCGGCCAGCACAACCCATCGCCAGCTGTCGGAAGAACAGCAGAAGTCCAGCGGTGTCAAGCCGGACCTGATCCGGCTCTCCATCGGCATTGAGGACGCCGGCGACATCATCGCTGATATCGATCAGGCGCTGCAGGTGAGTCAGAAGTAATACCTGACAAGACCAAACAGTCCCCTCTCCCTGTGGGAGAGGGCTAGGGTGAGGGAGCAATGCGGGCTGATACTGCACTGCTCCCCCTCATCCGGCCTTCGGCCACCTTCTCCCACGGGGAGAAGGGATTTAATCTTTCAAAAGGCTTTCCCATGGACATCCTCATCGGCACCTTCACCATGCGTCCCTACGTGTTTGCCTTCTTCGCGGCCTTCCTGCTGGCCTGCGTCCCGCATGTCGGCTGGCGACGCACACTGACCTTTACCGGGTGCGGCTATGTGATCGCCTTTGCCTCGGAGTGGCTCTCGATCAACACCGGCTTCCCCTACGGCTGGTACTACTATATCGACACCACCAGCAGCCGCGAACTGTGGGTGGCCGGGGTGCCGTTCTTCGATTCATTGTCCTACGTCTTCCTGGCCTACTGCAGCTACGCCACCGCCCTGTTCATCCTCTCGCCGCTCCGGGCCTGGCGCGGGAATGTGGTTACCCTGGAGACCCGCCGCATCCGTCGTTCCCTGTCGGCCCTGATCCTGGGGGCCTTCCTGCAGACCTTTCTGGATATAGTCATTGACCCGGTGGCCCTGCAGGGACGGCGCTGGTTTCTGGGGCAGATCTACGGCTATAAAGAGCAAGGCATCCATTTCGGTGTGCCGCTCTCCAACTACTGGGGCTGGCTGCTGACCAGCCTCTTCCTGGTGGGGGCCTTTCAGCTGATCGATGCCCGCCGTCTGACGGATCCACCGCAGGGGGTCTGCAACCTCCCCTTCCGATCATTGATCGGGCCGGTGCTCTACCTGTCGGTGCTGCTGTTCAACTGGGGGGTGACACTCTGGATCGGGGAGCCGTTTATGGCACTGGAGGGGATGCTGATGTACACGCTGCCGATACTGATGACCGTTATGCTGGCACTGCGCCGGGTGAACCGTTATTCAAAGGAGGAGTTCGGCGAGCACATCAGGGATTACCCCTGGTCACCGGCAGGGAATACATCACAGAACGGAAAGAAACCGCTCGACGGCCTGTGACAGACTGGCAGCGGCGACGCGGCTGTTGCGGGCCAGGCGGATCAGCTGGGGGATGATGCGCGGCTTGCGGCAGATGGTCAGCAGCACCCTGGGTATGCGGATGCGCATCCGATCATCGCAGAATTCGTCCAGTGAAAATCCCAGCTCTTCGTCAGACGGGTCGCTGACAGCACGGATTCCGCAGAATGGGATACCGTTTTCAACCGCAATAATGGCTATGGCGGCGCTCTCCATTTCCACCACCGGGAAAGGGGCATCAGGAGGCAGCAGTGCCGCCAGTCGGCTCTTCTGCATAATAGCCGGCGTACTGGCGAACATACCACCGAACACACGGCGACCTTCGGCCGCCTGGCGGACTACAAAATTCCTGCAGGCTGACGGGATCTCTACCGGCACATGATCCAGATTTTTTTCAGAGACAATCGCCAGCCCCGTGGCCACCACGATATCCCCGACCAGAAGTTCCGCTGCGATCCCACCGCAAAATCCTGCCGATATAATCAGATCCGGACCTGCCTGCTGAAGAAGTTTTTCGGCCATTCGAGCAGCATTGTCGAAGCCCATGCCGGCCTCTGTGATCATGATATCATGTCCTGCCAGCGACCCCTTCTGCACGGCCATTTTGCCGAGTCGCACTCTGTGTGTGCCGCCGATTGCCCGGATGACAGCCTGGGTTTCTTCGGGCATGGCTGTGATGATTCCTATCTTCATGTCCTTCGTTTCTCCTGCCCGAAATGTACAACCTTCAGCGGCCGATTTCCAGGCATATTATGAAAAGCTGGACAAATGAATCCGCTTCGATTATATTTTCCTTTCGATTTTGTGGAGAGATGTCCGAGCGGTTGAAGGAGCACGCCTGGAAAGCGTGTGTACGTTAATAGCGTACCGAGGGTTCGAATCCCTCTCTCTCCGCCATTTAACAATCTGGCGATGTCCGATACAGTCCGAAAGCCTCTGAGAAATCAGGGGCTTTTGCTGTTTTTGCGTCCAAACACATCCAGCCTCGTCTTTTGACATCTGGTATTTTTTATGGTACTTTTTTACCCATAATACCATAAAAAAATTCGGATACCATAAAAACGAGGTGATTTATGCCGAAACGAGTAGTTCCGCTGACTGACGTGCAGGTAAAGAACGCAAAACCCAGAGACAAAGACTACAAGCTGGCTGACGGATACGGCCTGGTGCTTCTCGTAAAGAAGACAGGCGGGAAGCTTTGGCACTTCAACTATACCTTCGACGGGAAGCAACTGTTGCTCTCCCTTGGTACCTACCCTGAAATCTCACTCGCAGAAGCCCGCCAGCGCCGTGAGGATGCTCGCAAACTGCTTGCCCACGGAATAAGCCCGGGTGATGCCCGCAAAGCCGAAAAACAATCGCAGGCCCAGCAAACGGAAACTTTCGAGGCAATCGCCCTGGAATGGTACAACCGCCAGGTGCCGGTCTGGGCAGCAACCCACGCCGCAACGGTTATCAGCCGCCTGAAGCGCGACGTATTTCCTCATGTGGGAACACGAGCAATTTCAGAACTCAAAGCGACCGACATGCTGCAGGTATTTCGTAAGATCGAAGCGCGTGAAAAGATCGAGACCGCCCACCGGGTCAAATCGATCTGCGGGCAGGTTTTGCGGTATGCCGTCGCTACCGGACGGGCTGAGCGCGATTGCACTGCAGACTTGAGAGGCACGCTGACACCGGTCATCCCCAAACACCACGCAGCCCTTACCGACCCGAAAGATGTCGCCCCCTTCCTCCGCGCCATCGATGATTATAACGGCTCGTTCGTCGTCAAATGTGCCTTGCGCCTGTCGGCTCTCGTTTTCCTCCGACCGGGTGAATTGCGACTGGCGGAATGGACAGAATTTGATCTCGATGCGGGCGAATGGAACGTGCCGATCGAGCGTATGAAACTCAAGAAGCGCCTGAAGGAATCGCGTAAAGGTGAAAAGCACCTCGTCCCGCTGGCACAACAGGCCATAGGTGTCCTGAAAGAACTTCAAAAGGTAACCGGCAACGGAAAGTATCTTTTTCCGAGTCTGACGACCAACCTGAAACCGATCAGCGACGTTACGATCAATCAAGCGATCCGGCGCATGGGATATGAAAAAGGCGAGATGACCGCCCACGGTTTCAGGGCGATGGCTCGGACAATACTTGAAGAGGTTCTGCATGTTCAGCCTGAGATCATCGAACATCAACTGGCTCACGTAGTCAGGGATTCCCTTGGGCGCGCCTACAATCGCACAACTCACCTGGCGGCGCGAAAGAAGATGATGCAGACATGGGCTGACTATCTCGAAAACCTGAAGTCTGTTGCAAAAGTCATACAGCTATCTGAGCGGTCCGCAGGCTGACTAATTAATTGTTGTTTCTGGACGTTTCTGCTTGTAACATATTGTTTTATTTAACTATTTTTCAAAAATATCCTTGACGCAATCGGTTGAGACGGTATTATAACGTCTCAAATTGATTGATACGGTCCGGCATGGCGGGCCAACGGTCACGGCATAGACCCGGCAGCAGCAATATTCAAACTGCTGTCATAAGGATTGGGTCTCCCATGCATCAAAATGCAACGGCCATTTCCCCGAAACGGGGTAGTGGCCGTTTTTTGTTTTTCTGGCCGGACATTGAAGGAACCGGTGAATGGAATGCTGATGCACCTTCCCCCCAGGAAGATATTACAGATAGGACAGTGTTATCCAGACAAGTCCGCACATGTCCGTTAATGAGAGACCATGCCATGGAGGTTTTATGATCAGTGATTCCTTACCCGAAACCGGCTTTGTTCGGTTACCCGACATAATCGGCGATGCCAAGGCCGATCCTCCCATAAAAGCGCGATACCCTGTAAGCCGTTCGACTTGGTGGGAGGGTGTGAGGTCCGGGCGCTATCCCCAGCCGGTAAAGCTAGGCCCCAGAATAACAGCATGGCGGGTTGAGGATATTCGGGCACTGATCGAACGGCATTCAAGGGGGTAATTGATGAGTGTTGAACATTTTATCGATACCATCCGTAATGTAACCGGCGGTGCACCGGCATATGAATCACTCGTACCGTTGAAGATGATCAGATTTGCCACCATTGACCGGCGGGGAGATCTTTCCGGCTGGTGCAAACTCTTCGATGACTGCGAAAGCGGCGTCTTCGGCTGCTGGCGGCAGGGTATATCAGATAACTGGCAGTCCCGAAAGGACAGGTCACCGGAAGAGCAGGCCGTCTTCCTGGAGCGGGTAAAACAGGCAAAAGCCGAAGCCGTTAGCATTGAGGCAGAACTCAGAGCCAAGTGCCGGGAAAAATCAGCGGAACTCTGGGAGAAAGGTCGTGATGTCACGGCACGGCATCCGTACCTGGTGGCAAAGAAGATAACTCCTTATGGAATCAGACAATTGAGCCGTTCACTTATGGTTCCGGTGCGAGACATCAATGGTGTGCTTCACGGTCTGCAGTTCATCATGCCGGATGGTACCAAACGTTTCAAAAGCGGCACCGCCGTAACCGGTTGCTACCACGCGATCGGTAAGCCGAACGGGAAGATCCTGATTGCCGAAGGCTTTGCCACCGGAGCCACCCTGCACGAGATCACTGGCCATGCTGTAGCCTGCGCCTTCTCTGCCAGCAACCTGAAACCGATGTCCGTGGCTCTCAGGGAAAAGTATCCCGATACGGTTCTGGTCATTTGTGCCGATGATGATCATCTCACCGAAGGCAATCCCGGTTTGACCAAAGCCGCCGAAGCTGCGCGGGCAGTTGGTGGACTATTGGCTATTCCCCGTTTCCCCGCGACAAGGAAAGATGATGATACCGACTTCAATGATCTGGCTCGCCTGGCAGGCCCGGAAGCGTTAGCAGCCTGTATCGAAGCAGCATCAGTGCCTGCCGACCAGATACCGTCGTCCGCTGAGTCCAGTCCTCCCGACTACCAGTTTGATGCCGTCATCCAGAGACTATCGAGACTCTCCCCGTTACAGTATGACCAGGTTCGCAAGCAGGAAGCAAAGGCGCTCGGTGTCCGTCCCGTCACCCTGGATGCCGCTGTCCAGGATGCCCGCAAAGGACCGATAGCTGAAGAACTCCCCTTTACCGAGATTGAGCCATGGCCGGAAGCGGTCGACCCTGCGCAACTGCTGACCGAGATTGCCGCCACGGTCCGGCGGTTCATCGTCTGCGACCGGGATACCGCTCATGCCGTCGCCCTATGGGCCTCCATGACCTGGTTTATCGAGGTCGTACAGGTTGCCCCTCTGGCGGTCATTACCGCTCCCGAGAAGCGCTGCGGCAAGTCGCAGCTCCTTTTCCTGCTGGGAAGACTGTCGGCAAGGGCGATCACCACCAGCAGCATTTCCCCGGCGGCCTTGTACCGGACCATTGATGCCTGGTGTCCAACCCT
The DNA here is from genome assembly GCF_056821595.1 of Geobacter psychrophilus. Classification (NCBI taxonomy): domain Bacteria; kingdom Pseudomonadati; phylum Thermodesulfobacteriota; class Desulfuromonadia; order Geobacterales; family Geobacteraceae; genus Geobacter; species Geobacter psychrophilus. The sequence continues at coordinate 1,833,897 of NZ_JBXDTU010000004.1, forward strand.
GTTGATTGATGAGGCCGATGCCTTCATGCGCGACAACGAGGAGCTGCGGGGGATTCTCAACAGCGGCCATACCAGGGAGAGCGCCTATGTCATCCGTACTGTTGGTGACAGTTATACCCCGACCAAGTTCAACACCTGGGGAGCAAAGGCCCTGGCCGGCATCGGTCATGTCGCCGATACCCTCATGGATCGGGCCGTCATCCTTGAATTGCGGCGCAAACTCCCCCATGAAAAGGTTGAGCGTATTCGCTATGCCGAACCTGGCCTGTTTGATGATTTGCGTTCGAAACTGGCACGATTTGCCGAGGATTACAGCGATCAGGTACGACAGGCCCGGCCGCCACTCCCCCACAGTCTGAATGACCGGGCCCAGGACAACTGGGAACCGCTGCTGGCCATCGCCATGGCAGCGGGCATTGAATGGCTGCAGCTTGGCACTGCAGCAGCGCTGAAACTGTCCGGCAGCGACAGTGATACACAGACGGTAGGAACGGAACTGCTGACCGACATCCGCGAGATCTTGGGTAATGACCTGGACCGGATCACCACGGCAGAACTGATTCGGCTCTTATGCACCGACGGAGAGAAACCTTGGGCGACCTTCAACCGGGGCAATGCGATCACACCGCGACAGGTGGCGAAGCGTCTCAAGGAATACGGCATCCTCTCCCATACCATCCGCATCGGTATCGAGACCGCAAAAGGGTACACCGCTGATCAATTCAGAGAAGTTTTTTCACGTTATCTGTCCATTCCCCCCGAATTATCCGTAACAACGTCACAAACCAGTATTCATGCGGCTTTAGCTGTGACGGATAATCCGTCACGTCACCCTGACGAAATGCAAAACGTCACACGTAAACCCGCAGCCAGTGAGGGTTGTGACGTTGTTACGGATAAAAACCCCGAAACGGAAGCATTTGTTTTGACGGAAGCTGATTTACTGGAGATGTCACCATGAAGGCGCGGGTCATTGAATCGTTCCAAACGAAAAAAGGGCTGATCCCTGCGGGCAGGGTTATCGAGATTCCACTGGCGCTCCTGGAAAAGTTACAGGGAAAAGTCGAGAAGATTCAATCACTGGTAGCTGAACCTGAAGCATGGCTGACTGAATCCGGTGAACTGAGAACCCGGGGAGCGTTTGACAATCTGGCGGCAGAGATCGTCCGACTGACACCTGACAATCTGTCGCTACAACGTGAGCTGCTTACCCGGCACTGTCAGGCGTATGACCGGCGGCATATCGGTCGCCTCTGGGAAGAGTGGGAGGAACGTGCCGCCATCATGGAGCATGACGGCGGTCTGTCTCGCGAGGAAGCCGAGTACCAGGCAGCAAGCCGTTTGCATTTACTGGCGTTCATGGATATTCGCGCTGCCGCGCGAAGCGGAATCAGAGGGGTTATCAATACGTAACGGTTTCGGGGTTTGAAGTTGTTCGCAGTCAATGGTTTTGACTGGTTTTTGCCTTACCCCCTCTTTTTCCGCGCTGTGTCAGTATTCGCATACACAGCGCGGTGAGAGAACCGGAGCTGGTTTTCATACGTTAACGCATCACTACAGGGAGGACATCCACATGAATAAGAATCACGAGACATTTAATGCGCACATTGAGATTGAGAAAATCCGCGCACGACGCACCGAAGCGCGGCGCAAGCTGTACCGCAAGAGCCGACTCGACAAATATCGAGCCGAGTTGGTTGCCATGAAACAGGCCGGAGCATCCTGTGCCGACCTGGTGGAGTGGCTCAGAGTGAATCACCGCTGCAAAGTCAACCGCAGTTCCATTGACCGTTATCTGAAAAAACTGCCGGAGGTGCATGCGGCAACAGTTGACGAACATGAAGCGATTCAATCTGAGGAGGATAGCTGATGCCGAGCTTCCGATCACCGAAGGCACAGTCCGTTCACGCCGTATCGCAAAAGGTGGCCTTGGGGACTGGACGTCATGATCACCGGGACGACGGCAAGATACATAGTGTCGGTACGGCCCGGGGCTATGGGAATTCACTCAAGGGTAGCGCCAGGTACATGCAAGACAACCGGCTGGGAGATCTCCGCAACATGACCCGAGAGATTGCCATGCAGTATCTCACCTGCCGGGCCGCGATCGTTTCCCAGAAAACCCTGGATCTCGATCGGCAGGCGCTCCAGATGCATCTGGGCATAAAGCTCGATGTCATCAAAAGCGAGAAGGAAACCCACCTCTCCACCCGCAGCTACACGGCGGCTCAGATAGAACGCATTGCATCCGCCCAGTCGGAACGAAACAGTCTGGCAACACAAATTGCCCATTGTTCCGGCTTACGGGCACATGAACTGCTGACGATCAGGCCGACCAGCGAACAGAAGGCATCGACACACCGAGAGTGGAGTCCTGAGCGTTTCACTGGCCGGGAGGGTGAGCGCTACACGGTGGAGGGGAAAGGCGGTCTGGTCAGAGAGGTCCTGCTGTCGAAGGAGTTGGCAGCACGGCTGGAGGCAGCCAGTCTTGTCGAACCGCGACCGGTAATTGATCGGGGAGTGAACTACACCCAGCATTACGACATCGGCGGTGGCCGGGCATGGAGTCAAAGCTTTTCGGCAGCCAGTCAGCGGGAGTTGGGTTTTTCCACCGGGGCGCACGGCCTACGCCATAGCTATGCCCAGGAGCGGATGGAAGAATTGCAGAGAAACGGTATGAATTACGATGATGCAAAAGGAACTGTTGCCCAAGAGGTCGGTCATTTTGCATCGGATACTACGGAGGCATATTTACGATGAGTTTTCCTGATTATGAAAAAATGCAGGCTAAATCCAGGATGAACGTGGCACGGATACTGATTGCGATGGTGATGTTTATTCTGTTCTGCTGGCTGAACTGGTGGGTTATGCCGAACCTGGCGATAGTACGTCTCGATGAGAAGGGGGTCCAGATGCCGAAGACGTGCTATATACTCATGGGGCAGAAAGACAACAAGTTCCTCGGCTACAGAATAATCAAGGGAATGGAATACGGTTGGGACGGTGTCCCTGCCGCCTGGCCGTATATGGTGGCCGGCATTATCCCGGCTCTGGGCATCGGCTTCTGTATCGGTGAACTTGCCCGACGAAAATTCGCGATTGCAGAGGTTTCCCAGAAAGCACTTTTAGAAGCCAATCAGATCAAATTAGATGCCTGGAGAACGGACTTTGAGGCACAGGATATAATCCGTGAGGCCAAAAAATTGAATAGCGAGCTTTACAGTTTGAAAAATCGCCTTCACGAAGATTTGTTGATCTGTCGTGCTGTAACGGTAAATTCAGAAGAAAAAATCCGTAAGTGTGACGAGAAGCTTGGAGAAATACCAAAAGTCGAACGGGAACTGGAAAAGGCCAGGAATGCCCTTGCAAAATTCAATCGAAACAAGAAAGACGACAAGAAGGTCAACACTTGACGGTAGTGGGCTAAATTGGCTAAAATCACTCCATATACAACGCTCCGTGGCGTTCTGCCTCACTTGAGGCACACGGTGGCTTGCAGAGCCGGCCTTCAGGCAAATCTGCAGGTTCTATCCAGACCGGCCACTGTGCGAAGGATAGCAGCGGAGAACAGTCCCACGCTGAACAATCAGGGGGCGAATCGGGAAGGTGACTTCTCGCGGTGGCAAAAGGCCATCGGCCTCGGCAGCAATAGCTGACCGTATGGCAATCTAACGCGACGCATTTCCTGACATCACGGCATATTTTGAAATGAGGCTCCTTACCTGGAGCCTTTTTCGTTTTTGTTGCAGTCGTTCGGTATGGCGACTGTTTGGCATCCAATTTGGGAGCCTGTTTGGGATACCATTACGGGTAGTAATATGGTGGCTGTTTTGGATACCAATTTGGTACCTAAAATGGGGAGCTTTTTGCCACCTTCAGGCAATGGCGCATTTTTGGATACAAAAAAGGTACCTTCAATGCGGCATTGTTGCTTTGGTGGCATTTTAGTATCCAAAACAGGCACCAAAAATGCCGCAACGCTTGCACTGCCGGTCTTTACTTTACCCATCGGCACCGTAATCGGCAAATATATTCGGGTACAGGTGAGTTTTCTTGCAATTTATTCAATACAGCTGTACTGTTGCGCTCAGTAGTGACCGGCAGATAAATCGGCAATAAGGAACGCGCCATGCCCGACTCAATCAGTCAGATGACCCCACTGCTTCCGGAACGGGCCGATGATCTTCAGGATCTGGCCTTGGAGGTAGTTCAGCGCTCGGCCTCTCTCGGCACCAGGCAGCACCCGGTTACCCTGCGAACCCTGCGCGAACTGCTGCGCATCATCAACAGCTACTACTCCAATCTCATTGAAGGTCACAACACCCACCCCTACGACATCGTTAGAGCCATGCAGCAGCAGTACGACGCCGAACCGGCCAAGCGCAACCTGCAACTGGAAAGCGTCGCCCACATCACCGTACAGCGGCAGATGGAAGCGTGGTTACAGGGGGAAGCGCCGCCCAACATCGCCGAACAGGAGTTTCTCTGTTCGCTGCATCGGGAGTTTTTCAAGCTGCTGCCTGAAGAATTCCAGATTATGACGAATCCGGATACTGGCCGTGAAAGCCGGGTGATACCAGGTGAGCTGCGCACACAACCTGTCAAGGTCGGACAGCACCAACCACCAGGGCATGACAGCCTGGACGCATTCATGGTAAGGTTCGGCGAATCGTATGCTCCCGAAAAGCATCACGGCGCTGCCAAGCTGGTGGCGGCAGCAGCTGCCCATCACCGGCTGATGTGGATTCATCCGTTCCTGGACGGCAACGGCAGGGTGGCGCGCCTGTTCACAGAAGCGTATCTCCACCGGATTCCTGTGCATGGTTTCGGTCTCTGGTCGGTCAGCCGGGGGCTGGCCCGTCGGAATACGGACTACAAGTCGGCGCTCACCTGGGCCGATGCGCCGCGGCGGAATGATCTGGACGGCAGGGGAAATCTGTCCAACGAAGGGCTGGTGAAGTTCTGCCGGTTTTTCCTGGAGGTCTGCCTTGATCAGGTGGAGTACATGAATACCCTGTTGCAACTGGACGGCCTGGTGGAGCGGGTCAGAAGCTATGTGCAGTTGCGCGGCACCGCCATAATCCCCAATCCGCCCGGCATGGACAATCTCCGCCCGGAAGCTGGCAGAATGCTGCAAGAGGTCCTTCTACGGGGCGAAGCGCCACGGGGATCAGTCATCGAAGAATCCGGATTGAAAGAGCGGACCGGCAGAAACCTGCTGGCCCAACTGGTGGCCGAGGGGTTGCTGGTATCCGACACCCCCAAGGGTGAAGTCAGGATTGGCTTTCCGATTCATGCTGCCGGCTGGTTTTTTCCGGAGCTGTATCCGGTGCTGTCGCGGTAGAAGTAATCTGGAGGTTTGTCGTAAAAACCGTTTATACGACAGATAGAACCACCAATCTGTCCGATAAAGATTTTCGCTTCAGACATCAGATGCCTACCCATTCACGGTAAGTATTATAGTAACAGCCATTACAGTAACAATTGTTACATCAAAAAGAGACGGCGGTTACTGGGAGCGTGGTAACAAGAACGAGATCGACCTGGTTGCGGTGAACGACCTTCATAAAGAACTGGTGATTGCCGAGATCAAACGGAACAAATCCAGGATCAGCTTGCCGGCCCTGCAGCACAAGGCTGAACGGCTTTTGCAGGAATATCAGGGGTACCAGGTGGAGTATCGTGCTCTGGGGCTGGAAGATGCAGTGGAGTTTTTACCGTCGAAAGTGAACGGTACCTCTGAAATGACGTAGGCTGTCATACGCTTATGTTATTCTGATTTATCTGGCTGGTTCTGTGGTAAAGACACACGAATGAAAGCTGATAATAACAACGTTGCTGAATAACAGACAGGTGGTGTTAGACATGGTAAACAAATCATTGCCGGTAAGCGGATCGGTCACATTTGAAGAGCTGAAAAAGACGAACGAACATGGCGCTGAATACTGGAGTGCCCGGGAGCTTCAGCCGTTGCTGGGGTATGGTCAATGGCGGCGTTTTGAAGATGCAATCAACAGAGCTATGACTTCATGCGGACAGTCGGGAAATAATCCTGATTATCATTTTGCCGGCGCCGGCAAAATGATCGCAACCGGTAAAGGGGCTCTTCGAGAAGTTTCCGATTTCCACCTTTCGCGCTTTGCTTGTTACCTGATAGCCCAGAACGGCGATCCTCGTAAACCGGAAATTGCCGCAGCGCAGAAGTATTTCGCAATTCAGGCTCGTCGTCAGGAGATATCTGATGCCTTGGCGGCAGACCTAGAACGGCTGGAAATCAGAAAGCAGGCCAGCGAAGAATTCAAGGCGCTTTCCGGAGCAGCCCGTGAGGCGGGTGTACAGGACAGAATGTTCGGAATTTTTCACGATGCCGGTTACAAGGGTCTGTATAACGGACTCGGCAATGAAGGGATCAAGCAGCGCAAGGGGATTCCGAAAAAAGACAACCTGATGGATCGGATGGATACCACAGAACTTGCCGCTAATCAGTTCCGTATGACACAGACACGCGACAAGCTTGCCCGTACTCCGGCAAAGGACCAGCAGCAGGCAATCCGCACCCATGAAGCTGTTGGCCGGGAAGTTCGCGAGGCGATCAAGCGTATCGGTGGAGCCATGCCGGAAAATATTCCGCCTGCAGAGCATATCAGCCATGTTGAGAAGCGGATCAAGAACACGCCGCCGTTTCTTGAGCTTGATGGAAGCGATGCAAAAGGGTTGATTGGGACGGATGGGGAGTAAGGGGTTGCGGGGAAGAAGGACGGCGGCATCGTCCGTAAGGCGCGCCGGGATCTTAAGGGTAAAACCGGCAGAAATGTTGTTACGGGGGAGAATTTTCTGCCGCCGGGGAAGGAAAAGCTGATAGATGAGTAATGAGAAATGACAGATAGTCTCGCCCCGGAAAGGCGTTCCTGGAACATGAGCCGGATTCGTGGTAAGGATACGAAACCGGAACTTGCCGTAAGGAAAGCACTTCATGCGGCAGGGTACCGTTTCAGACTCCATGTGAAAGAACTGCCAGGAAAGCCGGATATAGTTTTGCCGAAATGGAAGACGGCTGTATTTGTTCACGGATGTTTCTGGCATAGTCATGACGGGTGTAAGGATGCAACAATCCCCAAAACCAAAACAGAATGGTGGGTCGAAAAATTATCGAAAAATAAAATACGAGACACCTTAAACTGTGAAGCGCTCGTAAGAGCTGGCTGGCACATCTTGATAGTTTGGGAATGTTCATTCAAGCAGTCTTCAGAATTTTCAGATATAGAGCTAAATCGATTCAAAGAGATAGCTTCCGGCTTTATTGTAAATGGTTCAGATGTATTTGAAATTTCATCCCATAACATGACTTCAAGTAACGTTTGTGTAATAAAAAAGCGAGATGAAAGAAGCTATGACTACAAAAAATAAGAAGAATCCCATTCCAATAAAAAAATCTATCTCAAAGAAAAGCGGACTGATTAACCGTGATGTCACTAATGATTCGCTTGAAAATATATCTGAAATTCAGGTCGTTCAAGAAACCGACAATGAAGCCAAATTGACAGCCAAACTTATCAAAAAGAAACTTGCGGCGGCTCGGAGTCGAGGGGAGTTCCGAACTGTCGATTTATTCGCCGGATGTGGTGGCCTCAGCCTCGGGTTCGACCGTGCAGGTTTCCGTTCAATATGTGCAGTTGAGTTAAATGATGATGCACGAAAATCTCACGAACTTAACTTTGGCAGCGGCCCTTTAGCTGAAACCTACAGATCCTTTGCAGATATCAAAAGTACTGAACCAGAAGATGCCGTTGCACATATCAGAAATTCTGTGAATTCAACTGAGTTAGCTGCTGATATCGTAATTGGCGGGCCACCATGTCAAGCGTTCTCCAGACTTGGCCGTGCTGCACTTTGGAGCCTGGCGGGTGAAAAATTTGCTCATGAACATGATGAACGGGCAACCATGTATCACTATTTTCTGCACTACGTTGCCACGTTGAAACCCCTGGCTTTTGTGATGGAAAATGTACGCGAAATCGGCAAACACGTTGGGAAAAATATTGCTGAAGAAATTGCTGTTACAGCAGAGGCATTAGGCTATACGACCAACTACACTCTTCTAAATGCAGTATGGTTCGGAGTGCCACAACTGCGCGAGAGGATGTTTATTATTGGTATTCACAAGTCGCTTAAAAAGCTGCCTGTTTTCCCATCAATTCAATTTGGATATGAACTGCCTGTTGGATATTCGACTTCACGAGCAGGTGAAGGTTCACCTGAGGTTTGCTTACCTTGTGATCACTATGTTGACCACTGCGAAAAAACAGCAGACCCGCTTCAAGCGACCTCTGTTTCAACAGCTTTTGCCGACCTGCCACCAATACTTCATCATCTTGACGGGCGAAGGGGGAAGGGACATCCAAGAAGTGTTTCAAATCAAGTTGAATACGAGAAAAAAAGTAATTGGTTTACCAAAGAAATGAGAACATGGCCTCGCTTTGAAAATAAATCAAAACATTTTACCGGTCATATTATTCGCTACACACCAAGGGACTACGAAATTTTCAGAAGAATGCCACATGACGGAATGTATCCGGAGGCATTAATAGTTGCAGAAAAAATATTTCAGGAACGGATACAATCGTACGAGCAGGAATCTGGAAAAACAATAAAACCGGGGAGTGAAGAGTGGGAATCCATAAGAAAAGCAGTTGTGCCACCCTATAAGGACGGACGGTACCCCAACAAGTTCAGAAAGATGTCGCCTGAACATCCTTCAAGGACCCTTCCTGCACACATAGGAAAAGACTCCTACTCACACATTCACTTTGATAGTGACCAAGCACGAGGCATATCGCTACGTGAGGCGGCAAGAATTCAATCGTTTCCGGATGCGTTCAATTTGGCAGGCAGTATGAATTCACAGTTAAAGCAAATTGGGAATGCGGTACCTCCCTTGCTTGCCTATGCTGTTGCACAAGAAGTGAGGAGAGTTCTAATAGACTGACAAAATGAGGTTTAGCAGATCATTTCAATACGAGAAGGTCGGGATAATCAAAATGGCTAAAACTGGAACCAATGCAGATTTTCGTCGTAGAACGCTAACATTAGCGACACCTTTACAAAACTCCGGCATCCGGGAGTGTTACGGGACCTCCAATTCTGCAAAGTTTGTAACAGGCGGTTTTCTTTGTGGCATTCCGAACCTTGACAATCTTGATGAATCGGTTGGAGCTCTTTGTGTGTTCTCTCGAATTCAGCTTGGCCCAGAATCGGAATTGCATACAGCTATCCTTGTCCGACAGGATCTCAATACGCTGCTGGTGCGATTAAATGCAATGATTTCAAATCCAGTTGGCGAAACATTCGGCGTCAGGAATCAAAACTGCGCAATTTTTCTTGCTACTGACGGTAAACTTTATCCGCATAATAAAGCTAAAGATACGTTTGCCCTTACAGATGAAGTACTCGCCCAACTTGGCCCAGGAGTGGTTCCAGACGCATTATACTGGTCCATTTACGGTAATGAGACCGAAGCAACTCGGGGGGCTATTTCTCAATTGGAAAAACTAATTGGACGTGAAAAACTTTCAAAGATTGAAAACTTGAATACTCTACTGCCTCCACCAGATCCAAACGCTTCGTTTGTTTTTAACAATTCAATTATAGAAGCAATTTTGCAATCTTTGGATGACGCAGCTCTTATTGTAGATGCAAATCTACTGAAACGATTTACTGCGTCATTGATAAGCAAACGCTTTCTTGTCCTTACGGGTCTCGCCGGTTCCGGAAAAACGAAAATCGCCCAGGCTTTCGCTCGCTGGATCACTCCCGATCCGGGCTGGATCGATGATGCCGATCATTCACAAGGTAAGAACCCCAACCATTATTACGCGCTTGTACCAGTCGGTGCTGATTGGACCGGCAACGAGAACATCATCGGCTACCCGAACGGCCTGGAAGCTGGAGTTTACATAACCAAGCCACCTCTTGAACTGATCCGCCACGCGCTTGACCCGGCAAACGCTGCTATCCCGCACTTCCTGATACTGGACGAAATGAATCTCTCCCATGTGGAGCGCTATTTTGCCGACATGCTTTCGGCGATAGAATCCGGCGAGGAAATACCGCTGTACGAGGGGACGGAGCGTATGGCTGACGGCGGGGCGGTGCCGCGCAAGCTGCGTTTGCCGGACAACCTGTTCATCATCGGCACGGTAAACGTGGATGAGACGACTTACATGTTCTCGCCCAAGGTCCTGGACCGCGCCAATGTAATCGAATTCAGGATGGAGCCTGCCGAGCTGGCAGCGTTTCTCGGTTCGCCCAAAGCCCCCAGGCTTGAGGAGCTGGACGGCAAAGGAACCGGTTTCGGCAGCGGATTTGTAGAGGCTGCCGGCGACAAAGGTCGGGAAGTCCCTGCAATTGTTAAAGCGGACTTTGAAGGCGAGATGTTGCTTTTCTTCAACCTGCTGCGCGAGCACAATGCCGAATTCGGTTATCGCACTAGCTATGAGACGGCACGCTTTATCCATTTTTACAATCAGCTTGGCGGTTATGCGGACGATAACAGCGACTGGTTCGACGGCGCCATGGATGCGGTCGTTGTCCAGAAGATTCTGCCCAAGCTGCATGGCTCACGGTCAAAATTGGAAGGTCTGTTGTGGGCGCTGGCCTGGGCCTGCGGGGCGGAGCGCATTGACCGGGACGGCAGAAATTTTACCGCACAGCTTCGTGAGGCAAGCCAGGCGCAGGATGAGGCGAAGTACGGGCCGGAGCTACTCTGGTCAACGCTTGCAGCAATCAATGCCGATGATCCGGCTGATGCGGCACGCTATCCGTTGAGCTTTGACAAGGTGATGCGGATGTGGCGGAAGCTGGTGCGCGATCAGTTTGTAACCTTCTCCGAGGCATAGCATGGCGGTTGCGGCGCGGCAGCGTGAATGGGTCGAGTGCAGGACCCCGGAGGGGCGTCTGCTGGCAACAGTCGAAATTGTGACGCTTGCCAGGACAGAACCTTCGTCCGTGGCGCAGAAATCGCTGGTGATGTTTTCTGCCGAGGAGGCGGGACGGAATAGTGAGGAACGCTTGCAGCTGCGGGAACGCGGCCGCTACGAATACCGCTTGAAACCTGCTGAAGGTGCATGGGACGACTTGGCGCTGCTGCCACATCGCGGAGTGCAGCCGAGCCCTGTTCTGGAAGAACAGGGAGACCGGGGTTTGATCGAACCACAGGATTACTGCGGTTTGCTGCCACTCACGGTAATCAGACGTAACTCTCCTGACATTCCTCTAGCTCGCGGCAGCGTTGAAGTACGTTCGGTCAAACTCGGCTACCGGGAGCACTACCGGGGAATGCTGTCATTCATTTCCGACAAGTGCGCCGGCCTGCTCATGGACTGCCGCGCACCCACCCGCCTGAAGCTCGATACCCTCTGGCAGAAAGACTCCCGCATCCTGGAGCAGCAGCTCGAATTTCTGCGGCATACCCTGGAATCATCTCCATTCCGCGCCGCTGTGGATGAGATCCTGCGCAATCCCCATCGGCGACTTGAGGACAACCGCGAAGAGCGCGATATCTCACGCCCTTTCAAGCCAGGCAGGGATTTTGCGCGGCAGGTTGCCACGGCTGCACGCCGCGTTTCAGTACCCGAATCCCATCCGCTTTATTCCGCCAACATTCGATCCCTCCCGGCCCGGGTCTCTGTTCAGTCGCGCACCGACTTTCTTGATACGGCAGAGAACCGCTTTATCAAGATGGTGCTGGCAGAATTCCGCGACTTTCTCGCCGATGTGGCATCACACCTGTCACGCAAACCTGCAGACCTCGAAAAACCGGAAACGCGCCGGCTGCTTGGTGATGCGAACCGGCTGCGCGGTATGCTGGAAACGCAGCTTGGCCGCGGCTTTCTTCCGGATGTCTCGGCGCCGGTTGTCGTCCCGATCGGCAGCCCTGTATTGCAGCGCAAGGCCGGCTATAGGGAGTTACTGCATTTCTGGCTGCAGTTTCATGCCGGGGCACAGCTGGTATGGGAAGGCTCTGCGGATGTTTTTCATGCCGGTGCCCGCAACGTGGCGACCCTGTATGAATACTGGCTGTTCTTTCAGTTGGAAAAACTGTTCCGGCAAAGGTTTACCTGCGAACAGCCGCTTCATTCAATAATTGTGGATAAGGACAAAGCACCACCGCAATTGATGCTCAAACGCGGCGTGGAGTTGCGGACGCCGGTTGCCGGCGTATGGTCAAACAAGGCGAGCCGTCGACTGAAAGCGGAGTTCCATTTTAACCGCAAATTTTCGCCACGGTCTGAACAAGGCAAAGCAGGCAGCTGGACGCGCGGTGTGCAGCCGGATTACACCATCAGCATCTGGCCGGCTGAGTACTCACGAGAAGAAGCTGAGCGAAACGAGCTGATGGCTCATGTCCATTTTGATGCGAAATACCGTGTCGACAACATTCGTGAACTGCTCGGCGACATAACAGACGATGAGGCATTCGAAAGAGATACGGAAGCCGTACAGGAAAACCGTACGGCGGCAAAGTATTCCGATCTGCTTAAAATGCATGCGTATCGGGATGCCGTCAGGCGTACCGCCGGAGCGTACGTCCTCTATCCCGGCAACCCGGGCGATAATATATCCCCTTACAACTGCTTTCATGAAATTTTGCCGGGACTTGGAGCCTTTGCCATCCGTCCGAATGCGGAAGGCGAGGCCAGCGGGATTGATTCAGTTGCCAAATTTCTCGACGACATCATCGAGCATCTCGCTAACCGCACCACAGCGCGGGAGCGTGTCACCTACCACCTGGCAGAAGCCTATACAGCGAATGAACAGCCGGTCAGCTATGGGTCGATGGCACTGCCGGAGTCGGACATTTACGGTCGGGATTACCGCGCTCTGCCGCCTGCAGAGGAGATGGTGCTGATCGCCTGGTATGAGAATTCTGCCCAGCTTGCGCTTGCCCGTGATGATAACGGATTCGTCTATGTGCGTCTTGGAAGGCGTCAAGGGGCACTGCATGTTCACCCCAACCTGGCTGGTGTCCGGCGAATTATCATGAGGACTCATGGCGGTGACGTGGCATCGGGGATGTTGAGCCTGCGCGAAAGCGGTTTCCGGATTTTCACGCGCTCACAGCTCCGGGTCGAATTGAAACAGCACGCGAAGGGACAGGGAGTTGCAGCCTGGGAAGCATTTGCCGGGCATGATGATGAAGAGCACATTTACGCCCTGTTCAAAACGGCCAGTGATCCTGCCTCAGAATCTCAAGGCTGGCGGGGCGAGATGCTGATGGACGAGATTGAATGTTTTGAATCGGACTTGAGAAACAAACCGGTTGTAAATGTCGGCAGAACGTCGCCCTATCCGCGCATTCTGCCACTTCGCGATGTGTTGAGGGCGAGATACTGATTACAGTTACGAAGTTATCAAAGGTAACTATCTGAAATAGTTTAAATCTGTCCTGTAGGGAATAGATGTTCCCGAAATATACTTCGGGAACATCGCAAATACCTTGTTGTCTTTAAGTGACTATGAACCATGGCTATTAATCCACAATCATTCTTCAACTTCGCCGCGCAGAATTACCCTCTTCTGCATGACATCTTCCGCAGAAGCGGCGGGATGAATGATGCTGAGCTGTCTGAACTGATACGTCGGCACCGCATTGGCCTGGAGTCCCCCGCTGCTCTTATCGATAAACTTATCAGCCTCAAGATAATCGAACCGCTGCCAGATGCCACTGCAAGCTACGAAATGACCAGAACACTTTCTGTTCTGTTCCGCTTCCTGCTGCAGGAACAGCGTCTCACCTCGACCAACGTAATCCAGGCTTACCTGGATGAACTGGAGCGTTCACAGGCAGACCTTGAGCACGCTATTCACGATGACAAGCACAGCCTGATCGAACGGGCGCTTGACGAGATAACCGAAACAATGGAGCGGATTCGCCAGGATTCACGGGCTAACCGCGAGGCGATCATTAACGAGGTGATGACCGTCAAGTCGAACCGGGACAAGCGGACTGTCTCCGAGAGATTCGAGAAAATCAATTATCTCTGGAACCATTATCTCGAACCCCTCAAAGACCTGATCGATGTCCGCAAAACCATGGACGCCTCGCTCGACGGCCTTGAGCGACTGCTGAAGCAGGGAATGGAACAGTTTCTGCTGGATGGCGCTCTGCACCGGGAATTTATCCGTTGCTCGGTTCGCCTTGTCAGGCTACGTCGCGACATGACAGCAGATTTCATGGAATCCATGCACGAAGTAGAGCCGCTCTATGTCTCCTTGAAACAGGACAGTTCACTTGCCAGGGGGGTAGCACGGGCTCTGGAACGGATTGGCCGTGAAGGAATCAGGAGCCTCAGTCTGCCAACGACACTGGCGATTCCGTCGGGGTGGCTGCGTGAAGGGTTGTTCAACAACACAGACATTGAGTCCTTTCTGCACAATGTCCGTGGCTACCAGCCACAAGAGCCACCAGTGATAGGTATTGGGGGAGAGACTCTTTCTCCACGGTTCATCCCCCCCGATGAGCTCATCGATACATTGCGGCAAGTGCTCCCTGTCGGTGATGTACTTCAGTGGCTTCTGGATCGCTATGATGGTTATCCATTCCCTGAGTTGCTGCGGGCGTATGGTCGTATCTTTGGTAGCGATGTATTTGAGGCCGGTTTTTCCAAAGAGGAAAAGTGTTACCAATTACCCGGGATAACGGTGCTCGCACGCCCGTTGGCAGTGGAGGCAATTGTATGATCGAAAATCCGTGCGATCTCCCATACCTGGATGAGATTTTCCAGCGGCTCTGCCGTGGCAGGCATATCTGTGCGGAGGATGGCAATTACTATCACGCCTTGTATGACAACTACGACCTTTACCAGCAACTGTTCGACCGCTTGGGATTCAGGCTTGAGTCGCACCCCCGGGATTTCTATTTTTTCCGGGGGGAAAAGAGCCTAAGTGACGCCAGTTCGCGAATGGCGCTGTTCATCTTCATTCTGATGGAGTTTCTCGAAGGCCAGGGGGAACCGGTAGCCGAAAGTATCCTCACCAAGGAGTTCTCGGTTGCCGATATGCCCCACTTTTCCACCGAGAGATATCGGCTCTATATGAAGGAAAGCGGTATAGCCGATCATGATGGCCTCGAAGGGGTGGTTAACAATCTGGAAAAATTCGGTTTTGCAGTGCGCAAAGGCGGCTCGTTTCGGTTCCGTTCCCCGGTGTACCGGTTTTTCGACATTTGCCATACGATCCTGCAGGCTGATCAAAGATCGTCTGAGAGCGAGGTCCCTTCATGAGCGTTGTGGGGCCCACCAGGCTGATCATCCTGAACTCAGGCAAATACGATTACGGTGAAGTGGAACTGGTTCGGCCACTCCACCTGGTCGGGCCGAACAACGTGGGAAAAACCTCCCTTATTGCAGCCTTGCAATTTCTCTATATCGATGATCAGCGATACATGCATTTCTCCCGGGATATGGATGACACCAGGCGTTACTATTTCCCTGATCCGAACAGTTACATTCTGTTCGAGTGTCTGACTCCCACCGGCTATCGGGTAGTCGGCGTCCAGGGGCTTGGCCCCCTCAAACGGTACGAATTCAGAAGATTCAGTTATCAGGGAAAGTTCGATATCACCGACTTTCTGGATGAGGCAAATAAGCTGCGCCAGGAAGACGAAATCCGGGGGCTCCTGGCCGATCGGGACTACCGGAAGCTGGAGCCTAATCAGTTGAAGGCCGCATTGACCGGCAGTGGCGACAACAACGGTGTTCATCTCGGTCTGGTGCCTACCCGCGATAGTGACGCCTATCGCCGGTTTCGCCGGGTGTTCAGCAACCTGCTCCGGTTGGCCCATTTGAGTCAGGAAGACCTAAAGCGTTTCCTGTACGAAATATACGAGTCCGAGTTCAAGCAAAAGAGCATCGATCTCGAAACCGGCTATTCAAGCCAGTTTGAAAAAGTGAAGCGACTGGCCGACGAGGTGCGTGGACTGCAGGCGGTGGCCGATGATATCCGGCGGGCACTTCTTTTGGCCGCCGAACGTGACGAGATCCGGGGGAATCTGCCGCTGCTGTTCACCCATATCGGCTGCGCCTGGGAAGTAATCCGGACCGAGCTTGTCGAGACGCGGGAAAAGCTGAATCTGCAAATGGAACAACTTGCCGGCAAGGAAAGTCAGGCAAAAGAAGAGTACCGGGAAACCGAGCAGTCAATGAGGTCGATCGACCAGCAATTGGGAGCGCTCAAGAGGGATCTTAAGAATATTGAACAGGAGAAAGCTGAATTCAGGGATTATCTGGCAGATATAGAGGATGCCAAGATTGCCAATCTTAAGACACAGATCGAGGAAATCGGCTACTTATTGAAAAATGCCGTGCAGGAGCCCGCCACCAGGGTAGCTGCACGTATAAGAATGCAAGAAAAGGATCTATCCGCCCAACGGGGTCTTCTGGAAGGGATCTCGCGAACAGTAGCAACAAAACTAAAGGGCTTGTGTGGAGAGACCGATCTGAAGAAGGCGTTCCGGCTCCTGAACCATAAGGTACTCAGCCTGCAGTTAGGTTCCGACGGTTTGCAGATCAATGATGAAGCCGGTCTGCAAGCTAGGGTCAAGGCCATCTCGGATAAAATCTACGATGATGTGTACCAAGACAGCGCCGTTACATTATCCCTTGGCGCACTTGACCCGCCGTGTCTCGAAGAATACACCGATCCGGCATTGATCGCCGAAAAAATAAAGGTGCTCGAAGAAGCGGTGACGCGAGATAGAAAGACGTTGCAGGCCGCGGAAGAGACTGAAAAACTTGCTCACCGGAAAAAGGCGTTGGAGCAGGAGTACGAAGAATTCAGGGAAAGATTCCGCCGTTTTTCAGTTTTCCAGGAGAACCTGACCAAAGCCAGGGAATGGCAAAAGGATCATGATCAGCTGGAAAAGAAGAGTTTCCACTATGTCGACCGGCTGAACCAATTGCGGGAAATGCAGCGAGAGATAGACAGAGACCGGTCCGGGATTCAGGTGCGCCTGGGTCAAGCAGCCGCGAAAGAAAAGAAATATTTGGAGGATATCCGTTCATTGCAGCGTCCGGATCAGTCATGGGCAACATGCGGAACTCTCCAACTCCCCACTTCGTTCGAAGAGATGCACGTCCTCTATCTGGAATTATCTGCCAAGCAGAAGACCCTTGATGTCGAACTGGGAAACAGACTGCTGGTGATTGACAGCCGGACGTACGGTCGCAGCAAAGGCGACTGTGAGGCGGAGACGTTGCGTATTCTGGGAGAGGAGTTGGATGCACTCGCCCAAAAAGAAGAAGCTGCAGAAAAACTATGGTCCGGACTTGCTGCCGGACTGCAGAGCTCCATCAAAAATATACTCGGCGATCTGGATAGACTGCGGGGAAAGGTCGAAGACCTCAACCGCCAGCTGAGCAAGGTTTCCGTTTCTAATCTCCAGAGACTGCGCTTGGAGCTTGATGAGAATGATCAATTGGTGCCATGGCTCAAGAAGGTCATCCGTCAGGAGGATTCTCCTCTTTTCGCCTCTACTCAGGACACAAGCGAGGCGTACGGCTGCATCGGAGAATTTTTGAAGAAATCGGGACGTATCGAATTGCGCCAGCTCTTCGAGCTCAAGTTCGTCGTGACTACGGCAGACGGTAAAGAACGAGAGTACCCGAAACTGGAAAGCATCGAGTCCAATGGCACTACCATAACCATCAAGGTACTCATTAATCTGATGCTGCTGCGAGGGCTTCTGGACAACCGCAAAGAGGTCAGTATCCCGTACTACCTCGACGAGGCATCAAGTCTTGACCAAGACAACGCCAGCGCCATTGTCCGGCAGTCGCGTATACTGGGTTTTACCCCGGTCCTCGCCAGCCCGGAAGCAATGGATGCCGCCGATAACCTCTATTTCCTCAAGGACAACGGCGGCAGGCTCATCCTTGATTCAAGCGCTTTGGTGCGAATACACCGGGAGGAGAACGATGAAGCCTGGCCCGGTTGATTCCCTGGCAAAACAGCTGACTATCCTTTCTGATAGTTATTCGTTGCCTGCCAGCAGCATCTCCGGAAGAGACCGGTTGCGACTGCAGAGCCTTTTTGATGCCGGCGTTATCGAAGAAGTACGGTCGGGGGCCGGACGGCGCCTAATCGTGACGAACCAG
This sequence comes from Geobacter psychrophilus, assembly GCF_056821595.1. NCBI lineage: Bacteria > Pseudomonadati > Thermodesulfobacteriota > Desulfuromonadia > Geobacterales > Geobacteraceae > Geobacter > Geobacter psychrophilus. The sequence continues at coordinate 1,852,049 of NZ_JBXDTU010000004.1, forward strand.
GCAGCACTGCAGGCTTTTATACAATCACTTTACCCGTCGGGACTGGAAGGGTTAAAGGGATATCTCCCGGCGAGAAGTAAGGCCGTTGCCGAGCGTAAGGACTCTAAGAAAGCATCTGGCAAAGCTCCGACAACGATCCTGATCCGCGGGTTTAATTTGTGTACTTTCTACAAAGACAGTTCACAGCTGCCAGTAGCTGAGTGGACCGAGAGTGCGGGTATTGCAGCTCTTTGCCTGGATTCGATGGAAGGTTGGCAATGCCAGGGGACATTGGGCCTGGTGGAGAATTTGGAAACCTTTTGGCATATCGAGAAAATAGCCCCGTTTGTCGATCTGGCAATTTATGCTGAGGGGAGAATAGGTACCGATGTTCTCGATTGGCTGAGCTCTCCGGGGATGGTTGCCACACAGGTTATTCACTTTCCTGATTATGATCCCGTGGGCATGGACGAGTTTTTGAGAATTAAAGGTGCCTGTCCGGAGAGATCGGAACTATACCGCCCACCTGATCTGGAGATGCTATTTGCACGCTATGGAAAGGCAAAATTGCTACAGGATAGCGTGGCTGTGTTGGCAAGATTGCGGAAGAGTACCGACGCTGATGTGCGTTATGTTGTTGGTTTGATGGATCAATATGGGGTTGGCTTAGAGCAGGAAGGGCTGTTGATAAATTGTCTTTGATGCGCTTGGATTGTTTGTGCAGTCGTAACGAATCATCTGGCATGTATATATTTTCATTTCCCCAATCCATATCGCGCTGAGTGATTGAGGAAGCCAAAGGACAGTAACATGTCTCATGCATACAAAAAAATATTGGTATCCTGGGTTGCACGCTCAAACGACCCGTATGAATGGGATGCGAAAAACGCCCGTGTTCCAGTTAATGAGGCTAACCATCCGATCTATGGTCCGACGCTAACATTGCTTCTTGATCAACAGTCCGAGTATCAAGATATACGCAAGGCATTTTTTTTCTATAGAACTGCATCAGATGCTGAAGCGCTAAACGGTATTCGCAGTGTCCTGAAAAAACAACGCCCAAATTTCCAGTTTGAAGCTCTTCCATGGGAAGGAAACGATCCGACAGATCACAAAGCACTTTTCAACTATATGCAACCGGAACTGAAACGAATACGGGAGCACCACCCGGATGATGAGCTTGTAATCAACGTTAGTCCAGGTACGCCTGCCATGCATACTGTTTGGGTGCTTCTTGCCGAAGTAGGATATATCCGGCAACCGGTAACGCTCGTCCAGTGCCATCGTTCACGAGAACGCAATGGTCGTCCACCAGTTGAGAGGATATCAATAGGGGTTGAAAACTATTTCAAACAATATCAGGACACCATGAGTTGCTTGAATGAACAGTCCGATTCGACTGTTTCATGGAATCCACTCGACTTCCGTTCGGAAAAGCTGAAAGCACTCGAACGTGAAGCCCGCAGGTTTGCTAAAGTTAAAACCCCTGTTCTGATACTGGGTGAGAGAGGAACAGGAAAAAGTACGTGGGCTGTTTGGATTCGTTCAAATAGCCCCTATAGACGACTGAAAAAAAATTGGGTGGGAGTTGCTTGTGGACAATTTACCTCCGACCTAATGCGTTCAGAATTGTTCGGGCATGTAAATGGTGCATTTACCGGAGCTGAAAAAGACAAGACCGGTTTATTAAAGCGGATGGACAATGATACCCTTTTTCTTGATGAAATCGGGGATATCGACGCTGATACACAGAGACTCTTGATAAAAGCTCTGGAGGAAAAAGAATTTCAGCCGTTAGGCAGCGAACATTCCGAGAAAAGCGATTTCAGGTTGATTACAGCGACCAATCGTCCTCTTGAATGTTTGTATAAGGAAATACACAGGGATTTCTTTGACCGGATAAGCCCATTAATTCTAACAATACCGCCGCTGAGAGAAACTCCTGAAGACATACCATGGATTTGGCGAGATGTTTATGCACATGCGCAATCACTTGCAGGCGTAGATCGCAGTAAAGCAGTATTCAGCAAAGTCGATCATGCAGGTATTGTTCGCTATCTGCAATGCCACTCCCTGCCTGGCAACTACCGCGATCTCTACCGCGTTGCATATCGCTTAATTGCATTTCTCAATGATTGTGATGCCAAAGAAAATCCTGAAGATGCGTTACACTACGCCTTGTCATCAATACAGTCGACTTCAAATGAACCATCAGCATTGTCCGGCGCTGCCCTGCCAACCTTGAATGAAGGTTTCTCGATTGAAGCGTACCTTTCAGATATTCGGCGCAATTTGATTCTTCATGCGTTGGAACAATCTTCCGGCAACCAACGAAAAGCAGCTGCTCTTCTCGCGATCTCTCCCCAAGCGATCAGTAAATTCAAAAAGTCACCGTGATGTTATCGATAGTCCAAGCGATAAACGTCATCGTCGCATACAGAATCAACTTAAGTTGTCATCATAAGTAGATTTATAACGAATTGCCGTGTTTTATCTTGTGACTTTGTTTAGTGTTTTTAGCCTGTTAACAGTTATTGTTCTGATTGGCACGCTCCTGGCTATAACGATATCAAACTTGTCAGGAGGCACTAATGGATACAAGATTTGACAAAATGATCAGGCGTGTGGGACAGGGATTCTATTTCAGCTACATTGGCACAGTAAGGGATGCTGTTGCTTGCGGTTCCCTTGAATCTCTGATTCGGAGGGTTAACAATAGCCGGAAAGACATTGTCACCGTTGAGTTCCGTCTCAGGGCAATGGCCTCGGCAGTCCGCCAAGGTTATGCACGATAGGAGGGGAACAAACATGACACCTACAGGACAGGAATACCAGCAGATTTATCCGGATCGTTTCAAGGATGGGAAAATATACTGTGCGTGCGGCTCAAGTAATATCCGTGCATTTTGTGCACCTGCCAATACTGGAGACATTTTCTATGCCTGTGCAAGTTGCAAGACGACACTATTCACTGGAACAATTTACGAAAAGTATCCGATAACGGGGGTGAGGTGGTGAAAAAGATCAAACTGGCAGTATTCGATATGGAGGGAACGCTTCTCAAGCGTTCATGTCGTTTCGATTTTATCAAGTACCGCTTCCCCCAAAACTGGAAGAATCTATGTCTCTGCCATGGGGAGGCCGTATTGGCGACAAAGCAGTTCAGCAGCGCATGGACACTTTTGTGTGATTTGCTTGGACCTGAAGCGAGCAAAAAGAATCAGGCAAACTGGGAAAGGTGGCGGGATGGCGGCTATCCCGGTTACAGCGAGTGGGTCATTGACACCATTAAGCTGCACAAAGAGTACAGGCTCACCAAGGAGTTGTTCGATGCCGTTATTCATGACTCAGCAGAATATTTTTCTGGCGTTTCAGAAACATTCCAGGCATTGCGAGCGCACGGTATCACCATCGCCCTGGTTTCCGGCGGACTGAAAGCAATGGCCGACCGGGTTTCACTTGATTTCAACCTTGAACATTGCTTCACATCTGCAGAATATTTCTGGAATCCTGACGGGACAATCCGCCACTGGAATTGTCAGCCAAGCGATTTCATCCACAAAAAGCATCTTGTGAAACTGCTGCTTCATGATCTGGGTTTTTCAAAGGAGGAGGCCGTATTCATAGGTGATGGCGGTAATGATCGTGAGGCTGCCCAGTATGTAGGACGCTCAATAGGATTCAACCCGAAACAGCACCATGAGTTTTTCTGGGATACTGTTGTAAGAGGTGATGACCTACAACAGGTGCTTGAACCACTTGGATTCCAAACAACTGAATCAGTCAGCAACAGCAAGCGTTCAAGATCTGATAACACCAGGCCTGATCAATCAACCAAAACAGCATTCAGAAAATTCTTGGTTGAGCATGGCGGTCTGACGGAAAACTCATCCCGCTCCTACATTACATATCTGAACAGTATCCTCATCAATATGCAGGGAGCTAAGGCCGAAACTTCTAGCAGTCGAACACCGCTCCAATTACTTGTTGAAGTTGCAAAAACGGCAAAATCAGAAGCCTCATTCATCAAGGCGCTATCAAAACCCTTGTCTGGTCCTGAAGGAAGAATTGGCGATCTTACATCAACGGCGAAACAATTTTACCGGTTTACTCATTCGCTCGTAACGGAAGGATAAAATATGGAAAACCGTGAAACCCTCCTTGCTCGGTATATGGTCGGTCGTTACCGCCTTGGGTATGAAAATCTAGCTTTCTACCTTGCCGGGGCTTTGTTTGAGAAAATAATCGATAATAAATTGTTAACCCAGGAAACATTGAGCGCTTATGAACTAAACAGGATAAGCTTAGAAGACAAAATCGATCGGTTAAGAGATGAGGTTCTCAGGAATGATGCTCTCTACAGTGATCAATGGAGAGATATTTTTTGCTGGTACATGGATACTGATCAAAGACCTGCACTTAGAAAGCCGCTTTCACAAAACACTGATGCCGTTAGAAAAAGATTGCATAATTTTAGATACTTAAGAAATTCGATTATGCACGGCAGTTTGGAGAGAATGCGAGATGATGAAGATAACAAAAAAGAGAATCTCATAACGTATGTCTGGCGTGAGTTGGCACCTAAATCATTTGAAATGGCATACCCGCATCGCCACGAACGAGGCGGCATTATCAGCTCTATGCAGGAACATACCGCTGATTACCTTGTGAGAGATATTGATGAGATTGATATAAAACCAAACCTGAGTAGTACTAATCTCCGGCTTTCCAGCCGGGCATGACATATTGTGACTTATGCCTGTAGTATCTTCACGGTATCCCAATTATTGGAGGTACACCGTGAAGATGAATCGAATCCAGTTGCAGCCAGGCATGAGTCTAAATCAACTCCTTGCCAAGTATGGCGATGAACAACAGTGCGAAGCAGCTCTTGAGGATGCTCGCTGGCCTGAAGGTTTTCGGTGTCCAAAGTGCAGCAGTGAAAACCACTACAGATACCGACGGAACGCTCAGCGGGTGTTTCAGTGTTGCAACTGCCGGACACAGACGTCGTTGACTGAGGGTACTATCTTTCACTCAACGAAACTTCCTCTGACTATTTGGTTCCAGGCCATGTACTTTCTGACTCAGAACAAGAACAACGTATCAACCCTTGAGCTCAGGCGTTTACTTGGCATCAGCTATCCGGCGGCCTGGAGAATGAAGCACAAGCTCATGCAGGTAATGTTTGAGCGAGAAAGCACAACCAGACTTTCAAACCGGGTCGAGGTTGATGATGCCTATCTCGGAGGAGAAAACCCCGGGGGAAAGACCGGGCGCGGCTCTGAAAACAAAGTACCTTTCATTGCCGCAGTCCAAACCAACAACCAGAACAACCCCTTGTACGCTGTCTTCTCTCGGGTCAAGGCGTTTACCCGTGAAGAAACAATTGCCTGGGCTGACAGATCGCTTGTTCCTTCAGCGACCGTAGTATCAGATGGCCTATGGTGTTTCCAGGCCGTTACAGAGAGTGGTTGTTCTCATCAGCGTGAAGTTGTTGGTCAAGGACGTAAAAGCACTGACTTGGAATGTTTTACCTGGGTCAATACCATCCTTGGAAACTTGAAGACCGCCATCAACGGAACCTACCATGCCTTTGACTTTGAAAAATACGCTCACCGGTATCTTGGTGAATATCAATATCGCTTCAACCGCCGCTTCGATCTGGCAAGGATGCTCACTCGTCTGGTCAGCGCAACAGTCAGGACAGGCAAGCGCCCAGAGGCTTGGTTGCGGTTAGCGGGAGATCAGTGCTAATCAGGAAACCAAAAGACAAAAAAGTTGCCTTCGCTAAAGATGAGCCCCTTAAAATCCTTAGTGAAGATTTTGAAAATTTATATAAATTGCGTCGTAAGTTAGTGCCTTTCAAAAACTTTCTCGAAAACTGGGTGAACCAGTTCGGTCTATTTACTGATATTCTCACAACAATTGATACGACAAGCGGCTATATCTGGTTACCGCTTACAAGAAAAGACCCCGCAACAAAGACCGGAATTTTGACATGTTCAGTCTCAATGCTTGCAACACCGCTTGATTTCAGGATTTATATGGATTTTGGTGGGCGAGCAAAAGAAGAGCGAAAATTGTATTACCGTTTTATAAATAGTGATGAATATCTCCAGTTTGTTGAACAGAACACACAATCCGATCTGAAAGTTTTTGATATAGATTGGTACAGCCACAAGTTCAATATTCGTAACGCTGATACGAATTGGATTGATAACAGACTGGCATCCATAGAATCAGCAACATCAAAGATTGACATGTTGCCTGATGCGTATTCCGGTGAATCCGACCAAAGAAACTGACGTGATGCCGACCGGTGTTCCGGTCTGATGCCGACCAGCGAACCACTGATGCCGACAAGTTGGTAGTAATATCGCGAGGCGTTTATTGTTTTGTCACAATTTATGTGAGCTCCCCACTATCCAGAGGGGAGCTCTTTCTCAAAATAACCACATCTCTTTGCACCAAATCATATTTGATTCAACCATGTCAAACCATATCGCTTCATGAGCATTAATAGTGATCTTCAATCAGCTCAAAATATGCCTGCGGATGCTTGCAGACTGGGCACATTTTTAACGCTTCCTTGCTTTCATGAATGTGACCGCAGTTGCGGCATTTCCATCTGGCAGTTTCACCCTTCACGAAGAATTCTCCGGTTTCAACCTCTTCCAGCAGTTTGAGGTAGCGCTCCTTGTGCGCTTTTTCGATCTTGCCGATAGCCTCAAAAACATAGGAAATGTCGTTAAAGCCCTCTTCCTTGGCTTCCTTGGCCATGCGCGGATACATTTCTGTATGTTCCTCAAATTCTCCCGCTGCCGCTGCTTTCAAGTTGTCTATTGTTGAGCCAATACCGTTAAGGTATTTAAAGTGCAGTTTGGCGTGCTCTTTCTCATTATCAGCAGTTTCTAAAAAATATTCCGCAATTTTTTCATACCCTTCCTTTTTGGCTACTGAAGCAAAGTACGTATACTTGTTTCGAGCCTGTGATTCCCCGGCAAAAGCCTCCATAAGATTTTTCTCTGTTTTGGTTCCTTTGATTTCTGGCATGTGGTATTCCTCCGGTAATTTTATTCCTTCATGGCGCGCATGATCAGGTTGAAGTATTCTTGAGTGCCAACAAACCCCTTGAGACGCTTATGTGCGATCAGACAAGGTCGAAACGGTCAAGGTTCATTACTTTGTCCCAAGCTGCCACAAAATCGTTCAGGAACTTTTCCTGAGAGTCCTGACATCCATAAACTTCTGCCAAAGCCCTGAGTTGGGAGTTTGAACCAAAGATGAGGTCAACACGGGTGCCGGTCCATTTGAGTTCACCAGTTGCGCGATCACGTCCCTCGAACAGGTCGTCGGCATCCGAAGCCGCCTTCCACGTGGTGCCCATATCAAGCAGATTCACGAAGAAGTCATTATTGAGCGTTTCTGGTTGCTTGGTGAAAAGTCCGTGTCGGGACTGTCCGAAATTGGTATTTAATACGCGCAAACCGCCAATGAGTACCGTCATCTCTGGAGCAGTCAGCGTCAGCAATTGTGCCCGATCAATCAACAGTTCCTCTGCCGATACGGCATATTTGGTTTTGAGGTAGTTACGGAATCCATCTGCAGTCGGCTCGAGTACGGCAAACGACTCTATGTCGGTTTGCTCCTGAAGTGCATCCGTGCGCCCCGGCGCAAAAGGAACGGTCACAGCGTAGCCGGCATTCTTCGCCGCTTGCTCGACGCCTGCGCATCCCCCAAGAACAATCAGGTCGGCGAGTGAAACCATCTTCCCGCCTGACTGCTCATTGTTGAACACATTCTGGATTCCTTCGAGGATCTGCAGCACTGTTCCCAGTTGGGCGGGTTGATTGACTTCCCAGTCCTTCTGCGGAGCGAGGCGCAAACGCGCTCCGTTCGCCCCGCCACGCTTGTCGGAGCCGCGGAACGTGGATGCTGATGCCCAGGCCGTCGATACCAGTTGATAAATGGACAGTCCCGAAGCGAGAACTTTGCCCTTGAGGTTGGCAATATCCCGCTCATCAATCAAATTGTGAGTGGCAGCGGGAACAGGGTCTTGCCAGATCAGTTCCTCCGCCGGAACCTCCGGGCCGAGGTAGCGCGAGCGGGGGCCCATGTCGCGGTGGGTCAGTTTGAACCACGCCCTGGCGAAGGCATCCGCGAATTGATCAGGGTTCTGCTGGTAGTTCCGCGCAATCGGTTCATAGATCGGGTCAAAGCGAAGCGAGAGATCTGCTGTGGTCATCATCGGCCGGTGCTTCTTTGAGGGGTCGTGTGCGTCATCTACCATATCCTCATCGGCCACGTCCTTGGCCAGCCACTGGTTCGCGCCGGCTGGACTCTTGACCAGTTCCCACTCGTATTTGAACAGCACATTCAGATAGCCCATGTCCCACTTGATAGGGTTCGGCTTCCAGGCACCCTCGATACCGCTGCTGATAGTATCGCCGCCTTTGCCGCTTCCAAAGTTACTGATCCAGCCGAGCCCCTGCTCTTCGATGGGGGCTCCTTCTGGTTCAGGACCCACATGCGTTGCAGGTCCGGCACCGTGACACTTGCCAAAGGTGTGACCTCCGGCGATAAGTGCAACTGTCTCTTCGTCGTTCATGGCCATGCGTGCAAAGGTTTCTCGAACGTCACGCCCCGATGCCACCGGATCCGGGTTGCCGTTCGGCCCTTCCGGGTTCACATAGATCAGCCCCATTTGTACAGCGGCAAGAGGAGTCTCGAGTTTCCGGTCACTGGCGTAGCGCTTGTCTCCAAGCCACGTATCCTCTGACCCCCAATAAATGTCTTCTTCGGGCTCCCAGACATCTTCACGTCCGCCACCGAAGCCAAATGTTTTAAAGCCCATCGACTCCAGAGCACAGTTGCCGGTCAGAATCATCAGGTCAGCCCAAGAGATTTTTTTGCCATATTTCTGCTTGATCGGCCAAAGCAAACGGCGTGCCTTGTCGAGGTTGACGTTGTCCGGCCAACTGTTGAGCGGTGCAAAACGCTGCGAACCGGAGGATGCGCCGCCGCGGCCATCGCCGGTGCGGTAGGTGCCTGCGCTGTGCCACGCCATACGGATGAAAAGCCCCCCGTAGTGACCGTAATCAGCAGGCCACCACTCCTGCGAGTCGGTCATCAGTGCATAGAGGTCCTTTTTAAGCGCCTCCAGATCAAGTTTTTTAAATTCTGCAGTGTAGTTAAACTCCTCGCCCATCGGGTTAATCATTGTGGAGTTCTGATGAAGAATCCTGAGGTTCAACTGGTTCGGCCACCAGTCCCGGTTCGAGGTGCCACCTCCGGCAACCTGTTTGCTGCTTCTGCCCGTGACCGGGCATTTGCTGTCTGTACTCATCTCCGTTCTCCTTTCACTGTTGTTGAAACATAATGTTACAGTTACTCATTCAAACAATCCTTACAGACACCGTAGATTACGACGTTTCTGGTATCAATCCGACCCCAGTCGTCAATGTTCTCGGGTAGAGGAGCGGTATCGACCTCTTGCCAGATGAAATCAATTATCTTGCTGCATGTTCTGCAAATCAGGTGATGGTGTTGATAGCGGGCTACCTCAAACCGGGCAAGGCTGTGAACGGTATCAACTTTTTTTGCGAATCCATGCTGCTCAAAAGTTGCAAGCGTCCGGTAGACGGTGTCCAGTGACATTGACGGAAAGGCTTCGTGTAGCCTCTGGTAAAGTGCTTCCGCAGTTGGATGGTCCGTTGACAAAGCTAACTCACGATATATTACAAAGCGCTGATTCGTGAACCGTATCCCTGCGTCCCGGCAGGTGCGCTTGAACTTTATAAGGAGGTTTTCTTCAGTGTCTGACATAATGGGTTTGTTACCAGTCTATTTAAGAATAATTCTTATAAAGATACTATCACAAAAAAAGGTTTCGTCAACTTTTTCCAGGCATATTATTGCTTTTTCCTTCTCATAGATTCACCCTTCAGTTCAAGCTTGTAGGCGTTGTGTACCAGCCTATCCAGAATGGCATCAGCCAAAGTAGGATCTTGCATACCATCATGCCAAGCCTTTACCGGTAACTGGCTGGTAATGACACACGCCTTCCGGTCATAGCGGTCCTCAACGATCTCCAGAAGCTCCCGTTGTTCTTCCCGAGTCATGGGAGAGATGAGGAAATCATCCAGGATCAGCACCTCGCACTTGACTATTGGCGCAATGAGTTTGCTGTATCGTCCGTCATGCCTGGATACCGCAATGTCCTGAAGAAGTCGCGGGATCCTCTGGTAGAGAACAGAGTGGCCATCACGGCAGGCCTTTTGTGCCAGTGCACAGGCCAGATAGCTCTTGCCAGCTCCGGTCGGGCCGGTGACAAGTATGTTGTGACGACTCTTCACCCACTGGTTTCCGGCAAGTGACATAACGGTTGAACGATCCATGCCTCGCCCCTGTCTGAAGTCCAAGTCCTCAATAGAGGCAGCAAGGCGGAGTTTTGCATTTTTGAGCCGGTTTTGCATTCGCCGGTTCTCCAAATCAGTCATCTGGTAATCCACGATCAGGCCGAAACGCTCCTCGAAGGTGAGCTGTGCCATGTCCGGGCAGTGCATCTGGTCTGCAAAGGCTTTAGCCATTGCGGCTAGCTTCATGGAGTACAACTTCTCGATAGTCGGTTGTGTCAGCATGCGGTTTCCTCTCATCATTGTAGTAGTCCGTGCCTCTGATATTCTCGTGGGCAACGGAAAGTAATTGTAGCTGTGCGGGTAATGGTTTTTTGTCCAGGTTGTTATCGAGTATCGACTTTATGCTTTTGTAGTTGACGCCTTTGATGTACAGCGCCCGCTCGCAGGCAGCTTCCAACCGCTCTTTGCTAAAGCGTTTTCCCAGAGAAATTATGCCCAGACAGGAATTGAAGCCATGCTCCGGAATCAGTTTTCTTGAGAGAATGGCTGACACAACCTGGGCTGTAGCCTTGCCGGTGCCGGCAGCCCAGGAGATCAAACGCTCCGGTGTCCATTCAGCGTACACCCGGTGAGACCTCGGCATATGCTCCGGGATGGTCGTATATCCTCCCTTTACTGATGACTTGGGATGGGATGTCACGCGGTTTCCCTTATGGAAGCATTCGACTGTTGTCTCGGTATAGCGGATCTCCAGTTGTTCCCGTACAAGGCGGTGAGGGGCGCTGTAAAAGTGATCGTCCAGCTCAAAGTGATAGTTTATGTTCAGTCGAACCTTCTTGAACTGGGAATATTGATAATGGCTGTCAGGTAACGGCAGCATTGCCGGCCGATCCAATTCTTGGAAACTACTCGTGCGGGTGCCCGGCAATTTCCTGAAGGGACGATTGTTTAGGAGAGCAAGGCGCTCTTTGATTGCGGCATTTGCCTCAGCCAGACTGAAGAAGGTTCGTTTGCGTAATCCGGCAAGGATGAAGCGCTGGACGATCTGAACCCCGACTTCGGCTTTTGATTTGTCTTTTGGTTTTCTGACACGGGCTGGAATGACAGCGACACCATAGTGGGCGGCCATGGCAGCGTAGGTTGGATTTATGTCAGGCTCGTAACGGCAGGTTTTGCTAACAGCAGAAAGCAAGTTGTCGGGAACAATGGTTTTTGGCAGACAGCCAAGGAAGGTAAATGTTCTGGCGTGTGACCCGGTCCAGTCAGGAAGTGACTGTGACCATGTTGCCTCGGCGTAGGTGTAGTTGCTGGCACCCATCACCGCCACAAATACCTGGGCATCCCGAATCTCTCCGGTTGATGCATCGACAATCGGTATAGTTTGCCCGCAGTAGTCAACGAACATCTTTTCGCCTGCCCGGTGTTCCTGGCGCATGGAAAGGTCGAGTTTCTTCTTCCATTTGCGGAACAGTTCGCAGAACTGGGAATACTGATAGCCAGAAGGGTTTTGCTCTTTGTACTCTTGCCATAGAAGCATGAGCGTGAGGTTTTTATGAGTAACAAATTCAGCGTTCAGGGCATGCCAGTCTGGCGGGATGCATTTACGGTGAGATGAACCGGGATTGATTGGGTAAAGAAGTGTCTCCAGTCCCTCATCATCCAGGGCAAATGGTAAGGGCCAGGAAAGATTGGCGGCTGAAGCTCTACAGAGGGTATCGGTGACGGTCGTCTTGCCGATACAGCAAGCGGTGGCAATTGATTGCCTACTCTGGTTACATGACCAGGCTAAACGGAGTATCTCTCGGATTTTTCGCATGGTAACTCTCTCTTGTGGCATCGTTTCCCCCTCAAATAGAATGAGGAAAGGATACCTGTTGAGTTACCTCGCGACTACATCACAAACAACCGGTCGGATTGCTCCGGAACAGCGGTCGGATTCCTAACGGAATACCGGTCGGCATCAAATCGGAACGGCGGTCGGCATCCCGCCGGAATCGCGGTCGGATTCATCCGGAATACGCACCTGAAAAATCTGATGACCCGCTAACATGGAATCGTATGCTTCATGGATACATTTTTCAAAAAGACGAATTTGGTGTGATTGAAACTATTACATTTAAGAAAATTGAGCCGAAACTCAGAAGCATTATTGACTATTACAAGACATTCAAAAAATTTGCCCATAAAGAAGGGGTTACAATATGAGCACAAAATCAATTAAGAACTGTATCGATGCATCTACTGAACAAGTTGAATGTTACCTTAAACTTCTTGCGGATGCCCACAAGGCAAAAGATAATGCTTATTGTCGCTATTCTAATTTCCAAGTGGGAGCTGCTGTCCTAGCAAAAGATGGAAACATCATTAAGGGATGTAACGTAGAAAATGCTTCCTATGGCCTGACTATGTGTGCGGAACGGACAGCTCTCTTCAAAGCTACGTCTGAAGGTTACAAGCCTGGAGATTTCGAAGCAATTGCGATTGCAGCCAGCGCGGATGACTTTTCTCCCTGTGGCGCCTGTCGTCAGGTTATCAACGAGTTTGGTGACGACATGGTTGTCATTTTCGAATTTGGTGGTGAAACGGTCATTAACACACTTGCCGGTATTTTGCCTTATAACTTCAAACTATGAGGAAATACCAAAGGCAATATCAGGTCGGATTACCATGATCAACGGAGTTAACCATGAGACCGAGAGATGATGAAGATGACGGACCGTTTCCGAAGCGTGTTTTTCCAACAAGCGTTTTCCCAAGGCGGATCTTCCCTTGGATGGGAGGCGACGATGATACGGAAGATAACATACCAGCGGCTTATGAATCAAGCCTGGGAAGGGAGGATCGGGGAAAGGAATAGAGACGCTTAGTTGGCGACAGAACGTCCGCATTAGCCCCTCACTCCATATTTTTCAGTCTGAAAAAGTCAAGTTCAGCGATATGCTTGAATTTGTCATAAGTTGGTCCATGTAATTCACGCAGATATTTTGCAACCGCGTCGTTGCCGAGCAGACTTTTCAGATATGCCTGCATGGATGTCATATCGATCATCGCTGTACCGTACTGCTCCTTCAATGAGCCTATTTCCCTGGACAGGGCAAGACTCTCTTCCTCAAGACGAGCCTGGCGAGCCAGTATTGCCGGCGTCTCCTTTTTCGGTTTGCCTTTATTGACAAGCTGATTTGCCGGTGTTGCATCCAGAAGCGCCTTGGCATAATTGCAGTTGAACTTGTTCTGGTCATTCATCAACATGGCAGCGTTAATCTGCCGGGGCGCTTTCATTTTTCTCAATACCCTGAACACCGGTTCCGGTACTACCTTGTCCTTTAGAAGTTCGACCGCCTCGGGGCAGATACCTTCAAGCAGATTCTTCTTATTTCTGATTGTTCCGATGTCAAGATTCAGGACACGGGCGAGCTTTTCCTCGGAGACTCCTGACTGTACAGCCTTCACGATCATGCGATGTTCCTGAATTGCAGAAAGCCGATTAATATATTTGTTGTAGGTATAGGTCTCGTCATCGGTGGAGATCAGACAGGCGACGCGCTCCACTCCCAATTCCTTCAAGGCCATTATCCGCAGATGGCCATCGAGCAGGAGATACCCTTTCCCTTTTTTCAAGGGTGCGACCACAGGGGCTTCGATAAGGCCCACTTCCCGAATGGAGGAAAGGACCTGAGCATACTTCCTGCACTTCCTGGCACAGATGGAAATGCTTTTGGTGGGGAGCAACTCCTCCACGACAAGTTCGACCAGTTTTTCCTGGAATCCCTGCTTTATTATGTTTGCCATGGCCGCTACCTTTTCAGAAGATCCGTTACATGCAGAGGTATTTCATTCATGCCGACGGCCTTCAGCTGATTGGTGAAATGAACATCATTCAATAACTGGCGCAAAGCCACGGCCATGTAGTCCAATACATCCTTGATATAGTTCGACTGAGCCAGCAGCCGTTTCTTCTCCCTGGCGCCATTTTCATAGGCTGCAATAAGATCTTCCGCGGAAACTTTGGCATTATTACGGTGTGGAGCTGAAAGCCCTTTGCCGTAATGTTTCCGCCGGGAGATGATTTTCTGCAAAACAACCAGCTTCTTCCCGGTCAAGGCCCCCGATTCATATGCTTCCGTCAAGGCCATCTGTACAGCGGTGTCGTCTTCCGCCGCGATGTTCAGCGCTTGGTATAACGGAATTCGCCCCTTTTCCACGGCGTTGACCAGGTATTCCTCCCCCTCTTCGAGCAGCCGGATGATGCCTCGAATATAGTCTTTTCCAAGGTTGGTCTTGGCAGCAATGGCATCGTCTGCGTACCCCTGGCCTTTCAGATACTTGATGCTCTACAGGAGTTCCAGGGCACTGCTGTTGCGCCGGGCGATATTCTCCACGAGGCTCATGAGATGTGCATCTTCTTCACTTACCTCGCGAACGATTGCGGGGATTTCAGTCACCCCGGCGGCAATGTAGGCTTCTATCCTCCCTTGCCCACACACAAGGTCATATTTCTTGCCGTTTTTCGAATCTTTTCTGGGAGCGACTGTTATGGGTCTTTTCAGGCCGACGCTCCGAATGTTCTGTCGGATTTCTTCGGCAATGATCTGATTGCGCACCCGTGGGTTCAGGATGTGAATATCTTCAATGGGAATAAGCGCTACGGCCCCATGCTCCATGTTCCACCGCCTTGTCGAGAGAAATGTTAACGCTCAGCTTCAGCAAATAATCCAGAGTGTCGGTACGAAAGCCGTCCAGAAATCCTGCGTTCTCCTCCGACAGCTTCAACTGACCATCAGAAAATTCCAGCGCGGGCAGGATGTAATAGTCCTGGATCGCTTCATTACGGATATCCATGCGTACCGCTACGGTTACGTCAGGACGGAAACCGCTGTCGAAACGGATTTTCCATCTCCGGATTCCGGCAGGAGTGGTGAAGCAGCGGCTGATGACAACTGAAATAAATAGATTGTGATTCAGTTCCAGCAGGCAGCTTTCCGGATCGATAGGAATCTTCCTGCCACATAGGTTTTCTATGGTGCGGACGACATCGGCAACGATCTCGGCATGGAGGGTGCGCAGCCTCTGGTTGATGGCAACATACTGATAGTCACGTTTCGGGGTATATCCGATCATCTGATAGACCCGCAGCAGTCCGCCAAAACGATTGCGGATCAGACTGCAGGGAGGTAAGAAATCTGCTTCGTCAATGATCAGCGCGGAAAGGCGTCCCTGCCTGGCGTATAAATCCCGTAACCCCTGCAGCAACTCTTCGTCAGTGGTCTTTTTGTTCCGCTCCCGGTAAATCCCCTGAACGGTGTAGAAACGCTCCATGTCCACTACGGGCTCGAAGGCGCGTTCCTTACGCACCCACTCGCTTTCCGGATTCGGTTTGGCTCTGCTCTTCATCTTGCCCGACGTGCGGTTGAACAAGTTGTTGCCGACATACTTCTCATTGGTCAGTACCTCACACACAGTCCCTCGTGACCATGGGCGACCAAAATGGGTTTGCACCCCTTGTGCGTTCAGCTGCGTTGCAATGTCAGTTTCGCTTATTCCGGCAATGAACTGGTCATAAATCCAGCTCACAATCCGAAGTTCGTCATCCGGTCCCGGCATCAGAATCACCCGTTCGGTGAGCAGGCTTTTCCGCTGCCCCATCGCGAGTTCCTGCTTGGGTCTACCGGCTTCATCCAATAGCATACGCCTCAGCCCAAAACCTGCCACACCTCCCTGCCGGTATCCTTTTGATACCAGATTGCATTGTCCCGCCCATACCTTCTGAGAGAGCTGGCGGCAGTAGTCGCTGGCGCTTTCGTCCCGCAGCAGAGTCATGATCCGGTCTGCAAGGTTGCTGGTCAGCGTCACCGGCTTTTCGCAGGATTGGCACACGACGTTTCTGCGTTCCAACCTCATCCGGTGATACTCAGCCTCTCGGCTGTCTACAAACCGTCCCCAGCGGCTTTCATCCAGGTACAGGACAATGTTGTATCCGTTCCGCCCCTGTTCCACATCATCTATCAAGGTCTGAAACTGTTCCCGCTTTTCCGTGTGGATCCCGCTGACACCCAGGTCAGCATAGGTCTTGACGATTTCAATGCCGTATTCAGCGGCATAGTTTCGTATTGCCCGCTCCTGATTTTCCGGTGACTCAACCTGCAACTCTGTGGACATGCGGATATACATCGCACCCTTCAGGCGCAGGCTCTTGATATCAGCCGCTGTATATGCCGTTCCCGCTTGGTGCATTTCCGGATATCTCCTTAATTACACATCAGAATATTCCGGTAATACTTTCAACCAACAAGGGGCGTATGTCTACAAAGAATCTGTGGCAGATTTGCCACAAAAAAGAACTCAACAATAGCGACCTAACGAGATATATTGTGAAGTTGCTGCAAGAGCATGAGATAAATATCAAGCAGGCTGCAAGCGACCTCGACATATCTGTCCACCGGGCTCATAACTGGTATTATAAGAATACAGGAATGACGGCTCTCGATCTGCTGAGGATTGTGGAGAAGTATGAGTTTGTGAGGCAGGCGGGTGAAAGTTAGTAGCCGGCTGAAATTCGCTGTACAGGGACAGGCTATACTACCAGTAGTACCAGCGCCAGTACCACCAGGGGACATAACATGGACGATAGTCCGTGCTGGAGAAGGCGTACGTGATCAGCGGCCAGAACGGCTTCCCCTTGATGTATCCATGATAGAGCCGCACTTGCACCCGATCCATCAGGATGTACGGGAGCGAGATGCAGGCGATGCCAATTGCCCAGTACCAGAATGTTCCCAAGAAACAGAGGCCAACCAGCAGGCCGGCAACCGCGCTGGTGAGCAGGGTAACGAATATGGCGACCACCACTGCCGGGAGCTTTGCCCGTTTTGGTTGTGTCTCTCTTAACCATTGTTGGGCGTCATAGTATTTGATGGTGTTTGACATATGAACCTCCCCGGATCTTGTCTGGTGTCAGCAGGTTAATCACACTCTGTCGGTCTGCGACATGGTAAATGACTGAATTGTGCTTGCCCAACAAGCCCTCCTTATGGTAAACAGAGTATTCAATTAAATGGCCACTGATTCTTTTGTGGTATTTTTTGTGGTAGCAACATTCAGGCGGCCTACCGGATCTTTTTGATATCAGTAGGTTGAGTCCGCAGTTCGATGGACTCTCTCGCCATTTTTAGTGCGTTAGAAATTCATTTCTGCGATTTTTGCAGAAGAGATTTCGTGAACGCACTTACCCCGTTTATCGGGGTTAAGTTTCAGTTCTTTTACTTGCAGGCGGAGATGATAGTCGGGCCTCGCGCAACGGCAGGCCGTGAACTCCGCCAGGTCCGGAAGGAAGCAACGGCAGCGGCCCCCGTCGTGTGCCGCGAGTAAACCCGGCTATCATCTGCGCCTGCAAGCATTACATTGACAGGCTCATCACCCCTTTCGTCCGATTTCCACGTTCTCCTCGGCCACATCCTCCCATGCGGGGGCACCAGATGACCTGCGAGGTTCAACCCTTTGTCCAACGGCACGTCGTATGAAGTTCTGGCCAGAAAATACCGCCCCCAATCATTTTCGGAGCTGACCGGGCAGGAGCATGTCAGCCGCACCCTGCAGAACGCCATCGATTCCGGCCGTGTCGCACACGCTTTCCTGTTCACCGGTGCCCGGGGCGTCGGCAAGACCAGTACGGCCCGCATCCTGGCCAAGACCCTCAACTGCGAACAGGGCGTTACCCACGAACCCTGCAACGTCTGCCCGCAGTGCATCGAAATCACCAAAGGCACCTCCACCGACGTCTTCGAGATCGACGGCGCCTCCAACAACGGCGTGGAGGATGTGCGCGAACTGCGTGACAGCATCAAGTACCTCCCCTCCCACAGCCGCTACAAGATCATCATCATCGACGAAGTCCACATGCTCTCCACCAACGCCTTCAACGCCCTGCTGAAGACTCTGGAAGAGCCGCCGGAACACGTCAAGTTCATCTTTGCCACCACCGAACCGCACAAACTCCCGATCACCATACTTTCCCGCTGCCAGCGCTTCGACTTCAAGCGGGTCCCGGTCGCCAAGATCATCACCCGCCTGCGAGAGATCGCCGGCAAGGAGCAGGTCATCATCAGCGATTCGGCCCTGGCCCTGATCGCCCGCAAGGGTGACGGCAGCATGCGCGACTCGCTGACCGCCTTCGACCAGGTGCTGGCCTTCTGCGACAGCTCCGTATCGGACGAGGACGTAGTCACCCTGATCGGCGCCGTGGACCCGCGCCTGCTGGCCGACATCTCGGCCGCGGTCTTCAGCGGAGACACCCAGGGAGTGCTGGCCGGCATCAAACGGGTTGACACTGTCGGCTACAACATGCGCCAGTTCTGCCAGGATCTGATCGAACATTTCCGCTACCTGCTGGTGATCCGTTCGGTCAAGAAACCGGAGGAGATCCTCGACCTGGCCGATGCCGAACTGGAAGAGCTGCGCCAGCAGGCAGCCGGCTTTTCGGCCGCGGACATCCAGCGGCGCCTGACGCTGCTGATTAAGGCCGACGGCGAGATGGCCTTCGCTTCGTTCCAGCGCCTGATCCTGGAGATGGCACTGCTCAAGGCGGCCACCCTTGTCCCAATCATCCCGATCAAC
The DNA here is from genome assembly GCF_056821595.1 of Geobacter psychrophilus. Taxonomy (NCBI): domain Bacteria; kingdom Pseudomonadati; phylum Thermodesulfobacteriota; class Desulfuromonadia; order Geobacterales; family Geobacteraceae; genus Geobacter; species Geobacter psychrophilus. The sequence continues at coordinate 1,870,999 of NZ_JBXDTU010000004.1, forward strand.
GAGCTCATCGAAAAGATCAAGATGCTGGAGACCGGGGCGGTCCACACCCCAGCGCTGCCCTGGAATGCCGGCCGACCGCCGGTTTCTGGCGACATTACACCTAGCCGACCGGAACCTCAGCGGGTTGCAAGCCAACCAGACTCAGCTGCGCCGCAGGCTCCAAAGCCAACTGCGCAGAAACCGCACGCGCATGGTTCCCATTCGGATTGGGAACGCTTTGTAGCCTTCACTGTCGGGAAGCGGCCGGCCACCGGTTCGGTGCTGGAACACGGCAGTCCCCTGAAACTTGAGCCGGGACTGATGGAGATCGGCTTCCCATCCGGCAGCTACTACCTGACCTCGCTTCAGGACGCAGATTCAATCAAGGAAATCCAGGAACTGGCGGAAGAGTTCAGCGGCGCCGCAACAACCGTACGGATCAAGCCAATTATCCCGGAGACTGGTGATTCGCCACTGTCATTGGCAGAAAAAAAAAAGAGTGATCAGGAACAACGAATCGAGTCATTGAAGCAGGAGGTTGCGGCTCATCCGGTGATCAACGAAGCACTGCGTTTGTTCGGCGGCACGATCACCGATATTCGTGAAGATTAATACAGGAATGTCGTTGTACGTTGAAAAATACGGCATTTTTCAGAACATATTTTGTCAGCGCACGTAATCCTGTTTATCAGGGCAAATATTGATACTAATTTCCCACACGGAGGATGAAAAATGTCAAAAGGTTTAGCCAGCATCATGAAGCAGGCCCAGATGATCCAGCAGAAGATGGCCAAACTCCAGGAAGATGCCTCACTGAAGACGGCTGATGCAACATCCGGAGGCGGCGCGGTCGCGGTCACCGTCAATGGCAAAAACGAAATAACTTCACTCTCAATAAAAAAAGAAGCCGTGGATCCCAACGACGTCGAGATGCTTCAGGATCTTATCATTGCTGCCGTTAACGAGGCGCTGAAAAAGGTTCATGCCGAACTTTCCGACGAAATGTCAAAAATCACTGGCGGCATGAGCATTCCTGGTCTTTTTTAGCATTAACGGGCAGTTGCATACATTATTACGGAAATTACGTTCAACCTGTTTTTTAATTTGACTAAAAGTTTTAGTTCGGCTAATAGAGTTCGTGATACACCAGCGCGTCTCTCTGACACACTACAGGTACAAACTCTTGTTTTCATGCTCCTCCTTGGTTTTCGGATGCCATCTGGCCCGTCCACAACGGGGGAGCATCTTTTTTAACCTCGCTATAATACTAAAAAATTGTTTTATTTGCCCCGGGAATTATGCTAACTAAAGCTTCCTCGCTCTCGCGTCTGGTGGGAGAATTAAAGAAACTGCCCGGAGTGGGTGAGCGCACCGCCCTCAGACTTGCGTTTCATTTGCTCAAGTCACCCCAGAACCTGACTGCACTGGCAGAGGCCTTGACAACGGTAAAAGAGCGGATACGCACCTGCTCAACCTGCTTCACCATTACCGAAGACGACCCCTGTTCGATCTGCAGCGGCAGCCGCGATGCCAGTATTGTCTGCGTCGTGGAGAACTCCCAGGACCTGATGGCATTGGAACGAAGCAACGCCTACCATGGCGTGTACCATGTGCTGGAAGGTGCCATATCGCCCCTGGCGGGTATCGGTCCCGCAGCTCTGCATATCGAAGAACTGCTGGCACGGGTTGACCGGGGGGGGATCAGCGAAGTGGTGATCGCCACCAATTTCACGGTAGAGGGCGAAGCCACGGCCCTGTACCTGACGAAAGTGCTCAAACCAACGGGCGTCAAGGTGTCCCGACTGGCACATGGCATCCCGCTGGGCAGTGATATAGAGTTTGTAGATGCGGCCACGGTTCAGTGGGCGCTGCAGGGCAGGAACGAATTGTAGAACATTATCAGCCACTATTCGGACAACGAATTCAGGATAAACCCACACAGGAGGAACGCATGAGCAGAAAAATGGTAACGATCGACGGCAACACCGCCGCCGCCCACGTGGCCCACGCCACCAACGAAGTCATCGCCATCTACCCGATTACGCCGTCATCGGTCATGGGAGAGATCTCCGACGCCAAGAGCGCCGCCGGCGAGAAAAACATCTGGGGCACCATCCCGCTGGTAGCAGAACTGCAATCAGAAGGCGGCGCTGCCGGAACCGTGCACGGCGCCCTGCAGGCCGGCGCATTGACCACCACCTTCACCGCCAGCCAGGGTCTGCTGCTGATGATCCCCAACATGTACAAGATCGCGGGAGAGCTGACCTCCACCGTCTTCCACGTCTCGGCCCGTGCCATCTCGGCCGCCGCCCTGAACATCTTCGGCGACCACTCGGACGTCATGTCCTGCCGTTCCACCGGCTGGGCTATGTTCTGCTCCAACAACGTCCAGGAGGTCATGGACTTCGCCCTGATCGCCCAGTCCGCCACCCTGCGTTCACGGATTCCCTTCCTGCACTTCTTTGACGGCTTCCGCACCTCCCACGAAGTCCAGAAGGTTGAAGAACTGACCTTTGACGATATGCGCCACATGATGAGCGACGAACTGGTCAATGCCCATCGCCTGCGCGGCCTGTCCCCCGACCGTCCTGTCATGCGCGGCACCGCCCAGAACCCGGACGTCTACTTCCAGGGGCGTGAAACCGTCAACCAGTATTACGAACCCTGCATCAAGATCGTCCAGGAAGAGATGGACAAATTCGGCAAACTGACCGGCCGCAAGTATAAACTGGTCGACTACGCCGGCGCCAAAGACGCCGAGCGCGTTGTCGTCGTCATGGGCTCCGCCGCCGATACCGTCGAAGAGACCGTCAAAACCCTGATCAAAAAGGGTGAGAAGGTCGGCGTCGTCAAGGTCCACCTGTATCGTCCCTTCCCGCTGGACGCCTTCATCAAGGCCCTGCCCAAGACCGTCAAGAGCATCGCTGTCCTGGACCGCACCAAAGAGCCCGGCTCCCTGGGCGAGCCTCTGTACCTGGATGTCCGTACCGCCATCGGCGAAGCCATGGCAGCCGGCAAATTCAGCTTCAAGGGCTATCCGGTCATCGTGGGCGGCCGCTACGGCCTGGGCTCCAAGGAATTCACCCCGGCCATGGCCAAATCGGTCCTGGACAACCTGAAGAAAGCCAAGCCGAAAAACCACTTCGTTGTCGGCATCAAGGAAGACGTCACCAACTGCAGCCTGGAGTACACCCCCTCCTTCCGCAACGTCATGGACGGCACCTACGAAGCCATGTTCTTCGGTCTGGGATCCGACGGCACCGTCGGCGCCAACAAGAACACCATCAAGATCATCGGCGAGACCACCAAGAACTTTGCCCAGGCCTACTTCGTCTACGACTCCAAGAAGGCCGGCACCATCACCATCTCGCACCTGCGCTTCGGGAAAAAGGCCATCAACGCCCCCTACCTGATCGACCACGCCGACTTCATCGCCTGTCACAACTTCTCCTTCCTGGAGAAATACGACATGGTCAGCCAGGCCAAGCCGGGCGCGACCTTCCTGCTCTGTTCCCCCTTCGAGCATAATGAGGTCTGGGACAAGATGCCCAAAGAGGTCCAGCAGCAGATCATCGACAAGAAACTCAAATTCTACGTCATCAACGCCATAAAGCTGGGTGAAGAACTGGGACTGGGCGCCCGCATCAACGTCATCATGCAGACCGCCTTCTTCAAGATCTCCAACATCATCCCGCTGGCCACAGCCCTGAAAGAAATCAAAGGCGCCATCAAGAAGAGCTACGGTAAATCAGGCGACAAGGTCGTCGCCATGAACAACGCCGCCGTCGACGAAGCACTCAAGAATATCCATGAAGTCAAGGTCCCGGCCAAGGCCACCAGCAAGCTCAAAATGCCGCCGGCTGTCGCCAAGACCGCCCCCAAATTCGTCCAGGAGGTCACCGGCCGCATCATTGCCGGCTTCGGCGACGATCTGCCCGTATCCCTGATCCCGGCCGACGGCACCTTCCCGACCGGCACCTCCCAGTACGAGAAGCGCAACATCGCCGTCGACATCCCGGTCTGGGATGAAAGCATCTGCATCCAGTGCGGCATCTGCTCCTTCGTCTGCCCGCACGCCACCATCCGCATGAAGGCCTATGACGGCAAACTGCTGAAAGGTGCCCCCAAGACCTTCAAAGCGACCGACTGCAAACTGCCCGAGTTCAAGGGGATGAAATACACCCTGCAGGTCGCTCCGGAAGACTGCACCGGCTGCGGCGCCTGCGTGCATAACTGTCCGGCCAAGAGCAAGGAAGACGCCAATCACAAGGCCATCAACATGCAGTTCCAGGTGCCCCTGCGGGCCACTGAAGCCGCCAACTGGGACTTCTTCCTGTCCCTGCCCGACATGGACGCCACCAAGCTCAAACTGGACACCCTGCGCGGCAGCCAGCTGGTTCGCCCGACCTTCGAATTCTCCGGCGCCTGTGCCGGCTGCGGCGAGACCCCCTACCTGAAACTGCTGTCCCAGCTGTTCGGCGACCGGGCCATGATCGCCAACGCCACCGGCTGCACCTCCATTTACGGCGGCAACCTGCCGACCACACCGTGGGCCAAGCGGGCCGACGGCCGCGGACCGGCCTGGTCCAACTCACTGTTCGAGGACAATGCTGAATTCGGTTTCGGCATGCGTCTGGCGGTGGACAAATTCACCGAATCAGCCCGCGAACTGGCCGCAGAACTGGCTGCCGGCAAATCAGGCAAAACCTTCCAGCCGCTGGTCAAAGAACTCCTGTCCGCTGACCAGTCCGACCAGACCGGTATCGAGAAACAGCGCGAGCGGGTTGTAGACCTCAAAAAGGCCCTTAAGGGCAGCAAGGATAAAATTGCCCAGCAGCTCCTCCCCTTGGCAGACTATCTGGTCAAGAGGTCGGTCTGGTGCGTGGGTGGTGACGGCTGGGCCTATGACATCGGTTACGGCGGTCTCGACCACGTCATCGCCTCCGGCAAGAACGTCAACTTGCTGGTCCTGGATACGGAAGTCTACTCCAACACCGGCGGCCAGGCCTCCAAGGCCACCCCGACCGGCGCCGTGGCACAGTTCGCCGCCGGCGGCAAAGCCATGGCCAAGAAGGACCTGGGCATGATGGCCATGGCCTACGGCAATGTCTATGTCGCTAATGTCTCCCTGGCCAACCCTGGCCAGGTCGTCAAGGCCTTCATGGAAGCCGAAGCCTATGACGGACCATCCATCATCGTGGCTTACTCGCACTGCATCGCCCACGGCATCGACATGACCAAGGGTGTAGATGAGAACAAGCGGGCCGTATCCTGCGGTTACTGGCCGCTGTACCGCTACAATCCTGCCCTGGTAGCCGAAGGCAAAAACCCGCTGCAGTTGGACAGCAAATCGCCGACCACTTCATTCGAGGAGTACGCCTACGGCGAGAACCGCTACAAAGTGTTGCAGAAGACCAACCCGGAAGGGGCGGCCATCCTGATGAAAAAGGCCACCGCCTGGACCGCCAGCCGTTTCGAGTACTACGAAAAACTGGCAGCGCTGACCTATGAAAAGAAATAAGTTCGTAAGCGTTTAACTACAAGGCCCTGCGGCTATCCGCAGGGCCTTTTTTCATGCGGCGGGAGATATTCATGAAGAAAATTATCATTGCCGGCTGCGGCTATATCGGCTCGCGCGTCGCACGGATCGGTAAAGACTCGGGCGCTGCAGTCACCTGCCTGGTGCGCGCAGCGGAACATCAGGCAGCCCTCCAATCCGGGGGCTTCACCGCTCTGTCCTGCAGTTTTGATGAGCCACTCCGCATTCCGGCACTGGACGCTGAAGGCAGCAGCCTGTACTATTTTGTGCCGCCGCCGGGAGGAGGCATTACTGATTCCCGCGCCCGTCATTTCTGCTCAGCACTTTCCGGAGGCGCTCCACCGGCCAGGATCATCTACATGAGCGCCACCTCCGTATATAGCGAAGCTACCGGCGGCACCGTAACGGAGTTATCTGAAACCGCCCCGTCATCGGCCATGGGCAAGCGCCGCCTGGACGCGGAGGCCGCCTTCAGAGCATACGGCGCAACCAACAATGTTCCGATCATCATCCTGAGGGTCAGCGGCATCTATGGACCGGGCCGTTTGCCGCTGATGCAGATCAGCCAGGGCCAGCCGCTCCTGCGGGAAGAGGAATCCGGCCCGAGCAACCGCATCCAGGCCGATGATCTGGCACGTATCTGTTGGGCTGCGGCGGAACAGGGCAGGGATGGCGATATCTTCAATGTCAGTGACGGACACCCCTCCAGCATGACGACCTATTTCAACGCCTGCGCCGACGCCCTGGGCTATCCCCGCCAGCCCCAGGTGAGCAGGGAAGAGGCCCGGCAGGTCATGTCACCTCTCATGTTTTCCTACGTCAGCGATTCGCGGGTGATTGACAACAACCGTATGCTGGAGCGGCTTGGTGTCCAGCTGCAATACCCTACAATTGCCGAAGGCCTGCCCGTTTCAGTTGACAAAAAACTCCCGTGACGCCTTCAACGGAATGCCTCATGACTATCTACGATCGCATGTTCGAACGTTTCGGAGCGCTGCACTGGTGGCCGGCCGAGACACCCTTCGAGGTCTGCGTCGGAGCCATCCTCACCCAGAACACCGCCTGGACCAATGTGGAAAAGGCGATTTGCGCCCTCAAGCAGGCAGGGATCATGACCCCGATTGCGGTGCGGGATGTCGAACCGCAACTACTGGCCCAGTTGATACGTCCGGCCGGTTTTTTCAATATCAAGAGCCAGCGGTTGAAAGAATTTGTTACATGGCTGTTTCAGCAGCATGCGGGATCTCTGGAGCGTATGTTTTGTGGAGAATGGCACATGCTGCGGAAGGAGTTGCTCCAGGTCCACGGAATCGGACCGGAGACAGCCGACTCGATTCTGCTGTATGCCGGCAACAAACCGACCTTTGTGGTAGACGCCTATACCCGGCGCCTGTTTCACCGTCTGGGATTGCTGCCGGAAAAGGCCGGCTATGACCATACCCGGGACATGTTTATGGCTAACCTGCCGGCGGATGTGCAGCTCTTCAACAACTACCACGCCTTGATTGTGGAACAGTGCAAGCAGTTCTGCCGCAAAAAGCCTCGCTGCAGCGACTGCCCGCTGTTCGACTGTTGTTCATTTACCACAAGCGGATGTTGATTGCAGTTCACTCAACAATAATTTGCTTGCAACCCGCGTGACATTTTGGTATAAATAAGACATGAGAGGTCTTGTTAGACCTCATTTGCCCTGGCAGCTTCCCTCCTAGCTACCAGGGTGTTTTTTTGTTAAGCCTACTGCGCGGTTGACGCCATCATGTCATTATGCTTTAATCTTCCGATGCATACGGATGCGTACATAGCCCTCGGCTCCAATATGGGAGACCGTGAACTGAATCTGTTGCGTGCCGTGGCTGAGATCGGCCGGCTTCATGAGTGCAAGGTTACGGGATTGTCACCATTTTATGAGACCTCACCGGTAGGCGTCACCGATCAGCCCTCGTTCTACAATGCTGTCCTGCGGCTCCACACGGTCTATACCCCCCACGAGTTGCTGGAGCGGCTGCTCCACATCGAAACGGATGTCTTTGGTCGCACCCGCACAACCCACTGGGGTCCGCGCAGGATCGACCTGGACCTGCTGCTCCATGGCGACGCATGCATTGCTGATGAGGGCTTGACCGTGCCGCACCCGCACATGGCGGAACGGCGCTTTGTACTGCAGCCGTTGTGCGATATTGCACCTGAACTGGTACACCCGCTGCTGGGGACCACCATTGCAGAGCTGCTGTCCACGCTACAATCCAATGAAATCGTGACGCGAATATGACGGAGACTCCATGATTCGGCTGCTTGTCTGGCTGCTGCTCATCTATATCGGCTACCGGGTCATCAAGGCCATGGTCACGGCTAAAAAAACGGAAGCCGTCAGTCATGGCCGCAGCGCTGATGCCGCCGTGACGCACCGCGACCCGGTCTGCGGCATGTATGTATCGGAAGATGATGCCGTGGTGGGCAAACTTGACGGTCAGCGTCATTACTTCTGCTCCATGTCCTGCCTCGAAAAATACCGTGACCAGCTTGATCACTCTCAACAGCCATAATCAACGCATTATATCAAGTACCCGGAGGAAACATGAAATTTTTCATCGACACAGCAGATGTAAAGGAAATCCGTGAGGCTCACGATCTCGGCCTGGTAGACGGTGTCACGACCAATCCCTCGCTGATCGCCAAATCGGGGCGCAAATTCAAGGACGTCATCAAGGAAATCGTTTCCATCGTCGACGGTCCGATCTCGGCCGAAGTCATCTCCCTGGATGCAGCAGGCATGATCAAGGAAGGCAAGGAGCTGGCCAAGATCCACAAGAACATCGTCGTCAAACTGCCGATGACACCGGAAGGCCTCAAGGCCTGCAAAGCCCTCACCGACAAAGGGATCAAGACCAATGTCACCCTGATCTTTACCTCCATGCAGGCCCTGCTGGCTGCCAAGGCCGGCGCCACCTATGTCTCGCCCTTTGTCGGCCGCCTGGACGACATCTCCCAGGACGGCATGGGGATCATCGAAGAGATCCGCGCCATCTTCGACAACTACGGCTATACCAGCGAGATCATTGTTGCCAGTATCCGCAACCCGATCCACGTGCTCAATTCGGCCCTGATCGGCGCCGATATTGCCACCATCCCCTATTCGGTCATGATCCAGCTGGCCAAACACCCGCTGACCGATGCCGGCATCAAGAAATTCCTGGCTGACTGGGAAAATGTTCCCGCCTAATTCCAATTCCAGATCAAGGATGATATCAAGGCGGCAAGGATTGAGGCAGCGAGGCGTACATAACAGTACGTTGAGCTGCCGAAGACGAGCCAACGAAGATAGGGCCTTGATATGGAATTGGTAACCTTCGGAGTATGAATGAATCCCACTGAACACCTGTCGCTCCTGTTTGTCGCTTCCGAGGCCGCACCCTTTGCCAAGGAAGGCGGACTGGGCGACGTAGTCGGGGCACTGCCCAAATACTTGGCCCGCCTGGGCCATGATGTGCGGGTGGTCATCCCACGTTACTACAGCGTAAATCTTGAAAAATACAGCCTGCGCCTGCTGCCAGGTACGCTGGTGGTACCGATGGGTATCATCGGCTACATGTATTGCGGCGTGTACGAAGGACACCTGCCGGGCAGTGAGGTCCCGATCTACTTCCTGGAACACGAACAGTTCTACGGTCGTGCCGGTCTGTACCAGCAGGACGGCCAGGGCTACCTGGACAACGACAACCGCTTTGTATTTCTCTCCAAAGCGGCCCTGGAACTCTGCAAGATGCTGGCGTTCCGTCCCGACGTGATTCACTCCCACGACTGGCACACCGCCGTCATTCCCGCCCTGCTCAACACCACCTACCTGCATGATCGCTTCGTGGGAGATTCCGCCTCTTTGCTGACCCTGCACAACATGCAGCATCAGGGCAATTTTTATCCCGGCCTGATGGAGGTGCTCGGTATCGGCTGGAAGCACTTCAACTATCTCGACCTGGAAAAGGACGACCAGGTCAACCTGCTCAAGGGGGGCATCAACCACGCCAACCTGCTCAATACGGTCAGCGAGTGCTACGCCGCCGAAATCCAGACCGCGGAATACGGCTGGGGGCTGGAGGACGTGGTCCGTGAGCGGTCCGCCGACCTGTACGGCATCCTCAACGGCGTGGATTATGAGGAGTGGGATCCGGCCCATGACCCGTACATTGCCGCCAAATACTCCCCGCGCAACATGAAGGGCAAGGCGATCTGTAAGCAGGACCTGCAGGCTACCCTCGGTCTGCCGCAGCGGCCGGATGTTCCGCTGTTCGGGGTCGTATCCCGCATGGTGCAGCAAAAGGGCACCGACATTATCGCCGAGGCGATCCACCGCATCCTGGAAATGGACGTGCAGTTCGTCATGGTCGGCAACGGTGAACCCTGGGCCCACTTCTACTTCGGCGACATCGCCGCAGCCCATCCGGACAAATTCGCCTGCTACATCGGCTACAACGAGGCGTTGGCCCACAAGGTCGAGGCCGGGGCGGATTTCTTTGTCATGCCATCGTCCTTTGAACCGTGCGGCCTGAACCAGATGTACAGCCTGGCCTACGGCACCCCCCCCATCGTACGGGCCACCGGGGGGTTGGACGACAGTGTCGAGAATTTTGACGAGGTCGCGCTGACCGGCGACGGCCTCAAGTTCTGGCAGCACAGCGCAACAGCCCTGTTCGATACGATCGGCTGGGCGGCCTACACCTTCTTCAACAATCCCAAAGGCCTCAAGGCCCTGCGCAAAAACGGGATGAAAAAGCGCTTTACCTGGGAAGAAGCAGCCCTCAAATACGAAGGGCTCTATCGCCTGGCCATCCAGCGCCGGCGCGGCGCGGAGTACTATCGCAACCGCTTCGGGGAATAAACCGTCGCCCCATGTCCATACACGACCTGCAGCAGTTCATTTCCCTCCTCGAATCCCGCGATGAACTCACCCGCGTTACCGTCGAGACCGATCCCTGCCTGGAAATCGCCGCCATCACCAACCGGGTCTGCAAACAGCCCGGAGGTGGGCGGGCGCTGCTGTTCGAGAACCCGAAAGGTGCCCGTATTCCCGTGGCAACCAATCTGTTCGGCTCTCCCTCCCGGACCTGCCTGGCCCTGGGGGTTGACAATCTTAACGACCTGACAACCAGGATGGATGCCCTGCTGGGCCGGATCGCCGCACCGGAGCTGTCTCAGCTGGACCGGCAGATCGGGGCGCTGGTGGAGTTTTCACGATTTGCACCACTGCTGCTGCCTCCCAGCTGGAGCGAAGTCATGACCCGGCCCAACCTGACAGCCTTCCCCTTCCTGCAGAGCTGGCCGGGTGACGGTGCCGCCGGCGGGCACCCCCGCTACATCACCCTGCCGCAGGTCTACACCGCCGGGCCGGATGGCAGCGCCCCCAACTGTGGCATGTACCGGGCGCAACTGCTGGGGCCGGGGGAACTGGCGATTCGCTGGAAGGCCGGCAGTGGCGCCGCCGGTCACCTGGCGGAGTTTCAGCGTCTCGGCAAGCCGATGCCGGTGGCCATTGCCTTGGGCGGAGACCCGGCCTGCCTTTTCAGCGCCATGCTGCCCCTGCCGGGAGCGCTGGACGAGACCACCTTTGCCGGCTTCCTGCGCGGCGCACCGCTCGGAATGGCGGCCTGCCGGACCCAGCCGCTGCAGGTACCCAGCCGGGCCGATGTAGTGATCGAGGGGGTTGTTCACCCATCCGAAAGCGTAATGGAAGGCCCCTTCGGTAACCATACCGGCTACTATTCACCGGCCGGACCGGCTGCCCTGCTGCGGGTGTCCTCCATCAGCCTGCGTCCGGACGCCATCATCCCGGCCACGATTGTCGGGCCGCCCCCCATGGAGGACTGCTGGATGGCCAAGGCCTGGGAGCGGCTGCTGCTGTCATTTCTGCACAGGCTGGTGCCGTCAATCTACAATATCCACTTTCCTCTGGAATGGATCTTCCACCAGAGCGCCATCATTTCCCTTGAAAACCCGAAGCCCGGCGTGGTAAGGGAGATTGCCGCCCTTCTCTGGGGCACCCCCTGGTTTAGCGCTGCCCGTCTGCTGATTTTTGTCGATGCCGGTGCAGACCCGTCCGATCCGGCCGTGGTGGCCTGGCGCGCCATAAACTCCCCCGGGTTTACCCGGGCAATCTTCCACGACAGCGACCAGCAACGGACTGCGCTGGATGCCACGAACGACAGGTCACACCCGCCGCTCTCCAGCGACCCGCCAATGGAGCAGCAGGTGCAGCGTCGCTGGCAGGAATACGGGATATAATTCATGACTGAAACGACACCTGGCACCACTATATTTCAGAAGATCACGGTCTTTCTGGAGATGATCAAGTTTTCCCACACGATCTTTGCCCTGCCCTTCGCCCTCACCGGCGCACTGCTGGCGGCAGGCGGCCTACCTGGTGCAGCCCAGCTGTTCTGGATCATCATGGCCATGGCCGGAGCACGCACCGCTGCCATGGGACTCAACCGCCTGATCGATGCCGAGATCGACGCCCGCAATCCCCGCACCGCCGGACGGGCCATACCGGCCGGACTGATCGGGAAAGGCGTAACGCTGCTGTTCATCATGGTATCACTGGCCCTGTTGCTGGTGGCAGCGGCACAACTCAATCCGCTCTGCCTCAAACTGGCTCCTTTGGCAGTCTTTTTCCTGGTACTGTATTCGTACTGCAAGCGCTTCACCGCTCTGGCCCATGTTGTGCTGGGGATTTGCCTGGCTGCGGCCCCCATCGGGGCCTGGCTCGCCATCCGCGGCGCCATCGACCCGCCGGCGCTGATTTTGGGCGGTATTGTGCTCTTCTGGGTGGCCGGTTTCGATATCCTGTATGCCCTGCAGGACCTGGAATTCGACCGCACGGCCGGACTGCACTCCATCCCGGTTGTTCTTGGTGTGAACGGCTCGCTCTGGGCGGCGCGCCTGTTTCATCTGATCATGCTGCTGCTGCTGATATGGCTGTCCGCCAGCATGCACCTGGGGGGCATCTTCATTGCCGGCATCTGCGTGGTGACAGCCATGCTGCTCTATGAGCACTGGCTGCTGCGTTCGGGTGACCTGACGAAACTGGATGCGGCCTTTTTCAACATGAACGGCTACATCAGCGTCGCCATCCTGATGGTTACGGCGCTGGAAGTACTGGTGAGGTAAGTATGGCGGAAAAAAGGATTTTCGTGGCCCTGAGCGGGGCCTCCGGCACGGTCTACGGCCTGCGTCTGGTTGAGCAGCTCTGTCTGAACAGGATTGAAGTAACCTTCACGGCCAGCTGCAGCGGCACCCTGGTCTGCCGGGAAGAAACCGGTCTGGACCTTTCCGGCGACCTGACAAAGGCTACGCAGCGTCTCTACAATCATCTGGAAATTGATTCAGGGCTGGAGATGGTCCATCCCGACGACCTGTTCTGCCCGGCTGCCAGCGGATCGGCCGCGCCGGATGCCATGGTGGTTGTGCCGTGCAGCATGGGCACCCTGGCACGCATAGCCTGCGGCATCTCCGGCAACCTGATCGAGCGCTGTGCCGATGTCATGCTCAAGGAGCGCCGCCCCCTGCTGCTGGTTCCGCGGGAAACGCCGCTGTCCGAGATCCACCTGGAAAACATGCTCAAGCTCTCCCGCACCGGAGCTCAGATCATACCTGCCATGCCGGCCTTTTATCACAAACCGGATTCCGTGATCGAGATGGTTGATTTTGTGGTGGGCAAGATCCTGGATCAACTGGGAATTGAACATGAACTCTTCAAACGCTGGGGAGAATAAAGCAAAGGGCGACTGATTATCAGCCGCCCTCCGTTTACCTGCAGGAATTTCCATCTATTCAGTTCTTGTTTGCCACCTCTTCAGCAACAGCCCTGCCCAACCCTTCGCACTGTGCCAGCACCTCGTCGGTGGGTGAAAAGGTCGTGCGGACAGACTCTGCCACCAGCTTGAAACCAAGGCTTTTCAGACGCTCCTCTGCCATCTTGCAGGCTTCGCCGCTCCAGCCGTAACTGCCGAATATTCCCGCCAGGTTTGTCTTGAGTTTCACGGTGCTGAGGTAGGCCAACACCTCCCACATCGGTTTAGCGATGTCACGGTTGAAGGTAGGGATGCCGAAAATCATGGCACTGGCCTCTTCCATCAGGTTGCGCAGCTCGCCGGCGCTCAGACTATTGATATGGTAACTGATGACTTCGATGCCGTCGCGGGTGGCACCAGCAGCAACGGCGTGGGCCATCTTCTCGGTGCTGCCGTGAGGTGACAGAAACAGAATAACGATCTTTTTGTTCTGGGAAGTCGGTTTGCTCCAGTTTTCAAACTGCTGGATAACCTTCCAGGGGTCCTGGCGGATGATCGGACCGTGGCTTGGGCAGATCATGTCGATCACGTCGTGGCGGATCTTTTCTACCGCAGACAGCACCTTATCCTTGAAAGGGCGGAAGATGCAGTCAAAATAGAATTGGCGGGCCGAGGTGAAGTCTTCACATTCATCGTTGAAGATATGCCCGACCTTCCAGTAATGGGCTGCAAACGCATCGCAGGAAAACAGAATATTTTCCTCCTCCAAACGGGTAAAGATTGTGTCGGGCCAGTGCAGGAAGGGAGCGGAAATGAAACGCAGCGTGCGCCCTCCCAGGTCAAGCGTATCGCCATCTTTGACCGTCTGGCAGGTAAACGGCCGGTGCAGGATATTGCCGAGGAAGTTTTTTGCCGCGACACTGCAGTAAATGACGGCCTGGGGGGCCTGCTCCAGAAGATAGGCCAGTGAACCGGTGTGATCATGCTCGGTATGATTGACGATGATGTAGTCAATCGTAGCCGGATCAACCAGCGATTTGACCTTGTCCATATATTCGTCCACATTTTTGTGCTCAACGGTATCGATAAGGGCAATTTTATTGTTCCCCTTGAGCAGGTAGGCATTGTACGACGTACCATGTTCCGTAGGAAAAAGATCGTCAAAAACCCGCAAATCCGGGTCTTCAGACCCGATCCAGTATAATCCCTGCTTGATTTCTATTGCTCCCATCATTGTAAGTGATCTCCTTTTCGTCGTAGCTGCACATCTTCACGACGACGCTGTCGCGCGTTCAATTCATGACCAGTTTTGTCGTGTACTATAACAAACCGCAAAACGCTATTCAAGCCACAAATAATCATGGTTGTCTGAAATCAGACGATCTGCTACAAGTATATGTATCATGAAAGAATTGATCCGTCAGAGAATTGATCTGCTGAAACCGCTCTTGAAAGATGCCGACCCGGAGGTGCGTGCCGCCGCGGCCCGCTCCATAGAGCAGCTTGAGGTTTCCTGCGACATCAACGAGATCCTGCACGCGCTTAAAAGCGGTAACACGGGCACACGGATTTCGGCAATCCATGCGTTGGGAGAGATCGGCGATGAAAGGGTGATTGCACCGTTGGCCTACTGTGCCGGCCGCCCCGAAGCCGACATCCGCTCCGCTGCCGTGGAAACATTGGGACGATTGGCCAAACCCTCTACACTGCCGGTGCTGCTGGAACGTCTCGATGACCAGAATACGGCCATTCAGGCCAGGGCTATCACCGCCTTGGGCAATTTTCCGGCCTCAACCACACTGCGTGAGCGCCTGCGCCCTTTTCTGAAGGCATCCAATGGTGACCTGGAGGCAGAAGCCGCCCTGGCTCTGGCCCGACTGGGCGACCTTGCTTCAACGGACGACATCATCGCCCTTTTGTCTTCAGCTCACGCATCAACCCGCAAAGCCGCTGCTACTGCCCTGAACCTGCTGCCGTTCTAAGCCGTCTGAATATAATAACTGTTACATATTTCAAGGAAAAACGGCATAAGGAGCCGTAACGAAACAACAAGGATGTAACAGTTACTTCGTAACGGCTCCTAATAATTCCCGCTGGCGACAAACTTGCCTACATCAATATTTTTCAGCAGAGGATCAACAACCGCCACAACAGAGGCATAGCGCGAGCCACTCTGTTCAACCAGCGACTGTTCCCGGGGAACCCTGAGTCGTGATCCATCACCCTCGATCAGGATCCTGACCATCGGCGCCTCATCATCCAGCGGATTGGGACGATAGACAACCGCCACCTCATTGGTGTCCAGCCGGACCAGGGTCCCTACCGGATATTTTCCCATCATCTCGACAAATGTAGCCACCAGGTCACGATCCAGATAGGTGCCTGCAATTGTCTGCATTTCGGTCAAAGCCGCTCGGGGATTGACCGGGTGCTGATAGACCCGCAGGGTGGTAATGGCGTCATAGGTATCTGCAATGGCAACGATGTCGATCAGTTCGTTAAAGGGCAGCTTCTGGGCCCATTCCGGATAGCCGCTGCGGTTGTAGTGCAGATGATGCCCCAGCACAATCTGCGCAATATAGGGGTCCAGCCCCTCCATTTCTCGAATGATCTTGGCTCCCAGCTCAGGGTGCCGTTTCATCTCGTCAAACTCGGCACTGGACAGCTTGCCCGGCTTGTTGAGGATCAGCTTGGGAATCATGGTCTTGCCGATGTCGTGCAACTGGCCGGCAATACCCAGTGATTTTACGGACATGACATCCAGGCCGCGTGCGGCACCCAACGACATGGCCAGCACCCCCACATTGACGCAGTGGTTGAAGGTATAGTTGTCATAATCCTTGATCATCGTCAGACCCAGCAGGGTGGAGGGATCCTGCATGGTAATGCCGACCATCCGGTCAACGACCCGGAGAACCGGGGCGCTGTTGGGGATGCGTCCACGCTCGATGTCGCGGCAGATCCCCCGGATTGCGGTCAGCGCCTGGCCATAGGTGGCCAGGAAATCCCCGTTATCCTCAAAATCGTTCGCATTTTCATCCTGAGGACTATCGAAGACTTCCTCACCCTGCTGCACCAGCCGAATGTGGGTAATACCCTCCTGCAGCATCTGGTCGCGGAGTGCTCCGAAAGCGGTACCCTTGACCGAGAACAGCCGCACAAAACACTGCAGTTCATCAAAGGTAAAACCGGCCGTCATGACGACCCGGCCGACATCCTTCTCCAGCATGCGGTTTGTCAGGTCGGCAATTGCGGTCGAAGGGGTTATGAACAGGTGCTCATCGAAAAACATGACGCCATCGATGATCCCCCAGGAAACCTCCGACACCCGCCCGAGCGCGGCGCCCAGGATCTTGTCCAGCTCCAGCAACGGCTGATAAATAGCGGGATGCGAGGCGGGATAAAAGGCCATGCCCTTGACCGCACCGGAAAAGAGGGTGATCATCCTCAGGGCTCCCTGATTATCAAGCGACTCCATGCTGCTCCCCCCCTGCACGTTCTATGGTTTCAACCGCCTCTGCGCAGGCCCGGCCCAACTCCCCCGGGTCAGAGGCCCTGTTCTTCAGCACAGGCAGTGCCCGGCTGTCACCAAGCCGCGCCAGACAGCCGGCAATGGCGATCTTTAACTGTTTCCAGCGCCCGGGTACAACAATGTGCCCCTTTGAGAGGATATCGACCAGGATCGGCACCACCTGGCGATCACCGATCATGGCAATGGCGCCCAGAGCGTCAATCTTGAGCAACAGGTGCTTGAGAAAGAGATCATGGCTGCAGACAATCCGCATCAGATCCACCAGGGCATTCCTGCTCTTCAAGCCGCCCAGCGATGCGATCACCTGCGGAAACAGCGAAGGGTCATTTCCGCGCAGCACCTCAATGATAGCGGTTTCAGCGTCCCTTCCCCCTATTTTGGCCAGGCTGCGGATGGCCTCCTTACAGACACGCAGGTCGGAATGCAGCAGACACTTCTGCAGCGCAGGCACCGCTTCGTGCGTGCCGATGTCCCCCAGGATTGCTGACAGGTTGCGGACAATATACCAACGCGTGTCGCCCATCATCTCCAGCAGTGAGGGAACCGCCGGTTCTCCCAGGCATACCAGCAGGGTGCTGAGTGTTTTACGCACGGCCAGGTTATCGATTATCCCGATCTTTTCCACCATCAGAAAGACCGCCCGCGGTCCGGCTGCCGTCAGAATCGCCAGGGCAGCCTCGTGTGAAAGGGAATTGGCCTGATCCATGCCTTCTAGCAGAAACCCAAGAAATTCATCACCGGAGGCCAGTTGCTCCAGCCCGTAACGGGCGGTTTTCCGCAGGCCTTCCCCGCGACCGGGATCATTGGCCTGATCGGTCAGCAACTCCACCAACGGGAACAGGGCGGCCAGTTCATGGCGCGCCTTGAGCGCATCGGTACAATCGACCGCCTGGCGGACAAGCAACAGATACAGATCATCATCCGCCGCTGCGATCAATCTCCCGAGCAGCACTTGCAGCTGGTTAACGGGATTGTGCGCATCCTCGAATACAACCGTTTCTTCCGGATCAGCAACAGCTTCCAGACACGGACCGTTTTCTATTTCGTCCAGAGCCTGGGGGGAGTTTCCCGCGAACTCCACACCTCGCCGCCTGCCATGGATAACAGAGAGGTCGAATTCGTTGACCCAGATGGTCCGGATACCATGCTCCAGCATCAGTTTATCCATACCACCGGATTTCTGAACGACTTCGGGGGTGATCGTGAGAAGCCTCAGGAGATCAAGCAGATCCTCCTGACGCAGGTCATACAGAAAGGTGATGTTACGGACCCTGCGGATAAAAAGTTCGTAGGACAGGCTGGATGACATGCGGGTGGAGTCCTTGAGGACTTCGCCATCAGGAAAGCTGAAATCTGTCCGGCCGCTGTTCAGGGAAAGGTTGTTACCGTCCAGCAGGCTCAGCATGGCGACATGGGCCTGCTGGATGCTTGTCTTTCGGACGGGGTGCCCTTTGGGATAGAACTTCCACGCCCGCAATGCCCTGTTGATGCTACCAAGGGCATCCAGGGCCTCTTGGAGTGCGGGTGGACGATAGAAATCCATTGTCATTCCTTGTGCAATAAGAGTGCAAAGTGTAATAATATACAGAAAATCGTCTTTGTCAAACCTTAAGCCGGTCAACAACCGGCCAACAGCGGCCGCTCGGCGGCAATGACGCTTTCCATTCCACAGATTTCCGTCGGGAGCACTCGTGAAACATAAAACCATCTTCGCCTGCCAGAAATGCGGCAGCCAATCACCAAAATGGCTGGGTAAATGCCCGGATTGCGGCGCATGGAACAGCATGGCCGAGGAAGCCGTTGTCAAGGCGCTTCATGGTACCTCACCCGCTTCACACACCCGGCCGATTCCGATCTGCGATGTGCCGGCCCAGTCCGAAACCCGGGTTGTCAGCGGAATCGGCGAGCTCGACCGGGTGTTGGGGGGCGGCATCGTACCCGGCTCACTGGTACTGATCGGCGGCGACCCGGGCATCGGCAAATCAACCCTGCTGCTGCAGGCCATGCTCAACCTGGCGGCCAGTGTCGGGCCGGTGCTGTATGTTTCCGGCGAAGAATCGGCCTCCCAGACCCGTCTGCGCGGCGAACGCCTGGGGGTATCACACAAGGGATTGCTGGTTCTGGCGGAGAATTCGCTGGAGGCGATCCTGGCCCATGCCGCCTCATTAAAACCGGGGGTCATGGTCGTTGACTCGATCCAGACCGTCTGGACCTCGGCGCTGGAGTCTGCCCCCGGCAGTGTCAGCCAGGTCCGCGAGTCAGCCGGCAAGCTGATGCTGCTGGCCAAAGGGAGCAACATCCCGATCTTTATTGTCGGCCATGTCACCAAAGACGGCTCCATTGCCGGTCCGAGGGTCCTCGAACATATGGTCGATACGGTGCTCTATTTCGAAGGGGACGGTAGCCATCCCTTCCGCATCCTGCGGGCGGTCAAGAACCGTTTCGGCTCTACCAACGAAATCGGGGTCTTCGAGATGAAACAGGAAGGGCTGTGCGGTGTCGCCAACCCGTCGGAGCTGTTCCTGTCCGAGCGTCCCCTGGGGGTGTCAGGCTCGGTGGTTACCACCTCCCTGGAGGGGAGCCGCCCCCTGCTGGTAGAGCTGCAGGCACTGGTAACCTCCTCGTCCTACGGTGTTCCGCGACGCACGACCATCGGGGTGGACCATAACCGTTTGGCGCTGCTGGTGGCGGTCCTGGAAAAGAAGGTCGGTCTGCACCTGGCAGGCCAGGACATCTTCCTCAATGCTGCCGGCGGGGTGCGTCTCAACGAGCCGGCCGCCGACCTGGCCATGATCATGGCGGTGGCTTCCAGCCATCTGGACAAGGCCATTGACCCTCAAACCGTTGTGCTGGGTGAGGTCGGGCTGGCGGGCGAGGTGCGGGCCGTCACCCAACCGGAGCTGCGCATCGCCGAGGCTGAAAAACTGGGATTCAGTACCTGCATCATCCCGTCCGGGAGCATAAAGCGCCTCAAAAAGGGCGCCATCAAGGTTGAAGGAGTGGCCTCGGTTCAGGATGCCATGCAGCTGCTCTTTGATCGTTAATGTCCGAACTGGATTTTTTGCTGGACTTGCAGCAGCGTAACCTTTAAAATCTGAACATTTAATGACTCAGGAGCAGGTTATGGACGCTGAAAAACTTGAATATTTCAGGAATGTACTGGCTGAAGAGATGAAAACCCTCATCAGCGACGCGGGCAAAACCGTCACGGAAATGACTTCTGACTCATCCAATTTTCCCGACCCGACAGACCGCGCTACCCAGGAATCGGACCGCAATTTCGAATTGCGTATCCGCGACCGCGAACGCAAACTGATCAACAAGATCAAGGATGCCATCGAACGTATCGACAGCGGTGACTTCGGCATTTGCGAAGAATGCGGAGACGAAATCAGCGAGGCGCGACTCAAGGTGCGGCCGGTTACAACGCTCTGCATCAATTGCAAGATGGAAGAGGAACAGAAAGAACGACACCCCTGATGGTATAACATCCCACTCCACCGCGTTTCAGGTGCATGTCAATGGCAGACCCCATCCCCTCCGAAAATAACGCAACCAGCAAGCAACTTACTGAACTGACGCTGCTGTATCAGTTCAGTAACACCATGTTGTCCACCATTCACATCAACAAGCTGTCACACCTTATCCTGACCGCACTCACGTCCGGTCGTTCGCTGCTCTTCGGCCGGGCCATGCTGTTCCTGCGCAACGAAAAGTCGGGTGTGCTCCAGGGTATGCTCGGCGTTCAGCATGAATCAGCCAACGGTCTGCAAATCATCGGCGGCGATGACACGCTCAGCAGCCGGTGGGATATCAGCGAAGAGGTGATCACCCACCAGCGTTCCACTGAATTCTGTTCCCTGGTCAGATCCACCCGGATTGACATCGACAATGATTGCCCGGTGATCAAGAAGGTCATTATCGAGCAGCGACTGTGTCTCATAGAGGATGCGGGCTGCCATGAATGCAACACCTGTAGCTTTATCAAGCACCTCGGGGCGGTCTCCTTTGCAGCGGCACCGCTGGTTGCCAGGGAGCAATCGTTCGGCATCATCGTTGTGGACAACCCGCAATCCGGCCGGCCGATCAGCCGCGATGACCTCCATTTTTTACAGCTGTTTGCCAATCAGGCCGGCATGGCAATAGAAAATTCCATGCTCTACAACCGCATCGAGAATGCCCACTCCAACCTGCGGGACGCCCGCGAACGCCTGATTCATGGTGAACGCCTGGCTGCCATCGGCGAAATGGCAGCCAACGTGGCTCATGAGCTGAAAAACCCGCTCATCACCATCGGAGGTTTTGCCGGGCGTATTCTGAAAAGCCTGCCCGCTGCTACGCGTGAACATGGCTATGCCGATACGATCGTCAAAGAGGTCAGCCGCCTCGAAGCCATGTTGACCGACATCCTGGCGTTCTCCCGCAAACCGACCATCTGCTACAGCGCCTGTGATCTCGGCGAGATTCTGCGGGACTGTTTCATCTGCAGCGCCACAACCCTGGAAGACCAATGCATCCGACTCACTTCAAACCTGGCGGATGATCACTATCCTCTGTTAGGCGACCCCTACCAGCTCAAGCAGGTCTTTTTCAACCTGATACTGAATGCCAGCGAAGCCATGCCGAATGGTGGCAGTATCACTGTGCAGGTAGAGCGCCTGACATCAGGCAGACCAACGGTTCAGATCAGCGTCAGCGACTCGGGCGGCGGGATACCGGCAGAGATGCTGCCGCAGATATTCAATCCGTTTTTCACCACCAAACGCCATGGTACCGGGCTCGGCCTGGCTATCGTCAACCGCATTCTGCTGAATCACAACGGCTCTATCAAGGCGGCCAATGCCGGTTCCGGTGCGATCTTTACCGTGACCCTGCCACTGGCGGCGGAGACTGTCGCGTAATACATCAGACGCCTGAACCATAGGAGGCACCATGGCTAATTGCTCCAACTGTTCAGCACCCCTCCCTGCAAATTCGATCATCTGTGAATACTGCAAAACCCGAAACGATACCGATCTCAAAGGGGTTCACCACTACACAACCCACGAGATTGAGTCGGCCCGCACCTGCCCGCGATGTTCCATCAGCCTGAGAACCATTGATCTCAAGATAAACGGCAGATTTCTGATTGAACGCTGCGACCAATGCCTGGGACTCTTTTTTGACCCGGCAGAACTGGAAGCGCTGCTGGAGGCTACTGTCTCCAATGTTTTTGATATCAACAGAAGCAGGCTCGATGATATCAACAACCATCTGAGCCCTGCAAACAACCCTGTTACCTACATCAAATGCCCGGTCTGCTCCAAAATGATGAACCGTGTCAACTTCGGCACAAAAAGCGGTGTCATTGTTGACCGCTGCAGGGATCACGGCGTATGGCTGGATGGCGGTGAACTCCGCCACCTGTTTGAATGGATGAAGGCCGGGGGTAAACTCCTCAGCCAGGAGAGAGATGAGCAGCTGCGCAAAGAAAAAGAACGGGAGGTGGAGCGGGAGAAACGCGCAGCAGTTCCAAATGGGTGCGCACCGTCCGATTATTCCGGCTTCGAGGAATACGGCGGAACACTGAGAAATGCCGACCCGGATCTGTTCGAGACGGTATTCAAAGCCATTCGCTGGTTCGTCCGCACGATCTGAATGCTAGAGGAGAAGCGCATATGAAGGTACTGGTAGACCTGTGTATCGTCCCGATTGGAGTGGGCGTTTCGCTCTCGGCATATATTGCCGCCTGCGAAAAGGTATTGACGGCCGCGGGCCTGAAGACCGCCCTGCATTCCTACGGCACCAATATCGAGGGAGAATGGGAGACGGTGTTTGCGGCGATCAAGCGCTGCCATGAGGTTGTTCATGAAATGGGGGCGCCACGCATTACAACAACCATCAAGCTGGGCACACGGACTGACCGCAGCCAGACCATGGAAGACAAGGTAACCAGCGTAAGGAACAAGCTGCAGGGGGTGCTATGACCGACCCGATCAGAGGTTTTTCGCGGAAGACAAACGGCACTGCATGGACAAAGGCTGACCACCTGGGTTTTTCCTGCATTACTCCTCCTGCTTAACCGGGCTGAGGCCTCCCGGCATATCCTCGATTCCGAGCTGCAGGCAGAGCGCTTTATCGACCTGGCTCATGATTGATTTATTGATAAATCCAAGTCGGTCACCTGTCACGGTGGCCTTGTCGATCGTAATCAGGATATGAGAACTGATTTTGGCATCCTTGCCGAGTCCGTTGTCCGCAGCCGGCAGGAATGTCTCGAAATCATAGATCTTTTCCAGACTGGTAAAACTCAGGGGAATAATGGTAACTACCGGTGAATACTCGTTACTGATATTGTTGCTCACCACCAGGCAGGGACAAACTTCCGGCTCCAGCGCTTCGGCATGGGGCAGATTGACCGCATAGATACCGCCACGTTTAAACATCCCGTTTCTCCGTTACCGCAGATTCAAATTTTTTGAGCACCTCTTTCGTTTCCTGCGCAGTTGACTGATAGCCTTCAATCAGACCTTTATAGGCCTTCTTTTTGACCTCATCGAGTTTTTCCCGGGCCGCTTCCTCCAAGAACTGGCTCAAGCCCCGCTGTCCGTACAGGGCCTTGATATCATCGACAATCGGGGTGGGCAGCGTGATATTCAAGCGTGTATTCGGCATGTATAACTCCGGAGGATCTGGTATCTGTACAGAACTTATTTAGGTGCTTTATAATTTTATTGACGCAAACAACCTAATACCATATATCTTTCTCATGTGTTACTGTTATTAACAGCATATATTCATTTTATACCATTACTTTTACATCGAAAGGAGCTGAGAGCATGAAAACAACAACACCGATACATCTGCTGTTGATTGCTGTCGTGCTGTCTGTTACGGGCTGCGCACAGAATGCGGTTGTGAATAAAGGGGATGGCGGCGTTCAGGCCGATCCGCACAATAATGCCGCCCAGAGAAAAGATACGCCATCACCGTCCACAACAACCGCGACAATGACACCTTCCGGCTCGGAGGGAAGGACCATACAGCCGGCAGCAGCCGTTACCTCCTCAGAATTCCAGCAGAATACAGCCGCACAGAAATCGGCCCTTGCAAGCGTTTATTTTGGATTCGACTCCAATACCCTGACAACCGAATCCAGGGATATTCTGCAGGCAAATTACCATCTGCTTGGAAGCAAACCCGCCATCCAGATAGAAGGTCACTGTGATGAACGGGGATCCGCTGAATACAACCTGGCTCTCGGCGAACAAAGAGCCAAGGCAGCCCAGAACTATCTGGTGACCCTCGGGTATCCGGCCAGGAAAGTGACCACCATCAGCTACGGCAAGGAACGTCCGGCAGACCATGGTCATGACGAAGCCGCCTGGGCCAAAAACCGTCGCGATGAGTTCAAAATTGTCAAATAAGACCTGTATGGATCCGGCTCTGTGCGAGCAGTTGAAAAGCGTCCTTGACGCCGTTTCAATACTGCTGCCGCAACGGGTGAGCAAGATCTACTGGAGAGAGTGCCATGCCGCCAACTGGCGCAGACACTCCTTTGCCGGCTACCTGGACCCGGTGCCGGAAATCGAGGGGATCCACCTCGATGATCTGCTCGGCATTGAACAGCAGAAAAAACTGCTGGTGCAGAATACCGAGCAGTTCCTCAACAAATTTCCCGCCAACAATATCCTTCTCTGGGGTACTCGGGGCACCGGCAAATCCTCTGTCGTCCGTGCACTGCTCAATCGTTATGCACCGGAAGGGCTCAGGATTATCCAGGTCGACAAGGAAGACCTGGTTCACCTGCCAGCAATCGTTGATTCGATCAAGCATGAACCGTACCGCTTCATAATCTTTTCTGACGATGTCTCGTTTGAAGTCGGCGAACTGGGCTACAAGATGCTCAAAAGCGCTCTGGATGGATCCGTGTATGCCCCTCCTGAAAACACGAGAATCTATGTCACATCCAATCGCCGCCATCTCATGCCGGAGTACGAGACGGACAATCGGGGTGCGATGCTGGTCAACAACGAAATCCATCACGGAGAGGCGGTTGAAGAAAAGATCTCGCTTTCCGGCCGCTTCGGACTTTGGATCGGATTCCATCCCTTCTCACAGGAGCAGTATGTCGGGATTGTCCGGCAGTGGGTCATCAAACTCTCCGAGCAATTCAATGTTGCTCCCGAATGGAACGACAGCGCGGAAAAAGCCGCCATTGAGTGGGCCTACTGCAAAGGCGACAACAGTGGCCGCATCGCGTATCAGTTTGCCACGGACTGGGTCGGATCGGCCTTGATCCGGCAAAGGAGATGATGATTCGAAGTGCCGCATTACTCAGGAAAACAGTTAACTTATCAGGATGGTAAACATATAAGGAGAGAGCGATTATGAACTCGTCAAAACAGGATATTCATCTGAAGGAATGGCAGCACCAGGAGGAATTGGCTGAGCGCATGCTCCCCATGATCGGTCATCTGTACCGGGATAACAATGTTGTCACCACCGTTTATGGTCGATCACTGGTCCACAATACTGCCATCGATCTGCTCAAGGCACACCGTTTTGCACGTCAGATTCTTGATGCTGAGCTCTCCGTCAAGGAAACCTTTCCCCTGCTGGAAGCGATCAGCACACTCAATCTGGCGCCGGCCCGAATTGACCTGGGCAAGCTGACCAACCTGTACCAAACCAAGGGCACCGGCCGTTCCGTAACGGAGTTTGTGCAGCAGGAGCTTGCTACCTTTTTGACCGGGCGCGGTTCAGTGCTGACCGAACCACAGGATATTGTGCTCTACGGTTTCGGCCGGATCGGTCGTCTGCTGGCCCGTATCCTGATCGAAAAAGCCGGCAGCGGAGAAAAATTGCGGCTCAGGGCAGCCGTCGTGCGCAAGGGGGGTGCCGATGATCTGGTCAAGCGGGCCAGCCTGTTGCGCCGCGATTCCATCCATGGCCCCTTCGACGGCATTATTACCGTTGATGAAGAGGAAAATGCCATCATTGCCAACGGCAACATGATCCGCATCATCTATTCCGATGCGCCCGAGTCGGTCAATTACGAACAATACGGCATCCACAACGCCATTCTTATCGACAACACCGGCAAGTGGCGCGATCGTGACGGCCTGGGCCGTCATCTGAAATCCCCCGGAATCTCCAAGGTTATCCTGACCGCACCGGGCAAGGGGGATATCCCCAATGTTGTGGCCGGCGTCAACAATGAGTTGATAACGAAAACAGAGCAGATCTTTTCGGCAGCCAGCTGCACCACCAATGCCATTGTCCCGTTCATGAAGGCCATCAATGACCGTTTCGGCATCGTACACGGCCACATGGAGACCTGCCACTCCTACACCAACGACCAGAACCTGATCGACAATTATCACAAGGCCTCGCGGCGTGGGCGCAGCGCCCCGTTGAACATGGTCATTACAGAGACCGGCGCCGCCAAGGCAGTGGCCAAGGTCATCCCGGACCTGAACGGCAAACTGACCGGGAACGCCATCCGGGTGCCGACCCCCAACGTATCACTGGCAATTCTCAATCTGGAACTGGCACAACCGGTCTCGGTCGAGGAGATCAATAGCTATCTGCGGGGCATTTCACTGAATTCACCCTTGCAGAACCAGATCGATTACACCAACTCCCCTGAGGTGGTTTCCAGTGACTTTGTCGGTTCACGCCATGCCGGCATCGTTGATTCACTGGCCACCATTGCCGAAGGAAACCGCTGCGTGCTCTACGTCTGGTATGACAATGAATTCGGCTATAGCTGCCAGGTTGTCAGGATGGTGCAAAAAATGGCCGGTGTCGAGCTCCCTGTCCTGCCTGAATGAGGGGGGGCCATGAAGTATTACCTCGTAACAGATGACTCGATTACCTGTATCGATCAGTGTCATGTGCTTACCAGATTCCCCTTTGTCCACCCGGACGAAGGGGACCTGGACCGTACCAGTGAAGACGACCTTGAAATCTGGCGCTCTCTGGCCGCCGGCACGTCTGTTGTCGTTGCCGCCAACGATGCTGCAGAAGCGATCAGGTTGTCAGCGAAAAGCAGGGGTTCAAACCGCACACTCGAAAACATATACTGCATGAAGTGCGACTGCCATCACCGGGTCATCAGTTCTGCTGAATATTAATGTTGCTTTGACGTATGAATGTATAGAGTACGATTGGTTCAACACTGCCTGACAAGGCACAGCTCATCACAAGGAGACGACTATGAAGAAAACCGTTATTACCCTGCTTGCCCTGGTTGCCTTTTCCGGGACCGCACTTGCTGCCGACGTTATTGAACTGCCCGCATCCATGGGCAAGGTATCGTTTCCGCACAAGAAGCATCAGGAGATGCTGAAGGACTGCAAGAAATGCCATGAGAAAGGTCCGGGCAAGATCGCCGCACTGGGTAAAGAGTGGGCTCACAAAACCTGCAAGGGCTGTCATACCGACATGAAAAAAGGCCCCACCAGCTGCAAGGATTGCCATAAAAAGTAACCGGTTTATTACTCTCAAGCAACCCGTTGGATCTGCCCTCCGGGTACAACCGCCATGGAATCCGCAGATGAGATCGTACAAGAAGGGCGCTGGAAACAGCGCCCTTCGTTCGTCTTTGCCAATCGGCTAAAATTAGTGGTATTTATAAAAGCCTTCTGATAAAAACGATTTCACAGTGCCGATGCACTGATTGCCTGTTTTCTTTACAGATCATTTTATTTCGTCATGGGACTCAAATCATGCCAGAACCTGCGAAAGCTGCCGGAAACCCGGTTATCCTGATTGTCGACGATGACCTCCTGATGCGGGTCATGCTCCAGGACGCCCTCTCAACAGCCGGTTTTGAAACAATCCTGGCTGGGGACGGCGATTCAGCGCTGCGCAGTTTCACGACCACGCGACCGGATCTGGTTCTGCTCGATATGATCATGCCGGGTAAGGATGGTTGTGAGACCTGCCGCGACATTCGCTCCCTCCCTGATGGCGGGTATATCCCGATCATGATGGTCACCAGCCTGGACAATGCCGATGCAATTCATCGTGCCTTCAATGCCGGTGCCACCGATTTCATTGCCAAACCGCTCAATCCGGAACTTCTGGTGCATCGTGTGCGCTACATGCTGCGGGCCAGCCAGAACGTGATCAAGCTGGCCGAAAATCACGCGCGGCTTGAAATGCTCAAGGTAGCCGTCGATAACCTGCCAATCGGCATAACCTTCAGCAACGTGGACGGTATCATCATTTACTCCAACCCTGCTGAAGCCCGGATGCATGGGTTTGAGGTCCATGAACTTATCGGAAAAGAGGCCCGCAAATTCTCGACCAGTGACCGGAGCAGGCCTGTAACTGCCGAGCAACTGAAAGAACTGGGGGTCTGGAGTCGCGAAAGCGTCAATGTCAGGAAGAACGGCGAGGAGTTTCCGGCCCACCTGACATCAATTTCCGTACGTGACAGCGAGGCACACTATCTTGGGATCATCACCACCTGCGAGGATATCTCGTACCGGAAAGTCGCCGAGCAAAAGATCCACCAGCTGGCCTATTATGACATCGTAACAGGGTTGCCCAACCGCGGCATGTTTCTTGAGCGGCTGCACCAGTCCATGGCCCAGGCACAACGCGACCGGGACAAGGTCAACCTGATTTTCCTTGATCTGGACAATTTCAAGGATGTAAATGATACGCAGGGACATGATGTCGGCGACAAACTGCTTCGAGCCGTTGCCGAGCGTCTGGCGGCCTGTATGCGGGAATCGGATGTTCTGGCACGGCTCGGCGGGGATGAATTCGTGGTCGTGTGCCCCTCTGTGGCCACTCAGGATTGCGTGGCAACGGTTATCCAGCGGATTATGGCCATATTTACCGAGCCCTTCGAAATTGAAGGACTGCAGCTCTACACCAGTGCCAGTATCGGCATCTCAGTCTATCCGGATGACAGCCAGGATGCCTCAACCCTGTTTCGCTGCGCAGACACGGCCATGTATCAGGCCAAAAATGACGGGAGAGCCCAATTCCGGTTTTTCTCGGCAGAACTGAACCAGAAAATCGCCCAACGGGTCGCGCTTGAAAGCAGCCTGCGCAAGGGGCTTGAACGCCAGGAGTTCTTCCTGCATTATCAGCCGCTGTGGGATTTGAAGACTTCCAAAATGGCCGGCATTGAGGTGCTGTTGCGCTGGCAAAGCTCCGATTACGGCTTGATGCAGCCATCAACATTTATTTCACTGCTGGAGGATTCCGGCCTGATCAACAGTGTCGGTGAATGGGTGCTGCGCACCGCCTGCCTTCAGATGCGCGAATGGAACAGGGTCGAGCAGCATGCGCTGAAGATGGCGGTAAATATCTCAGGCAAGCAGCTGAAGCATCCCAAATTCCTTGAAATGCTGACAACGATTATCCAGGAGACGGGCATTGATCCTACGAACCTTGAACTGGAGTTCACCGAAAGCGTCATCATGGACAATGTGGAAAATACCGTCGAGATCTTCCGCAGGCTTAAAGAGATGGGGATTCAGCTCAGTATCGATGATTTCGGCACCGGCTACTCCTCACTTAATTATCTGAAGCATTTTCCGGTGGACCGGATCAAGATCGACCGATCGTTTGTAACCGATGTCAGCCATAACTCAAGCGATGCAGCGATCATTGAAGCCATCGTCTCCATGGCCCAAAGCCTGAGTCTGCGGGTGGTTGCCGAGGGTGTTGAAAACAGCGATCAGCTGCATAGTCTGGCCGAACTGGGGTGTGACGAGGTTCAGGGCTTTTATCTGGCCATGCCGATGCAGGCC
Organism: Geobacter psychrophilus; assembly: GCF_056821595.1. Lineage (NCBI taxonomy): Bacteria > Pseudomonadati > Thermodesulfobacteriota > Desulfuromonadia > Geobacterales > Geobacteraceae > Geobacter > Geobacter psychrophilus. The sequence goes on from NZ_JBXDTU010000004.1 coordinate 1,900,588, forward strand.
GAGTCACTGGCTGAAAAACTGGGGACAAAACATGGGAAACAGACCGGGAAACTTGCGGTGACGGAATGGTTTGACAAGCGTACGGTGTAAAAGGACAACGAGCATTGGATGCCACCGCCTGTTCACAGCGTACCGCTTCAGATCGGCCAGGCTTCCTTCACCAAATCGATAAGGCCGGGATAGTCTTGCACAATGTCACTGAACATATTTGGTGATTCCTCCAGATATCCGGCAAATGAAGGGCCGTTTTCCAGGAACAGTTCGAACGTGCTGCATTTTCCTATGAACGTCCTTTTGCCGGGATATTCCACCAGCTTACCGAGAGCGCTATAGCGCCGGTAGAGGTCATTCTTGTTCATTTTCAATTCCGGGTATTTCATGCCGCCCCCCTGTGGTTCATCAAACATTCGAAATGCATTTCAGGCATACTGATCTCGCAGATATTTTGAAAGTTTCTTTCATAATACATTTATAAAATATATGCAATTTGCCATTTTATTATTCCGTTCAGCCCCGTCACAATTCACCATATGTAGCGGTTATGTTAGACTTGACGGATTCTGCTGACGGCTTTCCTTCCACGACGTCCGCCCTCGTCTTATTTTCCTCCGCACATCCAGACAGTTGCACGCGTTACACCTCCAGGCCTTCTCTGGCACGTTAGTTGCCCATTACCTCCTTGCTAAACTCACGCACAGTTCAATGTTCAACAACGAACATGGGACTACTTTTCAAAGGAGATGTAATGAAAAAACTGATCAACAGATCATGGGCCGCCGTAATTGTTCTTTCCCTGATGACGCTCGGACTTATGCTTGCCGGTTGCGGAGTTGATGAAAACATCCAAACAGCGCCCGCCACGACTGCTTCCGCCGCTCCCGCCGCTCCTGTAGCCAGCGCCGCAGGGGGGTTCAGCCAGGTGACAGTTTCCTGGAATGCCGTCAGTAATGCAACATCGTACAATATCTACTGGGGCACAAGCACTGGGGTAACTCCACTCACGGGGACCAGGATAAGCAATGCCGTTTCCCCATCCGTGCAGACTGGATTGAGTGTCACCCCCGCCAGCTATTTCTATGTTGTCACAGCGGTCAACAGCGTCGGTGAAAGCACACCCTCAGCGCAAGTCTCGGCAACCACGACAAGCGCTCCGGCCATCCCCGCCGCGCCGACCAGCGTCACTTCAGCCGGCGGCCTCAACCAGGTAACAGTTTCCTGGAATGCCGTCAGCGGGGCAACATCCTACAATATCTACTGGGCACCAGCTTCGGGAGTGACCACGATCTTAGGAACCAAAATTGCCAATGTCACTTCTGCATATGTTCATACGGGACGGACTGCTGCGACAACGTATTACTACATTGTCACGGCTGTTAACAGCGCTGGCGAAAGTGTTGCATCTGCGCAGGTTTCGGCAGCCGCGACCAGCGTACCGGTCGCACCGACCGCTCCAACCGGCGTTAGCGGCATCGGCGGCGCCAATCAGCTGAGCATCTCCTGGACAGCGGTTTCCGGCGCAGCCTCGTATAACGTATATTACTCAACGGTCAGTGGCGTCACAATAGGCAACGGCATCAAAATCACCAACACCAGCAATCCCGCAGTCCGGACCGGCCTTGCCGCTGGCACCACATACTACTTCATCGTCACGGCAGTAAACAGCGCCGGTGAGGGTGCCGCTTCAACCCAGGCCAGCGCCGCTACAAATCCAACAGCACCCCCTGCGTGCGGGAGCTGCCATGCCATTCCTCCTGCGACAGGCCAACATGATTTCCATGTGAATTCGCAAGGCATAAGTTGTTCATCATGCCACGGCACAGGCTACAGCGCCACGACAGTGAATGCGGCAACCCATAGTAACGGCGTCGTGAACGTGAATAGCACCATGGGGTGGAGCACGGCGACGAGAACCTGTGGATCGCCCGGCTGCCATGGAGGCGGCAGATCGTGGTAACGGTTTGATTCCCGGTAACACCGAATAATATCAGCAAAATAAAGGGACCCCAGCTAGCGGGGCCCCTTTTGTATTTTTCTGCTACCTCACAACTTCACGGTCTTGTATAAAAAATTCTTGAATTTGAACAACCTGCGCTGTTCCTCGTCGCTATCCACCCCATCACCAAGGGCCTTGAGGTAGCGGGCCACCGCGGGCATGGTCTTGCCGGCCTGCCCGCGGGCCTTCTCAATCACTGTCCGGACGGTCTCGCGTGAGATATTACTGTGTGAGAACGGTTCGTAAACCTCTTTCCAGAAATCACCTCCGGCCTGGATCCGCTCGATGATATCGCCAGCCAGCCGCTCATCCAGGTTGCGCACGGCCGGCAGCTGGGCGGCCGGCTCACCCGAGCCCGTACCGGCGATGGCCATGCGGATGGAATCGGCGTTGATGATGTTCTTGGTCCGGAAGAACAGCGCCCGCAGCAGAATGCTGCGCAGTTCGCGGATATTGCCCTTGTAGCTGTGCCGCATGAGCACATCCTTGGCCTCTGATGTCAGGGCCGGCGGTTTCTCGGCCGGTTCATCCTCGCCGCGATAGGTGCGATAGAGCTTGCCCAGGAAGTGCACCGAAAGATCGGGAATATCCTCGCGACGCTCGTTGAGCGACGGCAGGCGGATGGAGAGTTCTGACAAGCGGTGGTACAGGTCCTCACGGAAGCGTCCCGCGGCGATCTCCTCCTGCAGGTTCTTGTTGGTTGCTGCCACCAGCAGCACCCGGCTGTAGCGTTCCGTATTATCTCCCAGGCGCATGAAGCCGCCATTGTCAAGAAAGCGCAGCAGCTGCACCTGGGTTTTGGGGTCCGCGTCGCCAATCTCGTCCAGAAAAACGATCCCCCCGCGGGTCTCTTCCAGAATGCCGCGCCGGTCGCTGTAGGCCCCGGTAAAGGCCCCTTTCTTATGGCCGAACAGCTCGGAATAGGTCAGATCTCCGGCATAGGCGGCTATATTGCTCTTCTTGACCGGCAGTTCGCCGCCCGGGTTGATGTCCCGGCGATAGAACTCATTGAGCTTGTTGTAGAGGTTGTTGAAAAAGAACTCCTTGCCCGACCCGGTCTGGCCGGTCACAAGGATCGAGGGCAGCCCGATGGTGGCTTCCTGCAGGACACTGCGGCTCCAGTACACGATCCGGTTGAAGAGCGGCGGCGATACGGTGTTGATGAAATCGATCACTTCCTGTGATTTTGGGCTGTTGCCGATGATATTGCCCAAACGGTAGGAGGATATGTGGGGATCCTTGTAGGCGACATCGACCGTCAGCCGGTTGACCTCACCCTGCAGGCGTTCGATGCGCTGCAGGTCCGAGATGTGCCGGGCCGTCAGGGAGCCGATGATCTGCAGGATGCGGCGGTGTTCTTCACGAAAGTAGTCGTGGCGCAGGGAGTTGAGGCAGATCACGGCGATCACCTCATCGTCGCATACCACCGGCACGGCAATCTCGCTTTTCAGCAGCTCGCTCATGGAGCGATGGAAGCCGCCTGACTGCTGCTCCTCCTCGACCCGGGCAATGATCTTGGGCTGCTTGGTAGCGGCGACATAGCCGGTCAGGCTGCGCTCCTCCGGCAGCAGTTCCTCGCTGCCTACCGGAAAGGGGGGGATGTATTTCTTCAGCCATTCCTTGTTCTTGGCGCCGACAATCGTGCCGTTTTCGTCCTCCACCACCAGCCATTTCAGTCCGTCACGCTCCGTTACCATGGCAATACTGCCGGTATCGGCGCCGATCAGCTCCGTGGCCTTGGAAAGCACCTTGCTCAGAAACGGTTGCAGGCTCTCGGTACTCTCATTCAACAGCTCGGTGATCTCCGACAACACCCGGATCTCCAGGTGTTCCCCCGCTACCTCGCTGATCACCCGCTCAACCATCTCGGCATGGGTCTGCAGCAGACCCATCTCAAAATCGCTGAATCGGTACAGGTCACGGGAGAAATAATTGACCAGGCAGATAATCCTCCGCGTGGCCTGGTTATAGCGAGGGACGACATACAGCGACCGCAGGGCCATTGATTCCGTCAGGGCCCGTTTCTGCAGGCTGTGCTGGCTCAAATCCGATATAAACAGAGGCTTGAGCATGCGGTCGTCGGAAATAACCGCCTGGTCATTTATATAGCGGGAGATCAGCGAACTTCCCTTTTTCAGATCTATGGCCCCCTGCTGGTCATACAGTGACTTGAGATCCTCATCCTCGGAATAACTGGCCAGCACCTCCAGTTCACCGCCAGCGGCATCACGGGACTGGGTCGGAACAAGAACCGACGCCAGAGAGAGCTTTTCGATCAGCCCGACCGCCGATGCCACCATCATGCCGGCCGCCTCGCGGGCCTTGAGTTCTTCCAGGCGGCGGGCCAGCTGCACCTGCTGGTGGTAGATGCGCGCCTGGTCAAGCCGGTCGGCCACAAAGCCGGTAAAATCAGCCAGCAGCGATTTTCCCTGGGCGCTGATCGGCTCATCGTCCGGGTCATTGTCGATGCAGAGTACACCTATGGATTTGCCCAGACTGACCACCGGCATGATATAGCTGGCAAGGAAGCCGAAACGCTGTGCGAACTGGCTATCGGGCGTACCCGGCGCTGCGGCCGAGATCCTGAAATCAACCGGATACTGGCTGACAAATACACTGGAGACAACGGTTTCGGTGGAAATGATCGGGAAACTGACATCGCGAATCTCCTCGGCCATTGCTCCTGCAGCGTGGGCACAGGAAAGTACACCACGGGTAAGATCTTCCAGGTAGATGCGCACACGCCACCTGCCGGAGAGCAGACGGGCCCCCTCAGCCAGGGCATACAGCAACTCTTCCTGATTTTCCTTGCCGTAGGTGGCTATCTTGGTGCGAAGAACTGGGATGAGGGAATCGTTCAGCATAAATATACACTCCTGTGCAGTGTGTAGTTTTCTTACACAACAGGAGTGTAGCGGGGTAGCGGGCGGGTGTCAATGAGGGATGAAGGATGAGGGATGAATTTCATAATTCACCCTTCAACCTTCATAATTGTCAGCGAGGGATCGGTGGTGAAAGATAAGCGATGAGAGATGAAGCTACTCCCTCAACTCTCAACCGCCTTCAGCTCAGGCCTTTCCTGATCTGGTACAGCCCTTCAATATCCAGCTCGTTCTTCTCGAAGTAATCCCGCTCCAGCTCTTCGACGTAAAAGCGGTCAAGACCGGAGTTTTCGAGAAAATCCTCACGCAGCCCCACATTGCGCTCGGCGATGATCGAAGGGAGCAGTGAGTGCAGATACATGGCCTCGGTCTTGATCGTAAAGATGGCTTCATCGAAGAGATGAACAGGAATGTCGTTCTTGATGCGCTTCTTGGTTTTGAGTTCCTCGACGACTTCGTGACGAAGCGCTTCCTGGTCTGCTTTGGTGTTGAATTTGGAATAGAAGTTACGAATCCGGTCACGGACATGTTCCAGCAGGACGCTGAAGATACGCTCCTCCTGATCGATTTCCACCAGCTGGGCATTGAGTTCTTCGATGGTCCGGGTGCGGTTTTCGATAGCCACCAGACCATCCAGCAGGGTCTTCACCTTGCGTCGGCCGAAACGCCCCAGATAGGCATTCTCGAATAGTTCCCGGATGAACAGATCCACGAAACAGCCTTCCCTGAGATTGTCAAAGGCGGCCCGGTGTTCAAGCAGACCGCGCAGCATATCCTCCGTGATCCGCACGTTTTCCATGAAGGCCAGCTGGCTGATTAGGTTGGAAACGCTGTCGAAGCGGTCCAGATAGGTGATGATGTACGAGAACCCGTCCAGCAGGGCAGGATCGGCGCCGTCGCGGATCTTTTCGTCACATTCCTTGCTGGCATCCAGCAGGAGCTGGTCAAAGGAATGGTCGCGGTTCTCCATGGCCTTTTTCTTGGACCGGATCAGCGCCAGCATGTCATCGCGGTCGATCAGGCTCTCGATGTCCTTCTCGCGCAGGAAGATGCCTTGCAGGACTTCACGGGTGGCTGCGATATAATCCTGCTCGACCTGGCTGACCAGGTTACGCCCCTTTTTAAGCATCTCATCCAGGGTGTAAAACAGGGCGCCGGGGATTTTATTGCGCACCGAGAGGGTTTTCAGCCTCGTCAGGCGGGCGTTGTCCAGATGACTGATCTCGCTCTTGACATCGCAGGCCAGCAGGATGTTGCGGTACTCGTCCACAATGCGCTTGTTGGCTGGGTGGCGATACATGACATCTATCCGCATCCGCTCCTGCTGGTAGCGGTCGATATGGTTCTTTGCGGCCAGCTTCGTCAGGCTGGTAAAATCCTCATCAGCGATTTTCTTGTTGCGGAAATAGAGCTGGCGGAACAGGTCGCGGTATTCCCGGTGCTGGCGGTTGATCAGCTTGATCAGGAAAAACTGGGACTCTTGATCCTTGAGCAGCGGGAAAATCTCTGAAATCAGCTCGTCATCCCGTTCCTCGCCAACTGACTCGGTGCGTTTGATGATTTTGCCGAGGCAGCGGACCAGCTCTTCCTGCTGGTTTTTGAGTTTCCGGGAGAGCAGGTTGGAGTGAACGAAGAAGAAATAATTGCAGACCGCATTGCCTTCGAAAAAGATGTTCTGGTAGCTTTCACTGCCGGCGGTGCGGTCGCTGAAACGGACCGTGCCGGTGGATTCGTCGGCGCGGGCGCCGTACATGACCAGGCGGTTGATGATTTCCGGCTTGACCAGGTCGGAAGAGGGTTGATCCACGCCGAACATGTACTCGCAGAAATAGCCGCCATTGCCCTGGTATGAAATCCCCTCCGGCCCGATAATAAAATCGTTGCCCGGGGAGAAGATCCGCAGCTGGTCCTCATCCTGCACGATATTGAAGAAATAACGCTGGTAGGCCTCGGTGCCGGCCACCATGGCAAAATACTCGATCTGGCCGCCGGTCTGTCCATGAAGTCGGATGTCTTTATGCATTACTTCCCCCGGCTGACGCTTCTGTAACGATGGTGTCGAACGTCAACCCGTCACAGGCAAATTCATACCCCGGCGGCAGCCTGTCGCCATCGGAAAAGATCACATCATGCGTGAGATGGGTCAGCACCGTGCGCCCCGGCCGCAGGGGCGCTGTTGCTGCTATGACCGCTTCGATATTAAAATGGAACGGGTGCGGGTTCCAGCGCAATCCATCGATCACCAGCAGTTCAAGCCCCTCCAGCAGGGCCAGCGACGAGTCCGGTATTTCGCTGCAGTCGGTCAGGTAGGCAAAGTTCCCGATGCGGAAACCCAGGGCCTGCGTCAGCCCGTGCCGGAGCGGAACAGGTATGACCGTCAACCCGAACAGCTCGAACGGGCCGTCAACCTCCTGCGGATGCAGCAGCGGAGTATATCCGGAACCATCGTGTTCATGGAAAATATATCTGAACCCGGTCAGCAGGGTATCCAATGTTGTCCGGGAACCGAAACAGGGGATGATCTCCCTATGCAGGAAATGAAATCCGCGCAGATCATCGATCCCATTGACATGATCGGCGTGGGCATGGGTAAACAGGACCGCATCCACCCGCTGAATGCCTTCTCGCAGCGCCTGGAAGCGCAGATCCGTCGAGGCGTCGATCAGGATGTTGCGACCTGCGTGCTGTATCAGCAGGGAGGCCCGTGTACGTTTATCCCGCTCGTCATGTGAAGAGCAGCCCCGACAACTGCAGCCAACCATCGGAACACCGGTGGATGTCCCGCTCCCCAGAATTGTAACCTTCATCGCGTGCCTTTCCTGATGCGCGTCCATTATTACCAGAATTGCGAAGTGCAGGCAAGGCGGTTTTCTCTGCCAACAGTGGTCAAACGGCATACAACCGGACGTATTTTTAATGTTTCAGCGTTACAGCTTGAACATATCAAACAGCAGGGCGACATTCAGACCGATCACGACCAGACCCGTAATCCAGAGCACGGTCGCTCCGTAAGGCTTGTTGGCATAACCGCCCATAACCTTTTTCGAGGAGGTCAGCATGATCAGCGGGATGATGGTGAAGGGGAGCTGCAGGGAGAGGGCAATTTGGCTCCAGAGGATGCCCTGGAAGGGGTTGGAGAGCAGCATGATGGCACCCAGCGCACCGATCAGTGTGATCAGGATGCCGGTGCGGGAGTGGGGATCCGTGATGTCGAAGGGCTCGATGAAGATACCGGCAAAGACGCTGCCGCCGGCCATGGCAGCGGTGATGGAGGAGGAGAGCCCGGCAAAGAGCAGTCCCAGTGCGAACACGATTGCCGAGATTTTCCCGAAGAGCGGCTCAAGGGTGACGGAGACCTGGGGCAGCTCCGTAATGGTGATGCCCTTGGCATGAAACACGGCCGCCGCCATGATGATCATGGCGCTATTGATGGCCCAGCCGGCACCCATACCGGTCAGGGTGTCGAAAAACTCGTATTTGAGCTGTTTCTGGATAACGTCCGGACCTTGGGCGTTCCACTGGCGGCTCTGGATGACCTCGGAGTGCAGGAAGATGTTGTGCGGCATGACCACCGCCCCCAGGACACCCATGATGACCGGCATGGCACCGAGCGGAAAGCTTGGCGTCACCCAGCCGGCAAAGGTCTGGGTCCAGGAGACATCCGCAATCCAGATCTCGAAGACAAAGGCCAGTCCGATCAGGGAAACGAATCCCATGATCCATTTCTCCAGGCGTTGGTAGTTCTTGGAAAACAGCATCCAGATCGAGAAGCAGGCCGCCAGCAGGGACCCGGCGGGTAACGGCAGACCGGTCAGCATGTTCAGTCCGATGGCGGCTCCCAGCAGTTCGGCCAGAGCGGTGGCGACACAGGCGATCATGGCGCTTCCTAGCATCATGACCCGCAGCCAGGGCTTGAAGAATTTGGAGGCAGCTTCCGAGAGGCACAGACCGGTGACGATCCCCAGGTGGGCGGCGTTATGCTGGACGATGATCAGGATAATCGTGGAGAGGGTCACGACCCAGAGGAGTTTGTAGCCGAACTGGGAACCGGCTGCCACGTTGGTGACCCAGTTGCCCGGATCGATGAAGCCGACGGTGACAAAGAAACCGGGGCCGATATAGCGGAAGAGTTCCAGCGAGGCCAGGCGCGAGGCCTGACGGCCGATGTGGGAGAACCAGTTCATGACTGGATGGTGAAGCTATTTGTCATTAATGTATTGCAGGGCATATTTGACATAGTTGCCGGCTGATTTCTGCAGCCAGGCCACTTCGTCCGGCGTCAGGTCACGCTTGTACTTGGCCGGGGCGCCGACCCACAAGGTATGGGGGGGGACGATCGTGCCTTCGGTGACCAGGGCCCGGGCGCCCACCAGGGCGCCAGCGCCGACCACGGCCTTGTCCATGACCATGGCCTGCATGCCGATGAAACAGCCGTTTTCCAGAGTGCAGCCGTGCAGGGTGACACTGTGGCCGACCGTGACATCGTCGCCGATGATCAGCGGCGCGCCCGGGTCGTCGGCATGCTTCTTGTGGGTGACATGCAGCATGGAAAGGTCCTGCACATTGCTGCGGGCGCCGATACGGATGTGGTTGACATCGCCGCGGGCCACGCAGTTGTACCAGATGCTGGACTGGGGGCCCATCTCCACATCGCCGATGATCACGGCGGTTTCGGCCACAAAGGCGCTTTCATCAATCTTGGGCTGCATGCCCTGAAATGATCTGATCACAAGGACCCTCCTGTTACTGCTCCGACTTGAGATCCCGCGCCATCAGCTCCGTCACCGCTGCCCGGGCCGGCTTGTTCTCGTGCAGGATCTGGTAGGTCTTTTCAACGATTGGCATCTCCACCTGGAGGCTTCGGGCCAACTGATAGACCGATTCGGACGACTTGACCCCTTCAGCGACCATGCGCATCTCGGCCAGGATCTCAGCCAGCCCCATCCCCTGACCCAGCTTGAAACCCACGGTGCGATTACGGGACAGGTCGCCGGTGCAGGTCAGCACGAGATCGCCCATGCCGGCCAGACCGGCAAAGGTGGACGCCTCGGCCCCCATGGCACGACCCAGACGGTTCATCTCGGCCAGTCCGCGGGTAATCAGGGCTGCACGGGCGTTGTGGCCAAAGCCGAGCCCATCACAGATACCGGCCGCAATAGCGATGACGTTCTTGACGGCTCCGCCCAGTTCGACCCCGATCACATCCGTATTGGTATAGACCCGCAGGCAGGGGCAGCTGAAGGCCGCCTGCACGCGCCGGGCAGCAGCCTCATCAGCGGATGCGGCCACGATCAGCGACAACAGACCCTGGGCCACCTCACGGGCAAAGGTAGGTCCTGACAGGGCCACAAAGCGCCGGGTCAGCGCAGCCGGCAGCAGTTCGGTGCAGATCTGGGATACGGTCCGCAGGGTTTCCAGTTCAATGCCCTTGGAGGCGTTGGCGATAACCGCATCCGCGGCAATATGGGGGGCCATCTGCTGCAGCACGCCGCGCATAACCTGAACCGGAGTCACCAGCAGCAAAATACCGCGACCATTGACCGTTTCCTGAAGACTGTTGCTGCAGGTCAAGGCCGGGTGCAGGGCGATGCCGGGCAGAAAGGTGGAATTGGTATGTGACTTGTTTATTTCGCGGACCAGCTCTGCCTCGTAGGCCCACAAACGTACGTCGTGACCGTTTTCGGCCAGACGGTTGGCCAGCGCCGTACCCCAGCTGCCGCCGCCGATCACGGCTATCTGTTCGATCTTATTCTTCATAGTCATCATCATTGCCTTCATCAAGTCGCAGATCATATCCTTCGGAGAGTGCCTGGCGCGCCGCGTCAACGCTGTCCAACACCAACCTGCGGATAAAGGGGTGGCGGCTCTCGGGCAGAAAGCCCCCCACCAGGCTGAGTGCTGTGGCCAGGGTCTTTTGAACCGAACGCTCTTCGCTGTTGATCTGCTGCATATAATCAGCGGTCAGAAGCAGTCGTTTGACGATCTCTGCCCGGCGCGGAATAATCAATTCATCGCAGAAACGCGAAATCTCCGCTTCGAGTGCTTCAGCCGAGACACTGTCTGCACCCCGGTCACCCTCCAGGGCGATAAAGCGGTCGGCGGCGTCATAGACCGCAGGTTCCGACAAAATCCACCCCTCCAGACTGGGTTCATCCAGCAGTTCGTTGCTGCCGGTCACATAACCGGGAATCTTTTCGACGATGCCATCCAGATGTACCAGACTGAAACGGGGGATGTAGGCCTCGGGCTTGAGGGAATCGGCCCGGAACAGGCGCATGTCCACATAAAAGTCAGGCGGGAGGTAAAAACCCTGTTCCCGGCTGTGATGCAGCGCATCCCGCAGAATAGCCATGGCATAGACCGGATCGGCCGGCTGCAGCAGCTCACCGGCGATGACATCTTTCAGGACATGCGCATATTCCTTAGCGTCCCGCATACGGTAGCTGATGGCATTGAGCAGGCCATCCGATTCCCCCGTCAGCACCAGCATGCCCGCAATGGCAGCATCATCAAGCTTCCAGGAAAACCACAGAGAGCGGGCACCATAAAAATCGATCGGGCCGACGTACACATCGTGAAACGGCAGGGGCATGGTGAAAGACTGGGGAAGTTCCTGCGGCTCCCTGATCCCCATGAACGAGAGGCGGCGGATGCTGCGGCGGATCAGGGCGGCACTGTCACCTTCGTGACGATGGGCCGCCTGTTCAAGGACATTGAGGGCGCAGCCGTTCTTTATCCTGCCCAGTGCAAGAATGGCCTCCTTGACAACCTCCGGCTTTTCAAAGGAGAGCAGGATCTCCAGCAGGGCCACGGCATCCGGCGTACTGGCGTCAGACAGGCGGCGGATCATGCGGTCACGATATTCATCGGCTACATCCAGAAAGCTGTCGATGAACCTGACCAGTCCGCGCTCACCATCATGCAGACACTCGTCGATGAAACCATCCATCGAGGCGGCACCATAGCCGGTCATGCCGGCAAACGGCGGCGCAGTAACATCAATGCCGTTATCATGGAGCAGGTCCAGCAGGGCCAGTTTGCCATCCTCCTCAAGATCCTTGCGCTGCAGGGTGATTTTGACCAGCTGGTCCAGCCAGCCGGCGTCGTCAAAGAAATCCAGCATGCAGGTGTAGCGGTAGATGGCGGTGCCGTTCTGCTCCTGCCACAGCTTGCGCACCAGCGGAGAAAGCGCCCGTTTGCCCGATTTCTGCAGACGCCGGCCGATGCGCTCCATCTGTTCGCCGGTCAGGTCGTCCCGTTTGAGAAAATCCAGCAAACGGATGATGCGCCGCCGCTCACGCAGGGACTTGTCTATTTTGAAGGGTCTGGTCATAAAGGTCTTTTTTTCAGCAGGCAGACAACTTATTCGCCGGTATCATCCATGCCTTCGCCAATAGCATCCACACCTTCGCCATCCTCGTCCAGTTCATCCTCTTCCTTCTCGGCCAGCTTGGCCACAGCCACCACTTTTTCCTTCTCCTCGGTGGTGATCAGCTTGACTCCCTGGGTGTTGCGTCCGATGACCGAGAAACCGGAGACCGGCACCCGCAGGATCTTGCCGTTGTCGGTGATGACCATCAGGTCATTGTCGTCGGCCACCTGCATGACGTTGACCACGCTGCCGTTACGGTCGGTGGTCTTGATGGTGATGATGCCCTTGCCGCCGCGGCTCTGGTCGCGATACTCGTCCAGGTCGGTGCGCTTGCCGTAGCCGTTCTCGCAGACAGTGAAGATGGTCGAGCCGACCGCCTCGTTGTCCACGATCTCCATTCCGATCACATGGTCATCCTCATTCAGGTTCATGCCGCGCACACCGCGGGTGACACGTCCCATGGAACGGGCATCCTCCTCGTTGAAACGGATCGCCTTGCCGTTGCGGGAGGCCAGGAAGACGTCCTTCTTCCCGTCGGTCAGCGCCACGGAAATCAGCTTGTCGCCATCATCGAGCTTGACGGCGATGATCCCGCCGACGCGGACATTGGAGTATTCGATCAGCGGTGTCTTCTTGACCACGCCGTTCCTGGTGGCCATGAACAGGAAGGTGTCCTCGCTGAACTCCTTGACCGGCAGGATGGTGGTGATCTTCTCGTCCATGGCGACGTTGACCAGGTTGACCACCGCCTTGCCCTTGGTGGTGCGGCTGCCTTCAGGGATCTCGTAGACCTTGATCCAGTACATGCGCCCGGCATCGGTGAAGCAGAGCAGGTAATCCTTGGTGGAGGCGATGAAGAGCTGTTCGACGAAATCCTCTTCCTTGGTCTTCATGCCGGTCTTGCCCTTGCCGCCGCGGCGCTGGGAGCGGTAAAGATCCACGGCGCTGCGCTTGATGTAGCCGGTGTGGGAGATGGTCACGACCATCTCTTCGTCCTCGATGGTATCCTCCAGGGAGATGTCGGCGGTCTTGTCGGCGATCTCGGAGCGGCGCTTGTCGCCGAATTTGTCGCGGATCTCGGTCAGCTCGGCCACGATGATCTTGAGGATCTCGGTATCCGAAGCCAGGATCTCCCGCAGACGGGCGATCAGACGCATGATCTCTTCGTACTCGGAAACAATCTTGTCCCGCTCCAGACCGGTCAGGCGCTGCAGGCGCATCTCCAGAATGGCCTGGGCCTGGATATCGGACAGCTGGATCGAAGCACTGGCATCTGCCGGCATGGGCAGGTTGAGGCGTTTCAGGAACTCCGGATCGGCAAACTTGCCTTCCATCAGCCCCTGCTTGGCTTCAGGCGGGGTCTTGGATTCACGGATCATCTCGATGACAGCATCCAGCCAGTCCAGGGCGATCTTGAGGCCTTCCAGGATATGGGCGCGGGCCAGGGCCTTCTTCAGTTCGAAGTTAGTGCGGCGGGTAACCACCTCGCAGCGATGCTCGACAAAGCAGTCCATCATCTCGCGAAGGGTCATGACCTTGGGCCGGTTGTGGACGATGGCAAGCATAATGATGCCGAAGGAGGTCTGCAGCTGGGTCTGCTTGTAAAGCTGATTGAGCAGCACCTCGGCGTTCTCGTCCCGCTTGACCTCGATCACGATCCGCATCCCTTCGCGGTCGGACTCGTCGCGGATCTCGGTGATCCCTTCAACCTTCTTTTCCTTGACCAGCTCGGCAATCTTTTCGATCAAACGGGCCTTGTTGACCTGGTAGGGGAGTTCAGTCACGACGATCGACTGGCGCTCGGACTTCTTGGCCACTTCCACATGGGCCTTGGCACGGATCTGGATGATGCCGCGTCCGGTGGAATAGGCATCGTAGATCCCCTGGCGGCCGTAGATGGTGGCGCCGGTAGGAAAGTCAGGGCCGGGCACCAGCGCCAGCAGCTCGTCAAAGGTGAGCTCCGGGTTGTGGATGGTGGCGATGATGCCGTCGATGACCTCGGTCAGGTTGTGCGGCGGGATATTGGTGGCCATACCAACCGCGATGCCGGTCGAGCCGTTGACCAGGAGATTGGGGAACTTGGACGGCAGCACCGTCGGCTCCTGCATCTCTTCGTTGTAGTTGGGGACCATGATGACGGTCTCTTTTTCCAGGTCATCCAGCAGTTCATGGGAAAGCTGGCGCAGGCGGATCTCGGTGTAACGCATGGCAGCCGGCCGGTCGCCGTCCACGGAACCGAAGTTACCCTGACCGTCCACCAGCATGTAGCGCAGCGAAAAATCCTGGGCCATACGCACGATGGTGTCGTAGGCGGCCGTATCGCCGTGGGGGTGGTACTTACCGATGACATCACCGACAACACGGGCCGATTTCTTGTAGGGCTTGTTGTAGTCGTTGCTCATGTCGTACATGGCGTACAGGCAGCGCCGGTGCACCGGCTTGAGTCCGTCGCGCACATCCGGCAGGGCCCGGCCGATAATGACCGACATGGCGTAGTCCATGTAGGACCGTTTCATCTCGTCTTCGATATTTACAGCTATTTTGGCTAGCGGAGTGTTGATCATTGCTACCTCGTATATGCCTCTGATTTTTGTTGGCGTGTTCAATTACACCATAAGTATTGACGTGATTTTACCGGGTAATAGCCTATCAGCCTTTATTGTTCCGTTATTTCTGCACGCGAAATGCGGGAGCTGGCCCGGGATTTTTCAGCAAGGTTACCCTGGAAAAATAGACGAAGAGTTTATCATAATTTTTCGAACAAGAGAACCCTATTAATATTCCTGCTACATGAACAGCAGCACATAAAAAGGCCGTCCCTGGCAGACGGCCCTTTTTCATGCGGATTTCTATATGCCGGATCAGGCAATTGTATGGCGGATATCCTTGCCCTTGACCATGAAAATCACCATTTCGGCAACGTTAGTGGCGTGGTCGGCAATCCGTTCCAAGGATTTCGAGATGTAGTTGAGCTTCATGGCGCGCGAGATGCTCGTGGGATCTTCGATCATGTAGGTCAGGAGTTCGCGCTGGATCTGGATATTGAGATCGTCCACAAAACTGTCGTCCTTGCAGACCTTGACGGCCAGTTCGGCATCGCCGCGCACAAAGGCATCCAGGGCCTCCTTGACCATCACCTCGGCCCAGTGCGCCATGCGGGGGATATCGATATAGGGCTTCAGTGGCGGTTCTTCATTTAACTCACGCACCCGCTTGGCGATGTTGGCACACTGATCGCCCATGCGTTCCAGGTCGGTAACGATCTTGAGGGCTATTGTTATAAAACGCAGATCACGTGCGGCCGGCTGGCGCAGCGCCAGAAGCTCCAGGCAGCGCTCATCAATCAACACCTCGGCAGTATTGACTTCATGATCCAATGCAATGGTACGCTCGGCCAGGGGTGTATCCCGGTCGACCAGCGACTTGACCGAGTTGGCAATCATCAGCTCAACCTTGCCCCCCATGACCAGGATGCTTTGTCTCAATTCATTCAACTCGATGTCGAAGGCCGTACTGATGTGTTCGCGTTCCATGCTGTCTCCCGAACCCTATACAACGGGTAATTACGTTATCTATATCATAGTCTGCCAATAGAGCTTAGAAAACCACTCTATTTTGTTAACCGAACCGGCCGGTGATGTAATCTTCCGTCTGCTTCTTCTCCGGGTTGGTAAAAATCTTGCGGGTCCCTCCGACCTCTATCAGCTCTCCCAGGTAAAAGAAGGCGGTTACATCCGACACCCGCGCTGCCTGCTGCATGTTATGGGTAACGATGACAATTGTATACTCGTTTTTGAGCTCCTCGATCAACTCCTCAATCTTGAGGGTCGAGATCGGATCGAGTGCCGAGCAGGGTTCATCCATCAGGATGATCTCGGGGTTGACCGCTATGGCCCGGGCGATGCAGATGCGCTGGGCCTGACCGCCGGAAAGCCCCAGGGCCGAATCATTCAGCCGGTCCTTGACCTCGTTCCAGATAGCGGCGCTTTTCAGGCTGCGCTCGACCGCCTCGTCCAGGGTGGCCTTGTCATTGACACCGGCGATGCGCAGCCCATAGACAATGTTCTCATAGATCGACTTGGGGAAGGGATTGGACTGCTGGAAGACCATGCCGATCCTGCGCCGTAGCGAGATGACGTCGGTGGAGGGTTCGTTGACCTCAGCGCCGTTAAAGCGAATGCTCCCCTGTATCCGGGCGCTCTCCACCAGGTCGTTCATGCGGTTGAAACAGCGCAGCAGCGTAGACTTGCCGCAGCCCGACGGTCCGATAAAGGCGGTCACCTGGTGACGGGCCATCTCCAGGTTGATGCCTTTCAGGGCATGGGCTGCGCCATAGTGGAGGTTCAGGTCGGAGACCGAAAGAATAGGTGCGTTGCTGCTATGTTCCTGAGTTTGTGCCATGTTTAATCCTTAATAGTGCGTTAAAACTGATAAAAGCATTTACCGCAGAGTACGCAGAGGATCGCAGAGTAAAACTAAGAGATTGTGAAAAACAGGTTCTTACCTTTTTAGGTTTTGCAACTTATTGATGTAACCACGTTTTTTCGGTTTCCTCTGCGTCCTCTGCGGTTAACCTGCTCTTGATTCCTTAAAACGTCGACGTCGTGTATTTGCTGCGCATCCTGTTACGCAAGTAGATGGCGGTGCTGCTGGCGATGACGACGATCCCCAGCAGCAGCATGGTGGTGACGAAGACCATCGGTTTGGCCGCCTCGACATTGGGCGACTGAAAACCGACATCGTAGATATGGAAACCCAGGTGCATGAATTTTCGATCCATATGGAAGAACGGGAAATTCGTATCAAAGGGGAGTGTCGGCGCCAGCTTGACCACGCCGATAATCATCAGCGGCGCCACCTCTCCGGCGGCACGCGCCATGGAGAGGATCAGGCCGGTCATGATGCCGGGGGTTGCCATGGGGAGCAGGATCCTGGTCAGGGTCTGGAACTTGGTGGCGCCCAGTGCCAGCGACCCTTCACGAATCCCTTTCGGAATCGAGGCCAGCGACTCTTCGGTAGCGACGATCACCACCGGTACGGTCAACAGCGCCAGGGTCAGGCTCGACCAGAGGATGCCGCCGGTACCGAAAGTCGGGGTCGGCAGCCGCTCCGGAAAGAACAGGCTGTCGATGCTGCCGCCGATGCCGTAGACGAAGAATCCCAGACCGAAGACGCCATACACGATGGAGGGCACCCCGGCCAGGTTGTTGACGGCGATGCGCACCATGCGGGTCATCAGGCCGTCGCGGGCATATTCACGCAGATAGACTGCTGCGACCACACCAAAAGGGAGCGAGAAGATGCTCATCAGCAGGACCATCATGACCGTGCCGAAGATGGCCGGAAACAGCCCCCCTTCGGTGTTGGATTCACGCGGGTCATCCAGCAGCAGTTCGCGGATCCGCTCGAGGTACGCTCCGCACTTGGCAAAGAACGACATACTGTTGGGGCGCTGCAGGGCAACAATCTCCGTCAGGGAGATATCCTTGCTGCCACCGCTGGCATCGCTGAACTGGGCGGTGATCCGGCCGATATCGGCCTGGGTTGCGGTTAACTGCTCGTTCAGCAGGGTGAATTCGGCCATGGCCTTTTCACGGGCAGCGGTCAATTCCCCGATTTCAGCGGCATTCTTTTCCTTGTCACGATATTCAAGTTTCAGCACGTTAAGCCTGAGACGTTCAACCGTGTTGTTCAAGTCCGACATCTGCTTTTTAATCTTGCTGGTTGCATCCTGTTTGCCCGTAACCAGCGTGCGGGCCTGCTGCAGCTGATCATAGGGCGCTGTCGCGGTCAGAGTGAGCCCTTCCGCCGTAACCCCTTTCAAAAAGCCGAAAAAATTGCCGTTCTCACGGCGCTCCAGCAGCACCGCATCTGCCGGGAGAGAGCGGGATGCGATTTCCTTCTCGTCGACCCAACGGAAATCCTGGCCGAGGACATCACGGTTGGCGACCTTCAACTGCAGGCGGCGGTCACCGCTGATCGGGTTCTTCTCCTGCCGGGTGACCTGACCGAGCGCGAAGGTTCCATCCTTCAGTTCAAACCGGACGAGCTCCCGCGGCCAGAAGTAGCCCAGGCCATTGGTCATGACGGTCCCGACCAGTGCCAGGGACATGACCAGTATGATTGCCAGGGCGGCGCCGGTTGCCAGCACATAGGGCTCGCCTGTTTTCCAGAACAGTTTCATAAAACTAAACCTCTCAGTACCGTCCGTACTTCTTACGGAAGCGCTGCCGCAGCGCCTCGGCCACGGTGTTGATGATAAAGGTGAAGATGAACAGCAGCACCGCCGAAAGGAACAGGGTCCGGTACAGCGAACTGTTAAGCGGCGCTTCCGGTATCTCAACCGCGATATTGGCCGACAGGGAACGCAGGCCGTTAAACAGGCTCCAGTTCATGATGGGGGTATTGCCGGTGGCCATCAGCACGATCATGGTCTCGCCGATGGCGCGGCCAAAACCGATCATGACCGCCGAAAACACACCCGGCAGCGCCGAGGGGAGCACCACCCGCCAGGCGGTCTGCCAGCGGCTGGCACCCAAGGCCAGCGAGGCGGCGGTCAGGTTGCGCGGCACATTCGAGATGGCATCCTCGGCAATGGTAAAGATGATCGGGATCACGGCAAAACCGAGCGCGATGGCGATGATAATGCCGTTGCGCTGGTCGTAGCGGACGCCCAGCGAGCTGTAGAGCCACTGCTTGAAGTCGCCGGCAAACAGATTCACTTCGGCCAGTCCGCTGAGGAGAAATGCCAGGTAGACCCCCAGGATGACAACCGGGATCAGGAATATGAATTCCTGGCCGCGGGTTGCCCGCTGCATCAGGGATGCGGTCCGGATCCGTTTCCAGAAGAAGATCGTAACCAGCAGCATCACCGGTACGATAACGAGACTCAGGAATACCGTCAGGACACTCTTGTCGATCAACGGGGCCAGCCAGAGCCCGGCCAGGAAACCGATCACCACCGAGGGAATGGCAGCCATGATCTCTACAACCGGCTTGACGCGCCCCTTCAGCTTCGGTGACATGAACTGGCTGGTATAGAGAGCGGCCAGCAGGGCCAGCGGTACGGCAAAAATCATGGCAAACAGTGTGGCCTTGATCGTGCCGAATACCAGCGGCACAAGGCTCAGCTTGGGTTCAAAGTCGTCGTTGGCGGCCGAGGATTGCCAGGAATATTCCGGTTTGTCATAGCCTTCATACCAGACCTTGCCAAGCAGAGTGCCGAATGATATCTCGGGATGGGGGATATCCATCTTCCAGACCGTTAAGGTGCGATTGCTTTCCAGGGCCGTCAGGGTGTTGCCCTTGGGAGAAAGTGCCGCCTGGGTGATCGGCGTGGCGGTCTTGATTGTCAGCAGATTGCGCTCCGAGGTCATATGATCGACATGGATCTCAGCGGAATCTACTGAAAACAGGGTTTTGTCACGCGGTGAAGCAATGATGGATGTTACTGCACCGTGATTTGGACGCAGGGTGTGGATGCGGGTCAGACGCCGGTCTTCGCCACTGCCGGCCACCTTGACCGGGAACCAGGTTGTAAGCGCCCCCCTGGCATCGCCGACCGCCAGCGATACATCCCCCAGCACCAACGCCAGAGAAGTGATGGACAGCTTGTCCTCAGAGGCCGGTGCACTGTCCACGAGATGGATCTGTCCCGGTTCCGAAATATCCCAGCGCAGCAGCCAGCCGTTGTCGGTGCCGGCATACAGATAGTGCCCCTTCGTATCGACGGCCACGGCAGTCAGATGACCCGGCAACGCGTCGTTGACATCGGCGCTGGCACTGCTCCGTTTTTCATTGCCGAGCAGGTCCTTTTCCACCAGCTGGTGGGTTACCCGCAGGCGGTCACCGGCCAGACGATCGATCCGTACAGCACCCTTGCCTTCGATCAAACGGACAAACGATTGCACAATGCCGCTGGCATGTGAAAAAGAGAGCTCTTCCCGCGAGGTAACGTCCTGGCTGAGAGAGAAGCTGCCATCCGCTTCCTTGGCAGAAGCAAAGGCAACCGAGACCGAGGAAATTGCGCCGTTATCCCAGAGCAGGTTGTAGACCGATTTACCGACAGCTTCCGCGGAAACGACTCGAACAGCGCCCGCAGGAATAACCGGCACCTTGATGCTGGCGGAAAGGGTACCATCGGCAACCTTCATGAAATGAAAACTTCCGCTTTCCTCCAGGAGAAAAACTCCGCGCTGATTCTCTTCCGTCCCGATTGCCAGAACCTTGCCGGCCGGGATTGCGGCAGGCAGCTGCAGTGTGGCGGCAATCCTGGCAGAGGGAGGATAGAAAAGCGGCAGGGCTACCCGGGAGATCATCACCAGGATCCAGATAACCGAAACAATCACCAGGAGCCCGCCGATGCGAATCAGCACTTCGGCCAGACGGTCATTGCGCCGGGATTTGTCGACAAACGTTTTCGCCATGTTGACCTGAGTTTATACAAAAAAATCCCCTCCCCGGAGGGAGGGGTCTTATACGAAGCTGGAGCGGAAAAGGATTACTTGAGCGCCTTCAGTTGATCGTCAACCAGTTTGGCGGTCAACGGATCGTAGCCGTCCTTCACGACGATCTCCTGTCCTTCTTTGGAGAGTGCATAGCGCAGGAATTCTTCCACAACCTTGGGCAGCGGCTGGCCCGGTTTCTTGGCAACGTAGATGTAGAGCATGCGGCTCATGGGGTAGGAGCCGTTCAGCACGTTGTGATAGGTTGCTTCTGCGACCTTGCCCCCTTCCTTGGCGGAAAGCGGCACAGCACGCACGCCGGAGGTGGCATAGCCGATCCCGGAATAACCGATGGCGCCCATATCCCTGGCGACACCTTCCACCACGGAAGCGGAGCCCGGCTGTTCCTTGACGCTGTTTTTGAAGTCACCCTTGCTCAGGGCATGTTCCTTGAAGTAGCCATAGGTGCCGGAAGCGGAGTTACGACCATAGATGCTGATCGGCATGGCGGCCAGCTTACCGGTGACACCCAATTGCCCCCAGGTGGTCACATCGGCGCTGCCGCGTTTGTGGGTCTTGGAAAAGATGGCATCAACCTTGTCCAGTGAGAGGCTCTTGATCGGGTTGTCCTTGTTGACGAATACGGCCAGGGAATCCAGCGCCACGCCGATTTTGGTCGGTTTGTAGCCATATTTCTTTTCAAATGCCTCGATCTCGGAGCCCTTCATCTCGCGGGACATGGGGCCGAGCTGGGCGGTGCCGGCGATCAGGGCCGGAGGAGCGGTGCTGGAGCCCTTGCCTTCGATCTGGAGGTTAACATTGGGGTATTTCTTTTTGAAACCCTCGGCCCAGTAAGTCATCAGGTTGTTAAGGGAGTCTGATCCGATGCTGCCCAGGTTGCCGGCCACACCGGCAGCGGGGGTGTATTTCTTTATTTTGGCATCAACCGTTACTTTTTCGGCGTGAGCCGCTACTGCAGTGATCATCACGAGCAGCGCGGTCAGGATTGACTTCTTGAACATGAATTAATTCCTCCTCTAAAGTTTTGTTACAGAATGTAGTCGTATCATAGCAGACCAGAGTTACATTCATGTTACAGGATGGAAAACAGTCGGTTAAATCTTTGCTGACGGCTCTGCCTTTTTGAGCGAAAACGAAAACACCGACCCGCTGCCCGGTTCGCTTGTTACAGAAACAGCCCCACCGTGAAGCTGTATAATATGTTTCACAATAGCCAAACCGAGTCCGGTGCCCCCCTGCTCACGGGTCCGGGCCTCATCAACCCGGTAAAAGCGTTCAAATATGCGCGGCAGATCCTTGAAGGGGATGCCGATGCCGGTGTCGGCGACCGACACCCTGATGCAGGCATCTTCATCTTCGGTAAACAATCGGATTGAGCCTCCATCAGGAGTATATTTTATGGCGTTTTCCAGAAGATTGATCACGACCTGTTCCAGCCGCCCCTGGTCCGCCATCACGCGTGGTAGTGAACTACCAGAGGATTCGTTGACTATGGCAATATTCTTTTGAACGGCACGTTCCTGCAGCAGCATGCAGGCCTTGGCAATCGTCCCGGAGACATCCAGCGGGTTGAGTTCAAGCAGCGCTTCCTTTGATTCAAGACTTGAAAGCGTCAGGATATCGTTGATCAGGTTGGTCAAACGTTCCGAGTGGCTGGAGATGATCTCCACGAAACGCTTTGCATGGACCGGGTCGGATTCCAGGGCACCGTCCAGCAGCGTTTCGGCGTAGCCTTTGATGATCGTTACCGGAGTCCGCAGTTCATGGGAGACATTGGCGACAAAGTCCCTGCGCATGTTTTCGGCCTTTTTCAGATCGCTGATATCATGAAATACCGCAACAATTCCCTGCCTGACACCATCGACTTTCAGCGGAACCCAGTGCGTAAACAGTGTACAATCATTGGGCTGAATGGAGACCTCCCGCACCAGCTCGGCTACATCCGCTTTTCCCAGTTCGTTGAAGGATTCCAGCAGGTCGGGGTGGCGGGAGATTTCCACCAGCTTTTTGCCTTCAACCTCGCCGCTAATGGAAAAGAGACGGCGGAAGGCCGGATTAACCAGGGTGATGACACCATCGGGGTCAGTAACCATGACCCCTTCGCCCATGCTGCTCAGGATGGTGTCCAGTCGCTGTTTTTCAGTTGAAAGCCGCTGCACCTGATCTTCAATCCGCTCCGACATGTCATTCAGGACACCCGCCAGCTGACCTATCTCATCATGGGAATTGACCGGGATTTTGGCTTTACTGCCCCCATGACCGATGCGGGCGGCGGCGTCCGCCATGTCACGTAGCGGCCTGGTTGTCAGATTGGAGAGGATGTAGCTGAACAGGAGCGCGATCAGTATGGTGACAGCGGTTGCCCCGCCGACCACGCCGTGCAGGGTGTCCCGTGCCGAGGTCAGGTATTCCAGCGGCAAGGCCAGCCGAATGATGCCGTCTGTGGTTCCGCTGCCGTAGGTTGCGGCCGAGTAGAGCATCGAAGTCCGCAAGGTGTCTGAATAGCGCAGGGCACTTCCGCTGCCGTTCTTCAGTGCATCCCGCACCTCGGGGCGCTGCAGGTGATTTTCCAGTTGGGACAGGCGGGCCTGCCCCACATCCGAATCGCCGATAACCGTACCATCCGGTGCGATCAGGGTAACCCTGGCCTTGATGACAGTACCGATCGATTCAGCAAGTTGCTGTGGCCCTGTAACCCGTTTGTCACTCATCACCAGCAAACGGGCCAATTGAATCTGGCTGGCAAGGTTGGCCCGGCTCTCCTCGATCATCCCTTTTTGCAGGGTATGATTGAAATAGAGATAAAAACTTCCGGTGATCAGGGCGATCAGGAAGATGTAAGACAGCACCAGCTTGGTTCGGAATCCCATACTTACTCCTCGATCTTGTAACCGAAACCGCGCACGGTCTTGATAATGTCGCCGGGAGTCCCCAGTTTGCCGCGCAGCCGTGTTACATGGGTATCAACGGTTCTGGTGTCACCGGCATTGTTGTAGCTCCATACATTCTGCAGCAGCTTTTCACGGCTCTGTACACACCCTTTTTTTTCTGCCATGAAGAGCAGCAGTTTGAACTCGGTACTGGTCAGATCGATTTCCTGGCCGGCGCTCACAACGGTATGGCGCTGAGTATCGATGAGAATTTCACCGATCGAAAGGAGATCAGACGTCGTCTGTTGGACTTCATGCTCAAAGCGTCTCATGATGGCTTTGACCCGCAAAGTCACTTCCCGCATGGAGAACGGCTTGACAATGTAGTCATCGGCACCCACCTCAAATCCAACCACGCGGTCGATTTCATCACCTTTTGCCGTTATCATGATAATCGGGATATGGGCGGTGCGCTGATTTTTGCGGAGCGCCTTGCAGACCTCGGTTCCCAGCAATCCGGGCAACATCAGGTCCAGCAGGATCAGATCAGGCAGGTCTGTTTCGGCCCGTTCAAGTCCCAGCTTGCCATCATGAACACAGGTGGCCGTATACCCTTCTTTTTCAAGATTGAAAGCCAGCAACTCTGCCAAGTCTCTTTCATCCTCGATAATCAACACTCTCTTCATATCGTGCTCCTGCCCTTGATGTACAAACGTTAAAAAACACCTAACAACATTTACCTATATGTAACATACAATTGTTACAAACATGTTGCAGTAAGATAAAGATTTTGTAGAAATTGCAAACCTGTGCCGGCTGTATATCGAAGAATTAACAAAGATTTTATCTTACCTCCACATGATTGTAATAATGATCGTATATAATTTGATAAAAATAAACGGAGGAACACGACAATGAAGATCAGGCTTAATGAAGACTATTACTTTTGGAGTTGTGACTGGTGTGATTCTGAAAATCTGGTGCTCTGGGCTAAACTGCAGGATGGAACCTATTGCGGGGCCTGCCACCGGCCCATGAACCTGCCGGACGCAAATGGCGTCATCATTGACAGCACAATTGCAGCCGGGTTGTGCTAGCCGTGGGCAGGTGGTTGGCGAGTATGTCTGGATAGTACCGTGTGCTGGCAGGGGGGCAGAGCGTGACATGCATTTCGGTTAATGCTGCTCATGGCCACCTGCTTGCGAAACAGCAGCAGAACTTACTACACAGTCCTGTCCCAATGCAGCCGACCTGCGTTTCTATCGAACCCTGCCATGTGGCCGATTGAATACCGGGCAGCTGGGACAGTTCTGGCGCAGAATCGCCAGTTCGCGCACCCCAATCGTACGCAAACCGTCATCGCATGAAACACACAGTTTTTGTACGAGTTCTTCCCATTCGTAGCTCGAACCAGGCTTTTCCAGTGGAATTTCTCTCATTTTACGCCCGATTTCAACGTACTTAGTTCTATCCACAACCATCATGACCCTGTTCCTCCTTGTAATGCCTGACTTCCGTCAGTGGAATCAGCATCTGTAGATCCATTCAACATCTGCTGCGGATCGGGTCCAACCTCTCGCACGGTATCTTTTCACGGGCGCACCAGAATTCTTCCAACTCTTCCACAAGCAGCCTGTCCAGCCCCGAATCCCTGATGAACTCCTCCCTCAAACCGGCGTCACCTTGTGCGACAATAATGGGCAGCAGCGTATTCATGTACATCAGGGAGCTCTTGGCGAGACGCAGTCCGACATCAAACAGCTTGTCCGGGATTTCATCCCCCTTCATAAGGCGCTGGTGTCGTAGTTCAATCGAAACAATCCGCTTGATAGTGTCCCGTTCCCCGTCACCAGCCACCCTCCCATAACTGTTACCGATGGCCTCCTGGATGGTGGTCACCACCTTGACGATGAGCTGTTCTTCCTGTTCAACCCGTTCCATGCGCTGCTGGATATCCCGTATGGTACCGGTGCCCTGCGAAATGCAGTCAAGACCTTCCAGCAGATTGGTTAACCGTTTGCGACCCATCCTGCCGGGCAGGTCGCTGGCGAGAAGATCTTCAACCAGCAATTCCCTGAAAAGCCCCGCTCTGATGCTGTTCAGCTCGTTCCAGGTGGCAGAAAGCACCTTCAGAGTGTCGATATCGGGAATACCGCGGGCAAACAGGACCAGCTTGTTGATGCGTTTTGAGGCTTCCTCCATTCGCTGAAGCAGTCCAATCAGCCCAAGAAAGTTCTTGCGCCCGACTCCCCCGGCATCGGTGGCGTCATCAAGCCGCTCGTCGCAAAATGCTCCGATTTCAAGCATCATCTGCTCAAAATTCTGTGCGTTGGACTCTTTCCTTGCCAGAAGGATTGTCAGAATGACACTGTCCGGCATATCGACGCCATCGGCGGTGGAAAACATGAAATATCCTGCCAAAGCCTGGCGGGCATTCTCAAGGAGCGTTGAGGTCACTGTGCGTATCGGGAAATTGGAACCCGCTGCTATCATATGCATGTTTACCGCCTGGACAGCCATACTTCGACTCTGTTATTACGAAGCTTCCCATCTTTGGTGCCGCCTTGCGCCAGTGGCATGACGGATCCCAGTGCCACTGCCAGCGCCGGCTTGATGCCGCGTGCTGCCAGCTCTCCCGCCACCAGTCTTGTCCGCTGTTCGGCACTCTCTTTCGCTTTACTGCCCTCACTCGTATCGCTGAAACCGAACAGTATAACCTTGCGTCCCTGGAATTCCTTTCGCTCCAGGGCATGGATCAGACGGTCGAGATCGCGCCGGGAACGGTTGTCGAAACTGATCGTGTCGGGGCGGAACCTGAAGGAGAGCGACAACCGTTCCGCGCCGGCCACCATGGCTCTGAAATCTGCTGGCGTGCTGTCCGGCAACACCGGTGTCTCGGCCCGAATCGCCAGGGAAACAAATCCGCTCTTTTCGACGACCTCCTGTCCCTCATCCGAGAGTACAAATTCAATGAACTCCCTGACCAGAGGGTTATTGGTTTTGGATGGCACATACATATACAGGCGACGGGTAAGCGGATACTCTTCCCGCGCAACGGTGAAGGTATTCGGAAAGATCGCTCCCCCGGCATCACCCGCCGCAATGGCAAGGGCCTTGCTGCTTTTTATATACGGCAGTCCGATGAATCCGATACCGCCGGGATCGTTAGCGACATCGGAGGACAACCTGTTGCTGTCTTCATAGCGCCTGGCATTGCCGCTCAATTTCTTCTTGTCCAGAACCAGGCTCTTGAAGGTGTCAAAGGTCCCCGACTTGTCATCCCGCGCATAGAGCCCGATTGCTTTGTCACTGCCGCCGACATCCTTCCATGATCCTGTTTCTCCTGCAAAAATCCGGGCTATCGTATCCTTGCTGACCTTCGCGAAGGGGTTGGCGCTGTTGACGATAACCGCCAGGCCGTCAAGCCCGATGACATGTTCACAGCCGTAGCGGGTCATGTCGCCCAGGGCGGCCAGTTTAGCGGATTCCTCTTTCTTGATAGGGCGCGAAGCCATGCCGATATCGCATTGTGCATTTTCAAGACCCTCGAAGGCGGTTCCGGACCCATGTGACTTGATTTCCACTGCCCAGGCCCGGGTGCGCCCCATGCTGCCGACGATCCTGAGCTCTTCCTCATTTGCGCCTGTTTCACGCCGGACCTTGTTGGCACCTTTGCGTTTCAAAAACTCTTCCGCCAGGGCCGGGGTCAGTTTGGCGCCGATGGTATTGGAACCCTGCAGCCGGAGTACCGTTTCAATCCGTTCGGCAAAGAACATCTGCCACACACCCCAGGTCAGAATGACCAGCATGGCTGCGGCAGAGACACCGCGCAGCATGAATTTCCGTCTGCGCAGTTTATGTTCCGCCAGCTGTTGCAGCTCTGCCCGGGCGCGCTGTTCACGATGCTGATACTGTTCCAGGGCAGCAATAAACTCGTCGCAACTCTGGAAACGGTGATCAGGCGACCGGGAAAGGGCGCGCTGAATTATTCCCGCAAGTTCCTGATCCATCCGGGGAAGCTTCTCGCGTATGTCAGGGATATCCTCCTCCATCTGCCGCATCAGCTGGATGATGGTTGATCCCGTTTCGCGCGGAGCTGCACCGGTCAGCATCTGGTACATGAGCATGCCGACCGAGAAGATGTCAGAGCGCTGATCAATCGCCTTGGGGTTCATGATCTGTTCGGGGCTCATGTAGGCAGCCGCGGCAATGAAGCCGGCGCCGGAAGCCGTTTCTATCGGCATGGTGCTGGAAGCGCCGAATCCATCCAGTTTGACAACTCCGTTCCGGGCCACAAAACCGTTGGTTGAGCAGACTCCCCGATGGAGCACCCCGCGGCTATGGGCATATGAGAGCGCTTTCAGCACCTGCTTGATGACGTGCAGCGTAGGCAGCTCCTTGTTGCCGCCATGATGATTGATGATCTCATCCAGCCGATACGAGACAAAATGCTCCTGTACCAGGTAAAAGACCCCTTGCTCTTCGAAGAAATCGACTGCCTGGAGAATGTTGCCATGATTCAAATGGGCAAGTTTTTTGGCCTCTGTGTAAAAATAGTCCCGCATCCTGACTTCTTCACTGCCCTGTCCACCCTTAAAGGCCTTGATAAAAAACGACACACCCTTGGAAATATCCTCTGCCAGGTACAGCACGGTACCGTTTTCGAATGTGGCCAGTTCCTGCTTCAACAGGTACTTGTTAACAATCAGGTTGTTCATGTACGTTCCTTGCAAAATTGATTATGAAATGTAGATGCCCCAGGGATGATCCCGAGGAATACCGTAACAAAAGTAAGGTTACATGGGGGTGTCGAGTTGGTGAAATGTTAATTACAGACCTGAACCCGTGACGCCTCCATGCCTCCGCTTGTCCGGAAGGCCTCTGCCAACGCATTTCAGGAGATTACCGTCAGTCCGGCGGAGGACCAACGGAGTGAGCGGTCTGCTGCACCATGGCGACGTACAGGCCCCGGCTCTTCCGGCCACTACAGCATTCCGGCGTTACTGATTCAGGACAGAGTAAAAAGCCCGCGCTGTCTCCAGCGCGGGCTCGATGTGCAACTACGTGATAATCAAACGACTAGATGGTACGAGGGGCCAGCGATACCGTTTTGGAGGCGCCCCAGGTTTTCGTGTTCCAGAGATACTCGCGTACCGTCATGTTTTTCGCCCCGGAATCGATTGAGATCACCTGGAATGAGAGTTTGGTGGGATCGCCCTTGCCGTCGGCCGCATCTATGCCTGAAATGGTACCCTTCATGGGTGAATCAACCCGGAATATTTTCAGGCTGATGTCATTATCAGGACCTCTGTAGGTGTAGAATTCATTGGAGTTGGTATTGCCATGGAAGTAGGCGACGATGTTCTTGTGTGTCTTGAGCCAGGCAACAAAGGCCCTTTGTTCAACGTCAGTTAAAAGTCCGGGGGTAACGCCGGTCTGCGCATCGGCATATACGTCTGAAAGCAGGTTCTCGTACTTGTTCGTGGCGTTGATGTCAAATGGAGCATTCGGGTTGGTGAAATGTTTGGATTCCGAGGTCGGTTCATCGTGGGTGAACAGAATGACCGGGGTCGTTGCCGAAACTTTTGCCAGTTCGGCATCAATCAACGGGCGGTTTAGCGAGTCGGGCCACATCCCGACGAAAACGTACAGAACACCGTTCACCAGCCGTGATGTGACGACCCGTTTGCCGGCATAGCTGGCAGCGGCTGCTGCAACGGAAGGTGCACCGATGAATGCAGCATTGGTCAGTGCGGGCTTGTTCGTCATCATCAGGTTGTAAATCGCCACATACGACGTGGCGTCAAGACCGGCCGCAGAATCCTGCGGAGCCTTGTAGTAGCCGATTGCATTGGAGACATCGTGGTTGCCGGGGGTCATGTATAAGGGAGCCTTGTTGCCGCTCCGGTCCTTCACATTGAGCGCGGTCAAATAGTCGGCGGCAAACTGTGGCCAGGTGG
Organism: Geobacter psychrophilus; assembly: GCF_056821595.1. Lineage (NCBI taxonomy): Bacteria > Pseudomonadati > Thermodesulfobacteriota > Desulfuromonadia > Geobacterales > Geobacteraceae > Geobacter > Geobacter psychrophilus. The sequence continues at coordinate 1,930,130 of NZ_JBXDTU010000004.1, forward strand.
CTGAAGCAGGTGCCTTGGCAAATGGGTAGACCGTTTTTTCAGAACGGTTGACGGCATCGCCGGTCTCTACGACAAAGTCAACAGCACCCACTGTCTGCCCGGCGTTGATCCCGCCATCACTCGGCAATGATATCGTCGGCATTGTGTTCATAACCCCGACCAGCGCTCCATTGACCTGCTGGGCGCTGCTCAAATTGCCGAAAGTGCTATTAGCGACAACTGACCGTTTGATGCCGTAATGTGCATCTGATGTGTACATAATCGTAGTCACAGGTGATGAGCTATCAGTACCGCACCCTGCGATAAGACTTGAAAATACAGCAACCGCTGCCAGCGAGGCACATACGAACCTCTTCTTCAAATTATTCATTCTTTCTTCTCCCCTCAGAATGGTTAAAAAATATTGACGATTTTCTAACACAAACAAAATTACGATTGGGTTCCAACTTGGATAATTTTTTGTAACCAAAACGTTGCTGAATTGGTATGTTACAGCGTTGCAGAATCTGCTATTGTTCGTGGATTAATGAGGGAATTTTTTAAAATTCAGCAGGATATTCCGGTGGATAGTGCCAGTGCGGATTGCGGCTGAAAATAATTTCATAAACGCTTGCATCCCGTGTATCACGTCCGGCTTTTGCTGCACCCTTTACCGGTTGCTCAGGCTGCCAGCCGCTGCAGGTATACTGACGGCAGTATTATTCGTCGTTCCTGCACACTCATCCAACCTCAGAGTCACCATCCTGGCTCCAGCAAAGCTGCTCACGTCGCCGGTTGCCCAAACCGCCATTGAAGACACCAGGACGTTGTTGCAGCAGGCCATGCCATCGTCCGAGATCAGCATCAACAAAACAACCGGGGCACACGTCGTCATCGTCCTGCCGGATATCAACATATCAACGAACAAGCCGCATCCCGTTTCTTTACCGGCCTCGAACATACAGCGACTGCCGTCCCCCGACCGCTCATATCGCTGGAAGTCCTGTTCCGCAGCAGGCCAGACAATCCTCAGGCTTCAGGCCGGCTCACCTCAAGGGGTATCCTGCGGACTGTATGGTCTGCTGCAAGCCAAAATGGGATTCCGCTTCCATCACCCGCGGGAGTCTGTCATCCCGGAGTACCGCCGATGGCCGCTTCCTGCGCACTTCACCTTCTCCGGCCGACCACGTTTTGAAAAAAACGGTTTTCATCTGCACACCATGCACCCGATCGAACTGGCTGAACAGCTGCTCAACCCGGATTATCCCAACGCCTTCGAGGATGTGGCGCGATACATCGATTGGCTGGCGCGCAATGGCCAGAACACCATGCAGTTTGTGCTGCTGCGCGGCATAGACCGCAAGCGTTGGCCCCGACATGCCGCCCGGATTGCCGAATACGCCCATAAGCGCGGTGTGTTGTGCGGAGTTCAGATCTCGCTGAGCATGCTGCAGCAGCAGGCGTTCCAATCCATCACCCTGCTGCGCCCGTATCCCGGCTATCGACGACAGGTGGATGACACCTTGGCCTGGCTGTTCCAGGCTCCGTGGGACTTTGTTGCTCTGGAGCCGACCATGGGCGAACATCTGCCGTTCCTGAACAGCCTTGTTCCTGACATCCAGGCCCATCTCGAACGACAGGTGGCAGAGCGTTACCATACGCTGCTGCTGTTCGGCACCCATGTCATCGGAGGCGCAGATGCAGCACGTGAACCGCAGCTTGCCGGCAGCGGCATCCTGGTGCACTCGGTGATGTGCTATTCCGTATCAGAGGCGACCGCTCCGGTCTATGGCAACCAAAACCAGTGTTTCATGCTGCAGACGGCTCAGAAGGAACTGCTGCGCCGCGAGACCTGGTACTGGCCGGAATCATCCTACTGGGTGGGATTTGACACGCCGGTCCCGTTGCTGTTGCTGCCCTACCTGGATGCCCGTTGCCAGGACATCGAGACAATGGCCGGACTGGGCGTCAACGGGCACCTGACATTTACCTCGGGCTGGGAATGGGGCTACTGGCTGATCGACTGGAGTATTGTCCGCTGGACATGGGAGTATCGTGATGCGCAGGCTGTCCGGAAAAGCAGTTCCCTGGCCCCGCTGATGGAGATACTGCCTGATTCGCGCCTGCGACCGCTGTGGAAAGAAGCCCTGCGCCTCCAGAATTACTTCCTGAAAGAACGGGGTCTCATGCGTTATATGGCTGCCGCGACCCCTTTTTCCGAGCTGCCGCACCCCTTTGACAAACCGTTTCAGCCGGCGCCGGATTTCCATTACTCCCAGCTGCTCCGGTCGGCCACCACACAGGAGGCACACCAACAGCTCGCCGGCCCGATCAACGACCTGGAGGAGTACGCCCGCACAATGGGAAACCTCTCAAAGCACATGGAAGCACTACTCGCCAGGGCCGACAAAACAGGAAGCCCTGCCGCTTTCATGCGGCAAAAGCTGGCTCGTGAGTTGACCTGTGCCCTGGCAGTCAGCGCACTCAGGGCGCGCCATCGGGCTTTCACCCTGCGAGCGCTGTCAGCCAGGGTCAGTGAACGGACAGGTGAGAGCGGTCGTGACAGAAGCACTTCATCACAATTGCTGACAAACGCCCGCCTGATTCGCTACAAGGCCCTGGCACTGGTCAAGCAGCAGGAATCAGGCTACCGCTACCCGCTGGCATTGCTGACCAGCCAACGCGAAAGCAAGACCGCCTATCCTTTCGGTTACCTGTATCCTGCCGGCCGGCTGTTTTTCTGGGAGCGAGAAGAGGAACAGGTTGCACACGGTCGCTTCGATCCCCTGTTCATGAACCTGTGGGATGTTTCCCGTACGCTGGGGGTGGGGAGTTTGTTTTTTAAATAGGGAGGAGGAGCTGTTATGAAGAAGGCCGGTCGATTGCATGAAGAATTTATTCTGAGTCTTCCGCTGTCAAGCTGCCGGAGTCAGTATCACGCTCTTTTTCGCATACCGGGCAGACGTAAAACGTTGCCGGAAGATTCATGCCACAGCATGTCCATTCCGAAGATCTGCCTAGCTTCCTGGAAGCGTCCCACGGATACGGGTCTCGCTCATAATTGTGTCCGATTTTTTTAGACATTTTGTAGCTCCTTGATCGTCAATCTATCATAATTCCAGGGTGGAATCACGTGTTCAGGCGGTGTAACTCCGCTGCGTGATGTACCTGACTACAGCACCTTGGCCACCGAGACCGCCTGAACAGAGTAGGAGTTCTCTCCTCCTCGGCTGTCTTGACGGTACATCACTACCGCCGACCCGTCCCAACTGATCCAGCGCCGGGCCTTTTTGTTCAGGTCCGTATAATCCACCACCCGACAGGGGTATACCTTTCCTGCTACAATATAGTCCTCATTGCGGACAAGGCGATACTCCCGCTTGACTACCATCAAATTTTCCACATCCAGAATTTTCAGAGTGATCTGCGGTTTGTCCGTAAAATCCAGCTGCGCTTCCGGGCACTCCATGGTCGTGTAGTCGTAGCTCTTGCGAGGTACGACAATAGAGCGCATCGCCCCCTGCTCACGCACAGCAAAACGGAATGAAGAATTTTCCAGCCGTCCCTCAACATCGATTGTGGCCCCGTTATCCCGCCCCTTGCGAGAATAACTGACCAGCTCTTTCTTCAGGAGGGTACCCTTCTCGATTGTATCCAGATGGTACCCCATCCACAAAAACGATGCCGTGACCGCTGTTCTGGTTTCGAAGTGGACAGTGGCTACACCGTTTTCTTCCGTTCTGCGCTGGGTGGTTGTAATCTCGCCGATAGAAAAACCCCTGGAGGAAACGTTATAGAGAGCAACCGTTTTTTCGGAATTGCGGGCCGAAAACAGCAATCCCGGCATCAGGAAGAGTGTCACGAATAACATCAAACAGCTGCATCTATGAAAGATGCCGCTCATTGTCACAACTCTTCTCTGAAACGACGGGGAGAAAACCTGACGGCAATGATCCTGATGCAGGCCAGGGAAAGCACCAACAGAATAATCATGGCAACCTCCTGCCACTCCATCTCCTTGTACCAAAAGGCCATCACCTCTGTTAACACCGTCACGATCACCGTATCGATGATATAGGTGACCTTGACCCGCCCTTCCGTAAAATAGGCCAGTGCGGTACGCAGCACCTCAACAATGGCAAGCACCGTCAGCATATCCACCATGATTGTTTTGAAGGCCGCATGAAAACTTTGCTGGAAAACAAGCCTCATGTCGTAAAACGTACCACCGATTCCTAACAGGATTGTCAAAAGAATAGCTACTATCAACAACGACAGGACAACTCGGGCAGACATCTCGAAAAAGCGGCTTACACTCAGGTCAATAACATCTTCTTTCCACATGATACATTTCTCCTTATTTCGTTAACGCACCCATACAGCCAATCAACGTCATGATCCATGGGCATCAGTCTATCAGGATTGCGTTGAGATCAGGCTGTGGCCTGGTTACGATTGCGAAAACTCTGGGGAATTGCATGCGAAACAGCAGCACTTTTTACAACAAAATAACCTCTCCGCCACCGGGATGTAACACGCGCATGCTAAGGTGACGACTCATCGGGAACGGGTATTCGAAAATTTTGGCGACCGAATCTGATCCGCACGCCCGGAGCGGCCGGCTTACGCAGGCGTGATGCGTTGAGCCTCAATTGCACAGATGGATTACAGGAGATACTAACATGGGAACCATCGCAACAATCAAATTTGGTCTGGGTTTCGCAGCTGTCATATTGGGTGCTCTTTTTGTCGCGTTTCTGGCCTACATGTCGACTGTGGGGAGGAACTCATCGCTTCGTCAGAAAAAAATTGCGGAGCCGAACGAATCAATATGAGGATAGACCAGCATTGAACCAGTCATGGCTCTATCAAACAAACGGGGCCTGCACCATGAGGTGAAGCCCCGTTTGTTACGAGATCGCTGTCAGCAGCGTGCGGGATCTACAGCTTAAACTGCCCTACCAAGCGTTGCAGCTCTTCCGCCTGACGCGACAGATCTGCCGAAGCCGATGCCGTTTCGGAGGCGCCTCGCGCCGTGGCGTGGACAACATCGGTAATCTGGGAGATGTTCGTGGTGATCTCGCTGGTCGTTGCAGTCTGCTCCTCGGCTGCCGTGGCAATCTGGTTGACCTGCATGGTGACATCGTTGATCTGGTTGAGGATCATCTCCAGGGCCTCGCCCGACTGCACCGATGATTCCGTACCCCTCTCAACCTCAGCAACACCTTCATCCATGGCAGCGACTGCTCCCTTGGTTTCGCTCTGGATGGCCTTGATCATCTCTCCGATTTCGCGGGTAGCGCGGGTGGTGCGCTCGGCCAGGGCGCGGACCTCATCGGCTACGACTGCAAAGCCGCGACCCTGCTCACCGGCACGGGCGGCCTCGATGGCGGCATTGAGGGCCAGCAGGTTGGTCTGGTCGGCGATATCCTCAATGGTACCCACGATTTCACCAATCTGGTCGGAACGGGCCCCCAGACTCTCAACCGTCGTTGCGGCACTCTTTACCCGTGCTGCAATACGCTCCATCCCTACAATTGTCTGACGAACCACATCTGATCCAGAACGGGCGGTTTCACTGGCCCGGTTCGAGTTGTCTGCGGCATTCAGGCAGTTGTGGGCAATATCACCCGATGTGGCAGCCATTTCCTCGCTGGCCGTTGCCACGGTCCCGGTCTGGGAGGCGACCTCTTCGGCGCCCGTCGCGATCTGCTCGGCGGTGGAATGCAGCTGGTTGGAGGCCGAGGCCACCTGAACAGCGGTCTGGGCTACCTGGGCGATGATGCCGCGCAGCTTCTCGATGAACAGGTTGAAGTAGCTGCTGATTTCCGCCAGTTCGTCCTTGCTCGTAGCGTCCAGCCGCTTGGTCAGATCGCCTTCGCCCTGTGAGATGTCCTGCAACATCGAACGCAGGGCATTGACAGGACGCATGATGGTCGTCAGCAGCCAGCCGGCCAGGCCGGCCTGCAGCAGGATACCGATCAGCCCGATGACGAGCGATTGCGTGATCATCCCGCGGATGTTTGAATCAAATTCCTCGTCGTATGTCTTCATTTCCTTTTCAAACAGAGCCGTCACCTTGTCCATATCCGCTTCTATCCTGGAAACCTGGGCATCAAGTTTGTCATCAAGTTCCCGAATCTCCGGCGTGATTCCGTCGCTGGACTTGAGGGCCGGGAGCATTTTCCCTTCAAAAATATTCACGATCTCCTGGGCCGCGGTTTTAACCCCCTCAGCCAGCTTCTTCTCTTCCGGCGTATCGGCCTCCTTGAGCACCTTGTCGATATTCTTGAGGACCTCAGCCTTCTTTTCAGACCAGGCCTTTTCGGTCTTTTTCAGATCCCGGTTGATCTCGGCGTCGGCAATGATCTGGTATAGCGCCATCCCGCCCATAGAGGCCTCTTTGACATCCAGTGAATCGCGAGAACGCTGAGCCCCGACATCCTGCATCTTCTGCAGAATCTTCAGGTCATAGTAATTCAGACTGACGATGCCGATGATAGTCAACAGAATGATGACGACATTAATGATGATCTTTGATTTGATGGTAGCCATGCTTCCCTCCTTCATGCATTGTTTACTAATTTGGTCACTATAAATTACTTTTAAAATAAATACATTATGTATGTCAAATGTAACAAGATTGTAACATTTGCCATGAATCAACAGATGAGCAGCACGCTTACATTTACCACCGTAAGTTTTCGAAACAATTACACAACCTCAATAATTCTGTAACATTGGCATGCTACTATCCCATAGCATGAACTCATACAAAGCCGACCTGCACGTCCACTCCAGCCATTCCAACAAACCGACCTATTGGGCCATGCGCAAGTTCAATGTCCCCGAGAGCTATACCTCACCCCGGCACCTGTACCGGGTCGCCCGTGAACGCGGCATGCATTTCGTCACCATCACCGATCACAATGCCATCAACGGTGCCCTGGAGATCGCTCACCTGCCGGACACCTTCGTCAGCTCCGAGATTACGGCCCATTTCCCGGAGAACGGCTGCAAGGTGCATGTGGTGGTGCTGCATATCTGTGAAGCGCAATTCCGGATCATCCTGGAACTGCGCAAAAATGTGTACGAGCTGGTGGCCTACCTTCATACTGAAAAGATTGCCCACTTTCTGGCGCATCCGCTCTATGCCCAGAACGACAAGCTGAATCTGGAGATTATCGAGCGCTCGCTGCTGCTCTTCACCACCTTCGAAATCAAAAACGGCTGCCGTGCCCACCGCTTCAACGACTTTACCAAGCGGCTGGTCTCCTCCCTCAACGAAGCGGTCATCGAACGCCTGTCCAACAGATATGATCTGAAGCCCTACGGCGATACCCCCTGGATCAAGGGTATTGTCGGCGGTTCTGATGACCACGGCGGCCTGTTCATTGCCCGGGCCCACACGACTGTCTATGATACCCCCACCGTTGACGGCTTCATCGCCGCCGTCAGGGATGGAGAAAGCTGGGCCGACGGCGAGGACGGCGGGCCGCTGACCATGGCCCACAGCCTGTACGGCATTGCCCACAGCTTCTACCGGGAACGCCTGGGCCAGCGGCGGCGCGGCGCAACACCCTTTGTCAGCGCCCTGCTGGACCGCTTTTTCAACATCGGGGCCGACAAGGGTTCCTTCGTCGAAAAGATCCGGCTCTTCATCCTCAAAAACCTGCCGGCTTCCCGCAACCATGCGGGGAAAACCTTTGAAGAGATTCTCGACTCCGAGGCACGAACGCTGCTGGGTGATGCCGGGTTTCTGGCCGGCATCCGCGATGCTGACAGCAACCGCAAGATATTCGCCGTCACCAGCCGACTGGCCAATCGCCTGATATTTCACTACACGAACCGCCTGATGACACTGCCGCTGAACGCCGGCTTCTTCGACTACCTCAATACAATCGGCACCATCGGCCTGGTGCATACCCTGATTTCCCCCTACTACCTGGCGTTTCACCACCAGCACAAGGGCAAAGATCTGATCCGGGACATTACGAATGCGCTGCCTGAAATGCATCACACTGCGCCCCCCGAAAAAATCGCCCTGTTCACCGACACCCTGGATGAGATCAACGGTGTTGCCATCACCATCAAGCGCCTGATCAGCACCGCCCGCAGCCTTGGTGTCGAGCTGACGGTCATCACCGCCGGCGACAAAGAAGAAGACGCGATTGAAGGGGTAAAAAAGTTCCTGTCAGTGGGTGATTTTGTGCTGCCCGAATATCCTGAACTCAAACTCAACTTCCCGCCGATTCTGGATGTGATGGATTTTATCGAGCGTGAAGGTTTTACCCGCATCCATGTCAGCACCCCCGGTACCGTCGGGCTGCTGGGCCTCCTGATCGCCCGCATGATGAATATCCCGCTGGCCGGCACCTACCACACCGATATCCCCCAGTATGTGCGCAGCCTGACCAATGACGAGTTCCTGGAACAGGCCGCCTGGAACTACATGATCTGGTTCTACAGCCAGATGGAAGAGGTCATGGTGCCGTCGGTCGGCACCCGCGAACAGCTGGTATCCCGCGGCCTGCCGCCGGAACGGATGAAACCGCTGCCCCGCTGGGTGGATACTGAAAGCTACTCCCCGGACATGCGCAATCCCGGCTTCTGGAAGGGTCGCGGATTGGGTCTCGGCAGATTTGTGCTGCTGTATGTCGGGCGCGTCTCCCGCGAAAAGGGGCTGGGAATGCTGGTGGATGCCTTCAGGGAACTGGTGGACTCCGGCGCGGCAATCGCCCTTGCGGTAATCGGCGATGGTCCCTATCGGGAAGAGATGGAGACAGCACTTTCAGGGTATCCGGCCCTGTTTACCGGCTATTTGGCAGGGGAACAGCTGCAGCGGGGCTATGCCTCGGCCGACCTGTTCGTGTTCCCGAGTGCCACCGACACCTTCGGGAACGTGGTGCTTGAAGCGCAGGCCTCCGGTCTGCCGGTCATCGTATCCGATGAAGGCGGCCCGCGGGAACTGATGATCCCGGGAGAGACCGGCTTTGTGTTTCGTGCCGGCAGTAGCGACGACTTGGTCGGCGCCATCAGCTCGATGGTCTCCGACCCGCAGCGGATGACCGCCATGGGCTCCAATGCACGACAATTCACGCTGGACAAGGCACCCGACAGCACTCAAACCTACAGCACCATACTGCACCTTGATGCGCAGCAGAATGCTGTTGAAGGAGTTTGCGCAGTTGCCGGCGCCGAAACACAATAGCCGACACAAGTCCTTCGACCTTGTCGGCAGCCTGCTCCCCAGTTATATTCCTGACCTGTTCAGCATTCCGTATCCATCCTGCGATTGATAACCACAGATGATCCAGGCAGTTTCTTGGCTGCCCTTTTGACCTCGGTAGAGATCGAAGCCAGTTGGGCGTATGAGCTGACCGGCGTCAAGCGGGTATTGACGATGCCGATGGAAATCGAAATCAGCCCGAAGGTTTCCTGCTCTCCCTTGCGGTTTACCGCACTGTAGCATCCGGCGGAAAAATCCTGTGCCCCGTGGAACACCGGCAAATGTTCTTCAAGGGCTTCGATGACCAGTGCCGAGATGTACTCGGCATGGTGTGCCCCGCTGATGATGATGAAGTCGTCCCCGCCGATATGCCCGCAAAAGCAGGAGAATTCAGCGCCTGACGAATGTGTCACCTCAGAGATAATCTCTCCCAGTGCCTTTATGACCACATCCCCCCGCTGGAATCCGTAGTAGTCGTTAAACGGCTTGAAGTTATCGATGTCGATATAGGCGATATCGAAACCGTTTCCGGCCTGAATCCGCTCGGTTATCTCGCGCTGGATGCTCTCGTTACCCGGCAGGCCGGTAAGGGGGTTGGCGCTTTTGGCCAGCGTCAGGTTGATATCGGTAATGGCGTTGATGAAGCGGTTGACATCCACGACCCCGTGATAGACCCCGTTGCGGCTGACACAGATGTTGTCTACCCGTACGTCCAATCCCTGCGACTGGATGGCCTGGGCAACATCCTTGATGCTGACATTCGCTTCGAATCCCAACGTGACCGGAGCCATCAGGTCGCGCATCTTCCTGGAGTGGTTGATATGGAAGGCGAAGCCATTCATACCGATGACATGTTCTTCCAGAAAGGTGGAGCGGTTGATAATACCGACGGCACGGCCGTCATCCACCACCGGCAGTACCACCAGGGCCGGATCGCTCTGAAAACGCTTGAGGACTGCAGCCAGGTTATCTCCGGGATGTGCCGGCACAACCGCTATGGAAATCACTCCAATATCCTCCACCGCAACAGACCCGGCAACCGGGATGCTGACGGATTCCGGATGAAGGGGTTTTCCCGAACCGGCGGATGCGGCCATGCCGATTGGTGCGAACGTCACATCCGGCGTGGAAACCGACAGATCGCCAACCGGCATGCCCTGGGCAATAAAGGCTTCAAACTGCTGGCTGTCAAGCGGCCGGGCAAAATAGTAGCCCTGAGCCTGCTGGCATTCACGCTGCCGCAGAAATTCAAGTTGTTCGAGGGTTTCGACCCCTTCGGCAATCACATTCAGGTTAAGTGCGTGTGCCATGGCAACAATCGCGTCCACGATGGCCGCATCATCCGGGTCATTGACGATATCGCGCACAAACGACCGGTCAACCTTGATCGTATCGATCGGCAGGTGCTTGAGATACGAGAGCGAAGAGTAGCCGGTACCAAAGTCATCTACCGAGATGCTGATGCCCAGTTCCTTCAGGCGCAGGAGTTTACCGATTGTATCGCCTGAATCACCCATCAAAGCGCTTTCGGTCAGTTCCAGTTCGAGATCGTGGGGGTCCAGTCCGGTTTCAGCCAGAATCTGCATGACCAGCGGCAGGAAGGCGTTGTCACGCAGCTGACGGGCGGAGAGGTTGACGGCGACCTTGAGCTTGGGCATACCGGCATCCTGCCAGGCCTTGTTCTGGCGGCAGGCTTCCTGCAGCACCCATGTTCCCAGCCGCACGATCAGGCCATTCTCTTCCGCCACCGGTATGAACTTGTCCGGCGGGATAACACCCTGGCCGGGTCGCTGCCAGCGCACCAGCGCCTCCATGCCGATGATGTCCGTGCCGTTGATGTCCATTTTGGGCTGATAGCACAGGAAAAATTCGCCATCCTCGATCGCCCGCAGCAGCCGGGTCTCAATACTGTGGCGCTCGACAGCCTTCTGATTGAGGGCTTCGGAATAATACTGGAACGACACGCCATTCTGGCGGGCCTGATTCATGGCGATATGGGCATGCTGCAGCAGCACTTCACTGGTTACGCCGTCTGCCGGAAAACAGGCAACACCGAAACAGGCCGGAATGATGGTTTCATCCGCCCCCAGCTGGAGCGGTTCCGAGAAAATTGCCTGCAGCTTGTGCAAAATCATGGCAATGTCGCCTTCCTGCAGAGTTCCACCCAGGACGAGCCCGAATTCATCGCGATGGATACGGGCGACCGTGTCATATTGCCGTAACGTCGATACCAGCCGTTCGGCAATGACACGCACCGCTTCGCACCCGCCGCTATGGCCCCGTACATCGACAACAGCCTTGTAGCCGGTCAGACTGATATAGATGACAGCCGTGTTATTGCGCTTGCGGCTGTTGAAGGCAATGACCTGATTCAAGCGGTCAAGCAGCAGGTTGTGGTTGGGCAGGCCGGTCTCCCGGTCGTAATAGGCCAGTTTTTTTATCTCCTGCTCGGCCAGGTGAAAGGTTTCCTGCGATGAACTGAGTTGCCGGGCATAATTGCGGATCAACAGATGCAACAATCCGGCAGTTATGATGATGAAGGCAATCCCCTTCAGGATAGCAACATGTTCAAGCTGGTGTCGGTCCGTTACAAACCGGGCGGTCGCGGTATCTGAAAACAATATCCAGCCGGTCCCGATACAGAGGTATAACAGCCCGATTCTGGTCGGTGAGAGGATAGTAAAAGGCGGGGGAAAGAAACGTTTGGTTGTTACAGACATAAGGCAGGGCCTCCTCCGTTATCGCAGCGCATCAAGAGTACGCAGGCATCACATTGAGTACAGGCGCGATTTTACACTTATTTAATGAAGGGCGGCGTTACAAGTACGCAAAGAGGTTGTGACAGTTTGATGGTGAGGTTTAGATGACGTTGATTGCCTATGGATTGGCACTATACCTGACGAGGCTCTGAATCATGGATGAATCCGGAGTCGGATCGATGTGCGGGATCTTGGTTTGTCCACCCAGTTTGCCGCGTTCCGCCTGCGACCATCGGTAAATACCGTCTTCCGGCACCAGCAGTACATCAGGAGCATTGATGCGCCCCTGGCTCCTGAAGGCGGCATAGTCGGCATTCAGGCCGCACAGGGTCGTGTCCAATACGTTACCTGCATCTTCATTATCCAGATCCCCATCCTGCACAGCCAGCACCCACTGGTGCCGACGGGTCGAAATATCGGCACCCACCATGAACTCGCGTATATTCCAGCGACCGTTCTGGTTGAGCTTGGCAATTGCCTGCTCGACCTCGCCCTGGGTGACCTTCTCCTCCAGTTTGTCCAGAAAACGGTCCCGGCCGGTGAACTCGATAAAATGCGGGGATGTGGCGGTGAAGCGGATCGTGTCGCCGATGTGGTAGCGCCACAGCCCGGAGCAGGTGCTGAGGATGACGGCATAGCGCTGCCCGGTTTCGACCTGTTCCAGCGGGATTGCGTCGGCATAAGGCGCCGGTTTGCCATGCTCGTCCAGCTCTTCAAAACGGACGAACTCGAAGAAGACGCCGTAATACGGGGTCAGGCGCATCTGCGCTTCGCCTGGCTGCTGGAAGGCCATGAAGGCCTCTGATGAGGGGAGCAGTTCCAGCAGATTGGGGAGGCGGTCATGGAACAGATGCTCGAATTCGTTTCGATAGGGCGCTATGCTGGTGCCGCCGTGAATAATCAGCTCAAGATTCGGCAGCAGCTCCCGCAGCGGCCGGCCGCCGATCTCCAGACAGCGCTTCAGCAGCAGGATGATCCAGGGGGGCACGCCGGAGATAACGCGGATATCTGAATCGCGCAGCAACAGTTCTGCCATGGCCTGCAGCTTCTCCTCCCAGGGCAGAGCCGAGATCTCCGCTCCCGGTTCCACAAAAGGGGTCAGGTACCAGGGACGGAAACGGAGTGTCAGGGCGCTCATGTCACCGGACCAGACCCCGCGCCTGACCGTGCTCAAGCTGGTGGAGCCGGACATGTAGAGGATTTTGCCATTGAGGATCTGCGACTGTGGGTTGGCGGCCAGATAGCAGGCGACCATGTCGAGGGCGGCCCGGCGGTTTTCTGCAAACATCCGCTCAGAAAAGGGGATGAATTTGGTCGGAGCTGTTGTGCCGGATGTTTCGCAGAACATTGAGATGGTGCCGGGCCAGGTGGCGTTATCCAGGATCGGGGCCGAACGTCCGTTGGATGAAACCGGCTGATCCGGGTAAAAATAATCTGTCATGAAATCCTGATACGAACGGATCGGCACGCTGGCTTTGTAGAACTGGTAGGCATCGCCAAACGATCTGTTGTTCAACCGGGCAAAGCCATGGTCACTGCCAAACCGTGTCGCTGCGGCTGTTTCAACCAGTTCCCTGAAGATCTGCCGCTGGACTGCCAACGGATCCCGCCGGTTGCAGCGTTCGGCCCGTTGTACGGCCTGTGAATGCAGCAGGCACTGCAGCGCTCCGGAACGTTGTATCCTGGTCAGCAACGTCATTTAGACCGCCAGCTGAAAACGCGGATAGAGCAGCTTGTCATACCAGCTTTCCAGCAGCATGTTGTAGGCCTCATGGTGGAAGATCAGTGAAGCGTGGGCGACCCCGTCCCCGGCTACATGGGACTTTACCATCTTGACGCGACAGGATGGAAATATCCTGGAGTAGAGCGAAGGTTCGCTGAACAGCTTCAGCGTCGGCGAAGAGGGCACCAGAATATCGGATTCATTTTCAGCCAGAAGCACCAGCACCGGACCGGGAAAAAGCGTACGGGCAAGGGCCGGGAAGCTGAAATCCCGCAATGCCGTGACCCGTTCAAATCCGCCCCGTGAGGTGGTGTATTCGATAACATCGAAGATTTTCTTGCGGATGGCAAGGTGGCGGACACTCAGGGTGCGGTTCTCGGCCCCGGCATTGAACAGGGCTTGAAAACAGCGCCGCGAGCGCTCGACGTGTTTGGCGACATCCATGTCATTGGCCGGGTCGGCAGATATTATTTTTCTGAGATTGGTTTCCAGAATGCGTATGCCGTCACGTTTTGGTCCGGTCGGCCTGATCAGGTCGTCGGTCGTGATGACCGGGCTCACCAGAACGATGCCGCGGATGCTTTCCAGCACCTGTTCATCGGCATGTTTCAGGAAGTTGGCGAGCAGACCGCAGCCGAAGCTGATACCCATGATCAGAGGCTTTTGTCCTTTACGCACCAGAGATGTGATCAGATCGGTAAGCTGGGCGGAAACCATCTCCTGGCAGAATCCGATACGGGAATAGTTCACGTAGTAGATGGAACCATGCTGCCGCAGGAGTTTGCGCTGGAATTCCACCGTCTCGGTGGCATCCGGCACGAAGCCTCCCAGCACGATGGTGGGTGCAGTGCCGACACCTTTTTCCCGGTAGATCTGACAGCGCGTGCGGAGGGCATCCGGGTTCTGCACGTAAGCTGCAAACTCATGGTGACGGGATTTGGGGGCAAAGCGTTTGATCGAGATACCGCGCATGAAACCTGCAGCCGCAGTAACTGCGGACACCACCGGACGTATGTCCTTCACAACCTGAAGTTTTACCGACTTTTCGCTCATATACCCCCCTGTTGTTTAGTACGTTAGAAATTATTTCTGCGGTTTGCTGAAATAATTTCGTGAACGTACTTATCCCGTTTATCGGGGTTGGAAGGCATCGTAGCATTCTCAGGTTACATGCATATTGCGGGCTGGTGAATGTTTTGAAAATTTGTGTGTGGGGGCTGGTGTCACACCGAAATCTGGTGCTCTGGGCAAAAATGCAGGATGAAGGCTATTGCGGGATCACTTGCTGCGGGGTGCCAGAGAAACCGTGTGCGATGCGCCCCATCTCTTCTGCTGCCAGAGATACTCGCGCACCGTCATATTCTGCGCGGCAGCATCGATGGTTACCACGTTGTAGGACAGCCGGTCGGGATCACCCCTGCCATCAGCAGCATCCGCACCCGAAACAACCCCCTTCATCGGTGAATCTACCCGGAACACATTCAGCTTTATCTGGCCGCTGGTACCCGTCCAGGTGTACTTCTGGAAATAATTCTCATTGCCATGGAAGTAGGCGACGATATTCCTGTGTGTTGCCAACCAGTCCGCCAGCCCTTTCTGGGCGGTGGTTGCAGGGCTGCAGGTGGACAGGCTGCCGCTGCTGTCGGAATCTGCGACAACGTCGGACACCAGGTTTTCAAAGCCGCCGGCGAAATCCGCGGCGCCTTTGGGGCCGGTCAGATGTTTTGTTTCGATGTCGGGCTGATCATGGGTAAAGAGCACTACCGGCATTTCCGGATGGCCCATCCCGACAAGATCGGCATCGATCAGCGGCCGGACAGCACTGTCGGGCCACATGCCCAGGAACACGAAGTGGACACCGCCCATATCCCGGGAATAGACTATCGGCGGCCGGGTATGTTTGTAACCGCCTGCAGTCAAAGGAACGGCCGGGCTCATGTACATGTTGTAGAGGTTGAACATGACGGTGTCGTCGGTTGGCGGCTGCAGTGCCCTGGTGTAGGCGATGGCATTGGAGACGTCATGGTTGCCGGGTACCAGGTACAGCGGGGCTTTTTTGCCATTGCGGTCCAGCACGTTCAGGGTGCTGATATAATCGTGTGTAAACTGCTCCCAGGAAGCGGCTGCAGCTTGAATGCCATATCTCGATTCCTGACGGTTGGCGATGTCGCCGGTCATGGCAACAAAATCTATCGCCCCGACTGGCTGGCAGGCCTTGACGCCGTTATCGCCGCAGGGGAGTGTCTCATTGGGCATGCTGTTCATGGAACGGATCATCAGGCCGTTGACCTGTGCCGCAGTGCTGTAACTGCCGAACAGAGCCGATCGCTTGGTGCCGTAATGGGCATCGGAGGTGTACAGAAAGGTGGTCAGCCGGGGCCCTGAAACCCTGCTACGGTTCTCGTCAGTCAGCCCCGGGGCGGTCAGCATGACCCTGAAGATCTGGGTATTGTCAACGATGCGGGTACCCGGATACCAGAGCCCCTCAAAGCCCCTGAAACTGTCTGAAGCGGCGCCCCTGGCATACAGCGTGACCAGCTCGTTGGTGTGCGAATTACCACCCTTTTCAGCGAAACCGTAGGTCACTTGGCCGGGATCGTAGTAGTAGGCAACCGTTCGGTCGTATCCGGCCGGGGCACCCGGGCCGTTTCGGTGCTGAGCCGGCAGAATGCCTTTGGCCAGATCCTTCTTCAGCCGCAGGTACCCGTTGGCGTGGTCCGCTGTGACGATCACCAGGGTATTTTCCCAGCTGATATCATCACCCGGCTGGTCAATAAAGGCTTCTACGGCTTTGACCGCGTTGTTCAGGTCCCAGATGCCGCCGATCATGCCGGCATAGTCATTGGCATGGTTGGACCAGTCGATGTCCCCCTGTTCAACCAGCAGGAAGAAGCCGTTCCTGTTCCGGGACAGGACCTTGAGGGCAGCAGTGGAAGCATCGGCCAGGGTGGGGTTCTCGACGGAACCGCGAACAATACCGGCACTGCCGTCAGTGCTCGGCATATGAAACTCGAAGTTGCCCCCCGCGCCGCCGAACAGGCCGAACAGCTTCTTGTTGCCGGCCACCGCTACATCGGCTGCGGCCTGCAGCACACTGCCGCCATCGACGCCGACTTTGCGCTCTGCCAGGACATACTCGCGGGAATTTTTCAGGCTGTTGTATTCGGCGGCATCGATATAACTGTAGTCCGCCCGGCCTGAGGCAGAGTAGAAGGCCGGATGACCGCCGCCGATGACAACCTCCGGACGAACACCGGCGATGATCTCCTGTGCGATGGCCCTGTAGTTGTCGCGATGAACATTGTGGCTGACGAAGGCCGCCGGGGTGGCATGGGAGAAGGGAACCGTGCTGACCACGCCGATGGCTGCTTTTCTCTGGCGGCGGAACATCTCGGCGATGGTGGTGAGGCGCCCGTTGGCCGGGTCGCCGCTGCGCCAGGCAACGTTGCCGTCGTCGGTCTTGAAGCCGGTGGAAAGCGCTGTGGCGGCAGAGGCCGAATCAGTCGCCGGATAGGCTCCGTTGGCGGTTGCACCTGATTTCAGCCTGGTTCCGAAATAGGCGGTCTGCCCGGATGTATCCTGACGGTAGGGGAGTTTGCCGCCTTTGGAGGGATCATAGCCCAGCAGGGCAGTAAAACCGTTGGCCCGTTGCGGATCAAAGCAGCTGTCGCTGATCAAGGCCGCGCCGTACGTGTAGGCATAACGGTTATAGGTCGTTACATCCCAGGTGGAGGCAGATCCTTTATAAGGAAATTTTTGGTGCTCCAGCCCTGCTTCCGGGTTTCCGTACAGGTAATTGCTTGCGGCCCTCTCATGCTCCAGCTGCATGCCGTCTGCGATGATCAGAATAACATTCCTGGCTGAAGGCGCTGGTGTTGAGGCCGCTGTTGTTTTGCACAGCGAGAGTGTCACTATGAATTGAAGCAGTACGACCAGCGCAACGGCAGACTTGCTTCTTATGAAACCGTGCAGCATCAGCATGTTCTCCTCTGGATATTAAAGTGCGCTGAATGTTCCTTCAAACGAAATCGGGGCCTGCACCAGCAGGTGCAGCCCCGATTATAACAAAAGATATTTGCACGTGACGAAATAATTTACCGTCAGGCCGCTATTGTGGGAAGGCCTTCTTAAACGACATGACCCGTTTCCTGTCGGGAGCCAGGTACCAGAGAAAACCGGCCGGCTTGTCTGCCTTTTTCGTATCAAGCTCCAACGCCACACAGGCGCCTTTTTTCAGCGGGATCAATCTGTCCTCGCAGCCGAGCAATGTCGCGACCAGCAAACCAAGCTGAGGTTCGTGTCCAACCAGCATGACGCGTTTGGCAGCACTGCATCCCTGCAGGTGCGCAACCACCGCATTGATGTCAGCCCCCGGCAGAAGCAGTTCGCTGGCGACGACCACATCTTTGCGGCAGGCCTTTTCAGCCACGATCTCGGCGGTCTGTACGGCGCGGGTCAGGGGACTGGTAATGGTCAATCGCGGTTTGGGTCCGGTCCTGGCAATTGCCGAGCTCATTTTTTCAGCCGCTGACCTGCCTTTTTCAGTCAGATAGCGCCACTCGTCCTGCAAGCTGTCGCTCTTCTCAACCGCTTCTGCGTGCCGCATAATATATACAATCATGGCGCCTCCACTTGATGGCTCATCTGTCTCGATTATAGTCCACATCAAGTGCCTGGCAACATAATATCTGATTCGATTGAGCAGCCTGCATCTGCTTACGCCACCGAATGGCAGCCACTACAATGAGTCGGCCCTTCTTTGTAAAGGTCATGGCAATCTATGCAGTTCTTGTGCGCCCACCCTTTGCCGAAATGAGAAATCTTCCCGATCTGTTTCACATGGCATACCGCACAAATGCCAACCCGATCGGACTGATGCTTGACATGGTTAAACTCCACACCTTTTCTGAGAACCAGAATATCCCCGGCAAACGCACTCGTTGTTGCCATTAACATCAGCACAAGCAATGCCTTCATGTTGGACCTCCCAAGGTTTGATTGCTGCCCGAAAAACAAAAAAACCCTTCGTTAGCTGAAGGGTTTAGTGACCCTCATTCTGGTAACCCGACTATCCATTTGCAGGACTCGCGGCTTTGCGTCCCTGGGTTACCCCAGGTTTGCCAATTGTACAAGATGAGAAGAACTTATGTGGTTATTCCGATTATTGCATATCCTGTTCCCATTATTGAAAAAAAGTATTTTCACACGACCATATACCCGCGAAATAGCATGCTGAGTCTCTATTTATAAGGGTTAGCTTAAAGTAGATTGCCGGTCCACATGATGTTCCGTCACATCTTGTTCCCGGTTTCAAGAGAATATTCCGTGATTTGACCGGATATCACTTTGTTTACCTGCTTGATGCCATCTAAAGGGACCGGGTACATTCAACCGAATGGCGGAACAGATGGTATTGAGTGGTGGTTTATAGGTGATTGAGTGTGGTATTATTCATACGTAGTGACAGAAAGACGTGGTGATACCTATGTATGATAAAAAGCGCGGCGAGGAAAGAATCGCCTTTAAAACTACCTGTATTCTGGATATCAAGGACTCAAAATATTCATGCCTGGTCGATAACATCTCTTCTGCCGGTGCATTGATTGAGGTGAACACATCAGACCAGGGTTGCATTCAGATGGGGGACGTGGGGACATTGAAAGTTTTGCTTCTCTCCCCGGTTACCTATCTATGCAAGGTTATCAGAATACACTCCAACCAGATCGGGCTCCACTTCGTTGAGCAGTAATATCCGTGATATCAAAGGAACTGACTGACGAACTGTGTGGTTAATTTACATTTCATCTGGACGTCAATTACCGTCAGAATCCAAGCTGAAATCTACGCGGTCAGGTTCATCATAAACCCACACATCATGCACCAGCAGAAAAGGGCGGACAATTTCGCCGCCCCTCTTTTGCTCAATGCCCTTCCGAATCAAGCAGCATCTGTCTATACTATTCCAACATCCCCGGGATACCGCGTAACCTGTCGACTTTTTGAGAGACTCCTCTGGCTCTATCAGGAAACATATAGAGCTCGCTGTAGATAAAATTCTGACACAGGGTTGGAGTTCAGCAATCAGAGATGAGTTGTTGGTAGGAATTCAAAGCGCATATTCCCATGCTGCGGATGAAATAGAAGATCGTAAAAATGAAATTTGCGAAGAAGCATGTTTCCAAGACGCCATGTACCGTGCTCACAAAGGTGGGTAGCCCTTAGTACTGCGGTTCCTTCCAGTACCTTGGTTATTCGTCTATAGCCTCACTTATGTAGAATGGTGGCCGCTTGGTACGTGCTTGTGTATCATAGGGATTACTGTAGTTACCCTGAAGGCGCTGCATCTCGGTGCTGTATATGTCAATTCTGGACTGCAATAGCTTCCTGATAACCTTCAGGAAATCACCTTGCGGACGCTGGAACCAATCATCTGAATTCGGATCAACCCACTCCCTAGGTGGCAACTCAACATCCAGTTTATTATCGACAACAAAAGCAAGAGCTTCTGTTCTGGTGTCCAGATCGAACTCGTTAGTTCTCAGCTCTTTTCTCAAGGTTAGCAGTAGCGAGTTGTACACGTCTATCGCAGCATCAGGCCCGTTCTGTTCAGCCAGAGACTGCTTAATTAGCACGGCCCGCGCTTTATACTCAGGAGAGACATTATCAGCCAGCAGTATGGCATCGAGGTTGTTTATTATGTTGGAGTCCGTAGAACTATCACCGAAGAGGTTGACCAGCTGAGGGAGCATCTTATTAACATCCAGACAGGCAAGTGGTCGCTTGCTGAATACCTGATGCTCTAGTACGTCCATCACTGTAGCGCCGGTATCTCTCGCACCATCAATGCCCAGCAGGTAGCTGTCTTTATATCGCTGGAGTAGTTTGTGTAGCTGAATGTCGTCAAGCATATGTGTCCTCGTGAGCATGCCAAGCTTTTCGAGTTCGAGGATGTAGACCTTTACTGCTGCCTTAGCTGTGCGTAGATCAGAAGTCAGAAGGGATTTCTTTACCTCTGTTTTACCAAGGAGGGGAACAAGATCGAAGGGAACCCGAGCGTAAAAATAGTAGATTGTGCCAACGCGTTTAAGGTACATATAAACGAAATCCTCCGAAATGTAGCCTAGTTTGTAGGCCAACACTTGGAGGATTTCGTTTTCTGTAGATAAACTACAGAGTTAAGTGGCAAATGGTCGGGATGACTAGATTCGAACTAGCGACCCCCTGCTCCCGAAGCAGGCTAAAAAGGCTTTGCAGATATTTCGAAATAGTAATATGTGTTTGTGTAATCACCTTATTTTATTGACTCTATGGCCCGTTTTCCGTAATAATTGTTTCAGGTTTTTTCGAAGCATTAATTTGATTTCGGAAGCATGCAAGGTTCCATAGAGGTTCCATGAAATTTACCGATCGTTTTCTTCAGTCCATCAAGCCACCCGAGAAAGAGTACTGCATCCGTGAAGGTCACGGGTTCACATTACGCGTCCTTCCCTCCGGTGTCAAAACATTCCAGTACATTTATACCCTGAACGGCAAGCGTCACCGCATGAACCTTGGACAATATCCTGTGACAAAGCTTGCCGATGCCCGTGAAAAGTTCCGCGCGGCAGCCATCATGGTCGGAAAAGGTATGAGCCCGCTTGAGCAGCCGGTTGCATCAGAGCCCGAAGCTGCGTTGACCATCCAGAAACTGGTGGATGATTACAAAGTGTTTGTGGAACAACACATGGCAAAATCAACAGCCCGTGAAACGGTTCGCACCCTGGACAAGCATATCATTTTGGTCTGGAAGGAACGGAATGCTCAAGAAATCCGGCGTAAGGACGCTATCAGCCTGATCGACCCGATTGCAGCGACCGCTCCCGGCCAGGCTCGTGGCGTCATGAAAATTGCCCGGGCCATGTTCAACTACGCTCTCGACCGTGAATTGGTGGAAATCAACCCCTTCACACGCCTGCCAGCTGCCGTTCCCTCCATAAAACCGGTCAGTACTTCCAGAACCTTATCCGATGAAGAGATCAAATTGGTCTGGGACACCATCCATTCCTCGACCCCGCCTGGATCGGCTGAAACACGCAGGGCATTGCTAATGATCCTGATCACCGCTCAGCGTCCTGGAGAGGTTGCAGGCATGGCCTGGAATGAAATCGATGAAAAGTGGTGGTCGATCCCGCCGGAGCGAATCAAAACCCGCAATCATCGGCAGGAAAGCCACCGGGTGTTTCTCACGCCATTTGCCTTGAGCACCATCGGCAAGAACCCCGGTTACAGCGATTATGTATTCCCCGGCCCTGCTGTCATTAATCCGGATACGCTAAAAGCGGTCTTTCCGCCACTGCAGAGAAAGGCTCTGTCACATATGGTCTGTGACGAACGGGCAGGCGGACGACCGGCAGGTGATGGTAAAAAGACCGGAGCCATGGCAGAATACTTCGGCCTGCCCCGCTGGACTCCTCATGACCTGCGGCGAACAGCGGCCACCAAGTTATCTGAGCTGGGCTGTCCGGACGAGATCATTGATGCCATCCTGAACCATGCCAAGAAGGGTGTCATCGGTATCTACAATCGCAACAAATATGACAAGGAAAAACAGGCGTGGCTTACCAAATGGGCAGCTCACCTAGAGGGTCTTGTAACAATCAAATCCGACAGTGCAGAAACAGCAGAAAGCCAGGAAGATGTTCAGCGAAAATAATTATTCTTCAGTGATCGATCATAAAATAAACTGGTTAGCTAATCAGCTGACCAGTTTATTATTTTGTGGAGCACATATGGAGCACTTTGTGTTAAAAAGTAATCTTTTTTTCATCGCACTTGATTGATTGAGGTAATCCCAAACGTCCATGGGGTGTTCGATTTGTTAGCAATCGCTCTTCTTCTGGAAGAATGAGCCGCACCTCAGGATAAACAGGGGGATGCGCCATGTGCAAGTCACCACATCATTTTAATTTCTGCTATTCCACCATATTATAAGCACCATTCAAGCTGTACACATACAACCCCAAAACCCTCTGATAGCGCTTTTCGTCAACATTCGCCTTGCGCACCAGTATCATACAGCATGCCATCTGCTGCTCCGTGCTGGATGGTTTGCTGTAAAGCTGCAGCGCAAATTTCGACAGGTCGCGCACCATGAAGTCAAAGATCTGATCAACCACATCTCCATCGATCGCCAGCAGCGCGGCGTTTTCCAGAATCAGTTGACCGTAGACCACCAAGGTGAAAATCTCACCCACCGTAAGCAGAAAGTCTATGTCCTTCTGTTGAGTCGCATCGGGTGTTGCTTTGAGCAGGAACTCGCGAAAGACGGCAATCTGCTCCTTGAAAATCTGCACATTCGGAAGTGTACAGGCATCATAGGTTGGGAGGTAGTTGTGGAACTGGATCTTGCCGAGTCCCTTTGTTGCCCCCTGATTAAACAGATAATCGTCATTGACCGGGTCGAGACGGCGCGGCACCGGGGCATACTCCGCCGGATTAAAGAAGTAGTTCTGCATGAACTTGACGATCAGCGCGATGTTGACGTGGACCGTTCCCTCCAACTTCGGGAGCGCCCTGATGTCGCGGGCTGCCGTTTCGAAATACATATCCTTCTCGAATCCCTTGGCCGCGATCACATCCCAGAGCAGGTTGATCACTTCTTCCCCCTGGGTCGTCACCTTCATCTTGACCACCGGATTATAGAGCAAATAACGGCGGTCCTCAGCCGAGGCCGAGCGAAGGTAGTCCGCAGCCCGCAGGGCAAAGAGTTTCATCGCGACCAGCCGGACATAGGCATCGACGAACATCTGTTTCACATGCGGGAAGTTGGTGACATGCATGCCGTAGAGGCTCCGAGCTGAGGCATGGTTGATCGCCTCGTAGAAGGCGTGGGTGCAGATGCCGATACTGGCCCAACCCAGATTGTATTTGCCGATGTTGACGGTATTGAGCGTCGCATTCCATGCTTCATCCCCTTTTGACAGAATGTCGGCCTCGGTCAGCGGGTAGTCGTGCAGGACGTATTCAGCCACATAGGATTGAGTCGCGGTGATGTTTTTGACCAGTTCGTATTTTTCATGTTTGCTGTTGACGACAAAAAAAGCGTAACCGCCGCCATCTGGTTCGCGCCCGAACGTCGACACCATGGCAGCTTCATTGGCGTTGCCGATGTAGTATTTATCACCCTGCGCCAGATAGCTGCCGTTACCCTGCGGAATCAGCAGCATGTCGCTGGCGTAGATATCGGCACCATGCTCTTTTTCGGACAGACCGAAGGCGAAGATCGCACCGTCATCCAGCAGTTGAGCGGCCTTGCGCTTCAACTCCTCGTTGCTGCTCATCCAGATCGGCCCGAGCCCGAGAATCGTGACCTGCCAGGTATACCAGTAGCAGAGACCGTAAAAACCGAGCAATTCGTTGAAGGCGCAGAGGCGCGAGGTATCCCAGCGGCAATCCTTATCTCCATAGCTGGCAGGAGTCAGCAGGGTTGCAAAGATCCGCTCCCGCTTGACGAAGTCGAGAAAATCGGCATACCAGACCCGGTCGAAATCATCCTGTTTGAGTTGTTTTTTTCCTTTGGCTTCAAAAAAAGCGACGGTTTTACGTAGGATCTCATTCAGAGCTGGATCGGGATGAGTCGCAGACAGCTGGTTTGGATTGAGTAGGAACATGGGCTACTCCTTAATGATCTGTATGGTTTTATTGGTCGGCTTTTCCTTAAAGAGGTTCCGCATGCTTTTCTTGAAGCCGCTGACGACAAACGGTGTCAGGCGGCGCTTTTCCTTGAGGATCTGGATGTACAGATCCTTCCGTTTCAACGGCGGCATCACTCTGTCCACAACAGGGACCATCGAGAGCGCACTCCGCTTGCAGGCGCTGACACAGGCACCGCAACCGAGACAGATGTCGTTGGCAACCACTGCAAAGCGGTCGCTAGCCTGCTTAAATGTCACCCCTTCCGGCAGACCGATAGCCTTGACGTTGCAGGCGCGGAAGCAGACACCACAACAGTTACATCGTTCCGGATCTATAACGGCGCATAAGCCGGTTTTGCCGATCCCGTTATGGTATCCCATCTGCACACCGGCGAGCAGTTCGCAGCAGCAGCTGCAGCAATTGCAGATGAATGACGGCTTGTGACGGATGTTGTCGGTAATGTGAGTCAGGTTAAATTCTCTGGCGTGGTCAAGGACCGCCAACAGTTCGTCCACGCTCTTCTCCTCGGCGAAACCGCGGCGGGACATGAAGCGGGCGGCACTTCCCAAAGAGATGCAGATGCCGTTTACCGGCGCACCTTTGCCGCAGGTTTCATCCAGATGTTCCTTCTTGTGGCGGCAGTAGCACATCCCGACCGCACCGAAACCAGCCTCACGGATGATTTCACGGGCCCGGTCATAGCTGGTGACTTCCGAGGTTACCGGGATATGCTCTTCATAGATCAGAGACCGTGTCAGCGGCGTCTTGCTGCCGAAGAATTCGCCAGCCTGGCTCTCCTCCAGATATTCCTTCATAAGCAGGGCAAGACGCTCAAGCGGCAGATCCGTCCGATTCTTCATGAAGGTGAACTCGAAGAAGCCGATCAACCCCGGCAAGAGCAGGTAATAGACCTCGCCTCCGTAGGGCATATCCATCACCAGCCCTTTGTTGGCCATCCGGTCGAGCAGCGGCAGCAGCTCCCCGGCCGGGATCTTCGTCAGCCGCACCAGTTCCGGCAGGGTCGCTTCTTCAAGCGGAAAGCGCGAAGCAACGTAGGCCTCGCGCTCGTCAAAAAGGAGCGTCAGGATCTCGCGCAGCTTATCGCTGTCCACGAGACCGATCGGATATTTGTTCAGCCGGTCGATCAGCGGCACGATGCTGCTTTTGGAACCAAGATTGTGTCCCATGTGTCTCTCCTGTTCAGGGAATGCGAAGTGCAACGGCCATTGCTTTGCAAATCTGTAACTTCCGGCGTTTCACCAGCAAAACTACAGAGCTGATTTTCCGATAACCTGCAGGGCTGTCTGCTCCAACACTTTCACCGCTCCTATTAACGATTTGAAACGGGCGTCCCTGGTCTGTCCGTGGTAATATCGGTAGTAGATCTGTTGGGCGATCGCTGCGAGACGAAACAGCCCGAACGTATAATAATAGTCGTAATTATCAATTTTGATTCCCATTTTTTCCGCATACAGCGCAACCTGCTCATCTCTGGTCAACATACCGTCCAGATTTGTCGGCATCATGCGGATGGCCTGTAACCCCGGCGGATCATCCTTTTCTATCCAATACGCTAAAGACGAGCCAAGATCCATGAGAGGGTCGCCGATCGTAGTCATTTCCCAATCAAGAACACCGATAATTTCGGTTGGATGTTCCGGGTCCAGCACCACATTGTCAAAACGATAATCATTATGGATTACTGCCGCCACCGGGGAATCCAACGGCATTTTGTCCTGAAGCCAACGGATAACCGTCTCGAATCCTGATGCATCATCGGTTTTTGCATCAACATATCGCCTGCTCCACCCTTCCACCTGCCTCGTGACATAGCCTTGTGCCTTGCCCAGATCGTCAAGGCCTGCCTGGACGTAATCTATCGAATGCAGTCTGCATAATACCGACACGAGGTTTTCGCTCAAGGTCCGCGCCTGCTCTGCTGTATAGCTAATCTCCGCAGGAAGATTTTTCCGCAAAATAATCCCTTTGATTCGCTCCATAAGATAAAAGGGAGCACCAATGATGTTTTCATCCTCGGAGTAAACCAGCGGTTCTGGACAATAGGGAAACACCGGTTTCAACGAGCGTAATACCCGGTATTCACGCGCCATATCATGGGCTGTCTTAGCCTTTTTACCGAAGGGAGGACGGCGGAGAATCAGTTCACGCTCGCCAATTTTCACCAGATAGGTCAGATTGGAAAATCCGCCCGGAAACTGCCGTACTGTTATTTCGCCAGTGATTTCTGGGAATGATGAGGTGACAAATGCCTGTACCCGTGCTGCGTCCAGCTCTTCACCGGCGCGAATCGTTACCGGTTCGTCCAGGGTTTTATTTTGTTCTGACGTCATACCGATGCCCCCTTTTTCGATAAAATTACGGCTTCTATACTCTCCATAATAAAGGCGAGATACTGTTCAATTGATATTTTCCGTTTCGCATATTTCCACCGTTTCAGGTACCAGTCCTGTAACAGTGCTTTAATAAGCGCCGCAGTCAGCACGGTATCCCTTATGGTATAAATTCCGGCCGATCTCCCCTCTTCCAGGATGTCGACGATAACCTGCTCAGTAAACAGTTCACTTTCGGTCGGTATTTTCCGGTCTTCGTGTTTCAGATTCTTTGTTTCCATAAAAAAGAAATTAAACCACAGTTGCAAAACTTCACTCAGATAGAGATGGGTCCGTACAATATTCCGCAGCTTTTCATGGGCATCAGCCTTGTCTGCAACAGTTTCCGTCAGAATAGTTTTAACCGTTTGCATGCCGTAGGAATGAATAATTCGTAACAGGTCATCCTTGCTGCTGAAGTAGGCATACAGTGCCCCCATGCTGAGTCCCGATTCTCTGCTCAGATCCCGCAGACTCATAGTCTGAAATCCGATTTCACTACTCAACTTCAATGTGGTATTCAGAATAGTTACGAGATTTTTTACCACTACCGCTTCTTTTTTGATCTTAAGGGAACCCTGACTGTTGTTGAAAAAATCTCGGCAGATTGTTTCAACCGAAAGCTGGTTTTCTTTTTTGAATCGTTCAAAATCAGTAGTCATTACCGCCTCACCTGTTCCTTCAGACATATCGCTTGAGATACCGTTTCGCCAGCGAGGTTTTATGCACCTCGTCAGCTCCGTCATAAATCCTTGCTGCCCGTTCGTGGCGGAAGAAATACGCCAGCACCGTATCATCCGTCATGCCGAGGCCGCCATGTACCTGAAGCGCACGGTCGACGACATTCTGCATGGTATTTGCCACGAGGTATTTTATCATACTTACATCGTCCCTCGCTTCTTTTGCACCTACAGTATCGATTCTCCAGGCGGCGTAGAGGGTTGTGAGACGAGCCGCCTGAATCTCTGCGGCCGATTCAGCAACCCAGGCCTGAATGATCTGCTTTGACGCCAGCGTTTTACCATCCGGAGAGATAACCCTGCTGTTGGCCCGAGCGCACATGAGGTCAAAGGCCCGACTGCAGATTCCAAGCCAGCGCATACAGTGATGAATCCTGCCCGGTCCGAGCCGGTCCTGGGCCAGAACGAAACCCATGCCTTCCTTGCCAAGCAGATTTTTTTGCGGCACCCGGCACGACTGGAGGAGAACTTCCCCGTGACTGGCGTAATCGCTCCCCTCATGTCCCATGACCGGGATGTTCCGCACCAGATTGAAGCCGGGGGTGTCGGTCGGCACGATGATCATGCTGGCCCGGAGATGCACCGGTGCGTCCGGGTTGGTTACCGCCATGACAATACAGAACTGCGAACCGTCAGCACCGGTCGTATACCACTTATGACCGTTGATGATGTAGTCGCCCCCATCTTTGACTGCGGTCGTGGCTATCATTACCGGATTCGACCCTGGGCTATCCACCTCGGTCATGCCGAAACAGCTCCGGATATCACCCTGGGCGAGCGGTTCAAGATAGGTGTGATGCTGTTCTTCACTTCCATGGAGATGTAGTATCTCGATGTTGCCGGCATCAGGCGCCTGGCAGCCAAAAATGTAATGGCCGAGAGGCGTTCGCCCGAGCGCCTCGGAAACAAGTCCATGCTCAAGCATGGAAAGCCCCATCCCCCCCAGTTCCACCGGGTTGTTCGGACCCCACAGCTCCATCTGTTTTACCATCTGCCGCTTTTCGTGAAGAACGGGAAGCATCTCCCTGAAATCAGATGAAATAAATTCATGTTCGAGTGGTATCAGCTCCTTATCAACAAATTCGTTGATCATTCTCAGAATTGTTTTCATTTTGTCCGATATTACAAAATCCATCTCAAACCTCCTTGGCGTATTTTCTTCATTATATGCCTACTGTACTTATGCCTAATTCTACTGTCAATTAAAAAAACGAGCGAGCGCTCGCTTTTTTAATTGACTCTACCGGTCGTTTTTGCGAACATGGCTAAGCACACTTATTCTTGACAGGCGCCCCATGAAGATTCTCGTTTGCATCAAACAGGTCATAGACAGCAATTCGACACTGTACCCCTCTCCTCAAGCCGACTGGCTCCTGGAGGACAGCGACACTTCATACCGAATGAACAGCTATGACGAGTATGCCCTTGAAGAGGCCCTGCTTCTCAAGGAGAGAATTCCGGGCACAGTGATCCATGTTATCTCCGTAGGGCCGGAACGGGTCACTCAGATCATCAGGCGGGCGTTCTCCAAAGGTGCAGATTACGGTGTTCACATACATAGCGACAAAACACCGCTGTCAGCGTTGGAAACAGCTTCATGCATCGCCTGCTATGCCGTCGAAAACGCCTTTGATCTGATCCTCACCGGGGTCATGTCCGAGGATGCCATGCAGTGTCAAGTCGGGCCGCTACTGGCGGCACTGCTTTCCCTGCCGTGCGCGGTGTCGGTAGTTGCTGCCAGCCTGGCGGCAGGAGATAAATGCGTGACAGTGCATTCAGAACTGGAGGGGATGATGACGGAGAAGATCATTGTGTCGCTCCCCGCTGTTCTGACGATACAAACCGGGGGGAGCAGGCCGCGCTACCCTTCTCTATCCAATATCCTGCGGGCAAAAGAAAAGGTGATTGTCTCCCTGGAAGCGGAAGGGATTTCAGCAGTTGACCCGCGCGAAGAGTTCCTGCCGCTTGCATACCCGGCAGTTTCGGCCAAAGGTGTCGTCCTGGCGGGAACAAGAGAAGAAAAGGCCGAACAGCTACTAAATATTCTCCATGAAAGATCGTTACTGTGAACATCGGGAAGGACGCAATGAGTATGAAGTACGATACATTGCTGGTACTTGACACTATCGAAAACCGGCTGAGCGTTCAAAGCCTCGAACTGATCGCCTTTGCCGAGGCCTTCAACGGTGGCGACAATTCCCGCACAGTGCTGTTTCTTCCGGGCAGAGACGTCGAATGGCTTGGCAATGTACTCGCACAAAGGTACGGCCTGGCTGTTGTCGTCTGCGAACATGAGCATCTTTATTACCCAAATCCCGAATTGATGCGGCAGATGCTCCTGGGAACGATGGCCGAATTCGGTCCGAAGCTCATCTGTTTCCTCCA
This sequence comes from Geobacter psychrophilus, assembly GCF_056821595.1. Classification (NCBI taxonomy): domain Bacteria; kingdom Pseudomonadati; phylum Thermodesulfobacteriota; class Desulfuromonadia; order Geobacterales; family Geobacteraceae; genus Geobacter; species Geobacter psychrophilus. The sequence continues at coordinate 1,960,009 of NZ_JBXDTU010000004.1, forward strand.
TACAATGCAAAATTGCCAGACAGCTTCATCACTTTCAGTTGCGCTCGGTGCTACCTGCATAACTGCCGTGGAATCTTACATAGCTGCAGACGAGGACACAACCTTCCAGCGCAGGATTGCCAATGGAAAGTTCATTCAGAGCGTCCGGCCAACCACACATCATACAATTCTGACCATTCTTTCCGGATCATTTTGTGTGCCGGAGGAGCTGCGGGACGCGGCAGGACGCAACGTTTCACTCTTCCGGAGGTGCTATTCATGCACGACTGCTGCCTATATTCCGACTGAGGTCCGCAGGGAAACGGAGAGTGGCGCCAAACTCGAAGATGCGGATGTGGTCATTGCGGCAGGGAGGGGAATCGGCAAGAGAGAACATCTTTCCCTGCTGGAAGATGTTGCCCGCCTGTTTTCCAATGCCGCCATCGGTGCGTCCAGACCTCTCTGCGATGTGAAGTGGCTACCGTACTCCCGCCAGATCGGCGTATCCGGTAAGACTGTTACACCGAAGCTCTACATGGCGTGCGGCATTTCAGGTTCGCAGCAGCATCTGTCAGGGATGAAAGGGGCAGACTGTATTGTGGCAATCAATAGCGATCCGCATGCGGCAATTTTTTCAGCAGCGGACTATATCGTCATTGACGACCTGCACGCCTTTCTGCCTCTACTGGCAAGGAAATATCACGAAAGGATCAGCCATGAATAACGCAACAGCGAGGCAAACATGGGGGTAATATATCTCGTCCGACATGGCCAGGCCAGTTTTGGCGCAGACGATTATGATCAGCTCTCGCCCTTGGGACAGGTACAGGCCGGACATCTCGGGAAATGGATCAACGATTGCGGACTGAGCGTCGCAGCCATTGCCACGGGGACGCAGAAGCGCCACCGGCAAAGCGCCGCAGCTTGCAGCATGCTCTGCTCCACTCCGGCAGAGGAAAACTGGCAGGCGGATGCCGGTTTTAACGAATTTGACCACCACGAAGTTCTCGTTCGCCATCGGCCGGAATTCGCTGCACCCCAGGCTCTGAAACAATTTCTGGCCCAAGCCGGCAATCCTCGCCGGGAGTTCCAACAGATTTTCTCCCAGGCCGTCGCCCGCTGGATCAGCGGCCGGCACGACACAGATTACGCCGAATCCTTTGCCGCCTTCCGCGAACGGGTGACGACGGCACTCAAGCGGCTGATTGAGGCGACTGACACAGGGCAAGATGCCTGGATCTTCACCTCCGGCGGATCGATTACGGCAATTGTCCAGGGGCTGCTTGCCATTCCGGACGAACGAATTTTCGAACTGAACTGGACGCTGGTAAACACCGGTATAACCAAACTATTGCACCAGCCGGGGCGGATCAGCCTGAGCTACGTCAACAACCACGCGCACCTGGAGCGGTTGAAGCAACCGGAACTGATCACCTATCGCTGAGTTCCAGACACCAACAATCTGAAGCAACAAAAACAGGAGGCTTCCATGAGTACAACACATCCCTTTGACTTGAACGGCAAAATTGCGGTAGTTACCGGCGCCAGCCGGGGTATCGGTGAATCAATTGCCAAACTTCTCGCCACCCACGGCGCCCACGTCGTTGTTTCCAGCCGCAAGGCGGAAGATTGCCGCACGGTGGCTGATGCGATCATTGCGGCGGGCGGTACCGCTTCAGTAATCCCGTGCCACATCGGTGAACTGGAGCAGATTGATGCTCTTTTCGCCCAGGTTACCAGCCAGTACGGTCGACTCGACATCCTGGTAAACAATGCTGCAGCAAATCCATACTTCGGCCCAATCGTCGAGACCGATGCTGCTGCTTTCCAGAAGACCGTCGATGTCAACATCCGCGGGTATTTCTTCATGTGTTCGAACGGCGCCAGGCTGATGACCAAAAACGGCGGTGGATCAATCATTAACGTGGCCTCGGTCAATGGTGTCATACCCGGCCCAATGCAGGGAATATATTCCATCACCAAGGCGGCGGTCATCTCCATGACCAAGGCATTTGCCAAGGAGTGCGCACCGGACGGGGTGCGGGTCAACGCACTGTTGCCGGGAGCCACTGACACCAAATTTGCCGCCACCCTGGTGAAGAATCCGGTCATTCTCAAACAGGCACTGCAACATATTCCGATGAACCGGGTCGCCCAACCGGACGAAATGGCGGGTGCAGTTCTCTATCTGGCATCATCAGCGGCGAGTTACACAACCGGCAGCTGCATCCCGGTTGATGGCGGCTATCTACTTGCATAATAAGGAGAATACAATGCAAAATCTGCACAACAAAGTCGCCGTCATCACCGGCGCTGCCGATGGAATCGGCAAGGCCATCACCATGAAAGCTTCGGCAGAGGGGATGAAACTGGTACTGGCAGATATCGATACAGGCAAACTGGACCGGCTCGTCAACGAACTGACCGCTGGCGGAACTGCCGCCGTAGGCCTTAAAGTGGACGTTTCACAGGCAGACCAGGTCGAAGCTCTGGCTTCACTCGCTTTTGACACTTTCGGTGACGTCCACCTGCTCGTCAATAACGCAGGTGTAGCCATGGCTAAAAATGCCTGGGAAACGACACAGAATGACTGGGAGTGGGTAATGGGGGTCAACCTCTACGGGGTCACCAACGGCCTGCGTTCCTTCATCCCACGAATGCTGGAAAAGGGAGAGGAAGGGCATGTCATCAACACCGCTTCAATTGCCGGGATGTTGTCGGAGCCGTCCATGGCAGCCTACAACGTCAGCAAATTCGGGGTCGTGACCCTGTCGGAAGGACTGCATCACGACCTGACTCTGCGACAGGCCAAAATCAAGGTCTCGGTGCTATGCCCCGCCTGGGTCAAGACGCGCATTGCCGAAGCGGAGCGTCATCGCCCTGCCGATGAGAGGATCAATCTGGCAAAGCTCGACAAGGTGACGGCAGAGACCGGCATGTCCATGTTCAAGGCGGTACAGGCCGGCATGGAGCCGGGAGAGATTGCCGAAGCCGTGTTTGCAGCGATTCGGGACGAGAAGTTCTACATCATTACCCACCCGCAGACCAAGGCTGGTATCCGCACCAGGATGGACGACATCCTGCTGGATCGGCAACCAACGCTGCTACCAATTTAATAAACGAGGAGGCCAATTCATGTCCATCACCAACCGCCAATGGCTGCTTGCAGCCCGCCCCGAGGGTATGATTAGACCTTCGGATTTCACACTGGCAGTCGAGCACATTCCGGCTCTGGCTGACAACCAATTGCTGATCCGCATTGTCTATTTGTCTCTTGACCCCGCAATGCGCGGTTGGCTGATTGATCGTCCCTCGTACATTCCACCTGTTAAAATCGGCGAAACCATGCGCGGCTTGGCAATAGGCATTGTAGAAGAGTCTAAAAATGCCAAATTCGCCGTCGGCGACACAGTCCAGGGGATGCTGGGATGGCAGGAATACTTTGTATCCAGTGGTGACGGGATCACTCTTTTGCCGCCCAGCCCATTACCTCTCACCGCCAATCTGGGGCTTTTCGGGCTGGCGGGAATGACATCATATTTTGGCCTTCTGGAGATCGGTCAACCGAAGGAGGGCGAAACGTTGCTTGTATCGGGCGCCGCCGGATCAGTCGGTTCACTGGTGGGTCAAATCGGCAAAATCAAGGGTCTCCGCGTAGTCGGCATTGCCGGCTCCGCAGCCAAATGTGAGTGGCTGGTCAAGGAACTCGGTTTTGACGCCGCCATTAACCATACCAGCGGAGATCTACGCAAACAGCTGAAAGAAGCCTGCCCGCAAGGGGTCGACATCTACTTCGATAACGTCGGCGGCGACATCCTCGACACCACATTATCAGTAATGAACACCTTTGGGAGGGTGGTGGTCTGTGGCCTCATTTCTCAGTACAACGCTACAGAACCAGTGCCGGGACCATACAACTTTGCCATGGTAATATCAAAAAGACTAAAGATCCAGGGCTTCATCGCCACAGATTTTGGCAAGCGGGTAAAAGAAATGATCGGTGATTTTTCTAACTGGTACCGGGAAGGCAAGCTCACCTACCGCATCGACCTGGTACAGGGATTGGAAGAAGCGCCCATTGCGATCAACCGCCTATTCAATGGCACAAATAAAGGAAAACTCATAGTTCAGATTTCACCAGCTCCGGGAGAATAAGCGCTGGTCAGTCAGACATAACCGAAATTTCAAGGAGACAAACCAATGAAAGCCGTTCTCTGTAAATCTCACGGCCTTCCAGACACCCTCATGATCGAGGAGATCCCTTCGCCGCAACCGGGACCGAAAGAGGTATTGATCCGCGTTAAAGCATGCGGTGTTAATTTCCCCGATACTCTCATCATTCAGGGAAACTACCAGTTCAAGCCGGAGATGCCATTCTCGCCCGGAAGCGAACTGGCCGGCATCGTAACGGAGATAGGCGCTCAGGTCAGCCATGTGAAGCCGGGAGACCATGTCATTGCATTCACCGGCTGGGGTGGGTTTGCGGAAGAAGTGGTGACCGATGCCTACAAGGTCATCCCTATCCCTCCGGCACTCGACTTCACCATAGCCGCCTCGTTCGCCATGGCCTACGGCACCTCGTACCATGCACTCAACGACCGTGCCCAACTAAAGGCCGGTGAAACCCTGCTGGTCCTCGGCGCTGCCGGCGGTGTAGGCCTTGCGGCGGTCGAGATTGCCAAAATCATGGGAGCACGTGTCATTGCAGCGGCCTCAATTGATGTCAAACTGGATGTCTGCCGCAGCCATGGTGCCGACGAACTGATCAATTACCAGCATGATGACTGGCGTGACCAGATCAAGAAACTTACCGACAGCAAAGGGGTTGATGTCGTCTATGACCCGGTAGGCGGCGATTTTGCCGAACCGGCACTCAGACTTATGGCCTGGAATGGCCGTTACCTGGCTGTCGGCTTCGCTGCCGGCTCCATTCCAAAAGTCCCACTAAACCTGCCGCTTCTCAAAGGCTGCTCCATCTTCGGAGTCTTCTGGGGAGAGTTCGCTATGCGTCAGAAGCGGGAGAATCAGGCGAACATGCAACAGCTTTTTGCCTGGCTCATGGAGGGAAAACTAAAACCACACATATCGGCAGTATATCCGTTGGAGAATGCATCAGATGCGTTAAACGCACTGATGGCACGCCAGACAACCGGCAAGGTGGTGCTGGTGACTGGACAATGAACCACCACGCCTATGGCAAAGGGTGCCGGAGAAAAAATCAATGAAGATCTCACCATGGCTTGCCAAGTTTGCAATGAATATTTTCCCACCTTTTCTAGGCGCCGGCGTAAAAATCACGTATATACGAGAGGACTGGCGCGAGCTGCACGTTGCCATGCGCTTGAGTTGGTACAACAGAAATGCTGCTGGCACTCATTTTGGAGGGAGCCTGTATGCAATGACCGACCCGCACCTGATGCTGTTGCTGATGCAGCTGCTCGGCAAGGAGTATGTCATCTGGGACAAAGCGGCGACTATCGACTTCGTTAAACCGGGCAGGGGAACGGTGAAGGCAATCTTCACGATAAGCGAAGAAGAGCTGGCTGTCATCAGGGAGAGGATCGCCGACGGGAACAAGTATCTGCCGGAGTTTACCGTTAAGATAATAGATGAGCAGGGAGATCTGGTGGCTAACGTAAAGAAGGTGCTCTATATCAGGAGAAAAAGGCCCGACTAAGATCAGTCGGGCCGGGTTACCGTAACTACTCAAATTTCGTAAAATCCGGCTTGCGCCGCTCCATGAATGCCTGCAACGCCTCACGGGCTTCAGGAGAGTTAAGCCGCTCCAAAAAGCAGCGTATTTCAAACATCATAGTTTCCTGGATCTTCCCGGCATTCCCCCTTTTAAGGAGTGATTTGGTCAGGCGAACCGCAGCAGCAGGTTGCGCCGCCAGCTGAAGAGCCTTGGCTCGCGAGGTTTGAAGGAGATCCGCCTGCGGTAGCACCGCTGTGACAATTCCAAGCTGCTCGGCTCGTGGGGCTGTAAACAATTCACCGAGCAACAACAATTCAGAAGCACGCTGATGCCCCATCAACTGCGGCAGCAGCAGGGTCGATCCCGCTTCGGGACATAGCCCTAGAGCGACAAACGGCATCTGAAAAACTGCCGTATCGGCGGCATACACCAGATCGCAATGCAGCAGCAGGGTCGTTCCAACCCCTACGGCAGAGCCGCTGACAGCGGCAATGATCGGTTTTACCGCCAGTGTGATGGCATTTAGAAAGCGGAGAACCGGGCTGTCCGGCCCGCTCGGCGGAAAGTTGACAAAATCGGCGATATCATTGCCGCTGGTAAAACAGTCATCGCAACCGCAGAGCAGAACAACCCGAATAGCCGGATCTTCATCGGCACGCTCCAGTGCATCTGCAAGAGCTCCATACATGGCAACATTCAGTGCATTCTTTTTCTCTGGACGATTTATTTTTACGGTTAAAACCCCATCCTGAAGGTCTGTTTGAATCAGATCGTTTGCGCTGGCACTGCTCATTAATTATTCTCCTCTATATTACATCTCAGGCTAATTTACTGATGCATTCAGGCATTGGAATGGTGACTTTCTTCACATTATCGAAGCAGACCACTGTTGTGCGGGCAGTTGCATAGGTTTTCTTTGCGCCGTCGTGGAGCCAATATTCTAAATTAAAGTGGATGAACCAATTCTGGCCAGTACGAACCGATTCAAGATTGGTAAAACAGACAACACTGTTCACATATTCGTAGATATTGATGTCAGTTGACGGATCTCTATGGGTATTGATAAAGTTTGTGCCATAGAAAAAAAAACTGAAGTTTCTTACGACTTGATTCGTTAAACGCAAAGTACTTTTTGTGATTATTTACCTAACATCCCTTTTTTCAATGAGTCGTCAGCCGGTTTTTCGCCCAGATAGATGGCAAGAACCCCTTTCGCCAGCTTGGTAGATGCCACTGTTCCCAATGTCTTGCCGTTGTGGCTTGCCGTTACGCTGCCATCTGCGGAAAGTGCCAGGTCAACAACATCCCCTTTAATAAAATCTGCCGTAAAAAGAGCCAAAAACCTCTTGACTTCGGGAGAAGCGATGAGGTCCGGTGAATTGTTGGCAAAACCCTCTCTGAAGGCTTCAGTGATTTTTTCTTTATCAACTTTTGAGTGAAGGAAATTCATCCTGATCAGTTTATCTCCGCCGTCACTCAGTGCAGCCGCCGCACTGGAAAGCTGCCTGGCTGAATAGAGTGACCCGATATAAATCTTCAAGAATAATTTTTTTCTGATGCCAGCCCCGTTCAATTTCAGTTGCTGACTATTTACGATCACGGTCTGGTCCAGCTTTACTCCGGCTACTTCCAGAGCGAAAGACGGAGTGGCAAAAAAGGCTGTCATAATAATTGCTGCGAATATATTTCTCATAATAATTCCCCTTTGTCGTAAGTTCAGCAGATCTCGCGACCGGCTGTAAAGCCTTGATGAACTGCGTCAAAAACCATGGCGGGCTGCTGGGCGTCTCCAACGACACGAAACGGAATGCCGCTGGCAACTGCCAGTTCCTGGAGCGGATTGTGTGCGCGTGTACCGACAGCCAGCACAACCGAATCGGCCGAAATATCTTCGAGCTGACCTTCGCACTCTATCCTGACGCAATCAGCTGTGATCTCAATTACTTTGGCCGTGGCGCGGGTCTTGACACCATAGCGCTCCACATCCTGCATCATGCCCCATCGAGTACTCTTGCCGAAGTTTTTGCCCAGTTCATCCAGCATTTCGATTATGGTGACAGCCTTGCTGCCATGGGTTGCCAGTCCGTACAGCTCTTCGACCGGTTCGGCAGCATGGACCAGCAGAAACTTGAGTGCCTCTCCGGAAAGAGTGCCTTTCTCCGCCAGCAGCAGCGCGGTTTCAATACCGACCGCACCGCCACCGATCACGACCACCCGTCTGCCGGTCATAACTTCCCCAGCCAACACATCCCAGGCCTGGACAACGTGCGGCAGATCTACACCCGGAATAGATGGGGTTATCGATCGGCCACCGGTAGCGAGAATCACCGCATCCGGACGGGCATCTTTCAGCAACTGCCCGTCAACTCTGGAGTTGAATACTACTGTCGCGCCGGATAACTCTACCTGCCGTTCCAGATCAGCGGCCAGCTCCAGAAACTCTTCCCGTCCCGGGGGAGCGCCAGCCAGCAGCAACTGTCCTCCGAGCCGGTCGCCAGCCTCGTGAAGCGTCACGCGGTGACCAAGTTCGGCAGCGGCAATGGCCGCGCTCATGCCGGCCGCTCCTCCACCGGCAACGACAACGGCCAGAGGTTTATCGGCCTTGACAATCGCCCGTGAACGTTCGTATCCTGCCCGCGGATTGCAGAGGCATTCCACCGCCTTCATCTTGAAAAGGTTGTCAAAACAGCCCTGGCCACAGGCCACGCAATGGACAATGTCCGCTTCATGGCCGCTGCGGGCCTTTTCCGGGAAGTAGGGATCGGCTATCAAAGCCCGTCCGACCGCCACCATGTCGCAGTAGCCATCAGCGATCATCTCACGTGCCAGATCCGGATCGTTGATGCGGTGGCTGGCGATAACCGGTATACTGACCCGCTCTTTTATCCCTCGCGCCAGATAACCGAAGACGCCGCGCGGCACTTCTGTGACGATTTGAGGTACCTGTGCTTCATGCCAGCCGACGTTGATACAGAGGGCATCGACTCCGGCTGCCGCCAGTCGCACAGCGTACTCCTGAAGTTCCGCGCGATTAGACCCACCCTTCATGAATTCATTGCCGTTCATCCTGACCAGCAGCGGAAACTCGGCGCCTACGTTGGAGCGGACGGCCTTGATAACTTCGAGTCCGAAACGGATACGGTTGTCAAAGTCGCCGCCGTACAGGTCGGTGCGCTTATTGGTGAGCGGAGAGAGAAATTCGCTGATCAGGTAGCCGGTACCGGAGAGGATCTCGACGGCATCGAATCCGGACTCCTTGACACGTCCTGCTGCCTGGGCAAATCGGCTGATGATCTCCTCTATTTCTTCAATATCCAGCTCATGTGGTGTTTCGCGGGTCAAGCGTGACGCGATTGCCGAAGGCGCCACCGGCTGTTTGCCACCCATCAGCATCGAGTGGTTATAGCGTCCGGCATGGTTCAACTGGACTGAGGAACGGGCGCCATTGTCGCGGATAGCGGTTGCCAGGCGAGTTAACCCCGGAATATAGATATCCTTGTGGGCACCGATGTTGCCGGGGTTGCCGGAAAGTTCATCTACCGTTGCGTACCCTACCGTGATCATCCCTGCCCCGCCGCGGGCCCGTTCGGCGTAGAAATCAACCAGACGGTCGCTGACAGCATAATTCCCGGCCATGTTCATGTGCATGGCCGGCATGAAAATGCGGTTCTTGACCTCCATGTGGTTGATGCTAATTGGTTCAAAAAGCGGATCAATCATAGTTCTCTCCGTTTCGCAACTGCCTCATACAGTGTACTGACCGTATCAAACAGACCGATCTGTTCTAGTGATGCCTTGAGCAGTTCAGGGTTCTCGAGAAAATCCAGCATGAAGACAATTTCCGAAACCTTCAGATAGATGAAAAACGGCTCGATCAGCCTCCCCTTGAAGATCTTCTCGATAATTTTGTTGATGGCCAGGCCCCTGAAGGGGAGCACCTGTTCAGCTCGCTCCAATAGAGTCTTAACGTAGAAGAGGATTACTTCATCAACTCCTTCGACGTACTGGCGATGCCCCGGCATGATGCGCATTCCGCGCAGTTTAATCAGGTTGAGTAGTGAGCTGCAGTAGGCATCAAAGTTTCTGTAGCGACCTGCAAAGCTTTCCAGATCAGTATCGAGAAGAGGGGCTTGAAAGATGTTTCTGAGAAGAATGTCACCGGTCACGGCATAGTCACCGACCAGATAAACCAGATCACTCTGGGAGTGTCCCGGACATGCAAGATAGCTGATTCCGAGTTTAGCCAGTTCATCCGACTCCTCTACAATCCGGAATCGCTCTGGTATGGCAGGGAAAATTTTGTTCCGTTCAAAAGATTCTCTCAATTGAACGGAAAAATCCCCTCCAAAACCGTATCCATTCAACAGTTCACCCATCCGCTCCATCCGTTCGGCGTGGCGTTGAAACTTGATGGCGTCACTGCGCGGAATGAATACCTCTGCATCGCTATGCTGAAGTATAAAGTTGGCTTGTCCGTAGTGATCCACATGGCAATGGGTAATGAACAGGTATTTCAGGCGTTTGAGATCGACGTTCTTCAACAGGCATGCTTCCCCTTCCGGCGTGGGAGGGGCGGTGTCGAACAGCACAAGGCCACCGTCAAGCTCGGTGCTGTAAAGATGTACCTCCCCCACGACGTAGGGGGTTTGGACAGTGTGCTGCAGCATGATGCTCCGAGGTGGGGCGACCGCAATGGCCGCCCCTGTTTTTTTAGAAAATAAATTTATCTGCTTCAATAGAAGCGGCTGCCAGCTGGCGTTTTGCCTTGAGCAGTCCGGTAGCATCATACTTGGTAAATCTGCGGATACCTGCCAGCAGCATGGTCAGGGTATCCCCTTCCTCGATGTAGTAAGCGGCCCGACGTGCGGCGGAAGCCGCCTTTTCGTTGCCGTTGAAAGTGAATACTTTCACGGCGGCGCTTACCGAGGCCTTTTTGCTCTCGCTCAATTTAGGCAGGATCTTTTCGGCGCGCAATACGGCGCTTTCGATGGCAAAGATATTGATCGCCAGATCGGCTACGGCCAGTAGGATCTCCTGCTCATCCTTAATCGTATCCATGAATTTTTGCACCCCGCTGCCGGCCAGCACCAGGAAAGCCTGTTTCAGGCTGGCTACCAGGGCCTTTTCTGTCGCAAAGGGAACAGAATCATCCAACTCGTCAAACGATGGCGACATCAGGGATTCAAAGGCTTTCATGGCCTCCTTCTGCAGCGGGATTTCCCCCTTCATGGCTCGACGGAGGATAATGCCAGGGATCAACAGACGGTTGATCTCGTTGGTACCCTCCCAGATGCGGTTGATGCGTTCGTCGCGATAGTAGCCTTCAGCGGCGTATTCCTGAATGAAACCGTAACCGCCATGAATCTGAAGTACCGAATCTACGACTTCTGCTAACACCTCGCTACAGAAAACCTTCGCGATAGCGCACTCGACGGAATATTCTTCGATTCCCTGCTGATAGGCTTCATAATAGTCAGCAGTATCTTTCGGGACTGTGGCAAGTCGATCATCGATCAGACCTGCCAGGCGGTAGACAACCGATTCCGACGCAAAAATGGCAGCGCTCATGTCGGCAATCTTTTCCTGAATAGCCCCGAAGCTTCCGATAGTTACACCGAATGCCTTGCGTTCGTTGGCATACTTGATCCCGGTGGTTAGTGCCGTCTTTGCTGCACCGGTTGCGCCGGCGCCCAGCTTGAAGCGCCCAACATTCAAGACGTTGAAGGCGATCTTGTGCCCCTTGCCGATCTCCCCCAGCAGGTTTTCAACCGGTACCTTGGCGTCCTGGAGGATGATCTGGGTAGTGGATGAACCCCTGACCCCCATCTTGTTCTCTTCCGGCCCTACGCTTAGGCCTTCGGTACTCCGCTCGACCAGGAAGCCAGTGAAGTGCTGTTTGTCAATTTTGGCAAATACGGTGTAAATATTTGCTATGCCACCGTTGGTGATGAACTGTTTGGTGCCGTTGAGGATATAGTGCTTCCCGTCTGCGGAGAGAGTGGCGGTTGCCGCCGCCCCCAGCGCATCACTACCAGAGCCCGGCTCGGTGAGGCAGTAGGCCGCAATCCACTCACCGGAAATCATTTTGTCGAGATACTTCTCTTTCTGCGCTTTGGTGCCGTAATAAACCAGCGGGAGTGTTCCGATGCCGGTATGGGCGGAGTAGGTTACCGAAAACGATCCGGCCTGAGACAGTTTTTCTGCCGCCAGCATGCTGGTGGCCTTGTCCAGTTCCAGTCCGCCGTATTCCTCGGGGGCATCGATCATCAGTAGCCCCAGTTCACCGCACTTTTTCATCAATTCTACCGTCAGCGTCAGATCGTGATGTTCTATCGCTTCGCGATGCGGGATAACCTCATTCAGTACGAACTGCTCGGTTGTGTCGCCTATCTGTCGCTGCTCGTCGGTAAAATCCTCCGGAGTAAAGACATCGTTCTTATCAGCTTCGGTTATCAGATATTCAGCGCCTTTGAATAGTTTTGCGGACATGGTATCACCTCGGTATTTTTTGTAAGTTTTACTTTTTTTTGTCTCCCCCTTTATAAAAAGGGGGATTAAGGGGGTTATACCTTCTCAAAAATCCCCGCCGCACCCATGCCGCCGCCGATACACATCGAAACTATGCCGTAGCGGGTATCCGTGCGCTGCATTTCCTGAAGTATGCTGGCAGTCAGCTTGGCACCAGTGCACCCCAGAGGATGCCCCAGGGCAATCGCCCCGCCGTTCACATTAACTCTGGCAGGATCAATACCCAGTTCCTTGACGCAGGCCAGGGACTGGGCCGCAAAGGCCTCGTTCAGTTCGATCAGGCCGATGTCGTCCAGCGTTAATCCGGCCATTTTCAGCGCTGCCGGAATGGCGGCCACCGGGCCGATGCCCATCAGTTCAGGCGGCACCCCTTTGACGGCAAATGCCACGAAGCGGGCCAGAGCCTTTTTGCCGATCTTTTTGAGATAATCCTCAGAGACAACCAGCACTGCAGCGGCGCCATCGGTCATCTGGGAGGTGTTCCCTGCGGTAACCGTGCCGGTCGCCTTGAAAGCCGGTTTCAGCTTGCTCAGGCCGGCGACAGTCGTATCGCCGCGCACACCGTCATCCGTATCGACCAGTTCTCTGCTTCGTTTCATTTTCCCATTAATCAAGGCACAGTTTTCTACTTCAACAGGGATGATCTCATCCTTAAATTTCCCGGCTGCGATGGCGGAGGCGGCCTTGGCATGGCTGGCAACAGCAAAAACATCCTGCTCTTCGCGACTGATGCCGTACTTGTCGGCCACCAGTTCGGCAGTAATCCCCATTGAGGCAAAGGCCTCCGGCCAGCTGGCCATCAATGAAGGATTAGCGCTGTACTTAGAGCCCCCCATAGGAATCATGCTCATACTCTCGGCGCCGCCGGCAATAATGCAGTCGGCAAATCCGGCCATGATCCGCTCCGCAGCGGTCGCGATCGTCTGCAGACCGGAAGAGCAAAAACGGTTGACCGTCTGGGCCGGAACTTCGACCGGTACGCCGGCCTTCATTGCCGCCACGCGGGCGAAGTTCATCCCCTGCTCCCCTTCGGGGAAGGCGCAGCCGATAATGATGTCTTCAACGTCATTCGGGTCTATGCCGGTTCTCTCCAGCAGCCCCTTGATGGCCGCCGCAGCCAGATCATCCGGGCGGACATCCTTCAGCTTTCCTTTTTTTGCGCGGCAGCCGGGGGTGCGGTAGGCGGCCAGAATATATGCGTTTCTCATGTATAACCTCCATAAGTGTGGTGTGTGTATTATTAGTTGCGCAACGGTTTCCCTGTTTTGAGCATATGCTGGATGCGCTCCAGAGTCTTCTTCTGACCGCAAAACTTTACGAATGCTTCACGTTCGAGCTCCAGTAGATATTCTTCCGTGATCAGGGTGCCGGCAGGGACATCGCCGCCGGTGATGACTTCGGCTATGGTGCCGGCCAGGTACTGGTCGTACTCGGAGATGAATCCCCCCTGCTGCATATTCCAGAGCTGGGACTTGATCGAGGCGGCTACGCTGCGACCGGGTGCCTTCAGGCCGTTCAACGGTTTTCCAGGCCGGTAATTGGCGGCAAGCGCAATGGTTTTCAGTTTGGCGTCATATATACGTTTATCAATATTCATCGTGATGGCATCACCCTGGCGCATGAAACCCATGCCGTAGAGTTCGGCAGCAGACATGCTGACCTTGGCCATGGCAATGTTCTGGAAGTTCTTTATGATGAACGGCGTAACATCGGCATCGTTTTCTTCCGCCAGTTTGATGGCCCGAATCGCCATCTCCTTGGTTCCGCCTCCACCGGGGAGCAGACCGACACCTATTTCAACCAGCCCCATATAGGTTTCCGCATGGGGAATAATTGCATCCGCATGGAGACATGTCTCGCAGCCGCCGCCCATAACAAGGTTGTGTGGAGCAGCAACCACCGGTATTTTAGAATATTTTATTGCCATCATCGCTTTCTGGAAGGCTTTTACCGAGAGGGAAATATCGTCAAAAGCCCCTTCGGCAACCGCCATCGCCAGCATCATCAAGTTGGCGCCGGCAGAAAACATGCTCCCTTCGTTGGCGATAACAAGACCAAGCCCTTCTTCTTCCGTCCGTTTGATTGCCTTATGAATCATGGCAAGGATCTCGGAACCGATGGCGTTCATCTTGGTGTGATATTCGAGACAGAATACGCCGTCTCCAAGGTCAATCAGGGAGGCGCCGCTGTTCTTCTCCAGCACCTTATTGTTGCGCTTCAGCATCGAGAGACTGATTGCGGTGGCCGGCCTCGTGACTTCCCGGTACTCGTTATCCATGATGCTGAAATAGTAGCTCTTGCCATTTTCAATCTTGTAGAACTGCTTTGCCTGCTTCAGGCAGGCGGGAATTGCCAGGCCGTCTTTTTCAGCACGGGCAACAAAAGCCTCGACCCCCAATGCATCAATCATTTCAAACGGACCGAGCTCCCAGTTGTAGCCCCACTTCATGGCGTTATCAATATTGACGATATCGTCAGATATCTCCGGTATCCGTTTTGCAGTATAGATCAAAGTGTCGCGCACGGTTCTCCAGGCAAACTCGGCAGCATTGTCCGTACCGTTAACTAGCGTTTTTAATCGCTGCCCCGGGTCGTCAAGCTGCTTGGTGGCGAGCACCGAGACAAATTTCGGCGACTGGGTCGGTTTATATTCGCCACTCAGATAATCGTAGTAAAACTTCACATCCTTGCCTTCGACCTTCTCCCGCTTGTAGAAACCCTTTTTCACCTTCTTGCCGGTGATGCCGTCCTCCACCATCTTCACCATGAAATCGGCCACCTTGAACATCTCCCGCTCGTCATCGTTGACCAGGATTTCATAGGTGTTGGCGCCGATGCGCACGGCGGTGTCGATGCCGACCAGATCCCAGAGGGCAAAGGTTGCCGTTTTCGGCCGCGCCATGGCGGTTCCGGAGATGGCATCAACCTCTTCGACGGTGAGCCCCATGTCAATCATGTGCTTGCCCGCATTGCTTCCGGCATAGACACCGATGCGGTTGGCAATGAAGTTGGGCGTGTCCTTGCCATAGACAATCCCTTTGCCAAGGCGGGTGCTGAGAAATTCAGCCATGAAAGCAAATATTGCCGGATCGGTGTCAACGCACGGCACCATTTCCATCAACCGCATATAACGGGGCGGATTGAAAAAGTGGGTGACAAAGAAGTTTTTACGGACGTTTTCCGGAAGCGCCTTAGCCATCTCGTTCACCGACAGACCGCTGGTATTGGTGGTGAGAATCGCCCCGTCCCTGAGATTGGGCACGACCTTATCGGTGTAAAGGCCTTTTTTGATTGCCATGTTCTCAAGAACGACCTCAATGACCCAGTCACATTCCCTGATTCTCTTCATGTCATCCTCGAAGTTACCAACTTCGAGATATGAGGCGTAACTCGGTATGAGGAATGGGGCCGGCTTCATCTTCAAAAGCCCTTCCAGGCCAGTGGCCGCTATCCTGTTACGCACCTTGAGGTCACTGACCGTGAGGCCCGCCGCTTTTTCAATATCGTTCGTTTCTCCAGGTACGATATCGAGCAGAAGTACTTGAACACCAGCATTAGCGAGATGGGCGGCGATGGTCGCTCCCATAACCCCCGCCCCAAGAACAGCCACCTTATTGATTTGTTTCATTGTTTTCCTCCCTGTCTGTAATAATCTGCTTAGTTTCAGTTGCTGTGATCCGCGTACATGTCCTCTATCTTCTGCTTATATTTCTCATAAATGGGCTTGCGCCTGAGCTTCAGCGTCGGGGTCAACTCGCCACCTTCGATTGAAAAATCATTGGCCAGAAGCACGAATTTCTTGATCGTTTCATACGGGGCAAGACGATTGTTGATATCGGCAAGTCGCTGCTCGAGCAATTTATGAACCTGCTCATTCATGACGAGATCCTCCATTTCAAAATAATTGAGATGCTGCTCTTTGGCGAATTCCAGCATCCTTTCCATGTTAAGCACAAGCAGTGCGGTAAGATACGGTTTGCGATCGCCGTACACAAAAGCCGAGGAAACATATTTAATCATCTTCAATTCATTCTCTATCGGTTGCGGGGCGATGTTTTTACCGCCAGCGGTAATAATAAGCTCTTTCTTACGGTCGGTAATATAAACAAACCCGTCTTCAATATGCCCGATATCACCAGTTTTGAACCAGCCATCCTGAAACGCTTCAGCCGTGGCCTCCGGATTGTTGTAATAACCAAGCATGACCTGCGGCCCCTTCACCAGTATTTCGCCATCCTCAGCAATTTTAAACTCTGTTTGCTTCAGCGGGACTCCGATAGAACCGAAACGGATGTGTTCAAAACTATTGAAGCTTAGTGCCGGGCTTGTTTCGGTCAATCCATATCCTTCCAGAATCGGAATGCCAATCACCCAGAAAAATTCATTGATCGACTTGTCCAGGGGGGCGCCGCCACAGCAGAACAGTTTCATATTTCCGCCAAACCTGTCTCTGACTTTGCTGAATATCAAGCGATCTGCGAGTGAGTATTTAAAATTAAGCAGTTGGGATGGTTGTTTGTCGATATAGGTTGCGGCAACATATTTTTTTCCGATAGCAACAGCCCAGTGGAACAACGCCCTTTTTGCAGCAGGCATCTGATGCGCATTCTCAAAGATCCGGTGATATATCTTTTCAAACAGGCGCGGCACACTCACCATTATGGTCGGCCGTATCTCCATCATATTTTCCGGAACTTTCTCAATACTGTCGGCAAACGCCATCAGGCAACCATTGCGGATGGTCATGTAGTAGCCGGCGGTTCTTTCAAGAATGTGGCTTAGCGGTAGAAAACTAAGCAGAACATCATTCTCATCGATCACCTTGCTCTGTTCAGATAGAAGCTGGGTGTTGGTCAGTATGTTATTGTGTGACAGCATGACCCCTTTTGGAACCCCTGTTGTGCCTGATGTATAAATAAGCGTCAGCAAATCACTAGGTTTAATCCGGTCAATTCCTGCCTCAATCTCTTTTTTATCTTCCGGGGTGATGGGGGAATCTATCTCAGAGAGCTGGTAGAAAGTTGTAACCGGCAGGCTCGGATCCCCCAGAAACCGTTCGAATGAAACAACCAATTCCAGTCCCGGAATCGCTTCTCTGACCTTCAGGAGTTTGCTGTACTGGAACTTTCCAGACACAAAAATAATTTTGGCTCCCGAGTGGTTGACCATGTATTCGATCTGTTCCGGGGTGTTGGTCGGATAGATCGGCACGGTAACGCCACCAGCACACAAAACCCCCATGTCGGCGATAACCCAACCTGCACGGTTTTCAGAGAGGATAGCAATCCGGTTGCCTGGCTTGACACCCATCTTGACGAGTCCTCTGGCGACCATCAGCACACGCTCGTAGTACGCGGCATATGACAGTGATACAAAGACTTCCTGTTTGCGGTATTTGAGGGCCAGGCGCCCTTTATATTTTGAGGCGTTCGACCGCAGCATGTCGGGAATTGACTTGAAAGCAACTTTATTCATTGACTACCACCTGAGCAAATATATTTTACACAACGCTACATAACCTTAACATGCATGTCAAGTTGTATTTATAATTATTTTCTATTTTTAGCACCAATCCGCCACGACCTTCTCTCTACAAACTTTTTATCACCATCCTTTCTGGGCCTAACATACAGCAGTAACGATACCCTGCGCAGGCTTGGGGGTAATTAAAATCACCACAAATACGCACTAGACACACATCGTTTAATTTATTTTACTTCAACAAACCTTCCAGTCCCAAACGCTCTAACACATAATATTCTTATTTTATTTATTTATTTATTTATTTTCTGTAGTCCCAATTTGATACTAGCAAGCTGCCTGAATCGCTTACCGCTCCGCAATTTTAAACAATTTGCCAAACATTGTTATTTTACATCTTGACATCGACGTGAAGGTGAAATACTGTACCGAAAACATAGTTCTAAAACATAGCGGAAAGGCTGAAGTAAAAACATGGACCCACGTTCAAAACGTCTGCGAAATCACATACTGTCAATGAGAGTCAACGATAATGAACGGGGGGTGATTCAAGACTGCGCACAACAAAATGACGCACGCGTGTCAGATGTCATGAGGGATGCATTGAGAATGTACATACAACACAGGACAGAACACCCACGGAAAGGAGTATTGAAATGAGAAAAAAACTGGTGACAACGTGTATTACGGCTGCAGTGATGGGAACGGCAACCATGTCGTTTGGAGCGGGATTCAAGATCGCAGAACAGGGTGCCAAGGCGATGGCCATGGGCAACGCTTTTGCCGCCCAGGCAGACGATGCCTCTGCACTGGCTTACAACCCGGCCGGTATAGCCTTCCAGAAAGGAAATCAGCTGCAGGTCGGCAGCACAACCGTTCTTGTGCCGCAAACACAATTTGACGGCACAACAAAACTCAGTGGCACCACAATCGTTTCCGATAAAGCCAACCGTGACATTTTTTTGGCACCAACCGTCTACGCGACCACTTCACTGGAATCAGTCCCTCTTTCGTTTGGCCTGGGCATCAACTCGTTTCATCCACTGGCAAAACGTTGGGACGCCAGCAGTGAATTCCGAGACAGTATTCAGGAGATATCAATCAAGCCGATCAACTTTCAGCCGACCGTAGCTTATCGTCATGATGACTGGAACCTGTCGGTGGCCGGCGGCCTGGACATAACCTATGCCCAGGTTTCAATGCAGAAGATGGCTTATAAACAGTTGCCGGTCAGTCCCACACTAGGACCACTTTCTGGTACATACCAGGAACTGGGTAGCTTGGGGGCCGATGCTACTGCTGTTGGTTATGGCTATAACTTTGGTATTCTGTGGAAACCGCTCTCAAACCTCAGCTTCGGAGCGGCATATCGGAGCGAAATCAAGCTTGACCTGGAAGGCGATGCCAATTTCCTCCGAACAGGACCAAACGCCGCCGCTTTGGGATTAGTTACATCCAAACTTAAGGCATCCGCCTCAACCAGCATTACGCTTCCGGATGCCATTACACTTGGTGTTGCATGGAAACCGATCAACCAACTAACCCTGGAGTTTGATGCCGAGCGTACCGGCTGGAGCAGTTACAACAAGCTCGAACTCGAATTCAAGGCTCCAATGACATCCTTCAATAAAAATCCGGATGCCAAGAACTGGAAAGATGTCTGGGCCTACCGCTTTGGCGCACAGTATGCCGTAACGCCCAAAATGGATCTGCGAGCCGGCTATGCCTATGACAACAGCCCTGCCCCGGACTCAACCCTCGGCCCCGAATTGCCGGACGCCGATCGACATAACTTCAGCATCGGTTCCGGTCTGCATAATGAATTAGGTTCCATTGACATGGCTTACATGTGGGTGCATTGGGTCGACCGCACCGTAGCAAACGCCAAAGAGGCGGGTACATTCAAAAGTGACGCATACCTGTTCGCATTATCAGTTACCTACAAGTTTTAATAGCATTTCAGAACACCGGGTTTCACGTGGGGGCCGTCGGCCCCCACTTTCATTTAAAGAACAACCGTTTTCAAACAAGCTTACAGGAGCGCAGATATGTCAGAGTCTATTTTCAATACCCTGCAGGATAGTTATCAGAAGGGTGTTTTCAGCGTACCAACAACTTTTTATTTCTCTATCGATGACATCAAGAAGACGGTGACGCTGGGCGGGGAAGGCTGTACAGTCGAGGAGGGAAAGACGGTCGAAGATGCCGACTGCGTATGCAAAACAAATGCTGCTATGTTCGACAGAATCTGGAACGACGGCTACCGCCCAGGGATCATGGATTTCATGGGGGGCAAGATCAAATCAAATGCTCCGCAACTCTTGCAGCAGTTTCTGCAGGCATTCGGCAAGTAAGTAAGTAAGCATCCCCTGGCAAAGCCGGGGGATTA
Organism: Geobacter psychrophilus; assembly: GCF_056821595.1. Lineage (NCBI taxonomy): Bacteria > Pseudomonadati > Thermodesulfobacteriota > Desulfuromonadia > Geobacterales > Geobacteraceae > Geobacter > Geobacter psychrophilus. The sequence continues at coordinate 1,980,081 of NZ_JBXDTU010000004.1, forward strand.
CTCAGAGGAATTTACCCGCCTGCATGTATGTTCAACTGTGTATTCTCGTTTCTCTTACCACCTCAATGTCAAGTTGAGATAATGGCTTCCACGGCAAAGCGCTTGATTTTGCGGGTGGTTGTCTTGGGAAACTCATCTTCACGAATCGTAAATTTGCGGACCCTCTTGTAATCAGCAAGGCCATTGCAGGCTTTTTGAACCTCAACCCGCAGCAGGGCCTCTACATCGGCCTCACTCATCGGGCAGTTACCATCAATGCGGCACTGGTTGTCAAGCGCCTCCTGCTCCGGATAGATAATAGCATGAATCTCTTCAGAAGCAGTGCCGACCCGGTGGCCATATACCATTACTTCCGCAATGAACGGGCTTTTGAGAAGTTCGTTTTCCACCTCTTCCGGATACACATTCTTGCCGTTGGGGGTTACTATCAGGTTCTTGACCCGGCCGCTGATTGTCAAAAAACCATCATTACTAAAAACGCCGAGGTCACCAGTCCGGTACCAACCGTCAGATAGCACTTCCTCCGCAGCCTGGGGATTTTTGTAATATCCCTGCATGACATTCGGCCCTTTTACAACAATCTCACCCACACCTTCATCGTTTGGCTCATCAATCCGCACTTCAACACGTTCCAGCAGCCGCCCGATGGTGCCGAGCCGTTTGGCTCCCGGCTGTTCCGCGCTGATAATCGGCGCTGTTTCTGTAATGCCGTATCCTTGATAGATTGACAGGCCGAATTTTGTCATCCCCTCGGCAATGGCCGGGTCAAGTGCCGCTCCGCCGCTGATGAAGATGGTGCCGGACCCGAAGGTTTGCCGCACTTTCGAGGTTACGATCGGCCGTGTCAGAGGTACTGAGAAGAGGAACTGCGAGAGTTTTTTGGAGTTTATATTTTTCATGATCCGATCAAGAATCATTCGGTACACAGCCGGAACAGCGAGGAAAAAGGTTGGTTTGACCTCGGCCAGATTTTCACCCAGCTTTTTGAGTGATTCACAAAAAGAAATCTGTCCGCCAAGCGAGAGTGGCAGCAGAACACCGCAGACCTGCTCGAAAACGTGATTAATCGGCAGGAACGACAGGGTGTGCATGGAGCTGTCGAGCCGGAAATGTGCGGCCGCCCCTTTGATGTTGGAGACGATATTGGCATGGCTGAGCATGGCGCCCTTGGAGCGTCCCGTTGTTCCGGATGTGTACAGAATCAGGGCTGTATCGGTTTCTTTACGTGGTTTTTGGGGAAGAGGCGCCGTGTGACAGAGAGAGCTGAGCGACAGGAATTTTCCTTCATGGCTGAGCTTGTTGCGGAGCCTTTCCGCCGGATCAAAAGGATCTGTCGATCCTGTTGCAGAGTCAGCTTCAGAACCGGACGGCAATAGCAGGCGGTATGCCTGGCGAGCGAGCAGTTCCAGGGCCGTACGTCGCTCTACCGGCACATCCACGGCTGCAACGAGTGCCCACCACTCCTCAATCAAGACATTCAGTACCTGCACAGCCTGCGAACTTGCGGCGTCAGCTGGTGCTGGCGTGAGTGTTACAATATATTCCAACAGCGGAATATCCGGAAAAATTTCCAGGACCAGATCAAGGCAGGGTGGCGCACTGAAGACAAAACGGGCATCGCAATCGGCCAGGATGTGTCGCAATTCTGCGGATTTCAGCTCCTTGTCGATCGGGACCACCACTCCGCCCGCCTTAAGAATCCCGAGATATGTTGCAACCCATTGGGGTGATGACGGTGCCAGCAGAGCGGCATGATCTCCTGCATTGAAACCGTATTTTATCATGCCGGCCGCGATGCGATCTGACAGTTCCCACAAGGCGCCATACGTCATTTTTTGCCATGTACCGGCCAGTTTGTAACGCAGTGCCGGTTGGTCACTATATTTTTGACAACTCTCCCTGATCAAGGAATCTATGGTCTGCATACCAAACCTCCAAACGCTGTTTGGGGGACATAGTAGCATGGAAATGCCGTAGCTTGTCAAATTTAAGAGCTGTTACTGAGGCCATAAAATGCTTTTTGGGATCCACCGGAATTCGTTTGCAAGTGCCACTCATGAGACGACTGTTGATTTGTTCCAGTCAAAAGTAAATCCCCCTAACCCTCCTTTCTGAAAGGGGGATTTAGGGGGACTTGCCTTTATAGCAGGCGGAATTACAGAAATATGTTCTTAAACGTATAGTTTTGCCGGCTCCACGTATGGATTAGACATATAATCCCGAAGATCAATGCTGTATCCTATGACAGCAGCATCTTCGAAATCACCACTCGCTGTACTTCATTGGTCCCCTCGTAGATCTCGGTGATCTTGGCGTCGCGGTACATCCGCTCTACTTCGTAATCGACGATATACCCATAACCGCCGTGGATCTGGATCGCTTCCTTGGTGACATAGGTGGCTGTTTCCGAGGCGTGCATCTTGCACATGGCGGATTCCATGGTGTAGCTCTTCTTGGCGTCCTTGAGGCAGGCGGCCCGGTAGGTGAGCAGCTTGCTGGTCTCGATACTGGTCCACATATCGGCGAGCTTGAACTGAATCGCCTGGAATTCGCTGATCGCCTGACCAAACTGCTTGCGCTCTTTCGAATAAGCCAGCGCTCTTTCAAAAGCTCCTTCGGCGATGCCGAGCGCCTGTGAGGCGATGCCGATCCGGCCGCCGTTCAAGGTATCCATGGCAACATTGAACCCTTTCCCCTCCTGCCCCAGCATGTTTTCCACCGGCACGCGCAGGTTGTCGAAGGCGAAGGCGGTGGTGTAACTGCCGCGAATGCCCATCTTGTTTTCGTTTTTGAGGATGGTGACGCCGGGGGAACTCAGATCGACGATAAAGGCGGTGATCCCTTTGTGCTTCAGGCTGCGGTCATAGGAGGCGAGCAGGACGCCGGTGCCGAGATAGCCGCCGTTGGTGATGAAGGTCTTGCTGCCGTTGATGATATAATGATCGCCGTCACGGGTATAGGTGGTGGCGGTGCCGCCGGCGTCGCTCCCTGCGTCAGGTTCGGTCAGGAGGAAGCAGCCGATCTTCTCGCCGCTGTTGAGCGCCGGGAGCCATTTCTTTTTCTGCTCTTCGGTGCCGAAGGTGTAGATCGGTCCGCTGCAGAGCGAGGTGTGCGCCGAGATCAGAACGCCGCTGGAGCCGCACGCTTTGGAAACTTCTTCGACGACAATGGAATAGGAAAGCATATCAAGCCCTGCTCCGCCGTACTCTTCCGGAAGGTAGCTGCCGAGAAAACCCATTTCACTCATCTTCCTGACCAGTTCGTCAGGAATGGCATGATCTTCATCAATCTTCATGGCGATCGGCTTGATTTCCTTCTCGACGAAATCACGCACCGCAGACTGCAATACCTTGTGATCCTGGCTCAGTTCGAAATTCATAGTTCCCCCCGTATTATATTTTATTTTCCTTTGAATTCAGCGGCGCGCTTTTCGAGAAACGCCCCCATCCCTTCACGCTGGTCGCCGGTGGCAAAGAGCACGCCGAAAAGGGACGCCTCATGGCGAAAACCATCTTCTTTCGTCATATTGAGGCCGCTGGCGATGGCATCCTTGGCATAGGCCACGGATAGCGGACCTTTGGCGGCGATTTCCCGCGCGGTTTCCAAAGCCTTTGGCAGTAGCTCTTCCGGGGCGAATGTTTCGTTGATTATTCCCCAGGCGAGGGCTTTTGCTGCGCTTATGACACGTCCGGAAAAGACCAGTTCATTGGCCCTGTTCGGGCCGATCAGACGCGCCAGGTTCTGGGTGCCGCCGAAGCCGGGAATTACGCCGAGGCCGACCTCCGGAAAGCCGAATTTCGCCTTTTCCGAGGCATAGATAAAGTCGCAGGCCAGCGCCAGCTCCAACCCTCCACCGAGAGCGTAGCCGTTGACGGCGGCGATGACCGGTTTGCGTATCTTGTTGATCATCAGCATCAGACGCTGCCCGCGGCGGGCAAATTCATGCGCTTCAAATGCGGACAATCCGGACATCTCCTTGATATCAGCGCCGGCAACAAAAGCTTTTTCACCCGCCCCGGTCAGGACAATCGCCTTGACCGTCGTATCAAGGTCGAGCTCAAAGAGGGCGCATTCCAGCTCTGCTATCACGGCGCTGTTAAGAGAGTTAAGCGCCTCACGGCGATTGATCGTCAGGGTCGTGATGCCGTCTATGGTTTCAACCAGCAGATTTTTGTATTCCATTGTTCTCTCCACTAATAGGTATAGAAGCCGCGACCCGATTTGCGCCCCAAGTGACCGGCGTTGACCATCTTGACCAGCAGCTGACAGGGGCGGTACTTGGGATCCTTGAAGCCGTCATAGAGAACATTGGCAATTGCCAGCTCCGTATCAAGCCCGATAAAATCGGCCAGAGTCAGCGGCCGCATCGGTTGGTTGGTGCCGAGCCTCATCCCCTTGTCAATATCCTCGGCGGTTGCAATCCCTTCGTAGAGCGCAAAGGCCGCTAACGAAGTATTTTTTTGCAAAAAATGCAGAAACACTTCCAGCTTATTAAACTCTTTCAAATATTACCGCTACCGCTTCGCCGCCACCGATGCAGAGTGTGGCCAGACCGTAGCGCAGGTTGCGCTTATGCAGTTCACGTACAACCGTCAGCGCCAGACGGGCGCCACTGGCACCGATCGGGTGGCCTATGGCGCAGGCGCCGCCGTTGACGTTGACCCTGGCAGGATCAAGCTTTAAATCCTTTATGGCGATCAGCGTTACCGAGGCGAACGCTTCGTTGATCTCAAACAGATCGATATCCTCGACTTTCAGTCCCGCCTTGAGGCAGGCGGCCTGAATCGCAGAAACCGGCGCTTCCGGAAAGTAATCCGGATGCAGGCTGCTGGTTGCTGAGGCCACTATGCGGGCTTTGGCAGTAAGATTGTATTTTTTTACCGCGGCGGCGCCTGCCATCAGCAGTATGGCAGCGCCATCGTTTATGGTGGAGGCATTGCCGGCGGTGATACTGCCGTCTTTCTTGAAAACCGGCTTCAGTTTGGCAATTTTATCAACATCACCCTTGAACGGCTCTTCGTCATCAGAAACCACGCTGTCAACACCGCGAACGCTCTTGACTACCGGGGCTATTTCGTCCTTGAAAATTCCACCCGTCACCGCTGCCTGCGCCAGCCGGTAGGAGCGGACAGCCAGGTCATCCTGTACTTCGCGGGTCAGGCCGTTGCGCTCGACACTGGCTTCACCGATTATACCCATGTGAACGCCGGTGTAGGGGTCGGTTAAGCCGTCATGAATCATCATATCGAATATTTCACCGTTGCCCATGCGGAAGCCGTTGCGGGCTTTTTTCAGGAAGTATGGCGCCATGGACATGTTTTCCATGCCGCCGGCCAGTACCATATCGGCATTGCCAAGCTGTATGGAATCACTCCCGAGCATTACCGCCTTGAGTCCGCTGCCGCAGACTTTATTGATCGTCAGTGCTGGGATGTTATCCGGCAGACCGGCGCTGCGCATCGCCTGACGGGCCGGAGCCTGGCCGCAGCCGCCGCTTAAAACCTGACCGATTATCACTTCGCCGACAGCCTCGGCAGGCAGTGCATTCCGGTTCAAGAGCGCCTTGATAACCGTGGCGGCTAATTGAGGCGCGGCAACATCCGACAAAACGCCCCCGAAAGAGCCAAACGGCGTTCTCATGCCGTCGATAATATATACTTCTTCTTTCATATTAACGCCTCCGGGTCTGCTTGACGTGCAAAACAGTTTAAATTATAAGTTGCTGTAGATCCGATGTTTTTGTTCAAGCCAATGCCAGCAGATGTCCCAGCTTCTCCCGTTTGGTATTCAGGTAGTGAATATTGTTCTGACAGGGAGCAATTTCAAGGGGAACGCGTTCGGCTATGTTAATGCCATACCCTTGTAATCCGATAACTTTTCTAGGGTTATTGGTCATAAGCCGAATGTTCTTCACGCCAAGGTTGACAAGAATCTGGGCGCCGATACCGTAATCACGCAGATCCGCCTGAAAACCCAAAGCATTGTTAGCCTCAACCGTATCATGACCTTCATCCTGAAGTGCATAGGCCTTCATCTTGTTGACGAGACCAATGCCGCGACCTTCCTGACGCATATAGAGGACAACTCCCCGCCCGTGTGCGCCGATCATTGACATGGATTTGTGCAGCTGATCTGCACAGTCGCAGCGATTGCTCCCGAATACATCTCCGGTAAGACATTCAGAGTGAACCCTGACCAGTACCGGCTCTTCTCCGCTGATATCCCCTTTCACCAATGCTACATGTTCCAGACGATCAATGTCATTTTCGAAGACGATTGCACGGAAATCACCACCAAATCCGGCCGGGAGCCGTGCCTCTGCCGCGCGCCGAACAAGTGTCTCGTGCTTCAGGCGGTATGCAACCAGATCGGCAACAGTACAAATTTTCAGACCATGTTCAAGGGCAAACTTTTTGAGTTGAGTCATGCGGGACATCGTACCATCGTCATTCATGATCTCGCAGATCACACCTGCCGGCTTAAGGCCTGCCAGTCGGGCCAGATCAACCGAACCTTCAGTCTGGCCGGCCCTGACAAGTACACCACCACGTTTAGCGCGCAGCGGGAAAATATGGCCCGGTTTGACGAGGTCGTTTGCCTGGGCGCCATCAGCCACAGCTGCAAGGATTGTACAGGCACGATCTGCTGCTGAAATCCCGGTAGTTACACCGCAGCGCGCCTCGATGGAAACGGTAAAGCCTGTGCCAAAAGGGGAGCTGTTGTGAGCGGCCATCATCGGGAGTTGGAGGTGGTCGCACTGTTCTCCGGTCATGGTCAGGCAGACGAGTCCGCGGCCGAAGCGGGCCATGAAATTAACCGCTTCCGGTGTCACTTTTTCTGCCGCCATACAGAGATCACCTTCGTTTTCCCGGTCTTCATCATCAACGAGAATCACCATCTTGCCTTGCTGTAAGTCCACAAGAACATCTTCAATTTTTGCGATTGCCACGTTTTACTCCTTGTGCCGCTTCGGATTGTTATAATGATTATCGCAGCGCCTCAGCCACGACCTCTGCAACATCCTTTACTCTGCATTTATCAGCCACACCCAGATCTTTGAGCCCGTCTTCCATCATCGTCATACAGTAGGGGCAGCTGACACAGAGCGTATCCGGCTGCTGCTGCATCGCCTCCTTGACCCGCTCAAGGTTGATCCTGCTCCCGGTCTGCTCTTCCATCCACATCCTGCCTCCGCCGCCGCCGCAGCAGAAGCCTTTTTCATGGCTGCGTCCGAATTCGCCCGGCGCTGTTCCGGTCGCGGCAGTCAGTACATTCCTCGGCGCCTCATAGGTGTCGTTGTGACGACCGAGATAGCAGGAGTCGTGAAAGATTACTTTCCCCTGGCCGGACTGTGCGGGAAGCTTGAGCCTGCCGCTCTTGACCAGGTCGGCGATCAGCACGGAATGGTGAATGACCTCGATCTCCAGTCCGTACTGCCTGTAGTCGTTCTTGAGGGTACTGAAGCAGTGCGGGCACTGGGTGACGATTTTGGTGATTTTCTTCTCCTTGAACAGCGCCACATTCTCCTTGGCCATCTTGTCGAAGACGAATTCATTGCCGAGACGCCTGACGCTATCGCCGCAACAGAGTTCTTCCTTGCCTAACAGCCCCCAGGAGACACCGGCAGCGTCCATGATGGTCGCCAGAGCGACGGTAACGTGTTTATTGCGGCTATCGAAGGCACCGGCACAACCGACGAAGAACAGGTACTCGGTTTCACCCGGCTTGAAGCTGCGGTCGCCCAGCTGGCTGCTCCACTTGGTTCGCTCAGACGGTGCGAGTCCCCAGGGGTTGCTGCGCTGCTCCATGTTCTCAAACAGGTTCAGCAGTTCCTCCGGAAACTGTGTCTTCTCCTGCACCAGATGGCGGCGCAGCTTGACAATTTTCGGCATCTGTTCGATCAGCACCGGGCAGACCGAGGTACAGGCGCCGCAGGTGGTGCAGGACCAGATCGCTTCTTCGCAAATAGTTCCTTCGCTCTCCTCCCCGATCAGCGGTGTATCACCCTTATAACTGGCACTCATTGTGGGGCCGTTCTTGAGCAGGTTTACCTTGATATCATGAACTATTTTGCGCGGATTAAGAGGCTTACCGGTGTTATGCGCCGGGCAGAGATCCTGGCAGCGACCACACTCAGTACAGGTCATGGAATCCAACAGGTCTTTCCAGCTGTATTGATCGACGCTACTGACGCCATAGCGTTCCCCCTTGGCAAAGGTTTCCCGCGGCTGGATGTTCGGCTTTTCCAGGCTACGGAAGTAGCAGTTAGGAATGGCGGTCAGGATATGCATATGTTTGCTGCGGGGGAGGAAGTTCATGAACAGCAGCAGCACTAGGGCGTGAGCCCACCACGATACCTGTACCGTTGCGGCAAGGACTGGACCGGGCAGACCCTTCAGCAGGGAGGCAATCACCGTTGATACCGGTCGCCATGCGTTCGGCTGACTCAGGGCGATGTGGCCGGCATTAAGGAGGAAGAAGGCGGCCATCAGGGTGGCGATCATCGCCAAAATCAGCAGAGCTTCACCACTGGCCGGCTTGGTGTAGTCGTTGCCAAGATAGTCGGGGGGAAAGAAGAGGCGTCGGGCGAATGCCACCAACACGGAGAGCAGCGCCAGCAGCGAGACGATGTCGAACAGCAGCAGCAGGATATTGTACGGAGCAGCCGGCAGAACCTTTTCAAGGTTCGCGCCCGGAATCAGTCCTTCCAGAATGAACTCGCCATTGGCAACCAGCAGGAGCATAAAGGCCCAGAAGAGCAGGAAGTGGTTGACTCCGTACGGACGCGCCAGAACCCGTTTCTGGGCGAATGCGTAGGTAAACATGCCGGACAGACGGGCAAGCGGGTTATCGGTCCGGTTCTCATCAGCACCTATGGCTACCAGTTGAAATCGGCGGTAGCAGCTGAACATGAAGGAAAGTACGGATACCGCAAATACAGCTGTAAAAATAGATTGATGCAAAGACATGTTGAACCTCGTAAATAACTTCGCTGGTTAGACATTAAATCACGCAGCGGCCCTTTCGGGCTCGTAGCTGCCATTGTTAAGCTTGAGTTTTCGAACCCTGTTGATGAGTTCCGGTACGACCTGAAACAGGTCCCCAACCACCCCGTAGGTGGCGACCTGAAAAATGGGCGCCTCGGGATCGCGGTTGATGGCGATGATGACATCGGAATCCTGCATGCCGACCATATGCTGGATCGCGCCCGAGATGCCGCAGGCAATGTAGATCTTGGGGCGGACGGTCTTGCCGGTCTGGCCGACCTGGCGGCTGTGGGAGATCCAGCCGGCATCGACAGCGCTACGCGATGCTCCCACCACTCCCCCCAGTTCATCAGCCAGCTCCTGCAGCAGGGCAAAGTTATCCTTGTTCATCAGGCCGCGCCCGCCGGATACGATGATTTCGGCGGCGGCCACATCGACCTGGTCCTTGCCGTCCCGGTCGCTTAGTACTTCCAGTACCTTGACCAGCACATCCTTCTCCAACGGCGCAAACGCCTCGCGGATGCTCTCCCCTTTTCTGCCCGGCTTGAGTTCTGGCATATGCATGACGTGGGGACGCACGGTGGCCATCTGCGGACGGAATTTGTCACACATGATGGTGGCCATGATGTTGCCGCCAAAGGCGGGGCGGGTCTGCATCAGGTTGCGTTTATCGTCGATGCCGAGGCCGGTGCAGTCGGCGGTCAGCCCGGTCCTGACTACGGTAGCCACGGCCCCGGCCAAGTCACGCCCCTGTGCGGTGGCCCCCATCAGGATCACTTCCGGTTTGTGCTTCCCGATCAGATGGCAGATGGCGTCAGTGAAAGGCTGGGTGCGGTAGTTCCGGTATACCGGAGCATCCAGGACAATAGCCCGGTCGGCGCCATGTTCAAAGGCCTCGTTGCAGAGATGCCCGACATCCTGACCGAGGATGACCGCGCTGAGCTGCACACCCAGGGTCTTGGCCAGGTCGGACCCGGTTCCCAGAAGCTCCCACGAGACCTTGGCGGTAACCCCTTCGAACTGCTCGATAACGACCCAGACGCCGCGGTATTCGGCCAGCATCTTCTGAAGCCGCTGCCCATCCTCGTCCAATTCCTCTTCCACTGCGCCACCGACAAGCTGGGCCAACTCGGCCAGGACCTTCTGCTCTTCGGGGGTGAAGTACATCTCCAGGGCCTCGGCCGGGCAGACCTTGACGCATTTGACGCAGCCGATGCATTTTGCGGTTTCGATGATCGGGTCGCCAGAGTCAGTCATTTCGATACAGTTGACCGGGCAGGAACTCTGGCAGCGGGCGCCGCAGGCGATGCACTTGCCTGCGATCAGGCTGGCGACGCCGCGCGGTTTCTTCGGTTTCTTTATCTCAGTCATGGTGCACCCTTCTATAATTATGAATTATGAAGGATGAAGTATGAAAAGATGGGGCCAATTCATAATTCATACTTCATCCTTTGCATTTCTAAACCGTCAGCAGATCCTTGCTGAGCAGTTTGTCGATCAGCAGATTGGCTGTCCCGACCGGGTCGCCCAAGCCGTCACCGATGATTTCACCCTGCTCCCGTTCCGGCGAAAAGATCTTACTGACCCAGGTCGGTGAGCCTTTGAGACCCACCGTATCGACGTCAAGTTCAAGTACCGAGTTGTCCCAGACCTTGATCTCCTTCTCCTCCGACTCGATGCGCATCGGCACACTCGGGTAGCGGGGACGGTTGAGTTCCCTGACGACCGTGATCATGACCGGCAGCGGCGCTTCCACGATCTCGTGGCGTCCCTCCAGCTTGCGGCGCACTCTGATCGTCTTGCGCAGGAAATCGATCGATTCGATCCGGTCGACCAGGGTCAGCTGGCTGAACCCCAGACGGGAGGCGATGCCGGGGCCGACCTGGGCGGTGTCGCCGTCGATGGTCTGTTTGCCGCAGAAGACGATGCCGACCGTCTCGGCTTTGTCGAGCCGCTCGATGGCGGCCGAGAGCACCTTGCTGGTGGCCAGCGTATCAGCGCCGCCGAAGCAGCGGTCGGAGAGCAGGATCGCCTCATCAACGCCGATGGCGTACGCTTTTTTCAGGGTCGCTACGGTATTTGGGGGTCCCATCGAGAGGGCGACGGCACGCATGCCGTAGCGGTCTTTGAGCCTGAGGCTCTCTTCGAGGGCATGCGAGTCGTAGGGGTTGATGATAAAGGGGATACCGTCCCGGATCAGGGTGTTGGTGACCGGGTCGATCTTGACCTGGGTGGTGTCCGGAACCTGTTTGATGCAGGAAATAACAAGCATATACGCTACTCCTAGCTTTTCTGGTAAAGCACTCGTGCAGGCAGCTGTTCAGTTAGCACTCTGCAGCGACATTTTTGTTCTGTTTATTTAGCCGGGAGGACTGTTCCCCTCCCGGCTATGAAAGGAGCACAAATGGCAGTATGTGCTCGTCCAACACTTGCAATCCCTTCTGTTATCTCTGACTGGCTGCCCTTTCCAACTGCGGGGCATACAGTTGAATCGCCTCGCGCATTAGCCGGGAGACACTCTTTTTGTACTGTTGTGTCATTGCTTCCAGGGTCGACTTTTCTGTATCGTTCACCCGCATCGAAATAACATGGTACTTCGGTTTTTCCTTGTATCTTCCCATTGCTGCACCTTCCGATATTATCTTAGGTTGTTAGGCTGAAGGCTGTTAGGAAAAAAACTATTCTACCTTCAGTCTGTATTACGGCTTATAAATCTTCAACAATGCCTGTGCCATTTCGGCCGGGCTGATCGCCACGCTGATACCGCATTCCTGTAGTACCGACACCTTCTCGGCCGCCGTACCCTTGCCGCCGGAGATGATGGCACCGGCATGGCCCATACGCTTGCCGGGCGGGGCGGTGATGCCGGCGATGTAGGCTGCCACCGGCTTGGTCATATGGTCGCGGACGAAGTAGGCGCCCTCTTCTTCCGAGGTACCGCCGATCTCGCCGATCATGATGACGGCGTCGGTGTCCGGATCGGCCTCAAACAGTCGCAGTACGTCCAGGTGGTTGGTGCCGTTGACCGGGTCGCCGCCGATGCCGACGCAGGTGGACTGGCCCAGACCGAGGCAGGTCAGCTGCCAGACCGCTTCGTAGGTTAAGGTGCCGGATCTTGAAACGACGCCGACCCGGCCCGGTTTGTGGATGTAGCCGGGCATGATGCCGATCTTGCACTCGCCGGGGGTAATCACGCCGGGACAGTTGGGACCAACCAGTCTGGTCTTCTTGCCCTTCATGTACTGCTTGACCTTGACCATGTCCAGGACCGGGATGCCTTCGGTGATACAGCAGACCAGTTCGATACCGGCGTCGATGGCTTCCATGATGGAGTCGGCGGCAAAGGGGGGCGGGACGTAGATGACGCTAGCGGTGGCGCCGGTCTGTTTTACGGCTTCTACGACGGTGTCATAGACCGGAAAGCCGTCGATGATTGTGCCGCCTTTGCCGGGGGTGACGCCGCCGACCATCAATGTGCCGTATTCTCTTGCGCCCTGGGCGTGAAAGAGGCCGGTGGAGCCGGTGATGCCTTGTGTTATGACTTTGGTGTTTTTATTGATCAGGATACTCATTAGTTGGCCTCCTTTACTGCTGCTACGATTTTCTGGGCGGCGTCGGCCATGCCGTCGGCGGCTACGATGTTGAGGCCGCTTTCGGCCAGGATCTCTTTGCCGCGGGCGACGTTGGTGCCTTCGAGACGGACGACGAGTGGGACCTGCAGGGAGACCTGCTTGGCGGCTTCGACGACGCCGGTGGCGATGATGTCGCATTTCATGATGCCGCCGAAGATGTTGACCAGGATCCCTTTGACGTTCTTGTCGGAGAGGATGATCTTGAAGGCTTCGGTGACGCGTTCGATGGTGGCTCCGCCGCCGACATCCAGGAAGTTGGCCGGGTCGCCGCTGTAATGCTTGATGATGTCCATGGTGGCCATGGCCAGTCCGGCGCCGTTGACCAGGCAGCCGATGTTGCCGGTCAGGGAGACGTAGGACAGGTCGTGCTGGGAGGCTTCGATCTCGTTGGCGTCTTCTTCGTCGTAGTCGCGCATGTCGCTCAGTTTGGGGTGGCGGAAGACGGCATTGTCGTCAAAGCCGAATTTGGCGTCCAGGCAGATCAGGCTGTCCTCGGCGGTGATGACCAGCGGGTTGATCTCCAGCATGGAGCAGTCACAGGCGATAAAGACTTTGTAGAGCCCCTGCAGTACGGCGACGGCCTTGTTGACCAGCTTGCCGCCCAGGCCCAGGGAGAAGGCGATCTTGCGACACTGGAAGGCGGTCAGGCCGACCAGCGGGTCGACGGTTTCGGTGAAGATCTTCTCGGGGGTTTTGGCGGCGACTTCTTCGATGTCCATGCCGCCTTCGGTGGAGGCCATGACGGTGACCCTGGAGGTGCCGCGGTCAACGACCAGGCTGATGTACAGTTCAGAGGCGATGTTGCAGCCGTTTTCAACGAGTACGCGGGTGACCAGTTTGCCTTCCGGGCCGGTCTGATGGGTACGCAGGATCATGCCGAGCATGTCGCGGGCGATGTTACGCACCTCGTCGGCGCTGCGGGCCAGTTTGACGCCGCCGCCTTTGCCGCGTCCACCGGCGTGGATCTGAGCCTTGACAACCCAGGGCCCTTCGCCCAGGCGCTTGGCCCACTCGCGTGCGCCGGCGCCGTTGTAACAGACGTGACCGTCAGGGACCGGTACGCCGAATTCTCGCAGGATTGCTTTGGCTTGGTACTCATGGATGTTCATGTGATTCCTCGCTTCTGTATGGTTGAATTTACTTTGAGCCTATTATCACTGTCGGCAATTACCGAATTATTGTTTTAATTATTCATCTTTCTTGTATAAAAAAATCGGGGCAGGAGGCACCCTGCCCCTTTAAAGGCAACTTGCAGAATTAAAGCAATTGCCAGATCAAATCATTATTTAGACAGTTTAGCCGTCAAAGCGGGTACGAACTGCATGACATCGGCCACAACCAGCACATCGGCAATTTCCCCGATCGGTGCATCCTTGTCCTTGTTGATGGCGATGATAAAATCCGACTTCTTCATGCCGGCCAGGTGCTGAATGGCACCGGAGATGCCGCAGGCGACATACAGCTTGGGCGAAACTGTCTGGCCTGTGGTGCCGACCTGATGGCTGTGCTCGACCCAGCCGGCATCAACAACCGGACGACTGGCTCCCAGTTCGCCGCCAAGGGCTTTTGCCAGGGCCTGGATGACCGGAACGTTGTCCTTCTTGCCGATTCCGCGCCCGGCGGATACGATGATCTCCGCCTTACCCAGATCCACATCCTTTTTTTCGGCCGGTTCGTAGCCGACAAATTCCAAAGCGCCGCCACCAGCTGCAGCCAACTTCTGGATAATTGGAGTGCCACCCGGCTGCATGGCTGGGAAGGCGCCAGCCTGAATCGTCAGGACCGCTATTGCTGTTGCCGGTTTAACCGTTCGACGCATCTTGGCGTTACAGCAGCCGACTTCAAAGCCGCCGTCCACAATAGCAATCACCTCTGATATCTGTGCCGTCTTGAGGGCCGCCGCAACCCGGGGGGCCAGATCCCAGCCGTATGATGAATGTACAAAGACGATGTAGTCCGGGTTCTCTTTCTGCACCGCATCCAGGATCAGCTTTTTGTGCAAGCCAGGGTTATATTCACCGCACGCCATTGCATCAGCCAGATAGAGGGTGCCGCCGTACGCAGGGAGCTGCGATTCGCTTCCCACCAATAGCATGGCGGTTTCAGCACCGAGCTGTCCGGCAAAGCCGAGCAGTTCGTAGGTGGATTCGAGCAATTTTCCTTCGCGGTATTCGCCTATAAGTAGTGTTTTCATGGTTGTCTCCTATCTCAGTACCGCGGTTTTGTCTTTGAGTAGCGCTATTACTTTCTCCACCAGATCCGCCACATCTCCTTCGAGGACGATGCCACCACCTTTTTTTGCAGGAGAATGGAAACTGGCGGTGGTTGCCAGGGATTCTTCCTTCAGCAGGTCAGCGACCGGAATGACGGTGATCTCTTTCTTTTTGGCCTTCATGATGTTGGGGAGGGTCGGATAGCGCGGCACATTGAGTCCCAGCTGGCAAGTAACCAGAGCTGGAATTTTCAGTTTAACAACTCCCTTGATGCCGCCTTCCAGTTCACGCTTGGCGGTGATCGTGCCGTTGTCGTAGTCGAAGCCGACTATTGTTGTCGTACAGGCAAGACCGAGCTGTTCGGCGACTGTAACACCGACCTGGGCCGAGCCGCGATCCTGGGACTGCATACCGGTAAAGATGATGTCAAAACCCTTGTCTTTGGCGTAAGCAGCAATGATCGAGGCGATCTGCCAGGGGTCTTTTCCCGATGTAGCCGGGTCCTGAATATGGGCAGCGTTGTCGCATCCCATGGCCAGAGCTTTTTTGATCGCTTCGACAACGCGGTCCGGGCCGACCGAGAGAACAGTCAGTTCGGTGCCTTCCCCCAGTTTTTCCCGTAGCTGAACCGCCTGCTCCACCGCAAATTCGTCATATTCGTTCATACGGAAGGCCAGGTCGGTTTCGCTGAACCAGGCGCCTTCGGCGTTTGGCTTGAAGCGGGATTCCAGGTCAGGGACCTGTTTGATACAGACAAGCAGTTTCATAATATTTCCTCCTGTAAATTTGCTGGTTAACCTATTTATGCCGTTATCCGTTCTGCCACGATTTCGGCCAGATCCCTGACCTGCAACTGTCCTTCCGCTCCGCCGGTCTTGATGCCGTCTTCGAACATCGTAAGACAGAAGGGACAGTTGGAGACCAGCAGCGGTGCACCGGTATCGGTCGCCATTTTAACCCTGACTTCACTGATTTTGCTTCCCAGCTTCTCTTCGGCAATAATACGGCCGCCGCCGCCGCTGCAGCAGAAGCTGTCGTAGCCGTTCTTATCCATTTCAGTAATTGATCCGCCAGCCAGACTAAGGATGGCTCGTGGCTGTTCGATGATGTCCATATAGCGACCAAGATAGCAGGAGTCGTGATAGGTAAAATTGAATGGTTCCGGCGTCAGCTTGAGGTTGCCACTATTCAGCAGGGTATTGATATAGGTGCTGTAGTGTTCCACCGGAACGTCCAAGCCAAGATCTTTATAATCGCGGGCCAACGTGTTGAAGCAGTGCGGACAGGTAGTGACTATTTTTTTCACATCGTATGCTTTGAACAGTTCGATGTTTTCGTTTGCGGTCATCTGGTAAAGGTATTCATTACCCAATTTTCTGACCGGTTCACCGCAGCACTTTTCTTCTTTGCCGAGGATACCGACTTTTATACCTGCGGCTTTGCAGATCGTGATGAAGTTCCGGGCAATCGCCTGATTGCGTTTGTCAAAGGAGGCGTAGCAACCGACGAAGTAGAGGATATCAACGTCGCTATCCTGTTCCATGGTCTTGAGGTCAAGCCCTTCCGCCCAGTCTCCACGTGCGGCGTAGGCAAGGCCGAAAGGATTGCTGTTGACTTCAATGTTGCTGACGGCGGTGCGGACTTCGTCACCAGGGAATGCACCTTCCATGAGGGTCAGATTGCGGCGCATTTCAAGGATTTTATTGACGTGCTCAATGTTAGCCGGACAGATATCCTGACAGGCGCGACAGGTTGTACATGCCCAAAGGGCATCCTGGCTGACAGTTTCGATCAGACTACCGGACGGATTGCCTTCGGCCAGTTCCCCGATCTGTTTTACGATCTTCATCGGCGAGAGCGGTTTGTCGGTGGTGTGGGCCGGGCAGCGATCCTGACAGCGCTTGCAGGAGGTGCAGGCGTCGGCGTCGAAAATATCTTTCCAGCTGAGGTCGCTGACTGTGGCGGCACCAAATTGCTCGATTGTATCATCTTCCATGTTGATGGTGGCTATGGCACCTTTTGCTTCAAAAGGTGCCAGAAAGGCGTTGGCGCTGGTGGTAAAGATATGACGCAGCTTGGTGTAGGGGATGGCGCAGAAGAAGCCAAGCACCAGGACGAAGTGCAGCCACCATAATATTTTGTGGGTGACGAGCAGGGTGCCGGCGCTCATGGTGGCGAAGAGTTCCCCAATCAGCAGACCGCCGGGTGAGAAACGGGCCAGCCCGGGATTCTGCTGCAGCTCGGTTGCGGCCATGCGGGCACCTTCGATCAGAAACCCCGTGATAAGGATAGCAAACAGCAACTGCAGTACGATGTAGTCATCCCTGACGATCTCCAGCCCTTTAGGTTGGATGACAAAGCGGCGGATGAAGAGTCCAGCAAGCATGACAATGGCAAGGATGCCGGCAACATCCAAGACCAGCGAGAAGGCCTTGTAGAATTCGCCTGAGAGTAGGTTGAACTGCAGCAGCGGGGTAAAGAAGTCGGCCTGAAACATGACCAGCAGCGTGCCAACAAAGAGGACCAGGAAGCTCCAGAAAAAGATGGAATGGAATATACCGCCATCAGTGACCCGGTAGATTTTAATCTGACTGAACACTTCGGTAAGCATCCGCCTGATCCTTTCATCATATCGATCAAAGCGGTCAAGTTTCTTACCCTGGCGCCAGATCGGCAGGCGTTGCCAGAATCCCCAGACCATAATGCCAAAGGCTGCAAAGGCAAGAATATACATTGGGATGACAACGCCGTGGCCGATGTTCCAGTATATCTCGCGGGTAGCTTCCATAAGTGACCTCAAGCCTAAAGTAATGAACAGTAACACGGTTATACTTTAACTTGACGTTCATGTCAAGTAGAAAACAATCTTGACAATTAGCTTCAGCTCGACATATAAATACGTTAAGTTAACATTTAGGAGAAGTATGAGATTAAGCAATGAAGAACATATGCAGATCAGTGAGTTGGCGGAGAAACTGGGGATCACAACCAGAACAATTCGACTTTATGAAAAAATGGGGCTTGTAGAACCTCCCAAGCGAACAGATGGAAAGGTGAGGTACTATGAAAAGGGAGATATAAAGCGTTTCAAATTCGTACTAAAGGTGAAGGAGCTTGGGCTTACCCTTGAAGAAATGAAGGAACTGGCCGACCTCTTTGACAAAGAACAAAAGGTTCCTGAAAAGATCATGCCACGACTGATCGAACTGCTTAGCACCCATTTAAGCAGCATCAAACAGAAAATTGCAACGCTCCAATCCCTTGAAAAGCATATCACTACATATCGCGAAAGAATAGTCGATGAGTTCAACCTGATCAAGTAGTCTCACCAACAGCAATTCTGTATTCTATCCCGCCATTTCTTAAACTCAATTCTGACGGTAAAAGCTTTTTTGTATCTGGCTGTCTGATATAATGTTCTACGCTTTCAACTGATCAACTATTTGCCATCATATCCAGTATGGTACAGCAATGATAGACATGACATCTATAGGCGTAGCGTATAGACGCATATAGCACATTAGTAACTGACTGTATTTGAGAAATTAAGGAGCTTGAGTTATGGCAATGACAGTTGAAATCAAAGGCAACAAGCTCTGCATCGAAATTGACCTGGAGAAACCAACTCCATCGGCTTCAGGTAAGACATTGGTGGTTGCCAGTACACGGGGCAATGCTGTCACCACGGCTGAAGTCGATGGAAAGCCTATTACTATCGGGCTGAATGCCTATATAAAACCGTGATACAAGAGTCCTGGTTAGACGATCGGGAGGGTTGTGTGATTAAAAACTCGAAAAAATCGGTGCTCTTCAACCATATTCTTCCAACACAAAAGGAGCTGTGCGCTTACTTCTCCCTTAACGCCGTCAAACAAGCATTGAAAGCTTTTGATGTGGAACTTGCTGACGACACCCTCCGAAAATACATGAGCGAATCTATGGCAGCCGGAATCGTATCCGACGCCGGACGGGGCTGGTACAGCCGGCACACAAAGCCGGTGAGCCTCGACCACAAGCCGGTCGCAAAGATCATCCGGGAAGTGAAGAAAGCGTTCCCGCTGCTGGATTTCTGCTGCTGGTCCACGGTTCAGTTCAATTCCTTTGCCCACCACCTCATTGCCCAGCCAACGATTCTATTGTACGCCGAAAGCGATACCCTTGAAATTGTGGCTGACCACTTGCATGATGCAGGCTGGAAGTCCTGGGCCAATCCCGGCAAAGCTGACGTGGAACGTTTTGTCCGGCCAGGAGAAGGAACTGTTGTTCTCCGGCCAGCCAAAATCGGTCAGCCCGAAGCCAAGGATCATGTTGCTCCCATCGAAAAGGCTCTGGTTGATCTGATAGTCGAAGCCAATAAGTTGCACCTGATGGACTCTGCGGAAGTGCAGCGGATTATTGATACTGTTCTCGGCTCTGGATTGCTGCAACTGACCATTTTGAATGGATATGCAGAGGATTTGAAGAAAAAAATAGAGAGCAAGGAGTTGACCCATTAACTCCACATTTTTAAAAAATGTGGAGTTAATGGGCTTAAAATATGATCGCTGAAATTTGTTTCACTGCCGATTGGCTAGAAAAAAAGAGGAAAGAGCTGAGAGGAGTCGATCCCGGCTTGCTTGAACGGGCGCTTCATGCCTTTGCTCTCTTGGGTCACCTGGCCGAGAGCGACCTGAAGTTTGTTTTCAAGGGAGGTACGAGCCTCCTGCTCCACGTTCCTGTTATCCGCCGTTTGTCCATCGATATCGATATCCTCTGTTCGGCCCCGACGGCAGAACAGGACCGGGTTCTGGTAGAAGTGTCGAAAGTGCCGCCGTTCATCGGCTACGAAGAAGATGAGCGTGGTTCCCGTGGTCTTCCGGAGAGACGTCACTTCAAGTTTTTCTACACACCCCTTGTTGCCGGCAACCCGGCTCCTTACGTCTTTCTGGATGTCGTGGAAGAACCCCATGTGCCACATGAGGTGATCGTCAAACCGATTACACCTGAGATTCTGGAGATCAGGCGGGAGATCCTTGTCACGGTTCCGACGGTGGAAAGCCTGCTGGCGGACAAACTCACCGCTTTTGCACCTCGATCCATCGGCGTACCGTTTGTTCCGGCCAACGGCACGCCACCTGATACCATGCAGATTGTCAAGCAACTATTCGATGTCGGGGAGTTGTTCAATCTGGCAGAAGACCTGGCGGCAGTTCGGCGGGTCTATCAGAGAGTCTTTGTTCTTGAAAACGAGTACCGGGGCGGAGGATTTTCTCCGGCTGATACATTGAACGACACATTACAAGCATCGCTCCTGCTGTGCCTCCACGGATTAAAAGGGGTGAAAGAGCCAATACCGGAAGCATTGATGATCTTGGACGGTGCTTCAAAGCTCAGAGGGCATTTGGCGAATCACAGTTTTAATCCGATTATGGTCAAGCTGGCAGCTTCAAAAGCCGCCCTGATGGCACAATTGATAAGAAATGAAGGGTCTGATGTAACGATGGCGACAATCAGGGCAACACCTCCCGCAGACGAGCTTCGTCGCTTGGAAATTACGGGAGAGTGGGAACGCCTCAATCGCTTGAAATTGGTCAGTGAAGACGCTTTCTGGTTCTGGTATCAGGCGAGTAAGTTGGTCTGAGAAGTGATGACTATTTGTTCGTGCTATGTTCTTCTCGACCGGGTTGCTCAACGGCGTTTATTACTTATGGGACACATATGTGACATATGGGACATGGTTCTGATAGGGACAAAATAGAGACAATAGGGACATTTTCGATTGAAGCCATAAATACGCCAAATGCGCCAAATGGCTTATGATCAAACTGGATACGAACTGGATATATAAGGGCCGTAAAGGTGCCAAACGGGCCAGAAGGGGAGAATGAAGAGTCTTAATCGACATTCGTGCCATAATCCTGCAAATCGTGCCAATGACTCGGAAATTGGACAAACAGGACATTAAACGGGCCGTAAAGGGGCCAAACGACCCAAGCATGTTGAACCCGTCATAAACCCGACAAACCCACCAGATTCAGGGGGTCAAGGGATACTTCATTGAATGTGGCATCAAAGGGGCAAAAGGGGCAATAGGAATCTCTGCTTAAGAACATGGTGGCATTCTTGGTACCTAATTTGGGTACAAAACTGCCACCTAAGAAGCAATGCCGCATTGAAGGTACCATTTTTGTCAGTGTCTTCCGGTTTGGTCTTTGCATGGTTCTTTGAGAATGTAAAAACGTCATAATATCAGCGTGATGCCGCATTTAATGCTTGACATTGAGTAAAAAATTGGCGGGACGCGTTCGTAACTATCCAGTTTAACAGGAGTTACGATATGCGACCATTCAAGCGACTGAAACAGCGCCGGAAATCACGTGCTTTCAAATTGCTTCTTGCCCCGATATTTGAGAGATTCAAGTCTGATAACGAACTTGAATCCAGGGGGTACCGCCCGTTGCAAATGACTTTTGATGATCAGCTCAAGGCCCTAATTTTCTATCACCTAGAAGAATACTCTTCAGGGAGTGAACTTCTCCAGGCGCTTGAACAGGACGATTTTGCCAAAGAATGTGTTGCTTCCCCAAAGGGGATTAAAAAGAGCGCCTTCTTTGAAGCAATCAATAACCGTGGCCTTGAACAGCTGAGCGAGGTGTTCACGCATCTTGTCAAGCAAGCAGGTACTGCACTTCCCGCTGAATATGCTCACCTTGGCAACCTGGTATCCATAGACGGCTCACTGATAGATGCTGTTCTGTCCATGGAATGGGCCGATTACCGTAGCGGCTCAAAGAAGGCCAAGGCCCATATCGGCTTCGATATCAACCGAGGCATACCAAGGAAGATATTCCTGACCGATGGCAAAGAAGGTGAGCGCCCCTTTGTTGATAAGATCATCGACAAAGGGGAAACCGGTGTCATGGACCGTGGATATCAGTCTCATGGCCATTTCGACCAGTGGCAGGAAGCCGAGAAGTTTTTTGTCTGCCGTATCAGGGAAAATACACACAAAACCGTCGTTCGAGAGAATGCCGTCAATCCTGACAGTATTGTCTTCTATGACCAGATAGTGCTTCTCGGCACCAAAGGTATAAACCAGACTAAGAAAGAGCTGCGCCTTGTTGGCTACCGCATTGACGGCAAAGACTTCTGGGTAGCAACCAACCGATACGATCTCACGGCTGAAGAAATAGCCGAGGTTTATAAGCTGCGCTGGAACATAGAGACCTTCTTCGGTTGGTGGAAGCGCCACTTAAAGGTGTATCACCTGATCGCCAGAAGCGAATACGGTTTCATGGTTCAAATTCTTGGTGGTCTCATCACCTATCTGTTGCTTGCCATCTATTGCCGGGAGCAGCACCAGGAGCCTGTCAGCATTAGCAGGGTCCGCGAACTACGTTATCAGATAGCAAATGAAGCCTCAGAATCGCAGAGCCAGCGAACAAAAAAACAAGGTAACTCAAACAAGATTAGAAAGTTGAAACGCAAAAAGCGCCGTGCAAAAACCTAACCGGAAGACACTGCATTTTTGTACCCAAAAATGCGGCATTGACGGAAGGTGGCGAAAACGGCGCCATATTGGGTGCCATATTGGCATCCAAAACGGCCACCCTTTTGGGATACTAAATATTCCCCTACCACCAGTAGTACCAGCGCCAGTACCACCATGGGACGTAACAGGGGCGGTAATCCGTGCTGGAGTAGGCATATTTGATCAGTGTCCAGAATGGTTTCCCCTTCACGTAGCCATGATAAAGCCGCACCTGCACCCGGTCCATCAGAATATACGGCAACGATATACAGGCGATTCCGATGGCCCAGTACCAGAATGTCCCGAGGAAACAGAGCCCGACCAGCAGACCGGCAAACGCGCTGGTGAGCAGGGTAACGAATATTGCAACCAGTACTGCCGGGAATTTTGCCCGTTTCGGCTGCGTTTCTCTGAGCCATTGTTGTGCGTCATAGTATTTGATCATCGGAAACCTCCCTTTGTGGCTCAGTAGGTCATAACCGCGCGTATCCCGGTTTGTACAGGCAGGTGAGCTTTGTCCCGCTGTTCAGATAATCTGTGATTTTTCCCTGCAGCTGTTCAATTTCTTCGGTTGTGAAGTTGACAGGATCGGCGACGTGCCACTCCGGGAGCATCTTCAATTCAAAAACAGTCAGATCGAACTTTTCCAGAATCCTTTTCTTGAAGAACTTCATCCACCATATTGGATGGGTTACCTCGATGCCGAGTCTGCCTGCCGTCTCTTTATAAAGTTCCGACTTGGTTGTCAGAAACATGTGGCAGTCAATCAGGCAGGTCTCTCTGGTCTGGATATTATCGAGGAAGTATTCATCAATTGCCGCGCGGATCTTCAGTACATACTCTTTTCCATTCAGTATTACCGGCCATGTCTCGTAATTGCAGATGTAATTGAGCACCAGCTCGTGGGCAATCCCTTTGGAGTTCTTGCCATACCCCGCCATGCAGCTGTTCGTGGGGTAGGCGAAGGTGGAGGCCGCTCCCCGGTCAATCGGCATCAAGTACCTCAGCAGGATAAGATCGTAAAAATATCGTCTTCCCCATTCTTCCGGATTCTGCCGCTGCAGCCTCAGAGCTTCATGCACGGTGATGATCGGACTGGAATGATCAGGATACATGTGCGCCAACAGTTTCATAGACCCCCCTTGATAATTTTGTAGTCAGGAGACAGCAGATTGATGGACTTGCCGATGGCAATATCCAGCATGATCACCTCCTGGGCGCTCAGATAGACCTCTCCTGCAGGTCTGCCGTCGTTAGTCACACTGACTTCCAGGGACTGAATGTTGTTTTTCTGCCGGGCAATCATATTGAGTGCCTGCGAATTGAAATCATCATCATGAAAAAGTGCCGTTGCCAGTTCGATCTTGCTGCCCGCCTTGCTGCTCCGCTTCCAGTAGGCCTGCATGAAGTAGCTCAGGGTGGACTTCACCATGGCCAGCTCATACAGGTCATTGACGATGACAAAATCCCAGAATCCAACGGTAACCACCATGTTCCGGTTAAACCGTGTCTGACCACGATTACCGGAATCCTTGTAGTCAAACCGTTCCAACTCGCCCGTGGCGTTCACGCGTATTCCTTTGAATTCGAAATCAACCATTTCCTTCCATCTCCTTCCAAATTTTGCTGAGATATGTTGCTGACACCTTCAGTTTACGTTTGCTGTGGAGATAACCGGCGATGACTCGAAAACCCATGCCATCAGCCTGCAACGCCTTGACTTCACCCCAGTAGGCCAGAATCTGACGTCGCAAGAGCGGCTTCCTCCCCCTGCTGATCAGGATGGCGGCACTGGCCTTGCGCAGATGGGTGAAGTCGTCATACTGCTCCTTCTCTGCCACCCGGTACCCTTTACCCTTGATCGTGTCCCAACCTCCCTTGCGGGCTGCCATGACAAAGGCGCAGTACTTGGTGATCCGGCCAGACAGGTCTGGACGCTCACCTTTGAGCTGGAAAGACTTCTTCACTCCCTCCTGGAAAATTTCGATGATCATTTCCTCCGGGAGCGACGCCAGCCAGGAAAAGAGCTTCTTCCGCTCATGTTCCGTCAGGCCTGTTATCAGGTTCAGTTGCTCGGTCATGTCATCCTCTCGTGTAGGTCAGGGTTTCCTGCAGCCGGAAGTGGGAGGTTTCCAGGGATGTCTGCTGCAGGGCCTGTTCGTGTGTCAGGCCGTGGTTGATACATTCCAGATAACGTTCTTGGGCGAAGTTGTGCTTGAGACCGTGACTGCCGCGGCCCGGCGTATACTGGCCGGTCTCTCGTGCCGCTAGGTTGATTGCCGCCACATATTCGGAGTAGTCACTTTCCAGCCTGCCGAATTCTTTAAGGTATTGCTCCAGGCGCCGATAGGTTAGGAAAGAAACGTAATGTTCAGTTTCTTTTCCGCCTTTTTCCACGGAAGCAACGATACCAATCGGCTTGCGGGTGACCGGATCGGTGCTGATGCCGCGCAGGCCAGTTGCCGTGAGGGGATTCTTTAATCTGCGGTTACTCGGTGCGCCCACCCCTTCAGTCCGTAAACCCCCTTCATACTGCAGCGAAGCCTGGAGTTGGAATGTCTTGTTCCGGATGGTCGCTATGAGCTGTACCGGGTCGGGATAGGCCCGGTTATCGAAGACCTTGCTCGATTTTCGCAACACTCTTCGGCTCCGGGCATAGTACTCAAACCGGAGTGCTTCCGTCTCCAGTAACGGGTCGTCGAGGCAATGCTGACGGATGTAACGGTTCAGGGCATACTCGAACTTTCCCAATGCCGAGAGCAAAGTCTCCATGGTCTGGCGGGAGCGTTTCTTTTCGTCATAGTAGGCCAGCATATGCGCCAGATACTCCGCCATGTCGTTGTGCACCGACCGGGTGTCCAGCAGGCTGGTCCGGCCTTTGCCGATCATGAAGTCGACAAAGCGATGGGCATGGCTTCTGTAAGAATCCCAGGAGCCGAAGGAGCGTAATCCGAATGGATTGGTCTTTTTCATTTCCCGGATCGAACGAATGCCATGAAATATTGCTTCCGTCTGCGAATGTGGTGATTGTGGCCACCGATGTTTCATGTTTTGGTTCCTCTGGCCTTTGATGGCCCGCGTGTTGAGATGACATGCTCTTTTTCCGGCATCGCCATGCCGACGGTAGCAGCTCCGCCTTCCTGCTTTACGTAGTGTCCCTTGTATGTAGACCTGGCAAGGATTCCTGCCAATTGTCCTGCTGTCTGTCGTGAACCGGGACGCTACCGGTGGTTCACATCAAACAGGTCCTCGATTGTGCCTGTCAGAAAATGCCTTTCCAGGGCGCTGGACTTCGGGGGTATTCCCGGTCCTTCCTCAGATTCCGGATCAACAGTTACATATCGTTGAGCGGAAACGCCTTTCCAGGGGCGCCGTTACCGGGGGTATTCCGGCCGTCTTCGGATTTCTGACTGCGTACGGTCATGCGAGGTGGAGGTGCGTGTACCTCGACATGAAAGGGCTCTGCTTAGGTTGGCCAATCCCGTGGGTGGTGTCCGACCGGGCCATAAGGCTCACCAGCTCTGGGTACACCGGGCAATGATGCTGCGAAAAATCTCTCCTATCTGAAAAGTTGTAACTGTTTTGTTTGTTTCCTATATGGCTGCAACATGCTTATTTGCTTTACTTTTATCCGGTTAATCTACGCGCTGCTGACAGCATTAGTGCACATTTGTGGACACGTATCGAGTCCATGTTGGCTGTCCAGGAGACCGTCATTCAGCAATAACTGACGCTGTCGATTGAGTCTGTCTCTCTGGACACGTTCCCGCGATTCCCGGTCTTCTTCCGACAGCATTGATTCCGGCAGCGGCTTGAACAAGTGCAGAAACTGTCTGCCTTCTTCGCTGGCGCACCACTCACGGGCCGCTTGCGACTGTTCCTCTTCCCCTACGGTACGCTGGTGATCAATGGCCTCTTTATTGGCGAGGTTTTTCTGCTGGATTGCTTCCTGGTCCATCACCTGTTTACGTTGATCAGCCGCATAATCCTGGCGTACCGCACTGCGTATCAACCCGCCGGTGAGATCCTTCCGTGAGGCCATCAACAGGAAATTGCTGACAATAATCTCATCACCGGCCTCTGCCTCCTCAAGGGCGATCTGACAGGCGTCACGCTGAAGGGCTGGGGGAAGGGCTGTGATTGCTTCACGGACGGCCTGTGATGTGATCTGTTTTACAGAAAATCGAGATTTACCGGCAGCAGCCCTGCTTCTGCTTTTCTGGGTTATCTTCTGGGTAATCTCTGTATTTGTATCCCTCTGTAGACCCATAGCTATAGTACTGGAGTCGGATAGCTCTCCCTCTGCAGAGGTATAGCTATGGGTCTGCAGTACCATAGGGGTCGATATTTCACGTAATATCATAGTGTTAAGGCCGATATACATGGTGTTGGACATGCGCTGCCCCTTGACGACGATGGTTCTCAATTCCGTCCAGATCACTCCAATACGTTTCAATGCCTCCAGAGCAGCGTCCACATCATTCATGGACATGCCGAAATAGGCGGCCAGCGATCTTCGGCTCTGCTGCCACAGATCCGCTTCGAATTTTTGGGCACGTCCGATTACCAACTGGTTTCTCGGGTCAAGGACATCAACCGGTCGGTACATGTAGGTGATCCGTCCCAGGAGCAGTATGGCTTGATAGTAAGGTTTGTTCTTGCGCCTGACGTGGCTGAACCAGCTGTGATCGATCAGATCTCCCGTGGGGGCCCATCCCGCCAGGTCCAAAACAGCCTGACTTTTGATCTGGTAACTCATACCGCGAAACTATTGGGCATCAGCCGGCTCTGCCGTGACCATCTCATCAAACCAGGCTTCGATATCCGAGCGTCGATAGAAACGCCGGCGGCCAATGGTGAGCGACTTCGGCAGTTTCCCTTGCTTGCGCCAGTGCCACCAGGTCACGTTGGAGACCCCAAAGATCTTTTCCCGTAACGTCTTGTCTGCAATCAGTGGATCAACGATGCATCCTTGTGGTTTGTTCTTGGCAATGTGTTCAAGTGCCTGCTCAGCGGCTGCCAGATACATAAATTACCTCCGTAAAAATAGCTTGCTATCAATATATATCCTAACGTTAGAAAATCAAGCAAAAAAGTAATGCATCAAAAATAATTTTAGTGTATGAAATAAGACACTATGGAACGAAATGAACGACTGACAACAATCAGGATACTGAATGGCCTTACACAGGATCTGCTTTCGACTAGGAGCGGACTGCCCCGTGGGTCGATCAGTATCTGGGAGAAGGGCAACAACGCCCCTTCCCATGATGCGGTTCCGAAGCTTTCTGCCGCGCTGAACGTGCCGTCCGGCTATCTGATGTATGGCAGCCCGCCACTGGATGCGGCGGTCTGGCAACCTATGGTACCCGCACCGCGGCATTTACCCACGCTTGCCAAAGAGTTGGCCAACAACATGGCAGGCTTTTGCGAGGAAAACCAGATTACCCGGTTCGCCTGGTACCAGGGTGAAGATGGGCGGGTTATTTTTCTGGGGAAGGCGGACAGGCCATTCAGTTTTCTATTGCTACAGAAGCCGGAATTGGATCGATGTATATCAAAGGCCTTGGCGTCGCTGGAAGGTCACGAAATAAAAGGTCTTTATTTTTATCCACCTATTGATATTGGCTTTTTGGAGGAGATGGATGTTGAGCATCTGATGCGGTTTGTGCGTTTGGCTCAGAACAGCAACTTTGAGGTAGATGGCGATAGTATTACGACGGAGTTTTTGAAGACCAAGCAGAACCTGGGCCTTACCTCTGATTCAGAGTATAAAAGCTTCGCGACTAATGCGTACATTCATATGCGTACGGTTCTTGAAGAATTGCAAAAACCCTCGAAATGGCGTCCTGGCACACTTAATCCCCGATATCCCACGCTGATTGAAAATGAGTCGGCCATATTCGAAAGTCTTTTCGAGGTGTGTGAGCAGAAATCGTTTATCTGGACAGGCGAGTTGAATGAAGAGTTGGCTGATATGGTGAGGAAGTTTTTAAAGGCTCACGGGTACAAAGAGAAGAAGTAAAAATGTGTAAAAACACAACAGAGGTTCCACGAGAGGTTCCATAGAAGCAAAAAGGGGTTGCGCCGGTTGGCGTAACCCCTTGATTTGTATGGTCGGGATGACTAGATTCGAACTAGCGACCCCCTGCTCCCGAAGCAGGTGCGCTACCAGGCTGCGCTACATCCCGAAGAGTGTTTTTTCTAGCCCGTTCGAACCATTTTGTCAAGGGGAAAGACGGGGAATGCAGGCGGGTGTGGCCCTTGGAGAACCGAAGAGACAAAATAGCCGCACCCACCTGTATCAGATGTGCTGAACCCTCATAATCACGCCCTCCCATCCATTTCACCTGTGCAGATCCCCCTCCGAAATAGAAATCAAAATAGAAATCACTTTGTTGATCCACATCAAACTCCTGCGGCGATTATCGGACTAAGCTGGAATCATAACAGAGCGAGGAGGTCTTCAATGAATTTCAGCAATGGACTTGGCGAGAAAGCGATACAGGATGTGATGCAGGACTACCCCGAAATCGGCGAGATCCTCGCTCGTTTCGACATCGGCTGCACCACCTGCAAGGTGGGGATCTGCCTGCTGAAGGATGTGGTCTCCATTCACGGATTATCCACAGAAGATGAAGCGAAGATCGAACAGGAAATAAACGACAGCTTGGTAACAGGAGAAACTGATGAAAGCCGATATTTCCAGCACCCTGGTGGGCGAGCACCGTCTGATTCTGCGGATGATCGCTCTGCTTGAGAAGAATGCCCCCCAAACTGCGCAAGGAAACTACCTCAACTGGCAGTTCTATCTCGATGGAATTGACTTCATCCGTCAATATGCCGATCGCTTTCACCACGCCAAGGAAGAAGATGTCCTCTTCAAGGCCCTGATCGATAACGGCATGCCGAGAGAGCACAGTCCGGTGGCTGCCATGTTGATGGAGCATGATCAGGGGCGCAGTTTTGTCCGTTCCCTGGAATCAGCCGTTCACGGAGCGCAGGCCGGCCGCACGGACACCTGCCAGGCCATTGCAGACAACGCCCTGGGCTACGCTGCCCTGCTGCGTGAGCATATCAGCAAGGAGGATGACATCCTTTACCCGTTGGCGGAACGGGTCATTCCCGAAACCATGCGTGCCGGCATCCTGCAGGGGTATCAGAACGCCGAAGCCCAGGTAGCCCCGGAGTTTGGCGCGCGTTATGACGCCATTGTCACACGGTACGAGCAGGAATAGGCGTGATACGGGAGGACAGGATATGCTCACCACCAGCGAACTGGCAGTTACGGTGACCATCTGGGCCCTGACGGCCGGCGGCGGATTCTTTGGTACGCGTGCACGCCTGCGCAAAAAGAAATTGAAGTGTGAAGAGATAAAAATCGGGGAACAGGCCGGCAGGGTATTGGAAAAAGCAGACGTGCACCGGTAGCGCCGTTTAGTTATAATGTAGGCAATGTTGCCGTATTACAGTATCATCATCCCCTGGTCGAACCTTCTCCCGGAAACTCTCCAGAGGATAACACGCGGTGAAAACAAAGGGGAAACAATGTCACCTGATTTGAAACGCCTGCTGGAAGTCGCGCTTCCTGACTCCGTGGAGTGGGCTGGTCTGCGCTGGGTCCGTACCGCAGTGCGGGGCTACCGGGCCAAGGACGGTAAATTCGATTCGGCCTTCGATTCGCTGGATGAAGGCTGCATGATCGAAGTATTGCACCAGGGCCAATTCGGCTACGCCGCCCTGTCATCCCTGGATCCCGTCCAGCTGCGGGCCGCTGCAGAGCGCGCCCTGCAGCTGGCCAAAGCCGCAGCCCCCCGTGCCCTGTTCCGTTTCGACCTCGCGGTCAGACCGGCTACCATTACCCGCTATGCATCGCCCCAAATCCAGCATCCCGAATTAGGGGCCGACCTGCTCTCCAGGCAGGCCATCAAATACACGGAAGCCATGCAGATCTCGGATAAGATCGTTCAGGCCCTGGCCGAGGTCGACTCACGGGAGATACAGACCGAATTCGTCTCCACCTCCGGTGCCTCCACCAGTCAGCAGGTCCGGATCATCGGCTTCAGCATGCAGGCCATCGCCCGTGACGGCGGCCACACCCAGCTGCGCTCCCTGAACGGCCCCTCCAGCCGCATCATGCAGGGGGGCTGGGAACTCCTGGATTGTGCCGGGGGAGAAGTCGAGGCGTGCCGGATTGCCGAACAGGCCCTGGAGCTGCTCTCGGCCCCTGAATGCCCGACCATGACAGCCGACCTGGTGCTGGCCCCTGACCAGATGATGCTGCAGATCCACGAGTCCGTGGGCCATCCCCTGGAGCTGGACCGCATGCTGGGCGACGAGCGCAACTACGCCGGCTCGACCTTCGTCAAGCCCTCGGATATCGGCTCCCTGCGCTATGGATCCGACCTGATGAACATCACCTTCGATCCCACGCTTCCCGGTGAGGCCGCTTCCTACGGGGCCGACGACATCGGCAATCCGGCAACCAAGGAGTACCTCATCAAGGACGGCATACTCGTGCGCGGACTGGGTTCCCTGGAAAGCCAGCTGCGCTCCGGAAAACCGGGCGTTGCCAACCAGCGGGCCCAGGACTGGTTCCGGGCGCCCATCGACCGCATTGCCAACCTCAACCTGGAGCCGGGGCAGGACTCCTTTGAAGCGATCATCGCCTCGATCGAAAAGGGTGTCTTCATGGAGGCCAATCGCTCCTGGTCGATCGACGACTGCCGCAACAAGTTCCAGTTCGGCTGCGAATACGCCCGTCTGATTGAGAACGGCCAGCTGACGCAAACCGTCCGCAACCCCAACTACCGCGGCATATCCGCCACTTTCTGGCGCAACCTGTTCAGGGTGGGTGATGCCTCCAACTTTGCGGTCTTCGGCACTCCCAACTGCGGCAAGGGCGAGCCCAACCAGGTCGTCACGGTAGGCCACGCCAGCCCGGTCTGCGCCTTCCGCGCAGTGGAAATCTTCGGAGGTGAGGCATGAGCGCCCTGCATGATCTGGAAGCACGCTTCAACAGGCTCTGCGAGCTCCTGTTCCGGGAGCTGCGCAGTGGAGAGGCCCTGGCCATGGAGTTTGCGGGCGAGTCCAGCGAGTTCCTGCGCTTCAACAACGGCAAGGTCCGCCAGATCGGCCATGTCTACCAGGCAGAAGCACAGATCAAGTACTTCTGCAATGGCCGCACGATCTCTTCTGCATTCGAGACGACCGGGGATGATGCTCGCGATACCCGATTGGCCGCTGATGCCCTGAACGCGGCCCGGCGTGAGTCGGCCCTGCTGCCGGAAGACCCCTACCAGACCCTGCCAGCTGCAACCGACAGCTCCCGTGAAGTCTTCACCGGGCGTTTGCCTGATCCCGGCCTGATCCCGGACGAGATCCTGGGGCCGGCTGAGGCGATCACCCTGGCTGGTGCAGATTTTGTCGGCATGTATGCCCAGGGCGTCATCTGTCGTGGCGCGGCTACCAGTGCCGGGGCGCGGCACTGGTTCGCCACCGAGACCTTTAGCGTGGACTATTCGGCCTATCTGCCCGACGGAAATGCCCTCAAATCGTGCTACGCCGGCCGCGTATGGGACGGAGCGGAATACAGGCGGCGGTTGTCCGCCGCCCTCCCCAAACTGCAAGCCCTGGGCCGGCCGGAGCGGATCATCGCCCCCGGCGGCTACCGGGTCTACCTGGCCCCGGATGCCGTGAACGAATTAGTCCCGTTCTTCTCGTGGCACGGGCTCGGCGAGCGCGGCCTGCGGGAAGGGGAAAGCTCGTACCTGGCCCTCAGGGACGGACGTAAACGCCTGTCACCCCTCTTCCAGCTGACCCAGGACTTCAGCCTGGGTGTCGAACCCGCTTTCAATGACCTGGGGGAAGTAGCTCCCGCAAAGCTGCTGCTGATCGATGGGGGCACGCTGGCCAGCACCCTCGTCTCTGCCCGTTCGGCCAGGCAGTACGGTGTGCCTTCCAACGCGGCCCCCCCGGGAGAAGAGCTCCGCTCTGCAGTCATCGGCGCAGGTGAGCTGGACGAGGAGCAGGCCCTGGACGCTCTCGGCAGCGGTCTGTACATCTCCAACCTGCACTATCTGAACTGGAGCGACAACGACTCGGGCCGCATTACCGGCATGACCCGCTTTGCCTGCTTCTGGGTTGAAAACGGTCAGATCATGGCCCCCATCCGGGACATGCGCTTTGACGAAAGCATCTATCACCTCTTCGGCGACAAGCTGCTGGGCCTCACCCGCCAGCGTTCCCTGATCCCGGCCACCGGGAGCTACTACAGGCGCGACTTGGGGGGCGCGCTGCTGCCGGGCATGCTTGTGGATGATTTTACCTTCACGCTGTGAGGGAGTGCCCCCTGCTCTGACGCCGCTGATGCGCGGCACTGGTTACACCCCTCCCGAATCTGATATACTTTCTTGCAGGGAGTGACCCCTCGCCAGCCGCAACCGGCAGGAGGAAAAGATCATGTCATTGCCTCCGCAACTGCGTAAGATATCACCCAATCTATGGGAACTCCCGGTCACCTACAAAGAGGGCATGCGGGTCCCGGCCCGGATTGTCGCCTCGGAAGCGCTCCTGACGGGCATGGAGGCCGGCGTCTTCGACCAGGCCGCCAACGTGGCCTGTCTGCCCGGTATCCTCAACTATTCCTGGTGCATGCCGGATGGACACTGGGGCTACGGCTTTCCCATCGGCGGCGTGGCGGCTTTTGATCCGGAGACGGGCGTGATCTCGCCAGGCGGCATCGGTTTCGACATCAACTGCGGCATGCGCCTGGTGTTGACGACCCTGACCGAGGCCGAGGTGCGGCCGCGCATCCGTGAACTGGTGGACCAGCTCTTCAACGCCATCCCGACCGGGGTCGGCTGCAGCGGGTTCGTGCGCTGCTCACGCAGCAAATTCCGCCAGGTGATCGAGAACGGCTCCCGCTGGTGCCTGCAGAACGGCTATGCCCTGCCGGAGGACCTGGAGATGACCGAGGAGGGGGGCTGCTTTACGGGGGCCGATGCCGACGCCTGCAGCGACAAGGCTGTCGAGCGCGGCATCGACCAGATCGGTACCCTCGGTGGGGGCAACCACTACTGCGAGATCCAGGTGGCGCGGCCGGAGAACATCTTTGACGCAGCGACCGCCCGGGCCTTCGGCATTACCATCCCCAACCAGATCGTGATCATGTTCCACTGCGGCAGCCGCGGCTTCGGTCATCAGGTGGCCACCGATTATCTCCAGTCCTTTCTGCGGGTCATGACGGTCAAATACGGCATCAAGCTCTACGACCGGGAGCTGGCCTGCGCCCCCTTCCGTTCCCCCGAGGGGCAGGCCTACTTTGCGGCCATGAAATGCGCGGCCAACATGGGCTTCGCCAACCGTCAGGTGATCCTGCACCGCATCCGCGAGGTCTTCTCCCGGCTCTTCCACCGCTCGCCCGAGGATCTGGGGATGGGCATGGTCTACGATGTGGCCCACAACACCGCCAAACTGGAGCGACACCTGATTGACGGAGCAGAGCGGCAGGTGCTGGTGCACCGCAAGGGCGCCACCCGCTCCTTCGGGCCGGGCATGCCCGGCCTGCCCGCATGTTACCGGGAGACCGGCCAGCCGGTCATCATCGGCGGCAGCATGGAAACCGGATCCTACCTGCTGGCCGGACAGGCCAGTGCCGCCCCGACCTTCTGCACCACCGCCCACGGCAGCGGCCGGACCATGAGCCGGCACCAGGCCAAAAAGATGGTCAAAGGCCGCACGCTGCTGGAGGATATGGAGCAGCGCGGGATCCACGTGCGCACCGCTTCGTTCGGCGGTCTGGCCGAGGAGGCCGGTCTGGCCTACAAGGACATCGATCTGGTGGCACGGGTAACCGAAGAGGCCGGGTTGAGCAGAAGGGTCGTGAAACTGGTGCCGATCGGCAATATCAAGGGTTGATTCTAATGGAGTAATCCATGCCGTACCGCTTTACAGATGAAATCTCCACCGCCGATGTTGCTTTCGAGGCCTGGGGTGAGTCAGTGGAAGAGCTGTTCATCGCCTGCGCGAGCGCATTGCTGCGAACCATGACCGCCGCACCGGAGCAGATCGCCCGTTGCCAGGAGCTCTTGGTCCGGGTTGAGCACGAGGAGTTGGACCTGCTGCTGTTTGCCTTCCTGCAGGAACTGATCTTTTACAAGGATGCCCGCCGACTCCTTTTGCATGCCGATCGGGTGCGAATAGAGAAGCATGATGGTGCTTTCCGGCTGGAGGCGCATGTCAGCGGCGAACAGATCGATGCCGGGCGGCATCGCCTGCTGGTGGATGTCAAGGCGGTCACGCTGCACCGCTTTCAGGTTGTGTGCGTGGACAATCTCTGGCAGGCGGTTGTGGTGCTGGATGTTTAGTATGGTAGAAATCAGTGCGGGGGGTCACCGCCCGCAGCTGCCAGCGGAAAACCCCTGAGGAGGGTATGCTGGGCGCCCTGGGGGGTCAAGCGGCTCTGGAACAGGCTGAACTCCTGCACAAAAAAGCTCGGGAGTTTCAGTTTCTGCTGCTGATCAAGGAATGTGTCAGCCGCTCGCGGGAGCGCCATTTTGAGCCGGGCCAGGGTGATATGCGGGGAAAACGGGCGCTCCTCCTGGGGGATGCCGCAGGCCAGCAGCGCTGCACGGACCTTGGCGGCCAGCTGCTGCAGGTGCGCTTCCGGCTGCAGTCCGATCCACAACACACGCGGTCTCCTGCGGTCGGGAAAGCCGCCGGTTCCGGAAAAACGGAGCCGGAATGCAGGTGAGTGAATCCGCGCGAGTTCCACAATCAACGGCCCAAGCATGTCCTCTTCCACTTCACCCAAAAAGGCCAGGGTCAGGTGAATCTGCTCCGGCGGCACCCAGCGGGCGCCGGGAATATCCACCCGCAGGCGCCCCGTAGCGCTCTTGAGTTCCGCGGGCAGTTCTATGGCAATAAAGAGTCGCACACGCCCCTCCTTGATCCATACCTCTCTCCATACAAACATGTTACTACAGATTCATTGTCCTGAATAACGCAGTTTTCTCGGGGTCGTACGTGCCCCGATGAGCCCGATACGGATTCTCAAGCCCACGCCGTTTCCGGCACGTGTTGATCCGGGTAATTAATTGCAGTCATGATCCGGCGGCTTAATTAGATTGTATTTTTACCAACTGTTCGCTAATGTAAATAGACAGCAGTGATATATGAAGAGAGAAGGTAATGAAATGAGAACGTTTGATAAGACCATGATTACTCCCGATGACGTTCACAAGAGATTGAGGATCCACCTTGACGACCATCGCTTTTTTCTGCGCGATACAAGCCCGGGAAGCAGTCAAGGCAGCTCTTTTGACCTCACGGAGCAGGTCAAGGAAATGGTTGATTATCACCAGGACAATGGCAAGGTTGCATTCTCGGATTGGGTATGGTGTGATGTTAAAAAGATTGCCAGCAGTAAAACTACCTGGATGCCGGATATCCAAAACGAAACGGGTGCTTTCGGGGCCTATCGTCAGACGTTCAACCGCTCGGATATTGCCGTGGTTTTGACCTAGATTATATTGATAGTGTGTAGTTCGGAGTACAACATTTTGAGAAGATTTATCGTAGTGATGCATGTTGATATTTAGTTACAAGCTGCGCTTCTGGTTACTGGCACGGCAACTGTTTTGTGATAATTGTTCAATGACCCAGCTGGTATTGACCTGCCAGCTGGGAAAAAAAGCCTACGGTGCCAGTGTCAAGGATATGCCCGGCAGCATTCAGGATAAAATCCAGCTGGTTATACAGGAAATTAATCGCCGCATCATGCGTAATGAACGCTGGGCAGAGGTTGAATACTGATCGCGATCGCCATCAGTTCCATCAGGTAATGAAGGTCCCACCAACGGCTTGTCCTGCTGATCAACCAAAGGACACAAGCAATGACAGAGCAGGAATTTGCACATAACCAGGCCGGCGCTGAATGCTTCCGGCGTTACTCAAGCCAGCCTGATATTTCGTACTGGGAAGGCTATGAGCGTGGACTCCGGCGGAACCATCACGGCGAAAAATCCGGAACCGAGGAAGAACATTCGCTCTGGATGGTTCTGGTGAGTGAAACCGGGGATGAACTGCGCCGTTTCCGCGGTATCGGCTACCGGGCCGGCTTTGAAGGCCTGCCGGTTGCGGAAGCAATCAAACATCTACAGGTCACTGTAGCAAAGCGCCTTGCCGCTGTTGCGGCCGGATCCGTCCGCTCCGCGGCCAAAGCCGCAGCAGCCAGGGAGAACGCCAAACGGCCGCGCCCGAATGCCCAGGGGAAAAAGAAACCGCGGGCACCCAAGGAGGCGTCTTTGAATACCGCTTTACGGATGGGTGAACATCTCGGTGTCGGCACGGGGGTGTATCTCGGAGAATTCCACGGCTGGGGTCCGGTGCTGATTGATACCGATACGTGGGTGATCTATTCGAAAGAGTCATATTCCAACCTGTCAGAATTGGCCGCAACCACCAGGCCAGCTCTCCCCAAATCCACATCGGCCCTCAGCTGGTGTCGATGGGCAAAAAAGGTATTGTCCGGTGTGGTCTGTATCGGGACCTTCAAGGAAAACCCGCTAAACTGACCGTTCGCATGAAACAACCATGGTATTCGGCAATATCATTGAATTGCGTGCAGGGAATATGCAATTATTTGGGTAAGCCTGCAAAACATCTGCAGGTGCAAGATGCTCTTAACCTGGTTGGGTCCAGCAAGATCAGCATGTATGGTGGATAATTGAAAAAGGGCTTAACCGCACGGTTAAACCCTTTTTTTGATTGACTCGGCAGATGAGGGGCACGGAGATGGAACAGGAAAATAAATACTTCGGTCTCGGCAAAAACGTCTTCTTCACGGGGCTGGTCAGTTTTTTCATGGACGTCAGCTCCGAAATGATCTATCCGCTGGTGCCGCTTTTTCTGGCCAATGTGCTGGGGGTCAACAAGTCCATGATTGGTCTGATCGAGGGGATCGCCGAGTCAACGGCCAGCCTGCTCAAGGTCTTTTCCGGCTGGCTTTCCGACCGCAACGGCCAGCGCAAGAACCTGATGCTGGCCGGCTATGCCATTTCGACCCTGAGCCGTCCGATCATTGCCGTTGCCGGTGTCTGGCAGCAGGTACTGGCGGCGCGCTTTATTGACCGGGTAGGCAAAGGCATCCGCACCGCACCACGGGACGCCATCATTGCCGAATCCGCCGAGACAACCCATCTGGCCCGCGCCTTCAGTTTTCACCGTTCCATGGACACCATGGGGGCGGTGGTCGGTCCCGCCCTTGCACTCATACTGCTCCAGCTTTACAACAACAACTACCAGATGGTCTTCTGGCTCTCGATGATACCGGGGACCCTGGCTGTGCTGACGATTATTGCCTTCATCCGGGATAAAAAAAGGACTGCCGTGGCCCCGGCGGATCGTCCCCGACTCACTCTCAAGCATTTCGACTGGAAGGTTAAATTCTTCATCGTGATAGCGACCCTGTTTGCCTTGGGGAACTCCAGCGATGCGTTTCTGATTCTACGGGCGGAACAGGTCGGCATCCCGATGGTGATGATTCCGGCCGTGTACCTGCTGTTCAATCTGGTCTACTCGCTTTCAGCGATTCCAGTGGGTATCGTAGCGGACAAATACGGCAAGAAACGGCTGATCCTGCTGGGGTTTGTGCTGTTTGCCGCCCTCTACTATGGTTTTGCTGTTGCCAGGAGCAGCACCTCAATCTGGCTGCTGTTCGGCGCCTACGGCCTGTTCATGGGGCTTACGGAGGGGATTCAGAAGGCCTTTCTGGCGACCATTATTCCGCCGGATTTCAAGGCCACCGCCTTCGGTGTCTACGCCACTGCCGTCGGGCTGGCCACGCTGCCCGCCAGCCTGATCGGCGGCCTGCTCTGGGACCGCGTGTCTCCGGCGGCCACCTTTTACTTTGGTGCGACCACAGCGGCCCTGTCGGCGATCCTCTTCATGGTGCTGATCGTGTCAATCAGGGTTTCACAGCGTTCGAGCGTGTCATAATCCATGTACGAAGCACGCCTGAGCAACAGGCAAAAACAAAACAGCATATTGCAATGACTGCGATGGGCCGGTATTGTCTTTTCAGGGACATTCGCGTATGATTCGACCTCCGGTGAATCCGGACATGAACAAAGGAAGCGGCAGGAGGAACGGCAGGCATGA
This sequence comes from Geobacter psychrophilus, assembly GCF_056821595.1. Taxonomy (NCBI): domain Bacteria; kingdom Pseudomonadati; phylum Thermodesulfobacteriota; class Desulfuromonadia; order Geobacterales; family Geobacteraceae; genus Geobacter; species Geobacter psychrophilus. The sequence continues at coordinate 2,018,584 of NZ_JBXDTU010000004.1, forward strand.
GCGACGCAATCAAACAACAGATCAGGGACCTTCTCAAACAGCACAACGCCGTGTTGTTGGCCCACAACTATATGCGTGACGAGGTGCAGGAGATCGCCGACATCACCGGTGACTCCCTGGGGCTCTCCATGGAGGCCGCCAAGACCGGTGCGGATGTGATCGTCTTCTGCGGCGTACACTTCATGGCCGAATCGGCCGCCATTCTGTCACCAAACAAAACGGTGCTGCTGCCCCGCCCCGATGCCGGCTGCCCCATGGCCGACATGGTCACGGCACCTGAGTTGGAGGCGCTCAAGGCCAAGCACCCCGGCGTGCCGGTGGTGACCTACGTCAACTCTTCGGCCGAAGTGAAGGCCTATTCCGATATCTGCTGCACCTCGGCCAACGCCATCAAGGTGGTAAAATCCCTGAAGGAAGACAAACTGATCTTTGTGCCGGACCGCAACCTGGGGCGCTGGGTGGCGAAATTCGTGCCGGAGAAGGAGTTCATCTTCTGGGAAGGGTTCTGCCCGACCCACGAGCGCATGACCGTGGAAGCCGTGTTGCAGAAAAAGGCGCAGCACCCCGATGCCCTTTTCATCTGCCACCCCGAGAGCGCGCCCGAGGTCACGGTCCTGGCCGACCACGCCTGTTCCACCAGCGGCATGTACGACTACTGCCGCACCAGTCCGGCCACCAAGTTCATCATCGGCACCGAGGCCGGCATCCTCTACAAGCTGCGGCTGGAGAACCCGGGCAAGGAGTTCATCCTGGCTTCGCCGGCCCTGTTCTGCCCCAACATGAAACTGACCTCCCTGGAGGACGTGCTCTACTCGCTCCAGACCCTGTCACCGGTGGTTACCGTGCCGGAGGCAATCCGGGTCAAGGCCCAGGCCGCCCTGGACCGGATGCTGGCGGTTCCGCGCGACTGATCCCGATCCCCATGCCCCGGTCTGGCCGCTTTTGTAGCAGAAGGTTTCCAGGCCGGGGCGCGACTTTCCTCGCTGCGCCTCAGGGACGTTGTTAATTTTGTAAATCAGACAAAACATTCTGTTATGCTGGTGTTAACATGTATGTCTCTTCACCTCTTCGTGCAGCGAAGCTGACTCCGGCACGACTGACATTCAGAACTCTTGCAACCGATGCTCCACTAACAGGTCGTTGAAATTCGACCCTATTTGATTCCTATTCTATCTTCAGATCGTTTTTTCGAGTTTATTTCGTTATTCAGGTCGTTGTGATTTCGGTTGATCTGCTCTTTTTTAACTTATTTTGTTGATTTTCCTGGCTCCCTGGGGGCAGTTTCCCGCTATCAGGTGACACCAATGCCCAGGTTTTTCATTCGTACCAGGTTGTAGGCCGCTGCGTGAAGGTTGAGCTGCCAGCCAATCTTCTCAATGCCGCGGTACATGGTCTTGCGTATTCTGCCGACTGTCTTCATCCAGCCGAAGCCTTCTTCGATCCGTTTTCTGATTCTCTGGCTGACGGCGTAGTTTGGATGATTGGTTGTTCTGCCATCAATAGCCGATTTCCGGTTGGTGTCATTCTGGGCCACATGCGGCGTGATTTTGAGACTGCGTAGTTCCTTGACGAATTCAGTGGTGTCATAGCCTTTGTCGCCGCCCAAAGTGATTCGCCGAGTTGTGCGAGGCAGCTTCTTTACCATTGACTTCGCTGCTTCACGCTCACCGGTACCAGATGCCGTGGTAACCTCGTCTTGACGATCAAACCGCTGCGATTCTCCATCAGGGTATGTCCTTGGTAACAGAGCTTGGATTCTTTGGTCTTGCCCTTGCGGTAGAGCCGGGCATCAGGATCAGTGACAGATGCATGGGTGTCGTTTTTGAGTTTCTTACTCTTGAAGTCCACGGTTTCGTTCTTACCACCACCTGCTGATGGTGGGCCATCCTTGGGTTTGAAGCTCTTGATGGAAGCCCACGCCTCGATCAAGGTGCCGTCAAGGGTGAAGTGCTCACGGGAAAGTAGATGTTTCCGCTCGGCCTGGGCAAGGACACGTGAAAGAAACTCGGCGGCAACGTCTGAACCGATCAGTCGTTCCTGATTCGTGGAGAAACTGGAATGGTCCCAGACCTTTTCTTCCAGGCCCATAACGAGGAACCAGCGATACAGAAAGTTGTACAGGATCTGCTCAACCAACTGACGATTGCTGCGGATGGAATACAGGATCATCAGCAGCTGGGCTTTCAGAAGCTTCTCCGGTGGAATCGAATATCTGCCGGTAGAGGCGTACATGCTATCAAAGAGCTTATCCATCCCTTTCAGAGCTTCATCTGCCATGGCTCGTATGGCACGCAAGGGATGTGTCTTGGGAACAAAGGATTCAGGTGTCACATAGGCAAATATTGCTTCTGTTTGACTATCATATTCGCGCATAACTTTCCTCAATGATTACGGTGAATTATGCGCAGAAATGTACCATGAATCAGTAAAAACAGCTAGTTGAATTTCAACAACCTGTTAATAAATGAAACAGATAGTTACAAATGTGTAAAGTTTCTTTGCAAGTTCGGGTAAACGATAAATTTGACCTGTGAACTCAGTGGGTTACGAAAATGTAAAGTTACTTTACACATCCCGAAAAAGTCTTGTCCTGAAAAAAAGCCCGCCGAAGCGGGCCGTTCAATGCAGTTACTGATTGGGAATCAAATTGATGTTTTCATCTACAATATTAACCAGCTTGACATTGCCCAGATTGCCAAAGCTCCCATTGTTGCCCCCTGTTCTCCGGCTGTTATTCAATCAATTCCTTAAACATCAAGTAAGTTCCAGCGTCTCGTACCTTTTGCAACTATTGGTTTACTGGCGGGGTGCTGCCGCTCACGTCGTAAATCGATATGTTCTTGCTGAAATTTGCATCGTAGTTGCCAACCAGGGCGCATTGCGCACCTGAAGAGTTGATGATGGCAGTGCCGTTGTGGTTTATGATCTGGGTATTGGCAACTCTCGTGGTCCCTGAGTAGGTGTAAACGCCTTCGCCGGACTCAAGGATCGAGTTGGCGATATTCAACCTGGTTCCATAGTTGCTGTGAATGACCTTGTCATCAAGGCTGCCCAGGGATACCACTTTTGAATGGTTAAGATTCAAGGTAGATGCATACTCCACGAGTGCAAACCAGTTTGCACTGCCGCCGCTGCCGTTGAATCGGCTGTCTGCAATGTTTGCCGTACTGGCGCCATTTAACCAGAGGCCGAGTACGAACGGCACTTGAGTCGCACTGCTCGAGTTTACGGTGACATTGTCCAGGTCAATGGTGGCGTTGGCAGTTACCGACAGTGCATAAATCTGGTTTGTTCCCCCGCTTGCCTTGAGAGTGACCTTGAAACACTTCATTGCCGCACCGGACAGGGACAGTGCCACGGCAACCTGGCCGCCACCCGTGTTTTCCGCCGTGAGGAAGCGCAGTTCGCTGTTTGCAGCGCCGGCTATAACACCATTCAGCGTATCGTTGCTGCCGACAATCCTGGTGGTGCCCTCACCGGAGCCTTCGATATCCACAAAACTTTTCAGCATCAAGGTATTCTGTCCGATATTGTAGGCTCCGGGCATGATCTTAAGGAGTACCGGATTCCCCTCGTCAGCGCTAATGGCAGCCATTGCAGCCACCGGGTCCGTGAAGTCGCCGCCGTTTTTCGCAACGACAACGATATTGGCGTATTTTTGTTGAAATATCCCCGGTGCGATTTTTGATGCCGCGATCGGACCGCTGATCTTGGCGTCGGTTATGGAACCGTTGACAATCTTAGCGCTGGTCACAGCTTCGTCGGCAAGCTTGGTTGATGTTACGGCTCCATGTGCCAACTGGGTTGCCGAGATGGTGCTATCTGCGATCTTGGCGGCCGTTACAGCCCTGTTGGCAATGTCTGCTGTTGCAACTGCTCCATCGACAATTGCTGCTGAATTTACCGTGTTAGTCCCCGCCATCGCAGCAACACCGAGCGTAGGGACAGCCATCAACATGAATGCTGCGAGAACTCCACCTAATTTCTTGATCATGTTTCTCTCCTTGATGTAGTTAAAAAATATGAACCAATTCCCCACATTGAATGTTCACATTGATGAGATCGCTGCATAAACCGGCATTGTTCTCAGGCAATCTGCCTAGTTGACATAAATCTGTTCCAGCGCACTTTCACATATGAAGACGTCTACATCCGTTTCTTGTATTTTCCTGCGTGCGTTACCTCCGGAACGCACCTAGGAAGGGTATGATTTTGCTGAGTACGCGTTTGATCATCGTAAGCTCGGCAACACGGTCAATTGCGTGAATGGGATTGTGCTGCCCAGCCTATTTTGGGGATGGCTTCACGTGCTCCCCTATTACACGGAGTGTACCAAAAGGAGGCATTGCTTCCGTATTGCCTGTAACATGCTGACATTGCGGATTATTGTGTTTAACGTGATATGTAGATTGAGGGGAAAAGTGCTGTAGGGAGGCTTTGAGAGGATAATGTTATTGTAAAGTTACTTTACATTGCTGTGAAATTCAGAGTTTGCTGAATAACTTCAGCTGGTTATGAAAGTGCAAAGTTTCTTTGCAAAATCGAAAAGACAGGCTAATTAGCCTGTAATATTGGCAGGATATAAAAAAGTAAAGTTTCTTTACACGTTGCTGGAATCCGGATGAGGGTCTTCCGATTACAGTCTTGTAGGGTTGTTCTTGAACAGTGAGTTTGGAACCGCTGGACCTGGCGTGTCCTTAACGGACTGAGTTCCTAATCGGCCTTTATGTAATCAACCCGTTTTCCTGCTCTTATCAGGTACCGGCAGCTTGAGCAACTGCAGTACCTGGACCATATCGCCCCAGACATCCCAGAACGAATCCGAATTTCCTCCGCTGCGGAGAAGATAGGAGGGGTGATAGGTCGGCATGAGCGGGATGCCGTGGAAGTCCCGGAATTTTCCCCTCATTTTTGAAATCGGTTCTTTTGTTCCCAGGAGTGTCTGCGAGGCAAACTTGCCCAGTGCTACGATCACCTCCGGCTCGATCGATTGTACCTGACGCAGCAGGAATGGTGAGCAGGCGCTGATTTCATCCGACTCGGGGTCACGGTTGCCCGGCGGGCGGCACTTGACCACGTTGCAGATGTAGACCTCCTCACGCTTGAGACCCATGGCCGTTATGATGCGATTGAGTATCTTGCCGGCGTCGCCTACAAAGGGTTCGCCCTGTGCGTCCTCGTCCGCACCCGGACCTTCCCCGACAAAAACCAGCCGCGCACCGGGGTTGCCTATCCCAAAGACCAGGTTTTTCCTGGTCTTGCCCAGTTTGCAGCGTTGGCAGTCACCCAGATTTTTCCGGATTTTATCAAGGCTTTCATGCTGTTCAACAGCATTGCTTTCCGGCTCGGCAGTTGCTGAAGTCTGACTGGCGCTTACGGGACTTGCAGGCCGAGCCACGGTCTGAGGTACGACTTTCGTGTCCGCTGCAGGGAACCCTTCAATCCCGCTTTCAGCGAGTTCTTCCAGATAAGCGCTCAGAGACGCCCTGAGTATGGCTGAATCAGTATGGGGTGACACGATGCATTGCTCCTGTTGAATCATTATACGAACTGGAGTACCATTACAGCGAGGACTCTAGCAGTAAGAGCCTTAAACTGTCAAAATGAAAGAAGCACTATGACCATACATGCCTTACTAGCAATACTGTTAACCCTGATAATCCCCGAACAGTCCTACGCCTGGGGCGGAGGTATTCATCTGCAGCTCGGGACATCGGTGCTGGGGAACCTTCCGGCCCTCTCGACCAATCTGGCAGCCCTGCTGGCCGCCCACCCGCGTGATTTTCTGTACGGCTGCATATCCGCCGATATCACGCTCGGGAAAAAGTTTACGCACTCCATGCTGCATTGTCACCGCTGGCGGATTGGGCAGAAAGTGCTGCAGGCGGCCGGTACGGACAGCCAGCGGGCCTGCGCCTATGGTTATCTCTGCCATCTGGCTGCGGATGTCATTGCCCACAACTATTATGTGCCTTACAAGATCATGCGGTCATTTTCCTCGGTGACCATGAAGCATGCCTATTGGGAGATGCGTTTTGAAACCTTTGTTTCCAAGGATATCTGGGAGACCGCTCAAAATGTCTGTCGAGCCGACCATCATGCCAATGATGCGCTCCTGCGGGGAGTGCTGGCAAATACCATTTTTTCATTCAGTACGAACAAACGCATCTTCAATTCGATCATGCTGCTGTCACGTCTGGAGAAATGGCAGAAGGTTATGAAGACACTGTCTGATAATTCCCGCTACCAGTTGGCGGAAAGCGATCGGGATGAATATCTGAAATTGACCGAGGAGGCTGTCTACGGTTTTCTGCAGCATCCCCGGGACGCGGAGATTCTCATGGCTGATCCGACCGGCGAGAGGGCACTGGCCATGGCAGAGGCGGTACGAAAAAATCTGCGGCTTCTGTACAGGAGCGGCAAGTTGTCCAAGGCTGAAGGGCTGGAACAGGTTGAGCTGCTCAGGATGAAACTGCGACAGGCCCTGCATGCTCCGGAGTTGCTGGATGAATTGCATAACGGCTAATCAGGAACACACTCCGTCTGCCGTTATACAGGATGGCTGGTGGGTCAGAGAACTGCAGGTAGAGGACTCGGCTGCCTGATTGACTGTAGAAGTTGTCAGTTCTTTTGCGAACGTAATTCAGTTTCGATCTGGTCAAGGATCGCATCGGCCAGATTATCTTTGGACATCAAGGCGTATTCCACATCCCGCCCATCCCGGAAAAACAGTCTGACCCGATTTGTATCCACATTGAAGCCCGCGTCGGTCTGGCTGACATCATTGGCAACGATGATATCCACTTTTTTGTCGTGCAGCTTCCTGGTGGCGTATTCTGCAAGATTACCGGTCTCGGCCGCAAAGCCCACCAGGAACGGTTTTTTTGGCAATGCTCCCAGTTCGGCAAGGATGTCTGGTGTTCTAACGAGTTGTAACGATATCTCGGTACTTTTTTTCTTGATTTTCGCCTTGTCCCGCTCTGCTGGACGATAATCAGCGACCGCTGCCGCCTTGATTATCGCCGTACACTCACCGGCCCGCTCCATGACCTCCCTTTGCATCTCGACGGCACTTACAACCGGTATCAACTCCACGCCAAAGGGCGGTGAAAGACTCACCGGTCCGCTGACAAGAATCACGCGTGCTCCGCGGTGTTGTGCGGCCCGTGCCAGGGCATAGCCCATCTTGCCCGATGAATGGTTACTGATAAAACGAACCGGGTCAAGTTCTTCACGGGTAGGACCGGCGGTGATCATGATGGTCTGACCGAGGAAATCGTGACGCGAAAGTACGGTCAACGCCGCTTCCAGGATCGATTCCGGTGCAGCCAGCTTTCCTTCTCCCTCCCAGCCGCAGGCCAGTGCGCCCCTTTCCGGGGGCACAAACAGGTAGCCGTAGCGCCGCAGTTTGTCCTCATTGTCTTTATAGATGGCGTTGGTGTACATGTTGACGTTCATGGCCGGCGCAATTAAAACGGGTGCCTTGGTGGCCATAACCGTAGTTGTGAGCATATCGTCGGCAATTCCGGCGGAGATCTTGCCGATGAAGTTGGCTGTGGCCGGGGCGACAATAAAGAGGTCAGCCTTGTCGGCCAAGGCGATATGGCCGATTTCGCGTTCAGCGATCAGGTTAAAGAGCTCGGTGTGGACCGGGTTGGAAGAGAGTGTTTGAAACGTGAGTGGTGCAACAAACTCCTGAGCGGCACGCGTCATGATGACATGAACCGTTGCGCCGGCCTTGGTCAGTAGTCGCAGCAATTCAATGGCCTTGTAGGCGGCAATGCCTCCGGTTACCCCGAGGACGATCTGTTTATTCTTGAGCATGCGGCCCGGTTCCTAACCCTGGTAAACAGGAATTATTTAAAAATAAGGGTTACAGCGTTTTTCATGTCCAATGGTTGTATCCGGGCCATGTCCCGGATAGGACGTCACATCGTCCGGCAGGGTAAACAGAGAGGTGCGGATCGAAGAGAGTAGCTGTTCGTGAGACCCGCCAGGCAGGTCGGTCCGTCCGATAGAATCGGCGAAGAGCGTATCACCGGTAATAACTTTGTGCTCTGCTTCGAGATACAGGCAGCAGCCACCCTGAGTATGCCCCGGAGTGTGTAATACCTTTATGCGATGGGTGCCGAAGGTCAGAACCATGCCGTCAGTCAGGTACTCATCCGGTTCTGGAGAGTTTTCACCCTGCATGCCGTACCTGCCGGCTACCTCGGCAACCCGGCCAAGCATGTCTGCATCGTTTTTATGAATCAGGAGTGGTGCACCGAACGCTTTGACGGCTTTGAGATTGCCCCCGACATGATCAAAATGGCCGTGGGTATTTATGATGTAGCGGATTTTCAGGCCATGGCGCTTGACCGCCTCGATAATACGATCCACGTCCCCACCCGGATCGATCACTACACCTTCACGAGACGTCGTACACCCGAGTACAAAACAGTTGACGCCCAGTGGGCCGACTTCCATTTTCTCTAAAATCATTGGATTCTCCGCCTTATTGACATCTATTTCAAAGCTGTTAGAATAGGCAACCACAGCCAGCAAGGAGGCAAGCATGAGCAAAACACCTGTTGTTGACCAAGAAAGTTGCATCAGCTGTGGTCTCTGCATATCCACCTGTCCCGGAGTATTCCGATTCAACAATGCCGGGAAGTCGGAATGTTTCGACCCGTCAGGTGCCTCGGAACAGGAGATTCAGCAGGCGATTGATGGCTGTCCGGTTCAGTGTATCCGCTGGGAATAAATTTACTAGAAAAGGAGCAACACATGGAGCGTTGGATTTGTACCATTTGCCAGTATGTTTACGACCCCGCAACAGGCGATCCGGATAAGGGGATTCCGGCCGGGACACCTTTTGAGTCGCTGCCGGATGACTGGACCTGCCCCTTGTGCGGTGCCGGCAAGGATGTTTTCGAAAAGGAATAAAATCCCTGCAGCCCCCGTTTTCGGGGGCTTTTTTATTTTACGGTATTGGCTGGTTTGATGATATCGAGCTTTGTTTCTCCGCCCTCGATTTTAACCCGCCAGACCAAACCGCAGTCGCCGCACTCTTTTACCGGAGACTCATCGGATGTAAAGCCATCTGAATGCATATCCAAGTCTACCGATGTTCTGTTCCCACAATTCGGGCATTTCATGATTGTTCCTCCTGGTACGTATCTTTATCCATAAATTTATTATAGCACTGATCTCTCAGGCCAGTTCGGGCATACTTTCAATGATTGCTGCAAACAGACCGTCCAGGTCGCTGCGGGTCATATCTCCCATGTGGGCGATCCGGAAGGTTGTACCTTTTATTTTGCCATAGCCGTCGTCAAAGGCGAAGCCACGCTCGGCCAGTTTCTTTTTCAGTCCGGCCAGATCTATTCCACGTGTATTTCTGGTGCAGGTCAGGGTCTGCGAACAGTAGGCAGGTTCCGGGAATAGCTCAAATCCGCGTGACGTAACCCAGCTGCGTACATGGTCGGCCAGGTCTTTATGCCGGGCCCAGCGGGTTTCCAGGCCCTCGGCAAACATTCTGTCCAGTTGTTTGTCCATGGCAAATATCTGGGAGATGCAGGGGGTTGAGGGCGTGTTGTTCTTGTCATCGTTGGCGGCAAACTCCAGATAGTCAAAGTAGTAGCCGCGTCCCTCCATGCCGGCCGCACGCTGGAGCGCCTTTTCACTGGCGGTGAAGACCGTCAGTCCCGGCGGCAGGGCAAAGGCCTTCTGCACGCCGAAGATGCAGCTGTCAATACCCAGTTCTGCGACGGGAATTTTGATGGCGCTCATGGACGAAACCGTATCCACAATGAACATGACATCCGGAAACCTTTTCATGACCTCGGCTATTTCGGCAAGAGGAGACATGACCCCCGTGGATGTTTCGTTGTGGATCATGGTCATGCTGTCGTATTTTCCAGTGGCCAGGGTCTTTTCGACCGCCTCAGGTGTTACCGGTGTGCCCCAGTCGAACCGGATGGCATCCGCCTGCTTGGCGCAGCGCAGAGTGACATCGTGCCATTTATCGGAGAATGCCCCGTTGCAGAAGTTTGCGCAGCGAGTGCCGACCAGATTTCTGATGGCCCCTTCCATGACACCGAAGGCGCTGGAGGTAGCCAGAAAAACCCGCTCATTCGTCAGCATCAACTGTTTCAGGCGCGAGGTCACACGGCCGTGCAATTCCGCATATTCCTTCATGCGGTGGCCGATCATGGGGGTCGCCATGGCCGCAAGGATCTGGGGATCAATCTCCACCGGGCCGGGGATGAATAGTTTTTTGTGCATGTAAGCTCCAGAATGTCGGGAGAATCCTGCCCTCTGAATGCATTCAGGGACAGCCTTCACAACGTAACAAATCGATCTGCTAAAGTCAACTGCACAGCTACTGCATAAAATCCGTGAATTCGGATGGTTAGCTAGTGTTGTCATGCCGGTCCAGAACGTACACGATTCGCACATGTATCTATAAACTGGAGCGATTTCATAAAGAATGGATCTGCGCACACCGTGTGCAAGTGCTGAATTAATTCATTGATTTTGTTATTTCGGTAGTGTATAGAGAATCCGTTTAGTGTATACACTTTTTATACAGGTTGCGTAAGCATTTCAGCATATTCATATATTACTGCATGGAGGATTTCATTGATGTTGAACAGAATTTGTCGTCTCATTCCGTTATTGTTGCTGCTTCTAGCAGTTGCTTTGCCGGCCGCCGCCGAGCAGGGAATGGCTATTGACCCGGCTACCTGCCTGGGTTGTCACAGCAACAAGATGTCTGCCCATGATTTTGCCGTTTCGGTGCATGGCAAGAATGCCTGTACCAGCTGCCACATCGATATTACCGATCTCGCCAAGCACATGCGAAAAGAGATCAAGGTCGACAAGGTACACTGCGAGCGCTGTCATAAAAAACAGAATTCCGAGCACTATGCCAGTGTACATGCTGAGAAAGGGGTATCGTGCGCCGATTGTCACACGGACATCCATACCCATAACTACTGGAAAAATGACAAACGCATTGCTGTTGCGAAGTGCGTCCAGTGCCATGACAAGGAAGCGGTCTACCAGAAGTCGATTCACGGCAAAGGCGTTGCCGCCGGCAATATGGACTCCGCAGCCTGCCACGACTGCCATAATCTTCATGCCATCGATAAACTGGCCGGTGCAAAGGATTTCAAAGGGCGCGAATTCCATACAAAAGTCTGCATGAAGTGTCACAGTGACGAGAAATTGATGGCCAAAAACAAGGTCACCAATGTTGCGGTGAAATCATACATGGAGAGCTACCACGGCAAGAACTACCGTCTCGGGTTCCCTGAGAAAGTAGCCGGTTGCGCAGATTGCCATACCGCTCACTCTGTTTTACCGAAATCTGATCCACAATCGAGTGTTAACCCGTCAAATATGGTTAAGCAATGTGCTCCGTGCCATCCCAAGGCAACCCCGCTCTTTGCAAAGTTTTACGCACATGGCGAGATGACCGATCGCCACAAGTACCCGATCCTGTTTTATACCTTTATTGCCATGACCGGACTGCTGCTTTCCACGTTTGCCGTGTTCTGGGTGCACACACTGCTGTGGATGTTCCGCGGCTTTGTTGAAAACCGTGAGAAGGCTGAAAAATTGGCCGCAGGCACACATCATCATGTTCACGTGACAGAGGCAGGCACACATATTCACGTTATTCCCGATGCTCACAAACAGTATCGTCGCTTCAACCGCCTGCACATCTTCCTGCATATTCTGGTTATCACCAGCTTCCTGCTGCTGTCATTGACCGGTCTGCCGCTCAAGTTCAGCACCCAGCCGTGGGCAATAGCCATGATGAAAATGTATGGCGGCTCGGCAAATGCCGGTCTTCTGCATCGTCTTGGTGCTGTTATTACCTTCGTCTACTTCGGATCGGCCCTGGCCATGAGTATCAATTTCCTCTTTATCAGGAAAGATATCAAAGGTAATCCGATTCAGCGCCTGTTCGGCCCGGATTCACTCTGCTTCAACCTGCGTGATATCAAGGATGTGTATCATATGGTCAGATGGTTCGTTTTCAAAGGACCGAAGCCGACCTTCGAACGTTGGACATACTGGGAGAAATTCGACTTTGTGGCCGTCTTCTGGGGTATGTTCGCAATCGGCGGATCCGGCCTGATGCTCTGGTTTCCCGAGTTTTTCGGACTGTTCCTTCCAGGCTGGGCCTTCAACGTAGCGACAATCGTCCATTCTGACGAAGCGCTGCTGGCTACCGGCTTCATCTTCTCGGTCCACTTCTTCAATACCCACGGGCGTCCCGAGAAGTTCCCGATGGACTTCGTCATCTTCAATGGTCAGATCGCCAAGGAAGAAATGATCGAAGAGCGTGGCGATCAGTGGAAGCGCTACGAAGAAGAGGGCATCACCGAACAGTTCGCCTGCAAACGCACCAGTGGCGTGGTATATGACTTCCTGGTCAAGGGTTTTGGTTTTACCGCCCTCTTCATCGGGCTTGGTCTGCTGCTGTTGATGATCCTGGCCTTCCTGGGTGGCGGCGGGCACTGATAAGAATAATTGAGTAACATGTTTTATGGGGGGCTGACATCAGCCCCCCTTTTCTTATGTGGCTATCTGTCAAGCTTATTTCAAAGAGCGTGTTTTGGTTTAGTCTTACCTTCTCCCTGGGCATCTACATATGTGGATGCCTTTTCTTATTCGCGCCGATTTCACGCCAAGTACCGATCCGGTACCAAGAGAAGGTTCGCCATTTTTTGTCCGCCACTGGTATGGCAAAAGGGCCGTCGCGACTTTACTGATTCAGGCCGTAGCCTGCCGATAACGGCGATGTTCGATACAAAGACGCCAGAGGATAATTGCCAGGCGTCGCGCTAAAGCTGCGATGGCTTTCTGGGCAATTCCGGTTTTGCCTAACAGACGCCGGTATATACTGTCGGCATAGTCATCTCTTGCCCTCCACATCCATGCGGCTTCAATCAACAAGCTGCGCAACCTGGTTTGGCCGACCGGAACCAACCGTCCGGAGGGTGTCTTGTTCCCGCTATGCCGTACGACAGGAGCTAGTCCGAGATAACTGGTTACTTCTTCAGGTCTCTTAAACCGATCAGGCCTGAACAACTCAAGTGCAAAAGTGGTTGCGACTGTCGGACCTACACCGGGAACTGACTGTAGGCATGCTATGCTGATGGCCACTTCTTGCGGTTTCGGCAGTGATTTCAGCTGGTGTTCGACCCTGCGCAGTTCTTCCTGGTTAAATATCAACTCGCGCAGGTAGCTTTCCAGTGTTTCCTGTGCAGATGGTTCGGTTGGCAGAGCACGCAGTGCAGTCTCTGCGCCCTGCTGCCAATGCTCCAATTCTTTCGGTTCGTTGATGCCAATGAAGAGAAGTAATCCTTTAATCCTCTGCTTGCAGCGTCTTACGGTATCGACTACCATATGGCGGCGGCGCAACAGTGTCCGACGGGCTTCTTCCTCAGGTGTTGGTATGGCGATCGACCTCAACATTCCCTTGGCAGCATATTCAGCCAGTTTCAGGCAATCGAGTCGATCACACTTGGCACTAGGAGTTACCGAACGGGGAATCTTGCTCGGTGCGGCAACGATCACCGGAATACTGGCATCATTGAGTGCTCTGGCGAGGGAAAAACCAGTAGGACCGGATTCATATGCAACAGCGCCGATCTGAATGCCCAAACCGGTAAGCAGGTCAACTACAGACTGGGGTGAGGCGGGAATCACCATAGATTGAGCGCGACCGTCAGACCGGCGAAGAGCAGCATGATAGCTGCGCTTGTGCACATCTATACCGACATAGAACAGGTCTTGTTCAAAACCGGTAACAAAACATTGCAAACCTGATAAACTGTTCCTTGCCATGTTGGCCTCCTTGTTTTTTGATTGGTGCTTTGACACTTCCAATCATACAAAACTTAGATAGCCAGCATGGTATTTTTTGTTCAACAGGGAACGCTGATGAATGTTCATCGCAGGTGAACGTTGACAGGGATGTGCCTGTTACATGAACCTGATGGTTGGGAACGGAGGCAAAAAGTGAGGAACTCTGGAGTTCTGGTCGTTAGCGGTAGAAACACGGAGGAAGTTCTGTCTATGAATTCGCACTTCATGTGATGTGGGGTGCGGGGTGGATTTGTCGTCCGGCGACTATGCAACATCGGTCTGCGGGCAACATACAGTCAATACGGTCAGTCAATGTAAATCGATCATATCAAAATGTGCTTCAGAGCTTACGTGCTGCCGTCTGCGCTACTCTGTTGCCGGTCGTCCGGCTGTTTCTGCCACTTACCCAAGGCCAGGGATTCAACGGCAGCTGCCGTGCCGAATGAAAATACGCTGAACACTAGCGGCAAACCATGGGTTCCGAGCAAATCGTACAAAAATACCTTTATTGCGCCAACCACTGTGACAAGTATGGCCACATTGCGTAGTTCCTTGTTCTGCCGCATAAACGCAAACAGGATGAGAACAATAGCTGCAACATTGATGAGGACCGATTGACTGCAACGGAAGGTGTCGCGCTGCATTTCCGCCGGAATAAACTGTAGTGCCTGGAAAATACCGATCCTGATCATGAAGAAGCCGCTTGCCAGTCCGCCCAGTAGCAGCAGGATGGAACTCCGGTCGTTGCGGTCAAAGGCATCGAAAAGGGCCGAATTTGCCGGGACTGGCCACCATCGGCACCACTGGTAATGATAGATTGAAATTACGGCCAGAAGGCCGGCCGGCAGCATGTTGACAGGATCGGTTGCTCCTGCTCCTTCATCGCGCAAAACGAGGACGAGTGCTACACAGGAGTAGATATTCATCAGGTAGGTCGTGCCGCGTACGCCCCCGTTTTCCCACACACGTGAGACAATTGCCATGGTTATGGCTACAAGAGAAATCACCGGCAAGGACATGACAAACGCGCCGGTCGCAGCCGGCAACGCCAGAGCTAGCAGGGCACCCCCGGCGAACGCGAAGGTATTGGTACCGGGTGCTCCGTTGACGTTGCGTTTGGCACACCAGTACGTCATGCCGAAGAGTAACACGGAGCCAAGCAGACCGCTTATGCCCAAAACGCTTACACTCATGTGCCAGGCTTCGACTACGTGTCGGGCCAATAAAAAGGCCCAGATCACGTTGAGGGTGGGCAGACTGAAATCAAATCGGGAGATTTTCCTGTCTCCTGCTTTGACGATGCCGAACAGGGACAGGCAGATAAAGGTCAGAAAGAAAACAGCCAGTACCGGCAGGTACCAGGAGGGCGCCAGTTCGGGAGGAATCTCCTCCCCTTTGCGCAGCAAAATGCCCAACCTGACACCCCAGAGCTGCAGCATGATCATGGTAACAATCAGAACAGACCAGCGCAGCCAGGAGCAGCGTTTCAGCTGAGCTGCAACGTAGCCAAGGACATTGGCTGTGAGGAGTACCAGGGAAAGATAGGGGAAGTAGGGGTGAGGATAGTCGATCGCTGCACCGGCAAAGCACATACCGAGTACACCGACTGAAATAGGTACGAAGGCGGCGAAGCGGCGGCTCATAAGTGCCATGCCGAATCCGGTGGCCATCAGCGTGAGGTAGGCCGGTACCAACGGCAGCGATTGGAAGTGCATATGTGTTTCAACAACAATCGTTGACATGAGCACGACGCCGCAGGCAGCGAAGACCGGAGCCAATGGACTTTCCTTGGCGTACTTGTACCAGCCGAAGGCCATCAGGGCGGCCGCATAGCCCATGCCGATGCCTGAACCAAGCAGCTTGTTGACGAGCCCGCTGTCGGTGATTGTCCGCAGGATGAGTGCTATCACCATCAGGAAGCAGACTGCGGCGAGTCGTGGCAGAACCGCATTCCGGCTGGCCCAGCCCAGTACCTCCTCCGTAAGCTCAGGCATATCATCGTCGGGTATGACCTTTACCTGTTGGGGAGTTGGCCGGGAAGCCGCTGCCGCGGCACTTGGAGCAGCTGAGCCATCATCGACGATGTGCGCGGACAGACGGTCAAGCTGCTTCTCAAGCATCTGTATGCGGTTCTCAAGTTCCTTTTCCCGCTTCTCAAGAGTCTCATCTGATGATGACATCCGCACACCTCCCACTCGACTTATATCAGCAATACCGAAGTGCAACCGGCAGTATCACGCAGCGGGCAAACAACTGGGTGCATCAGTGCGAGTCCTTGACCCCGAACACCGGCAGCACTCTTGTGACCAGGAAGAAGAGTACGAAGGGTGTGGTGATGACCGTGAGTGCCCCGAAGAATCCTTCTTTGTACAATTCCAGAGTACTCGGCCAGATGGGGAGCTTATAATCCATGAAGCCGGAGAAGGAGGCGGAGAAGGCCTGGCCTCCGATAACCACGTTCCAGCGCATCATGAATACGCCCATCAGAACTAGAAGGGTGCCGACAAGAGCACGCCGGATCGTCAGTCCCGGTCGCAGGAAGATGATGAAGGGCACAAGATTCCCCAACCCGTACTGAAGGATGAAAATTTTGAAAAAGTCTCTTTCGTAGATGACGCTGCGCAGAATATCCCACGATTTGACTGCCGTGTAGGTGCGGAAGATCAGGTCCAGCAACTCCAGGGTAATGGCCAGCACCAGGAACATAACCAGGTATTTGACGGTGATTGTTACAACATGGATTTCCGCGCTTTTGAGCTCCTCCACCGACGGAAGCTTCATATAGCTTTTCTTGTTCCTTTTCCAGGTGGAGAGCAGTTTGCGAATCTCCATGGTGATGATGTAGGTGACAATACAGAGTGCGATACCCGATACGACCGCCGAGCAGATGAAGATGACCGGCATGAGCGGCGTCATCCAGAGGGCATTGGCCTTGACCGAGCCGAAAATAAAACCGGCATAGCCGTGCAGAAAGCAGGCAACCGGTATGCCGATCCCGGCCAGAATACTCACTGCCCGTTCATCCTTGTGAAGCGCCTCCGGACTGAGATCCATGGCACCCATGGAGAGCAGTGAATACAGGATCAGCTGGGCCGACTCAATAGCATTGCGTTGCTGTTTGGCACGCAGTTCCAGAACAGTCTCCACGATGAACTGGCGGTAGACGAACCAGATCTCCGAGGCAACAATCAGGCCGTAGGTTGTAAAGACAATGCCGAAGGCTGCAATGGCCGAGGTGAAGTGCGGGGTCATCATGACATAGATCCCCCTCTGCGGCTGCTGCAGATGCAGCATAAGCGGCATCATGGCAACTGGTAGCAGGGCCAGGGAAAATACCAGTGAAAAACGGGCAATATCCTTCAGCTGCTTGACTCCAAAGACGTGGTAGAGGGAGGAAAGCACGAAGGCGCCGGCCACAAGACCGGTCATGAAGGGATACATGACGATCTGAATTGACCAGTAGATGTATTCATTGGGATAGACAAAAAATTCCTTCAGGGTCCAGGCTTCACCGTGTACCATGGCTATTTTACCTCCATTGAAGATCCCAGGTAAAATACCTGAGGTTTGGTGCCGAATTCTTCCTTCAGCACGTTAACCTGCTCAGTCGTGATAATCTTGGTGACCGGATCCTCGGGGTCCCTGATGTTGCCCACCCTGCGGGCGCCGAACGGACAGGCGTCCACGCAGGCGGTCTTCATGCCTTGACTCAGACGGTGATAACAGAGAGTGCACTTTTCAGCAACGTGCAGTTGGGGGTGGAAGTAACGGACTCCATAGGGGCAGCCCATGACACAATAGCCGCAGCCGATGCACCAGGTACGGTCAACCAGCACCACCCCGTCCTGGGTCTGGTAGGTGGCCCCGACCGGACAGACCTGGACGCAGGGAGGGTTCTCGCAATGGTTGCAGAGTTTGGGGACAAAAAACCCCTTGGAAATCTCCTCCGGTTTAACCTCTTTGAGTCCCATATGGGCCTGGTCGATCTTCTGGTTGGTGAAGCCGTCACGGGCTCCTTTGGGAGAATCGATCAGTGTCTGGCCGTCCTTTGTGACTACATATCGTTCCACCCAGGTTCGGGTCACGTTTGCATCCCAGCTCACATCGTTCTCGATCTTGCAGGCCTTGACACAGAAGCCGCAGCCGACGCACTTGTGAACATCTACCAGAAATACCCAGCGCACCTTGCCTTTGTCATTTTTCTCGGCATGCAGTCTTTTGGGGTTGAAGACTTCCAGTGCGCTGAGCGGTATAATAAGGCCGCCGGCTACAATCATGGTTTTTTTGCAGAATTCACGGCGGTTCATCATGACTTCACCTCCGGTTTCTGATGTTTCGGATTTGATCTGGTCGGGTCGTGGGGATAGTGGCACATGATGCACTCTGCTTGAGGATAATGTTTCTCAGGGTCGATGCCGGGGATCTTTGCACGTGCGCTGTCTTTGTAGGGGAGATAGGCATGACAGCGGATACACAGGCCGCGGCTTCGATCAATATTCAGTCCGATCGGATCTTTTGGATGATCATAGTTGGGACCATGGCAGTTTTCACAACTGATGGAGCCATGGGGTGAGTCCTTGATGTCGTTGTACTTGTCCTTGTGACATTCCCTGCAGGCCGCGGCTGTCTTGTATTTTACAGGGAACTTCTTCCATTCTGCTTCATTTGACTTGCGGTGCCAGCCATACATGTAGCCCCGTTCGTGGATGCCAAAATCGCTCGGTACTAACAGTGTTCTAGTTATCAGGATTCCCCCCACTATTGCCAGAACAATGAACAATGGTCGCCAGACATGGTTTTTCAAGTTATGCACCTCCTGGATTTGGGTCGTGCAGAGGAGATTGCCCAATGCGTTGATAAATCTTCAATTCTATAACAATGTTTCAAATCTAAAGGTCTTGACCAAACTTGTCAATAAATGTTTCCCAGGGTTGTGTATACGAAAAAATCAAACTAAAACGGCATGAGTAATGGGCTGAAGAACAAAAAAACTTTGACAAATCATGCTGATGCAAGGTAGAAGAGATACTCTTTTAGGCAGCAACCATCATAGTGCTACAGTGTACCACGCTCAAGGAGATGTTCAATGGCTATACGCAAAACAGCAGGTTATGCTTGGAACCTGATCAGTCTAATCGGAATGATACTGGCGATGACCGCAGCCGGCCTCATTGTAGTTTTCTTCGCTTTTGAAACAATTACCGGTGTTGAACACGCCTATCTGGGGCTCATGACCTACTTCATGTTCCCCGGCATGCTGATATTTGGTTTGATTCTGGTTCCGTTTGGAGCATGGCGGGTACGCAACGAGCGGCGAAAAGCAGCAATTGAGGGAATGGCGTCACTTGAAGAGGAAATTCCTCAGTTCCCGCGCCTTGACCTGAATGATCCCGGCAAGCGTCGTTTGTTCATCTTCTTCATCCTGGCTACAGTGGTTTTTGTTGTGATTGTGGCTATTGCTTCTATCAAGGGATTTGAGTTCACTGAATCAACCGTCTTTTGTGGTGAAGTGTGTCACGTGGTTATGGAACCCGAACACACCGCCTGGAGTAATTCACCGCATGCCAAGGTAAAGTGCGTTGAATGTCATGTGGGACCTGGTGCCGCCTGGTACGTAAAAGCAAAAATTTCCGGTATGCGTCAGTTGTACGCAGTGGCATTCCACACCTATCCGGAGACGATCGAAACCCCCATTGAAAACCTCCGCCCGGCGCGGGAAACCTGTGAACATTGCCACTGGCCGGAGAAATTTTACGTCGGCCGCCAGAAGATCTTTAATCATTACGCCCCCAACGAGGAAAATTCACCGCGTAATATCGATATGCTGATTCACATCGGCGGAAACCCCAAGGCGCCAAACACCAGTGGTATTCATTGGCACATTGGTAAAGAAGTTACCTTTATAGCCCGTGACAAGAAAAGACTTGATATTCCCTACGTAGCTGTCAAGGACAAGGACGGCAAGATGACTGAGTACTCGAATATTGAGAACCCGCTCACCAAGGACGAGATAGCCAAAGGGAACAAACGCTTGATGGATTGTACCGATTGCCATAACCGTCCTACCCATATCTATCACTCACCGGGCGAAGAAATGGACTTGAATTTTGTCTCAAACCGAATTGATCGCTCTCTTCCGTACGTAAAAAAAGTTGCTGTTGAAATACTCGAACGTCCATACAAGACTAAAGAAGAGGCCATTGCGACAATCGACAAAGAGATACCGGCCTACTATGCCAAAAACTACCCTAACGTTGCGAAAGAAAAGGGTGCCGCCATCAACCAGGCTGTTGACCGTGTGAAGGACATTTACGGCCGCAACTACTTCCCGAAAATGAAAGTCAAGTGGAACACATACCCGAACTACATCGGTCACTTCTATACGCCCGGCTGTTTCCGCTGCCACGACAACAAACACAAGACCGCTGATGGTAGAATTATTTCCAAGGATTGCAAGATCTGCCACGATATCCTTGGACAAACCCAGGAAAATATCCCGACCGGCAAGCAGGTGAATTCATTTGTTCACCCGGTTGACATTGGTGATGAAATCTACAAAACCAATTGCAGTGAATGTCACTCCGCCGGTGGCCATGATGTTCCCGGCGAGGGGGCTCAAGGAAAGCCGGAGACTAAAAAGAAACACTGACCACGCAAAAGGCCCCCGAAGAAGTTCTCCGGGGGCCTTTTAATATGTATCATACTTGAACTCTACTACAGTTCTTCAAACTCGTCTTCACTTACCGCAACCTCAGGTTCTTCTTCTGAATCAACTTCAATTTCTTCATCCAAAAGTTTATCCAGAAACTGCTTGTTGTCGGTGATGGTCTTGCGGACTTCCGTTAGGAGCGTTTCGAGATCGTCAGGTTCTGTTGACATATCGTGCCCTCTTATTTTTTGCATGTTTCCAGATAGCGTTCCGCATCAAGGGCAGCCATGCAACCGGTCCCGGCGGATGTGATCGCCTGGCGGTAGATGTAGTCCTGGACATCACCGGCAGCAAAGACCCCATTGACACTTGTGGCGGTCCTGTTCCCATCCAGGCTGCACATGGTCCTGATGTAGCCGTTATCCATGTCCAGCTGCCCTTCAAACATGCTTGTATTAGGTGCGTGACCGATGGCTATGAACGTGCCGTGTACCGGGATTTCTTTGGTGGATCCGCTCCGGTGACGGATTCTGATGCCGGTTACGCCGCTGGCATCACCCAACACCTCATCGAGAGTATGGTTCCACTCAATGGTAACATTGCCGCCCCTGGTTTTTTCAATCAGGCGATTGGCGAGAATCTTTTCCGAACGGAATGTTTCGCGGCGGTGGACGACGGTTACATGTCGGGCAATATTTGACAGGTAGAGCGCCTCTTCGACCGCTGTGTTGCCGCCTCCGATGACAGCAACATCCTTGCCGCGATAGAAGAAACCGTCGCAGGTAGCACAGGCCGATACCCCTTTGCCCTTGAATGCTTCTTCGGATGGCAGCCCCAGGTATTTGGCTGAGGCCCCTGTGGCAATGATCAGGGCGTCACAGCTGTAGTGGGCGGAATCACCCGCAAGCACAAAGGGGTATTGTTTCAGATTGGCACTCTTGATGAAATCGTTGATCATCAGGGTATTGAAGCGTTCGGCATGCAGTCTCATGCGCTCCATCAGGTCAGGACCTTGAACCCCCTCGTGATCGCCGGGCCAGTTGTCGACCTCGGTGGTAGTGGTCAGCTGACCTCCAGGCTGCAACCCGGTGATGATCACGGGATTGAGGTTGGCCCGTGCAGCGTAGATAGCTGCGGTGTAGCCGGCCGGCCCTGCGCCCAGAATGATGAGCTGATGATGTACTGTTTCCATGTAACCTCCGACATTTGAGAATGATGCAAATGTAGCAGTAATCCGGAGGATTGCCAAGGGTCAAACCGCCTTGATCGCCATTTGACCAGGCACCGCTGCTCTGATACTATGAATTACCTTATTCAGGAGAATCACTTCCCATGCCCATCAACGAACTTATACTCGAAGCCTACGATCGGCTCAGGAAGAGGGTGCGACGCACTGAACTGATCTATTCCCATTATTACACTGAGAAGCTGGATGTTCCGCTGTATTTCAAGTGTGAAAATCTGCAGCGCACCGGATCCTTCAAGATCCGAGGGGCACTGAATTTCATGACAGCCCAGTCACGAGAAGCTCTGGTAAATGGAGTAATCACTGCTTCGGCCGGAAATCATGCCCAAGGTGTTGCATTCGCAGCAGATCTGCTGGGGGTTAAGGCAACAGTCTATATGCCCGAGATCACGCCGCCACAAAAGGTACAGTCGACGCGAGACTATGGGGCAGAGGTGGTTCTGGTCGGCAGGAACTTCGATGAGGCCTGCGAGGCAGCCTTGAAGGCACAGCATCTATCCGGCGCTTTGTTTGTGCATCCCTTCGACGATCAACTCGTCATGGCTGGTCAAGGTACAATTGCCCTTGAGATCCTTGAGGAACTTCCGGATATACAAAATCTGCTGGTTCCGGTCGGAGGCGGCGGTTTGATTGCAGGAATGGCTTCAATTGTGAGGGAGATCGCTCCCCATGTGCGAATTATCGGAGTTGAGTCCATGGCGGCCCACTCAATGTCGGATTCTTTTGTTGCCGGCACGGCCAGCGAGTCAGCAGTATCGGTAACCCTGGCAGACGGCATTGCCGTAAAAAAACCCGGCAAGCAGACTTTCCCGGTGATTCGCAGCTGTGTAGATGAGATCGTCATGGTCGAGGAGGAGGAAATCGCTTTAGCGATCGTATCCCTGCTGGAGCGCACCAAGCTGCTGGTGGAGGGGGCTGGAGCCGTATCACTGGCTGCCGTGCTGCATAAAAGGGTGCGTGACCTGAAAGGCAAAACCGTTTGCCTGCTGTCGGGAGGAAATATTGATGTCAAGACCATTGCACAGGTCGTCGAAAGGGGGCTTCTGGCAGCTGGCCGCTATCTGAAATTGACCATCGAGTTGGACGATCTGCCTGGCTCATTGGCGAAATTGTCCACAGACATTGCTGCAACGCGGGCAAATATCTTCCTGATCAGTCACGATCGGCGCTCAACAGCGCTGGCACTCGGTAAAACGGATGTGTCACTGGAATTGGAAACTCGCGGCTACGAACATATCCGCGAGATTATCGGTTATCTGGAAGGTAAAGGCTACAGTCTGACTGTCAAATAATTATTGTTCACCGGAAGGGTTGGTGCGCAGGCCGGCGGCAATGTTAAAATTGATATCAATTATAATAGAAATCTTTTCTGGGCTGGGAAACGCCATAACCTCAAACAGGCGCTTGTCGATGAAGAGGCTCAGATTGAGAATGTCCTGACGCAAATGTTGAGGAAGCGGATTCTCGGGATCGGAAAGTTCAGCCTGAAAGAAGCTCCAGACCTTCTGATTGAATTTTATTGCTTCAAGCAACCTTGACTCACGATCGGGTGTATTCCAGTTTTCCTGCACGTTTTTTAGCATCAATCCAGCTCTAGACAGTACTGATGCCTCAAGCTCCCTGCCGTTGAGTGTTTCTTTCTGCATATTTGTGTAGGCAT
Organism: Geobacter psychrophilus; assembly: GCF_056821595.1. Classification (NCBI taxonomy): domain Bacteria; kingdom Pseudomonadati; phylum Thermodesulfobacteriota; class Desulfuromonadia; order Geobacterales; family Geobacteraceae; genus Geobacter; species Geobacter psychrophilus. The sequence continues at coordinate 2,042,008 of NZ_JBXDTU010000004.1, forward strand.
TCACTGAATTGTTGGTCATTGTTTTTCCTTGTTAAGCGAATTTAAACTGATCAGGTGAGTTGCAACAACTTGGTATAGGATACCCCGACTTCTGCCGCATTTCAAGTTCCCTGCCGCAGATTATTTGAAGGTCAACGTTGAACGGTCGGGTCAGAATGTGCCGCCGGCAAAGCCATTATACTGGTCGGCTGTGGGGTCCATGGACTTGCCTGAGGCATCTTTTCCCTGAAACTTGAAGGTCAGGTGAGAGGTGTCAATCGTGCCACTTGCATCGTCGTTCTGATAGAGCGGGAAGTAGACTGTCGCCTCCTGCGTGGTGGGATTGTAGGTCACCCGATTCGGCATGAATGTAAGGTTAGAGCGATCGCTGGAACTATAGGTGCCATTGTCGTACAGGCCGGCTGTACCGCCAGCGGAGCGTCCGATCTTCCAGTTGCTGGTGTTGGTTACCGAAGCGGCATCCATCTGAGAATCAAACTGGAAGGTCATGCTGAACTCCTTGACGCTTCCGGGTTGAATAAAGGTAGCCGAATCAAGCGCAAGCAGGGTCGTTGCGCCGTAGGCGGTATTGAAGGTACTCTGGGTCCTGTTGACACCGGTCATTTTCGGTTTGCGGATCAACTCGCCCAAATCCGAGGCAAAGCCGTCTGCCTGTGATGTCTGAAGGGCATTAAGCTTGTCAATCTGTTCCTGGACCTTGTCTGTTTGTCCCAAGGCGTTATAGGAAGTACCCAATTCGGCGATGGCCGGTGCAAAATCCCTTTTCAGCTCGACAGCCTTTTGCAGCTGTATAACCGCCTCGTCGGTTTTGCCTTCCTTGTTCAAGGCCAGTCCGAGCCCGTAATAGGCATTTCCGTCACGAGGTGCGAGGCGCACTGCCTGCCTGAACGCTGTTTCAGCCTCAGCAGGTTTTTCCATTTGCAGCAGCAGGTGTCCAAGGGTATATTGAGGGAGAGCATTTGTCGGGTTTGCGTAACTTGCTGCCTTCAACTCTTTCTGGGCGTCAACGAATTTCTTCTGGTCGATATAGATGTTGGCCAGATTGATATGCACCTCTTCCTGGCTGCGATCCAATTTGAGGGAAATCGTATATGCCTGGGCAGCCTCTGTGCTTTTGCCCTGTTTGAGATAGGCGTTCGCGAGCATATTGTAGGCATCAACATAGTCGGGCTTGAGGGCTGTAGCCTGCCTGAAGGCCGCTTCCGCTGCCTTGTAGTTTTTATTCTGCAGCAGGTTGAGTCCGTTAGATACAGCGGTGTTGGCGACACTTTCGCGCAGGTTCTGCTGCGACAATAACGCTGAAAACACCATATCAACCGAGTTTTGTGCCATGGCCCCTCCAATAACCAACTTCTACTGTTTACTATATCGGATTTTTTAATGTTTTTCTTGAATAAATTCGCGTAATGGAGTTTTTTCTGAATACAGCGTCATTTCAAAAGATGCAAGCCGGTGCAATCATGTTTGACAATGGAAATTTGAACGGAGCAGAATCGGTGTTCCGTGATGCCTTGTCGTCCTCTCCGCATTCACCGGAGATACTTAACAGCCTCGGAGCGGTGCTTGAACGAACGGGCCGTGAAAAAGAGGCAATATCACTGTTCCGACGCGCAATCGAGCTGAATCCTGTTTTTTATCTAGCACAGTCAAACCTGGGAAATTGCCTTTTCAAGATTGATAAAACGGATGAAGCCGCTGCGGTTTTTTTTCAGGTTCTTGAACAATCCCCAGATAATCCACAAGCCCTTTTTGGCCTTGCCGTCACTAGATACGCTCAGGGATACCCCGAAGAAGCTGTTGATTTCTACGACAGGTTCCTTGCGATATTTCCAGATCACTTTCAGGCGCGACATAACCGTTGTTCTGCGCTGAATGAGGCTGGCCGATTTCAAGAGGCATACTTCTCATATCAGAATCTATTGGCACAACACCCTGATGCTGTCACAACCCGAAACAACTTTGGCCATCTCAAGCTGTTACTGGGTGATTTCTCGGGTCTTGTCGAGTATGAGTCTCGTTTCATTGCTGAGGGTGGAGTCCAACGAAGGCATGCCACTATTCCCGAATGGGACGGAATGCCTTATCACGGGAAAACTCTATTGATACACGCTGAACAGGGCAGTGGAGATGCCATTCAGATTGCGCGCTTTCTTCCTCTGGTTGCTGAGTTGGGTGGAACACTCGTACTGGAATTGCCGTCATCGCTTGCCCCTCTGTTTAATAATATTCCAGGCGTTTCAAAGGTAATTACCCTCTGCGATAGAATCTCGCATGCGGATTTTCAACTTCCTGCGATGAGTCTTTTACGTGTACTCGGTGTCAGAGTTGAGACAATTCCATCAGATACCCCCTACCTTCATCCGGACGTGAATCTGGTTGAAAAGTGGAAATCGGAGCTGGGTAATGACACAGCCCCCAGGATTGGTCTCGTATGGAGAGGTAACAGTTCACATATCAATGACTCAAGGCGTTCCTGCCCAGCAGAGAAATTTCTGGAGATCGTACCCGATTTGCCCGCTATGAAATTTTTCAGCATTCAGCTACAACCCACACCTAAAGAAAAACAGCTAATTGAGCAGATGAATATCGTTGACCCGACTAGTGATCTCAACAGTTTTGCTGATACTGCAGCTCTGATTCAGAATCTTGATCTCGTAATCACCGTGGATACAGCAGTGGCTCACCTGACAGGGGCACTAGGGAAACAGGTATGGACGCTTCTTCCATTTGTTCCTGACTGGCGCTGGATGCTCGATCGTAGGGATACCCCCTGGTATCCGACCATGCGCTTATTCCGACAGCACCAACTGCGTGACTGGGTAAATGTTCTTGCTGAAGTCACAGCGTTTCTACGTAGATCATTTCTTAAATCTGAAAATCCCGACTCGCCATCCAGCACGGTCCCGGTGCTTGGATGCCAGTCCATTAATGATTACCTGCAACGTGCCAATAGTTGCCATCTGTCCGGCGCGTTTCACGAGGCACTCGCGTTATATGACGAGGCGCTTGGGAATCGTCTGGAATGCGGTGCATTATACCATAATCGGGGCAACACTCTTCTTGCATTGGGACGCTATGATGAGGCGATAGAGGCATATCATCATGCGCTACACCATATGCCGGAATACTCTGAATCACACGTTACTATTGCATCTGCGCTTCTAGAACTTGGTAGGATCGAAGATGCGCTTGCTTCGTGCAATACCGCGCTGGAGTTGGACCCGGATAATGCTGAGGCACATTGGAATCGCTCCTTGATTCTGCTTCAACTTGGTCGCTTTCGCGAGGGGTGGCAGGAGCATGAATGGAGATGGCAAAAACGCGGATTCACCTCACCCAGACGCCATTTCGACCTTCCGCTTTGGGATGGTACATTATTTAAGGGCAAGACGATCCTGCTCCACGCCGAACAGGGCTTTGGAGATGCCATCCAGTTCGTCCGCTACGCCCGGCTGATCGCTGATCAGGGGGCAGATGTCATCATTGAATGCCACCCACCGCTGGTCTCACTATTCAAGAGCATAAATGGTATCCGGTCTGTAGTGTCGTTCGATGCGCCCATTCCGGCCTGTGACTATCAGGCTCCGCTTCTCTCTCTGCCAAGACTTATCAGAACCACCCTGGATACTATTCCAGCAAACTGCCCGTACCTGGCGGCATCAGCAGAACGCCTGCAGAAATGGAAGCTCCTTACCGCCCCTTATCATGGCCTGAAGGTCGGCATCGTCTGGGCCGGCAGCAGCATCCACTGTAATGATCGCCTCCGTTCACTGCCGCTATCTCTTCTTGGGCCGCTGGCCGGGTTGGATGACATCAGCATTTTTTCTCTGCAGATAGGTGACGCGAGGATTCAACTTGAACAATCCCCGTTGTCGGCACAGGTCATCGACCTTTGTGACCAGATCGCTGATTTTGATGATACCGCAGCACTGATCGAGCAGATTGATCTGGTCATTACGGTTGACACTGCGATAGCGCATCTGGCAGGTGCCCTGGCCAAACCGGTCTGGCTGCTGCTCCCTTTTGCCCCGGATTGGCGTTGGCTGCTTGATCGTGACGATTCCCCCTGGTACCCGACCATGCGGATCTTCCGGCAGGGAAAGGAATGCAACTGGAAGCCTGTTGTTGAAGCCGTCTGTTCCACGTTGTCAGAGATGCTTGAAAGTCACAGGAGGGAAATCGATACGAAGCTTTCGAATGTGCCTATTGAAGATTTCCGGCCAACAATTCCGCCGATACGAATATTCTGTTACCGGCCTGATACCGATTACCTGCTGACACATGCCAACCGTTACCATACGCGTGTCCCGCTCATAAAAATGCTTGAAGATGGATGTGGAGCACTTGTGTTGGTTGACTCGCCTGCGGATGCTGATTTCATACTGTTCCCCGAGTATCTCGACGCGTTGTTTGATCAGGTCGGGCTGGAAGGTACGAGGCGGTTTCTGCGCGAGCTGCCCTTCATTAATGATTATGAAGAGCGCCATCTCTTTTTTTCCAACCATGACAACTCTGTTCCGCTGGGATTTAGGTCGGTCTTCTTCCAGGTGAGTGTCAATCGCTTCAGCCGGGATCCCCATGCAATCGTTCTTCCGTATCCACCCGAATGGACAAATGACGAACTATTGCATTTCGATCTCTCTCGAATCCGCTATCTCACATCGTTCAACGGCAACATCGCTTCATCGCTGATACGGAGTGAACTGGTTCTGGCTGTTCTCCAGGAACAACGACTATCAGTGTACGCCGATCCTTTACCCGGATTTCACTGCCATCAGAGCAGCGAAGTAAGAGAGGCCCGCAGAATCAGCTATCTCCAGACTCTGGCTGACTCTCTGACGGTCCTCTGCCCGCGGGGAGAGGGGTTGAACAGTATCCGTTTTTTCGAAACTATGGCCATGGGACGCATCCCGGTACTGGTGTCCGAGAGCTGTCTGTTGCCGTTTGAAGATGAAATAACGTATAGCGATTGTTCATTCAGGATTGCCGAAAGCGACATCCCACGTGCCGGAACAATTCTGGCTGACTGGATTACGGCATCGGGTGAGAAGCGATTACTGGAGATGTGTCGGCAGGCCAGAGCTGTCTGGGAGAAGCATTTTTCAACAGAAGGAATACAGGCGCATATTATCGATCATTTGCGTGGGCTTCTTCAGGAAAGGTGTACGACAGCCGGAGAGACTGATCTGGATCCGGACATTGAAGATGTGTTGCGCAAGATCCGTGGTCATTACGAAGCCGGCGACGTTACGACAGTATGCAAAATGTGCGATCATCTGCTTCAACTTGAATGCCTGCACGCCGAGATATACCATTTGCGGGGCATGGCAACTCTTGACAACGGTGCACCTGCTGAAGCATTTCCGTATCTTCTGAAGGCTGCAGAACTGAAACCGCTGAATTCTGAATATAGCGTAAGCCTGGCACGGGCACTGCTCCTGGCAGGGCACACCACCGATGCCGAAACGCTCCTGCGCGCCCTGCTCGAAGGCCAACCCGAGGTCAATGAAGCATGGCTTATGTTCGGGACGATTCTCTTTGGTCAGGAGAAACGTGAAGAGGCTCTCTTCTGCTTTCGACGGGCAGAATCACTGGCCACGTATGATTATCGGGCACCTCTCAACGCTGGAAATGTGTACCTGGCAATGGGTGAATATGAGAATGCTGAACGGTTCTATATCCGTACCCAGATCCTCAACCCGGACTGCGAAGTTGTCGAGCTGGAACTGGAGCGGTTAAGGAACATTCGCGCAGGCAACCGTACTGACTTCCCGGGAGATAACCCTGACGATCAATCGGGTGCTGCCACACAACATCTGCTCACTGCAGCAGACGGCTTCAGGGAAAACGAGGAGTGGGACAAGGCCCTTAAGTGTTATCAACAGGTACTGACGCTCATCCCTGACCACCCCGAGTCATTGCTGGGTGCCGGTGGCACACTCTATTTCCTGAGACGCTTCCGGGAGTCGGCTGCTCACTACCGCCGGTTGTTGCAATTTGACAATGAAAATGTCAAGGCCCACGTGAACCTTGGCATGAGCCTGCTCGCCTCGGGGGATTATGCTCAAGGCTGTAGCGAGTTCGAGTGGCGCATCAAGCCCTTGCTCGCCCAGCTTCCCCCCATCCCGTTCCTTACCCAGGCAAATTGTCGTGGCAACAGCCTGGTTGGTAAAAGTGTGCTACTGCATACGGAACAAGGCTATGGTGATGCCATCCAGTTTGTACGCTACGCAACGCTGCTGGCACAGGCGGGGGCCGTGCCCGTTATTACCGCCCAGTCCGAACTGGTGCGGCTGCTGCAAACATGCCCCGGTGCCGGACAGGTCATTCCACACGGGGAACTGCTGCCGGCAGCAGATTATCAGGCCCTGATCCACAGTCTTCCCCATCTCTTTGCAACGGAACTGCACTCAGTGCCGGCCACGGTTCCCTATCTGTTCCCGGATGCAGCCCTTGTGGAGTCTTGGAGAAGAAAGACCTGCGCTGCTACCGGCATGAAGGTCGGAATCTGCTGGCATGGGCGCCAAATGGGCAAGAGCGGCTATAACCGCTCTGTGCCGCCCGGAATCCTGGCTCCGCTCTTGGAGATGGACTCGGTCACTTTCTTCAACCTGACCAAGGATCCGGGCGTCGATGCCCTGCCAAGCACTGGCAACAGCGGGTATATCGACCTGACCGGCGCTATCTCGGATTTCGCTGACACCGCCGCGCTCATCGTTGCTATGGATCTGATAATTAGTATTGATACCGCTGTTGCACACCTGGCTGGTGCACTGGGAAAGCCGGTCTGGACCCTGCTCCTGCATTCCGCAGATTGGCGCTGGCTCGACAAGCGTGAAGATTCTCCCTGGTATCCGACCATGCGGCTCTTCAGGCAGCCGCTTCCCGGCCAGTGGACGGCAGTAATCACTCAGGTTTCAAAGGCGCTCAAGGCCCTCGCCTAAAGTTATTTTCATATCCCAAAAATAATCCTCAAGTTATCCGACACGGCTCCGATAATTAAACTAACGTACAGTTACTACATCGGCAAGAATGCCGAGTACAAACCCCAGAAAGGAGCATTATCATGGCAATCAACGACATTTCATTAACCGCCGGCATGAGGAACAACCTGCTTTCACTGCAAGGAACCGCCAAAAGCATCGACCGGACTCAGGAGCGTCTCTCCTCCGGTAAACGCGTCAACAGCGCCCTTGACAACCCGACCAACTTCTTCGCAGCCCAGGGTCACCTGGAAAAAGCAACCGACTTGGCAACCCGTAAGGACGGCATGGCCGAAGCTGTTCAGCTGGTCAAAGCCGCTGATGCCGGCATCAAGGCCATCACCTCGCTGATCGAATCCGCCAAAGGTGTTGCCCAGGCCGCTCTGGCAACGTCCAGCACAACAGACCGCTCCAACTACCAGGCCACCTTCGACACACTGACCACCCAGATCAGCCAACTGGCCAGTGATGCTACCTACCGCGGCACAAACCTGCTGACCTCCGGCAGCCTGACGGTCGAGTTCGGCGCTTCAACCGGCGTGTCCACCCTTGGCGTAACCGGTTTTAACGGTTCTGCCGCCGGCTTGGGACTTACTTCACAGTCTCTTGCTTCCACCACCAGCATCGGAACTGCATCGACCGCTCTGGAAAGCGCCCTGAACACCCTCAGGACTCAGTCTTCCAAGCTCTCTTCCAACCTGAGTGTCGTCACGACCCGCCAGGACTTCACCAACAGCCTGATCAGCACCCTGCAGACCGGTGCCGATAACCTGACTCTGGCCGACACCAACGAGGAAGGCGCCAACATGCTGATGCTGCAGACCCGTCAGAACCTGGGCATCACATCACTCTCCATGGCTTCCCAGGCCGCCCAGGCCGTTTTGAGACTCTTCTAATAGAGTATCAAGCGATCACGTAATGTGCAAAATGGGGAGAGGGCTGATGCCTTCTCCCCATTTTTAGATTATTGCGGAGGAAAAACGTATGGATGCCACCAAAATCGGGGGACTAACGCCCTTACCAGACTACCAGCAGATGAAAGCCTATGGACAGGTCGCTCCCGCAGCAACTCACAAGGGTGACACGAAAAAGGAATCTGATTCTGCCATAGCGGCGGCGGCAGATGCTAAAGACCGTGTCAATACAACCTCATCGGTAACCCTTCGGAACCTGGATACGGTCAAGGCCATTGAGTCTCTGCATACCAGAATGAATCAGCTGATTAAGGGCGTACGTGAGACCAACGAATCCCTTGATCACGTTGCGGAACGTATCGACGCCATGAAAGGTGCGCTGAGCACCATCCTCAAAAATTTCCCGCCGTTCCCCGTAGACAGCAAGGAGCGTCAGCAGCTCTTGATGAGTGTCAGCAGTCTGAGAAACGAGATTATGAAAATGACCTTCCCGCCTCCACCGCAACCTGTCTATGAAAAGGTCAAGGGGCAGTGGACAGATCTTGTTACGCCCACCGGTCAGATTCAGTCCAATTCACTGACAGAACTGAATGTTGCCAGCAGTGACAAAGAGGTTGCCGCCGCCTATACGACGATCTCCAGCACCGGGAGTGGAATTGCCTCGTTGAGTTCCGGTATCACTCAGGCGTTGGTTCAACCGTAGCCATGGCTCTTAAACTTACTCTCAAGGCGAATGAAAAGCTGATTGTCGGGCGGGCGGTTCTGCGCAATGGTTCTAAACCGGCCGAGATTTTTATCGAAAACAATATCCCTATCTTGCGCGAACGCGACATCCTGAAGGAAGAGGAGGCCACCTCCCTCTGCCGCAGAATATATTTTGTTGTTCAACTGATGTATGTGGATGAAACGAACCTGCCGGAGTATCACAAGGCCTACTGGGACATGATCAGGGAACTGTTGCCGGCTGTGCCCAGCACCAAACAATACATCGAGGATATCTCTGTACGGGTGGCTCAGGCCGACTATTATCACGCCCTGAAGACCGCCCGCAAGCTGATCGACTACGAGGATGAACTTATTCGCTCAGCCTCTTCTGCAACATAAGCGACATGCATCTCATTTGCGCATACCCGGCAACAGTAATTATAGTCCGAACTCCCGTGTGATTGATTCCGTTTCGCCATCAACAACGCCGGCCTGGCGAACCGTACCCAACAAACGCATGGCCCGCTCCTTGAGACCTGCCTGAGAAAGCTTTCGCAGTAATTCATTCATAAAATCATTGATCCGCAGCCCTTTTTTGCTGAATTCAACGATAGCCCGCATACCCTCCGCAACCTTTCCCTCACAGACCAAAAGCACTGCCAGCATGAGTTCTATATTCGGCTTATCTGTCCCTATTGCTGAAAACCGCTCCAGCAGGCAACGGACTTCACTGTCGCGCTCCAGGCAGAGAGCTGCCACGGCAGCGTTGAGGGCTGCCTCGACATGCGTCGGCTGTGATGAAAGTGCCCGCATTGATGAATCATAGGCCTCGGAGAAACGTCCGGTCTGCAAAAAGGCAAATCCCAGGTTGAAATGGGCCAAGGGGAAATCAGGGTTGATCATCAAGGCTTTTCCCCATAATTCGATCGCCTCCTGATACTTGCCAAGCTCTCCGGCCTGAATGGCCAGCTCCGAGAGCGCCTTCAGGTTGTTACTGCCGTCTTCAGCCAGCTTCTGGAGCCCCAGTTGATAATACCGTTCGCGCTTGTGACGCAGTCGGTCCTTATCCAGATAGCCATAATGATGGATCGGGATCGGAAATTCTACAATCGGTATGCCCTGATTCTTGACCGCATAATCCACCAGCTCATGGACCGGTTTTTCAAAGAATATTCCCCGGTGATTGGGAAACATACGAATCTTGCTGCTCGGCACCCAGCCGCCGCTTGCTTCATGTGCCGGGTATTCACCGGCATTCGGCACCCATTTTTCCAGACTGACATTATCATTGTAGTTGCGGGTGATCATTTCAAACGCAAACGCGCCTTGTGCTTCAGCTAAAATGCGTCGGAAGGATGCATGGTCCTGTGGTGCAATGACTTCGTCGGCATCCATCACGAGAATCCAGTCCCCTTTGGCCCGTTGGACCGATTCGTTGCGGGCCGCTGAAAAATCACCGGTCCAAGGGAAAAATGCAACGTGGGCTCCAAAAACGGTTGCAATATCCACTGTACGGTCAGTTGAGCCGGTGTCTACAACGACAATTTCATCCACGATCGGTGTGAGGCTGGCGAGACAGCGCGCCAGATTCTGCTGTTCATTCTTGGTTATCAGGCAGAGCGATACCGTATTGCTCCGTCCGGGCTGGATTTGAATCGGACCCAGTTTACGGCGGATCTCCAGGGCCGCATCCAGCATGGCATCATTGGTGCCGAACTGCACCAGCGAGCGTTCGATCTCCGAGACGGCAGCCTCGAAATCAGTGGCGTGTATCAGAAAATCTATCAGAAAAAAACTGAGACCCTTTGATTCCGGGAAGAATCTGATCGCTTCGCGCAAAACGGTTGCAGCTCGCGAGAAATCGCCCGTCTCGTTGATGATGGTATGATAGGCGCTGCGGGTCAACTGGCGGGTTGGCGTCAGCATGACGGCCTGTTCCAGAAGCTTCAACCCCTCTTGATGCTGCCCGTCCTGCCACAGTAGCGCTCCGAGCTGGGCATAGGCAACACCGTCGCCCGGATCGGCACTGATCGCGCGGCTAAAGAATTCAGCTGCCGCTGTAGCATCGCCCATGCCCAGGGCGGCCTCACCTTTGAGGTTCAAGGCGGGGGCATATCCGGGATCCAGCACAAGGGCGTGGTCCGCGCGTGCAGCGGCTTCTTGATACTCGCCACGTGCGGAGTTGCATAAGCCCAGCAGCACGTGCCCCCGTGCATCTTCAGCTCCAGCGGGCAAAGCCTTGAGAACATCCGCAGCATCGGAGGGCTTTCCAGAATCGAGCAGGATATCCGCCAAGGCATAATAGAACTTACGCTCATCATGCAACAGCCGGATTCCTTCCTGCAGCAGTACCTCTACTGCCTCCTCAACCTCGAACCGCTGATGGAGCGTCGCGGCCTTTTCAAGCGCCTTGAGCGTAATGATCTTGCGGGCCATGTCTTCATCGGTCACTGGACGGCACCATTTTTCCTGATAAAGCTTCATGTTGCCGGAGATGCTTGATGAATAGTCGAGCTTGTTCCCATCGAAGCTGGCGCTTCCGAAATGATGGATAAATACATCTCCGGCGATCATGTTGCTGAAGCCCTCCAGTGCGGCCCGGACACAGTAATCGTCATCCTCGAAATTACCGGTGCCGAATGAGATGTCCATCAGCCCGACCTGTTCCATCAGTTCGCGCCGAAACAGCATGCAGAACCCGACTATCCTGCGGCAGGGGATGCGGCGGTGGCGATAACGCTCACGATATGCAGCGGCAAACGGCTCCAATCCGGTCAGCGCGTCATACCCCACCTGATCGACCTTCTGAACACCGCTGATATTGTTAGTCATCGGCCCGACGATGCCGATATCGGCGTGTGCATGAAGGCATTCCAGAAGCCCGGACAGCCAATTCCTGGTCACCACCACGTCATTGTTCAGGAGCAAGATACACTCTCCCGCTGCAGCCTGCATCCCCTGGTTGCAGCCGGCTGCAAAGCCACGGTTCTCGCTATTCTCGATCAAGCGGCAGTTGTCATGTGTGGCCACAACATCGCGAAGCCATGTAACGGTCCCGTCTGTCGAGCCATTGTCAACGAAGACAATTTCATGGGATTCCGGGGTGTTTTGCCGGATACTGGCAAGGCATTGCCGGGTGTAATCCAGCTGATTCCAGGTCAGGATGATGATGGATACCATCCTCTGGTTCCGGTCGTTTCCGCCGGGCTTTGAACAGAGATCTTCTTCGAACGGGCGGCCAAGAAGGCGGCGCAACTCAGGTGCATAGCGGGGTATATCGGGATCCGTTGCAAATCCGTCGGACAGATAATAGCGATAATCATCCCGCCTGACCCGATCGCCCCACTTGCTGAAAAAGAGAGTCCGGTTCCGCTCGAAACGTTCCTTCTGGGTCTGCATTATTTTCTCAGGTTCTGTCTGGTCAGTCGGCTGCAGTCGTTCCAGGCTCAATGTTTTGCTCTGGTGATGAATCACCGTACTTTCAGCGCAATACCAGGCCGTCTGCCCGCGATCATGATACACGTAGCACAGGTCGTCGTCTTCCCAACCGTTTTCGTAGCGCTCGTCAAATCCGCCAGCTGCGGAAAATTCCTTCTGTCTGACGAGGATGCAGGCGCCGGTGATGATGTTAAAGGCCCTGCTTTTTGTCACACAGGCAGCATCAGCCGGCATACGATAATAGATATGATGGGCGGATGCATTGGGAACATCCAGATCCTTCCAGACCTTGCCGCAATGCTGGATGGTGCCGTCAGGAAAGATCAGTTTGGGCGTAACGATGCCTACCTCGGGACGGGATGCGAGTACGCTGTGCAAGGGCTCCCACCAGTCCGACAGCAGTTCGGTATCATTATTCAGAAACAGCAGGTAGTCTCCGCGGGCGCTGGCTGCGCCCCGGTTGCAGGTGGCTGCAAAGCCGAGATTGCTGTGATTGCGCAGGAACGAAAGTGAATCAAAGCGGCTCGTATATTCAGCAAGGCATTGATTGAGCAGGGTTTCTGAGGCATCATCGACGATGATGATCTCAAAGCGGGTTTTCGGGGGGAAAGAAAGCAGGGAATTAAGACAGACCGCCGTAACATCCGCCTGATTACGGGCGGGTATTATGATGGAAAGTTCGGGGAGGGATACTTCATCATCCCCCCTCGGGGGTGCTGTCAACGGCTCAAAAAAAAATCCCTGTTGGCCGGATCCTGGAGTTTCATAACCAAAGAGCGGGCATCCTGATTCCATGGTTCAAAATCGAGGATGCGGCGCAGAAAGATCAGCGCTTCGTCCGGTTGCCCAACCTGCAGGCAGAGTTGCGCCAGACCGGCCAGGAGTTCCACATCGCGGGGATACTGCTTCAGTGCTCCGGTCAACAGTTCTATGGCCTTGTCGATGCGCTCTTCACTGCAGGCGCAGACCCCGGCATAGTTTTTGAGAAAGAGCAGGTTATCCGGTGCATAGCGGTGGGCCAGTTCGTGGTGGGAAAGTGCTAGCTCAAGTTCTCCATTTTCGGACAGAAGCACACCCAGGTCATTATGCAGCAGTGCATTGGTCGGTTGATCCCTGAGCTGGGATTCAAGTGTTGTGATCCTGGCGTCCCGGACTGGCGGCACTGCCTGCTGGACTGGAACGGACATGGCAGCGATTGGGCGGGTTGGGGGAGCCAGGCCGGCAATAGACTGTTTCAGTTCGGCCAGCAGGGCATCTACATCATTGTGCACAGGTCCGGGAGGTACGGCCGATAGCGAAACCTTATCAGCCTGCAAGGGAACGTTGTTCGATGACAGGTCTGCCAGGGCGCTCAACGCCCCCTGGTTCCAGGGCTCCAGCGCCAGGATCTTCTGCAGGAAGATTCTGGCCTGTTCCGGTTGTTCGGAACGCAGACTGATCAGGGCCAGGGCGCCCAGTACTTCGGTATCATTGGGATCTTCCTTGAGCAGGTCGGTATACATGAAGATGGCATCATCCGACCAGCCGAGTTCCACAAAGTAAAAGCTTGCCAGATTCTTGCGATAGGTCCGATTGCGCGGGTCAAGCCGAACCGAGCGCTCATAGCGGCCCAGGGCCTGCAGCCGGTCTCCAAGTTGATACCACAGCACCCCCAGGTCATTGTGGGCCTGGGCATAGTCCGGAAAATCCGCCAGAAATTTCCCGATCCGGGCAAGCGCCTCTTCAGGAGGTACGTTGGATAATGTCCGTTCCAACTGAGAATAGCTTTGCGTGGCCTGTATGTCATGGAATGAGTTCATGATTCACCTGTCAGTTCAGATTTTCGATACAGTAACAACTACCGCTCAGAATTGCAACAGAGCAGACTCATTTCCCGGGTTCCGTCCGATAAAGGCGGCCCGCACCTCCTGTGCCTCTGCTTCCCGCCCGAGCTTGCGCAGGACAGACACCAGATCTGCAACGGTACGCGGGTTGTCGGGTGCGGATTTGAACGCAGCAACTGCGCTTCGAAGCAGTTCTGCAGCAGTGACCGGGATTGAAGGGGAGACGGAAGCAGCACCTTCCAGTGCCTGTATGTCGCCGGAGATGTCACTGTCTTCGGGATGACGCTTCAGATACTTGCGCAGGAGCGGCAGCACCTCCTCGGTCCTGTTCAGTGTGGCACCAACTTCTGACAGAGTCTGCAATGCCGTCTTCTGGTCTGTATCCTGCGCAAGTGACTGCTTCAATGTCTCAAATGCCTCCTGCAAACGGCCGGCACCTTTCTGGGCAATCCCAAGGCCGCAAAGCGCCTTGGCATTGCCTGGCTCCAGATGCAGTACATTGCCAAAAGCGACTTCTGCTGCAGCATACTCACCGGCCAGCAGATAGACGATCCCCATGCCGGCGTTGGCACGCATGTCGGCTGAGTTGGCCTCCAGTACCTCCTCAAACAAGACCCGCCCTTCGTCGAGCTGGCCCAGGCTGGTCAGGCACTCTCCCATCTCGCACAACAGAGCCAGACGGGCCTGGGCAAACGCCTCCAGCGCCTTCTCAAAATTCCCTTTTCCGCGGTAATGGGCGCCGGCTTTCAGCCAGTCATGCATTTCATGGGTCTTCATGGTATATCCTTTCAAGCTGGGTTGTAGTTCAATCCTCTGCTGTATAACGCAGAAGCACACTCTTCAGGCGCTGTGAGCTGGTGATTCTTTGCAGGATGGATGCGGATGAATGCGCCACCAGCGGAATCAGGGGATAGCGCGTACCAGTCACTGACCGGTCAGGTTCCGGGGCAGGGGGGGCTGAATGTGGTGGATGGTAGGGCCCCACCCGACCCTCTGCCACAGCCGGGCCGATCTGCACAGTGCCGTCGGGCTGGATGATCGCATCAACCTTGCTTTTGCCCTGCCAACGATCATGCAAGCGACGGATGTTATCGCTGGCCCGTCGGAAGCGTTCCGTACCGGAACGGGACTCGTGGTGAATAACGGCACTGGCTGGCTGGTACACCAGCATTCCTCCCCGTTGCGCCAGATTCAGGCAGAGATCGACATCCTCGTAGCCGTTCCAGTACCCCTCGTCAAATCCGCCAGCTGACTCGAATGCATCGCGGCGCACCATCATACAGGCCGCGGTCAGAGCCTGTACCCGCCGGAGAATGTTTGCCGGAGGATGAGCCGCCGGAAAACCGACAAACTGGTTTTTAGCCAGCAAGGGATCACCGGCTTGCCGGTCATCGATGAGCGTCACACCGGCATGCTGGATCGTTCCATCGGGATAGAGCAGCTTGCTGCCGACCGCAGAAACCAGAACATCCTGGTCCAGGGTAGTAACCAGCGGCTCAAGCCATCCGGGCGTAACCTCGGTATCGTTGTTCAGAAACAGCAGGTATTTCCCTTTGGCGGAACGTGCACCCTGGTTGCAGGCGGTTGCAAAGCCGAGATTGCGGACGTTGCGAACGAGCGTGGCCCTTCCCTCCCACTGTGCCAGCAGTCCGGCGGTCCCGTCGCTGGAGCCGTTGTCTACCAGCACCAGTTCATACCTGTATCCGGCTGTATTCTTCTCCAGTGCGGCCAGACAGAGGTGTGTCAGTTCAACCTGATTGTAGAGCGGGATGATGATCGATACAGCCGGTACTGCTGCTGTAGAGGAAACAACCATCCGGCCGCCGGACTCCAGCCTGCCTGACAGCCCGAATCGGGCGTACAGTCCCTGATCGTCTGAACGGACTTTGCCCTGCCAGCGGCCGAAAAAACGCTGCATATTGGGAATGTCATGCGCCTTGCGCCCGGTGCTCTGTTCTGCGTAGTGGGTAACAACGCTCTGCGGTACGTAGAGGACCCGCTTACCCGTCTCGCCGGCCCTCAGACAGAGGTCCACGTCCTCAAAACCGTTGCGGAATCCTTCGTCAAAACCGCCCAGCTCCTGGAACAGGGTTTTTCGCAGCAGCAGGCATGCTCCGGTCACGGCCTGCATATAGCGCCGTTCCATGACGGGTGCTGCATCAGCGGGAAAATTGGCAAAGATATGATAGCCCAGACCCCGCTCATCAAAGGCAATTCCTGCATGCTGACAGCGTCCATCCGGGTAGAGCAGCCGCGCGCCACAGATGTCGGCCTCGCCGTCGACGATCGGTGATATCAATGCCTCAAGCCAGCCTGTCTTGGGAATGGTATCGTTATTGAGGAACAGAACCAGTTCGCCGCGAGCATGTCGCGCCCCCAGATTGCAGGCAGCCGCGAAACCCAGATTATCGTGGTTCGTAATGACGGTTATCCGCTCGGCTTGGCGTGCCAGATACTCTGTTGTCCCGTCGCTGGAGGCGTTATCCACCACAATGATCTCGACCGGTATCGCTGCAGGCTGAGTGGTAAAAAGTGTTTCCAGGCACTGTCGAGTGAGGTCTACCTGGTTGAATACAGGAATGACGATGGAGATCTTAACGGGGGCGCTTGGAGCCGTTGGCAGCGTGCCTTTTGAGCGACTGTGCTGCCCGATAATCTCGCGATAGGCATCAAGATACTGGTGTGCCTTGGCGCGAACCGTATAATGGTTCATTATAACAGCACGCGCATTTTGAGCTATTTCGTGTCGTAGCTCCGGGCGTTCAATCAGAAGTGAAATAGCCTGAAACCATTTTTCCGGATCATTATCTACAAGAACTCCGGTGGCTCCCTGTTTGATACAACTGTTATAAGGGGTCAGATCTGAATAGATACCCGCGACACCACAGATGGAATATTCCAGCCATTTGATATTGCTCTTGCAGCGATTGAATGCATTATCCAGTAACGGGATCAGGGCAATATCAAAGCCGGCCTGCCCCAACGTTCGGGCATATGATCGATAGTCCACCGCAAAAGGAATAAAAACATAACCAGGCAGCGTAGACAGGCTCTCGTAGCTATCTCCCATAAATCTGAAGGCCACGCGATTTCCATACTTCCGGGCAATTTTGAAGAGTGCCGGCTCAATAGCCTTCAGGTCGGCCCGATGTGTTGCAGTACCTGCAAACCCGATCACAACAGGTTCGTTAGCTGTTTTTACTTCAGAAACCTGCCAGAGGGTCTCATCTATCAGATTCGGTAAAACATAGACGGATGGATTGTATTTTTTAAAAGCTTCGGCTAACAAATGTGTGGACACGGTGACAGCACTGCAGCGAGACAGCACTTCCGGCAAGAGCCGGGAGGTCTCCTCCACCCAGGGCTTAAGGTGGTTGTCGTCTGGCAATGCCGTTATTAGGTCGTCAACCTCATAGATGACCGGTTTCCCTGTGGCAAATAGCTTCTCAATGTATGGGAGTGACCCCTGACGAGGGTAGAATCTTTGGATAACGATCAGATCCGCCGCATCAATCACATCCAGTTTTGTAGTACAAGTTGTTCCGTCGGACGTTGCGCCCCAGAGGAGCTGCACCGATTTATCCCAAAAGGTCAATGGTGAAATCAGTCTGATTTGAGGGCAGGCACACTCCTGTCTGTCGAGGGAAAAAAACGCGACCTTTATTTTGTCCGGCATCACGCGAGTTGAAATATTGCTAGCGGGTCTGAACATTTGCTCAATCGCCGCAAGGTCTTTTTTAATTTTCGGAGCGCCAGAAGGAGATATACAGGAAGCGTACTGTTCAATAAGGAAACTCGCATCCTCAGCAATTGTCATAACAGGAATAGCGTGCCCATTCAGTTTTTGCAACATGCCGGGGTTTGAGATGATTTGTTGGAGCAGACAAGTCAGTTCTGCCTTATCAAAAGGGTCAAACAATATTCCATTGACTCCTTCGCGTACAATTTCCGGGATGCCCCCTACTCGTGCCGCCAGAACAGGGATACCGGCACTCAGAGCCTCTCGTACCGTAAGACAATAGCTTTCTATGAATGATGGAACAATCAGAACATCAATATTAGAAAGTATTTCTGGTAATTGATCGGGAGTATAGCTGCCATGGTAGGCAATCCTTACATCAGAGATGCCTTTTTTAAGTTCCTCGATCCAGTGGGGTTCGCCACCGCCAAATATATCTAACCTGGACTGACCATATGTTGCAGCAAAAGCACTGACAAGGGGAAAAATATTTTTAAGTGGATGGATTGTACCCATGTAACCAAATCTTATGCCAGCGCCCATTGGGGAACGCGTAACAGAAAACTTCCCGATGCCGATAGGGGCGACCGTGATTTTGTTAACACCAAAAGCGAACCGATTGAAAACATCGGCGACGAAACCTGACGGTGAGAAAAGCAGGTCAACATTCAACAATTGTTCGCGTACATATGCCTGGCGAAATGCAATCGCCTGTTCCACAGCGGTCGGAGATATATTGGAGTGATGTCCTGTTCGAAAAAAACAATCCGTGCATTTGGTCTCGCTTTCAGGTCCTGAACAGACAGTTCCGCTTTCCTCAATGAAGAGATGTGTGCGGAGACAGATAAACCAGAAATCGTGGAGGGTAAGGGCAACGGGTACTCCATGCTCTTTTGCACTGGCAATCATCGATATGGATAAATGGGCATTTATATGGTGAAAATGAACTAGATCAAAAACATGGGACTCAAGAAAGCGGCCAAAGGCCCGGTCAATATCTTGTGAGATGATTGCAGAAACCCAATTTCCGATTGGGACATTGAATTTTGCCAGTGTCAGGCCGTCAACAGCATCTAAAGTGATCGAGTAATCGGGTCCGGACATATCTGTGGCCGGATAAAGGACCGTTACATTAATTCCCCGTGAACTCATTTCATTGGCAAGGTTACGGGTATAAACCTCGACACCGCCGACAGCATTCGGCGGAAAACCGTGTACGACGAACAGCACGGCAGATAAGGTGCCAGTCACATTTTTTTTCTGGTAGCGTTTGCGGTATTCTGCTTGGATCATGGCCGCCTCGCGAAGCGGACGGTCACCCTTGCGGGAAACCGTTCCTTCATTCAACCAGTAGAGCCCCAAAAGCTCCGGAAGATGGACAAAATCGTAGCGTTCCGCCGCACGAAGCCAGAATTCGTAATCAGCGGCACACTGGTATCGCTCGTCAAAATAACCTATCTCGTCATGCAGAGAACGACGCCAGACCGGATGCGGGCCTACAAAACAGAAATCCAGCAGCTTTGATCGCTCAAAATCGGGCCAGCGCAGATAATCGTGCGGTGTGCAATCAGCGAATGTTTCATTTTCATGCAAGGTGACAATCGAGTCGCCATAGGCTAGCGCCTTATCAGGATGGCACTGAAGTGCATGAGTCAATACCTCGATAGCATCACTTCTCAGCCGGTCGTCGGTATTTGCATTGGTGATGAACTCTCCCCGGGCCGCCCTAATGCCGCGGTTCCAGGCCTGATAGACTGTTTCGCGCTCAACGGTTCTAATATATTTTATACTCGAATAACGCGACTGAAACTCTTTAACGATGCTCCCCTCATTCTGCGGGGAGGCACTATCCACCACAATGATTTCCAACTGCCCTCTTTTGTATAATGTCTGGTCTACCAAGCCTTCAAGGCAACCCCTGATAAAAAATTCGGAGTTGTACGTGGAAACAATTGCGGATACACGAATGTCCGGTAAAACCATTGAAAACGGCCTGTCTATTTGTGTTAAAAAGTCACGCGGGAGTGACATCGATATACTCCTACTGTTTCAAAACAAAGTGATTGAGTTGTAACGTAACCGCTTTTTGAAAAGCCACAAAATAAAGATCAGGAGTAGCCCCCTTACATTCTGACAGAAACAAACTTTTCAAAAAACTGGTATGACGGAAACAGAGCCAGTCGCGAACCATTCGCTAACATCTTTCCAGTGAGGTTCGCCAACGGTGGGACTCCACGTTGAAGCATCTTGTATGAATACACGAGGTTTATCGGATGATGCCGCAATAGTTTGACGAATCGCTTTCTCTATTACTGACGAATTAACAGATCGAATGCAATGCACCCGCATGTACCTGCATTTCCAATTGCAGCCGTAACATTCCAATGGGAGACAGGCTACTGATGTAAGATGTGAGTACGGCATAAAACGCCCAAAGTGTCCACCGCCAAGCAGTACCACATTGGGAGTTCCCACAGCACAGGCGAGGTGGGCAAGTCCTGTCTCCGCTCCCACCACCAGTAAACAGCGGCTCAAAAGAGCAGCGCTCTGGCGTAGTGTAGTAGCACCACTCAAATTGATCGAGCCTGCAGCGGCGATATCATTAAGGTTCCGCTGGTTAATATCATAGTCGCCTGCAGATCCAAGAGCTACGACAGAATAACCATTCTCACTGCAAATGCCCGCGAGAGCCGCCCCGTATTTTTCATAAATGCGAACACCTTGTTGGGCGCCTGCGAAAAGTGCAATAGTTTTTCCTGGATCAAGCCCTTGATCTTCAAAAAAACGATCGCTAAATGCCAAATCATCAGACCTTAATCTCAGGGTAGGTTCAATTTTCACATCAGTAATCCCAATTCCAGAAAGAAAATCCTGATGTCGCTCAAGCTCGGATTTTCTATCACCAGAACTAGAAATAACTGATGTGTATAAACGATTGTTGTTTATTTGATCTTCTAGCGACATATTGCAGCAATCTCCTTGAAGCGCAATCCGTTCACGTGCACCACAGTTAACTGCAAAAAAATCGGTGAGTGGTTCACGCGAATATACTGCATTGAGGCAGATGTCGGCACGGAGTTCTTGCAGTTGCTGTAGAATGCTTGTTCGATATTCTTCCTCATTAATAGCTCGTAGCCTGTTGAAGGTTATTACCCGTTCCACATCTGGATTTGCATCGTATAGTTCAGCGATGTGCTCCTGGCATAAAACGGTAATTTTTGCATCAGGACGACGCGATTTCAGGTGTGGGAGAATTGACATGGCAAGTATATTGTCACCAATCGAATCAGGACGAACCCAAATAATCTGCTTTTCCCTGCCATCGTTTCCAGCTTTTGTTAGCGGATTAAATTTAGCCAGGCAGAAACCGAACTTCTCATGTGACACCATCAGGATTTCGAAGCGTGGATCGGCTTGCATCTGCTTATAGCTTTTGTGGTGCTTGATATGGAAGATGTCATCCAGAGCCAGGTAGCAGGGTCCCTTGAGCCGACTCGTCAGGTAGTTGAACTCAACATTGCCCATATGGCCGCCGCTGTCCAGCAGGACAAAATCGGGACGGTCCTCGCAGAGCTGGAGCGCCCGGCCGATCATGTCGTCATGAATCCCGGTAAAGTCGGTTTCCTTGTAGTACAGCAGGGCACGCTGCTGTTCATGATGGTCGACGAAGATATCATCGTACTCAATGTTGTTGACGCAGCTCTGCTCGATCTCCTCGATGGTGGGCAGCTTGGCGCGCGGCACGCTCAGCCCGTTCAGCATGCGCACCCGGTCGATCAGACCGCTGCGCTGCAGGTTGACCCACGCCTGGCGATAGTTGTCGGGGTTGCACTCGATGGTGCAGAACACCGTGTCGTCCAGGCCCAGGCTCTTTAGGGTGCTGGCGATGATGCGCGTGGTCCCTTCACCGTGGTAGGTGCCGGTCTCAATGATCCGTTTCGGACGAACCCGGGCGAAGAGATCGGCGATGGTGCGGGCAAATTCGGATTCCTCATTCACGGCAGTCAGGTCGTGTTCCGAGGCGGCTTCTCCGGCAACTTTGACATGTGCTTTTCGCACTGAAAGTTGCGCTGTAGAGGCAGAGATCATATCTGTTAGTACATTATTATCGCTGCAGGAGCGATCGGGATTACGACCTTCAGCGTTGTTGTCAAGTTGCTTCCCGGCGTATTTGACTTGCAGATCCTGTTCGATAAAGCGGTTCATGTCGGCAATTACATCTGCAAGCTCCTTGAAACCCGGTCGGCCAAACAAAGATTCCAGGGATTCGCCGAACATGGTGAGGACACCCTTGTAGCGTAAAAGGCTCATAGTGAATAAAGCCATCTTTGCAATCAACCTGTCGTGGGGAGTGGTCAGTCTGTCGGCAATACTCATGTACGCTTCGGTCAGTTTGAGGAATGGGCTGACTCCATCGGGTTCGCCAGGACAGTGTTTTTTACGATAGGTATTGGTGTCGCCATATGAATCTACCTGCCGCATAAAAAAGAGAGTTTCATCCACCAATGCAAAGGCCCCCAGGATTGCAAGTTCCGCCAGCCTGACATGGTCGAAGCCGACCACCTTGTGCCGGGAGAGCGACTGTAGTTCCCTGCAGCGAAAAATCCCGTACTGCTGGTGTGACTCCACAAGTCCATAGGAGACCACAAGGGCACGGACATATGGCTGCATGCCCCTTGTATCGAATACAGAGGGTATGTCCCCCAGGATATGGTCGTCCTTAAACCATTTTGCACGAGGGTAGGCTAGGACAACCACAGGGTCGGATTCAAGCTGGGCCAGGCATTTCTCTACAAACCCGGGAGCATAATAATCGTGGCCGGCAGCGCCCATAAAGTACGTTGTCGTCGCATTGTCAATTACTCTGTAGCAAAGTAGCGGGTCGTTGATCTCTTCATGAACTACCTTCACGCGCGGGTCCTGCCTGGCAAAATTCTCGGCAATTTCACCACTCTCATCCGTTGAACCGTTGTTTGTGATGACCAGTATGAAATTACGGTATGTCTGATTGAGGATGGAGGTGATCGAATCGCTCATATATGGCGCTTCATTGTAAACGGACATACCAATAGTAAGCACTGGCTGGGTGTTCATAACGTGCTCTCCATGACTGAAATGTGCAGCTCTTTCTGAGTAAAGGATTCTCCGTGGAGCAGTAACGACTAACCCTCTGTTCTGAAATATATTTTCTCAACTAAAGCACATTGTGCGCCAAAATTTTTTTAGTTGAAGTTGATCCGTTGCCAGGGCCCGTAAATAATAGTTATACAGGGTTGGTTGCCGGATGATGACGATCGGCCTGCGTATCTTCCTGGCCGATCGTGTCAAAAAACGGTCATGCTATTTTGATGCAGTACCTGTAATGACAGATCACTGATTGTAACTCTCCGGGGAACCTGACGCCAGGGTGCAGCGGCTTTCCATGTCGCCGATTCGCGCCTCAGATGTATCGACCAATCCAAATTGGTCAGATAGCTTCTGCCACCAGGTGTCATGAGAAATTATGCGATGATATTCGGCGAGTTCCTGGTCTGAACGGAAATGATCTCCCGTACCTCTCAATGCCTGTGAGAGGAAAAAACGCCCAAAGGCATGATCGGGATATTTCCCCGTGACATTCGAGAAGTATTTGACGGCCGTGTCGAAATTCCCAGCCTTCAGGTTATAGTTAGCGATAAAATTTACGATAAGATTGAATTCGTAGGCGGTTTTCTCGATTTCCAGCGGGTCGACCCCGGGAGCGGTTATCACGCATTTTGTATTGATATGCTCCAGGAAGCTTGTTTGGTTAAGATAACCGTTTGATACACAGATATCATACAGTCTGCTTCCAAAAATCGGTACGGCACAGAAGATGTGCGCCCAGTCGAAACCTACGTCCAGCAAGAGGTCCAGGGTTTCCTGCCGGTGCTCTGGCATCTCGCCCGGCAATCCGATTACAATGAACGCGTGGCACTGAACGCCATGTCGGCGCAGCATTCCGACCTTGTCTTTAACCATTTTTGTATTCAACGGCTTGCCGATGATCTCTTTGAGCACGTAATCTGAACCTGATTCCACGGCAAGCGCAACCGTGGAAGTGCCTGCTGCTTCCAGCAGTGACGCGATCTCTTCGTCGATAGCGTAAACCGCGATCCCGTTCGGGAATTCGACTCTGATGCCGAAGGCAGCAAGTCCTTTCAGGATCGCCTTAGCCCGCGTTGTATCAAAAAAGAAATGATCATCCTCGATCAGCAGGACTGTCATGCCGTAGAGCTCTTTCATTTCCCTGACTTGCTCCAGTACCCGCCCGACACTGCTGGACCTGACCTTGTTGCCATGCAACGACGGATTGGAGCAGAACACGCAGGAAAACGGGCAGCCGCGGGAGGTGTGAATCGGCATTTCGCGTTTCAGGTCATTACTGAAGCGTTTGTCAATCGAGCGTGAATTGTAGTCATCCAGTCTGATCAGGCTGAAATCAAGCATGGGGATCTCATCGAGATCTGTTACAAATGTGTTGAGGGGAGCCTTGCCAGCCGCCCACCCTTCGCGTGTCAGCCAGGAGGGGTGTGATGCTAGAAGCGCTTCCCTGTTGCGGGCCCCGACCAGTTCTGCCAGAGGCAGCTCACCTTCACCCTTGCAGACGGCATCTACCGATGGACAATGTTCCAGAACCTCTGCGTATGCAGCCGACGGGAGGCCGCCTCCCGCAACGACAAGGCATTCGCTTTTCACCTTTTTGACGGTTTTCGATAGATTTTCGATATAGATGAACGAAGTGTTGAATAATGCTGAGATACCGACAATGGTCGGATCGAAATCATGCACCTGTGTTGTCAGCAAGAGCTCGAACGATGCCAGCAAGACTTCTCTGTTCGAGTGGGCCAGCTCCTCCCTAAAAGAGGCGTTAAGGTCCACGACCCTGACCTCGATAGTATCCCCGAACATTTTCACCAGATAGGCATTAAGGGAAAGGACTCCGTAGGGGATGGTGAACGGCGGTATCACCCCTGATCGGGACATATAATCGTCGATGCTGAAATAGGGCGGAATGATGAACAACACACGTTCTGTAGTCATAGGTGTCCTTTGTGATGCCGGGCGCGGGGGCAGTGCTGTGCTACGCTTTTAGTCGGGCATGTATATCCACCCAGCCAAGGCCCAGTTCCTTGTTATCCAGCTGTTTGAGCTCCTTGTATTTCAGGTATCTGGACAAGGCATCATCGAATGAAAGCCACTTTTCCTCCGGGAGGTCACTTCCGAAAGGCCCACTTGAAAACCTGGTGAATGTATATTTCAGTGGGGTGCCGTCAACAGTCTCGGTATCAATAACGCGTCCCTGGTTGTTTGCCTGGTTGACAAGCTGAAAGCGTGTATAGCCGCAAAGATAGAGACAGGAGAAAATCGCCGCGTAATCCCTTCGTGACGTTTCGAAAGAGATAAATCTTGGTTTTTCAGCATATTCTAACACTTGTCTGGCTACAAAAGGATCAGTTCCTTCAACATCCACTTTTATATAGCAGGGCACACCAAACTGCTCATAAAGCATTATAACTGAGATGCTCTGCACATTAACTTGAACGGGCGTGCTCCCATCGCTCCCAACTATCTCTGGAAAACAACTGCTCCAGTCTGAGTTCGATGGATGAACATAAAACTCAACTTCTCCATCTTGGCCAGAAATTGCTTTGTTAATCAAAATCAGCCGGCCACTCTCAATAGCGTCTGCAAATCGCTGTGCTCCATCGCTGACGAGCCTAGGATTAGCTTCCAACGCCACCACGTTATAGCCTTTTTGAAGATAGAAATCCGTGTCATCACCGTTATGAAAACCCAGATCAAAAATAAGTTTTTCGTTCATGTATGCACTCCGTTTCTGTTGATGCGGTGTTGAGATTCAATGATGACTGCATCCTTTCATATGGTATGGCATAAATAACCTGCGCAGTTCCACACCAGCCATGCAAGCGTAGTAGAAAACGATAATTTACAAGATTCTTTATTAGCCAGAGAGGGAACTCCCAGAGGCCCAATCGATTATGATAAGCAGTGGTTGCAATTATAGGTCTACTCCTACAAATCGTTGCATTTGCGCCCTTAATTGCTGCAAGTTCTCCGCCTTCAAGATGCAACTTAATGAATGTTGGTGCAATTCCCATTGAATCAATAGTATGTACAGGCACAGAATTCAAGCCGATTGTGCTGATTTGAGCAGCATAATCAAGCCCATAATAAAAACATTTTTCATCCGTCTGTTCGCCAACCACATAATCGGCGACATGGACTTTTGATGCAAGGGTATCGGAAAAGTGTAAGTCAAAATTACGCCGGAGTATTGAAAGATTAATACCATCCGGTTCGATGGCCAAGATCTCATTGAACCTTCCCTCCATCATTTCAGAGAACCTGATGCTCACTTCACCATGATGAGCGCCAACATCAAGAAAGGATTCACGGTCATTGAGTATTGAACTGACTTCAGGGATGAAGTATCGGTCACCAGTTTCCGGGATGGCTCCGTCAAAAGTCCATTCCTCGCGCAAGTACCGCCAAGCAAGAAACTGAATATGGTGTGCGCGCGATTCATCATCTTCCCAACAATCCAGTACTCTTGCGATGCCTGCAATGTCCTGCGCATCCAGACTTCCAGCAAACCAGCCATTACTTAAGGGATGTCGTTCACGATAGGATTCGACGACATCGTAAAACGGCACAACATTTTCCCATCCTTGGGCAAGCAGGGACTGATAGACAGAAGCGTAAGGAATAGTTGAAATGCAAACCACCAGCATCGATGTTATTTTGTCTTCTTCAGGAACGTCTTCCGGACCAATGACGACAACACCGTTCCAGACTGGATCGTTGCGGAAAGCGGCATAATTGGCATCTACTACATAGCAAAAAGATACTCCAATATGATCAAGATAACCCCTGGCCATCCTGCCCAGATTGCCAGCTCCGTAGAGGATAAGAGGCTTACCTGTAACCTGTGGGGGAAAAGCGGCTTCCCGAGAAGTTATATCCCTGAGAAGTCTGCGGGCTGTTGCCTTATCTGGGCACTTTTCTCGTACTACACTAATGTTTCCTGCTTCTTTGCCCATTGGGATAGCCTCGTATCTTCAGGAAAGTATTTATGATAGTGGAAAACCGAACCCTTTGAGCGCTCCATCAGGCCTGGCAGCGTAAACTCGTCAATCACAGAAGTTTCTCTTTCAGCTGTAAAAAATTCCTGGTGCTTCTGACTGGAAAGAAACCACTCTGCAGGCGTTCTACCAAATATGTCGCTAAAAGAGATGACAGCCTTGTCCACCTCGCAACCCGATGCATAATGGCGGTTAAATGCTTCTGTCATCCTGCCAGCCGTAAACCGATCGCGAACTGACGATGCCGCCTGCAACGCAATCTTTTGCCGCTCCGACGGATGGTTTGCCATCCACGCGACCGCATCACCGAACTCTTGAGGATTTCTGACAATCAAACCTGTTTCGCGGTCAGTCACCAGACACCGCTCGGCCGGGTTATCCAGAACAATAGGAACAACTCCCATTGCCATCGCCTCCAATAGAGCATTTTCAGTGGTACCATAATGTTGCGGATTTAGGAGGTAGGGAAAAACATTGATGTTGGCCAACTCTGACGCAACGTCAGTCGTATAGCCGTGAAATTCGAGCATATCCGGCCGGCCGACCTCTCGGCAGTGCTGTTCTAGGACATCCCGGTTGGTTATGTCTCCAATCATTCTGACCTTAAAATCCGGGATGGTGACTGCTGACAAAAACTTTACATAGTGCGGATGCAGCTTTGCAAAGTTCATGCTGCCAAGGTAGCCAGCTTTCAGTTGTTCTTCGGGTAAGCGGCTTGGCAACGAAAATCCATCAAAGCCACCGCAACTATAAACTACACCAAGTTGGCTCCGTATCTTGGAAGAAAGTTTTTTTACCTCGGCAGCCTCGAATGAACAGGGGGATGTAAACAGACATGCATGAGCAGATTCCACCAGTCGGCTTGGGATAATCGGAGTATAGATGCCTGAAATGTGACACCAGACAAGCAGGCGCATAGCAGGGAGCGATCTCCCACACAGCGCTGCAATCGTTGCCGGATGCCCCCACCATTCAAGCTGGACAATGTCCGATTCCTCAATCAGCTCTGCAAGAGTTTCACGGTTCGGCGCTACCGCCACGGGACAGCCTGAGGCGATGAGCTGCTCTAGGAACTGCATTTTTTCTGGAGGTTCAAGGCAGATGATGGCATGGCTAACACCCGACTCAGTAGGTGTATTCAGCAAGAGTCCGGTGAGCGCCTTGCCGATCCCGCCACCTAGATGGGCGGTAATGTGCAATACCTTGATCGTGCTGCTCATGTGCGAGGGGCGAGCAGCTTTTCAAGAAGTTTGTCGGCGTACGGGTCAATATTATCTGGCAGACAGTGAGTAAGCTGGCCGCATGTAGCGCATATAGGGTTTTCTTTCCTTTTGCCAAGCAGATGCCCTTGCCTGTGCTGAAAGATCGCCTCCCCATTCCAGATATCTTTCAGGCTTTCTTTGCGAACATCGCCAATCAAAAGTTTCCTGGCCCAGTCAAGAAAGCAAAGGCTGACGGAACCGTCCGAGTTAACGGACATGGAATAAAAAATATACGGACAGGTATTCACTTCACTTAACGGCTGGTCATAAATGCCCTTTTCCATATCAACACCCAGCCTTTTCTGGACATCGAACTCGGGCCAACAGGGAGCAACATTCTCGATAAAAATTCTGTCGGCATAGTTGCCGAAGACCGCATAGAATTTCTGTTTGTCTTCATCGGAGAGAAAATCACCGGCTATTTTAATACATATTTCGCAGGTTCCTCTCATCGCATAGGTTTTTCGGATATTTTCAACGAATGTATCGAAGTTTACTTTTACTCCGGCAAACTCGAGAAACTGTTCGTCCGAAAGGCCATCCACCGAGATATTAATACGGTCGATACCGGCATCCAGTACCGGTTTGATGATTTCCGGATCCAGCAGGGAGCCGTTAGTAGTCGTGTCGATGCTTTGAACAACGCCGCTCTCCTTTGCATAGCGAACCATCTCGGCAAAATGCTTGTTCAGGAATGGTTCTCCCTCCTTATAGAGTCTGAGTACCTTAAGTGGTTCATCGAACTTCTTAAGATCATCAATAATCTTTTTGAAAATGGGAAGCTCCATGGTCCCCTGCCAACGACCCGACTCGCGGATCAATGTGATGTCGCCGTTTGGGCAAAACTTGCAGCGAAAATTGCACGCGCTGGAGGGATCGACAAACAGGACGAACGGAGTGGAGATAGGGATTACCTCTTCGAGCCGGGTCCGACCTTCTTGGTTGATTCGAGGTTTTATCTGAGCTTTCATAAATGTACCGTCACTTTAAGGGGTTTGTTCTGCAAACATTATCTTTCGGCTAACATGAGGTTCAACTTCGCTGTATTACCCCAGAATGACATAGGCTCATAATCAGGGTAAGGATAATGACCTAGATTAAGTTGGATAGATGCGCCGCGCGTAGTAATATGCTCCTCTACCAACCGACGTACGGAGATCGGTGTCCCACTGCAGATATTTATTATGCCCTCATATGAAGGATGTTCGACGAGAGACACAAGATGGGACGCTACAGTTTCCGCAGGCAGATAATCTCGCAACTGTTCACCACCGGACATGTTAAAGATAGAATTTCCCCTGTCAATAGCCGCATCCAACTGCGAAAGCAAGCTTTTGGGATTCTGTCCTTCGCCGTACATATAGAAAAGTCTGGCCCATTGGAGGAGGAACGGTTGTTCTCTCTTCAGTGACTCCAGATAACTGCGAAGGGTATTCTTGGCAACAGCGTATGGGGTAACCGGTGCCGGGATTGTCAGTTCATTGAGGCACCCATGCTGAAGACCATACTCAAAGCAGGTTCCGGCAATCAGTAGCTGTGTCACTCCGGCCTGCACAAGTCCTTTTAGAAAACGGATCTCCGCTGGAAGGGTCTGCTCGAGATGAGTCAGCGCGGAATAGTTCGGCAAGCCGGGCCAAGCAAGATGCATTACAACATCAAAGGCAGCGGGCTGTAGTCGTTCAACGGTTGAAGTGTTATGGATATCGGTGGCAATGAAGGCTGCTTTGCCAAACCAGGGAGACGCGGCGGCTCGATTCGTATCACGGGCAACGGCCGTAACTCGGTGTCCCCGTGCCAAGAGGCAAAGCACAACATGGCGTCCAACAAAACCTGAAGCACCAGTAACAAGAACGTTCATGGTTGCACCAAATCACCATCGCAACCGAATGGTGAAGTAAAAATATCAAGGGCTGGAAAGTGAGAGTCCCGCTGTGACAACATTGTGGTACCACTCGGCCAGGGAATCCCCGCCGAGTTCCAGAGAATACCAGTATCATGGTCGGGAGCATAAACTGTAGAAACCTTGTACATCATAGTTGCTGACTCGCTTGTTACGTAAAATCCATGGGCAAGACCACGCGGGATGTAGAGCATATTCCCCTTGTCAGCATCCAATTCCAGAAGAAGATGGTCACCGTAGGTCGGCGAACCTTTCCGCAGGTCAACCACAGCGTCCAGTACGCTTCCGGCGGTGCAGTATACCAGTTTATCGTGATCATGGGGAGGGCGCTGGAAGTGAAGCCCACGCAGAACGCCCTTATGCGATACGGAATAGTATTCTTCTTTCCAATTGGTTGTCAGGCCATGTTGCTTGAATATTTCCTCGTGAAATGTTTTCACGAACACTCCCCGCTCATCACGAAAAATCGGTGGATTGATTTCAAAGCTGCCGGGAATGGCGGTTTCGCGAATCGTCATCTGCATGTTTTCTCGACATAATCTCGCAGTGATGTAATGACGAAGGAAATCATATCGTCACTGAGGCCCGGATACACGCCCAACCAAAATGTATCCCGCATAATCTGGTCGGTGACAGGCAAATCTCCAACCATGCGATAGCCGGCGCCGCTTGTGCGCATAGTGTCAAAGCAGGGATGTTTTATAAGGTTGCCTGCAAACAGCATCCTGGTCTGGATACCGATCTTTTCTAGATGATCGACCATATTGTCCCGGTTGAAGCCGGCCCCTTCCCGCACGGTAAGCAAAAAGCCGAACCAGGATGGATCGGAGTTCTCGGTGGCATCCGGAAGAATAAAGCAATTTTCAAGCCCGTTTAACCCGTCTCGCAGAATCCGCCAGTTCCGTTTGCGCGCCTCGACGAAGGAGGGCAATTTTTCCAGCTGGGCGCAGCCGATGGCTGCCTGCATGTCGGTTACCTTCAGGTTGTAACCGAAGTGGGAGTAGACATACTTGTGATCGTAGCCCAGGGGCAGCTCGCCGTACTGTTGACCAAAGCGGTTGCCGCAGGTGTTGTCCCGACCGGAAGGACACCAGCAGTCGCGGCCCCAATCACGAAATGAATCCACCAGTCGGGCCAGTTGTGAATCATTGGTATAGACCGCTCCCCCTTCTCCCATGGTCATGTGGTGCGGCGGGTAGAAACTGGATGTGCCGATATGACCAATTGTGCCGGTGTAACGCCATTGCTGATCAATGATGAATCGGGAGCCGAGGGCATCGCAATTGTCCTCGATCAGCCACAATCCGTGGCGGTCGCAGAACGCCTTGACCGCTGAAATGTCGAAGGGGTTGCCAAGGGTATGGGCAACCATGACGGCTCTTGTTCTTAAAGAAACGGCTGCTTCGAGTTGTGTGATATCAATGTTGTAGGTGGGGAGAGATACGTCTACGAAGACCGGCACGGCACCGTATTGTATGATCGGAGCTACCGTGGTGGGAAAGGCGGCCGCGACGGTAATGACCTCATCGCCGGGCAGTATGCGGCGTTCTCCCAGTTCCGGCGAGGTGAGTGCCATGAAGGCCAGAAGGTTGGCGGAGGAACCGGAATTCGTCAGAGAGCAGTGCTTTATATCGAGAAAAGCGGAAAAATCGGCCTCGAACTGATCAGCATATCTGCCGGTTGTCAGCCAGAAATCCAGAGAAGCGTCGACAAGGTTGGCGATTTCACGCTCATCGAATACCCGGCCGCCATAGGGGATTCTGTCTCCGACGGCGAAAGCCTTTTTCCCTGAATGGGCGTGGTTGTAGTAGGCGATAGAGGCTTCAATCGCCTGGCGACGCAAGTTTTGCTCCTGAGTCTTGTGATCGTTCACGTTTTCCCCGGTTACATGCCCGTAAATTCGCCTATCTGCTTCATGCATACATTCTGCAGGTCAGCTTCTGAACGATAATGATGTGTCCACTCGATAATGGAGTCAAGCGCTTTATCCAGGCTCCAACGAGGTTGCCAGCCCATCCTTGACCTGGCCTTGGAACAGTCCAGCTTGAGGTAATGGGCTTCGTGGGGGTGGGTGCCATTGTCAATTTCATAACGACAATCTTTGCCCCACAGTTGGCACATCCGCCGGACAATCCATTCAACCGGTTTGGCATCGGTATCAAGCGGGCCGAAATTCCATCCTTCCGCAAAATCCGGTCCGTCTTCATACAATCGTTGCGCGAGGGTCAGATAACCGCTGAGTGGTTCCAGCACATGTTGCCAGGGACGTACGGCATGGGGGTTGCGGATGCGGATTATGTCATCTGCCAAAATGGAACGGATGATGTCAGGTATCAAGCGGTCCTCCGCCCAATCTCCGCCACCGATTACATTGCCAGCCCTCGCGGTTGCAACGGCGGCCCCATGGCGTATGTGGTCCTGCAGGTTGAAGTAAGATGAACGGTAAGCAGCGGTTACGAGTTCCGAACAGGCTTTGCTGTTGGAATAGGGGTCAAAGCCACCAAAGGGCTCATTTTCGCGATAACCCCAGGGCCATTCGCGGTTTTCATAGCATTTGTCAGTAGTGACATTTACGACGGCCCTGACGGAAGGGCACCCGCGAACAGCTTCCAGAAGGTTTACCGTTCCCATCACGTTGGTTGAATAGGTCTCTACCGGGTTTTTATATGAATTTCGTACCAGCGACTGTGCCGCTAAATGGAAAACAAATTCGGGTTGTGCTTCACCCATAGCCGCAGACAGTTTCTCGGGGTTGCGAATGTCATCGATATGAGAATGCATCAGATGTTCAAGCCGGGTGAGTTTGAAAAGACAGGGACTGGTGGGGGGATCAAGGGCATAGCCGGTCACCTGGGCGCCGAGCCTTGTAAGCCACAGGCAAAGCCAACTGCCCTTGAAACCGGTGTGGCCGGTTACAAATACTCGTTTACCTTTGAAAATATCGGTCATCACCAGATCTTCCATTCTGCTTTGCCTGACTCCCAGTGCCTGTTTAGATCCTCTTTGTCTCTTAAGGCATCCATGCATTTCCAGAAACCATGGTGCTTGTAAGCCATTAATTGATCTTCGTGCGCAAGCTTTTCCAGCGGGTACTGTTCCCACATTATAAGGTCTGCATCAGTCGGAAGATAGGAAAACACCTCCGGGCGCAGTACAAAAAAACCTCCATTAATCCAGCCGCCATCGCCGAGCGGTTTCTCCTTGAAGCTGGATACGCGGCTGTCGTCATTCATCGCAAGCAGGCCGAATCGTCCGGCGGGCTGAACAGCCGTTACTGTCGCCGTTTTTCCGTGGGAATGGTGAAAATCAATCAATTCATGAAGATTTACATTGGCCAGGCCATCGCCATAGGTGAGGATAAACTCCTCCTTGCCCACATATTGCTCTATTCGCTTCAGTCGACCTGCTGTCTGAGTATTCAGTCCGGTTTCTACAAGTGTTACCCGGAAATTCTCCGTGTTGGTTTGATGAATTTCAAAACTGTTTGTCTTGAGATTGAAGGTGACATCGGAGTTGTAAACGCAATAGTTCATAAAGTATTCTTTGATCATATGCCCTTTATATCCGAGACATATAATGAATTCATTGAACCCCTGTGCTTCAAAAACCTTCATAAGATGCCAGAGTATGGGCTTTTCACCGATCTCGATCATCGGTTTTGGTTTGAGATAGGATTCTTCTGATATCCTGGTGCCGAGTCCACCGGCAAAAATTACTACCTTCATGATGCTCTCCTTCAATGATCTATGAAGTGAACTACTATACTAGGACGCATCTTTTTTATCAGGCCGTCTTGCCCCGTTTCTCCGGCCGCTCGATTTCAAATTTTTCCAGCCGATACTGCAGGGTCTTGTAACTCATGCCCAGGAGAGGCGCCGCCTTGCCGATCACCCAGTCGGCCCGCTCCATGGCCTTGATGATCATCCCTTTTTCCAGGGCCTCAAAATCAATGCCGTCCGGCGGCAGGTCGATGTTGATGCCGCCGGTCAGGCCGGCTGTGGAGCTGAGCTCGGCCGGCAGGTCTTCGGGCTGGATGATACTGCTTTCGGCCATCAGCACTGAGCGCTCGATGACCGATTCCAGCTGGCGTACGTTGCCCGGCCAGCCATAATTCATGATCAGGCGCAGCGCCGGTTTCGAGATACCGTCGACCTCAATCCCCGACAGTTCGCTGTATTTTTTTACGAAATATTCAGCCAGGGTTTTAAGGTCATTGCCCCGCTCGCGCAGGGGCGGCAGGTTGATACGGATCACGTTCAGGCGATAGAACAGGTCTTCCCGGAATGCGCCCCGCTTGATCTCCTGCTCCAGTTCGCGGTTGGTGGCGGCCAGAATTCGCAGATCCAGCGGCAGGTTGACTTTTCCTCCGACCCGGCGGATCTCTTTTTCCTGGATGGCGCGCAACAGCTTGGCCTGCATGGCCACGTTCATTTCGCCGATCTCGTCCAGAAAGACCGTGCCGCCATTGGCCGCTTCGAAGATGCCGATTTCACGGGCATTGGCCCCGGTGAAGCTCCCTTTTTCGTGGCCGAACAGCTCGCTTTCGATCAGGGTGTCGGGGATGGCGGCGCAGTTGATTGCCATAAAGGGCTTGTCCTTGCGATGGCTGCCGTCATGGATGGCGCGCGCGACCAGTTCCTTGCCGGTGCCTGATTCACCCACGATCAGAACGCTTGAGCTGGAGGCAGCAATCTTGGAGATGATGCGGAAGACCTCCTTCATCTTGGGGTGCTCGCCATGGATATAGGGTATGGACTGGATCGCTTCCAGCCGTTTGCGCAGGACGCGGTTTTCCCGGACCAGTCCGATGTGCTCCAGTGCCTTGCCGACCGCCAAGATCAGCTGGTCGCCTTCGATCGGTTTTTCCAGGTAGTTGAAGGCCCCCTTCTGGATGGCCTCGACCGCGGTTTTGATGGAACCATGGGCGGTCATCATGATGACACACTGCTCCGCATCGACCTTTTGAACCTGTTCCAGCAGATCCATCCCGGTCTGGCCCTGCATCATGAGATCGGTCAGGATCAGATCAAACTCCCGTTTGTCCATCAATGCCAAAGCCTCGCGGACACCGGCCGCTTCAGCCAGTTCGTAGCCCTCCTTCTTGAGGGTCAGGATGATTATCTCGCGCTGGAGCTTTTCATCGTCTACGACAAGTATTCTGCCTTTTATGTCTGCCACTAGGTTGTCTCCTGTTGTTCTTGCTGAAGCGGCAGCACCACTGTAAATGTGGTGCCCTGCCCAGGGCTGCTTTCCACAATGATCTCGCCGCCGTGCTCCTTGATGATCCGTTCGGTGATGGCCAGGCCCAGCCCGATGCCGACGTCCTTGGTTGTAAAATAAGGCTGGAAGATCTTGGGGATGTCTTCCGGCTGTATACCTTTACCCTGGTCGCCAAATGTCAGCCGCACCCGATTGCCGCCGTTATCCAGCGTGGCGCCCAGCCGTATCTGCCCGCCATCGTCCATGGCCTGGGCGGCATTGTTAATGAAATTGAGAATACAGTTGCGCAGCAGCTCCTGATCGACCCACAGGGGGGGCAGGTCCTCATTGATCTCCTGAACAACCTGTATCTGCTGCTCGACCAGGCGGTCAATCATCAGCGGCAGCACCTTGTCCAGTATTTCAGTGTAGGGAACCAGTACCCGGCGTAGTTTGAGCGGCCGACCGTAGTTCATGAAGTTGAGCACCATATAGTTGGCCCGGCGCACCTCTTCCTTGATCTTATCGGTCAATTCGGTCAATTCCGCACACTTGTCACCACAGGTTGGCAGCATCTCGGTCTTGAGGTGGTCGATGGCCAGGCTGATATAATTGAGCGGGTTACGGATTTCATGGGCGATGCCTGAAGCCAGCTGGCCGACCCGCGACAGGTGTTCGGCCTCGTAGAGTCTCTTTTCCAGGGCTTCGCGCTCACGCAGCTTCTCAACCATGTTGTTAAAGCCCTCGGCCAGTTCGCCGATCTCGTCATTGCTGTCCACCGGGATGGTCACCGACAGGTCGCCGGCCGAGACCCGCTTGAAATCGCCTACCAGTCGGTGGATCGGGTCGGTATAGCGCCGGGCCAGGAAGATTGTCAGGGCGATGCCGACGGCAAACACCATGCAGGTGGCAAACAGACGGCGGATGAAGTTGGCGTGCTGGATGTCGCGGATGTTGTCCAGCAGCATGTTGATCTGGACGTAGCCCAGATGCTCATCGCCGACAATGACCGGGACAACGACTTCATAGGGCTTCTGGGAAAGGATGCTTGCGCCCCTGCTGGAAGCAGAGGCGGCGTGGACCCCTTTTTCCAGTTTTTTTATCTCGCGCTTTTTCCCTATCTTCTCCGGGTCCGAGGAGTCAACGATTTCGCCTTCGCTGTTAATGATATTGATTTCGTTGATGCCCTTTTCGCGCGCTTTGCTGAGGTATTCGTTCAAACGGGAGGTTTCGACCTCCGAGGTGAGGTCCTCGATGCTCATCTGGACCGCCTTGGAGATCTCCTGGGAGCTTTCCTGAATCTCGCGTACCAGGTCGTTCTGGGCATACTGATTGAGGGTAAAGAGGGTCATCATGGCCAGGACCAGCAGGGAGAGCATGATGATGATGAGTTTGGAATTGAGCTTCATGGCGGCCTTTGCACGGCAGGATGGCTGAATTATAGCGCAGGGTGACGATGGAGACAAGTGCTAACGATGCACGGGGACGCGCTGGGCAGTTGACATCTTCGGCAGCGCAATGCTACATACTCCTGCCATGCTATCATATCGTACCGCATATTTTCATTGTCTTGTACTGGGGCTGACCCTGCTGCTGGCCGGTTGTACAAGTTATATTTCCCGCGAGAGCCTCCCGTATCCGCTGACAAACGCCACCTTTGCCAATGAGGTCAAGGTGGTCAGCATCCCCCTGCCGGTAATCGCCTCCAGCCCCAATGAAGGCATCACCGCCGGTGCACTGGGGGCTTTTCTGCTGCATGACAAAGATGACAACATCTGTACGCTGCTGGCGCCGCAGGTTAACCACAATAAGAATTTCGGGGTTTCATCGACACTGTATGCGGCCTTTTATCCGTCGCCCGACCGCTCCTGGGAGATAAACCTTTCCAAGTCGACGATCATCAACGAAGACTATGAGCTTAAGCTCCGCGATAAAACCTATCTGAACAAAAAGCTGGAACTGAACCTGTTTGCTTTTGCCTTCAGTGACGGTTCCGCCCGTTTCTTCGGTTTTGACGCCAAGACCCCCCGGCAGCGCGAGTCCAATTACACCGATACGGAGGTCGGCTTCAATCTTTCCGCCGGCTATGATATCGGGCGGCACATCCAGCTGGTTGTAGGCGAGCGCTACCGTGATGTTTCAATTGAGCCGGGTGCTGTCACAAGCATCCCTTACATCAAAGATCAGTTCAAGGCGCATCGAGTACCGGGAATAGACGGTTTTGTGGCCCATGCCCAGCGGATCTCGCTGATCTACAGTACGCTTGATTCCTTCATTTCGCCGACCTATGGCGGATTTGCCAAGGTCACCCTGGAAAACAGTTCCGCAGCCCTAGGCGGGGCCGCCGACTACCGTCATTACGAGGGCGAGGTCAAGGGCTATATCCCGCTGGATAACGCCCGCTACATCAGTGTCTTCCGCCTGGTGTACAACCAGACCCTCGGAGAACGGGTTCCCTTTCTGGAACAGAGCATCCTGGGCGGCGAAAACACGCTGCGTGGCTATGGCCGCAACCGCTTCATCGACAACAGCTATTTCCTGCTGAATCTGGAAGAGCGCATACGTCTCTTCCGCTGGGAAATTTTCAATGTCAAGGCCGATTGGGAGCTGGCCCCCTTTATCGACTTCGGGGCGGTCATGTCGCGGCTTGATCGGTCAAGCGGCAAGCAGTTCGAGTTCAACCCCGGTTTTGGTGTGCGGGCGGTCGTCAGGCCAAATATAGTCGGCCGTGTCGATGTCGGGTTCGGACATGATGGCCCGGCGGTATTTGTCGGCCTGGGATATCCGTTCTAACCTCTCAACTCACCCCCGCAAATTCATCCAAGCTCCTGCTGCATGCGCTGCATGCGATCCATCGCCGCATAGAGCCCGCCCCGTTCCAGCAGCTCTGAGGGCTGCCCCTCTTCGGCAATGGCGCCGTTTTCCAGCACAATAACCCTGTCACAATCGCGGAATGCGGATATGCGTTGGGACACGATCAGTACGGTTTTATCCAGATAAAAGCGCTTCAATTCCTCCAGGATCTCTTCCTCGCGACCGGCGTCTACCGCCGAAAGCGGGTCGTCGAGCAGCAGGACACGCGGATTCGTGACCAGTGCCCGTGCAATGGCCAGCCGCTGTTTCTGGCCACCCGACAGCGTAACCCCTTTTTCTCCTACCAGTGTATCCAGGCCTTCGCGAAATTGGGCGATATCCTCGGAAAAACCGGCTTGGCGAGCAGCCTCGGCAATACGGTTCTCGTCGTGATCCGACAGGCCATAGGCGATGTTGTCGCGGATGCTGCGGGAAAAGAGAAAGGCCTCTTGCGGGACGTAGCCCACCAGTCGCCGCAAGCTGGCCAGGGTGATGCTGTTGATGTCCCGCCCGTCAATGAACAGCATGCCGTCCGGGACCGGCAGTAGTCGCGGCAGGAGCCGGAGCAGGGTCGATTTGCCGCTGCCGACCGTGCCGGTTATGCCGACCTTTTCGCCGGGCGCAATCCTGAAGGATACATCGGCGAGGATCGGCACGTTGCCATAATTGAAGGAAAGACTGCGAAATTCAAGCCCTTCCCGGATCCCTTCCAGTGGTGCGGCATCAGCTGCGTCGGCCACGCCCGGCTCTGCCGTCAGAATGGTTGCCAGTCGTGACATGGACGCCGCCCCGCGTTGGGCCAGTGTCAGTATCCAGCCCATGACTGCTGTGGGCCAGACCAGCATGGCCAGGTAGCCGCTAAACGCCACAAAATCACCCAGACTGATGCTGTCGGCGATTACCAGCCGTCCTCCCATAAATAAAACGACGAGTGTTCCGGTGCCGGTTGCGGTTGCCATAACCGGAATGATCAGGCCGCGCAGGCGTGCCAGGCGAAGGTTGTGATGCAGGTAGCGGCCGGCAATCTCCCCGAATTGTTCCTGGAACAGTTCTTCCCGGCAATAGGACTTGATCAGTCGTACCGCGGAAACCGACTCCTCGGCCAGGCTCGACAGGCGTGCCAGTTCCTCCTGTGCTGCCAGTGAACGCTGAAACAGTCGGTGACTGACCTTTTTGACGACAAACACCATGACCGGAAAGGGGGCAATGGCACAGACCGTCAGCCAGGGGTGTATACGCAGCATCAGCGTAACGGTTGCGGTATAGATGATCAGTGTATTAACGGCACTCATGGCGCCAAAGCCGCTCAGCATGCGGACATTGGTCAGATCGTTGGAAAAGCGGGAGAGGATGTCGCCGGTCCGGCTGGTGGAAAAATAGTGCAGGTCGAGCAGCATCAGACGTTGGAAGAGGTTTTCCCGTATGCGGAATTCGATGGTGCGGGCCGCATTAAGCATGAGTGTGCGGGAAAAGATGCGGGTAACGCAATGTGTCAGGGCCAGCAGGGTGATGATCAAGGCGCAGGCCGACGGAGAAAAACGGGCCGAGGCGGGGTATTGCATGCCTTCTACGGCCAGCTTCATATACCACGGGATCAGGAGCGCAAAACCGTTGGTTGCAAGCAGAAAACAGCCGCCAGCGGCATAGCGCCAGCGGAGCGCATAAAGATAAGGATAGAGGAGGGCAAGTTCTTTAATGACCGGATACCCCTGTTCTTTTAAGGAAACGACCTGGCGTGCCCAGCCGGCAAAACGTGCCGTTATCTGCACAAATCCGCGCCATGTTAACGTGTAGTGTAAACATTTTATTGCATTATTCGTCTGTATTGTTTATATCATTACGGTAAATCTTACAAAGGCTTTCTCACCAACACAACAGGAGCGCCTTCATGAAATTCTCATTTACACGTTTGATCCCCGCCTGTTTTCTTCTGGCCCTTCCGGGGGCCGCATTGTCAGCGGAAGTTTCCGTTGATGCAACCAGCATAATCCGTTTCGAACAGCGTGCCGATCAGGCTGCGCCCAAAAAGGATATCTTTCCGGCCACTCAGTTCCTTGGGCTGGATGTCGACAAGCTGGCCGACGGGAATCTCTCCCTGCATGTCTATGGCTGGGGTCGCGCCGATATACAGGACAAGAGCTACAACGATGACCGCTACAACGGCAGCCTGACCTATGGCTATCTGCAATACCGCTTCAACAAAGCGTCAGATGTGCGCGTGGGTCGTTTCTTTGTGCATGAGGGCATCGTCAATGAGCATGTGGATGGTGTGAGCGTCCGTTCCGAGCTGCCGTTCGGTTTCGGTCTGTCGGCCTTTGGTGGTGCCAATGTGCATACCAAAAAGCTGTTGAACGAAAAAAGTGATGGCAAAGGCGAAGCCATTTACGGCGGACGCCTCAACTATCGCTACAAAGGGATGCTGGAGCTGGGCGCCTCGGGTGTCTATGAAACCAACGCACCTTCCTTGCAAAATTATTATAACGGCGGGCTTCCTAACCGTCGACTAGTTGGTGGCGATGTATGGTTCAGTCCGTTCCAGATGGTCGAGCTCATGGGGCACACCAGCTACAACATGGAAACCGAGGGTGTGGCCGAACATACCTACCTGCTGAACATCAAGCCCACGAAGCACCTGATTC
This sequence comes from Geobacter psychrophilus, assembly GCF_056821595.1. Taxonomy (NCBI): domain Bacteria; kingdom Pseudomonadati; phylum Thermodesulfobacteriota; class Desulfuromonadia; order Geobacterales; family Geobacteraceae; genus Geobacter; species Geobacter psychrophilus. The sequence continues at coordinate 2,082,588 of NZ_JBXDTU010000004.1, forward strand.
TGTCGGGTGAATTCAATGAACATCGCGAGAGAAATTTCCTCTACAACTGGACCATGTTTTCCGGTGCCGGTCTCGATCCCTCCGAAAAATCCCGCTCCATCGGCGGCAGTGCTTCCTACGAATTCTCAAAGGCATTCGAACTGGCTGCGGACTATAAACACTACACCCGCGGTATCGGAAACGCCGACCGTTACGGTGCCGATGCCAAATTCTCGTTCCTGAACAATTCCGTCCGCAGCGGCCTCGGTTATCACTACCTGCGCGCCGGCAGCGAGTTTGCCATCGGCAATACCCCCAGCGCCTCTTACCACGAGTTGCGGGCGTATGTAATGCATGACACCAAAACCTACTTTGCCGCAATTGACGTGATTGACTATATCTTCAAGGACAAGGTCTATAACGAAAAGAGCGCCTGGGAGGCTATGGCTTCTGTGGGATACCATGTGACACCTGCACTGGCGGTTTCCGGTGATTTCAGCTATGGCCGAAACCCGGAATTCACTGAAGAAGTAAAAGGTCTTGCCCGTTTGACCTACAATATGACCTTTGACAGCAAAGGAGGGATGAAATGAGATTTTTCCAGGTAATGTTACCAGTCCTGGCTCTGGCCGGGTTGATGGTTATACTTGCGGCCTGTGCCCAGATGAAGACCATACCGGGCCTGCCCGCTTCGCACCCCGAGGCCCTGGTAGCCGGTCAGCAGGTCAGCTGTGCTGAGTGCCACGAAGACCAGCAGAAAGGTACGTTGAAGGCCTATAACGCTTTCAGCCACTCATACACCTTTGTCAAGAATCATCGTTTCTACGCTTCCTCTGATGAGCGGCTCTGTTCCACCTGCCATAAAAGCTCATTCTGCAATGACTGCCATACCAACCAGGTAGAGATGAAGCCCTCCTTGAAAAACGGCAATCGTCCCGACCTGACCACGCCGCATCGCGGCAATTTCGCGACCATGCACAAGATCGAAGGCAAACTTGATCCGGCCAGCTGTTACCGCTGTCACGGCCGTGCCAATAACGAACGCTGCATTAGCTGCCACCGATAGGAGAATTAGATATGAAGATACTGAGATTCGGCATAGTTCTACTCCTTTCCGTGACACTGTGGGGCTGCGGCAAGGGCAATTCCAGTGCCCCGATAACGATCGACCCGAGTACCGGAAAGCACCCGACCGGAACCGCTGTTGCTTCAACCGGTGGTTCACATGTTGATGCCTATTTTGCTAGCCCGTCCGGTTGTGAAGGCTGTCACGGCAAACCGGAAGATCTGTCCGGCGGCATCGTGAAGGTCAGCTGTTCCACAAACACCCGCGACGGAATGACCTGTCATGCCGGTAAGTTTCCCCACGGGGTTGGATTTGACGTCCCGACCGTTCACGGGCAAAAGGTGACAAACGCCCCGACCGGTACCAACGGAATCGCTTTCTGCAAAAAATGCCACGGCAGCAACTATAAAGGTATTGCCGGATCCGGCGTGAGTTGTATCGGTTGTCACCAGTTGGCAAACGCCGCCAACAATGCGCCGCATGCCGCTAACTGGCTGGGCGGTGCTCTGCCGCATTCAGCGACCGACCAGGCCAACGCACCTGCCTGTGGCGAATGCCACCTTGGTGGGCAAAAACTCTCCACACCGGTTCCACTAAAGGCCGGCAACCCGACCCCGACCTGCTTTGGCGCAACTGCGCTCTGCCACTTCGAGGCGGGCCATGCGAATCCTTATATTTCCAAGAACGATCACGGGCTTGCGGCTCACGCCAATCTGGGGAGATGCATCCCCTGTCATGCCGATTACCCGGCTGGCAGCACTGTACCCAATTTCTCCCGAGTCAGGGGCACAACAAACCTGAGTCCGAATGGCTGCCAGAATTGTCACACCCAGGCTGGGCTGGCGCATCCTTACGGCTGGTTGCCGGGGCGTGGCACTACAACTGGTCAGGGCGGAAATAACACGACCAATCATGCCACCGCATCGCTCGGAACCGCTGGCGCATATTGCAATCCCTGCCACGCACTTACGGGGACGGCAAATCTGCCCAATTCAGTTGCCCCTTCCTGCATGACGCAGACAGCGCAAATTGGCGGTACAACCTATTGCCACTTCACCGCCAGTCCTGTTGCCAACCCCACGGGATGCGCATCATGTCACGCGAATACACCAAGCGGACCGAACGGTTCAGCAGCACCGAACCGAAATGGGAAGCATTCGACCCACTTCGCCATGATAACTACTGGTCTCGTTTGTGCTGATTGCCATGGTGTTTATGGATCGGGTCGTACTGACCATGCCACCAGAACTACTGCACAATTGTCTTTTGCAGCTAAATTCTCCGATACCGGCGTAGGCTACACATCGCCAACCTGTTCAGCGGTTAGTTGTCATGGCGGCCAGGCGGTTGCGTGGACAAGCACGACGGCTCTAGGGTGTTTGAATTGCCATCATCTGGTGGATGCAAGCCCGGCAAGCGCCGCCTTACAGTATATTGACGTCTATAATGGCGATATTCCTGCAGCCGTTGCTGGTAACTTTGCGGGATTGAATCTGCACGTTATTCATTCAAATGGTGAAGCAGCATCGCTACAATGCACTCAATGTCACGATACAGCCAAGCTCGCAACTATGCATTTCACGAATATTTTGAGTGGTAAAGCAAAAACGTTTGCTCCGGGAGTTGCTGCCGGTACTGTGGGCAATCCCAGTAATCCACAAAATCGAATTAGTTCGTATACGTATACCGGCACAGTTGGTCAGAAATCGAGTTGTGTTACCAGTTGTCACGCAACTCCAATGTCATGGTTCCAGTAATATAGCAAGTTGGTTGAATTGCATAGAATGCCCCGCCATGTACCGGTGGGGCATTCGTATTAAATAAATATGTAAACAACGAATTGTGATTGAATGGTAAATATGGCAATAAATTTGCATCAATAAAAAATAGATAGCAGAACCGACTTGATTCATGGCAATATCGTGAAACGTTCAGATCCGGATGGGTCGAGAACTTGAAAGCTTAATTAACTAGTGGATTTAGCAAACATATTGGCAACCTGCTTTTAGTCTGGAGGCACATCTTTATGAACAATCGTAGCAAGATAATACTCACCATTGGCCTGGCTGTATCCCTGCAAATGGGGTTGTATCCAACAACCGATATCGCTATGAGTGCGACGGCACCGGTAGTTACCACCCAGCCTGCAATTACTACGGAAATAAGCACTCCGGTGAGGCTTGCTACCGATGTATCCGGCAACATCTATGCGACAGATCATCATGCTGGCGGCATTCTTAAGTACAACAGTGCCGGCATATTAGTGCAAAAGATTGTCACGTCAAAAAGCGGTGGCGGGGTCGCCATAGCACAGGATGGTACGCCGAATGCTAGGCTGCTTGTTACTCAAGGTAACTATGTAGCAGTTATAAATCCATCTACCGGTGTCGAGCTTTCCCGTTTCGGCGCATTTAAATATGCGAATGGTATCACTGTAGACAGCAGCAATAATATTTATGTGACAGACAGTCTAGATAATAAACTGTATAAGTTTAATTCAACATATATTCAGCAGACACCTGTTGCAGCAATTGCTGTTCCAGGCGCTGTTAGTGCTCGTCCTACCGGAATTGCCTATGATAAATTCAATAATCGTCTGGCGATTGCGAACTCATTGGCAGGCGCTATTCAGTTTTATAACCCTGCGACAATGACTTTAATTGAGACCGTGGGATCAAGAAATATTAACGAATACGATTATGTTCCGCCCATCTATCCATCGGCTCCAGAGTTTACCTATCCCCAGGGCGTGTCGTTTGAATACGATTACAATACAGCTACTCCTCCTGCGATTATCGGAGTGAAGCGAATCTATGTAGCTGAAACCTATCAGGCTAATATTCAGGTTCTGGATGGTGTTGCTCCCTACGACAGGATAGCAGACGTCGGCGGGTATGGTTTTGTTAATGGCAAGCTGTATGTTCCTTCGGATGTCCTGATTGATCAGTTTGGTACTTCAAAGCGTATTTTGGTTGCCAATGGCGCCGGTACACTTGCTGCTTACAATATCAGCGACGGACAGGGTTTCAACCTGACCCTGATTACAGCTGGTGATGGTACTATCAACGGTGGTACGGTTGAAACAAGCTGCGGTCCGAACACGACTTGCTCGTCGGTGATTGCAGCCAATACATTAGTAAGTCTGACAGCAACTGCAGCCGTGAATTCAACGTTTGGCAGTTGGACAACTGGTCCCTGTACCGGTTCAACTGTGAATACATGTGCTTTCACAATGACTGCTGACCAGATCGTAACTGCGACATTTGCAGTATCGCAGATCAAGCCGTTCAGAGTAAACGGTTCCTACTTCGACAACCTGCAGGCCGCTTATAATGCAGCAACTACAGGGTCGACGATCTATATTATGGGAGGACCTCAGTCAGCCAATACGACTGGTGGATTTACGGCTAATGATCCAACAAAAACTGTTACTCTTAAAGGCGGCTACGATACACTATTTAGTGAGCCAGCTAGTGGTGTTAATACGACCATATCCGGCAGGATCAATGTCCAGGCCGGAAAAGTTATCATGAATAATGTGAGGGTGAAATAAGTACACTAATGGTCTTGTCGCAGGATGAACAGTCCTGTGACAAGACCCCTTACTTTTTCGATAAAAAAGTTTAAACTAACCTACAAAATAAAGATTTACTGTTCCCACTGTTTTAAGGAGCTGATATGAAGAAATCATCCGTTGTTATCTGGGCTTTGGCACTTTTTGTCGTCACTATTCCACTGATTGCAGGCGCTGCAACTCCTGCTGCGCCGCACTATGGTTCCGGTGTTCAGTGTATAACTTGCCATGCTACTACTCCCCAGGGGCCTGGGAAATTATCCAATGTACCAGGTTTTGTGGCTACATCGCCTGCGATATACAACAATGTGTGCCAAAACTGTCATCGTCCTGGTGATGCCCTTGCAGGAGCAAAGCCTCTCGCTTCGACGGACGCATCACAGGTGTTCGGTGGGCAGGGAACCTCTAAAATGCAAACCTCGCATCGTTGGGATGGTTCCGATACGAATCCGGCTGCCGGCGCGCAGCCACCAATTCAGGCCGCGATGACGTCTGGGACACTTTTGCAGGGTACTGCGACAGGTGCACCAAATCTGCGGGGTAGAACCGGTAATCAGCTTGCCTGTGTTCGTTGCCACAGTGTTCACATTAATCCTAATCCAAACGGTAACGCACTGCGTATGGCCAACGATCAGGATCAGATGTGCATGGACTGTCACCGTTCCAGAAATCAGCAGTCGCATCTTTCTGGAACACATCCTGTTAATGTAAATTATAATAGTGCAAAAGTTGCAGCACCTGCTTCTTTCAATACAACACCCCAGAATGCCAATCCGGCCAACCCGACGTCTGATTTGAATGCAAAACTAACCTCAACGGGCAACATAGTTTGTTCTACATGCCATGGCGTGCATTATACTGATTCACGCAGTTCTACCTTTGACGGCGCGTCCAGTGCCAAAGGCAGATACAACTATGCCAACCTGAGTACTGGTGACGGTTTCATTCTGCGTACTGATCGACGTAGTGCTGCAGTTGCCAGCGGTCAACCGGATAATCTTAATATCTGTACCAACTGTCACGCCGGAAAAATGAACCATAATGCCAAGGGTCAGAACATTCAGTGTACCGATTGTCATGGTGCCCATGTCGATTATGACCCTACAGACCCAACTTCTAAACCTAACGTTTACTTGATTCAAAGAAACCCGACGGTTCCTGCTGGCGCCAGCAAGATTTATTTCCGCTACACAGGCAGCCAGAGAGAGTACAAAAACGCTAATAATACTGGTGTATGTCAGGGTTGTCATGCTGTGCCAATCGGCCTCGCATATCCTGGTCATAACAGTAATAATGCCAATGATTGTAACAGCTGTCATTCGCATGGAGCTCTAAAAGGGGCATTTTCCCCATCATGTGACGGATGCCATGGCAATCCTCCGACAATAAATGCTCTGGGTGGCCCCAATGGTTTGGCTACACCGGCAACCGGTGCTTTGGGCACAACCTACACAAACACTGCAGTTGGTGCAGGTGCTCATGCAAAACATGCAACACTGCATAATATGGAATGTTCAACCTGTCATAATGGTTACTTAAATAGGGCTATGCCTACAACAACCATTGATATGGGCTTCGCTGCCAATCCAGCAAACGTCCCGGGCTTTAAGGGCACCAGCGTTTCCGGTTCCTACAACAATAACAGGGCTCTCCTCAATGGTTACACCTTTACCGGCCCAGTTGGTGCGGGAGCAAGTACATGTTCGGCGGTTTACTGCCATGGTGCTACACTCACACCCGGTAGCAACCCAAATCCATCGTGGACTGGTAATGCCTCACAGGTTGCCTGCGGTACCTGTCACGAAACGTCCGGTGACTTCCTTACCATGGGTTCGCACATTTCACATGCCGGTTCTACTCAACAGATGACTTGTAATCTGTGTCACCCTACAACCACTGATGTATCTAACAACACATCTCATATGCAGGGCAGCGTACAGTTGGATCTTTCCAGAATAAGCGCATCTGCACAGTACAAACCTGATGGTGGTGTTTATGCGAATATTGGTGAAACCAATAAAGTTGCTCCGAGTGCAGTATATGGTACTTGTAACAACATCGTATGTCATGGTCAGGCAACTAACATTCAGTGGGGCAGTACTCTGTACTCCGCAACGGAAACCTGTGCAAAATGCCATAGTAGTCAACTTTCAGTAGCAACAGATAATGCTTTCTACTCAACCGCAACACCGAAGGTAACTTCAAATGCTGATGCGAAAGTTGGTGCTCACAATTCGCACCTCACTGGTACGGATAAAATTTCTTCACCTATGACCTGTAACGACTGCCATGGCACAGTTGCTGCTGTCAATCAAGCTGGCCATATGAACGGCACACTTGATTTCAACTGGGGTGCTTTGGCAGATGGAAGTATAATAAGCGGTGTTGCAAAAACGACCCCAACTTATGCAAACGGAACTTGCTCAAACTATTGCCATGGTGCAACGCTATCAGGTGGCTCAAACAAAAACCCGGCATGGAACAGCACGACCTATTTACCTGCAACTCTTACTACGGCAGCCTGCGGTACTTGTCACGGTTTCCCTCCGGTTTCACATACCCAAGCAGGTGGGTATGGAGTTGCTGTACCGACAGGATTCCCGCTCACAGGTTGCTCGTGTCACCCGACAATCAACCCAGCGGGCACCAGTTATGCTAATATTTTCCAGACTGGTGCAGCTGGTGAAAAACATTTAGACGGTAAAGTGAATGGTGGTTCCGGTACTTGCGACGCATGCCACGGCTACCCGCCTGCAAATAAACGGTTTGTGCCTTCTGCTGGTAGCTGGGCGTCAGCCAAGATGGAGAATTACACTGGCGGTGGCGGTGCACATACGGTTGCCGGCCATGTGAAACCCGATGTAACAACTGCTGGCGGTTTCGCTAACTGCACGCCGTGCCATAAAGAAGCAGACCACAATATGGGTGCTGCGATTCAGCCTAGCAACGTAAAGGTGAGCATCGGATCAAGAGTCAGATTCTCAGAAAACAGGACACCAAAATATACTTCCAATAATCTGGATGGTAACCTGCACGTGCCTGGAAATTGCTCAAACGTTGCTTGCCATTTCCAGAAAACACCGAAGTGGTAATAAAATAAATACTCACGCTCTACACCACGTGGAGCGTGAGTATTAAAAAAATAAAGAGGGCTTACATGCTGATGATGTAAGCCCTCTTTTTGTGTCTAAAGTGCAGGATTAAAACATTGCTGCGATGTAAAACAAAAACGACGCCAAAGGCGTCGCTGTACGTTGAAAACGGTAATGATTATCTTGATCTATCGAGCGGGGACTGAAAAGTGCTGACCAATGGCCTCGGTTAATGCTTTCAGCGTGTATTCTGACGGTTCGATATCGACCTTCAAACCGATCTCGCGACATGCCTTGGAGGTTATGGGGCCGATTGATGCGACAATAACCCCTTTCAGCATATCAGCCAGCAGATCAGTGCCCAGCAATTGGGATAAGTTGTGTACTGTGGATGAAGACGTAAAGGTGATGCAATCCACGCAGCGTTTTTCCAATGCGAAAATGGATTCGGGACAGAGACGGTCCGGCAGAACATTGCGATATGCAACCGGTGCTATAACACGGGCACCCAGTTCTTGCAGCTGGACCGGGATGACGTCGCGGGCCCGGTCGGCTCGCGGGTACAGAACTATTTTGCCGGCGATGCCGAGTCTGGCAAACTCGGCCACAACACCTTCCGCCTTATAGTCTGCAGGGATCAGATCGGGACGGATACCATACGATTTGATAGCTTCCGCCGTTTTGGGGCCGACAGCGCAGACCCTGCATTTCCCCAATGAACGTGCATCGAGGCCGAGTGCTGACAGGCGCTCAAAAAAGTAGCGCACGGCATTGCCGGAAGTCAACACCAGCCAGTCAAAGCCGGTCATATCAGCGATGGCAGTATCCAGCTCCTGCCAGCTTTCAGGTTCTATGAGATGAATAGTGGGACATTCCATGACCGTTGCACCCAGGTCGGAAAGCAAGGCTGAAAACTCACCTGCCTGATCGGCGGCGCGGGTGACGATAATTTTACGTCCGGAAAGAGGGCGATTATCGAACCAGCGCAACTGCTCACGCAGCTTTACAACCTCACCGACTATCGTTACCGCCGGCGGCTTAAAATCGACGGCCTCGGCCTGGTCGGCAATATCAGCCACGGTTCCGGTCAGCACCTGCTGCCCGGCGGTTGTCGCCCATCGTACGAGCGCAACCGGTGTTTGAGGGCTGCGACCGCTGGCCGCCATGCGTTCCATATTCTGGCGCAGGGTGGTGACGCCCATGTAGAATACGACGGTACCGCTGCCTATGGACAGGCGCTCCCAGTCGATTGTTGATTCGTCTTTGTCTTTGCCTTCCTGGCCGGTCACAAATGCTACCGAAGCGGTGAAGTCGCGATGGGTCAGGGGGATGCCGGCGTAGGCGGCCGCCCCAACCGCTGCGGTCACACCGGGTACGATCTCAAAGGGAATGCCTGCCGCGTACAGGGCTTCGCACTCTTCCCCACCCCGGCCGAACACAAAGGGATCGCCACCTTTGAGGCGTACAACGACCTTGCCGGCCAGTGCCTTCTCAACCAGCAAGTGGTTGATCTCTTCCTGGTCCTGATTGTGCCGGCCGCCGATTTTACCGGCGTAAATCCTTTCAGCAGAGGCCGGGGCGTGATTGAGCAGCTGCTCGTTGGCCAGGTAATCATAGACGACAACCTGCGCCTGCTGCAGACATTCAACGCCGCGCACGGTAATCAGGCCGGGTGCGCCCGGGCCGGCGCCGACCAGATAGACGATAGCGCTAGGCATTGATTTCTCTCTGATAGACTTCTTCCAGAATGGCTTTGCCGCCTTCGGACAGCAGTTGGTCCGCAAGCTGGATGCCGAGCCTTTCATACTCTTCCATCGGACCGCTGATCTCGCCGCGCACAGAGCGGCTGCCGTCTACTGCTGCAATAAATCCGACCAAACGCAGTGTACCGGCATTGATGGTGCCGTGAGCGGCAATCGGCACCTGGCAGCCGCCTTCACAGCGCTTCAGTAAAGCCCGTTCGGCGCGGACGGCGTAGTTGGTCTCCGGGTGATTGAAAAAGGCGATCGTCGCGGTGATGACAGGGTCAGCCAGGCGGCATTCGATGCCTAACGCGCCCTGTCCGATGGCAGGTATCGAGAGGTCCACATCCAGGTACTCTGCGACCTTGTCGGTAAAACCGAGGCGCTTGAGTCCGGCCGCAGCCAGTATAACGGCGTCGAGTTTGTCATCATCGAGCTTGCGGATGCGTGTTTCTACGTTGCCGCGAATGATGCACATCTCCAGGTCCGGCCGTACTTTCAGTAACTGGGCCTGGCGTCGCAGAGCCGAGGTGCCGATGCGGGCGCCCTGGGGCAGGTTGGCGAAGGTGACATTTCGTGAAATAACGGCATCGCGCGGATCTTCCCGTTCAGTGATGCAGTACAGGCCCAAGCCTTCGGGAAAGTCGGTGGGGACATCCTTCATGCTGTGCACGGCAATATCGATCTCGTCGCGCAACATGGCCTCTTCGATCTCCTTGACGAAGAGTCCCTTGCCGCCGACCTGTGCCAGAGGGACATCCAGGATCTTGTCGCCAATGGTCTTGATCTTTGTCAGGGTGACGTCCATGCCGGGGTATTTCTTCTCCAGCTCGGATTTGACCCAATTGGCCTGCCAGAGGGCCAGCTGACTGGCGCGGGTACCGATGCGAAGTTGTTTGGGGGCCATAAAATCTCCATTCAATTCAAGAATATACAACAAAATCAAACCAGGATGATACGTGCAGGCTATACATGAACCGGTAAGGGTGTGGTTAGTGCAATTTCCCGCGGTGAAACCGAAGCACGGTAGGCAAATGCCTCCACGCCGCTTGTCAGTGCCAGCCGCAATAAACGACCATATTCCGGGTCAATGCTGTCGGCGGGGGAGACGCAGTCGCCATCACCACGCTGAACAGTATAAAAAATCACGCCGCGATCACCTTCTCGTACCACCCGCATCAGCTCGTTGAGGTGTTTCTGGCCGCGGATGGTAACGGCATCCGGGAAGAGTGCCTGATCATCCTCTACCATGGTGACGTTTTTTACTTCAACAAAGCAGCGGCCCGCGGGTCCTTCCAGCAGCAGGTCAATACGGCTATGCTCACCGTAGGGCACCTCGGGTCTGATGGAGGTATACCCCTGCAGTTCAGTAATCGTCCCGTTCAGGATGGCTTCATGGACGAGCCGGTTGGGGAGTGCCGTGTTGATGCCGACCCAGAAGCCGTTCACCTGCACCAGTTCCCAGGTGTAGGGGTACTTTCTGCCAGGATTGGCGCTGAGCGAGAGAAATACCGGGCTGCCGGGGGCTGCACTACCTTTCATGCTGCCGGAATTCGGACAATGCACGGTAACGCTGCTGCCGTCCGCCAGTTCCACATCGGCCAGGAAACGCTTGTAGCGACTGATCAGGGTGCCGGGGATGAGGGACGGAAGGTTCAATCCTCCTCCAGGACCAGCTCCTCTTTATCTTCTGGCGTAGCCTCCAGGTCAAACAACTGGCGCAGTGCATCCACATAAAGGTCTACGCGACCCCCCTGGCCAGCCTGTTTGAGGGCCGTGGTCGGCGGGTGCAGGAGCTTGTTCATGATGGCCATGGTCAGGGCTTCTAGTCGCTTTTCAGCCTCAGGAGGCAGGTCTTTCCAGGTGGCGAAGGTCTTGTCAAGCTCAGCGCGCCTGATTTCATCGAATCGGTTGCGCAGAGCGACAATGGTCGGGGTCACCTCCAGGGAGGAGAGCCATTTATAGAACTGGCCGATCTCCTGATTGATAAGCTCCTCGGCCTTTTCCGCCTCAAGACTGCGCTGGGCCAGATTGGCCTGTACGATCTCCTGCAGGTCATCCACGGTAAAAAGATAGGCGTTATCGACCTTGTCGACTTTCTGGTCAATATCGCGCGGTACGGCGATGTCGATGAAAAACATCGGTCTGAATCTGCGGCGCTTGATAACCTCCTCGACATCCTTTGGCCCGATAATGATGTGGGGTGCGCCGGTTGACGAGAGAACGATGTCGGCACGGTGCAGATGCTGGAACAGCTCTTCGAAGCGGATCGCCTCGCCGCCAAATTCTTCGGCCAGTCGCTCGGCGCGTTCGAAGGTGCGGTTTGTCACCATGACACCTTTGGCCCCGCTATTGAGAAAGTGTTTGGCCGCCAGTTCACACATCTCCCCGGCGCCAACCAGCATAACGGTTTTGTCGGTCAGCTCACCCAGAATCTTTTTTGCCAGTTCGACAGCGGCAAAGGCGACCGATACGGCTGAAGAGGCGATTTTCGTCTCGGTACGCACGCGCTTGGCAACGGAAAATGCTTTGTGCAGAAAGCGGTTGAGGATAATGCCGGAGGATTTATACTCGGCAGCGTAACCATAGGAGGTCTTGATCTGACCGAGTATCTGGGGCTCGCCGACAATCATGGAGTCGAGACTGGAGGCGACCCTGAATACATGACGAATGGCCGCTTCGGAATGAAAGCTGTAGAGATACGGCTCAAGCGTTTCCAGCGGAATGCGGTGGTGTTCGGCCATAAAACGCTTGACCCGGGAGATGCCGCCGGCGATGTCACGGGTGGTGGCGTAAATCTCAACCCGGTTGCAGGTTGAAACGATCACACCTTCGACAATTTCGTCCAGAGCGACAAGATCGCGCAACGGTTTCTCGATCAGGTTGGGAGAAAAGGCCACCTTTTCACGTATTTCAACTGTTGCGGTCTTGTGGGAGAGACCGATCACGATAATGTTCATTGGGCAGAATTTTCCATTTTATCCGGTGTGCGTTTCGTAAGATAGCTACCAGGTGATGCTGTGTTTCATGCCGAAAAAGGTGATCAGAAGGACAATAAAGCCGATGATTGAAAGAATTGCGGCGCGTTTCCCGCGCCAGCCGATTGTCAGACGCCCGTGCAGCAGTGCTGCATAGATAAACCAGGTGACCAGCGACCAGGTTTGTTTGGGATCCCAGACCCAGTAGCTCCCCATGGCCTTTTCCGACCAGATGGCACCCGATATGATGGCAATGGTCAGTAAGGGAAAACCGATTGCAAAACAGCGGTAGCTGATTTCATCGAGAGTATCCAGTGGCGGGAGCTTCTGAAATAATGCCCCGAAATGCTTCGTTTTGAGGAAATGTCGCTGAATCAGATAGATCACAGCAACACCGAAGGCGATGGTAAATGCGGCGTAGCTGATGAAGGCCAGCAGAGCGTGAATCCAGAACCAGTTGCTTTGCAGGATCGGGGGAAGTTGGCGTACCTCGCCATGCATGGCACTGGAAACACCCAGCATGACCAGAGCCACAGGTGTGACGAAAGAGCCGAGAGTGGTCACCTTGTACCGACGTTCAAATATCAGGAAGGCCACGATGATCGCAAGGCTGAAAAAAGATAGCGATTCTTGTATGTTGGTCAGAGGAAGATGCTTTTCCGTGCTGGCCAGGTGCACGGTGGACAGGATATGGGCTATGCATCCTGTCGTGAGCAAACGGCTGGCCCACAGTGTCAGTGTTGCGGACGTGCGCAACAGGCAGGCAAGATAGGCAGCGGTTGCGCAGCCGTACAGGCCAAGGGTCAGAGAGAAAAATAAGTGCGTCATGGCACACGTTCCTTGTGTTTGGTGAACTCGTTGATCAGCTCTTTGGTCCGGGAGCGCAAAACCTGTTTATTGTAAGTGCTGCAGCGCCCTTCCGTCAACAGCTTTTCGCGCTCAAAGGCGAGAGTTTGCAGTATTGTGCCATATTCTTCGCCAATCGTAGCGGCGATAATGTTTCGCAGTTCTGTTGCAAAAGCGGGACACTTGCCATTGGTGGAGATGCTGATTTCCAGGTCGCCACGTCGCAGCAGTGCGGGAAACGTACAGTTGCCCGTTTCAGGCGCATCGGAAACCGTAACCAGGATGCCCTGTTTCCGGGCATCGTCAGCGATTGTGCGGTTGATGTGCGGATCGTTGGTGGCAGCCACTGCCAGAAAGGTACCCGTGAGGTCGCTGGCTTGATAGCATCCTATTCTTATCTTGATGGCTCCGTCAGCCCCAAGCTGACTGATAGCCGGCGTTACCTCCGGCGCAACGACGTTCACGGTTGCTCCCGCACCCAGCAGCGATGTGATCTTGCGGCCGGCAACGGAACCTCCACCAGCCACCAGGACGGTCCTGTCGCGCATATCTATATTCAAGGGCAGATGCGGCACCTGACACTCACCTCCGTCACATGTGATAGTTGTGAAGCATACTCCCATCCTGGCGTCATTTCAACTAAACGGGACACTGCCGAGTTTGCTCTTGATTTTTTCATTGCCTGGTATATCATTCGAAGAAGTACATTTATCCTAAAGGAGACTTACGTATGGCCAGCGAAAATGTAATGGCATTTACTGATGCCAATTTTGACCGGGAGGTCCTGCAGTCGGAAATTCCCGTACTTGTTGATTTCTGGGCTACTTGGTGTGCACCCTGCAAGGCCATCGCGCCACTGGTCGATTCCGTGGCTGATGAATATGTCGGCAAGGTAAGGGTAGGAAAGGTCAATGTTGATGAGAATCAGGCCACTCCGGGTAAGTTCGGCGTGCGCGGCATCCCGACCCTGATCCTGTTCAAAGGGGGCGTCGTTGTTGAGCAGATTGTCGGTGCCGTGCCTAAATCACAGCTTGATGCCATGATCGCAAAGGTTCTTTGATCGGCATGAAACGCTTTACTCTGCTGCATTATCTGATGCTGGCAATGGTGATTGCGAGTGTGACCCTCGCTCCGCTCAGTCTGAATGCAGCACCCCGCGCGGGCCAGCCGGCACCGAATTTCAAGGTCATCACAACGTCGGGGCAGCCGGTTTCACTGGAAAATTATCGCGGGTATGTGCTGGTATTGGATTTCTTTGCTACGTGGTGCCACCCGTGTCGTGATTCTATCCCGCATCTTATTGAAATGAATCGCAAATTCGGCAAGCAGGGCCTGCAGGTGCTTGGCATGAGTGCCGATGAGGACGGGGAACGGCTTGTCAAGACCTTTGCTGATGAGTACCGTATCACCTACCCGATTGCTCTGGCAGGCGAGTCCACCCTGGTTGATTACGGTGTACGGTCGGTGCCTGTCATGTTCATTATTGACAAAAAGGGCCGGGTTGCAGAGGTGTTCAGAGGCTTTACCGGAGAGGTTGGCCGCTCTACCGAACAGCTTATCAAGAAGCTTCTGGCGGAGAAATAAGAGCTTTTCCCGTCTGAGGATAATACACTTCAATCAGGCATAATCCGCAGGCCGGCGCTGTCACGCCGGCCTGTTTTCTGTCGCCGTTCTGCAACAGCCTCAGAATGTGTTCCGGTTCAAATCTTCCCCGTCCAATCTCAACAAGTGTCCCGGTCATTACCCGCACCATATTCTTCAGAAACCCCCCACCAACAACATCTATGGTGATACTGTTGCCCTCGGATGTTACCCGAACGGAATCAATCCGGCGTACCGTTGTCTTGGCGGCACAGTTGGAGGCACGAAATGCGGCAAAATCGTGATGGCCAATAAACAGTGCCGCAGCCTTCTGCATGGCTTCCACATCAAGTTTTTCCCGGATGTGCCAGACATGGAAACGTCTCAGCGGTGAGCGTATCGCTGATGTCAAGATTGTGTAGCGGTAATGTTTGGCCAGGGCGTCACTAATCGGCTTGAAACCATTCGGGACTTCAATGGCATTCAGGATGGCAATATCCGGAGGCAGGAAGCGGTTGGTCCCTTCAACAAAGGCTTTAAGGGGCAGATTGGTGGAGGTTTTGAACACAGCGGGCATGCCATGGGCGTGTACGCCGGCATCCGTGCGTCCGGAGGAACGCAGGTCGGGCTGATGGCCAAGCAACTGACACAGCGCTTCTTCGATCACCTGTTGTACAGCCAGACCGTTGGGTTGTCTCTGCCATCCTGAATAGGCGGTGCCGTCATATTCGATGGTCAGCAGAATAGTTCGCATGGGTTATGATTTCCCTGATTCCACAGACTGGCCGGAAAGTCGCTCCAGATCTGATGCGACGAAGCTGTATGCTTTGCGGCAGAATTCGCAGGTTACTTCAGCCCCCCCGTCTTTTTCAATCATGTCCCGAAGCTCGCTGACATCAAATGATAACAGGGCCCGTTCAACCTTGTTCCGGCTGCAACCGCAGCGGAAAAACAGGTCGTGGGACTCCAGCAGGGTATAGGGAATATCGCCGAATAATTTCCCTAACAGTGCTTCAGGCCCCCCTGTCATCAGCATGTCAGCCAGCGGAGGAAGCGTTGCAATATTAGCCATGATGGTCTCTATCTCTGAATCACCGGCTTTGGGAAGCGCCTGCACCAGAAAACCACCGCAGTTCGATATGGAGCCGGTTGTGTCGAGTGCGGCTCCCACTCCAATGGCCGACGGAATCTGCTCAGAGTCGGTCAGGTAATAGGCCAGATCATCACCGATCTCGCTGCTGTGGAGCTGTACCATACCATGATAGGGCTCGCCGCCCATGCCGATATCCTTTGTGACGGTCAGAAATCCGGCCCGGCCGAGAACACCCGGCACATTCCAGCGCCCGTCAAGCGGCTCCGCTTCGGCGGCAGGATTGCCGACACAGCCTCGCACAGCACCATCAGCGTCAGCCTCTATTATCATCTTTTGCATGGGACCGTTGCCTTCAAATTTCAAGGCAATCCGCTGATCCGGCTTGAGCAGGGCGCCCATGAGAGCACCTCCGGCCAGCCCCCGCCCCAGCGCGATACTTACTGTTGGGGATGCCTGCTGCAGAAGACAGATCTCACCGGCCAGATTGTGAACCCAACAGGTCAGGATGCGGATGCCTCCGGCAGAACTCAGGGCGCGGACAATATGGTCATTCATGCGATCACCTCTCTAGCCGTATCAAGCTGTATAAAAAAAGGCCGCATCTCACGATGCGGCCTTTTTCGTGTTCTGGGAAAAAAGAATTACTTGGCAGCAGGAGCAGCAGGAGCTTCTTCTTTTTTAACTTCTTTTTTGGCTTTTTTGGCTTTTTTGGCTTTCTTAGCAGGCTTAGCTTCTTCTTTCTTCTCAGCTGCAGGAGCAGCAGCAGCCGGTGCAGCTGCAGGAGCAGCAGGCTTGGCGGCATCAGCAGCGAAAACAACTGCGGAGAAGGAAACTGCTACGAGGGCGGCAACGATCGTGGAGAGAACTTTTTTCATTTGTACTACCTCCTAAGGGAATTTGTATAACTTTATAATTGCAGACAGTATGCCAAGCTATGTGTAAACGCAACATGCTAAAAATGCGGAGCTAATGCCTGTGTGGCCAGCCGCTGCCTGTATTGTGATACCCGAGAACAATCAGTGGGTACCGTATATGAGGTAGAAAAGGGTAAGGGCATTATTTCATTAGTGTGTACTGCATGGTTGAAGCTGATTTTGAACAGTAGCTGATGCCGCCTCGTGTTCTATCTAACAGGTCTGGAATGTCTGCCGCTAACTCACTTGCTGCGGAGCACCATCCAGCGAGGCGACTTGAAGCGAACGATACGGGAATACAGCCACACATACATAACAGCAAAACAGAGGCAGCAGAACTGTAATACCGGGGTGTTTTGCCAGAAAATCAATGCAGGGCAAACAGTAACAATTCCCATACCCCACAAATACGGCGTTGTCAGTGAATTGCGTTTCAGGAGGTGTTTTGCTTCTTGTTTCCCCACCATCCAGCGCACAACCCGACTGAAGAGAATCTGATGCAGATGGAGGGCATCGGGTAGTGCCGACGAGTGCCCTTTGACAATTTTACGTCGATATATGGAGAAAATCGTTTCCCAGACCGGGTAAATCACCAGCATCAGGGGGAACCAGGGAGATACCTCGGGGTGCCGTGCCACCAGCAAGACCGACACCTCGGCAATGATGAAACCGAGTAAATATGCGCCGCCATCACCTGCAAAAATGAGCCCGCGGGGATAGTTCCAGAAGAGAAAACCGGCCACGGCAGCAACCGCGGCTATACAAACAATGTAGAGTTCAACATCTCCTACTTTCCAGGAAGTATATCCAAGCGCAATCAGAATGATACTGCTTACACCGCCGACCAGACCGTTATAGCCATCAATGATATTCATCGAGTGGCACACCCCCCCGACGGCGAAAATCGTCAAGGCAATCGAGAATAGCAGTGAGATCTTTAATAATTGATCAACACCAGCAATGTCCAGGCGCACAAACTGGGCATGTAACACCCACACTCCCATGGCTGCCGATATGAACGCGGCCAGCAAGCGCCAACGGGGTCCGATCCTGTTGGTAAAATCTTCCGCCAGGCCGGCAAGAAAGACGGGGGCGGCAGCGGCAAGCCACAACATTGCGCTTTGCCAAGGGATGCCGAACTTTAAGTTAAGAAGCGGCACTCCCAGGGATACTCCGAGGATGAGCGGTATCCCCCCGATGCGTGGGGTAATGCCGATATGAGACTGTTGTGGGCCGTTAGCCGGATGATTGCTGGTTACATGTTTATGCAGATAGGCATAACGGATAATCAACATGGAAACAACAAAAGAACAGGCTGTTATGGCAAGTATGATCAGGAACATCGTTTCCTAACATGTGGTAATTGTATAAGAATTTTGCTGAGTATATGCCGGAATGAGCTGAGAGGCAAGTTGTTCGTTATATACGGATTTCCTGAGAAGAATGGATTGGTGTCAGATGTCCTGTCCCTGAACGGATTTGCGCCTGAAAAACTGGCCCAATTTTGTGAGAGGTTTCATGTACATGGTCCAAGGCCGAGGAAGCAATCCGTTAATTCGCCAGGCGAGCCGATCCATTCGATTTGCCCGCAGACGATTGTGAAAAGAGGCATTACTTACTCCACCGGTCCGCATCTTGACTAAAACTTCGGGAATATAGGCCGCCTGTGCGCCATGTTTGAGTAAAAAACGGAGCATCAGTTCATAGTCTGCAGAAGTGCCCAATGCAAGGTTGAAGGTGCCATATCGTTCATAGAGCGCGCGTCGAGCAAAAAAAGTAGGGTGAGGCGGCATCCAGCCATGATAAAAACGCTCCGACCGATAGTCTCCAGAGCGCCAGTAGCGGGAAACCTTAGTGGGATTGAATGTGTCCACATACTCAAGATCTCCATAGCAGGCATCAGTCCTGCCATCCTCAAACACAGCTGCAACAAGGGCAATCACATTGTTATGTGCATAATAATCATCGGCGTTAAGAATACCGATAATATCACCGCTGGCCAAGGCAATACCCTTGTTCATGGCATCATAGATCCCATTATCAGATTCTGTAATTACATGGGCGAGGCCGGAGCGATAGCGGTCAATGATCGCGAGCGTGCCATCGGTTGAACCGCCATCGATGAGGATGTGTTCGATGGGCGAAAAGCTCTGTCTGCCGACCGATGCGAGAGTTGATTCTATGGTGGCGGCGCTGTTAAGTGAAATCGTGATGATTGATATTTTCATGTGGAATGCCCCTGCAGCTAACCGCTTTCAACGGCCTGGTAGAATTCAATGGTTTTTTCGCAGGTGTTCTTCCAGGTGAATTTCCGGGCTTGCAATGCCCCCCTGGCAATCATTGTTTTCCTGATGGTGTCATCCTCCAACTTGAGCAGCAACTCCACGAATTGTTCGCTGTCCGCACGATCGGTCAGCAAGGCCCCATCGCCGCACACTTCAGGCAGTGAAGAACAGTTGACGGCGACCACGGGACAGTGTGCCCGCATCGCCTCCAGTGGAGGCAGGCCGAACCCTTCATAATGCGATGGATAGAGCAGGCAAAAGGCATAATTGTAGAGGATGTTTAGCGTGACGTCCATGACTCCCGAAAGATGGCGATGACGATTGGGCAGGCTGCTTTCCAGCAGTTGCCTTTCACTGGCGGTCAGTTCACCTCCGCCGATAATAACGAGATGGCAGTCCGTAATGCGGCTGACGGACAGTATCGCGAGGTCAAAGTTCTTGTACTCACTCCGGTCGCCAACAAACAGAACAAACTTTGTCTGTGGCACCCATCCCAGTGAGTCCGGCACCCCGGTGATCTTATCTACGGGTTCGTAGGAACTTGATATTCCGAGGTGAATAACAGTTGTACTGGATTCAGGTGTTGACGGATAGAGCCGCAGGAGATCTTTTTTTGTGCTTTCTGAAATGCAGATGATCCCGGCTGCTTCCCTGATAGCACGTTGCTTCTGACGACAGTGGACGGCGCGCTGTAATCCTGAACGGTATAGCTCATAGGTGAAATCATAGACGGTCACAACCTGTTTCATGCCGATGGCATCCGGAGTTCGATAGTAGCTGGAGTGAAATATGCCGGATGTGGTTTTGCAGCGTGCCTGAAGGTAGCGGGACAAGGCTACGGGGAGACGTGAATCGCTGTCGATCAGCTCCCGGGGCAATTCCAGCGCCTTGCGCTGAATGTTCTGAAGCGCCTGTGGATGCTCAAGCATGCGGAGGTCAGGATGATGCTCACTGAGATAATGCAAGAGTTCTGACCAGTACACCGAAATGCCGCCGGAGCGCTGCAGTGCAAAAATTATATTGTCAAGATAGAGATTCATACGCGTCCATGTCTTGTATGATGGAACGGGCTACCTGTGACCACTCATAGCGTGCTGCTCTTTCAAACCCTAGTCTGCGATACTGCTCGCGGTTGGCAAAAACACGCCTGATGGCATCGCACCACGCGGCACAATCCCAGCCCTGAACAGTCAACCCCGCTCTCTCTACCACTTCGATCATAGCCGAGTTATGGGGGGAAACAACCGGACAACCGCAGTTCATCGCTTCCAGTTGCGGCAGGCCGAAACCTTCATTAAGCGAGGTGGAAACATAGAGCGCTGCAAGATTGTAAAGTTTTACCAGATCATCCGTTGGTACATATCCGGTGAAAACAACCTTTTCAGACGGAAAGTCAGGTTGTTGTACAATCTCTGCTACGGGGGATTTGCCCCACCCCTTGGCTCCCACCACCAGAAGCGTAAAGCCTTCACAGGCCAGCTGCGGCATGAGTCTCATCATAAAGTCGAGATTTTTGCGCGGTTCCAGTGTACCGACAAACAGGATAAATGGTTCGGTTATGCCATATCTTGAACAGAGTTCAGCCCGCTGTTCCGGTGTTTGTGTTTGCGGATGGAAGATGGATTTATCAACTCCACAACCGATTGTTATTTTTCGAGACCGCCTATGGGGATAACGGTTTGTCACTTCGGAAGCGGTGTAGCATGAAATAGCCAGAAGAATATCGGCATTCAAGATGGACCGATCAAAAAACAGGTTACTGTATAGCCGGTTACAGAGTGACATGGTGTGCTTATAGTCTTTGGGAACCATGTCGTTCACTGTGACAATGGTTTTTATACTCGATGGGATAATAGGTGGCAGCAAGGTGGCTGGAGCCCAGAAAAAATGCGGCCTAAGCTCCTTTAGAATAAAATAAAGTTGCGTACTGTACCAGAGCAGTCCGATTCGGGTAAATGCCCTGCGGAGGAGATGGACGTTTGGTCGTTTGATGATCTGTTTCTCGCACTCAGGATGCAGCGGGCGATTGGTCAGGATGTAAAACTCCCAGTTCGGTTGTTGTGATGACAACTCGTTAAGGGCACAAATCAGATAGGTGGTACTGCCGCTGGGCGGGTGCATTAAGTTTCTACCGTCGATGGCTATTGACGACTTGTTGCCGGTCATATAATAGCTGTCGTACGCATCGGCTTTGCCTTGTTTTCAAGCAGTTTTTTCTGAGATATTTTTATATGTGAATGTTTCAAAACACCCATCTGTAAATCTCGCTATAAAGCGTTAAGGATATGTGATTTTAATAAATTTATTTCTATAAGTCCAGTCAGTGGACCTTGATGATTTTTTACCAGATATCTGCAGCACCTATGCCGTGCAATATAACGATCTTGGGCTTATTAGTGAAAGAACATGTGAGGTTCGCGCTTGGATTTAATCAGGTTCGTTTGCAGACGAATCTGCTCTTTAATCGTCTTGAAGCAGACCTCTCAAGTCTCATGGCTATAACTACTATTTGCCATGTCCTTGACACAGGAAATCAAGCTATTGGTACTTTCTTGCCAGGTCAGCCAACTATGTTCAGGATTATTTTGTGTGATAGTTTGTTTGTGTATGTGAGATAACGAAGCAGACAGTACCCTCGCTAGTGAATTTGAATCATACGGATCAAAATAAACCGCATTAACACCAGCAACTTCTCGAAACACGGGGATGTCACTACAGATGACTGATGCTCCACGTTGATAAGCTTCTACGATGGGCAGGCCAAATCCCTCTGCAATAGAGGCAACTATTGCCCCCGCAGTTTTATTGTACAGCATAGTGAGATCTCGATCAGAAGCATCTCGTATTAAGTACAACTTATTATTTGATTCTGGATGGGTGCAGATCCGTTCTAATAGCTGCTCACTTTTCCAACCGAATGCACCGATGATCGCTAAACGGACGTCATACCCCTGTTTCCAAAGATGCTCAAATGCATCCAAGATTAAGGTATGGTTTTTTCGCGGTTCAAGGGAGCCTACGACTAAATAATATGGGGTACTGTCAGTTAGTAGTGTTATTACAGGGTCGTTTTTTGCAATATCTGCCCCTAGATAAAAGTACCCTACCATTTCAGGAGGCAGTTTATGAGACAGATTCTGAGTTTCCTGCCAATCTAGAAATTCCTTCCGCACTGCTTGTGAAATACAAATAACCGAATCTACGTGTAGAGGTGCTTTTGACCACCATGTAGTATGCGCAATTCGTGTAGCCTCGGCCACTGTATCGGGATGGATAAAAGGTATTAGATCATATAGAACGGCACAAACATGCCCCCCCGCTGCGCGAAACTTTTCTACGGATGTCCACATTCCAGGTACCCAAGTAGAATCAAGCAATAAAAGGATTGGTGGTGACTCCTTCGTTAGGTCTTGTTTGATACTCTGTCCATTTATATTGCCAAGTATAGTTTTTGACAGATTTTTCCTTTTTTTTGTTGAATAAAACTTTTTGATTGTGTTTTTGAGATTATATCTTACTCGGTAGTAAGAAGAGGAAAAACCGGTATTCTGAACAAACTGATCAAGCTTGGAAACTATTGAGGTCAGGTAATTCTTTTTACGTGCGATATTTTTATTCTCTTTATTTAGTGTTTCCAGAATATGGAAACACTCGTGTGTGTATTCAACCGGGATACATTCAACTTCAAAGGTCGGTAAAATTTCTTGCGATTCACGTATTATATTGCGCACAACTCTCTGAATGCCACTGTTTACAGGATTTCTGCTGGTTGTGCCGCACTCTATGTAAATAGTTCTCATCGATTTACCTTTTGTCGTTCAAAATCCATCTGAACACTCGTGTCCAGCGCCATGAACGGCTGTTGTAGAGGGACGCCAGAATTGCTTCCAGCTGTTGAGTCTTTTCTTCTGCCTGATGTGCCTTTAACTCCGCATTAAATTGAGCGGCAAGTACAAAATCATCAAAAACATTTGGCGGGTACAGTAGTGACATCAGAATATCAGGGTGTTCGATTGCCACATAAAAGCGGTTCAAGCCGTCCGCATAAGCACATTGATAGTTTACAGAGAGAAGCAGATTTTCCCACTGTTCGTGTACTTCTTCAGTCGAATTTGGTTTTGTAGCCTCAACAACTATAATCCAAGGTCGAAATTTATGAAAATCCGCCCCCCTGATGACGCGTTCCTCTAGCCCTTCAACATCAATTTTTAAAAAGTGGATCTCACCTGTAACGTGTTCTTGACAAATATCGGAAAGTGTCCGCAATGGTACACGATGGTAAACACCTGCATGGCCTTCCTGGACATGTTTATCTGCAACGGATTGCTCGGCAGTAGCCCAGCCACGCATATCACACTCAAAAACTTCAATTTCGCCAGAGGATTCTCCTGCAGCACAACAGAGGTTGATGTCACGAGGGCGCTCAACTAGGAGTCCTTCGTAATGAGACGTTAAAGGCTCAATATTTATGCCTCTCCAGCCGCGTTCATAAAAGGCTTTGGTTACGGAATCGATAGTCGGATCATTTGCTCCAACATCGATATAAAACCCACCATCGACATGCTTTAGTGCACGCCAGAGTATTACATCTTCGAAGTTTTGCGCATAAGAAATAAAGCTCATAGTTTAATAATTCCTATTTTGGGATCAAGCCATGCACAGCCGGCGAACGGCTCCTTATTTATGTTAACCACGTTAAAAACAAGGGCCAAATCACGCCATTCAAAATTACTGTCCAGATGCGTGTCAGTACTTACTAAAGCGGTTTGTACTGAATATGTGCCGGGTCCGAGGTTGGCTTGGAATGCGATATCAAACATATGCCGGGATCCTGCAACCACATTCAAAAGCGGTTGTTTTTTTAGATCTGTATTCGTGCCGTAGATAACCTGACCGAGCCTGTCTTTGATACCGTATCCCAAGACCAAGCGGTCGATGTCAGTGTGTGTCTCAACCTCAATGCGTAGACGGACTTCCTGTCCAACAAAAACCACCTCGATGGGATCAATGTTTTCATTTACCAGCAAGATAGAAGAGACGGTGGCCTCTCCTGTGCCGGATACAGTTTGGATCTTACCTCCTTCGCTCACGACCTGTTTAACGGTTTGGTTCTGGTCGTTTGCCAACAGGGCATTGTAGAAATCCATCACTTCTTCCGGCTCTCCTTGCATGGCAATCTGGCCGGCATTAAGTAGTATGGCCCGATCGCAGATGCTTTGAATAGCCTGCTTATCATGTGAGACGATGAGGAGTGTGGTGCCCTGCTCGCGATATTGGCGGATACGATTAAAACTCTTATGCTGAAAATGTGCATCACCCACAGACAGGGCCTCATCGACGATCAGAATATCAGGGCGAACGACAGTAGCCACGCTGAATGCGAGGCGCATCTGCATACCGCTTGAGTATACGCGTACCGGTTGGTCGATGTAATCACCAATCTCGGCGAAGGCTTCGATTTCCGGCATGTGTCTGCTGATCTCTTCCGACGCCAACCCCAGCAATTGTCCGGCCATGTAAGTGTTTTGCCGCCCGGTAAAATCAGGATGAAACCCCATTCCCAGCTCCAATAAAGCGGCAACGCGACCATCCATTGTTACCGAGCCGGTTGTGGGCTGGGTGGTACCGGTAATCATTTTCAGAAGTGTACTTTTCCCGGCCCCATTTATTCCGATAATCCCAACCGCTTCACCGGGTGCGACGTTAAAGTTGATATCCTGCAGTACCCAATGGAGTTGATGGCGTTTTTTTGAAAAAGGTAGTATCCATTCAGCCAGCCGCGACCAGCGACTCGGGTACTGCTTATAGGCCTTGCCCAGGCTTTTCACACGAATGCTACCCATCAGAGTTCATCCACCATTTCACCGACATGGGTACGGAACATGCGCATGCCAATCAGGCAGAACAGGATTGCCATCATGGTAAATGGGACCAGGCTTGCCCATTCAGGCCACTGTCCATGTACGAGTACCCGTTGGTACGTCATTATCGGTGCCGCTATGGGATTTAACACCAACAACCATTTTACCTGCTCCGGCAATATGGTGACAGGATATACCACAGGGGTGAGCCAGAACCAGAATTGAAGAAATATCCCGAAAAAATGGCCGATATCACGAAAAAAGACGTTCAATACCCCCAGGGTAATCCCAAGTCCGATTGAGAAGGCTATCTGGATGAACAGTATCGGGAAAATAGAAAAAAATGACCAGCCAGGAAAATTGCCGGAGAGTACCAAGAAAATTGCAAACAGACCAAAAATAACAGAAAAGTTTATCAAGGCGTTGACGACAACTACCACAGGGAGACAGATCCGGGGGAAATTTATTTTTTTGATAAGATTGGCGTTTTCGAGAAAAACGGTCTGTGCCCTGCCGGTGATTTCAGAAAACAGACCCCAGGTTAGCACGCCGGAGCAGAGGTAAATACTGTAGGCAAAGCTGGAATCAACGCCGGGAAGCTTGGCCCGCATGACCTGAGAGAATATAACGGTGTAGACCAGGATCATCGCAAGTGGATTGAGTATTGTCCAGGCTGCGCCCAGAAGGGAGTTGCGATATTTGATCTGAAATTCACGCTTGACGCTTCCAAGCACGAATCCCCGGTATTTCCAGATTGTTTGCACCATAGCGGGCATAGGAAACATGTTATACCTGTGACCCGCGCGCGACGGTTGTTTCCAAATACCATCTATAGGCACTCTGCACACCTTCAACAAGTTCGATGCGGTGCTGCCAACCCAAGGCGTGCAGTCGCGTGGAATCGGCCAGTTTTCGCGGAGTCCCGTCAGGTTTTGAAGTGTCAAAGACGAGCTCACCATTGAAGCCGACGATGCCTTTCACCATCCTGGCCAGATCGGCAATGCTGATTTCCTGGCCGGAACCGACATTGATCAAGGCGGGTGCCTGCGTGTATGTCAGCAGCGAGGAATATGTGTCTTCTGACTGGTTCATCAGGAACAGGCTGGCATTGGCCAGGTCATCAACATGCATGAACTCACGCAGGGGAGAACCGGTGCCCCAGACCGTGACTGCTGATGCTCCGGTCTGTTTGGCTTCGTGAAATTTACGGATCAAGGCCGGCAGCACGTGGGAGCCGGTCAGGTCAAAGTTGTCATTGGGACCGTAGAGGTTGTTGGGCATGGCGGAAAGAAATCTGGTTCCGTACTGCTGATTGTAAGAGCGGCACATGGCGATGCCGGCAATCTTGGCGATGGCGTAGGCGTCATTGGTCGGTTCCAGGGTGCCGGTCAGCAGATACTCTTCCTTCATGGGCTGAGGTGCCAGCTTGGGATAGATGCAGGTGCTGCCGAGAAAGAGCAGGCGTTTGACACCTGATGTGTAGGCGCTGTGAATGATATTGGTCTGGATCATCAGGTTATCGTGGATAAACTCGCCTTTACGGGTGCTGTTGGCGATGATGCCGCCGACCCGGGCTGCGGCAAGGAATACGTATTCGGGCCGTTCGTTATTGAAAAACTCGGTGACAGCGGACTGGTTGCGCAGGTCCAGTTCTGCAGAACTGCGCAGCACCAAATTGGAATACCCCTCAGCCTGCAACCTGCGAACAAGTGCTGAGCCAACCATGCCTTGGTGGCCGGCTATGAAAATGCGTGCGTCGAGCGGTACGAAAGGTATTGCAACGGAATTATTGGCCATGGCTTCAGGCATTCTCCTGTTCAGCTGAAATCATTGTGTGGATGACGTCTCTCATGCGCAGCTGTGCGTGCCAATCCAGCATCTTGTGGGCTTTTTCTGGGTTGCCTCTGCTGACCATGATTTCCGAGGGGCGCAGCAGTGATGGATCGGTGGCCACATGTTCTTTCCAGTGGAGACCCAGCTGGGAAAAAGTTTCAGCGACAAAGTATTCCAAGGTATTGGTCTCCCCGGTTGCAATCACGAAATCTTCTGGTGAGGGCTGCTGGAGCATGCGCCACATGGCCTCCACGTATTCCGAGGCATAGCCCCAGTCACGGGCAATCGAGATGTTGCCGAGTTGCAGGGTTTCGTGGCTGCCGGCTGCGATCCTGCAGGCGGTCGAGATGATCTTGCGGGTCACGAAGCGCTCTGGACGCAGCGGGGATTCGTGGTTAAAGAGGATGCCGGTGCAGGCAAACAGGTTATAGGATTCCCGATAATTGGCAACTTCCCAGTGGGCAGTCGCTTTGGCTACAGCGTAGGGGCTGCGGGGATGAAAGGGAGTGCTTTCGTCAGCCGGTGCGCCGCCGGTATCACCAAAGCATTCGCTGGAACCGGCACTGTACAGCCTGATCGGTTTCTGGAGGAAGCGAATGACTTCCAACAGGTTCAGGGTGCCGATACTGATGCTTTCCAGTGTTTCTACCGGTTGTTCAAAAGAGAGCCCGACCGAGCTTTGTCCGGCCAAGTTGTAGATTTCGTCCGGATCTACCCGGGAGATCGTCTGCAGTACGCTGCGAAAGTCGTTGAGCGCCATGGAAAGCAGGGTTACCTGCTGCTGGATGCCCAGCTTCTTGAGATTATAAAAAGTTGCCATCTGGGCATCGCGGGCCGTGCCGAATACCTGGTAGCCCTTGTCCAGCAGGAGACTGGCCAGATAGGCGCCATCCTGCCCTGAGATACCGCTGATAAGAGCTTTCTTTTGTGTCATTTTAATTCTCTATGGCAACCGGCAGTTCATAGCCGTGTTTCTTGAGTAGGGCATGGCGCTGTGCAACGTGCAGGTCTTGCGCCACCATCTCGGCGCACATATCCTGGGCCGTTATTTCAGGGGTCCAGCCCAGTTTGGCCTTGGCTTTGGCAGGGTCGCCCAGCAGTGTGTCAACTTCGGCTGGTCTGAAATAACGCGAGTCAACCCGGACGACCGTATCTCCGGGCTTGAGAGCCGGAGCTTTGTCCCCATGAATCTGCTCAACTACCGCCCGTTCATCAACGCCCTGACCTTCGAAGCGCAGAGTGATGCCGAGTTCTGCTGCCGACCAGTGGATGAACTGGCGAACGGAATATTGCAGTCCGGTGGCAATGACAAAGTCTTCGGCCTGTTCCTGCTGCAGCATCATCCACTGCATCCTGACGTAGTCCTTGGCGTGTCCCCAGTCGCGCAGCGAGTCCATATTGCCCATGAAGAGGCATTGCTCAAGGCCCTGAGCAATGTTGGCCAGTCCGCGGGTGATTTTGCGGGTAACAAACGTTTCGCCTCGTCGGGGGGATTCATGGTTGAAAAGGATGCCGTTGCAGGCGTAGATGCCATATGCTTCACGGTAGTTGACGGTGATCCAGTAGGCGTAAAGCTTGGCCACAGCATACGGGGAGCGGGGGTGAAAGGGTGTGGTCTCCTTCTGGGGTGTCTCTTGCACCAGTCCGTACAGTTCAGAGCTGGAAGCCTGATAAAAGCGGGTCTTTTTCTCCAGTCCCAGCAAACGGATCGCCTCCAGGAGTCGCAGGGCTCCCAAGCCATCGGCATCAGCGGTGTATTCGGGGGCTTCAAAGCTGACGGCAACATGGGATTGGGCTCCCAGGTTGTAGATTTCATCCGGTTGGACCTGCTGTACGATGCGGGTCAGGTTGGAGGCATCGGTCAGGTCGCCGTAGTGCAGGATAAAATGCTGGTTTTCAACGTGCGGGTCCTGATAGATATGATCAACTCGCTGGGTGTTGAGTGACGAAGCGCGACGTTTGATGCCGTGGACTTCATATCCTTTTGACAGCAGAAGTTCAGCCAGATATGAGCCGTCTTGACCGGTAATGCCGGTAATAAGGGCTTTTTTCATTATGTTGCTCCTGTATTGTTGAGAAGTTGTCATAAACAAAACAAAACTTATAGCATGAAAGGGAGATAATGTCCTTAAAAATCAGACCTGATAGAATCCACGGTACCATTCCACAAAGCGTTGCAGCCCCTCCTGTATCGGGGTAGACGGTCTGAATCCAACCGCTTGCATCAGATCATCCACATCGGCACAAGTGACCATTACCTCTCCGGCCTGGATCGGAAGCATGTTTTTGTGAGCCTTCATTTTCAGGCTCTCTTCAAGCACTTCAATAAAATCGCCAAGTTTTACCGGTTGATTATTGCCGATATTGTACAGGCGATAGGGTGCGCTGCTGGTGGCCGGGTCGGGATTGGCTGCATCCCAGGCGGGATCGGCCTGGGGGATGTGCCCCAGAACCCGGGTGATGCCTTCGACAATATCATCGATATAGGTGAAGTCGCGCTGCATCCGGCCATGGTTGAAAACATTTATCGGCCGCCCCTCAATAATGGACTTGGTAAAGGAAAAGTAGGCCATGTCCGGTCGGCCCCAGGGCCCATAGACGGTGAAGAAGCGCAGTCCGGTGGTGGGAAGGCCGAAGAGATGTGAGTAGGTATGGGCCATCAGTTCGTTGGATTTTTTTGTAGCAGCATACAGCGAGACCGGATGGTCAACGCTGTGATGCTCGGAGAAAGGAACCGTGGTGTTGGCCCCGTAGACCGAGCTGGAGGAGGCATACACCAGGTGTTTTACAGCGGTGTTCCGGCATCCTTCCAGCACATTCATAAAGCCGACAATATTGCTGTCAATATAGGCGTGGGGGTTCTCTAATGAATAGCGCACACCGGCCTGGGCTGCCAGATTGACCACCATGTCGAAGCGCTCGCCGGCAAACAGCCCATCCACCAACGGCCTGTCTGCCAGGCTTGCCCGCACAAAGCGGAAGTTCGGCAGAGGTTCCAGCGCCCGCAAGCGGGCCTCTTTCAGACGTATGTCATAATAATCGTTCAGGTTGTCCAGGCCGATGACCACATCACCCCGTTTCAGTAAACGCTGAGCCAAGTGGAAACCGATAAAACCTGCTGCTCCGGTGACAAGTATCTTCATGCACTGTTCCTGTCTACATTTATGTGATGGGGATTGTCCAGCCGAAACAGCAATATAATTGAAGAATTAGAATTATTCCAGAATATATTCTGACGGCTTGCCGGTCAACACTGCCGATAGTACAAGGTCTGCAGATGAATCGTCCTTCACATCGGCATTACATCTCCACATTTGCTGCTACAGCGCTTTCCGCCACAACCGCTTTTCTCGGCCGTACCTTATGCAGCAGCACATCCATGTAGTAGTAAACCACCGGCGTGATGTAGAGGGTCAGCAGTTGGGAGGTCAACAAACCGCCTACAACCGCCAGGCCGAGCGGCTGGCGTGACTCACCGCCGGCGCCCAGTCCTATGGCTATCGGCAGTGTTCCCATCAGAGCCGCCATGGTGGTCATCATGATCGGTCGGAACCGGACGATGGCGCCTTCATAAATGGCATCCAGCGGTTGTTTTCCTGCTGTCCTCTCCGCTTCCAGGGCAAAGTCGATCATCATTATGGCATTCTTCTTGACGATGCCGAGCAGCATGATGATGCCGACAAAACCATAGATATTCAGATCACAGCCAAAGAGCATCAGGGTGATCAGGGCCCCGAAGCCGGCGGCCGGTAGACCGGACAGGATCGTGATCGGGTGGATGTAGCTTTCATAGAGCACGCCCAGCACCACGTAGATGACAAAGATCGCCATGATCAGCAGCATCCATAACCCGCTGAACGAAGATTTGAAGGCCTGGGCGGTGCCCTGGAAACTGGTGCTGATGGACTGGGGCAGTGCTGTGCCGGCAAGAGTGTCGACCAGTTTCATGCCGTCTCCCAGGGCTACCCCGGGACGGAGATTGAATGAGATCGTGACTGCCGGCAGCTGGCCCAGATGGTTGACCGATAGCGGGCCGATGGTCTTGGAAATGTTGGCGATGGTTTCCAGCGGTATCAGTTGATCGGTTTTTGCATGGATGTAGAGCATGCCCAGTGCGGCCGGGTCCCCCTGGTAGAGTGGATCTAGTTCGAGGATGACCTGGTACTGGTTGGTCGGGGCAAATATGGAGGAAACCTGACGCGAGCCATAGGCATAGGCCAGAGCATCCTCCACCTGCAGAACCGTGAGCCCCAGTGCTGCCACCTTGTCCCGGTTGATCTCCACATGCACCTGTGGATTGCTGATCTGCAGGTCGCTGGTCACGTCCATCAGTTCCGGCAGCTTGCGCAACTGTGACTCGAATTCGGCCGATGAGCGGTACAGCAGGTCCGTATCCTGGCCCTGCAGGGTATACTGGTATTGGCTTTTGGAGCTGGTGCCGCCGATTTGGATCGAGGGTACGTTTTTCAGGTAGGTGTTGATGCCGGCCACCTTGGCCAGTTTCGGGCGCAGTTCCTGGATGATCTCATCGGCCGAGAGTGTGCGTTCGCTGCGCGGTTTGAGGCGCATGAAGAAGCTGCCGGTGTTGCTGCCCCGACCACCGCCGATGGAGGACATGAAACCATCGATATTGGGGTCCTTGGCCAGGATGGCTGCTACCGCCTCCTGATGCAGCTTCATCTCCGCAAAGGAGGTCCCTTCGGCTGTCTCGGTGCTGGCGTTCAGCCGGCCGGTGTCTTCCGTCGGCAGGAATCCCATGGGGATCACGGTGAACAGCCAGCCGGTCAGCAGCGTCAGCAGAATGGTCACGACCATGGTTGCGCGCCGGAAGCGCAGGACCAGTTTCAGTGAACTCTCGTAGAGATGCAGCAGGCCATCGAAGAAACGCTCCATAACAAGGTACAGCCGCCCGTGACCAGCAGTTGCCGGTGGTTTCAGAAACCGGCTGCAGAGCATGGGGGTCAGGGTCAGGGACACGAAACAGGAGACCAGGATCGCCACGCTGATGGTAATGGCGAATTCGTTCAGCAGCCGGCCGAGGATGCCACCCATGAACAGCACCGGGATAAAGACCGCCACCAGCGAGATGGTCATGGAGATGATGGTGAAGCCGATCTCCCGGGAGCCCTTGAAGGCGGCTTCCATGGCACCCGCCCCCTTTTCCATGTGGCGGACGATATTCTCCAGCATGACGATGGCGTCATCCACCACAAAGCCGACCGCCAGGGTCAGGGCCATCATGGAAAGGTTGTTGATGGAGAATCCCAGCAGATGCATGACCGAGAAGGTGCCGACGATGGACATGGGCACCGCCAGAGCGGGGATGATGGTGGCGGAAAGATTGCGCAGAAAGAGAAAGATCACCATGACCACCAGACCGATGGTCAACACCAGGGTGAACTTGACGTCATGCATGGATTCGCGGATCTGTTCGGAGCGGTCAAACAGCACGTTCAGTTCGACAGAGGCCGGCATCTGGCTGCGGAAGGTCGGCAGCAGTTTCTTGACGTTGTCAACGACCTGGATGGTGTTGGTGCCGGGCTGGCGCTGGACGGTCAGGACAATGGCCCGGGAGTTGTTGTACCAGCCGGCTGTCTTGGTGTTCTCGACGCTGTCGATGATCCTGCCGAGCTCCTCCAGGCGGACCGGCGAGCCGTCCCGATAGGCCACCACCATCTGCCGGTAGGCGGCTGCCTGGAACATCTGCCCGTTGGCTTCGATGGTGAATGTCTGCTTGGCGCCATCCAGCACGCCGGTCGGCAGGTTGACGTTGGCATCGCCAATCGCCGTGGCCACCTCGTCGATGCCGATCTGGCGCGAAGCCAGCGCCTTCGGATCGAGCTGGGCCCGTACCGCGAACTTCTGCGAACCGTGCACATTGACCTGGGCCACACCGCTGATGGTGGAGAGGCGTTGTGCGATCATGGTCTGGGCAAATTCATCGACCGCGGAAAGCGGCAGTGTCGGAGAGCTGAGCGTCAGGTACAGCACCGGCTGATCAGCCGGATTGACCTTTCGAAACGATGGCGGCGTCGGCATGTTCTTGGGCAGCGAACGGGTGGCTGCAGATATGGCCGCCTGAACATCCTGGGCCGCGGCATCGATATCGCGGTCCAGGTTGAACTGGAGAGTAATCCTGGTCGTACCGACACCATTGGTCGAAGTCATGGAATCGACGCCGGGAATGGTCGAGAGCTGGTTTTCCAGCGGGGTCGCCACCGCCGCTGCCATGGTGTCCGGGTTGGCCCCGGGCAGGTTGGCGCTGATCTGGATAGTCGGGAAATCCACGTTGGGCAGGTCGTTTACCGGCAGCAGGCGATAGGATGCCACGCCGAAGATGAAGATGGCGATCATGATCAGGGAGGTCATGATCGGGCGGCGGATGAAGATATCCGCTATGTTCATTGCTTCTTACCTGCGTCCGGCTGTTTGTCTCCGGTTTCGACCCTGGCCCCGGGTGTCAGGCGCAGCTGGCCGTCGGTCACTACGAACTCACCCGCTGCCAGCCCTTTTTCAATCACCGTTTCTTCGCCGGCCGCTGCCGCAGAAGTGACCGGACGCATCTCCACTGTAGCCTCCGGCTTAACGACATACACGAACTGACCCTGTTGACTGGTCTGGATGGCGTTAGTCGGCACTACGATTGCATTTTTGCGGTTCCCCAGTGTCATGACCACGTCGGTAAACTGACCCGGCCAGAGTTTTCTGGATGTATTGGCAAAGACCCCCTTGAGTTTGATCGTGCCGGTAGCCGGATTCACCGCATTATCCAGAAAACTGATCGTTCCGGTCTCCCTGCTCCCGGGTTCATTGGGGATATGCGCTTCGATCTTCAGTTCATTGCCAGCCATGGCCCGTTTAACCGCTGCCAGCTGTTTTTCAGGTATGGAAAAGGTGGCATAGATCGGACTGATCTGATTGACCGCCACAATCGGCAGGTCGTTGGCTTTGACCAGATTGCCCGGCTGCATGGCAATGGTGCCGGTCCGGCCGGAAATCGGCGACCTGATGGAACAATACCCAAGCTGGATCCTGGCGCTTCTGATGGCGGCACGATCCGCAACCAGCGTGGAGGCCAGTGATTCGGCATTCGACCGTAGCAGGTCATACTGGTCGTGGGTGACGATCCCTTCTTTGACTAGTCCCTCGTAACGATTGGCCTGTTCCCGTGCGAACTTCGCCTGGGCCTGGTCCTTGGCCAGAGTGGCCTCGCATTGATTCAGAGCAGCCTGAAATGGCTCCGGGTCGATGCTGATCAGCAGTGCGCCCTTCTCTACATCGCTCCCTTCCGAGAAATGGATGCGGCTGATCTGGCCGTTTACCTGCGACTTGATGGCAACGCTGGTGAAGGCCTCGATGTTGCCGATGGCCTTGACCTGGACCGGCACATCTTTCTGCTGCGCCTGGGCTGCTTTTACCGGGACTGCCGGTTTTGTTTTTGGTTTTTCTTTTTTGGCTGAACAGGCCGTGAAGAGGAGGAGAATGACCAGACAAATCAAGATGATTGACGATTGCTTCATGCGGTTCTTCTTTCTTGGTTCACAAAGTACGATAGACACAACATATCACTCATCACACTCAAAGGATAGACCCATGATATTGCTGCTTCGGGCATGTGAAAGTACTCCTTGCATGCACCCAAAAAAACACGTGTGGATTTGATGTCGCAACTCCTGGATTCAGGTTCTGTAATCATTGAGGCACTCCGGCAGCAGTCATGATTGTTTTAAGTTTGCCCGCTGCACCAGTGTATAAATCCTGTGCCTGTGAATATTTTTTGCGGTACTCAAGCAGGGCCATCGGATTTTTATCTGTGAAAAAGCTCCTGATGGCATCAAATGATTCTGCATACGCCTTGTAGGACGCAATCAAGCCGTTTTTCCCATCGGTAATAAGGACTTTGACCTCTGGTGGCAATGCTTCAGGCACGGCTTTTTTTGCAAGTAATTCCCCCGCCAGCAGGCATTCAGCCTTGGCTTTGTCAATGATTGAAGGCAGGGAAATGGAAACTTCTCCACCCTTGATGACATTCTTCAGTTCCTCCCCCGCCAGTTTGACAGCCTTATCGGCAAGGTTCTCGACGCTCAGCAGTTCTTTCTGGAATGCCAGCAGCTTTTCTTTGTCAGCAGGGGAGAGTGTGATGGCGGGGATCTGTTGCTGCGGTGCCGGTGCATTTTCGGCCGAGCAGCCGCTCAGTGCCATCATCACGATGATAAGTGCCGGTAATAGTAACTGTTTCATGTTGCATGCACCTCCGATACTTGTGGGTATCCATATGGTTGAGCACGAGTGGGTTGCCTCTTGCTGTTGGTGAACGTCATGATCTATGCAGGAAATGAATCAGGAGTGGTTCTGAGGAGGGACAAATATCCTGTCAACAAGTCGTGGCAATACCAGGCGGGATTCATATGACAATAGTTTGG
The DNA here is from genome assembly GCF_056821595.1 of Geobacter psychrophilus. NCBI lineage: Bacteria > Pseudomonadati > Thermodesulfobacteriota > Desulfuromonadia > Geobacterales > Geobacteraceae > Geobacter > Geobacter psychrophilus. Next base: position 2,117,855 of record NZ_JBXDTU010000004.1, read on the forward strand.
TTGTCACGGTGGGGCAGGGGATTTCCAGGAAGGCTGATGAAGGGACATGTCCGGCGCAGCAGCAGGTTGTTTCGCAGTAGTCGATGCCATGGGTGAGCGGACATTCATCAGATGTATCAGAGGCAGCTGATACAATCGCATCTTGAGGCAATTGAGGTGTAAACAGTACGCACGGGTGCCCGAAGCAGACAGCTGGAAGCATGAGATAGGCGATAATCATAATGATGGATACAATTTTCATTGGTAGAGCTCGATGGATAAGTTCTTTTAGCGGGGTGCCTGCAACCGGATGCGTCAATTTTTATGGTGATGCGCTATAGAACCAGCGACAGCAAATGCAAGCTTACACAGCCTTCCTGTCGAGACTGCGGTACTGGATCGCCTCGGCAATGTGCTGTTCGCGGATGTTTTCCGCGCCTTCCAGGTCGGCGATGGTGCGGGCCACCTTGAGGATGCGGTTGTAGGTGCGGGCGGAAAAGCCGAGACGGTCGGTAACCAGCTCCAGCATGCGGTTGCCGGCCGCATCCAGTTCGCAGAATTTCTTGATGTAGCGCGGCGTCATCTGGGCATTGCAGTGGATTTTTGTCCCCCGGTAGCGATCTGCCTGACGGTTGCGGGAACGTTCCACCCGTGCTGCAATGGCTGCGGAACTTTCGGCTTCGCCACGATCGGCCAGGTCGCGGTATTTAACCGCCGGCACCTCGATGTGGATGTCAATGCGATCCAGCAGGGGGCCGGAGATGCGGGAACGGTAGCGATGAATGGCAATCGGGGCGCAGGTGCAGGGGTGGATCGGGTCGGCCAGGTAGCCGCAGGGGCAGGGGTGTGTTAACCTTTCTCTACTATACTCACTTGAAACGGCACTCGTTCTCAATTCAAATTCCCCTCGAAAAACAGCAGCTTCCCGGTTATCCAGAATTTCCCATCACAGTCGGTGAACATATCCGCAAGAAACGAATGGACCTTGGTCTCCTCCAGAGAGAAGTAGCAGAGATCATCGGCGTCACCGAATCATCAATCTGGAACTGGGAACACGGCACCGAACCAGAACTGCAATATAATCCAAAGATTATCAAATTTCTAGGTTATATTCCCTTCGACTGCCCGGATGACACAGTTGGGCGGCTTGGTTGGTACAAGAGAGCGATGGGGATGAATCTGGATCAACTGGGAGAAATTATGGGCCGCGACCCCGAACAGCTATCTGATTGGTTGAGTGGCCGGCATAATCCGCTCAGGAACAACCGGGAGAAGATCGAGCAGTATCTGAAAAATCAAGAAACCTTCCTTCTGCCAGAGAAGAAATAGTTGATTGTTTCTTCCGCAAAGGGAAGCTTTTCATAATTGGAACTTCCGGCACAACCCTTCATCAAAAATCATCATTGACCTTTACCAGTCCACGAATCCGTTTGGGTAGCAGGGCCAGCTTATCATCGATGTGCCTGCCGAAGGTGTAACGAACTGAATTCTCCTCGTCGTTGAAAAGTTTCACTCCGACTATGTTGGCAACCTCAAACACCAGGCCGATTTCACATTTCGGATCGCCGCGCTCGATCTTCTGCAAGGTTCTTCTGGAAATCCCCGCCCGTCCGGACAGCTCTTCCTCGGTCATCTTGCGCTCTTTCCTTCCAAGCCGGATGAGCTTGCCCAGCAGTTCTGCTGCATCTCGGGTCTGACGGAGATATGTACGGTTCACAGGAGAGGCCATAAACCACCGTTAGGCTATTATCTTACTCATAATAATACTTATTGAGTACGATAGTAACCAAATGGTGGTAATTAAGTCAAATGCTATACATTCCACAGTTCGCTTTCGCTCTATCAACACAATTGAGGTTGCAGGACATTTTTCAGTTTTACTAACGCTCGCTCTTCAATCTGACGTACCCGCTCACGTGAAATGGAAAAGTGGTCCGCAATATCTTGAAGTGTTAGAGGATCATCATTGGTGATCCTGTGTTCAACAATATATTTCTCTTTTTCGTTCAACCCCTGCAGGGCATGGGCAATTGCTTTCTTCAGTGAATGCTCCTGCTGATACTCACCGAGCATTTCTTCCTGATTCATCCGGTCGTCAGCAATAGTCTCAAGTATCGTCAGGCCATCGCCCTCAATGATTTCCTCATTGAGAGAAACTTCTCCTTTAAGCCGCTGCTCCATTTCTACGACTTCATGATCTGGTACGTGGAGCATACTGGAAACTTCAAATGCGTCGCTATCCCTGCCGGTTAACTTAAGTAGTGCTTCCTTGGTTTTGCGCAACCCATAAAACAATTTTCTTTGTGCTTGCGTAGTACCAATTTTTACCAGGCTCCAAGCGGAAACAATGTAGTTTTGAATGTAAGCACGAATCCACCATACGGCATAAGAAATCAATCGAACCCCTCTATATGGATTGAATTTACGAACCGCCATCATGAGCCCAATATTGCCCTCCTGAATCAGATCGAGCATTTTCAGGCCGTAATGACGGTATTCGGAAGCGACTTTAACCACATAGCGAAGATTGGAAGTAATGAGGGTATGAGCAGCCTCCAGATCCTTTTCCTCAAAGAACTTGACGGCGTAGTCCCTCTCTTCATCTTCTGTAAGTAAATTGAATTTGCGGATTTCGGAAAGATAGAGGGTAAGACTGTCGGAAATGATTGGCAGATTGGTAACCATGACGCACCTCCTGAAAACTTGTATCATGATTAGCACTCTATGGTGCTGACTGCTAAAAATGTAGCAAATATTTTTAGCAGTTTCAAGTAGAAAATCAATATAAGCTACATAATATCAGCGTGTTAACCTTACTAAAAAAACATCTCTTCCCCCCTTGATTTTTTGAAAACAGGAATTATTTATTGATCAGAAAGTCACACATCGAAAGGAGGTAATCCACATGGCAACCTGGGATGTATTCAAAGAACTGGACACACTGAGAAGGGAGATCGATGAAGCTTTTCGTGGCGCTGGTTACAGCCGTCCATTTGGCCCGACATTCCTTTCGCCGGTAACAACCCGCCGCTTCCCGCTGGTTAACTTCAGCGAGGACGAAGGGCATGTCTATATTGAGGCACTGGTTCCCGGCGTAGATCCAAAGGATGTCGATCTGTCCGTACTACGGAACACTGTCACCATTAGTGGCGAGCGCAAACCGTTTGTCGAAACGGAAGGCCAGATCGTGCATCGCTCGGAACTCGGCTCCGGCAAGTTCTCCCGCACGTTGGAACTGCCGGTCGACATCGACCCTGAGAAGATTTCGGCCCAGTGCAAAGACGGTATCATGCAGATAACACTGGCCAAGGCAGAACATGCCAAGCCGAAAAAAATCGAAATCAGACTTTCGTAATCACACAGACCACTTGGAAAGGAGGTAATTATCATGGCAGCAAACAGCTTGACCGAAAGAAATGATGAACGGAATGTTCAGGCTCGTGAAGAAACACGGTCGAATGAGAAATATATCCGCCCGGCGGTGAATATCATCGAGACCGAAGAAGGACTTGTCCTTACCGCAGATATTCCCGGTGCATCCAAGGAAGCTCTCGATGTCAACGTCGAAAAAGGCATCCTGACCATCACTGCGCCGGCCCAGCATACCACGCAGGGAACCTCTGCATATCGTGAATTCGAACTGGCCAGTTACTACCGGCAGTTCACGATTCCTGAAAGCCTCGACCATGAAAAAGCAAAGGCAGAGTATGTCAACGGTATTCTGACCATGAAGGTGCCTAAGGCGGAGGTCGCCAAACCAAAACGGATTTCCGTACAGGTCGGGTAAGGAAGGAGCATTAACGGGAGGTGATCACAATGTCTAACCTGTTGCCTGAAAGATGGAGTGAGGCGCTGGAGCGGGTTAACGACAAGATCGGCCATTTCCTGACCAAGGTGGCGCCATGGAAGAAACAGGAACAGTCACCTGAAAGGATAACAACCGATACCCTTCCAGCATTCCTGAAACTTGGTGGTCCGCTGTTGGACATGCATGAGACCCCTGAAGAACTGATTATCAGGGCAGAAGTACCGGGACTGAATAAAGATGACTTTTCAGTCGAGCTTGTCGGCAGGCGGTTAACAATACATGGAGAGAAGAAAATCGTACGAGAACAGAAAGGGGGTGATGGGTGCCTTATTTCAGAACGCAGGTACGGCAGTTTTTCCCGCAGCATCTCGCTGCCGTACGAGATAGATGATAAGACCATTAAAGCGGACCTCAAACACGGGGTCCTCACGGTCCGGCTCCCCAAGCCGGAAAAGGCACAGCATACCCGCTATCGGGTGCCTGTCTCCTGAACCAGCAGATTGTACCGAGGGCCGCTTCAGCGGCCCTTACTATTTCGGCAGGGTAATAATGGCAGGTGAACGTTATGAACAACTACCAGGACTACTACAAAACACTCGGCGTCGAGAAAAAAGCCACTCAGGATGAAATCCAGCGGGCGTATCGCAAGCTGGCTCGCAAATACCATCCTGACATAAATAAGGAAAGCACTGCCGAGGAAAAGTTCAAACAGCTCAATGAAGCCTACGAGGTCCTGGGTGACCCGGACAAAAGAGCCAAGTATGATCAACTTGGCAGCGGTTGGAATGGGCAATTTTCCAATCAGAGCTATCAGGATGGCGAAAATGTCCGATACCATTTTTCCAATGCCGACCCGGGTCAGTTCAGTGACTTCTTCCAGAACCTGTTCGGTGGTGGCGGATGGAACTTCACGGAGGAGAGCACTTTTCCGGGTGGCGGAGTCAGGCGACGTCGAGGGCGCGACCATGAAACCGCCATCAACATATCATTGGCTGATGCCTATCATGGCGCAAAGAAGAGCATCGAACTGGAGCGGGCTGAACCGGGCGGTGACGGCAGGCCGACCAGAACCAGGCGCAGCTATGATATCACCATCCCCCAAGGAGTGACTGATGGCTCCTTGATCCGCCTGGCTAACCAAGGCGGGAGCGGGAGCGGTGGTGGAGATGCAGGAGACCTGTTTCTGCGGGTGAACATACTTCCCGATAGTCGCTTCACGCTCAACGGACACGACCTTGCCACTACCGTTGATATAGCTCCCTGGGAGGCTGCCCTGGGAGGGAAAGTCTTGGTGCCTACTGTCGATGGGCGCATTAACCTTTCCGTGCCCGCCGGCACCCAAAGCGGTCAGAGCCTGCGGGTGCGTGGAAAGGGAATGCCGGTCGCCCCGGGCAGGTTCGGCGACCTGCTGGTAAATGTCCGCATTGTTGTGCCACAGCATCTCACAGCCAGGGAGCGGCACCTCTTTGAAGAACTGGCAAAAGAATCACGATTTGAGCCGCGAAAGTAACTGAGGTACAGCCATGACAGTCCAACACTATGAAATTATTATCAGCAGAAAGCATGAACTGGTCTCCGTGCCGGGGATAACCATCCATGAGTTGAGCAGGCTGTGCGATTGTCACCTGACGGTGGCGAGACGGCTCTTCTCAATCGGCCTCATTGAACCGTTGACTGCCGGAGATACTCCGCTGTTTGATCAAAGCGCCGTGGTTCGGGCACGCAAAGCACTGCGACTGAAACGGGACCTGCGGCTCAATTTCGATGCCATTGCCCTGGTAATGGATTTACTTGACCGCATCGACGAACTGGAACGACGAATATAAGCAATACCCTGACAGGAGCTCAACCATGATACAGAAAACTGCCGATCCGTTCCTGCGCCGCCTGCGTTGGTTGACCATCGCCGTTATCACCGTACTGTTTGCCTGGCATGCCCTGTCATGGGCAGACCGGGCTTTCCAGAAAGAATCGGCAACCCCACGTGCGGTTACCGCCCGCGGCGATCTGGCTGCCGATGAGAAATCGACCATTGAACTGTTCGAGCGTTCACGAGATTCGGTCGTGTATATATCGACTTCGGAACGGGTCATGGACTTCTGGAGCCGCAACATCTTCACCATCCCCCGCGGGACCGGATCCGGGTTCATCTGGGACGACAAGGGGCATGTGGTCACCAACTACCACGTGATCGAAGGTGCCTCGGAAGCACGGGTCAGATTGTCGGACGGCAAAGAGTACAGAGCAAGCCTGGTGGGCGCAAGCCCCATGCACGATCTGGCTGTGCTGAAGATCGGCAGCAGCTTCAAAGGACATTCGCTGCCTGTAGGGACCTCGCACAATTTGAAAGTCGGCCAGAAGGTTTTCGCCATTGGCAACCCCTTCGGCCTAGACTGGACCCTGACAACCGGTGTTGTCTCGGCCCTGGACCGCTCGTTGAAGGGAGAAACGGGAAGCGTCATTGAGCATCTTATTCAAACTGATGCTGCCATCAATCCGGGCAACTCCGGAGGGCCGTTGCTTGATTCCGCCGGGCGGTTGATCGGCATTAATACCGCTATTTACAGCCCTTCAGGGGCGTCAGCAGGGGTTGGCTTTGCCGTGCCGGTGGATACGGTCAACCGGGTTGTGCCGCAATTGATCGGTCGCGGCAAGTACCTGCGTCCTTCCCTTGGCATCGAAATAGACCAGGACCTGAACGAGGTCATTACGTCACAGCTGGGTGTAAAAGGAGTGGTCGTACTCAGAGTTACCCCCGGTTCACCGGCTGCACGGGCCGGGCTCAAGGGGAGCAGGGTTGGCCGAGATGGTTCACTGACACCCGGAGACATTATATCCGCCGTGCAGGGCAAACAGGTAGAGACGATCCCCAAACTGCTGGCCCGGCTTGATGACTTCAAGGTAGGGGAAACCGTGACCATCACTATTCTCAGGGATGGTAAAAAACAGCAGCTAAGCATACAATTACAGACCGAATAACGGAACACAAGAAAGGCAACCATGCCCCAATCAATTGACGATCTCATACTGCGGATTAAAGAACTACAGGAAGAACTCGAAGTTGAGTTTAAGAAGAAACGGGACGAGTTTGAGTTCATCATCGAAAAGAAGCGGGTCCGTTTTGCCGAGGAGGTGGCGAGACAGCAGCGACGCCTGAAAATCGGCTGGTTCCGCTATCTGGTCAAGGCCAGACCGCTCAACATACTGACTGCACCGGTCATTTATGCCGGCTTCGTACCGTTCATCCTGCTGGATCTGTTTCTCTGGTTGTATCAGTCGATCTGCTTTCCGGTGTACCGAATCCCCAAGGTAAAGCGATCCGAGTATTTGGTCTTTGACCGTGAGGATCTTCCCTACCTGAATATTATTGAGAAGTTCAACTGTTTTTACTGTTCTTACGGTAACGGTCTGATGGCATACGGACGGGAAATCGCCGCCCGAACCGAGCAGTACTGGTGCCCGATCAAGCATGCCCGCCGAATCAAGGCTTCCCATGAGCACTATCCCCGGTTCTTTGAATATGGCGATGCGGAGAGTTGGCAGAAAGGGCTGGAACGGCTGCGTCGGCAATATCCGAAAGAAGATCCTGGCGTGAAAAAAGAGGTACGCTGACATGAATACTGCAAGCTACATCGTGAAATGTCCATCGTGCGGCACCGGCAACCGCATCCCGGCAGATAAAGAGGGGCTCAGGGGACATTGCGGCAGTTGCAAGACAACCCTGCCACCAATGTACTGTCATCCCCAGCAATTGACCGACCGGACGTTTGACTCATTCGTCAGTACTTATCCCGGTGCGGTACTGGCAGAGTTCTGGGCACCTACTTGACCGCATTGCCATACCTTCGCACCGGTGGTGCGAACCGTTGCTGAAAAGCTGGCTGGTCAGGCGGCTGTATTGCAGATCAATACCCAGGACAGCCCGGCGTTAGCAGCTCGCTTCGGTATCCGCGGCATACCGGCTATAGTACTGTTGAAACATGCCCGCGTTATCGATCAACTGCCTGGAGCGCAAACGCTCGATACCGTTCTGGCGTGGTTCCGACGAAAGACATAATGAATTAGATCAAGACACTTGATATGGTCCTTGACCCGGGACAACTTTCAGATTGGTTGAGTGGCCGCCACTACGCGTTCAGAAAGAACCTGGAAAAGATCGAGCTGCTTTTGGCAAGTCATAAAATGTTCTCCTCTTGAGAAAACATTACGAAATTCAGTTCTTTTGATGGATACTACACGTCCCACTCTCGCATTCATGCCGTTTCGGCAGATAAAGGCGAACGCGGGCAAACAGCCAGTAGCCAATGCGAGCTAATCGATTTACCACCGGTAACTGGATGATGCGCCCCATGATGCCATAGACTGTCGAGGCCGGGAACGCCTGCCAGATTGCCCAGAATGAGTCAACCCCTTTGAAAATCTGTCCGTCCTGATCAATCGCATGCAGTTGATGTATGAAATCGGCAATCGAGATTTGGTACGGAACCGCATCGAAATCAGGGCTGCTGATGTCTACTGCCACCAGCTTTTCACCATGATCTTTCCGCAGGTAGTGCTCAATCTCGGTAGCACAGACAATGCATGCCCCATCGTAGAATACTTTAAGAGGAAACCGTGGTGGTCTCATCAAATAAGGGGGCGCACTTCGGTAACCGTGAACCAGGCCGCGTGGGTGACAGCGGCACCGGTGCCGGGGCCGACGGTGGAGTCTGCGTTTTCCTTGATTTTTGCCAGCATGGGCCCGGACTCTTCTGTCTTTACCAGTTCCAAAGCCAGACGGACGCCACTGAAACCGGGACCTGAAGCCTTGAACAGGAATGAGGCCTGCGGATTCTCGGTAATATTCCGATAGGTCCGCCCCTCGGTCATTCCCCATACCATGGTTTGTTCATCTATGACATGCGGTCGGGCATAGATGGCCGTGTTGACACCGCCATTCTTTGATGCTGTGGCCATAATCCCCATGCCTTGCTGTTGGAACAGTTCGTTCAAGTTCATATCATCTCCTTGAAGACAATCTGGGTGTGTCATTCCGAAGCTATTGGAATCAATATCTCGTTCCGACGCAGGAACCAGAGTGTGAACGGTGGGTTGTAGCGTGCCCAGACCGGCTCGCCAATGACTTTCAGGTTGTTGGCTGTTATCCAGTTATCCAGTTCCTGCTTATATTGCAGAAATTTCTTCTCACTCCAGAATCCGGAATATCGAACAGCAGCCACCCGGCGGGCAGGAACCTGCCGCAGCTTAATATTTGGATCATCGGGAGTCGGCAGGTTTTCCATAGTATATGTAGCCGGCATCATAAAGCTCACAGCCCACTTTCCCTGTACACTCTGCTGACTGACAGGAGCGGTCATGGATATTTTCTCCCCCCTCTGTTCCTGCGAAACAGGAGCTGTCATAGCAATCTTGCCGCGTGATTTGTTATCACCGGAGATGTATCGAAAAAGCGGTCTGAAAGCCTTGCTACCGGCACTTTCCAGGTTTCCGTCAACAATGATTTCGGCGAGTACCTGAGGCGCGTACTCGCGCAGTTCGAAAATATCGTCGGTTTTAATAACCGTGTAGGGTGCTTCTTCGGTTGCCATAGCAGTAGTCGCTCCTGTGAGCAGCAGCAATAATATTGCAGTGATCAGTCCGAAAAGTCTCATTTACTGCTCCTTGCGCGGCAGTGTAAATAAGTGCAGGCGGTCTATATTTGCTGCTGGTTCAGAATGAATTTTCAATAAATACTTCTGCCAGCGGCAGCTTGCCCGTCCGGGGGAACGATTCCTGCGAGCGACTGCCCACCGCAATCATCATGCTGACGACATGGTCGTCTGGAAGATTGATCAGTTTCCCCACGGCATCGAAATCAAATCCGTCCATTGGACAGGAGTGCCACCCCTGTTCCTGCGCCAACAGCATGATGCTCATGGCGAGCAGTCCACATGAACGCATCGCTTCGTCCCGTTGTACCAGCGGTTTTTCTCGATAATATACATCAATTGCAGGTATGAGCATGTCTTGGTACATCTGCGGCGCTCCCGCCCAGTAACGTGCTGGTTCTTTTGCCCAGGCATTAAGATCAGCACAAAGGACAAACAGGAGGGATGCATCAGTGACCTTGTCCTGGTTCCAGGCAACTTCACGAATCTTCTGACGCAAAGCAGGGTCTTTGACATTAACAATACGCCAGTTCTGGATATTGAAAGCCGTTGGCGACAGCATGGCCTTTTCCAGCAGCTCAGTTACCTGCTGTTCGCTGATTGTAAATGCCGGGTCAAACATTTTCTCCGCGCGTCTTTCCTGTATTGCTGTTGATACATTCATGGTTATTCTCCTTTAAATTGTGGGTTTGATATGTTGAAGCTCTTGGAATCGTCTATGCGCCTTTATGTTGAAGAACTACATCATGCATTTCCGTAGTCAGTGTTTCTATCCGCTGACTCAACTCTTTCACGATTTCGGTCAATTGCGTATTTTGCTGGAGCAGTTCCATTATCTGCTCGGATTGCTGTGCAGCCAATGCTTGTCGCTGCTCAGCAGCCAATGCAAGGGCCTCCCGATGTTGTGCGTCGGCATCTGCATGTGCCTTATCTCGATCAGCCTGCCGTGTCTGAGCAAGCAGGATGAGAGGTGCAGCATAAGCTGCTTGGAGACTGAAGGCAAGGTTGAGCAAGATAAACGGGTAAACATCGAATTTGGTATATCCGGCAACGTTTAACCCGATCCAGATGGCTACAATAACCGTCTGCGCAACAAGGAAAACCGGTGTTCCAAAAAAACGCGCAAATCCTTCCGCCTTAAGGGCAAACCAGTCATTCCCGAAGACAGTACCAAGATGAACATGAGGGAGATGGAAGCGGAAGTAATCATTAGGTACATTTGAGACCGGGACGGGAGCCGGTATTTTTGATTCTGCTATCATATCATCTCCTCAATGGTTCAGATTCTTTTGCAAAAACTACAATGTTTCATGATGTTTTCTTCTCGCGGTCCTTGATAAGTACAAACAGCAGGTAGGATACAACACCAAGATTTATAACAAGAACAGTGATTCTCGGCCATGTAACTTTAATAGCCACCTCATAGATCTCGACTGGAATGTACATACCTCCGGTGAGGACGGCAAACCACTCGGCCCAGGTCTTTCTCAGCCAAAGTCCAGCCGCTTCAATCATGCGCACAATAAAGTACATTGCAGCAGCAAGAGCCATGCTCCAGAGTTTGGTATCGTCTATATGTTCCATCAGGTCGAGAAAGATTCGCGGATAATGGCTGGCAGGATTAAGGTGAAAGTGTTTTACCAGATGCATGGCGGCTTCATTGATGTCCTTGTGGATGTAGGTCAATAACTCGAAACCCACAAGGAGAACCAGTAGCCCCTTTGCTCCTTCAAAGAGCGCAACAACGTGCAGCCCGCGTGCGTGTGACTGTTTGCTAAGCTGTTTTGGGACTTTGGAGTGGCTCTTTTTCATTCGTATGTCTGCATAAAATCACTCCGCAGACCCAACTATTTTACAGGGTATAAGTTCATCCTCATTGAACGAGTAAACAGCACACATCCGGTGATAACCATCAGCAATAACGACTTTGCCAATGCGCTCGTCTCTCACCAGAAGTATTGGTGAGATTGATTTTCCGTTCTCGATCTTGTTTCGGTCTTTCTCCACATGGGAATTACTGACTCCAAGCAAAGACAGTCCCGATGCTCGAAAGATGTCTTTTGCTTTGAACTGAGCTAGCTGGGCACTCTTCAGGTTATTTACGATCATCTTAACTGTTGTGCCATTGTAGAGCAGCCCAAGGTAAGATTCTGCTGCCGGATAATTCTTGTCCTCAGGCTCTTGCAACCATTTGATCTTGATTTGTTTGACCATACTGATACCCCATACCTTACCCAATCCATACCCGTTTAGATGTCTGGATTATGATCGCGTTATCGCCGGTCACCGGTAAACCGTAGCAACATGAGAAAAAGGTTTATAAAATCAAGATACAGTGTCAATGCCCCGAGAATAGCAGGTTTTCTTCCTTCAGTTCCCTGAGCTGCCATTGCTTTGATTTTCCAGGTGTCATATGCAGTAAGACCTGTGAAAACAATCACGCCGATACCTGATATGACCCACGAGACCGCACTGCTGCCAACGAAGATGTTGACGACCGAGGCGATTACCACACCTATCAACCCCATGAACAGAAAACTTCCCCACGACGTGAGGTCACGTTTGGTCATAAATCCAAAGAGGCTCATTGCGCCAAACATCCCGGCAGTGGTAACAAAGGTGGATGTAATTGAGCTGGCAGTATAAGCCAGAGCCACGCTAGAAAGAGTGATTCCGTTTAGTGCGGAGTAGACAATGAATACTAAAGTCGCTGTTGATGCACTCATCTTGTTTATTGCACCTACAAGAGTGAATACCAGAGCCAGTTCTCCGATCATTATTCCGTAAAAGACAAGCCTGTTTCCCAATACGGCATTGAGTATTGCCGGTGAGGAGAGTGTGATGAGCGAAACAAAAGCTGTAATAGCCAATCCTGCTCCCATCCAGGCGTATACCTGTCGGATAAGAGAGTTTTGCCTTACAACTACCTGCGTTGCAGTACGTGGTTGCATGGTACTAAAGTCATTCATAATAAAGCTCCTCTTTTCAAGATTCTAGGGGCACGATCACGTCAAATCTCTAAAGTAAGATTGACTGTTGATCGACGCCTTGGGAAATATACTTTTCTTGGCTTGACATATAGAGTTAGTATACCATTTCCAGCAATCCATTAGGTGATTGTTTCGGCTACTCAAATAACTGCGCCAAAGAACTTGCCAACTCCGGCGGTTAGTCCCATTGCAAGCACACCCCAAAATGCAACACGAATAGCACCCTTAGCAATGGGAGCACCACCGGCGTATGCTGCGGTAGCCCCCAAAATGGCTAGAGTAATCAGCGCGGTTGCAAATGAAACCTCGGTAACCAAGGCTTTAGGAGCGAGTATTACGGCCAGGATTGGAACAACTGCACCTACAACAAATGCAATTGCAGACGCAAGTGCTGCTTGAAGCGGTCGAGCCCGTAAAGTTTCTGTAATGCCAAGTTCGTCTCTGGCGTGAGCTCCAAGAGCATCTCCGGACATCAGTTTTTCTGCCACTTGGCGTGCCAAAGGTTGGTCGAGACCTCGGCTCACGTAAATTGAAGTGAGTTCAAGTAGTTCGTGTTCCGGCTGAAGTTCAAGTTCACGCTTTTCTCTGGCAATGTCAGCATGTTCAGTATCTGCCTGCGATTGAACCGAGACATACTCGCCTGCAGCCATTGACATTGCTCCAGCGACAAGACCGGCTATACCAGCAAGCAGAATGCTATTTTGTGATGCTCCGGAAGCTGCAACTCCAACGACAAGACTTGATACCGAAATTGTTCCGTCGTTAGCGCCAAGCACTGCTGCTCGAAGCCAACCTATTCTTTCTGACCTGTGAGATTCGCTGTGAATTTGTAGCATTAACAGAATCTCCTTGAGATCCAACTTACTACTGGACGGTCACTACAGACTGCTGATACATCCTCATCAATCACCCCATAAATCTAGACGATATCTTCATTCCTGAATCGCTTGAAAAGCAATGCTCCAAGAATAAGACAGTAAACAAGGACATTGATGAGTGGATAGATAGGTCTGAATCCATGGCTTGATTCGCTCTCGATCAACGAAGAGGCCAGCTGCTGAACTCCTAAGAGCTTCGGCCATAAAACATAAACTACTTTCCACCAGGTTAGTTCTGACTGTGGCTGGCCGACCGATTGCTGCACTATCGCCTGCCCTATCTGACTCTGGCTGGCAGCAGCTATGCCGTCAGCCACAAAGCCGACGATACCGACACCCAGAATACACAGAAATGCGATAATATCGGACATCATAAGCGACAAAAGAAGCACAGCAATAACCACAAAGAGCAGGTTGATCGAGCATAGCAGTGAGGCAACGAGGTATTCCGGCATGAAAACCTGCAAATTGATGGAGGTGATCAGGAAGACAATACTATGCAAGATGAGCATAAAAAGTGTCGATAAGACCCATAATCCGAGTATTTTTCCCATTACATACTGCCACCGCGCTATCGGTTTGGACAAAATACACGCTTGCATCCCCTCATTTCGGTCACGCCTGAAGATTCGCATCGAAAGCAAAGCTGCTATGACCATCACACCAGCACCAATTACGTGGAAGGTCGCTTTCGATAATGTCCTGACTATGGTTCCGGCATCAAGAATCTGTCCGTTCACCATGTAATTACCTTGATAACAGCCACGAACAAGAAATACACAGAGTGCGCAGAATACGAACATGACGACGAAACTTCTCTGCTGCACTTCGTCGATAAGCGTATATTTTGTAATCCTTGTAATGGTGGGTAGTGATTTTGAAGTTTCCATGTCAACCTTTCACCAATCGAACAAACACATCTTCCAACGTCTCCCCGTCTTTGACAATGGAGGAAATTGTGTCTTTTACCAAGAGCTTGCCTCGGTTGATGATAGCTGCGGTATCACAGATTTTTTCAACTTCCGACAACAGGTGTGAATTTAAGAAAATAGTCATGCCTTGATCTTTAAGCGACTCCAGGAGTTGGCGTATTTCCCTGATACCAATGGGATCTAAACCAGAGGTGGGCTCATCAAGAATTAACAGTTTGGGATTTCCCATGAGTGCGGCGCCTAATCCGAACCGTTGGACCATGCCCTTGGAATATGTGCTAACCTTTGTATTCTCCCTGCCTTGCATTCCAATCAGCTCAACAATACGCCTACAGTGATCTGCAGCCTCGGACCGGTTCATATCCAATAGCTCAGCACAGCGTAGAAGGTAGTGCCACCCTGAAAGAAATGGTGGAACATGGTGGTTTTCAGCAAGATAACCGACCGATTGTCGGCATTCTGCCAGAGTACTTGGAATACCGCTTAAAGATAAGCTGCCCGATGTCGGCCGTGTAAAATCGAGCAGCATCTTAACGATGGTCGTTTTTCCGGCACCATTGGGTCCAAGCAGAGCAAAGCACTCACCTGGCTTTACCGTGAAGGAGACATCATCAACAGCCGTAAGCGATTCGTATCGTTTGGTAACATTTTTCAATTCAATCATATTATGGACTCATGAAATCTCAGAAAACTTTCCATCTGCAAGGTATTCGTGATTAATCTGGACGTTGTTCTCTATCAGTTGTTCGTACGGATCAGAAATCGCGGGAATGGTAACAGGCAATAAGTACGCTGACTATTAACCCAGTTCCTGGCATGATTCAGAGTAGACCTCCCCAACCTTTGGACACTCCACAGCACATGTTTCACACTCTCCCGGACAGGGTTCGATATGAACAAGGATATGGCTGTGAGCGAGGCAACTCTCGATATCAGCTGTAATCTGATGGGTAAGAGCGTGCCCCGCCTCCACGGTCATCTGTTTCGGAACTACCAGGTGCATGTCGATATGCCTGATATGGCCTGACTTGCGGGTGCGAAGCTTGTGGTATTCGATAATCCTGTTGGAGTATTTCTCCATCACTTCATGAATCAGGGACTCTTCATCGTCAGGCAGTTTTACGTCAAGGATATGGAAGAAGGCTGCCTTGGTTAAATCCCAGGCTGCCTTGATAATCATGAGTGCCACAACAATGGCAATAATCGGGTCGAGCATGGCGATGCCGGTAACTTTGATGGCAACTAAACCGCCAAGCACGCCAACCGACGTATAAACATCGGTCCTGAGATGCATGGCGTCAGCTTCCAGCGCAACGGAATCAGTCTTTATCGCTACATTGAGCAGATAGCGTGAGACAAAGTAGTTGGCTACTGCTGAAACAAGCATGACCAATGCGCCCAGTCCAAGGCTTTCGACCGCAATTGTTCCAGAGCGTAGTTTGTGTATCGCCTCCCAGATGATATAAAAAGCTGCACCGAAGATAAGCACCGCCTCGATCGTTCCTGCTACGTTCTCAATTTTCCCATGTCCAAAGCGGTGCTCGTCATCAGCAGGCTTTCCTGATTCCCGGACAGAAAACCAGGCGATAATTGCCGCTACGAGGTCAATTCCGGAATGAACTGCTTCGGAGATAACGCTGACCGACTGCATCATGATGCCGACAATCAGTTTGAGGATGATCAGTATGGAATTCGAGGTAATGGAGAATACGGCGGCCTTGCTTTTTGCTCGTTGTACTTCAGGTGATTGGATCATTGCTATACTCCGGCAGCGGTCATAATTTGTTTCAGTTTTTCCGTGGCTCCCTTGAGCAGTTCCTGAGCCTCGGCATTCTTCTTCCGGTACTCCAGAAGCGTCATCGGATTTTTGTCCGTGACAAAGCTTCTGATGGCATCGAACGATGCAGCGTATGTTTTGTAAGCAGCGATCAAGCCCGTTTTCGCATCATCCAGGATCTTCCTGGCTTCGGGCGGCAGGGCTTCCGGAATAGCCTTCTTTGCCAGAGATTCTCCGGCACGTAGACACTCAGACTTTGCTTTGTCGATGATGGAGGGGAGGTTGATGGATATCTCGCCCCCCTTGAGGACACTTTTCAGTTCATCTAGCGCCAGTTGAATAGCCTTGTCCGTGAGGTTTTCAATGCTCAAGACCTCTTTCTGAAATGCCATCAGCTTTTCTTTGTCGGCAGCAGATAGCGTGATAGCGGGGATCTGTTGCTGCGGCGCTGGCGCTTTTTCGGTTGAGCAGCCACATAGTGCCATAACTCCAATTACGAGAGCAACCAATACGATATTTTTCAAAATGTATCCTCCAGTAATAGTTCGTCTCAAGGGGAATTTTTCTCTTTCTTCCTACTGAACATCTTAAACAACTCGAACCAGACAATGCTCGATATGCCGGCAGACACACATATGACAACATCGAGCGGATGGATCACTGAGAACCTGAATACTTCTCGAAAAATAGGAATATTAAGCGCCATACCGAGGAAGATTACTGCACCGCCTGTTACCCACCAGAGAGCGGAATTCGGAGCCCCTAATATCCTGCCAATTGTGTTGCTCCAGGAACGGTTGGTCATCATCAGGCCAAGGTTGGCGATTATCAGGGTAGTGAATGCCAGGGTACGGGCCTCAAGTTCTCCATGCCCACGAACAAGACTGACGCCAAACACAATTAGAAGTACAACCAGGACACTCACACCTTGAAGTGTGCTTAACAACAAGACGCGCTTACTGAACAACGGTTCCTTTGGATCGCGGGGTGGCCTGTTCATCGCATCCATCTCCGCCGGTTCGACCTCGTACACTATAGAACAGGCAGGATCTATGATCAGATGGAGGAAAGCGATATGGATCGGCATGAACAACAGCGGCCACTTGAAAAGCACCGGAATGAGGGACATCCCGGCAATCGGAATATGTATGGCCAGAAGATAGGCCATAGCCTTCTTCAGGTTGTCAAAGATACGCCGCCCCATTTTTACGGCCCGGACGATGGAGGCAAAGTCATCGTCCAAGAGCACGAGATCGGACGCCTCGCGTGCTACGTCTGTCCCTCTGCCACCCATAGCGATACCGATATGAGCTGACTTAAGAGCCGGCGCATCGTTCACCCCGTCTCCAGTCATGGCAACAACCTCGCCATTGCTCTTCAATGCTTTCACCAGACGGAGCTTCTGTTCCGGTACAACTCTGGCGAAGATGTTGACTGTTCTGATCCTCTCCTGTAGATCCACTTCACTCATGTTTTCCAGTTCAGGACCGGTTATGACTTCATCCGGTTGAACAAGCCCGATCTGCCGTGCGATACTGCGCGCCGTGCCGGGATAGTCACCGGTGATCATCACCATTCTTATACCAGCACGGTAGCAATCCTGGAGTGCTGCAGCCACGGTTGGTCTGACCGGATCGGCCAATCCCACAAGCCCTAAAAACTCGAAGGTGAAGTCGTGTTGTTCACCCGGTAAACCTACTTCACGAAAGTACGATCGCGCTACTCCCAGTACCCTCAGGCCGTCATCAGCCATGCGGGTCACCGCCGTCATCATCTCCCTATGTTGGCTATCACTGAAATGGCAGAGGTCGGCAACCGCTTCCGGTGCGCCTTTGGCGGCGATAACGTACTCATTCCCCTCCGGAGCCCTCCAGACATGGGACATGGCAAGAAGTTCAGGAGATAACGGGTATTCCTTTTCAAGGCGCCAATCACCGTGGAGATGCTCGGTATGGGCGAGATACTCTTCGCCAAAATCCTTGATGGCCCGCTCCATCGGATCATAGGGATCGCGCTGGCTTGCGAGAATGCTGAATTCCACCAGATCGTGAAATGTATCAGGGGGTGGGTCATTGCGAAAGTCACCAATTTTGTACAAAGTCCCATCGGTGTTGAGCGCAGAGACTGACATCCGGTTCAACGTAAGGGTACCTGTCTTGTCCACGCACAGGACAGTCGCCGAACCGAGTGTTTCCACTACCGGTGCGCTGCGGGCAAGAACCTGAGTCCGGGAAAGTCGCCATGCCCCCAATGCCAGGAAGATTGTCAGGACCACCGGAAGCTCATTCGGCATGACCGCCATGGCCAGGGTGAGCCCCGCCAGTACCCCATCGAGCCAGGCACCGCGGGTGATCCCGTACACCAGAATAAGCAGTGCACAGAGCACGAAGACTGCCGTGGCAAGAATTTTTACCAGACGACCGGTTTCACGTTGCAGCAGGGTTTCTTCGCTGGTCACTGCTTGCAGGGCCTTGCCAATTTTGCCGATGGCGCTCTGTTGTCCGGTAGCAATCACGCGGGCAATTCCCTGTCCACGAACAACCAAAGTTCCCGAAAAAACAAATGGGAGATCATCTCCCCCTGGTTGCACTACAGGTGAAGTAGCATCGCCAGGCACCTTGCGTACCGCAATGGATTCGCCTGTCAGGAGCGATTCGTCTGTAGATAGACTCGTGCAGTCCAGCACCAGAGCATCAGCAGGAACCCTATCGCCTTCTGCTAGAACAATGATGTCACCTCGAACCACGTCTCGACCAGCAATCCGCTGCTGGGCACCATCGCGAATAACAAGGGCTCTTGGGCTGGAGAGATCACGGAGGGCCTCCAGAGCTCGTTCTGTCTTTCTTTCCTGATACAGGGTTATGCCCATGACGAAAAAGACAAATGCCAGAAGCATCATCGCTTCCTGCATATCCCCCACCAGCAGATAGATTGCGCCACAAGCCACCAACAACAGGAACATCGGCTCACGCATTACGTCGAGGGCTATTTGAAAGTTCCCACGTTGCTTTGAAGACGGAAGTTCGTTGTGGCCTTCTTCCCCAAGAATTTTGGCGGCATCCTGTAAGGTTAGACCAACATGTTCATGTATTTCAGGTTTTCGAGCCATAACTGCCACCTTTTTACGGAGAGAGGAGATATCCCCTCTCTCCGAGACTGATATCAGTCGAACAAATCTGACAGCCAGGACTTTTTCTTGTATTGGCCGTTATGACCATAGCCATGATCATCATGATGTTTTCCATACTGCTGCTGAATGTCGCCGGAGTAGTATTTTTGAGGTTCCAATTGTGTATGAGTTGGTGTTTGTGTAGTTGACCGTTCGATGATTTTATCCAGTTCTCCCCTGTCGAGCCAGACACCACGACATTCTGGGCAAAAATCAATTTCTACTCCCTGGCGTTCGGCAATTTTAAGGTCTATTCCTGTGCAAATCGGGCATTTCATAACGATTTCTCCCTATGATTTTGTTCGTTATTGGTTTTAGCGTTGCTAGTAGAGCGTTGTATGCGATCCCTTACAATGTGAAGCATTCTCCTGGCCCAGGCAAACTCGGTGGCAAGAATTCCCAATGCAAGAGGAATTACGACAACTGCCGGACCGGGCAGAACTATCATGGCAATACCAATTATAAGAATGGTAATGCCGACAACTGCCACGAGAAGACGCTTCAGCTTTTTAAGCGACCATTGCTTCATGATAAAGAATGCTCTTGTTTTTGGTAATTACAATGAATTCGATGCAGCCTGAGCCACAAGCGGTAAAGTCAGGCGTGGTTCTGCGGGGGGACAAATATCCTGTCTAATAGACGTGGCAGAGCAAGTTGAGGTTCATATAGGGATGTTCGCTCGATAATTACTTGGGAGATTATTTTCGGCACGATGTCGGCCAATATTTGACCGGCGCAACAACAGGTTGTTTCACAATCATCAG
Organism: Geobacter psychrophilus; assembly: GCF_056821595.1. Taxonomy (NCBI): domain Bacteria; kingdom Pseudomonadati; phylum Thermodesulfobacteriota; class Desulfuromonadia; order Geobacterales; family Geobacteraceae; genus Geobacter; species Geobacter psychrophilus. The sequence continues at coordinate 2,137,800 of NZ_JBXDTU010000004.1, forward strand.
CATCATGATTTACGGGACATTCATGATCTTGGTCAGTAGTCAGATACTCACATGTATCTTTATGGGCCAGTTCGCCAATAGATGAACAAGGATGTGCCAGACATTCCACAGGAAGTATGAGATACAGAACGATCAATATGATGGATACAATCTTCATGAAGTTCACCTAGATCTCAAATTCCAATACACCAAACTATCTACGAACGTCCTATCTAAAATGTTTTATTTATATCATCAATGTACATTTTTAGATAGATATGACTATACACTATGGCGAAATCATTACGAATAATTATGTTCCAACTGCATGATGTCCCGGTATGGAACAATGCCATGAATAGTATCCTCTTCATCAAGCACCGGCAACGCTGAAAAGCCATAACGCTTGAACTTCTCCTCGGCATCGGCAATGGAGTCGTTGCAATCCAGGCTGATGACCTGGGTCGTCATTATCTCGGACAAAGGCGTACTTTGCTTGGCCATAAGAAGCTCAGGCAGGCTGACAACGCCTTTGAGCTTGTTGTCATGATCAACGACGAAGACATAGTCGAGAACATCAGACTCTTGGCTGACCGTGCGATAAGCAGCAATGACCAGGTCGGTATGAACATCAGGGAGGAACCTGATATAGGCATTGGTCGTCAGGTTAGTAATGGTATTAACCTGATTTTCCAGAAGCGCTTCGATCTTCTCTGTTTCGTCATGCTCCATCAGGTCGAGAATCTCTTCCGCTTGGTCAGTCGGCAATACCGAGAGAACATCAGCCGCCTGAGCGGGGGTCATTTCATCTATGAGGTCGGCGACCCGCTCTTTGTTCATGGAAGAAATCAGAATGCGCTGTACCCGTGGTTCCATTTCCTCCAGGGTGTCCGATGCCTGATCCGTTTCAAGTTCATTAAAAATGGCAAGGCGCTGTTCTTCAGAAAGTTCTTCCAGGATATCTGCCAAATCCACCGGATGGATGTCCGGCAGAGCCTCCTTAAGAATTTTGAGTTGCACATTCCCCTTGAAACTGCCTATTTTCTCCGGAAGACGCTGGACATAGGTCCAAGGGATGGTCTCCTTCTTGAACATCTCAGCAAGGTGATATACGAATTGGGCCACATACCGCAGGCCAAGCCGTTTCAGCAGTCCATATCGGCTGAAGTCAACATCGGTAGCGTAAAGGCGGGCATTCCGCAGTAACAGCTTTACATCGTAGACCACGTCGATTTCGTTGCCATCAAGGTCAATCACCTTCTTGTCCAGAATATGGTCCTTGAGCAGAACCTGATTATCTTCTGGTTCAGCTTCGAATGCCTCCAGGTTCTGTAGGGAGAGCTCAATTCCGTCCCGTTTCAATTCATCGATTCTAGCAAGTGGCACCATCAATGACTTGTACCCGAAGGGACGGCTCACGATAACGTGAGTCACTTCGGCAACTTTCTCGTGCTCTACGATTAGCAGGTCATCGAGCTTGCCGATTTTTTTGCCCTGATTGCATACCGGGATGCCGGTCAGATCACTCAGGAAGAATATATGATCGTTCTGAATATTTTTCATATGGTTCATGGCGCACCTCGCTTTCACAGGAGAGTAATGAACTTGTACAAAAGCAGCCCGACCAGCAGAACGAGGTACAAGCGTAAAAACAGCAAGGAGCCTTTCACCCAGCCTGACATCTCGACATTCGGTTTTGAATATTTTTGATTGATCTCACGCACCTTGGCGAAATTATGGGAAAAGAAATCTCTGATCATGGCTAATTGCCTCCTATTTTAACAAGTTCGGGAACAGCGTGCTGACCGCGTAGAGGGTCGAGAGAATAACAATCGCCACCACGATGCTACAGGTAACGATATTCTGCCACAGCGTATTGGTATATTCTCCCATTGTCTTCTTGTTGTTCAGCAGCAGGATCAGGAAGACCAGTGCAGCCGGCAGCAGGGTCACCGCGATGACCTGCACGAACAGGGTAATCAGCACCAGCGGTGCTTTGGGAATCAGTACCACCAGTCCGGCTGTGATGAGGGTCAGGAAATAGTTAGCGTAAAACCATGGCGCTTCGCGGATCTTGTTGTTAAGCGAGTGCGCCCAGCCGAAAACTTCGCCAAAAGCCCATGAACTGGCCAGTGAGATGCAGATCGCTCCCAGCAGGCCGGCGTCAAAAAGGCCGATGGCCATGAAAGTACCGGCATATTTCTGGCTCTTCATCAGCATGATCGAAGCTTGGGCGGCATCGTCGATATTGACGCCGGGCAGAATGGTACCGGTTACTATCACAATAAAGATCGCTACCACCACGGTAAGAAACGACCCGACTAGGGTATCCAGTTTGCCCCAAGGGATGTCCTTTTCCCTTGTTCCTTTATCAACCACAGCACTCTGCTGGAAGAAGAGCATCCAAGGAGCAATGGTGGTGCCGATGTTGGCCATCAGGAAGAAGAAGAGTTCATTGGTGAAGCCTCCTGGCGGTATATGGGGCACGAAGCCGGTCTGAATGATGTCATGCACAGACGGTTGGACCATGAAGGCACCGGGGATATAGATCAGGTTGACCGCGCAGAAGGCCAGGGCAATCTTCTCCCATGTCCAGTAGCGTCCATTTAGAACCATAATACCCATCAGGACGCAGACTCCAAGTACTGTTAGCCAGGGAGGGACGCCAAAGATTCTGAGCGCAGAAGTCATGCCGATAAACTCGGTGACCAGGGTCAGCCAATTGACAATCATTAGATCGATCAATGAGAACCAGCCCCAGAAGGCGCCGAAACCGGCGAAGATTGCTTCGCCGTGACCCCGCTTGGTGACTGCCCCCAGTCGGACTGTCATCTCCTGAACGTAGTAGGCGACTGGTATCAGGATAAGCAGAAACCAGATCAGGTGGTAGCCGTACTTGGCGCCGGTAGCGGCATACGTTGTTATGCCGCCGGCGTCATTATCGGCTACCATGACGACAATGCCAGGTCCGGAGATGATAAAAAAGAGCTTAATAGCCTTCCAAATACGACGGAATTCGTAGTAGAGCTTTGAAATACTGAGCACGTGAAACCTCCTTCAGCCAGAAGTTGCGCAGAATTTGTTAAACCGCGAACCAATATTGTTGATCAATTTTGAATCAATCTGCAGACGCGATTAGGCTTGGGGAGAGAGAACGATAATGAGGAAGTCTCTCCGCTGGCCGATAGATGCATGGCCCAGCGGAAAAACCTGAAGAAAGAGTCTTGAGGAAGTTACCGACTGGGTATCGATGCGATTGAATTCTTACTATGACTGTCCAATTTGGATAACCACCACCCTTCGCTTTTGACATGGGACAACAAAAAAGGCCACGGAAAACCGTGGCCTGATACATAACGTGCCATGATTCCCCTCTCGTAGGTTTTCGGCAGTGCACAACGTAGGTCGGTTGACCAGCTACCTTAAGTCAAGCCTTAATCCGGCAAGACCTGGTCTACCCATTGGCGTCTTTCGACGTTTCCGGGCAGTAGCCTGTGTTTGTGCAAACGCCTCATGCTAACGAGGAATTCAACCCTTTCCACATACGCCTTCATAAATAGTATGTCAAGAATTTTGTATCCACACCACTGACACGTTGACTCTTGCTCTCATCTCACATATATCCGTTGGTGAAATAATGAGGTGACCATGAAACGTGTCAAATTGGAACACAAAAACTCACAACTGATGTCAAAGCGTGATTTTATAATCCGTATGGGGTGGTATGGTTTTTTCGGGTGTCTGTTTTTGGTGTTTTCGTTAGGTGTCGGGACGGTTGGATATCATATAACGGCGAATCTGGGCTGGATAGATTCCTTTTTGAACGCATCGATGATCCTGACCGGTATGGGACCAGTTGATAAACTTGAAACCGATACAGCTAAGCTTTTTGCAGCTTTTTACTCAATCTTCAGCGGAGTGGCTTTCCTGACTTTTTGCGGAGTTCTATTTACCCCGGTCTATCATCGGTTTATACACAAGTTTCATCTTGATCTGGGGGATAAGAACCTTTGAATGGGAACTGACTGGATCATTGAGGAAAGTTGGAAAGCTTCACACTCAGTCGGAGTGTAACAGCCTGTTATTTAAGGACTACCCGGCAAATTCAGGGGTGTGTTAACCTTTCTCTACTATACTCACTTAAAACGGCACTCGTTCTCAATTCAAATTCCCCTCGAAAAACAACAGCTTCCCGGTTATCCCGAATTTCCCATCACGGTCGGCGACCACATCCGCAAGAAACGAATGGACCTCGGCCTCCTCCAGAGAGAAGTCGCCGAGATCATCGGCGTCACCGAATCCTCTGTCTGGAACTGGGAACATGGCACCGAACCGGAACTGCAATATAATCCAAGTATTATCAAATTTCTAGGTTATATTCCGTTCGACTGCCCGGATGACACAGTGGGGCGGCTTGCGTGGTACAAGAGAGCGATGGGGATGAACTTTGATCATCTGGGTGAAGCCATGGGCCGCGATCCCGAACAATTGTCAGACTGGTTGAGTGGAAGACATAATCCGTTTCGGAAGAACCGGGAGAAGATAGAATTGTTCCTGCAAAACCAGAAAACTTTCCTTCTGACAGAGAAAGAACTGTGATTACCTTCTTCCCTGAAAGGAAACATTCAGTGCCTTGATCTCTCGCACTACCTGTCGTCAAAAATCATCATTGACCCTTACCACTCTACGAACCCGCTTGGGCAGCAGGGCCAGCTTATCGTCAATGTGTCTCCCGAAGGTATGCCAGTTCGAATTCTCTTCGTCGCTTAAAAGCTTCACCCCAACCAGGTTGGCGACTTCTATGCGTCAGACAAGCGAGTTCTCTCCAAGCTTTTTTCTTCCTCATGATAATTCAAGCGAATCTCTTCCAGCCTATGCGTTACGAGTTTTATCTAATCCCATTCAACAAATTATATACAAACACTATTTGACCTAGGTCAATGTTTTAACTGCGGGTAAGTGTAATGATATACTACATTTATTTGTGCAGGTATTAAAGTTAGTGTCCCAGTAACTCCTTTAAAAGTCAGCTTCAAGCATATTGTACGGAAAATTTAAGTAATAAAATATCAATTTTTAAACAGTGTCTCATTTATGACGGCGAGAGGGGAAAGTGTATGGCAAAATCAGGCAGGCTTATGAGCTGTTTCATTGTATTGCTGGCTCTATTGGCAAACAGCTGTCCCGCACAGGCAGATCCCGGTAAAGATCTGTTCGACAAGCAGTGCGCCAGTTGCCATTCCATAGGCGGCGGAGACGGCGGCGGTCCCGACCTCAAGGGGGTGGTCGGCAAGCGGACACATGAGTGGCTCGAATCACTCATCATCGAACCGGACAAGCTGACGGCAAAGAAAGACCCGATTCAGGCCGAACTAGTCAAGAAGTACGGCTACGAAATGCCGAACCTGGGTATCGGCCATGATGATGCCCTGAAAATCATTGCCTACCTTTCGGGAGCAGACGGCGCTGCAGCAGCTGCCCTACCGAACGGCGAACAGATGGCAGTGGTGGTGACGCCGGAACTGATCGCTCAAGGCAAGGCACTCTTCATTGGGAACAAGCGCCTAACCAAGGGTGGCGCACCCTGCCTTTCCTGCCATCCATTTACCTATCCCGGTATTGAGGGTGGCAACCTCTCTATTGCTGATTTGAACAAGTCCTACCAGAAAATGGGTGATACGGGCATGCAGGGGGCGCTCAAGGCGCTCAAGTTTCCGACCATGAAGAAGATCTATGCCGAACGTCCGCTGACCGATGATGAGATCACGGCCCTGATGGCCCTGTTTAAGGACTCTGCGACACAGAAAGTGGGCGGCGCTCGCGTATCTTTGCCCCTGATTGGCGGTGGCCTGTTTGTAGTGCTATTACTGGGATTGGCTCTCTACAAAAGGAGGATCAGATAATGCCGAACGAGCGAATCAAGGACGACCATAGCCCCTCCAACAGGGGATGGGAAGAGTTCTACCGGAATCGGTGGCAGCACGACAAGGTGGTGCGCAGCACCCACGGCGTCAACTGCACTGGCGGCTGCAGCTGGATGGTACATGTCAAGGACGGTATCGTAGGCTGGGAACTTCAGGCCAACGACTATCCCCAGTTCAACGGCGACCTACCCAATCACGAGCCACGCGGCTGTCCGCGGGGAATCAGCTTTTCCTGGTATCTCTACAGTCCCCTGCGTGTCAAGCATCCCTATATGCGTGGTGTGCTGATCGACCTTTGGCGTCAAGCCCGCATAGAACATGAAGACCCGGTCGAAGCCTGGAAGAGCATAGTTGAGAACCCTGTCTCACGTGAGAGTTATGTCGGCAAGCGCGGCATGGGCGGCTTCCGTCGCGCTTCATGGGATGAGGCAACCGAACTGATTGCCGCCTCCTCCCTCTACACGGCCAAAAAGCATGGACCTGACCGGGTGATCGGTTTTTCGCCCATCCCGGCCATGTCGATGATCAGTTATGCGGCCGGCACCCGTTTCCTTCAGCTGCTTGGCGGCGTTGCCATGAGCTTTTATGACTGGTACTGCGACCTCCCCCCGGCATCTCCCCAGGTATGGGGTGAACAGACAGATGTGAACGAGTCGGCCGACTGGTATAATGCTTCCTACATAGTTCTGTGCGGTTCCAATGTGCCGATGACCCGTACCCCTGATGCTCACTTCATGACCGAAGCCCGCTACCGCGGCACCAAGGTGGTGGTCATGTCTCCCGATTACAGCATGGCCAGCAAGTTTGCCGATGCCTGGCTGCCGGTGGAACAGGGGCACGACGGCGCTTTCTGGATGGCGGTCAACCATGTGCTCCTGACCGAGTTCTATGCCAACCGCCAGGTTCCCTTCTTTGACGAATACGTGCGCAAGTACACCGACCTGCCGTTCCTGGTTAAGCTGACCGAGAAGGACGGCGCATTGCGACAGGGAGAATTTCTGCGGGCGTCCGACCTGGAGCGGGGCGAAGGTATCGAACATGCCGACTGGACCCTCTGCGTCGGCGACAGCGCCGGAAATGTCCGATTTCCCCATGGCAGCGTCGGTTCACGCTGGAGCAAGCAGGAGGGGAACTGGAACCTGGATATGGTTGACATGGTGGACGGCTCAGATATCGACTGTAGCCTGACCAACCTGGGCCAAACTACAGGTACGGTCCGTTTCTCCTTTGAGGCCGATGGTGATGTTCTCCGGGATGTCCCGGTCAGGCGTGTCATGACGAAAGATGGGGAGATTACGGTTGCGACCGTCTTCGACCTTCTCATGGGTCAGTTCGGAGTTTCTCGCGGCCTGGGAGGCGATTATCCGGCAAACTACCAGGATGACAAACCGTTTACACCCGCCTGGCAGGAAAAATATACGGGCATCGCCGCCGAGACCCTGATAACAATTGCCCGCGAATGGGCCGTGAACGGCGAACAGAGCACCGGCCGCAACATGATCATCATTGGCGCCGGCGTCAATCACTGGTATCACAACGACTTGATCTACCGGGCCGCTATCACCGCCCTGATCCTGACCGGGAGCGTCGGACGGAACGGCGCCGGTCTGGCCCACTATGTCGGTCAGGAAAAAGTGGTGCCACTGGCACCCTGGACCTCCATTGCCATGGCTCAGGACTGGACCAAGGCCTCGCGTCTGCAGAACACCCCGAGCTTCTGGTATATGCACTCGGACCAGTGGCGTTATGATCGCAATTTTGTCGACTACTTCAAGCCGGAGACCGGCGAGAATATGCCGATGCACACCGCCGATTTCAACGCCAAAGCAGTTAGACTCGGCTGGCTTCCATTCTCCCCGCATTTCAATGAGAGCCCGATCCGCCTGATGGAGCAAGCAGAGGCGGCAGGAGCTACCAGCGACGATGAGGTCCGCGCCTGGCTGATCGCCCGCCTGAAGAGCGGCGAGACCCGTTTCGCCATCGAAGACCCGGACGGTGAAGGGAATTCCCCCAAAGTCTGGTTTATCTGGCGCGGCAACGCCATCTCTTCCAGCGCCAAGGGACACGAGTTCTTCCTCAAACATGTCATCGGCGCTCCCAACAGCAGTTTTACCGCCCGGGAGGCAGCCAAGGGGCAGGTTAAGGATATCGTCTGGCATGAGAAGGCTCCCACCGGCAAGATGGACCTGGTGGTGGATCTCAACTTCCGCATGGACACCTCGACCCTCTATTCGGACATCGTCCTGCCGGCAGCAACCTGGTACGAAAAATCGGACCTGAACACCACCGACATGCACTCCTTTGTCAACTGCATGGATGCCGCCGTTGATCCGGCCTGGGAATCAAAATCCGATTGGAATATTTTCGCCGGGATCGCCAAAAAGGTCAGCGAACTTGCACCGAAACACTTCCCCAAACCATTCAAGGACATCATCGCAGCGCCTTTGCAGCACGACACACCGGGTGAAATTGCACAGCGGAGTGTGAAGGATTGGAAGCTGGGCGAGTGTGAAGCCATTCCGGGCAAGACCATGCCGAACCTCCCGATCGTCGAGCGCGACTACGTTAATATCTACAACCGCTTCATGTCTCTTGGCCCGCACATCGGACATTTGCATGCACACGGAGTCAGCTGGGAAGCGGACGACGTTCACGAAAAACTCCTTACAACCATGCCGACCCGTTCGTGGGGGGATAAGACCTTCATCGATATGGAGGACGTGCGCAACGTCGCCGACGTAATCATGGCCCTCGCTCCGGAGACCAACGGTGAACTGGCACACCGCGCCTATCAGAACCTGGAGAAACGGGTAGGCAAGCCTTTGGCTCAGATATCCGCAGGTGACCGCAACTTCCGTATCACCTGGGAGGACGTAACCCAGAAACCGCGCCGCCACCTCAGTTCCCCGGTCTGGAGCGGACTGGTCAACGAGAACCGTCCCTATGCACCATTCACGCTGAATGTGGAGCACGGCGTGCCCTGGCGAACCCTCTCTGGTCGGCAGTCGCTTTACCTCGACCACCCTTATTACGGTGAGTTCAACGAGGGACTGCCTACCTTCAAGGGTAAACTCAACCCGGCGATCCTGGACGAAACCGAGGGAGAAACCGGGCTGATACTCAACTTCCTGACACCCCATGGCAAGTGGAGTATTCACTCCACCTACAGCGACAATCTGCGCATGCTGACGCTCTCACGTGGCGGTCCTGTCGTCTGGCTCAACCACGAAGATGCGGCGAGTGCCGGGATCGAGGACAATGAGGAGATCGAGATCTTTAACGCCAACGGCGTGGTGACCAGCCGGGCCGTGGTGTCATCCCGCATTCCACGCGGAGCGGCGGTCATGTACCACGCGCCGGAGCGCACCCTCAATGTCAAAAAGTCCCGGAAAAGCGGCAAACACGGAGGCGTACACAACAGTCTCTCCCGCATACGCCTGAAGCCGACCCTGATGCTCGGCGGTTACGCACAATTCAGTTTTTACTTCAACTACTGGGGGCCGACCGGCGTAAACCGTGACAGCTACGTGGTAGTCAGAAAGTTGAGGGGGTGAGGCAATGGACGTCAGAGCACAACTGGTAATGGTTTTCAATCTGGACAAGTGCATCGGTTGCCACACCTGCAGCATCTCCTGCAAGAACATCTGGACCGACCGCAAGGGCGCCGAGTACATGTGGTGGAACAACGTCGAGACCAAGCCGGGCGTTGGCTATCCCAAAAAGTGGGAGAATCAGGAAAAATTCAAGGGGGGATGGCTTCGCGAGGGAGGCAAGCTGAAGCTGCGGGCCATGGGCAAGGGGCCGACGCTGTTCAATATGTTCTTCCAGCCGAATATGCCGAAGCTCGACGACTACTATGAACCGTTCGATTTCGACTACAGCAACCTGTACAAAGCCCCCCCCGGCAGCGACCAACCGGTGGCCGAAGCATTCTCACAGGTTTCCGGTGAGCGGATTGAGAAAATCACCGGCGGTCCCAACTGGGATGACGATCTCTCCGGATCGCAGGTCTATGCCGTCGAGGATTCCAATCTGGAAGACAGTACCCTTGTGGCGGACTACGGACGCATGTTCATGCACTATCTCCCCCGTATCTGCAATCACTGCCTGAACCCGGCCTGTGTTGCCTCCTGCCCATCCCGGGCGATCTACAAACGGGGTGAGGACGGCGTTGTCCTGGTGGATCAGGAGGTCTGCAAGGGGTGGCGTTTCTGCACCAGCGCCTGTCCGTACAAGAAGGTCTATTTCAACTGGCAGAGCGGCAAGGCGGAGAAGTGTATCTTCTGCTTCCCGCGCACCGAGACCGGCCAGTGCAACGCCTGCGCCCATAGTTGCGTCGGCCGGATCCGCCACGTCGGCGTATTGCTCTACGATGCCGACCGGGTGGAAGAAGCGCTGCTCAAGCCTGACGACCAACTGGTGGCTGCTCACCGTGACGTCATCATGGATCCACACGATCCGGAAGTCAGGGAGGCTGCCCGCAAGAACGGGGTCTCGGATCAGTGGCTGGAGGCGGCCGAGAAGTCGCCGGTATACGCCCTGGTAAAGGAGTTTGCCGTGGCACTACCGTTACATCCTGAATTTCGCACCATGCCGATGGCCTACTACATCCCCTCGCTCTCCCCGGTAATTTCAAGCGGTGGCGATCTCCATGAACTGGCCGACCATGGCACATTCCCGCTTCTCGAAAAGATGCGGGCACCGATCAGTTTCCTGGCAAGCCTCCTCTCCGGCGGTAACCAGGAAATCATTGCCGATATTTTGCGGAAACAGATCGCCCTACGCCTCTTTAAACGTGCTGGCAACCTTGGGCAGCCGATCGAAGAGTCAATCCTTAAAAATGCGGGATTGGATGAAGCGGGAGCAAATCGCCTCTATCGCCTCTTCACCATCGCCTCCTACCGTGAGCGGAACGTGATTCCGACCCAACAGCGTGAAGAGCAGGACTCATACCAGCGCAAAGGCGCCAGCGGTTTCGGTATCCTGAAGAAGACCAGGGGGGCGAAATGACCATTGCCACCAGCTACGAAGCCCTTGCCCGGATGCTCGACTATCCGGAGGAAAAGCAGCAACTGCAGGACGATTATAATCTAGTCAGCACCTTTTTGAACAAGCGGCGACCAGGTGCCCCAATATCAGAATTTGCCGAATTTGTCGATGCCTCCTCCCTGGCAGCGCTACAGGAAGAGTACGTCGCCACCTTCGACTTCAATCCGGCCACAGCGCCCTATCTGGGACACCACCTCTTCGGCGATAACCAGAAGAAGGGCGGCTACATGATCATGCTGAAACAGGAGTTCGAACGCTGCGGATACACACCCATCGGGACCGAACTTCCCGATCACCTTTCGGTGGTGCTCGGTTTTCTGGCCCATCTGGCACGACAGGAGGGGCAAGGGACACGACAGCCCTTCATCGCCGAATGTGTGTTACCCGGAGTTGAAAGGCTAAGTACCGCCTTCGACGCCCGGCAGGATTCGCACTGGAAAGTACTGGTTGAAGCTGCCCGACTGCTCTGCGCTGAAGATTGTAAGGAGGTGCCATCATGTTAAACAGCTTTATCTTTATCGTTCTGCCCTACGCCGCTTTGGCGCTGGTTATTTTTGTAACGCCCTATCGTTTCTTCAGCAACCGCCTGACCTGGTCGGCCTACTCCACGCAATTTTTGGAGAGCAAGACACTCTTCTGGGGAATCAATCCGTGGCACTACGGCATTATCCCGGTGTTGGCTGCCCATTTTCTGGGTGTTATTGCCCCCGGTCCAATTAAGGTTTTTCTCGGGAACCAGACCAACCTGGTCGTTATCGAAAGCATCGGGCTCGCGCTGGGTCTCTTCGCGGTTTTCGGCTGTCTGCTGCTCCTGCTACGCCGCGTCAACACGCCGCTCTTGAAACGGGTGACATTTGCCTCGGACTGGGTATTACTCTACCTTCTGCTTGCTCAGGCACTGACCGGGGTCTATATCGCAACCTTCATGCGCTGGGGTTCCCAGTGGTACCTGCATACAGCGGTTCCTTATCTCTGGTCGCTGGCTTCCTTCAATCCGCAAATTGAGTACATGACCGATTTTCCTTTGGTCTTCAAGCTGCATGCAGCCTGTGCCTTCCTGATTGTAGCGCTGCTGCCTTTTACCAAGCTGGTGCACCTGCTCTATGTCCCATTTGACTTCCTGAAAGACCCGCCGATCCTTTATCGCTGGCGGACGAAATAGCACGGCACAGGGAATGCTTAACAGGCTGACCAACAACAGCGCTGACATCGAGGGGTGGTGGCAGCATCCGGGGAATCTGCAAGGCAGCGGTATACAAGCTCATTCCTGCTCTAATACCATTGAACATCAAGGAGACAAGCATGGCATCTCGCGTATTGACAGAGTGGAACCCGGAGGATAAGGCATTCTGGGAAAAGGAAGGAAAGGCTATCGCCAACCGCAATCTCTGGATATCGATCCCGGCGCTGTTTCTCTCCTTTGCGGTCTGGATGGTCTGGAGCGTTGTCGTGGTCAACCTTCCCAACATCGGCTTCAAATTCGATCCCAACAAGCTGTTCTGGCTGGCTGCGCTTCCTGGTCTGACAGGTGCCACTTTGCGGATATTCTACTCATTCATGGTACCGATCTTTGGTGGCCGGAAATGGACCACCATCAGCACGGCAACGCTATTGATCCCGGCCCTCGGCATCGGGTTTGCCGTCCGCGACCCGCACACCAGCTATACCATCATGCTGATCCTGGCGCTATTGTGCGGTTTCGGGGGGGGGAACTTCGCGTCGAGCATGGCCAACATAAGTTTTTTCTTCCCCAAGGCGCAGAAAGGAACCGCTCTGGGGCTGAATGCCGGACTGGGGAACCTGGGGGTCAGCGCCATGCAGTTCCTCGTGCCGCTGGTGATAACCACCGGTATGTTCAGCGCACTGTGCGGTGACTCGCAAATATGCGCTATCAAGGGTCAAACGACATCAATCTGGATGCAAAACGCCGGCTTTGTCTGGGTTCCACTGATCCTTGCATCCACCATTGCGGCATGGTTCGGCATGAACGACATTGCCAGTGCCAAGGCCTCTTTCAAGGAGCAATCGATCATCTTCAGGCGCAGGCATAATTGGATCATGTGCTGGCTCTACCTGGGTACTTTCGGTTCATTCATCGGCTACTCCGCCGGCCTGCCACTCCTGATCAAGTCTCAATTTCCGGCTGAAAACCCCACGCAGTACGCTTTTCTCGGTCCCCTTGTCGGTGCACTGGCCAGGCCGCTGGGAGGCTGGGTGGCAGACAAACTGGGCGGTGCGAGGGTAACATTCTGGAACTTTATGGTCATGGCTGCAGCGGTCTTTGGCGTACTCTTCTTTCTACCTTACGGGGGTGTGGGCGGCAATTTTTGGGGTTTCCTCGCTATGTTTATACTTTTGTTCTTCACAACCGGTATTGGTAACGGTTCCACCTTCCGTATGATCCCTGTTATCTTTCTCACCGAGCGGCAACGTGATGCGCAGGGCAAGGGTGCGGTTGCTCAGAATCAGGCTGTCAAGGATGCCGGCAAGGAAGCTGCGGCAGTGCTTGGGTTTACCTCCGCTTTTGCAGCATACGGAGCCTTCTTCATCCCCAAGGGTTTCGGTTCGTCAATTGCCGCGACCGGAGGACCACAAGCCGCTCTGTACGGATTTGTCTTCTTTTACGTAACCTGCATCATCATGACCTGGTGGTATTATTCACGCAAAAATGCCGAGATGCCCTGTTAATACTGTTAGTTGCATCAACGTAACAAGTTTTTTTGACTACGATCAAGCACAGACAGTAAACGTGGTATAATGGAACGTTATTCAGTTTTAAAATCTATCCGTTTAATAGCCTAAGGGAGTGACGAGCCGAATGCGAATGATTATTTCACAACACTTCATTGGATTATTTCTGTTGTCGTCATTCGTGTTTTTTACTCCGCAACTGTCAGGCGCTACCGAGGAGTATGCCAAGCAGACCGGACAGGCTTGCGCTGTCTGTCACCTTGATCCTGGAGGTGGAGGTGAACTGACAACGGCCGGCAAGTCATTTGCCGGATCTCTCCAAACAAAGACAAAATCCCCTGAAAAAGGAACTTTGGTTAAATGGATCCGGCTGGCAATCGGATATATTCACTTCCTGACCGCCATATTCTGGTTCGGCACGATCCTTTATGTCCACCTTATTCTCAAGCCAGCCTATGCGGCCAGCGGGCTTCCACGCGGTGAGGTAAGAGTCGGTATCCTCTCAATGATCGTCATGGGCATAACCGGTTCCATTCTGACCTTCTATCGGGTGACATCCTTCGATACGCTCTATCACACCAACTTTGGCGTCCTCCTGCTCATCAAAGTATTTCTCTATTTGGTAATGGTAATCTCTGCCCTGTTTGTCATCACGGTCATCGGGCCGCGTCTCAAGGCAAAGAGGAAGGGAGCTTCATTGTCTGGCCCCACAGGTAAATTTACCCTAGATGACCTAGCGGTATACGATGGGAAAGACGGGCACCCAGCCTATTTTGCTTTTGAGGGAAAGGTCTATGATGCAACTCAGAGTAAACTCTGGAAACAAGGGACACACATGGGGAGGCACAATGCCGGTAATGATTTGACGGATGCATTGAATCTTGCACCGCATGGCCGTGAGAAATTGGGTGACGTGACAGAAGTGGGGACTTTTGACGCTTCTAACGCTCGAAAAGCTCCACTGCACGAGCGGGTGTTTTTCTTCATGGCACACATGAACCTTACGATTGTCTTCATAATCATTCTGATACTTTCTCTCTGGAGGTGGGGATAAGTGGTGGGGATAAGTGTTGACATTCTCCCAGAATACTGGTTCAGTTTATGAAAGAAGATCAGACCAGATCAAAAGGTATTTCATAACAATTTTGACAACAGTCAAGTAATTTCAATAGAAATCATTATACTGTACACACAGTCAATCTGAAATCATCTAATCAAGTCTACTGAAACAGCAAGTTAAGGGAGAGTCAAACAATGAGTATGTTCTGTAATCAATGTGAGCAGGCAGCAAATGGAACAGGCTGTAACATCTCTGGAGTATGCGGCAAGAAACCTGATGTGGCGGCCCTGCAGGATCATCTGCTCTACGGACTGAAGAGTCTGGCGCTGTACGCCGACAAGATCGGCCGCAATGCCGAGATCGATCGTTTCACCATCGAAGGACTTTTCAGCACCGTCACTAACGTTGATTTTGAACCCGCTCGTATCGGCGGCCTGATCAGGCGCTGCTATGAATTAAAAGAAAAAGCCAAGGCTGCTGCCGGTACGGCAATCAGCGGTCCTGTGGCCGACTGGAAACCGGCCGATGATCTGGCTGGCATGACCACGCAGGGTGAAACCCACGGCATCAATACCCAGCATGTTAATGAAGACATCCGTTCCGTTATCGAAATCCTGATGTACGGCCTGAAGGGTATGGCGGCCTATATGGATCACGCCATGATCCTGGGCAAGACAGATGATGAAGTCATGGCATTTTTCCAGAAAGCATTGGCAGCAACCACCGACGCCAACCTGGGTCTAATGGATTTTGTTGGTCTTTCAATGGAGTGCGGCAAGCAGAACCTGACCGTCATGGGACTCCTGAATACCGCCCATACCGACGCCTATGGCCACCCGGTCCCGACTCAGGTACAATTGGGCACCAAGGCCGGCAAGGCAATTCTGGTATCCGGCCACGACCTGAAGATGATGGAGGAGATCCTTAAACAGACTGAAGGCAAGGGGGTCAATGTCTATACCCATGGCGAGATGCTGCCGGCTCACGGCTATCCCGGCCTGAAAAAATACAGCCATCTGGTTGGTAACTACGGCGGCGCATGGCAGGATCAGGCCAAGGAATTCGCCAATTTCCCCGGTGCCATTATTTTTAACACCAACTGCATCCAGAAACCGGCCGAATCCTACACCGACCGTCTCTACACCTGGGGCCTGGTGGCATGGCCCGGTGTCAAGCACATCGACGGCTGGGACTTTACTCCTGTCATCAACAAAGCACTGGAGTGCCCGGCCCTGCCCGAAAATCCGGGCCAAGAGATCCTGACCGGTTTCGGCCATAACGCCGTCCTGGGTGTGGCTGACAAAGTAATTGCCGCGGTCAAGTCCGGTGCCATCAAGCACTTCTTCCTGGTTGGCGGCTGCGACGGCGCCAAGTCCGGCCGCAACTACTACACCGAGTTTGCCGAGAAGGCTCCCAAGGACACCGTTATACTGACACTGGCCTGCGGTAAGTACCGCTTCAACAAACTGGAGTTCGGCGATATCGGCGGAATCCCGCGTCTGCTGGATGTTGGCCAGTGCAATGACGCCTACTCCGCTATCCAGATTGCCGTAGCCCTGGCAGGTGCCTTCGAGTGCGGCGTCAACGACCTGCCGCTCTCCATGGTGTTGTCCTGGTACGAGCAGAAGGCGGTTGTCATTCTGCTGACCCTGTTCCACCTCGGCATCAAGAACATCAAGCTCGGGCCGACACTGCCGGCCTTCATCACCCCCAACGTCCTCAACTTCCTGGTTGAAAACTTCAACGTCGGACCGATCACCACGGTTGATGCCGACATGAAGGCCATGCTGGGATAACACTTTCCAAATAACACCGTTGAATAATGAGCGCCTCGCGGGTCCCCGTGGGGCGCTCATCTTTTTTTGTGTACTACACTAGTTTATGTTCTTTTATTGATGTGGGTCAAAATACAAACATAGCCATCGGTGTATCATTTAATCATTGGGACATACGACAAGTCACAAATTGGAGGAAATATGGACAGGATATTGATTCAAGCAGTTAATAATGCTCCGGATGCAATCCTCATTTCAGACCGGGAAGGAATTATCAGCTATTGGAACAGCGGAGCAGAGCAAATGTTTGGACACACGGCAGCTGAAGCTGTTGGTCAATCACTTGATCTGATTATTCCTGAAAATCTGCGGGGCCGCCACTGGGATGGCTATCACCGGGTAATGGCATCTGGAGAGACGAAATATAAGACAGGTCTCCTGTCATCACCTGGAATTCGTAAAGACGGATCCCGTGTTTCGCTAGAATTCAGCATGGTACTGCTGCACGACGAAGCAGGCCAATTGCAGGGCTGTGCATCGATCATGCGGGATGTCACCGAACGATGGAAAAAGGAGAAGGAATTGAAAGAGCGATTGACTGTTTGTGAATCAAAACTGGCAGGATCACCTGATTATGATTCAACAAAATGAGTCAGATGGCAGACTAATACCGGCCAACACTGATTCAGAGGAGAACACACATGAAAGAATCAACTCTTCAAACGAATTACACACTAAATACAACAATCGGTGAGATAGTTGCCGCCGATTATAGAACTGCCAAGGTCTTTGAGTCTCACGGGATTGACTTTTGCTGTGGTGGTAAGGTTGCTCTATCATCAATATGTCAGGAAAAGGCTATCAACCCCGACACGTTATTGCGGGAGATCGAAGCAATCAAAAGTGAACAGATTGATCGTAGCCAAAATTACACCTCATGGGAGCTCCCCTTCCTGGTGGATTACATAGTCAATACCCATCATGCATATCTCAAAGAAAACGACGAACAAATTGCCATATACGCTCGAAAAATTGCAGAAGTCCATGGTGCTCATCATCCCGAGGTGATCGAGATCGCCACTATCTTCCAAAAGATAACCGCAGATATGGCAGCCCATCTACTTGAGGAGGAAGAAGTTTTCTTCCCAGCGGTAAAACGGGCCGATGCGGCAAGAAAAGCAGGCAAAGCATCATTGAAAGAAGATTGCGATGTAATTACGGAATCCCTAGCGAAACTCGGCCGCGAGCACGAGGAGATCGGCGATGCTATCCACACGATTCGTCACCTTTCAAAGGATTATGCAATACCAAAAGACACGTGCAATACATTCATGATCACATATCAAAAGCTCAAAGAGTTTGAGGATGATCTCCACAAGCACGTCCACCTGGAGAACAACATCCTCTTCCCCAAAGCGTCACAACTTTAGAACCTTTACGATGCCTCGGTAATTCTTAAGGGTTAGAGCGGATATGGATTACTTCAAAGCTAGAGTTACAAAATTATTGGTGGATTACTTTGGAAATGATTTTCGAAGAATCTCGCATGCGTTAGAGGTCTTGAAACACTCTGAGTTAATTATGGAGAATTTTCAGTGCTGTGATTATGAGATTCTGGTTGCCTCCGCACTTTTACACGATATCGGCATAAAGCAATCTGAAGAGAACCTTGGATATAATAATGGCAAGACTCAAGAGGAGTTCGGTCCGCCGATTGCCGAAATGCTGCTTAACAGCATCTGCTTCTCACAGAGTAAAACAATAAAAGTATGCGAAATCATAGCCAATCATCACTCACCTTCACGGCACGATTATATTGAGCTTAAAATCCTTAAAGAAGCTGACAGAATCGTGAACAAACTGGAAAGTGGCTAAGAAATACCTTGGTAATTCAGAGTGGTAGCGCAGCTAATCCAACCATGGGAGGCAAAACATGCAAATGAAGTATGTGAGAAGATTCACCGTGCTGGCAATACTGGCAGCCACGGGTATTTGGTCAGGGTGCTCACCAAAGAAGGTAGAGCCCTTGAAGACTGTAGCTATCGAAGACGGTACGGTCGACCCTGCCGAGTGGGGTAAAGTGTACCCCAGTCAGTATGAGCTCTGGAAACAGACAGGCGAGCCTACCCCAGCCGGGAAGAGTAAATACAAGAAGGGTTACGATGTCGGTGAGGACCGGCGTGACAAGCTCGATGAGTATCCATTTTTGGCGTTGTTATACAATGGCTGGGGTTTTGGTTCCGAATACCGCGAACCACGTGGACACTATTTTATGGTTCAGGATCAGCTTGAGGTTGACCCAGGCAGGGTAAAAGCAGGTGGTTCATGCCTGACATGTAAAACACCTTACGCACCAATACTAGAGAAACAGATGGGAAAAGCCTACTTCTCAACCCCATACAAGGAAGTGTTGGCAAAACTTCCTAAAGATCAGCAGACCCTCGGCGTCGCTTGTATTGACTGCCATGACAACAGGGGAATGGCTCTAAAGATTTCTCGTGGCTTCACATTAGGCAAAGCACTCAAGAAAATAGGCGTGGACGAGGCAAAACTCACGACTCAAGAAAAGCGGACTCTGGTCTGTGCACAGTGCCATGTCAGTTACATAATCAGTAAGGACAAAGAGATGCATTCGACGGATGTCGTCTTTCCTTGGCAGGGCAGCAAAGTTGGTAATATTAGCATTGAAAACATAATTGCCGAGATCAAGAGTTCTCCTGCACATGCAGAGTGGACACAGAGCGTTACCGGCTTTAAGTTGGGCTTTATTCGTCACCCCGAGTATGAACTATTTTCCAACAACAGCCCACATTGGGCCAACGGCGTTAGCTGTGCGGATTGCCACATGCCGACCGTTGCAAGGGATGGTCAGAAGATTTCCGATCACAGGATTATGAGCCCGCTTAAAAACGATCTGGTCGCTTGCGCCACCTGCCACGAAGAGAAGCCGCAGGTACTCCGCGATAAGATCTTTGCTATCCAGGATAACACAATGATTGTGTACCTTAAGGCAGGCTATGCAACGGCAACAGACGCGAAACTGTTTGAGATTGCGAACAAGGTTGAGGCATCAGGTAAAAAGATCGATAAGGTTCTCTACGCTCAAGCAAAAGAACAGTACGAGCAGGCTTTCTATCGTCTCATATTCATTGGCGCAGAGAACTCGAATGGTTTCCATAACCCCAAAGAAACCATGCGCGTCTTGAATGATGCTGCAAAATACGCTGCGTCTGCCGAGGCACAGCTTCGCAAGCTGCTCGCGCAGGCTGGAGAAAAGGTGCCGGAAAAGATCGACCTTGAACTCTCAAAGTACACCAACAACCGGGGTGCAAAAAAAATCATGTTCAAACCCGAGCATGAGATAAAGTCCCCCGAAGCTAAATAACTCCATTTCCGGAGAGCGGCACATATCCGCTCTCCGGTTTTAGACAGCTATTTCGGCTTTTCGTCATTTGAATCTTCGGTGAGCGATGAAACTGGCCGTAAGCGGGGTTGTGCCTTGATCATGTGGGACGTATCTGCGAGGTGGAAGAAAGAGAGGGAATTGTAGGTGCATAAGGCTGTTTGCGAAACTAAATTGGCAGGGACATGTGGCTAGATTTCAACATATATCAAGTTATTTTGTTTTTTACTCTTAAATTGACCTGAATCAAACTTATTGCGAACATACCATGAGATCGTTGAGCAAGAGTTTTCAAATTCAGGACGTAGTACATCGGAAGATGCTTATGATGTTCTCAAACAGACATAGTAGGATAGTAATAATATTATTACTGCTGGTTCAGATCTGTCTGCCGCTTACCGGTTCGCTCTACATCTCAACTAATATGAGTACGAGTGAAACCGGTCATACGGAAACCGCGTGTGTCCATTCTGACGCCGATGCCGACCATGAATCCGGGGACCGGCACGATCAGATTCCCCACTGCCACGAACTTGATGCACCATGCGACGCTGTCTCCGGTACGGTAGTTAAACACTCTCCGCTCATTTCGCTTCACAAGGTCTCATACAACGGTGCCTTTCTGCCAGGCTACGGCGCTCCGCTGGAAATCCCCCCGAAATATAACGTTTGACTCATATCTGCCGGCATTATCTTCCTTCGTT
The DNA here is from genome assembly GCF_056821595.1 of Geobacter psychrophilus. NCBI lineage: Bacteria > Pseudomonadati > Thermodesulfobacteriota > Desulfuromonadia > Geobacterales > Geobacteraceae > Geobacter > Geobacter psychrophilus. The sequence continues at coordinate 2,158,385 of NZ_JBXDTU010000004.1, forward strand.
GTAAGGCAGTCCCGGCAATAACGTGCAAATTCGCTTAGTACTGGTGAATCAACCGTCAAACCATACACATAAAGGAGAATAACTCATGAGATATACACACATATTTAAAACAGGCATGTTGGCAGTTTCAGTATTTACGGTGCTATTTCTTGCAACCCCTCGCGAAGCTGCTGCCCATTGTGACACCCTGGACGGCCCGGTTATCCAGGATGCCAGAATGGCGATCGAAGGCAAGGATATCACTCCAATTCTGAAATGGGTGAAGCCAAAGGATGAAAAAGCTGTCCGAGCTGCCTTTAACAAAGTGTTGTCCAGTAAATCAAAGAACCAGGAAGAAACAGAGCACAAATTCTTCGCAACCCTTGTCAAAATCCATCGGGCCGGAGAAGGTGCATCATTTACCGGTCTGAAACCGGCTGGCGCAGTAGAACCGGCCGTTGCCGCAGCGGACAAGGCCTTGACGAGCGGTTCAGCCGACGCTCTGGTGAAACTGGTCACCGATGATGTATCCGCTGGTATCAAGACCCGTTACGAGCATGCAGCGACTACATACAAGCATAAGGATGAAAGTGTTGCCCAGGGACGGGAATTTGTGGAAGCTTATGTTGCGTACACCCATTATGTAGAGCGGCTTCATCAGGATGCAACCGCTAAAGGCGCACATGGCGAGCATGGCAAAGTCGAAAAACATAACGCGCATAAAAAAGAGTCAGCGCACTCTACACACTGACGTTATTAGAGGTGTATCAGATTTGACCTTATAACACAGGATTGCTGCCTGGCAGGGACAACGCCCCGTCAGGCAGCTTTTTACTGCGAGTACCATATCGTGGACTATTGATACGTGACCAATAAGGAGATTTTACAATGAAAATACAAGTATTAGGCACCGGTTGTGCCGATTGCATCACACTTTACGCGAATACAAAGAAAGCACTCGATGAAAGTGGGAAACAGGGCGAGGTGCTGAAGGTCGTGGAAATAACCGCAATGTTAAAATATGGCGTCACCACTCTACCCGCGCTGGTTATCGACGGTCAGCTCAAGTGTTCGGGCAAAATGTTGTCAGTAGCCGAAATCAAGGGAATGCTATGAGACTGCCCTTTACGGTGTTAGCCATAATCGTGATGCTTACAAGTACTGCCAGGGCCGAACTCCCTGCAGCTACCGCGACAGCCGTCAATCAGGCCCTGTCGTCCGGCAAGCCGACGTTGATCGATTTCGGCCTCCGCACCTGTCCCGTATGTAAGAAGATGGCACCCTACCTGGAATCTCTGTCCAATGAGTACCAGGGCCGTGCCAATATTCTCTTCATTGACGTACGTGCGGACCAAACAACCGTCCAGAAATTCCGCGTTCAGATGCTGCCCACCCAAATCTTTATCAACCCGCAAGGGAAAGAGATACAACGTCACACCGGTTTTATGGACAAAGAAAATATCGTCAAAGGATTGAAATCGGCAGGGCTCAAGTGACCTTCATCGATAACATTGAGCAGGTCATTGCTGCCTATCCTTTGCTGGCCTTCGGTGCAGTATTTCTGGCAGGCGTCATCTCTTCAGCTTCACCCTGTGTACTCAGCACAATCCCGCTGGTGGTCGGATTCGTCGGCGGATATAGCGATGGTGACCGCTGGAAGGCATTCCGTTATTCCCTGATGTTCATTGTTGGACTGTCTCTCACCTTCACAGCCTTCGGCGCTGCAGCCGGATTGCTCGGCACGGTTTTCGGGGTGGTCGGAGTTTGGTGGTATGCTATTGCCGGTACCGTGGCACTGGTAATGGGTGGCCAGCTGATGGGGTTGTATGAAATCCGTCTGCCGATCAAGCGCGATTTCAAGCCGAGACAAGGCGGTATCATTGGAGCGTTTATGCTTGGTCTGTTCTTTGGCCTTGTATCTTCGCCCTGCGCCACACCGGTAATGGTTGTGTTACTGACCGTCGTCACCGGCAAGGGTCAGGTTCTCTACGGCATCATGCTGATGTTCAGCTATGCTGTCGGCCATTGTCTACTCATGCTCGTTGCCGGGACGTTTACCGGTTTTGTGGAGTCTTTTGCCAAAGCGCGAGGGGTGCTCAATTTTTCGAACTGGAGCAGAAAGATAAGTGGTTTCATAATCTCTCTTGCCGGGGCCTGGTTCATCTGGCAGGCATTCTAGGCGCTTATAAAAAGGATTGAGAAGAGTATCTCGGCAAATGCCCATGATACGAAGAGGATAATCATGTACCTAAATGGGATTTCTACAAAATCTGCCAGTACCATACGGACTGTTGTGCAGTGGTGCTTTATGTTGTGGGTGATCGGGATCGGCATCCGCTTCGGCATGTTTGTCAATTCTGTTGAACGTGGCGCAGTCGTTCCGCTGGTTTCCCGCCCTCCGGGTGTGGAAGGCTTTCTGCCAATCGGAGCTCTAACAAGTCTGAAGTACTGGCTGGTTTCAGGAGAAATACATCCGGTACATCCAGCTGCACTGGTAATATTCGTGACAATTCTGCTCATGAGTCTGCTTGCCAAGAAATCATTTTGCTCATGGCTTTGCCCGGTCGGCACTCTTTCGGAAGTGGCATTCAAGATTGGCCGGAAGTTAGTTGGCCGGAATTATCGTATATGGAGATGGCTTGACTATGGATTACGGAGTATCAAATATCTGCTATTGCTGATGTTTGTAAAATTTATCCTGGTGGACATGTCAGTCGAAGCGCTTGGTGGATTTTTGGATGCTCCATACTGGGCAGTTAGCGACGTCAAAATGCTCAATTTCTTCACGAGCATGTCCTTCACCACCATGGTGGTGCTGGCAATCCTGACCTTATTTTCACTTTTTTACAAAATGTTCTGGTGTAGGTATCTCTGCCCTTATGGTGCATTACTTGGACTTGCAAGTATCGTCAGTCCCTTCAAAATCCGAAGGGACTCGACTCGTTGTACTGGATGTCAACGCTGTTCCGCCATATGTCCTTCTAGCCTTGTAGTGCATTCCTCCACAGCAGTTTCTTCGCCTGAGTGCACCGGGTGCCTCACCTGTGTGGCACATTGCCCGGAGAGAAATGTCCTCGCCATGCAGCCGGTCTTCTGGAAGCGACCGCTGCCGGTGTGGGTTTTCCCTGCTGTGGTTGTGTTCATGTTCATGGCGGGAACAGGTGCTGGGATGGTCAGCGGGCACTGGCAGAGCTCGTTGAGTTATTCCGACTATCAACGGCTCATCCCTCTTGTTCAGAGCCTGAGTCATTGAGATTGAAAGACGCAATAAAATGCGGCAAAGCATTAGCAAACCCGAAACATTGCGTGCGTCGGCCACATTATTGTGAAGGGAGTGTTCATCAAGAATAAAGTAAAAACTCTGGAGAGGCTCGTGCCGATAAGAAGAATCACCGGAATTGCAATGCGCTGCAAGGCTCCCATGTGGGGCCCACGCCCAAAAATGTCCCTACACTATGCACTCTGGAGTTTCCTGAGTTCCACTCTTGGCATCCTGGCAATTTGCGAGATCACAAAGTTGGTCGGTCATCCCTTGCTGATCGGGTCGTTTGGAGCTTCGGCAGTTCTACTTTTTGGAGCTACTGACTCGTCGCTGTCCCAACCACGCAATCTGGTTGGTGGGCATCTCGTCTCCGCCATTGTAGCAGTAATTGTAGTTGCCCTCTTCGGGTCTACTACATTTGCCATGGCTCTTGGAGTTGGGCTATCAATTTTTGTGATGAACCTGACTCATACAACCCATCCACCGGGAGGGGCTACCGCCCTGATCGGAGTTCAAGCGGCGGTTGGCCCGGGATTCATCCTGTTGCCGGTGTTGGCAGGCGCCTTGATTCTCCTGGTTACGGCAATCTTTACGAATAATGTGGTGTACCACCGTTCATATCCTAAACACTGGCTATAGGTCTCTTATGCATCTCGTTACCGGTACCAAAACAGTTCTCTGTCTTGTTGCGATGTTCACATTTCCGCTGTCGGCATACGCCATACCCGCAATTACGTGTCATTGCTTTACCGACCGTTCTTATGATGCCGCGCATCCAGCAGCTGCCGATGCGTATTTTTTAGCCACTACGCAAAACTCCTTCTTTGCCATCGTCTTTAAAACAGACAAGAAGAGCATTGTGATGAAAAAACAGCAAGGCACTTCTCCTGACGATCTTTGGGTAGCCTATTGGGTCGCCTCAAAAGCCGGCAAGACCCCGGACAGCCTGCTCCAAGCCAAATCTAAAAGTGATTCATGGAAGAATACAGTCGTGCCATTGAATCTTCCGCCGAAATCCCTGGGAGCACGATTTTCAAATACTCTCAACGCAAATGCACTGACTGACCAATTATCAGAAGCGGTGGTTGACGAGCTTTTTCTCAAGGAACAATTGCTGAGTGAGAGGGATTTGTCCGACATGCGTAAAGCGGGTGCCAACAATCAGGAATTGATTATCGCCACCGTTATTGCCACCAAGACGAAACAGTCGGCCAAGCAGCTCTATCTTGAAGTAAAGGCTGGAACCAAGACTTGGGGCTCACTCTTGTCGTGGACGAAGATCGACACGAAAAACATGCAGCAAGAGGTTACCAATATACTCAAATTACATTCGCAGTAGTTCATAAGCGCTATCTCAGAGTCTTGTGGATAATCACAGTATATGGACTCCGTACCTCACTCTGTTGCCTTACGAGGTGAGATTCACATAACCACGTTCTTCTCCCGTCACGATTGTAGCTCTCCCTCCGAAAATGAAATTACTTTGTTGACCCACATCAAACTAATCTGTCAATTATTTCGCTAAGCTGGATTCATAACAGAGCGAGGAGGTGTTCAATGAATTTCAATAACGAACTTGGTGATAAAGCGATACAGGATGTGATGCAGACCTACCCGGAAATCGGCGAGATACTCGCTCGTTACGAGATTGGCTGCACCACCTGTAAGGTGGGGATCTGTCTGCTGAAGGATGTTGTTTCCATTCACGGCTTATCCAAGGAAGACGAAGCGAAAATTGAGCAGGAAATCAACGCGCATTTAGCGAAAAAAGGAGAATAACTCATGGGAAATCTGGGATGTGGCTGCTCCGGCAGCATGGCGAAGGTAATCGAAAGACCGGTAACAGACGAAACAAATAACACTAGGGCCGTCTCTGAACTCAGGCAGTGGCCGGTACAACTCCATCTGGTTCCGCCGACCGCTCCGTACTTCAAGAACGCGGAAATCCTGGTCTGTGCCGACTGCGTGGCTTTTGCCATGGGGAGCATGCATCAGGATCTGCTGAAGGGCAAAGCACTGGCAATCGCCTGCCCGAAGCTGGATGATACGGGCGCGTATGTAGATAAACTGGCCACAATTTTTTCAACCAATGATACGCCCCATGTCACCGTGGCAATCATGGAAGTGCCTTGCTGCCGAGGGCTGGACATTATGGTAAAAGAAGCGATTCAGAAAAGTGGCCGGGATATCCCGCTGGAGACAGTGATTGTCGGTATCGACGGTGCCAGGAGGAACTGATGAAAGTAGACATCACCAAGGCCTTGTTGGACGAGCACCGTTTGATTTTGCGGATGATCGCCCTGCTTGAAAAAAATGCACCCCGGACAGCTGAAGGTAATTACCTCAACTGGCAATTCTATCTTGATGGCATCGACTTCATCCGTCAGTATGCTGACCGTTTTCACCATGCCAAGGAAGAAGATGTCCTTTTCAAAGCATTGGTTGACAACGGTATGCCGAAGGAAAACAGTCCTGTAGCTGCCATGCTGATGGAACATGATCAGGGCAGGAACTTTGTCCGCGCAATGGAATTTGCTGTTCATGAGGCACAAGCGGGGCTTACAGAAACTTACCAGGCAATTGCAGATAATGCCCTGGGGTATGCTGCCCTGCTGCGAGACCATATCAGTAAGGAAGACGAAATTCTTTACCCGTTAGCAGAACGTGTCATTCCAGAGACTATGCGTACCGGTATCCTGCAGGGATATCAAACCGCAGAAGCCCATGTAGCGCCCGGGTTTGAAAGTCATTATCAGGCCGTTGTTGTGCAGTACGAGCAGGAATAGTCTTGAATTCGGAGAATATAATATGATCACCACGAGCGAAATAGCGGTTACAGCAACGATCTGGGTATTGACAGCTGCCGGTGGGTTCTTCGGTACGCGTGCGGCCTTGCGCAAAAAGAGACTGAAGTGTGAGATTACTAAAAGCAAGCTGCAGCAAACCAGCGGAGTAAATGATCGGTCAACGGACTGCTGAATCGTTGTACTCCACACGTCTGATTTGGAAAAGGAGCGGTTTCATATTTCTATCACCGTAGTCTGGTTAATAGGCCGGCATTTAATCAGATTATATTCGTTCGCTCAATCTGCTTGCACATATGTAAAAACTAGCATACTATGTGAATAGATAATCACATGAGGTGCCTATGCTCGAAAAGAAAAGCACACGCGTTCGTAAAGAAGAAATCATCCAGGCAGCCCTAGAGGTAGTAGGTAAAAATGGCGTTCGCGCTCTTACCATCGCTGCAATAGCAGCATCAGCAGGAATGAGCGAGGCTAATATTTACCGACATTTCAGCGGGAAAGACGACATCTATTCCGCTGTTGCAGAATTCATCGGAAGTTCGGTCATGAGTAATGCTTCTGCCATCGCCGGAGGGAGTCGGAAACCACTGGAAAAACTGGAGACGATCTATTTTTCTCATGTCGCTCTTATAATAGAGCATCCAGGAATTCCACGCTTCGTATTCTCCGATGATATCCATCTGGGGCAGAGGAATCTTGCTGATACCCTCGCACTTCGTATTGGTAATTATATCGAAACTATAACAGGTGTCATTGCCGCAGGCATAGCGGAAGGTGATTTGAAACCCGGCTTGTCTCCCCGGGAAACGGCCTTAACACTCCTTGGCATGATCCAGTTTACCGCGTTGCGCTGGACAATAAGTAACGCATCCTTTGAAATACGGCCGGAAGCGGAAAAACTATGGCAAAATTTCCTGACCCTTGTTCGTTGATTTTTTTTGCACCGTATGTGAATATAAATTCACTTTATATTCAATTTTAAGCATGACATAGGGAATCTTATGAAACGATTTGTGTTTGTGCTGTTGGCTCTCCTGACTTCGACTCAGCCGATTTATGCTGCAGGCGACCTGACGCTGGACGAGGCGCTGGGTACAGCCCTGAAAAACCACCCCCAGGTAATCGAAGCCAAGGAAAACCTGAACGGTGCCGAAGCTAAAACCGGCCAGGCTTTGGCAAATTACTATCCTCAGATAAACCTGACTGCTGACTGGATCAGAGGCCAGACGTACTTTCCGGCCCAGGAAACCATAAAAATTTCTGAAACTAACACTGCGTCACTGTATCTGAAGCAGACCATCTATGATTTTGGCCGCACCGCTGGTGCGGTCGAATCAGCCAGAGGCAACCGCGAAGCAGCCGACAATGCGCTTACCGTGATCCGACAGGATTTGACGTTACGTGTCAGGGTTGCTTTCTATCTTGTTCTTGCGCTTGAAAAACAGGTCCAGGCCGTCAGAGAAAACGTCAAGGCTCGGGAAGACGTTTTCCGTCAGGCGCAGGAATTCTTCAATCAGGGGATCAGGGCCAGGGTGGACGTAGCCAGGGCCGAGGCTAACTTTTTTGCTGCTAAAACGAATTTGATACGTGCGGAAAGCAATCGGGAGATTGCCCGGGTAGAACTTGCCAATGCCATGGGGATTGCCACCTTAGGGGAACGTACCCCGGTTGCGACGTCCTCCGATTTACTGTCATTGCCGGAGCGGAACTCGTCGCAACAGGACGCCCTGCGCAACCGCGCCGAACTGCACCAGTTTGCGGCCATGAAGTCAGCTGCATCCGGTAATCTCACGTCAGCCAAAAGCAGCTATTTGCCGATTCTCTCCGGTGTCGCCAACATCGGCTATGCCGACCGTGACTTTCCACCCACCGGAAATGTCTGGGGGGTCGGACTGAACCTGACCGTACCGCTATTTTCCGGGTTCTCTTCCGTTGAGCAGGTGCGCGAGGCTACTGCTGCTATGAACTCCATCGAGGCCAGGCAGAACAACCTCAAACTTCAGATCATCAAAGAAGTCGAATCTGCCTGGTTTGGTGGAAACGATGCCGCTGCCCGTATGGTTTCAACACAGAAAGAAGTTGATGCAGCAAATGAAAGTAAATTGCTGGCTGAAGGGCGCTATCAGGAAGGGGTCGGCAGCATCATCGAAGTCACCGATGCACAGTCCCAAACCCTTGATGCCCAAACAGCAAACATTCAGGCAATGTTCGATTATTACACCGCGCTGGCAAGACTCGACAGGGCTGTGGGCAAACAATAAGAATCACCGTAAAGGAGTGCTGTATGGATCTCTTGAATAGATTGGCAGAAAAGAAAAAATATCTGCTCTGGCTGGTTGTTCTCGTGGCTGGAGGGATTGCTCTCAAAATGACGCTCTTAGCCCCGACCAAGGTAAATGCCGTGAGTGTTGAGAAGCGTGACCTCACCGCCCAGGTCTACGGCAACGGTACGGTTGAGGCCAAGGTTGTGGTCGGTGTTTCCAGCAAGATCACCGGCAGAATAGTGGAACTGTACGCTGATCAGGGTGATCTGGTAAAACGGGGCCAACTCCTCGCCAAGCTGGAAAATGACGACTTCCGCCACCAGGAACAGCAGTCCGAGGCTGGACTAAACAAGTCAGCGGCCAACCTGAACGTGGAACAGGCCAACCTCCAAAAGGCCCGGTCAAATCTGACCCTGGCGGAAAAAAATGCCCAACGCTACAAAAACCTGGCCGAAAAGAACTTCGTCTCCAGGCTGGAGGCCGAACAGTATGATACCGCCAGCCAGGTTGCCAGGGAAGAGGTCGCCCGCAACCAGGCGGCCGTAGAGGCTGTGCGCATGGAGCAGCAGGCTGGCCGGGCCAGCGTCGGTTTTGCTAGGAGCAGGGTCGCAGATACCCTTATCTACGCCCCTCAGGATGGAGTCATCATCACCCGCGACCTGGAGAAGGGCGCCACTGTTTCGCCGGGAATGTCGATCTTCACCCTGGCAGACCCACAAACCGTCTGGGTCAAGGCCAACGTGGACGAATCACAGTTGAAAGGGGTGGCTGTCGGCAAAAAAGCTATGATCACACTACGTTCCTCGTCCGGCGAACAACTACCCGGCCAGGTTGCCCGTCTGGGGCGCCAGAGCGATCGGGTGACCGAAGAACTGGAGGTGGATGTGGCCTTCAGCGAACCCCTGAAACAGTTCCGTCTGGGGGAGCAGTCCGATGTGTACATCGTCACGGATACAAAAAAAGATACCCCGTCACTCCCTTCCGCCGCCATTGTCGCCAAGGATAAAAAACGGGGCGTGTGGGTGATAAAAGACGGCAGGATCATGTTCAAAGAGGTGACTATCGGGATTGAGGACCGGAGCAACCAGAGCGAAATCCTGGCAGGGCTCGATGCCGGCGATCGCGTAGCGGTGGCTCCCGCCGCTAGCATGGCAAAATTCAAGGAAGGCATGAAGGTACGGGCTGCGAAATGAATCTCGCCATTCGGGACATACGCTACCACCGGGGCAGGTTTATCCTGACCTCCATCGGCCTCGGGCTGCTGCTCGGAGTGGTCATCAGCATGGGAGGCATCTACCGGGGGCTTATCGCCGACGCCCTGGCGATACTGCACGCGAATAAGGCCGACATCTGGGTTGTGCAGCAGAATACCAACGGCCCGTTTGCCGAGAGTTCGCGCATCCCGGAAGACATCAAGTACCGCATACGGGCGGTGCCAGGTGTGGCCGAGGCATCCCCGCTTTCCTTCCAGACCATCCAGATCGAGCGTCATGGCAAACCCTTTCGTTTTTTCCTGATCGGTTATGAATTGAGCGGCTTCGGCGGCCCTCCGGAGATAGTTGCCGGTCGCGGCATCCGCCAGAAGCACTACGAAATGGTAACTGCTAGGGCGATGGGAATGCAGATCGGTGAAAAGATCCATCTGGGTCTCCATGATTACACGATCGTAGGATTAACCGGCAAAATTGTCTCTTCCAGCGGAGATCCGGTTGCCTATGTGAGTCTGGTCGACGCCCAGGATATCCAGTTCAAGAAAGACAACGACGCCATCAGGAATGACCGTGAGCGGATCGGCGCCAATCTGGCCGGCATTCAGTCCCTATCCCCAGTTCAGTCGAATTACCTGCAGCAGAACATCTCCGGCATCACGGAATCAACGCACACGGTCAATACTGTCGTTGCGCGACTATCGCCGGGTGCGAACCTCCAGGAGGTTCAGAAGCGGATCAGCCGCTGGAACCATTTCAAGCCCATTTCCGATGCAGAACAGACCGCTATCCTGGCTAAAGGGATGATTGAAAAAGCCAGGATGCAGTTGGGGCTTTTTCGGGTAATACTGCTTGTCATCTCGGCCGTAATTATCTCACTGATCATCTACACATCGACTCTCGACAAGATCAAGGTTATCGCCACCCTGAAGCTGATCGGCTCACAAAACCGGGTAATCATTGGCATGATACTGCAGCAGTCGTTGCTGATGGGGTTTATTGCGTATTTTATAGGCTACGGTTTGATTCTGCTGACCTATGAAAAATTTCCACGGCGGATCGTTCTAGAGGCTTTTGACATGCAGATACTGTTTGTCATTGTCATGGCGATTTGCATCATTTCGAGCTTTGTGGGTATCCGGAAGGCGCTCAAGGTTGAGCCAGGGGAGGCCCTGGGTGGATAAGAACATGTATGCAATCGAGGTGGAAAGACTGACGAAGATTTACGGTAAAGGCGAGACGGCGGTGACCGCCATTGAAGATGCTACTCTGCAGGTTAAACCAGGGGAACTGGTCGCCATTCTTGGCCCCTCTGGATCCGGTAAAACAACCCTACTGACCTGCATCGGGCTGATCAATGAGCCGACCCACGGCACGGTCGTTATCGACGGTACTACTGTCGCTGATGACGGTTGGAAAAGCGGTATTGATCTGAAGCGGATGCGCCGGGAAAAGCTCGGTTTCATCTTTCAGGCACACAACCTGATACCGTTTCTGACCGCTCAGGAAAATGTCATGATTGCGTTGGAGATCAACAACATGACAAAAAATGAAGCCAAAAGACGTGCAACAGAGTTGCTAACTTCCCTCAATCTCGGCCACCGACTGGGCAATTACCCTTCAGCGCTTTCCGGTGGCGAAGCCCAGCGGGTTGCTATAGCGAGGGCCTTGGCCAACAAACCCCGGGTGATCCTGGCCGATGAGCCGACCGCTGCGCTTGATACCGAGAATGGCAAAAATGTCATGGCGCTCCTGAAGAAACTGGCGGTAGAAAACCATTCCGCTATCCTGGTTGTCACCCACGACCATCGCATGGTGGAAGGTTTCGACCGGATATTCCAGGTCAGTGATGGTCGTATCATTGATGAGAAGAATTACATTGATGTGGGATGAGTTAATTCTAGCGGATGCAGAAATGCCTTGCCCAAATGAACGTGCAACTAATCAATGAAGTGATTGACATAGGCCAGATTAAGGTACTAGGAGATCGGAACTTCGATATAAATATAGATATGGTCCGTGAGAGAACCTGAGAGGTGCGTCCGATATTGGAAAGGTTGACACACCGTCGAAGCATAACAGCCTGTTATTTAAGGGTTTACGTGCAAGCTCAGGGGTGTGAGCACCTTTCTCTACTATTCCTATACAAGACGGCACTCGTTCTCAATCCACATTCCCCTCGAAAAACAACCTCTTCCCGGTTATCCAGAATTCCCCATCACAGTCGGTGAACACATCCGCAAGAAACGAATGGATCTTGGCTTCCTCCAGAGAGAAGTCGCCGAAATCATCGGCGTCACAGAGTCCTCTATCTGGAACTGGGAACATGGCACCGAACCGGAACTGCAATATAATCCAAGAATTATCAAATTTCTAGGTTATATTCCGTTCGACTGCCCAGATGACCCAGTGGGGCGGCTTGCATGGTATAAGAGAGCGATGGGAATGAACTTTGATCATCTGGGTGAAGCTATGGGCCGAGACCCAGAGCAATTATCAGACTGGTTGAGTGGCCGGCATAATCCGTTCCGGAAGAACCGGGAGAAGATCGAGCGGTTCCTAGAAAACCAGAGAACCTTCCTTCTGCCAGAGAAAAAATAGAAGTTATTTTCTTCCGAGAAGAGCAGCTTTCCACCACATTTGACCGCTCGTTGTACTTTGCATGCTAACGGGATCTCCAATTACCGGGGTCAAGACCGGGATTCTTTGTACGCTGCCCAGAGTGACAATCCTGTCAAACGGATCAGACCAAGAGTGCATCGACAGATCAAAGGTTCCATTATGGATAGGAAGCAGATTCTTGCCTTTCAGATCTATATGGGCCTGAATACTTTCCTCTGGATGCATATGGACTTCCGGCCAGTTTTCATTGTAGGCACCGGTTTCCAGTAAGGTCAGGTCAAAAGGACCATATTTTGCCCCAATCTTTTTGAACTCGTCAAAATAGCCGGAATCCCCACTGAAGAACACTCGCTGATCATCAGCCAGGAATACCCACGATGCCCACTGGGTCTGATTCTTATTGAACAGACCACGACCCGAAAAGTGACGAGCGGGTGTAGCAACAAGGCGTACACCACCCACCTCCGTTTCCTGCCACCAGTCGAGTTGCTTTACCTTTGATGACGACACCCCCCAACCAATAATAATGTCTCCCACCCCAAGCGGCGTCAGAAAATACTCCGTCTTGGCAGCCAACTTCATGATGGAGCCCTGGTCAAGATGGTCGTAGTGGTCGTGCGAAATAATGACCGCCTTAATCGGTGGCAGATCGTCAATGGATATCGGCGGCTGATGAAATCTCTGCGGCCCGGCAAACTGTACCGGTGACGCCCGCTCTGAGAACATCGGGTCGGTAATCCAAAACGCGTCATTCAGTTTCAGTAGGATAGTGGAGTGACCAAGGCGGTACACCGTATTGTTCGGGGCGGCCAGCAACTGCTGTCGTGTTAACGTCTGTACTGGAATCTTCCCGGTGGGACGAGTGTCGGTCGGCTTGTTGAAGAAAAAATCCCACATGATGCGAGCCTGTTCAAGCGCCCCACCTTTTGTCACATTGACTGGATTTTTTTGATCACTTTCGAGCGATAGTGGTGACCGTGCAAGGGCGGTATTGCCGCTATTGTTGAAAAACATGGTTGCCATAACTGTAAGGACTCCCAATACTACAATGTAAAATAGAATTCGTTTCATTGTTGCCGCCGTCCAAGGAGTGACAGTGAGCCAATCTCCAAATCACTAGACATTCTTACCCATTTCATATGCCTGGCTCATTGTCGGGCTTTTCTTGATGTCCCCTTTATTCCAGGCACCGGTTCCGTAGATGACACCCTTCTCTCTGGCTCCAGTCAGGCAGGCAGTGAATCCCCTTAATGACTCCAAAGTTCTTTCCAGCAACTTTTTATCACCAACCGCAGCAGTCATGATGAAGTACATCTCTTTATTGCTGACTGCGGTATAGCGTGCGTAGGTCCGGTCGATCACGGTCTTCATCTGGGCATTCATAGTGTAGAAATAGACCGGGGTGGCCATGACGATCACGTCAGCGCTGATCATCTTGTCGAGAATGTCAGCCATGTCGTCTTTCTGGACGCAACTGCCGCCATTACCCTGGCAGGCGTCACAGGCGGTACAGTAGTTGATGGTCTTGTCACATACGAATATCTTTTCTACCTGATTTCCTGCTTCTGTTGCCCCACGAATGAACTGGTCACACAACAGTTCAGAATTGCCGCCTTTCCTGGGGCTGCCGGTGAGTACCACTACCTTCTTTGCCATAATCATATTCCTTTCAATGGATCTCACTGAGATTTTCTGCCGCTTAAAACCTTGCCGAATATTTCACTGGCATTATCGTGTTCTTTCTTGCCAACCTTGGCACTGAGAACGGATATCAGATTCTTCATCTGTGACTCCGTCAGACCGGTATTAAGCCCGACGTTAAAATGAGCCTGCAGTTGGGGATTAACGCCATCCATGCTGGCCAGTGCCGATATGGTGGCAATCTCCCTGCTCTGGAAGTCTAGGTTGTCACGCCCGAAGATATCGCCGAACAGGTGACCTTTCAGAAACTGATCGATGGCGGGAGCAAAGGTATATATCGGACCGGTGACCGGCTTCCCAACCAGCCGCGTCTGAATGTCCGTGCCAAGTTCGACACTGCTCTTATTGGCAGGCAAAGGGTTTGCCTCCCTACCAACCTCATCCTTGATCCCTTTCTTCTGCCGCTCTTCCATGACAGTCATGAAGGTGCCGATACCGTTCAGGCTGCGCGGAAAGCCGGTATACGCATACAGTTGCACCAGGATTTCCTTGATCTCGTTAACGGTCAAGCCGGTATCCAACCCTTCATTCAGGGAGACTTTCAGCTTTTCCAGATCACCCGAGGCGGTAAACGCTGCAATGGGGATAATGCCTTGCTGTTTTGAACTCAGTACCAATTTTTTCTCCATGGGTCGCGCCTCCGCTATGGATGCGATGATAAACATCATGGCAAAAGTGATTGTCAGGAACTCGGTTACCAGTCTATTCATGCTTGCCACCCGGTTTACCGTTGTACTGCTCGTCGCTGACCTTTTCCAGCCACTCCACATTCTTACCGTTGATTGTCCCGGTGAGGGCGATATGTGTCATGGCGGTGGTGGGTGAGGCACCATGCCAATGCTTTATCTTCGGCGGGCACCAGATCACGTCACCAGCCTTGATCTCTTCGACCAGGCCACCCCATTCCCCGGTTCGACCGACACCGGCGGTAACGAGCAGGCGTTGTCCGGTCGGGTGAATGTGCCAGGCAGATCTGGCGCCCGGTTCAAAGGTGACATACGCACCGGAGAATGGTGCCGCGTCGTTGGCAGCAAACAGCGGATCGACACGGACAGTGCCGGTAAAGTATTCGGCAGATCCTTTGATGGAAGCCTGAGTGCCAGACCTGGTTATGGTTTGGGATGGTTTGTTTTCTTCAGCGGCCAGCGCCTGACTGGCAAAAGCAGCCATTGAAACGAGCAGGGATAGCGATAACAGGATCGATGTAATTTTCATGGTTTCTCCTCAACGCAGATCAGTGGTTCCAGATTCTCTTGGGCATCGCTTTATTTCAGATATTTAGTGAAAAAGGATGTGAGCTTGCCAAAAGGAATAAGATTCACCCGGTCGTACAGATCCACATGCCCGGCGCCCGGAACAATGTAGAGTTCCTTCGGTTCGGCGGCTAGCTTGTAGGCGTCCTCGCTGAACTCGCGGGAGTGAGCGGTCTCACCGGTGATGAAGAGCATGGGGCGAGGAGAAATCGTCTCGATATCATTAAACGGGTAGAAATTTACGAACTTGACGACACTGGTGAGCGTCGGGTGCGTTGTGAGTGCAGGTGACGAACTCTTGGGAGTGAATTCTCCTCGAGGAGTGCGGTAGAAATCATAAAACTCACGCTGAATTGGGTCGGTGTCCGCAGTTAGTTGATGTACCGTACCGCCGACGTATTTGGTTTCACCGCCCGTGAATTCGACATAGCGCTGCTCGGCTGCTGCCGAAATGATTTGCTTCCGCTGCTCGACAGTCTGCGAGTGCCCCAGTCCGCTACGGACGGCAGTGCCCATATCGTACATGCTGACGGTCGCAATGGCTTTGATGCGCGGGTCTATCTTGGCCGCGCTGATGACAAAGCTCCCGCTGCCACAAATCCCGATAGCGCCAATCCGATTCCTGTCAACAAACGGCCGGGTGCCCAGGAAATCCACCGCAGCACTGAAATCCTCGGCATAGATATCCGGCGAGACGGCGTTGCGAGGCTGCCCCTCACTCTCTCCCCAGAAAGACAAATCCAGAGACAACGTTACGAACCCCTGTTCAGCCATTTTCGTGGCATACAGATTCGCACTTTGTTCTTTCACCGCGCCCATTGGATGCCCGACAATGATCGCGGGATTCTTGGTGTTCTGCTTCAAAGCTTTGGGAATAAACATATTCCCTGCAACCTTCATGTTGTATTGATTTTTAAACTCAACCTTTTGCATGGTTACCTTGTCGCTCTTGTAAAAATTGTCTGCTCCATTGGACTTGTCTGCCGCAAATGCAGCGCCAACCCCAGTCATACCCAGTGTCATCATAGTGAGGACGCGGAAACAATTAGTGATAAAGCCTGTTTTGTTCATTTTGAGCTCCTTTACGTTGTCTCGACATTTGCGCTGGCCAAGGGAAGTTACGTTACAAGGCAGACTTGAGCACAGCGACAATATCCGCCTCGCTCATCGGCGGCTGACCTGGCAAAAGCCCCTTGTCATCATGGATGATACGGACCGTTTCCCTGGCATACTCTGTCAGCAACGCGTCACCGATCCCGAGTTCAGACAGGCGGGTGGGGCAACCGATGGATTTGAGGAATGCTTCAAAGCGGTCAATGCCTTCAAGGGCACAGTCCAGATCGCTGCTGTTCTTTGCATCGAGACCGAAAATGCGTTCGGCAAACTGCACGAACTTTTCCTGTCTGTGGCTGGCGGCAAAGCGCATCCAGGCTGGATTGACCACAGCCAGACCTGCCCCGTGGGTGATGTCGTGATAGGCGGACAAGGTATGCTCGATCATGTGCACGGGGAACCCCCCGTTGGTGCCTGCATTAACCCAGCCGTTGAGGGCAACGATCGAAGCCCACTGCACCTGGGCGCGAGCTTCCAGGTTGTTTCCATCTTCAAGCGCTTTCAGACCGTATTCCATGGCTGTGATAATGACGCCTTCGGCAAAGCGGTCCTGAATGGGGGTGCCAGCAACGCCGTTAAAATATCCTTCGGTCACATGAGTGATTATGTCACAGATGCCGTACGCGGTCTGATCCTGCGGCACACTCATCGTGAGTTCGGGGTCCACCAACGCGACAACGGGATACAAACATTGGGCCTGGACAAAAGACTTTTCCTTCGTCTCTTCGTTGGATATAACCGCACCCATGTTCATCTCGGACCCGGTAGCCGCCAGGGTCGGCACGGTTATGATAGGCAGCGCTCGGGTCGGGACATACGGCACGGTCTGGCCGTGGAAGATCATATCCCAGGGATCGCCGTCATAGTAAAACGCGGCTGCCATAACCTTCGCTGCATCCATGGCGCTGCCGCCGCCCAGGGCGATGATCACATCGCAGCCTTCGTCCCGAGCGATCTTGGCACCTCGTCTGACGGTGGTGATTCTCGGGTTGGGCTCGACGCCGGAGCATTCCACCGTTGAGACGCCGGCACGCTTCAGGCTGGCGACTGCGCGATCAAAAACACCACTGCGCTTGACACTGCCGCCGCCGGTAACCAGCAGGGCGCGTTTGCCATGCTGGCTGGCAACCTCTCCCAGACGTGCGAGTGCTCCGGCAGCAAAGATGAGGCGGGTTGGGTTGTAGTACTCAAATTCCATCTGATTCTCCCTGAAATAAGTCTTTTGGTTTGAAATATTTGATCCTGATGGTTTTTATCGTACCGCTTAACGGTATAAGGCGGTAGAACGATCCTACACATTTATTGCCTGATCCTACAAAGTGTTCCAAAAACATTGTAATAGAAAAAATGTCTTGCTATGATTCAATCAGGATTGCTTCGGAAAAGCACCGTATAAACAGCGAATTAGGAGATTTTATGAACGACAAAATAAAATCGTCGCGAGAAGCCTTACGGGAGAGTATTGCCCGATGGACGAATAACAGTGATCTGTATGCAAGCGCAATTCAGGGGTTATTTTTTTTCAGACAGGACGAAATGACCGAACCGATGAGCGTCGTCTATGAACCAAGTATCTGTATGGTCGTGCAGGGTTCCAAGCGCGTGCTGCTGGGGACTGAACCGTATGTGTATGACGAGAATCATTATCTGATCACGTCCGTGAACCTGCCCACATTCGTCCAGGCCCTCAAAGCAAGCAAAGAAAGGCCGTTACTGGGGCTCAAATTGACGTTTGACATACAAGAGGTTTCTCAGTTGCTGGTTGACAGTAATTTCCCCCATCATCGTTCGCAACAATCCGGTCATGGTATGGCGACGAGTGAGGTAACACTGCCACTGCTCACTGCCTTTCAGCGCCTGATCGACCTGCTTGATGAAGAGCAGGAGATACCGATCCTGGCACCGATCATCCGGAAGGAGATCATTTACCGTTTACTCGTGGGTGAACAGGGGGCGCGTCTGCGCCAGATTGCGTCGGCGGGAAGTCAGAGTCAACAGATAGCACGGGCGATCGAATGGCTGAAAAACAACTTCTCACAGCCGCTGCGTATTGATGATCTGGCTGCCCAGGCCCGCATGAGCACTTCATCATTTCATAACCATTTTCGGTCTATGACCGCGCTCAGTCCACTGCAATACCAAAAGCACCTGCGCATGTACGAAGCCAGGCGTTTAATGCTGGCGGAGTCACTTGATGCTGCAAATGCTGCGTTTCAGGTCGGTTACGAAAGCCCTTCGCAGTTCAGCCGGGAATACAACCGGATGTTCGGTGCTCCGCCGTTACGGGACATTACGAAGCTTCGTATGATGACTGCTAAAGGATAACAGAGAGGATCAGCAACAGACCGGTATGAAAAGCGTTAAGGAAATATAGATTGAGAGCTTGGATTTGCTACCGTGTAGCCGGAAAGGACGACATCCAGACATGATTACCGGAAAGACCAGGCTTTATGCCATCATCGCCGACCCCATTTCTCACGTCCGCACCCCAGAGGTGTTCAACGAGCTTTTTTCACTGAACCGCTGTGATGCGGTTCTTGTCCCAATACAGGTAGCTCCAGAGGGGCTTAAGGCTGTCCTGGCTGCTTTTCGTGCCATGAAAAATCTAGGCGGTTTTGTCACGACGGTTCCGCACAAGACTGCGGTTGCCGCCCTCTGTGATGAACTTGGCGATGCCGGGCGTGCAATCGGTGCGGTTAACGCGGTGCGGCGGGAAACGGACGGGAGGCTGATTGGTAACATGTTTGACGGCGCCGGTTTTGTAGCCGGGTTGCGCTCCCAGGGGTACGATCCGGTTGGTCGCCGGGCACTGCTTGTAGGTGCTGGCGGTGCAGCCGCAGCCATCGCTTTTGCTCTGGTAGAGGCGGGAGTAGCATCCCTGACGGTTGCCAACCGCACCCGTTCGAAGGCTGAAGAGATTGCGGTGAGAATAGCCAAATATTTTCCAGATCGGCCAATCGTGGCGGGAAATGCCGATCCGACCGGCCACGATCTGGTGATAAACGCCACATCGCTCGGCCTGAAAGCAGATGATCCGCTGCCGATTGATACCACAAGGTTGACACCCGCCATGACCGTTGCCGAAATCATTATGAAGCCAGAAACCACCCAACTTCTGGCCGCAGCGAAAGCAAGGGGGTGCACCATTCATTACGGACGCCACATGCTTGATGAACAGGTTCGCCTGATAGCTGATTTTATCGGAGCGATGGGCTCTTGACCGTGATAGAAGAAAACTTACTCAGGATCATGATAGGTACAGCAGGAAGCAAATGATTGTCGTAGCTAACAATGGCGTACAGGAGAACATAATGGCTCAGCTGTTTGAATTTACCGACATAAAAAGTCTCACCCTCAGAAACCGCTTTATCAGATCTGCAACTTGGGAAGGCATGGCTGATGATTGCGGAGCCTGCACTCCACAACTGACAGACTTTTTTTGCACGCTCGCTCGTGGCGAAGTCGGGTTGATTATAACTGGCCATGCCTATGTAAACAAGGCAGGACAGGCAAGGCCCCTGCAATTGGGCGCTCATAAGGACAGTCTGCTCCCGGAACTGGAAAAGATGGTCCAAAGTGTTCATGACAACGGCGGCAAAATCGCCCTGCAGCTATCCCATGCAGGTTGCTATGCGGCCACCGAAATTACCGGACTTGACGTTTATGCCCCATCATCAGGTGAGAACGAGACCGGTCAGATCATCAGAGAAATGACACATGAGGAGATACGGAAGGTAGTAACCGATTTTCCCGAGAGTGCGGCTAGAGCCCAAAAGGCGGGGTTCGATGCAGTACAGATCCACGCAGCCCACGGGTATCTCCTCAGTCAGTTTCTCTCACCTACGCATAATAAAAGAAAAGATGAATATGGCGGTAACCTTGAGAATCGTGCACGTATCCTGCTTGAAGTTGTGACAAGCGTTCGACAGGCTGTTGGAGCCGAGTATCCGATCTTAATCAAGATCAACTCGGAAGATTTTGAGGAGGGTGGTTTCACGAAGGAAGAGATGATTCAGGTGGCGATCTCACTCGAAAAAGCAGGAGTCGATGCCATGGAATTAAGTGGAGGGACCAGAAACTCTGGCCGAAATATCCCCTTCCGACTCGGCCGATTGGATAATGAAGAGGATGAAGTCTATTATCGAGAAGCTGCAAAGCTCTACAAGGAGAAAATCAGTGTGCCACTGTTACTGGTCGGCGGGTTTCGCTCCTACTCGATTGCGGAAATGTTGGTGACAGAGGGGTTGACCGATTACGTATCCTTGTCTCGTCCTCTGGTCCGCGAACCTGATCTAATTCAGCGTTGGAAAGCTGGTGATAAACGAAAAGCGACCTGCATATCGTGCAATTTATGCTACAAACCAGCCCTTGAGGGAAAGGGCATCAGATGCGTTGTTGAAGATGCGCTGAAAAGTAAACAAATTTGAATCCTGTATAATGCGAAAAGGGGGCAGGCTACTTTATTTAAAAGCAGCCTGCCGCTTTTTTCCCAATTCCATTCTCCCTTTTGCTTACAATAACAAATCAAGTTTTTTCAGCCAGCTTGCTAAATCCTTGTCTACTCTGCCGACAGAGTTGTTCAGGTTGCATTCTAGGTCCGGTTGCTCAAAGACCTCAGCCAAGTAGTGATGGAGACATTTTCTGAAGTTGGAAAGCTTCACACCCCGTCGGAGTGTAACAGCCTGTTATTTCGGTGTTTACGAGCAAACACAGGGGTGTGTTAACCTTTCTCTACTATACTCACTTAAAACGGCACTCGTTCTCAATTCAAATTCCCCTCGAAAAACAGCAGCTTCCCGGTTATCCCGAATTTCCCATCACAGTCGGTGAACACATCCGTAAGAAACGAATGGATCTTGGTCTCCTCCAGCGAGAAGTCGCCGAGATCATCGGCGTCACTGAGTCATCCATCTGGAACTGGGAACATGGCACCGAACCAGAATTGCAATATAATCCAAGTATTATCAAATTTCTAGGTTATATTCCGTTCGACTGCCCGGATGACACAGTGGGGCGGCTTGCGTGGTACAAGAGAACGAATGGCCTCACTCTGAATGAGCTGGGCCAGCAGATGCGGCGACATCCGGATCAACTCCAGGAGTGGTTGAGTGGAACACGATGCCCATTCAGAAAGAGCCAGGAAAGGATTGAACTGTTCTTGGAAAACCAGAAAACATTCCTTTTACCAGGGAAAGAATAGCTGACTTTTTCTTCCGTGTAGGGAAGCTTTTCAGGCACACTTTCCGGTACAACCCATCATCAGAAATCATCATTGATCTTTACCGATCTACGAACCCTCTTGGGCAGCAGAGCCAGCTTATCATCGATGTGTCTCCCGAAGATATAGCGAATCGAATTCTCTTCGTCGCTAAAAAGCTTCGCTCCGACTATATTGGCGACCGCAAACACCAACCCCGATCTCACACTTCGTATCACCGCGCTCGATCTTCTGCAAGGTTCTTCTGGAAATCCCCGCCCGTCCGGACAGCTCTTCCTCGGTCATCTTGCGTTCTTTCCTGCCAAGCCGGATGAGCTTGCCCAACAGCTCTGCTGAATCAACGGGTCCGCTGAAGATATCTGCGGCTTACAGGAGACGCTATAAAACTAATCTATTCAATTCCACTACTCGACGC
The DNA here is from genome assembly GCF_056821595.1 of Geobacter psychrophilus. NCBI lineage: Bacteria > Pseudomonadati > Thermodesulfobacteriota > Desulfuromonadia > Geobacterales > Geobacteraceae > Geobacter > Geobacter psychrophilus. The sequence continues at coordinate 2,180,227 of NZ_JBXDTU010000004.1, forward strand.
ATGCTCCTGTCACGAACAAGAATTTAGCGTTGAGTTTTGGCGCTTGACATTACCTTTTTAATTCTGTACTGTACCGTACAGTATGCAATTCAAGTATGGGAGAGCTTGCTAATGATTAATGATTCCCTAACGTTCACCTCACCTTCAAAACGGATAGCCATCACAATTGCCTTGTGTTCAGTGTTTGGTCTTGGCGGTTGCGCAATGCTTCCTTCAGTCGGCCAAGTCGGCAGTGTGAAACCAGCGTCTGAATATCAGACGGCGGCGTCGCTTTCGGCACCTATTAGCGATTGGCCATCCGAACGCTGGTGGCAGGCATATGGTGACCCGCAACTTGATACGCTGGTTGACGAGGCGCTTCGAGATTCGCCAGATTTGGCCGCAGCGTCAGCTCGTCTGCAACGCGCAGCTGCATTCAGCAAGGTTGCATATTCCACGCTTATGCCACAAGTAAGCGCTAACGCCTCGGTAACTGAGCAGAAACTCAGCTACAACCACCTGATTCCCCGCAGCTCGTCAACAGATGGTTGGCAGGATTACGGAATGGCTGCACTGAGCTTAAATTGGGAAATCGATTTTTGGGGCAAGAATCGTGCTGGCTTTGCGGCTGCGACCTCGCAGCTCCAGGCGAGTCACGCTGAGCTCGCTCAGGTGAGGTTGAATCTTGTCGCTGCCATCGCAGGAAATTATGCGGAGTTGGCCCGTCTCTTCAACACCCGCGATATGGTCATACGCTCAGTAGAAATCCGCAGCAAGACGGCTAACCTGTTCAATGAACGTTTCGCTCATGGAATGGAAACCAAAGGTAGCCTGAATGAGGCCAAAGCCCGCCTGGTAGGAGCTCAAGGTGAACTTATGCTGATAGACGAGCAAATCGGCCTGCAATGTAATCGCCTGGCTGCTCTGGTAGGCGCGGGTCCAGACCGTGCTCTTTCCATCAAGCGCCCGGCTATTAACCTTAAAAGTAGTTTCGGACTCCCCTCTGAACTGGCCACCAACCTGCTGGGGCGACGACCGGATGTTGTCGCAGCGAGAATTATGACTGAAGTACAGATGTACAGAATTGATCAGAAGAAGGCTGAATTCTATCCCAATGTCAATCTCGTTGCCTTCATTGGTGTGCAATCGCTGGGACTAAACATGTTGGCGAGGAGCGGTTCGAGCATTGGCGGCATCGGACCAGCCATCTCGCTCCCGATATTCACTGCTGGCCGCTTGCAAGGTGAGCTGCGGGGGACAGCAGCAACCTATAACGAGGCGGTCGCAAACTACAACAGCACCGTAACCCATGCCCTGGAAGATATAGCCAGTGCTGGCCTCAGTATGAAGGCACTAGCAGCCCAGTTGAGCAAAGGTGAAGAAGCTGTCGAAGCGGCATCTGAGGCGCACCGAGTAGCTCGAAATCGATATGAAGGAGGACTTGCCAACTATATTGAAGTACTTCACGCCGAAGATGGGCTGCTGAACAGTCAACGTTTCCTCACTACTCTCCATTCCAGGGGGTTCACACTGGATGTGGCGCTGAAACGCGCTCTTGGCGGTGGGTATCAGCATAATTCTCAGTTGTAACCTGGTTCGCCAGTCAATAACTGCCCAACAGTCTCATCACAAAATTTCATTGCACAAGGATTACATCATGCCAGAAGAAACTTCACCATTAATTCCTACCGTTGTTAACAAAGAAAAACGCCGCAAGACGCTGCTTATTGGTCTCGCCGGCATCGTTGTTCTTTCTGCAGCAGTCGCTGCAACGTATTGGTATCTGTACAGCTCTAACTTTATATCTACCGACAACGCCTATGCTGCTGTCGAGATTGCCCAGGTGACGCCATCGGTTGGCGGAACTATCAGTGAAGTTCTTGTGAAAGACACTCAGGCCGTCAAAAAGGGTGACATTCTAGTTAGGATTGACCAGACCGATGCCAAGCTTGCGCTTGCCCAGGCTGAAGCTGACCTTGGCCGGGCTACCCGTCGTGTCAAGGGCTTTGTGGCTAATGACAGCAGCCTGAACGCGCAAATATCAGCCCGTGACGCCGATGAAAAACGCGCAGTCGCACAGCTTAGGTCGGCTGAAGCGGATTTTGAGCGGGCCCAAATCGACCTTAAACGACGCGAAGCTCTATCTTCATCCGGTTCTGTTTCAGGTGATGAGATTAGTCGTGCTCTGAATGCTTTTGCAGCTGCCAAAGCTAACCTTGATGTCACACGATCTGCTATTGCACAAGCAAAGGCAAACCGCAATACCGCTCTTAGTACTCGTGAGGCCAACGCCGTGCTCATTGCAGGGACCACCGAAGCTACGAACCCGGAGGTTGCCTTCGCACGTGCACGTCGTGACCAGGCTGCCGTTGATCTGGAGCGTACCGTGGTTAGGGCTCCGATTGATGGAATTGTCGCCAAGCGACAGGTACAGCTTGGCCAGCGTGTGCAGGCTGGCATGCCTTTGCTGACGGTAGTTCCAGTTCAGGAAATGCACGTTAATGCCAACTTCAAGGAAGTGCAGCTGAACAAGGTGCGCGTCGGCCATCCGGTCAAGCTCCATGCTGATATTTACGGCAGCTCGGTGACCTACCATGGCACCGTAGAGGGCTTTTCCGGTGGTTCGGGTTCTGCGTTCTCGGCTATTCCAGCTCAAAACGCCACCGGCAACTGGATCAAGGTGGTGCAGCGCCTGCCTGTGCGCGTCAAACTTGACCCGACAGAGTTGCAAAGCAAACCACTCAAAGTAGGGCTTTCCATGAGTGCCGAAATTGATACTCGCGGCAAAAACTAAGAAGGACTTTAAATATGAACCAAACTATATCCACAACGAACCCTGTTAATGCTGACGAACAGCTTACTGGCGGCATGCTCTGGCTGGCGGCCATCGTCCTGGCTGCGGCAAACTTTATTGCTGTTCTCAACTTGACGATTGCCAATGTTTCGGTGCCGAATATAGCCGGCAGTCTCGGAGCAACGACGAGTCAGGGTACCTGGGTAATTACATCCTATGCCGTGGGCGAAGCTATTACCGTACCACTCACTGGCTGGCTGGCAGCTCGATTCGGTGCTGTTCGCGTCTTTGTCTGGGCCATGGCACTGTTCGGTATTTTCTCTGTTGTGGGTGGCTTGTCCAATTCTCTCGGCCTACTGGTTGTTGCCCGTATCTTCCAAGGTTTTTCGGGCGGTCCGCTGATGCCACTATCACAAACCTTGCTGATGCGTATCTTCCCCAAGGAAAAGGCTGCCGCCGCGATTGGTCTCTGGTCAATGACGACGCTTATAGCCCCGGTGGTCGGCCCAATTCTTGGAGGTTATCTCTGTGATGAATACAGCTGGTCGTGGGTTTTCTATATCAATCTGCCGATTGCCGTCGCCTGTGCCTTTTTCTCCTGGCAACTGCTCAAACGCTATACCGAGCCATTGTCACGCAACCCGATCGACCTTGTTGGCCTCGGTCTGCTCGTTATATGGGTGGCTTCCCTGCAACTGATGCTGGATGAAGGGAAAGATCTCGACTGGTTTTCATCGAACAAGATCATTGTATTAGCCATTATTGCAGCTATTGGGTTTATCGCTTTCATTATCTGGGAGCTGTATGAAGAGCACCCGGCGGTCGACCTCAAGGTTTTCAGGCACCGTGGCTTTACTGCCTGCGTTCTGACCATCAGCTTTGCTTTTGCGGCTTTTTTTGGCGTCAACGTCCTGACGCCACTCTGGCTTCAAAGCTTTATGGGGTACACCGCGACTCAAGCGGGTCTTGCTACGGCTTGGTCTGGAGCATCGGCAATCTTCCTGGCGCCGCTTGTGGCACAGGCATCAAGCAAGTTTGACCCGAGAAAACTGGTGTTTGGCGGGGTAATTTTGATGGGTCTTGTCACACTGTGGCGTTCGATCGCTACCACTGATATGAGTTTCTGGGATGTCTCTATCCCACTGATGATTTTCGGTTTAGCGATACCGTTCTTCTTTATCCCGACTACCGGTTTGGCACTGGCTAGCGTAGAAGAGCATGAAATGGATTCTGCGGCCGGCCTGATGAATTTTCTGCGTACTCTGTCAGGAGCCTTTGCTACGTCGTTAGTGACCACAGTCTGGTCCAACAAAATAACAGCCAACCATGCTGAACTTGTCGGCCTTACTGACAGCGACCAGAGCGTGCGAGCCATGCTTGGAAGCTCAGGAGCGGAACCTGACGCGGTAAATCAGGTCATCGACTACATGATTACGAGCCAGAGCGTTATGCTGGCCACCAATCAGATGATGTGGACCATTGGTATCGCTTTTATTTTCGCCGCCTCGATCATCTGGCTTGCGCCAAAACCGACACGGGTAGTAGACCCTTCAGCCGGTGGACACTAATCAACAGCAGAGGAGTCTCTCATGTTCAAACACATTCTTGTTCCAACTGATGGTTCGGATCTCTCTATTAACGCCATTATACGCGCTGTCTCTTTCGCAAGAGAGGCAGGTGCCCGGATTACCTTTTTTTGTGCCATACAGCCGACGCCCAAGATGTACTACGGCATGGGCACAATCTTTGATGCGCACATGCCGGTCACGTTCCGCGAGACAATGCAGAGTACAGCCCAGGATATCCTTGATACCGCTGAAAAGCTTGCTCTGAATGCCGGAGTAGAATGCAGCAAAGTGATGCTTGTCAGTGAAGAACCTTACGAAGCAATCATCGAAGCGGCCAAGCAGAATAAATGTGACCTTGTTTTCATGGCATCTCATGGGCGACGTGGAATTACAGGGTTGTTGCTCGGCAGTGAGACTCAAAAAGTGCTTACCCATTCGACGATACCGGTGCTTGTACACCGCTCTGAAAAAGCGATCGATTAATCAGTTTGGGGAGGTGAGATGTGGCACTGAAACGTGAGCCGGAAAAACAGCCTAACCACGAAAGGTGGCTGGTTTCTTACGGTGACCTTTTGACACTTTTGTTTGCAGTGTTTGTTGTTATGTATGCGATGGGGCAGCAAGACAAAAAGAAGACAGAGGAAGTAATGCAATCGATGCAAAGCGCTTTCGGCATGTCAGTTACCGGATCTCCATCGTCTAAACTTAATGTGATTCCATCAAATCAGATCAATCCTGTTCCAAGTATTCAACCATCACTTTCACTGATACCAGCGCCGAAAACAGGGATCAACAATCAAAACCGTATTAAAACTACGGCTACAGATAATGACTTCAAGCACATCAAGTCATCAATTGAGGCATATCTCATAAAAGAAGGAAAAACAGACAAGGTAAGCATAAATATTACGAGACGCGGCTTGGTAATAAGCCTGAAAGAGGCCGGTTTCTTTGATTCTGGAAGTGCCACAGTAAGGCAGCAGTCAATAAGTGTCCTTGCAGCGATAGCTGATGCGATTTCCATCTATGAAAATGAGTTCCGGGTAGAAGGTCATACTGACAATCTACCCATAAGAACCTCTTTGTTCCTTTCAAACTGGGAACTCTCAAGCGCACGGGCAAATAATATCATGCATCTGCTGACAGAATCATACGGTTTGAAACCCGAGAGAATTTCGACCGTAGGTAACGGAGAATACCGACCTGTTGACACAAATGATACGCCAGAAGGTCGTGCAAAAAACAGACGGGTAGATATTGTGATCTTAAACTCTGAGGCCGATAAATTTGAAGCTAATTCGGTTGCACAGTAATCAGATTAGAGGTACTGACATGGAAACATCCAGATTATTGCTGTACAGCGTGATCGCTCTAATAGTGCTGTTACTGACTTATTTCGCTCTTGTAGCCGAGCCATCACAAGATTTTCCTACAAACATCATACACCTGCTATTCCGGCATTAACTGATTATATGTTATTCAAGATTATCGTATTTGGAATCATGGTTTGTTGGGCCATAATTGCAGTGATATGTTTTTTGCCACAAAGGAAATGATCTTTTGGCGCAGATTGTGATTAATGCTATCGTTCAATCAAAAACATAAGGAGAAACCACAATAGCATGGCTAAAAAATCCGACACAAAACGGCAACATATTCTAACGGTGGCGGCACAGGCTTTCCAGGAATTGGGATTCGAACGAGCGTCCATGTCAGAAATATGCGCTAGAGTTGGCGGTTCCAAAGCGACGCTTTATAATTATTTCTCTTCCAAAGATGAATTGTTTTACGAAGTAATGGCTCTCACGAATGATGCTGAATTCGAGGCAGTCTTTAATTCGATAGACCCTGCTGCAGAGGATATAGCCGTATCGCTGTGCGAGTTCGGCAGACGTTGGCTGACTTTTCTTTACTCCCCGGGTGTTAAGGCAAATCGTCATTTGGCTATCTCTGTTTCTGGCCGTACAGATCTGGGGCGGCTTATGTATGAACGCGGTGTACTACGCGGTCAGGATCTTGTTGTAGACTTTTTAAGGACAGCAATGAGCCTTGACAGGCTTCGGCAGGCTGACCCTGTTGTCGCGTCACGACATCTGCTCAGCCTGCTGGAGTCCGAACTGATGGAGCGTTTCCTGTTTCAGCTCATAGGAGAGGTCAGCCATGCGGAAATCAAGCAAGTTACTGCTCGTGCTATAGATGTTTTCATGGCAGCCTACGGTCATCACGAGGATAAATGATTGTTCCTTGGCGGTGACATCAGGCCGACTTCCGATCCAGACTCCGATACTGTTTTGCCGCTGCTATGATAAGTATTTTGCATTGTTCAGCAAGTGAGTAAGTTTTCTAATTTCCAACTTTAACAAAATAAACGGTTGACAGTTTCGGCTAAAAAATATAGCTTAACATTAAGCTATTTGATGTTGAGTTTGTTGATTTGAAATTCACCGAGGTTAGTAATGAAGCACAATGACAAATCAACATATCGTGCCCTGAATACCTACACCAAGCTGATGCGGGCGGCTGAATCGGTCACCAGCAGGGTGCATCGCGTCCTGGCGGAACCAAAGCTTACTATCAGCCAGTTCGGAGTACTTGAAGCTCTTTATCATAAAGGGCCACTGTGCCAACGCGACATCGGCGCAAAGATACTTAAGAGTTCTGGAAATATCACATTGGTGATCGACAACCTTGAGAAGCAGAACCTTGTGAGTCGAGTAAAAGACGAAAATGATAGGCGCTATTTCACCATTAACCTTACAGAATCCGGTACGGATCTGATTACCAAAGTATTCGAGGATGTTGAAGCAGCAATCGTTACGGAAATGGCAACGCTTAGCGAGAATGAGCAAGAGTTACTTGGTCAATTGTGTAAAAAACTGGGGATGAAAGGAGTGTCGTAAGGTAGCAGCTTTTTTTAGGCAAATAGTTCAACATCAAACCAATATTGCGACAAAAGGAGAAACATCATGAAAAGAATTATCGCATCAATCAGTACCATTATCGCCCTAGCCCTTCCGGCTTTTGCGTTCGCTACAACCTGGAACATTGACCCCGACCATTCCAATGTTGGTTTCAAATTACGTCACCTGATGGTGTCCAATGTGAAAGGTAGTTTCGATAAGCATACCGGCATCGTTGAGATCAACGACAAAGACATCACTAAGTCAAAAGTGGAAGTCAGCATCGACACAAACTCCATCAACACCAATGTTCAGAAGCGTGATGAGCATCTGCGCAGTGCCGACTTCTTCGATGTAGCAAAATACCCGGCAATGACCTTCGTCTCGAAAAAGGTGGCCAAGGCCGGCAAGGACAAGCTGAAGGTCACTGGCGACCTGACTTTGCACGGCGTAACCAAGCAAGTTGTTCTCGATGTTGAAGGTCCTACAAAAGAAAGCAAAGACCCGTGGGGCAATATCCGTAAAGGTGCAACTGCCACAACAAAGATCAATCGCAAGGATTTCGGCCTGGTCTGGAATGCTGCTCTGGAGACCGGCGGGGTTGCCGTGGGCGATGAGATAACCATCACCCTGGAAATCGAGATGATCAAAAAGTAACGAGATAAAACAAAATCAAAGTAACAACATGGAGGCACACAATGTTACGCGTACGAAAAGCAAGTGAACGTGGACATGCCGATCATGGCTGGCTGAATACCTATCATACCTTTTCCTTTGCCGGTTATTACGACCAGAAACATATGGGCTTCAGAGATTTACGGGTCATCAATGAGGATAGGGTCCAGCCAAAGGAAGGTTTTCCGACCCATCCTCACCGTGACATGGAGATCATCACCTATGTCTTGGAAGGTGCCTTGGAACATAAGGACAGTATGGGCAACGGTTCGGTCATCCGTCCGGGCGAGGTCCAGCGCATGAGCGCCGGCACTGGCATCACCCATAGCGAGTACAACCATTCCAGTACCGAGCTGGTTCACTTCCTCCAGATATGGATACTTCCTTCGAAGACTGGAGTGACACCAAGCTATGAGCAGAAAGCTTTTCCCGAGCAGGAAGAACGGGGTGTACTCAAACTGGTCGCCTCACCGGACGGTCGTGAAGGGTCAGTGACCATTCATCAGGATGTTAATCTGTATGCGGCCATCTTGGAAGTAGGAGAAGAACTCGTTCACCGGATTCCTGCCGGTCGGCATGTCTGGCTCCAGGTAGCCCGCGGCAAGGTTTGTGTTAATAGCACTGAGTTGGATCAAAGTGACGGCGCGGCAATAAGCGATGAGGGCCAGATCGTAGTTACCGGGCAGAGAAAATCAGAAATCCTGCTCTTCGATCTGGCCTGATTGCGAAAGATTTGGCGATTAGCGAAAGGTGACGATCATGACTGAAAGATTCCCGGCGCTGTTTGTATCACATGGCGCCCCCACCCTGATTATAGACGATTGTCCGACTCGCGATTTCTTGTTGCGGTTAGGCAAGGAGATTGGCAAACCCAAAGGGATTATCTGTGTATCGGCACACTGGACAACGGCGGAACCTCGCGTCACCATGCACCCAAGCCCGTCAACAATCCATGATTTTGGCGGGTTTCCCGATGAACTCTACTCCTTGAAATATCCGGCCCTCGGTGAACCGGTTTTGGCAAAACGGGTCATGTCACTGCTCCACGCCCAAGGGATACCTGCAGAAAAGGATATGTCCCGCGGTTACGATCACGGAGCCTGGGTTCCGCTCATGCTGATGTACCCGGAAGCCGATATCCCAGTAATCCAGCTGTCGGTGCAACCTCACCTGGGGCCAGAGCATCATCTGGCCATCGGGAAGGCGCTGCATGCATTACGGGATGAATCAATCCTTATTATCGCCAGCGGCTCGGCCACTCATAATCTGCGGGATTTCTTCGGTAGAAAACTCGATGCTGAACCGCTTCCCTATGCTCGGGAGTTTACAGAGTGGCTTAAAGAAGCTGTCGTTAACGGGCGAACCGGAGAGCTGCTTGACTATGTGAATTGTGCCCCCCATGCGCTCCTGAACCATCCGACGCCGGAGCACTTCCTGCCGCTTTTTGTCGCCATGGGGGTCGGTCTCAAAGGGACACTGCTGCATAACGCCTATACCTATGGTTTCATGTCCATGGCAGCGTTTCAGTGGGAATAAGGTCATTCGGAACTGATTGCAGCGAAATGTTCCGTCAGGTTGTAATCTCGACCTGGTATGATCCACCCTTGAAAAAATACTTTACCTGATAACCCAATTCACGAAGCGTCTTTTTCATGATGTCGTTTTGTGGGTCCATCATGCTGCCGAAGCGGCTGATACCAAACTCCTTGCCTATCATAATAATTCTCGACAGCAATGATTTGCCGACGCCCAGCTGTTGCCAATCGTCACGGACAGCAACTCCAAGGTCAGCAATATTCTCGTCAGGATCATGTGAATAGCGCGCTACGGCGATGATCTCGTTTTGGTCATTAGTTCCAACTACACAGGCAATGGCAAAGCTGTCGTGGTAATCAAGGTGTGTGAACTGATATAGCAGGTCTTCCGGCAGTTCCTGGAAGTTTGTCATGAAGCGCAGATAGCGGGATCGTGGAGTCATCTTGCTGAACATGTCAATCAGGAGGGGAGCATCGGTAGGAACGACAGGCCTAACGAGAACCTCAGCGCCATTCTTTAGCAAAAGGCATGATTCATACTGGCGGAGGTATTTTTCATCAGTCATGATCACACCTTTATTGACCTACAACTTAACAAGCCAGCGCAGAAAACCATCAGCCGCATTCTGTTTACCCAGCCTGAAAGCATTATTATTCATATCTCGTGAGTTAACAATCCAAAAAGTAGCCGATGAAGAATGTATTGCATGTTAATAGTTAGTATGCTATCTATTTTATATGGACATATACAAAACAGAAGTCAATCGCAGCAACCTTCTTTTACGTCTTGGTTACTTGACCCGTCACTGGCGCAAGATACTTGACGCAGAGTTCCAATCTTCCGGGCTCACTGATGCTACGTGGCGTCCCCTCCTGCACCTGCATATTCTCGGTGAGGACATACGCCAGAAGGACTTGGCAGCCTCCCTCGGCATCGAGGGGCCGTCCCTGGTACGGCTTATCGACAGCCTGATCACCAAAGATCTGATTGAACGGTCAGAGGATGTCAGGGATCGACGGGCAAAGCTCCTCCGTTTAACTCCGGAAGGACTTAAGCTGGTGGATCGCATCCGGAAAACGGTAACAGGCCTGGAAGATGGGATCTTCAGCTCGTTCAGCGATAACGAAGTGGCCAAATTCGCTGATTTTGTGCAGCGGCTGGAATCATCTGTTATCGACGCACGGGAACGGCACAAACCTTGAGTTACGGCGCAATACGCAAGATCCTGCGCCGAGAGTGGCCGAGTCTATTACTGGCTGTGCGCGGCACGCTGGCAGCGTTGCTGGCTCTGGCAGTAGCAGTGGCACTGAAGTTGGAATGTCCCTACTGGGCAGCAATGACGGCATTGATCGTTATCCAGCCGACGCGGGGGCTGCTGCTGGAAAAAAGCTATTTCCGCCTGGTTGGCACTGCTTTTGGGGCAGGTGCCGGCCTGCTGATTCTTCTGGCAACCCGCTCACCGCTCATGATTTCACTCCTGCTTTCCTTATGGCTGGCCGGTTGCGTCGGCGTCGGTAACCTGCTATTTGGGCTACGTTCCTATGGGGCCATGGTTGCCGGTTGTACCTGCGCAGTTGTTTCCATGGCCGGTTACAACAATCCCCCTCATCTACATGACCTGGTTTTCGGCAGGATCGCTGGCATTATCATCGGCATCATCATCTCGACAACGGTCACCCTGTACTTCACCCAACGGCGCTCAAAACGTGAAGTACTTCAAAGACTGGAACAGACAGTCATAACCAGCCTTGAATGGACAGCTCATCTGATACGCGGCTATGACCTAACAGAGCTGAACCTCCTCCGGAAGAGTATCCTTGCCGAACTCGCCGATATCGAAAACAGCCTGGATGCATACTGGGCTGGCACGCTTGACCTCAAGAAGAGGAAACAACTCGTCAACAGTTTGATCATTAGCCTCCTTTCCCACCTTGAAGCCGGTACGGTGGCTGACAAGCAGTTACAAAATCATTTCATCGCCTCCTGGAGAGGCTCTTTAGCCGACAAGCTTGAATTGACCGTTGACTGTCTTCAGCAACACGGCATGAGCGATTATGATCCTTCTGGTCTGTCAGGAATAATGACCGAACTGTCATCACGTTTGCCGCTGCTTGCCACGTCACTGGAGGATGTCATGACAGCCCTTCATGTGGCAGTCGCGCAGTGGGATGCGACGATGCCGACACTTGAGCGACCGGCTGCAACACCATATATACACCATCGAGACTGGAAGGAAGCTGGACGCGCTGCCCTGCGAGCCGCCTGCGCCATGGCGGGTGTCGGACTGGTCTGGTATGTCACCGGCTGGAATGAAAGTCCATTGATGATAATGGCTGCGTCAATAATGGTCAGCTTTTTTTCTACTCATGACCGGCCCGCCGTCATGCTCAGGCATATCTTCTGCGGTGCTTTGCTCGGTGTTGCTGCGGCATTTATATATCGCCTGCTGGTACTGCCTGGTTCCAGCAGTTTTTTACTGCAGGTTCTAGTATGCCTACCGGTTCTACTGGCTGGCAGCATTGCACTGCACCATCGTGCAACCGCCCGTGGCGCCATGGATGCCATGCTCTTTTTTCTGTTCGTGATGCAACCTGGGGTGCCAGCTGTTCCTCCCGCAGCCACGTTTGCTCTGGGTGGCCTGGCATGCCTTGGTGGTATCGGCGTTGCCATCCTTTCATTTCGTTTTCTGCTGCCGGTTGACCCAGAAAGGCGTCTTAATTCGCTCCTGGTTGCCATCGTTCGTGATCTTCAAGCCATTGCCCGCAGCGCTTCAGACCATGATTTTGAAAAGAGCCGTTACCGGATGCAGCACCGGGTGCTTCGTCTGCTTACCAATGCTCGAAAAATTGATACTGACATATCCTCTGCCGTTGAAGGGGGTCTTGCTGCCCTGATCATTGGCAGTTCCCTGCAACAGCTCAGGGATAAGGAAAGTAACTGCAGCACGAATTTTCTTCTCGAAGCATCACGCCAGCTCGATGAAGCTGCCCGGCAACCGGCTACTATTCTCCCTCTGCTTGAAGCTTTGGCATTCAAGCTCTGGCAAGCGACTGAGCCGCTCAGTGAGTCATGCGGTTTTTCGGTTGTACCGGAAGTCGGTTCCCGGCAACGGGGAACGTTGATTCAGCCGGAGTCATGGCACGTTGGCACAGGGAAATGCGCATGCCTTACCTGAGATTCAAAGGTTTTGACGAAGGTTTCCTGCGGGAGAAAGCACCACTGATTGTCGATGAATTTGCCCGTGTTGCCGAAGTGCCACAGGAAAAGGTCAAGGTCGAACTGCTCCCGGTAATCCAGATAACCGCTACTCCTCGGTCGCTCGAAATGTTCATGTTTCCGAGGGAGCAAAGTAAGCATGATTATATAGCTGAATCAATGGATACCCTGCTCAATCGCTTCGGCATTAAGGATGTGCATATATTCTTCATCCCTCTGACGCCGAGGCTCTATTACAAGGAAGGCCAGCCCCTGAAGCATATCAGCTGGCTGCCAGGATATGAAACAGATGAAAACTGAACAAATTCAGAGTAGCCGGCTGTTTGTTACCGCCTGCGTCATAGCGTTTGTTTGCTTTATTGGTTCCTACATGAGGATTCCCATCGTCCCCCTGTTTGCAACGTCACTTGGAACTGACACGGTTCAGGTTGGGATAATCAACGGCGCGTTCATGATGATGGCGGGGTTGCTCTCCATTCCTGCAGGACTTGCCTCCGACAGATGGGGCCGTCGATTGCCCATGCTGGGAGGAATTTTCCTGCTGGCATCATCTTCGTTTCTTCTCTACTGGAGCACAAGCCCTTTACAGATGGCCGGCATTTATCTTCTGTTCGGTGTGGGTCTGTCGGCCTTTTCCCCAACACTTATTTCGTATGTGGCTGATATCACCCCCCCAGAAGTACTGGGACAAGCGTACGGCTGGTACACCATGGCCGTATACAGCGGCATGACCTTCGGCCCCGCCGTCGGCGGATTTCTTGGGACAGCGCTTGGGCTCCGGCAGGTATTTCTTGTGTCAGGAGGATTGATCTTTGCGATGTTCTGGGTAGCGCTTTTTTTCATCTCTCCCCCTGCCACCAGTCATCATCAAGCTGCTCACTCTCATCCGCCATTCAATGAGATGGTAAAGAGTTTACTCGGTAATCAGCAGTTGGTGGCATGTCTTGTGGCTACTGCCGGTGGCCGTGTTGGTTTCGGTATGTTCGTTACCTTTATGCCGTTGTATATCCGCAGTGAGGGGCTCTCCACTGGCGCAGTGGGATTTGTTTTCGCATCCCAGGCGCTGGCGAATGCCTTGTCTCGCCTCCCTACTGGGAAATTGTGTGACCGTATAAAAGACCGGAGCCATCTGGTGATCGGTGGCATGGCGATATTTGCCGTGACGATGGGGTTGTTTGGTCTCTGCACATCGGTCGTGATGCTCATGATTACAGCCGCTTTCATGGGGCTCAGCATGGGGACGGCATTTACCGTAGTCTGCGCCTTGATCGTCGATTCGGTGCCAAGGGAGATGCGTGGGCTTGCCATGGGAAGCTACAACACCTGCGTGTACGCCGGCATGATGCTCTGTTCTTGCTGCATGGGGACGATCATCAGTAGTGCAGGATTTAAGGTCGCGTTCTTCTTGGCCGGGGCTATTGTGCTGCTCGCACTGGTGCTGTTCAAGTTCCTGTTCCATAGACCTATTTACTGGCCGGCAGATTCGAACACAGTTTCATCGGCAAACGAACTATTGGAGAATTGATCATGACGTTCACAACAGTACCATTGGGACAGGACAGTAAGAAGCAACAGATCAGAGACGAGTCACAACTCGGTTTCGGCAGGTATTTCACCGACCGGATGCTGCTGGTCGAATGGCGGGCCGGACAGGGGTGGTGCGATGCCCGAATCAAGCCCTATGAGCCGTTCACGCTTGACCCGTCCTGTATGGTCTTCCACTATGCCCAGGAGATCTTCGAGGGGCTCAAGGCCTACAAATGGGCTGACGGCCGGGTAGCCTTATTTCGCCCCGAGATGAACGCCCGCCGCTTCAACCAGTCGGCTGATCGGCTCTGCATGCCAGCAGTCCCGGAGGAACTGTTCCTTGAAGGCATCGAACGGCTGGTAGCCCTGGAAAATGAGTGGATTCCCACATCACCGGGCACTTCGCTCTACATCCGCCCGGCCATGATCGCCGTTGAACCGGTATTGGGGGTCAAACCATCCGACCATTTCTATTTTTTTGTGATCCTTTCTCCAGTTGGCGCCTACTACGCCTCTGGCTTCTCCCCAGTAAGCATCTTGGTCGAGGACTATTTTGTGCGGGCGGTGCCCGGCGGTACCGGCGAGGCCAAGACCGGCGGCAACTATGCCAGTTCCCTCAAGGCAGGGCTGGATGCGAAAAAGAAGGGATTCGATCAAGTACTTTGGCTTGACGGCCGAGAACGGCGCTATATCGACGAAGTCGGGGCCATGAACATGTTCTTCGTATATGGCCAGACCATCGTTACCGCCCCTTTGACCGGTTCAATCCTTCCTGGAGTGACGCGCGACTCGGTGCTTAAACTTGCACCAACTCTTGGTTACAAGATCGAAGAGCGCCCCATCGATATTCATGAACTGATGGCTGATATCAGGAACGGGAAGGTCACCGAGGCGTTCGGCAGCGGTACCGCAGCCGTGATAACGCCGGTGGGCAAACTCAGTTACAAGAATGAGATATTGCAGCTGAATGGTGGCGCCGTCGGTGAGATTACCCGGAATCTGTATGACACCCTGACCGGAATCCAGACCGGTACGGTAGCGGACAGGTTCGGATGGATCAGATTCGTTGATATTCAATAGATAAGGAGCCATCAGCAATGAATCAGACAAATACAGACGGTGCATGCAACAACAAACCAGATCTCAGGGGAGAAATTGACTGGACACCATTCGATGCCGCTGCAAGCGTCGGCTCTTCGCTTCGTTTCGTTTCCGGCGATCCCGAAGGTAATCGTTTCAGGGTCAGCTATTATCGGGACTCAGCAGAACATCTCAAGGCAAAGGTATGGTTCGGTCCCGAGACGGAGGGGCCGCCCGGCCATGCCCACGGAGGGGCAATGGCTGCAGTAGTGGATGAGGTCCTGGGACTGGCCGCCTGGGCTGCCGGTTATTCGATAGTGGTCGGCAATCTGAACGTCAGTTTCCGAAACATGCTGCCGTTGCACAAGGTTGTCAGCGTGGAGACCAAGGTCGTATCCGCAGAGGGACGTAAAGTATTGGTTCATGGCCGCATCTATTGCGAGAAAACTACGTATGCAGTCGGGGAATGTCTCTGTGTCACCATTCAGCCCGAACTTCTTACTATCAAATAGCTTCTGGGAGGAGGTGGTTTAGTTGAACCCGGAAGATTCCTATGAATTTGAAGTGCCGGTAAAGAAATCAAAATTTTTTCTTTACACACTTATTGCGATCATGGCGTCCATGTTAGCGTATGTTATCCTTGTGGACGAGCCTTCTGATGGCTGGCCACAGAACTTGATCCACCTGCTTATAAGGCATTAAACACACTATCACTATTTGAGGATACGACATGACAGTTACAGATTCAGCGGCACAAACCGTGGCGTGCGCTGCTTGTGATAAAGAGCCGGTTGTTAACAATTTCTCGATTACCATAGCCACTGTCAACGGTTCAGGCAGCCAGACAGCCAACAACACCTTGATTCACGCTATTCATAAAATGGGTGTCCCGGTCAGCGGCAAAAGCATATTACCCTCCAATATCCAGGGACTCCCCACGTGGTTCACCATCCGCGTGAGCAAAGAAGGGTACATCGCCCGAAGCGAAAAGACTGAAATACTGGTGGCAATGAACAAGGCATCGATGCTGGAAGACATTCAGAAGCTGGAACCCGGCGGCATCTGCCTTTACCCGAACGACATCCAACTCCCGCTCAAACGCGACGACGTGACCTTTTATCCGATGCCGGTGAACGAACTGGTCCAGGAATCAGGAGCAGAAGCCAAGCTGAAGCCGTACGTTGCCAACATGGTCTACGTCGGCGTACTGGCCTGTCTGCTGCATATCGACCTCCAGGAGATCGAAGCGGCGCTGTCGTATACCTTAAACGGCAAGCAGAAAGCAGTCACTCTAAACTTCGCTACGGCGAAAGCTGCCTATGACTGGGCGGTGTCGAACCTCGCCAAGAGCGACCCGTTTCGCGTCGAACGGATGAACAAGACCGCAGGCACGTTCCTGATCGATGGTAATAAAGCCGCTGCGCTCGGCGCGGTTTTTGGCGGTGTACAATTTGTAGCCTGGTATCCTATCACGCCGTCAACCTCCATCGTGGACAATCTCAGCGAGTACCTACCGAAACTGCGCCGCGACAGTGATGGTAAGGCAACTTATGCCATCGTCCAGACGGAGGACGAACTGGCAGTGCTCGGCATGGTCGTTGGCGCCGGGTGGGCCGGAGCTCGTTCAATGACGGCGACTTCAGGGCCAGGGTTGTCGCTGATGGCTGAATTTGCCGGGTATGCCTACTTTGCGGAAATACCCGCAGTCATCTGGGACGTACAGCGCATGGGGCCTTGTACCGGTTTGCCGACGCGCGTGGCGCAGGACGATATCTTGGCCGCGTACACGCTCGGTCATGGCGATGGCCGACATGTCTGCCTCATTCCTGCAACTGTCGCCGAATGTTTTGAGTTTGGCGGGATCGCACTCGATCTTGCCGAACGGCTGCAAACTCTCGTGATTGTCTTGAGCGATCTCGATCTTGGCCTGAACCTCTGGCCGACGAAACCTTTCGCCTACCCGGACAAGCCGCTCGATCGCGGTAAGGTCCTGTCAGCCGAAGATCTCACGCGTCTGCAGGGGGAATGGAAACGCTATGCCGATGTTGATGGCGATGGCATCTGCTACCGGACCCTGCCCGGCACACATCATCCGGCAGCGGGGTATTTCACCCGCGGAACCGGACACGATGAGGCGACCGGGTACAGTGAACGCCCGGAAGTCTGGGCCAGCAACCTGAAACGCCTGGCAAAGAAACATGATTATGCCCGCACGATTGTGCCGGCACCGGAAGTCGAACTGATTGATGAAGCGGAAGTCGGGATCATCGCCTATGGAACCAGCGACCCGGCTGTCCAGGAAGCGCGCGATCTCCTGCGATCGGCCGGCATCCAGTCATCATACCTGCGGCTGCGGGCGTTGCCGTTGGAGAACAGGCTTACGGAGTTCATCAAACAGCATAAGCGCATTTACGTCGTCGAAAACAATCTGGATGGGCAGATGCATGCGTTGGTCCAACTGCATGCGCCTGGCGCTGCCGGTCGCATAGTCTCGATTGCCAAGTGCGATGGTTTCCCTCTGACAGCGCAGTGGATATGCGAATCCGTTGTAACACTTGAAGTAAAGGAGAATCCATGACACCCGAATCTGCGAATGTCAATCAGCTTGGCTTGAGTAAAGCCGATTACAGCGGCGCACCTTCAACCCTCTGCAACGGCTGCGGCCATTATGCCATCGCCAACATAATCACAGGCGCCGCATTTGACCTGTCACTCGATCTGACCCGCATCGCCAAATTCAGCGGTATCGGCTGTTCGAGCAAGAGTCCGGCGTACTTCCTTGGAAAGTCGCACAGCATCAACGGCCTGCATGGGCGTATGCCGTCACTCGCCACCGGGGCAACAACCGTCAACAGGGATCTGGTGGCCATCGGCGTCAGTGGTGATGGAGACTCCGGATCGATCGGTCTCGGTCAATTCAAACATCTGCTGCGCCGTAATGTCGATATGGTCTACATCATCGAGAACAACGGCGTCTACGGTCTGACCAAGGGGCAACTTTCCGCTACCGCCGATCTGGGGCAGAAGCTAAAACATGGCGGCTTGAACGAAACTCCCCCGCTCGATCTCTGCCTTGAAGCGATCGTTGCCGGGTGTGGCTTTGTTGCACGATCCTTTGCCGGCGACGCCAGGCAACTGCAGTCACTGCTCAAGGCAGCTTTCTCACATCATGGCACGGCGGTGGTCAACGTTATCAGCCCATGCGTTACCTTCAATAATGGCGAAGGCTCGACCAAGAGCTACGTGTGGGCTAAAGAACATAGCCTGCCGCTGCATGATATCGGTTTTATCCCTTTGGAGCATGATGAGATCCTGACTGACTATGAACCTGGTGCGATCCGAGAAGTAACGATGCATGATGGCTCAGTCATTCGCCTGAAGAAAATAGGCCAGGAGCATGACCCAACGGATCGGATGGCTGCCATCAAGTTACTGGAAGATGAAAGAGCCGGACAGTTTTTTGCCACCGGCTTGCTGTATGTGAACGAGGAACGACGGACTTTGGTCGAACAGGCACAGCTGATCGATATGCCGCTGGTCCAACTGCCGAATGAAAAGTTGCGCCCCCCGAAAGCGGCGCTGGATCAAATCAACGCCGAATTGACGTAGAAACAACATTATCGTCATCGTACAGGGAGATTCCATGACACCAGAAACTGAAAACAAGACCTGCTGCTCTACCGCTGAACACAACGGGCACCTTTGTGAATTGGAAAGCCAGCAAGAGTGGGACATCATCAGACAGGTCACCGACCATCCGGCTGTACGTTGTGAAAACTGTGGAAACGTGGCAAATTCGGCCAGAAATGTCTGTATGCCAACAGAACTATAATAAAGGAGAAGAACGAATGAAGAAGTTTGTCTGTACCATTTGCGGTTATGTTCACGAGGGAGACGCTCCGCCGACAGAATGCCCTCAATGCAAGGCTCCAGCAGATAAGTTTATGCTCAAGGATGAAAGCGCCCTTAGCTGGGCCGATGAGCACAAAATCGGCGTCGCCCAAGGTGTCGATCAGGAAATCATCGAAGGGCTCAAGCGGAACTTCACGGGTGAATGCACAGAGGTGGGGATGTATCTGGCGATGAGCCGTCAGGCAGACCGTGAGGGTTATCCCGAAGTAGCAGAGGCTTACAAGCGTATAGCTTTTGAAGAGGCCGAACATGCTGCCAAGTTTGCCGAGTTACTGGGCGAAGTTGTCACTGCTGACACCAAGACTAATCTGCAAATGCGCGTTGATGCGGAAAACGGGGCCTGTAAAGGTAAAAAAGATCTCGCAACCAAAGCCAAGCAACTCAACTACGATGCGATACATGATACTGTTCACGAGATGTGCAAGGATGAGGCCCGCCATGGTCAAGTTTTTGCCGGGTTATTGAAGCGCTATTTCTAAAAAAGGAGAATATTGTATGAGCAAGGTATTGATAGTTGAGTACAGCATGTACGGCCATATTTATAAGATGGCAGAAGCGGTAGCCGAAGGTGTTCGACAGGTCGAAGGGTGCGAGGCGGTCATCAAGCGTGTACCGGAAACTCTGTCGGACGAAATACTCGGAATGATGGGGGCTCTGGATGCCCAAAAAGGCATGGCCCATATTCCAGTTGTCACGGTTGATGATCTGGTCGCAGTCGATGCCATTATCTTCGGCACCCCAACCCGCTTCGGCAATATGTGCGGACAAATGCGCCAGTTCCTTGATGCCACTGGTGGACTTTGGGCAAAAGGTGCACTGGTCGGAAAAGTTGGCAGCGTGTTCGCCAGTTCTGCCACCCAACATGGCGGGCAGGAATCGACCATCCTGAGCTTCCATACAACACTTCTGCATCATGGAATGATTGTTGTCGGTCTGCCCTATGCCTTTGCAGGACAGATGGGAATCGGAGAAATAACCGGGGGATCACCGTATGGTGCTTCCACCATTACTGGCGGTCAAGGTGAACGGATGCCGAGTGATAACGAACTTGCTGGTGCGCGTTTTCAAGGAGCGCATGTCGCTGGTATCGCAAAGAAACTGGCCTGACGAGTAGTTAATGCTGACAAGACTGTCTCCTCTTAAAGAGGAGGCAGCCTTGTCAGCAAGTTATGTTGTTCAAGTTGATCAAAAATGGTTGGAGCGAAAAATAACTAGCAGGTTGGAGATGGAAAGCTTCACACACCGTCGAAGTGTAACAGCCTGTTATTTCAGGGTTTACGAGCAAATCCAGGGGTGTGTTAACCTTTCTCTACTATACCCACTTAAAACGGCACTCGTTCTCAATTCAAATTCCTCTCGAAAAACAGCAGCTTCCCGGTTATCCAGAATTCCCCATCACAGTCGGTGAACACATCCGCAAGAAACGCATGGATGTTGGCCTCCTCCAGAGAGAAGTCGCAGAGATCATCGGAGTCACCGAATCATCTATCTGGAACTGGGAACATGGCACCGAACCGGAACTGCAATATAATCCAAGTATTATCAAATTTCTAGGTTATATTCCGTTCGACTGTCCGGATGATACTATTGGACGGCTTGCATGGTATAGGAGAGTGCAAGGGCTTACAGTGGTAGCACTGGGAAATCAGATGAAAATTCACCCTGATCAGCTGTACGAATGGTTGAGTGCGACGAGGAAGCCGTTCAATAAGAGCCTTCAGAGGATTGAGCGGTTTCTGGAAAGTCAGTAAGTGATCGCCAAAATAATAACCTGCATGTGCTGTCAGAAATCATCATTTATCTTTACCGGCCTGCGAATCCACTTGGGCAGCAGGGCGAGCTTATCGTCAAAGTGTCTCCCGAAAGTATATCGGTTCGAATTCTCTTCGTCGCTGAAGAGCTTCACCACAACCAGGTTGGCGACTTCTATGCGTCAGACAAGCGAGTTCTCTCCAAGCCTACACGGCAAAAAGATCATTTGCTGATTAGAAAAGGAAAGCCTATCTGTTTAGCAGTTTTTTGACTACGGTCAAGCAAATGTCACTAAACGAAGTATAATGTAAGGTTACACAGTTATAAATCTATCAGTCAAATCAATTAAACAACAAACCAAAGGAGAATAAAAAAGATGAGTATGTTCTGTAATCAATGCGAGCAGGCAGCAAACGGCACCGGCTGTAACATTTCCGGTGTCTGCGGTAAGAAACCCGATGTAGCGGCCCTGCAGGATCACCTGTTGTACGGTCTCAAATCTCTGGCCCTCTACGCTGTCAAGCTCGGCCGCAATGCCGAGATCGATCGTTTCACCATCGAGGGGCTCTTCAGCACCGTCACTAACGTTGACTTTGAAGCAGCCCGCATTGGCGACCTGATCAAGCGTTGCTACGAGTTGAAAGAGAAGGCCAAAACCGCTGCCGGTGTAACTATCACTGGTCCGGTAGCTGACTGGAAGCCGGCCGATGATCTGGCTGGTATGGTTGCGCAGGGCGAAGCCCACGGCCTTAGTACCCTGCATGTCAACGAAGACATTCGTTCAGTCATCGAAATTTTGACGCTGGGTCTCAAAGGCATGGCAGCCTATATGGATCACGCCATGATCCTGGGCAAGACAGATGATGAAGTCATGGCATTTTTCCAGAAAGCATTGGCAGCAACCACCGACGCCAACCTGGGTCTAATGGATTTTGTTGGTCTTTCAATGGAGTGCGGCAAGCAGAACCTGACCGTCATGGGACTCCTGAATACCGCCCATACCGACGCCTATGGCCACCCGGTCCCGACTCAGGTACAATTGGGCACCAAGGCCGGCAAGGCAATTCTGGTATCCGGCCACGACCTGAAGATGATGGAGGAGATCCTTAAACAGACTGAAGGCAAGGGGGTCAATGTCTATACCCATGGCGAGATGCTGCCGGCTCACGGCTATCCCGGCCTGAAAAAATACAGCCATCTGGTTGGTAACTACGGCGGCGCATGGCAGGATCAGGCCAAGGAATTCGCCAATTTCCCCGGTGCCATTATTTTTAACACCAACTGCATCCAGAAACCGGCCGAATCCTACACCGACCGTCTCTACACCTGGGGCCTGGTGGCATGGCCCGGTGTCAAGCACATCGACGGCTGGGACTTTACTCCTGTCATCAACAAAGCACTGGAGTGCCCGGCCCTGCCGGAAAATCCGGGCCAAGAGATCCTGACCGGTTTCGGCCATAACGCCGTCCTGGGTGTGGCTGACAAAGTAATTGCCGCGGTCAAGTCCGGTGCCATCAAGCACTTCTTCCTGGTTGGCGGCTGCGACGGCGCCAAGTCCGGCCGCAACTACTACACCGAGTTTGCCGAGAAGGCTCCCAAGGACACCGTTATACTGACACTGGCCTGCGGTAAGTACCGCTTCAACAAACTGGAGTTCGGCGATATCGGCGGAATCCCACGCTTGTTGGATGTTGGCCAGTGCAATGACGCCTACTCCGCTATCCAGATTGCCGTAGCCCTGGCAGGTGCCTTCGAGTGCGGCGTCAACGACCTGCCGCTCTCCATGGTGTTGTCCTGGTACGAGCAGAAGGCGGTTGTCATTCTGCTGACCCTGTTCCACCTCGGCATCAAGAACATCAAGCTCGGGCCGACACTGCCGGCCTTCATCACCCCCAACGTCCTCAACTTCCTGGTTGAAAACTTCAACGTCGGACCGATCACCACGGTTGATGCCGACATGAAGGCCATGCTGGGATAACACTTTCCAAATAACACCGTTGAATAATGAGCGCCTCGCGGGTCCCCGTGGGGCGCTCATCTTTTTTTGTGTACTACACTAGTTTATGTTCTTTTATTGATGTGGGTCAAAATACAAACATAGCCATCGGTGTATCATTTAATCATTGGGACATACGACAAGTCACAAATTGGAGGAAATATGGACAGGATATTGATTCAAGCAGTTAATAATGCTCCGGATGCAATCCTCATTTCAGACCGGGAAGGAATTATCAGCTATTGGAACAGCGGAGCAGAGCAAATGTTTGGACACACGGCAGCTGAAGCTGTTGGTCAATCACTTGATCTGATTATTCCTGAAAATCTGCGGGGCCGCCACTGGGATGGCTATCACCGGGTAATGGCATCTGGAGAGACGAAATATAAGACAGGTCTCCTGTCATCACCTGGAATTCGTAAAGACGGATCCCGTGTTTCGCTAGAATTCAGCATGGTACTGCTGCACGACGAAGCAGGCCAATTGCAGGGCTGTGCATCGATCATGCGGGATGTCACCGAACGATGGAAAAAGGAGAAGGAATTGAAAGAGCGATTGACTGTTTGTGAATCAAAACTGGCAGGATCACCTGATTAGGATTCAACAAAATGAGTCAGATGGCAGACTAATACCGGCCAACACTGATTCAGAGGAGAACACACATGAAAGAATCAACTCTTCAAACGAATTACACACTAAATACAACAATCGGTGAGATAGTTGCCGCCGATTATAGAACTGCCAAGGTCTTTGAGTCTCACGGGATTGACTTTTGCTGTGGTGGTAAGGTTGCTCTATCATCAATATGTCAGGAAAAGGCTATCAACCCCGACACGTTATTGCGGGAGATCGAAGCAATCAAAAGTGAACAGATTGATCGTAGCCAAAATTACACCTCATGGGAGCTCCCCTTCCTGGTGGATTACATAGTCAATACACATCATGCATATCTCAAAGAAAACGACGAACAAATTGCCATATACGCTCGAAAAATTGCAGAAGTCCATGGTGCTCATCATCCCGAGGTGATCGAGATCGCCACTATCTTCCAAAAGATAACCGCAGATATGGCAGCCCATCTACTTGAGGAGGAAGAAGTTTTCTTCCCAGCGGTAAAACGGGCCGATGCGGCAAGAAAAGCAGGCAAAGCATCATTGAAAGAAGATTGCGATGTAATTACGGAATCCCTAGCGAAACTCGGCCGCGAGCACGAGGAGATCGGCGATGCTATCCACACGATTCGTCACCTTTCAAAGGATTATGCAATACCAAAAGACACGTGCAATACATTCATGATCACATATCAAAAGCTCAAAGAGTTTGAGGATGATCTCCACAAGCACGTCCACCTGGAGAACAACATCCTCTTCCCCAAAGCGTCACAACTTTAGAACCTTTACGATGCCTCGGTAATTCTTAAGGGTTAGAGCGGATATGGATTACTTCAAAGCTAGAGTTACAAAATTATTGGTGGATTACTTTGGAAATGATTTTCGAAGAATCTCGCATGCGTTAGAGGTCTTGAAACACTCTGAGTTAATTATGGAGAATTTTCAGTGCTGTGATTATGAGATTCTGGTTGCCTCCGCACTTTTACACGATATCGGCATAAAGCAATCTGAAGAGAACCTTGGATATAATAATGGCAAGACTCAAGAGGAGTTCGGTCCGCCGATTGCCGAAATGCTGCTTAACAGCATCTGCTTCTCACAGAGTAAAACAATAAAAGTATGCGAAATCATAGCCAATCATCACTCACCTTCACGGCACGATTATATTGAGCTTAAAATCCTTAAAGAAGCTGACAGAATCGTGAACAAACTGGAAAGTGGCTAAGAAATACCTTGGTAATTCAGAGTGGTAGCGCAGCTAATCCAACCATGGGAGGCAAAACATGTAAATGAAGTATGTGAGAAGATTCACCGTGCTGGCAATACTGGCAGCCACGGGTATTTGGTCAGGGTGCTCACCAAAGAAGGTAGAGCCCTTGAAGACTGTAGCTATCGAAGACGGTACGGTCGACCCTGCTGAGTGGGGTAAAGTGTACCCTAGTCAGTATGAGCTCTGGAAACAGACAGGCGAGCCTACCCCAGCCGGGAAGAGTAAATACAAGAAGGGTTACGATGTTGGTGAGGACCGGCGTGACAAGCTCGATGAGTATCCATTTTTGGCGTTGTTATACAATGGCTGGGGTTTTGGTTCCGAATACCGCGAACCACGTGGACACTATTTTATGGTTCAGGATCAGCTTGAGGTTGACCCAGGCAGGGTAAAAGCAGGTGGTTCATGCCTGACATGTAAAACACCTTACGCACCAATACTAGAGAAACAGATGGGAAAAGCCTACTTCTCAACCCCATACAAGGAAGTGTTGGCAAAACTTCCTAAAGATCAGCAGACCCTCGGCGTCGCTTGTATTGACTGCCATGACAACAGGGGAATGGCTCTAAAGATTTCTCGTGGCTTCACATTAGGCAAAGCACTCAAGAAAATAGGCGTGGACGAGGCAAAACTCACGACTCAAGAAAAGCGGACTCTGGTCTGTGCACAGTGCCATGTCAGTTACATAATCAGTAAGGACAAAGAGATGCATTCGACGGATGTCGTCTTTCCTTGGCAGGGCAGCAAAGTTGGTAATATTAGCATTGAAAACATAATTGCCGAGATCAAGAGTTCTCCTGCACATGCAGAGTGGACACAGAGCGTTACAGGCTTTAAGTTGGGCTTTATTCGTCACCCCGAGTATGAACTATTTTCCAACAACAGCCCACATTGGGCCAACGGCGTTAGCTGTGCGGATTGCCACATGCCGACCGTTGCAAGGGATGGTCAGAAGATTTCCGATCACAGGATTATGAGCCCGCTTAAAAACGATCTGGTCGCTTGCGCCGCCTGCCACGAAGAGAAGCCGCAGGTACTCCGCGATAAGATCTTTGCTATCCAGGATAACACAATGATTGTGTACCTTAAGGCAGGCTATGCAACGGCAACAGACGCGAAACTGTTTGAGATTGCGAACAAGGTTGAGGCATCAGGTAAAAAGATCGATAAGGTTCTCTACGCTCAAGCAAAAGAACAGTACGAGCAGGCTTTCTATCGTCTCATATTCATTGGCGCAGAGAACTCGAATGGTTTCCATAACCCCAAAGAAACCATGCGCGTCTTGAATGATGCTGCAAAATACGCTGCGTCTGCCGAGGCACAGCTTCGCAAGCTGCTCGCGCAGGCTGGAGAAAAGGTGCCGGAAAAGATCGACCTTGAACTCTCAAAGTACACCAACAACCGGGGTGCAAAAAAAATCATGTTCAAACCCGAGCATGAGATAAAGTCCCCCGAAGCTAAATAACTCCATTTCCGGAGAGCGGCACATATCCGCTCTCCGGTTTTAGACAGCTATTTCGGCTTTTCGTCATTTGAATCTTCGGTGAGCGATGAAACTGGCCGTAAGCGGGGTTGTGCCTTGATCATGTGGGACGTATCTGCGAGGTGGAAGAAAGAGAGGGAATTGTAGGTGCATAAGGCTGTTTGCGAAACTAAATTGGCAGGGACATGTGGCTAGATTTCAACATATATCAAGTTATTTTGTTTTTTACTCTTAAATTGACCTGAATCAAACTTATTGCGAACATACCATGAGATCGTTGAGCAAGAGTTTTCAAATTCAGGACGTAGTACATCGGAAGATGCTTATGATGTTCTCAAACAGACATAGTAGGATAGTAATAATATTATTACTGCTGGTTCAGATCTGTCTGCCGCTTACCGGTTCGCTCTACATCTCAACTAATATGAGTACGAGTGAAACCGGTCATACGGAAACCGCGTGTGTCCATTCTGACGCCGATGCCGACCATGAATCCGGGGACCGGCACGATCAGATTCCCCACTGCCACGAACTTGATGCACCATGCGACGCTGTCTCCGGTACGGTAGTTAAACACTCTCCGCTCATTTCGCTTCACAAGGTCTCATACAACGGTGCCTTTCTGCCAGGCTACGGCGCTCCGCTGGAAATCCCCCCGAAATATAACGTTTGACTCATATCTGCCGGCATTATCTTCCTTCGTTGTAAGGCAGTCCCGGCAATAACGTGCAAATTCGCTTAGTACTGGTGAATCAACCGTCAAACCATACACATAAAGGAGAATAACTCATGAGATATACACACATATTTAAAACAGGCATGTTGGCAGTTTCAGTATTTACGGTGCTATTTCTTGCAACCCCTCGCGAAGCTGCTGCCCATTGTGACACCCTGGACGGCCCGGTTATCCAGGATGCCAGAATGGCGATCGAAGGCAAGGATATCACTCCAATTCTGAAATGGGTGAAGCCAAAGGATGAAAAAGCTGTCCGAGCTGCCTTTAACAAAGTGTTGTCCAGTAAATCAAAGAACCAGGAAGAAACAGAGCACAAATTCTTCGCAACCCTTGTCAAAATCCATCGGGCCGGAGAAGGTGCATCATTTACCGGTCTGAAACCGGCTGGCGCAGTAGAACCGGCCGTTGCCGCAGCGGACAAGGCCTTGACGAGCGGTTCAGCCGACGCTCTGGTGAAACTGGTCACCGATGATGTATCCGCTGGTATCAAGACCCGTTACGAGCATGCAGCGACTACATACAAGCATAAGGATGAAAGTGTTGCCCAGGGACGGGAATTTGTGGAAGCTTATGTTGCGTACACCCATTATGTAGAGCGGCTTCATCAGGATGCAACCGCTAAAGGCGCACATGGCGAGCATGGCAAAGTCGAAAAACATAACGAGCATAAAAAAGCGTCAGAGCATTCTACACACTGATGTTATGAGAGGTGTATCAGATTTGACCTCATAACACAGGATTGCTGCCTGGCAGGGACAACGCCCCGTCAGGCAGCTTTTTACTGCGAGTATTATATCGTGGACTATATGATACGTGGCTAATAAGGAGAATCCGCAATGAAAATAGAAGTATTAGGCACCGGTTGTATCGATTGCATTACCCTCTATGAGAACACGAAGAAAGCTCTTGCTGAAAGCGGTAAGAGTGGTGAAGTGGTTAAAGTCGAGGGAATTGTAACAATGTTGAAATACGGCATTCTTAGGCCCCCGGCACTGGTCATCGACGGCCAAGTCAAATCCTCAGGCGAGCTGCTGTCTGTAGCCGCAATCAAGGAGCTACTATGAAATCAACCGTTATTGCTATAGTCACTCTTCTTATGCTTGCCGGTGCTGCCGGAGCGGAGCTCCCTGCAGCTACCGCGACAGCCGTCAATCAGGCCCTGTCGTCCGGCAAGCCGACGCTGATTGATTTTGGCCTGCGCACCTGTCCCGTATGTAAGAAGATGGCACCCTACCTGGAATCTCTGTCCAATGAGTACCGGGGCCGTGCCAATATTCTCTTCATTGATGTACGTTCTGACCAGGCAACCGCCCAGAAATTCCGCGTTCAGATGCTGCCCACCCAGATCTTTATCAATCCGCAAGGGAAAGAGATACAACGTCACACTGGTTTTATGGACAAAGAAGATATCGTCAAAGGATTGAAATCGGCAGGGCTCAAGTGACCTTCATCGATAACATTGAGCAGATCATTACTGCCTACCCGCTGCTGGCCTTCGGCGCAGTTTTTCTGGCAGGAGTTATTTCTTCAGCTTCACCCTGTGTTCTCAGCACCATCCCGCTGGTGGTCGGTTTCGTTGGCGGCTATAGTAATGGTGACCGCTGGAAGGCATTCCGTTATTCCCTGATGTTCATTGTTGGACTGTCTCTCACCTTCACAGCCTTCGGCGCTGCAGCCGGATTGCTCGGCACGGTTTTCGGGGTGGTCGGTGTTTGGTGGTATGTGATTGCCGGTACCGTGGCACTGGTAATGGGTGGTCAGATGATGGGGTTGTATGAAATCCGTCTGCCGATCAAGCGCGATTTCAAGCCAAGACAGGGCGGTATAATTGGAGCGTTCATGCTTGGTCTGTTCTTTGGCCTTGTATCTTCGCCCTGCGCCACACCGGTAATGGTTGTGTTACTGACCGTTGTCACCGGCAAGGGCCAGGTTCTCTACGGCATCATGCTGATGTTCAGCTATGCTGTCGGCCATTGTCTACTCATGCTCGTTGCCGGGACGTTTACCGGTTTTGTGGAGTCTTTTGCCAAAACGCGAGGGGTGCTCAACTTTTCGAACTGGAGCAGGAAGGTAAGCGGTTTCATAATCTCTCTTGCCGGGGCCTGGTTCATCTGGCAGGCATTCTAGACGCTTATAAACAGGATTGAGAAGAGTATCTCGGCACATGCCCATGATACGAAGAGGATAATCATGTACCCAAACGGGGTTTTTACAAAATCTGCCAGTACCATACGGACTGTTGTGCAGTGGTGCTTTATGTTGTGGGTGATCGGGATCGGTATCCGCTTCGGCATGTTTGTCAGTTCTGTTGAACGTGGCGCAGCCGTTCCACTGGTTTCCCGCCCTCCGGGTGTGGAAGGCTTTCTGCCAATCGGAGCTCTAACAAGTCTGAAGTACTGGCTGGTTTCAGGAGAAATACATCCGGTACATCCAGCTGCACTGGTAATATTCGTGACAATTCTGCTCATGAGTCTGCTTGCCAAGAAATCATTTTGCTCATGGCTTTGCCCGGTCGGCACTCTTTCGGAAGGGGCATTCAAGATTGGCCGGAAGTTAGTTGGCCGGAATTATCGTATATGGAGATGGCTTGACTATGGATTACGGAGTATCAAATATCTACTATTGCTGATGTTTGTGAAATTTATCCTGGTGGACATGTCAGTCGAAGCGCTTGGCAGATTTCTGGATGCTCCATACTGGGCAGTCAGCGACGTCAAAATGCTCCATTTCTTCACGAGCATGTCCTTAACCACCATGGTGGTGCTGGCGATCCTGACATTATTATCACTCTTTTACAAAATGTTCTGGTGTAGGTATCTCTGCCCTTATGGTGCATTACTGGGGCTTGCAAGTATTTTCAGCCCTTTTAAAATCCGACGGGACTCGACTGGTTGTACCGGATGTCAGCGCTGCTCCAACGTCTGTCCTTCCAGTCTTGTAATTCATTCCAGAACAGCAGTTACTTCACCGGAATGCACGGGATGTCTCACTTGTGCAGCAAGCTGTCCGGAGCGAAATGTGCTCGCAATGCAGCCTGGCTTTTGGAAACGACCGCTACCATTTTGGGTTTTTCCGACAGTTGTCCTGACCATCTTTATCGGGGGAATCGGTGCTGGAATGGCCAGTGGGCACTGGCAAAGCTCTTTGAACTATGCTGATTATCAGAAGCTGATGCCGCTTGTACCGTACCTGAGTCATTGAACGTAGCAATACGCATTGCACATTTAAAAAGGTGATTATATGTTCATCAGCATTTGTCGTAAACTTCAGCTAACTCTTATCATAACTATCATGCTCCCCATGCAAGCACTCGCTATACCTGCAATTACCTGTCACTGCTTCACAGATCGCTCCTATGACGCTGCGCGGCCTACCTTGGCCGATCCCTATTTTCTAGCCACGACGCAAAATTCCTTTTTTGCTGCTGTTTTTGGAGTGGAGAAAAAGACGATTGTTGTCAAAAAGCAGAAAGGCGTCTCTTCTGATGATTTATGGGTTGCATATTGGCTGGCGGCCAAATCCGGCGTCGATCCTGAAGCTCTGCTTCTCGGGCGCAAAAGCAAAGGAACTTGGCGGCAGGTAGCAACTCCATTGGCTATCCCTGACAAGTCAATGGGGAGTAGAGTAGCTGAAGCCCTGAAAGTCAACGCTGCTGACGAACGATTGGCCAATGCGGTGGTTGACGAACTGGTGCTGCGCTTTCGCTTTCATGGCGAACCAGAATTAATAGCTCTAAGAAAAGCTGGTGCCGGGAACCAGGAGCTGATTATGCTTGGTTTGATTTCATCTAAAACGCATCAACCGGCTGCTAAGCTCTATCGCGATGTCAAAACTGGAACTACAAGTTGGGGGGGCTTGCTAAAGTTGGCAAAGGTAGAACCATCTGAAATCCAGTCTGAGGTCGTAGCACTGGTAATGATTTCAAGTGTTCCTGGATCGAAATAAAATAACCATTTACCCTGAGATGATAAAGCTTGTTCCTTTTCACCTCAGAAAAATAATCATGATGCCGTTGGCATCACAAAATCTCCCCCAGCAAACTGAATTGCAGTCGGCTCGTTGGCGCGAGGCGGCGATACGGCATGCACGCCACCGCACTCAGGGCAAGCCTGAACGAAAGTTTTGAGCACAAAAGATGCTCCGCATCCCTGACATGCTGAAGTCAGTCCACCGTTCGGTACTGGAGACACTGCTATAGCTCCACCATGGGCTGCAAGCACAAATTCCACGAGTTCCCTGCCTGATGCAAATGGTCCTGCCCCCGGTGTTTTGGTTGATCCGCAATCACACATAACCTTCTCCTCTTGATAATATTCACATCGAAATCTAACGACACCTTGCCCTACTGTGTTTCTGATAAGCATGACCTATGTCAAATTATCCGGCTTACTTCATTGAATCCGGTTTATTGATTCAGGTCAAACGCATGCGCCGATTTCTTTGCTAATCTCAGAATCATAACAAAGCAAGGAGACAAACAATGAACTTCAATAACGAACTTGGTGATAAAGCAATACAGGATGTGATGCAGACCTACCCTGAGATCGGCGAGATACTTGCTCGTTACGACATCGGCTGTACCACCTGCAAGGTTGGGATCTGTCTGCTAAAGGATGTTGTATCCATTCACGGCTTATCCAAGGAAGACGAAGCAAAAATTGAGCAGGAAATCAACGAACACTTAGTTAAAAAGGGAGAGTAAATCATGGGAAATCTGGGATGTGGTTGTTCCGGCAGCATGGCGAAGGTAATCGAAAGACCGGTAACAGAAGAAACAAGCAACATCAAGGCGGTCTCTGAACTCAGACAGTGGCCGGTGCAACTCCACCTGGTTCCTCCCGCCGCTCCGTACTTCAAGGATGCTGAGATTCTTGTCTGCGCTGACTGCGTGGCTTTCGCCATGGGGAGCATGCATCAGGACCTGCTGAAGGGAAAGGCGCTGGCAATTGCCTGCCCGAAGCTGGATGATACGGGTACGTACGTGGACAAACTGGCCACGATCTTTTCGACAAACGAGACCCCTCGTGTCACCGTGGCAATCATGGAAGTGCCATGCTGCAAAGGACTCGATATCATGGTTAAGGATGCGATTCAGAAAAGTGGTCGGGATATTCCATTGGACACAGTCATTGTTGGCATCGACGGCAACAGGAGAAATTGATGAAAGTAGACATCACCACAACATTGGTGGAAGAACATCGCCTCATTCTTCGCATGATTGCATTGCTTGAAAAAAATGCCCCTCAAACGGCTGAAGGGAATTACCTCAACTGGCAATTCTATCTTGATGGCATCGACTTCATCCGTCAGTATGCTGACCGTTTTCACCATGCCAAGGAAGAAGATGTCCTTTTCAAGGCATTGGTTGACAACGGTATGCCGAAAGAAAACAGTCCGGTAGCCGCCATGCTGATGGAACATGACCAGGGCCGGAACTTTGTTCGCGCAATGGAATTTGCTGTTCATGAGGCACAATCGGGCCGTACCGACACGTATCAGGCAATTGCAGATAATGCTCTGGGGTATGCTGCTCTGCTGCGGGACCATATAAGTAAGGAAGACGAAATTCTCTACCCGTTAGCAGAACGGGTGATTCCCGAAACTATGCGTACCGGCATCCTGCAGGGATATCAAGCCGCAGAAGCCCATGTATCGCCCGGGTTTGAAAGTCTTTATCAGGCCATTATTGTGCAGTACGAGCAGGAATAGTCTTGAATTCGGAGAATAAAATATGATCACCACGAGCGAAATAGCGGTTACAGCAACTATCTGGGTATTAACAGCTGCCGGCGGGTTCTTCGGCACGCGTGCTGCCTTGCGCAAAAAGAGACTGAAGTGTGAGATCACTAAAAGCAGGCTGCAGCAAACCAGCGGAGTAAATGATCGGTCAACGGACTGCTGAGTCGTTGAACTCCACATGGCTGATTTGCAAAAGAAGCGGTTTCATATTTACTACCATCGTAGTCTGGTCAATAGGCTGGCATTTAAGCTGATTATATTCGTTTGCTCAATCTGCTTGCATATATGTAAAAACCAGCATATTATGTGAATATATAATCACATGAGGTGCCTATGCTCGAAAAGAAAAGCACACGCGTTCGTAAAGAAGAAATCATCCAGGCAGCCCTTGAGGTAGTAGGTAGAAATGGAGTTCGCACTCTTACCATCGCTGCAATAGCAGCATCAGCGGGAATGAGCGAGGCCAATATTTACCGACATTTCAGCGGGAAAGACGACATCTATTCCGCCGTGGCAGAATTCATCGGAAGTTCGGTCATGAGTAATGCCTCCGCCATCGCCGGAGGGAGTCGGAAACCACTGGAAAAACTGGAGACGATCTATTTTTCCCATGTCGCTCTTATCATAGAGCATCCAGGAATTCCACGCTTCGTATTCTCCGATGATATCCATCTGGGGCAGAGGAATCTTGCTGATACCCTCACACTACGCATTGGTACTTATATCGAAACGATAACAGGTGTCATTGCCGCAGGCATAGCGGAAGGTGATTTGAAACCCGGCTTGTCTCCCCGGGAAACGGCCTTAACTCTCCTTGGCATGATCCAGTTTACCGCGTTGCGCTGGACTATAAGTAACGCATCCTTTGAAATACGGCCGGAAGCGGAAAAGCTCTGGCAAAATTTCCTGATCCTTATTCGTTGATTTTTTTTGCACCGAATGTGAATATAAATTCACTTTATATTCAATTTCCAGCATGACATAGGGAACCTTATGAAACGATTTGTGTTTGTGCTGTTGGCTCTCCTGACTTCGACTCAGCCGCTGTATGCTGCAGCCGACCTGACGCTGGACGAGGCGCTGGGTACAGCCCTGAAAAACCACCCCCAAGTTATCGAAGCCAGGGAAAACCTGAACGGTGCCGAAGCTAAAACCGGCCAGACTTTGGCAAATTACTATCCTCAGATAAACCTGACTGCTGACTGGATCAAAGGCCAGACGTACTTTCCGGCCCAGGAAACCATAAAGATTTCTGAAACCAATACTGCGTCACTGTATCTGAAGCAGACCATCTATGATTTTGGCCGCACTGCTGGTTCGGTCGAAGCTGCTCGCGGCAACCGCGAAGCAGCCGATAATGCCCTTACCGTGACCCGACAGGATTTGACGTTACGTGTCAAAGTTGCCTTCTATCTTGTTCTTGCGCTTGAAAAACAGGTCCAGGCCGTCAGAGAAAACGTCAAGGCGCGGGAAGACGTTTTCCGCCAGGCGCAGGAATTTTTCAATCAGGGGATCAGGGCCAGGGTGGACGTAGCCAGGTCAGAAGCTAACTATTTTGCTGCTAAAACGAATCTGATCCGCGCGGAAAGCAATCGGGAGATTGCCCGGGTAGAACTTGCCAATGCCATGGGGATTGCCACCTTGGAGGAACGTACCCCGGTTGCGACGTCCTTCGCTTTACTATCTTTGCCGGAGCGTAACACGTCCCAGCAAAATGCCTTAAGTACCCGCGCAGAACTGCAACAATTTGCGGCTATGAAGTCGGCAGCGAATGGAAATCTCACGTCAGCCAAAAGCAGCTATTTGCCGATTCTCTCCGGTGTCGCCAACATTGGCTATGCCGACCGTGACTTTCCACCCACCGGAAATGTCTGGGGGGTCGGCCTGAACCTGACCGTACCGCTCTTTTCCGGTTTTTCTTCCGTTGAGCAGGTGCGCGAGGCTACTGCTGCTATGAACTCCATCGAGGCCAGGCAGAACAATCTTAAACTTCAGATCATCAAGGAAGTCGAAACAGCCTGGTTTGGCGGAAACGATGCCGCTGCCCGCATGGTATCGACGGAAAAAGAAGTTGCGGCAGCAAACGAAAGCAAATCGCTGGCGGAAGGGCGCTATCAGGAAGGTATCGGCAGCATTATTGAAGTCACCGATGCACAGTCCCAAACGCTTGATGCCCAAACAGCAAACATTCAGGCAAAGTTTGATTATTACACCGCACTGGCACGACTCGACAGGGCTGTGGGCAAACAATGAGAATTACCGTAAAGGAGTACTGTATGGGTCTCTTGAATAGATTGGCAGGAAAGAAAAAATATCTGATCTGGCCCGTTGTTTTCGTGGCTGGGTGGATCGCTCTTAAAATGACTGTCTTAGCCCCTACGAAGGTAAATGTCGTGAGTGTTGAGAAACGCGATCTCACTGCCCAGGTCTACGGCAACGGAACGGTTGAGGCCAAGGTTGTGGTCGGTGTTTCCAGCAAGATCACCGGCAGAATAGTGGAACTGTACGCTGATCAGGGTGATCTGGTGAAACGGGGGCAACTCCTCGCCAAGCTGGAAAATGACGACTTTCGCCACCAGGAACAGCAGTCCGAGGCCGGACTGAGCAAATCAGCGGCCAATCTGAGTGTGGAACAGGCCAATCTCCAAAAGGCCAGGTCAAATCTGACCCTGGCGGAAAAAAATGCCCAGCGTTACAAAAACCTGGCCGAGAAGAACTTTGTCTCCAGGCTGGAGGCCGAACAGTATGATACCGCCAGCCAGGTGGCCAGGGAAGAGGTAGCCCGCAGCCAGGCAGCTGTAGAGGCTGTGCGCATGGAACAGCAGGCTGGCCGGGCCAGCGTTGGCTTTGCCCGAAGCAGGGTTGCAGACACGTTGATCTACGCACCCCAGGATGGGGTCATCATCACCCGTGACCTGGAAAAGGGCGCCACAGTTTCGCCGGGGATGTCGATCTTCAACCTGGCAGACCCGCAAACCGTCTGGGTCAAGGCCAACGTTGACGAATCACAGTTGAAAGGGGTGGCTGTCGGCAGGAAAGCGATGATTACGCTTCGTTCTTCGCCCGGTGAACAACTCTCCGGCCAGGTTGCCCGTCTGGGGCGCCAGAGCGATCGAGTGACCGAAGAGCTAGTTGTGGATGTGGCCTTCAGCGAGCCGCTGAAACAGTTCCGTTTGGGGGAGCAGTCCGATGTGTACATCGTCACGGATACAAAAAAAGATGCTCCGTCACTCCCATCCGCCGCCATTGTCGCCAAGGACAAAAAACGGGGCGTGTGGGTGATACAAGACGGTCGGTTAACATTTAAAGAGGTGACTATTGGGATCGAGGACCGCAGTAATCTGAGCGAAATCGTTGCAGGGCTTGATGCCGGCGACCGTGTAGCAGTGGCTCCACCCGCGAACATGGCAAAATTCAAGGAAGGCATGCGGGTGCGGGGGGCGAAATGAATCTCGCCATTCGGGACATACGCTACCACCGGGGCAGATTTATCCTGACCTCGATTGGCCTTGGGCTGCTCCTCGGTGTGGTTATCAGCATGGGAGGCATCTACCGGGGACTTATCGCCGACGCCCTGGCGATACTACACGCGAATAAGGCCGACATCTGGGTTGTGCAGCAGAATACCAACGGCCCGTTTGCCGAGAGTTCGCGCATCCCGGAAGACATCAAGTACCGAGTACGGGCGGTGCCCGGTGTTGCTGAGGCATCCCCGCTTTCCTTCCAGACGGTCCAGATCGAGCGTCACGGCAAACCCTTCCGCTTTTTCCTGATGGGTTATGAATTGAGCGGCTTCGGCGGACCGCCGGAGATAGTTGCCGGTCGCGGCATCCGCCAAAAGCATTACGAAATGGTGGCTGCCAAGGCGATGGGAATGCAGATTGGGGAAAAGATCCATCTGGGTCTCCATGATTACACGATCGTAGGATTAACCGGCAAGATTGTCTCTTCCAGCGGAGATCCGGTTGCCTATGTGAGTCTGGCCGACGCCCAGAACATTCAGTTCAAAAAGGACAACGACGCCATCAGGAACGACCGGGAACGGATCGGTGCCAATCTGGAGCAGCTCTATAAAAAGGCCGGAGGAAGCACATCCCGCCGGCCTTGAAAGGAGTACACATGGCAGCGTGTACTCATCCAACACTCATAATGTTGGATTTTTATTACCCGGCTTGCCCATAAAGACACGTACCGAGGAGATCTAAGCTTCTATATTTGCAATCAAATCTGAATACTTTACGTCAAACAAGGTTCTTGGCTTGCCCATAAATTCTTCCGTATAAGAGTGTAAAACTTCAAATTCGGCATCAATATTTATCTCTCTCTTGTACTGGAATGTGTCCCAGCGATTGGAATCAATGATCCTGATCTTTTCACCTTTTGTACAGGTTGCAATCAAAACAGGAAGTGAATCTCTGGCATTATTGTCCCACAGAAACGCGGCATCAGCCATCGGGAACACTCTCTCCACTGAAGCCGGCATATCCCGGTGTGCTTCAAGAAACATCCTGAAGCTCGGTCGTAATGCCAGGGAAATATCAATATCTTTACTTAAAAAAACAGTAAATGCGTTGAATTCTCCGGCAACATGTCTGGTCAGCGACCTTTTCCAGGCTTCAGAAGCTTGCGCGGTAATATAATTACATTCAATAAAGCGACCTGCATTTTGACCAAGCGAAATATACTCTTCAGCTCTTTTTGACACACAAAAGGGCCAATCTACGGTTACTCTCAACACATCGCTATACGCCACCGCAGATCTCTCACGACCATACACCATACTGATATGATCTCTTACATCCTGCTCTCTGACCTCAACATTATAGCTTTTCGCTTCCTTGACGACCATGGCGTCATAATCAAGGTGAACAAATTCCTCATTCGATTTATTTTGGTTCCGTACAAGAATATAAGAACTTTTTCCGGAAGCCGGCGGCCCACCTACTAACTCCAGTATTCTTCTCAATAAGTACCCCCTGGTCTTTATATCCAGTCGATCCCCGAAAACCTCGTCAGCAAATCATATGTCGATCGATACCAAGTTCCTCTCTTGTATGTCCGAGCGCCAGACCAATCATTTGCGACAGGTGTAGAACCGGTACATTCCCGCGAACGGTTCGCCCCTCTAACGCCTTTAACTGATAGGCATCAAGCGCGGTATGACAGAGCGGACAGGGTGTTACAATATAATCTGCATTACCGCGGACCGCAGTTTCCAGAACATCTCCCGACATCGTTAACGACTCTTTCTCCGCTACGAGGAGTGTATGGAAACCGCAGCATTTGTTTTTTGACGAAAACTCAACCACGGTTCCACCCAGAGCCTCGATCACTTGATCAAGAGAGGATGGAGCGACCGGGTTGTCTCTGCCGAGCAGATGCGAGGGCCTGATGATGTGACAACCGTAAAAGGGAGCAAACCGGATTCCTGACAATGGTTTGGACACCTTTTCTGTCAGTCGCTCCAGGCCATAGTCTTCTGTGATAACCCAAAGGATATGTTTTACGTCGCTGGCTCCGCTGTAGTACAACCCATCCGCTTCCAGCAGGCGATTTACGTTCTCCCTCTTTTCGGATGAGTTGTCCAGGATCTGTTTGGCGCGTCGCAAGGTCAGCAGACAGGTACTGCACGACGTCACCAGATCAAGCCCCAGCTGCTCGGCAAGGGCAAGATTCCTGCCATTGACCGCCAGAAAGTGATCAGGACTGACATAATCGAGATTACTGCCGCCGCAGCAGGTCCCTTTTTCGAGCTTGACCATGGTTATTCCGAGGTCTTTGTTCAACTGCTCAAGCGAGCCGTCAACCTCTTTGGTCATAGATTCGTTTATGCAACTGAGAAAGTAGGCAAATTTCATGATATCCTCACGACTTTCCGGCATGACGGCCGCATGTTCGTCCGACAAGTTTCCGGTACATTTCACGGACACGCTCTATTTCGGGAATCTTATGGGGGAATAATGGCGGTATTCTTCGTTTGACCGCCATCCTCACGGCAAGTGGAAACATACCGAAACTGCCGGCGACCCCCTTAGTGCGCAGGGGAAGAGTAGACTCCTTTAGTCGGCCGGAATCACGGATATCATCAAAAAAGGCCTGTGCATGCCGGGACCCTTCCGTGTCGGCCATGGTGCGCTCAAAGGTCTCTTCCCGAAGTCGATGGATTCCGTCCATGATCGGTATTTTCTTTGTGCAGTGTTCAACGCAGCGGTAGCAATGAGTGCAATCCCACAAACCGTGGTCTTTTGTGACACATTTTAGTCGATCAGCACCCTGGGTATCCCGCGTGTCATTGTTCAATCGGAACGTTTTGAGCAATACCGGTGGTGAGATATAGCGCGAATTGACTCCCGACATGCTACACTCTGAATAACATGAGGCACAAAGAATACAGTCGGTAGCGGTATTAATTACCTCGAACTCTTCATCGCTGACAAAGTGTTCCCTGCATCCCATCTGTTCTTCTGACGTTGCCGGAACGAGCCACCCTTGATTCTGCGTCAGCTTCTCCATCATGGGGTCCATATCGACCAGCAGATCGCGAATCACCGGCAGATTTTTGAGCGGTTCGATCAAAATGGGCTCATCGCCATGCAGTTCATCCCACACCTGGGTTGTGCAGGCAAGTTTAGAGACTCCGTTGACACGCACCGCGCAGGAACCACAGATACCGGCCTGACAGAAAGCCCGGAAGGTAAGACGAGGTTCGAGCTGTTCTTTGATATGGTTCAGGGCGCGCAGGATGGTTATCCCCTTTTCGACAAATATCTTGAAGTTATCAAAAAACGGGGCGCAGTCTACCTGCGGGTTATAGCGCTGGATTCGGAAGGCAACCTCTTTTAGTTCCATTAGTAACTCCTTGATTCCAGAGGGTGGATCCCCATTGTCACCGGCTTGCTTCCGGACACGATGTGCCCGTCATGACCCCAGTTGCAGAGGGAGTGTTTATGCCATGAGGCATCGTCCCGCACCGGAAAATCTTCACGGTGATGCGAACCTCTGCTTTCCTGGCGTTCCATGGCTGACACGGCAACGCACAGTGCAAGGTCGAGCATATTCTTCAGCTCCAGGATCTGAATCAGATTGGTATTGAACACGGTACCGGTATCGAAAAGCCGGATGCGCTGAAAACGTTCCCGTAAAGCGTGGATGTCATCGACACCTTGACGCAGTCGTTCACCGATCCGATAGATGCCCACATTCTCACTCATTGTCCGACCGAGTTCTTCTCTGATCAGCCCGTAGCGTTCATACCGGTCATGACCGGCATATGCCTTAATTTCCGACTTGTTTTTTTCGACTGCAGCAGATGGAACCTGACGAAATTTGCGTTCCTGTGCATCAAGAGCTGCCTCCCGACCGGCCAACTTGCCAAACACAAGGATATCAAGGAGTGAGTTACCACCAAGGCGGTTGGCACCATGTACGGAGACACAGGCGCATTCACCGATGGCATAGATTCCGCGCACCGCAGTGCGGGCCATATGGGTATCTATGCCCCCCATGGAATAATGGGCGGTCGGTCGGACCGGAATCGGCTCCTCAATCGGATCCACTCCCTCGAAGTGCATTGAAAGCTCTCTGATCTGAGGAAGTTTTTTCTTGATTGCCTCGGCACCCAGATGCCGCAGATCCAACTCGACATAGCTGCCGGCCTCACTACTAAAACCGTTGCCTTCGATTATCTCGGTCTCCATGGAGCGTGCTACCAGATCACGCGGGCCAAGTTCCATCTTCAGCGGGGCATAACGAGCCATGAATCGTTCGCCATGACGGTTGAGAAGGTAGCCCCCCTCACCTCGCGCAGCCTCCGTTACCAACAGCCCGCTTTTGCGCAGGCCAGTGGGATGGAACTGGATAAATTCCATGTCCTTCAAGGGGATACCTGTGCGCAATGCGGCTGCCTGCCCATCGCCCGTATTGCCGGAGGCATTGCTGGATCTGTTCCAGTACATCTTGGCGTGGCCGCCGGTGGCCAAGACGACCGTCCTGGCAGAAAAGGTCTCAATTGCGCTGGTGCGCATATTCATCGCCACCAATCCCTGACATTCACCGTTGTCATGCTCCAGCGAGAGGAGAAAATATTCGTTAAAAAACCTGACACCACGGCGGAGACACTGTTCATAGAGGGTATGCAGGATGGTGTGCCCGGTTTTGTCGGCGCAGTAGCAGCAACGGTCTTTGACGGTCCCTCCGAACGGCCGCTGGGCGATGGAGCCGTCGGCAAATCGTGAAAACGGGGCACCAAGATTTTCCAGTTCCCGCACCACAGGGGCAGCCTGATTGCAGAGGTATGCCACGGCATCCTGATCCGCCAGATAGTCACTTCCCTTTATGGTATCAAAAATATGGAGTGCCGGAGTATCATCGCTGTCCTTATTGGCCAACGCAGCATTGACACCGCCCTGGGCAGCGGACGTATGGGAACGGGTGGGATATACCTTTGAAATGACAGCCACTGAAATCCCCGGCGCGGTACGAAACGCCTCCAGTGCGGCAAAAAGACCACCACCGCCGGCACCCACAATAACCATATCATATGAATATTCCATCGTTTTCTCCCTGGCAGCTCCGTTTGAAACCGTCTTGAACCCGTTTCAGGTGACCGGACTACAATGCCACCTGGGTGATCGCCGGTAATTCCTCCACGGCTCGGAAAATCTCTATTTCACTAATGATACCGAGCAGATCTCTCCCCCGCAGCACAACCAGACGTCTGACACCGAGCTTGTTCATCATCCTCAGGGCGTATTTGACCCTCATCTCCGGATCTATGCTGAAGACCGGCTTGTTCATAATCTCATGTACCTGAGTATTCCAGATGTCACGGTAGATGTTCTCGCCCGGGTCGATCACCTTGCCAAGTATGTCGCGAACCGTCAGTATGCCGAACGCATCATCATCGTTTGCCGGCAGTATGACCAGGCTGGCAACCTTGCGCGATTTCATAACCTGAATGGCTTCGGCTACCGTGTGGCTACCGTTGAAGGTCACCATATCCCTCTGCATCAACTCTGAAACGGGTGTGTTTCGGATTCTTTTGAGAGCTTCCATGATTAATCTCCTGGCATTATTAGTATTACGACAGATATTTGAGCTCTTCCGGCAAAGTGCGACAATCAAGATCGCGGCCCTTGCTGCGATGATCGATAATTTCAGCAGAGATCCCTGCCATCCTGCCGTAAAGAAAGATTGTAAATACAATCTCTTGCGCTTCATTCTCGCTCAATTCACCGCTATGCAGCTGTTTCCAGAAGAGATCCAGTGCGATGCAGGCCAGAGCTGCATCAACATTTACACAGTATCGGTTTGGGGTAATCCCCTCGGAATACAGCTCATCAGCCAGAACATGATAGTATTCAAGAAACGGATTGCTGACTCCCCTGGCTGTGAGTTGACGATGAAGATACGCCTCACGGGGATCCTCATTTTTTTGTTTACCGCGAAAAACCGGGTGATTCAGACAGGGAACCCGAACGCTGAAGCCATCCAGCTTTGCTTTTCGCTTGCAGGCCACAAATTCCTGCACCGCTTTGGAGGCGAGATCTATAAACATGTTCTGCTGTTTCTGTTCACCGGCATGATACGGATCTGTGTCAGCAAACGTTTTGAGCAGGTAGCTCACCGCCTCAAATCCGTTACCGCCATGGGCAAGTCCGGTATTGGTCATAAATCCGGCATAGGCTGTGGCAATGTGGTTCCTGGCGCTGACGCTCTCTTTTGCACCTTTGGCGCTCAGCGTTCCCGGTCCATTGGTCACGGTCAGGTTCAACAAAGAATTGAAGGTAAACAGTTCATGCTCATCCGCTGTTCGACTGAACATGATCTGGAAGCAGGTTGACGAAAAATCCGCCGTCAGCAATGACAGATCAGAGAGATCATGCAGTTTCTGCCAGAAACTGTTTTTACTGGATGACACCGGCGAGACGCCGACAATAATCCCGTTCAGTCCCAGATAGGTTGCCATATCCTGAGCTGTCTCCCGGCTGATGCGACGATCACAGAGCTGCCCCCATGACAATCCCAGCAACATTGCAGATAGCAGCATTTTGAAAGGATCAGTACCGCTAATTTCCGGACTGGACTGAGCGCAGTAAGCCTGGGCAAAGCGAGTGAGCACCGTTTCCTGACCGGTTTTTTTCAGAATTTCCCCAAAATATTCGCCAAGTTTTTCAGAATTTGCCTCGCGCGTCATTGCAGGCAGTTTCGATACTGTGGTGCAGGTACTGGCAATCAGTTTTTCATCAATGGCCAGACTGCCACCGATTACAGGGTAAAACAGGTCGATCATCCATGCGCTTATCGAACGTACGTCTTCAAAGAGGCTATTGTTGCCGGCCAGCAGTATATCAGCGGCAATGTAAGCATTTGGTGTGCAGCCGTTTGCCCGTCCGCGGGCCACAGTAGCTACATTCTCACTCCCCTTGGAGACAAACCAGTTAAGCAGAGGATTGATAAGAGCCATTTGCTTGGCATCCGGCATGGTTTTGAGGATTGCATAGATACACATGGCACCGAACGGCACATCGATAAGATCGAGTAGTTTGTTGCCATGGAACGAGATGCCGTGATTATTCGGATCAATGTGGCTCGCCCCTGAACAATTGCGCATCGGCTCTCGTATTGTACGAGCTCCGATAAGTTCATTAGCCTTGTCAATTTCTTCACCATAGGGAGAGACCGCCTTGACCGGAATCATCTTCAGGTGACTCGGCAAAACCAGGCCATGGTCATTGACAAACCACGGTTTCAGGCTGAGATCGCCGGTCGGCTCGAAGTCGGGCTGGTCTCCGTGCAGCTGCATACAAGCGCCGACCGCTTCCGCAACATCCTGAATGGTAGTTATGCGGACACCTCGCCGAGACACCTCTGGATGGTTCGGATTGAATACCGGCACACCGAAGTATTCATCGAACCAGCGTTCTTTGGCTTCGGCATCATCCCCGCAGCCGGCCATGGCACCAGCGTGGCCGCACGAGCGGGTGAGATTCTTTTTCCAGCGACCTGTTACACAGGCAATGACCGGTTTGGTGAGCTTGAAACGCCCCTCTGTTATCCAGTCGAGAGCCTGTTTTTCATAGTAACCACCCGGTTCAACATACACAACGATCGCCTTGGTGCGTGGGTCGTTCTCGGCGCAATAGAGAAACTCCGCCAGAGCAAAATGGATGTAGACGTCCTTGCCGCTGCTCAGGATGGTAGAAGTGCCAAATCCGCCCGTCTTCAGGTACTCTGATAACGTAGTGCTGAAGTTTCCCGAGTTGCTGTAGATAGCAACGCTTCCCTTTCTCAGGCTTTCTGCCGGCTTATCGCCACCCAGTGCCCCGCCGATCCTTACCTGATCCCATGAATTGGCAATCCCCAGAGTGTTTGCGCCGATAACGTCTACTTTCCTGTTCTGGCAGCCATAGCGAATCAACCGTGAATCACGTACCGGCACCTTTTCCGTTACAATCACGATGCGCTTCAGATCGACGTTGCGGGCACACATTTCGGAGACCGCATGGGATACGGCCGTAGGAGGAAGATAAATCACTCCGGTGTCAAACTGGACACCGGACCGGATAACATCGGATACACTGCCGAACACCGGAATATCCCCAATCGAAGTTTCAAAGGCACCGCCCGATTCACCATACTGAACCCCGGCAACAACGTTACCACCGCTATAGGCGTGAGACACCGGCGTCACTGTTGAACTTTCGGTGCCACGGATGTTCATGATACAGACGCGGGAATGCTTATTCACCAGTTCATGCAAGGACTGAACGCCGACAAAATAGGGAAATGGATTATTGAGGTAGTTCATGCTCTGCTCCTTGCCTGTGTGTTCTTGCCAGATGCGGCGACTTTAACTCCGGCACGGTTTGTATTACCCGA
This sequence comes from Geobacter psychrophilus, assembly GCF_056821595.1. Taxonomy (NCBI): domain Bacteria; kingdom Pseudomonadati; phylum Thermodesulfobacteriota; class Desulfuromonadia; order Geobacterales; family Geobacteraceae; genus Geobacter; species Geobacter psychrophilus. Next base: position 2,224,881 of record NZ_JBXDTU010000004.1, read on the forward strand.
AACATGCCGACCTGTGATCTCGCTCTCCAACTCCATGGCATGCTGGAGAACGCTCATCATACTGCTGTCATGTCCGAAGAAGCGATGCGGCACTCGCAGACTATCAAGCACATCACGTCCGTACACCATTCCTTCAATAACCTTTGGGCCGCCTCTACCTGCCACCACAACAATGTGAGGATTCAGGTGGATATGCTCCTTGAGTGAATCAAAAATAGCCTTAAACGTGGTGAAGATATCCGTATTGTTGGCTCGCCCCCCCACCAACATGACCACTTTGGCTTGTGGGAGCCAGTGCCGGAAAGTGATGTCAGCAATGGCCTTTATTTTCTCATAGGGAGGATTGCCGCCGAAGTCCGAGGAGATGATTCCCTTGTCTCCCAGTACCTCCGTGGCGGCACTGTTGGCACCACCGCCAAAGATAAACGGCAGAATAGTGCCCTTGGGATTTATCTCGGTAACATCACTTTGCCCCTGATGAGTTCTCAAAACATTGATCTCTGCTTCAAACTGGGTGATATTGGTCGAAAATATCTCCTCAGGGTACCCCAGGCGTTTCCACGCCTGATTGTCCTGGTCGAAGGATGCTTTGATATCGCAGGCATAAGGGATGTAGCGACCCTTTACCCGCCCCATTCTGATAGGGTTGAGCTCCAGAGTGGTCAAGCCATAACTGTCATAGGCCTGCCACAGCTTCGGCAGATGCTGCACAAGCTGGCTGATATACTGCGGAGGGCACTTCAGTTCGCGCAACGCATCATTTATATGGAAAGATTTTACTCCCGTTACCGGATTGAAGAGGATCGTACGCTTGGCATCTTGTGGCACATCCTCGACATCAACGCCGCCCTCCATAGTCAATAGCAACACCGGCATACGGTGTTCGCTTGAATCGGCAATGCTGACATAGATCTCAACATCAGAAGCGATGTACCCCTCGAAGGTTACTCCGCAAGCCTGAACGGGGCGGTTCCCTTGATTATGGGTCGCGAAGAATAATTCCCTTTTTGCAACCATGGCATCAAACACGTTGGTGACGACCCGCACCAACCCGGCTTTCCCCTTTTTCCCCACTCCGCCCAGAAACACCGGCTTAACGATGCATTTGCCGCCATGCGTCTCGATGAGATGGCTGATCTCATCGTGGGATGCGTCTTCGGACAGAACCGGGGCAACGGGAAATTCAACCATGTCTAAAAGACGTTTTCCATATTTCAATCCGGTTAATTGCATAAAGTACCTCTCTTATAGTTACGGTAAAACTGATTAAAACCTTACGGTTTACGGACACCACACATTAATATAACAGTGTTTAGCAATAGCTGTGCCAATGGAAAATCCAACCCGATATGATTTTAAAGCGCATATAATTACAGGCTTTTTTTACTGTGACTCTCAAAACTACGTTTAAATGTAAGGTCTATGTTTCATCTGCGTTACGAAACATGTTTCGAGACCGTAACAAAAATGACGGATGTTACGCGAAACAGAAAAGCCGCACCCAATAATGAGTGCGGCCTCTTTCTATTTACTGTCACGGCCTCTCTTACATCGAAACCATCAGACCACATCGTGCTGAAACATTATCCATTGCCCGATAAAGATGCGTCAATTTCGTGAATCTTCATTTTTTCCCAGAGAGTCTTACGAGAAATACCGAGCCGCTGTGCTGCCTCACCCTTTCGGTTTCCCGTAGCTCGCAGCGCTTCAAGTATTGCTGCCTTCGTCGACACAGTGACATTTGAGGAAAGCAAGGCATCTATTGGTGATACGGAGGCAGCCGGATACGCAGTTTGGTTTATGCCATATTCAGTTGGGAGATGCTCCAGGCGTAACTCTCCTCCGAGGGAAAGCGCCATGGCACGTTCCATGGTATTCTCCAGCTCCCGGACATTTCCGGGAAATCTATAGATCTCAAGGGCGTTCCTGGCGGCGAGCGATATGTCAAGTACCGGTTTGTGCATCCGCTCGGCGTACCGATTGAGAAACTGTCGGGCAAGAATCAGGATGTCCTCGCGCCGTTCCCGTAATGGAGGCAGATTGATCGGAATAACATTGAGACGGTAGTACAGGTCTTCACGGAAGGTTCCGTTGGTAACTTCACGCTGCAGATTCTTGTTTGTTGCCGCAATGATCCTGACATCGACACGGATTTCTCTGTTGCCACCCAACCGTTCAACAGTTCGTTCCTGCAATACCCGCAACAGTTTTGCCTGTGCAGACAGCGGCATTTCAGCGATTTCGTCAAGAAAAATTGTCCCGCCATCGGCTTGCTCAAACTTGCCAATCCGATCCTTAATGGCGCCGGTAAACGCCCCTTTATCATAGCCAAACAACTCGGATTCCAACAGCGAATCCGGCAGCGCAGCGCAGTTTACCTTAACCATCGCGAGATTTTTGCGGCGGCCATGCTGGTGAATAGCGCGCGCGACCAGTTCTTTGCCGGTACCGCTTTCTCCGGTGATCATAATTGTGGAATCAACACCAGCTGCAGCATGGATCAGCTGGAATATCGGTAGCATTGCCGGGCTGTTGCCAATCATATCACCGCAGCCGGAGTCTAACTGAATCTGTTCACGAAGCGCTACTGTTTCCTCTTTGAGTTTTTCCTTTTCGGTGACATCGCGACATACGATAAGAGTGCCCAGATACAACCCCTCGATGTTGCGGATTGGATAAAATGTATTTTCGTAAATACACAACTTGTCTTCAATGATCTGTCTATGAATAGGCTTGTTTCCGCTTTTGAGATCGGCAAACAATTCATAACTTGAACCGGAAGCAGCGTCAGTCGGAATTGAGAAGCCCGTCATGAAGCGCTCAATACCTGTATCACTTCCAAGATCGCGAATTTTTTCAGCAGCCCGGTTGATGTAGACCAAGACATCGTTCGCATTCAAGAAGAGAATACCATCTCCAATGTTATTCAGGATTGCCTGAGATATGAGCGGGTCAATTATTTTCAGGGACGTATTCATGGATGCTATGTATATCCTTATGGCCGTGAATTTCATGAAAATCGTGTATACGTACAGTATCAATTTATGCTTGACGCCCTACGCAAAATATAACATAGATATAGCAATTGATATGCCATGCTGGACATTAGTTACACCAAGACCAAGTCAACACTTATCTATTTGTATTTGCATTGCTTTTTATGGATAAAAAAATAACAATGTTTAACAATGTAGTGATCCACGCCGTTTATACCGTATCTGAATGTATATTTATGTCCAGAATGTGCCATCTTTGCTACACCCGATCTTTAGCAATGAAGGCTCTTATCTCCTCTGAATTGCGTTAACAATACCCGGTGTTGAATGTATTTTCCGCCTACTCAAAAAAACAAATTCCAATCCTTTAATGTCAAGGAGAGTGCCACGTGAAGAACCTATCTAAAATGTCCCTTGGAGTTAAATTTTCATTGGTTCAGACAGTCGTTATTGTGATCGTTATGGGGATTTTTACCGTTACGCTTTCTTCCCTGATTACCAGAAAACTGGATCAAAGAGCTGAAAGAGATTTAAATCAGCAGGTTACGTTGTTGATCAGTTCCATGTCATCTTATCATGAGGCACTGGCTGGAAGTGCTGGCAAGCAGATGGGAATCTTTCGCACCTCCTTTCCGGGCTCATTTGAAATTGATCCTTCAACAAGCGTCCTGGTTGGTGACAAACAAACCCCTACACTTACCGCTGGTTCTACCACCCTTAATCTTAACACTGAAGTTGTAGATAGATTCACTGCCACAACCAAGGATGTCGGCACGGTATTTGTGCGCGCAGGGGATGATTTTATCAGAATCAGCACGTCGCTAAAAAAGCAGGATGGTAGTAGAGCCATTGGTACCGCTCTTGACCGGGCACATCCGGCTTATCAAGGACTTCTCAAGGGCGAGGAGTTTACCGGCAGAGCTACACTGTTTGGTAAGGATTATATGACCAAATACCTTCCCGTTAAGGATGTAAGTGGTAAAATTATAGCGGTTCTTTTTATCGGTTATGATCTAACAGAAAGTTTTAAGGCGTTTAAAGAGAAAGTCTGCAGTATAAAGATTGGCCAGACCGGCTACCTGTATGCCATAGATGCATCTGATGGCAAAGGTCATGGGGTCTTCCAGATACACCCTTCATTGGAAGGTAAAAATGCGACTGAAATAAAAGATGCCAACGGTCGGGATTTTCTTGCTGATATGCTTAAACAGAAACAGGGAGTTATGCGCTATGACTGGATAAACAAAACTTCAGGTGAAAGCAGTCCGCGCGAGAAACTTGTAGCGTTTCAACATTTTAAGGAATGGAATTGGATTGTTGCAGCGGGTACGTATAGCCATGAACTGAATGGTGAAGCAAAAATACTCCGTAACGCTATGATCGTGGCCACGTTGTTGGTCGTGGTTGTTCTTGTGTTAATGTCCATGTTTATTGTCAGGCGCTGGATTTCTCTGCCACTTGGGAAGGTCATCTCAATGACGGCTCTTTTGGCCTCGGGTGATTTTAGAAATATTGATGTAGTTGATGTTGATTCGATACGGTCTGCTGACGAGGTGGAGCATCTTTCGCAGGAGATACGGCGAATGGCAGGCGCACTTAAAAGCTTATTGCTCAGTATAAACGAATCGTCGGAAGATGTTTCTACTGCAGCTGCAAAGGTTACTATTATTGCTGAACGGATCGCTACCGGAGCCGAAGAAGTTGCGGCGCAGTCTGGTACGGTAGCCACTGCCGGCGAAGAAATGTCGGCCACATCAGGTGATATTGCACAAAACTGCCAGATGGCTGCAGAAGGAGCACAACGTGCGACGCAGGCTGCCAGCGATGGCGCTGCAGTGGTGGAAAGAACTGTCGCCGTCATGGGACAGATCGCGCAGAAAGTTCAGGAGTCCGCCAGAACGGTGGAAAGCCTGGGGCAACGCTCCGACCAGATCGGCGCGATTATCGGCACGATTGAAGACATTGCCGACCAGACCAACCTGCTGGCGCTGAATGCCGCCATCGAAGCCGCCCGGGCCGGAGAACAGGGTCGAGGTTTTGCCGTTGTTGCCGATGAAGTTCGCGCTCTGGCCGAACGCACCACCCGCGCCACCAAAGAAATCGGCGAAATGATCAAGGCCATTCAGCGAGAAACCAAAGGCGCAGTTACCGCTATGGAGCAGGGTGTTCATCAGGTGGAGACCGGGACAGAGGAAGCAGCAAAATCAGGGCAGGCGTTGCAGGATATTCTGGCGCAGGTCAATGATGTCGCCATGCAGGTCAACCAGATCGCCACGGCAGCCGAAGAGCAGACTGCGACAACCAGCGAAATTTCCAGCAATATGATGCAGATCACCGAAGTCGTTCAGCAGACGTCGCAGGGAGCTCATGAATCCGCTAATGCTGCAGCGCAACTACACGGTAATGCCGAAGAGTTGCAACGGTTGGTGCGGCAGTTCAAGCTGCAATAGCTTATAGGTAACGCATATCCGGATAAAGCGCTGCAGCAGAAAACTGACTCTGTTGCTCCCGGTTCTTTGTGTCGAGAATGACTTTTAAGCGCACGACTGTTTCATCGGCCTTCTTCCAGCGATAGAACGATAGCAGGTTTTCAGCCAGTTCCCGATCGTTCATCTCCGGCAGGTCGATGACGAGTTGGTTGGAGTGTTCATGCTGAAAAGTGGAATTCCGTGACGTTCTGAAAACGTGTCACCAGGTAGATGCTCGCTATCTGCACCCCGAACAGGGCGCAGCTTGGTGACGCGGTGAACACTGCCAGGTGCGGATGCCGCTTCAGGAATATCGTCAGCCCGGTCTCCAACTCAGGCCCGCTCAATTCTTCGGCATTCCCAAGGATCGTGGCGGCGGCCGCCCGGCTGAAATCGGTCACCTGGTTGCTGCGATTGTCGATCAGGATAGAGACGTGATGGTTTCCGGCCAGATTGGTCCATTTGCGGGTGGCCCGGAGTGTGGCAAAGTACAGCTGGTGAAGGTCCGGGGTGGTGGCGACCGCCACCAGGCTGGTGTATGGCCCTTTTCCGGCGTCGGTGGCCAGCACTGCCAGCGGCTGACCGGCGCAGAGTTCCTTGAGAATAACATTGTTTTCAGCGCTGTTGTTCATTGATGTAGCTGCTCCTTTCGACAGCATGCCTTCCCCGCAGCAAAGAGTCAATACCCTCTGCCGGTTGCCGCCTCCGCAACTGTAGTAGCAGGTAACCGGCCATGGCATGTTGCCCAGGGTTGTGATCCAGAGCAACTGTCAGGCTGGTTGATTGGCCGACATCACCCATTCAGGAAAAATTGGGAAAAAATTGAGCTATTTTGGGAGCAGCGGATAGTGGACAGACCTGACTGCAAATTTTAATCGGTACGAGTATTAGATCAGCACTCGTCTATCACTCACTCATTTACCATCAAGTACTTCACGAATACTGATGGACAGGTTAGTCATTGAGAATGGCTTTTGAATAAAATTTAAACCGGCGTCAAGTACACCGTGATGTGCTATGACGTCGGCAGTGTATCCTGACATATACAGGCATTTGATGTTCTGGTGCTGTGATTGCAGCTTTTTCGCCAGATCCCGACCATTCATCTCGGGCATGACAACATCGGTCATGAGCAGGTGAATGTCATTTCCGTATTTACTTGCAAGAGTAATCGCTTCAGCGGTGAAGTTGGCAGCCAGTACTTTATAGCCAAGATTTTCAAGAATCATCGTGGTCATTTTCAGTATGGCCGGATCATCCTCCACCAAAAGAATAGTCTCCTGCCCCCGCTTGGCAGGTTCAACAGCATCTTTCGTCTGAGCTTTTTCAGATGTGCCCGAATATCTGGGCAGATAGATTGTGAACGTTGTTCCTAAGCCAGGTTCACTGTAAACATGTATAAAGCCTTTGTTCTGCCTGACTATGCCGTACACGGTGGCTAAACCGAGACCAGTGCCTTCACCAAGTCCTTTCGTTGTAAAGAATGGCTCAAAGATTTGTGCCAACGTTTCTTTGTCCATTCCGCAGCCATTGTCACTAATTGAAAGCTGCACGTATTCACCAACTGCAAAACCTGCGTTTTGAGTACAGTATTCCTCATCAATGACACTGATTCCGGTTTCAATGGTTATTGTTCCAACATCGGTTATCGAATCCCTAGCATTAACGCAGAGGTTGGCTAGAATCTGGTCAACCTGAGACGGATCCAGTTCCACTTCCCACAGATTTGGTGCCGAACGCCAGTTGAGACAGATTCTTTCACCGATGAGCCGCTGCAGCATCTTGAGCATTCCTGATATAGTTTCATTCAAATCAAGTACTTTGGGAGCTATGGTCTGTTTTCGAGCAAAGGCCAGCAATTGACGGGTAAGGTCCGCAGACTGCTCGGCAGCCTTGCGAATATCTGCAATATAGCGTTGCAAATTAGCCGTATCAGTCGCAGTATCAGCGAGATACGTATATCCCAGAATGACGGTTAGCTTGTTATTGAAGTCATGGGCTACGCCACCAGCCAGGCTGCCGATCGCTTCCATTTTCTGGGCTTGATGGAGTTGATCTTCCAGGTTTTTCCGCATAGAGATGTCATTAAAAAGCATGGCCCACTGTCCCTTGCGGTGAGAGAAGACCCGGACATCAAAATGGCGTTTAAGCGATTCGTTGTAGCGCTCGTAAGCGTAAGAACCACCATTTTCAGCAATATCAAAGAAGCTCTGGACAAGTGATGAGGGCCACTTGAAGGAAATTTCTGCAGATGTACGGCCAATTTCTTCACTGCGCTTCAAGCCCGTTTGTGTTTCAAACTCAGCATTAGCAGAGATCAATCGATAGTCAACAGGCACACCGGTCTCATCATAGATACTATTCATAACAATCAGGCCACTGTGCATCTGTTCAAAGAGGTTGAAATACTCCTCATCTCGTTCATGGAGCTTCTGCTCAGATTCTCCTTTTTTGACGACTTTCCACACAACATCCATCGTGAGCGTCAGTTGTTGCACATCGGCATTGGTGTATCCGCTTTCGTTATTGGCAACGCCAACGACAGCGACGATTCTGTCGTGATCAAAAATCGGCACAGTCATGAAAGACTTCAGAGCCACATGGCCTTCTGGATAGCCTTTTTTGAAGGGTGATGCCGCACAATAATCGTTAACGATGATTGGAGAACGCTGGCGAACCGCTTCACCCCACAAACCGGTTTTCTCCAAAGAGTACAGAGTCTGTGACTCCATAACAGAACACTCTTTCATAACATCATGAGACCACGAATTGAGCGTAAATTGCTTCAGTTCCTCGTCGTAGTAGTAGATATAGCCGAGCTTACTTTGGGTCAAGGTGAGCGCTTCGCCCAACACGTAGTCCAATAAGTCCTGAGTCGACTTATAATTGTACTGGGAAATCCGTAAAAGGCTCTCAAGCCACGCGGAGTCATGTCTGGTCTGCTCCTCTAACTGTGTGCGCTCGGTAATATCGGTTGCTGCGCCGTAGAGGATTAATTCCTCATTCGACGCCCCACGTTCGCAGCGACATTTATCCGCGATCCACCGCACACTGTGATCACGAGTAATTATCCGAAAGTTTATCTCCCTGATATCGTCCGGTTGCAAGCTGTCAAGTGCTGCCGCTGTTGCCTCCTGATCGTCTGGATGGACAATTGACATCCAGCATCCCCGCTCGAACATTTCCTCAATGCTGTACCCGGATATTGTTCTCAATGCGCCGCCGATCCATTGGATACGGTATGGTTCATTTCCCTTTCGTGCGCACTTGTGAACATAGTCCGAAGTCAGTGTGGCAAACTTCCGATAATTCTCTTCGCTGTCAGCCAGGGCAGTTGTGCTTCGTTGTACCCTCTGTCGCAGCATCAGATTAAACAGGTACAGTATGACCAGTATAAACACCGCAGAAATAGAAAACGTAGTAGCAACAAGTGCCGCCGATATATCATCTGTGATAGGAACGCGAATTGACTCGATCGCTCTGATGACGCCGGTTGTTTCATTGAAACCGCTTTGGCCGGAGTATATCTTCTGCAGACCAATAGGTGCGTCTGCCCGTTTACCATGGCAGCGAATGCACGCCTGGTTAGTCTCAAGAAACGGTTTAGCGTAGACCAGGAATTTATGTCCGCCTATGGTAGCGACTTCAGAATGATCTTTCAGAGCCCTGTTGGCGTTGAACAGCTTGATAAGTTCAGCTTCTTTTTCATCAGCCTTATTGACGGGATTTCGTGGGTTGTTGGCGGCAAGTTTGTAATAGACAAGCGGCAGACCTTCTTTTTCGCGCTCTTCGTTAAAGAATCCATGCATGACCCGGGCAACAAATGAAGAAGAGAGGATTTCAGGAGCGTAATAATCTTCCGCAATCTTACCTTCATCGCGGGCTTTATAGTAGGTTGGATGCATCACCTTCTGGATGTAATCGTGGAATGAACGGTGGGACAACATGATGCTGTGAAGATTTTCTTCGGCCTTGTGAACCACATATTTTGAAACGGCTGTATAGGTCAGAACACCAACGATTGAAGCAAGTGCCAGAGCAATTAACAGTTTTCGGAATATTTTCATGAATCCCCCACAGAAGCGTTCAATATGTGAGCCGGAAGCAGCATCAGCCGGAATTGAGAACCCCGTCATGAAGCGCTCAATACCTCTATCATTTCCAAGTCCGCGAATATTTTTGATGTCATACGCAAAATATAACAGCGGTATGCAATTTACAGGCCATTCCGGGCAATAGTTGCACCAAGACCAAGCAAATACGTATCTATCTATCTTTGCGTTGTTTTTTTGGATAAAAAAATAACAACGTTAAACAACATAGTGTGTCATGCCGTTTAAGTCGTATTCCTGACTCCGTGACGACTACTTAAATAAATTAATTCATACCATTTGTAACACATTGATGTTCTTTGATAATTGAGCTATTTTGCTATTCAAAAAAACTCACCCGGCAGGTGAATCCATGAAACGTTTCATCATCGAACAGTCCGACGAAGAATTCTACACTTCCCACTCCGGTCTTGCCCTTGTCGGGCTGGCTCTGAACCGTTTTACATCTCTTTCTTCTGCCCTTGCCGGTATGGACGCACCCAGCGATCTGATTGCCGGCATTGATATCATCAGGAGCTACTGTGCCCTTCTTGCACAAGGCAAGAGCGATTTCGTTGCTGTCGAGCAATATCGGCGTGACGACTTTTTCCGTGAATCGCTTGGCAATAAGGATGTCCCCTCCGAATGCACCATGCGGCAGCGCATGGATGAATATGCCGGTCGGATGCTCGGTGCAATTTCTTGGGCTTCCATCGAGTTTTTGGAGAGAACTAAAGTCCCTCTGACAGCTCTATCAACCGGCCACATTCCCCTTGACCTCGACGGATTCGTTCTCGACAATTCCGGAAGCAAGAAAGAGAAGGTAGAACGCACCTATCGGCAGGTTGACGGTTATCTCTGCCTTCCCGCCTATCTTGGCATGGAAGGCTGGATGGTGAATCAACACCTTCTGCCTGGCTCGCAGCATCCCCAGAACGGTTTCATATCCTTCATACGCGAAACACTTGGACGAGTTCGTCAGTTCTGCAAACAAAAGCTTTTGCTGCGCACCGACTCAGCCCATGACGCTCTTGCCAATATGGCGGAACTTTCCCGCCACCGGCGAGTGGATTACATCATCAAGTGGAACCCACGCAAACAGGATAAACAAGCCTGGGTGCAACAGGCCTTTTCTAAGGGAAAGATCAGCACACCACGCCCTGGCAAGCGGGTTGCGGTTTTCAGTGTTAAGGAAAAACACACCTTTGCCGATCCCGATGAAATAGAAAGAACCATTACTCTTCGCCGAGTCATGCGGGTTGTAGAGCGAACCACCGACAAAAAGGGACAGATGCTTCTTGAGCCGGACATCGAAATTGAAGGCTGGTGGACAAGCCTTTCACTTTCCGACCAGGAGATTATCGAACTGTACAAGGGGCATGCCGTCTGTGAACAGTACCATGCCGAAATCAAGACCGACATGGACCTTGAGCGGCTGCCGTCAGGTAAATTCGCAACCAATCAGCTTGTAATGGCCTGCGGCTCTTTGGTGTACAACATCCTGCGCTTCATCGGCCAAGTCGCTCTGGTAAACGCAAAAGGGATCATTCGTCACGACGCCAAACGCAGGAGAGTCAAGACAGTCATTCAGGAACTTGTTTACTTTGCCGGAAGGCTCATTACCAGTGGCAGACGACTGAAACTCCGATTCAGTCGTCATGTGACAGCCCATGCCGAAGCGTTCAATCAGATTTACCAACGGCTGGCCTACGGCTAAAGAACGACACCTGTACAAACAGAGTAATCAGGGGTTCCCGACAGGGGGACAAGAATAACACCTGTCCGCAATTTGGGAATAGACATAGCAAAACGGTTCAATTGCCAGAGAGCAGGGCTTACAGATCAAATTTAAGACTCGATTTTTTCAAAATCACAGCCTTTAATTAGCAAAAAATGGGACCGGTGCCCAAAACTACCCGTGTCAGCAAAATTGCGTCACGGATTCAGGGTATTAAATGTATATTTATGTCCACGATGTGCCATCTTTGCTACACCCGACTATTCTTGCCGGGCGCGTATGGCGTCTGGTCGAGCCGATTATTTCACCGATGAAAAATGACGTCTACGAAGAAGCAACCAGGATGTGAAGCATATTGGTGAGTTGATGCGTGGCTTGGGAATAGGAATATCCTTTGGCAGAAGCTTCACGAAACCTCTCTTCGCTATATACCTTAAGCGATATGATAGGCTTGAAATCGTGATCTGAATCCTGTTAAGCATCGCCCCGCCCCCGAGAGCCATACATAATCATCTGCCTGATATGAAAGACTATATCCTGATTTTGTTGTTCGAAAAGAACTACAACGTCTTCCTATCCAGGCTCCGATACTGAATCGCTTCAGCAATGTGCTGTTCATGGATAGAAGCGCTGCCATCAAGATCCGCAATCGTGCGGGCAACTTTGAGGATGCGGGTGTAGGTGCGGGCAGAGAAGCCGAGGCGGTCAGTGACCAGTTCGAGCATGCGGTTGCCGGAGGCGTCCAATTCGCAGTATTTTTTGATGAAGCGCGGAGTCATCTGGGCGTTGCAGTGAATTTTGGTGCCTTTGTAGCGTTCCAGTTGCAGTTCGCGCGAATGTTCAACCCGTTTGGCGATGGCGGCGGAACTTTCCGCGTCACTCCTATCAGCCAGATCACGATATTTGACCGCCGGTACTTCAATGTGAATGTCGATGCGATCGAGCAATGGCCCGGAGATACGGGAGCGGTAGCGGTGGATGGCAACCGGAGTACAGGTGCAGGGGTGAGTCGGATCGGAAAGATAGCCGCAAGGGCAGGGGTGTGTGCACCTTTCTCTACTATTCTGACTCAAGACGGCACTCGTTCTCAATTCAAATTCCCCTCGAAAAACAGCAGCTTCCCGATTATCCCGAATTCCCCATCACAGTCGGTGAACACATCCGCAAAAAACGAATGGACCTCGGCCTCCTCCAGAGAGAAATCGCCGAAATCATCGGCGTCACCGAGTCCTCTATCTGGAACTGGGAGCATGGCACCGAGCCAGAACTGCAATATAATCCAAGAATTATCAAATTTCTAGGTTATATTCCGTTCGACTGCCCGGATGACACCGTGGGGCGGCTTGCATGGTACAAGAGAGCTATGGGAATGAACCTGGATCTTCTGGGTGAAGCTATGGGTAGAGATCCCGAACAGCTATCTGACTGGTTGAGTGGCCGGCATAATCCGTTCCGGAAAAACCTAGATAAGATAGAACTCTTCCTGAAGAATCAGAAAAGCTTCCCTCTGCCAGAGATAAAATAGAGGATATTTTCTTCAGTGAAAGGAAACTCTTCAGAAACGCTACTCACCTGTACGTGTTCTACCGTCAAAAATCATCATTGACGTTTACTGCTTTACGAACCCGCTTGGGGAGCAATGCCAGCCTATCGTCAATGTGCCTCCCATAGGTGTAGCGAGTCGAGTTCTCTTCATCACTGAAAAGCTTCACTCCGACTATGTAGGCAACCTCGAACACCAGGCCGATCTCACACTTCGGGTCGCCGCGCTCGATTTTCTGCAAGGTCCTCCTGGAAATCCCCGCCCGTCCGGACAGGTCTTCCTCGGTCATTTTGCGTTCTTTCCTGCCAAGCCGGATGAGTTTGCCCAACAACTCAACTGCATCCCGGGTCTGCCGGAGATATGTACGGTTCACAGGAGATGCCATAAATCACAATTTGCTTATTATCGTAGTCATACGGACTTTTATTGATTACGATAATAGCCATATTGTGGCGATTGCGTCAACCGCATTACATCCGAGCGGTCACTTTCGCTCTGCTAACTGCCTCCCACCATGTTCGTCCACCCCAAGAGTGGATGACTAATTGTATTTGCGTAAATATTTTGCCAATAGTGTTGACATTTATAGAAGGTGTAGTACCATTCCTCCTAATCAGGAATGATTATTGACTGGGGTGTTATTATCAAACGGGAACAGTTCAAAAACGCGATTGTTAAGGGGCTGAAAGAACGGGGAATGAAACTGACTCCCCAGCGGCGGACTATTGTCGAAATCTTGACCCTTGACAATTGTCATCCCTCTGCCATGACCATCTATCGAGCGGCACGGGAAAAACACCCTAAAATCAGCCTCTCTACTGTTTACTCCACCCTGTCTCTACTTAAATCTCTCAAGTTGGTCAGGGAGTTGGAGTTTGAAGCTATGGATAATCGATATGATATGGATACAAGCAATCACCTCAATCTGATCTGTACCCGTTGCGGGCGGATTGAGGACTTCACCGATACCGCTATGATCCCACCTGAAATAGTTGAGAAACTAACTGGCTTCAAGGTGCATGACGTGCGTTTTGAATATTACGGCGTGTGTGGAAAATGTTCTCAATAGCCCCCACCATCAAAACGTATGCCAGAGCAAGAAAACCATCCAGCTTACCATTTTTTTGCTCATCAAACAGGAATGGTTCTTGATTGATTAAGTAATATATCGCTGCATGTCACTAAATTCTACATAAACACTACTCGGCATGCCTGGATAGCAGGAAAAGCTAAAACTATATTTTCAAAAAGGAGAAGAACATGGGATCGAAGGGACGTGAAATTATCGGTATGGATGTGAATGAATTACTCGGGCTGTTACGCAGCGCATACAGTGACGAATGGCTGGCCTATTACCAGTACTGGCTGGGAGCCAAGCTGGTAAAGGGACCAATGAAAGATGCCGTGGGGGCAGAACTGTTGCAGCATGCCACCGAGGAACTGGCACATGCTGACATGGTGGCCATGCGCATCATCCAACTGGGTGGAACGCCAGTCACCAAGCCTGAAGAATGGTACAAGCACACAAACTGCGGCTACGACGCCCCTGACGACCCGTTTGTCAAGGTGCTTCTGGAGCAGAACATCAAAGGGGAACAGTGCGCCATCGGCGTTTACAAGCGGCTGATGGATATCACCAGAGACAAGGACCCGGTCACCTACAACATGGTGTTGACCATCCTGCAACAGGAAGTCGAACATGAAGAGGATCTTCAGTCGCTGCTGGAGGATTACGAACTGCTGGTCAGGGCTATGAAGGAATAGGCGGCAACGGATACTCATAAAAACGATTCATAACAACACAAAGGAAAGGAGAGCAGAGATGAGTGAAGAAAGCACGTGCCCGGTCACGGGCAAAACCAGCAAGCAGGTAGCCGGAGGTGGCACCTCGAACCGGGACTGGTGGCCGAACCAGTTGAACCTCAAGATGCTTCATCAGAATTCTCCCTTGGGCAACCCGATGGGCGAGGAGTTCAACTATGCCGAGGAGTTCAAGAAACTTGACCTGGATGCCTTGAAGAAGGACCTCTATGCGCTGATGACCGACTCGCAGGAGTGGTGGCCGGCTGACTACGGTCACTACGGCGGGCTCTTCATCCGGATGGCATGGCACAGCGCCGGCACCTACCGCATGGGCGACGGCCGCGGCGGTGCCGGGTCCGGCAACCAGCGCCTGGCACCCCTCAACAGCTGGCCCGACAACGTCAACCTCGACAAGGCGCGCCGTCTGCTCTGGCCGATCAAGCAGAAATACGGCAAGAATATCTCCTGGGCCGACCTCATGGTCCTCGCCGGCAACTGCGCCATGGAGTCAATGGGATTCAAGACCTTCGGCTTCGGTGGCGGGCGCGAGGACATCTGGGAGCCGGAAGAAGACATCTACTGGGGCAGCGAGGACACCTGGCTCGGCGACCAGCGCTACAGCGGAAACCGGGACCTCGAGAACCCGCTTGCCGCCGTGCAGATGGGCCTGATCTACGTGAACCCGGAAGGGCCGAACGGCGAACCGGATGCGGTCGCCTCCGGCCGTGACGTTCGCGAAACCTTCGCCCGCATGGCAATGAACGACGAGGAGACTGTTGCTCTTGTTGCTGGTGGGCATACCTTTGGTAAATGCCATGGCGCTGGCCCCGCAACCCATGTGGGGCCTGAGCCGGAAGCCGCCCCCATCGAACAACAGGGCCTTGGCTGGAAAAGCAGCTTCGGTAGCGGCAAAGGGGGCGATACCATCAGCAGCGGCATCGAGGGCGCCTGGACGCCGAATCCGATCAAGTGGGATATGGGCTATTTCAGCATGCTGTTCGGCTATGACTGGAATCTGGTGAAAAGCCCTGCCGGCGCCAACCAGTGGGTTCCAGTCAATCCGGATGAAAAGGATCTCGCGCCGGCTGCTCACGAACCTTCTAAGCGGGTAACGACCATCATGACCACGGCGGACCTCTCCCTGAGAATGGATCCGATCTATAAGCCGATCGCGAAGCGGTTCCACGAGCACCCGGAGGAGTTCGCAGATGCCTTTGCCCGGGCGTGGTTCAAACTGACCCACCGCGACATGGGACCCCGTTCGCGCTACCTCGGCCCGGAGGTTCCGGCGGAGGAACTGATCTGGCAAGACCCGCTGCCCGCAGTCGATCATAAGCTGATCGACGAGAAGGACATCGCAGAGCTTAAGGGCAAGATTCTCGCTTCGGGACTGTCTGTCTCCCAACTGGTCTCTACGGCATGGGCGTCGGCGTCCACCTTCCGTGGCTCCGACAAGCGCGGCGGGGCGAACGGCGCGCGCATCCGTCTCGCCCCGCAAAAGGATTGGGAAGTCAACCAGCCGGAACAGCTTCAGGCGGTGCTGCAGACCCTGGAGGGGATCCAGCAGGAGTTCAACAGCGCGCAGTCCGGCGGGAAGCGGGTTTCCCTCGCCGACCTGATCGTTCTGGGCGGCTGCGCGGGTGTCGAACAGGCTGCCGGGAAGGCCGGCCACGACGTGACCGTCCCCTTCGCGCCGGGACGCACCGATGCGTCGCTGGAGCAGACCGACGTGAAGTCATTCAGCGTCCTGGAACCGAAAGCCGACGGATTCCGCAACTACCAGAAAACCAAGTATGCCGTTTCGGCGGAGGAGATGTTGGTTGATCGCGCGCAACTGCTGACACTGACCGCCCCTGAGATGACGATTCTGGTTGGCGGCCTGCGCGTCCTGAATGCCAACTTCGGACAGTCCCGACACGGCGTCTTCACCAAGCGGCCAGAGGCGCTAACCAATGACTTCTTCGTGAATCTGCTCGACATGAGCACGACGTGGAAGGCAACTGCGGAAGACGACGACGTGTTCGAGGGCCGTGATCGCGCATCGGGCGAACTCAAGTGGACCGGCACCCGTGTCGACCTTGTCTTCGGTTCGAACTCCCAGCTCCGGGCCGTCGCGGAAGTCTATGGTTGTCAGGACTCCCGGGAGAAGTTCCTGCACGACTTTGTAGCGGCGTGGAACAAAGTAATGAACCTTGACCGATTCGACCTCGCCTGATCCGGCTGAGAGGCAAAAACAGGTAAACCGTAGTGATGAAGGATGTTTCACACAATTATCCCGGGTGCTCTTTAGATCACCCAATCTAAAATCAGGAGGTAGCACCAGTGTCCACAAAAGAGAATCTCGCCGGAGCCTTTGCCGGTGAAAGTCAGGCCAACCGCAAATATCTTGCATTTGCCAAACAGGCCGAGGTAGACGGCTTCCCACAGGTAGCCAAACTGTTCCGGGCAGCCGCCCATGCCGAAACCATCCATGCCCATGCCCATCTGCGAGCTATGGGTGGAATCAAGAAGACCGCCGAAAACCTGGTGGAAGCGATAGAAGGTGAAGGATTCGAATTCCAGCAGATGTATCCACCGTATCTGGAAGAAGCGCAGAAAGAGGGGGATAAGATGGCGGAGATTTCGTTCCGCAATGCCCTGGCAGTTGAAGAGATCCATCACGACTTGTACCAGAAGGCTGCCGCTGCCGTTAACAGTGGCGGCGACCTGGCTGCACGACCGGTCTATGTCTGTGAAGTCTGCGGCAATACGGTTTATGACGGGGCTCCGGACAAATGCCTGGTCTGTGGCGTACCTAAAGAACGCTTCACTCTGATTGACTGATCCATGAACAAGCTGAGTTGATGAATCATCCGGCCACTGTCAATCCGACAGTGGCCGTCTATTCAGGAGGATTTTATGGCAGACACACGCTGGTGCTGCACGGTTTGCGGTTATATCCATGAAGGGAATACCCCGCCGGAATGTTGTCCGGTCTGCGGTGCGACGCCGGACCTCTTCGAGCCGTCGACTCCTGCGCCAGCACCGGTGAGGACTGCGCCTTGCAGATGGCGTTGTATCAACTGCGACTACGTTCACGATGGAGATGCCCCACCCGAATGCTGTCCGGTTTGTGGAGTCGGCCCTGACCAGTTCGAACCAGTGGTAGAGCAAGAGGAAAGTACCGTTAACCAAGTAATGACAGGCTGCATTGTGATCATCGGTGGTGGTATCGCCGGACTCTCGGCTGCCGAAGCCGCCCGCAGTGCCTCGCCCGAAGCATCCATCACCCTGATTTGCCAGGAGAACGATCTTCCATATTACCGCCTCAATTTAACCCGCTACCTGGCGGGGGAGATCACTGTCAGTGACCTCCCTGTCCATCCAGAATCCTGGTATACCGAGCAACGGATCACCATTTTAAGCGATGCCGAAGTGACTGCCATTGATCGCTCAGCCAGAATTGTTACGCTCAAGCGACATGCCGATCTTTGCTACGACAAGCTTGTCCTAGCCATGGGCGCTCACCCCAGCATTCCGCCCATTCCGGGCGCAGACCGGAACAATGTGGTCGCCCTCCGCACCTGCCGTGATGCCGAGACGATCCTGAGGCAGAGCCGGGCCAATGCCAGCTGTGTGATTATCGGCGGCGGCGTACTTGGGCTGGAGGCAGCAGCGGCTCTAGCTCGCCGCAAGGTACAGGTAACGCTGGTGGAAGGGTTTGACTGGCTCCTACCGCGCCAGCTCAACAGGGCGGCAGGAGAGCGTCTCGCTGAAGAGGCCATTGCGCTCGGTATCACCCTGATTTGTGGTGCCCGGATAAAAGAGCTGAAAGGTGATGCGCATGTGCGGAACGTTGTGCTTGAATCAGGAGAATCAATCCCTGCGGATCTGGTGATTATTGCCGCCGGAGTACGCAGCAACAGCTACCTTGCCCGCATGGCCGGACTTACCGTTAACTACGGGGTGGTTGTAGATCAGCATCTGCGCACCTCTGATCCGGACATATTCGCTGCGGGTGATCTGGCGGAACATTTGGGAACGGTTTACGGCACCTGGGCGCCATCCCAGTTCCAGGGAACAATTGCAGGCATGAACGCTGCCGGCGGAGATGCCCTCTTTGCCGGCATTCCCCGCTCCAACAGCATCAAGGTTCTGGGAGTTGATCTCTTCAGCATCGGCATGGTTCACCCTGATGATGCCAGCTACCAGATCTTCGAGGAAGAGGGAGACCATTACCAGCAGTATATCTTCCGTGATTCGCATCTGGTGGGAGCAATTCTTTTTGGTGACACATCCTCCGCACCGATTTTGAAGAAGATGATAGAGAAGAACATATCCTGTGCAGAACTGCTGTCCAGAGCCGGTAACGCCAAGGACATCCACGCCGGAATAGCACTCTTGACCTGAATAATATCTGCGGAAGATCAATATTTGCCAGCAGCCTGAGCCCTTGTTTAAAAGGGCTCTTTTTTTGCGGGTACTATTGTAATACTGCTGCTTTTGCAAGCCGCGATCGAGAGAATGATTATTTTTAAAGATTACTATTGACATTGATTTTCAATATCTATATTGTTTCAAAAAATCGATGGGGATACTTATGGGTCAAATGCAGTCTTATAACCACATACAAATGGGCACCCGGCACACGAGTCCAGATAGAAGTGCTGATAACAAGTCTTCCGGAACGAGTCACAAAACCAAGCGTGCTTTCTGGGGTGACGTCGCTGGCCGGTTCTGTGACCCTCGGGAATGTCTTGCCTCCTATCTTGCTCTTGAGACAGCGGAAGTCATTGCCGGTGTCAAACCAGCCAACCTGATTTCCGTACCTAACCGAACCCATTCATGCGGCAGCAATCCCTATACCTATTGGAAAAAGTGGGGTCGCGAGGTTACTAAGGTAGCCCAACTTGAATCATACACCTTGAAAGATCGGGGAAATTCCGTGCTGGTACTGCTGTACCGGGAGGATGTTCTGGCAGAGCTCTTGGCAACGCCTGCAGCACGTGCCATGCTGCGCCGCGCCGGATACTCCGGCCAGATGGGCATTTCCGAGCTACTTGATACACTCGCACAGCGCATGGGATCGGGAACTTTCCCCCATGAAATCGGCATTTTTCTCGGCTACCCGCTATGCGTTATCGACCGGTCTCTGTCGGGAAATTTTGACAAAGCCGGAAAAGCGGAACATCGAATTGACGGAGAAGATCGACCGGGTCGTTCTGAACCGTTTCTTCGGGATACCGATCTTCATGGCCGCCATGTGGCTGCTGTTCAAGCTGACCTTTGATCTTTCAGCGCCATTTGGTGAATGGATCGGGGCAATGACCGAAGGCCCCTTCAAACGCTGGGCCACCGACATTTTGGGCGGCATCGGCGCGCCGGACTGGACCGTGTCCCTGGTCAATGACGGGGTCATTGCCGGGGTCGGTTTTGTATTGGTTTTTGTCCCGGTGATATTTTGCATGATGTTTTTCATCACCTTTCTGGAGGGGAGCGGTTACATGGCGCGGGCGGCCTTTGTCATGGACCGGGCCATGCATGCCATCGGTCTGCACGGCAAGTCCTTCATTCCGATGCTGCTCGGTTTCGGCTGTAATGTGCCGGGCATCTATGCCACCCGTACACTGGAAAATCCCAAGGATAAAGTTCTGACCGCGCTGCTGATTCCGCTCATGTCCTGCGGGGCACGTCTGCCGGTGTATGTGCTCTTTATCGGAATATTTTTTCCGGATAATTCCGCTAATGTCATCTGGTCCCTGTATGTCATGGGTATCCTGCTGGCGGTTGTGATGGGTTACATCTTCAAGAACACCCTGTTCCGGGGTGAAGCGCCCATGTTCATCATGGAGCTGCCGCCGTACCGCATGCCATCCTTCACCAGCCTTTGCCTGCATACATGGGAAAAGGGCAAACACTTCCTGGTCAAGGCGGGCACCTACATCTTCGCGGTTTCCATTCTGGTCTGGTTCATGCTGCACCTGCCATGGGGAGTGGAACATAAAAAAGATTCATACTTGGGGCAAGCCGGGCAGGTAATGGCCCCAGCACTGGCGCCACTCGGCTTTGGAACCTGGGAAGCGGCTTCATCCCTGATTACCGGCGTCATCGCCAAGGAAATCGTGGTTGGCACCATGGGGGAAATTTACGCCCCCAAACAGGAAGATAAAAAAGAGATCCCGACTCTCGGCGAGGATTTGAAGGAAATCGTCGTATCATTCGGGACTGCGGCCAAAACAGCGATCAGCACGCTGCTCTTTATTCCTGGAGAAGAAGAAAAAGAGGAGGACAAGTCCGCACTGAATCAGGCGATCAAGGCCGGATTCACGCCCCTTTCATCGTATGCCTTCATGGCGTTTGTCCTGCTCTATATGCCCTGCATGATCGTGCTGGCCGCCATGCGCCAGGAGTTCGGCACCTGGAAATGGGTCGGTGTCGGATTCGTCTATCAGACCATACTGGCTTGGACAGTGGCGCTGATTATCTACCAGGGGGGAACACTACTGGGACTGGGAGGGTGACATGGGATTGTTCGATATCATTTTGATGGCCCTGATTCTGGGAGGAGCCTTCTGGCTCCTCTATCGCTCGCTCTGGAAAAAGAAAGGGTGCTGCAGTGGTTCCGAATGTGGCGGATGCGGGAGTCATAAGAATTGAGAAAAAGGAATTGCTATACGGTTTTACGGTCAAGGCTCCGATATTGGATCGCTTCGACGAGGTGCAGTTTCCTGAAAGCCTCGCTTCACTCCATATCGGCAATAGTTTAAGAATGAAATGCTGGAGTAGTTGCATTGGAAAGCTTCACACTCCGTCGAAGTGTAACAGCCTGTTATTTATGGGTTTACGTGCGAATCCAGGGGTGTGTGCACCTTTCTCTACTATTCTGACTCAAGCCGGCACTTGTTTTCAATCTACATCCCCCTCGAAAAACAGCAGCTTCCCGGTTATCCCGAATTCCCCATCACAGTCGGTGAACACATCCGTAAGAAACGAATGGATCTTGGTCTCCTGCAGAGAGAAGTAGCAGAGATCATCGGGGTCACCGAATCCTCAGTCTGGAACTGGGAGCATGGCACCGAACCGGAACTGCAATATAATCCAAGAATTATCAAATTTCTAGGTTATATTCCGTTCGACTGCCCGGATGACACTGTGGGGCGGCTTGCGTGGTACAAGAGAGCGATGGGGATGAACTTGGACCATCTGGGTGAGGCAATGGGCCGTGATCCTGAACAACTATCGGACTGGTTGAGTGGGAGGCACAATCCGTTCAGGAAGAATCGGGAGAGGATTGAGCTATTCCTGGAAAGTCAGCAAATGTTCTTCTCTTAAGCCGATATTCTGATGGTTCACCCCTTATGGTGAATGCTGCAGGTCCCGCTATCACATTGATGTCGTTTTGGCAGATACGGTCGAACACGGGTAAACAGCCAGTAGCCTATGCGTGCTAACCGGTTTACCAGCGGAAACTGGATGATGCGCCCCATGAGACCATAGATTGTCGAGGCTGGGAATGCCTGCCAGATGGCCCTGAATGAGTCAACCCCTTTGTAGATTTGTCCGACCTGATCAATGGCATGCAACTGATGCATGAAATCAGCGAGCGAGATCTGGTACGGTACCGAGTCGAATTCAGGGCTGCTGATGTCAATTGCCACCAACTTGTCACCATGATCCTTCCTCAGGTAGTGCTCTATCTCGGTAGCACAAACAATGCATGAGCCGTCGTAAAACACTCTGAGCGGGAATCGGGGCGTTTTCATTCAAATAAGTGGACGCACTTCGGTAACTGTGAACCAGGCAGCGTGGGTGACGGCAGCTCCGGTACCGGGGCCAACGGTGGCATCGGCGCTTTCTTTGATTTTTGCCAGCATGGGACCGGACTCTTCCGTCTTTACCAGTTCCAGGGCCAGACGGACGCCACTGAAGCCGGGACCTGAGGTCTTGAACAGAAATGATGCCTGCGGGTTTTCGGAAATATTCCGATAGGTACGCCCCTCTGTCATCCCCCATACCATAGTCTTTTCATCGATCACATGCGGTCGGGCATAGACAGCTGTGTTGACGCAACCATCCTTCGCTGTTGTTGCCATGACCCCCAGGCCTTGCTGTTTGAACAGTTCGTTCAGGTTCATGATTGTCATCTCCTTGTATAACGGACCATTTTGAGCAGTTCGATCGTTATTGTTGTAGCGCTGCTTCGATATCCTTTTCCATGCTTTCCGGTGTGGTCGTTGGTGCGTACCGCTCAAGTACCGCGCCGTGGCGATCGACTAGGAACTTTGTGAAATTCCATTTGATCGCCTCACTCCCCAGCACCCCTTTTGCTGCAGACTTCAGATACTGAAACAGCGGTGAGGCCTCAGATCCATTGACATCGATCTTGGCGAACAGGGGGAACGTCACGTCATAGGTGAGCGAACAGAAGTTTTGTATTTCGGTGATGTCTCCCGGTTCCTGTGCGCCAAACTGATTACAGGGGAACCCGAGCACGACAAACCCCTGAGAGGCGTACTTTCGGTACAGCGACTCAAGCCCCTTGTACTGGGGGGTAAAGCCGCACTTGCTGGCTGTATTGACGATCAACATGACCTGACCGCGGTATTCGGCCAGGCTTTTGATTTCCCCACTAGCCGTTTGCACCTGAAAATCATATATGCTGGGCATGATGGCGCTCCTCGTCATGATACCGGTCGTGCCACGACAGGTATCAGTATCTCATTGCGGCGCAGGAACCAGAGCGTAAATGGCGGATTGTAGCGAGCCCACACCGGTTCGCCGCTGATCTCTAATCCGTTTTCCCGAATCCAGTTTTCCAGCCTTTCCTTATAGTCGAGGTAGTTCTTATCGCTCCATGTCCCGGAATAACGGACAGCAACCATACGTCGGCCCGGCACCTGGCGCAAGGTGATGCTGTTATCATTAGGAACGGGCAGCGTTGCCAGTGTGTAGTTTGCCGGCATCATGAAGCTGACAGCCCATTTGCCCGCTGACACTTGCTGACTCACCGGAGCAGTCATGGTGATCTTTTCCCCGGATGACTCCTGAGAAACCGGGGCCGTCATGGCAATGGAACTGCGGGAGTGATTGGCACCGGATATGTAGTTGAAGAGTCGCCTGAAGGCTTTGTTGCCGGCATCTTCAAGAGTGCTGTCAACCAAAGTCTCGGCAAGTATATGCGGCTCGTAGTCCCGCACCTCGAAGATCCCGGATGCTTTAACCACGGTATAGGGTGCCTCTTCAATTGCCATTGCCTGTGCTCCCGTTAGAAGCGTAACCACTAGCAGCAACAATACCAGTTTCACAAACACCCCTTATTTCAGCTGATGAGATCGTAACTGTCACCTTAATACCATATACGAATATTATCATAGTCACTAGATATCCTTATGACTTCGATAGCAGTCATAACAGTCGGGTTTGTAAAAATTGTTTTCTATCAAGTGCTGGCAACTTCAACAGATACATCGGCAATTCAATTTCTTGCCCCCATAACACACCAATATCATGGAGTTAAATCGATTTAACCCTCCCCTTGACAACCCAATTATACGTACTTATTTTTTGTTCAGAAAGTCACAAATCGAAAGGAGGTAATCCACATGGCAACCTGGGATGTATTCAAAGAACTGGACAATCTGAGAAGGGAGATCGACGAAGCTTTCCGTGGCGCTGGTTACAACCGGCCGTTTGGTCCGACATTCCTTTCGCCGGTCACCACCCGTCGCTTTCCGTTGGTCAACTTCAGCGAGGATGAAGGGCGTGTCTACATTGAGGCACTGGTTCCCGGCGTAGATCCGAAGGATGTCGATCTTTCCGTTCTGCGGAACACTGTCACCATCAGCGGGGAACGCAAACCGTTCGTCGAAAAGGAAGGTCAGATCGTGCATCGCTCCGAACTAGGCTCCGGCAAATTCTCCCGCACCCTCGAATTGCCGGTCGACATCGACCCCGAAAAGATCACGGCCAACTGCAAGGACGGTATCATGCAGATCACCATGGCCAAGGCCGAACATGCCAAACCGAAGAAAATCGACATCAAACTTTCGTGACAACGAACGACATGATACGGAAAGGAGGTAATCAATCATGGCAACCAACAGCCTGACAGAAAGAAATGACGAACGGAATGTTCAGACCCGTGAAGAGACACGGTCGAACGAAAAATATATTCGCCCGGCGGTGAATATCATCGAGACCGAAGAAGGACTGGTTTTGACCGCTGATATTCCCGGCGCCTCCAAGGATGCTCTCGATGTGAACGTTGAAAAAGGCATCCTGACCATCAGCGCACCGGCACAACATACCACGCCGGGAGTCTCTGCCTATCGTGAATTCGAACTTGCCAGTTACTACCGTCAGTTCACGATCCCTGAAAGCCTCGACCACGAAAAAGCAAAGGCAGAATATATCAATGGCATTCTGACGCTGAGGGTCCCCAAGGCGGAAGTCGCCAAACCAAAACGGATCGCTGTACAGGTCAGCTAAGAGAGGTGTATGAACCGGAGGTGAAGGCAATGTCAAACCTGTTGCCCGAAAAATGGAGCGAGGCGCTGGAGCGGGTTAACGACAAAGTCGGCCATTTCCTGAACAGGATGGCGCCATGGAAAAAACAGGAGCAGTCGCCTGAAAGGATCACAGCCGATACCCTTCCAGCATTCATGAAGCTTGGTGGTCCGCTGCTGGACATGCACGAAACCCCTGATGAACTGATCATCAAGGCTGAAGTACCGGGACTGAATAAAGATGACTTTTCAGTCGAGCTTGTCGGCAGGCGGTTGACAATACATGGTGAAAAGAAAGTCGTACGTGAACAGAAAGGAGGTGATGGGTGCCTTATTTCAGAATGCAGGTACGGCAGTTTTTCCCGCAGTATCCAGTTACCGTACGAAATAGATGAGAAGTTGATTGCGGCGGACCTCAAACACGGGGTCCTCACCGTCCGGCTCCCCAAGCCGGAAAAGGAACAGCATACCCGCTATCGTGTGCCTGTCTCCTGAACCAGCAGATTGTACCGAGGGCCGCTGAAGCGGCCCTCACTATTTCGGTATGGTAGCAATGGCAGGTGAACGTTATGAACAACTACCAAGACTACTACAAGACACTCGGCGTCGAGAAAAAAGCAACTCAGGATGAAATACAGCGAGCGTATCGCAAGCTGGCTCGTAAATACCATCCTGACATTAACAAGGAAAGCTCCGCCGAGGAAAAGTTCAAACAGCTCAACGAAGCCTACGAGGTTCTGGGTGATCCGGAAAAGCGAGCCAAGTATGATCAACTCGCCAGCGGTTGGAATGGGCAATTTACGAATCAGGACTATCAAAATGGCGAAAATGTACAGTACCATTTCTCCAATGCCGACCCGGGCCAGTTCAGTGATTTCTTCCAAAACCTCTTCGGCGGCGGGTGGAGTTTTGGCGAAGAGCCAGAATTACGGGGCGGGGGCACCAGGAGGCGACGAGGCCGTGACCATGAGACCACCATCGGCATCACGCTGGCCGATGCCTATCATGGCGCCAGGAAAAGCATCGAACTGGAGAAGGTCGAAGCCGATAGCAGCGGCAGACCGACCAGGACCAGACGCAGCTATGACGTCACCATTCCTCCCGGCGTGACCGACGGATCCCTGATCCGGCTTGCCGGGCAAGGTGGCAGCGGCAGCGGTGGCGGGGATTCCGGCGACCTGTTCCTGCGGGTCAGTATCCAGCCCGACAGCCGCTTCAGTCTGAACGGCCATGACCTGGCCACGACGGTCGATATCACCCCCTGGGAGGCGGCCTTGGGAGCAAAGGTACTGGTGCCGACCATCGACGGCCGAATCAACCTCACCGTGCCGACCGGTACCCAGAGTGACCAGACCTTGCGGGTACGGGGCAAGGGGATGCCGGTTACTTCGGGCCGCTATGGAGACCTGCTGGTGAACGTGCGTATCGTGGTGCCGAAGCATCTCACGGCCAGGGAGCAGAATCTCTTCGAGGAATTGGCTAAAGAGTCGCGATTCGATCCGCGTGTGTGACCGAGGAATAGTTATGACCACTCATAAGTATGATATAATCATCAGCAGAAAGCATGAACTGGTCTCCGTGCCGGGCATTACCATCCATGAATTGAGCCGGCTGTGCGAGTGCCACTTATTAGTGGCGAAGCGGCTCTTCTCCATCGGCCTCATCGAGCCACTGTCGGCAGGTACAACTCCTCTATTCGACCGGAGCGCCGTGGTCAGGGCCAGGAAGGCCCTGCGCCTGAAACGGGATCTTGGCCTCAACTTCGATGCCATGGCCCTGGTTATGGAGCTGTTGGACCGCATTGACGACCTGGAACGGCGAATATGAACAGTACCCTGACAGGAGCTAAACCATGATACAGAAAACTGCCGATCCGTTCCTGCGCCGCCTGCGTTGGCTGACCATCGCTGCTATCACAGTGCTGTTTGCCTGGCATGCCCTGTCCTGGGCGGACCGGGTGTTCCAGAAAGAATCGGCAACACCGCGAGCGGTAACCGCCCGGGGCGACCTGGCCGCTGATGAGAAATCGACCATCGAACTGTTCGAACGGTCCCGCGATTCGGTCGTGTATATTACCACCTCGGAACAGGTCATGGACTTCTGGAGCCGCAATATCTTCACCATCCCTCGTGGCACCGGGTCCGGGTTCATCTGGGATGACAAGGGACATGTGGTCACCAATTACCATGTCATCGAAGGGGTTTCCGAAGCACGGGTCAGATTGTCGGACGGCAAGGAGTACAAGGCCAGTCTGGTCGGTGCCAGTCCCATGCACGACCTAGCGGTGCTGAAGATTGCTACCGGCTTCAAAGGGAATTCGCTGCCGGTGGGGACCTCACACAACCTAAAAGTTGGACAGAAGGTGTTCGCCATTGGCAACCCGTTTGGTCTCGACTGGACTCTGACCACAGGGATAGTCTCTGCTCTGGACCGGTCATTGAAGGGGGAATCCGGCAGCGTCAT
The DNA here is from genome assembly GCF_056821595.1 of Geobacter psychrophilus. NCBI lineage: Bacteria > Pseudomonadati > Thermodesulfobacteriota > Desulfuromonadia > Geobacterales > Geobacteraceae > Geobacter > Geobacter psychrophilus. The sequence continues at coordinate 2,252,467 of NZ_JBXDTU010000004.1, forward strand.
CGAGCATCTGATCCAGACCGATGCCGCCATCAACCCGGGAAACTCCGGCGGGCCGTTGCTTGATTCCGCCGGTCGGCTCATTGGTATTAATACCGCCATCTACAGCCCGTCTGGCGCATCCGCCGGGGTCGGATTCGCGGTCCCGGTTGATACTGTCAACCGGGTGGTACCGCAACTGGTTGGTCAAGGGAAATATGTCCGCCCATCCTTGGGAATTGAAATTGACCAGGATCTTAACGAGGCGATTACTGAACAGCTTGGCGTCAAAGGTGTAGCAATACTCAAGGTGCGTTCAAATTCTCCGGCAGCACGTGCAGGTTTCAGAGGCATAACCATTAATCGAGACCGAACATTTTCTCCGGGAGATATCATTACAGCCGTACAAGGAAAACAGGTCGAATCGATCCCCAAATTACTGGCTCGACTGGATGACTTCAAGGTGGGCGATACCGTGACCATCACCATTCTTCGTGACGGCAAACAGCAGCAGCGTAACGTTCAGTTGCAAGCAGAGTGAGCAAAATCAAGCCAGGGAGAAGCAGAATGCCCCAAACCATTGACGATCTCATACGACGGATCAAGGAACTGCAGGAGGATCTCGAAGTCGAGTTCAAGAAGAAGCGGGACGAATTCGAGTTCATTATCGAAAAGAAACGGGTTCGTTTTGCCGAGGAGGTAGCACGGCAGCAACGTCGCCTGAAAATCGACTGGTTCCGCTATCTGATCAAATCAAGACCGCTCAATGTCCTGACCGCTCCGGTTATCTACGCGGGTTTTATCCCCTTCATAATTCTGGATCTGTTTCTCTGGCTCTATCAGTCGATCTGCTTTCCGGTGTATGGTATTCCCAAGGCAAAGCGCTCCGATTATCTGATCTTCGACCGGGAAGATCTCCCGTACCTGAACGTCATCGAGAAGTTCAACTGTTTCTACTGTTCCTATGGCAACGGCCTCATGGCCTACGGTCGGGAGATTGCTGCACGGACCGAACAATACTGGTGCCCGATCAAGCATGCCCGCCGGATAAAAGCGGCTCACGAGCATTATCCGCGCTTCTTCGAGTACGGCGACGCAGAGAGCTGGCAGAAAGGGTTGGAACGGCTGCGGCGGCAATATCCAAAAGAGCAACAACCTGCAACCGAGGTGAAATGACATGGCCACGGCAAACTACCTGATTTCCTGCCCGTCCTGCGGCATTGGTAACCGTATCCCGGCTGATAAAGAGGGCCTGCGGGGACGCTGCGGCAACTGCAAGTCAGCTTTGCCGCCGTTGTACTGCCATTCCCAGCAGGTGACCGACCGGACATTCGACTCGTTTATCAATTCCTTTCCGGGCCCGGTGCTGGCAGAGTTCTGGGCCCCTACCTGACCGCACTGCCATACCTTCGCACCGGTGGTGCGAAACCTTGCAGAAAAACTGGCCGGTCAGGCGGCTGTATTACAGATCAATACCCAGGACAGTCCGTCCTTGGCGGCTCGCTTCGGAATCCGTGGCATACCGGCAATAGTGCTATTGAAGCAGGGACGTGTTGTCGATCAGCTGCCGGGAGCGCACCCGCTCGATGCGGTGCTAGCATGGTTCCGTCGAAAGGTTTGATAAATTTAGAACATGACTTCTGCTAAGCGACGGAAAAATCCAATTGCAGCCACATCACGTCACACCAAAGGTCTGCATATTGTCGCCCTGTTCGAGGGAACCAAGGGGGTTTTGGTCCTTCTGGCCGGCTTCGGACTGTTGTCGCTCATCCACAAAGATGTCCATGAAATTGCCGCTCGCCTGATTTTAATCATTTGATTAGCGGCGTCATGTTGCTATTTTGAACCATCGTAATTACTTTGAATACAGGTTCATTCTAAAGCACAGGAGTTGGTATTATGTCTCACCTGAAATCTCATAAGAGTCCATTATATGATTGAATTGAAAAACGTTACCAAACGATATGAGTCGCTTACAGCTGTTGACGATGTATCCTTTTCTGTAAAGACGGGTGAGTGTTTTGCTCTGCTTGGCCCCAATGGTGCCGGTAAGACGACAACCATTAAGATGCTGCTCGACTTTACTCGACCGACATCGGGAAGCTTAGCCTTAAGCGGCATCCCAAGTACCCTGGCAGAATGCCGACAATCAGTCGGATATCTTGCCGAAAACAATCATATTCCAGCATCTCTTTCAGGATGGCAATATCTTCAACGCTGTGCTGATCTATTGGATATGAACCGATCTGATGCTACAGATCAATGCAGGCGAATTGTCGAGCTGATTGGAATGCAAGGCAGGGAGAATACGAAGGTCGGCACATATTCCAAGGGCATGGTGCAACGGTTCGGTTTAGGCGCTGCACTCATGGGAAATCCAAAGCTGCTAATTCTCGATGAACCCACCTCCGGTTTAGATCCCATCGGGATCAGAGAAATACGCCAACTCCTGGAGTCGCTGAAAGATCAAGGCATGACTATCTTCCTGAATTCACATCTGCTGTCAGAAGTTGAAAAAATCTGCGATACCGCAGCTATAATCAACCGTGGCAAGCTTTTGGTAAAAGACACGATTTCCGCCATTGTTAAAGAAGGTGAGACGCTGGAAGATGTATTTGTAAGACTGGTGAAAGGTTGACATGGAAACTTCAAAATCACTCTCCGCCATAACAAAGATTACAAAATATACGCTTATTGACGAAGTGCAGCAGAGAAGTTTCGTCGTCATGTTCGTCTTCTGCGCACTCTGTGTATTTCTTGTTCGTGGCTGTTATCAAGGCAATTATATGGTGAACGGACAGACACTTGATGCCGATACCATTGTAAGAACTTTATCGAAAGCGACCTTCCACGTAATTGGTGCTGGCGTGATGGTCATAGCGGCCTTACTTTCAATGCGAATATTCAGGCGCGATCGGAATGAGGGTATGCAATCGTGTATTTTGTCCAAACCAATAGCCCGGTGGAAGTATGTAATGGGAAAGATTCTCGGATTATGGGCCTTATCGACACTTTTCATGTTCATTTTACATAGCATTGTCTTCTTGATAACATCCATCAATTTAAAGGTTATCATGCCGGGGTACCTCGTTGCCTCACTTATCTGTTCTATCAACCTGCTCTTTGTGGTTATTGCCGTACTTCTTTTATCAGTCCTGATTTCCGACATTGTCGCTTTTCTTAGTGTTCTGGGCGTTGGTGTCGTTGGCTTTGTAGCCGATGGCATCGCTGCTGCCAGCCACAGTCAGATTGCGCAGGCAATGTTGCAGCAATCGACCGGAAATCCACAGCCAGATTTAACGTGGTGGAAAGTTGTTTATTTGTTATGGCCGAAGCTCTTAGGAGTTCAGCAGTTGGCGTCTTCGTTGATCGAGAGCGAATCAAGCCATGGATTCGGCCCCATCTATCCACTCATTAATGTCCTTGTTTACTGCCTTATTCTTGGCGCATTGCTTTTCAAGCATTTTAGGAATGAAGATATTGCCTAGATTTTTGAGATGATTGATTTGCGACTGCGCTGATTACTCTAGCCATTTTGGGTGCTACCGCAGCATACGCCGGTGGTGCTCCCATTGCTAAGGGCGCTATTCGTGTTGCATTCTGGGGCGTGCTTGCAATGGGACTAACCGCCGGAGTCGGCAAGTTCTTTGGCGAGGTTATTTGAGAAACCGAAACAATCACCTAATGTTGCTAAAAATGGTATACTGGCCTCAATATGGCAAGACAAGAAAAAGTATATTTCCCAAGGCGACTATTAACAGTCAATCTTACTTCTGAGATCTGACATGATCGTGCCTCCAGAAAGATTGAAAACAGGAGCTTTATCATGAATGAATTTAGTACCACGCAGCCACGTAGCGCAACCCAGGTAGTTGTGAGACAAAACTCTCTTATCCGTCAGGTATACGCCTGGATGGGAGCAGGATTGGCAATAACAGCTTTTATGTCGCTCATCACGCTCTCCTCACCGGCGATACTCAATGCCGTATTTGGAAACAGGCTTGTCTTTTACGGAATAATGATCGGAGAACTGGCTCTGGTGTTCACTCTTGTAGGTGCAATAAACAAGATGAGCGCCTCAACTGCGACTTTTGTATTCATTGCCTACTCCGCACTTAACGGAATCACCCTTTCTAGTGTGGCGCTAGCCTACACCGCCAACTCTATTACCTCCACCTTTGTTACCACTGCCGGGATGTTTGGCGCCATGAGCCTTTTTGGCTTTATGACCAAGCGTGACCTCACATCATGGGGCAGTTTTCTGTTCATGGGGTTGATCGGTGTGGTAATCGCCTCGGTCGTCAACATCTTCGTTGGCAGCAGTGCAGTCTCCTGGGTCATATCAGGTATCGGCGTGATTGTTTTCACAGGTCTTACTGCATATGACACCTGGAAAATCAAAGCAATGGCAGCTCAGGGAACGGAAGGAAGAAAATCAGCTATTCTCGGGGCATTGACACTGTATCTTGATTTCATAAACCTTTTTCTTATGTTGCTACGGTTTACCGGTGACCGGCGATAATACGATGAACGTATACCCTATAAAATAGTTGGGTCTGCTGAGTGAATTGATGCAGACAAACGGATGTAAAAAAGCCGCACCAAAGTCCCAAAGCATCTGAGCAAACAGTCACACGCACGTGGACTGAATGTTGTTGCGCTCTTTGAAGGAGCAAAAGGGCTACTGGTTCTCCTTGTGGGTTTCGAGCTACTGACCTACATCCACAAGGACATCGATGAAGCCGCAATGCATCTGGTGAAACATCTTCACCTCAATCCTGCCAGCCATTACTGCAGCTGCCGGGTGGTTGCTCATCTCGGTAATGCTCATACCACTTATCTATATTTTTGCGTATTTAGGATTGAATTTCACTTCATCCGCTGGTTTATCCAAGTATGCTCAGGTGAGCGATGGCGATTGGGGTATATTATGCGTCAGGCAGAGATGAGCATGACGTAAAAAGACTCACTCAGATTTATCCGGATGAAAAGGACTATCGATGGCCCCACCACATACAACTCTTGAACTGAAGATTCGTGGTATGGATTGCTCCGGTTGCGCCAGACACCTGGAGAGTGTAGCAAAGAGAATTGTCGGAGTGACCAAAGTGGCGACACTGCTTAGCGACCGCAAGGTTGTGGTTCTCTACGACCCGGCCAAGACTACGGCGACTGCGATTCGTGATGGTATTGCGGCAGCTGGCTATGCCACAATTGCCGAGGGTAATTGAGGTCACCGCTCTCCCCGCTGCTCAGGCGAGCCGTCAGGAGCAGCTACGCATCGAAAATATGGACTGTCCGACTGAGGAAGCGCTGATCCGGAACAAATTGAAAGGTTTTCCCGGCGTGACGGGACTCGAATTCAACCTTCTGCAGAGAAACCTTGTCATCTCCCACACCCTGCCATCGCTGGATTCGGTAGTAGTTGCCCTGAGCGCCGCCGGCATGTAGGCTGGGGTGGTGGAGCAACCGGACGAATTACCGAAGGAAGAAAAGACCAATTAAGGTGGCTGTTGATTGTATCTGAAGTTACTGCGCTGAGCGGCCACCGTCGTGGATCAATCCGGCACTGGCTGCGCCACTCGATGTATAGACGTGAGGAGGTAAACGAAGAAAATGGATATCGAAACTGAACTTCTTTATACCATGCGCATGATGGTCGCTGCGCTGATAGGAGGCTTGATCGGCTGGGAAAGAGAACACCATGCGAGCGATGCGGGCATTCGGACTTACATGTCGATCGCTCTGGGTGCTTGCGCATTCTGTTTGATAGCTGTCCACGTGGCCAATGATCCGACTCGTATCGCGGCGCAAGTTGTCTCCGGCATAGGCTTTATCGGAGCAGGCGTCATTTTTCAGAACAAGGGGGGCGTGGCAGGACTAACGACCGCTGCAACGCTCTGGGCGACGGCGGCAGTGGGCATGGCCAGCGCTTTCGGAATGTATGTGTTGGCGACCCTCACGGGAGTGCTGATTTTTGCGACCCTCGCGCTTAATCATCTCCCCGGCTGGAAGCGGCTTGGCAATAAAAATGGTAACCAACAAGACTATCCCGAATAGAAAAGTGTCGTCGTTTGGCATAAGGGACTCGGTATTTACCAAAATGCCATTTACATCTGTAGGGACGAAGCAAGTTTCTTCTGCTTCGCCCGCCTGTTGTCTCCGTTTCAGCAAGGGCAAAGCAGGTGAGACGTTTGCTTTTGCCCCTACATTGAAAAACGGTATATCAATAATTACCGAATCCCTAATTCCATAGGAGAAGGAAACAGGCCTGGTGACAAGCCTCTTGCAAAATGCTGTGAGCTGGATCGGGATGCATCCGTCCGTCGCTGATGTCCTGGTCTTTGTCGTTGCCATGGCCGAATCGCTGGCAATGGTAGGCCTGGTCGTGCCCGGAGCTGTGGTCATGATCGCCGCCGGGGCGCTCGTGGCCCAAGGGGCAATCGGCTTCTGGCCAACCCTGCTTGCCGCCGTGGCGGGTGCGATTGTCGGCGACGGCATCAGTTTCTGGATCGGCCACCGCTATCGCGACCGGCTGCATGCCTTCTGGCCGTTCCATCGCCATCCGGAATGGCTATCGCACGGTGAGGTGTTTTTTCGTAGCCACGGATGCAAGAGTATTCTCTTCGCCCGCTTCGTCGGTCCCATCCGTCCCATTGTTCCGCTAGTTGCCGGTATGCTCGGGATGCGGCCTGCGGCCTTCTACGCAGTGAACGTCTTGTCGGCACTCGCCTGGGCGCCGGCCTATCTGATTCCCGGCATGGCTTTCGGCGCCTCGCTTGCCCTGGCGGGCGTGGTCGCGGTGCGGCTGGCGATGCTGCTGGTACTGGTCGCGGCGATGCTCTGGTTCATCTGGTGGCTCATTCGCTGGTTCTTCCAGGTGCTGCCACCGCATGCGGTACGGCTGACGCAATGGTTTCTGGCATGGGGCAGCCAGCATCCGAGAGTGAATAGAGTAATAGGTGGCGTGCTTGACCCGGCCCAGCCGGAGGCGAAGGCACTACTGGTCTTGGGAATACTGCTGATTGCCTCCAGCTGGTTGTTCCTGGGAGTGCTTGTAAATGTTGTCACGGGCGATCTCCTTGTGCGCACGGATCAAGCTTTGTACCGGTTTATTCAGGGTCTGCGGACGCCGTGGGGCGACCGGGCCATGGTGCTTGTGACGGAGTTGGGCGACGGCGCGGTTATCGCGCTTGTTGCGGCGGCGGTGATGGTCTGGCTCTTGTTGCGTCGCTGCTGGCGCGCGGCCACATACTGGGTCGCAGTGGTGGCTTTCGGTCAAATCGCCGCCATGGTGTTGAAGCAGGTCTTGCAGCGGCCTCGGCCGATCACCATTCCATACGACAGCCTCTCCGTCTACGCCTTTCCCAGCGGCCATGCCTCCATGAGCGCGGTGATATACGGGTTCCTGGCCGTGCTCATCGCCCGCAATCTTTCCCCGTCGCGGCGCCGGCTCACTTATGCCCTGGCTGCGCTGCTCATCGGCGCAATCGCGCTGTCACGATTGTATCTGGGTATCCACCGGTTCTCGGACGTTGCCGGGGGGCTGAGCCTCGGGCTGGCTTCGGTTACGTTGTGCGCCATCGCATATTATCGGCACTCCCATCCTTTGGCTCTGCCGCGCGGTTTGGCACGCGTCGCATTGCTCGCACTCGTGTTGGCGGGCGGATGGCACATGACCGTTCGGTATTCCACGGATATGCAGCGCTACGCGCAGCAGGTCACGGTCCGGCATCAGGACGCCGCATCCTGGTGGCAAGAGGGGTGGAAGTTGCAGCCTGCCTATCGGCAGGACCTCGATGGCGAGCCGCAGCATCCGCTCAACGTGCAATGGGCCGGCTCGCTTCTCGCCGTGAGTGAGAAGCTCGCCTCGCAAGGTTGGCGCGAGCCCGTCCCGCTGAGCGCGACCTCCGCCTTGCGCTGGTTGTCGCCGGCACCCCTGCTTGCCGAGCTGCCAGTGCTGCCGCAAGTGCATGACGGCAGACATGAATCGTTGATTCTGGTCCGCCCTCTGAACACGGACTTAAAGGAAGGAGAAGCCGGGCTTGACCGGCAGCTCGCTCTCCGTCTCTGGAACACCGGCATGCTGCTCGATCCCGATGGGATTCCGCTCTGGGTTGGGAGCGTTTCGTTCCAGAAGCCTGGACGCTTGCCGTTCCTGCGTCTGCCTCTGACTGCGGACGGATATGACGCGCCTCTTGCGTTGCTGGAACAGTCACTGAACGGGCGCGAGCGACGCCTGGTTCGACGTTCGCCTGCTCCCGGCCCGATGGAAAAGGAATATCGTTGGAGCGGAAATGTGTTGTTGGTACGCAATTGGTGATCTGACAAACGAAGAGCTGCAATCGCGCGCATTTTGCCATTATCGGAACAAGAAAATGAAAGGTCAAGTAATGAATGTGAACAGGGCAACGGTGGCCGAACAAGCGAGGGCTGCCCCCACTGCAATAAATTGGTTCTAAGGAGTAACAACATGAACGAAAAACTTAAACTGGAATTGTCCGTGGTCTTGCCGGACGTCGCCGATGAGCGTGACGCCTGCGTAGGGCGGCTGACTGAATTGCTGCAGGCCGAAGGGTTGGAAAAGGTACACTTGGCCCGCGAGGATGGGAGCGCCCTCCTGTGCCTGCATTACGACCCACAGCGGTTCAGCGTGAGCCGGGTACGCGAACTGGCGCAAGCGGCCGGGGCGAAGATCTCCAATCGCTATCGTCACGAGAGTCTGCGCATCGATGGCATGGACTGCGCCACCTGCGCCACGGTGATCGAACACGCGCTGTCGCGCATGGAGGGGGTGCTGGAAGCCTCCATGAGTTACGCGGCCGAACGCCTTAGCCTGGAATTCGACAGCGAAAAAATCGGGCGCACAGTGATCGTCCGGCGCATCCAGGCGCTCGGTTATACCGTGCTGGAGGAAGGCCGCGAGGCCGGATGGTTTGCCGAGCATCGCGAGCTCATTTTCAGCGGTGTTGCCGGCTTGCTGTTACTGGCCGGCTGGCTCGCGGGTCTCGCCGGCGCGCCGCGCGGCCTGGCGCTTGGCCTGTTGCTGGGCGCCTACGCAGCGGGCGGCATCTATACCCTGCGCGATGCCTGGCAGAGTTTGCAGAGCCGCAGCTTCGACATCGACACCCTGATGATTGTCGCGGCCGCCGGAGCGGCAGCGCTCGGCGCCTGGGAGGAAGGCGCGCTCCTGTTGTTCCTGTTCAGCCTGGGTCACGCGCTGGAACACTTGGCCATGGACCGCGCGCGCAAGGCCATCGAGGCGCTGGCAGAGCTGGCGCCCAAGACCGCCATCGTGCAGCGCGGGGGCGTGGAGATCGAGGTACGGGTGGAGGAACTGCTGCGCGGCGACCGGGTGATCGTCAAACCCGGCCAGCGAATCCCCGCCGACGGCCAGGTGGCGTCCGGCAACTCGGCAGTCGATCAATCTCCGGTTACCGGCGAATCCATGCCGGTAGACAAACAACCGGGCGACAAGGTATTCGCCGGCACGGTCAACGGCGAAGGTTCGCTGGTCGTCGAGGTGATCAAGCTGGCGCAGGAGAGCACGCTGGCGCGCATGGTGGTGATGGTGGCCGAGGCGCAGACGCAGAAATCACCCACCCAGCGTTTTACTGACCGTTTCGAGCGGCTCTTCGTGCCCATCGTCCTGGTGGGTGTCGTCTTGCTGATCGTGCTGCCGCCGTTGTTCGGCTTTCCTTTCACCGAATCCTTTTACCGCGCCATGGCGGTTCTGGTGGCGGCTTCGCCCTGTGCGCTGGCCATCGCCACCCCCTCGGCGGTGCTGTCCGGCATCGCACGCGCCGCGCGCGGCGGCGTGCTGATCAAGGGGGGCGTGCATCTGGAAAATCTCGGCGTGCTCACGGCCATCGCCTTCGACAAGACCGGCACCTTGACCGTCGGCAAGCCCGCGGTGACCGATGTAGTCGCCGTCAATGGAAACGAGGAACGTCTGCTGACCCTCGCCGCCGCCGTGGAAAGCCGCAGCGCGCATCCCCTGGCGCAGGCGGTTGTGGCGGAGGCGAAGCGGCGCGGTTTGACCTGGAGCGAGGCCGGGGAGACGGAATCCGTGACCGGGAAAGGCGTGCGCGCCGAATTCGATGGGCAGAAAGTGGCGATTGGTAACGCCAGGTTATTTGCCGGAGAAACCATCCCGGAAGAAATTCAACAGCTGACAGAGCGCCTCCAGTCAGATGGCAAAACCATCATGCTGATTCAGGTGGATGGGCAGTTCCTGGGTGGACTCGGCCTGGCCGATACGCCACGTGAAGGGGTGAAGGAGGTATTGGAACAACTGCGCCAGATCGGCATCCGCAAGACCATCATGCTCACCGGAGACAACGAACGCGTGGGCCGTGCCATCGGTGACGCTGTTGGCTTGGACGAAGTGAAAGCAGATCTGTTGCCGGAGGACAAGGTGCAGGCCATGGAAGAGCTCGGGCAACGTTACGGACAGGTGGCCATGGTCGGCGACGGGGTCAACGACGCCCCGGCCATGGCGCGCGCCACGGTCGGCATCGCCATGGGCGGCGCGGGCACCGACGTGGCGCTGGAAACCGCCGACGTGGCGCTGATGGCGGACGATCTCTCCAACCTGCCGTTTGCCGTGGCCTTGAGCCGCGCATCGCGGAACGTGATCCGCCAGAACCTGTGGGTGTCGCTGGGCGTGGTGGCATTATTGATTCCCGCGACCCTGTTCGGCTGGGCGGGGATCGGCGTGGCGGTGCTGGTGCACGAGGGATCGACGCTTGTCGTCGTGGTCAACGCGCTGCGACTGCTTGCTTTTCAATCCCAGAAGAAGTGAGGTGACAGGATTCAGCAATCAGGCATATCATCTATAAAAGGCGATGCGACGAGTTTCGGTATAAAAATGTCATCTATCGTGTGGTCGATCTCACCAAAATCGCCATTTAGTGCGAAGTTGAAACCCACGTCTTAGTTCATAAGGTTTTGTTTGCCGGCTTGGTCATAGGTACAAACCATCAGTACTGGGGTAGGGAAAAGTAGGGATTTTGCTCCGACAGATTTCTTCGTAATCTCTCCTGACGTCCTATTTCAATGCCTCTTACTGATATTGCAGGTGCCGCTGCTGCAATCGCGTCTCTTCGGCAGGTACGTTCTGATGCGGGCGAACCCCTTGTATAGAAGGTGGGCTAACGGGTTCAGTACGGGGGCGGTGACGATCTTCCCCAATAAACCATACACGCTTGATGCCGGGAATGCCTGCCAGATTGCCCAGAATGCTTCAACCCCACGATAAATGTTCCCGCTTCGGTCTATAACGTGAAGTTCATACATGAAATCTGCCAAAGGGATTTGATACTTTTCCGGAGCGAAACCCGGAGCACTGATGTCTTGCCCCATGAGTTTGCCGGCCCGATCCCGGCGCAGGTAGTGCTCAATCTCGGTCGCACAGACAGAACATGCTCCGTCATAGAAAATCCGGACTGGAAACTCAGGCTGTTTCACGAGTCATCCTCTATACTAGTTTTTCTTGCTGCAATAAGTTTGACTGGCGGGTTTTGTCATGTGCATTTTTCGCAGGCTGTTTCCGTAGTGCCCTGAAACTGGCAACCGCAGTGCACACAGGGATGAGTGCCGGTACTAAGAAATTTCGGGACTTGATGAAACGGACTATTCACAAACTGCCACTTCAGCCATTCGTTCGTAAGCCAACGAAATAGACACCAACGAAATAGATTCTTGACAATTTAGAGCAAGTTGAACATTATTACAAAACAAATGCAAAAATTAATTTCTCTCAAATTCTTTTCAAAACTTCTCCTCATAGTCATGTTGACTGTGACGATAACTAGCGTGTATGAAAGTGCTCATGCCATGCAGGATCACGTCAACGTGGCGAATTATCAAGCATCACCTTCGGAAGTCTCCGCCGCTCAGCAGTGTCCATGTGCCCCGTTTGAACAACACAAAGATTACGATGGTTGTGATACCTGTATCAATTGCGCTTGTCATGCCCCTCTGACCGTCCAGTCGTTTGAATTCAACAACCTGTCTATTCAGAAGACTAAATTTTATTTCTCCTTCAAGTTTTTACCCGAAGTCTATCTTTCCAAGTTTATCCCCCCACAAGAACAAGCCTAAAACACCACACCGGGAGTAGTGTGTCCCCATCCAGGGACAAATTTCTTCTTTCCATGTCTTGGTGCGTCCACAACCTTTTTACATGAGGCCATCTCCCGCTACGGCATCAACGTCATCGATATCCAGTATCTGCTGGAAGTGACGTCTGGCTACCGTCGTTATCGGCGGGCTAATAACATCCACATTACTTACCCTCGTTGTTCTGCCGCCCCTGTGTCGCTGGTGGGAACGAAGAGCGGAACTTAAACTCAAAAGGAGATTTCCGAATGAAACAGATAATTGCTTACATCAAACCAGCTGTTCTTGAACGGGTAACCGAAGCAATCAGGCTCGTTGCTGGCCTGACCGGGATGAGCGCAGAGGAAAACAACGGATTCGGCCGCGTAAAAGGCGCGGTACGTAAGAGAGTTGACAGTCAGATCAACTATTTCGCCAGAAATGTTCGCATTACGATCATGGCTTCGGATGCCGTTGTCTGGGAGATTGTGGATGCCATTCGTCAGCAGGCCTGGACCAGCGAAAAGGGGGGAGGAAAATTCTACGTAATCAACGTACTTGAGGCGGTGCGGATACGAACCCACGCACGGTGCGAAGCGGCGGTCTAACCCAAAAATCGAGTCAGTCATATGAACAAAGCCGGTCTGTTTTTAATGATTTCACTGATGGTGCTAAGTGGTTGGGCTGAAAGCTCCGCCCTGATTAAGGCCAATAGCACAGGCATTCGCACTGACGTCTATGAGGAATTAACGAACGGTGGTATTGCCCCACAGGGATATGCTGATTTGCGTATTGGACTTATTCACTTATTAACCGGACAGTAGTGACAATAAATATGAACATATTCGTAATGTTACATTTTTGGATGGAACCTTTTTAGTCGCCGATTCTTTAGAATCGGAATAGAATAAAATTAAGAGGTTGGTAATATAGTGAAAGGAATGACTACTATGCGTGGATATGTTCTCAAAAGTCTAGGACTGATGATGCTTCTCTGGTTGCCGATGCTGACTGCGGTTCAAACAGTTCTCGCGGCAGATGTTCCCCCACAAATTGCTCAACCGTTGATCCGCGAAGGTGATTTTGCACTTAAGCTCAGTCTGGCGCTGAGTCTCGGAACCCCGGCCAACGAGACCGAGGCAGAAAAGCTGCTTTCAGAGGTCAACATCATCCCGAAAAATGGTTGGCTCGCGGATTATCCAGTTACTCCAGACATCGCAGCTGAACTGTCCAATGCTGTGCAAGACGCAGCGGTCTCGGGGAAAATTTCACTGAGAGTGGAAGAGGCACTTCAGAAATTTGACAGCGTGCTAGCGCAGTCTAATTTGCCGATTACACTGGCGCCAACTGACGCAAGTAACCCGCTAGAACCACAGGAAGGCACAAATTCTCCGGTTGCACAAGTCACGACTCCGAATTACCCTAGCCAGACTGTGATTGAGAACTACTACCAGAGCACAGGTCCGCCGATTGTCACCTATTACGCTCCGCCACCCGCATACTACTCACTGTATGGGTGGGTCCCGTTCGGTTTTTGGAGTGCTGGTTTTTGGTTTCCGGGTTTCTTTGTGCTGAACAATTTCCACCAGGCGCAATTTTTTGGCAACCAACACTTCTTCGTGTCTAACCACTTCCGTGACACCTTTTACGGTCGAACCTTCCGTGTGAATGCAGTAGACCGGTTCCATGGACGAGCTTTTTTCGATGGAACTCGAACTAATTCGAGTCGTGAGTTCATCGGTGTCGGAAGAGGACGCAGTAACAGTGTTTCGACTTTCCAGGCTCCAAGAGGCAGCCGAGAATTCAGGGGCGCGGCGCGTTCGAGAGGTGGTGAAGCGTTCTTCGGGTCGAGAACCGGTCGAGGCTTGAATCCGCCGAGCATTGGTGCGACTCAGCGGTCGATGGGTGCTCGGTCAGGTCACAGCGGCCGAATCAGCCGAGAGATTAGCCTGACCTCGAACAGCGGAAGAGGCGTCAGTATGCCGTCAAGAATGGGCGGAGCGTCGCAGTCATTCTCCCACGGAGGTGGCGGATTCAGTGGAGGCGGCAGATCTGGCGGAAGCGGCAGATCCGGTGGAGGCGGCGGCCGAGGAAACCACTGACCCGCACAGTAGATAGTTGAGTATTCATGCATCTGAATGATGCTCGGGCAGTCTCGCTGTAAATCAGATTTCAATTCTTACCCACCATCGGCGTCCAATTTGACCCACTTTAATTTGATATAACATTGAAAAATAAGCACGTTAAAGAGTTCGGCGGTTCACACCTCGGTGCCGATGTGGGGCAAATTTCGAAGCCGGTTCACACTGATTTGCGTATCACTGGCTCACTGAAAACCCATAAACCTGGCTCTATCCCGGTTGGATTAGGCATACTAGCCACCGAGTTCGCCTGGGCCTATAGAATGCTGACGATAGTACGTGAGCGAATTCAATCTGCTATAATCAACTGCAATAGCAGCAACAAACAAAACTATAAGGAGGATGCGCCATGAAATGCCCAGTTTGCTCAGGAGTTGATTTGAAAATGGCAGAACGCCAGGGAGTGGAGATCGACTATTGTCCCGAATGCCGTGGTGTCTGGCTCGACCGTGGAGAACTGGATAAAATCATCGAACGCTCAGATGCCCTGCAACAAGAGCCCCAGCATCAAGAACCCCAGTACCAACAGCCAGAACCTCGGTACCAGCAGCCGGGCTATAATCAGCAGCACCATGGCAAGCCGCATCATGATGATCAAGGCTATAGTAATGCCGGCTACTCCAAGAGGAAGTCATGGCTGGCGGAATTGTTCGACTGATAACCTTTCAGGAGAGAAGGGCGTGTCCCCGGTGGCCCCCTTCTCTTTGTTATTATCAGCATTATCATGACACTATGCTGTTGCTCGACCTAATGAGCACCGAAACCGCCAAAATGATCACTGCTATCGCGCTATCCGTTGCCGATAAAGAAATCTCGGCGGATTAGTGACCAACCCCGTATCGCAAGCATCAGACCAATGAACTGTGATTGTCTTGAGCAGGACATTAAAATCTCTCCGGGTCATATTCCCCGAAGCTTGCTTCGATGAGAGAAATCAATTACTGACGTAATACCTCGTAGCTTGCTGCGAGGTAGTTCATTGGGGGTGCCCTTACGCTTACCTTTACAACTTTCGTGCTTTTTCAGGTGTTCAATGTCCTTAATTCGCGCAATGAAACGGATTCGGTCCTTAACCGCAACTTGTTTGCCAACCGGATGCTCTGGCTTGCAATTATCGGGGTGATAACATTGCAGGTGGTTGCTGTGACCTGGAAGCCGGCCCAGACCCTGTTTCATACCATAACACTCTCCACTGCCGACTGGTGTCTGGCTGTGGCGGTGTCAGCCTCTGTCCTGCTGATGGAAGAAATTTGTAAATGGATTGTCAGGCTTCAGTCCGTACTGACAGTAGCCTTACAAACACACAATAACAACGGAGGCAACTATGAAAAAGATTCTATTGATGATTATTATGACTGGAATGATGGCGCTCTGCGGCTGCACAACTGAAAAAGCACCCGAGCCGCCGCAACAGATCCCTGCTCTCAAACTCTCCTCTGCTGACAAAGAAAAACTGCTGGCATTCCAGAAGGAGATTCTGAACATTGAGAACCTTACAGACAAGGCTGTCAAGCTGGCGGTCGATGAACTGAAGAATGTCATCAAAGGGGGAGAAGTTTCCATCAACTGGTCTTCTATCATTGACAAGGCAAAAGCGGAATGCCTGCTTGCAGGAGAATCACTGGCCAGTAAGGTAATTCCTGAAGTACTGCCACCTGAAGCGAAGAGCCTTCTTAACGAGGGAAGAACAGGCTTGATTGCCGCTTATAAAGCCTATGCGGAATCATTTGACGCCATCAAGAGCTTTGTTGCTGACAAAAACCCTATGGCACTGCTTGAGTACCGGAAGAAAAACACACAAGCTCAGGAACTCTATAACGCAGCCGCCGCAAAGCTCAAGACGGTTATGACAGCGGCCGGGGGGTTGTAAAGTTGATTGTGTAAGTGGCTAAAATCGGTAAATACAAAAGATAGGAGAGACCGATGGCCACAACAGACGAACTGCTCGATATTTTGATGAAAGGCTACAAGAAACCCGAAGACTTGATAGGCGAGAATGGACTTCTGAAACAACTGACCAAGAGGTTGTTAGAACGGGCAATGCAAACCGAACTGACAGAACACCTCGGTTATGAGAAACATTCTCCCACTGGCAAGAACAGTGGTAACTCTAGAATCGGTGGTTATAAGAAAACCATCTCTGGTGAGTTTGGCAACCTCGATATTACTACACCCCGTGACCGCAACTCAACATTTGAACCGGTCATCCTCCCCAAAGGTGAAACCCGCTTTATCGGCTTTGACGACAAGATAATCTCCATGTACGTCAGAGGCATGACCACTCGTGACATTCAGGGCCATCTATAGGAAATTTATGGGATAGATGTCTCTCCTGCCTCGATTTCCCAAGTTACCGATGCTGTCAGTAAAGAGGTGCTGCTATGGCAGAACCGACCACTGGACGAGGTTTACCCTATTGTCTACCTAGATGCCGTCAGGATAAAGTGAAGAATATTGCGAAAAAGTGGACAATGCCGATTAAGGATTGGAAGTCTGCATTGAATCAGTTTAGTATCATTTTTGGAGACCGGATGCTGAACTTCTGAAAATGGGGGGGCATAATCCTCTTTGTTACTGAAGCAGGGAGATTATAGATAATTTGTTGTCCAACATCCCAATTTGGTGGATGGCCAGATCTGATCAATAATGAGTTGTCGCCAAATGAAGAACAGATAGGGCAAGGGGGATGATTTTACCAATTTTTAAAAGATCACAAAAAAAGGAGAATGGTATGAGACAGATTGGGAAACTTCTAATTGCTTCAACTTTCGCAACATGGTGCCTTGCATTCGCATCCTTAGTCAGTGCAGAACAGCCACCGAAGACAAGCGACAATTGGCTCTTGGATGCAAAAGATGACACGGAACGGTTCAAACGGATTCAGCAGATGTTTGGAGGCTTTTCCATGTCTATGCAATTCGTAGGTGAACGGTACGATCGAACGTATGATGCCATCATTGACGGCAATTATGATTTGGCTAACTACCACTGGAAGAAGATCAAGGAAACTATCGAACTGGGTTATCTCAGGCGGCCCGCACGTGAGGCTAATGCAACGGCTATTTTTTTAAAGGGTCCGTGGGTATCGGTTAGCGAAGCTATTACTTCTAAAGACAAAGTAAAGGCAAAGGAACAGTTTCTCATAGCGAGGTCAGCCTGCATAGCCTGTCATGTTGCAGAGAAAGTGCCGTTTATAAATGACCAGCCGAAGTTCCGGAGAACCGTTACGTTTCCCAAGTAGTGCCCAAATAGAATCGAAAGGATAAGGGTCAACTTTCCGTTTTCCATTTTATAAAGTGAAATGAATAGAGAAATTGCCAACCAGGAAGCAGGACCGGCCCTTTATAAAACTGGGCCGGTCAGCTCCCGCTCCGTTGAAATAATACTGAACTTCAGAAAACCGAAAAGACCATTTACACAATCCAGTTGACATGCCCCAACTTTGCTTTTTCCTAGCTCTTTCCTTGTAAAATCACCCGTAAATTGATAGAGTTACGCCTTCTTTTGGAGGTTTACAAATGAGCATTAAAAGATTTTTTCTTGTAGCGTTGTCGATATCAAGCCTTCTGTTGTCCGTTCCAGTGATGGCAGCCCAAACCGGGTGCCCAGAACACTTCGCAAACGGCATAGCCCCTGACTTCATCAATCAAAAGCTCACCGCAAAATCGCGTGAAATCTGCTATTCGGGTTTTGCGGTCAAGCATTCCGGTATTACCAGAACTCCCCTCTACGCTGCCGAGCATCTAACGCGAGAGCGAATACTACAGGGTAAGGGAATGAAACGGCAGAGCAAGTTCCACCCCGACGAGAATATTCAAAGATCGGAACGGGCCGAACTGCGTCACTATGCCAAGTCTGGATACGACCGAGGTCACGTAGCCCCTTCAGCCGATATGTTCGACCTGCAGTCTCAATACGAATGTTTCTCTCTTGCGAATATGATCCCCCAAGTTCCGGAAAACAACCGGGGCCCATGGGAAGGGATCGAATCAGCTGTGAGAATGATGGCAAAGAGTAAAGGTGACATCTTTGTCGTCACCGGTCCGATCTATCAGGGTAGCAACATCGAGCAGATTGGTGGCGCCGTAATGGTGCCGACAAAGATGTTCAAGGCCATTTACGATCCGCAGAGAAAAGAAACCGGTGCATACCTGATTGATAACACCGCAGATGCCCAACCTGAAAAAATCTCCATATCCGAGCTTGAAAAAATTACCGGGATCAGCATCTTCCCTTCAGTAGAGGAAAACGTCAAATCCAGACTCATGCGCCTGCCTGAACTAAAATCATACAAGGAGCGCAAGCGCAAGGGAGGCCGAGGATGAGCAGGAAAGGAATCAAACCCTTCGCGAACGAAAGCGATTGCCTACAGATCGGCGGGATCACCATCGAGAACCGGGTTGACAGGGTGTCGCTCTTCGGCAGCATTGATATCACCCGTGACAAGGAAGGTCTAGCTGCCGCACGGGAACTGAAGGCGATCCTGGACCTGACCCTGACGGAACTGGAAAGCGCAGAGCTTCCTGATAAGGTGTCTCTCAAACCGGTTAAGGCCGTTAAGAACCCATTTGACTAGAATGAATTCGAATCAGAAATTTTTTAGAGAAAGGCGGACGTTGTGAGAACTCCCAGCTATGCCCCTAACGAGGCATCCGTCAAAGAGCGCTGTCATGTGATCGAGTTGTACAGTCACGCCAATACACTCCGTCATTCACCAAACGAATTCTTCCAGGCAAGACAGAAAGCTGATAATGCCATTACAGCATGGCTTGATAAGTACGGCCCTCATACAAGACAACGGACCGGCGCGTGAATGTTCCGCACTGTCTTCGCCTGATACAACAACCAGCCTAATGGAGCATAAGCTTGCCTGATTCAACCGAAGTAATAATGGTTTCGGATGATTGCAGTTCGCAATCGACTGAGACTAATGCTGACGAGGATGGGGTTGAAGTCCCCTGGGACAGCATCAACCCGGAAACACTTCGCAACCTGATTTCCGAATTCGTCACCCGAGAGTGGCCAGACACGGAATACTCCCTTGAAACCAAAATTGATCAAGTGCTGAAGCAGCTCCGCACCGGGCAGGCGAAAATAGCCTTCGACCTGGTATCCAAGACCTGTAACATCATTCCGAGCAGGTGACCGCATCGATGGATAAACGATTCTTCCCCCTCTCCTCTATCACAAAGCGGATCAATGAACTGCTGGAACCTGCCATCAGCAAGCAGTTCTGGGTCAAGGCCGAGATATCCACTGGCCGGGAAAGAGGCGGAGCTTTTTACTGTGATCTGGTTGAAACGGATGCCGGCGGAAAAATCGTCGCAAAGATTGCCTGCACCATCTGGCAGAGAGAACTCGGCACCATTAAGGAGCTGTTCAAAGCCAGGAACATGGATCTTGTGCTGACAAATGGCACGGTGGTCGGTTTTCTCTGTTCCCTTCAGTTTAGTCCCCAGTACGGCTTGTCTCTCAGAGTCATTGATGCCGATCCATCGATTGCTTTGGGTGAAATGGAACTGAAAAAGAGAGAGATCATCGAGCGCCTGCAAAATGAAGGGCTGTTCGAGACGAACAAGGAACGCTTCGTACCGATCCTCCCTATAAGGCTTGGCCTGATTACCAGTGCCGGGAGCGCAGCATACAATGACTTCATTCAGACCCTCACAGCGTCAGGCTACGGCTTCAAGATTTACCTGGCCGATGCTATGGTCCAGGGTGACCAGACAGAAAAATCGGTCCTTCGAGCCTTGGATGCCCTTACCGGACTCGATGTCGACCTTGTACTTATCCTCCGGGGTGGCGGCAGCAAGACTGATCTCTACTTCCTGGATAATGAGGCCATTGCCAGGAAAATTGCCGGATACCCCAAGCCTGTGTGGACCGGTATCGGTCACGAAATCGATACGAGTATCCTGGACTATATCGCCAATCGCTCTTTCAAGACGCCGACGGCGGCAGCAGAGGAACTGGTGGCCCGTTTTGTCCAGATGCGCCGGCAGTTGGATGAGGCCACTAACACTCTGAAGACCGTCTGGGCCTACCGCTTGAAAATCGACCAGGACTATCTGGCAAGAGCGGTGACCGGCATACAGCAGGGGCCGAGAAAACTGCTTGATGTGACAGCAAGCTGCTTGAGGGAACAGGCACAAGAACTGCGTGCCCGGGTACAGCGGCGGTTGTCAACTGAGCAGATTAGAATAGGGCGGCGAAGGGAAAATTTACGTTCTCTCCCGCTGGCACTGACCAAGAATCACTTGGAACGCCTAACAGCAAAACGGCAAAAACTCTCATCAGGAGTGACTCACTGTCTTACCCGAACAGGAGAGACACTGTCCGGACTGAAGCAACGCTTTGAAAAAGATCGCTTTCTGCGGCGCCTGGCAGCTGAACGTGAGCGCAACGAGAAAAACCGACAGCAACTGAAAGCCCGGTTCTTTTCGGCATTCAAATTGAAATCGATGCTTCTCACAAATATCAAGGGACGGCTCAAGCAAGAGCGGGTTTTGCAGAGGATTGCTCTGGCTCGTACCAGCCTGAATGACAAAATGGCCATCCTGAAAGCTATTGACCCGCAGACTGTTTTGAAGCGTGGCTTTGCCCTTGTCTACAGCGAACAGGGCACTCTTGTCAGATCCATTGCTGATGTCGCTGAAAAGCAGCTTATTCAAACCCGCTTAGCTGATGGTTCTCTGATCAGCGAAGTTACTGCAAAGGAGTTAAACCATGAGTGACGCTACCGAACCTACTTATGAGCAGAAAGTAGAAAAACTGGACGAGATCCTGACCAAGCTTGACAATTCAGAGACTCCCATCGACAAACTTGCAGAAGATGTCAAGGAAGGAGCCCGGTTAATCAGGGAACTGGATAAAAAACTCAAACAGGTTGAGACTGAAGTGCTTGATGCCTTTAAGGAACTGGAAAGTGACTGATATTAATAGAGGACACAGCAAATGACCAAAGCAGATATTGTTGAAAAAATTCATACCAACACAGGTATGACCCAGAAGGAGTCAATGGAAATGGTGGAGGCGGTTTTTTCCATCATGAAATCGACCCTTGAAACCGGTGAGACTTTGAAAATCTCTGGTTTCGGCAGTTTTGTGGTGAAACAGAAAAATGACCGGCGGGGCCGTAATCCTCAGACTGGCGAAGCTATCACCATTGAGGCGCGGCGTATATTAACCTTTAAGCCAAGCACTGTGCTGCGCGATGCAATCAACAAGTAGAAATTTCTGCCACGGCGAGAATGTAACCTCATGAAGTTTGGAATTCGTACACCGTCTCTGACGAAACGGATTGCCGCTCGGACATCACTGAAGAGATACGTCCGGCAGTCATTGGGGCTTAAAGCCCCAAGAGGATGGGGTTGGCTGACGAACCCCAAGAAGGCGGCCTATAACAGAGTCTACAATCGAACGTCTGTAGGTTGCTTGATTCCGTTGACAGTAATTTTCGTAATTATTTCTCTTGCGGTATTCGCTTTGGCGAAGATTCGATAAGTGTAGAGGTAAGAGTTGGAAAAGCCCTCCAAAGACATACCGATGAACTCCCTTGAAGCTGAGATAGCAGTTACTTCACTTAATGCGACTGGCGATTACAAGGTGTTGCGCAGAATGAACCTGAGCCAGGACAACCGTTTCGCCGGCAAGGTTATAGCCAATCCCAGGATCGGTCTCTGCCTCGACACGGAAACAACCGGGTTGAACCCTGCTTGCGACAAGATAATTGAGCTTGGGATCGTGGCCTTTCAGTATGACCCGCTGACAGCAGGAATAATAAAGATCATCGACCGGTATGCCGGATTTGAAGACCCTGGAATTCCTCTTTCAGCCGAAACAACGGCGATTACCGGCATCACTGATGAGATGGTGTCTGGTCAATCCTTCGATGACGCCCAAGTATGCCGACTCGCCGATCAGGCAAGCCTGGTAATTGCCCACAATGCCGCGTTTGACCGCAAGTTCGTCGAGTCGCGATTCCCGGTCCTCTCAAAAGTGCCCTGGGGCTGTTCAATGACGCAGGTCGACTGGCAGGCAGAAAGAATTTCCACCCGGGTTCTGGAATACCTATTGTTCAAGTTCGGTTGGTTTATCAATGCCCATCGTGCCTTGGACGATGCCGAAGGCCTGCTCGGTATTCTTCTGGAATCTCTTCCTGTCAGTGGTACACCCATATTCAAGGTGCTGTTGGAGAGATATGATGAGGTCACCGCGAAAGTCTGCGCGGTAGGTGCCCCCTTTGAGAAGAAGGACGCATTGAAACAGAGAGGATATCGCTGGAATGACGGGGCGCAAGGTGGCTGCAAGGCATGGTGGACAAGTGTTCCCGGGGATATGGAAAGAGATGAACTTACCTGGCTTGCAAACGAAGTTTATCCTCGTGGCATAACGGACAGCGTGGAGATTACCAGAGTCGATGCACTTGATCGCTTCTCAATTCGGGAGAGATAATATTTTATGTGGAATGTCTCATGGCGATAACCGAGCAAATATTGACTGGTTCAGCCGTTGAAAACTGTCTCAACGATATAGCAACACTCCGAATCGAGATTTTTCGAGAATTCCCCTACCTGTACGATGGCCGCCGCGAGGATGAACTTCACTATCTGAAGCTTTACTCCGTAACCCCTGATTCATTCGTGATCATCGTCAAAGAGGGGGAAAAGGTCGCAGGTGCGGCCACCGGGATGCCGCTGCGACATGAGGCAACGGAACTGGTCGAGCCGTTCAGCGGCACATCCTATCCTGTCGACGAGATCTTCTATGTGGGTGAACTGCTTTTCTATCCCGAACATCGCAATCGCGGTACGGGGATGCAGGTAGTGCGAATGGTCGAGGAGCAGATTCGTTCCTACAGTACCTACCGGTACCTGACCTGTGCCACAGTGGTACGGACTGACGACCACTTGATGCGTCCGGCAGACTATATCCCCATTGACAGGTTTCTCGCACACACGGGTTTCAATCCCCTACTCGGAATAACGACGAGCTTCACCTGGCTGGAAACGGATGGTGTCAAGCGCTCCCACCCCATGGACTTCTGGATCAAGGAGTTGCCGGCATGACCTGGCAATTGTGGCGCCAGGACGATAACGGCGTCAGGTACCTCGTCGGGACGTACGGCACGAAGGAAGCGGCCCAAGAGAAGATAACGGAACTAACCAGGTGTCACCATAAGCAGACCTACTGGGTCAGTGAAGCAATAGAAGATATAACAGGTTCCGAATCATGAGTAAGCCGACGATAACCACAGAAAGCGGCAGGTACTTCCTGACAGACCGGATTAGGGAAGAGGTCAATTTCTATTGCACCCCGCAGTCTGAAGGGGTCGCTCCGCCTCCAGTCCAGAAACCGGTGCAACCGGGTAGCCGAATCATCCCTCTTCCATCCCGGCATGAATGGTCGATCAAGGCGCATGATCTGCAGACAGCAATCGCCGATCGTGAGAGCCACCGCCGTTTCACGGACGAGCACCTTTCCCTCGATGAACTGGCCTTTCTCCTCTGGTCAACCCAGGGTGTTCGTGCCGTGATCCACGAAGTTGCAGTGCTACGCACAGTCCCTTCCGCTGGTTGCCGCCACCCATTTGAGACCTACCTCGGTGTGCTCAAAGTCGCCGGTCTCGACCCTGGTCTGTATCGCTACCTTCCTCTTGATCACGCATTGGTGCATGAACGGGATCTCCCGAACCTGCCGGCCTATCTCACAGCTGCCTGCCGCGGTCAGGCATTTGCCGGGCAAGCCGCCGTAACCTTCATCTGGACTGCGGTAATGGCTCGCACCGAGTGGCGCTACGCTGAGGCATCCTACAAAGTTATCGCCCTCGATGCCGGCCATGTCTGCCAGAACCTGTACCTGGCCTGCGAAGCGATCGGCTGCGGCACCTGTGCCATCGCTGCCTATAATCAGGGTCTGGCGGATGATCTGGTTGTCGTCGATGGTAATGAGGAATTCACCGTCTATATCGCCCCGGTAGGCAAAGTAGCCAGTAAATGAACGGGAAAGCCACCGCATCAGATGTCCCGGTCGAACGGATATCCGGTTCCGTGGAGAGGGTAACCTTCCACAGCGAGGAATCAGGGTTCTGCGTCATCCGGATCAAGGTAAAGGGAAAGCGTGAACTGGTCACGGTCATCGGGAGTGCTGCATCTATAACCCCCGGTGAATTCGTCGAGTGCGTTGGCACCTGGCATAACGACAAGACCCACGGCCTGCAGTTCAAGACTACTCACCTGAAAACAGTCCCCCCGAGCACCCTGGAAGGCATCGAAAAGTACCTTGGCTCCGGCATGGTCAAAGGGATCGGCCCCCATTTCGCCAAAGTACTGGTGAAGGCATTCGGCGTCGACGTCTTCACCGTTATCGAGGAAACCCCGGAGAGAATGCTGACACTCCCTGGCATTGGCAAGAAAAGGACCGATAAAGTTACCGCTGCCTGGGCGGAGCAGAAAGCGATCCGGGAGATCATGGTTTTCCTCCAGTCCCATGGTGTCGGGACCGGTCGGGCAGTCAGGATCTACAAGACCTATGGCGATGAGGCCATCATCAAGGTGTCTGAAAACCCCTACCGCTTGGCTCTCGACATTCACGGAATTGGTTTCAAGACCGCTGACGTAATTGCCGGCAGGCTGGGTATTGCCCCGGACTCACTGATCAGGGCTCAGGCTGGCGTGCGCCATGTATTGCAGGAGTTGTCCGGCGACGGCCATTGTGCTGCCACCCACGACACCCTCATCAAGGAGTCGGTAAAGCTCCTGGAGATTGACGAGGCAATCCTGGAAGACGCGATCCGGGAGGAAGTCACCCAGGAAAACCTGGTGCCGGAAGAAATCGACGGCGTTCCCTGTCTGTTTCTGACCGCGCTTCACCGGGCTGAACAGGGAGTGGCGAACAGCGTCAGGAGAATACTGAGTGGAGCACCGCCATGGGGCAAGATCGATCTGGAAAAGGCGCTCCCCTGGGTGGAAGAGAAGACGGGCCTTTCGCTCTCCCAGTCGCAGAAGGACGCTGTATGCCTTGCTTTAACCAGCAAAGCACTCGTCATCACCGGCGGCCCGGGCACCGGCAAGACGACCCTGGTCAATAGCGTTCTGAAGATCCTCGCAGCCAAACAGCTCGACATCCTGCTGGCCGCCCCAACCGGACGTGCGGCCAAGCGGATGACCGAGACTACAGGACGGGAAGCCAAGACCATTCATCGCCTCCTGGAGTTTGATCCCCAGAGTTTCGGTTTCAAACGCGGGCGTGACAACCCTCTCGAAGCAGACCTCATAGTCATTGATGAATCATCAATGGTGGATGTGGTGCTGATGAACAAGCTCTTGGCGGCAGTCCCCGACAGCGCGGCTCTGATGATCGTGGGTGATGTGGATCAGCTGCCTTCTGTCGGACCTGGCGCCGTACTTGCCGACATCATCGCATCCGGTTCTGTCCCGACTGTCAGGCTGACCGAGATCTTCCGCCAGGCAGCCACCTCAAAGATCATCGTCAATGCCCACCGGATCAACAAGGGAGAGTTGCCGCTGAGAAATGAAACGGAAGAACTATCCGACTTCTACTTCATACCGGCGGAAACTCCGGAAGAAATTCACGCCAAGCTACTGCAGGTCGTTACCGAACGCATTCCGAAGCGCTTCGGCCTGCATCCGGTCAAAGATGTCCAGGTTCTCACCCCCATGAACCGTGGTGGACTGGGCGCTCACGCCTTGAACGCGGAACTCCAGAAAGTGCTCAATGGGAACAGCGAGCCCAAGATAACTCGCTTTGGAACGACGTACTCGCCGGGTGACAAGATCATCCAGACGGTGAATAACTACGACAAGGAAGTCTTCAACGGGGATATCGGCCAGATTCTTGAAATCGATACCGAGGAAAGCTCCCTCAAAGCTGATTACGACGGTAGAATAGTCGAGTATGAATTTGGTGAACTGGACGAGGTGTCGCTGGCCTATGCCACCAGCATCCATAAGAGCCAGGGTTCAGAGTACCCAGCTGTCGTGATTCCACTGGCAATGCAGCATTACATGCTGCTGGAGAGGAATCTGATCTATACGGCCGTCACGCGGGGGAAAAAACTGGTGACGATCATTGGCCAGCCAAAGGCATTGGGTATGGCGGTGAAGAATAAAAATGCCACAAAGCGTTTGACGAATTTGACAGCGAGGCTGCGTTTCGCATGACCGACCCTATCCTTGATCATCCAACTCTCACGGCACGTTACTTCTACCCCTGGCCGAATCGGCTTGATGATCCCTTCTACGTGCAGGGGGATGGTTTCCGTCTGGGGTGTCGCTATCGGCACATCTCGGATGACCTGCCGACGATTATCCATTTCCACGGAAACGGAGAGACCGTAGCAGACTACCTTGGCGACTTCGAAGATCGGATCACTGGCTTGGGAGCCAATCTGCTACTGGCAGAGTACCGGGGCTACGGGATGTCCGAAGGCGAACCAGGACTGGCAGCCATGCTGGACGATGTCCGACTGATCACGGAGGCCAGCGGAGTGCCACAGGGAAAAATTATCTTCTTCGGGAGGTCCCTGGGATCGCTTTACGCAGTCCACGGTGTGTTCCTCTATCCACAGGCAGCCGGTCTCATCGTGGAAAGCGGCCTGGCAGAGCCGCTGGAAAGAATCCTGGTCCGGATCGAACCGCAGCATATCGGTGCTACCATGGATTCACTCAAGGAAGCTGTGGCCCGCCATCTTAACCAGAAGCGGAAGATTGCCTCGTACCAGGGACGGCTGTTGATCCTGCATACTCAGAACGACGATCTGGTTAGCGTTTCACATGCCGAGAATCTGTACGAATGGGCGCAGGAGCCGAAAGAATTGCTGATTTTCGAGCGGGGGGACCACAACAATATCATGGCGGTGAACACAGAGTCATATTTCAGAGCAGTAGCGAGGTTCCTCAGCGCATGAACTGGTGCGTCTATGTCATCCTTTGTTCCGATAACACTCTCTACACAGGGATCACCACTGATATTGAGCGCCGGTTCCTGCAACATGCATCTGGGATCGGCGCAAAATACTTCCGGGGACGTCAACCATTACGGGTTACGTATCTTGAAAATGGGCATAGTCGATCTTCTGCTTCCAAGAGAGAATATCAAATCAAGACTATGGACAGGGCTGACAAAATGCAGTTGGCAGGGGTATGAAATCAGCCTCTCATTGCTGAAATTCTTCACTTGTAGAATTCATCGATAATCTCATCCGGTAAAAGGTCAAAATCTTCAGACATCTTTATCTGACCCTTGGCAGTGCCAAGTATTCTTATGGGGGCAATACAATCAGCAGAATCGTTTTTCGGACTGTTGACTATTGGAGAGACGGGATAGGCATTCAGGATATCTGGAGGACAAGGCCGACAAAGCTCCTTCAGCAGCACGCCATCTGTCAGCTTGGTGTTGAGCCACGTCGCATGGTCTTCATGGCTCAGAATAACCGGCATCCTGTCATGTATGGGTGCCATCAGCTCATTCGCGCTGGTTGTCAGGATGGAACAGGACTCTATTACCTGACCATCGCTCCCCTGCCAATGTTCCCATAAACCAGCAATCGACACGGGACTTCCATCGGGCATCCGAAAATACCAAGGCTGTTTCCTTTTCCCATCCTGCCGCTGCCATTCGTAAAATCCTCCTGCTGGAATGACACAGCGACGTCGCTTAAATGCTGACCGGAATGACGGTTTCTCCGCAGCGGTCTCCGAACGGGCGTTGATCAGGCTGTTACCGATAGAGATGTCTTTTGACCAGGAAGGGATGAGTCCCCACCGAACGAAGGTCAGCTCCCGACTACCTTCCACATCCTCCCTGACAATGGGTATTGTCTGGGATGGAATCACATTGTATCTGGGGTTAAGCTCCCGGTCGATTTTCTTGATGATGCCGTAAATTTCGGTGATCATTTCCGGCGACAGATCGATTACCAGACGTCCGCACATGGTTTACCTCACCTGCACATTCCTGATCCCCTCCGGCTTCCAAGCCGGCGAGATCACATGTGAACCCTTCTCCTCATTGTTGCCCAAAAGACTGCCATACGTCACGGTAAAATCGCCGAACCGGTCATTCACCGTATCCATTGCGTTGATCATGAAGGCCTTGCGGCGTTCCTCCTCAAACAGGGGCAACTGTTCGCGCTGGTAGCAGAGATTGGTGATCCTTACCCCCAGCAGGCGAACGGGCTGTTCCAGTTCAATGCTATCCAGAATCTTAATGGCGCCCTGGTAAATGTCATCACTCTGGTTGACATGACAGGAAAGGGTTTCCTGTTTCCCAAAGGTGCTGAAGTCGGCATAACGAATGGTCAGATGAACCGTCTTGCCGGCCACCCCGTAGCGCCGAGCCCGACGCCCAACCATTTCCGAGAGCTGCAGCAGGTAGCGCAGGATCT
Source organism: Geobacter psychrophilus (assembly GCF_056821595.1). Taxonomy (NCBI): domain Bacteria; kingdom Pseudomonadati; phylum Thermodesulfobacteriota; class Desulfuromonadia; order Geobacterales; family Geobacteraceae; genus Geobacter; species Geobacter psychrophilus. The sequence continues at coordinate 2,281,093 of NZ_JBXDTU010000004.1, forward strand.
CGTTTCGGCTGCTGATATCCCTTTTTAGGGTCATTGAATGCCCGACGGACTTGACCTCCTCGGCATCTTCTGCCGGGATTACCGGGGAATCGTCAATCCCCTGTCCCATCTGCTTCAACCGGCTACCGATGATGCCGAATTTTCTCTTCAACCGCCCCTCATCGCATCGCCCCAGATCCCCGCAGGTATAGATGCTCATCATATTGAGATGTCGCTCCATTTTTTTACCGATGCCGCACAGTTCCTTGATCGGCATATGTTCCAGAGTTGAACTGACTTTATCGGGCGTGATGATGGTAAGCCCGTCAGGTTTCATCATTTCCGAGGCAAGCTTTGCCAGCAGCTTGTTCGGAGCAATGCCAATTGAACAGGTAATATCGAACTGGTGCTTGATCCGTGCCTTGAGCAGATAGGAGATGTTTTCAGCACTGTTGAAGATCGACAGAGAATGGGTCACGTCCAGGAATGCTTCATCGATGCTGAAAACTTCTACCAAGGGAGTGTAGTCCAGCATCATCTTCATGATTTGAGCAGGGGTGTGTGCACCTTTCTCTACTATCCTGACTCAAGACGGCACTCGTTCTCAATTCAAATTCCCCTCGAAAAACAGCAGCTTCCCGGTTATCCCGAATTCCCTATCACAGTCGGTGAACACATCCGCAAGAAACGAATGGATCTCGGACTCCTCCAGAGAGAACTCGCGAAGATCATCGGCGTCACCGAATCCTCAATCTGGAACTGGGAGCATGGCACCGAACCAGAACTGCAATATAATCCAAGTATTATCAAATTTCTAGGTTATATTCCGTTCGACTGCCCGGATGACACTGTTGGTAGGCTTGCGTGGTACAAGAGAGCGATGGGGATGAACCTGGATCATCTGGGTGAAGCTATGGGTAGAGATCCTGAACAGCTATCAGATTGGTTGAGTGGCCGGCATAATCCGTTCAGGAAGAACCGAGAGAGAATAGAGCTGTTCCTTGGAAACCAGAAAACCTTCCTTCAGCCAGAGAAAGAATAACGGATACTTTCTCTCTTACAAGGAAGTTTTTCAGCATCGGGGCTTCCAGTACAACCCACCATCAGAAATCATCATTGATCTTTACCGGTCTACGAACCCGCTTGGGCAGCAGAGCCAGCTTATCATCGATGTGCCTGCCGAAGGTGTAGCGAATCGAATTTTCATCGTCCCCAAAAAGGTTCCCCCCAACTAGGTTGCCACCTCAAAAACCAGACCTATCTCGCACTGCGGGTCGTCACGTTCGATCTTCAGTATGGGATTTCTGGAAATCTCCAGCCGAAACCACAACAATCATGATCGATGGCAAAGAGAAGACGACACCGCTGGAGCAAGTGCAAGTCGGCGACCTGCTTTCTGTCAAGTCCGGCGAGGCATTCCAGTATCGTTAATTCCCCATCAAACCGCCGATGACTTATTACTTGTTTACTCAGTGATCATGCAAAACATATTAGAATTTATTGTAGTTATATTTCCGCTTGCACTGAATGTTTATAGTGTTAAACTAAAGTGAGTACCCACTTGCAAGAGGAGCTTAAATGACTAAAAGAAGGCGGGAAACTACTGAGGTAAGGCAGCAGCAAATAACCGAGGCAGCAATGCAGGTTACACGGCAATGAGTTCATTGGCTGATTGGAAAAGAACAGCCTATCTTCTATACTGATTTTTGACTATGATCAAACGAATGTCAGTAAACGTAGTATAAATTACCGTCATTCAGCTTATTAACGCTCAGTTCAATCGTCTAAAACAACAAACAAAAGGAGTAACACACATGTTCTGTAATCAATGCGAGCAGGCAGCAAATGGAACCGGTTGTAACATCTCTGGCGTATGCGGCAAGAAACCTGATGTGGCGGCCCTGCAGGATCATCTGCTCTACGGCCTGAAAAGTCTGGCGCTCTACGCCGACAAGATCGGCCGCAATGCCGAGATCGATCGTTTCACCATCGAAGGGCTTTTCAGCACCGTCACTAACGTTGATTTCGAGCCGGCCCGTATCGGCGGCCTGATCAAGCGTTGCTATGAATTGAAAGAAAAAGCCAAGGCTGCTGCCGGTACGGCAATCAGCGGTCCTGTGGCCGACTGGAAACCGGTCGATGATCTGGCTGGCATGACCACGCAGGGTGAAACCCACGGCATCAATACCCAGCATGTTAATGAAGACATCCGCTCCGTGATCGAGATCCTGATGTACGGCCTGAAGGGTATGGCCGCCTATATGGACCACGCCATGATCCTGGGCAAGACCGATGACGAAGTGATGGCATTTTTCCAGAAAGCGCTGGCTGCAACCACCGACGCCAACCTGGGATTGATGGACTTCGTCGGCCTCTCAATGGAGTGCGGCAAGCACAACCTGACCGTCATGGGGCTCCTCAACAGCGCCCACACCGACACCTATGGCCACCCGGTACCGACCCAGGTACAGCTCGGCACCAAGGCCGGCAAGGCCATCCTGGTCTCCGGCCACGACCTGAAGATGATGGAGGAGATCCTCAAACAGACCGAAGGCAAGGGGGTCAATGTCTACACCCACGGCGAGATGCTGCCGGCCCACGGTTACCCCGGCCTGAAAAAATACAGCCACCTGGTGGGCAACTACGGCGGCGCCTGGCAGGACCAGGCCCAGGAGTTCGCCAAGTTCCCCGGCGCCATCATCTTCAACACCAACTGCATCCAGCGCCCGGCCGAGTCCTACACCGACCGCCTCTACACCTGGGGCCTGGTGGCCTGGCCCGGCGTCAAGCACATCGACGGCTGGGACTTCAGCCCGGTGATCAACAAGGCCCTCGAATGCCCCGCACTCCCCGAGAATCCGGGGCAGGAAATCCTGACCGGCTTCGGACACAACGCTGTGCTGGGTGTAGCCGACAAGGTCATCGACGCGGTCAAGTCCGGCGCCATCAAGCACTTCTTCCTGGTAGGCGGCTGCGACGGCGCCAAGTCGGGTCGTAACTACTACACCGAGTTTGCCGAGAAGGCTCCCAAGGATACGGTCATCATGACCCTGGCCTGCGGCAAGTACCGCTTCAACAAGCTGGAGTTCGGCGATATCGGCGGCATCCCGCGTCTGTTGGATATCGGACAGTGCAATGACGCCTACTCGGCCATCCAGATCGCAGTTGCCCTGGCAGGAGCCTTCGAGTGCGGCGTCAACGACCTGCCGCTCTCCATGGTCCTCTCCTGGTACGAGCAGAAGGCGGTTGTCATTCTGCTGACCCTGTTCCACCTCGGTATCAAGAACATCAAGCTCGGTCCGACACTGCCGGCCTTCATCACCCCTAACGTGCTCAACTTCCTGGTGGAGAACTTCAATGTCGGCCCGATCACCACGGTCGATGCCGATATGAAGCAGATGCTTGGATAACTGAAAAATAACTACCTATGAACAATGAGTGCCTCGCGGTTTACTGCGGGGCGCTCATTGTTCATAGGCAACCGTATTATAGTCTATGTTTTGGGCCTTATTTTATGTGGGTCAAACTGCCACAGGTGACATTGTTGTATTGTTAAGACACAAGATAAATCCGCCAGGTATCATCGAAAGAGGGTCTATTTATAGACTTTTGAATACAGATGGCTCTTATAAATTGAGAAGGGATGTTTTAAAAAATCGTTGAGAAAAATTTCAAATTTTGACCTAGGTCAAGGTGCGAATTTGTTTTATATTGTTCTATGTAAGCAAATGCTCACTTGCACACAGTGAAAGGAAATGTGATGGCAGTCAGAATAAGGGAAACAACTGAGGTTAGGCAGAGCCAGATTACTGAGGCTGCTTTGAAAGTTATCGGGCAGAAGGGTATAAACGGGGCGACTACAGCGGAGATTGCCTCTGCCACTGGTATTTCTGAGGGCAATATTTACCGCCACTTCAAGAACAAGGAAGAAATTTTTATTGCTGTGATTGATAAGATAGGGAAAGACCTGGAATCGCTGCTTGATACGGTTTCAGATATTGATGATCCGCTGCAAAAACTGGCTGAAATCTTTAAACGCCACCTGTCTTACATAGAAGAACATATCGGTATTCCCCGCATAATTTTTTCCGATGAGGTACTGGTATTGAATATAAACCTTCGGACGAAGGTCAGACACAGCATTTCACAGTACTCTAGTGGTGTTTGCTCCATCATTTCACAGGCGCAGGATGCCGGGATTATTAACCGGAAACTGGATCCCGGTGTTGTGACAAGCATGTTTATTGGTACAATTAACTTTACTGCTATCCAGTGGGTCATGAACGACTTTTCCAATTCTTTGACTGCTGATGTAGAAAAACTTTGGATGACTTTTGCTGCTGCCATAACAACAAAATACTGAAGTATAAAATGGTAAAAAATTTGCGATATAAGTAAGTGAATATTTACTTGCATGTGGAGGGTGTATGTCCCATATCGTTTCAAAAGTTCAAAATAGCGCACGACGGGAGCAGATCGTTCGTGCCGTATTTAACATCCTTTCTGCCGGCGAAGAGGTAAATACACTAACGATAGGCGCCATTGCACGGGAGACCGGAGTGTCAACGGCTGATATATATCGGCATTTTAAGAGCAAGGATGAAATCATCGAAGAAACGGTTACGAAGGTCCACCTAGAATTGATGAAGAACCTGACGTATCTCTACGACAGCGATCCTTCTCCACTTATCAGCCTAAAGCGGTTTTATCTCCTCCATCTTGATTTCCTGGAGACAAGGAAAGGGATTGCCCGTCTAGCTTTTTCAGGAGGAATCCTCAAAGCCGGAAGTGCGTCGCAGAGAAAGATTGATTACCTGCTTGATACTTATTCTGCCGGTCTGGTAAACGTCATCGAAAAAGGGAAGAAAATCGGCGACATCAGGAAGGCTGTGGACCCAAAGGCCTCCGCCATGGTGCTGATTGGAATGGTGCAGGCGATAACTTTAAAGTGGCTGGTAAGCGACTTTTCCTTTCCTCTCGTAGATGAGGGGATGATGCTGTGGCATGGTTATGAGAATTTTTTGACTTATGATAGCAATATCGTGGGGAGGCAGAAATGAAAAAGATATTGGCTATGATTGGAATTTTTCTATTACCGTCAGCGCTTTTTGCGGAAAGTAACCTGCCATCCTACAACCTTCCACAAGTGATCGAGTTTGCCCTGAAGAACGAACCGAGGCTCAGCGGGCTCGGGAAGGATGTCAAAGCGACTGAATATGCTATCGACGCTGCAAAAGGGGAGCGGTGGCCAAAGGTTGATCTGGGAGTCGGCATTACGCGTTACCGTTACCCCACCGCCATTTCCCCCATAGCAGGCTCGCCGCAAAACAGTAGTTTCCCTGACTTTGATAAAGACATCTACGATGCAGGAGTCTCACTTAAAATTCCCCTTTACCGGGGCGGACGACTCGAAAAAAACGTTGATATAGCCAAGATCACCAAGATGGTCACTGAGGGAACCTTTCGCCAGGGCAAGCAGGAACTCGTCTACAACCTGACAAGCACGTACTGCAAGATACTGGAGTTGGAGGCGCTTCTCAAGGCGCGCGAGCAGATGGTAAAGCAGCTTGAAGAGCATCGCAGGGTCACTGATCAATTTGTTAAGGCCGGCAGGTCAGCGCGGGTGGATCTCATGAAAACTGATGTGGAGTTGGCCCATGCCAGGCAGCAGGCGTTGGCAGCACAGAACGCCATGGCGGCTACATACGCGCTGCTCCGGACATTGATGGGGGCGGACGAGACATATCCGCAATTCACTATCTCCGGTGAACCTCTTTTTTTAAAAGTACATTCACAGGAGGCCGAAGAGGTGAAGGTAGCTTTGCAACAACGTCCGGAATACCGGAAGGCCAGCGCTCAGGCGGAACTTCAGCAGGCCAAGCTGGATTTGACCAAGGGAAAGCGTCTCCCTTCTCTGGATCTGGCCGGCGAGTTCACAGAAAAAGGAGGAGACTCCTTTTCGTTCAAGGATAACTGGAATATTGGCCTGCGGCTCTCATATCCACTTTTCGACGGTGGGATAACACGGGCGGAGATCAATAAAGGGTCTATAGAACTTGAGCGCAGTCAGGAAGAGCTCCGTGCCGTTCGGCTGCTGATTGTGCAGGAGGTAAAGGAGGCTTTCCTTGCGGTCGCCGATGCGGAGAAAAGAGTCTCGGTTTCTAAAGAGGCAATTTCATCTGCCGAGGAATACCTGCGAGTGGAGCAATTGAAGTATGAAACCGGTGATGGGACAACCAAAGACGTGATCGACGCTCAGACAGCGTTATTGCGGTCGATCACTGATTGGCACCAGGCTTCGTACGATCTGTTAACGGCACAGGCGGCCCTTGAAAAGGCACTGGGAAGTAATGTACCTGAGGAGGTGACTTCACGATGAAAAAGAGACTGATACTAATTGGCTTGGTGGTAATTGTAGCAGCGGTTATTGCCTACTTCCTGCTCCATCGAAAAACCGATGATCCAGGGATACTGCTCAGCTCGGGGAACGTCGAGGTGACCGAGGTGGATCTTGGGTTCAAGGTCCCCGGCAGGGTGGAAACGCTCCTGACCGACGAGGGTAGGAACGTCGTGGCAGGCGGGGTCTTGGCAAAGCTGGACCGCACACAGCTTCTGCGCCAGATGGAGGCGCAGCAGGCCGTCATCGATTCCAACAGCGCCAGACTTCTCGAGTTGCAACGTGGTTCGCGCCCACAGGAAAAAAAGAGCGCTCGATCGCTCGTGTCCTCCGCCTCCGCTGACCTTGAAAAAGCAGGCAAGGATTTCGAACGTGCCGAGATGCTGTTTAAAAACGGCGCTATCTCGGCACAACAGCGCGACTCCGCCAAGCGGACCTTTGAGGTGGCAAAGGCGCAGTACGATCAGGCTTTGCAAAACGAGAGCCTGGTGAAAGAAGGGCCGCGGTCGGAAACAATCAAGGCAGCTGAAGCCCAGGTCCGACAGCCCAGAGCGCAGCTGGCGGTGTATCAGGAGCAACTGGCGGATATGGACTTGAAAACGCCGGTGCAGGGAGTGGTCCTCAGAAAAAATGTGGAAGCTGGTGAAACCGTTACTGCTGGAACTCCCATCTTTACCGTCGGCGACCTGGCACATCCATGGGTAAAGATCTATGTGAAGGAGGACAAGTTGGGCTTGGTCAAGCTGGGCCAAAAAGCGGAGGTAACGGTCGATACCTATCCGGGGAAGAAGTTTGACGGGGAAGTGACCTATATTTCCTCGGAAGCTGAGTTTACCCCCAAGAACGTGCAGACCCAGGAAGAACGGGTGAAACTGGTCTTCGGCGTCAAGGTGAGCGTGGATAATCCGAACCAAGAGCTGAAACCGGGCATGCCGGCGGACGTCAAGATCAGGGTAAGGTAGGGGTTGCGAAATGGATACGAATACCGCAGCAATTAAAGCAGAAGCGCTGACCAAGACCTTCGACGGCAACATTGCACTCGACAGCCTCACCCTGGAGATCAAAAAAGGGGAGTTGTTCGGCCTGGTCGGACCGGATGGTGCCGGCAAGACCACCACTATGCGCCTGTTAACCGCCATCATGGAACCCACTTCCGGTGATGCATGGGTAGCGGGTCACTCGGTTCTTAAGGAAGGGGAGCGGATCAAGGAACAGATCGGCTATATGTCTCAAAAGTTCGGCCTCTATGAAGATCTTACCGTCATGGAGAATATCATCTTCTATGCTGACCTCTACGAAGTCCCACAGAAAGAACGTCCGGAGCGAATCGAGCGTCTTCTGGGTTTTTCCAACCTGACCCCTTTCAAAGGAAGACTGGCCGGGAAGCTTTCCGGAGGGATGAAGCAGAAACTCGGCCTTGCCTGTGCCCTGATCCACACCCCTGAGATTCTCTTTCTCGACGAACCGACCAACGGGGTCGATCCAGTTTCACGGCGGGATTTCTGGCGTATCCTTTACGGCCTGCTGAAGGACGGGATTACCATCTTCGTCTCCACTGCCTACCTGGACGAGGCGGAACGTTGCACACGGGTTGGTCTCATGCACCGGGGAAAGATCCTGATCGATGACAGCCCGGCACGGATCAAAGCATCCCTGGGCTTTCCCATGGTGGAACTATGGACCGGGGATGCGCGCAAGGCCGAGGATATCGCAAGGGGCTGTCCAGAGGTGCACAGCGTGAGCATCTACGGCGACCGTCTTCATGTCGCTCTGGAGCGTAGCGAAGCGCTGGATGGCGTTATCGGCAGACTCCAGAAAGAGGGGATTATGGTTCGGGATCATCGTTTTATCCTCCCTTCCCTGGAGGATGTCTTCATCGCCATGGTGGAGGAGCCATGAACAGTGTCGAAACAGCAGTGGAATTTACCGGGTTGACTCGTGTTTTCGGCGATTTCACTGCCGTGGACCAAATCAGCCTCACTGTTGGCAAGGGAGAAATCTTCGGTTTCCTCGGCCCCAACGGAGCCGGTAAATCGACCACCATCAAGATGCTGTGCGGCCTCCTCACCCCCTCCGCTGGTAGTGGGAAGGTGGGGGGCTTCAATATCATGACTGAGGCGGAAGAGATCAAGAAGAATATCGGTTACATGTCCCAGAAGTTTTCCCTCTACGACGATCTGACGGTGGAGGAGAATATCAACTTCTTCAGCGGTATCTACCGGGTTCCCAGGGAGAAGAAACGTGAGCGTAAGGAATGGGTTCTGGAGATGGCCGGGATCGCGGACCGGCGGGGGGCGCTGACAAAAACCCTCTCGGGTGGTTTCAAGCAGCGGCTGGCGCTCGGTTGCGCAATCCTTCACGAACCTCCCATCATTTTTCTCGATGAACCGACCTCGGGGGTTGACCCAATCTCCCGACGCAATTTCTGGCGGCTCATCTATGCCATGTCTCGGGAGGGAAAGACCATCTTTGTTACCACTCACTACATGGACGAGGCGGAATATTGCGACCGGTTGGCCCTCATTTACCGGGGGAAGATCATCGCCGAAGGGACACCGACCACCCTGAAGCAGGAGTATATGGAAAGGGATGTTCTGGAAATCGAGGTTGAGCAGGTGGTGGATGCGCTTGAAGTCCTTGAACAGAGCGGCATCGAAACAGCCATTTTCGGCAGCGTCCTGCATGCCACCGTGACTGACGCCGGGCAGGAGTCCCAACGGATCAGGGAATCACTCGTCAAAGCGGGGCTAAAGGTCGTCCGCATCGAAAAGATCGTCCCGTCGCTGGAAGATGTGTTTGTAACCCTGATCGAGGTGTCTTGATATGAAACTTATCCGGGTCCGTGCCATAGCAAAAAAAGAGCTGATCCAGGTGTTCCGTGATCCCCTGAGCTTGGCCATGGCGTTCCTCATGCCGGTAATCCTGCTGTTGATCTTCGGCTACGCCATTACCATGGACGTGAACAACCTGAGGACCGTGGTTTACGATCTGGACAAAAGCAGCCTGAGTCGTGAGCTGGTAGCCCAGTTCCGGGAGTCGGGATACTTCACGATTGTCACTATCCTGGATCGTCCCTCGGATGTTGATGCAGCACTCGACGCAAACCGGGGGCAGGTGGCTCTCTGGATCCCTGCTGACTTCTCAGAGAATCTACGACGGGGAAAGATTGCTCCGCTGCAGGTGGTTGTGGACGGCAGTGATTCCAACACAGCCACCATTGCCCTTGGTTATGTGGAGGGGGTGACGGAACGCTTTGGCCAACGGGTTACAGGTGGAATAGCGCGCGCCCCCATAGATGCCAGGGTGCGGGTCTGGTACAATCCGGAGCTTAAATCACGCAATTACATCATTCCCGGACTGATTGCGGTAATCATGGCAGTCATTGCGGCACTTCTCACCTCGCTAACCATCGCCAGGGAATGGGAACGGGGCACCATGGAGCAGCTGATCGCCACGCCGGTAAAAACTACAGAGCTGATCGCCGGCAAACTGCTGCCCTACTTCTTCATCGGCTTTATCGACGTGGCCGTTTCCGTGGCCATGACGGTATTTATCTTCGACGTACCATTGCGGGGGAGCCTGTTACTACTCGCTTTCCTTACCTCCCTCTTTCTTTTTGGAGGTCTCTCCCTGGGAATACTCATCTCGGTTGTAGCCAAGTCCCAGCTAGTTGCCAGCCAGATTGCCATGGTAGTGAGTTTTTTACCGGCCTTCCTTCTGTCGGGGTTCATGTACGCCATCAGCAACATGCCGTTGCCGCTCCAGAATATGACCAGAATCATCCCTGCCCGTTATTTCGTAGCGATTCTCAAAGGAATTTTTCTCAAAGGGAGCACTCTCAGGCAACTGGCAACGGAAACGATTCTTCTTACACTGTTCGGCATAGTGACCTTCGCCCTTTCGGTCAGGAAATTCAAGAAAAGGATCGTGTGATATGTTCGAACGGATCAAGGAAATGGTGATCAAGGAGTTCAGTCAGGTGTTCCGGGACCGGAGGATGAAGGCTATCATCTTTGTGACCCCGATCCTACAACTCCTCATTTTCGGCTACGCGGTCACCACCGACGTAAAGAGCATAAACACCGCCTTCTACGACCTGGACCACTCCTATGAAAGTCGGGAACTGGGCCGGCGGCTCGAAGCATCCGGCTACTTCAGCATCACTGTCACCCCTTCTTCGGCGAAAGAGATAGGGGAACTCCTCGATCGGGGAAGAGTCCTCGCCGCGGTGCAGATCAACAAGGGCTTCGGCCGGGACCTGGCGCGGGGCATCCCCACGGAAGTGCAGATGATTGTGGACGGAACCGATTCGAATACAGCTTCCGTTGCCATGGACTACGCCACGCGGGTCATCACCCGTTTCGGCAGGGAGATCGGGACCCGGGTCGGCATGCAGCAGGTTGTAAAGCCGGCACGTATAGATCTGCGCTCCCGTGCCTGGTACAACCCTGAGCTGCGGAGCAGAAACTACAACGTGCCGGGGGTCATCGCCATCATAATCATGCTCACCTGTCTGCTGCTGACCGCCATGGCGGTGGTGCGGGAGCGAGAGATCGGGACCATGGAGCAGTTGATGGTTACGCCGCTGAAACCGGTGGAATTGATGCTGGGGAAGACCATCCCTTTTGCACTCATCAGTTTTTTCGACATGGCACTTGTAACAACCATTGGTGTCTTCTGGTTCGATGTCCCGATTAAAGGGAGTATTCCACTACTTGTTCTCTCTACAGCCATCTATCTGCTCTCGGTATTGGGGGTGGGGCTCTTCATTTCCACCATCTCCAGGACCCAGCAGCAGGCGCTGATGGCCACCTTCCTCTTCTACATACCCGCGGTCCTCCTCTCCGGGTTCATGTTTCCTATTGAGAACATGCCGGTGGCCATTCAGTACGGAACCTACCTGAATCCCCTTCGATATTTTCTGGTCATCATCAGAGGGATCTTCCTCAAGGGGAACGGGATCGATATTCTCTGGCCGCAGATGGCCGCCCTTCTTTTGCTTGGTGTAGTAGTCATAACGACCAGCTCCCTTCGGTTCAGGAAGAGGCTCGGGTAAGCGACGAGCGATGAAGATGCTTATTCAGATTCACATGGGTATTTGCTGTACATCGTGATATTCCGCAATGGCAAGGGAAATAAACCAAGCCTGATGTCTTTGACAAGCTGCCTGTTAGAGGCAGTAGAGCTAAAATTTGAAGCGTCCATAATATTTCGAGTCCAATATAAATAGCGTATGAAAGGATTTGCCATTCGTTTACGACTAGCTATTTAAGCAATTTGTGAAGCGTGTTTTAATTAATTGTTGTTTTGTACTGCTGAAATTACACAAGATTCAGGGTGATTAGAAAAATTGCTATAGTCATGTACACAAAAATATCAAAGCAGGGTCAGGCAATCTTTAGACATGTTATGAAGAGGATTTAGTTACTATGAACGTAGACGATTTACGGCTTAGGGATCCAGCAAATGCCCGTGCATACATCCGTCAAATTGCTGACCAGATTGAAGAGCCAGAAGAGATGATGGAGTTCCTGAATGCATGTAATTTCACACAAGCTGCGTTAGCCTGTTGGCTGTTCGAAACAAAACGATATAATCTATTACTGCAAAGCCATAATATAAAAGGAGCATATGACCAAATAGAAAGCAAGATAGAACTGAAAGATGCCTGGAATGAGTATAGCATTGCATCAGAAGAGTTTCAGTACGCAAAAGAAAAGCTGAAGGAAATAATCAACAAATTGCATATAGAACCTGTGTTGATTCGGAAAAACATGACAAAGGCTTATAGATAACTGCTCAAGTCTGCTGAACGTGTATACCTTGATGTGCAAGCAAATTGATAGTAATGATTTAAGTTGATCAACTTGCAAATGACAATTATTAGATAATGTTTAATGGAGAGTTTGTTGTGAAGTTTAAATGGCGCTTGATGGTATTAATCACGTTTATTACCCACCAGCCTGTATTTGGCTATGACACGTTTCCCACGCTGGATACGACAGATCAGTATGGAAAGCTATTAAACAGGGAGTCGCTATTCAATAACAACAAAAAACATCTTATTGCTATAAGCATGACTAGGAAGGGCTTCGAAAGGGCAAAGAAAGTGACAACGGTGATACAGGGTTCCTACCTCCACAAAAAAGTCAGTATAGTGATGATTCCCAATTTAAGCACTGTCCCCAAATTTATGGAAGGGAGTGCAAAACGCTCCTTGCAATGGAGCAACGCACCACCGGTTTGGCTTGATTGGGAACACAAAAGCGCTAGATGGTCAGTGCCATCTGGAACAGATTTTGTGTGGATTTATGTGGTTGACAAGGAAAACAACATTATTGCCAAAATAGATGCAACCAGGAAGTTTAGTTTGGAGGATCTTCTAATGGTTCAGTAATACAGAATTTACTCTAAAGCTTGAACCAGTTTGTACTTGAAGATTTCAACTTATTCTTGATATAGGTCAAACACCCGCACACACTATTGCCGTAACGTATAATCACAATGCAAGCAGATTGCGGGAGGATATATGGACAGACTATTAAAACAGATGGTCAAGGATGCACCGGACGCGATTCTTGTCTCGGACCAGAAAGGGATTGTCCGCTTCTGGAACAGGGGAGCAGAGCAGATGTTTGGCCATACTGCAGCTGAAGCGGTCGGTCAATCACTTGATCTAATTATCCCTGAAAATTTGCGGAGTCGTCACTGGGAAGGTTATTGGCGGGTGATGGCGTCCGGTGAGACAAAATATAAAACCGGTCTGTTATCTTCACCCGGCATTCGCAAGGACGGCTCCCGTGTTTCCTTGGAATTCAGCATGGTTCTTCTACGAGATGAAGATGGTGTCATGGCAGGCTGTGCCTCAATCATGCGTGATGTGACTGAGCGGTGGAAGAAAGAAAAGTCATTGAAGGAGAGTTTGGCTGCTTGCAAAACAAAGCTAGCAGAAACAACGGACTAGGTTTCTTTAGAATATTTGGCTATCTATTTACTCAAATATTGCCTGCATCAAAGTTTTTCACACGTCTTATGGGATCGTTGATCCGGGATTAGCGACTTCAGAACATGATGCGACGGAATAATGATTATGATTATTACTAACAGACATAGCAGGATTCTGACTGTACTATTACTGCTGGTTCAGCTCTGTCTGCCGCTTTCGGGGTCGCTTTACGTCTCGACTAATATGAGTACTAGTGAAACCGGTCATACGGAAACTGCATGTGCCCATTCTGACGCCGATGCCGACCATGAATCCCGGGACAGGCACGATCAGATTCCTCACTGCCACGAACTTGATGCACCATGCGACACCGTATCCGGAACAGTAGTTAAACACTCTCCGCTCATTTCGCTTCACAAGGCCTCATACAACGGCGCCTTTCTGCCAGGCTACGGCGCTCCTCCGGAATTCCCTCCTAAATATAACGTTTGACTCATATCTGCCGGGATTAGCTTCTTTCGTTGTAAGGCAGTCCCGGCAATAACGTGCAAATTCGCTTAGTACTGGTGAATCAACCGTCAAACCATACATACAAAGGAAAATAACTCATGAGATATACACACATATTTAAAACAGGCATGTTGGCAGTTTCAGCATTTACGGTGCTATTTTTTGCAACACCTCGCGAAGCTGCTGCCCATTGTGACACCCTGGACGGCCCGGTTATCCAGGATGCCAGAAAGGCCATCGAAGCCAAGGATATCACCCCAATTTTGAAATGGGTGAAGCCAAAGGATGAAAAAGCTGTCCGAGCTGCCTTTAACAAAGTGTTGACCAGCAAATCAAAGAACCAGGAAGAAACAGAGCACAAATTCTTCGCAACCCTTGTCAAAATCCATCGCGCCGGAGAAGGTGCATCATTTACCGGTCTGAAACCGGCCGGCGCAGTAGAACCTGCCGTTGCCGAAGCTGACAAGGCCCTGGCGAGCGGTTCAGCCGACGCACTGGTGAAACTGGTCACCGACGATGTATCCGCTGGTATCAAGACCCGTTACGAGCATGCAGCGACTACATACAAGCACAAGGATGAGGGTGTTGCGCAGGGAAGGGAATTTGTGGAAGCCTATGTTGCCTACACCCATTATGTAGAGCGGCTTCATCAGGATGCAACCGCTAAAGGCGCACATGGTGAGCATGGCAAAGTCGAAAAACATAACGCGCATAAAAATGAGTCAGTGCCCTCTAAACACTGACGTTATGAGAGGTGTAACAGATTTGACCCCATAACACAGGATTGCTGCCTGGCAGGGACAACACCCCGTCAGGCAGCTTTTTACTGAGAGAACCATATCGTGGTCTATTGATACGTGACCAATAAGGAGATTTTACAATGAAAATAGAAGTGTTAGGTACCGGCTGTGTAGATTGCATCACACTTTACGAGAACACAAAGAAAGCACTCGCTGAAAGCGGAAAACAGGGCGAGGTGCTGAAGGTCGTGGAAATTTCCTCCATGTTGAAATATGGCATCACCAGTCTGCCCGCGCTGGTCATTGACGGTCAGCTCACGTGTTCTGGCAAATTGTTGTCAGTAGCCGAAATCAAGGGGATGATATGAAACTAATCGTTACAATATTTACCATGTCATTGCTGTTTGCCGGCGTAGCCAATGCGGAAATCCCTGCAGCCAGCGCGACAGTCGTCAATCAGGCCCTGTCATCCGGCAAGCCGACGCTGATCGATTTCGGCCTGCGCACCTGCAACGTCTGCAAGAAGATGGCACCCTACCTGGAATCACTTTCCAATGATTACCGGGGGCGTGCCAATATTCTTTTCATCGACGTACGTTCAGACCAGTCAACCGCACAAAAATTCCGCGTCCAGATGTTGCCCACCCAGATTTTCATCAACCCGCAGGGGAAAGAGGTACAACGTCACACCGGTTTTATGGACAAGGAAGGGATCATCAAGGGATTGAAATCGGCAGGACTCAAGTGACCTTCATCGACAACATTGAACAGATCATTGCTGCTTACCCGCTGCTGGCCTTCGGCGCAGTATTTCTGGCAGGCGTCATTTCTTCAGCTTCACCCTGTGTTCTCAGCACCATCCCCCTGGTGGTCGGTTTTGTCGGCGGTTATAGCGATGGTGACCGCTGGAAGGCATTCCGCTATTCCCTGATGTTCATTGTTGGATTGTCTCTCACCTTCACAGCCTTCGGCGCTGCCGCCGGATTGCTCGGCACAGTCTTCGGGGTTGTCGGTGGCTGGTGGTATGCTGTCGCCGGTACTGTGGCTCTGGTAATGGGTGGTCAGCTGATGGGGATGTATGAAATACGCCTGCCGGTAAAGCGCGACTTCAAACCGAAGCAGGGGGGCATCATCGGCGCGTTCATGCTTGGTCTGTTCTTTGGACTTGTATCCTCTCCCTGCGCCACACCGGTAATGGTTGTGCTGCTGACCGTTGTCACCGGCAAGGGACAGGTGCTCTACGGCATCATGCTGATGTTCAGTTATGCCGTCGGCCATTGCCTGCTCATGCTCGTTGCCGGCACATTTACCGGTTTTGTGGAATCTTTTGCCAAAACGCGTGGGGTGATCAACTTTTCGAACTGGAGCAGGAAAGTAAGCGGCTTCATAATCTCTCTTGCCGGGGCCTGGTTCATCTGGCAGGCATTCTAGCCCCACATAAACGGGGCTGGTGAAGAATGTTTCTCTAAACAGCATGATACGAAGAGGAGAATCATGTACCTAAATGGGATTTCTACAAAATCTGCCAGTACCATACGGACTGTTGTGCAGTGGTGCTTTATGTTGTGGGTGATCGGGATCGGCATCCGCTTCGGCATGTTTGTCAATTCTGTTGAACGTGGCGCAGTCGTTCCGCTGGTTTCCCGCCCTCCGGGTGTGGAAGGCTTTCTGCCAATCGGAGCTCTAACAAGTCTGAAGTACTGGCTGGTTTCAGGTGAAATACATCCGGTACATCCAGCTGCACTGGTAATATTCGTGACAATTTTGCTCATGAGTCTGCTTGCCAAGAAATCATTTTGCTCATGGCTTTGCCCGGTCGGCACTCTTTCGGAAGGAGCATTCAAAATTGGCCGGAAGTTAGCTGGCCGGAATTATCGAATATGGAGATGGCTTGACTATGGATTGCGGAGTATCAAATATCTGCTATTGCTGATGTTTGTGAAATTTATCCTGGTGGACATGTCAGTCGAAGCGCTTGGCGGATTTTTGGATGCTCCATACTGGGCAGTTAGCGACGTCAAAATGCTCCATTTCTTCACGAGCATGTCCTTAACCACCATGGTGGTGCTGGCAATCCTGACCTTATTTTCACTTTTTTACAAAATGTTCTGGTGTAGGTATCTCTGCCCTTATGGTGCATTACTTGGACTTGCAAGTATCGTCAGTCCCTTCAAAATCCGAAGGGACTCGACTCGTTGTACTGGATGTCAACGCTGTTCCGCCATATGTCCTTCTGGCCTTGTAGTGCATTCCTCCACAGCAGTTTCTTCGCCTGAGTGCACCGGGTGCCTCACCTGTGTGGCACATTGCCCGGAGAGAAATGTCCTCGCCATGCAGCCGGTCTTCTGGAAGCGACCGCTGCCGGTGTGGGTTTTCCCTACTGTGGTTGTGTTCATGTTCATGGCGGGAACAGGTGCTGGGATGGTCAGCGGGCACTGGCAGAGCTCGCTGAGTTATTCCGACTATCAACGGCTCATCCCTCTTGTTCAGAGCCTGAGTCATTGAGATTGAAGGACGCAATAAAATGCGGCAAAGCATTAGATAGCAAACCCGAAACATTTCGTGCGCCTGCCCCAATATTGTGAAGGGAGTGTTCATCAAGAATAAAGTAAAAACTCTGGAGAGGCTCGTGCCGATAAGAAGAATCACCGGAATTGCAATGCGCTGCAAGGCTCCCATGTGGGGCCCACGCCCAAAAATGTCCCTACACTATGCACTCTGGAGTTTCCTGAGTTCCACTCTTGGAATCCTGGCAATTTGCGAGATAACAAAGTTGGTCGGTCATCCCTTGCTGATCGGGTCGTTTGGAGCTTCGGCGGTTCTACTTTTTGGAGCTACCGACTCGTCGCTGTCCCAACCACGTAATCTGGTTGGTGGGCATCTCGTCTCCGCCATTGTAGCAGTAATTGTCGTTGCCCTCTTCGGGTCTACTACATTTGCCATGGCTCTTGGAGTTGGGCTATCAATTCTTGTGATGAACCTGACTCATACAACCCATCCACCGGGAGGGGCTACCGCCCTGATCGGAGTTCAAGCGGCGGTTGGCCCGGGATTCATCCTGTTGCCGGTGTTGGCAGGCGCCTTGATTCTCCTGGTTACGGCAATCTTTACGAATAATGTGGTGTACCACCGTTCTTATCCCAAACACTGGCTATAGGTCTCTTATGCGTCTCGTTACCGGCACCAAAATACTTCTCTGTCTTTCCCTGTTGTTCCTTTTTCCGCTGTCGGCATACGCCATACCCGCCATTACGTGTCATTGCTTTACCGACCGGTCTTACGATACCGCGCATCCAGCAACTGCCGACCCGTATTTTCTGGCCACTACGCAAAACTCCTTCTTTGCCATTGTCTTTAATACGGATAAGAAGAGTATCGTGATGAAAAAGCAGCAAGGCACTTCCCCTGACGATCTTTGGGTTGCCTATTGGGTCGCCTCTAAAGCCGGCAAGACACCGGACAGCCTGCTCTTGGCCAAATCGAAGAGTGATTCATGGAAGAATGTCCTCGTGCCACTGAATCTTCCGTTGAAATCTTTGGGAGCGCGATTTTCAAATGCCCTCAATGCAAATGTACCGTCTGACCGCTTATCAGAAGCGGTGGTTGATGAGCTTTTCCTCAAGGACCGATTGCTGGGTGAGAGGGATGTGGCCGACATGCGTAAAGCGGGTGCCAACAATCAGGAATTGATTATCGCCACCGTTATTGCCACCAAGACGAAACAGTCGGCCAAGCAGCTCTATCTTGAAGTAAAGGCCGGAACCAAGACTTGGGGCTCACTCTTGTCGTGGACAAAGATCGACACGAAAAACATGCAGCAGGAGGTTGCCAATATCCTTAGATTACATCCTCAGTAGTTCATAAGCGCTATCTCAGAGTCTTGTGGATAATCACAGCATATGGACCCGTACCTCACTCTGTTGCCTTACGTGGTGAAATCCTCATAACCACGTTCTTCTCCCGTCACGATTGCAGTTCTCCCTCCGAAAATGAAATCACTTTGTTGACCCACATCAAACTAATCTGCCAATTATTTCACTAAGCTGGATTCATAACAGAGCGAGGAGGTGTTCAATGAATTTCAATAACGAACTTGGTGATAAAGCGATACAGGATGTGATGCAGACCTACCCGGAGATCGGCGAGATACTCGCTCGTTACGAGATTGGCTGCACCACCTGCAAGGTGGGGATCTGTCTGCTGAAGGATGTGGTGTCGATTCACGGCTTATCCAAGGAAGACGAAGCGAAAATTGAGCAGGAAATCAACGAGCATTTAGCGAAAAAAGGAGAATAACTCATGGGAAATCTGGGATGTGGCTGCTCCGGCAGCATGGCAAAGATAATCGAAAGACCGGTAACAGACGAAACAAATAACACCAGGGCCGTCTCTGAACTCAGGCAGTGGCCGGTACAACTCCATCTGGTACCGCCGACCGCACCGTACTTCAAGAACGCGGAAATCCTGGTCTGTGCCGACTGCGTGGCTTTTGCCATGGGGAGCATGCATCAGGATCTGCTGAAGGGCAAAGCACTGGCAATCGCCTGCCCGAAGCTGGATGATACGGGCGCGTATGTAGATAAACTGGCCACAATTTTTTCAACCAATGATACGCCCCATGTCACCGTGGCAATCATGGAAGTGCCTTGCTGCCGAGGGCTGGACATTATGGTAAAAGAAGCGATTCAGAAAAGTGGCCGGGATATCCCGCTGGAGACAGTGATTGTCGGTATCGACGGTGCCAGGAGGAACTGATGAAAGTAGACATCACCAAGGCCTTGGTGGAAGAGCATCGCCTAATTCTGCGCATGATTGCATTGCTTGAAAAAAATGCCCCTCAAACGGCTGAAGGGAATTATCTCAACTGGCAATTCTATCTTGATGGCATCGACTTCATCCGTCAGTATGCTGACCGTTTTCACCATGCCAAGGAAGAAGATGTCCTTTTCAAAGCATTGGTTGACAACGGTATGCCGAAGGAAAACAGTCCGGTAGCCGCCATGCTGATGGAACATGATCAGGGCAGGAACTTTGTCCGCGCAATGGAAGCAGCTGTCCATGAGGCACAGGCGGGTCTTACAGACACTTATCAGGCAATTGCAGATAATGCCCTAGGGTATGCTGCTCTGCTGCGTGATCATATAAGTAAGGAAGACGAAATTCTCTACCCGTTAGCAGAACGGGTGATTCCCGAAACTATGCGTACCGGCATCCTGCAGGAATATCAAGCCGCAGAAGCCCATGTATCGCCCGGGTTTGAAAGTCATTATCAGGCCATTATTGTGCAGTACGAGCAGGAATAGTCTTGAATTCGGAGAATAAAATATGATCACCACGAGCGAAATAGCGGTTACAGCAACTATCTGGGTATTGACAGCTGCCGGCGGGTTCTTCGGCACGCGTGCTGCCTTGCGCAAAAAGAGACTGAAGTGTGAGATCACTAAAGGCAAGCTGCAGCAAACCAGCGGAGTAAATGATCGGTCAACGGACTGCTGAATCGTTGTGCTCCACACGGCTGATTTGGAAAAGGAGCGGTTTCATATTCTAACATCGTAGTCTGGTTAATAGGCCGGCATTTAATCTGATTATATTCGTTTGCTCAATCTGCTTGCATATATGTAAAAACCAGCATATTATGTGAATAGATAATCACATGAGGTACCTATGCTAGAAAAGAAAAGCACACGCGTTCGTAAAGAAGAAATTATCCAAGCGGCCCTTGAGGTAGTAGGTAAAAATGGCGTTCGCGCTCTTACCATCGCTGCAATAGCAGCATCAGCAGGAATGAGCGAGGCTAATATTTACCGACATTTCAGCGGGAAAGACGACATCTATTCCGCTGTTGCAGAATTCATCTGGCATTTTTGTGGGTAATGTTTCGAGAAGGCCACAATGGTCTTGATGAGGATGACTTATTACCACAGCATCGGCATCCAGATCCGCCCGAGAAATCTCCTTACTATTGGCTGAGAGGGGCAGTCCAGCATCAAGAAGAATGCTCGTCTTGCCCGATGATATCCGGATACAGGTGCCGCCAATCTCATGGCTGCCGCGGTGAATTGTCAACTCCACTCGCGGGACTCTTTCCAGGTCAAACCATCTTCTGAGCGGATCATTTTGACGGGTTTATGGAGTTTATTGAGTTCTGAGTTAACAGTTATGGCTTTTTTCCAGCATGTGCTCTTTATACTGGAACTAACATCAGCAATCGCCAAGATCCCTTCGACCTCATTGAAAGAGTTCTCAGGCAACCATTCAAGCACATTTGGCGTCAGCAGTCCCAACGCAACCCTTTGTTTAACCATTTTTTTGATAGATTCAGAAATATTACCAAGCTGCTTCAAATAGGCATCCCGGTAAACCGATGCCTGTAATGGCCCCCAGTAGATTCCTGATGTATATGAACCGTGCTTGAGTTCAATGCACACCAACTGTTTATTGGGACCTATCGCGAGAAAATCAAGTTCATCACCGAAATCACAAAAATCGGATTCGCCTTGGTTCACGTCAGATGCAGTCAGCTTTCCCCAGGTTTTTTCGTCATTCAACTGAAGACTATTTTTCACAGACTGTACAGTCCGCTTGAGCATCTTGTAGAATCGAGATTTTGAGGGGTCATCGTCGAAGCCAAGTACCGCCTCCCTGTCGATAATTATCCATTCCATGCCGGGTTGCCAGTTCCGACCGTAGTCAATGTTCATGCGGCTAGACCAGTAACCCTCCTTCCCATTCTTAAAATATTTGTCGTTAATTATCTTGTCGCCAGTAACAACTTTCGAGAGAAAAGCGCAAACAAGATTTGCAACATGGTCGATATCATCTAGTCTTGTAACTGCCTTTAGCGTTGTAAATTCGGCATCGCAACCTGGTCGCTTACTATATGAATCTGACTTAAAGGAGATGTTGCCACGTTCAATTTTTGATAATCCTATCGTCAGAAGACGCGTCCCGCCATGATAGACCATTAATTCGGACTTCTCTCGAAGATGTATATCAAATGCATATTTATTTTCTGGATGGAGACATTTGATTCTTTCTATCAAATGTGGGAGTTTCAAGGCCAGCATCGCTTCCAGTTGCGAATCACTGAACGTTCGCACATACCTTGCCACAATGTTGTCTACATCTGGTAGATCGCTTCGACCTGAAGAGTTCTCGTCACAATGGTAAATCATTTCCGCCTGTTCCGATGTCAGTCCACACTCCACGGCAACCACCTTAAGCTGTTTTCTAAGTTCGAGAGGGTACTCGAAGTCTGAAGCATCCTCATAGAGACCTTCATCCGTCTTATTACCGCACTCATCAATGTAAAACATTTCATTTCCGGATTTATCCATATCGGGCTCCTTAATTCAGACCATGGTGACATGTCTTTTACTATATATACCCAAAAAGTTGATTTCTGTTCAATTTACAGGACAGAATGCGTCACAGCACGAAACCCGATACTCCTAACCATACAATATTATTATAAATTATATTTTCAGGAGTGCCCTTCATTTAACCTCTATCCCGTTCAATAGCCAGCTTTGGTCAAGCGTGTTATAGACCAGATCGTAGAGGGCCTCACCGTCGGTAACGGAAAAATGCATCAGTGTGGCTGAACCGACATACTCCTTCCAGTGGTACGTTGTTTCCAGGATAGTATGCTTCCGGTTGTGCCAGTCGAACCATACCGGTTTGATCAATCTGCCGGGAGTAAAGATCGTGGCTATCCGTATTTGTTCTTTAATCCGCTCCACGACTTACTCCAGCTGACGATAAATTCCGACTACTTTGCCAACAATCGAAACATGTTTATCCGGTCCCACATAAATCGGTTCCATATTGGGGTTGGCGGGTTGCAAGCGGATGCGATTTGGTTCGCGGTGAAACCATTTGAGGGTCGCCTCCCCATCCACCATGACAACAACGGTGTCGCGGTTCTCAGCCACCGGTTGAGGACGAACCAGTGCCAGATCACCATCAAAAATCCCTGCACCTATCATTGAGTCACCCTTCACCCGCAAGAAAAAGCATCCATCCCCTTTAACTTGCCCCTGATCCACAGAAAAGAATCCCTGGATATCTTCGATAGCCGGTTGTAAGTGGCCGGCGCGAACCGTGCCAACGATCGGTAGGGGAATAGACTGTCCTCCGTGTGAAGTAAGTACTATCCCGCGGGATGCCCCAGTTTTCTTGAGCCATCCCTTTTTTTCGAGAGCTTCGAGATGTCGATTCACCCCGGAAGGACTGCTGACACCAAGGTGAGCCGCGATGTCACGCACTGTCGGTGAGTATCCATGCGTCTGCGTAAAACGGGTAATGAAGTCCAGAACCTTTTGTTGCCGTTCAGTAATGGCGATCACTGTGTTCTCCTCGTATAGTGTACAGCTGTTCACTATATACTCTCGTTCATATCTTCTTGTCAAGACGGTGCCACCTTCCCCCCTACAAGATTATCAGTCAGGAGGAACGAATGTGTCGATTACCAGGCATTTGCCTGCTCATGATCTGTCTTGCCTGCGTGCCGATCCAGGCCCGTGCTTTCTGCTTCGAGGAGGCCGGGAGTCAATACGGCATATCGCCACAACTGCTTTGGAGCATCGCCAAGACGGAGAGCAACTTTAACCCCCGGGCGATCAATCGCAACAGTAACGGAACCTATGATTATGGCCTGATGCAGATAAATTCCAGTTGGGCAAAAAGGCTTGGCAAAACATGGAATGAACTGGGGGAGCCATGCACGAATGTAAAGGTGGGAGCTTGGGTACTGGCCCAATGTGTCCAGGATTATGGCTACACCTGGCGGGCTGTCGGTTGTTACAACTCGCGCACCCCGTCGAAGGGGGACCGTTACGCCGGGAAAGTGTATCGCATCCTCGCTGAGCATACGAAGCCACAGGCAGCGACGCTCATAGCAGCCATCAGCACGCCCAGGATCGAATCACCATGGGATGAGGTGTTCGGCAATGCTCTCCGTTGATCTACTCCACAAATACGGATTGCCGGAGGACGAGATAGTCGATGCTGTTGAATGCGCTGTGGCGAAGACACTGATGGCAGCTTTTCAGAGGACGGTTACTGTCCGGGCAGAGGGGGAGCTGGAAATTATTGCCTATCCCAAGCTGGGACACCCGGTCGAAATGCAGTTGAAGGACATTCCCAAGAAGCTTCGCCGGCATATCATTCACGGTGTCGAAGCGGAACTGCAAAAACGCCAGATCCTGCTGGAAGCAAAAAAACTGCAGGAACTTCAGGGGAGGGTTTTTTGTGGGGCCGTGGGGCGTATCGGTTCCCGAGGGACATTACACGTAACTCTGGAACTTGATGATTTACTTAAGCCTCTGATCCTGTTCGGGGAATGCCCATTACGCTATCAGCCGCCACATGAACGTTCCCGTTATCGCATAGGTGAGCAGCGCAGCTTCCTGGTGACAAGTGTGCGCCCCGTCATGGTGGGAGGCGACATTGCAAAGGTTCGACTCATTCTGAACCGGACATCCCGTGCCTTGCCGGCTCTGCTGCTTCAGGACCTGACCGGTATTGCCGGGATCAAATGCCGACGGCGTATCGCCGGAGGGTTCAGTGAAGTTGTTACCCCGGTTCGGATACCAAAAACATCGATTAATACAGTCGGAAAGGAGTTGAGGGAACATGTTCAAGTCCTCATCGCCCCATAAAACCACCAACCCGGAATTCATGACCTCCATCGGCACCGGAGTTCAGATGGAACGACCGACACGGATAGTTCCGATTTCGATCCCTGATGAATACCGAAAACGGCACATGTTCGTATTTGGCACTACAGGGGTCGGCAAAACGCGGCTCTGCGAGAACCTTATTGAGCAGGACATCATGAAAGGCAACAGCGTGGTCTACTTCGACCCCAAAGGTGATCAGCAGATCTTCACCAAGATTTTCGAGGTTGCCCGTAAGGCAGAGAGACTCAAGGATTTGATGCTGGTAACGCCGATTTTCCCTGAATACTCAGCAGTCATCGATCCTATGGCCTATTACTTCATGCCGGACGAACTCGTTGGACATATCGTTTCAGGCATCCAGGGCGGACGTGAGCCATTCTACCGCAACATTGCAAAGGAAATCACTACTGCCATCATCTCAGCCAATATCATCAT
The DNA here is from genome assembly GCF_056821595.1 of Geobacter psychrophilus. Lineage (NCBI taxonomy): Bacteria > Pseudomonadati > Thermodesulfobacteriota > Desulfuromonadia > Geobacterales > Geobacteraceae > Geobacter > Geobacter psychrophilus. Next base: position 2,305,783 of record NZ_JBXDTU010000004.1, read on the forward strand.
CGCCGATTGGGAAAAGCGTCTTCCCAAGCAAAACATGGATGCCATCAGACAAAGCATTCGCCGCTCATCATTGAGCAGCACAATGGGGCTACTACAGGAAATCAAGACACCCGAGGCGATGCTAAACGCCGGCATGATCCAGGACATCCTTGAATCTCCCCAGGAGTATTACTCGAAGGTGTCTTCAACATTACGCACCTGCTTGATGGAGCTTTCCTCCGGCAACATCGGCAAGATTATCGGCCAGGCCGACAGTAACCGCTTCATCAGCCGACTTGAACGAAAGAAAGGGGTAATCATGGTCGTGCACACCGGTACCATGATTACCAGGGAGGCAGCCACAACACTTGGCAAAGTCCTCCTGTCGATGATCCAGTCCTTCATTGGCAGGGTCTATCTCTCTGACAAGCAGAAAGTATTCCCTCCGCTGTCCATCTACATAGATGAGGCCCAGAGCCTGTTCTACCAGGGCATTGAGGACCTTTTCGCCAAGGCTGGATCAGCAGACGTAATGGTGCATGCCTTCGCTCAGTCCGTGAACCAAATATATGCTGCCATTGGCGAGGAATACGGTAAATCGATCCTCGACAACACCAACACCAAAATCTTTATGCGCTGTTCAGATGCCGAAACTTCAGAGTATGTCGTGCGGCACTTTGGCGTACGCAATGTGCTGACCGGCATTTTCGGGTCCAACCAGGTCACTACCCGTGAAGTGGAACAGGACATTTTGAAAGTGCAGGATATTCTGGGGCTGCAGCCAAGGGAATTCTACATGCTGACCTACTCCGGTAGGTACAAGGGTGTGACTCGTGATGCCAGAGACCCGCAGTTGAAGATAGTCTTCCCGTCGGCGCCATCTTCCGTAACCATGAGCAGAGGGACCGCATGATAATCTTGCTCTACTGCTGTGGCGTTATCGGATTCATGATGGTCACTTACAACCTGTGGCGAATTTTAACCAGGCGTCCGGCTGAAGTAGAGCAAGAACCGTGGGTTCCACTGTCAATTTCGGAACTGGAACCGGATGATGACCTGCCATGCACTGATCTCGCCACGGTATCCTCAGTATGGACAGGCCGTGTTGTTCACTTCACTGATCTGTCTCGACTCTGGCGTGAACCCACTCCTAAACAGGAAGAGGAAGCCGCATTTCCAAGGCCGACATTCCGGCATTCGGAGATTGAAGAGTTCTACAGGGACATTGTGGAACCGGAACCGCTTATCAATGGGAAGCGTAAGACTGTGATCGTCTATCTGCTTAAGATCCTCGACGCGGAAGGTACATGCCCCTCGGTTGTCGGAATCAAGAAATATGCAGCTGTCGGCAAGCAGATATCTGATCCGGATTCGGCGTACGGAGCAGCAGCTCTTGCCCAACTGGCTACCATACCGCTCTATCGGCATTCCCTGGGGGTTGCCCGCAAGTTCGTAGAAAAGAACTCTGAAAGAATCATGCTACCTACGATCCTCATCGTGTCACTGGCGCATGACATCGGTAAAATTCCCTCTTTCCACAGCCAGTATTATTCGACTGCAGATCATCCGCAAATAGCGCTCATCATACTTGCGAGCATTCCGGAATACGTTGCGTTGTCGAACAGGGATGAACTCGACAGCATCATCCGCAACCATCACCAGATAACGCCGAACAATCCTCTCACGGCCTGTTTGAAACGGTGTGACCAGGAGTCTCGTAATGATGAGATGGGGTCTTTTCTTGGGCAGATGGCGCAGGTGAGGGCTTCCGAAGAAAGTTCGCTGCCAATAGCTGAGTCACTGCCACAACCTGATGTGCCTGTCACTAAAGAAAAAATTTCGCAGGAATGGGATCACCCGCTCGGATCTCCAGAATCGGGAAAGTACGTTCCCCAGAAGATAAAGCTTCCTGCATGGTTCAATGCCGATGCGATCCTGGGTGGCATCCACGGATTGATCAACCAGGTGGAGAAAACTTCGTCCGGAGTCAAGTGGATGGCCGTTTCACTGCCGAACGGGTTGGTCTATGTGAAGCCAGAAGCACTTTGGCAGGTGATCCATCAAGTTAGCGATGGCGATCCCATGATCTTGGTGGCTGATGCTGATGAAGAAACCAAACGTAATCTTCTCCATACTGTCGTCTGGGAACTGAGTGCCTCCAGAGATGCCATTGCCACGGAACTCATGACCAATGCTTACTACACAACAAATGCATCCATCGTGTCGAATAACGATAAGTCATTCAACAAACTCCTGATCCCGTTCCGGGTCGATGCCTTTGGTGTGCTCACCTCTGAACTGGAAAGCACCAAACCCCCGGTTTTGAGAAAAATAGTCAAGGACATCAGACCGAAGCATGCGGAGGATAAAGAATGAGGAGACTGATACTGGCTTCTATTCTCCAACTCTCCGTGACCACCGCTTCTGCCGGCTACTATGCCGATTCAGCCAAGGGCTGGTGGTGGTACCAGAAAGAACCTGAGAAGCAGGCCGAAAAGCAGGAAAAGAAGAAGAAACCGCCCAAGAGCACGCCATCGCTCAAGGATTATTCTTATGAACAGGTTTGGGAGATGCATCCCGACCAGTTCCAGGAGTTTGCCGAAGTATTGAAAAAGAAGGCTGTCCAGAAGCCGAGTGAAGAGAATGTGAAGGAGTACTTCGAGGTCCAGGAGATCGCCCGCAAGAAGGCGCTGGCTTTTTCCAACGTGGCTCAGTTTGTCTGGCAGAAGTACCCGGAGCTGACCACCAAGAAGGACTATCCGATCACGACTCCCGGCAACCTGGCCCGAATCTCCCAGATCAATGAGGAGCGGCAGCGCATCCTGCGGGACAACCGGGATGACTTTGCCCTGATTTATTTCCAGAGACCTGACTGCAGCTACTGCGATGAGCAATCCCGCATCCTTGACTGGTTCACCAACGAGACCGGCTGGACCGTGAAGAAGGTCAACATCAGTGAGAACCCGGGACTCGCCGCCAAATTCAGCGTGGAGATCACGCCGACCCTGATCCTGATCCAGAAAGGGAACCAGGATTATCTACCGGTCTCGGCAGGCGTCATTTCCGCCGACGAGATCGAAGACAAGGCATACCGGGCCGTGCGCCTCCTCAAGGGTGACATCTCCCCGGAGGAATATTCGCTCTACGAATTCCAGAAGGGAGGCAGCTTCGACGTGAAGAAACGCCGTCTTCAGGAAAAGGAGCGGCCATGAGTCTGCTTGTCCTACAGCAACAGAGAGAAGAGGTGTCAGTGTGAAACGAACCGTTATTACCAGAACCGCCGCTGCCTGCCTGGCGGCAACTATTGCTTTGAACCCTGTTCTTTCCTGGTCCGGCTGGGTCGATGACTGGGTGCAGCAGAAAAGCTCCACTTCTCCCAGCTATTATGAAGGGTCAAAGCGTGGCTACTACACTGGCGGCAGTTTTTCTGCCAGATGGGCGAACACCGATGACCATCTGTTTACAGCCTCGCTGCCCAAATTGAAGTCTGGCTGCGGTGGGATCGACATGTTTCTCGGCGGCTTCTCGTTTCTGAATGTGGATTACCTGGTGCAGAAGCTCCAGAACATCCTGTCGGCAGCTCCGGCAGCAGCCTTTGATATTGCCCTGAAAACCCTGGCACCCCAGGTTGCCGACACCATCAAGAGTCTTGAAGCAATCACCGACCGATTGAACTCGTTGCAGATGAATGACTGCAAGGCGGCCAAGGCTCTAGTGGCTACTGCTGCCAGTCCGTTTTCGTCGGTCATGTCGGACAGTCTGAAGGCAGAGATGAAGACGGCCCAGACCGACTTCATGGTGTCGAGTGGAGCCAAGGATCTTTATCAGGATGTCAGCAAACTGTTCGAGAGCGAACAGAAGACCAATGCCGGTAACAAGCCTGGCGTTCCCGGAACGACCCAGTCCTCAGCCACCAGCGCCACTGCCGGGTGCCCGACAGAAGTCCTGCAGGTATTCGGTGATGGCTCGGTTCTGGAGAACCTGGCCGGCAAGAAAGGGATGAGCAGCGAATACGTCAAGCTGGTGCGCGGTTTCATTGGCGATGTAATCATCCAGAACCCGGCGACGACCGGAACGACCTACCAGGCCCAATACATTCCTCCGTGCGACAAGAACAACAGCTTCGACTCCTTCATCAGTGGCTCTGCCCAGGGACGGGATACCGCGGGGGCCTGTGCCGACATCACCGACGCCAACAAGAACCTGATGGTCTACGTGGCCGGCAAGATGCAGTCCATCGCCACCAAGATCAAATCGAAAACCGCGCTCACCGCCGACGAAGAAGCGTTTCTCAAAAGCACGCCGCTGTCAGTCGGCCTGATCCTCAAGAATGCCACAGCCACCAATACCGAGGGTGAAGTGATCGGTAAACTCGCAGAACTGACTGCCCGGGCCTACGGCTACTACATGCTGCTCGACCTGTTTAGCCGTGCAGTCCAGTTGCAGGAGATGGCCCGCAACATCATGTCTACCCAGAAGGGGAATAAAGCAGGGGCTTCGCCGGAGACCTGCCAATTGGCGCTTCTCGGCGAAGGCATGCAGCATATCCAGACTCTGGAGGAGAAGACACTGCAACTTCTGAGCGTTGCTCAGCAAAGTTACGCCAATGCGGCATCGGAGATCAACGCAGTGGAAATGATTGTTCAGAATATGAAGAAATTCGACGACACGGTGTTTTCGGAATTATCAGACCGGTTCGGCAAAGGAATCGCCATGAGGGCTACCGGCAGAATCTAACAACAATGAAAGGGAGGAATTATGGCAGACAAGAATACCAAGGCGGATAAGGGTAACAGTACCCCTCCGGCTTCCAAGAAAATCGACTGGCAGGCGAGAAAGCTGGAGAATGCGAAACGGGACGATACAAGTGTTGTTTTCTGTCGCGCTCGTGATACCGGCGACTTCATTAACATTCTCAACTCAAATGATAATCTCGTCTACCAGATGCGGATGAACATGGGGAGGAGGGAGTCCCTGACATTTGAGGTAGTGAAGAACTACATCGACCGGAGCCGGCGGATCAAGGAAGAACTCAACCTTATGAATGCCGAAATGTGCCAGTTGCTCGACTACACGTACAAGCCGCCCCGGGGATTCGATCACCCTCTCAAAAAGCAGGAGAAGCAGGCAGCCCCTGGGGTAGAAACCGGCAAGAAATGATTACTCTGTTTCAGTCGAACCGGGACGTTACCAAATGGGTCGTCCCGGGTGAATCCTCTTGACTTGTAAGAGGGATATCGATAGCGTTTCAGTATTATAGACTCTTTCAAGAGACTCCGTGCGGCCTTAGAGCCCCGGACAGACTTTTTCGGATAGCCCGAAGAAGAAATGACCCCGGCAGGGATGAACTACCTGGAAAGACAAGGCCGCAGTTGCCCCTTTCCGGATGACATCAGGAATGACTTATGTCTTCCTCGATCAGTCGTATGGGAAATACGACTTGAATCCAACCTGTAGGTGCGCCCATCAATGTAGCGCGTGCCTCAGATAACCAATAATCACGATGAACAGTGACCTGTTCTGGCAATGGCCGGAGTGGGTTTTTTGTTGTTCAAAATCCGCGACAAGCCTTGTAAGCGGCGGATATTTTCACCACATCCCGACCGGGAGACACTTTGTTCTCTCCCTACGGGACAGACCTCTGTCTCTTTACTTCGGGAAAACCAACAAGGAGGCAGTATGGCAAGTTTGAACCGCGTGGAACTCATCGGCAACCTGGGTCGTGATCCTGAAATCAGGTACACACCAGGAGGCACCGCTGTCGCAAGTTTTTCACTCGCGACCAGTGAAAAGGTAAAAACCAAAAGTGGCGAATGGGAGATCCGGACCGAGTGGCACAACATCGTCCTCTACGCACGTCTCGCAGAAGTAGCTGGCGAGTACCTGTCGAAAGGAAAAAGTGTTTATCTCGACGGCAAACTTAAGACCCGCAAATGGCAAGATCGGGACGGTAAAGATCGCTACACAACCGAGATCATCGGCGACAAGCTTCTTATGCTTGGTAGTAAAAATGGCAGCATTCCTGACGGGAGTGACGACCAGCCATCAAACAGCCAAACACATGAGGACATTCCGCACGATGACACCGATCCGTTCTAACAACCAGTAACCACAACTCAACAGTCCTACGGGGAGACATTACCAAATCCCCAAAGGGATTGGTCTGTCTTCTCTGTCTGACACAACCCACAGAAAAGGAGACAGACAGATGAACGCACCAGCTCAAATCATTCCCATCAGTCCCACCGCATCATCCCTCACTCACCACGCCGTCAACATCAGTGAACTGAAGGCCCAGGTAAACCTGATCCAGTACGTCATGCGTGACGTCATGAAATCAGGCGAGCACTACGGCACAATTCCCGGTTGCGGAGACAAAGCAGTTCTTCTCAAACCGGGCGCCGAAAAGCTCATGCTCACCTTCAGACTGGCTAACGACGTGGATGTGGAAACCATCGACCTTCATCTCGGCCATCGGGAGTATCGCATCAAGGTGACGCTCTACTCACCGGCAGGCCAGCGTCTCGGTACAGGTGTCGGTTCATGTTCGACCATGGAAAGCAAGTATCGTTTCCGTGTCGGTCCAGTTGAACTGACGAACAAGCCGGTACCGAGGGAGTACTGGGATCTTCGTAAGGAGAACCCGGCATTGGCACAGGAGATCATTGGTGGACGCGGCTTCAGCGCAAAAAAGGATGACAGCGGCAACTGGAAAATCGCCAGGCAGGGAGAAAAAGTCGAACACGACAATCCTGCCGATTTCTACAACGTGCGACTTGCTAAGTCGTGCAACTGATTGTTTTCCTTGTATCTACAAGAGAAAACCTGTTGTCCCATCAACAGTAACCTACCGATACATGCGCAGACGGTAACGACTGGGTATGAAGCTATCGGGACAATGTACCCCGCCTACAGGCAGGCCCTCGCCATGAGGAAGAGGCCGATATCTGCTAGTGTTATGCGGATTGGGGGCTAGGTTGAATGGTATGGTTAACAAATGTGAACCGCTGATAAACACCGTGAAGTCTGAACAAGCCAAAGACACTGTCAGGCTTGAGCCAAAATGGCAACGTAGCTGGATGCGTCTTTGTTGTATAGGCGCACATGGGCAATCAAGCTACCGGTGGATAGGCGGAACCTAACCCATTCTGTCAATTGCATGAAACAAGGTAAGCCCGTATCTCTCCTGTGTCCACACGAACAGGTAAGCCAATCGTAAGTGAGGCTGAATGGGGTGCGGGTAGAGGATGTCGGAAAAAGCGAATGCCGGGCTGTAATGGCAAGGATAGGGATTGAGCTAATGGCAACATTATCCCACGGGAAACCGGGCAGACTTCCGACGGGTCTTTCAACGCGAGAACATTTTCAGAACCTCTTGAAAGGAGGAAAGCAAATGGAAGTTTCAACCGATGCCACCAATGCGAAAACTTGTGCACCTCCTACGGATGTGAATTGGCACCAGATAAACTGGTCAAAAGCTCACTCAACCGTTAGGAGGCTGCAAACCCGTATCGCGAAGGCAACCAAGGAAGGCCGATGGGGGAAAGTGAAAGCTCTCCAGCATCTGCTGACCCACTCGTTCAGCGGCAAAGTATTAGCCGTCAAGCGGGTGACTGAAAATCAAGGTAAAAGGACGCCGGGAGTTGATAAAGAAACATGGTCAACACCGGAAACCAAATCAGAGGCCGTAAAGTCTCTCAGACAACGTGGATATAACCCGTTACCACTGAGACGGATTCACATCCCGAAAGCAAACGGCAAGAAACGCCCTCTCGGAATCCCGACGATGAAGGATAGAGCCATGCAAGCATTATATCTGCTGGCGCTTGAACCAATCGCCGAGACCAAAGCTGACAAGAATTCATATGGATTCAGACCAGAACGGTCATGTGCCGATGCAATCGAAGCCTGCTTCACAGCATTGGGCCAGAAAGCTTGCGCACAATGGGTACTCGAAGGCGATATTAAAGGATGCTTTGACAACATTAGTCATGAATGGATGATCGGCAATATCCCTATGGACAAAACGATTCTCCGTAAATGGCTAAAGGCCGGATTCATTGAGCACAACACCCTCTTTCCTACGGATGCCGGAACACCACAGGGAGGTATCATTTCCCCGGTTCTGGCAAACATGACCCTTGACGGACTGGAAAAACTGATCGAAGCACACTTCCCTTTCAGGCCGAAGAAAAACAACAAAATCAATGTGGTCCGATATGCTGACGACTTCATAATCACTGGGAAATCGAAAGAGATTCTGGAAAAAGAAGTCAAACCGCTTGTGGAGGAATTCCTGGCCATAAGAGGATTGGTACTCTCGGAAGAGAAAACCAAAATCACGCATATTGAGGAAGGCTTCGATTTCCTGGGGCAGAATGTCAGGAAATACGACGGCAAGCTGTTGATCAAACCGTCGAAGAAGAATGTCCATAAATTCCTTGAGGACATCAGGGAAACAATCAAAGCGAACAAGACAATAGCGCAAGCAGGCTTGATAGCAAAACTCAACCCAAAAATCAGGGGGTGGGCCAACTATCATAAAGGCGCTGTTGCCAAAAAGACCTTTCACTCGGTGGATCATCAGATTTGGAAAAACCTGTGGCGGTGGGTACGGCGCAGACATCCGAACAAGAGTCCCACATGGATTAAGGAAAAGTACTTTAGTCGTGTTGGGGATCGAAATTGGGTGTTCAATTGTAAGAACGGAGAATTCCAGCTTACAACTGCGAGTTCAGTTCCTATCAAACGCCATGTGAAGATTAAAGGAGAAGCAAATCCATTCGATCTCGAATGGGAAACCTATTTTGAACACCGATCTGGCTTCAAAATGGCGAATTCCATGACGGGGAGAAAGCAACTCCGGGCACTCTGGAGAAGCCAAAACGGCATATGCCCGATATGCAACCAGAAGATAACCGTGGAAACAGGGTGGGCAAACCATCACATACTATGGAAATCCAAAGGCGGCATGGACGGTAACTCCAACAGAGTACTTCTTCACACGAACTGCCACAACAAAGTCCATAACCAAAAATTGGATGTAAGGAAACCGGTTCCTGTGAAAAGGAACTTACGAAAGGCTTGAGCCGTATGAGGGGAAACTCTCACGTACGGTTCTTAGGGGGGAAAGAGACAGCAATGTTTCCGACCTACCCGACACCTGTCTGAAAATGGCTAAGAAACGCGGCTTAGTGGATGCAGTACTCACCTCAACCGCTGCCTCGGACATCTTCACCCAGGACATCGAGGAAGATCCTGACCTTTACGGACAGACGGAACACAACGGAGGAAACAGTGCCGGCAACACCAGCACTACTTCCGGTAATTCGCAGTCTGCCAGACCGGACAGCACCCCATCATCACACGGAGCCGAACCAGTTTCGACTTCGGAGATCATCGGGTATCTGACGGCTAAGGGAATCAGGATGGAACTCTCCGCAGATGAATCGGAGATCTCCGCCTTCCCAGACTTCAACGACACCTCAGCCCGCCAATGGCTGAAAGACCACGGCTTCAAATGGGACGGCAAGGGCAAATGCTGGCAGTACCGGTAGCGCCTGACGTTCCAGACTGAACCTCACTCACAACCTACCTCTGCAGGGAGACAACGACTTTCTCCCTACCGGGGGTGTCTTGTCTCCTCTGCCGGGTACAACCCACAGACAAGGAGACAAGATCATGACTACCCACATCATCAAACACGTAACAATCAAAGGCTGTCAGATACCGGTCTATGCGCCCGTTAAGGAGCGACAGATCAGCATCGATGTCACCAGAATCATTGCCGGCGTTATTTTCGGTTCCCTGCTCACCGCAGTCGGGACCCTGCCGTTTCTGATTTGAAAGGAGACAGCCATGAGCAAACTCGCTGCATTTCTGGGACGTGCTATTCCGACCCATCAAAAGAAACAATCATCACATCTTGGTGACCGAACTGTGTACGTCGGAGCCTCCGACATTGCTGGCTGCCCGCGTAAAGCGGCTCTCGGCAAACAATGCCCGTCCAGTCACGACATCTCGACACTCCTGCGCTTTTCCCGTGGCCATGCTGCGCAAGCCATGTATGCCGAGTTCTTCAAGACTGGCGGCGCCCTCTTCGAGGAAGAAGTCGAAGTACGTCACCCGGACATCCCTGAAATCAGGTGTCACATTGACTTTCTGTTCTATGCGAACCGGCAGACCAAAAGGCTGCACATCGTGGAGATGAAGTCGACCGATGGCATCCCCGATGAACCTTACGCATCCTGGGTGGATCAGCTGCACGTCCAGATGGGCCTGCTGCAACTCACCCTCGATCCGGAAGTGCAAATCGGCGGATCAATTCTAGTGGTTGACTTAAATGCTGGAACATACCGGGAATTCAATAACTATGCACCCAACAGGCTGGTGTTTAATCAGCTTATGGAAAAAGCTCAGCACATCCTATCGGCAACGCGAGGCGAGTGTGCACCTAGAACGGAACCAGGCATTCTCTGCGGTTATTGCACGTTTCGCCAGGATTGCCCTTCGCATGTGGTTGATATGGAACTTCCTCCGGAAATCCATCAAGCCAGCAAAGCATACCTGGAATTGAACGAGCAGAAAAAAGTTCTCGACACTCGTCTGGAAGTTCTGAAAAACGACATCCTCACTTTTGTGAATGGTGCGTATAAAGGGGCTTCGGACGGTATCCTTGTTAATGTCACATCAGTGTCAGACTCGGTAATCGTCGACAGCAAGAAGCTGAAAAACTCGTATCCGGATATCTATGATCAAGTCACGAAACCGAAGTCTGGCTTTCTGAAGCTTGAAATCAAACCATTCATGCCGCTCGCAGCACAGGCGGCCTGATCCAACCCCACAAGGGGGCGTTACGCTCCCCATGGGAAATCTCCATTCTTGGAGGCGTGCGCCCCCATTGAAAGGAGATTCCCGATGAAAATCTATCGTACCGGCACGTTGCCCCCTGACCTTAAATCCTTCTCCTGTGAGAAAAGGCATGAAGACCTGAAAGAGGTCCTGCATGCCATTGCCTCACTGTTGCTCATCGCGGCGATGCTTTTCATGTTCATGATTGCCGCAGCAGCGCCTGAACCGCAGGTTCATCCTGTGGGGTGGGAGGAGGTGCGCGGATGACGGAGCCAACCATTGCCATCTATACAGAAGAGGATACGGGCTCGACTGATGCCGTTGTGAATGAGGTCAATCTCTCGTTGCACGGAGCCAACCGGGTTCTGGAACGTGACATCCCTCTGGAAGCTCTCGAAGGTGTTCGTCATCTTCTGCCTCTCCTCAACACGAAACCACTCAAATTCAGGTACAAGGGGGTTTTCGTCGTGGCCCGCCTGGTAAATGGTTCACCAAGAATCATCACCGCCTGGCGCCTACTTCCCCCCTCGTAGATGTCTTAGTAGGACAGCGAAATTAACCATCACCCTTGGCGGAATGCATGTCATCTCCGCAAAGGAGAGGTATCCCGCCGTCAATACAAGGAGGCATCCATGAGTCCTAAAATTCCACGACCCAAGGCTGTTCCCGGCTTCACCATCGAACGCCGGTCTGCCTGCGGGAAAATTTACACTACCGTCACCCTGTCCCCGACAACAGCTGCACCAATGGAAGTCTTCATCCGCTTCGGCAAGGCCGGAGGTTGTGGTTCTGCCATGGCCGATGGTATCGCTCGCCTGGTCTCCTACGGTCTCCGTTCGGGACTGGAGCCAACCGATGCGTTCAAGGCTCTCACCGGCATAGGTTGTCATCTCGGGGCCAATACCTGCCTCAATTGCGTTGCCGAATCCATAGGCATCGTTTTGGAGCATCTGAAAACAGGGCGCGATCTCAACGACCTCATCGAGGAAGCTGACTTCGCAGCACTTAACCAAATCGGACAAGGAGCTGATCACCATGAAATATAGCATCAAGGACATATTCAATATTCCTGTGAAAGAGAGTCTCTGCGTGGAAGGTCGGCCTCAGTCCGACAACCCATTTATCCCTGAAGTTGACAGCGACTATGTGTTCAGGAAGGAAATCCTGTCGGATGTACTTTCCTGGTACATGATGGGCGCCAACGACGGCCTGTACCTGACCGGTCCTACCGGCAGTGGCAAGTCTTCGATCGTTTTGCAGACCGCCTCCCGGCTCAATATTCCGGTCATGGTCGTCACAGGGCACAGCAGACTCGAAACCCCGGAACTTGTGGGGCATCACGTAATCGTCAACAACTCGATGGAGTACGTCTACGGACCGCTCGCCATGGCCATGAAAGAAGGTCACTGGTTCCTGCTGGACGAGATCGACTTGCTCGATCCCGCTACTGCAGCAGGTTTGAACGGTATCGTCGAAGGAAGACCCCTCACCATTCCGGAAAAGGGTGGTGAAGTCATCAAGCCGGCACCGGGCTTTCGCTTCATTGCGACAGCCAACACCGCCGGCAGCGGTGATCGCTCAGGTCTCTATCAAGGGACCTTACGGCAGAACGGCGCATTTCTGGATCGTTTCTGGATGGTTGAAGTCGACTATCCTGACGAAGTCCAGGAAAGACAGATTCTGGCCAAAGCCATGCCCAGCCTGGCTGATACGGTCAGGGAAGCACTGGTATCCTACGCCAACGAAATCCGCAAACTCTTCATCAAAGGGGAAATAGAAGTCACTTTCTCCACCAGAACCCTCGTCAGATGGGCGAAGCTTGTGTATCTCTTCCGCCCGGCATCTGCTGAAGGGAAAAACCCGATCATCCATGCTCTTGATCGTGCTCTCGGGTACCGAGCAGAGCCGGAAAGCCGCGAGGCGTTGCACGAACTGGCGCAACGCGTCTTCGGCGGATAGGGGGTGCTACATGGCATTACGACAGCATCTCCACCTCCAGTGCAGCACTACAGCTGGCGGCAAGTTCTGGATCGCCCAGATTCATGACGATCCGCCACGGGTTACGGTCAACTGGGGGCCAACGCGAAGCCAGGGGCAGACGAAGTCTTATGACGTCAACTCAATGTCCGAGGCATTCACGTTTGTTTCCAAGAAGAAGAAGGAAAAGCTGGCCAAAGGGTACTACGAAGTTGCCTCATCGCCGCCTCGTGAACCTGTCCAGCCAACACCACGTAAACAGACCGACAAAACAATCATGAAGGATCTCATGTCCGGTGCAAACACCAAGGACTGGTTCTTCTAACGCCCTACAGGGGAGGCCTTCTCCCTGTTGGGGGCCTCCCTTGATCACACCATCATACTGATCAAAGGAGAATGAACATGAACGAAATACTTTCAAAGCTGGTAGTTGTGTCCCTGTCCATTTCACTCTGGACTGGCCGGAAGAAACTCTCGCCGGAAGACCTTGGACTCGACTTTTCCAAACTCCCTCCCGAAAAACTGGCCACTCTCGGTAGCAAGAAGATCTGCGACCCTGAGAAACTTGCCGTATTCAGCGCCCTGAAGCGTCGTGCCGAACGGCAGTGTGAAGCGGTAGGAGTCAGATTCCTCGGTGGCTATGCCATACCGGAGGATAAGGCCGACGAGGTGATGAAGATCCTCGACGGTGTTCGGGATGAGTTCGAGAAGGAGAAACAGGAATTTCTGTCGGAATACGACCGCAGTTTGAGGGAATGGATTGATGCGAACCCCGAATGGGCGGCCATCATCGAAAAGGGCGTAGAACCAGCGTCAACAGCGGCACGCCGTCTGGGCTTCGCAGTCCAGGCGTTCAAGGTCAAGAACATCGACGGACTGGACAAGGGGCTGAACGAACATGCCAGTACCCTGTCAGAACGGCTGATCTTTGAAATCAATCAACAAGCCAGGCAAGCCTGGGAGGAGTCGTACAAGGGACGCCCTTCCGTAACCCGGAAAGCGCTACGCCCGATCAAGTCCATGCTCGACAAACTGCGTGGCCTTGAGTTCCTTTCTCCCTACCTGCTTACTCTGGCTGTTCAGATTGAAGAAGTACTGGCCTCATTGCCAAAGAGCGGTCCCATTGAAGGACGGAATCTCACCTCACTTATCGGGATATTGCATGTCCTCGGCGATTTGCCGCTGGATGAAGTCCCGGCAGAGGAAGAAGAGGATGTTGTTGAAAACATCCTTCCCGAAACCAGAACCGCTGAGCCGGTAAGCCTGCCCAGCGAATGGTTCTTTTAGGAGGCCGCCATGAAACACACCACACTGCCCCTGGTTGCCAAGGCACTCGGGGAGAAATACGACATACAGGTACAGATCTCCGGCGACCAGGCGTACACCAACGGACGGATTATCAATCTTCCGTCCCTGCCGGACAGCAAAGAGGCGGCACTGCTTGCCCGTGGCTATATTGACCACGAGAGCGCCCACATCCGATTCACGGATTTCAGCGTTAAAAGTAGTACCTCCATGCTTAAATGCCTGACAAACATTCTTGAAGACATCCGTATCGAGAAGATGATGGGAGCGAAGTATCCCGGGTGCCGGTCGAATCTGAAAGATCTGGCCGAGCACCTGAAGCAACAGGGGAGTTTCACACCGTCACTTCAAGACCCACCGCAGACTCTACTGGCATGGCTATGCGCCAGGGGGCGGCTGACCTTGAATCAGGACTTCAGTGACATCCTTGCCATGACCAGCAGTACGGTCAACGGGTTTCTCGGCACCGGATACAAAAAGTTGCTGGACCTGACCGAGAGAATTCCGAATCTCGTCTCCACCAGGGACTCACAATCCATGGCGGAGGAGATCCTGCGGTTGATCCGTGATGAAAAACAGCAACAAGAGCAGGAACGGAAACGTCAGCAAGACCAGAAGACGAAAACCACCTGCAACTCTGATGGGTCAAAACCTGATGGCAGTTCCAATGATCAGGAAGAAGACAATCAGACATCCGGCACTGACCAGCAGTCAGGAAAACCGAAACAGGATACCGATGATTCATCACCCGATGGTGATAGCACCGGTACTGCAGCATGCAAAGACTCTCAGTCCCAAGCTGTAGCCAATCCATCGCCTTCTGTTCCAGAGAGTGGTTCCGGTGGGCAATTGGATGGTAATCCCGAGGCTCTTCAGGAAATGCTCGATTGTGATCCTGGCGGGTTTGGCGATGTCGGTGAAATTCTCAAACATGAACTGATAACAGAGGGTGAAACAGTCGGCAATCGGGGTGGCGTTCTGCTTCCACCGGAGGCCTCTCTGCGCACCTTTCCCATCGATATCCATGAAACCAGAAGACATACGGCGCTGCTCAGAGCCCGGCTTAGCGGATTAATCCAGGCAAGCCGGCTGAGGAGACGTCATGCACGCCGCACCGGTAGCAAGATAGATAACCGGGTGGTGCATCGTCTTGCATTAAACGACACCAGGCTGTTTCTGCACCAAGAGGAGAAAACGGAGGTCAATACCGCCATCATGATCCTCGTGGACAGGAGTGGGAGCATGCAACACCAGAAAATCGAGGTTGCCTCTAAAACTGCATATGTTGTGGCAGAGGCCCTTGATTCAATCCCTGGATGTTTTGCTGCCGTTGCTGCGTTTCCAGTTGGCAACAGCGATGGAGTAGCACCTTTGGTGCGGTTTGGAGAGCGTCCCTGCTCGTCTAAATTCGGGATGTCGGCAGGCGGTGGCACACCTTTGGCTCAGGCACTGTACTGGGCTGGAGTGGAATTGCTCAAAAGGGAGGAGCCCAGGAAAATTCTGCTCAGTGTAACTGATGGCGAGCCTGATGACCTGCGAACCACCAAAAGAGCAATCCGGTGGTTGTTGGAGCAAGGTATCGAGCCCATGGGGCTTGGTATCTGCGAGGAGTCGGTACGAACGATCTTCCCGACCTACGGCGTCGTATATAGCGTCGAGGAACTACCACCTGCGCTTTTCGGTATGCTTCAGGATAAACTCACAAAGTAATCATTTCATGATCACACCCCGACGGGGAATGCCATTCCCCACAGGGAGATGTGCGTTCTCCGTCGGTATTACACGAGGAGAACCTATGAAAATTACCATCTCAAACGACAAGGCGTCGGCAACGGTCATCTGCCGGGATCTGTTCCTGGACGATTCTGTACCCGGCGCTCGCAATCTCTTCTATCTCACCGCCTACGGCCCCACTCAGGAGATCCGGGCATTCGCCCAGATTCTTGCCATGAAGGGGTCACTTGAGTGCCACGGTAAAGAAGACAGATCAATCAACATCTGGAGCAACCATCCCCTGCGGGTCATACCGAAGATGGGCGAAGGGTATTCGGGGGCATACATCACGCCGTCGTCCGACTCGTCGTTTCTGATCGGCACCTCGAAGGCGGATTGCTACCAGGTCTTTACCAGGATTCTCGATCAACGGGAGTTTGTCCATCGCGATTGGTACGAGGCGCTGTTCAACGAAGTATCCACGGAAATAGAGCCTCTTGTGGGAATCAAGCGGTGCTGGAAATTCCGGGCCCACGAACTCAAGTCGGAGATAGTCAACCGGCTCAAGTACGGCGGTCTCAAGATGCCTCCAGCAACAGCGCATTTCACCATTGAGAAGGAGGAACACCATGCGTTACCCAATTGAACGGGTTTCGGACAACTGGGAACGCCGGATTGTCAAAAACGGCTACATTCAGCACCGTGAAGTCTATCGTCACGGTACTCATGGAGAGTGGCAGTTTTGCATATCCGGCTTCGGACCAACGGTGGAAGGCGGAACGGGACGCTGTACAGTCCTTATGGAAGGCGGCAGCTATGACCATTTCGTTCCCATCGATGCCGACAACCGCATCAAGATCAATGGCCGCTGGTATGACCGGCGCTATTGGGATCACTGAGACGAAGAAACAATAATTTCTATCCCTCTGCGGGTAGG
Source organism: Geobacter psychrophilus (assembly GCF_056821595.1). Classification (NCBI taxonomy): domain Bacteria; kingdom Pseudomonadati; phylum Thermodesulfobacteriota; class Desulfuromonadia; order Geobacterales; family Geobacteraceae; genus Geobacter; species Geobacter psychrophilus. Next base: position 2,322,545 of record NZ_JBXDTU010000004.1, read on the forward strand.
CGGTTTTAACCTCCTCCCCGAACGGCGAGGGTGTTATCTCCGCCTGCCCCCTGTTACCAAGGAGACAGGCATGGAACTTACCACTACCATCAACAGCTCGTTTTCCCGCACCCGGGGGAATGAACTGAACAAGGGGTACTACCCGACCTTTCCATCAGACGCTCAGACGGTACTCCGTATTCTGGAACCGTCATTCGGTTGGAAAAGCCGGCGCTACAATGCCCTGAAAACCATTTCAGTCCTTGACCCCTGTGCGGGTTCAGGCGAATTCCTGACCACAGTGACCCGCTGGCTCAAGCGACGCTACGCCGCCTCCAACGGTTCACCTCACGAAATCCTTTCATATGCCGTTGAACTGGACGCCGGCAGGTTTGACAGGATTCACGGGACAACCCAGAAGCTCAACTCATCGTTCTTCGACGTGGAGCTTTCCGGCAAGTTCAATCTGATCCTGCTGAATCCACCTTACAACAAGGCCGCCGGCAACGAACTGATCACCTGGATGGAAAAGACAGCACCTCTGCTGTCTTATGAAGGAGTGATGGTCCTCATCATTCCCGAGTATGAACTGAAAGGGAGGCTGCTGGACATTATCCAGGGGACGTTCCCGTTTGCCTACGCCTTCCAGAGCGAGGAATACGCCCGCTTCAAGCAGGTGGTCGTGTTTCTGGCAAAGAACCAGGACAACAGCAGCGAAATCTATCATCAGTATGTACGTTATCAGAGTTGGCCCGCTGCCAACCTGGGGGATGGAGCGGTGCGGGGGAAGTACACCGTGCCGGGCAAACGCCAGACTCTTTCACTTAGCGGCAGTAATGGCAGCAACCGCCCGCTCATGACGGCCCGCGACCTCACGGAGTTCTACCGGGAGTGCGAGGACCGGCTCGACAAGTCGGCAGTCATGGTGCTGGACCGGCAATATCCGTCGTCCTACGACACCAGCATCCAGCCTGTATCAACTCTGCGAACGGCACACGCCGTCCAACTTGCAGCCATGAACAGCCAGATAGAATCCGTCACCATCAACGGCGACTTCTTCCTGGCCAAATTCATGGTCATCACCAAAACCGAGACCTTCAAAGATCCGGAGAACAACTGCGAGACGATGGTCTGCAAGCCCACCGTCGAAGCATTTCTGATGGACCGCCATGGGTACGTGAAACCGGCCCGGGAACATGGGTTCGACTACTACGAACTCAACAGCCGTCTTTCATCGGTACTTCTGCAGAAACTCTCGCGGCTCTACCAGCCCCTCCATGAAATCGGCCAGGACGAAACATTCCTGGTTGATGAACTTCAGGGGATCGGTCTGCTCCCACCACAACGGGAAGCAGTCAAGGCAGTCATCAAGGCTTACCGCTCAGGACGCCGGGGCATTGGTATTCGTGCCAATACCGGCACCGGGAAAACCTGGATGGCGAAAGCGGTCAAGTACCTGACCTGTGCGAAACGTACGGTGATGGTATCGGAACCGCAGCTCATCCCCCAGTTGGCAAAGGAATACGCCAACGAGGGGTTCAATGTGCATGTCATCGATTCCTGGGAATCCCTGAAGGAACTTTCTGCAACCAGGCCGCATGGTCTCTACCTGATCGCCTACACGCGGCTCCGCATGCACCCGAAATACCGGCTTTGCATCAAGAGTCGCAAAACCATCGTCAAGAAGGATGGCCACAGTTCCGTGGAATACACGGAAGTCTGCCCATCATGCCGTTCGCCTCTGTCAGAGAAGATCCGCAAGGGTGACAAACCCAAGTGCTCGTACTGCGGCGAACCACTCTTTACCTATATCCCGGAAAATGACCGACCTGTCATGACCTATCGTCGCTGGATCAGCGAGATCGAGAACAACGGCACCGCCACGGAAGCCCGGACGCACAACAAGCAGCTTCCGTACATCCGGCTCTTGAAGAGAATACCGTTCGACCTCGCCATCTTCGACGAAGCCCATAACGCTGCCAACCTGATGAGTAACCAGGGGACCGCGTTCATCCGGCTTGCGGCAACCTCCAAAAAGGTTCTCGCCCTCACCGCCACCGTGACCAACGGCATGGCAAAATCCATCTACAACATCCTGTGGGGCTTGAATCCAATGCAAATGCGGAGTGCCGGCTGGGAGATGAAGTCGGCCACTGATTTCCAGACGAAATACGGAGCGTTCAAGACCGTCAGGAAAACCGATGAGAAAAACCGTCACCGTGAATCGGAGCGTGTCACTACCTACGACACGGCTGGTATATCACCGGCAGCCCTTATCTTTACGATTCCCAATTTCGTCAATGTGGACAGTGACGACTTCGACGACCTGCCTCCTGTGGAACGGGAAGTCATCAAGTGTCAATCACACGCCCTGGTGGAAACCTGCCACCGGAGCATCGAAAACATCATCGACAAGGCAGACCTGCCGCCGGAAGACCTCCTGGCAGCTGCAGCCGTCCGCAATGCCGCGTTCCTGCGCGTAAGCGATACGTTCCGGCATTACAACGACGAACTGAAACTGCGGGATATTCCGCTTGGCACGCTGCACCGGCTGTCGCTTCCCGACGGGGAGCTGCTGCTGGAAAAAGAAGAAAAACTGATCAGTATCGCCCAGGGGGTGATCGACAGGGGAGAGCGTCTGCTGGTTTATACAGGCAATACGCAGAAGATCGACATGCGCCCCGTCTTGAAACGCATCCTTCGGGATAACGTGCAGGGCGCCAGCATTGAGATCCTGCCCGACTCGGTTGCTCCAGAAAAGCTGGTCGGCTGGTTCGAGCAGGTAACGGCTCAGGTCGTTGTTGTCTCGTTCCACCGCGTCGCCACGGGTCTCAACCTATCCCAGTTCAATAACCTCGTCTGGTACGACTACACGTCCAACACCAGACTGGCAGAACAGGGAGACGGTAGAATCCGTCGTGTCAATACCGCTGACATCCACCGGGCCCAGTTCGGGGAAGTTCGTCCCGTTCGTTACTGGTATCTCACCTCTTCGGAAGTCCAGGCACTGCAGCTTGCCTACACCCTGGAGAAGAGGATGGTCGCCAAGCTGGCGGAAGGGGAAACACCTGACATCGACCCGGCTGAATGCAGCAGCAGCCAGTCGTTTTCATCGTGCGCCAGGCATGGCGCGTGGCGCGTAAGCGCCATCCAATCAACTGTGGTGGTTGATTGGTGACTTGGAGGTGTAAGTCCTCTTCGGACCCTGATGGTGGGAACCGATAGCCGGACGGCAAGGGTGTCCGTCGCGAGACGGAATCTGAAGGAAGCCGCAGGCAAAGTCCTGGCTCGACGGACAGGAATCGCATATGAGGCAGTCACATCCGGGCGAGAAGGCGATTTTCTTCAAAGCCCGATAACCATTCAGGAGGATGTGGCTGTAGATGCGGCGGGTGTATGGGATGAAGGTCACGCGAATTACCCTGGGAGCTCTGTCAACTTGCCTTGTGCTACCGGCGTCGAGAGTCGTCGGGATGGGTTGTCAGAAGTCAGCAGAGGCCATAGTAGTCGGACTAACCTACCGATAAAGGGCCGAACATGAAGTAAACGGACAGGAGCCTTGAATTTCGATGATGACAGGAGCAGCAGAAGACCGGGTTGAGATGCTCGGTGCCATCCCGGAGGGTAGCGGTCAGAAACCGCGAGTGGCCGGGAATGGTGCGGCAAACGTCACGGGAAGGAAAGCAACTCACTGGCCGGAAGCGGCAACGGGACTGATGGAGAAGATCATCAGTCGCGGCAACATGATGGCGGCATACTCCCGTGTAGTATCCAACAAAGGCGCGCCCGGTATCGATGAGATGCCGGTAACTGCCCTGAAAGGCTACCTACAAGAAGAATGGCCGCGCATCAAAGAAGAACTGCTGGCGGGAACATACCACCCGCAACCGGTGCGGAAAGTAGAAATTCCCAAACCGGGAGGCGGCACACGGATGCTGGGAATCCCCACCGTTCGCGACCGACTCATTCAGCAGGCAGTGCAGCAGGTTCTAAACCCGCTGTTCGATCCTGGTTTCTCTGAAAGCTCCTACGGGTTTCGTCCCAAGAGGAGCGCCCATCAAGCGGTCAAAGCTGCACAGAAGCATGTAGCGAATGACCTCAGATGGGTGGTTGACATCGACCTGGAGAAATTCTTTGACCGAGTCCACCACGACACTCTGATGTCGCTGGTGAAACGTAAGGTTGGAGACAAACAGGTACTGTCTCTTATCGACAGCTACCTCAAGGCAGGAATACTCGAAGGAGGATTAACAACAGCACGAACAGAAGGCACGCCGCAAGGCGGTCCGCTCTCTCCGCTGTTGTCCAACATCCTCCTCGACGAACTGGACAAGGAACTGGAAGGAAGGGGCCACAGCTTCTGTCGCTACGCCGATGACTGCAACATCTACGTTGCCACGCGGAAAAGCGGAGAAAGAGTCATGGTCTCTATCACCAGCTACCTGTCCGAGCGGCTCAAGCTCACGGTCAACCAAGCCAAAAGCGCGGTTGATCGTCCGTGGAAAAGATCGTTTCTGAGCTACAGCATGACCTGGCACAAGAAACCACGACTTACCGTGGCCGCGAAAGCGGTTGCCAGACTCAAGTCAAACCTCAAAACGATCTTCAGGCGGGGTAAGGGTAGGAACATCCGGACCACAGTCGAAGAGATGACCCCGAAACTGAGAGGGTGGATAAATTACTTTCGCCATGCGGAAGTGAAAGGGATCTTCGAAGAACTGGACGGCTGGCTGAGGCGGAAACTGCGTCGCATTCTTTGGAAACAGTGGAAGCGCCCCTACACGAGAGCAAAGAACCTGATGCGCCGGGGAATATCGGAAGCCACGGCATGGCGTTCGGCCACAAACGGCCGAGGCCCCTGGTGGAATGCAGGGGCCTCGCACATGAACAAAGCTGTTCCGAAATCCTACTTCGATAAACTGGGATTGGTATCACTCATGAACCAGCACCACCGACTTCAACACACTTCATGAACCGCCGTGTACGGAACCGTACGCACGGTGGTGTGGGAGGACGGCGGGGGCAACCCCGCCTCCTACCCGATCCTGATGACAAAAGCGCTCAAGGAGGGGAACTTTAACTACACGGACCCGTCGTCCCTGTTGAAGAAGATGACCCAGCACGAGAATGCCCGAGTCAGGGGGGACAACAAAGCAACGACACCGATCAAGAATAACATCATCCAACTGCCGGTCATCAGACCGGAACCTGCTCCAACTCCACCATCCATTTCCGTCATCCATTGTGAAGGCGGCAGAGAGGTCTCTCGGGACTTGCCATTCGGCATGTACCAGACCTTGCTGGATTCTGGAGCCCTGGAGTTCACCCTGTTCGGTGTCTATCTGCGTTCACCCGCACCACTGCGGAAACGCGCTTAGAACATACATCACTACCCTCGCGGGGATCGATTCCCCGCCGGGGTGATCGGTCTCCGCATACAACAAGGAGACTGTAATGACAGACACAATCACAGGAAAACGCATCATCATTCCCGTTCACGACAACAGCGAGTTCTTCTCTGACAACGCTGACTACGCCGTCATCGATCTTGATGCCACACTCATCGAGCGGATCAAGAAACTTGCGGTGGTTGTAAGGCAGATGAAAGCCTACAAAATCAGCGAATTCAACCATGCCTGTGACTTCATGGCGGCTGACTGGGATGCCGAGCTGGACAACGGCAAGGTAGCCCTGAAGGAATTCGAGGGACGGATGGAGTGCAATACTCTGAACGTCACCGACAGTGATTTCTTCTGGTCGGGCTATTACAAACATACTGATGTTCGGTGGGAAACCGACACGGTGCTGCTTGTAGTGCTCGACGAGCCAGGCATCCATGATGAACGGGAAACTTGCACAGATGTGACCGGTCAAGGTGAATCACCATGAGAGGGAAAGATCTGAGTTCTCTTGAGTGGCAACCCGTCAATGACCCCGCTGGCATGACCGCCTATGAAGCCTTTGATGCAAAAGGCCGCGGTTACTACCTGGTACGGAACAAGCACAAACCGGAGATGATGTTCGTCATCAGCGACGGTTTCACGGTTCCTCCCGGGTGGTACACCGACAAGGGCGGCTCTATCAGAAGAGTTTCCTGACAATTAATCGCCAACCCCATCGGGGAGATACGTCTCCCTCCGGGGTTTCTGTCTCCCCGCACCATCAAACAGAGGAGACAGACCATGGCAGACTACATGAATCAATCAGTATTCCAACCTTCCATTCCCAAACACCTGATCAACGACGAGGACCGACGCATTATCGAGGCGTTCAGCATCACCTTTGAATCCGACGGCGAGGACAAGTTCTACCTCTACGCGGATGAATGGTGTTGTAACGGCTACCTCGATTCCGAGGAACCCGATGGTGAGGAGATCGAACTCAGTGAGGACGATCTTTTCAGCAGGCTCCAGGAGATCATTCGCCGTTCCAACGGTGAACTTCCCTGGATCTCCAAGGAAAGCGCCTATACCTGTTCGCGGATGAGACCGGATGGCTTCGGCGGCGGAGCAGTATTTATCACCGCTGATGACATCCAGTACAGCTTTACCGGCCAATGGCTGGAACAGCGGATCAGCGAAACAGAAACCGGCGATATCGGCCCTCAGACGGAAGATCCACCTCCGTCCAAACCGATTGTCGGCGTGGTCCTCGAAGGCGGTCTGGTGCAGAGCATTGTCAGCAATGCACCGGAGCAGATTCCGGAAATGGACGTGATTATTCTCGACTACGATGTCGAGGGGTTCGAGAAAGAATGTCTCCTCAAGGTTCCCCAGAGCAGCGGCGAAATTGCCCATGCCGTAGGACACATCGAGAAGATTACCGAGTCCGGAATCGATCTGGGAATGGTTCTCAATCAAATGAACGTAAGGGGGTGGTGACATGAGCCCTCTTGAGCGAACGACAGACGAACCGACCAACGAGGAGCGTGCCGACCGAATCGACACGGTTATGCAGGCCTACTGCCTGACACTCGAAGGACGGGATTTCGATGGCGACGAAGATGACGTTAAAGACATGCTCACGGACCTGATGCACTTCTGTAAGCGGATGGAGATTAACTTTGAGGAGAATTTACGCGTCGCCCGCAACAATTACAAACATGAGAGAAATGCGGAACATGGTGACGCCGACCATCTCGGCTGCCCGGTATGCGGCTGTTTTCTGGAAATCTCACGAACCGACACCCTGTTGGGGATTGACCGGGAGATTTTTGAATGTCAGAGCTGCGATGAAACCTTCATCCGGGAACTGACGGTAGCAGACAGTCCCATTGAACGGGCCGTGAAGTGCGTCGGCTGCGGCAGCATGATTCCGCAATCATCAGCACGCATCTTCTACCAGCGGGACGACTTCGCCCATTTTATTGGCGAATGCTGCTGGGACGAACGACTGCGCGACTGACCCAACAACTATATTTCAACCTGCGGGGAGACACGACACCTCCCGAGGGGGAAGTTTGTCTCCCCGCCTTACTGCAAAGGAGACAGATCATGCCCACTAAAATCACTCTCAACCCCGGTTACGCCGGCGGTGTTTATGTTCTCGACCATGGCGAGTTCTATACCTGCCTGGGCTTCGATGTTGTCTTGAAGAAGGCGGCAGCCCTGGCAACTGAACTGAACTCTCCTGCACATTCCCCTGTCCCGAACGAACGCGGCACCATGGCAGCTTATCGCAAGTATGCTGACATGGTTGATAAAGCCCGCCAGAAGAATATAGCCACAGGATGGCGCTCGCGTGTTGACCTTACAGCCGATCTGATCGGCCTGGAGGGAAAACGTGTGGAGGTCATCGACTGCTACGGAGATCGCCGACGTTTCATCGTCGGTCGGTCGACCGGGTGGATACCATGCCACCTGGAGATCAAATCCCGGAGCAGTTCAGGCGGCGAAGCTGTCTGGGGAACTCCGTTTCGTTCGGTACGAGTAGTTGGAGGTACAGCATGAACACAGGCCATTACACTACAGGAGGTGCGAGAAGAATGACTGTTAAAACTGTCATCTCTGCGGCGAAGGAATTCGGCGTACCGGAACGCTATGCGATCATGCGCCGGCTTACCTTCATACAACCGCAAATTAAACATCTGGAGCGTGAAATCTGGGGAGCCCAACGGCGGTTCGAGCGAAGTTCTGATCCGCTGGTCAAGGCCCTGACTGAATCCTTCATCAGAGACCAGGAAAAGGAGCTGCGCCCCCTGAAACGGGAGGCAACAGCGCTTCTCAACCATGTCAACGGCAAGGAGACGGTGCAGGCACCCGGCGGGATAACCCCGGAGATGATCGACCAGGCCCGTCAGTATCCCATCACCAGCATCATCGAGTTTTCCAAGGGGCGGTACCGTTGCTGTCCGTTTCACAAGGACCGCAATCCGTCCATGGCGCTTTACGATAACCATGTCCATTGCTTTGTCTGCAATCGGTCATGGGATTCGATCAGCGCCACGATGGAGCTGGATGGTGTGAGTTTTCGGGAGGCCGTACTGACTCTCCAGTAACCTGAATCAATAACAATCAACCCTATGGGGGCGGACACTGCCCCTGGGGGAGTCCGCCCTCAACATTTTAGGAGGCGGACATGAATCTCAATCTCTTCGGAGAACCAGTAGAGCCGACAACAAAAAGAATTTTCATAAAATCTATCGAAGCCCGTTACCGCAACGAGGTTGTCAGAGATGACGCACCGCAGTGGGTATCGAAGCGGTTTACGCAGCCTCAACAGGTATTCGAGATGTTCCGGGATCTCCGTTTGGAGACGAAGGAGCACTTTATCGTTCTGCATCTGGACGGGAAAAACCGGATCGTCTGCTTCGATCGAGTATCGATTGGCTCACTTAATCAGGCCATTGTCCATAGCCGCGAGGTCTTCAAAACGGCATGCCTCTCGAATGCGGCAGCCGTCCTCCTCGTGCATAATCACCCTACAGGTGACCCGACACCCAGCCAGGAAGACATCGCCATTACCAGACGTCTCAAGGAAAGTGGCGAGATTCTCGGCATCAAGGTGCTGGATCACATCATAGTCGGTGATGACGAGTTCCTGAGCTTTGTCGAACGGGGACTCTTGTAAATAATAATGAGGGAGCGGCGCTCAAACGCCCTCCCTCGACTTTTCCCCCAGCCCAAAAGGGTTCCTTAGAGCCACCGTCCACGCGGTGGTTGTAGGGAGCCCTTTTGGGCCGCCATCACAACGATAAGGGGGATAGAGTCATGTCAGTTCGAGCACGCATTAACGGTAGGGAGTTCACGCTGAGTTGGGAGGAATTCGAGAAGGCGCTGCACAGGAGCAATCTTGCAGGCGGCGAATTTGAAGTTCTTGCCATACTTACGGGAGTGAAACCCTACTAGCATCTTCAGTCCGGATACCCATCCGGCCTGGATAGAGGCGGCCCAAGTGGTCGCCTTACTTTATTTTCAGCACAATAGTCTAGCTGAGGCAATACACAATAATCTAGCCGAAGCCTATTTGCTCAGCCTGAGTGGGAATAAACAAATTCCCGCAAGCCCTGTTCGATATTAGACCTGAAGTACTCTTCGCTCAGCCTGGGATCAAGCCTGTATCCCGGTGACAGGGTCAAACCAGAAGTTCGTAAGAGGCGTTCCGCAGAAACGGCGCGTTCGGTAACATCCAGAAAAGGAAGTGTCTTTATTGCCGCCGAATCGAATGTGCATATGGTAAGTTCTTCCTGGCGAACTAAAACTGCTAGCGATTCAGTTTCTCCCGCATGGATGCTCTGTCGCCTAAGCGGGGGCAAACGTTTTAGTACTTCCTGCATCTCATTAGCAGTTGCGGAGGTCTCTGTCACACGTCCTGCGTCAATGTATTGCGCACGAAAATCTACTAAGATTTTTCGTCCGTCTCTCTTGTAATGTTTAACCTCAACGACAACAGTAGACGCGACATGTAGATCATGCATGTCGACCAATTTGTCGAATACATCAATTTCGAGAAGTTTGATGATTACATCAGCATCAAGAAGCCATAATTTCAATCGACTCGCCCTCCTCCTCGCTTAATCCTCGATATTCTAGGAACTCATCGATGTCTGCGCGATCGATTTCAAGTAGCTCAGAAAATTTACCGCGAGAAATCAGTCCTTTACGAAGACATTTTACTGCCAGGAGTGAGAATCTTTCCGAGGAGGGGGCTTCGTTATTTGCATCACTTCTGATACGCCGGTCAATCATAAGAAGCTCATCGTTCTTCGCTAGATCGTTCGCCTTCTCCCATTCGATCAAGCGCATGTTGGCCATACGATACAGCAACGCCTGCGTTGAAACTCCGAATTCCCGGGCTACATCAACGATATCCGAAAAAGAAAGTTTCTGTTCTTTTATCCGTGCATTCAGTTCTTCTCGAACAGCGCTTTCCGGCAGGAGAAGAGTTGAGGCAAATCGCTCGGCCTTTTTCTCTATGTCTTTGAACAAGACGTCATCCTGTTCAAGATCAGCAGGATTGAACGTATTCCAGGTAATAATATGGAATAATTCGTGGGCAAGCGTGAAATTGATTCGCCAAGGGGCTTCTTCACGATTAACAACGATAGCTGCGCCAAATTCCGGGTGAACTGTTGAGGCCGCCGAGCCAAATTCTGACAACTCCACAAAGAGAATCTTCGTACGCAGTACCTGCTCCATTATCTTCTGGAGTGACAATGCCGGCCTGCTTCCCATATTGAGAAGATTGCTCACTTTAGCTGCTAGGGCGTCGACCTGGTAGTAATTTCGAATGTCTGCCGGTGAAACCGCTATTGCGAGACCAGTTCCTTCATCAGTCAATCCAAGCAGTTTTTCCAGAAGATGGTACTCCTCGAATCTGTGTTTAATTGAGGCCTCAATTTCTGCTTTTCTCTCAGATGGTGCCCGTCGCCATAGAAAATGTACGGCAGGTTGCGGGACCTCTTCTCCCATTAGCAGATTGTTAAGGTTGCAGAAGTAGGTCTTGGCAAAAAGCGCTAATTCGCTAGCCTTAACCTCTCTCTCCCCTTTTTCGATATTGCTTAACGTTTGGTAATTGCTGAAGCCTAGTCGTGTTGCAGCTTCGCCGATTGACAATCCGACGACCTCCCGAGCCTTTCGCAGGCGCTCCGCTAACTCCATTCTCGACATCAAAATCCCCCCTTTCTGCTATCAGTAAATATAAATAAATTATGCTTGCGCGTCAACAATATAATAAATTATTATATGGTTGGTTGACAAAACCCGTATGACACAATATATTGGGTGAAGGCATAACATGGGAGCCACATATAGTGTCATAACATTTAAAGGAGATTTGCCATGTCTCGAAAAGAACATCACGTAGTACCGAATTCCAGCGGTGGGTGGGATGTTGTTAAGGCTGGTGCGCAGCGAGCGTCAGTTCATGCCGAAACAAAGAGGGAGGCTATTGATCAGGGGAGAATAATCAGTCAGAACCAGAAAACAGAATTCGTTATCCACAACAGGGATGGGAAAATTTCCGGTTCTGACAGCCACGGCAACGATCCGTTCCCTCCCAGAGGCTAGTAGATGCGGCATCGACGCCGAGTAGAGAGAAAAAATAATGATGATGCTCTCTTTCTGGAGTATCGTAAACATCTGTGGGAAGCGGGCAAGTCGGCGAGTGAGAACACTGACAAAGCCATATTGACGCTCTCTGCAGGAGCACTAGCCTTGTCCATGACATTCCTCAAAGATATTGTTCCCCTGAAGGATGTCATTGACTTGCCAATCATCATAATTGCCTGGTGTTCATTTGGAAGTTCTATCGCATGCGTTCTTATTTCACAGTACGAAAGCAGAAGAGCCATTGATGTGCAGCAACAACGCCTTGAATCGCATATTGCTATGGACTACGAAAATGCCGGTTTGCCAAACCAGCATGCCGAAAGAACAAAATATCTCAACATGGTTTCCGGAGTTTTGTTTGTCACCGGATTGGTATTAACGATTGTTTTCACGTCATTCAACGTCAAAAGGTACATGGATATGAACAATAAAATCGCAACTTCAGGTGGTAATCGAGGATATGCACCGGCTCAAATCCCATCCAACCCAAAGCCGGATGCTGGTTATACTCCACCCAAACTTCCAACACCTTCAACCGGGCAAGGTCCCTCCACATCGCCGCCCCCCCCAAAAAATAGGTAGACATGAATAAAATAATTCTTGAGCAACTTTCGAATATCGAAACTGACCATGACGTTCGTATACTCTATGCAGTAGAATCCGGTAGCCGTGCCTGGGGTTTTGCCTCCCGTAACAGTGACTACGATGTACGATTCATCTACTTGAATAAGCCAGACTGGTATCTATCCATCCGTGAACGGAGAGACGTGATCGAGTGCCCTATCTCCAATGATCTCGACATCAGCGGTTGGGATCTCAGAAAAGCTCTGGGTCTTTTCAGCAAGTCCAACCCGCCGCTCCTTGAGTGGCTCGGCTCCCCGATCATCTACCAGGATGAATTTGGACTCGCCGGGAAATTACGCGAGATGCTGACCACGGCCTTTCAGCCGCAGCGCAGCATGTTCCACTACCTGCACATGGCGCGGGGCAACTATCGGGAGTATCTGAAAGGGGAGGTCGTCAGGCTGAAGAAATATCTTTACGTGCTACGGCCGATACTCGCCTGCCTCTGGATAGAAAAGCACGGTACCATGCCGCCTACCGAATTCAGGAATCTTGTCACCGACGCTCGCCCATCCGTAACATTGAATGAAGCTATCGACGACTTGTTGAAACAAAAGATGTCGAGCAACGAACTGGATACGGCTCCCAAGATCCCGGTGCTGAACGAATTCATCGATCAGATGCTTGATCATTACAGCCTGCTGTCCGGCAAGAGGCAGACACCGGTTGCTGATTACGATGCCTTGGATCTGCTCTTCCGTGAAATGCTGCAAACCGTATGGGGTGGTAAACCGTGAAGATACGACTGAATAAAATTGTGTCCGGCGGCCAGACCGGCGCCGACCGGGCCGGTCTTGATGCGGCAATAAAAGCCGGGTTTCCGGTCGGTGGATACTGCCCCAAGGGACGGTTGGCCGAGGATGGCACCGTACCGGAGCACTATCCTCTCGTGGAAATGACCAAAGGCGGCTATTCGGTTCGCACCGAGAGGAACGTCATTGAATCAGATGGAACGCTGATATTCAATATTGGCAAGCTGACCGGGGGAACTCGCCTGACCGTGGAATGCGCCAGGATGCATAACAAACCGCACATGGTGATCCAGTTGGATACCGAAATGCCGGATTTGAGCACATTGGCGGAATGGCTCGACAAGAACGAGATCAGGGTCTTGAACATTGCCGGACCGCGGGAAAGCAAAACTCCCGGGGTATACCTATTGACCTTCAGGTATCTGGAGGAGTTTTTCACGAAAGCTGGCCTCGGAGAGTAGAAAGACCAAGCATGGACGCCATCAATGTCGTAAAAACACTCCTTCCCCTCGGATAACAAGGGTGCCGGTTGACAGATGTTCCATGTCATGAAGCAGGTGTAGTCTATTGGGTAGCATCGGCGTTTTCTTTCGTTTCCTTTGACCTTGCGGCCTGCATCGTTACCAATGCTTCCAGAAAAAGAGGCGTTATGAGTCGAATTCTTTCTTCTTGCCGCAAGAACTTGCCCATTCGCTCGACCAGATCTACTCCTTGGTTGAACTTGTCGGTTGCTTTGCGGTACACCGGGTCTGTCTGGTACCAGTTCTCTGATTTCCTGCGGAACAAGTCGTTCGCCCGAAGGTGCTCATCTTCGGACAGATCGCCCTCAGCTTCGTACTTGGCTTGGAGGCGGGCAAATTCCTGCTCGTCCAGTTCAGACCAGGTAGTTGTTTTTTGTCCGCTGGTTCTACCTGCCATGACCGACAGCCCTTTCCGCGTCTGCTTCGACTCGACACACATTGTCCCAGTTCTGAGCTATCCTCATGGCTTTTCTCTTCGTGACGTATCCAAGCCGTTTGTTTCCTTCCGCCCAGGACATGTAATCTTCCAGCATCTGTACTGACGACAAAAACCAGTAAAACCGACCTGCTTCAGACACAAAGGGTGGTGGACTTTCTTTCTGGCAATATGATTCGAATGCCGATTCCAGGTCTTTGATCATCAGGAACTGCTGCTGGTACCAGTCCTCGGTGCGGTACTTGCCGGCAAAGGCGTCGATGCCACCAAAAGAACCATAATCTTCTGCCAGGAATCGTTTGACGATATCGTGGGTTAGGGTGACACCCGCATATTTTCTGACGAATATCGGGTTTGTCAGGCATCGCTGAGCCATGTCGGCGCAATCGGCCTCGGTCAAGCCTATTTCGTTTTCCTCTGATAATTCGCGCACTGCGTCAAGGATGATTTCCTCAGTTTGACTCATTTCCTTCCCTTCTTGCCTTTCCAAACATATCAAACCCTTGCCGAACGAATGCTACCATCAGATCCCGCCGCTGCTCGTCCGACATGGACACACCGCGTTGGGCAAGATCCTGGATAGCCCGGTCGCCGGCCCAAACTGTTTCCAGCATTTCCTTGATGCCAGGCTCCTCGAAATACAGTTTGAGCGAGCCAAATTCTGCCAGCTCCGCGTACAGTCGCTTTTCTTCCGGAGTCACCGTCTTGTCCTGTACTTTCGGCCAGAGATCGCGGATACCGTTTTCCCGCTGTCTCTCGGTATACTTCCGGCGAAGTTCTCTATATCGGCGTTGATGGAGCCTATGCGTCATGATTCGACCCTCCTTGATTGTATTCCTTCGACTACATGACGGCAGTCGCCCACTCCCCGCACCAGCGCACCATTGCTGTCACCGGGAATACGGTATTTTCGGCTATTGCAGAAGGTGGTTCCCGGCGGGTGCCGTTTGTTAGAGGAGGGAAGCGGAGGCATTCGCCAAGGTCGCTGTTCTCTTTAATACCAAGATATTCGTCGCTCCAGTACCGGCATGTGGCGCAACATTTTTCAGTGTTTGAAAGTGCTTCGTCAATTTGCTTGGCTTCCTCGTCTGCTATCAGCATTTTGCCGCTCCCGGTGAGTATCCAGTTAGCGTTGCCTCCGAGCATTGCTATTGCCATAAAGACATTGCCGCCCGGGTAATTGCGCCCACATTCATATGCCTGGATTGCTGGCAGACTGATACCCAAAGTCTCAGCCATCTCTTTTTGGCTCTTGCCGAAATGCTTGCGAAGCTGTTTCAGTCGTTGTGCAATACTTTCAAGTTCAGATGGCATCCGAATGCCTCCCAACTATGCTCTGTACCGTTGAGTCCTTGATGTCACTCAGCTCCTTGTCAATCACGGACGACAAGCCTGAATACTTACCGAGAACAAGGAGAAGGTCTCCTTTTAGCGCCTTCATGATTATTTCTGCCGTCCCATAGACTCGTGACAATCGCTGAGCACAAGTACAGCGTTGCTGTATGTCATGACGCAGATGATTCCCGCAGCCAACTCTGCACGGCCTCTTTCTCCCGGAGGCTTTTCAATTCGTACTCCCAATGTTCCGATGCGCAGGAATCGCAACAGTAGGACGCTACTCGAACCCGCAGGTCCCCCTCTTCAACAAACATCACATGCACCATTTCATCTTTCGCGACAGACTTTCTGCATGACTCACAGAGTTGCTCCGGCGGTCCTTCCAGCAAATCATTGTTGCAAACGGTCTGGAACCGTGCGCAGTCAACTCTGATGAATGCCCGATGCCAGTAAGCATCGCCATCAACCGGAAGAATGTTGCGCAGGTGATGACATGACAATTCCTGAGAATAGCTTCTATTACAAAAAGGGCAAGTCCCACGATCGAAGTGGTCGCTTATCCCGGAGATCATGGTCAGCACTCCAGGGGTGAGATCCTTCTGATCACAGACAACGGGCTTGCCTTCGTGGTCCCAGAGAATCATGGCGACACCTCAGTCTCCTGGTCTGGAGCGGATTGTATGTTTGAATCACCACCCGGCGATGGCGGCGCCGTAGTGATTGCCAAAGGAATTTTCCTGGTGAAGCGTTTATGCTCCCGGCCACTGGCGGCATAGATGGCGCTGGTGCTGATGTCTTCATGGCGCAAGGTATCCTGAACGGCCCGGATGTCCTTGGTGACATCGTATAACATTGTGCCGCAGGTGTGCCGAAGAGCATGGCAGGAAACCCGTTTCCGTTTCAGTCCGGCTTTGCTCAGGTAGCCGTCAATGACACTATTGAGGCCGATACGCGATATCCGACCCCTGCCTCGCCCATTCTTGCGCACGCTGAGAAACATTGGCGTAACGAACACTTGCCGGTGATGGATGGTAGTTTCCTCGACGACAACCTCACCCCTGGCAGCAAGGTAGGCCCGGATGGCGGCCACTGTATCTTCCCGGGGGTAGATATAACCGTCTTTGCGCTTGCCGTGGACCAGGATACGCACACCACCCTCGACGGCTTCGATGTCTTCGACATTGGCCCGCTTGATTTCGACACGGCGGAGTCCTTCGAGCAGCATAAGTGCAATGATGGCCCGGTCGCGCAACCCCTTGATGCTGCCAAGTACGGGAAGGTGCATGATCAGCAGTTCCGCCTGTCCGGCAGTAAGATGCTTTTGCTCAGATTTAGCTTCCCGTGCGACAGGGGGGCGAACATTGGCCGCCGGATTGATGGCGATCAACCCCCGGTTCATGGCGACTTGGTAAAACCGTCTGATCACGGTCAGCTTTACCGCGATTGACGATGCTTTCATGCCGGCCTGGATGAGTTCGTGGCGAAAGCTCTCCACATCGGACTGGGTTACGGCAGACGGAGTGATGCTGCGGGCGGTGCACCAGCGGAGCCAATGGTTGAGGTGAGACGTGTAGGTTTTGATCGTGTCTTCGCGTGGATCACCCAGGGCAACTTCACGTTCCAGCCAGTTGCGTACTGCGGCTTCAAGATCCGCTGGCAGGTTGTCCGGGATCTGGCTGGAGATCAGTGCCGAATGGGGGCCACCGGTCAGGATGATATCATTATTCATGCGGATGCTCCGATTCGATGCTGGTAAGTGACGTGTGCACTACGGCGCTGACAAAACCGCTGATGAACGCCATGATCTCCCGAGGGGGGCCGTGGTAGAGCGATACACTCGGCACCCGGTCTGGCCGTGGACGTCGATAAAGACGGTTGACGGTGAACCCGGTCCCGGTTCGCTCGACCTTCAGGCCCGAGTCCCAGGATTTGAGCTGATTGTTGTTTGCTGAAATACACGCTTTGCTGAGAGCGCGTTCCGTGATCTTTGACAACCTGACCCCCCTTGTAATTTCCTGTCGAAGTGTGACGTAAAACCGGCCAGTCAGTTGGCCGTCTTTCTGGGCGGAATACCTATACATAATTGGGGAAATGTATAGTTAACCGCTTAATTCAGCCGATTCCTGATTTTTGTCGAAGATTGACAGAGAACGTCGCCCGGAGTTTTCCACAAGTCTCGTTGAGAACCACCCTTGAATCTGTGGATGAGGGTTGAGCATCCAAGGAGGTTTCAACGACTTAATCGGATTGCACAAGAAACAGGCGGCTCATTTCAGAGTTGTCTCCTGATAACCTTTACGGATCTTTTGCCGATAAAGACGATTGGCCTCCTTAACGGCGTCCTCAATTTTGGGATACCATTCCTCTTTACAGCGCACCCGATACCCGATTCTTCCCCATGCCCTGAACAGCACGACATGGAATAGTCCCTGGCAGATCTCCAGGAAGTAGATCCGTCGGCGGTTCAGTGCCGGGTTGATCAGGACGAGTTGACACCGGCAGTAACCAGTGAACTTCGAAGTGACCGACATTATCGTCTCAATGGCAGCGGAAATTTTGTGCTTCTATTATGTATATCTATTGGGGGGGAAGGTGAGGCGGGGTTTTTCTTGTAAATACTGGACTGATGGCATTATGCGAACTGCGTCAACTACTTTGGCTGACGGCTATAATGTGTCGCCAACTTTGATCTATTGGCAGTACATCATCTTTACGGAACCAGAGGTTTGAGCCTGCTGTTTCAGCTTGTGAATAGGCCCAGAAGGCAATCTTTTCGGTTGCCTCCTGATTATGAAGAATGCTGCGTGAGTCGAACTCCTGCGCTAGTGCCTTGCCGTGGAGTTGATTTCTTTTCTGCCAGTTTTCCAGATGATAAGGAGCTGCAAGAAAATCTCTTTTACTTCTGTTGCAGACCGCATGGGCAAGAACAAAATTGTGCCCGAGATCCAATGGATAACGAGACCACGGAACAAAGTGATCAATGTCTCCACCTTCACGGAGTTTCCCTTTACAATAGAAACAATCATCGGCTTGAACATCTTTGAGTACAGTGCGAAGTCCTGGTAGTACAGTTCGTTCCGCACCGAAAAGAAATTCCGCTAGATCGGACTCTCCCAGAATATCAAGGTTGAGCATTCTGATGTGGCGAATCCACGCCCCTTGCACCAGGTTTCGAATAAGATCGTAAAATCTTCTGAAGTTGTAGACTATTCCGGGATGGAGATTGATGGTATTACCGCTCCCGTGCTGTTCGTACAAAAACGGAACAATTGAACGACCCACCACTTGAAGCTTCCAAAGAGGCATCTGAGCAATGATCGCAGCTACCTTGTTCAGTAAGGCATCCCAGGCTTTAGCGTTCTTCCGAGCAGCGGATAACGAACCATTGAATAAGTTGTGAAGATCCATTATTCGGCTCAATACAACCGGCTGCTGCCCAGTCCCCTGCTTCAGAACCCGGACGGGAGCCTGCAGATTGCCGTGAGAATATGGTACAGCTTGTCGCCAGTAATACTCCGCAAAGCTCTCGGCAATATCTCGTGTCGTAAACTTTAACGGATCACCGGAATCATCTCCGTTTTCAACTGCATAGTCGGCAAGGGACATGATCAAGGCAAATTTGTACGTCGCTACGAAAGATCCTTCATCGAGGATTCGTTGAATGTTTGTTATGAATCTTAGTTGCTCTTCAGCAGCTGGTATCGCCATAGCTATTTCCAATATGCTGCATTATCCGGGAAGATCCAGCGCACTCCACCGCGAGGATCAGGCATGTCGCCAGCGTAGCGCGGGATCAGGTGGACGTGCAGATGCATGACAGTTTGTCCGGCAGCAGTCCCGTCATTGATGCCTACATTGAAGCCATCAGGGTTATGCTGCTTCTTCAGGGATTCACGCAATTCAGCTAACAAGTCGAGTATTGCAGTCTGTTCTTCTTTGGTCACTTCAAAGAATGAAGCTATATGACGTTTCGGAATGATCAGACAGTGACCGGGGGAAACTGGGTAGCCATCGTAAATGGCAATGGCATGGGTGTTAGTCTTTAATATTCTGGAGTTGTCCAAATTGCAGAATGGGCAAGCAGATTGACAGGTGTTCTCCATGTTAATAGCTCATTTCAGGGGCAGATACCATTTCCCCCTTGACTTGTTCGACAGGCCATCCCTTCTTGCACGGAACACATCCATAGAATTGCTGGCCATCTTTTGGACCACTCTGAAATTGGCGTAAGACGAGTTCACTCCCACAATCAGGACATGTTCTTTTTTCTACCACAACCGCCTCCGGCAATACTGACTCAGATTGACTGGTAATTTTGGACTGGATCTCTATCTGTCTTGTCCCGTTGCATTTAGGATATGCAACACATCCCCAGAATTCCTTACCAGCATTTGCACCTTGTCGTGCCACGCGTTTTTTCATTTCTGAACTGCACTTTGGACAAACAGGCGATGTCACTGCTGATTGTGACGGCGCGGGCGTTGGAACTGATGATGGTGCCGATACAGCAATCGTTTTACTGGCAACATCGATCATCTGGCGGAGCCTACGACCATCAATGAGGGTGAGATTAAGACCCTGTGCAAAAGTCTTGGCCTCTTCCGTGTATTCCCCGGACGTCACGAAGTATCCACCGGCAACACCACGCGCTGTCATCACACCATAAAACTCCCGCACCGGTTGCACTCCGACCTTGTAGGCCTTCCACTGTTTGCATTGGACAAGATACGTTTCACTTTTCTGACGGAGAACCAGGTCAATGCCTCCATCAGGACCGTTGCCACCCTCGCGTGTCACCTGGAATCCGTTGCGCCGGTAATACTCGCTAACGAATCTCTCGAAATCGCCCCAACTCATCTCGTTCAGAGATGCAACTCCTGGTCGCGCAGCCACCTTATCGTAGAGTTTCTTTTGGCGTATTGCTGAAATTCCGGAAAGAAGAGCCCCAAAACCAAAAGCAATAGGAAGTACAAACTGGCCAAACATTGCCATAGTAGTGAAAAGCCCCTTTGCCATGGCATCGCCCAGTTGGCCAGGCGAAGTTGCTGCAGGCATGACGGGTCGTGAAGCAATTGCATGCAGCACCAGATAGGAAACGACTGCCAGTGCAAGACCTGCCCACCATGGCAGCTTGCTGACGATCAGAATCATATCTTCAAATGGACTTGTTTTCTTTCGTGCCATCATATCTCCGTAACATTCCGAATTCAGCTATAGTATTGTGTACAACTAACCACTATTCACCCAAATCAATCATCTGGTCAGTGATCTCAGAAAAAGCAACGTCATGGCTGACAAGGAACAGCTGATCGTACCAGTGTTCCGTCACCTCCTCCCGGCCAACGTCAATGGCACGGAAGGCTTGTGCCAGGTTTTCTCGGCGGGTGGCGTCCAGATTGGAGGTCGGTTCGTCAAAAAATGCAATCCGCGCACCAATGGTTTGCAGTAGGGCCAGGCGGAGGGCCACCACCGCGCTCATCATCTGCCCGCCGGATAGCTGGTCATCAGTCCGCTCCCGCAGGTTTCCGTCGTACATATCCTTCAGCACGATCTGATAATTGTCGCCCCAGTACAGCTCTTCATCCGACTCGGCAATGGTACGATAGATCCGGTCCGCACGCAGGCTGATCTCCTCGCGGAAACGCTCCGATAGTTGTGCCGAAACATTTTTGAACACCTGATTTCGCAGGAACTTGACCAGTTTTTCCTTCTCTGCGCAAGAGGCGCATTCGGCCTGTTTAGCGTCAATATCCGCCTGCACCTTCTGTAGTTTTTCAATCTCTGTGGTCAGTCGCTTGGCATTCTTATCCAGATCGACGACCTGCTGCTTGAGTCCTGCCACATCGGCAAGCAGTTGCTCCTTTTCGCTTCGCACCTGGTGCAGCAATTCAGGCTGAAAACCGCTCTGCTGCTTTGCCAGCTCAATCTGTTTCTCTTTCTGCTCTTTGGTAAGGTCAGCCAACAGAAGCTCCATTTTTTGGAGTCGCTGTTGGCGAGAGTCCAGATCCTGTGCAACATTCAGGTTAGCGGTATAAGCATCCCGTGTTGCCTGGTGTTGCTGCCGTTCCTGTTCTGCCGTAACAATTGCAGCATCAAGATTCCCAAAAGCGGCAAGTGCTTCCTTGCTGGTTTCGACGTTCCTCAAAGCCTCAGCATGCTGCGTTTTGATAGTCTCAAGGCCAACCTGACGCTCACGGTTCTTCTCCCGCCGCGTCGTCACGCCGACCTCTTGTTTATCCAGTTCCTGTAGCCGTATGGAACGACTGGTAATCTCTTTCTCAGCTTTTTCAGCATCGGTGAAATGCGTAGCGAGCTGAGTCAGCTGCCGATCCAAGTCCGCAGCCTGTTGCTCCAGATCCGTTAATCGAGTACTGAAGACATCTCGAGGCTGCGAACCGGCAATGTTATGGCATTGTTCCTGAAAAAATGGGCAGACACCTTCTGCCAGTTTTTCTTTGCCCTCTTGCAGGCTCTCTCGCCGACCATCGAGCAAAGAGCGCTGTCCCTTCAGCAGGTCAATCTGTTTGCGCAGATCTGGCAATTGGGCAGCCAATGCGGTCAACGCGGCATCAGGTTGCAATTGCGTACGACTGGTGTGAATGGCCGTCAGTTCGGCATCAAACTGTTTATTAGCATTCTGGATTTCGGATCGTTCGTGCTCCAGTTTTTGCCCCAACTTCTGGGCATTTTTTTCCAGAGCCACTATGTCCTGTTCAATGGCCCTCCGTTGTTGTTCTTTCTGCCGTAGTTCAGCCAATTGCATTTCAATCTTGTCAAAAGCTTCTTTTCCGGCCTTTGATTCCTCAACTATCTTCTGTGCCTGCACGCTCTCGTTGATCCGGAGTTTTTGTTCTGCAGTCTTTCCACTGCCGTCCTTGATTCGGCTCTCAAGCAACTGCACCTCATTGGCCAGGGCAATCACAACCTTCTCGGCTGCATCGAGTTCCACTACTCGTGCCTCGACCGTGACAAGGACTGCCTCTTTATCAGAAATGCTTTGTTTCCGGGTAACAAGATCATTGGTGGTTTGCGTCATTTCAGCCGTCAGAGAGGGCACCACTGCCAGCCGCTCCTGTTTTTCGGTAATTTCTGCGGTCAGGATCTTCACTCGTTCCTGCAATGCCGACAGCATGACACTGGTCCCTTTGTAGGTCTTACGCCAGGCGTCGATACCAAGGATCTCGTCAAATGCCTCCTGCCGTTTGGTCGGTTGCTTGATAATAAACGGGCCGAGGAAGTCGTTCTGAAAGGGGCCAATCACCAGTTTGAACTGATCCGCCAGAGGTCGGCCATTATCCAGCCCGAGCAGTTCAGCAATCCTGGCCTCGGTTTCCTCGATTTTGGCGTGTTCCTCTACCTCGAAGGCGCCACCAACATTCCTGGCCAGAAGCCATTTGGTCGGAGCGCCGACCGTGCGAGTGACCTGCCAGATGTCACCATTATTGGTTTGAAAGGTGACGCTGATTTCACCTCGCTTGGTGCCAATGGTCAGAAACCGCTCAACGTTGGAGACGAAGTCCCGAGCATCAACGCCGAACAGAGCATACCCGATGGCCTCAAAGATGGTGCTTTTGCCGACACCATTCGGTCCGGACAGGACATTGATTCCTGCAGAGAAATCGATACTGGTGTCACGGTGTGATTTGATGTTCTTGAGATGAATGGAGAGTATCTGCATGGCTTATCCCTCACGCAGGAGGCCCAATAGTTCCTCCCCCTCCACATCACCCTTCAGCACCTGGTCACGAATGGCCAGAGCCAGCTTTACCAACTCATCTTCCCGGCCCTTGTATTCGCTCCGGGCAGTTATCAATTCACGCAGAACATCTTTCTCGATCTCTGCCAGATTTTTCTTTTCTCCATCAGCTCCGGCTTCGCGAGTAACCAGGGAGAGATGATTCTTGATTTCAACATGTAGCGGGTTGCAGATCTCATCGATTACCAGCCGCAGCCGCTCACGCCCCAATTCAAATGGATGAAAACGAATGCGGCCTGTAAGTTTAATCTCAAGGAGAGGTTTACGTTCATCAGATATGGCGGTAACTTTTACTGTCAACTGTTCACGGAAACGTTCCAGCGCCTGATCAGCATCTTCCGCGCCATCCAGGTCAATGGTAGTCACCAGCATGGGCCGGGGAGCGGTAGAGCGGAACTCGCTGCTGAATAGTCCATTTTCGACCGTAACCAGGTAATAGCCCTTGTAGTATTTCTCCTCGCCGAAGTTCACGCACTCCGGGGAACCGGGGTTGAAAGCGTAAGGTGTGCCGTCCTGGTCATTGATAATGTATGGCTTATGGCCATGACCAAGCGCCACGTAGTCAAAAACGTCAGCCAATGGCAGCGCCTCCTCCGGTTTCATGTTGCCGATCTCCACCGGTGAAAAGGTCCAGACACCCACATGAAATAGAAGGATGTTGTTCTTGGTGATAACTGACTCGCAGATTCGCTGAACATGATTACCGGCCTGGGTGCCGATGTAGCCGAGGCCGTAGATGTTAAGCCCCTTGATTTCGATATGTCCACCGATTCCCTGTTCGTAATCGAACGGATCGAAATGGTATCCTCCGTTTTCTGTGCGGGTAGGACGGAGAAGATGGATGTATCCCATCTGTGAAAGTGCCTCCATCCAGGAGATGCTGTCCCGCCGGTGAATCCAATCGTGGTTCCCTTCCACTGCGATGCAAGGAATACCGGCATCCTTGAGCGGTTGCAGGGTTTCAATGGTACGGGCGAAGGTGCGGGGGAGTATCTGGCCGGTGTGGAACAGGTCACCGGCAATCAGGACGAAATCAACCTGCTCAGTGATGGCATCGGATACTATGCTGCCGAGAACACAGAAAAAATCTTCGTAGCGTGCGGCTTCATCGGCAGCAGTGCGGTATGTTTTGCCGAGGTGAATGTCGGCGGTATGGAGAAATTTTGAAGTAAACATTGTCACCTAGTTAAGCCTTACCCACAACAAACCAATATGGGCCAAAACGGCACAGTAGTCGATTTATCCAACTCGTGCTTCTCTGAATTGATTCTTGATCATTGCATTGAATGCCTTCCCTAATGAGCCAGCGGATCGAACTTCGTTATATGTATACTCTGGCACATCGTAATACTGCCATACCTGACCACTTGATCGGAACTCAACCTCCACGGTGCCTGAAGATTGGTCGTATCCAATACTTGCCATCATTGATGAATCTACGGTATCCCTATCCATATTTACCTCCCCAATTTTTGTTCGCGTTGTGAAGTTACAACCTGTTTATAATTTTCTACATTTTGTTCGAAATTTTTACGCCAACACTCAACCAGTTGAGGGTCTTCACTTGTAGGTCGTGGTGATCTAAGCGGTATACGGACTCTTGAAGGAATTTTAACAGCTTCTCCGATTACCAGCGCTTCACCCGTTCGTAATGACGGAAGCAAATCAATAAGGCTAATTAGGTTGTCTGGAGCAGACGATTTGACAATCGATTGATCACTTGAATTTGTTAGTCTTAATGCAATAAAAGTCCCTATTTGGGCCAAGATCGTTTCTGAGATTTCAGATGGCCTTTGCGAAATTATCATGGCACCAAAACCAAACTTCCGTCCTTCCTTAAAAATTCTCTCAACCGCATCTTTTGCGTAGTTGTTGCCTTGCGATTTATTAAGGTAAGAATGAGCTTCCTCATATGCTATAAAAAGTGGTCTCTGTCTCCCTGTATAGGGTTCATGCCTACCCCAAAACATGCTGTCAAATACAAATCGAGTTATAAGACCAACTGTTATATCCAATACATTAAATGGGACTCCGGCGAGGTCTAGTATGGTGAGTCTCTCCTCACCGCCAATCCAATCATTCAGTAAATCGTGTAAGTCTTTTGGGGAAGTTTCGTCTGCGTAATCCCCAGGGTGAAAGAGAAAATCATAGGCTGAATCCCTTAGACGGCTAATAAGTTTCTTTTCGTAGACATAGAATTCTTGATTAACCTTCGATTTGTAAGGTGCCGCATTAGTTACGGCATAGGGTCTAAATCGTGGCGGCTCAAGTAAATTGAAGTCTCCAATATCTTCGACTAAGGCATTCTCCTTGGTATGCTTGTCCGCAGAAGCATCAGGAAACGTCGCATTCAGCCACCAGTACATCTCATGCCATAACTCCCGCACATTGAATGGAATCGGTGAATCTGCTGAAACACGATCAGGGTTAACTACACCAGATTTTAATACACCTGCATTTGCTCTCTTTCTTTCAACTACCATTTCGCGTAATTTTCTGTATTCGGGCCGCTGATCATCTTTTGGTTCCGCACCAAAAAGAAAGAAGGCAAGCTCATCAAAAGTCATTAGCCAGAACGGAATATGTAGCGGCCGAGTAGTATCATTAATTCTAAATACGCTCGCATTTGGGAATGCTGAGGCATACTCACCGTGGGGATCAACTAGAATCACTCGTGATCCTGGATACTCACCTAGAATTGCAGATAAAACGCTAACAGTAGTATTTGACTTACCGCTCCCTGTTGATCCCAAAATAGCGCAATGTCTCAATACAAGTTTATGAATATCAGCGTTGACACTGAGATTTTCGGACGATGAGTGCTTTCCGATTTCTATAGATCCGCTGTCCTGTTTTCCGTAAATATCAAACAGATCCTTTTCAATTACCAAGTGCACTTCATCATTTATAGTCGGATAGGTGCCTACCCCCTTTTGAAAATCGTCATCACCGATCTTCTCTCCGACCAGTTGAACAGACAGGAAGCGTGAGCCATGAACATATGAACGATTATCATCCTTAACTGTACTTGGTGTATTACTAACCGCAGAGACAATGCCGTAAATACTTACATTGCCAACTGGAATTTTCACAAAAGTTCCTATTTGGCCAATTTTATATAATCGGCCATTAATAATAGGAGCAGCAGAGGGAATCTCTTCTGAAACCTCAACCTCAACTGTGCTCGAATCAACTCGGATGATCCTTCCCAGAAAAGTAATGTCACCAATCATGGTCTCACCTTTTCAGAACTGTCCCACTTCCCAGAACTAACTACGAGAAAGTTGACAAGAGCGTTGAAGTCACCCAAGCTTAATTGCGATTTTTCTTCGTTCCAGAATGTAGAGGTAACTTCATTTGGCATAATAGCCTCTTTGTTAAAGCTCCATTCACCCAACTCACCGTTTATTATTGCCTTTGTCGGTCCAAACACATGCAAATTCAGATATGCTGAACAAGACTTATAAAGGATTTCCACATCATCATCTTTGTAGAAGAAAACAATTACGAACAACCTGTTGTTTTGCCGCATGCAGTTAAAGACAATTTCATTGATATGCTGGTCTGAAAATGAATATCCGGTGATAATAAAAAGAAGTTCACCACTTAGAAGGTAGTCTCGCATTCTGTCAAAATAGGCAATAAATGGTTGTTTTCGAGAAGAATCATACTTATCTTTTGACGGATAAATAACTAGTTCGTTCTTAATATCATCCACGCAACCAATGTTGCCAATTCTGATGATCCGATGAGATTTTGTTGTCTCAGAGTATCGCCAGAACCAACTTAATGAACCATGGATTTTCCAAAGTCGTATCCAGTTTTTAGTTAAATCCCCGTGCTGTGCATAATGATCCACACTTTCCTGCCAGAAAAAGGGTTCAAAAGAGCCTACAAATCCGTCGAAATACG
This sequence comes from Geobacter psychrophilus, assembly GCF_056821595.1. Classification (NCBI taxonomy): domain Bacteria; kingdom Pseudomonadati; phylum Thermodesulfobacteriota; class Desulfuromonadia; order Geobacterales; family Geobacteraceae; genus Geobacter; species Geobacter psychrophilus. The sequence continues at coordinate 2,349,412 of NZ_JBXDTU010000004.1, forward strand.
GAATTTCGCTGGCTTCAAGCGACTTTTCGATAACAAGATCATAGTTTGTTGTGAAGACCTCTTTTGTGAAGTCGCGATTAAGAAGGTTATACCAAGCAAAGAACCGTTTGGTGGAGTCGAGAGTAGCGCCAGATTCTTTTTCGGTGATAATTTGATAAATGGTTTTACATATATCTTCATCGACCGCCGCAGCATCTTTACCACAGACGCCTTGGTAAGTTTTGGTTTCACTTTCTTTCGTAAGTTCACGAATACGTCTCAATTGATTCAGAATATCTTCAATATTGACTTCATGTTCAGGAGTCAATGTCTTCAGATCGTCCCTTATAATTCCAAATATCTTTTTAGCACTGGTATCTAAGGCAGCCTCAACCCCTCTAGTAAGTTGCGCAATATCAGGAATTCCAAGCGCACAGGACGTACCCGCTCCAAAAAAGAAGCCTATGTTTTTTGAATAAGACAAATAGTTTTTAAGTTCTCTTATCTCGCGAAGTACGTCAATATTGCTCATTGGTCCTCCTTGTTCAAATCAGAACTATAGTTCACATTTTTTTAGATACTAATTTGAGCTGCTGCTCAGCACCCCGCCATCACATCATCAATATTCCGCGCTTTGATATACCTCGCTGGATTTTCACCAACAGCCAATGCTAGAAAATGCGCTTCGCCGCACTTGATCTTGGCGCTTTCCTTATCACGGAGATCGTCAGTAAAGAGACTGCTTTTCGTTTCGACAACGAAATACAACCGTTCCACGCCGTCCTTTTCGATCAAAACGGCCCAATCCGGGTTGTAACTGCCCAGCGGGGTCGGCACCTTGAACCAACCCGGCAATTTGGCGTAGACCTTTACTGATTCGTTCTTCTCCAACTGTTCGGCAAAAGTTTTCTCCACACCGGAGGAGTCATACACGACATGTTCGTATACCGACTTCTCCGTCGCAATCATGTTTTTCAGATATCCGGTTAGCTCTTGCTGCTCGAACAACTCCTGAGCGTAGTAATGCTCTTCTCCCAGGCGCTGGTAGCGGATACCATCCACCAGTGCCATACGCTTGGTCCTATTGATCGTCTCTGACGTCAGTTCAATGAATTGCTGCGGATTCCGCTTGAAATCATTCAACCGGCCGCTATCGCTCAGAATCTGCACAATACTGCGCCGGGTCAGTTGGGTCTTGTCCTGAAGATCAGTCAGCAGATCCGGCAACTCGATATCGTGCTCGTCGATGGTAATGGGGGCAGAAACAGATGTCTCTTGCGCATCGATACCTGCCTTGCCAATAGAAAGTTCTGCTTTGCGCCATTGTAGCCGGGTTTTGGCTATCGGTGGACAATCTCTGATTGCCTCGGCGCATTTCGTGATCAATGCGTCGTTGTCGAAGTGGACCCGGTAGGTGGTTTTATGCTTGATCCGGTTCCAGAGCGCCTTGAACTCCTCACCGTTTAGAACTGCTTGCCGGGTCTTGACCGATGTACGTTCGTCTGCATTCTTGATTTCCAACCTCCCGGACAACTTGCGCAAGACTTCCTTTACTTGCGGTAACTGAGCTTTGAACTCATCCGGCAGTGTGATGGTCCCGTCCTTGAGTGCTTTTCTGAGACTATCCTGGACCTTGCCCTTATGATCCACGAAACCTGATTGCTTCAGGTGACTCCAGATCGCCTCGGACTGCTCCACTCCCAGCGGAGACACTTTGCCCGCCGGATCAGTCACCGGTATTGCCGCGAACTGGTGCTTTTCGACAACACCGAAACGGATGCCGGTATCTTCTTCAATTTCCTTCTGTAAATTATCCGCGAACTGTTGATAACTTTCCGTGGCTATGACTGTCAGGGTATTGAGGTCAAAACCCCGTAGCCGCTCTCCCTGCTGATTGACGCAGAGTCGCAGGCCACGGCCAATGGTCTGGCGGCGCTCCCGCTCGGTCCCGATCTCACGCAGGGTACAAATCTGGAATACGTTGGGATTGTCCCACCCCTCGCGTAGGGCAGAGTGGGAAAAGATGAACTTGAGCTTGGTTTCAAAGCCCAGAAGCTTTTCCTTCTCCTTCATGATCAGGTTATAGGCGCGTTCAGCGTTGTCCCGGCTCCCCTGGTTATTTTCGGCGGTTTCCGTCCAGGCGCCTTTCTTGTCGATGGAGAAATAACCGTTGTGTACCTCGGCGGCCTCTGTCTCCAGATCCACATCATGGAAGAGCGTCTGGTAATCAGGGTGTTTGATGAGTCGACGGTACTCTTCCTCGAACATCAACGCATACTTTCCTTTCACCTGGTTGCCGTCGGCGTCGTATTTCCGGTAATGCTCGACGCTATCAATGAAGAACAGGGAAAGGACCTTGACGCCACGGGTCTTGAGCCTCAGCTCCTTGTCCAGGTGTTCCTTGATGGTGCGCCGGATCATCTGGCGCTTGAGTGCATCCTCGTCCACATCGCCGATGGCTTGTCCCGGCTTCAGCCATTCCTCGCCCCCCGGAATCCGAACCTCCACCAGTTCCTGCCCCTTGGCGCAGCGGATCTCACCGATGCTGCAATTTGAATAGATGGCCCGATTTGTCACCAGCTCCAGATCATCACCATCCTGCACATTGACTTCCGCTCGGCTTACCTGTCCGCCGCGCTGCATGTCCAGTTCCACCCTGGCGGTGATACTGCCTCGCTTGTTGGATACTGACAGCAGACGCACGAAAGCTTTGTTGTTGCCGCCTTCAACGCTGGCCGAAGCAACCTCAATCTGTTTCACCAGTTTCTGTTCATAGGCATCCACGGCGTCGAGACGGTACAGCATATGATGTTTGTCCACATGGGTTGCGGAATAGCGCAATGTGCAGAGCGGATTCATGGCCCCCAGAGCCTCTTTGCCTCGGCCTTCCAGACCACCGTCAACACTCTGCGGCTCGTCAACTATGATGATTGGCGATGTCGCCCGAATCAGGTCAATCGGTTTTTCGCCGCCGGTCTTCTCACTGTCCTTGTAGAGGTTGTTGACATCCTTTTTGTTGATGGCACCAACCGTCACTACCATGATCTGAATGTTAGGACTGGTGGCAAAATTGCGCACCTTGCCTGGCTTGGAGGAATCATACTGGAAGAACTCATACCCCTTGGCGCCTGGATAGAGCCCTTCAAAATGATCCCTGGTGATTTCCAGTGTCTTATTCGTTCCCTCCTTGATCGCCACTGACGGGACCACGATCACGAACTTGGTAAAGCCATAACGCTTGTTCAGCTCGAAGATCGACCGGAGGTAGACATAGGTTTTGCCGGTGCCGGTTTCCATCTCAACGGTAAAATCGCCCGATGAAATGGAATCCGATGGCCGCAGTCCATTGCGCAGCTGAATGTCGCGCAGGTTGGCAAGCAGTTCATCTTCAAGCAGTTGCAGTCGGTTACCGATCCCCAGATCATTCTGGGCAAAAGCAAGCAGGTGTTGCTCACCAATGCTGCTGGTAACAGTAAACTCGGTACGACAGATTTCTTGGCCCCGGAAAAGGTCGGCAACCGCTTCAATAGCGGCATGCTGGTAGTCAAGATTTGGCTCAAAGTGCAGTTTCATGAAATCCTCAATTACGTATGTAAGCAAAAAAATATTATTGTCGGCTCTTTATGAAACGGCGGGTTTCGTCTGTACGTTCTAGCCATGTCACAAGCCACGGTGCACAACCGAGACAAGAAGTTTCACGAACCAACTTGCGATTAATCAAATATGCCATTGCCGGATTCAAGCGTCTGGCATTCCAGCCATATTGCTCAGCAATCAATTCCGGAGATGTTGGGAAGTCACTTTTATTAAGCATGTCAGTTGCCAGAGTTAGAGCATCGTCTTTCGGGTCCCATGGCATCCAAAAACAGTCGAACGTTGCAAACAATTCATTTTCCGGGTAGTAGTTCCCAGCCGAATGAACGGTAATCATTCCTCGGAGTTCATGCACAGCATCAATCACATCTTCCTCAGAGAGCCCAGTTTTCTTGATTAGTTCATCAATTTCCACCCATGGATCAAATTTCATTGCATGTTCAGAAGACGTCACGAAAAACTTTGCAATTGCGTTAGCTGCCGCAGAATAACCGGAATCGCTAGATGGAATCTTGATGTTAGATAGGACAGGTGATTTACCTAATGCAGGTTTTTTCGTCACACCATGAATATCATTAATAAGTTGGGATATATCTCGTTCAGGATCATCTACACATGGTGAAAGCATGCCTTGTAAAAGTGGGCTCAACTTTTCAACTGGGAGCTGATTTCTCAAAGGAATAAACTTTGCCCGGGATTTCAGCTTTAACATCAGCCCGGAGTCAATCTCCAGATTAACCCACGGTTTAATGATTGAATTGGGTGTTAGAAGAACGACAAAATGTGAACAGTCTCCTAAACCTTCATCAATTTTCTGGCGTAGACTGTCACCAGCAGATATGCACCATTCATCCCACCATGTATCAATACCATTGGCTTGCAGCGTATGCGCAATCAGTGATGCCGTGTCCTTATCTTCCGAAGCATAACTGAGAAATACCTTTGGCGTTGGATGTGCCACCAACTCTGATTCACCTTCTGACACAGCATCCGTTACGACCCCAAGACGTTCATTGACCAATGCAAGTAATTCCGGTGATCCCTCAATCCGCATATTGATGTCATCAAGAGAAGTTCCAAAGACTACGACTGTTGGAAATTCGCCGGTTACAGGGTGGCGTATTGCACTTACCTTGTCGTGCATTTCAGAAGCTACACTTTCCATAGCCGCTTTAAGAAGCGATTCAGTAAAATTTTGAGGGTCAAACGGTTTTCCGTTGAATTCCAATCTAATCAAGAAAACTCTCCTTTTTCCTTATCCGGATTCACTCACTACATTCAAAGGATAGGTTTACAGGCTCCGCACATCATCTAACCCGTGCTGCTGGAGAATTGCGGTGATGTTGGTCTTGGCCACATCATCGGCAAAGGCGCTGTCCCGGAAAACTACGCGGGTATCCACGGCAGGTTTCAGCTCCTTGTGCCATCCGACGATTCCTTGAGCTAGAGGCTCAATGGTATCGCGATCAATAGTCTCGGACAGACACACCAGCAAGGCACCGGCCCCGACACTGTGAACGAACTTGCCGGCAATCGTTTTCTGTTCAATGGGGACGGTCAAGTCAAGGCCAAGCTTCAGAAGAAGTTCGTAAAGAATGTCTTGTTCGGAGCGACCGGCAACAATATGTTCGGCGTGATCCAGAAGAGTTTTCTCCAGATCGTCACGGTTGGGCTGCCAGGCTCGAATGTTGGAAGAATCAAGCTTGAAGACGCGGAAGCCGAGGTCACCGGCGAAGAGCGGGTTTTGGGCTTTTATTTTTTTACTAGCACGGCGGAGGCGTTCTTTAGTGAGTTCCGCGATTGTACGGAACTTACCAAGTTTGTCGCAATAATCTGCAGCAGTTTTTTGCTCTTTATTTTCTGGGTCAAGTTGTTCGGGGAGTTGCACAAGAATAAATCTACGATTTATGTTTCCACCGGCATTGCTAGCCATAGCCGCGTGACCAGTTGTGCCTGAACCTGCAAAAAAATCGAGTACAATATCGTTTTCGTCCGACCCTTGCTCAAGTATATCCGTAATGAGTCGGACAGGTTTAGGAAAATTGAAAACTCGAACTTCAAATAGACTATCAATATCCGCTGTACCATCTCTAGTAAAGACGCCTTCGCCCACAATTGTTGAAAAACCAGTGAAGTCAGAGTCCAGCTCATTTATGAATGCCTTCCGTCGAGGACGACCGTCAGGTGATGCCGGCCAAAGAATGCGATTTTCAGCTATTAATTTTGCCATGGTACTGCGTTCATATCTCCATCCCATTTCAGGGCAACCGTAGTTCAATCCTGTTGCAGGATCAATGAGGTCGTAATGAAGATTTGGACGACGATCAGCAGTAGCTATACCGACCATGTTTGCACTAGCCCAATCACCGCGTGGATCACCATCTGGGTTAGAGTACTGACTTTTGTCTCGCGCAGCTCCTCTAATTGAATTGCCGTAGCAAACCAGATATTCATGATCAATTGATGCTCCGGTTACAGTTCTGTTGTCTTTATTTTGTCGGCTCTTCCAAATGAAACAGGCGATAAAGTTTTCCTCCCCGAATACGTCATCAGCAACAAGGCGGAGTCCTGGCAGTTCACCGTCATCAATACTTATAAAGATAACACCATCGTTCCGAAGGAGATTCCTTGCGAGCTTTAACCTCGGATATATCATGTTCAACCAATCAGTATGAAAACGACCGGACGCCTCACTGTTACTGGTAATTTTGCGTCCATCGCTATCTATCTGCCCGGTTAGCATCTGGTAATTTTTGATGTTATCTCGGAAGTCGTCAGGGTAGACAAAATCATTTCCGGTATTGTAAGGCGGATCGATGTAGATCAACTTGATTTTGTTTGCATAGCTCTTCTGCAGGAGTTTTAGCACTTCCAGATTATCTCCTTCAATCATCAGGTTCTGTGTGGTATCCCAATCCACACTCTCTTCCGGGCAGGGTCGAAGTGTACCGGTTGAAGGCGTAAGCGCCAACTGGCGAGCACGACGCTTGCCGTGCCAGTTCAGGCCGTACTTTTCTTCACGTTCCTCTACAGTGCCACCAAGAAGCTGCTTCAAGGTATCAAAGTCAATATTTCCCTCGGTGAAAGCTTCGGGAAAAAGAGTTTTCAATTGGTCAATATTTTCCGCAATAACATCGGCGGATTGGCCGTTCAGTTTTTCCATGTAATCAACTCCTGATTTTTTGAGTCAGTTCAGATTATCCGCCTGACCTTTGTGCAATTGACAGTCTGATGATGCCGAATGTTATACATTCATCTGCTTGACATCAGTGTATAGTGTTTTTAAATGTTCAGGCGCCATATCTAAAATCGGTTCATACATGAATGAGTTCAGGTGGATATTCTCTGGTGTCATTAAATTAACTTGTTCGAGCAAAGCGATAGAATCTGTTTCGCCAGGAAAATCTGTTTTAAAGCGTGACAGCAATTTCGATGTCTGATTGGACGTAATTGCATCTACAAATAGTTGATCAGAGATTTTTTTGACCATGAATTCTTCAGCTTGAAGCCTTATAGCAATTGAAAGAATAATTTTGCTCTCCAATTCCGCAGTAGCATCTGCCTCCGGCAAAATCGCGTCAGCAGTCTCATAAACAAGTTCAATGACAGGCTTGGTTGGATCAGTTAAGGTCAGGGCTGCCTTATCCTTTAAAATTTGACGATAAATAGTTTCAAGATCCATTTTTGTAATACTTTTAGTGCCTGTCTTTAAGTGGAGAAGCGAGGTAAGTTGCAAATATTCATGTTCCCAGCCGCAATACTCAGCAAGATTTCTAACGAATGGAATAGAGGATATAACAAATCTGTTATCATCTAAATTTCGTTTCCAATGCTCAAATGGGTTTTTTTGATACTTTTCTTCTACTAAACTCAGATTTCGGCCGTTTTTAATGGCAAATAGCCGACTTGCTCTTGGTATATCTAATCTGCTACTGATTGTTCTGTGAAAATCGAAATTATGGGTCAAGAAAATTGGGTAGAAATTGTTATGCTGTGAAACTTCCTTTAAATATTCAATGATTGCATACTTGTTTTTGTAGTCAAAAGAATCTGCAATGTCATCAACAACTAGAATTGTATCGATTATATGTTTCAACCTAGCATTCAGTTCAAATAGTATATTCAAGATGTAAAGTGCCTTCTTCTCGCCTTGGCTTAGAACTTTTAAAAGAGAGGTCTTGTCAATCGAGCTTGATTTCTCTGGATCAGAAAACGTAAAAGATATTTGCGGACTGGACCCTTTAAGAATGACCTCTTCTTGATTTAATACTTCCATCTTGAATGGCACAGAAAACCTTTTGTTAAAAATACCTACAACCTCTTCCCAATCAGTCCTTTCATTCTTAGCAGCATCAATAGCCTCTTGTATTATGAGTTTTCCACTCCTATATTCTTCAAGCAATCCATTGAATGTTTCTCTCTGACTTGAAAGATAGGAGAGAAGAATCTCTTTCTGAAAAGATTTGTAATCAGCCAGTTCTGCAACAATATCTTTATTATCGAATAAATAATCACGAAATTTTCTTAGTTCGATAGTTGTTAGTTTTTTGTCTATTGCGTCGAATTTCTTTGTCAGGTCGTCGTCGGACAGGATTTTCTTCTTCTCTTCTTCGATTTTTTCATCAAGTTGCTCAGCCGAGGTAATTTCATCTTTTCCAATGCCGTTGAAGAGATTGACAGAATGTTTGGCAGAGAAAAAACCATTTTCTGCTAGATTCTTGTGAACGGTCTTGGCATGATAATGGTTGAAAGTTTTACTTAGAACCGGTGAACGCTCTACTAGTTCATTATATTTATCAATATAATCTGTTAACTGTGTTCTTATTTGTCCCGACTCTAAGAATGCAATAGTTTTATCGTTAAAAAGTTCTGAATAAGTTAGCATTGAAAGTCGCTCGTCGCTTGAAGAGTTAACCTTCACTTCTAAAGCCTCAAACAGATCAAATATGGAAGCCCCTCCAAAACATTTCAACAGTTCCGTCTCAGGAGTTACCGATCTCCCTGTAAGTCCTGATAATTGTTTTAACTTCTTTATCAAGACCTCTTTTTTCTCCTCTATTTTTTGAAGTTCATCATCATACTTCTTTTTTATGGTTTGGTTTACTAAGAGCAGTGAGGTTTTATCTGAATTGAACTCTTCATTATATGGTTCAATGACAAATATGTTTTCACCTTTTATCTCCGAACCATTTTCATCTTTGATACTTCTTGTATTGACTCGATCAGGAAAAATCAAATCTCCAGATACCTTGTTTTTACTTACATCCGAAAATGTCTTTGAGAATGAGGTTTTCATGAAGCCGTTTGGGGCATAAATTGAAAATCCCTTGGTATTACTGAAGTCGAATTCGTGACTCAAGTCCTTAATCCCGTAACAATTCTCAAACTTGAGCATAATCTTATTCACATGTCACCCCGAGGCTTATATCGATTTTTGCAATTTAACGCTTGGCACTAACCTGCATGATTCGTCAACTACTCACTCCCTGACGAATTAATCAACCTACAAGCATACTTTCGTGGCCCCCATTGAACTGCACATGTTTCAGATACTACATACCATTTACCATTAGGGCTGCCAGAGCCATGATTTTCTCCCATACACGAACATTCGCACTCAAATCCGGTAGCATTCCAACAAGCAGGAGCACATTTTTGTTGTTCCACATACGGCTGAATCAAATAAACCCTTCCGAATCGTTTTAGAGTCCGTCTAATTAGATCATCAAGCCAAGTATTCGGGACTTCCCAACACTTGAATTTTGAATCCCACTTAGGCTTACGTTGATGATCATCTCTGAGCCAATCGTAATTATTTTCCGCATATGGTAAGCGCAACAATATCGGTTTTGGTCTACCTTGGCGGTAAACTACAGGGATAAGTTTCTGTGACCATACATTGCGTAATTGCGGGTCCTGATTGTCCATGAAGTTCTCGCTTACTGAAAATAATTACGATTACAACTTCCCTTTTGTCTCGACCAACTCTGCCTCAAGCCCCTTGATCTCAATATTCAACTCTACTCGACGCCCCATTTGCTTCTCCTTGGCCGCAGCGTTCCTCAAGGAAGTAATCTTAGCCTCCAACTCCCAACATTTTTGCACGGCCTCCCGACGGTCGATTGCAGCATCATTCGTGATGGCTTGGCTGAATGACCCACTGATCAATGACGCCTGGAGCGCCACAAGTGTATCAATCCACCCTTGATACAGTTGCCACAGACTTGCTCTCGGCTGCTTACTAAGCGCCAGCGCGGCCAGAAACTGCTTGAAAACCTCTGCAGACGAGGAAGCATTACCGGAAGCAGTTACATCAACACAATCGCCATCCAGAACAAATTTATCCGCCTCATTCTGTGCTCGGCGTTTATGAGTCAGCGAGAGGATGGTTTGATCCCCTTGCACCAGAATAAGAAATAGAGGGTACGGTATGGCGCGATGGATCAATTCAGCCAGTCGGACAGCTTTGGCATCAGGTCGCAGTATGACCGACAACACAGCAATTTCCAGGTATTCCCGGACATCATCACTGTATTCCGGCACACCGATGGTGTTCGGCTTCAGTGCCGCCAGCCAGTGAATCTCCTCAATGCCGTCGTTGATCCGTCGTTTGTCGGCTGCGGTTGGCGCACCATTCTCCACCAACATTTTCTTTGGTACTCGCTGATTTACCAGCACATCAGCAGGTAACGCTAATGCGGCAACCAGAGCTGATTGCCGGGGGACGATCATGTCAGTGCAGCCCCAAAAGATTTGATTGTTTCTTCGCTATCTCGACCTGCAATACTCTTTCCGGTTACCGTTTCAATCAACTTCAGTAGAGCGCTCGCGCGAGCCCACGTAAACCCGTCAAAATCATCACTACGCAGGTATGATACTGGAATTACGTGTGACACAAGAAACGTATCTAAACTGTTCTGATCAACTTGCTTGTGTTTCTGAATACGCGATAGATAATTGCTCGGCGCATCGCCACCGATATAACGGTTAGTGCCCGCCGCCAATGGTGCCTTGTTGATCACACTGTTCCACTTCTCCCTAGGCAGTTTCTGAGCCTCACACCAGGCCCGCGGGAAGATATGGTGGATGTCGATGGCGTTGTTGAAGTAGGTATTCAAGTCAATCGGTGTGCCGGTGATAAAATCTTTGCCACCGTGCTTCATCAAAAGAGCTGCGAGGCCTTTGTAGGCAGCTGCGAGCCGTGACTGTAGCGATAATAGCCTGATCGGGCTGAAGCTGGAATCACGGATAGTCCTGGGTTCATTGCCACCCGCCACCCACTGGATAACATCCGGCAGGTCAAGACCGAACCTCGTCTCATTGGCTCCTCCATAAAGCTCTCCAAACACACCGCACCAGTACCAACGCAATACTTTTTGTTTCACACCATGCTGGTCAATTTTGTCTGCCATGCTCGCGCAGATAGCGGCCAAAGGTATCAATTGAGTTGCATACGGCAGGCTACGATCATCGAAAATCTTTTCCTCGGCGAGAATCTCAGCGGCTTTCTTAAGCCCGGCTTCAATTCGGTCAGCAAGTTTTTTGTAGTCTGAGAGTTCAAGCCGCAGCACATCAGCACGTTTGCACGATACAGGTGCTTTCGTAGCCTGGTGTCGCGTGAAGCTGGCAAGTAGAGTGACTGAGGTAAGAAAAGCGGTACCATCCAACGCCCTCAGTATTTTGTGGTTCCGGGTCATACGGTCTCGCCGGGCATCCCAGTCCTCGCGAAGATTGAATTCATTCGCTGCAAAGGTTGCAGTCATAAGTTCAAACACCGTCAGGGTCACTCCGCCAGTGTTGACCTTCTCGAACACCTGGCAAACGGCTTCTCGCGGGGTATCCTGCGAAAGCTCAATGGCAGGTACCTTGAATTGCTGGAACCGTAACCAGATCTCCTGCTCGAACCTCATGAGGAACATCATCGCATCAGAATCGTTGGAATAATGACTTGCGTACCCCATCTTCCACTGCATGAAATTGGGCGTATCAAATATGAGAGAGATGGGGAACATCTGTTGCTGATATTGCAGGGCCGGCGTGCTTAGATCAAGTTCGACCTTGCGACCGAAATCTGACGTAATTCTGAGAGAATCTGGCATAGAGATTACCGCATCTTCGCGGTCTTCTGCAGGATCGAGGCACTTTGCCATATCGAGGAAGTAGACCCGCAGAATGTCTACTCCCTTCTCCGTCCTAGTCTTGACCGGTTTCCCGCTTCTAAGGGCCAGGTACATCGAAGTGAGGCGCTGTTGACCGTCGAGCACAAGAGTTTTCGGAAGTGGTGCTGGATGAATGGACATTCCCTCGAACAGTCGAGGTTTAAACGGAACTCCTCCGGCCTCAAGGAACATCACAGCACCAATCGGATACGACAAGGATATGCTGGCGATCAATGAACGGATGTGGAAGTCATCCCATACCCAACCCCGTTGAAAATCCGGCAGTTGGGTGTCGCCTTTTGCTATTGCATCTAAGACATCTTTTAATGGTGGTTCTGCTGTTCTGAAGCTCATAGATTACTCCTTCACGTCCGGTTCTCTGATTCCATAACAACTACAAAAGCCACGACCTCAAAATCATTGATCCCGGCAAATTCCCCCTTGATGGCGTGAGTACCGCCCGGCGAAAAGAGGCTGGCAACGGCCCGTTCTTCGCTCTTGCCGACAACCGAGGCGACCGCCGCACTCAGCAGACGCTGTGCATGGCGCATATCTTCGCCCTGCTTGGTGGACTTGTCGAATCTGGCACATGCTGACGCATCAGGCAAATCACGACCAAGACAAAGACGCTTGAGGCGATCAAGAATGCGTTTGGCCTGCGTGTAGGGCAAAAGAACGGCACCATCGTCACCAACATGCACGAGGTAATGGGGTGCCATCGGATAACCGGACTCTGCAACCTTTGTGGCTGCAATCCCCTCTGCACGCAGACAATAGATAACGCCAGGCGCAATCTCCACCTCTGATGTCGTGGTAACTGTGCTGGTTCCCAACGGGAGTTTTTCAAGTTTGCCGGGATGGGCCTTGATATACTGCGCCAGGTCAATGCGGAAATCGGTCAGAGTCAAATCGGTAATGGAAACACCAGTGGAGAGGTCTTCCAGGTCAATTACGGCGTCCTGTAACTTCAGGAGCTGCTTGCGTCGGTATTCCAGATCGTTCATCTGGTTGCCGGACTGCTGCTCAATCAGGTTTTCCTCGCCAGTTGCTGAAATATCCAGCAGAACCATACGCCCGCTGACCCGCTGTTCCAGGTTGATATACTCTTCCAACTCCATATTGGGCCAGAAATTTACCAGCTGGATACGATCATTGGGTGAACCAATACGGTCAATACGACCGAAACGCTGGATGATCCGGACCGGGTTCCAGTGGATGTCATAATTGACGAGCCAGTCACAATCCTGCAGGTTCTGGCCTTCTGAAATGCAATCAGTGGCAATCAACAGATCCAATTCACCTTCGTGTGCAAGGTCTTCCGGACGTTCTTTTGAGCGGGGTGAAAATGTCGTCAGAATCGATGCCAGATCTTTACGAAGACCGGGTAGTGTGGTCTGGTTGCGGCCGGCACCCGTTACCAGGGCGGTTTCAATACCAAGCGTCTCTTTAGCCCAGGCCGCCAGTTGCTCGTAAAGGTACATGGCGGTGTCGGCAAAGGCCGTGAAGACAATGAGCTTACGATTGCCCGGATTGCTGGGATGCAGGCACTTGTGGGTGATGACTTCCTGCAGCGCGGACAGCTTGGCATCCCGGGCGGCACATACCTGTGTGGCTGCTGCGTGTAAGGTCGCCAGACGGTTACGGTCCTCGATGAGGTCCTGTTTCCAGCGGATCAGATCCACATCTCCCAGCAACACCTTTACCTTGCGACCGACCAGAAGGCTTTCGAAAGCGGGATCGTCGATGTCCACATCGGCAATATTGATTTCCTCGAACTCGTTTGCATGGGCCTCGATTCTGGCCAACGTGGCTTCCACATCTTTCAGTTGCCGATGTACGGTGAGTGCAAAGGATGAAACAGCGCTCTCCATACGCTTGAGCACATTGACTCGCAGCAGGTGGATCAAGCTCTCCTCGCGGTCAACCTGGCGGAAAAAACTTTCACCTCCACGAATCTGAGTGCTGTACTTGGCATCGTAGGCAGCCTGTTTATGAGGGAGTACATAACGGAGCGGTGCATAGGAGGCAAGGTTCAAACGGCGGATTTCCGTGTTGATGTCACGAATGGAGCGAAACTCTCCGGCACGATCCACATCCGGCTTTATGTTGATAGGCTTGAGGCGTTCCGGAAAACGGCCGGTCTCGCTGATGCCGTAGTATTTCTCGATATGCTTTCGCGAGCGGGCAATGGTGAGTTGATCAAGCAAGGTAAAGTAGTCAAAACCAAGCATCTCGATAAGTCGTGACGGTGTTTTCTCTGCTTCCTCCAGATCAAGCCAGCGGTTGAACTGCTTCTGCGCCAGCCGAGTGGTGCTGTCGATACTGGTAATGCCGTACTCAAGAAGTGCAGTATCATCACCCTCGGTGGCAAAGGCTATCTGGTTGCGCAAATCAGCCAGGCGGTTGTTGACTGGAGTGGCTGAAAGCATGAGCACACGGGTTCTGACCCCTTCTTTGATGATTTTACGCATCAGGCGGTCGTAACGGGATTCCTTACCCTTGTGTGTAGATTTGTTGCGGAAATTATGTGATTCGTCGATGACCACCAGGTCGTAGTTGCCCCAGTTGACATGGGTCAGGTCGATATCGCCGGATGAGCCGCCATCACGGGAGAGGTCGGTATGGTTGAGGACATCATAGTTGAAGCGGTCGGCAGCCAGGATGTTACGACGGTCATTGGCCTTGTAAATGGTCCAGTTATCCCTCAAGCGTTTGGGACAGAGCACAAGGACACGATCGTTACGCAATTCGTGATACTTGATGATGGCCAGCGCCTCGAAAGTCTTGCCCAGGCCGACGCTATCGGCGATGATGCAACCGCCGAAGCGGTTGAGCTTGTCGATGGCGCCGACCACACCGTCACGCTGGAACTTGAAGAGTTTCTTCCAGACTATCGTATTGCGAATACCGGTGGCGGATTTGACAATCTGGTCCTCATCAAGCTCTTCGCCGCGGTCCTTGAACAGGTGATGAAGTATCAGGGTGTAGATGGTGAAGGGATCACGATGGGAAGCCAAGTCTTGGAGAGAAGCGATGAGGGCACTTTTTGCTTCAGTTGTGTCAGGCAGGCTATTCCAGAGAGTAGTAAACCAGGAACCAAGCATGGCGGATTCTTCAGGGCCTTCGGCGCACTGGATCAGGCTGAACTGATTGCCGGGGGTCAGTCCCAGACCGTCAGTCGTGAAAGGGCAATTCCCGGTTATTATCGTTTGTTTTGCAGCATCAGGCTCGCCTGCAATAATGGTTGATTGGGGAAGGTATGTCGGGGCGCCACGAACTTCTGCTTTTTTTTGAATCCACTCGCAGCAATTTCGAGCCAGCCAGCGAGTTTGCAAATGATTACGGAACGGTCGGTCGGACTCGGAACCGAGCAGACCAAGATTGACGTCCTCGGTAACCGGGATCACCAGGCGGCACCGTTCAAGTTTTTCAAAAAGAGAACGCACTTCTGCGTACGCTAAGAGGGAAAAAGCTGACGAAGCGATATCAAGATTTGACCGGGGCACCAAACATGTGCGCAGTTCATCGATCACTCGATCATTACCAGTGTTCTTGATAAGCTTCATTTGGATGAGGTCCTTGAATTATTGAATATTTATGGGAGATAAAAATAAAGCCGCCTGTCAGCACTTGAGAAGACAATGCGGCATCATTTAGAACAATATGTCCTGAAGGGCACTGAGCCCATCTCCTAACCCTCCATAAATGCATGAAATTACGCCATGTTAATACCTCTTTTTGCCTCAAAAGTCAATTTGATACAAACTCTGCCAGGAAATGCACCACAACAACTCCCTGTCCGAACAGGACTGAGTAGTGCAACTAACCGATATATTAACAAATAAGTGCGATTTGTAATTGACAATTCATTTCAGGCTGGTCAAACTTACTCTGAAATATTGGTGGACATTGACTGTCGAGAAAGGAGGGAGGAAGAGATGACAAGAAAATTTGCAGCACTCGTTATTGCGGTTGCAGGAACTTCTCTCCCTTGCCTTCTTGCGGGAGCATTAGTCGGTTTGTTCTTTAGATCTTCATTCTGGTACTGGACACTGGGTATTGCTATCCTCGCGTTTTTCTATGCGTGCTTGGATCGCATACCAGTCCGCTTGTTTGCAGGAGCAATGAAAGGGCTGTCTCTGGGCGGATTGTTAAAGTATGGCTACACAAGCACAGACAAAAGACCTGTGCCCACTGACGACGAAGTCGAAGAACGACAACGATTCAACATCTATTCTTACGATCATTTCTACGGTGATCGTGACAAATAATCCCAGGCACCTTTTGCTTTCAGGACTTCATCTCTGAGGAGAGTTATTGATCCTCTAAATTCAGGAATCAACTCATACGGATAGACGGCGTAAAAATAAATGCTGGTACCCTCAGCAGTCTCGAAATGCTCAAGAATGGCTCCCGGAAGAGTAACTTCATTTCCTTTTATTATTAATTTTGCTCCAAAATCCTTGAGACTCACTTCTACGTCGTTATCATTCAATGATTCAGGAACTGTAAAATCATCTTGTACCAAACATATGACGCCATCTGAAACTGGTATCAAACGTTCGACTATCATTGGTTATCTCCCCCTTCTGACAGGTGATGGTCCGCCGGATTTCGGCAAATTGCTCGACTTGCTCTGGTGCTGCAGAATTTTTGATGTACGTTGAACTTCCTGCTGAACCTCCCTTGATTTCTCTGCTTTGCCCCTATCAATAGTTCTGATTACTTGGGCTTCTTCTCGGACAGATTCTTTCGTTGCACGTTCTCTTTTTTCCGCCATTTTTAAATTCGGGCCCACGACACCTTCAACATCTCTGACTACACCCGCAGTCTCATGCAGCGCACCTTGCCCAACTGCAATCATGGTGGCAGCCGTGCCGGCATCAATAGATCGCCCATCGGTGAAATCCTGGGTAGCTGCACTCCCAGCCAGATTCTGCTTGGATTCAACCCTCGTCCCAACCACCTGCGAACTCGAATAATCCGCCTTGACCCCGCCATCGGCACGGACACTCCCGGTAATTCCACCACCAGACCTGGTACTGACAACCGCCGCTCCCTGCTGTGACGACTGAACAAACTGATCCTCTGTGATTTCGGAACGCTGCCCGGCAATAAGATTCCCGCTCTTGTCCATCTTTCCCTGAACCTGGGAGTAGTGCAGGTTGCCATCCTTGTCCTTGGCGTACATAAGGACATTACCGTCAAGCCCGTTGGAGAATGAACCGCCGACTACCTCCATATTGCCGGTTTTCTCATTCTTGGCGTAATACCAGTCCCCATTGACCATCATCTGCTTGCCGCCAGCCTGGATCATATAACTGCCGGACTTCCGCGAGACATTCAGAGACTGGTTCTCGTAGCCCGTCTTGATAAAATCACCAACTGTCTTACGAAGTCCCTTGTCTGTGGTCGACACGTTCCGATCCAGACGCTCGATATCAGTCCCGGTTTTACTCTGACCGAGATCGAACTTCTGTACCCGGCCACCCTGATCAATAGCAAACGACGCAAGATTGCCGTTCCGGTCGTAATCTGCCTTGTAGTCGAAGGCTTGGCCAGACAGTTTGGCAACATGGGCGGCGGCGCTTTGGAATCCGGCAGCACGGAGTTGCTTCTGCATTTCAAGAGCCTGTCCTCTGTCACCTTTGGCAACGGTACCGGAATCAGACGAATTGACAATCCCACCATCCATGCCGACATTGACAGCACTCTTGCCATCAGCTGTCGTGAAGTTGATGTTTTGACCCTCCATTGCCTTCTGCATCTCGGCAAAGCCCCGTTCGGTCAGGTGGCCGTTCTGGTACATCTCCGGATCGTTCTTGAGTTGAGGAGCAATCCTGCCTACCATTTGATCCGCTGCCGCGTGGACCAGCTGATTGCGGGCGATCCTCCCTGAAACATCATTGCTGGTGAGCTGCTGGTAGTTCTCGTAGCCACCACCTGCATAGATGCCCTGGATCTTGCCACCGATTTCCGTTGCTAAAACATGACCAGCCTCTGTGCCAGCAGCAACCGGGCCTCCCATTTGATTTGATAGCCCGGTTACCTCTGAAGCATGCTTGCTTTGCTGGAACTGGGCATTCATCTGCATGAGCTGTCCGGAAGAGATACCGTATTTATCCGCAATCTTGTTCACCGCATCGGCATTGGCAAAATCCCCAAGGGCCGTAACCTCAGAACGCATGGCATGGAAATCTCGCCAGTTTCCGCTGAAACCCAATGACTTGGCAGCGGCATAAGCACCCATCTCCCCCTGCAGTTGCCCGACACTCTTGTCCATGTTGGCAGTCAGGAAATCAGAGTAGTTTTCACCGGAGCCAAAGACATTTGCCAAGGCCCGGTCATTGGCAACTCCCATCTTGGCAAAGGCCAGAGTGTTGCCACCATAGCTACCTGAAACAACATCCTTGGTCGCAGTCGACTTATCGAGTCCCAACCGGCCATCAAATGATTTCAATTCGTAGGCTGATGACAGACCGCCTTCCCGCATTGCCCTGCCGCTACCACCGAAACCGATTGATCTGCCAATCTCGCTATCAGCAGATATTCTGCTCGAAAAATCCATCCCGAAGTCCCGGATCATATCACTCGATGCAGTTGTCTTGGCCGACATCCCGACCAGCGATTGCGCCTGTCTCGCCTGGAAGCTGTGCTCGTTACTCCATGCCTGCGTCGGCATGGCTGTCACGTTGCGCTGCATGGCTGATGCTCTACCGGCTGGATCTTCCACCTCATGTGCCGCCCGGGTACCTGCCGACTGCACCTGATTGACCATCCCCCCGGCCATCATTGACATAGCGTGCCCGCCGAACCGAATCAACATCCCGGTAATAACTGTAGCCAGCATCATCCCACTCATCCGGAGTGTGCCAAACATCCCAAGGATCTTCACCGTTTGATCGGGGAAGAAGTAGAGCGCATCCATGCCGAGCTTGTTCTGCCGCACCATCTCATAGGCCCGATTGGCATAGTCCACGGCAAATTGGTGAACTATGGCATCGGTGACACCCCAGGCAGTGAGCCAGATGAAAAAGCCGGCAATGATTCCCACAGCCTTGCCGATCAGCGGCGTGGGTATAAAGAGCGCCAAGAACGGCAGTAGACCAACTGCAATGGCTGTAAGCGCCGCCTTCATGATCGGCAGCCATTCGTTGGCTGATTTCATAGCCCCAGAGGCGTTGAGCAGAAACTGATAGTTGGTGGCGCCGGATGCGTTGCCACTGCGGAAAATCTCCTCCAGCCTCTGGGAGACGTATGCCTGTTTCAGAAAGTCATCAATGCTCGCCGCTCCGAGACCGGTCCCGGCGTTCACGTTGTTCAGCACCGTCTTGCACTGAGTCAGAGCAGCGGCATCAGTAACATCGTAACCAAGATTGGCGCACACCGATTCAATATTCTTCCCCAGATTGGCCGGGGTAAGCGCTGCCTTGATGTTGGTCCAGGAGTCAGTACAGGTAAGCGCTTGGCCCTGCGGGTTGGCGGCATTGAAATATACCGTCCAGATGGCCGGGTTGACCGCCTTGTCCAGGGACCCAACAAAGTTGGTGGTAGTCTTGCGCAATTCATCCACCGTAAGGTTGGCATTGGGATTCATCAGTGCGTAGGAAACGCAATCCTTGACGTATCTCCGCATAGAAGCGTCCAGATTGCTGTCCACTGCTGATAGGGGAATGCTGGTGAGTTGAGCGAGACCCAGGAATCCCTTTCCACCCGCCTGCGTCTGGTAATTAAGGGGATCTCCGGCAGTAGTTACGATATCCACCAAGCCCCGCTCAATCTTGTTCAGAATACCGGCCACTGCCACAACGCCGTCAGGGATTCCGCCTACCGCCTGATTCTTGTTGAAGACCGGATCATAGACATGGATAGTCCCTTTGGGGACGACCAAGGCGAGATAGACCATGACGCCGATCAAAGTCGGCACGATCCAGGTCATGACGGAGCCGTTGGCTGTTCCCAGCGACTTGGCAAAGACCGTCACCCCGCCAAAGAAGAGCCCGGCGGTGATGACCACGAAATAGAGTGACTTGTAAGCGTTGTCGCCGAAGATCAGTGCCAGCTTACCGAAGGCATTCACGACGGCATCGTGGCCTCCCCAGACGTAGAACTCCATGTCCAGAGCCAAGGCCATGGTTGGGATGAGCACCAAGAGTGCCGTAAAAACGAGCCTAGATACTGTCCGTATCGACATGTACTACTCCTGCATCAATCAATTTAAGGTTGCGCCTCCATGCGAACAACATGGCGATAATGGGAATGATGATGAACACCGCCGTGGAAATCAGGACAAAGTAGGCTGAAATAAGGAAGATCCCCTTGAATCCCTGGACCCAGTTATATATTGAGTAAACGGTGCTTTGAGAGGTCTTGGTGTAGTAGAGCTTGGTCACTGCCCACACCACGTTCTTGTCGGTGAAGATCTTGAAATAGAGGAAATGGAAAGCAATGAAGGCCACAACCGCCTTGACGATGGCCCCGAAGATCATTCCGCCCAGGAGGTTTAGCACCATGGCACGTGTGTACTCGCCGATGAAGCACGTGGAGGCCTTCGCCATGAAGATGGCGTAGCCCAACGAGAACCCCAGCGCCAACAGGAAGGCGCTGAACTTGTCAAAGAAGGTCGGCGACGGATCACCGAACATGGGGATGTACTGTTCGATCACCCCTATGGCAACAGGAGTCAGGAATGCCGAAACAATACCCGAGGCAAAGGAACTCCTGAATCCCACTTCCATGAATTCAAGCCTCTGCTTAGTAGTCAGGAAGCGGGACTTGATCATGCAGCCTCCCAGTTCGTTGGCGAAGTTCTGATCGATGTACGAAATTGCCTCCAGGAGCCCTCGCGGGTGGATCTCATTGCTTGGTGGTACCGGCATGATATCCGGAGTGCTGTTGCTATCCTTCGACACGTTATCTCCTATCCCGTGAACGATCTGATCAGGTTCATGATCCCTCCGCCATAGGCGACGATTGCCGCCAGCAGCAGGCAGATGGCAGCCAGGGTCGGATTACGCTGTCGGACTCCTACCCAGAAGGCCGAGACGACAAGTGCAACGAAGAAAAATCGCCCCCAGAAACCGTAGAGCAGCGTCGCGAAGAGTTTCTGCCAGAAGCCGGTATACGCAGCCTGTCCCATATAATGCAGGGGATTGAGTTTCTCAATGGGCACGGAATTCCTCTCAAAAGATCGGGTAGGCTTTCGCCAGGATGCGGTTCTTGTCCACGAAACCGAAATAGCGGGAGTCGTAGCTGTCCTTGTGTTGTCCCATGACGAACATGACACCCTTGGGGATTTGACCATTGAAGACGAAGTGCTGCAGTGGTTCCCCCTTCAGTGAGATGTCTTTGGCACGTACCAAATACTCGCCGTTGCAGTAGAACTTCTTTTCCGCATCGACGGTGAGCTGATCCCCTTCGTTGCAGCCGATGACCTTCAGCATCTCCTCCGACTTTTTCATACCAACCTTGGCCGCAAGTTCCTTATGGTGAAACAGTACGTAATCACCTCTCACCACCTTGTCCGGGTTACGCGTGAGCCAGTAGATCCGATGCTTGAGAGAAGGCGTGAGAGTGACACTGAACTTGTAGGGGATCAGAGTTCCCGCAATTATCAGGCAAGTGATAGCCAGCCAGAGCCGCCAGTTATGGAAATCAAGGTTTAACGGTTTCGGCATTGCGTACCACCGCGTCACCCATGATGATCACCCGGTTCTTTGGAATTGCCGTGATGACGTTTTCCAGTCGATCGAAACTCTTCTTCAATTCGTCATCATTCAGTTTGCCGGCCAGATAGTTGTCCCGCTGCTGAGCGATGTACCCCTTGATATCGACTGCAACTACCTTCTGGGCGAACCATCGGTCATAGCCAACTATGGTGGACAAAGATGCTCCTACAGAGACCGCCACACAGATCGCTATCATGGAAACTAGACTTGGATGCTGTTTTGGATGCTGTTTGGGATACTCTTTGGGTACCGAAACAGCATCCTTGTTGCTTTCCGATTCCTGAGAGACGTTAATCTCCATGTTGGTTTCATCATTCATGCGTAAGTTCCCTCTTTCCTTATTCAGTTTTTGTTTGCAGGAGTGGAAAGCAAAGCGGCCAGAGACTGCGATCCTGTTTCCCTCTGGATCTGATCTAGTAGATATTCCAGGCGGGCATCACCGTATGCCGTATGGTAATCCGCAATAGTGGCGTTCTTGGCATCTCCCTCACTCAAGCCGGCATCCTCAGCTTTGAGCCCCCGGGCATAGACCACGGCTGGAACCCGGTCAATCTGGTACCGCCGGAACAACAGGGGATCTACTGCAAGGCTTGCCGGTATCATCTCGCATTCTCCTTCCTGTGGGCGGCACGACTGGTCACGCTGCAGTACTGAGGCGATGAAGCTGATGGTCGGCTGGATTTTCGTCATCCCATCTACGAACCCGCGCATGACCAGGGTGACGTTCGGGTCTCCCAGGCGGGACACAGAAGCGGCATAGTTCCTGATCGTCTGGAGCGGCATGGCCGAAGAAACGAAAACATAGATGCGCTCGGAGTTGGTGAGTTTCCCTTTGCTTTCTTTTTTGGCCTTATCTGCGTAGTAGCCGGTGACCTTATCCCCAAAGACTTCTTTCTTGATTCGTTCTGTCTCACTCAATACGCGCAACTGAAATTCATCAGAGTGGTAGTAGGAATCAAGCGTTCCGGCCAAATCAGACATTTCGCGGTCATTGCGGTTTTTGGGAATTGCCAATCGCTCTGCAAGTTGGTCGGCTTTGGCCAGGGTATTGGCAAGATCCGGCACACTCATTCCTTCCACGTCAGTCTCCTTCCACACGGTTCCATTCACAACAACCTTCACCTTTTTAAGCTTTGTCTGGATGAAGGCTCTGCCGGGTTTACCGCTACACGTGCCCACTTTATTGAGATAAACCGTATCCTCGACGATCCTATCCACGATGCAGCAGGTATCGGGGGTAGTGATATATCCAGGATTACCGGCAGCAGATACAGCCCAGGGTGCAGCGATAAATAAACAGGACATCAATTGAGTGCATAGCCGACGCAACAGACCCTCCTTCGTGTCAGTGACCAGAGAAAATTGTCAGGAGACGTGTTGGTAGTCCCGAAAGGCGGGTTCTTTGCCGTTCCCCAGATCAGCGAGGGCCTGCCAATGGGTATGCAGTCGTTGCCACGTACCGGTCTAGCTATCTGGAGACGGTAATTGCTTTTGACGAGAATCGGCGTCACGACCCCGGCACTGGCGCACTGGTTGATGCCGGTATCATAGAGAAGCGTTTCTCGCCCGAGCTTGAACAGCATCCGGGCCGCCAGCCCGGCATTGACGTTGAGGGGATTGTTTTCGATCATGCTCCCTGACAGGGGATAGAAAGAGCCCCAGCTCCCCATACACCAGAACAGGGGATCAATCGGATACGTAACAGTTGCCGCCACGCTGTCGGCAACGCACGCCAACTGCGAAACCGGATTACCGAACAGGAGCGCCTCCGGGTTGATGATGAAGGACAGGCTGTCATCGTTCCACATGGGATCGACTTCTGTCATGTAGGCCAGGTCGAACGCCCGGTTCTCCGCGCAGGGGAAATCCATGAACAGCTTCAGGATCGACCAGGCTGGGAAGTAGAAGTAATGTGCCTGCTGGAAGGCAAAGTCCGAATCGCCGTACTCCTTGCTGCGGATCTCTCCGGATGAAAAGCCGGGCTTCGGGTTGGTCATGCCGGTGCCCATGACCGGGAAGCAGAACGGGTCCTTGACCGTCTCGATCAGACGGGCATGCTCCCAGAAAGCAGTTGACACGCCAAGGATCAGTATCCCTTTGCTGTCCGGACAGGCACAGACCGGTGAAGTGACGTTGCCGGGAGCCGGCTCGGCGCCATTGCCGTAGGAGACGCTCCCCATCTTCACGGGGAACATGCATTGCCAGCAAATATCGGTCACTGGGTTGAGCACCTTACCCTTGCAAGCACCGCCAGCCCCGTAGGCAACTGGTACTGTTAGAAAGAGCGTGACCAATACGATGATAGTTATGTTATTGCTCAGGTTCATCCTCATACCGCACCTTGAATTCGGACCCTTCGTCCGTGATTATGATGGCCGCTCCGTTGCTTCCGGTCGGATATCGACCGACAGATCCTTTGCCACGATTGGAATTGCTGTTGGCCTCTAGTTGCTCTGGCGAAACAGCACCCCAGTCGTGGTCACGGAATCGACTCTGCACTGCCAGCAACTCTTCCATGAATTTCCCGTTACTGCTGAAGTCATCCATAACTTTTCGCGACAGGACAAATTGCGTACCTCTATCTGTATCTGAAGATTCCGAGGACTTGCTGGTGACAGCCCTCCCTGCTTTGGCAACCCAGTTGACCGGTGCCAGGATGGGTGCCGCCACGGACGGCAGTCGGGTTGTTTCCTCGACGTTCGTCCAGGATTCGTGTGAACAGCCGGCGCAAAGCGCCAAGATGCCAGCCATACAGAGTGATTGAGTAATAATTGAATTCATTGGGCTCCTTTTTTGTCTTGTGACGATCTGGACGCAGCTTTTGCCTTGCCAACCGGCAGCGCCACTTCAGTTACCTCCATCAACCGACCCTTCTGCTTGATGACCGATGGTACGGCCTTCAGCTTGAGGCGTTCGATCATCTTACTGTCGGCATAGAACAATGGACGACTGATCCGCTTCGACACACCCCCGAAATTCCCCTCGGTCAGGAGGAGCGTTACACCGAGTCGCTTGTCATACTCGGAGGCGGCAAACCACTTCACCTGATCCGGGTCGGTGCCGTTGATGATCACCAGCGTTTTCGGATAGGTCACGTAATCGAGCGGATTGAAGGTGTAACCCTTGGGGTAGAGAATGCTGCCCTTGCCGTCTGGTACGTCGATCTCGGTTGTATAGGTCATGTCAACCGGGAAGCTCCGGCTCCGCTTCGCCCGCGGCAGACTCGCCTTGTCCGGCGGTCCCTGGTAATTCTCGACCTTCCGCTTGTCCAGCACCTTGTTCCAGTCCACTTGCCGGGCCCGTTCTTCGATCTCGGCCAGGGCATCCCGCTCCGTGATTCGGTACGTGGTTCCGTAAGTACCAATCACCTTGGCTTGCACCGACGAAATACCAAGCACCAGAGCTATCACAGCCAATCCTGTGCGCCTGATCATTTCGGCGTCGCCTGGTACTTGTTCTGGATGTTTTGCATGATGGTCTGTTGTGAACCATCAATCTTGGTAGCAAGATCCTTCTGTACATCTTCGAAATATTCCGAAAGATCGATCCTCGAAAAATCCAGTGCCTGGAATTCGTCTGGCGTAAGGCCGCGGCAGTTGGGTGCTTCGGGTACACCCCAGCCGCCGTTCGGCTGAAATGATTGCAGTTGCGGTCTCCCTTGTTCATGTATGATCCTCGCCATTTTCGAGTTGAAGCAGCAGAAACTCTTGGCCTTCTGCACACATCCCACTAACGGCCATTTTTTATAGCAATAGTCCCCCACGTAGTGGCACTGTTTGCCTTCTTTCTGCATCCCGGTCTGAATGTCACCTTGATCACATCCGCTTCCCATCAGCACCTTCATCACTACCAGGACGACTACTGCGATGATGATGGTGGCCGGGTTGAACAGGGCAGCGGCATACGCCTGCAATCCGGCTCCAAGAGCAGAAGCTCCTGTAGCACCACTGGCCATGGTTGCGTATGCACCTGTTGCTGCCGCTCCTGATAGAGTTGTCGTAGTTCCGGTGGCGGTGACTACGGTCATAGAGGTGACTGCACCGGTAGCGGTGGTCGATATGGCAGAAATCTGCGCAGCACCGGTCACCAGAGCGTTGCCGTAATAGGCGACCTGACCTATTTCATAGGCCATCTGAATGCCCTGAACCGCTGTCGAGATGCTGCTGCCGGTATCCTCCGAAGCCACCTTGTCGCTTTCGCAGCAGTTATTGAGGTACCCGACCGTCAAGCCGGGGGGACGGCAACGCGACGCTTTTCCATTGAAGATGTAGATCTGGCCGAGGCAATTTCCATTTGCATCTTTCGGCCCGTCATCCTGAAGCATTGACTCGTCGAGAGTGGTCGTCACCTCAGATCCGGGCGCTCCGGGATTGAAACAGGGGTTCGGGGAACACTGCATCTTGTTCTGGTATTCCATGCAAGCGTACTGAGTCCCGAGCGGACAGGTATTGAACCCCTCGAAGCAGCTGTCCTTCTGCGGATTGTAGATACCGGCGGCGCTGCAGATCGGCACCGCCTCGCACTTGCCGATGGGAAGCGGTGTGTAGGTAGTCCCCGCCGGGCAGTTGTGCTGGACTTCGGAAACGCACTTATCAAGCGTGGTTGAAAAAGTAGTGGTAGCGGCCTGGGAGAAGGTTGGGTCCTTGGGACAGGTAACAGGTTGAAGGCACTTGAAGTCAGCCTGACTCCAGCCGTAGGTGCCGCAATTGCGGGTCAGCGTGGCCTGGCAGACGTTGAGGCTCGCGTCATAAGCACCATTGGCGCATACCGGCGACGAGAAACAGAGATTGGCGGCAGCATCAAAGGAGTAGGTGCCGCAGTCCCTGGTAATGGTTGCTTCGCAGAGGTCAGTTGTGGTGTTTAGGGTGCCGTTCGGACAGGAAGGCACAAGAATACACAGCCCGCTGGCGCTGTCATAGGTTCCCTGGGTGCAGGTTGGCGTATATGCGGCCCAGCAGACATCCATGTTTGGGTCGAAGTTGCCGCCTGAACAGGTCGGGTTGGTTGCAGAAAGGCACTGATTACCATTGATGAGAGCCTGACCGGCAGGACAGACCATCTGGGTCGAAGCCATCGTGAATGCCCCGGATAACATCCAGGCGCTGGCCGGTGAGCCGTCTGAGCAATAACGATCCATGAAGTAGTAGTTGCAGTTGCCGACGCTATCGCATTGCAACGCCGACAGAGCATAACCGGTACTGGTCAACTCGGTTCTGGTCAAGAGGCTGAGGGGTGACTGAATCGTGATAGCGTCAGAACCGAGGCAGCAGTAGTTTGCAGCAACACTAACCTGTCCCTGGGGACCGTTTGGGCAGGAAATACTTACATTGCAGCAGGAGTCGGCATACGGTGCGCAAAGAAATGATTGAGGACTGCAGGATAAGACCTGCTGTGCGCTGGCACCGGTGATGGCGTCACACTTGTTTGTGACCACATTGTAAGTGGTGCCTGCCGGGCATTCGGGAGCTTTTTCGCAGCGCCCCCGGGAACTGTTATAGCTGTAGCCGCTTGGACATGATGGCACGAAGGGCTGGACGCAGAGATTGTACGAGGTGTTGTAGCTGCCATAGGTACAGATCGGCGAACGTTCGCACTTGCCGGTCCCGCCATTGTAGGCATAGCCATTGGCTGCGTCACAGACCGGCATCCATGCTTTTTCGCATCGATCCTTGGCCGCGATGAATGCTCCCCCGTCAGTGCACGTTGCCGACTTCACACAACGGTCATAGGTCTGGCTGGCCGGGTTGGCGTCATAGGTATAGCCAACGGGACAATCGTTTTGAACCAGTTTCTCACAGCGGTCGGCAACCGGATTGAAGGTACCGTTTTCCGGACAGACAACAGCCTTGATGCATTTGTCGATACCAGAGTCCCAGGTATAGCCGCTGCCACACACGTTCTGGGCGTTGGCCTGACACATGTCACGGGTTGTCTCCAGAGTAGAGCCAGCCGGACAGACTGGTGCGGTATAGGTTTCGACGCATTCCGTGGAACCGACCGGGCAGAACTGCCCTTGAGCGGTCTGAATGCAGTTTGCTGTTTCTCCCGGGTCACCGGCATAGCCGTTGTTATTCAGATCCTGACCGCACATGATGTTATTGATGGCATTGGGATCAGGTGGTGGCGGAGGAGGTGGCGGCGGTGGCGGAGTAATCGTGCCGGGATCAATGTACGACAGGGCACAGTCGAGCTTGCCGGGAAATTCGACTATCTGTGAGCTTCTTGTCCCATCGAGACCGCTGGCCCAGATCCCGTCACTCCCCATGACGACTGCCTGCGGGTCCTGTCCGGTATAGGCGCCAGCTGCCGGCCAGTTCGTGAATGGAAGGCCCGAACCGTCAACAGCAGTGAACCCGACGGGCCCGAACTCTTTCCAGGCGTCGATGTAGGTGCTCTTATCCGAGGTTGCTGTCCCCAGATATGCGCCATAGCGCTTGATCAGGAAATCCAGTGTCTGCTGGCTGTCCACGCTGACCGGTTTGGCCGCCCCGAACTGTCCGAGAGAAAGCATCCTCTTGAGCGATGCCGTGTCGGTGCCGGTCATCAGGTACTCCCGACTGATATTCGCAGAAAAGTCGAAATAGATGTCGGGAAGCGACTGACTGCCGCTAACGGCTGACTTGGCGATGGCGTAGGTCTTGCCGTTAAATTCGGTGAAGAACACCAGGGCATCGCTGTAACGATATGTGGTACCCGTCGAGATGGAGTCCTGGCAACTGACAACAGCCTGAGCCGTGGTGGTTATCCCGGAGAGGGAGAGCAGGAGAACGGCATAGAGAACTGAATAGGCGATACGGAATAGCATCTGGTTTTACCTCGACTGCATTGGCTGCTTCTGGCCGCTGGAACAGATATTGTCCTTGCCGGCCAGTCGGAGTGTCTGAATGACCGTGGCAGCCTCAGCAAACTCGTTGATGCACTGGCAATCGATGACGATTTCTTCTCCCGGGTCGGCAGGACAGCTGTTGTTGATGCAGGTCTTGTAGAAAATGTCATAGGACTGTGCCGGTACCCGCATGTCGGTGACATTTCCGGTCGTCGTCACCTGGGTGTCGGTCTTGGCGATGCGGGTTTTGCAGGCCACTTCACATTCGGACGCCGGGTCCCGTTGCGGCAGGTTGATGCTGCCGTTGGCAATGTTCCACCCCGTTGGGCCGAGTCGTGGGTCCTGGAACGTCAGATTCGCTGTGTTGTCGCTGGCAGAAGAGACCACCTTCCCGAAACGGGTTGCCACATCAGAGAAGTCGTATTGCTGGCTGCCGCAGACGTACGTACGCTTCTTGTGCCACCAGTCGCGGCAGATCTTGTTGGTACCCACCTGTCCGGTGAAATTCTTACAGGAAGGAAGTTGGTTGAAGCCGGTCGGATTGAAGTTCTGGTAGGTCACGACACCATCGATATCCTCTTCCTTCAAGCGACAGTCCGGATCGTTGGCCAAGGCGGCACACTTATCCTCAACGGCTTCCGTGTAGGTGTCCTCCTTGAAGTCGAAGAAATAACTCCAGTCGAACGAGACACCTTGAGCACCCTTTGCCGGACAGACGATGCCGGTCTGAACGGAGGTATCGAAACCGTTAATGACACCGTCCACGGATGCTGAAGCGTTATTGCAGCCGCCGCCACTCATGTTGTTCATGTTGAAGGTAGCGGACATGAGCTGGCCGAGCTTTGCCGGGTCTGGTGTGGACACGGTGACGGGTTTAACTGTATGCCAGCCATCTCCGCCCGGACTGCCGCCGCAGTTGTTGTGGGCCGCTCCCGGTCCTCCCGGGCCGGTATCCAGGTATTCCAATTGATAGGTTAGATCATCGATCTTATGAACCCGTATGTAGACCAGGTGATCGGTACAGAGGGCACTGTTTCCTGAGTCGTTGAAGGACTTGGTGGTGGTATCAACACGGCCAGCCCGGTCAACAGTGCAGATGCTTGACTTGCCCTGAGCCTCCCGGGCCGCACCCGAGTTGGAGATCATGTAATAGAAACTGCTCGGGTCGGATGATTGGGAGATGGCAGCAGAATCCCGAGCTGCCGTCAACTGGGGCCAGTTGGTGTAATACCCCGTCAGGGTATCCACTGTTGGGGAAGAAGCGAATGCCGCGACACTCGTGGCGGCATTGTTCGTTTTGGTGGTCACTTGCCCGTAATAGGTAATGGTGGTGATGTCGGTATTGACGTTAGTAATGGTGAAGGAGGTATTGCTGGTATGAACTGCGTTGACAATACCCCCACCGATATCCTTCAACACGATGGCGCTGTTGACCCAGACCAGGTTGCTGCCGCAACTGCTGTTGATGCAATAGCAGCCACCGAGATCGGTAATGGACGCCGGTGCTTCAGTTACCCTGCCATCAGCATCGGCGGCCCACGTATAATATTTGCAATTCGTCCAGCTACCGGCATTACAGGAGATGAAGCCGTTGGCGCAGACCCCTGACACAAGCGACGGCACAGCGTGAACATTGTCGATGGTGCCATCAGTGTTAAGATCCTGGCTGATGATGACCTGCTGCAGGTCACCGGTTCCTGACGGCTGTATCATCACCTCCAGGAATTTTGCCGATGAGGGGGCGTTCAGGGTTGCCGGGAAGCTGGTAGCGCCGTTCACCGTCTGCATGAGGTTCGATGAGTTGGTCATCGGCAACGAGATGTTGCTGTTGACAGAATTCTTACTGCCGAACCGGGAGAGCGCCGACTGACCGGCATTCTGGCCAGCGGTCTTCCCATCGATTCCGAAGGCAGACGTGCTGCCTAACGTCACAGACATCATCAGACTAACTGCGGTATTTCTTGACCATCTCACGGATTGCATCCTCATAACTCACTCCGCCATCAACCATTGCCTCTATTTCAGTTATCTCGCTCGCATCAGACGTGAAGACGTAGTAGGAGAAAGGATCTACGGCCAATCTGCCGACTCCGACGCCGAAAGGAGTGTCCATGAAGATCTCCGAGTACTTGGGCTTGTTGCTCTTCGTTGACTTGAGAATCCGCATGGTAAAATCGTCGTAATCCATCAGCTTCTCGTCCAGAGCCTTCTCAAAGTCGGACGACTCCAGATAGAATTTGAAGGCCGAGTTATTCCGGATGACATCGCCAACCCCGCCGAAGAGCTTCATGTCGAGTACCGACTGGGTGATTATGGTGAAACTGCCATGGTATTTGCGGGCACGACGGTACCCTTCCTCAATGACCTCCTTCAGGGTCGAACTCTCTCCAAGGAATTGCCATGCCTCATCAAAAACGATCAGTCGCTGATCCGACTTGTCGGAGAGATAGAGATCCTGGGTTACGGCATTTATCACCTGAAGGGTGACTACCCGGAACAGTTCCTTACGGGACTTGAGATGTTCCAGTTCCAGCACCACGAATTCGTCGTTGGAGATGTCGAGACTGCTTTTGCCGTTGAAGAAACGGCCAAAGGTTCCGTCGCTCTTGAAGTCGGCCAGGTTGAAGGCGAGTCGGGAAGCAGCCTCCTTGATCTCGCCACCCTCTGACGAGTAGTGGTCGAAATTGAATAGGTACTCGTGGACGGTATCGATATCTGCATCGTTGCCCTTCTGCTGCCAGGCCCAGCGAACTGCTCCCTTGATGAGGGTCATCTCTGTCTCGCTGGGGATGGTTTTTCCGGTGGAAAAGACCATCTGGGCAACGATGGGAGCGATAACCGGGATGTCGTACTCGGGATCGATGATGTTGGTGAAGGGGTTCAGACAGACCTGAGAGTCCTCGCTGAAGTCCAGGTAGCGGGCACCGAACAGTTTGGTCATCTTCTTGTAGGAGCCGCCGATGTCGATGATCCGGATCTTCGATTTCATGGCGAAGTAGTTGTAGACCAGATAGTTGATAAAGAAGCTTTTGCCGGCGCCGCTGGAGGCGCAGACCATGGCGTTGTGGTTGTTGACTCCCTTGTTGAAGATGTCGAGACCGAACAGATTTCCCTTGCGTCCGGCGAAGAGCATTACCGGTTTGCCCAGTCCGGAGAAGTCCCCCTGCACCGGTAACATCACTGCGATACTGTCCACGGGGAGGATATGGTCCCGGTCAAGGGTGTCGATGTTGCTGCCGTGGTCGTAGAGACCGAATGGCAGGGAAGAGATGAACAGGATGGGAAGAATCCCCTTATCCTCCTGCATGACATACCCTTGCCCCTCCCAGACCCGCTTGGCCCTGGTGACGGACTCGTTTACCAGCCATTCGTCGCTGCCGTAGACCCACATGATAGGAATTACCCGGTAGAATTTGGTGCCCCGTTCCAGTTCATCAACCGCCCAGAGGTACTCGTCTTTCTTTCTGGCCAGCGATGGGGCAAAACTGCCGACTCCCTGCTGCTGCAGGACCATGTTGCATTTGGTGTGGAGTTTATTCTTCTGGTTTCGCAGGACGATATTCAGCGTAAAGAAGAATGGCGTCCGAATCTGATCGGAATCGGTAGCCATCCCCATGATTCCACCAAAGAGTTGGTTGGTCTGGATCGGGTCGCCATTCAGAGGGAATGACTTCGGGGTGACGCAGCGGAAGTGTCGGGAACCGAACTTGAGAGAAGAGAACCTTTTCTCTACCTTGGTACCGAGCAGCACCTGCTTGCGGATGATATTGCGATCGTCATAGTGGCTACTATTTGCAGACGGGTCCTCATTCAGCATGCGTCTCAGCCAATCAAGCAAGTTCCCCGGATTGACAACAACCGGTGATAAGCCGGCGCCACGCAGCACTTCCTGGATTGTTCCGAAAACTTCATCAAGATTTACATGAGCACTATCCTTCACCGGAAACTTGACCGTAAAGAACATCCTGAAGTTCCGGATCGGAATACCGCTCAGACAGCCGAGGCCTTCCACACCTTCCTGAAAGAAGCGGGACACGTTGTCAGAAACATCGCGTACCAGTTTGCTGTCACGCAATTTCATGGAAGTGTATGTGTCCACAATCTGATTCACAAAGGGGTCGGCAAACAGGATGAACTGCATGATCGAGCCATCAGGCAGGTTTACACGGAACAACCCCTCCAGAGTTCTGATGGTAGTCTCACAGGCAAAAGCCAGGGGAGCACACTCCCACATCATCCCGAAGGTGTTGTCAGTGTTCAGATAGATCTGATTCTTGGGGTCATGGGCAATCCACGGGAAATATTCGGAAAAATTGTCCCGTTCGGTGAGGCGGCGCAATTCGCTCCTGGTGAAGCCTCCTCCACTTCCAAACAACGCTGACGCTACTCCCATGTCTACTCCTCCTCGCCGGATGTAACGGAGTCACCCATCAACCAGCGCGGTTCATCAACGAAGAAGTAGACATAGCGCAGCATGTAGAATTCATTGTCCTGGCCGGTGTATGGCAGAAGGAGCACCCGCATGGTTTTTGGGGGTGCAACAACCGGTGTGATCGGTTCTTTCAGCAGTCCGCTGAATTTGTCGAACAGTGCCGATTGGTAGCGGTTGTAGGTACCGTTCTCTTTGGCCGACGGATGCAGAGAGATATCCTTCTTGCCTTCGGTGCAGAGACCGGCTGCAGCACTGTCAGCATTACAATCGTCTTCCTTGTGTTCTGCAGGTGCTTCGCTTGATTTGCCAGGGCTTGCTGTCGATTCCTTGTAGGCGGTTTGCACCGAAACGCACTTGCCGTTGCTGGTTTCAGGGCAGCTAAAGCTGCTTTCGTAGGGGTTGAGCAGGGCACAGCCGCTCATTGTCAGCATTCCTATCGTAATAAGGGCTTTCTTCACTTTCCGCCTCCCTTGGCAATTTTCTTGATGTCCAGATTGATTCCTTCGCTGATGACCAGTGTCACCGGCTTTGTGGCTCCGACTTCTATGACCGGCATGGTTTGCCTGGCCAGTTCCATGTAGAACTTCTGGATCTCTTTGAAACCACTCGACAGGCCGGACCCAAGCCCAGACATGGCAATGTCTTTGGGGTCAACGGTTTGTGTTGTACCGAGAGGGCTTACGGACATGGTCGTGGCCGCAGACTTAATCGCGTCACCGGCACCGCCGAAGAAACCGGCCAACATGCTCCTGGCGATCATAGAGCCCATCTTGGCAACGACCCGGCCTCGCAGGCCAATTTTGCCGTCTTCATCAACGACGAACCCTTTGATCTTCTGGTCGACTACCGCCTGCCCCTTACGGTCGAGGCATGACAAGGAAACGAGCAGCAGTTCCGCGCGCTCGGTGGCCAGGTTCCCCTTGCCGTCAGCGATAACAAAGCACCCTTTGAGGTTAGCCTTGACGCTATTGGGCAGTACCGCTGGAGTCTTTACCCTGAGCAGCACCGGCACCGGATTTCCTTTGGCTTCCGAAGTGGTTGGAGCGTCCAAGCCACTCAACAGAGTCGCCTCCATAAAGGAAGGTGGCAGATAGACCGAGACGGTCCCGACGTCTTTTTTTTTATCTTCCGCATCAGCCTTGGCGGGCTTGCCTGATCCAGGAGACGAAACGATGGCGATATCACCGATTTCGGTTTCGGGTGGAGACTGCATCTGACCTGCTGCCATTCCTTGAGCTGTGGCAGGCGGTGGGGGAAGCGAGATGCTGCTGCCTTGCGGCATCGGTGGAATTGGAGGCAACGGTTGTTTTGATATTGCTGTCCTGCCAGAACCGGTCTTTTGCAATTGGCCCTGCTGCTGAGTATGATTGTCTCCCGGTACAGCGGGGGCTGTGCCGATCTGAGCCACCGGCGCTGTAGTCGGATCACCTTTTTTCTCACGGGTGATCTCATCGAGTCTCTTCGTGAGTTCGGCAACCATGTCGTCACGCTTGGCAATCTCCTTCTGGCTTTCGAGGAATTGTGACTTTTCAAGGAGTTTTGGCTCGATGCTCAAGGGCGCCTGCTTCACACTTTTATTGAGAGCAGGATCTTTCCCTTTGTTCATGACGTAATAGCCAATCGTAAATACGGCCACCAGAATGCAGCCAGTCATAATCCAGACAAGATTTCGGCGCTGACTGCCACTTAGACCGTTCCAGAAAGACAGGAGCTTATTTTTCATCGTCTGCCTCCTGTACATCTGACTCGGTACGGTTTTCTGAGGACTCTTTTGGGTTACCAGATTTGTTGACTGTCAGACTCTGCGTTGGTTGATCCATTACCGGCAGGTCACCGGTCAGTCTACGAACTCCCTGTTTCTCGGCACGTTGCTCCACCACAAAAACTCTGGAAGTGTCTCCTGCTCGCAGAACGTGACGTTCAAGAGATACAGCTATGGGGTTCTCCACCAGTGCCGTACGCAGAAACATCTTCTCGTTCATCTTGAATTCGGGAGTTTCTCCCCGCAGTGATGCCTCGTACTCCTTGATCCTGAGACCTTCACCCTCGATATCTACAGTCCGTTTGAGAGTCAGAAGGATTTCACGGAACGTGAAGAAACGTTTTTCTTTCTTGTTGATGCTGTATGAGTCAGGAATGTTCTCGGTGTAAACTTCCCTGATCGCCTTGAGCACTTTCTTCTCGAAGGGTAAACCGGCATAGAGAGACAGGTTCTCCTTGATCTTCTTCTCCTGGCCGGAAGTGAGGCGGATTGTTTGGGATGGCACTCTTTGGGGAAATGCGACCATGCTGAAAACCTTGTCACCGCAGACGACGTAGAGCTCGGTCGGTGTCGATGAGTAGGAAAACTTGTCTCCTTTCTTAATCACCTTGAACTTCACGAATGCATCTTTGCCGGTGATCTTGATCGTTACCCCCTTCTCGGTGGAGGTCAGGACTTCTCGAATGTCAGTTGGGCAGGAGATCCGATTTATGTCGGAACTCGACAGCCGAATACCGGTTGACGATTCGGGCAAGACAACGGTCGGAAACTCCCCTTCGACCGGCTTTTCAATAGCCTGGTCAATTGAAGCTTTCTGTCTCTGGAGACCACCTTGTTCCACTGCATGCGCCAATGTCGGCACCAGCAATGCAGTCAGTAAAGCAAACGTTTTACGCATCACGCCCCCTTGTTCTCGCCTTGCGCTGGCTTCTCATAGAGACGCACCAAGACGAATTTTCCGTTCTCGAAGCGGTATTCGATGAGGTAGACCTTCAGAACGTCCTCTGCCTTCTGATCCACCATGTAGGTCTTCTTGGTACCGGTCACTACGAGACGCCGCTTCTCGGCGTCATTGATGATTGAATGAATGTAAAAGGCACTGGAGGCCTTGGTGTTTTCGATTTTGTCCGCCAGTTCGTACAACTCTTTCCGTGATGCCTGGAATTCGGCGGGGTCGTAGACTGCTAGCAGCTCGCTGAACTGCGACCGGACGTTGACCGGATTGTAGGTAAGCGCCAGACTCAGGATGTAGCGGGTGAATTCCTTGAGGTATTCATCCGAGGCTTTGTCACCGGAAACCGAGATCTTTGAATTGATGGTCGGCGGCACGAGAATCACCCGCTGACTGTTCAATGCAGTGAATAGTCCGGCTGTGTTGATGACAACGGCAATGCCAAGTGCTACGACCACGAACTTGAGCAGCCGGTTTTCGGCGAAAATGTTGGAACTTTTCTGTAGAAATATGTCGAGGTTCACTTCTTTCTCCCTCTGTTTGTGGTCATTCCAGAAAATCTCTTTCGAAGAACTGCGGGTACCCCTTCATCGGTGCCAGACCGATGAAATAGAGAACGTGGCGCAGGAAACCTCGCGGGTACTGACGCTTGAATCGGCTGTATGCCCACGGTACGATGATCATTGTCAGCCAGAGATATCCCCCGAACTGCTGGGCGAAGATAAAACTTGCCGTCATGATGGCCAGGTCATCGGGTTCGAACCAGAGGACCTGGAACGGCTGCGTCAGATATTGGGGAAACTTGCGGATCAAGTACGCCTCCGTTCATGGCTACAAGATGGTGGGGGGGCTTTCGCCCCCCCGGTTGTGGCTAGATGATCATCCCGAGTGAGGTGACGATCTTGTCCGAGTTGATGACGAGTACTCCTCCCAGGATGCAGAGGACTGCCGGGACCATCTTCTGCTGGATCATGACAACGACGCCGGCAATGATGGAGAGAACACCGGCGATGGCGCCGAATGGTCCCTTGAGGATGTTGTTGATGAAGAAGTCGTAGGCCTCGAAACCGAACGAACCGGCTACGGGGGCAACGAGGGCCATGGCCTGGGATGCCGCCAGCGTTACGATCATCGCAACGAGGGTCATCAGAAGCATTTTCCGCTTGTGCATTC
Organism: Geobacter psychrophilus; assembly: GCF_056821595.1. NCBI lineage: Bacteria > Pseudomonadati > Thermodesulfobacteriota > Desulfuromonadia > Geobacterales > Geobacteraceae > Geobacter > Geobacter psychrophilus. Next base: position 2,386,017 of record NZ_JBXDTU010000004.1, read on the forward strand.
ATTTCTCCTTTGAGCTGTTGGTGTGATGGTCAGACGATGTTGCGAAGTAGATTCAGTGTGATTGCGGCTTGCTCACCTCCTTTCCCTTGTCCAGCAACCCGGTGATCCGTTGGATGTCTGCACCATTCACGTGAGCACCTTCGATCCAGAGTGCCGGTGTTCCACGTACGCCAAGTCCAGCGGCAATTTTCTCCATCTCCTCCAGTTGCTGTTGCTGTGTGTCATCGGTTATGGAGATTGGCTTTCCGTCCAGCACTCCCTCGAATACCTCATGGAATGCCTTGTCCCTGTCAGATTGCGACAGGATGTAGCGGGCCTTTTTCTCTGCGTCGGGATGTATCCTACGTAGTGGGACGAAATAGACGTAACGGGTCACGTCAGTTCGCTTCGAGAGGAAGTTGTCAACTTTGCGGCAATAGGGGCAGTCAGGGTCGGTGAACTCGATAACCTTTTTCGGGCCATTGCCGATTTTCAGGGCTTTATCCAGGGGGAGGCTGTTGATTCTTTCTGCAACAACCTTCTCCCGCATCTCGGCTGTCAGGTTCTTGCCGTCTTTGGTCCAGATTTCACCAAAAAAGAGGTATCCTTCGGGGCTGAAGTAAAATACCTGTTCGCCTGCGGTGATCTCATATAGGCCTTTGAGCGGCGATTCCCTGAAGCCATCCAATTTCATATTTGGAAAGGTCTTCATCAGGGTCTCTTTCTCCGTTCTTAGATTGTCGTTAGCCATAGAGAAACCCGCCGCAGTCACGATGAACATCATCAGCCCGCCGACCATAAGTTTCTTGTTATTTGCGATCTTCACATTCCCTCCTTTTGTAATCCGATGATTTCTACTCTTCTGTTCTGTTGCTTGTCCTGCGAGGCAGGGCAGCATTTGCCCCTGCCTTCGATAGTGTTGATGTTCACCCCCTTGGCCTTCAGTGCCGTGGCGACGGCTTCTGCTCTTCTGAAGGACAGTTTCTTGTTGTAATCATCCGTACCGATTGTGCAGGTGTACCCGGTTATACCGACGGAATTACCTGCGGGAATATCCCTTGATATCCTTTCCAAATTGCCCTGCTCAAATTGGGAAAGCCTGGAACTGTCGAACTGAAAGTGAACCGTCCCGAGTAGCCCCTTGATTTCAGGCTGCTCATTTCTAGGTACAACGGCTACAACCTCAGATTGAGTAGTAGGCGGCTGTATTGGCATGGAGTCGCTTATTCTCACTGCAAGCTTGGTAATGGCAGGGAGGATGGTCAGCTTGCTGTCCGGGCAATTTGAACAGACAACAAAAGTGTCTCCACTCTGGGCTGATGCTGCATCAAAGGAATACGCGAATGGTCGTTGGCGTATATCGGAAGCTAAGCTTGACAGTGGAACGAGAAAAACGATCGACGCAGTGGTCATAAACTTTGCCAGCATGAGTCCTCCAGAAATTTGATCTTCATATTGATTATCTTCAGGGGGGGAAGGTGCGAGGGTATAAATAAGAAAAACACTACAGACATTTTTAAAGTTGACTTTTGTTATGCGAATATTTATAAACAGACCGGTCGGTATATTATATGGGTGAGTGTGAATTATGAATAGCAAGGGAAGCAAGACAAAACAGGAAATAGTCACCAAAGCTTTGGAGCTCTTCTCGGTCAAGGGATACTACAACACTTCCATCGGTGACATTCTGGAGGCGACCGGACTGACCAAAGGCGGTCTGTACGGTCACTTCAGCAGCAAGGAGGTGCTTTGGGAGGCCACCTATGACGAGGCGGTACGAATCTGGAGTGAGATAGTTTTCAAGGATACACGTGAGATTGAAGATCCTCTGGAAAGACTGGGATGCATGGTGGAAAACGACATGCGCGATTACCTCGGCAAGGATATTTTTCCTGGAGGGTGTTTTTTCCTCAACATGCTGGTAGAGCTTTCCGGTCAGGCGGAAGGGATGAGATTCAAGATCTGGCGCGGCATTGAAGGGTTTTCCAGGTTGATGGCCTCTTGTCTTAAGGAGGCGGAAAAGAAAGGGATCATCAGACCCGGACTGGATCATATCGAAATCAGCGCCTTTTTTATCATTGTCCTGAATGGTGCAGCAGCTCTTTATGCTGCAACCAAGGACCCCCTGGTATGGCAACGGACGATCAGACAGCTTCACGCGTATCTGGATCAACTGAAGGTGTAGAAGGAGTCGATGTGGCCATCCTGCTCAAAAAACATGAGGTGATATCAATACCTGCCGCACTGAGAAATGATATGCGCGTTCACAGTGGATGCATCTGGTTGACCCGTTCAAGAGATCGTCAAGACTATATTTTAAGGCGAACCGAGAAGGTTGTTCTGGATAAGGGTGAAACTGCGATCGTCGAAGCGTTGAAAGATTCATGCATAACGATAAAGAGCGTGCATAACCAGTAAATACAGATAGGAGGAGCAACATGACACAGGTTCTTTATGAAAACCGAAACCGAATCGCTTACATCACTCTCGACAGACCGGACGCACTCAACTCGCTGGATGATAATCTGAATGATGAATTATGGGACGTATGGAGCCGGTTCGGCAAAGATGATTCAGCGGATGTCGCCATTCTGACCGGGAATGGTAAGGCCTTCTGCGCTGGAGCAGATCTGAAAACCTTCATACCAAAGTGGGAGCATGCCACCATGCTGGATGTGCGCAATAATGTTTCTACCGGCATTGCAGGCGGCATCACCCGTGGCCAGCACAAGATCACCAAGCCAATTATTGCCGCGATTAACGGATTCGCCATTGGCGGGGGGTTTGAACTCGCGCTTGCTTGCGATATCCGTATAGCTTCGGAAAAGGCCAAATTCGGTGTGTTCGAGGTGCGTTACGGCTTGCATCAGGGTGACGGTGGGCTTGTCAGATTGGTCGCTATCGCCGGTATGGCTGTGGCTCTGGAACTAACTCTTACAGGGCGTGAAGTTGTCTCCGAGGAGGCATTTCGTCTTGGCTTGGTCAGCACAGTTGTGCCTCATGCCGAATTGATGGCGACTGCAGAACAGTATGCAGCCATGATCCTGGCCAACAGCCAGCAGGCGGTCCGCTCCGCCAAGGAGACAATTCAGGATGTTGTCGGGCGAACTATGGATGATGCTCTGCGCATTGAAACAATTAATTCCTATTCCAACCTGGGTGACTTCAGTGAGGCCAGGGAACGATTGGCCGCTTTCAACGTAAAAGGTAAAGAATCAGGAAAAGCGTAAGAACTGCCTGTGCTGTTCTGGCACCTGATTATCTGACAGCAGGAGCGCTTCAGGGTGATCACAAAGTCCGGATTTAGCAAGGATCGATACAGGAACAGATGCTATTTTCCGGATGATTTCTACTGATGAAGTGTTTCTTCCCGGGTTGACCATGAAGACCGAGGTATTCAGCCATATCTACTTTACTGGCCTCACGATCTTCCCGCGACCGTGTCTCAAACCATAATGGAAATATGAAAAAAACCGCAAACTCCAGAAAGAAGTCCGCGGCTTTCAGTCTCATCCTCGCTGGTGCCGTCTAGCGAGATCTTTTAGGGGCCCTGGTTCCAACCCCTCGAAAACATATGGATTCAATATCTGATTTCCCCACATCAAATTTCGATCAACTTCGCTTAACGATGCATTGTCACAGACAGTCGACCAATTCTGCTCGATGCACGTTATCTGTTTAGCGATAATGTCGACGGCCTCCTCTTCAGAGAGGAGAAATTGCGGAGCGGCAGCAATGCAGGTGGTGATCCGGCTTGACCGATCTTCTCCCGCGATCAGCATTGCCTGTGTGGCGGTTTGCCCATGGCGACCCTGTGGGCAGATATCGTATGCAGGGGTTAACATCAACATCTGCCCATCCCAGAAAGCTGCATGATTGCGGGCGTGGTCGTCAGTATTGCCAACTAGGATATTGAACACGATGCGGGAAAACAGTTCGCGCAATGTTCCGGGAGCATTTCTGAATTTACTCCGGATAATTTCGGCCAACGTTTCGTAGCTTGCGTAACGGGCCATCATCTCATCCAGAGTCAACATCGTCAGTGCCGAAACCAGGCTCTTGCGCTGCCACCCGTTGGCCGTTGCCATCCGATCAAAACGTTCAACAAGTAGCACATCCTTACCGGCGGCAAGTTTCAGAGAGACCTGTGCCACGTCTAGGCCTGCCTTGTCAGCTAGTCTCATGGCGACATACTCTGCTTTGACGACGGAGTAGAGGTCTGTAGAGGTGGAAAATTTCGCTATAAATTTCCGGGAATCGCTTTCTATGAGGGCCTTGGGGCGCGCTCCACCGATAGAGGTGCCATGCTGAAGTGCCTGGGCAAGCTCAGGAGTTAGCGGAATACCCTTCTCGACACGCTCGGTCGCCTCAATCAGTTCTTCAATGGGGGCTCCTGAGGCATATCGTGGCTCGTACTGCGTAGGCGATAGCTGGAAATCCAGGGCGCCTATCCGGTCGGACCCTGACTCGATAAGGTAACTGAGTTCGTCGAGTGCTGCCGGATCGATTCCTGATGCTTTATTTCCGAACTTCTTGTTCAGTATTACCCTGCGTCCCCAGGCATCAGGAGCCGCATCCCGCAGACATCCAGGAATAGAAAGACCAGAAAGGAGAGGAAGTAGCCCCTGACGTAAGGGAAGTTCAGCGTCGTAAATCGGTATAGCATTGCCGCGCTGAAGATAGCTTTTACCGTAGTTGAAGACATATGTCGTCCCTACGGCCGTAAGCATCCCGGCAACCACCGGTTCTGTCTCCCCAGGGAGCCAGATCCAGACATATATTTCTTTGTAATCAGAATTCATCGTTTACCTTCACAGTGCTGCGAACCAGCTTGGGTAGAAGAGCCAGTTTATCGTCTATCCGGCTTATATTCCTGGAGATGTTTGCGTTTCCTTCATCCCCGAACAGGTTCACTCCAACCAGGTTGGCGACCTCGAACACCAGGCCGATCTCACACTTCGTATCACCGCGCTCGATCTTCTGCAAGGTTCTTCTGGAAATCCCTGCCCGTCCGGACAGCTCTTCCTCGGTCATCTTGCGCTCTTTCCTTCCAAGCCGGATGAGCTTGCCCAGCAGTTCTGCTGCATCCCGGGTCTGACGGAGATATGTGCGGTTCACTGGAGACGCCATAGATCACCAATTGAGTATTATCGTAGTCATGTAATTGCTTCGTGATTACGATAATAGCCAAACTTTAAGAATGCGTCAACGATTATTGAGATCTTTCTTCTCGCAAAAAGTGATAGAATATTTTCCGATTTACTTCGTTGATAGCCACGCCAACTGATGTTCCTGTTGGAGCATTTTTATAAAATCCATCGGAGATATGTTGCGTTGCCTTAGTAACAGTATTAACTCCAACTCTTTGCGCGAGATTTCATCACGTCCAAAGTATAGAGTTCCAGACTTTTCGTCAAAAAACAGGGATCGAAGCCAATTAGCTGTCGTCACCCCATCTTGACCCGGAACGATAGATGGATTCTCTATGAGAATTGACGCAATAAGCTCAATTACCTTATGAACATCTTGTCTAGTCATGCTTCCGCTCAAATTTCATACAACCAAGTTCCTGAGCAACAATATCGCCATATTCGTCATATATTTGCTCAGAGGTCTTGTCCAGTATGTATTTACCGTACTTCCTGGTGGCCAGATTCACGAGCAATCTTCCAAAGCGGTCCCCATACTTGATGGTACATTCCTCAGTGAGGAGAGTGACGTGATTGCCCATCTCCTCGTTAAAATCATCAAAACCTAGGTGATCAATTCGTCTCATAGTGTTACCTCCCGCACTTCTCCAGGTGCTGTGTTAATTTTTGAAATCACGTCACTTCTTTCTAAACCAAGCCATTCAGGAAAAATTATTTGCATGGCTGACTTTACTTCGTCATTTCAATATATTGCCAAGAACTGCGGCACAGTAGTCTTCCGACAGTTCCCCAAGTGGTAACGCCTGACGTTCAAGAGTCGTTGGCATTAATGGTGCTGATTCACGTATAGTAATGGGTGTTTCATTCCGATTTGCTTTGGTGATGGTTTTCAGTGGTTCTTCGTATCCCTTGGCCATGAGCGCCATAACCTGTGCCCCCTGTTCCGTTGCCAGAAAGTATTTAAGGGCTTCGTGGGTAAAGGCCGACTGCTTCCGGCTTTTACGAAGGCGTGCGAAAGCATTGACGATGTCGGGATCATAGGTTTTGATCTTGAGCGTGAACTGGGCCATGATTCACGCTCACATTCCGCCAGCGAGTGAACGGAATCCGCGGGCATTCGCAAATTCCGGAACCGGCAGGACGATTACCTCGATATTCTTTGCCGGGAAGCCATCCTTAAGCAGTGCGGCACCACCACCAAACAGCAATACCCGGTCGAAGTCGGCATGCATTCCAACGTGCGCCTGCAACTCTCCCTGGACATCCCTAAGGATGTGCTCGATGTAGGCAACGCCGGCATCGCTGATTTCTCTTCTGACATCGTGTCGCTCGAATCCGTATTGCAGATAACCCTTCTCGATCAGGAAAGCTATTTCGACCGGGGTAAAAGTGCCGGAAGGTGCCAGGTCCTTGATGCGTGGCAGCAGATAGCTGGTTGCCATTTGGTGAACACCCCGTTTGTTGAGGGTCTTGCCGTAGATGATCTGTCTTTTCTGAGGAGAAAAGAGCGTAAAGATGATGGTGTTGAATCCGATGTCTATTCCCAGCACGTTGCCTTCAGGGCGTTCCTCGACATTATCCAGATAATCCCTGAGTCCACCGAGTCCTTGCGGGAATATGGCAACGTCAGTGACGAGCGCTCCAGTCAATGCCTTTGCTAGGGCCGGAACCGCTCCGCCAGGTTTGTTTTGATCCTGCCAATAGGAATATGGCAGACCAACGGCGAGTGTTACTATCCCTTCTGCTCTCGCCGCCTTGAAACAGTGGCCAACAAATTCTGGATAAAACCTTACAAGCTCTTCCATTGTTTTCAGGTAGGACGACCCTGATGACAACAGAGCTTCTTCCCCTAACAGCAGGTTTTCACCGTCATACCTGAATGCGGAAATAATTCTCCCCTTACGATCCTCATACATCCACTTCGCCGACGAAAATCCCAGATCACAAACCAGCACTCCCATGATTGCCTCCTTGGAGAATATTTTGGGGAACAAAACGTCCCCTACACCTATAATCTTGCGGGGGGGAAGGTGAAGGAGACGTTTTTGGGGAATATTTGGGGGAATATTTAGGTTCCATTCAATTATGGACCCTTTTCCGGTACCTTTTTGTTCCCCTAAAAAGGCTCCTTACCTCTGTTTGCGATACATGGAGAACTTTTGTTCTCCACGTTGCGTTATTGGTTTTGTATCTGGGCGATCATCAATTCCAGGCGTTTGATTTGCTCATCAAACCGGAGCGCCACCAGGAAGCGCTGTAATGCGTGCTCCAGATCTATGCCGCCGGCATTTATCGCCGGATTGCCGATCAACTCGGCAACGTAGGCATTGCGGTCGGGATGCCAGACGATTGTTACGGATGGATGTGGATCATGTATTCTGGTGGTTGGGACCCTCTGCGGCGGATCTTCACCAAACATACGCGCATAAACGGCAGGAAAGTCTCTCTTCAACGCTACATGGACAGCTCCTTGTTCACCTTGTGCCAGTTCTCTTGCCGCTTTTACAGGATCAAAGCCCCATCCTGTACACCAGCGCGGGAAGGAATAGCCTTTCTTCCGCAGAACGGATTCCCATTTGGCATCGATTCCGTATGACCTACGCAGACCTTCTTTTGGGAGGGTATCAATGTGGCCGGCACCCCTGAGCAGATCATGAATATGTTCGGCGCTGCTCTTGTTCAGTGTCCTGGTTATTTCGATAACGCTCAAACCGGAGTTAAATGCCTCCTCTATTCGCGAGTTGAGCGTTTCTTCCAGATTTTCTATTCTCATTCCGATTCTCCTTACGTTGATGAGGTACAACATATCTAAAAGAACAAGTTCTTATAGATATGTTTAGTTGTCGACTCTGACAGATGTTTATGACCAAAAATTATCGTGGTTCCCCTCCAGCATGGCCAACTGGATCAAGGTATGTTTGCGACTTCCGGAACGAGAATGACGGCGAAGGTTGTAGGCCGCCTGGCGAACTCGATGAATTTTGAAATGCGGGTACTCGATCTCGAAGTGTTGCCGGATGCGGTTGGCCATATCTCTAGCTCGGAGTTTTGCCCTAGGTTTGAGATTGAGATAGTTGCTAAGGATGTATCGTTCAATTTTACCGAAATTGGGGAAAGCCAGCATGACCGCCCTCTTATCTGGTTTGAAAGTTTTATTCATCTGGGCAACGTACCATTCGTCTGTCCAGATTCGACAGAGAGCAGAAAGAAGCTGCTGATTACTATCCGTAAGCGGGGATTCGATGATGCGGTCTTCAGCAAGGCGCCTGAGCACCTTCTGGGATAATGGCTTGAACTTCTTGATTGCTGCATTGCGTTTCATTATGGCTCCTTTTGCGGGTTGTAATAATCGGTTGCTGTTGCCGTGAAGTGTTTCGATCATGAAGGCGGGCTTCTTGCCGAGAAACCCAAATGCGTGAAGTCCTGAGTGGCTACACAGCCAGACATTATGTCCCGGTGTTTTTGAGTCACAAGCCTCATGCGGTCAACGACTATGGTTCCGTTGTCTGCGAGCTGCTTTATCCGTCTGAACGCCCTTTTCAAAGTGTCACGGACATTAAAATCCGAGCAGCCGTAAAGTTCAGCGATCTCGTAGGTGGATAGTTTCCCTTGTTCCGCTACCCCCAGGGAGAGAGACAGGGTTTCCCTTTCCTTTTCCGTCAAGTGGTGGGAAATAGCCTCGAAGATCGCCTCGATGTTAGCACCATCATCACTCCCGTGAATCGTCTGTTCGACTGCCTCAATGTCGCCATAACAGATATGCGAAGGAATCGAATTGGACCCATGGGTGAAGTTAGGGTCGGGAGTCAGAACGCTGATCTTGTTCCGGAATGTGGTCCAGAAGGCAGCCTCGAACGGGATATTCTTCTCCTGACTGCGGAGAACCGCGACGAATGCAGCCTCGTATGCCTCTTGCTGAAAGTCGCACATTTCATAGGGGGTGAATTTCCGATACTGCCTGATCTTGCTCTTGATCGTGGGTTCGTTGTCCTGCACCCATTGCATTGCCTTGAAGAAATCCATGTGACCTCCGCTCAAACAAAAAAAGCCGGTCACGGAAGTTTTCTCCGTAGACCGGCTTTGCCAGCACATTGAAGTGCCCGGCCGTGCCAGATTGAATCTGTGCTATTAGGTTGTCGTACTACGACTGGAGACCGGGTGTTCCCGGATCACTTTACGGTTTCAGAAAGTCTTACTCCCAAGCATGAAGCGATACGGATAATTTCCTCTGTAGAGGAGATCTTCCGAAGATGATCTTCAACCTTTCTCCTGATTCTCACGGTGTCCCATCCTGAAGGAAGGTAGATGCCAAAAAGATGAATGGTACCGTCTTCAGCAATGCTGATGGTTTGATCACGGAATGCCTTGATGACGACATTGATGTTCGGCAAGCCTTCATCGAGGCGGTATGCATTTCCGGTATGGGTAATGGTGAGTCCTTGCTGACGTAAATAAGCGATGACAATTGTCACAGCGTCATCAGGAACTGGGCAGTTCATGGGGGTCCTCCTTGATGTTTTTCAGCCCCTAATGGTTATAAAAGGTTAAAAGAAGGTTAGGGGGTTGTGGAAAACTCTGTAACATCGCGTGCTGCAAAACGAATTTCCGATGTGCTTGTCGGCCAAAGGTCAATAGTTCTGCCGGTCTAAAGTCAATAGGTTTGCCGGTCAAAAGTCAGTACCTGTAGGGCTTAGGTCTATACTTTGTCGGTCAAAAGTCAGTAGTTCGCCGGTCATAAGTCAATACTTGGTAAGTCATAGGTCAATGCCTCCGTGCGACGGTAACCAGGTCATCCTTGACCTCCCAGGATTCGAGGAAACTCACTTTCACGAGAACATCGAGCGCTTTTCTCAATTCGATACGGAAATGCCTCAGCTCCATTTCGGAACCGCACAGCTTGATGAGAGTCTCAGCCTTTACCGGGAAAGGTTTCCGATGACTTGACCAGTAACCAAACAACTTGGATGCGATGCCGTCTGGGAGCGCTCGCCTCGTTTCCCAGTTCACCCTCGTCAGGAACTCTTCGTCAAATAGGAGGCGCATTTCCTCGCCAACCCAGACTTCCCATCGGGATAGATTTTCATTGTTATCGTTTCTGGATCTGAACTTAAGGATCAGAGAAACACTGATGAAGGTATCAAGGCGTTTTGATTGGAAGCGGATTGCTGTAGCCTGCATCCTGCTCAAGCAGACACGGAGTCGGTCGTAGCTTTGGCCCTTGATGGGCCAGCCAAGCATTTTGATGAAAGAATAGGGGGTGAAGTCGATGCAATCGCCAAGATGGGTCTTTTTTGCCAGGTGCATCAGGTGCAACCAGACAAGTTCATCATCCTGGCGCAGTTCCTCTCCGCGATAAATTACCTGGCCGTCTCCGATCACAGCTATTTCTGCGTCCTTCATGAAGAGACGAGCTTGATTACGGTTCCGGCAATTGAAAAGTGCCGAACGAAGGATTTCATTCGGCATTGCTCTTTGAGTATCAGGCCACTCTGGAAGATACTTTGGTCTCGCTGCGAGGCTTTCAAGAATGCGTTCGAACGAATCAACGCCGCTTCTATCGTCAACTGAACTTGCTCTGTGTTGGAGTCTATTATGTTGCAATGGCCACCTCCCGGGATCGCGGAGGTGGTGACGGTGAAACTCTAATATGTTCGGTTTCACGCACAAAGGCCTGGCGTTCGAGGTCCCGACGGATAATATCCATCACACGATCAAACCTGGCTTCAGGGTCTGGAGATTTTCTGTATTCGATGGTTACCTTCACGGCCTACTCGCAACAAACAGAAGATTAACTAAACATTTTGATGAAAATATTAAATACGTATGCTATAAATGATGAGTAAATGACGATTGTCTGTTCCATATAGACGATAAACCGTTTGCAAATATCATCAATCGGCCCAGAGTGCATCAAATGGCCAACCTAATTCTTTGGCAATCAGCCTTTGCAGACGTTGTGATTTTGCTCTGCCGCTGATTACGTGATAGACCGCAGTACGATGTACCCCTGCTTTTTCAGCGATATGTGATCCTGATATTCCTTTCTGCATCATCAGGACCTTTATTTTAAGCGCTTTCCTCATCATGATGATTATTGTTGCATAAGGATGAAAACCATGTCAAGCCAAAATCTGCATAATGATGATAATTTGATCGAATCTATCATCGAAAAGCTGAAAAAAGCCCTTGATCTGAAGAATGATACGGATGTCGCAAAAGCGCTAGAAAGCGACCCAAGGCTGCTTGGAACCTGGAAAAAGCGGGGAACAGTCCCGTACGATAAAATCATCAAATTGTGTATCAGGCATAACATCAATTTGCAGTGGATTTTCTCAGATGATAGTTCTCTTCCGACCGTGTGCCGTGACAATGGACTTGTCTCGGAGGCTGATGGCTACGTCCGAGTTCCTCGTTACGAGGTCAAGGCCAGTGCTGGAGGAGGTGCAATTATTCATAGCGAACAGATTGTAGATCACTTGTATTTCAAGACGGAGTGGGTAAAAAATGTGTTGGGAATCCCCAGGGATTTTCTGGCACTCATTTCAGTTCAAGGCGATAGCATGGAGCCTACCCTGAGCAACGGCGATCTAATCTTAATCGATGTCCGGACGTCGAAGGTTGAAGATGGCGCTATATACGTTGTGCAATACGACGATGCCTTACTTGTGAAGCGTCTTCAGAAGAAGTATGACGGCTCTGTTGTGATCCGAAGCGATAACACCCTATACGAGCCTGAAATTCTGCATGGGGAAGAGGCGTTAAATCTTAAGATCGTCGGTAGGGTGGTTTGGGCCGGCGGGGTGATTTAGACAGGAATGACGGGATGAACGTTGGGATATGGATAAGGGTATCAACAGAAGACCAGGCGCGGGGAGAATCGCCAAAGAATCATGAAGCCCGTGCTAGAATGTATGCAGAACTCAAGAGATGGAACATAGTAGACTTGTATGATCTGTCAGGCGTTTCAGGCAAGGATGTCCTTGACAATCCCGAAGCCAAGAGAATGCTTGATGATGTAGCCGCTGGTCGAATACAGGCTCTTATCTTCTCAAAACTTGCTCGCCTTGCCCGCAACACCAAACAACTCCTAGAAATCTCCGACTACTTCCAAAAGCACGACGCTGCACTCGTAAGCCTTGAAGAGAGTATTGACACGTCCTCTCCTGCCGGCAGACTCCTCTATACCGTTATCGGCGCATTGGCTCAGTGGGAGCGTGAGGAGATCTCTGCCCGTGTCGCAGCATCAATTCCTATCAGGGCAAAGTTGGGAAAGAATACTGGTGGAAAGGGGGCCTTCGGTTATCACTGGGTTGATGGAAAGATCGTTCCCAATCCGGATGAAGCTCCAGTCGTCAAAAGAGCATACCAAATATTCCTTGAAACCGGCAAGCTGCTCACCACCTGTAATCAACTCAAAGATGAAGGTCTCTATTCAAGGAGCAAGAAGGTTTACAGGCCGACATCTCTCAAGCGGCTTCTCTCGGATACAATCTACAAGGGCATACGCAGAGCCAACTACGCAAAGAGTCTTGGTAACAAGAAGAATTGGGTGCTGAAACCGGAGTCAGATTGGGTCTATACCAACGTTCAACCGCTGGTGTCGGAAGAGGACTGGGACGCAGCGAATAAAATCTTTGAGGAGACTGCTCGACGATACACATCATTCAAATCGGTTCCAAAGGTTGGAAGGTTTTTGTTTTCAGGAATATTGAAATGCCAGTGCGGAGAAAAACTGTACGTTGCTCCATATCCGTCGATGAAGATTCCCCGTTATGCTTGCAAGAAATGTGGAATGAGAATCAACGAGGACATCATCGAGGAGAACTTCCAGAATGCCTTGAAGGAGGTGGTTGTCGCACCTGAACAGCTTGGTGCCAACGAAGATCTGGAAAATGAATTGGTGGAAAAGCAGGAGAGGCTTGAACTGCTGAAGAAAGAGCAGAAGGAAGTAAACGGGAAAGTTGATGTTTTAATCGACTTGTACGGTAAGCAGGTTCTTGATCAAAACGGGTTCAAAGAAAGATATGATCCGATCAAGACCAGGCTTGACAACATTACCCTGGAGATCCCCCGTCTGCAGGCAGAGATTGATTTCATCAAAACAAATGAGATTGGCAAGTCGTATGTAATCGAGAGAGCAACTACGCTGGCGTCACTGTGGCCATCGTTGAGTTATGAGGCTAGGCAGCAAGTCGTGAAAGAACTTGTCGAGAGGATTGATGTCGGCGAGGATTCCCTTCATTTTGTCTTCTTTTATATCCCTTCGTTCGCGCCAGTAGAGAAAGGTTCACACATCTCCAGGGGTTCATGGCCGCCACCAGCATCAGCCGCGACGGGTAGGTCAGGGAAACTAGCGAGCGGGAGATGGTCACGCGTCCGTCTTCCAGCGGCTGCCGCAGCACCTCCAGAACATTTTTCTTGAACTCGGGCAGTTCATCCAGGAACAGGACACCGTTGTGGGCCAGGGAGACCTCGCCCGGTTTGGGGGTGCTGCCGCCGCCGATCAGTCCCACATCCGAGATCGTGTGGTGCGGTGAGCGGAACGGTCTGACCGCCAGCAGGGCGCGATCCTTATCCAGCATGCCGCTGACACTGAAAATCTTGGTGGTTTCAATGGCCTCTTCGAAGGACATGCGTGGCAGGATGGTGGGGATGCGCCGGGCCAGCATGGTCTTGCCCGAGCCGGGCGGGCCGATCATGATCAGGTTGTGGCCTCCGCTGGCTGCCACTTCCATGGCGCGTTTGGCGTGTTCCTGTCCCTTGACCTCGCTGAAATCCTCGCCATACTCACAGCTGCTGGTAAAAAGCTCCTGGAGATTTATACGGCACGGATCAATGCCTTCGCGGCCGCTCAAGAACTCCACGACCTGGGAGAGGGTCGTGGCGCCGATGATCTCGAGTCCCTCGACCACTGCGGCTTCGGGGGCGTTTTCAAGCGGCAGGATAATCCCTTTCAACCCGGCCCGTTTGGCGGCTACGGCCATGGAGAGGGCGCCCCGGATCGCCTTGAGACCGCCATCCAGGGAGAGTTCTCCCAGCAGGCTGTACTGCTGCAGGAGTGTCGGTTTGATAACACCGGTGGCAGCCAGGATGCCGATGGAGATCGGCAGGTCATAGGCCGCGCCTTCTTTCTTGATGTCGGCCGGGGCCAGGTTGGCGGTGATTCGGCGGGCCGGGAAATCGTAGCCCGAGTTCTTGAGCGCTGCCCGGACCCGGTCCTTGCTCTCCTTGACTGCGCCGTCCGGCAGACCCACCGTGGCAAAGGCCGGCAGTCCCGGGGCCAGGTCAACCTCTACATCCACCAGGATAGCGTCGATTCCGATCAGTGCGCTGCTGAGAACCTTTGCGAGCACTTTTAACCCCCAATTTTGAATTATGAAGGTATGATTTAAAGTCATTCATAACTCATAATTCTGACTTCATAATTGCAGTTAAGGTTTCAGCATGATGAAGCCCATCTGCCGCCCGGTTTCGCCACCATCCCGGCGATACGAAAAAAAACGCTCGCGCTGGCAGCTGACACACATACCCGACACCTGGATCGCGCTGTCCGGTACCCCGGCCAAGAGGAGCAGCTCACGGTTGGCGGCGGCCAGATCAAGCTGCCATTTTCCCGCGCCGCTTGGCTCGGCGCAGACCTCCCACGGAATCTGGCTCTGGGCAAAGGCCTGTCTGACCGGCGCGTCCACCTCATAGCAGCACTTGGAGATGCAGGGGCCGATCGCAGCCTGCAGCGTCCCGGGATTGCAATTGAACAGGGATCGCATCCCGGCCACAGTCTTGGAAACCAGACCCGCTGCGGTGCCCTGCCAGCCGGCATGCACCGCGGCGATGACCCGCTTCTCCGGGTCCAGCAGCAGGATCGGGGCACAGTCGGCCACGCAGACTCCGATCATGACGCCGGACTGGTTGGTGATGATGGCATCGCTTTCCAGTGTCAGGAAGTGGGAGTAATCCTCGTTTGGTTCGTCGATTACCAGGATGTCGCTGCCATGCACCTGACGTACGGTGACCAGCGCTTCCTGGGCGATACCGAAGGCGCGCGTCAGCAGGCTGCGGTTGCCCTCTACATTGTGTAGCTGGTCCTGAGTGGTGGTTCCAAGGTTGAGCGAATTGTAGGGCGGTCGTGAAACCCCCTCATGGCGGGTGGTGAAACCCTGTACCGAACAGGCCGGCTCGCTGAATTCAGTGGCAATATAATGGATTTGATTGATGCGCTTCATCTGCATAATACGTTCTCCTCTGCCGATTGGCAGATTGTAATCAGTTGGAAGTTGTTTCTGCTGTGAGTTAAAAATCCCTTTGCCTTCCGTAGCGCTTTACGCTTTAATACCTGCACGTCGTCGGTGCCACCAGATATAAGCGCCAATCAGGGCCAGGCTGAACAGGAAAACCCAGACCACTGCCTGGTGGGCATACTGCATGATCAGCTGTTGATTTTCGCCGATAACATAGCCGATGCCGGTCAGGATGCTGCACCAGATGCCTGCACCCAGCAGTGTGTAGATCGAGAAACGCAGGTGGTTCATGCCCGACAGGCCGGCCGGGATGGAGATGAGATGGCGTACCACCGGCAGCAGCCGACCGACAAAGGTGGAGATCTCACCATGCTGCAGAAAGAAGCGCTCCACCCGTTCAAACTTTTCCGGCGGGATCAGTACATAGCGGCCATATTTAATGATCAGCGGTCGCCCCAGGTAGTGGGAGGCGAAGTAGTTGGCGTAGGCTCCCACCAGGCTTCCCAGTGTGCCGCACAGGATGGCGACTGCCATATTCATCTTGCCCTGAAAGGCCAGATAGCCGGCCGGCGGCATGACCAGTTCGCTGGGTACGGGGATGATGGAGCTTTCCATGGCCATCAGCAGGAAGATACCCGGGTACCCCATTGCGCCGATAGTATCGAGCAGCCACTGGACAAGTACATGCATTGAATAACTCCATTCGGGAAAATATTTCGGAAAGGTAATCTTATACCCCATATTGGGGATTCGGGCAACAGCAGATACAGTCGGCTAGCATTGAGTTGGGATGTCGTTTTCTGACTTTTAGCGGGTATTGGGCAGGGCCACAGGGATTACATCAGCCAGAACGGTTCGATACTCTATCACCACAGGACACCATGAACATACTTGACAGGCTGAAAATCGAAATTCTGACCGGTGACGGTGCCGTCGGCACCATGCTGTATGCCAAAGGGGTCAGTCTTGACAGCAATTTTGAACACCTGAACCTCGTGCGGCCTGACCTCGTGCTGGAGCTGGCATGCGAATACGTTGCTGCCGGCGCCCAGGTGATCGAGACCAATACCTTTGGCGCCAACCTCACCAAGTTGGCGGCTATTGGTCTCGGGCACAAGGTGGCCGAGATCAACACCGCCGGCGCCCGTATTGCCCGCCAAGCGGCCGGACAGGGGCAAGATATTCTGGTGGCCGGCTCGGTTGGCCCGCTGATACGGGTCAAGGGTGACGAGCGCGAATTGACCGCAGCTGAGATGGTGGACGAATTTGGCGTCCAGTGCAGGGCTCTGGCAGGGGGGGGCGTTGATTTTTTTCTGCTGGAAACCTTTGGGGCGTTGCCGCAGTTGATTGCTGCAGTGCGGGCCGCCCGCTCCACCGGTCTGCCGGTCTGTGCCTCGATGGCTTTTCTGGAAGGGGGCCGCAGTGGTGACGGCACCTCGGTAGAGGCATTCTGTGTTGCCATGGAACAGGCCGGTGCCGATGTGATCGGAGCCAACTGCGGTGCCGGCCCGCTGGAACTGGTCAAGGTGGTGCGGAGGCTTGCAGGCTTGACGCAGAAGCCGATTGCCGCCTATGCCAACAGCGGTTTCCCCGAATATCACGACGGCCGCTACATCTACCGCACCACCCCCGATTATTTTGCTGCCATGGCCGGGGAGATGGCCGAGGTGGGCGCCAACCTGATCGGCGGATGCTGCGGCACCACCCCCGAGCACATCGCTGCCATGGCCGGGGCTTTGACGGGACGTTTGCCGGTTCCGCGCACTCCGTCGGCTTCCGTCAGTGTTACGATAAACGCCGGAGAGGAACCCGCCGGGCGGACTTCGTTTCTGGACGCCTGGGGTCGCCGCAAGGTCATAACAGTTGAACTTGACCCTCCCAAAGGCATGGAGTGCAGCAGGATTCTGGAAGGCAGCCGGCGTCTGAAAGAAGCCGGTGTAGATGCTATCAACCTGGCCGAGAATCCGCTGGCCCGCCCCCGCATGGGTAATATCGCCCTGGGCAGTCTGATCCAGCGCGAGGTGGGTATCGAGGTGATCATCCATGTTACCGGCCGCGACCGCAACCTGATCGGCATGCAGTCCGACCTAATGGGCGCCAGTCTGCTGGGACTCCGCTCGGTTCTGGCGGTGACCGGGGATCCGGCCACCATGGGGGATCATGCCGGGGCAAAGTCGGTGTTCGACCTGCATTCATTCACGCTGATCAAGCTGTTGTCCGACCTGAACCGCGGGGTCAACGCCATCGGCAATCCCATCGGCAGCGGCACCGGTTTCACGATCGGCGCGGCTTTCAACCCCAATACCAAAAATACAGCCATGCAGGCCGAACGCCTGCGGAAAAAGGTTGCCAATGGCGCTGTCTTCGCCCAGAGTCAGCCGATCTATGATCCGGCCTTGTTTTTTGAGTCTCTTGATCTGACCCGCGACTGCGGCATCCCGCTGCTGCCCGGGGTCATGCCACTGGTCAGCGAACGCAATGCCGAGTATCTGCACAATGAGGTGCCGGGCATCTCTGTCCCTGACGAAATCCGTGCCCGGATGAAAGGGCTGGAAAAAGAGGCCGGCATGCGTGAGGGGCTGATAATTGCAAAGGAGTTTATTGCTGCGACCTTTCATGCGGCCGGCGGATATTATCTGATTCCCCCCTTTGGGAAATACGAATTGGCGCTTGAATTGATCGATTACATTCACGTACTTGAAAGGAAGTGACTCAATGAAACGATGCTGTCGGTACGTGATGATTTTCATGCTCCTGATGCTGTGCTCGTGCGCATATGCACTGCAGGCCAAACATGCCAACATCCGCGAGGAGTTTGAGAAGAGCATGAAGGGCTACAACAAGATGCTGCGCTGGCGTGATATAGAAAGCGCCGGCATGGTCTATCTGGACCCGGAGTTGCGGGACGCCTTCATGAAGAGCGCCGAGGAGATCAAGAAGCGGGGGGTTACCATCACCGATTACCGCATCCTGACCTCGGAATGCCTGCCGGAGAAGGGTACCGGCGAGGTGGTGGCTGATTTCGACTACTACGCGCTGCCGTCCAATCGCATCAAGACCCTGACCTATCGTCAAAAGTGGACCTACCTCGATACCGAAGACAAGAAGGGCTGGCAGCTGAAGAGCAACCTGCCGCTGTTCGAATAAACGGCAATGGAAGCGCTTTCACGACAGATAACAGAATTCTGCAGTTATCTTGATACGGAGCGCAATGTGTCGCCGCATACCCTGGAAGCGTATCGCCGGGATCTGGAACAGCTGGCGGCCTTTGTACTCCGTGAAAAAGGCGAGGCGGCCTCGGCCGCAGATGTTGACCATCTGCTGTTGCGGCGCTACCTGGCGCTCTTGGGCAAGAGTAACAAGAAGAGTTCCATCGGGCGCAAGCTTGCCGCGATGCGGAGTTTGTTCAGGTATCTTCTGCGCTGCGGGGTCATCATAAAGAACCCGGCTGAACTGATCGCTACGCCCAAAAAGGAAAACCGGCTGCCGTTTCATCTTGATATCGATCAGGTAACGGCCTTGGTCGAAGCCCCGGCTGACGATCAAAAATACGCCCTGCGCGATCGTGCTATCCTGGAGCTGCTCTACTCTTGCGGCTTGCGAGTATCCGAACTGACCGGACTCAACATCGGTGAACTTGATTTGTCCGGCGGGATGGTGCGGGTGATGGGCAAGGGGGGCAAGGAGCGGATCGTACCGGTCGGCAGCCGTGCCATCATGGCTGTCAGCCTGTACCTGGAGGATCGCGGAGAACGGGCCGGTAGCGGGGCGCTGTTTCTGAATACCCGCGGTCATCGCATCAACCGCCGCAGCGTGGCCCGGATTGTCGATGATCACGTGCTGCGCATTGCGGCCTTCAAACGCATCTCTCCCCATATCCTGCGGCACACCTTTGCGACCCATATGCTGGAGGGAGGAGCAGATCTGCGCGCTATTCAGGAACTGCTCGGCCACGCGTCACTTTCCACCACCCAGAAGTACACCCACGTCGGTATCGACCGCCTGATGGAGGTCTACGACAAGGCCCATCCCAAGGCGCATACAAAAAAAGAGGGGTGAGTTGCCTCATCCCTCTTTGATCTTGCCTGCTATATGCAGGCTATGCCAATTGTACCTCGATCTTTTCCCCTTCACTGACCTTGAGTTTTTTCTCAATGCCCGGTCCGACGATGATCGTACCGTCAAACTGCTGATCAATGTCTTTCATGACCATTACCGGAAAGGTACCGCTTGTTCCGGCAGCCGTATTGGTGAGAACAAGTTTTTTAAAGGGCGATTTGTAGAAATCGCTGATGAAGCTTGAGGTTGGCTGGCTGATGGCGATCATGCCGAGGGAGTCGAAGCTGCTGCTGGCATCCCGGTTGGCCAGATGGCTGATCTTCAGGCTGAGCACTCCGCTGTTGGTGCTTTCATCCGCAATACTGCCCGGTTCGTCTTCCTTCGGCAGCAATGACTCAAGTTTTTTTACCGCCAGGTTGAGGGTTATGATCAGGACCTGCAGGTTGATATTCTTGGCGCAGAGCAGGCAGAGCATCGCACCCGGGAAGGATTTTATGATGATGCGTCCTTCGGCGTAACGCAGATCAAGAACTTCCAGTGTTTGAGCGATCTGCAGCCCGTGGATGCACTCCAGCGTCAGTTCCGCTGCTTTCTTAAGGGCATCAGCATCAATCAGGGGAGGAAAGGCATGGCTTAATACCGCTCCCTTTTCGTTGAATACGGCGCTGCCCATGACACCTTCTACACTATTTATGTGACGCAGGATGTCCTGCATAGGGTCCATCCTCCTACTTTCCTGGGATCAGGGCCGACTTGATTTCGTTTTCCATACTGTCAAGGTTGCAGTCGGGCTTGACGGCGATGCTCAGGTAATGTTGCTTGGAGTCATACATCAGCAGATGGTAATTACTGGTTTGTACGGCTGTGGCCTTGATGTCGCCTAGTCCCATGAGATCGCCAAGCTGGTTGCCGGTTGTGGCCAGAAAGAAACCCTTGGATGCCAGAGCGGTAGCCTCAATGCTCGTATCCTGGAGTGGGGTGCCGTCTTTCTCCAGCAGGACAGCATAGGTAATACCGTTGATCTGTTGCAGTCGCGCAGCAATCTTGCTCATTGTACGGCGCGGTGTAACCGAGGGCCCTTTGCCGCTTCCCGGGTCTACCCCTGCCATGCGTTCTTCATCCAGTCGGCGCAGTGCCTCAAGGAGTAAAAAATCGGTACGATAGTGGATGGTGCAGACGTTGGAGGTCATTTCAGGGTGGATATTGAAGTTGCCGCCCGGCCACTTGATGATCTGGTAGATAGCTTCTTCACCGGTTTCGTTGCCTTGGACGGCATGGATGATCTCGCCGTCAACAAAGTAGATGACACCCTCGTTGCCGCCGTAGGTGACGGTGATGCAGCCGGAATATTTGTTGTGTCCTTTGAGCTGGATGACATCAGTGAGCGAAAGTCCCGCCACTGCACCCTGGAAGCCGTTTACGTTTTCAGCCATGTGTGCCAGCCTGATAATGGGATGTGTATTCCCGCTTCTGTATACAAAGCATGCTATTTAAAACATACCTGCACGATAAGTTCAAGTACGAAATAAAAACCTGCATTGAAAAAGCCCCACCGGATTTCCGGTGGGGCAGGTTTTGTACGCTTGTAGC
This sequence comes from Geobacter psychrophilus, assembly GCF_056821595.1. Classification (NCBI taxonomy): domain Bacteria; kingdom Pseudomonadati; phylum Thermodesulfobacteriota; class Desulfuromonadia; order Geobacterales; family Geobacteraceae; genus Geobacter; species Geobacter psychrophilus. The sequence goes on from NZ_JBXDTU010000004.1 coordinate 2,407,033, forward strand.
AGAAAATTATTCGCAGAGATCGAGTTTGATGTCCCAGTTTTTGATCTTCATGGTGCCGTTTCTCTCAAGGTTGAGGTGCATCTTGAAGGCGCGATCCCACAGCTGCGGCTCATGGGCAACCTTACGGCGGAGGCACTCAGCCAGAGCCATCTCATAGTACTCGGTCAGGATCGGCTTGTATTCAGGGTGGGCGCACTTCTCGATGATAACCTTGGCGCGGTCACGCGGGCAGAGACCGCGAAGGTCGGCTAGGCCCTGCTCAGTGATGACGACGTCAAGGTCGTGCTCCGTGTGGTCGATATGTGAACAGTGCGGTACCACGCAGGAGATGCCGGTCGGATCGGTCTTGGATGGCCGGCTCGATGGTGTATGCATCATCTTCAGGAAGCCGTTGCGCAGGAAGTCGCCGGAACCGCCCAGGCCGTTAATCATGCGTGTACCGCCGACCAGGGTCGAGTTGGCATGGGCATACATGTCGATCTCAACCGGGGTGTTCATGGCAATACAGCCGAGACGACGGATCGGCTCCGGTGCATTGGAGATGGAGAGCGGACGCAGGGTAATCTTGTCAAAGTACTTGTCCATGTTCTCGAAGAACTTCGGGAAGCCCGGTGAAGCCGAGAGCGACAGCGAGCAGGATGAGGCGCTGTCCAGTTTACCTGAGTCAAACAGGTCGAGCATGGTATCCTGAAGAACTTCGGTATAAACCGACAGGTTGTAGAAGGGGCCCTTGGCCAGGCCGCCGATGACAGCATTGGCGATGGAACCGACACCGGACTGGATTGGCAGCAGGTTGTCCGGCAAACGTCCGGCCTTTACTTCGTGGGTGAAGAATTCGATGATATGGTTGGCAATGGCTTCCGATGTATCGTCCTGCTCGGCGAAGGCGCGACCCTGGTCACGGAGTTTAGACTCGACCACGGCGATGATTTTTTTCGGATCGCAGGGGATCGAGGTGGAACCGATGCGTGAGCCGGCCTTGGTGATGTTGAATACCTGGCGGTTGGGAGGGGTGCCGGGGGAAACCAGGTCATGGATGCCTTCAAAGGAAGGTTGGCCGGTGTTGACCTCAATGATGATTCTGTCGCACATCATCAGGATCTCGGGGATTACTCCGCAGGATGAGGTTGGTACCAGGCTGCCGTCTTCGGTAATTGCGGATACTTCGATGATAGCCAGGTCAAGCTTGCCGCTCTCCGAGTCCTTGGTGTAGAAACCGTAACCCAGGTCCTGTGCAAACAGTGAGAGGTGCTTGTCGCCCATGCGGATGCGGCCTTCATTGATGCCGGCGGCAATGTTTTTTCCGGTCTGGTATGGCCAGCGACGGTCAATCATGTCATTGGCTGCCCAGCGGTCTTCTGTCTCTGCGCCAACCGAGGCGCCGATGAACAGATTGAATTTCCATTTGCCCTGAAGATTGTTCTTTTCAACGTGTTCTGCAACGGCAATAGGAACGACTTTAGGATAACCGGCCGGGGTAAAGCCGGACCAACCCAGGTTCATGCCCGGTTTGAAGAACTGGACCGTTTCTTCTGCGGTCATGACTTTGCTCAAAAGTGACTTGTGGCGTACGCGGTCTTGCAGTGTACCGTAATCTGACATTTCCTACCTCCATGTTTGTATTTGCTGTCTACAGGCTCGAATGTACGTCCTGAAACTCTTGAAAAAGCTATGGTGGACTAATGGGGAAAAACAGAATAAAAATAACTAGTTACGGTGTATACAAATTCATTGAATCAAAGTAGAACCGGATTTTACCCATCCGGTAATGCTTAGTCAAGTTAAAAGTATACACTATCTGCATGCCGCTGCACTGAATCAGATCCTCACTGCCTTAAGTTCAGCTTTCATAGTCCACGGCCACGATGGAGGCACAGACCGATTTCATATGAGGTATAACTTCTCCGGCATGGTAGGGATGGACCTGATACTCCTGGAGGTCTTGAAGCGAGTCAAACTTTGTGATGAGGGCGATATCGTAGGATCGTTCGGAACGGATGACATCAATACCAGCTTCCAGATGACGCAGCTGAGCGATTTTCCCGTGCATGCTGAGAAGCTTGTCACGTGTTGCAGATAGATTCTCAGCCGTTGGATCAGCTAATTTGAACAGAACGATGTGTGTAATCATGGTTGCATTTCTCCTTGACTAAAAGTGTTATAAATCAGCCGTGCTATGTCTACTCAAACCCGGTTCCTATATGTAGAGCTGCAGTTTGTATGAATGCTGGTGCTGGTGTCCGGATACCGGTCTACCTGCTTGCTGCTGGTTCATCATTGCTGCGAAATGCAATCAGATCGGCAATCGAGTACACCCAGAGCAGGGCAAATCCGGCCAATAATCCCCGGCCGAAACCTGTAACCCCCTGAAGCGCAGACAGGACATCTTGGGAACTGAACGTACCGGATACCACCTTGGATGCAATCACGGGAGCCAGTCCCTTCAACAGTACAAACAGTGTCAGCAGCAGGAGCAGGTTGACCAGCAGGATAATGACAATTCCCCGGGCCTTGCGTCCCAGATAGAGCTGACCCAGTCCGGGCAGTACCAGTGCGCTCAACAGCACGGCGGTTATCTTACGTTTCATGCCGCACCTCCAAGGTCAGGGGATGCCAGCAAGGCGATCATCTCATCGTGGATCAGGCCGTTACTGGCCACAATGCGGTGCGAATAAATTCCGTAAGGCGAGCCGTCATAGCTGGATATGCTTCCGCCCGCCTCGCGTACCATCAGGACGCCTGCTGCCACATCCCATGGTTTCAGTTTTAATTCCCAGAAGCCATCCAGTCGTCCGGCAGCAACATATGCCAGGTCAAGGGCCGCCGCCCCGGCGCGACGGATGCCGCGTGCCGTTTTTTGAAAACAGATGAAATGTGCAAAATTATTGGCAGGGTCGCTGGCGCAATCGTAGGGAAAACCGGTTCCCAGCAGGGTGCTCCGCAACGGTGAGCGGGATGATACGTGCATTCGTCGGCCGTTAATAAACGCTCCGCCCCCGCGGATGGCAGTAAAGAGTTCACCATGCATCGGGTTGTAAATTACTCCTGCCACGATTTCCCCCGCGTGCTCCAGGCCGATAGAAACACAGAACCAGGGGAAGCTGTGGGCGAAGTTCGTGGTGCCGTCAAGTGGGTCAATGATCCAGCGGAAGGGGGAGCTTCCCTGTGGATATTCACTTTCCTCGGCGATGATGTTGTAATCGGGGAACGCCGAGAGCAGGTGCGTGACGATCAGCCGTTCTGATTCCCGGTCAACCTCAGTCACCAGATCCTTGTCACCCTTCATATCGATTTGCAGAGATGAGGCGAAACGGTGGCGCTGATAGCTGCCTGCCAGATGTGCCGCTTCGACTGCGATTTCTAGCTGTCTGCAATAATTGTTCATGATGGACCGTTTATAGCAGACCGCCGTGCTGAAGGCAATCTTTCTGCTTTGACATTATGAGAGCTTTAGGGCATATATCACATGTTTATTCATTTGGGGCAAGGGAGCAGTATCGTGGTTCTTCTGGGTAACATAGTTCTGGCTCTGGCCAAGATAGTCGAATTGGCCGACGGACTGCTGACGGTCTACAAGTACATTCTGCTGGCAAGTGTGATTATTTCATGGGTCAATGCCGATCCCTATAATCCGATAGTCAATTTTATCTACCGTGCGACGGAACCGCTTTTACAAAGGATCAGGCGCCATATGCCCGATACCGGAGCGCTCGATCTTTCACCATTGGTGGCGTTTGCCCTTATCTACGTCCTGCAGATCGTTGTATTCAATACCGCGTATGAATACCTAATGACTACAAGTATGGCGCTGAAGTTGCGCTGAATATGAAAGGTTCCACTCTATGAAAATCACCCCGCTTGATATCCAGCAGCAGCAGTTCAAAGGCAAGATGTTCGGCGGCCTGGATCAGGAAGATGTCGATGCGTTTCTGCAGAGTGTGGCCGCCGAGATGGAGAACCTGATCAGGGAGAATAGCGAGCTGAAAGAACAGCAGTCCCGCCAGAGCCGAGAGATGTTCGACATCGCCGAAAGGGAAAAAGAGCTGCGCGAGGTAATGCTGGCCGCGCAACGCATTACCGAAGACATGAAAAACAACGCCCGTAAGGAAGCCGATCTGATCATCTCTGAAGCCGAACTCAAGGCCGAGCGAATCGTGGCCGATTCCGAACGCCAACTGGGTGAACTCAAGGCCAGGATTGAAGATGTTCGCCGCCAGAAGATCCAGTTCGAGATGAGTTTAAAGTCTCTTCTGGACAGCTTTGCCCGCCAGCTATCCGGCGATGAGCCGGCCTGATCACGCTCTTTGTGTCGTCAGCAGTGACGGCATAGTACTCTCCCTTCACATCCAGCCCCGCGCGTCGAAAAACGAGGTATGCGGTGTGCAGGACCAAGCGTTGAAAATCCGGCTTACCTCTCCGCCGGTGGATGGAGCCGCCAACAAGCTTTGCCGCGAGTTCCTGGCCGGGCTGTTCAAGGTGCCGAAATCGGCGGTTGAAATTATATCGGGTGAGACATCGCGCCATAAGCGGGTCAGAATATCCGGCAGCGACATTGCCCGGCTTACACAAATTGTTGATAGCATCATCCAGCCCGGATAAACCGGATAAGTGCGTTAACAAATTTATTTTCATGCCTGCCCCAAAAACGGAATAAGTACGATCACGAAATTTTCTGCAAAAAATTCTATCGTACTAAAAGCGCAGAAAATAATTTTGTAACTTACTAATAGTCCTGCTTTACCCCCATTATCGGCCCTTGCTGATTCCATTCATACACTACTCCCGGAAACATCTGTCGGCAGGCTGAAATACACCACGAAAGGAACTACCACATGGCACAGGCAAAAAACGGCGACAAAGTCCGGGTTCACTACACCGGCACGCTGGCGGACGGCAGCATATTCGATTCATCGGAAGAAACAGAGGCCGGATGCGGAGACGATTGCGGAGATGACTGCAACGACCATGATAAAGAGTGCGAGGACCACGAATGTGGTTGTGGCGGCAACGCCGGTGGACCGATGGAATTTGTTATCGGCCAGGGCAATCTGATTCCGAAATTTGAATCTGCGGTTATCGGTCTTGAGCCGGGGCAGAGCATCAAGGTCACAATTCCGGCTGATGATGCTTACGGACAGCGCGCCGAGGAGATGGTGGCTGTTATTGAGCGCAGCGAGATCCCCGCTGAGATGAAACCGCAGGTTGGCGACCACCTGGAGGTTGTCATGCAGGATGGTTCACCAATGCCGGTGCTGGTAACCGAAGTCACCGAAACCGCGATTACGCTGGATGCCAACCATCCTCTGGCCGGCATGGATCTGACCTTCGACATCAGGCTGGTAGAGATCCTATAGCCTTTACCTGCATTTTAAGCTGGATTGATGCCATAGAAAAAGGGCGCTGACTGTATTGAGTCAGCGCCCTTTTAATTTCGGTATACGTTCGTTGGATTACTGGGCCTTGCCGGTAGCCACAGTGGAGCCGGCCGGTTCAACGCCGTAATCTTTGGCACCTGCGGGTGGTTTGGCTATTACGATCACAAAAGGTATCGCTTTGCCGGGCGCCACTTCCATGTTGGCGAGAGAATCGCCGAACTGATTGGCCATCGCCGCTTCAATTTTGTCCAGTGACATGGTCGACAACTGCTCTTCGGTAAGCGGATTGCCGCAGAATGCATTCTTGCTGGCAAGGACTTCGCCATTGGCCCCGTACACCATGCCTTTGATCTGGATAGCAGCCCGCGGCTTACTGAATTCATTAACCGCTTCACCACTGATTACGAGCAGGTCGCCGATCAACTTGTTCTTGACGAAGGTTGCATCCACCTCGCCCAGGGTAATGCGACCCGATTCCTGTGCAGTGTTGGTTTTGTTGCCGGCGAACATCGCATAGCCAAAGAATGCAACGACACCGGCGACGAGAATGCCGAGTGCAGCAACCAGTACCCTGAAAATTGGACTCTGTTTGCGTCGCGAAACTATGGAAAGCGGCGGAAGTTCTTCCTGTGCCGCTGTGTTCTTTCTGGCGGTGCTAAAATCGGTATCTTGAATGGGCTTCGTCTGGGCTTCAGCCAGCGGTGCAAAAAGCAGTTCCTGGCTCGGTTTGAGTTCCTCCGGATTGACGTGATGCACACCAACAGAGGTCAGTTCATCTCCAAAGTCGATTTCGTCGAGGCTGAAAGGGGTGTCAGATGCAGCGTCTGTCATCGAGAATGCGTTGTTCTGTCCACCTGCAGAATCTTTGACTCCCATTGATGAGGCAAAGTCATCCATGCCAAAATCGAATGAGATCGCTCCATCCGATTCTTCAGGCGCTGAAGGTACGACCTCACCGAACATGTCGTCACCTGAAAAATCCAATCCACTGAATTCTTCGTTATGAGAATCGGTCGGTGCGGGTTGAATCTTGGGTGCATCGCCAAAATCCAGGCCAGGAGAGGTTGCTGATGCGGCGTCCTCATCGTCAGTACCGAAGTCAAACGTACCGAAATCCACATCGTTAATTGAATGCTGCGGTTCGACCTGAACCGGGGGGAACAAGGTGTCCTCTTCCGGTGATGACAGGTCTTGCTCACTACTGCTGATATCTAACGGAAACAGATCCTCGTGGTCGTCCTGGGTCTCAAAGGGAGCGGATACGGTCAGTTCAGACTCATCAAAGGTGCTGTCTGCAGAGGGTACCGTTTCTTCGAACTCTATGGCGGAAGCATCATCAGGCACCATAACGTCAGGCTGCACTTCAGTCGCTTCCTGCCCTGACAATTCAGAGGAGTCCAGCATGGTTCCGAAATCAGTCTGAGGTTCTGTTTCGGGAAGTATTTTGCCAACAGAAAACACGTGCCTGCATCTGGCGCAGCGAACCTTGACACCTTTTTCAGGAACCTTGGAATCGTCGAGCTTGAACTTTGTCTGGCACTGTTCACACTGGATAATCATCTGCGACTCCCCGGTGATGATTGGAATTGGGTGCATCGAACGGCGGAACTGCCTGAAACAACGCTAGTCCTATATCAGAAAGATAAAAGGGTGTCAATTTATTAAAGTGGCATTCATACCGCTAGAGTGCCGCTTTGCGGGCAGATGCCGCGTATGGTGCAGGTCAGGCAGTGCCTGGAATCGGTCCCGTTGCAGCCTTCGGATATCCCCAGGTGAGCAAGCGAGAAATCGTATTTTACCGGGTCAGCCGGGTCCAGGCGTCGCAGCGCGGCCGTGATATCCAATGCCATGCGCCAGTCGGCACTTTTGCGGGTGGTGAAGTTGAGATAGGAACAGATGCGACTGATATGCGTGTCGACCGGGATAATCAGCTGTGCAGGGGCAACGCCCTGCCAGATTCCCAGGTCGATGCCGTCGGCGGGCCGCACCACCCAGCGCAGGAACATGCACAGCCGCTTGCAGGCGCTGCCGGCTGACGGTGCCGGGAAGAGGAACCGAAAATAGGAGGCGTCGGGAGCAGGGTTGTCCCCGAATACCGGTCCATAGTCCAGGGCCAGTACAGCGGATGAATAGCTGTTCAGCGTGCCGGTAACATCCTGTGCCGCTGAATCGTGAAATCGGAGCAAGTAGGCATTGACGCTTCCGGACTCCCGTATCATCGACCGGAGCGCCCACAACAGGGCTACCAGATCGCGGCCGTCGTTGAAACGGTGCTTGAAACGGCTGAATGTATTCAGGCTGTCTGCCGGGATAAAAGTCTCCACGTACCTGCGCGGTGATGGACCCAGTTCAGCGAAGATCGATTCAAGGGTGCGCAGAATGATCTTGATGCCACCGTAGGCAAAGGCTGAGGCGATGACCGCGGCTACCTCCTGATCGACCGGGTCGTGATAGCGATGGCAGAAGGAAAGCGGATCGTTGCTGAGGTGTTCCGGTGAGCGGGCCGCATAGAGACGGTCAAGAACTGATTGTACATCCATGGTTACACATCGGCCTCGCGCAGGAATTGAGCCGCATCCTCGGGCGAGGTTGGATTGATATAAAAGCCGGTTCCCCATTCAAATCCGGCGACCTGGGTCAGGCGCGGCACCAGCTCGATGTGCCAGTGATAATCGTATTCCAGTGAGCTCCAATGACCAGGTTTGCCAGGGCGGCGGTGCATGGGGGGGGCGGTGTGCAAGATGAAGTTATAGGGTGCATCATTGAGGACGGTCTTGACCCGCAGCAACATGTCCTTCATGGCGACGGCCAACTCGGCCAGCTGGGCATCATTCATCAGGGCGAAGTCGTGGCTGTGCCGTTTGGGGAACAGGCGCAGTTCAAAGGGGGAACTGGATGCATAGGGAGTCATGGTTACAAAATTGGAGAATTCCCTTACAATTCTGATACCTTCGCGCAGTTCGAAATCGATGACGTCACAGAAGATGCAGCGTTCCTTGGTGTCGAAGTAATTACGGGCCACCTTGAGCTGGGTGAAGGCCACCGGCGGCAGCAGCGGCACGGCGATCAGCTGGCTGTGGGAATGGTGCAGGGTTGCCCCGGCGCGGGTGCCGTGGTTTTTGAACAGCACCATGTAGCGAAAACGGAAATCTTTGCGCAGATCGAGATAACGGGCACGATAGGCGGTTAACACATTGGTGATCTCGCCGGGGGTCAGATCGGCCAGGGTGCGGTCATGGTCGGGGGTCTCGATGATGACCTCATGGGCGCCGATGCCGTTCATGACGTCGTACATGCCGTAACCGCGGTTGTTGAGTTCGCCTTCCACCCGCAGGGCCGGGTATTTGTTGGGAATCACCCGCACCTGCCAGTTGGACGCGTTGGGCAGCCCGCTCAGGCGAATGGCAAAGATCTCGGGCGGGGTCTTGTCTTCATTGCCGTAGCAGAAAGGGCAGGCGGTCATCCTGCTGGACTCATCCTCCATCTGGAAATCCCGCGGTCGGCGGCCGCGTTCGGTTGCAATGATTACCCAGTGCAGTTTGATCGGGTCCCAGCGTAGTTCTGACATGTTTTCTCCAAGAATTTAGGGTCAAGGGTAATGGCTCGTAGATTAGAACTCCAATCTAGACCCTTGCCTCTGATTTAAATAAGCCAGTTATCCAGTTCGATGTCCGCCCCGGCATAATACAGCATCAAGGGTGCATCGGTTGGCCAGCGGCCGATTTCCTCATTATCGCGCACCAGGGTAATCGAGGCGAACAGTTTGCTCTTTTGGGTCAGTTTAAGGCCGCTCAGGGGTATGCCGATCTCGCAGGTCTTGCTGATTTTCCACAGGCAGTGCCCGTTGGTTGGAACCCAGACACTGTTCTCCTTGACCTGCAGCAGCCCTTCGTCGTTGCGAATCTGCATCGGCAGGCGGTATTCCCGATCATAGATCAGATGCAGGTTGAGAACGTCGCCATCCTTGAGCAGGCGCGAAAGTTCCTGGACGCCGTCAATGCGGATGAAAAGTGACGTCTTGTTGTAGCCGTAGTAAAAGCTCTGCAGCATGCGGTCGGATGAATGCATGGCCGAACCCTGCCGGGTCAGGTCATACAGGCCGGCCGCCAGCCATTCGAAGTAGCCGCTGGTACGGCCATTGATGTCCGGGGTGATGAAGGCTGCCGGCTCACGGATCAGGCCGGCCGGGCTCTTCTTCTTGATCGGCTCAAGCAGTTCGCGGGGCGGATCCTGTCCCAATAGGCGGTAGATGTTCAGCAGGTGCTGGCGGAACAGCCGGTCGAACCGGTCACTGTGGGGAGAAAAGTGATCGTCGCCGTACCACCAGAACCAGTCACTCCCTTGTGCCGCATACAGCGAGCGGCAGATCAATTCCGCTGTGGCATCAACGGGGGGAGAGCCGTTTTCCAACGCCGCTGCCACCGACGGGCTGGCTGCCACGGCCGCCGCACGTGCTCCGGCGACCAGATCCCAGGCCAGGTTTTCCTCGGGGTGTCCGATCCAGATGCCGTAGTTGCCGTTGATCCATGAGCCGGGAAAGATCGTGTGCAGCCGGCCGTCGAATCGGGTGTGTGTCAGCACGTCCGTGCAGGTGGTCAGATTCAGCTGGGGGGCCTCGGCCAGACCGCGGTACATGCCCTGCAGGAAGTCATAGGCGTTGTTGGGGTAGTATTCCCATGCATTTTCCCCATCCAGGATGATCGGCACGACCCTTCCCTCACCGCCGACGCGGGCTTTGATGGCGAGCAGGCGTCCACACAGGTCGCTTACGGCCCGGACAGAGTCCCACTGGGAGTAGGTAAAACCGACCAAGTCGGAAAGCTGGTGATCACGGAAAAATATGCCGACTTCCCCCTGTGGCCCGGAAAAGCGCCAGGGGCGGTAGAGCCGCTCCTTATGGTCGCCCAGACCTCCATCCAGGCTTTTGGCCAGAATCTCTTCGTCGGTTGCAACCCAACTCATGCCGCATTCGGCGATGATGCCGAGGGTCTCGGTGCTGACCGATCCCTCCGAAGGCCACATGCCTTTGGGGCTGAACCCGAAGATTTCCCTGAAATACTCCACACCGCGGCGAATCTGGGCGCGGGCATCCTCGGCATGGCGGAAGTTGGTTGCCGGCAGGATGACACGGGGCATGGCTGTTTTGGCCAGGCGGATATCGCACAGCAGCGGCAGGATCGGATGGTAGTAGGGGGTCACCGACAGCTCGATGCGTCCTTCTTCATGAAGGCGCTTGTAGAGAGGTATGATGGACTGCAGCAGCTCGCGTTGGGCTGCAAAGAGCAGTTCTTTATCGGCAGCGCTGAAATTCTCCCCTTTGGCAACAAGATCTGCAAAAACGGGGAAACGCCGCCGTGCGGCCTCGCCGGTCCAGGCCAGGAAAAACCATACCTGCAGGTCGAGCAGATCCTGGTCGCTGAAGTGCCGTACCCGGTCGCGGGCGCTGCCGGGCTTGCCCTCACCGGCCATGTAGAGCAGCTCCAGGTAGCGGCGGGATGGTTCAATCATGCGCTCGCGGTTGGCGGAGAAAAAATTCTCCAGCAGGAAGATGCGGTCATCCGTGTTCAAATCGGCCGGGTCTGCCATCCCTTTGATCAGGAACGGGTCGACGGCTGTCCCGTTGGCATACTCGAGCAGCTGCTCGATTAGTGACGGCACCAGATTAAAGACCGCCCGTGCACAGGGAGTGTCCTCGACAATGGCCGGCATATCGAAGTAGTCCTTGATCCCGTGCAGATAGGTCCAGGGCAGGGCGTATTCGTTTTTTATCGGATCCTTGTAGTACGGCTGGTGCATGTGCCATACGATGACCACATCAAGCGCGGTGGGCATTACGACTCCTCTATTCCAGTTCCTTCTTCCATTTTTCGATCTTGCTCTGGTATTCCGACAACAGCCGCTGGGCGGTTTTCTGATCCTTGGATTCGGCCACGATATGGATGTGGGGCGAATACTGGTCGGGCAGCACCAGCACCCATTCGTCCCCGAAATGTACCTTGATGCCGTCAATAAAGGTGGCTTCCTTGTCGAGGCTGTCCTCACTCATCCTGCGCATGATGCCCCCCTTCATCTCAAAGGCGCAGGAAAGGCTGGTCTGCAGGAAGGCCCGCTCAGGTACCTCTTTCAGCACCTTGGAGAAGGGAATATTGCTGGCAGCGCCCAGCTCAATCAGGCGGGCGATGGCAAACATGCCGTCAAAGGCGGCCTGGAAGCGGGAAAAGGCGAAACGTCCATCGGTGGATCCTGCAAAAATGACTTCAGAAGAACCGGCCGCTTCCAGCATGGCCCGGTCGCTGCTCTTGGTGCGGCTCACCTGGCAGCGTTTCTGCCCGGCCATGACCTCGATAATCGAGGGAGCCTGGACCGGCACTGCAATAACGCCTTTCTGGCCGCTCCTGAGTGATAAAAATGTCACCAGCGAGAGCAGCTCAATGCCGTTGAGGATAGAGCCGGTCTCGTCCAGCAGGGTGATGGACTCGGCACTGGGATCAAGCCAGAAGCCGGCCTGGGCGCCCAGTGAACCGACGATCTTGGAAAGCTGTTCCAGTGCGGCTTGCTTGTCCTTGGCCTGCTTGCCGCCCCGTCCCTCATCCACATAGGCATTCAGAGCGATGACATTGCACCCCAGTTCACTGAGGATCAGCGGCAGGATCTGGCTGGCGGGAGAGTAGTTGAAGTCCACCACAACGGTCCAGGCGGCTTTTCTCAGCATCTCCTTGTCAAGGGCCCTGAAAAAACCCTCGCGGTAAAAATCCACCACATTGTTGATATCAGTAATGGCGCCCGGCTCGGTATGATGGGCACGGCGGAAATTTTCCTTGTAAAAGACCCCCTCCACGGTTTTTGCCATGCTGCTGGAGAAGTCCAGGCCATCCCCATCCATAAATACAATCTCCATGGAGGTCGGGTCGTCCTGTCCCTGGCGGAAGTGAAAGCCGCCCACCTCGCCGAAGGTCTTCAGTTTGTAGCACAAAACCGGCAGCGGCGTCATCTTCATGTCGCGCACATTGACGCCGGCCGAGAGGATGCCGCCGACGAAGCAGCGCTTGAGCATGCGCGAGGCCAGGTTGGAGTCGCGTCCGCCCAGTACGAAGCTCCCCTTGGGCAGGGTCGTGCCGTAGGCGCACCCCAGCTTTGCCACAAACTCCGGAGTCAGCTCCACATTGGAAAGCCCCTTGATAATGGCGCCCTCGAACAGTGTCTTTTTCCACTTCTCGCCCCAGATAAGGTTGGCGGTCACCGTTGAGCCGGCTTCGATGGTTTTGCGCGGCCAGATCTTTACTCCGGATTTGATGACGGAACCATCACCGATGGATGTGTCGGCGGCGACGATGACGCCCTCTTCCAGCGTACAGCCCTGGCCGATGCGGACGTTGGAGCAGATGACGCTGTCGGAGATCCTGGCCCCTTTCTTGATGTAGGCGTTATCCCAGACAACACAGCGGTTGAGCTTGACACCCGGTTCGATCGTGCAGTTGCGGCCGATAACCGAATCCTTGATGCGCACATCACCCAGAATCTGGGTGTTGTCGCCCACCACGACCGTCCCCTCCAGGCCGTCGGCATGCTCCAGGTTCACATCAACGCCCAGTCGCAGATCCTTGCCCACAAAATCCTGTTTGGGCTCGTCGATCTTCAGGTTGACCCGGCCCTTGAAAATATCATGGTAGGCTTCACGGTAGGAGTCGGTGTTGCCGATGTCACGCCAGTAGCCCTTGACCGGCAGGCCGAACAGCGGGTCGCTGTTGGTCAGCATGCGGGGGAACAGATCCTGTGAAAAGTCGAAATTTTCGCCCTCGGGGATGTACTTGAAAATTTCCGGCTCCAGCACGTAAATACCGGTGTTGATCGTATCCGAAATGACCTCGCCCCAGCCCGGTTTCTCCAGAAACTGGGTGATGCGCCGCTCTTTGTCCGTGATGACGACGCCGAACTGCAGGGGGTCCTTGACCGATGTCAGGGTAATGGTGGCCATGGCCTTGTTGTCGTGGTGGAAATCAACAACCTTCTTGAGATTGAAATCGGTCAGCAGGTCGCCGCTGATCACGAGAAAGCGTTCGTCCAGGTATTTTTCAGCCGCCTTGACCGCTCCGGCCGTACCCATATCCTGCAGCGGGGTGACATAGGTGATCCTGACGCCAAAATCGGAACCATCCCGGAAGAACTTCTTGATGACATCCGGCTGATGATACAGCAGCATCACGAGGTCGGTGATATCGTGCTTCTTGAGCAGTTCAACTATATGCAGCATGATCGGGCGGTTGAACAGCGGAATCATCGGCTTGGGCATGCTGCTGGTAAGTGGTTGGATACGGGTTCCAAACCCGCCGGCCATGATAACGGCTTTCATAAAGGGACTCCTTGAAAATAATTAAATAACACAGAGTCTCAGAGACACTGAAAAGACAAAAAAATGGTACAACAACTGCTGGTAGAGAGCGATCTGAATTGATACGTTTTCTCTGTATCTCAGTGCCTCAGTGTTTAAATGCAAATGATCAGGTTACAGCCCCACCTTGGCCTTCTGTGCCTTCTTGGCCAATACCCGGGCGATCTCCTGCTTCAATTCGGTCAGGTCGCCGGACTTGACCACATAGCCGTCCGCCAGCCAGGCCGAAAAATCGTCCTTGTAGCAGGAAAAGGCCGAACAGAGGATCACCGGCATGTCATGGCGCTCCTTGACCAGTTTCTGCAGCAGTTCGATGCCGCTCTCGTTCTTGAGTTTGATGTCCAGAACCGCCAGGTCAAACTGGCCTTCCTGCAGCCTTTCGGCCGCCTCGGTTATGTTGGCTGCCGTGACAACCTCATAGCCTTCGTCCTTCAACTCCTCCGCGTACAACAGGCGAATGTTGGCCTCATCGTCCACTACCAGTAGTCTGCTCATGTCTGCTCCTCCTTGTGGGTGGGAAGTGTGATTGTATAGGTAATGCCGCCCTCCGGCGGCGCAATGACGATCAGGGGGATGCCCTGCCGTTCCAGCATGGTACGGCAGAGTGCCAGTCCCAGTCCGGTTCCCATGTCGTGAGTAATGGCAAAGGGGGTCAGCAGTGAATCAAGTTCATCCTGGGAAACGATCCTGTTGTTGTCATTGATGCTGACTTGGATCGCATCGTGGCTCCCGGTTGCCTGGATCCGGATGGTTTCCCCGGAACGGCCGTCGATGTCGTTCAGGATCAGGGTCCGCACGCAGTACGAAACCTGCTTGATGTCGATATAAGCCTGGGGGATGCTGGTGTCCGGTTCGAATTGGCATTCGCAGCCCCGCTGTATGAGCAGATCCTGAAGATCTCTGATAGCGGTCTCCACCACCTGATTAATGTCCCAGAAATCCCGGGTCGGGTAGAGCGAATCGGAGTAGTTGAGGATCTCGTCCAGCACCCCTTCCAACTGACGGGTTTCGCTCACAATCGATTCGATGAAGTCCCGCTTGGGGTCGGAGGCGGGGGTGCTCTTGAGCATGGAACGGGCAAAACCGCCGATGATCATAAGCGGATTGCGGATGGAATGGGCGATGCTGGAGGTGATGCGACCCACCAAGGCCATCTTCTCCATCCTGACGATCAGCTCCTGCTGTTCCTTCAGCTTGTTGCTGGCCTCGGTCACCCGGCTGAGTTCCACCTGCAGACGGTCGTAGAGTGACGCCCGCTCAATGGCGAAGGCCACCGGAAAGGTGAAGGTCTCCAGCGAGTGCATGTCATCTTCTGTGATGCGGCGATGGGTGATGCAATTGTCGGCAATGATCAGGCCTACGCGGCGGTTGCGGGAATGGAGCGGCATCAGCAGAAAGGTGTCAACGCCCAGCAGATGCGCTAATCCGGGAGTCACATCCGGGTGATGAAAGGCGTCCTCGATCAGCAGCGGGTGTTTGCCGTCCAGTGCTTTGATCAGGATATGGTTTTCGTCGGACAGGGGAACGGTAAGCTGTTCCAGGATATCGTGAAACTTGGCCCGCTCGGAAGAGAGCTTGTTGACGCGGAAGTTCTGGGCCAGGGTCTGCAGGTCCAGATCATTGCCGGCGATCTCGTCCCAGACCTGGCTGGCTTCCTCATAATTGCGCGGACCTATCGCAAGAAAGCCGGTGAGCTTGGAGTGATCACGATCGGTCAGCAGCAGAAAGGCGCGGTTCATGCCGAAGCCCTTGCCGGCCGTGATGGCTGTCAGGGCAACGGAGAGCACCTCCTCCAGGTCAACGGAGCTTTGCAGGACCGAGCCCAGTTCGTGCAGAAAGCGGACTTCGAGGGTTTTGTTGTCAAGGAAGCTGACCAGGGACTGGATCTGGGATTTCTGGCGCTGATGCTCATCGTGGACCAGGCTGAAAACGGGTGCCAGAGGATGTCCGCTTTCGCGGAATCGCTGCAGGTCCCGCTTGAAATTGGGGCAGTCACAACATTTTTCCAGGATGCGCCGTCGACGGGACGACAATAAATCCTCGTCTCCATACTGGATATTGGGGCAGTCGCCCAGCGCAATGACATCCCTGTCCCAGCAGCATTCCCAGTCCACATCGGTCCCCGTTAAAAGGTAATGAAATCAGTATAACAGGCAAAAACGAGTATGCAACCCCCTCCGACTCCGCTCAGGGATCGGAAGCTGTCTGTCAGGTGGCGAGGAAGTCCGAAGTAGAAGCCTATTTCACGTTCCAGGTCGTTCCCTGCGCCGAATCCAGCAGCTGGATGCCCTTTTCGAGCAGCATGTCCCTGATCTCGTCACCACGTTTGAAATTCTTGGCCTTTCTGGCTTCGCTCCGTTCGATGATCAACTGTTCGATTTCTTCAGGAGAGATGTCTATCTGGTCCGCCTTGGCGCTCTTGATGCCCTCTAGCCACTCTGCCGGACGGCTCCCGAACAGACCCAGTACACCGCCTGTCTCGACGAACAGCTGTCGGACCTGAGCCAGTAACATCATGGCGACCGGACCCACATCCTTTGTTTCAGCCAGAAAGCGATTGGTGGCCCGGATCATTTCGAACAGTACCCCCAGCGCCAAAGCTGAGTTGAAATCGTCATCCATGGCTTCAACAAAACGGGGAATGGCCTGGTCGATCTTTTCCCGCAACTCCAGACCTGCTTCAGGAAGTGATTCCAGTGACGGCAGTTCGTTTGATGCCGGTGGTGCGTTTAAAATCACATCGACTGTCGCCAGGCAGGAATATATCCGTTCCAGTCCCGACTGGGCGTCGTCCAGGTTCTGATCAGAGAAGTCGATCGGAGAGCGGTAATGGGCCGAGAGGATGAAAAAACGAAGTGTCTCCGGATCGTACTTCTCAAGCACCGTACGGATGGTGAAAAAATTCCCCAGGGACTTGCTCATCTTCTCGCTGTTGATGTTGACGAAGCCGTTGTGCAGCCAGTAGCGTACGAACTGGCAGCCATTGGCCGCCTCGGACTGGGCGATTTCGTTTTCGTGATGAGGGAAGACCAGGTCCTTGCCGCCGCCATGAAAATCGAAGGTTTTGCCCAGAAACTCCACGCTCATGGCCGAACATTCGATGTGCCAGCCCGGCCTGCCCTGGCCCCAGGGGGATTCCCAGAACGGCTCGCCCGGCTTGGAACCCTTCCAGAGGGCGAAATCCATCGGATTGCGCTTCTTTTCGCCGATCTCCACCCGCGCGCCGGCCAGCATCTCTTCCAGGTTGCGCCCGGAAAGCATGAGGTAGTCCGGGAAGGTCTCCACGGCATAATACACGTCACCCTCGGATGCGTAGGCATGACCCTTGGAGATCAGAGTTTCAATGATGGCAATGATGCCGCTGATATGGTCGGTGGCCTTGGGTTCCACTGTCGGTTTTGCCAGGCCCAGGCGGTCCATGTCCTCGTCAAAGGCCTGGATGTAGCGGTCGGCAATCGTGCGGTAGTCGACACCCTCCTGGTTGGCGCGGTTGATGATCTTGTCGTCGATATCGGTATAGTTGCGGACATAGGTGACATCATAGCCGGCATATTTCAGGTAGCGGAAGATCACGTCGAAGACCACATTGGCCCGGGCATGGCCGATATGGCAGTAGTCATAGACCGTGACCCCGCAGACATACATGCCGGCCTTGCCGGGGATCAGGGGTACGAAGGTTTCTTTTTCACCCGTGAGGGTATTGTAGACGCGCAATGCCATAGTGCGAACTCCCTGCAGAAAAATGTTGGTTATTGTGCCTTTTTTTGGCGGTGAAGGCAAGCGGTGAAACGTGCTGAGTTATTCAGAAAATCAGCAGATGCAGAATTCCGCGGATAACAATCCCGACGGCAGCGCCGGCGATGGCCGGCCGCACCACCGACGTGCAGCGGGCCCCGGCCGAAACCAGGACCGCCACCCCGACCAGGTCGCAGGGATTGGTGAGAAAGCCGGCCATGCGATTCAACTCCAGGGTTGTAATGGTCCCCTCTTTCAGCAGGTTGAGGGTGACCCCCATCATGGCAGTGCCTCCGGCCAGGTATTTTGTGGCCAGCGGCAGCACGGCGACTGCCGGAAAGCCGATCAGTGTGAACAGGGGTGCCAGTGCGCCTTCCAGCAGGGTGATAGCGCCGATCAGCTTGAGGATGTTGACCAGGAAGATCGCCAGGATCAGCATCGGGATGGCGCCGAGGATGACCTGTACCGCCTCCTGGCCTCCCGTAATCATCAGGTTGAGAGTCGTACTTTTTTTGCCCGCCCCCGCCGTTCCCGTGAAATCCTCGGCCGGGGCATGTTCATCGCCGGCTGAGCGGGCAAACAGGTAGTAGGTCACGGCCGCCGCCGCCAGGCCGCCGACGAACGAAGTCAGTATGATCACCCCCAGGTTCAGCCCGACCGCCACCATGGGAAAGACGACGTTGGCCTGTGACATGGTAAAGATCATGGCCAGGGTTGCGGCGATATGCCGCCGGCCGGTGCCGTCCTTTTCCATGATTGCCAGGGTGGCCAGCGGTGCGGCAAAGCTGACCAGCAGCAGCTGCAGGATGGCAAAGGCGCCGGCGCCGGGGATGCCGAAGACCCGCAGCAGCGGCTGTACCAGCCGGGCGACCAGCGCCAGAATTCCCCGGGCCTCGACGACCTTCATGATCGCCATCATGATGACCAGCACCGGCAGCAGTACATACAGCGCCAGGTCGAGCCCCGCTTTTCCGGATTGCAGCATGATCCTGATGACATCTTCCACGCTCGTTACCTCTCGCTATAATCCTTGGCACATAGAAATAATACGATGGCGGCAGCCAGGCAGACGACCGGCAGCAGAAAGGCTGTGTGATAGGCGGCCGGTGGCGCTTCGCTCGTCCCGCTTACGTAGGCACCGATGATGACCCCCATGATCTGCTGGGTGGAGGCCGCCCCCATCAGGACAAAGAAGTTGAGCGACGTAAGCGCGGTGCCCACGATCTTGACCGGGAACATGGAGCGGATAATGGGGTAGATCATCACTCCGCTGGAGACCGCCAGGCCGATGGCAAAGAAGACCGTCACCAGGAGCGGCTGTGGCAGGAGTTCAATCCATCCCAGAAACCCGGTCATGAGGAGCAGCAGTACCATCTGACCGGCCAGCAGGGTCTTTTTGTACGACCGGAAAAACCGTCGGGCGATGCTGTCGGTCACGGTGCTGCCGACGATGAAGCCGAGCGAGGTGAACATCAGGGCTCGTCCGGTCTCGGCCCGGGAAAGATGCAGTATCTCCATCAGGTACGGCCCGCCCCAGAGTCCCTGCAGTGCCAGATAGTTGCCGTACCAGGCAAAGGCAATGCCCCCCAGCAGCCAGAAATCGCGGGAGCCAAAAATCTCGCCCCAGGCCGCCAGCATGCCGCTTTTTTCTGACTCCGGATTGGCAACAGCGGGTGAAGTCTGAATCGGCGGCCTGTCCCGCACCACAGCAAACACCAGCAGTGTGACCACTATCTGGACAACGCCTATGGCAAGAAAGGAACTGCGCCAGCCGACAACGGCTACCGCCAGGGCCAGCGGCGCCGTGGCAAACAGGTTGCCCAGGTTGCCGACCGCCACCATGAAACCGGAGATGCGGCCGAACTCCTGTTTGCTGTACCAGTGGCTGAAGACCGTGAAGGTGGCCATCAGCACCGATGCCGTGCCGATGCCGATCAGCACACGCGCCGCCATGGCAACGGGCAGGGTGGCGGCCTGGGAAAAGAGGATTCCCCCGATGGCGGTCAGGCAGCCGCTGGCGCTGATCACCAGACGGCTGCCCAGCCGGTCGATCATCGGCCCCAGCGGGATCTGGGCCACGGCATACACGTAGAACAGTATGCCGGACAGGGAGCCGAGCTGTTGCGGGGACAGGTGCAGTTCCCGGGATATGTCGCCGGCCACCACCGCCAGTGAAACGCGGTAGAAATAGACCAGGATGTACATCAGCGCCAGGGTGGCGAAGAGGATCCAGCGCTGGCGGTGGAGGGACAGGGCATTACTCATGGGTAAGCCCGCTTGCTGTAATTGTCTGCCGCAACGGCAGCACAACAATGAAGGCCGCCCCCTGGCCGGCCTCGCTCTCAACACGAATCTCACCGCCATGATCCTTGACTATCCCGTAGGAGACGGCCAGTCCCAGGCCGGTGCCGAGTGATTTGGTGGTGAAAAAGGGTGTGAACAGTTTCTCCCGGACGCCTGCAGGTATGCCCGGCCCGCTGTCGCCTATCGTTACCGAACAGCACCCCGTTGTCCGGTCAACCTGCGTAGAAACCGTCAGTGTACCTCCCGTTTCCATGGCCTGCAGCCCGTTTGCGATCAGGTTGGTGAACACCTGGCGCAGCTGGTCCTCGTCCCCTTCAAGATCATCTCCTGCGGTTGTCTGGTATCTTCGTTCAATAGTGTATCCGTCCAGTGGAATCTGATGTCCGATCTGATTCAGGATGTCATCCAGCAGCGCCTCAATATAGAATGGCCGGATGACCTTTTTCTGAGTTCTGGCGAAGGTCAGCAGATTGGACACGATCCGCTCCACCCGGCCGACCTGCTTGATAATGGTCTCCACTTCCGAGTGGTCCGAGTCGTTCAGCCGTGCCGACATCTCCAGCAGTTCGGCGTTGCCGCGGATAATTGCCAGCGGGTTGTTGATTTCGTGTGACACGCCCGATGCCAGCAGGCCGATACCGGCCAGGCGATCGGCCTGGGCCAGATCCTTCTGGATGGCCAATAGTTGCTGACTTTTTTCCTCCAGCTGGACAGTTCTTTCCAGCACTTTTTCTTCCAGTGTGCGATTAAGAGTCAGGTTCTCGTCATCCCGTTCCCGCAGGCGACGTTTCATGGTATTGAACTCCCTGGCCAGCGAAGCGATCTCGTCATGACCATCCACGGTGATGTCGGGTCGCTTTTCGCCGGAAGCGATCTTGCGGACACCTTCTTCCAATGCCCTGATCGGGCGGGATAGACTGGTTCCAAGCCATGCCGAAAGGCCGATGCCGATCATGGATACGAGCACCAATACGGCTGAGAAGATGATATTAACCTGTCGCCGCAGCAGCAGCAGCGGTTTTTCCGGCATCCCCACATACAGTGCACCGACAACTGAACCCCGCAGGTCGCGAAGCGGCTCATAGGCTGTGAAATTGCGAGAATCCAGGACATAGGCGGTTCCGATCCACTGGCTGCCGTTGGAGATGGCTGAAAACACCTCTTCCGACATCAGGGTGCCTAAGGCCGGTTTCCCCCCATCGTCCAGAACACTTGTGGCAATGCGGACGTCATCGAGAAATATGGTGGCATTGCCGCGTGCGCGGACATCTGCTTCTCCCCGATGGAAGACGACCTGGGTTATACGATCCACCAGGCGGTTGTCATTGTTCAAGAGCAAACCGCCGTAGACAACCCCGGCGACACTGCCGTCAGGCGCCATTACCGGTGAGGCTGCAACCTGGAAAAGTCCGCGTTCTTCCACGTTATTTGTGTGTCGGCGGGCGTGGACGGTTGACTTGACCGGAAGATTCATCATGTGGCTCAGCTGAGGATTCTCCCGTTCTGCCTGGGCAGTTGCCAGCAGCATGATGCCGCTGACGGTTGCCCCCTTGAGAGCGTCAGCGATCAATTTTTCGCTGGTACGGGAATCACCGATAGTAAAAGGATTGGCCGCCCGGTAGCACACGACCCCGTGTCTGTCTACCACTGTCAGGAAGCTGAGCCGGTTGTTTCTGAGAATGGTCTGCAGTGGCTGGATAAGGGTGTCCCTGGTGGGGTGGGCGAGAATTGAGGTCAGCTCGGGAGTTTGGCCGGTCAGGTGGATAATATCGGTGAGTCGCGACAAATCGGAAAGGAAAATCTCGTGGGCTGAATGGAGATTCGATTCGACGGATTGCAGCGCTTGGCTGGTAAAATGGGACGTAATGATTGAAACTCCCACAACCCAGCAGATCACGATTGCGGCTACCAGTGGCACCAGGGTGGCAATGGTCAGTTTGAGGCGTATCGATCTCCACAGAATGTGTTTCATGTGGCCTTGTCGTTCCCCAGTCCGTATTCAAGGATTTTCCGGTCCAGGGTTTTGCGGGAGATGCCCAGGATCTCAGACGCCCGACTTTTGTTGAAGTCGGTCTCCTTCAGGATTGACGTGATGTGCTGACGTTCAATCTTGTCCAGAGCGATCAGCGGAGCAATGTTTGTCGTGGCGGGAAAGCTCTCGCGACGGGCTCCCAGCGGCAGCAGCCCGATGGTTATCATTTTGCTCCGGGCAAGGATTACGGCCCGTTCGATGACATTTTCCAATTCTCGGACATTGCCCGGCCAGTCATACTCAAGCAGTGCCTGCAGGGCATCGCCGGTGAAACCCTGCACATTTTTTTTCATGCGACGGGTAGAAGCCTTCAGGAAATGGAGGGCCAGTGGTTCAATGTCATCGCGCCGTTCACGCAGCGGCGGCAGGTTGATGGAAATTACATTCAGGCGGTAATACAGGTCCTCACGGAAACGTCCTTCTTTGACCTCGGTTAACAGGTCTTTGTTGGTAGCTGCCACAAATCGTATATCCACCTTGCGTGTCAGGGTCGAGCCCAATACAATGAAGTCCTTCTCCTGGGTGACCCGCAACAGTTTGGCCTGTACCGCCGGACTGACATCACCGATTTCATCCAGGAACAGTGTACCGCCGTCGGCTTCCTCCAGCAGCCCTTTCTGGTTCATGACCGCACCGGTAAAGGCCCCACGCACATGCCCGAACAACTGGCTCTCCAGAAGCGTGTCCGAAAGTGCAGCGCAGTTGATAGAGACAAACGGCTTGTCGCGTCGCGGGCTGTTGCGGTGCAGGGCGCCGGCGATCAACTCCTTTCCGGTGCCGGAGTCTCCCATGATCAGGATATTGGCATCGCTTTCAGCCACCTGCAGGGTCAGATTATATACCTCGCGGAACACCTGGCTGCGAAAAATGATATCATCGGCGCCGTTTCCGCTTCGGTTCAGTTCTTCGCGCAGCAATTGGTTTTCCTGTGCAAGTCGGCGATGGTCAAGCAGTCGCTTGAGCATCCCGAGCAGCTTTTCTTTGGGAAAAGGCTTGGTAATGTAGTCGTAGGCCCCCTGCTTGATGGCATTGATCGCATCATCTATTGTTCCGTGGGCGGTCATGATCACCACCGGTATGTCCGGCCAGCGCTTGCAGAGCTGCTCCAGTATTTGCAGGCCATCCATGTCGGGCATGCGTACATCCTGAAGAATTGTGTCGCACGGCATGGATGTGGCTTTCTCCAATCTCATCAACAGGTCGGCACCGCGGGAAAAGGTCTCCACACTGTAGCCGCTGACCTGCAGCAGTTTATCCAGATAGCGCAATATTTCCGGTTCGTCGTCGCAGACGAATATGGTGGGCATGGAAGCACTCCTTGCAGATAACGTATACACCGAGCAAAAAAAACGATACATCACGTTAAAAAAAGAAGCAATCGCTGTTTCATTACGTTGTTTACGTATGGGTGTCTTTATGCTGATTCTGTTGATTCATGTGCTCAATTGAGCCGGAAGGATAACGGTGAACGCAGCCCCCTCGTCCACGTGGCTTGTTACGAGAATCTCCCCGCCATGATCGCTGACAATGCCGTAGGAGACCGCCAGTCCCAGTCCGGTGCCGCGCTGCTTGGTGCTGAAGAAGGGGGTAAAGAGCTTGTCCAGGTCCTCATCCCGGATACCGCAGCCACCGTCCTGTACCGTTACCCTGACCTGCCGGGCAGCTCCCTCCAGATCAACGTTCACAATCAGCTCGCCCCCTTCCGGCATGGCCTGCAGGCCGTTGACGATCAGGTTGGTGAAGACCTGGCGCAGCTGGTCCTGATCTCCTTCGATCTCCACATCCTTTCCCCAATAGCCCCTGATGACACGGTAGCGCTCAAGCGGGATCTGGTGACCGATCTGGTCCAGAATCTCGTCCAGCAGCGCTCCCAGGGAAAAGCGGGAGATCCGCTTCAGGCCGCTGCGGGAAAACACCCGCAGATTGTTGACGATCCGTTCGATCCGGGCGGTTTCCTGGATGATCTCCCCGGCCTCTTCCTGTCCCTCGCCATCAGGCGGGAGGGTGTCCTGCAGCAGTTCGGCGTTGCCGCGGATAACGGCCAGCGGGTTGTTGATCTCATGGGCTACCCCGGCCGAGAGCAGTCCCAGTCCGGCCAGGCGTTCGGCCTTGGCCAGATCCTTCTGGGCGGCCAGCAGGCGCTGGTTCGACTCCTCCAATTGGAGTGTACGTTCCACGACCTTCTGCTCCAGGGTGTTCTTGAGCGAACTGACTTCGCGATTCATGGTGTTGAACTCGTCGGCCAGCAGACTGATCTCGTCATTGGTGGCGACGTTGATCGGCTCAATATGTTCACCGGCAGCAATACGGCGGGCGCCGTCGGCCAGTGCCAGGATCGGTCGCGACAGGTTGGCGCCGAGCCATGCCGAAAGGGCGACGCCGATCAAAGAGACGAACACAAGCACCGCAGCAAAGATCACATTTACCTGTCTGCGGAGCTGGAGCAGGGGTTTTTCGGGCATGCCGACATATAGAGCCCCGACAACGGTGCCCATCAGGTCACGCAGCGGTTCATAGGCCGTAAAATACCGAGAGTTGAGCACGTTTGCTCTCCCGATCCATGAGGTGCCGCGGGAAACCGTAGAGAACACCTCATTCGACATCAGGGTGCCGATGGCCGGTTTCCCCCCCTCGTCCAGAACAGTTGTGGCAATGCGAACATCATCCAGAAATACGGTGGCATTGCCGCGTGCGCGGTTATCCGGGTCGCTGCGCTGGAACACGACCTGGGTAATGCGGTCGGTCAACCGGTTGTTGTTATTCAGCAGCACTCCTCCGTAGACGACTCCGGACATGCTGCCGTCAGGAGCCAGAACCGGAGCGGCGGCTACTTGGAACAGTCCGCGTTCTTCCACCTTCTTTGTGTAGATGCGGGCATGGGCGGTTGCTTTGACCGGCAGGCCCATGACGGATGGCAGAAGAGGATTTTCACGTCCTGTCTGGATTGTTGAGAGTACCATGACACCGCTTCCGGGCACTCCTTTGAGGGCATCAGCGATCAATTTCTCTCCCCGGAGGGAATCACCGCTGAGTGCAGGATTGGCAGCCCGGCAACGCACAAACCCGTACCGGTCAACCACGGTCAGGAAGCTGAGCCGTTCATTTCTAAGAATAGTCTGCAGCTGGGGGATAACGATATCCGGGTGCGGAGCGGCGAGTGCAGTTGCCAGTTCCGGTGATTGGCCGGTCAGGCGGATGATGTCTGAGAGCCGGGACAGGTCGGCAAGGAAGATCTCATGGGCTGAATTCAGGTTTGAGGCAACGGTCTGCAGGGCCTGACTGGAGAAGCGGGTTGTAATAATTGAAGTCCCGATCACCCAGCAGATAGCGATGGCGGTCAGTAGTGGCACCAGGGTTGCGACGGTCAGCTTGATACGTATGGAAGTCCAGAGATGCTTCATTGAAGTTTGTCGGTTTCCAGCTCGAATTCCTCGATCCGGCGATCCAGCGTCCGGCGCGATATCTTCAGGATTTCGGCTGTACGGCTCTTGTGGTAGCCGGTTCCCTTGAGGACCGCCGCGATGTGATGCCGCTCCATCTCTTCCAGCGGCACCATCTGTGATTTCGGGGCCGTCGATATGACCGTTTCAGCTGCAGCGGGGGGAGTCGAGGCGCCTCTCAGGGGGATGACATCGGCAGTGATGCTGTTTCCAACAGTCAGGATGACGGCCCGCTCCATGACGTTTTCCAGTTCGCGCACATTGCCGGGCCAGGAGTACTTCTGCAGTGCCTCCAGCGCTTCGGGTTCGATGCTGTGGATGGCCTTTGCCATGCGTCCGGAAAAACGCCACAGGAAATGTAGCGCCAACGGCTCGATGTCCTCGCGCCGTTCCCGCAGCGGGGGCAGTTCGATGGAGATCACGTTCAGCCGGTAATAGAGATCCTCCCTGAAGCGCCCTTCACTGACTTCGCGTTCTAGATCCTTGTTGGTGGCAGCCAGAAAACGTACATCCATCTTTTTTGTGCGGGTCGCCCCGAGCGGGATATAGTTGCGCTCCTGGATGACCCGCAGCAGCTTGGCCTGTACCGCCGGGCTGACGTCCCCGATCTCATCCAGAAAGAGAGTGCCGCCGTCGGCCTCCTCCAGCAGTCCTTTCTGGTTGACGACCGCACCGGTAAAGGCACCCCGCAGATGGCCGAAGAGCTGGCTCTCCAGCAGCGTGTCCGACAGGGCCGCGCAGTTGAGCGAGACAAACGGGTGTTCGCGCCGCAGGCTGTTGCGGTGCAGTGTACCGGCGATCAGCTCCTTGCCGGTGCCCGATTCCCCCAGGATCAGGATGTTGGCTTCACTGGGCGCTACCTGCAGCGCTAGGTCGTAGACGGCGCGGAATCGCGGGCTGGCAAAGACCGTCGGTTCCCGGCTGCCGGCAATCGAGAGTTCCTCGCGCAGGCGGCGGTTCTCCCGTGCCAGCCGGCGGAACTCCAGTACGTTTTCAACCATGCCCAGCACCTTCTCCTGGGGGAAGGGTTTGAGCAGGTAGTCGTAGGCGCCCTGTTTGATGGCCTGGACCGCATCGTCCACTGTGCCGAAGGCGGTCATCATGATCACCGGCAGGTCGGGGCGGCACTTCTTGACCCGCTTCAGGATCTGCAGGCCATCCATGTCGGGCATGCGCACATCCTGCAGCAGCAGGTCGATATCGGCGCCATCACCTGCCTCGATCCGCGCCAGCAGGTCGCTGCCGCGACTGAAGGTGTCAACCTGGTGTCCGCTCAAGCGCTTCTTCAGATAGCGCAGGATGCCCTCTTCGTCATCACAGATACAGATATGTGCCATGCCACAGACTCCTAGAGTGAAGAATCTAAAACTCGAAAGCTGTCTCACGCGGAGACACGGAGGCGCAGAGAAAGTCAAAAACAAAAACTTGGGGGTAAAACCAAAGTCGTAAGGTTTTTTACTGGTTTTCTCCGCGTCTCTGCGGCTCCGCGTGAGGCCGGTTTTGCCGTACGTTTTTCTCTCCTGTTGCAATGACTCCAGTTCAAGAACCGCATGCCACTCGGCAGATTTGTACATTACTTGACAGAATTGCACAATCCCAAAAAGTTCAGCGCCACATTTCTCGTACAAGCAATCGATTGAATTGCCGGCAAACCAATGGTTCAAGCCATCGGCATGCCCGAACACGTTAGTGTAAACAGCATTGGCACGGCACTTGCCGTATACGACTGGATTGCGAAGGATTTGGGCATTTTGTCACATTTGATAACCCCGAAATCAGTATCAGAAAATTGCAGCATTTAAAATACAGGGATATGGAGGATTGTATGGGTAAAGCGGATCTGTTCCCCGGTGTCAACCGTCGGGACTTTATCAAAACATGCATAACGGTCTCGGCCATGCTGGGGCTGCCCCTCAGCATGGTCAGCAAGGTTGCTGCAGCGGCAGGGAAGACGGACAGCCGGCCCGCGGTTATCTGGCTGCACTTTCAGGAATGCACCGGCTGTTCCGAGTCGCTGCTGCGCTCGTCGCACCCGACAGTGGCCAACCTGATCCTGGACATGATTTCCCTGGACTATCATGAGACGCTCATGGCCGGTTCCGGACACCAGGCCGAAAAAGCGCTGCACGATTCCATGAACGCCAACAAGGGCAAGTATATCCTGGTGGTCGAAGGGGGCATTCCAACCAAGGACAACGGCATCTACTGCAAAGTGGCGGGCAAGACCGCCCTGGAATCCCTGCGCACGGCTGCCGCGGGCGCCGTCGCCATTATCTCCATCGGTACCTGTGCCAGTTACGGCGGCATTCAGTCCGTCGGTCCCAATCCGACCGGTGCGGTCGGTGTGCGGGATATCATCAAGGATAAGCCGATCATCAACATCCCCGGCTGCCCCCCCAACCCCTACAACTTCCTTTCGACCGTGCTGTATTACGTCACCTTCAACAAACTGCCCGAGCTGGACCAGATGGGGCGGCCCAAGTTTGCCTACGGCCGCAAGATCCATGAACACTGTGAGCGGCGGGCCCATTTCGATGCCGGTCGTTTTGCCAAGTCCTACGGCGATCCGACCCATGCCGAAGGCTACTGCCTCTACAAGCTTGGGTGCAAAGGGCCGGCCACCTATGCCAACTGCTCGGTGGTCCGTTTCAACGATGTGGGCGCCTGGCCGGTCTCGATCGGACATCCCTGCATCGGCTGCACCGAACCGGACCTGCTCTTTAAAACCGCCATTGCCGACAAGGTCCAGATCCACGAGCCGACCCCCTTTGACAGCTACGCTCCGGTCGATCTCAAGGACAAGGGCAAAGGGCCTGATCCGCTGACCACCGGTTTCATCGGCCTGGCTGCCGGGGCCGCCATCGGTGCCGGTGTGATGATGGCGAAAAAACTCCCGGACGGGCCTGAGAAGGGGGCTGACCATGGGAAAACCGAGTAGGCGCCAGTTTCTCAAAATCATCGGGGCCAGCGGTGCGGCGCTCCTGGCCGGCCGTGGCGGTGCCGGGGCATCTGAGGGGCATCAGGTCAACAACAACACCATCGGCATGCTATATGACGCCACCAAATGCGTCGGCTGCAAGGCCTGCATGTCGGCCTGCAAACGGGTCAACAGCGATTACGGCAGTCTTTCCTATGAACAGGCCAAATTCGACAAGGATGGCCTGTGGGATGCGCCCCAGGATCTGTCCGGCAGTACCCGCACCCTGATCAAGCTCTTCAAGGAGTCGGACAAGGAATGGTCCTATGTCAAGTACTCCTGCATGCACTGCCAGAAGCCGTCCTGCGTATCGGTCTGCCCGGTCAGTGCCATGACCCGCGACACGATCACCGGCACGGTTGACTATAACAAGAACACCTGCATCGGCTGCCGCTACTGTCAGGTCGCCTGCGCCTTCAATATTCCCAAGTTCCAGTGGGACAAGGCCATCCCCCAGATCGTCAAGTGCGACCTGTGCAAGAACACCAATCTCCTCAACAAGGGCATCCCCGCCTGTGCCGAGACCTGCCCGGTCGGGGCGATCATGTTCGGCAAACGCAAGGATCTGTTGGCAGAAGCCCGGAAGCGTCTGCAGGAGAATCCCGGCAAGTATCTGGATCACATTTACGGCGAGAAGGAGGTCGGGGGCACCAATCACCTGTACCTGTCTGCCATGCAATTCAACAAGCTGGGGCTTCCGGTCCTGAAAGACGAGGCTCCCGCAGAGTTCTCCGAAAAGATCCAGCACACCATCTACAAAGGATTTATTGCACCGGTGGCGCTCTACAGCACCCTCTGTTTCATTGCCCTCAAAAACATGAAAAAAGGGCACGGTGCACAGGGCCATGATCACCATCAGGGAGGGGAGCATCAATGAGCCACGACGATTATCAAATCCACCGGGCCAAGATCCTTACACCGTCGTTCATGGTGCTGCTGGCGTTGACCCTGATCGGCTTCGCCCTGATCGCAGTCCGTTTCATCAAGGGCATCGGTGCGGTATCAAATATGAGCGACGGCTATCCCTGGGGCATCTGGATCACCTATGACGTGGCGACCGGCACGGCCATCGCCTGCGGCGGTTACGCCATGGCGATCCTGATCTACATCAGAAACCGTATGCATTACCATCCCATGATCCGCTCGGCCGTCCTGACCAGCATGTTCGGCTATGGCCTGGCCGGCTTTTCGGTCATGGTGGACGTGGGACGCCCCTGGAACGCCTACAACTTCTTTATCCCTTCCAAGTGGCAGGCCAACTCCGCCATGTTCGAAGTGGCCCTGTGCGTCATGGCCTATACGACCGTGCTGCTGCTGGAATTCCTGCCGGCGGTCCTGACGTCCCTGGAAAAGACCAAGTGGCACACCCTGCAGAACATGATGGACTGGCTGCACAAGTACACCGGCATCAACCGTCCCGAGCGCATGGAGGAACGGCTGGAAGCGGTCAAGGACCTGGCCGCCTGGCTGAAACCGCGTCTGGACAAGGTGCTGATCTTTATCATCGTGCTCGGCATCACCCTGCCGACCATGCACCAGTCTTCGCTCGGTTCCCTGCTGCTGATCGCCTCCACCAAGCTCCATCCGCTCTGGCACACCGGCTTTCTGCCGCTGCTGTTCCTGATCAACTGCATGTTCATCGGCTATTCCATTGCCATCCTGGAATCGGTTATCTCCTGCTACGCCTTCAAGCGCCCATTCGAAACCAAGGAACTGTCCGGCATGGCCAGCATCATCCCCTGGCTGACGGTCATCTGGCTGAGCGTCGTGATCGGTGACCTGGCCTGGCGCGGACAGCTGGGTGCGGCACTATCATTTGACTTCTACTCCGGGTTTTTCCTGCTGGAGTTCTGCCTGGTGGCCGGCGGTTCACTGCTGATGTTCAGCGGCAAGAAGCGCGAATCGATCCGCTGGCTGTTTGTCTCGGCGACCCTGATTGTGCTGGGCGGCGCCCTGTACCGTTTCAATGTGTACCTGATCGGCTTCAACCCGGGCAAGGGGTGGCATTATTTCCCGGCCCTGGCCGAACTGCTGATCACGGTAGGCATTGTGGCCTTCGAGATCCTGGGCTATCAGGTAATCGTCAAGATCCTGCCGGTCCTGCCCAAGCTGCATACGCGGCAACAGCACGATGCGGAGCATGCTGTGGCGGAAAAGGCGTAAAAACCATTTTTTCACCACGAAGGCACGACCAGAAGTAGGCGCTTCCAAGCGAGGACACGAAGTTTTAGAGTCAAAATTTTTTAGGGGTAAACCAAAAGGCCTGTATTGTGGTTTCTTCGTGCTCTTCGTGCCTTCGTGGTGCATCCAGTTTATAAAGATTATAACTATCGGAGGTAATTCATAATGGCCCGTATAACCCTTGACCCGGTCACCCGTATCGAAGGTCACTTGAGGATTGATGTGGAAGTAAACGGCGGCGCTGTCACCAATGCCTGGTCGTCAGCCCAGATGTGGCGCGGGATTGAAACAATCCTGCAGGGGCGTCCTCCCGAAGATGCCTGGATCTACGCCCAGCGTTTCTGCGGGGTCTGCACCACGGTGCATGCCATTTCGTCGATCCGCTCGGTGGAGCACGCCCTCAAGGTGGATGTGCCGCTCAATGCCCAGTACATCAGGAACATGATCATGGCCCAGCACTCGGTGCAGGACCATATAGTGCATTTTTACCACCTCTCGGCCCTGGACTGGGTGGATGTGGTTTCGGCCCTCAAGGCTGATCCCAAGCGGACCGCCCAGTTGGCCCAGAGCATCTCCGACTGGTCCGGCAACAGCGAAACCGAATTCCGGGCAGTACAGTCCAAGCTGAAATCCTTTGTTGATACCGGGCGTCTCGGCATCTTCTCTTCCGGCTATTGGGGTCATCCGGCCATGAAACTGCCGCCGGAAGCCAACCTGATGGCTGTGGCCCATTACCTGAAGGCACTCGACTACCAGCGCAAGGCGGCCCAGGTAGGCGCGATCCTGGGGGGCAAGAATCCTCACATCCAGAACCTGTGCGTAGGCGGTGTCGCTACCGCAGTCAACATGGAAAATCTGGCCACCATCAACATGGAAAAGATCGCGGCCCTGCGCGCTCTGATGGAAGAGACCCGTGACTTTGTCCAGAAGGTCTACTATCCGGACATGATCGCCATTGCCTCGGCCTACAAGGAGTGGTTCAAATACGGCAAGGGGGTTACAAATTACCTGGCGGTCCCGGAGATGCCGGAAGATACCAAAAATACCAAATTTGCCCTGCCGGGTGCGGTCATCAATAATGGCGATGTCAAAGGCGCCCGTATCATCACCAACCATCAGGATGAAGCGCTGATCAAAGGTATAACGGAAAATGTGGCCCATGCCTGGTACGACGGCAGTGGCAGCCACCACCCGTGGGAAGGGGAGACCAAGCCTCATTACACCGAGTTCGAGGACAACGGTAAATACTCCTGGTGCAAGGCCCCTCGTCTGGACGGTAAGGCGGTGCAGGTCGGTCCGCCGGCCCAGCTTTTTGCCGCCTATGCCGGAGGCAACCAGAAGGTTCGGAAGCTGGTGGACGATTCCTGCCGCAAGATCGGCGTCGGGGTCGCTGATCTGCACTCAACCATGGGGCGTCTGGGCGCCCGTGCCATCCGCGCCCATCTCATGGCTGATCTGTCACTTGAGTACCTGGACAAGCTGGTGGAAAATGTCGCCAAAGGTGACAAGGCCTATGCCAACCACACGGAAATCCCCAAGGGGGAATACCGGGGTGTGGGCTTCCACGAGGCGCCGCGCGGTACGCTGTCCCACTGGATCGTGATCAAGGACCGCAAGATCAAGAACTACCAGGCGGTCGTGCCCTCCACCTGGAATGCCTCGCCCCGTGATGAAAAGGGTGCCATGGGACCTTACGAGGCATCGCTGGTCGGCAACCCGGTGGCACAGAGCGACAAGCCGCTGGAAGTGCTGCGCACGATCCACTCCTTCGACCCCTGTATTGCTTGTGCGGTGCATACGATCGACCCGGAAGGCAAAGAGATTACAAATGTAAAAGTAATGTAGTAAGAACCAGATGTCACCACGAAGGCACGAAGATCACGAAGTTTTAAAACCAAAAGATTTTTTTAAAAAAACGTAAAAAAGATTCGGTTGTTGTTTCTTCGTGTCCTTCGTGTCTTCGTGGTGAAAAGGATTTCAAACATGCAAACACTCATATTCGGCGCAGGCAACCTGCTCTGTTCGGACGAAGGATTCGGCGTTCATTTCATCAAGTATCTTGAAAAGCACTACGTGTTTCAGGAAGACGTGGAGCTCTACGACGGCGGTACCTTGGGGATCATGGTCACCCACCTGCTGGAGGAGGCGGACCGGGTCTTTTTGATCGACGTGGTGGATGTCCCGGGGGAACCGGGAGATGTCGTGCGATTTGAGAAGGAGCAGTTCCTGCTGGGTAGGCTGCCGATCAAGATGTCGCCGCACCAGATCGGCATCCAGGAGGTGCTGACGCTCTCGGACCTGCGCGGCAGGACCCCTGAACAGGTGTCACTGTTCGGCATAATACCTCAATCCTATGATGCGGGTGTGGAGTTGTCGCCGCTGTTGGCGGGTAAGCTGCCAGGTTTGGCTGAACTGGTGGTGGGTGAGTTGCGGGCGGCAGGTCATCAGATAACCGCCTTCTCTCAGTGCAGCGAGGTAAATGAATTATAGTATTATTCCCCCGCCACACCCATGGCCCACAGGAGATTGACCTGCGCCACCCGGTAGTCGCGCTGGGCCCGGGCCAGATTGCTTCTGGCCTGCACCAGGTTCAACTGGGCGTCATCCACTTCAAGCCTGATTTTTACGCCGAACTCGTAACCCTTCTCAGCCATCTGCACCAGACGTTCAGCCTGCCTGACCGTGCCGGACAGGGCCTGAACGATCTCGGCCGCCTCTCTGACCGCATTCCCCGCATCCCGCACTTCCAGCGCGACTGAATCCAACAGCCTGGATTCCTCTATCTGCCGGGTCCGCAGGTCGCTTCTGGCCTGGATCACCCTGCCGCTGGTCTTCAGACCGTCGAAAAAGGGAAATGTCAGGAAAACCCCCGCATTCCAGGCCGCACCGTTATCGTTGAGTGTTGTACCCGCACTGTTCACATCCAGCCAGTGCCAGCCGGCCGAAGCTTTCAGGTCCAGACGCGGTTTGTTGTCCGCAGTTGCAATGGTAATCAGCTCGTCGTAGATGCCGATACGCAGTTTGGCATCGCTCAGCTCCGGACGATGCGTGCGGGCAGACTCAAGCGCAGCCTGATACGTTGTCGGTTGTTCAGGGACTGCGTCCAGAGACCCGTTCACGTCCAGGTCCGCTTCTTCCAGAGACAGCAGAAAGCGCAACCGCTCCCGGGCCGTACGAATGCTGTTCTCGCTGCGAATGACCTCGGGACGCGCATTCTCGACGGCAACATCTGCGGCCAGAACGTCATAATCAGTCGCAACACCGATGGCAAACCTGCGCCTGGTCTCTTCCTGGTGGCGTATTTTCTGGGCCAGGTTCTCTCCGGCCAGCCGGTACAGTTCCCTGGTCAGCAGGATGTCGTAAAATGCGGTCGAGACATCGCGGTAGGTCGCCTGGCGATACAGACGCAGCTGCTCATCGGCTGTCTTCAGCCCCACTTCTGCCGCCCTGATGGCCGCGCCGATTTTGCCCCAGGTATAGAGAGGCTGGGAAAGGCTGATATCAGCCGTGCGGCTGAACTGGCGGGACACGGTGCCGAACAGGCCCTGGCTTTCATCCCTGGCTACAGAGGCGGCGGCGTTCAGAGACAGTTGGGGCAGCGCTGCCGAGCGCTCCTCGATGTATCTACCCTGTACGTACTTGGCGTATTCCCGGGCCTTCTCGATATCGCGGTTTTTCTCCATGGCAATGGAAAGGGCCTGGTCGAGCGTCAGGGTGCGGGTCTCGGCGGCGATGGAAATCCTTTCACCGCAGAGGACGCAGAGGACGCAGAGGATTTTGAGCAGAATTTTATATGCCGTTATCTTCATCATACTAATGTCCGGTTTACATTGCCTATTTTCAGTGGGGTGAACGTAAAAAGATCGTTCGTTGTTTCTCTGTGATCCTCTGTGTCCTCTGCGGTAAATAAATCTGGTTTTCATGCTGCTTTCCTCCACTTCCGCTTCAACCAGCCACCCAAATCATCCATCAGGGTGTACATGACCGGTACCACCAGCAGAGTCAGGAAGGTGGAGGTGATCAGGCCACCCACTACGGCGCGGGCCATGGGTGCGCGCCCTTCGGCACCGGCGCCGAGGCCCAGGAAGAGCGGCAGCATGCCGAAGATCATGGCCAGGGTGGTCATGATGATCGGCCGCAAACGGGTGCGGCCGGCCAGGATGACCGCCTCCCGACGATTCATGTTGTCGCGGCTCTGCAGGACCTTGGCATAATCAACCAGCAGGATGGCGTTCTTGGTGACCAGCCCCATCAGCATGATCAGGCCGATCAGGGACATGATGTTGATCGTATCGCCGGTCAGTTTGAGCATGCCGGCCATACCGACAATCGAGAGCGGCAGCGACAGCATGATAGCCAACGGCTCAAAGAACGATTCGAACTGGGCCGCCAGGATCAGGTAGACGAACAGTACGGCCAGCAGCAGCGATTCCCCCATGTAGCCAAAGGATTCAGCCATATCCTCGGCCTCGCCCGACAGATTGACGGCATAGCCGGGCGGCATGTTGATCCGTTTCGCAGCCGCTTCGACATGCTTGGCCGCCGTGCCGACCGGCAGTTGGTCGAGGTTGGCGCTGATCGTTACCTGGCGGGCCAGGTCGCGGCGGTTGATCTCGGTGGGAGAAGCGGCCACCACCGTGGTGGTCAGGCTGGAGAGCTGGATAAGTTTAACCCCGCCGTTGCCGTCTGGTACGGAAATCTTCAGGTCCTGGACTTGCGACTGATTCTGGCGTAACTGTTCCGGCAGCCGTACCCGCACATCCACGGCATCGCCGTCCTCGTCCTCGTAGGTCGAGATGGCTTCACCCCCCACCAGCCGTCCGACGGCGCCGACAATGTCATTGGTAGTCACGCCGGCAGACAGGGCTTTGGCACGGTCAACCCGCATGCGGTATTCCGGGATATCGTTTTCCAGGGTCATGGAAAGATCAACAATGCCCGGCACCTTGTACAGTTCCTCCTTCAGGCGGGCACCAAGCTGTTTGAGGACCGTCAGGTCATCCCCCTTGAGATTGACATTGAGCGGCTTCTGCGCCCCGCCGATCTGACCGACCTCTTCAATGGAGAAGGTGATGCCGGCCACCTGGCGGAGCCGCTCACGCACTTCGCGCTGTAGGACGAACTGATTCTTGTTCCGCTCGTTACGATCCTTGAGTTTGACATACAGCAGGCCGTCACGCACCGTGCCGCTGTCCCCGGCCCCAATGGTGCCGTAGGTATGGTCGACCTCCGGTGCGGCTTGGACCGCTGCCAGCACCGCCTTCATCCGGCCTTCTGTCTCCGCCATGGAGGCCTCCGGCGCTGTTTTGAAGGCGATCTGGAATTCGCCTTTGTCCTCAGGGGCCATAAAGGATGACTCCAGGGTCCCGAAGATCATGATGCCGGCTACGAAAGAGGCCACGGCCATGGTCATGACGGTTGTGCGGTGGTCCAGGGCCCAGGCGACCGCGCCGCGGTATCGGTCGGCGGTCCGGTCGAACCAGCTGTTGAAGGTCTCCAGCCAGCGGGCAATGCCTTTGCGCCTGCCCTGCAGATGGATGGAAGGGTCGTGCCAGCGGGAGGAGAGCATCGGATCAAGGGTGAAGGAAACGAAGAGCGACACCAGTACGGCAAAGGCCACGCTGATGCCGAACTGGTAAAAGAACCGCCCGACGATGCCCTTCATGAAGGCCACCGGCACGAAGACCGCCACGATCGACATGGTGGTGGCAAAGACCGCCAGGCCGATCTCGGAGGTGCCGAAGCGGGAGGCCTCCATATGGTCCTTGCCCATTTCCAGATGGCGTACGATATTCTCGCGCACCACAATGGCATCGTCGATCAGCATGCCGATGGCCAGGGAGAGGGCCATCAGGGTCATGACGTTGAGGGTCATGCCCAGGGCATTCATGATGATAAAGGAGGAGATGACCGATATGGGCAGGGTCACGCCAGTGATGACGGTGGAACGCCAGGAATTGATGAAGCAGAATACGATCAGTACCGTCAGGATACCGCCGATGATCAGGGTTTCCTTGACGTCGGCCAGAGACTCTCGGGTCATGATTGATCCGTCACGCACCAGGGAAATCGTCACCCCGGGCGGCATCTCTTTCTGTACCTTAGTCATCACCCGCTTGACCGTATCAACCAGCTCCACCTGGTTGCCGCCGGACTGTTTGTAGATATCCAGGCCGATGGCCGGCTGACCGTTAACCAGGGCCAGCTTGCGCTTTTCCTCGACACCGTCGCTGACCTGGGCAACCTCGCCCAGGGTGATTGGACGTCCGCCGCGCTGGGTGATGGTCATCTGGCGGTACTGTTCGGCCTGTTCCGGCTTGCCTTCGATCCGCAGAGGGTATTCGGCCTGTCCCCGGGTGATGCGGCCTAAAGGAGTATTGGTGTTCTCGGATTTGATGCCGTTGACCACATCATTGACACCCATACCCAGGCTATCCAGACGGACCGGATCGAGATCGACATTGATCTCGCGTTTCCGGCCGCCGACCATGTCTACCTTGCCCACTCCGGCCACGCTTTCAAAGCGCTTCTTGACTTTCTTCTCCACCAGCGTGGTCAGTTCGCGGGGAGTCAGGGTGCCGGACTGTACCGCCAGGGCGGCCACCGGGGCGGCATTGAAATCAAGCTTCTGGATGATCGGCTCTTCGATGCCGGTCGGCAGGACGCCCCTGATCGAGGCAACCTTGGCCCGGACCTCCTGGGCCGCGTCATTGACCTTCTCCTCCAGGCGGAATTCGACGACCACCGTGGAAACGCCCTCGCGGGAGGTGGAGAAGACGTGTTTGACCCCGGCCACCTGGTTGACCGCTTCTTCGATGCGTTTGGAGAGTTCGCGCTCGACCGTTTCGGGCGATGCACCGGCAAAGACGGTGACGACCGAAACCACCGGGAATTCCACATTGGGGAACATCTCGACCGAAAGGCGGCGGTAGGAGAATATGCCCAGCACCACCAGTGCCAGGATCATGACCGTGGCAAAGATGGGGCGTTTGATGGATGTGTTGGAGAGGATCATTGCGGCCGGGTTCCTTTGTCATTACCTGCCTGTGGTGTGAATAGGCCAATCATGGCCTTGTTGGCGGATTTCTCGGCCGATTGGCGGGGAGTAACGCCGCTGCTGTCGGGACTGTCCGGGTTCGCGCCCGCCTTGAGCAGCAGTTCCACCATCTGGCGGTCCTTGATTTCAACGGCCTGGTGGAGCGGTGTCCTGCCGGTGCTGTTCTGACTGTCCAGCGGTGCGCCGAGAGAAATCAGCAGTCTGCCGGCTTCATAGCCTTTGCGATAGACAGCCCAGTGCAGAGCAGTATTTCCGTTTGCATCCTGGGCAGTCAGGCTGGCCCCCTTGTCGGCCAGCAGCTTGATGCTGGCAGGAACAGCAGACAGAAGCGGCGTCATGCCCTGCTCGTCGCGGAGGTCAACAGCCGCACCGCGCGAGAGCAGCAGGCGGGCCAGCACGTCCCCCTGTGTCTGGGCAACTGCCAGATGGAGCGGGGTGCGTCCCAGATTGTCCTGGGCGTTCAGGTCCAGGCCGCGCTCCAGCAGGAGATTGCAGTTGGTCGCATGCAGGCTGGCGGCGGCCGCGTGCAGCAGGGTACGGCCATCATATTTGTCATTCAGGCTGATGTCATTGCGCACTTCCAGCAAACGGATCAGCATCTCCGTGCTTCCGTGAGCGGCAGCCGCCAGAAGCAGGGGGCCGTACTGTGGCAATTCAATCTTTTTCGGAGGTGCCGGTGGCTCTCCGCTGTTCAGGCCGGCTTCAGCCAGGAGGGCGCGGTATTCCAGGTCCAGTTGGGCCTCGCTTTTTTCTTCTGCGGGCGGAGGCGCCTGCGCTTTCTGCTGGCAGCCGCATATCTGCAGGGAGAAAACAAAAAGGGCCATGCATACAGCCATTTTCATACGATAGGATGTGTCCATCTTGGTTCCTCCTGCGTGGTCATTGTGGCTGTTTCGGGTCATTCACGGGGGTCGTGCTGACCCGATCACCATCCTTGAGGCTGAAACCGCCGCGAACAACGTACCGTTCGCCTTTCTTCAGTCCGGTAATTATTTCTACCTTATCTCCGTTGACGCTGCCGGTGGTTATCTCCCGGATGCGGGCAAGGCCGTTATCAACAACATACAGGCTGCCTTTGCGGGCCGCCAGGTCGAATCTGTTTATAGCGCTTCTCGGGATCTGCAGCACGTCACCCCGTGTGCCGGTGATGATGCGT
Organism: Geobacter psychrophilus; assembly: GCF_056821595.1. Taxonomy (NCBI): domain Bacteria; kingdom Pseudomonadati; phylum Thermodesulfobacteriota; class Desulfuromonadia; order Geobacterales; family Geobacteraceae; genus Geobacter; species Geobacter psychrophilus. Next base: position 2,445,679 of record NZ_JBXDTU010000004.1, read on the forward strand.
CCTTTGGCAAACAGCCCGCCCTTGAGGGTTTCCGGCACATTCTGCACTTCGGCAATGACCTTCAGAGAGCGGTCGGCCGCGCTCAGTTCGGGATTGATGAACATGACCTTTCCGGTAAAGGTCCGGCCCGGTTGAGCGTCCACTGAGAACTCGACCGGCTGCCCGGTCTTGATCCTGGCAGAGTCTGCCGATGAGACCGTCACGGTCAGATTGAGCAGGTGGTTGTCCACGATGCGGAATATCGGTTTGCCGGCGGCGGCATCACTTGCCAGATCGCCGACATTGACGTCGCGCATTGCCACGACACCATCGATGGGTGACGTCACCGCACCTTTAGCCTGCCGTGCCCTGGTCTGATGGACATCCCCCTCGGCCGCACTGATCTGGGCCTGAGTCGCCGCAACCCTCGTTTTTGCAGCCTCTGCTTCAGAACGGGCGTCATCCACGGCCTGCTGCGTGGCCAGCCCCGATTCTTTCAGCTTGAGCATGCGGGCCAGTTCCCGATCCGCCCGGTTGGCTACCACACTCGCCTGAGCCCGATTGGCCTTTGCCGATTCGACACCGGCCTCGGCACGTTTAACCATGGCCTCGGATTCAGCTACGTCGATCCGGGCCAGGGCCTGCCCCTTCCTGACCCGCACCCACTCGGTCACGAACACCTGCTTTACCAGGCCGGGGATCTGGGTCTTGATATCCACGGAAAACTTGGGCTCCAGGCTCCCTGTGACCTCGATGCTGTCGGTCAGGTTGGCGCTGGCTGCAGTCAGTGTTTCAACAGCGACTGGTGGTTTGACGGAATGTGCCGGTGTTTTGGTGGCATCACTCCGCGAGCAGGCGCTCAAGCTGATGAATGTTATCGATAGTGTCAATATTTTTGCTAGGGTCCGATTCATTGCAAACCTCATCGTTATCCAATCTGATAAAAATAGTTCTAATCTCGGAGTCACTGCCAAAGACTCTTTCAGCGGTGTTTCTGATCTGAATTTGCTGAAAAATCAACGGACCTCCATGCCGTCAAATACAATGTCCAGCATTCTGCTTATGGAAGCCCGGTCAATGCGGGGAGTGCAATGACAGAGCTGCTCCTCGATGGCAATGCTCAGGCAAGCCAGCGCAGTCCAGACCATATCATTGACATTACCTGGTCGGAGTTCACCCGATGCGATGCCTTCCTCAATCAGCCCGGAGATGACCTGCAGTATCCGGTCGTAATACTGTTCCAGATCAAAGGCCGGAGCGCCCTGTGGTGCGCCGTAGTAGATTGAATACATCAGCTTTACAAGAGACAGCTGCTGAATACTTGTATCGAAAACACCATGACAGAAATGAATAACACGCTGTCGGATGCTGCCGGAAAAGCTGCTCAAGTCAGCCACAGTAGATTCAAACTGGTGGTAGGACTCCTCCATCAAGTGCAGGTAGAGCCCTTCCTTGCTCTTGAAATAATAATAGAGCACCGGTTTGGTAACAGAGGCAGCCTGACATATCTCGCGTACCGATGATGCCGCATAGCCGCGCTGTGTGAACTGTTCCAGGGCAGCGCATAGTAGGCGTTCACGGGCTTCCGGAGCCGGGAATGGTGTGTTGGAATCCTTCTTCATGGTTTCTCCATAGTGTAACTTACCTATCGGTAGGTATAGTAAGAAATGTGGCAACATGTCAATTATAATATTTCTACGCAGTGAGCAGCCCAGCTCAGTTGAACTCATTTATTGAGACTTATTTGTTGTTGGTGTATAGTAAACAAATATGTTAATTAGTATAATTCAATCTATGAAACAGCCAAATTGTCAACGTGGAAACTCGGTATCATTATTGCAGAAGTTATCGTTATCCACGGAACAGCTCCCCTGTAGAGAAAAACCGGCAATGAATTTGGATAGCGCGATTGTATTGGTTGTTTGTTGAGTGGGCGGTTGTTTTTAAGTAATATCTATGCATGTATCGATGCGACAGCTGATACGCCAATTCGCGAGAATTGACATGTCAAAAAAATGTTGCCAGTTAAATATTTTTGGCATCATAGCTTGCATATTTTTCTATTGCTTTTATAATACAGCATAGTTATTATCTCGCATGAGTATTATCTTAAAATCAGTTTGCGTCGATGCTGGATTTGGAAAATAAAAAAAACAACGTAATCAGCCCCCTACGGTTTTGTAGGGTTAAACAGAGAAAAAACAAACAAGGAGGAAGTAATTATGAAAAAAATCGTATTGTTAATGGCAGGAGTATTGGCCGTAGCGCTGGCAGGCTCGGCACAAGCAGCAACGATGTTTGCAGTGCAGAATTCAGGTGCAGTTGACAAGTTCGTTGTTCATGATACCGGGTTGACTGGCGTTGGTACCGCAACACCTACTGGTGGTTCACTTCATGTAGTTGCGACGGATACCCCGGTTCTGAATGATATACTTGGTAATAATCAGGCTGCGGGTATGGGTCTTGATGTTACCACTACAACTGGTACCCCGCCAGCGGGTGCTATTCAGGCTGCAAACTACTCATTTCTGATCAAGTACAATAATGGTGGAGCTGCTATATCTAATAACTTTAACACTTTTAGATTGATCGCCAGAAGTGATTCGACCGTTACCGATCCAATAACTGGAGCAATGGCTGCAGGAAACTTCATGGTTCAGCACAGAGGAACCAACACTGCATCGAACATTATCGGGCTCGTAGCAAACACCAATCTACAGGGAACTGGAAATGTTACGAGTGCAGCGGCCATTAGGGCTGCCGCACCTTCTGTCTCTGGTACGGGGGTTATGGCCAACGCCTATGGAGTAAGCATAAAGCCGCAAAAGCAAGCGGGAGTCACAAATGGTTGGGGTGTATATCAGGAAGGAATAAATGATACAAACCTCTTCGCCGGACTCGTAAATGCACCTAATCTCCCCGTATTTGCTGATAATACTGCTGCTGCAGCTTTGCCTCTGGGGACAATCTATAGAACGCCTGCCGGTGTAGTGATGGTACGTATCCCCTGATTAAAACAAGTTTCATTGCTATAAAAAAACGACTGCTTTATATGCAGTCGTTTTTTTTATTTCGGATACTGAATAGAAAACAAAGGCAAAACATATATCGAATCGTTAAGGCCATTATCACAGAACACCATTCATTAATAATCTACGAACGGGTGGTGGAAAGGCAGGAGAATATTCAAACTTCGCAATATTTGCCTATCCCCTCTGCACAGATATTCTTGGAGATGTCAAATCAAAAAAACACCTAGCATTAGACTCCAAAGCATGGATCTTCTGAGTTGAGTTCCGGTCGCATACCTGAGTAGAGATTGAAGTTGCTCAAGAATCGGCTGTGCCTTGTAAATGATTCTATTGATGCCGTTCCTTAATATTTCTTTTGCCGGTTCACGATGGTTCCAGCGAAAGACTACCTCGTTGACGTATCTCTGAAGGTGTTGTTTGCTTAGGGAGTGAAATACTCCCCATTTCGTCCGTGCGAGTATGGCGTTGAATGACTCTGCTTTGTTGTTGTGGACGTCGCCGATCACAAACTCCTTGGCTCCATGGTTAACTGATGCTTGACTGGCATAATTCAGCTATCTTCGGGTACTCGGTATGATGGTCACTCATAAGATCAGCCGTGTGGTCTACGAACCGGCAAACTAGTGGAGTGATCTCTGAGTTGGTGTCGTTTGCTGCAACGCTTGCCCGTACGTGTCCGGCACGGCTTGCAGTAACGGAAAACACAGGATTTATTGGTGCTTCTACCTCGTTTGTAGTTGACGTCTTTCTGGTATCGCGGCTTGACGCCTGAGATACTTCTCGTCAAGCTCAACTGTCCCGGTAAGGCCAGGCATGGCATCTGCATGTGAGGCCATGATTGCCCGAACAGCATGCCCGACTTTTCAGGCTGTCTTCTGGGATGCGCCGATCCACTTAGCAAGGAATACAGATGAAATCCCCTTGCTGGAATTGATCATGAAGTACATGGCCATCAACCAAGTCCTCAGCGGCAACTTGGTGTGTGAAGCGGAGTCTTTGCAGTGACGGTGAATTGCTTGCCACAGGCAGCACATTCATACAGTCCCGAACGCGGTCTTCTAATGATAAGTTCCAGGACTTCATACCATCACAATGGGGGCAGATTCGGCCTGACGGCCATATCATCCGTTCCAGGTACTGACGGCAGGTTTCCTCATCGGGAAACTGCTTATTTAACTCTTGCATATTCATGGCATACCATCCTTTACAGAGTATGCTATATCAATCATATGACAAATTACGTCATAGCAGCCATATTATTGGTTATAGGTCCGTTGTTTGAGATACATATCCCTAAGTAATTTATTGATATTGTGTTCGTGTATTCGTCCGCAGTATTGTTTTTGCTCATAGATAATTGTTAGCTCGTTTAGTGAAAACAACTGTGGAAGATTTAAATTAATAAAAAGTTTCAGGATTTTCTCCTGATGTAGTATTTGTTTTAGAGTCAGGCGTTTTCATCTTAATCAGATAAAGGCGTGTATTGAAGTGCGATTGTGACTTAATGCTCTACTTATCTTTGAGCGTTTACCGCGTCTCAGTCCGGGAATTACATGTAGCGTTCTATTCGTTATTATCATGCTCAGTGGTTGAAATAGAGGTCAATATTGTCTTTGTTCGTGTGTTTCTGATGTATAGTGAAAAGAGAAAAACGTTATGCAAATCTATGAACGGTGATGGAATATTCACTTCAATAAATTTATATGCCAAAGATAACTAGTGATATCTTGCACGTTCAACGTGAGCGGCGACTTGTCGCTATACAACTTACGCTACTTCATTCTGAAGTCGTACGATGTTGGAGGCCAAACGGAGTAATAATGTGAAAATTTATATCTATAAGGGGTATATTCAGGCAGGTGGCACTTATATGGCCTACCACATTGGAAGAATCCTGTATGAATATTTTGGATTTGAAGTAATGATTGTTGGAAACCATCCGGGTAAAATGATGTTTTCGTATCCGATTGATTTTCCGACCATCTCGCAAGCAGTTTTTGAGGCAAAGGTCACACAGGATGATCTGCTCATCTGTAATCCGTCGTTTTCAGATCAGAGTTTTGGACTACGATTACCGTGCAAAAAACTTTCTTATGTTCAGAATGTTCGCACGTTCAGAGTGCTAGATGTTTTTTTTGACCACTATGTCTTTGTCTCGGACTGGGTCAAATGGTTCATTGAAAAATATTACGGCATCTCAGGAAATGTTATACCGGCTTTTATCCACACCGAACGGTTCAGTTGCTCCGATGCATGGCCTGATCGGCAGACATCAATCCCTATAACCAGTTATAAAAATGACAGCCTTGTACTCTCCAGATTTAGCACACTGTATTCTGCCAAATATCCTGATTCACGTCTTGAATTCAAAATATATCCTGTGTCAGATCAAAGGGAATTCGCCAGCACCCTCGGAAGACATCGATATTACCTTAGTTTGGCGAATATGGAGGGGTTCGGCCTTCCAATGCTTGAGGCTATGGCAGCGGGATGTACAGCGGTAGGCTGGGATGCAGGCGGCAGTTCGGTATATACCCTGCACGGCACGAATTGTATGGTTTCACGATATGGGGATCTAGAAAATCTTGTTGATAACGTTCATTTTGTGTTTTCGAACCCGCTCGAGGCACAGCGGATGGCCATTGCAGGTGCCAATACTGCACTGCAGTTCAACAAAAAACGGTTTGATGAAGCTTGGGTGGCAGAACTTGGACAGTTTTTGAATGCTACACCTTCGCTCCATCCACGAGAGGCAGGCTCCCCCAAAGGTAGGTTAGGCAGCTTTATTGAAAAAATGTTGAGGTAAATGACGATGTTCTTTATATTCGGTTCTCCACGTTCAGGTACCACACTGTTGGCCCAGTCATTGAGCAGTCACAAGGATATTGTCATCCCCCATGAAACCGACTTCATTATCCCGATGGCCTTTATATTCGACCGTATCCGTGATCCACATACCGGCAAAGACATAATCGGCAAATTGATTACACAATCGGTTGCATTCAGCACAAGCATCGGTGAATACTTGACCGCAAACGATATCTTAAAAATCGTTGCTTCTTGTAAGTATCACCCTGCCGATATTCTCGCCTCTCTCTATGCTGCGATCTCACGGAAAGCTAATGCAGTTATCGCAGGGGATAAATCACCAAACGATCTGCTGTTTTTGCGGATGCTAATAAAGGGGAATGGAATATCTCCTGACATGAAGATCATACACATTGTCAGAGATATTAGGGATGTAATGGTATCGCTCAACAGAGTGGGATGGGGTACTGATTTTGATCTTTATTTTCCAAGATTCTGGTCGAATTCCAACTTGTATCTCAACTCTCTCTATAAAACAAAACCATCTCAATACATGCTTATTCGATATGAGGATATGGTGCGGGAGCCGAGTGAACAATTTACTAAAGTCTGCTCTTTTTTAGGAACTACCTTTCAACCAAAGATGCTTGATTCCCGCAACTTTCATTCACGTTATGCAGACATGTCGCATCATTCAAAACTGTTTGTTCCTATCTCAACTACCAATATCGGAGAATACAAGAACGTACTGAGTCAGGAGACGTTTGAGAACTATGAACGCCAAGCCTATGAGGCATTGGAAGCTTTCGGCTATGTAACCTGAACACTTAAAAGACTATTAAATTGAAGATTGATTCATTAAGCATGGTATTGATATTTGTCTTCATTTCCGTCTGTGGAGTTTACAATGTCCATATTTCAATGGTCGCAAAGCAGTTGGTGCCTGCTAAACAAGATTATTCCATTTCTCCCTCGAACATCGTGTCCATCGCATCAAGGTTACTGCGAGAAACCGCAATATGAGCATATACCAGTAACGCTGGAAAACTTCCATCGTTTCACTTATTCTAAAAACAGCCATTTTAATGTGCTACGTAGTCATAATGATCAATCTGAAGTTGATCATTATGACTACGAACTAAAAGTTTATCAGGATATGCTGACATACAACTTCTTGCTGGATAATTTTTCGCAGGGGGCTAAATTGCTTGAAATTGGTGGCGGCGAATCGCGCATTATCCACCTGCTTAAGGATCGCTATGAATTCTGGAGTTTAGATAAGCTGGAGGGTATAGGGTGGGGATCGAAAAGATTAAAGAAAATGGATGGATTTAGGCTCGTGAAAGATTATATTGGTGCGTTTTCTAAGGAGTTGCCTGATGAATATTTCGACGGAGTATTCAGTATATCTGTGTTGGAACACGTACCTGAAGACAAGACTGTAATAAAGACAATATGTAACGACATCCAACGATTACTGAAGCCCGGCGGCCTGTCGATGCATTGTATCGATAGAGTTATTTTAGGAGGTACATTTCGTAAATACCTGCTCTTGGAATATCTATATTCTACAGTAGCAGTGATAAATCCACCTGTTTCTGTATCAGAAATGATAGCTGACCCAGATCTATGGGGAATGTCAAAAAAAGTTTATGACAGTAATTGGCGTAGTTTTATAAAATTAGATTACGAGCAGTTCGGAACTCCAATATCATATAATATGATCTGGCGTAACGATTAATACGCATCTTTGGTCCTTACAGAAACAATAATAATCTTCTCAGACAGATTGTGCTAATACGCAGCGATAACTATTCTATATTACTCGGATTAATTAAGTTGGTTAGGAGATTGAGTGACAGCAATTTGCATTCTCGGTATGCACCGGAGCGGTACCTCCACGATAACGCGCGCTTTTAATCTCCTGGGAGCTTATCTTGGGGAAGAAAAAGACCTTATGATTCCTTTGCCTGACAACCCCAAAGGATATTGGGAAAGATCTGATATTTATTATCTACAGGAACGGATGTTATCCGAACTGAAGAGGGACTGGGCGTCTCCTGCTCCGCTGCCGGAAAACTTTCACAAGGCTGATGAAATCCGTCCATTGAAAGAAGAACTTATTAACCTAGTAAAAAAGAACTTTTTTGGGTGTCCGTTATGGCTCTGGAAAGATCCGCGATCATGTTTGATGCTGCCACTCTGGAAGGACGTACTCTCGGAGCTCAACATAGATCTTAAGGTTGTGTTTGCGGTGAGAAATCCCCTCGATGTGGCACGATCTCTGGAAAAAAGAGACGGATTTACCTTAGATAAGGGAATGGGGATATGGTTTAATTACACACTTTCTGCTCTGAAAGGGATCGAAGGTCTGGATACCGTTTTCTTGTCGTACGACCGTTTTCTAGATGACTGGGAAACAGAATTGAAACAGTGTGCAGATGTACTTGGAATCGAGTGGCCTGCAGATGTCTCCGGTCTTAGGGACGAAATGCTCTCTTTTCTGCAACCTGACATGCGGCACAGTTCATCAGGACTGGACGAACTTCATGAAGTGAAGGCCCCGGAACCTGTAATCCGCATGTATGGGGTTCTTCTGGAAATTTTATCGGGGTCTGGTAAGTTAGATCCGGATGCTGCAAGGATGATAAAGGATGATTATAAGGAGTTCCTGAGTTATGCTAGGTTATTCGACTTTGAAATGGCGTTATTATCGGATTACCGCTTAAGATTTGATGAGATAGCAAGCTCCCCTGAGGTGCTTCCAAAACTTCTTGGATTAAAAAAAGATTTGGATATGAGGACTAAATGGGCGTTGAAGCTCAATAAGGAAGTAAATATGTTAAGAGAGCTAGTTGTTTCCAATCAAAAAAAAATAGCAGAGCTGCTTCCTCTTACTGAATCTGTGGATTATAATCTGCAAAAAGTTCTGAGTAGCATGAGCTGGAAAATCACGAAACCTCTCCGGCTTGCACATGGGTTTCTGTTTAAGCTACGAAAAGACAAATAATGAGCCGCTCATAATATGCAACCTTTAGTCTCAATAGTGTATTTAGTTAAAAATGGTGGCCAACTCTTCAAGAAGTCGTTGGATGCCGTATTTTCCCAAAATACAAATTTTCCCTTTGAAGTTATTGTGGTCGATTCTGGTTCTACAGACGGCACAATTGAACTGATGAGACAACGAAATCTTCGCTTTTATGAAATCTGCCCAGAATCATTCAACTTCGGTCTTACGAGGGATTATGCTTTTTCTCTTGCGAATGGACAAATTATTCTAACTCTTTCTCAGGATGTTGTTCCCGTTGGCAATGATTGGCTGCAATTAATGGTTAAGCCTTTTAATGATCCTCAAATTGCAGTGGTCCAAGGCTTGGACGTTGTCCCCCCTGACGAGGAACTGTTTTTCTGGTATGCGAATGGCCTGTTTTATTACACCAGGGATACAGTCAAATGGAATAGAGATAACGACCGAATAGGCCTTTCATTTACTTCATGCGCAATACGAAGCTCTGTGTGGTCCGATAATCGTATTGGCAAAGCAGATATGAATGAAGATAAGGTATTTCAGCTGAAACTAAGGGGGAAAGGTTTCAAGATTATTCATCAGCCGTTGGCAAAGACGTACCATGCTCATATGTATAATGTGAAAGAGTTGGCCAAGCGATGTGAAAATGAAGGAATGGGTTGGCGCTATTGTTCTTTTGATTATGCAATCATCGATATGTTGATTGACATGTTCAACATAAAGATTATTAGTGTATTGGTAGTTGGTTTATTTATGGGAAAAGTAAAACGATGGTCCGAATTGTTGTTTCCAGTAATAAGGCCATTTTATCTTTATAGAGGTAATCATTATACAACTGCTTATATTAAGTAAAGAGGATTCATGGACGGCGTAAGCCTCATTATCTGTTGCCACAACAGTGCGAACAAATTGCCGCAAACACTGAAGCATGTCAATGAGCTTAAGGTTTTTAGTCATATTCCTTGGGAGCTGATTATAATTGACAATGCATCAACCGACGGCACATTTGCAACCGCCACACAACTTCTTTCTGCTGATGTCAAATGCGCGGCGAAAATTGTCACTGAAAAAAAGTTAGGCCTCAGAAACGCCCGGCTAAAGGGAATTGCTGAGTCTCAATACGAATATATATGTTTTATAGATGATGACAATTGGATTTGTTCCAGTTGGGTCAATGTCGTTTATGAGATTATGTCTAACCATCCGGAAGTTGGTGCTTGCGGTGGTTTGGGACTGCCAAGTTTTGAATCAAATCCACCACTATGGTTTGAACAATATAGTGGGTATTATGCAGTAGGTCCACAAGGAGAATCGAGCGGATACATACCTGATTCAAGAGGATTTCTATGGGGTGCCGGTTTGACTATAAGAAAGTCAGCGTGGGATGAAATAATAAATAATAATTTTAACTTTATACTTTCTGGAAGGCATGGAACTGATCTAACTTCTGGTGAAGATACAGAGCTCTGCTTTGCACTTAGATGCAATAATTGGCGGCTTTGGTATGACGATAGGCTTTTATATTATCATTATTTGCCCGCTTTCAGACTTGATAGGGGCTATTTAAAAAAAATGTGTAGGGGAATGGGAGCTTCAGATGCCATCTTAAGTATATACAAAGAATATATCAATTCGAACATTATCATCACTCCTGATTTTCATAACGCGTGGGCGGTTGATCTATTTAAATTATTTAAGAAAAAAAATATTAATCGCATTGATATAAAACATGAAGTCAAGATGTCTTTGAATGAGATGCGGTTGCATGCCCGATTTGGCAAACTATGGGAAATAATCAAGTTGCGTAATAGATATGATGAGATAAAGAAACAAATATTCACGTTTTACCTGCATTCCAAGCACTATCGAGGGGTAATTGAAGCAAGTGATCTAAATAAGAGCAAATCTTTTGCAATTTCGCCAAATAACCATGAGTCATGTTTCAAATAACTAGTTATTTTTACACGCTTCTCTCAAAAAATGAAAAGGCAAAATTGTATCTTATTTTTGCTGCCACTATAATTTCGTCTTTTATTGAAATGGTAGGAATTGCTTCTATCATGCCATTTATGGCCGTTGTTTCTAACCCTGATGTAATTCGAGTCAACACGTGGATGCAAAGGACATATCAATATTTCAAATTCGATTCCACACACAATTTTCTTTTCTTTTTAGGAATAATTCTATTTGTGCTGCTGATTTGCAGTAACATCTTCAAGGCCTTGACTGTCTGGTCAACCCTCAAATACTGTAATCGTTTTAATTATATTCTATCTCGTAGACTTCTTGCACAATACTTGTCGCGACCCTATTCATTTTTTCTGAGCCGCAACACATCTGATATGGGAAAAAATGTATTAGCTGAAGTTAAAGTTGCTATCGACGGCTGTTTCATTGCAGGTATGCAAGTATTGTCGTGCGGATTGGTTATTTTGTTTATCATGGGGCTGCTTTTGGCTATTGATCCTCTTATCGCTGTAACGATTGCCGTTTTTCTTGGTGGAGCCTATACAGGAATTTTTCTACTAGTACGGCACATCTTGACGAGGATCAGTAAAGAACAGGTCTATGCCCAAACCATGAAGTATAAAACCACATCTGAGGCCCTAGGCGGCATCAAGGATATAAAAATACTGGGTCGCGAACTCCAGTTCTTGAAAAAATTTGTAGTGCATGCAGAGCAGCATTCATTGAACGTTGTTATTGCAGGAACAATCTCACTGCTTCCAAAATATGTTTTGGAAGTGTTGTCGTTAGGCGGCATTCTGTTGATCACAATTTACTTCATAGGGGCAAAGAACAACTCGACAACTCAGATGGTGCCAATTCTGGCTGTTTACGCCTTTGCCGGCTACCGCATTCTCCCAGCCTTGCAACAGATCTTTGCCGGCATTGCAAATGTGCGGTTGTACTTGTCCACACTGGAATTGTTGCACCACGAACTGAAAGATGACGAGAGTAATTGTGATCCTGAATTTGCTCTTCAAAATCGTGAGGAATTGCAACCATTTCCGTTCTGTAGTTCTCTTGAGCTTAAAAACGTAAGTTTCAGCTACAGAGCAGACCAGGGACCTGTTGTAAATGAGGTTAATATTACAATAGCCCGAAATACGTCCATAGGTTTAGTTGGCGCAACCGGCTCAGGCAAAACGACCCTTGTTGACATAATCCTCGGTTTGCTGCCCCCAACATCAGGGCAATTGCTTGTTGATGGCACTGAAATAAGCGGGGAAACCCTTGCCTCATGGCAACGCAACTTTGGCTACGTGCCTCAGCAGATCTACCTCTGCGACGACACACTTACTAGAAATATCGCTTTCGGAGTCCCTGACGAGAAGATTGATATGCCGGCCGTGATCCGTGCTGCTCGAATAGCCAATCTGCACGTGTTTGTCGAAAAGAAACTGCCTAATGGCTATGAAACAATCATCGGTGAGCGTGGCGTGCGGTTGAGCGGCGGACAGCGGCAACGTATCGGGATTGCCCGTGCACTTTATGAAGATCCTGCGTTTTTAATAATGGATGAGGCGACTAGTGCTTTGGATGGCATTACTGAAGAGGCGGTTATGGAGGCGCTTGGTACCTTGTCTGGTAAAAAAACTATAATTACGATCGCGCACCGTCTGACGACGGTGAAGGGTTGTGACATTATTTACATTATGGAGCACGGACGTATAACTAACAAAGGCACTTATGATGAACTGATGAGATCATCAGCTTGGTTTCTGTCAGCGACACGTCATACGTAATTGTGTATGTTGCGATTTATAGGGAGTGTAGATGAGGGAGATGCGCCATGAACAACGAAACTCTCCGATTTAGCTTGAAAGATGCCAATGTCTGACAAACGTTCGCTTACAATTATGGACGAGTTAGAAGCAGAGGCGATCTACATTTTGAGGGAAGTTGCCTCCGAATTCGAACGACCAGTGATGATGTATTCCATCGGAAAGGATTCGTCGGTTCTTCTGCAACTTGCCCGGAAGGCTTTTTATCCCGGACCGGTACCTTTTCCGCTGCTGCATGTAGATACCGCTCTGAAGTTTCCGGAGATGTACGCGTTTCGTGACAAGCTAGTTACTGAAACCGGCTTAGATCTGCGGGTCTTTTTAAGTACGACAGATGAGTCTGACACTGTGAATCCTTGGGATCAGGGAACGGTGCGTTGCTGTAGTATCCTTAAGACAAAAGGATTGCTGGATGCCCTGCAGGAGGGTGGTTACGACGCTGTTATCGGTGGTGCGCGGCGGGAAGAGGAACGTTCACGGGCTAAGGAGCGGATTTATTCGTTTCGTGATTGCCATGGTCAGTGGGATCCTCGGCACCAGCGACCCGAGATGTGGGACCTTTTCAATGGCCGTATCCATGCCGGCGAAAGTATGCGTGTGTTTCCGCTTTCAAATTGGACCGAGCTTGATATCTGGCGCTATATTGCTTGTGAACATATCCAGGTGGTGCCGCTCTATTTTGCTGCTGAACGAGAGGTGGTTGTGCGAAATGGCCAGTTGATACCGGTTGGAGTGTTGACCCGCTTGCTGCCTGGCGAAAGGGTGGAACGTCGTATCTGTCGTTTCCGGACTTTGGGCTGTTATCCATGCACGGGTGCAGTTGAATCATCAGCTGCGACAGTTGAAGAGATCATAACGGAGCTTTGCGGGATTCGACTTTCAGAACGTACAACGCGCGTTATTGATCATGATCAGGATGGCTCCATGGAGATGAAGAAGCGTGAGGGATATTTTTAATGTCACAGTTAACTCTCCGCGAACCAGACCTTCTCCGTTTCATGACAGCCGGCAGTGTAGATGACGGCAAATCTACGTTGATCGGTCGTTTGCTGTTTGATGCCGGTGGATTGTACGACGATCATATTGAGTCGTTGCAGGGCAGAGCGGGAACTAATCCTGGTACAATGGATTTTGCCCTGCTGACCGATGGCCTGAAGGCCGAACGGGAGCAGGGTATTACCATCGATGTAGCGTATCGATATTTTGCAACTGCTCGCCGTCGCTTCATTATTGGAGATGCTCCCGGACATGAACAGTACACTTGCAACATGGCTACAGCGGCTACACAGACTGATCTGGCGGTTGTGCTGATAGACGCGACGCACGGTGTATTGACGCAGTCCAAGCGGCATGCCTTTATCTGCGCCCTGCTGGGAATCCCCCGTCTGGTTGTTGCGATTAACAAGATGGACATGGTGGATTACAATGAGGATGCATTTCGCGCGATTGAGCAGGAATATGGCGAGTTTGCTATACGTCTTGGGCTGAAAAATCTGGCATTTATCCCTCTGTCTGCCCTAACCGGTGACAATGTGGTTTACCAGAGTGAAGGGATGCCCTGGTATAAAGGGCCACCACTGCTTAGCTATCTGGAGGACGTGTATGTTGCTGGCGACCGCAATCTGATCGATTTTCGGTTTCCAGTACAGTGTGTTGCACGGGAAACCTCAGGGTCCCGTGGTTATTGCGGACAGGTATGTTCAGGTATAGTTCGTGTTTCTGATGAAGTGATTGTGCTGCCATCAGGAGTGCGCACCCGCATCAGCGACATCAGGCTGATGAAGGTACAGCTTGAGAGCGCCGCTGCCGGCCAATCTGTTACTCTCTGTCTTGAGGATGATGTAGATGCCGGTCGGGGGAGCATTATAGTACATCCTGGAAACATACCTCGTGAGTATCATGATCTGGAATCAATGTTGGTCTGGACCGGCAGTGAAAAATTGGCTGCGGGCACGGTATACTGGTTGAAACATGCTTCCCAGTGGATTAAGGCCCGTTGTGAAAAAATTCATTACCGAGTGGATCCGAACACGTTACATAGAGAAACTGTTGATACGCTGGGTCTGAACGATATCGGACGTGTGCGATTCTCACTCTTAAAGCCACTCTATGCCGATGAATATCGCAACAATCGGAAGTTGGGTGCTTTTATTGTTGTATCGCAGCAAACCAACGACACATTGGCAGCTGCGACGATTGTCAACCGAACGGATTATGACGAGGAATTGAAGTCTGAACGGAAACCATCTGCTGAAAGGTCCATTGTCTGGCATGCCGGACAGGTTGTTGCTGACGATAGAGTACGCTTTTTTAAGCAAAAGCCTGCTACCCTATGGTTAACAGGGTTGAGCGGATCAGGAAAATCAACGATTGCATTTGCGCTGGAGCGGAGATTGCTGGATTGCGGTCATGCTGTTTATGTGCTTGACGGCGATAATGTCCGTCATGGCCTTAATCGGGATTTAGGATTTTCTCCCAAAGATCGCGCCGAAAACATTCGCCGGATTGCCGAAGTTTCCCGGTTGATGAACGATGCCGGGATTCTGGTAATAACTGCTTTCATCTCACCTTACCGTGAAGACAGGGATATGGCACGTTCGATAATTGGCAGTGCCGCCGATTTTTTTGAGATCCATGTCAATACTCCCATGCCGGTATGTGAAGAGCGCGACCCCAAAGGGCTTTACCGGCGTGCCCGCCTTGGTGAGATACCGGCTTTCACCGGGATCTCAGCGCCCTATGAACCGCCTCTAGCCCCGGCGTGTACTATTGATACTGCCAATTGCGGCATTGATGAATGTGTAGAGTTGCTGATGGGGGTTTTGCGACCAGCTTTAACTCAGATATTATAACAAAGAATTTAGCAGAGTTCTGTAACTCAGGGCGGAGGATGAAAAAAGGGTAGAGTTCCCCCTTTAGGTATGATTATGTATGAATAAATCATTTGCTATTAAAGTAAATAATTGGCTTAAATCAGTATGTTTTGATAGATATGCATTCAATACAGTCATTATTGATGCATCGACTCTTTGTCAATTAAAATGTCCAGTATGTGCTACATGGAATCCTAAAAAAAAATTAGGTACGGGATATTTAACATTCGATAATTTTAAAAAAATTATAGATGAAAATAGAAATATAAAAAATGTGGAGCTATCAAACAAAGGTGAAATATTTTTAAACCCCGACCTAAATAAAATCATTAAATATGCTTATGATAACGATGTGACTCTTAATGCCAATACAGGCGTCAACCTGAATTGTATAAATGAGGAAACTATTGAATATTTAGTTAAATTCCGTTTTAGTTCCCTAAAGGTTTCTATAGATGGAGCATCTGTTGATACATATAAAATTTATAGGAGGGGTGGGAATTTTACTCAGGTTATTTCTAATATCAAAAAAATAAACTATTACAAGCAAAAATTTAATACTAATTTTCCCAAACTGCAATGGGCTTTTATTGTATTTGGGCATAATGAACATGAAATTGACGTTGCTAGAAGAATGGCGAAAGAATTAAATATGGGATTTCAGCTTTCTTTTAATGTGTCTCGTGATTATTCACCAGTGATAAATGAAGAATTAGTCAGCAAAAAAATGGGCTTTTCCTCGGTGGAGGATTGGAGAAAAGTTCTAGATCAGCAATACGGTCGAGCAGGACACTATTGTAAAATGCTTTGGTTCAGTCCGGTGGTAAATTGGGACGGAAGATTATTGGCTTGCAGTTGTAACTCAGATCCATTACCAAATGCAAATGCATTCACTCATGGACTAAGTCAGGCATTGAAAAGCGAGGATGTCGTTATTATTAAAAAAATGCTGTTTGGTGAAATACCTGCTCGAGAAGGTATGCCATGTACGGAATGTGGAACTTATAAGAAGATTGTAGAGCAGCAGAATTTTCTTACTTATAAATGTATATTTAGCCGTTATTTAAGTCAGCGTTTTTTAGGACCATTTAAAAAAATTGTCAGGGCGTTTAGGGCATCGTAGGTATTTCGTAAACTAATTGTCCATGTGTATTTTTTTTGAATCGTTAGAGATGCCATGGTAACTTTATTTTTATCAATGGGAAATAGAATGGTTGCCAACAATCGGCAAGACTCGCCGAAGTCGGGTCACTCTCAGCCCTTTTAATTTTCTACCGTTTCGTCCAATTACGTACATCTGTGATTTTCAGGGAGCCAAGTTGGGCTAGAATGCCGTGTCTTTACTGTTCCTTTTCGCCAAGCATTACCAGAATTACCAGAATCTATACCCCTACTCACCTGGCTGCTGTAGCAATTTGATGTTTTTCCATATTCCTTGCTTCTCGATGATATATCCGCTATAAAATTGAATTCACATGTCTTTTATCAATCCCACATACTCCACGACCAGGATGTTAATATCCCAACGACCAAAAGGGTTGAAAGAACTGCCTCCCAGCACTGGTAGGGTGGCTGAAGGCGGTATGCGCACCAAGGGATGCTTTAAGACGTCTACCCGCGAAAAACCGCTAATAACCATTATCGTTGCTGTACTCAATCGTGCCAACTGTTTTGAGAACTGCATTAAAAGCATACTTGGGCAGTCCTACGACAATGTAGAGTTCATCGTTATTGACGGTGTTTCTACCGATGGCACCCTTGATCTTCTTTATAAATACGATTACCAGATCGACTATTGGGTAAGCGAGCCGGACCAGGGCCTTTACTATGCCATTAACAAGGCGGTGGATATTGCCACCGGTGATTGGCTTTATTTCATAGGCTCAGATGACGTGCTGATGGATAGCCTGTCGGCGATGGTTCCCTACCTGAAGTCTGACAGGACCATCTACTATGGCGATGTGTACGGAATGGGAAGAAAGCGGGTATATAATGGCCCTTTCACTCGCTACCGAATCAGTGCCCACGGCATAAAACACCAGGGGATGTTCTTTCCGAAAGAAGTGTTCAGCACCCTTCGCTACGATGTATCCTACAAGATCGGCGCTGACTGGGATCTCAGCCTGCGTTGCCTGATTGACCAATCATACAGCTTCACATATATCCCGGAACTTATTGCCGCCTACAACGACATAGACGGATTGAGTTCACAGGAGTTCCGTACGGCAGGAAGTGAATACTTCGCGTTCATCCTTAGTCGATTAGGCCTGAAAGGTCTGTTTTATGTCAGCCGATGGGCTTTAATACGCCTTCTTGAGATTCTGTATTTGAAAGAGCCGATTAGAAGACTTGCAATCATCTGTTTTGGATACTCACGAAGGCTTAAGGAGAGACAGGAAACTGCCCAGAGGCTCCTTGAGAAGGGAATCAGTATGGAGGACGCTGCTCAGGCCGTAAATATGAGTGTTGAGGAGTTGCACCTGCGTTGATGTAGTAAGCCGATTCCGGAGAGCCGGATCACCTATCGATTATATTTGCCAGCCAATTCAGAGCTGTTGACAACTTCCAATGGAGAGGGATTGTGATGATTACCCATGAAGTGCAAGCCACGATTACGGACTTGGTCACAGGAGCTATCGATTATGCTGGTTCGCATGTTTCCAGTCGCTTTTGGGCTGCTGGACACAAGGTCGTTGGTCTGGATAACATAAATGGCTACTAACTATGTTTGCCTTAGGAAGACCCGGCTGAATGCGTTGGAAGATCTGTCCGGCATTAACGTCACCCCCCTCGACTTTTCAGAACGGCACGTCATGGAACAGTTATATTCTTCCCATAGTGGGGTCAAACATCTGGCCTACGCATCATCAAATTCAATCTACGGCGACAACGGGACCAAGCCCTTTTCGGTCCACTATACTGTCGATCATTCTCTCTTACGGTACGTTGTATCCCAAAAAACAAATGAACTCATCGATCACACCTACTCATGGTATCGGGAATATTGCAGGCGATGATGTCCGTTCGATATGCAACTTTTTCTTGGGGCTTAATGAATGTCTAGCCTCAGGAAGAGAATGATTAAAGGCACCGCCCTGAACCTGGTTGCTGTTGTGTTCAATCAAGGCAGTACGTTGATCGTTAACATAATCGTTGCTCGCATCCTCCTGCAGCAGGTTTTTGGCGAATATGCTATGGTCCAGAACACCCTTCTCACTGCAGCCGGTATATCACAACTGGCAACCGGCTATACCGCTGCAAAATATATAGCGGAGTTCCGAGACAGTGACCCTGAAAAAACGGGCAGGATTATGGGGCTATGTTCTATAATAACTATTTTTATGGCTGCTTTGGCAATGTTGATGCTCTGTGTTACAGCACCTTGGCTAGCAACTTCAATTTTCCAATCGCCACATCTTTCGACCGCAATAATTCTTGGTTCTGCATACGTGTTTTGCTCAACAGTAAATGGATATCAAACCGGTGCACTGTCAGGTTTTGAAGCATATGGCAGTCTGGCAAAAGCGGGAATAACGAGCGGTATTGCAGCATTAATTGCGATACCAATCGGGACCGCGCAAGGGGGACTGGATGGTGCACTAATTGGACTCAGCATTAGTGCTGTTTTCCGTTGTATAATTCACTATTATTGGCTTCACCGAGAATCAGAAGCGAAAAATATTTCTCCGCTATATTCTTGGGGCGCTCTCCGTAAAGAAAAAATAATTATATTTAAGTTTGCGTTACCTTCAGCAATTGCTGGTTGTTATATGACCCCAATGCTATGGCTTGCCAATTCTTTTCTTGTACGCCAACCAAATGGCTTCAATGAAATGGCATTATTCAGTGCGGCTAACAATCTTCGAATTCTAGTATTATTTCTACCGAATGTGATGAATAGTGTTGGTGTTTCTATACTTAATAATGAAAAGTCAAAAGGAACTAAATCAAAATACAATAATGTGTTAACGAGTAATATACTTTATATATTTATAGTTACTTTGTGTGGTGCATTGCTAGTGGGCTTTTTTGGTGAAATTATACTTAAATTATTCGGCAAAGAATTCAAGGCTGGTGGTCAAATACTATGGCTACTTCTTATAGCAAGTATATTTGAATCAATAACTATTGCATTATACCAATATGTACAATCACAAGCAAAAATATGGCATTCATTTTTTTTCATTACTGTACCACGAGAAGCTATCTATGTTTTATCAGCATTTTATCTTGTAAAATCTTACAGTGGAAAAGGTTTGGCAATTTCTTATTTAGGAGCTGCAGCCTTAGGACTTGCTCTCATTTGTTCTGTACTTTTTATTATTAGTAATAGCGGTGAAACTGTAAATACATATGGCAGTTAAGCAAAATAATAAATTATTAGTGACTTAATAGCTGGTGCCTCTTTAAATAGGTGCTAATCAACAATATATATCTGGATATTTGCCAAACTATAACTATGATAAATCAGTTTGAAAATGATATACCTCAACCATCTGTAATGCCTATTGATCGGAAAACATGGGCAGATGAACTACATTTATCCAATTTCATAAACACGTACTACCAATACCGCGATCTGCGGTCATGCGGCAATCCAAAGAAAATACTGATTGTCGGACCAGGGCAGGGACTAGACACTGAGGTATTGAAATGGCGGGGCTATGAGGTAACAACCTTTGATATAGATGATACATTCAATCCGGATGTAATTGGTAGCGTTCATGAGCTTTCTGCATTTAATGACTGCAGTTTTGATGTTGTGATTGCATCACATGTATTGGAGCATCTTGCCGAACCGTATCTGGATATCTGTTTGTCTGAATTAGCCAGGGTTGGCAGGTACAGTTTAATATATCTACCTGTAGCAGGTCGTCATTTTCAATTCCGACTTAAAATGGATTTAAAAGGACTCGACTTGTCTTGTATTTTCGATATGTACAATTGGTTTAGAAAGCCGGACGGCATAACACCAAGATATTGTGGCGGCCAGCATTTTTGGGAAGTCGGAATGAAGGGCTATCGAGTTGCGAATCTGATAAGTCGATTCGAGAAGGCATTTGAGCTTGTTAAGCATTATCGCAACAAAGACTGGAATCCGAGTTACAACTTTGTCATGAAGTCTAGGCGATATAGATGAAAATAATCTATTCATTTAACAAGAAGGGGTTCGAGGCAGACTACTGGAATCGTGAGATCAAGGCAGCTTCAAGTGGCCGGTATCAATTCGTACCGTTTAATCACGAGGTCTATCTCGATACAACCCTTTATCTACGTGCACAACTTCTTGATGATCTTTACTTTGCCAATCATCCGGGTTTGCTGAAAATGTATGCGGACCTTGAAAGGTTGATTTCAGATAATGAAGCCGAAGTGCTCATAGTTGACAACTGCTTTCCGTATCATCCTGACTTCCTACTAAAATTAAATATATACAAAGTACTAAGGACGACCGACGGGCCTCTCATGGCATATGATCGTGACTTTGCATATCTTCATGCTTATGACCATGTTTTGTATCATAGTCCCGCTTATAGCAGAGATCTGGGAATGGAAGAAAAGCTTCGGTATTGTGGAGCTAAACGGCTTGATTTCTGGCCGCTTGCTAGTTTCGATGCCCTTTGTGATCCCTCAAATACCGAAGAGAATATATTAACTACAGTTCGAGACATTGATGTGGTTTTTATTGGAGCATTGCATTTGAATAAAATGCCTTTACTTGCCGCTGTTAAAAAGGCATTAGGCAAGAGATTGCAGTTGCATGGCCTGGCAAACCTGAAAAAAAACATCTATTTCAATCTTAAGTATGGATTTCCTGGGTGGGTAACACCGATTCCATTTAATAACTATGTATCACTTTACCAACGTGCGAAGATAGGGATTAATCTGCATAATCGAGGTGATTATACAGTTGGTAGTTACCGACTGTTTGATCTGCCGGCCAATGGTGTTATGCAGATTTCAGATGGCGGGCAATATTTGGATCAGTTTTTTTCGGTAGGGAATGAAGTCGTTTCTTATCAGGATGTCGATGATCTTATAGACAAAATTAGATATTATCTCACCCATGATGAAGAGCGGGAGCTAATTGCACTTAACGGATTCAGACGGGTCCAGAAGGAATACAAGATAGGTACAATGTTGTCGAAAGCTGGCGATCTAATAAAGAAAGGGATGGAATCATGGAACCAAATAAAATAAGGCCTCTTAGGTCAAGTCAGCATAATCTTCAAATGGATAAATATCGATATGTACACAATTCATTTCTGTCGATCCTTCGATAGAGTCTGCTTTGTAAATGCAATTTAAAATTAGGTCTGTATCAATTCTTTTATTAGTAGTTTTATTATGTGCCGTTGCGCTTTCATTCATGACAAGCGATGAGCGATATGTTGCAATACCTGTTTTGTCATGTTTTGTAATGATGCTGTGGCTTTGGTTGACGTTGTTGGACCGCGATAGATGCATCCCATTATTTGATGCAGGAATTTTCTGTGGCTTAGCCACGTTTTTTTATTCAGTTTATCCTCTAGTTAATTTTTGGGCTGATGGCTTCAAATTTGGCATACTCAGTGACAATAGGTTATGGAAATATTCCATTTCTGCATATGAAATTGGTTTTTTCCATCTTCGCCATATGTTGTACATGTTTTTCTTTGTTGTTTTTTACAGTATTTTTCGCGGACGAGGTCGCTTAACTACAGGTAACGTTAAATTACCTTCTCGCTCAACTCAACAAGTTATAATCATCTTCTTTGTGCTACTTGGTAGTTATTTTCTGATTCTAAATTTAATAATATACCAAGATTTTGGATCATTGAAAACCTATAGTGCCAAAACTGCCCGAGTTGTAGAAGTAATGTCGAGCATGCCACGAGTTGTAGTTCAAGCATCTGACAAGTTAAGAAACATCTTTCTGTTATTTAAATTTTCAGTGATATTTATCCTCGTCAGTCGGTGCAGGAATAGAAAGTGGCTTCTTATCTTGATAGCCTGGCTTGCAACAGAAGTAATACTGACAATAGTTCTGAAAAATACACGTACTGGCCTAGTCTTTCTTATCTTATCATCAGTACTTTTTTATCATCGGTTAATTAGACCGTTTTCGGCGCGTTTTCTGATTATTTCGGGGATGTTATTTTTCATTTTTATAAATTTTATTGGCGTGTACCGTATGTATACCGATATGGGGTCATTTCAAAATAAGCTTGCACAAGCTGATGGTGGCGTCGTGTCGAGCGTGAATGAGTTTCAATCTTTATTTGCAACATCTTATGATGTGTTTCAACGGAAAATTGCCGGTGACGATATGCCTTGGTTCTTATACCTCAATGATTTTATTTCAATACTTCCACCGCAGCAGATAATGCCGTTCGAGAAAATAGGTGCTAGTACTTGGTACATGCAAGAACTTGGTTTAGGTGATGTCGGGTATGGATTTATGTGGGGAGTAATTACGCAGTCAATTGTTGGTTTGGACTGGTATGAGCTTGCTTTTCGCGGGGCAATCCTTGGATTTATACTTGCTATGATTCACCGTTGGTATCTTAGACACCAAACAGGTTTTCTGGAGACAGTCGTGTATATGTATTTATGCCTGAGGGTGTATTACACATTCAGAGAAACCACCTTCAGTATTCTAACTTTTTTTGTATGGGATGTCGCACCATTTTGCCTGTTACTCTATGTTGGAGAAAAAATTCTCACACGTAAAGTAAAGAGCAGTTCGAGAACGAAGGTAGCTTTACCCTCTCCCTAACATCGGTGCAATGCATGTGTGGAATCTGCGGAAAATTAGAATTCAAAGAAAGAATCCCTGATCCTGAGTCAATACGGGCCATGTGCAATACGATTGTGCACCGCGGGCCGGATGATGTGGGCATTCATACCGCACCCCATGTGGGTATGGGGCAGCGTCGTCTCACCATTATTGATCTGGCATCGAATGCCTGCCCCCCGCTTTGCAATGAAGACCGCAGCATCTGGCTGGTGTTCAACGGTGAGATTTATAACTATAGAGAATTGCGCACGCAACTTCAGGAGCGGGGTCATCGCTTTGCAACGCGCACTGACACTGAGGTTATCATTCATCTGTATGAGGAAGAGGGTACGGCTTGCCTGCATAAGCTGCGTGGCATGTTTGCCTTTGCCCTGTGGGATGAGCGCCGTGGAATACTATTTTGCGCCCGTGACTGCTTGGGAAAGAAGCCGTTCTGCTATACCCTGACATCACAATCGTTTGTGTTCGGCTCTGAAATAAAGGCGATCACAGTGGACCCGGATGTTACTGTTGCCCCCAATTATCATGCCATTGATCAGTACCTGACGCATCGTTTTGTACCCAGCCCTCTCACCGCATTTGAAGGTATCCAGCGACTGGGGCCAGGTGAGTATTTGACCTGCGATCTTAAGGGAACGGTCACAACCAAACGCTATTGGGAACCGCCGCTGTCCCGGAAAACTGATCTTCCCCGAGAGGAGATCGAGGCAGAGCTTTTGCGGCGCCTGCGCGAATCGGTAAAGATGAGAATGGTCTCGGATGTTCAGTTGGGGGCTTTTTTAAGCGGAGGAATTGACTCCGCCACCATTGTCGCTCTGATGGCACTAGAGAGCTCCCGGCCCGTTAAGACCTTTTCCATCGGATTCGAGGAAGAGGAATTCAACGAGTTGCCCTATGCACGTCTCTTGGCGGAACGCTACGGAACAGAGCACCACGAATTCATCGTCAAGGCCGATGCAGCCGAGGTTCTGCCACTGCTTGTAAGTCATTATAACGAGCCGTTTGCAGACTCTTCCGCTATTCCGACATATTATGTCTCAAAAATGACCCGCCAGAATGTAGCGGTTGCCTTGAGCGGAGATGGTGGAGATGAGTTGTTTGGCGGTTATGAGCATTATGCAACAGTACTGGCATGGAACAAGAGCGACGTTGTACCGCTCTGGGCGAGACGTTCTGCTGCGGATGCTGCACGTGGACTGCTTTATCCTTTCCAGCGGTTCAACAGCATTGCCCGGATCCGACGAGGTCTCGCGATTTGCGGGGCAGAGCATGTAAAAATGCGCGGACTCCTTTATCGAGCGCTTGTCAAGTCTGATGAAAAACAAAGGATCTATACGCCGCATTTCAGGAATCTGCTATCGAGTTCACCGATTCCCGCAGATCCGCTGGACGCTTACCGCTGGGAGGAAGGCATGGACGGGTTGGACTGGCTCATGCGTCATGACCAGAATTTTTATCTTCCTGATTGCCTTATGGTAAAGTCGGATATTGCCTCAATGGCCAACAGTCTTGAAGTCCGCTGCCCGTTCCTGGACAGCGAGTTACTGGGGTTTGCAGCAACGATCCCTTCTCACTTCAAACGAGATGCGTCTGGCGGGAAAAAAATTCTCAGAGGGGCAGTGGAACATTTGTTGCCAACTGAAATATTGAATAAGCCAAAGACCGGATTCAGCGTTCCGCTTGCAAAATGGTTGCGCAAAGATCTTGCGCCGATGTTGAAGGAAACCCTCCTTGACCACACATCTGCACGCAGGGGGCTGTTCAATCAGAACCAGATGAAAAAGATGGTTTACGAACATATCGATGGGCAGAGGGACTGGTCTGACCGACTGTGGGCCTTCCTGTCGCTTGAATTGTGGTTTCGTGAGTTTATCGACTAACCATGCGAATTCTTAATCTTACTCTAAATCTGTGTAAAGGCGGCGCAGAACGTCAACTCAGCTACCTCGCTCCGGAGCTTGTACGCAGGAACCATGACGTCCACATTGCCTATTTGCATGAGGGACATCTCCAGCCGGACTTGCCCGGGGTTACTCTGCATAAGTTGGCAGCGCAGTCCAATTACGATCCACGTTTGTTATGGCACCTGAATCAGCTTATACGCAGATTAAAACCGGATATCATACATACCTGGATACTGCAGATGGATGTTCTTGGTGGGATCGCGGCGCAGATGTCGAAGACCCCCTGGTTATTTCGTGAACCAAGTTCGGTTAAAGCATATCCCCCAACCTGGAAAAATCGTTTGCGAGCGCTGGTTGCAGCAGGTGCGAATGCAATTATCTCAAACTCACGCGGTGGCGAAGAATATTGGAATGACCTGTTGCCTGCAAGTTGCCGTTACATTGTTCCGAACGGTTTGCCGCTGCATGAAATAAGCTCGGCTGAACCCGGGTTACTACCGTCCATACTTGCTACTGAAGACACCCCTGTCGTATTGTATGTCGGGAGGTTGGCTTCAGACATCAGTGCCAACAAGAATCTTACGTTGTTTTTGGAAGCTTTGGCCATTGTCAGGAAAAAACACGATCTGATTGGGGTGATTTGCGGAGATGGACCGCAGAGGGCGGAGCTGGAGGTTTTACGAAACCAATTAGGACTTGAAAATTCTGTCCATTTTACCGGATATCTGCCTGCTGCCTCCGTATGGGCACTTATGAAAAAAACCACCGTTTTTGCGACACTGAGTGCTTATGAGGGGTGCCCAAATACGGTCATGGAAGCAATGGCTTGCGGCTGCCCGCTTGTTGTTTCGGATATCCCGGCGCATAGGGAGATTCTTGATAGTGACTCCGCATTTTTTGTTGACCCTTTGGACACTCAACAAACTGCAGATAGTATTTTGCATATATTTAACGGTTCACATGATGTTTTGAAGCTTGTTTTGAATGCACAGCAAAGAGCACAAAAGTGGTCCATTTCTGAAATGGCACGAAACTATGAAAAGGTTTACCTGGAAATACTATGAATGTAGGCCAATTACTCTACGGTATTTCCACCTTTCTTCCGGGATTGTCACAATTTCACTCCAAAGGAACCGGTGGTACAGATTCCGCCAGATACTGCTATTCTGTCTGGATGCGCCATCTGGTCATGGCCGCGCGCCAAGACCTGGTGACCTCTCCGCATCTGGTCGTTGGAGAGCTGGGGCCCGGTGATTCGATCGGAATAGGACTGGCCGCTCTTCTCTCAGGTGTTACCAGATATTATGGCATGGATGTGGTCAGACATGCTTCCTTGCATTCCAATAGCAGGATTCTGGATGAGTTGGTGACATTGTTCAGGCGCAGAGAGGACATCCCCGGCGACGATGAATTCCCGAACATCAAGCCTCGTCTGGGTTCTTACAAATTTCCATCTCAGATTTTAAACGACGATATCCTGGGAAACAGCCTTGAGGAAGATCGCATCAACCGGATTCGCAGTTCGATCAAGAACTGTGACAGTCCTGTGTCAATGATCAGGTACGTGGCTCCCTGGTATGGCGAAAATATTATAGAACGGGGAACCATCGACATGATCTATTCTCAGGCGGTGCTTGAGCATGTAGATGACCTTTCTGGCGCATATCAGGCCATGTATAAGTGGCTGAAACCGACCGGTTTCATTTCCAATCAGATAGATTTCAAATGTCATGGACTATCTGCTGCATGGAATGGACACTGGGGGTTCTCTAATATCATCTGGAAATTGATACGCGGCAGGCGCCCCTACCTTTTGAATCGCGAACCACACTCCACGCATGTCAGGTTAATGAAGGATGCCGGCTTCTCTATCGTAAACGAAAATAAGGTCATCCAGCAATCAGATGTCCTTCCTAAACAGTTGGCAGGACGTTTTAAGGGGATGTCAAATGAAGAAATGGCAATAAGCGGAGCCTTCATTCAGGCGGTTCGCAGCTGTATCCATAACAAGTAAGTGATACTCCCTGGAGAGACTGAGTTATGTGCGGTATAGTCGGTTTATTTTCAAGGGATTCTGTAGCTGACACCTCGCTCCTGGTTGCAATGCGCGACACCCTGACTCACCGTGGACCTGACGATGCCGGCGTTTGGTGGTCAACCGACCTACGACTGGCCCTGGCGCATCGTCGCCTTGCGATTGTCGACCTTTCTCCGGCGGGGCACCAGCCGATGTCCGACTCGTCAGGCCGTCTGCGGATTGTTTTCAACGGCGAGATATACAACTTTAAGGAGCTGCGACACGAACTGGAAGGAAGAGGCCATACCTTCCGCTCGCACAGTGATACCGAGGTGCTGCTGGCGGCATATCAACAATGGGGGAGTGACTGTCTCCAACACTTGAACGGCGCCTTTGCCTTTTGTCTGTATGATTCCCACGAAGAATGCCTGTTCCTCGCACGAGATCGGGCCGGAGAAAAGCCGCTTTTCTACACCCATGAACATGGCTGTTTCCGTTTTGCCTCAGAGTTGAAGGCATTGATGGCTGATCCGGGGGTACGGAGGAGAGTTAATCCGCAAGCGTTGGAGTTTTACCTGGCATACGGGTATGTACCTGGCGAGCTGTGTCTGCTGGACGGAGTTCATAAGCTGGCCCCGGCCCATGCGATCAAATTTTCGTTGCGCACCAACAAACTTGAGTCCTGGAAGTACTGGCAGCTGCCCGCTCAACAGCACACGCAATCAGTGACAGCCGAAGAGTTAACCGATGAGCTTCATCAGTTGCTGAGCGATGCCGTTCGCCGTCAGATGGTGGCAGATGTTCCGGTAGGTGTATTGTTGAGCGGCGGAGTTGATTCCAGTCTTGTAACGGCCATTGCTGCTTCTGTATCCCCGGGACGGATACGGACGTTTACCGTCGTATTTCCTGACCATGTCAAATATGATGAAGGCCCTTATGCGCGAATGGTGGCTGAACATTTCGGTACCGATCACATGGAGCTGGTTGCCGAACCGGCGACCAGCGATCTGTTGCCTCTGTTGGCTCGGCAGTACGATGAACCCATTGGGGATTCCTCAATGCTTCCGACCTATCTGGTTTCAAAGCTCATCCGTGAGCATTGTACCGTCGCTCTGGGCGGAGATGGAGGTGACGAGCTGTTCGGTGGTTACCCCACCTACAGCTGGATTTTCAAGCATGCATTTGTCAGGAAATTTATCCCGGCTCCGATCCGGCGCATTTTTTCAACAGGGGCGGAAAAGGTTCTTCCGAATGGGTTTGCCGGGCGAAATGTCTTGGCAGGCTGCGGTGGCGAGCTGGCTCAGGCGATGGCACGTTTCAATGTACGTTTTGACTTAGCCGCGCGTCAGCGGCTTGTGCCTGTGTTTCGAGACCAGCCGCACGACTCCCTGGGTTTTCCTGAGTGTTACAAAATTGACCAGTGGCAGAAAGAGCGCGGCCTGCCGGGCAGTGCCATGTCGTTGGATTTTAATACCTATTTGCCTGATGATATACTGGTGAAAACTGATCGGGCCAGCATGCTGAATTCATTGGAAATCAGGGCACCTTTCCTTGACTACCGGATCATCGAGTTCGCCTTCAGAAGTGTGCCGAATTCATTTCGTGCCGATCACAGCCGGCGTAAAATACTGCTGCGTAGTCTGGGGGGGCGCTTGTTGCCGCCCCAATTGGATCTGTCCCGCAAACAGGGCTTTTTATTGCCATTGGCTGATTGGGTCAAAGGGGAGTGGGGAGAATACATGCGCAGTGTGTTGAAGGATGCGGATGGTTCGGTGTTCAGTCGTGAAATGGTTGAAGAGTTATGGAAGGGGCAGAGACAGGGATTGAAAAATACGGAACGCCTGTTTTCTCTGGTTATGTTCGAATTATGGCGGAAACAGTATGGTGTTTCGATGCCCTGATGTGCACCAGCGCCGGAATGTAGAAAGAGAAATTATAAAATAAATTTGAAGGATATACATCAACATTGCGAATCCTCTTTGCAGTACATGGCTATAAACCTGCCTACCAGGTTGGCGGTCCAATCATATCTGTGTCCTCTCTTGCAGAAGCACTTGTTCGAAAAGGTCATTCGGTAACGGTTTTTACGACTACCTGCAATATGTCTGAAGAACTGGATGTTCCTGTTGATTGCCCCCAACGTGTCGATGGTGTTGAGGTGTGGTATTTCCGCAGGCAGGAGTTGCTCAAGAAGCTGTTTCCGTTTGTGCCATACCTGTCAAAATCCATGGGTTTTCTGTACGCTCCCGCCATGGCGGACCAACTGGATAGAATTGTTCCAACCATGGATCTGGTGCATACACATCTGCCCTTCATCTACCCTACATTTGCAGCTGCGCGTGCAGCACGTTTGAATCAAAAGCCACTTTTTTATCACCAGCGCGGCGTATTTGACCCTGGTCGAATGGGGTTCCGGTCGCTGAAAAAACAATTGTTCATGAGGGCCATTGAACAGCCGATCTTAAAATCAGCCACAACGTTGATCGCGTTAACAGATGCCGAAGTTGACAGTTACCGGATGCTATGCCCGTCCATACCTTGCCGGGTGATTCCAAATGGTATTGATGTGGAACAGTACCGTAGCGAACCAGATAATCCGACCGTCCTCAACGTTAGTCCTGAGGCGATTGTAATTCTATTTCTCGGGCGACTGCATCCGTTTAAAGGCGCTGACACATTGGTTGAGGCATTTATACAGGCTTGTGCAAACCTTCCAGATGCCGTACTCGTAATGGCGGGTCCTGATGAATTCAACCTGGGCAACCGGCTTCGATCGATGGCACTACAGCATGGACTTCAAGATCGCATTGTTTTCCCCGGAATGGTTACGGGAAAAACAAAGAGTGATCTGTTGGCACGAGCCTCCCTCTTCTGTCTGCCCTCGGTCGGTGAAGGTTTTTCCATGGCAATTCTGGAAGCACTGGCCAGCGGAACAGCAGTGATGATTTCTCCCGGCTGCCACTTTCCGGAAGTAGAGCTGGCCGGCGCAGGGAAGGTGGTGGAGGCAGTGGCGAGTGCGATGGCGAAAGGTATGATCGAAATGCTCAAGGATAGAACGCAATTGTTAGATATGGGGCGAAAAGGCAGGGAACTTGTTGCGCAAAATTATTCTTGGGATACGATTGCAGACGAACATTCTGAAGTATATCGGGAAGGTATCGCCCGGTATTCGTCAGCAAGTCGTTTGTGACGTCTCCTGACGAAACTAGTGGGGTCTATGTGCAAGCCGGTCAAAGGGGATATGGTATTGTGTCTGATAACCTGAATGAAACATCAATACATGAGAAAAGGATTCTGATAACTGGTGGTTCCGGATTTATTGGAACCAATGCGGTTGAGCACTTTGCAGGCTTGGGATATAACGTTTTAAGTATTGATATCAAACCTCCCCAAAAAACATCTCACCTTCCTTATTGGTCCCATGTGGATATTTTGGAGGTTGAAAAGTTACAAGAAATATTTATACGGTTTCAACCGCATTATTTGCTCCATTTGGCAGCAAGAACAGATTTGAATGAGAAAAAGAGCCTGGATGGTTATGCTGCGAACATAGATGGCATCAAGAATATTATTAAGGTTTCAAATGAATGCATCTCCTTGAAAAGGATTGTTTTTGCTTCCAGCCGCATGGTGTGCAAGATCGGCTACCAACCTCAATATACAGAGGATTACTGCCCTCCCAATCTGTATGGTCAAAGCAAAGTAGTTTCAGAACAACTAATCAAAGCAGCAGACATCAAAAGTGAATGGATCATCGTTCGGCCGACGTCGATTTGGGGTCCCTGGTTTGATGTGCCGTACAAGATTTATTTTGAAACTATCGCGAAGAGAATGTACTTTAATATCTCCGGACTCAACCCTCTTAAATCATTTGGATTTGTATCCAACACGATCTATCAGCTCAATTGTTTATTGGATGCGCCTTCAGAATTGGTTAACCGGAAAACTATGTACCTGTGTGATTATCCAGCACTTGACGTCAATACGTGGTCTGACCGAATCCGTATATGTATGGATCAGTCCCCGATTCCAACCGCCCCGTACCTGATTGCCAAGTTGGGTGCCGTATGTGGAGATTTTATTTCATTGGTGTATAGCAGATTTCCTCTCACCACTTTTAGACTTGATAATCTCATTACTGATATGGTGTATGACACGACCGAACTTGAATCTATTTGTGGTCCACTGCCATTCAATATTGAGGAAGGTGTTAGGCTGACCGTCAAGTGGATGCGAGAATCAGATAAAAAATGACAGAAAATGGTAGAAATAGGGTGCAACTGCGCATTCTGGTCTACGGCATAAACTATGCACCTGAACTGACCGGAATCGGCAAGTATACCGGCGAAATGTGCGCATGGCTTGCCAGTCAAGGTCACGAGGTAAAGGTCGTTTGCGCCCCGCCTTATTACCCCGCTTGGAAAGTTTCAGACGGTTATTCCTCAACAGGTTACTCATGCGAAAACCTGAATGGTGTGTCCATAACGCGCTGTCCGCTCTGGATTCCAGCACGCCAGTCCGGCATTCGACGCATCCTGCACCTCTTTTCATTTGCCATCAGCACCTTTCCCGTTGTATTGAAAACCGCAATGGTATGGCGTCCGGATGTCGTGTTCGTGCTGGAGCCAACGTTCTTCTGCACCCCCACAGCCCTGCTGGCAGCTCGCTTGACCGGCTCGAAAGCCTGGCTGCATATTCAAGATCTGGAACTAGATGCGGCTTTTGCGCTTGGCTTGATCCGCTCTCGCCTGCTCCAGCGTGTAGTGGAAAGTTCAGAACGGTTTATCATGGGGAAATTTGATCTTGTTTCAAGCATTTCAGACAGCATGCTTACCGGGATTCATGCAAAACGGGTCCCGGTCGGAAAGACTCTCTGCTTTCCTAACTGGGTAGACACAAAAACAATCTACCCGATTCAGGAAGACAATACCCTCAGGGAAGAGTGGGGGATTTCGCAGGATCTAATTGTAGTCCTTTATTCGGGAAACATGGGCGAAAAGCAGGGGTTGGAGATTGTGGTGGAGGCTGCTCGTATCCTGTCACCTGAGAAACTGATTATGTTCGTGCTCAGTGGGGACGGTGCTGCACGACAACGGCTTGAGAATTCTGCCGAGGGTCTGGATACTATTCGATTCACCCCGCTGCAACCAGTGGAGCGGCTGAATGACTTGTTAAATCTGGCGGATATTCATTTGTTACCGCAGCGACCAGATGTGGCCAGCCTGGTGAAGCCATCCAAGCTGCTCGGCATGATGGCAAGTGCCAGACCAATTGTTGCCACAGTAAAAGAGGATTCCGAGCTATCCCACTTGGTAGATAAATGTGGCATTGTTGTGTCGCCTGGAGATTCACATGCATTGGCAACTGCTATACATCTGCTGGCAGACAATCCTGAAATGCGAACCAGGTTGGGAGAAGCCGCCAGAGTACTTTGCATGGAGCAGTGGGACAGCAGGAATGTACTTGCCGCATTTGAAAAAAAATTGACACAGCTGTGTAACGGAATTGCGGATGCTTAGACAACAGGCCCGATTATTTGCCAAATTTGCCGTTGCGGTTGATGTCGCCGCTACTGTGACTGCATTTGTACTGGCGTTTAACGCGGTTCAGCTGGCTACCGGCCAACTGAGCGATCTTCAGGACTACAGCTGGGTGCTCGTTGTTGTACTACCTGTCTGGATCTTTCTGCTGACATATTTCGGGCTCTACGACTCGATGCGTACGAAATCCTTCTTTGCTGTCATTGCGGCACTCCTGAAAGTTCACGTTATTGGCGGACTTATAGTTTCGGCGAGTGTTTTTCTTGTTCACGCTACCAGTTACAGTCGACTTCTGTTTGGCAGCTTCATACTCTTCTCACTGGTTCTCATAGTAGTGGCCAAGGGCAGTATCAAGCTGTTGCTCAGATTTTTCCGCCGGAAGGGGTATAACAGCAGAAATATCCTGTTTGTCGGTTCGGGTGACCAGATGCATCACTTTGTGGATGTTATCAGGCAGCATAATGACTGGGGGTTTGTCATTGCCGGCATTGTTGGTCTGCCTGATGAACCTGGTGCACCTGAAATCCCGGGGTGTGCCCGGCTGGGATATATTGATGAGTTGGTGGAGATCTGCAAGCAGAAGATGATTGATGAGGTGGTCTTTTCTCTTCCCCGCAGTAACCTGTCGGTGATTGATGAATATCTCTATATGCTTCAGGAAATGGGCATAAGCGTAAGAATGGTGATTGACCTTTATGATGCCCCTTCCTCGCGCAAGGAACTTTCTATGTTCCATGGCGATATTCCTGTTTTGACGTATCACAGCAAGGCTTTTGACACCGGGCAGCTTTTTCTCAAGCGCTGTCTGGATATTGTGGGTGCCATTGTCGGTCTTATAATTACGGTACTGTTATTCCCATGGATTGCCCTGGCCATCCGGCTCGAATCAAAGGGTCCGCTGCTGTTCGGGCAGGAACGTGTCGGCGAGAATGGCCGCACCTTTACGTGCTGGAAATTTCGCTCCATGCGTATGGATGCCGAAGCTCGAAAACAGGAACTGATGTCGCAGAATGAGATGACCGGGGCAATGTTCAAGATGAGGGATGACCCTCGAATCACCAGGACAGGACGATTTCTCCGAAAATCGAGTCTTGATGAACTGCCCCAGTTCTGGAATGTGCTGAAGGGCGAAATGAGTCTGGTCGGTACGCGTCCGCCAACTCCGGATGAGGTAGCAGCCTACGAGAACTGGCACCGCAAGCGCATCTGCATAAAACCGGGTATTACCGGTCTGTGGCAGGTAAGCGGCCGCAATCAGATCCATGATTTCGATGATGTTGTCAGGCTTGATATTCGTTACATAGAAGAGTGGTCATTGTGGTTGGATATCAAGTTGATTCTCAAGACCTTCTGGGTAGTGATGGCCAGTAAGGGTGCAAGATAGTTATTCAAATTGTGTTTATTCACAATTAGGAGGCCAGTGCAAACAACACATAACATATCGAAGCCGATCAGCATCCACCTGTGCTTAGCTGGCATAGTATTCCTGGCATCACTTGTTTCTGCAGAACCTGCATCTGCCCTCTCCTCCGCCAATATCCCACTGGGTAGTCCGATCTACGGCTACCTTGAGAAACTGGCCGGTATGGGACTGATTACTTCTGACGTAAGAGGGCTGCGGCCTTATTCCAAAGCAGAGGCGGCCCGGTTGGTGCAGGAAGCCCAATCGAACCTGATCGTGCAGGATACAACTGCACCTGCCTTTGCAGGGGAACTGATAAAAAGAATCCGTGAGAGCCTGCCGCGAGAGGTGTCACTGCGTGAGAACTCTGACAAAAAGCCGCAGTTCATCGATTACAACCCGGTGTCTGCCCTGCGGTTGCGTTACGTATATCTGGATGGGGTCCCCCGGGACTACAATCGCCCGGTTTTCATCCGTGGCGGGCAGTCTGCGTTCGGCTTTATCGGGGGGACTCTTCGCCCTGCTGGCGATGTCGGTGTGCTGAAAGATTCAGGAACCGAAGGAACGCCCCTGATTGAAAACAACAATGGGGTTATTTACAGGAAAGGGCACAATGCCGAGATCCGACTTTCTGCAGAGGGCTATATCAGCGACCTGGCTTCTGTGCTTGTGGAGCCGATACTGCAGTACTCTCCCGATGATACCCGCTTTCAGCTGAATCGGGGCTATGTCAAGCTGGGGGGCGGCGGTCTGGAGCTGGAGGTCGGACGCGATGAAAACTGGTTCGGGCCGGGATATCGCGGTGCTTTGACCCTTTCCAGCAATGCCAGGAACTTTGACCAGGTCAAGCTCTCAAGCCCCGAACCTCTGGATGTTGGCTGGGTAAAACAGTGGCTGGGGGATGTCAAGTATGCTCTGGTGGTGTCACGCTTCAATGAGACCGATGTGGGGACTCCTGATCACCGGCGCCCCTATTTTATTGGAGTCAAGCTGGCTGTAAAACCTTACAGCTGGTTCGAATATGGCCTTAATTTTGTGCGGCAACAGGGCGGGCCGGGATTTACAGGCTCAACCACCATCAAGGATGAGATCTTTGGGGGTGGCTACACGAATCATACTAACAGCATCGCCGGGGTGGATCTGCGCTTCCGTATCCCCTGGCTGCGCAATACAGAGGTCTACGGTGAATATGCCGGCGAAGATTCTGCTTCGTTCTGGCCGATTGTTGAAAGCTACGTAGCCGGCATATATGCCCCCTGTTTGACGGCCGCCTGCCGCGATGACCTGCGTTTTGAATTTTATTGGGGTAATCCCATGCTCTACACGGATTTCAAATTTCCGCGCGGCTACACCTACCATGATATGTCACCCGGCCATTCCCAGGGAGGAAGTGCCCAGGATTTTTTTGTCCGCTACAGCCACTCCTTTTCGGCTCGTCACATGGTTGCTCTGGAATATTTCCATACCGATCGGGGGCAGGAGGGACGTGTCCGCGTTAACAGTGTCGGCCAATATGATCCGCTCAATGGTGTTATGCAGGTCATGGAGCACAAGGATGCCGGACGTATCTCCTGGATGCTGCCGATCTATGGAGATCTCGATGGACAACTGCTCTATGGTGTCGAAAAGATCAGCAACCTGAATCTGGTCGAGGGTGCCACACGAACAAACCACCTGGCCGCATTTGAACTCAGGTACCGCTACTGATAAATGATCCGTTTGTTTGACCGGAATTGACGTTCGTATTACCCATTGCATGGCTGGATACTGTAATGGTATATCTTGACGGAATATTTGGCTTATTAGAGCTTTGGAAATCGTATTCTGCGTGATTGTGCAGAAATGAATGCATTAACGCACGTGTCCTGTCTATCAGGGTGATGTGAGGAGATCTGGATGAACATGTTGATTGTACGAGCACTGATGTGTTTCTGGGTTCTGGCGCTTGCCGGCATGTCCTATGCCGCACCGAATGAAGATGTGCGCATGAATTGGGACAAGGAATCTGGTGGAGGCACGAATTCGAACCCATTGCGGTCTGGCAGTCTGTCACCTGCGGGCAATGTAAGTGATGAAACCCTGATGCGCCTGCTTGAGAGCCGTCGCGATCAAAAAAATCAGGAAGAACTGACAGACGGAACCCGGGATGCACTGATTAATGCGAGTAAGGGGATCAGTGACAACCGCTTGAATAACGCAAACAAACCGCAGCTGGTGCTGAAAGTCGAGCCGGGTGATGGGCTGGTAAAATTGACCTGGAAAATGATTAATCCACCCGTTAAGAGTGGCAACCAGCCCTTGCGATACAGTATCCGCTACGGCATGGAGTCGGAAAAACTGATCAAGACACTGAATGTAGGTACTACTGATGCTTATACGCTGCGAGAGCTGAAAAACAACCAGCCCTATTATGTACAGATCGTGGCAAGTGATCGTGAAAAACTGGTTTTGTACAAGTCTGATGAAATAAAGGTGATCCCCTTGCCGGCGGAGGAGCAGGACTCCCGTCTGGAAAAGGCATTTTCCAAAAAGACTCAGACACTAATGGATAAAAACGAACCGGAAAAGTTCGTGCGCGAGTTGCAACAGTTTGGCTATGTTTTTTTCAAAAACAGTTCTCAGACGCAGGGCGCCATGGACTCTTTGCCGGTAGGCAACGATTATATCCTTGGTCCGGGAGATTCGCTCAGCTTGAGTATCTGGGGGGCCATTAATGCCCGCCATGAGCTGGCTGTTGATCGCAACGGCGAAATCATGATTCCGAATGTCGGTATGATCAAGGTCTGGGGGCTTTCTTACGAACAGGGCCGGGATGTCATCAATAAAGCCATAGGGCGCTATTACAAAAATTACGAGATGAGCCTGACGCTCGGACGTTTGAGGACGATCCAGGTCTTTGTGGTTGGAGAAGTTGAATCGCCGGGCAGCTATTCGGTCAGTTCGATGTCCACAGTCATAAATGCCTTGTCAGCAGCCGGAGGGCCTTCGCGAAATGGCTCGTTACGAACGATTAAGATTTCGCGTAACGGGCAGGCACCACAGGATGTTGATCTTTACGATATATTTCTTTCCGGTGACCGCAGCAAGGATGCCCGTCTCCAGAATGGCGACACCATCTTTGTGCCGGTGATCGGACCGGTAGTCGCTGTGGCCGGAGAGGTGCGCCGTCCGGCCATATACGAACTCAAGGGCGCCGCAACACTTCCTGATGTGCTCAAGATGGCTGGTGGCGTATCTGCAACCGGCTTTATCGGCCGCATTCAGATCGAACGTGTGATGAACAACAGTGAACGGGTCGTACTTGACTACGGAACGAAGGATGGCAGTGTCGACACCTCTCTGGGAACTATCCAGGTGGCAGATCGTGACATGGTCAAGGTCTTCCCGGTTGAGGAGGCGACCCGCCAGGTGGTCAGTCTGAAGGGTAATGTGCTTCGTCCCGGCGAATACCAGTACCGGAAAGGGATGCGGCTGGTCGATCTGATTCCCGGTTTTCAGGCCCTGTTGCCCGAGTCGTACCTGGAGTCGGTTGAAATTACCCGCCTGGCGCCCCCTGATTTTCACAGGGAACTGTTGACCGCAAACCTGCGCCGGGCTGTCGGCGGCAGTGAAGCTGACAATATTTTGCTACAGGAGCAGGATGTTGTGAAGGTTTTTTCACGTTGGGAGATGGAGGAAAAACCGCAGGTGTCCGTCAATGGTGCGGTCGTTGCTCCCGGTACCTATGACTTCTACCCCGGCATGACGGTACGGGATCTGATCACCGCAGCCGGCAGTCCGAAGCGAAATGCGTTTCTGGAAACAGGCGAGTTGAGCCGCATTGTGATCGTTGGCGACAAAGCCAATCCGAGCCGCTTGTCCCTGGACCTGTCTAAAGCGCTGGCCGGAGATCCCACGCATAACCTGGCGCTTCAATCGGATGACGTGCTGATTGTCCGGAGTGTTACGGATTGGTTCGACGCCTCCGACAAGTTTATTAACTTGAAGGGTGAGGTTCGCTTCCCGGGGGTCTACTCGGTTGCCCGTGGTGAAAAATTGAGTTCTGTCATTGCCCGGGCCGGCGGCTATTCCGATCGAGCCTATCTGCGCGGTGCAAAATTTCTGCGCCGCTCTGTGCGTGAGAGCCAGCAGGTCAGGATGGATGAAATCGTCGCACGGACGGAGAAGGAGATTCTGCAGAAGCAGGTCTCACTGTCCGCGGTGTCTTCTTCACGGGATGAGCTTGAAGCCACCAAGGCCGCACTGGATGGCCTGATGAAAAGTGTCGAGAAGATGAAGACTTTGAGGGCCGAGGGGCGGGTCGTGATCCGGCTTACTCCCCTTGAAGAGTTACAAAAGAGCAGTTTTGATATAGTTGTAGAGGGGGGCGACGAGCTGGAGATCCCGGCCCGTCCCAGCGTCGTCAGCGTGCTGGGACTGGTCTACAATCCGATCTCGTTTGTCCATCAGCCGGAGGCTTCCGATGTCGGCACCTATCTGAAAAAAGCGGGTGGCCCGACCAATGATGCCGACACGTCAGAAATGTATGTCATCAAGGCCGACGGCACCGTATTCAGCAATCAACAGTCCTCCTTCGGACTGAGCTGGAACGAGAATGACCGCCGCTGGACCTTTGGCGGATTCACGGCATCCACACTTGAACCGGGGGATACCCTGGTCGTGCCGCAGAAGATCGAGCGGATTGCCTGGATGCGTGAAATCAAAGATATCACAACAATTTTAGCGAATATTGCCCTGACTGCAGGCACTGTTCTGATTGGCCTGAGATAGGGGTGGAATATGAATGAACAGCCATACGTAAACGCAACAGATGAAAGCTGTGACGAAGACGAGATCAACCTGCTGGAACTGCTGCGGGTGCTTGTCAGGCGCAAAATGTTGATTATAAAAGCCTGCACAGCCGCCATAGTTCTGTCGGTCTGTTATTCACTGGCCCTGGACAATATCTACACCGCAACAAACCGATTTCTTCCACCGCAAAAAGAGAGCTCGAGCGCCGCTTTTTCCGCGCTGCTGTCTCAGGCAGGCGGCTTGGCGGGTCTTGCCGGCGGCGGCATGGGAGGTTCTGCCGATCTGTATCTGGGGATCATCAAAAGTCGTTCCGTGGCCGATGCAGTTATCAAGCGCCTTGATCTTCAGAAGGAATTCAAGAAAAAAAACATTGATGATACGCGTAAGGCTCTTGAAGGTGTTGTTACGTTCAAGTCGAGTAAAGATGGTATTATTACTGTTTCTGCAAATAGCAAGGACCCCCAGAAAGCAGCCCTGCTGGCCAACACCTTCGTAGATGAACTTATTCGGCGAAGCATACAGCTCTTTCTTGTAAAAGCCGGGGGTGAACGGCAGTTTCTGGAAAAACGCCTGGAGGTTGTCAAACAGGAACTCAAAAAAGCCGAGAATGATTTGCGGGCGTTTCAGGAAAAATACAAGACGATCAAGGTTGATACCCAGGCTGCGGTTGCCATTGAAGGGATCGCCCGCATCAAAGCCGAGATTGTGTATAAAGAGGTTCAGCTGGCTTCCCTGAGTAATTCCAGAACAGGCGAAAGCAGTGATGTAAAGGCGTTGCAGGCTGCTATTTCAAAATTAAAGAGCCAGATGGGCACCATGGTCGGCAGCGGCGGGGCTGACAACATTATTCCAGCCGCTGGAAATGTACCGGCTCTGGGAGTCGAGTATCTCCGCAAGACGCGTGATCTGAAGATACAGGAAGCTGTCTTCGAACAGCTCACCAAGCAGTATGAAGTGGCAAAAATAAATGAAAATAAAGATACTTCGACACTCCAGATTCTGGATGAAGCCGTGGCTCCGTCAAAGAAAAGCAAGCCCAGACGTTCACTCATTGTCCTGTTGTCAACATGCACCACTTTTTTTATTTCAATTGTGGTCATCTTCGTACAGGAGCATATCTCAAAGTTGTCTCCCGAAGATGCCGAAATTATAAGGGATATCAAGCAGTCTTTGCGGATCAGAAAACGCGATGCAAAAGTATGATGTTTTCCAGGATCACGTGATAGTTATCAGTGTAATCTTTTCTTGGCCGAAATAATGAAGGCCGGTTCGATACGACCGGCCTTCGCTAATTTCAGCTTATTACCATATTGATCTTTAATCAGATTGGCCGCAGGCCGGAGAGAGAAGCATGCCGCATGTTGACCAGAGCATTTCGCGACGTCTGATTTTCGCCATCATACTGACCGCTATAACGCTGGTGGCAGAGGTTGTCGGGGGACTCTGGTCCAATTCCTTGGCGCTCCTTTCCGATGCCGGTCATGTATTTCTGGACCTGTTTGCCCTGCTGCTTTCTCTGGGTGCGATCAAACTGGCCGCCCAGCCTTCCAGCGATCGGCATTCCTACGGCCTGCACCGGGCCGAGGTGCTGGCTTCGCTGATCAATGGCCTGACGGTCTTTATCATGGCGCTCGGCATTCTGTACGAAGGGAGCAAGCGGTTAATCTCCCCGGAGGAGGTCAAGACGCTCCCGATGCTGGTCATTGCGGTTCTGGGGCTGATTGCCAACCTGCTGGCCGCCAGGGCGCTGCACGGGCATTCCCACGACGATCTGAACGTGCGCAGTGCCTTTCTGCATGTGCTTGGTGATGCGGCCGCCTCGGTGGGTGTGATTGCCGGAGCAATCCTGATGCGCTACACCGGCTGGTATCAGGCCGATCCGCTGATCTCCATCGCCATCGGTCTCCTGATTCTGGTGGGGGCCGGACGTCTGCTGCGCGAGGCTGTTCATATCCTGATGGAAGGCGTGCCGCGCGGCCTGTCCATTGAAATGGTGGCAGCCCATATTCGCGGGGTCGAAGGCGTGCTGGATGTCCACCATCTCAACCTGTGGGCGGTCTGCTCACACATCTTCGCCCTCTCGGCACATATTGAAATCGAACCTGCCTATGACGGGAAGCGCAGTCAGTTGCTGCACATCATCGAGCATGAATTGCAGCACACATTCCACATTACCCACACCACCATCCAGCTTGACTGCTCCGACTGCAATGGGGGCCCTCTGATCAAAGAGTTGAGCCATACAAGGCGGCAGACGGTCTGCAGTGGTCATGACCACACCTGATCAAACACCCCCGCATCCAAAAGAATAACGTCCCCGTCTGACATGAAGCACTTTGGATGAAGTATTCTGCTATGCGGCAGTGCCGGGAACAAGGTGGATTGCATGTGAGAGCGGACGGGCGGAGTATTTCTGAGACTTAACGCCTGAAAAAAGATCGCCCGTTATCGAAGGTATCGATAGTTCGGGCGACCCGGTTGACACTGTGCATCAGAATTTGAGAGCCAGGCATGCTTATTATATAAAACTGGCCACGCTGGTTGCATTCGTTACGACAAATACTTTTTCATTGTTGCTGTCAGGATCAGCTGGAAAGACGATAAAGATATCCCGGTTGGGAGAATATCCCTGTGTGTAGCCGACCAATGTTTCGCCATCTTTGAACTGGACCTTGATCTTTCTGCCTAAATTGATTCGTTCAATATCATAATTTTCCTGGTAGGCGGGATTTCCGTCGTAGCATTTTACAAAATAGACCGCCTTCAGGTGAAAAATGTCGATTTCCTGAATAAGGCCGCTGTCCTTGTCCTTGAGGTGAAAAACGGACTTGTTGGGAAACAGGTCGGCAGTGGTGCCCTTCAGAACCTTACCATCGGTAAAACGGACGATTATCCGATTCTGCATCGTGCCCCCTCTGTGGTGCGATTCTATTGTATAAACAGTGTGGTATCAGATCACTGCGTAATGAAACCGGGTAGATGTTTACGCTCTCTGAACGTCGATGTCCTAAGCAGTTCAACCGTTTTTCATTTCCTGACGACATTTTATTACCATGTTTTATGAGCGGATGCAATGGAGACTGTCAGGCAGAAAAACTGTACAGGGGTGAATCACTGTTGGCATGGCGCCAGGCTGTGGGGTACTGTTTTTTCCAGCTGTTCAACAATTGGCGTTGACGCCGACAAAGGCGGAGTGGTAATTCTTTGATAGTTTACCCATGACACCTTCATGCGGGAGCAAAGGCTGCGTACCATTTCTGTTCACCGGATACCAACCCATGACCAACTCAGTAATTCCGGGGCCGAAGCCCCCGTATCACTATTCCCAGGACGGGGGACGCTTCGATGACAAGCCTTATTCGCCGCCGTCGGGGATGGAGCTGGTGTATGTCGGACAGGAACCGGGCGGATTGCCCTATATCGTGTACCGATTTCATTCGGAAGCAGTACGTTGATGTCTGCAGCCAGTCCACTTCCGGTCACTACGGCGAACGTCTCCGCACGTACTGCTGCGGACCATGATCACAGGACATCACTCTCGGTCATCATTCCAGCCTTCAACGAGGCCAACCGGCTGCCCGTGTACTTGAACCGGGTGCTACGCTATCTGGCCGACAGCGGCAGATCCCATGAGATCATTGTGGTGGATGACGGCAGCAGCGACCGGACCGCAGCCGTTGTAAGCGATCTCGCGACGGAATATCCGTGCCTCCGCTTGCTGCAGCTGGAAGAAAACCGCGGCAAGGGCTTTGCCGTCAAAACCGGTATGCTGGCCGCTTCCGGAGATCTGCGATTGTTTGCCGATGCCGACGGCGCCACCCCTATCGAGGAATGTGAACGGCTCCAGCAGGCGGTGCGCGGCGGCGCCGACATCGTCATCGGCTCGCGGGCACTGAAAAGCACCGATACGGCGGTCCAGGGCAAATTGCACCGCAAGATCATGGGAACGGCCTTTAACGGTATCGTCAGAAGCCTGGCGCTGGACGGAATCCGGGACTCTCAGTGCGGTTTCAAGCTGTTCCGGGGCGCTGTTGCGGAAGAGCTGTTCTCGCGGCAGCGCATCGACGGTTTCGGTTTTGATCTGGAAATTCTCTTTCTGGCACAGTGCCGCGGCTATAGCATTGCCGAAATCCCGGTCAACTGGACCGACATCACCGGGACCAAGGTCCGGTTGTTCAGGGATTCGGTCCGCATGTTCCTTGATGTTCTGAGGGTCCGCTTCAACTTCATGCGGGGAAACTACCGCGCGGAAAGAGTATTGACTCGTGAATGATGACGAATATGCCCGCAGGTACCAGATGGAGGAGCGCCATTGGTACTTCTGGGGCAAACGCCGTATAATTATTGACCTGTTGTTGCGCCACGTTGCCGGGACCAGAGGCCTCGTGCTGGAAGCCGGCTGCGGCACCGGCAGAATGATCGGGGAACTGGCGCGTTTCGGTGAAGTCTATGCAATGGACGTCTTCACTGAGGCCCTGCAGTATTGCGCGGGACGTGGCTGCGCCAATCTGCTGCAAGGTTCGGTTGCCCAATTGCCGTTCAAGGCTGCAATGTTTGATCTGGTGACTTCACTGGATGTCATTGAGCATGTGGAGGATGATCAGGCTGCCCTGATTGAGCTGTACCGTGTGCTCAAGCCGGGAGGGAGTCTGGTGGTGACGGTGCCCGCCTATATGCTGCTTTGGAGTCAGCACGATATTGCCCTGCATCACAAACGGCGCTATACCATGGCCGGTTTGCAGGAAAAGTTGCAGAGGGCCGGCTTTACGGTCACCAGGATCAGCGCCTTCAATTTCTTCGTCTTCCCGGCGGTAGCGCTGCTGAGGGTCTCACGGCGGCTGTTCGGCTGCCGTGCCGAGGTTGCCGACACGAACGAACTCCCGTTATCCCCGGCTAACAACCTCATGTATGGGATCATGGCCCTGGAGAGCATGCTGATCCGCTGCCTTCGCCTCCCCTTCGGGGTGTCGATCATCTGTCTGGCCCGGAAAGAGTCCGACAGAATTATGTAAGCATACCCGGGGAAACGCGGCGAGTGGAACCGGAATAGTGTCGGAAATATTTTTATATTTGGTGTGTGGGTACTACGGATGGGTGCGAACCGCTGTACAGATGCACAAAAAAAGGGTTTCCAGCAGTTGCTGAAAACCCTTAATTTTTTGGTGCCCGGAACTAGACTCGAACTAGCACACCCTTGCGAGCACAAGAACCTGAATCTTGCGTGTCTACCAATTCCACCACCCGGGCGACAGAATGAAACTTATACCATCACATAAAAACGGATGCAACAAAAAAAATGGTATTTCCCTTGCCAATGTTACGCGCGATTTGATACAGTTCGGAACTCACCAATTTTATTATAGGAACTCCATTCAAACATGAATCTCCTTGCTGTTGAAAAACCAGCCCGCTACATGGGCGGCGAAATGGGCTCTATCCGCAAGGATGTCGCCGACTTGCGCATTGCGCTGGCCTTCCCTGATGTTTATGAAGTTGGTATGAGCCATCTTGGGCTGCGTATCCTGTATCATGTGCTTAACGGCGTTGAAGGCATCGCCGCCGAACGGGTCTTTGCGCCCTGGCCGGATATGGAACAGCAGATGAGTGATTCCGGCGAGCGGTTGTCAACACTGGAAACCGCAACCCCTCTGGCTGACTGTGACATTATCGGCTTTACCCTTCAGTACGAGCTCTCCTACACGAACATCCTCAATATGCTCCGTTTGGCGGGTGTGCCGCACTATGCGTCCGACAGGGGTGAAGACTCTCCACTGGTGATCGCCGGCGGCCCCTGCGCCTACAACCCTGAGCCGCTGGCACCTTTTTTCGATGCTGTTCTGCTGGGAGATGGCGAAGAGGCGGTCCTGGAGATCGCCGCAGCCGTTCGTCTGGCTAAGCAGCAGGGTGAGCAAAGGTCTCAGCTGCTGGAGCGACTGTCCAAGATCGAAGGGGTCTATGTCCCCGCCTTTTTCGAGCCGAGCTACAACCCGGATGGCACCC
The DNA here is from genome assembly GCF_056821595.1 of Geobacter psychrophilus. Lineage (NCBI taxonomy): Bacteria > Pseudomonadati > Thermodesulfobacteriota > Desulfuromonadia > Geobacterales > Geobacteraceae > Geobacter > Geobacter psychrophilus. The sequence goes on from NZ_JBXDTU010000004.1 coordinate 2,490,621, forward strand.
TAGCCGGGATTGAAGTGCGTGCCGGTGGAAAGGCCACTGTCCGCCGCCGCTTTCTCGGTGATCTGGACTCCGCACCGTTTCCGACTGAAACGGTGGTGCCTTTCATGAAAACGGTGCACGACCGGGTTGCCATTGAAATTGCCCGGGGATGTACGCGCGGTTGCCGGTTCTGTCAGGCCGGATATGTGTACCGCCCGCTGCGGGAGCGTTCTCCGGCAACAATTCTGAAGGTGGCGGAAGATTCCCTGCGTGCCACCGGATATGATGAAATTTCGTTACTCTCTCTCTCGACCGGTGACTATTCCTGCGTTGCACCGTTACTGACGGAGTTGATGACCCGTTTTGCTCATGACCGTATCGCGGTGTCGCTGCCGTCTCTGCGTGTCGGCACGCTGACCGAGGGTTTGATTGATGAGATAAAAAAGGTGCGCAAGACCGGTTTTACCCTGGCCCCTGAAGCGGGCAGCGAGCGGATGCGCAGGGTGATCAATAAGGGGATTACCGAGGCTGATCTGCTGGAGACCGCCTTCAATGTCTATCGCGCCGGATGGCGTACCATCAAGCTCTACTTCATGATCGGGCTGCCCGGTGAAGCGACTGAAGATGTGCAGCAGATCGCCGGCCTGGCCCGTCAGGTAAAAGATCAGGCCAAGCGTTCGGGCAATCCGGGCGAGGTCAATGTTTCCGTCAGCAACTTTGTCCCCAAGGCGCACACACCATTTCAATGGGAAGCGCAGATAGCTACCGATGAGATATTGGAGAAACAGTACCTGCTGCACACGGAGCTTAAGAAGCGCAAGCTGCGTTTAAAGTGGCACGATGCGCCGCTCTCTTTCATGGAGGGGGTCTTTGCCCGCGGTGATCGTCGGCTGGCACCCGTGATTGCGCGTGCTGTGGAGTTGGGCTGCCGCTTCGACGGTTGGGGAGACCACTTTTCCCTGGAGCGTTGGCTGCAGGCTTTTGCTGAGTGCGGGATCCAACCGGAGTGGTATCTGCGCCGGCGGGAGCTGGATGAAATCCTGCCATGGGACCACCTGGACTGTGGTGTCACGCGTGAATTTCTGCTCAAGGAACGGGAACTGGCGTTGGGCGAAGCAGCCACGGCGGATTGTCGTCATGGTTCCTGTAGTGCCTGCGGTGTCTGCGATTTCAGTGCCGTGACAAACCGGCTTTCTGATGCTGCGGTCATACCTGAACGTGCAGAGCCCATTGCTCACGAATCATCACCTGCCCGCATGCGCCTTCGTTTCGGCAAATCCGGAGCGATGCGCTACCTCAGTCATCTTGAATTGCTGACCGTCTTTACCCGGGCTGTAAGTAAAGCCGGGGTTCCGATTCTTTTCTCGCAAGGTTTCCACCCCCATCCCCGTTTTTCCTTTGCTACCGCAACGTCGGTCGGCGTTGAATCCGTGGCCGAATATATGGATATGTTTGTGGAAGACGGGATTCCGGCAGAGGAGGTTCTGTGCCGGCTCAATGTCGTGCTTCCGCTTGGATTGAAGATCCTGGAAGTGGAACAGGTTGACGTCAAATCACCATCCCTCTCAACCTTGATAGACAAGACCCGTTACCGTATAACCTTTAATGAAGGCTGTATAGAGGGGTTGTCGGAGCTATGTGTGCAGTTTATGGCACACACCGAGTTCGTCATTCAGCGGAAAAAGAAGGGCGAGATCCAGTCGGTTGATCTGCGCGGCGAGGTGGCTGCCCTCAACGTGACAGGGTCAGTCGTCGAGTTGGTGGCCGGACGGGGCAAGCCGGTCGAGTTTGCCCGGGCAATTACGGGGAAGGACACCCTGCAGGCTGACGACATCCGGATAGAAAAACTGGAAGTTATATTCAATAACGCGCCCATACAATAACTGGTTACGTCTATATTTCAGATACAGGAGTTCAATCATGGCAGCAGAACTGGTTATCAATGCCTCTTCTCATGAAACGCGCATAGCGCTGATTGAGAACGGCACTATTGCGGAGCTGTATATCGAGCGTAGCCGCGAAAAGGGCATTGTCGGAAATATCTATAAAGGGCGCGTAATCAGGGTATTACCCGGTATGCAGGCCGCCTTCGTCGATATCGGCATGGAAAAGGCCGCCTTTTTGTATGTGGCTGATGTGTTTGATGCAATTGAGGAATACGAATCCCTGCTGGATGATGGCAAGAAAGACCATGAGGTGAACGGCGACCAGCCGCCACCGACCCATCCGGATTTCAAGCCGCTGCATCCCATTGAAGATCTGCTACAGGAAGGTCAGGAACTGTTGGTGCAGGTTTCCAAGGAGCCGCTTGGCACCAAGGGCGCCCGCATTACCTCGCATATCTCCCTGCCCGGGCGTCATCTGGTGTATATGCCCACGGTGGATCACATCGGCATCTCGCGCCGCATCGAAGATGAAGAGGAGCGGGAGCGACTCCGGGAAATTGTTGACCGTCTCAAGCAGAGCGGATCGGGCTATATTGTCAGAACCGTTTCCGAAGGCAAGAGCGAGGAAGACCTGCTGTCGGATATGCAGTACCTCTCGACCCTGTGGGCTGAAATCGCCAAGCGCAAGGATAATGCCTCCGCACCTTCGCTGGTGCACTCTGATCTGGATGTGGTTCAGAAGGTTGTGCGCGATATTGTCACGGAACAGGTTGACAAAATCGTGGTTGATTCCAAGCCGGATTATGATCGTATCGTGCAGTTCATAACCACTTTCGTTCCCAAGATGAAATACTCCATCGAGTTGTATGACGAAGAGGAGCCGATCTTCGATCATTTCGGTCTGGAGGTCGAGATCAGCCGCGCCCTGGGCAGGAAGGTCTGGCTCAAGTCCGGCGGCTACATCATCATCGAGCAGACAGAGGCATTAACGGCTGTTGATGTCAATACCGGGCGTTTTGTGGGGAAGCACAACCTGGAGGATACAATCCTCAAGACCAACCTGGAAGCGGTCAAGGAGATCTCCTACCAGCTGCGTTTGCGAAATATCGGCGGGATCATTATCATCGATTTCATTGATATGGAAAAAGAGGTCAACCGTGACAAAGTCTTTGCTGCTCTGGAAGAGGCGCTCAAGCCCGACAAATCCAAGACCAATATCCTGAAGATTTCGGAGCTGGGACTGGTGGAGATGACCCGTAAGCGTGTTCGGGAGAGTATCGGCCGGATGATGTGTGAGCCCTGTTCGTACTGTGAGGGCAGGGGCTACATCAAATCCAAGACCACTGTCTGTCACGAGATCTTCCGGGAATTGCGTCGTGAAATGTTGGATATTCGCGGCACCAAGGCCATGGTGACGGTACACCCCCAGGTTGCCGATCTGCTTTATGACGAGGAGCGGCGCGGGCTGGAGGAGTTGGAGAAAAAATTCAAAAAGCGGGTAACTGTTCGGGCCAAGCCCGGCTTTCATCAGGAGCAGTTTGAAATACTGATCAACTGATCCCGGATTGTTGGGGATACGCAAAAAGGCGAGGGGATTTCCCCCGCCTTTTTGCGTATCCATATGTTTGTTGCGGTTCAGGCCGCTTTGCGCTGCAGCTCGATCTGTCCGTAGTTGGCTGCAAAATATTCCATGGCCTCACGCATGATATCAGAAATACTCAGGTGGGTCTGGTCCATGAGATTTTCCAGATGCTCACGTTCCTCGTCACTGATCCGCATTGAAATAACATTGTAGCGTGGATTCTCTCTCATTCTGCCCATTTGTGTTTCCTCCTTATCTCGTTGTGTATGGTTTTGTGCTCTTTGTATGCACTGTTTCCTGTAGTAAATGCCATTTCTGTGCCAACAAAAACAAATATTTTTTTCGCGTTTAAAATCAAGCTGTTGTAAAATAGGACTGGACGAATCTTGTTGTGTAAACAGAATAAGTGTGCACTAAATGGCACACATGTGGCCAAAAGTATACACTGCTTTAAAACTACAAGGTGTCGCGTGTGACTTCGATGCCGTGTTTCTCAAGCAGGCGGTAAAATGTGCGGCGAGGGATATTGGCCTGCCGGGCAGCCTTGGCAACGTTTCCCCCTGTTTCCTCAAGGTATCGCCGGATAAGGTTCTTTTCTGTTCTGCTGACCTGCAGTTCCCGTTCTGCCTTGAAAGAGGCCCGTCTGCGGTTTACTGTATCGTCGGCGCAGCACTCATAGGTGTCGGCGAAAACGGTGGGCAGGTTTTCCAGTCTGATAACACCATCCTGGGCCAAGACCGAGGAGCGCTCGATGATATTCTGCATCTCGCGGATGTTCCCCGGCCAGGGATAGTGCTGCATCGCCTTGACAGCTCGTTCCTCAATGCCTGCTATATTCTTGTTCAGTTTTTTGCGGGCTTTATCCAGAAAATGATGGGCCAGGGCCGGTACTGAATCAATCCTGTTTCGCAGTGGCGGCAGCAGGATTGTGAACACGTTGAGCCGGTAGTAAAGGTCCTCGCGAAACCAGCCTTCCCGCACACCCAATTCCAGGTCCTTGTTGGTGGCGGCAATCAGCCGCACATTCACCTTTTTGGGTGAGGTGCTGCCGACTGGTCGCACTTCGCCAAGATCCAGCAGGCGCAGGAGTTCCGCCTGAAGTTTGGGGGTGATGTCCCCGATCTCGTCCAGAAAAATTGTGCCGCCGTCGGCTGCCTCGAAAAGGCCTTTTTTGTCTGCAATAGCACCGGTAAACGAACCCTTTTTGTGGCCGAACAGCTCGCTCTCCAGAAGTGAATCGGTAATGGTGGTGCAGTTTACTGTTGCCAGGGGCTTATCGTTGCGTTTGCTCAGACGGTGGATGGCGCGTGCAGTCAGTTCCTTGCCGGTGCCGGTTTCTCCGCGAATCAGTACGGTTGTCGGGGTTGGTCCGACCTGGCTGATCAGTTTTAATACCTCCTGAATTCCGTGGTCATCGCCAACGATCAGGTCATCGCCTGCCTGTCGGTCAAGCTCAAGTCGTACCAGTTCGTACTTCTGCATCAAGCGGCCGCGATCCTCTTCAATCTGCTGGATGTTGTGGGGCAGGCACATCGCGATATCAGCCAGCCCCTGGTGGACCGCAACCGCATGTTCGCGGCAGGTGCTGTAGCCGCAGGCCCTGCAGTTGAGCTCGTCCCCCTGTGCAAACTTGTTTGTGGAATGCAGGATGTGCTTGATATCGTCTTTGCCGGGACTGGGCAGCCGAAGGGATTTGTCGGAGTAGACGCGCTGCAGGCTGGGCAGTACGGTCGTTGAGCGGTAGTGTGGTGCAGTCACGTACGGCAATGCGCTTTTTGAATAATTGACGATCAGTTTGCGCTTGAAGAAGTGGTTGAGTTCCCTGTCACGGGCCGGGCCGTCTACGCAGCCGCCTTCACAAAAACGCAGATCAACGAAGGCGGGCTCAATGCGTCCCGCAGCCAGGTCGCGGATGATGCCGATGGTGTGGGATTCGCCCTCGCCGGTGACTGTTTCGGTGTCAAGGAAATCCTGTTCGATGCCGAATACCTTGAGTGGCCCCCCGGTCAGGGCAAAGAGTCGGCCGGCACCAGGATCGATGCCGTCGAATGGAACCACGCCGAGTGAGGCCGGATTGATCCCGCGACTTTTGAAAAGTTTGTCGATTTCCTGATAGGTCAGTACGACGTCAATTGCGCCGGCCGATTCTGCGGACTGTACCTCGAACTTTGCAGCGATGCAGCTGCTGAGGTAGACCACTTTGGTGTCGGCCCCCAGCACCCCCTTGATAAAGCGACCCATGGCGATCATTGGTGAAACGATACCCATCAGGTTGGGTAGCAGCGTGGGGTAGTGACGCTCTATCAGGTCAACCACTGCCGGGCAGTGGGATGATATTACCGGCAAGGATGCATCATGCAGGGTTTCTCGATAGCTGCTGGCGATCATGCGTGCCCCGTAGGCACCTTCATGGACCTCAAGAAAGCCCAGGCTTTTCAGTCCCGCTACCAACTGGCCGGGTGTGATGGCGTGGAAGAAAGCGGGAAACGAGCAGCCGAGAACAGCCACAACCGGAGCGCCCGAGGTCAGCAGTTCCTGTGTTCTGACCATGCGGTCAACAATCACCTTGGCTTTCTGAGGACAACTCAGGCAGTTGCCACAACCGATACAGCGGTCATATATGATTTGTGCAAAGCCCTGATCTACCTTGATGGCCTTGACCGGGCAGGTTCGCACGCAGGAATAACAACGGCGGCAACGCTCTTTGTATGTGACTATTGGTTCCATGCTGGCTCCATATGACAATTTTTATGTTTTCTGCTGCTCTCGTGTTGCAATAATCGTTTTGTGATGTGTGTGGAATTCCGGTGTTTGTGGGGTGAGACCTGTTGTAGTCTGCGTATCTTTTCAATTGTGCCATATATGGCACATTGTCGTAAACATAAAAAAGCAGTCGAATTTTATGTAGCTGTCCCGGGCAGATAATCTGATTAAATTGCTCATGTAAAATTTCTCCTTGACATGCAAAGCACACTTCACTATAGTCCATAACTCTTTTAAAAATGATTCTGGATGGAGATGGCTATGTACGCAGTGATTAAAACCGGTGGAAAACAATACAAAGTGGCTGAGGGCGAGTTTCTCAAGGTAGAAAAGCTTGAGGGTGAAATCGGCGACAAGATTGAATTTGCCGAAGTACTGATGATCGGTGGCGAGAAGCTTGCTATCGGTGCACCTGTTGTTGCCGGTGCAACCGTGACGGCCAAGATTGCTGCTCAGGGCAAGGATAAGAAGATTCTGGTGTTCAAGTCCAAGCGTCGCAAAGGTACCCGTAAGCTGCGTGGTCATCGTCAGCATAGAACGGTTCTCAAGATAGAAAAGATCAGCGCATAATCAACACGTAATTTTCCCGAGGAGATACGGAAATGGCACATAAGAAAGCAGGCGGAAGTTCACGTAACGGCAGGGACTCGGATGGACAGCGACTTGGATGTAAAAAATTCGGCGGTGAAATCGTAAAAGCCGGAAACATTATCTATCGTCAACGGGGCACACAGATTCATCCCGGAAACAATGTCGGTTGCGGCAAGGATTATACCCTGTTCGCTTTGATCGAAGGCATTGTCAAGTTCGAGCGTATGGGCAGGGACCGCAAAAAAGTTTCTGTATACCCAAACTAAGTTTGCTTGCGTAAAATTGAGCTTAATAGTCCGGAAGGTTTGCCTTCCGGACTTTTTTTGTGCGATGTACAAATGCAAAACAGTGTTTATAATGTATTTGCAGCAGCGCCTTGTTTAGGATATGGTTCATTAAAATGCCGGACTGCCTTGCGGCATTCTAACTCATTGAATTTCCGCGTTGTAGGGAAAGGACTCATACATGTTTAAATCCAAGCTCACCCGCAAGGTGCTTTTCATAATTGGAGCAACTCTTTTTGTCGGTTTTTCCGGACTGGGCGGGCTTTCCATCTATCTCGAATACAGTTCAACGATTGATCTGCAGAAGATCAATGCCCGCCAGTTGGTTACAACCGTGACCCACGATATCCTCAGCCAGATGATGAGAGGGGATATGAAGGAGTTCGCTAAAACGGTGGAGGAAATCAAGACCAAGGGCGGTATCGAAGGTATCAGGCTGTTTACTGCTGAGGGCAAAGAAATCGGCAGCGGCTCCGTGAATGAGGAGATGAGTAGCGCACTGGCGAACGGCAAAACGGTGGAGGTTGCCGAGAAAAAGGATGGGCACCGCGTACTCAGTCTGGCCGTGCCACTGGTCAACGAAGAGCGCTGCCGGGGGTGCCACAAGGATGGCGGCAAGTACGTAGGCGGGGTGATCCTGACAACATCCATGGAGGAGGGCTTCAAGAGTGCGCTCAAGCTGACACTGATCATGTCGGCAGTCGGGGCTTTCTTTTTCGTTGCCATGCTGAGTATGCTGTACCTGTTCTTTTCAAAAACAATCGTGTTCCAAATCGCTGAATTGTATAAGCAGCTGGGTGATCTGGCCGGCAGTGAAGGGGACCTTACCAAGGTGCTGCACATTCGCTCCGACGACGAGATCGGCCGTTTGGGCACCGAAGTCAATCTGCTGACCGCAAAAATCCGCACGACCATTTCCCTGCTCTACCAGCAGACCTGCCAGATCGGCTCAAGTGTTTGTGAACTGGCTGCCGGTACTGACCAGACATTGAAGATGACTCAGGACCAGAAGGATCAGTCCATGGCGGTTGCCGTGGCATCGGAAGAGATGGCCATGACCCTCAATGAGGTGGCCGGTAATACCCACCGGGCCGCGACGCTTTCCTCGGAAGTTGACGATGCTGCCCGCAGCGGTATGTCTGTTGTACTGGAAACCCGCGACTGTATGCAGCAGATCAGTGAGAGCGTCAATGGCACCCTGGACACCATCCGTCTGCTGGAAGACGCATCTTCCAAGATCGGCGAAATGGTTGTGCTGATCGAGGACATCGCCGATCAAACCAACCTGCTGGCCTTGAACGCCTCTATTGAAGCAGCTCGTGCGGGGGACGCCGGTAAAGGTTTTGCCGTGGTTGCCAGCGAAGTAAAGGGGCTGGCTGAAAAAACCACTCACTCCACGCGAGAGATCAAGCGGGTCGTGGCATCCATTCAACAGGAAAGCTGCAAGGCTGCCGACATGATTACCCGGGAAAACGTTCTCGTGCAAACCGGTCTGGTCAAGGCCGAACAGGCCCGCCAGCAGCTCGAGAATATTCAGGCCCATGCCGCTGAGTCACGTTCGATGATTGTGCAGATAGCGACCGCATCCGAGGAGCAGAGTGCCACAACGCAGGAAATCACGGAAAAGATCCACCATGTTTCCGAAGCGGCAACGGTTACCTTCTCGACCATGAAGGTCACCGCCGAGGCGTTTGGAAAATTCTCGGATGTTGTTGAACAGATCTACAGCACCGTGGGCAAGTTTTCGGTAGGAAACTACCATGACACGGTCAAGGGCTACATTCGCGAGATAGCGGAAGAAACGACAACAGCGATCGATGCGGCCTTGAAGGAGCGCTCTCTGACAATCGAGGCGCTGTTTGACAGAAATTATGTCCCTGTGCCCAAAACCGACCCGCAAAAATTCACGACTAAATTCGACAGCTTCTTTGACCGGATCATTTCCCCCATTCAGGAGAAGATTATTGCCCGCGACAGCAAGGTGCTCTTCGCCATCTGTGTCGACAACAATGGCTATGTGCCCTGCCATAACCTGCGCTACACCAAGCCGCTCACCGGCAATCCCGAGCAGGACAAGAATAACAATCGCACCAAGCGAATTTTCAATGACCGTACCGGTCTTCGCTGTGCCCGCAATACCGACGGTTTCCTGCTGCAGACCTACCGCCGGGATACGGGCGAGGTTCTCAACGATATGTCGCTGCCGCTGGAGATCAATGGCCGGCATTGGGGAGCAATACGAATCGGGTATCTGGTGCCGCGTGATTGATGATCGCCTGTGTTCATAGTCAGCTCTCATCACGATTGGCTGTAACTATAACGTGATCTGTGCTACATGTATCAGGCGTTGCACTGAATGATGAATCAGGGCGGATAGCTATGAAGCATCTGGGTGACATTCTGGTTGAGGCCGATATCATCAGCAAGAAAACGCTGGAGCGGGCTCTCGTACGTCAGCAGGAAGGCAAGATGCGCTTGGGCGCGGTGCTGGAGGAGATGGGAGTTATTACGGAGGAAGAGTTGGCCGAGGCGCTCGGGGCCCAGTTCAACTTCAAGACGATTAAAAGTTTTGTTAATCGCCCTTTCCCTCAGGAACTGCTGGATCTGCTCCCCTCCGATTTTGTCATGAAAAAACTGGTCTTTCCGCTCATGCAGAAAGATCTCATGCTGGCTGTAGCCATCACCGACCCCTTTGATATGGAAACGATCGAGATGCTGACCCGTATCACCGGCTTCCATATCATACCGGTCATCTCCACCCGCAAGGAGATTCTCGCCGCCGTATCCAAGTTTTATCTGAAGGGCGCCATCAGCTCCGAAGCAACTGATGCAATACTGGTCGTGGAAGATTCCTCTGCGGTGGCGGCCGTTATCCAGGCTGCCCTGACGAAGGAGGGCTTTACGGTTATTCTGGCCGTGGACGGCCTGGAGGGGCTCAAGTTGGCGATTTCAGAACGGCCGCGCCTGATCGTAACCGACTCGGTCATGCCGCGTATGGATGGATTCGGTCTGATGCGAGCTCTCAAAATCAATCCCATGACGTCGGAGATTCCGGTGATCATGCTGACTTCCAAGGCCTCAACTGAAGAAGAGCAGCGGGCCCTGGAATTCGGGTTCATCGATTTCATCCCCAAACCTGTCCAGCCGATGCGCGTTGTATCACGCGTCAAGCGTGTCCTGGAACTCACCAAAAAGTACAAGCGCTAACTAATCCTTCACCATTACCCCTGATAATCAGGATACGTGCGTTAACGAAATTATTTTCTGAAAACCGCCAGAAAATCATTTCTAACGCACTAAAGATCAAAGCCGCAGTAGGACAGATTGAAGCTCTTGTTGCAGAGTGGAAAATCCGAAATCTGCCCATTGCGCAGCGCCATAGCCAGGCCGTTCCAGTTATGGAATGACGGGTCTGTGATCTTGTAATGCAGAAAGGCTCCGGCAGGGCCGGTGAGGGCAACATGACAGATTTCACCGCGCCACCCCTCCACAAGGGCTGCTGACAGACGCTCACTGCGCGGCATTGCGCAGGGGATCAGGATGTCTCCAGCTGACAGTGATTCGAGCATGTTGGTAATGCAGTCAAGCGCAGCCAGCGACTCCATCCAGCGGACTCTGGCCCGAGCCAGCACATCGCCTTCCGTTTCTACGCAGATGGTTGGTTGAGTGGTCCGGTAAGCTCCAAAGGGATGGTCATGGCGTACATCCCGCACGATGCCGCAGGCCCTGGCAGCCGGGCCGACCAGGCCCAGTTCCAGGGCATCTTCATTACTGACCCGCCCGGTCTTTTCAAAACGTGCCATGACATTCGGAGAATTCCACAGCAGGTCCACCGCCCCGCTGTAGTCACGACGGGCTTCCGCCAGGCGTTTGTGTAATTCAGTCGCCTGTTCGGGTCGGCAATCGAAATACACCCCTCCCGGCCGAACCAGTCCGCGCCCGAAGCGGCTGCCGCACAGCAGGGCGCTCATGTTGAGGAAATCACCCCTGATCCTGCCGCAGAATGACATGGTCGGGAGAAATCCCACGTCTCCGGCCAGTGCGCCCAGGTCGCCACAGTGGTTGGCCAAACGCTCCAGTTCCAGGGCAATGGCTCGTATTGACTGCGCCCGGGACGGCACCTCCACATCCGCCAGTCCCTCCCGGACCATGGCGTAGGCGCTGGCATGGCCGATGGTCGTATCGCCGGCCACGGTTTCCATCTGTGCCATAGTGATTGCATGCGGGCCGCCGACCAGTGCCTGTTCTATCCCGCGATGCTGGTATCCCAGGGCGATCTCCAGGTGAAAGACCGTTTCACCGTGACACTGGAAACGGAAATGCCCCGGTTCGATGATGCCCGCATGCACCGGTCCGACCGCTACTTCATGGACTTCAGCCCCCTGCACCCGGTAAAATTCCCCCACACCCGGCAGGATGGTATCCTCTTTTGTCCTTCCCCAGGCATCGTGTCCACTGCGGCCGGAGCGCTGATAGCGGACCGGCTTGAACCAGGGGTGGTCATCAACAATGATGCCGCACTGCTCGGCAATCTCCCGTTCGAACAGATGTGCCTGGGGGCAGACTGATGTAATGCCGGGCAGGCTATCCTCTACCCATGAGCGATACACACCCAGACGCGCGTTGCCGCCTGCCAGGATGCACCAGAGAGCCACCCCCTCCCGTTCCGGCACGCCGAAGTACGAGGCAATGCGCCATCCCAGTCCCGTAAGGTCGACAATCCCCTGTAGAAACAGGTCAAGGGCAACCTCCGGTACGTCCCGGGTCGCGATGCTTTCGCCGTTGGTGAACGTTTTCAGCAGCACCTCGGAATTCATTGCGGCACCTCCAGAAGCGCTGCCGCCTCGGTCACCAGGCGGTAGAGCGGAGGAGGCAGCCAGAGGCCAACAATTGCCAGAATGATCAGCAGCGCCAGGGGAGGCCCCACCAGCAGAGCGGTTTCTCGATATTTCGTACGTTCACGGTTTTTGGGCGGATCGCCGAATACGACCGGCACGACGGTCAGTGACATGCCAAGGAAGGCCACCATCAACAGGATGGCCATAAACACTCCTGTAGCAACCCGGTCCTGGGAGAAGGCGCTGGAAAAGATGGCGAATTCGCTTGAAAACGGCAGAAATGGCGGCGAACCGGTCATGGCCAGAAATCCTGCCAGAAACAGGGCCCCGCTCCATGGTGCGCGTTTGAGCGCGCCACGGGCAACTTCGCGGTTTTTAGAGGCAAAGGCGCGGTGGATGTTCCCGGCACACAGGAACAGCACCCCTTTTGCCAGGCCGTTGCCGATCAGGTGCAGCATGGCTCCGTACAGGGCTTTACCCCCCAGGCCGAGCGCCACGGTGAACAACCCCATATGCTCGACACTGGAATAGGCCAGCATGCGTTTGAAGTCGGTCTGGCGCACCAGGAATATGGCTGAAACAGTCAGGGAAAACAGCCCCATACCGATCAGGCAGGTACGATAAAAATGCGGGGCTCCGGATGCCATGCAGATTTGATAAATGCGGATCAGACCCAGAAAGCCGCAGTTGGCCAGGCCGCCTGCCAGCATTGCACCTACCAGGCCGGGTGCCTCGCCGTAGGCATCAGGTTTCCAGGTGTGCATGGGCGCCAGCCCCATCTTGGTCCCATAGCCGACCAGCATCAAAACGAATGATGCATTCAGCCAGACCTGAGGCAGCCGTGAGGCGCTGCTCTGCAACGATTCCAGTAACAGGGACGGCGCCAGGCCAGCAACAATCGTCGAATACGCCAAAAACAGTATTCCCAGCAGTGCCAGGGCAATACCGATCGAACAGATCAGCATGTATTTCCAGGTGGCTTCAATGGAGCGGGCATTGCTGTTGAAGTAGACCAGGGGGGCCATGGAGAGGGTGGTCGTTTCGATGGCCAGCCAGAGCAGGCCGATATGGTGGGCGACCGTTGCCAGGGTCATGGCCGAGAGACAGACCTGCATACCCATGCAGAGCACCCGGTTGTTGCGCTCCTGGCGGTACTGCAGATAGTTGACCGAATAGAAGGCGCAGGCGGTGAATAAAACCGAGATCTCCAGCAGAAACAGTTTGCCGACCGCATCCAGACGAATCCAGTCATTAAAAAATTCCGGACCTGAACTGGAGCACAGGTACAGTGAAATCATCAGGTGCAGACAGGCAACTACCGGCAGCACGACCGGTCGCCGGCTGTTGGACGGGATCATCCATGCCGTCAGGGCGCCCGCCAGTGGAATGATCGTCAGGAGTGGAATCAACATCTCAATCCACCTCCCGCAGGGCGGTCATGCGGCTGGTATCGATGGATGAAAATTCGCGGCTGATCTGGTTGATAATGATTCCCATGACGAAAATTCCTGCAATCAGATCCAACAGTGCCCCGGCCTCTACCATCAGCGGCATGGCCTCGGTTAACAGCATGCCGAAGATAAAGATCCCGTTCTCCAGCATCAGGTAACCGACCACCTGGTTAATGGCCTTGCGGCGGCCGACAATCGTTATGAAGCCGGTCAGGATGGTTGCCAGGGCAGCCGGTACGATCAGGAGCCCCTGATGAAACGGGGCCAGAGGCAGTTTTGCGGCAAATACAAATGCCAGCACCGTGGCGACCGCTCCCATGAGGATATTGCCGCTGTACCCGAAAAACGGCTGCAGGTCCTCACCGGACTCGATCTTTTTGAGGGCATTCAGCAGCAGCAGCGGTATGCAGCACCCCTTGGCCAGCAGCACGAATATCGCAATGATCAGGATGTGACGGTGAAACGGGTGGGTCAGGAGCGGCAGTAGTCCCAGGACAATGCCCTGGGTGGCGATCGCCCGGATGGCGACTCTGGTGCGGTGAGTCCCCAGGACCAGGATATTGATCAGCAGCACAAGCACCAGCAGTTGGTCGGCGGCAGAGTTCATAGTCACCTCAGGACGAGCATCATGGCGAAAGCCGCAAGCACACAGGCAGCCAGGAGCATCTGTGGTATCCGTACCAGGCGGTAACGGGCCATGACGGATTCCACCACACCGATACAGACTGCCAGCAGAACCATTGAAATGGAAAATATGAACCAGTCCAGCAGTGAGTTGTCAACCCTGAGAGGGAGGAGCACCTGCAGGAAAAATGTCCCGAAGATAAAGAGTTTGAGGCTCGCAGCGTAGAGAATCATGCCGAAGGCCGGTCCGCTGTGATCCAGCACCATCACCTCATGGATCATGGTCAGCTCAAGATGGGTATTGGGATCGTCAAAGGGGATGCGGCAGTTTTCTGCCAGAAGCACAAAGAACAGGCTGGCAACCAGCAGGACCAGGGTGGCGCCGGAGGTGATCCAGAGCGTTGTGGAGGTGTGGGTCAGAATGCCGGTCAGGGAAAGCGAACCGGATAGGCGTGAGAGTACCAGCAGGGCAACGAAGATAACCGGTTCGGACAGGCAGGCGAACGTGACTTCGCGGGCCGCCCCCATCCCTTCGAAGCTGGAGCCGGTGTCGAGCGCCGCCGCTGTCGTAAAAAACCGCCCCAGCGCCAGCAAGTAAACAAACAGGATCATGTCGCCGTTAAAGGAAAGTGGCGTAATATGGTTGCCCAGCGGAATCAGCAGTGCTGCCGTCAATGTGGCAGCCAGGGTAATAACGGGCCCGGCTCGGAAGACCCAGGTGGTGGTGCGGCTGAAGATACTGCCTTTGCGCAACAGGCGGAACAGATCGTAATAGGGCTGGAGCAGCGGCGCGCCGCTCCGCCCCGCAAAGGTGGCCTTGGTACGGTTTATCACCCCGAACAGGAGCGGCGGCATGCAGATGATCAGCACGCAATGGATCAGGATATCAGCCACATCAGTTCCTTGGTTGGATGAAGTACTGCTTTTATATTTCAGCCTTTACCCCACCCTGGCCCTTGCCCAGAGGAGGGTGGGTCTATGTGTCGGAGCCTTACAGCGCAATCTCCCCGTTGAAGACCTCTACCGCCGGTCCGGTCATATAGATGGAGCCGTCCTCGGCCCATTCCATCTCCAGATCACCACCGGAGAGGTGGTTGAGGATTTTTCTGTCGGTCAGGCCATTCAGAACACAGGCGGCGGTCACGGCACTGGAGCCGGTGCCGCAGGCCAGTGTTTCACCGGCGCCCCGTTCCCAGGTGCGCTGGCGTACTTCCGTCCGGGAGATGATCTGGACGAATTCAACATTGGTGCGGCGGGGGAACAGCTCGTGATTCTCGATCAGAGGACCGTAGGTCAGAACCGGGAAGGTTTCGACATTCTCCACGAAGATGACGCAGTGCGGATTGCCCATGGAGGCGCAGGTAATCTTGAAGGTGCGGTCGAGGATCGTCAGCGGTTCGGCAATCACCCTGGCGGTTGCGTCGCCGGTCATGGGGATCTCGGCGCGGGTCAGGCGCGGCATCCCCATGTTGACGCGGACTTTTCCGATTTTCCCGTCACTGCCGGGAACCAGTTGCAGGGTCAGGATGCCGGCCCCGGTTTCGGCCGTGATCTCGGTTTTTGAGACGATGCCGTGGTCGTAGGCGTATTTTGCTACGCAGCGGATGCCGTTGCCGCACATCTCCGATTCGGAACCGTCCGAGTTGAACATCCGCATGCGTACATCTGCTATTTCAGACGGCATGATCAGGATCAGCCCGTCCGAGCCGATGCCGAAATTGCGGTTAGAGACCTGTATTGCGACCTGTCGTGGATCGGCAATCGTTTCTGCGAAGCAGTTGACATACACGTAATCATTGCCGGCGCCCTGCATTTTTGTAAATTTCATCGTACTCCATCCCCTTTAAGATTTGAGAATTTTGAAGGGACACAATAGCAAAAATGCAGACAGGCAACAAGTGAAATTGGCAGCTTAGGCGGTCGTAGTGCTGTTGTTCAGGGCATAAAATCATTTTTATGACGAATGACTTGAAACGTTCAGACCGATTCGGTACATTCGTGCCAGGAGGAAGCTATGCGTATAGGACATGGATATGACGTCCACCGGTTGGTGGCGGACAGGAAACTGATCATGGGCGGGGTGGATATCCCCTGGGAGAAGGGGCTTTTGGGGCATTCCGATGCGGATGTGTTGCTGCATGCCATTTCCGATGCCATTCTGGGTGCCATCGGCGAAGGTGATATCGGCAAACACTTTCCTGATACCGACCAGGCCTACAAAGGGGCCGACAGCCTCAAGCTGCTGGCGCATGTCATGGCACTGGCCGATGCCCGCGGCTATTGTCTGGGAAACCTGGATGCCACGATCATTGCCCAGCAGCCCAAGATGGCTCCGCATATTGCCACCATGCGTGAAAATATTGCTGCGGTGCTGAATGCCGCGACCGAGCAGGTCAATGTCAAGGCCACCACCGAAGAGGGGCTGGGGTTTTCCGGCCGGGGCGAGGGCATATCCGCCCATGCCGTGGTGCTGATGCTGGCAAAGTGATCGTAAAAAAACCTCCGGGGTTTTCAAAGCCCCGGAGGTTTGGTTCCTGTTATGAACTGCACCTCAGGATTACATCCCCTTCTTGGCCAGTTCCTCCACCAGCTTTTTCTGTTCCGCATTCAATGCTTCCGGTACATGCATCGAAATTTTGACGTAGAGATCACCCTTGGTGTTTGAGCCCAGGGTCTTTACACCGAAGCCTTTCAGGCGGATCTTCGTGCCGGGCTGGATGCCGGCCGGAACCTTGATGCGTTTATCCCCCTCCAGGGTCGGTACGTCCAGGGATGTCCCCAGGCAGGCGGCACTGAACGGGATCGGGCGCTCCACCAACAGGTCGCCGTTGTCGCGGGTAAAGACCGGGTCCGGCAGGACACGGATGATCAGAAACAGATCGCCGTCCGGTCCGCCGCTCTCGCCCTGGCCACCCTTGCCGGTGATGCGGATCTTGCTGCCGTTGTCCACACCGGCCGGGATTCTGACCTTGAGTTCTTCGCGTTTGCCGTTGCGGCGGAACGCGACCGTTTTTTCGGCCCCCAAGACGGCATCCCGGAAACTGACATCCAGCTCCATCTCCAGGTCGCCCCCCTTCTGCGGCCCGGCCCGGAAGCCCCCCCGACCGCGCCCGCCGCCGAATGACCCGCCAAACAGCCGTGAAAAGATATCATCACCGCCACCCGCTCCCATGTCTTTATAGGCGTTCCCGAAATCGAAGCCGCGGAAGATGTCCTCCTGGCTGTACTGTTTGTGGAATCCGTTGGAGCCATAGGTGTCGTACTCTTCCTTTTTCTTGGGGTCGGAGAGCACGGCGTAGGCTTCGTTGAGTTCCTTGAACTTGTCCTCTGCGGCCTTGTCACCGGGGTTGCGGTCGGGATGGTACTTGACCGCCAACTTGCGGAAGGCCTTTTTGATATCATCGGGAGTGGCCTTTTTATCCACTCCGAGGGTTTTGTAATAATCTGTAGCGGCCATTGGTTTCACCGTCCTTTTCAGTTCTGCTGACAATGTAAGCCGCCTTTGACGGCATGTCAACCGTACCGGTGGTGTAGCCCTTGACAGTCACCTGCCATGGACGTAGTATCGCTGCGAAAAACGACCTCGTTAACACGCGGATCCTGTTGGTCGGGATCAGGGAGCAACCTATGAAAAAAGTTATCATCATCGGAGGAGGCATATCCGGTCTGTCAACAGCCTGGCTGTTGCGGGACAAGGCCCACAAAGCCGGTATCGAACTCGACCTGACTCTGCTGGAAAAGGAAACGCGGGTGGGGGGCAAGATCTGGAGCATCCGCGAGGAAGGCTATACCTGCGAATGGGGACCGAACGGATTTCTTGACAGCAAACCGCAGACCCTGGAGCTCTGCTCGGCCATCGGCGTGGAGGATCATCTGCATCGCAGCAACGACAATGCCCGCAAGCGTTTCATCTTCTCGGGCGGTGAACTGCACAGCCTCCCCGAGGGAGGTCCCTCGTTCCTCAAAAGCCGGTTGATCTCCTGGCCGGGCAAGCTGCGTCTGGCGCTGGAACCGACCCCCTTTATTGCAGCGGCCCCGGCCGGCGTGGACGAGACCCTGGCTGACTTCGGCCGCCGTAGGCTGGGCAGCGAGGCGCTCGACAAGCTGATTGCACCGATGGTATCGGGCATCTTTGCCGGCGACCCCGAGACCATGTCCCTGGTCTCATGCTTTCCCCGCATCGCCGAGCTTGAACGGGAGTACGGCGGACTGATCCGTGCCATGGTCATGCTGGCCAAAAAGAAAAAAAGAGATATTGCCGCCGGCAAGGTCGTTTCCAGCGCCGCCGGCCCGGGTGGCGTGTTGACCTCATTTCGCGAGGGCATTCAGTATCTGTCCGATGCATTGCAGGCTTCACTGGATGGAATCGTCAGGCCGGGCGTTGCGGTGGAGCGCGTGGAAAAGGGCCAGGGCCTGCCGTACCGCGTGCGATGTGCCGATGGCAGCGAACATGAAGCCGACCTGGTCATTGCTGCGTCTCCGGCCTTTGCGGCTGCCGATATGCTGGATGGCTTCGACCAGGGTCTTTCAAAGGTGCTGCGCCAGATCCCCTACGCCAGCATGACGGTGGTCTGTTTCGGCTACGAGCGTGATCGCATTACCCATCCGCTGGACGGTTTCGGCTATCTGATCCCCAAAAAGGAGGGGCGCAGTACCCTCGGCACCCTGTGGGATTCCAGCATGTTTGATAGCCGGGCGCCGGAGGGCAAGGTGCTGCTGCGCAGCATGATGGGCGGGGCCTGTTTCCCGGAGTATGTCAAGCTGGGCGATGACGAGGTCGTGGCGCGGGTCAGGCGTGATCTTCAGGCCACCATGGGGATAAAGGCCGAGCCCTCTTTTGTGCGTATCTTCCGGCATCCCCAGGCCATCCCCCAGTATACTGTCGGCCACGGCAAACGCCTGGAGGCTTTGGGGAAGCTGCTGAAGGCCTATCCCGGATTGATCCTGACCGGCAACTCGTATCGCGGCATCGGCCTGAATGACTGTGTGGCTGCGGCACAGCGGGCATCAGATGAAGCGCTTGAACTCCTGCAGGGGGCATGACATGGATATCGCCGGGTTACAGTTCTGGAGTGATAAAATGCGGATTGTTCTGGGGATACTCTTTATCCTGTTCATCATCTGTTTTGTCGCGATCGTTATCGAAGAGACCTTCCTGGGGGGGCGGCGTCGCCGCAAGGCGGTAAAAATCGCCCGTGAACGGAATAAAGAGGAGGGGGAAAACCTGTAATCGATGACTCTGTTTACTCCAGCTGCTTTTCCCGGCAGAGCGCGAGAATCTGCGCCTGCTGCTGCGGTGTCATCTCGTCAAAGCGAATCCCCACGCCCGGAATTTCGTTTGTCATGCCCCATTCCCGTTTCCAGCAGACCGTTGACTGGATAGGCGAAGGGTCATTGAGGATCAGCAGCCGGATCCAGACGGTTGATTGCTGGGAGATGTCATCATTGACACTGAACAGGAAGCAGCCGCCCGGTGAAATATCGATGCAGACGGTGCGCTCGTCCGACATTATCTCTTCCGAGGGGAGCGACAGTACGGCATTCAGGTTAAGCGCAATCCTGTTGCGGGGGAGAACGATCTTGACCGGTTGTTCGCAGCAGTAGCGGAGGTATTCTTCGGGGGTTTGAGAGCTTTCATGGCTGTCGCCGGAAACCAGGATACTTACCTCCCGGGTGCCGGCGGCAATGTTCAGGCGGGCATGGGGCAGGGCCCGCAGGCAGTCCTCCACCAGACTTTTTTCGTATTGGGAAGCCCGCACGATCAGCGGCATATCCAGAAAAATGGCGTTATAGGGCTGCCGGGCGGTATGGGTCGCGACATCGCGCAGCGAGGAAACCGCCTGGCAGATCACCCGTTCTTTCTTGAGAAACGCTTCATAGATGCTGCGGCGTTCTTCATCAGCTACAGCCAGCAGTATTTGGGGCTGCATCATAGCTATCTCCTGTGTATTTACGGCCTGTTACAGTATGCCCCGCTCCACGAAGCTCATGTACTCCCCATCCCCGACAATGATGTGATCCAGCACCTTGATCCCCATGATCTCCCCTGCTTCGCGCAAGCGCCGGGTTATGGCAATATCTTCCGAACTGGGTGCCGGGTCTCCGCTGGGGTGATTGTGGACCAGAATCACTGCTGCTGCCGATTCCTTGACCGCCGGGCTGAATACCTCGCGCGGATGAACGATACTCTGGTTGAGACTCCCCTCTGAAATCTGAACGCGGCGGATGATGCGATTTTTGCCGTCCAGCAGCAGGGTCAGGAAATATTCTTTGCGGCTGTCGCGGAATTCATGGTGGAAGTAATCGAAGACCTGTTGGGGAGAGGTAAAGCGGTCGAGATGTTCCAGCTTGCGGGCCTGGAAGCGTGATGCCAGTGTAAAGGCCGCTTTCAGTCCGGTAGCCTTGGCCGGTCCCATGCCCTGGATCTGGCAGATTTGCGCAATGTCGGCGCTGCCCAGTTCGCGCAGGTTATCACCAAAGTGGCTGATGATCTCGCGGCCAAGGTCTATGGCGCTTTTTTTTGTCGCGCTGTCGCCGGTCCGGAGTATCAGCGCCAGCAGTTCGGCGTTTGTCAGGCTGTGGGCCCCCTGCTTGAGCATTCTTTCCCGCGGCCGCTCATCCTCCGGCCACTCCCTGATGCCTCCGCTCATTCCGATTACCCCTTGAACCCCGACATGATCGCAGCAATCACCACGCCGCCGGTGATGACCCGATACCAGACGAACGGCGAAATGCTCCGTTTCTGCACATACTTGAGCAGGAAGGCCACGCTGAGGTAGCCGGTGATTGCCGAGACACTGATCCCGACCAGCATGGGGACGCCTTCACCGGCCGGAATGCCGTGCTTGAACAGGTGCAGGGTCTTGAGCAGGGCCGCTCCGGCCACGATCGGCAGCGACAGCAGAAACGAGAAGCGGGCGGCGCTCTCACGGGTGAAGCCCAGCATCAGTCCCGCAGTGATGGTGATGCCGGAGCGGGAGACGCCGGGGATCAACGCCAGACACTGGAACAGGCCGATGGTCAGAGCGCTGGAGGGTTTGACCTCGTCCAGGGCCAGACGCTTGCGGCCGGCGATATCGGCTATTCCCAGGATGATGCCGAACACGATCAGGACTATGGCGATCAACAGCGGATTGGAGCGGAAGAGCGCTTCAACCTGGTGTTCGAACAGCTTGCCCACCACGGCAGCCGGTACAGTGGCGGCGATGATCAGGAACGGCAGCCTGCGGGCCGGGGTATTCAGGGAACGGCTAGCAATGGCATCGACCGCTGAGAACGCCATCTCGATGATATCTCGGCGGAAGTAGAACGCCAGGGCGATAAAGGTTCCCAGATGCAGGGCCACGTCGAAGGTCAGGCCCGATTCGGGCCATTGCAGCAGCCAGGGTACGAGGATCAGGTGGGCAGAGCTGCTGATGGGAAGCACCTCGGCAAAACCCTGCAGGGCGCCAAGGACAACGGCATGGAGTGTGTTCACGAAAGGCTCCTTTAAGAATAAATAACAATACTGCAATAACATCGTAATGGCAATAATGCATTGGCTTTGTTTCAAATGCGTCACAATTGTGCAACTTTTTTTTATGGGCAGATTTCGAAATTCATGCTAAGAAAGACAGGTTTATTGATCACGCAATTTAGGTATCTCATGGAGGCATACATGTTCGGACTTATTCCCAAAGAAGAAAAATTCTTTGTGCTGTTCAAGGAAATGACTACCAATATTATCGAGGGGGCCAGGCTGCTCAAGGAGATGCTGGACAACTTCGAGAACCCGGCCGAGAGCCAGCGCAAGATCAAGGATGTTGAGCACAAGGGTGATTCCATTACCCACGAGATCATCCAGAAACTTAACAAGACATTTGTTACGCCGCTTGACCGTGAAGACATCTATTCCCTGGCTTCCAAGCTGGATGACATCCTTGACCTGATCGATGCCTCGGCGCAGCGGATTATCATGTACAATGTGGAGGCCATTCCACCCGAAGCCAAGTCACTCGGGTTCATCATCCTGCAGTCGTGCCATGCGGTTGACAAGGCGGTTGCCATGCTGGGTAAAAAGACCAACGAGCAGATCTTTGAGGCCTGCGTCGAGATCAACTCGCTGGAAAATGAGGCCGATCGCGTTTCCCGTGAGGCGATCAGCCGTTTGTTCGACGAGGAAAAAGACCCGATCCAGCTGATCAAATGGAAGGAAATTTTCGAAACACTGGAGAAGGCTACCGACAGGTGCGAAGATGCGTCCAATATCCTGGAAAGCGTGGTGGTAAAGAATGCTTGATCCGGCTTTTGTGATGCTCTGCCTGGTGATTGTGGCGGCGCTTCTCTTTGACTATATCAATGGCTTCCACGATACAGCCAACGCCATTGCCACCTGTATCTCTACCCGCGCACTGTCGGTCAGGTCCGCCATCTTGATGGCCGCCGTGCTCAATTTTGCAGGAGCGATGATATCCACCAAGGTGGCCACCACCATCGGCAAGGGAATTGTCGACGCCTCCAATGTCACCCAGATGGTGGTATTGGCGGGTGTGGCCGGGGCGATCATCTGGAACCTGATCACCTGGTACTACGGACTGCCTTCTTCTTCATCTCATGCCATCATCGGCGGTATCATGGGGTCGGTGTTTGCACATGCCGGTCTGAGCGCCCTGAAATGGGCCGGACTCAAGAAGATCGTCCTGGCGCTGCTCCTTTCACCGGTCCTGGGCACCCTGGTCGGCTTTATCTTCATGTTGATTCTTTACCGGATCTTCCGCAACCATGCGCCCAGCGGGCTCAACAAGAACTTCCGCCGTATGCAGATCGCATCGGCGGCCTTGATGGCCTTCTCGCACGGTACCGCCGATGCGCAGAAGTCCATGGGTGTTATTACGATGTCGCTGGTAAGCTATGGATTTCTCAAGACCTTCGTTGTTCCCTGGGAAGTAATGGTGGCCTGCGCCACGGCCATGGCTCTGGGGACGGCCGCCGGTGGCTGGCGGATCATCAAGACCGTCGGGCACGATTTCGTCAAGCTCCAGCCGGTACATGGCTTCTGTGTTGAGACCGCCTCGGCCGGCGTCATTCTGGGGGCCTCGGCCTTCGGCATGCCTACCAGTACAACGCACGTCATCACCTCCACTATTCTGGGGGTCGGACTCTCGAAGCGGCTGACCGCGGTCAATTGGAATGTGGCCAAGCGCATCGTAACGGCCTGGATCCTGACTATCCCGGCCTCGGCACTGATGGCCTACCTGACCTATCAGGTCATGAATCCCATCCTCGGCAAATAACGAAGGGCGGGTTTCGTGCCCGCCCTCGTTTCTCCTGATTGTCAGGTTACGTACTACTCCAGCTCTTCCCCGACCACTTCCATCTCCCGTGTTATCTCGGCCAGCGCAGCATCCTTTCGTCTGAAGAAAACCACCAGCCGGTAGCAGATGAAATATGCCGCGACCGCTGCCACAAATCCGATAATCGAGCATCCCAGCAGCAGTGGTTTGGAGTGGTGCAGCATGACGCCCTTGAGGGTGGCCCAATCCAGGTTGTGGATGTTCAGTTCTAGCGTGCCCTGTCCTCCGAGTATCCATTTTCCCAGTTTGTAACTGAGTATCAGGGATGGAACGACGGTTATAGGGGTGTTGACCCAGGATCCGGTGATGCAGGTCAGTTTGTTAAGGCGGAAGACAAAGGCGATAATCAGGGCCAGGGCCGTATGCAGGCCTGGGATGGGCGGGGTGAAGCTGATAAAGACACCGACCGAAAATCCGGCGGAGATATGTCCCGGATGGCTGTCCAGTGACATGATCGTCTTGAATTGCTGCTTCAGTTTTTCCTTGGATATCATGGGCGCCTCGAAGTCGTGCAACTCTAAATCCTGTCCAGCCAGATTGTCAACCAATTACACCCGAATCATATCATTGCAGGCATGATTCACGGAATTTTGCGAGAATCAAACAAACTACCCGGGTAATTAATGTGAGCAGTTCCTGTTATTTCGGTGTATATATAACGTCAGTTACGATGTATACCCATGTCCCGTGCAGCAGCTGTAACCCATTGAAAGGACGTCTGTGCTTCTCACGATCTACCAGTTCAAGCGACGTGTATTGATCTTTGTCGGCGGGATACTGGCTGCTGTCATCGGCATCTCGGTGTGGAGCATCGTCAGCCAATACCATGATGTCCTCACCGCCGCCGAACAGCGGGCCGCAGGCTATGCCCGGGCGCTGGCCGAACATAGTGAAAGTGCACTGGCCGAGTCTGACCGGGTCCTGCAGGATGTACGCAACAATCTTCATGAGTTAGGCGGCCTGGAACGCTTCGACCAGCACGCTTTGTACCGGTTTTTGCACCAGGAAACGCAGGGCGCCCCCCAGATTGGAACCATTTTCATTGCTGATAAAGACGGCACCATGCTCGCCAATTCAAACCAGTTTCCCCAAAAGCCGATCAATGTCGCTGATCGTGACTATTTCCGCCATTATCTGAACACGCCCGGTGTCGATCTCACGATCAGCAAACCGGTCATGAGTCGCCTGGTCGGTCGCTGGCGCTTTAACCTGTTACGGCCGATCAACAGGGTTGGGGACAGCTTTAGCGGCATTGCCGTGGTGGCCTTCGAGGTCGCCTATTTCAACAAATTTCTGGGCCCGACCACGCTGGGTCCCCGCGGCCGGGTGATGCTGCTGCGCAACGACGGGGCACCCCTGGTCTATGAACCATACGTTGACAATGCCTACCAGGCCGATTTCGGCACGACCACGCTGTTCACACAAAAACTGCCTGCAACTCCATCCGGTACCTATCAAGTCACGCATGCGCCCGTAGATAATGCGCCGCGCATCATTTCCTATCAACGCCTGTCGCGTTTCCCGGTGGTGGCGGTTGTGTCACTTCACCGGGATGATGTGCTGGAGCCCTGGGCACGCAAGGCGCTGCTCCAGTCCGGTCTGACGCTCGGCTTGTGCCTGGTGATTGTCCTGCTCATCCGCCTCATGTTTCGACATCTGGATTTTCTGATCAAAAGCCAGGAGATCGTTGTCGACCAGCAGGAGCAGCTGAGAATCAAGGCAACCCAGATCGATGCGGCCGATGACGCAATTATGCAGATTGATGGAGAGGGGTGCTTGATCAGCTTCAATCAGGCGCTCTGCACCATGACCGGTTATACGCAGGCAGAGCTGACCGGGATCAAGCTCAGTGAAATCGAACCTCCCGAGTTTGCCGCAAAATATCTGGATCATATCAGCCTGCTGCAGGAGCAGCATCACGCTGCCTTCGAGTCGGCCTATCTTACCAAAGGCGGCGGTGTGCTGCCGGTCGAAATTCACGCACGATCCATGGAAAGCGAAGGTCGACCGATTGTCCTCAGTGTTGTCAGGGATATCACGCAACGCAAGCGGGATGAAAAGCGGGAACGGAGCAGGCTGAAAATCCTGGAGGAGATGGCGCGCGGCACGCTCCTTCCGGAATTGCTGGAACTGATTGTCCACTTCGTCGAACAGGAAACCTCCGGTTCGCTCTGCTCGGTTCTGCTGTCAGACGAAACCGGAACCCGCCTGATCCATGGGGCCGCCCCCAGCCTGCCGGACGCATACAACAAGGCTGTTGACGGTCTGAAAATCGGTCAGGGGATGGGCGCCTGCGGTACGGCAGCGTTCAGTAAACAGCGTGTCGTGGTTGAGGAGATTGAAGGGCATCCCTTCTGGAAGGGCTTTACGCCCGCCTGCGATGCCGGGCTGCACGCCTGCTGGTCCGAGCCGATACTGGCATCGGACGGGGCGCTGTTGGGGACGTTTGCCATGTATTACCGCCAGCCCCGCACCCCTAATGCGGAGGAAATCCAACTGATTGAATCGGCCGCTCATCTGGCGAGCATAGCCATAGGCCGGGTGCGTGAGGAGTGGCATCGCAAGGCACTGGAAGAACAGCTGCTGCATATCCAGAAAATTGAAGCCATCGGACAGCTTGCCGGGGGGATTGCCCATGATTTCAACAATCTGCTGACGCCGATTATCGTGTATGCCGATATGGTCAAGCGTGCGCTCCCCGCAGATCATCCCCAGATCCGTCGGGTGGAAGGGGTACTTGCGGCCGCTCACAAGGCCAAGGATCTGACCCAGAAACTTCTGTCGTTTGGCCGCAAGCAGATGCTATCCATGGAGGTGCTGGATCTTAACGAGGTAATCGATTCGTTCCGGGATATCCTGTTGCGCACCATCCGGGAAAATATTGTTATCGATGTAACGCTTGCTCCGGGAGGTGCCCGCCTGCAGGCCGATCGCGGCCAGTTGGAACAGGTGCTGCTCAACCTGACGGTAAATGCCCAGGATGCCATCGAAGGCAACGGTACCATCTCCATCGCCACCGGGCACGTGCTGCTTGATGACGAGTTCGTTCGACAGCACCATGGTATGGTCCCGGGGCCCTACATTCTGCTGGCATTCAAGGATACGGGCTGCGGGATGGATGAAGATACGCTGCGTCATATTTACGAGCCGTTCTTTACGACAAAAGCGGTTGGGCATGGTACAGGACTGGGATTGGCGACCGTGTACGGTATCGTCAAGCAGCATGAGGGCTATATAGAAGCCAGGAGTCACGTGGGGGCGGGCACTTCATTTAGCATCTACTTGCCGGCAACATCAGAATCAGGGGGGGCTGCAGGGTTTGCGCCGCCGGCCGTACACGACAGGTCCGGTGTTTCGGGCAATACAACCGTCCTGCTGGTAGAGGACAATCAGATGGTCCGGGAAATGGCACTGGACCTGCTTGAGACCAACGGTTTCAAGGTTCTGGTGGCAGACTCGCCGCTGAAGGCCATGGATATTGAACAGACATATAATGGTACGATAGATCTGCTGGTGACGGATGTGGTTATGCCGGAGATGAATGGCATGGAACTGTATGAACGGCTGCAGGATAGTCGCCCTGGAATGCCGGTGCTGTACATGTCAGGGTATACCAGCGACGTGGTTATTCTTGATGGCACGCTCGTGGAAGAGGTCTCGTTTATAAAGAAGCCATTTACTGCGGAGCATTTCCTGGAGAGGGTCAGGCGGGCGCTGGGGCTGAACTGATGGCAGCTGGCAGAGCAGGAAAAGAGAGGGGGGTGTCAGAAGCCCCCTCTCTTTTATCGTTCCAGCATGAATGTCACCGGCCCGTCATTAACCAAGCTGACCTGCATGTCGGCCTGGAATACGCCGGTCTCAACCGCCAGGCCGAGAAGCCTGGCCGTGTCAACGAAGTATTCGTAGAGACGCCTGCCTTCGGCGGGGGGGGCAGCGGTGTCGAAGGAGGGGCGCCTGCCCTTGGAACAGTTGCCGGCCAGGGTGAATTGTGAAACCACCAGCAGTGCTCCCTGCACATCCCGCAGCGAAAGGTTCATCCTGCCTTCAGCATCGCTGAAGATCCGCAGGCCGGCGATCTTCTCCGCCAGCCAGTCGGCCTTTTCTTCCACATCACCTTTTTCAACTCCCAACAGAAGGAGGATGCCCTGGCCGATGCTGCCGACCAGGTCACCGTCAACAGTTACCGAGGCCGAAGAGACGCGTTGGATGAGCGCTTTCATGCTAAATCTTCACCAGCTCATAGCGCCTGCTGCCCAGCCCGATTTTCTCGCCATGCGCCAGTTGGGTCTCCCAGGGAATTTCGGGCCAGACCCCGCGGAATTTGTCGCCGCCCGGTTCATGGCCGCTTTTCAGGGCCGAACCTTCATTGCCGCGCGCCCCGTTGACCAGATCGGCGCAGGCCTGGTCGATGGCTACCGGGTCGGTTGAGGCGCAGATGCCGATATCATTGACGATCGGGGCGTCGGCGTGGCCGTAGCAATCGCAGGCAGGCGAGACCTGGGTGATGAAGCTGAGGAAGATCGCCTTGCCGGCCTTGCCGGTCAGGGCCCCCTTGGCATACTCGGCCATCTTGCACATCACAAGGTCGGCGGCCTCGTTCCATTGAATATTGATGGCCTTGATCGGGCAGACCGTTATACAGCGGGAGCATCCGGCGCAGAGCGTGGGATCGATGGTCGCCTTGCCCTCGATGACGGCAATGGCATCATGGGCGCAGGATTTCAGGCAGATCCCGCAGCCGGTGCAGTACTTTCCGGCAACCTTCGGCGCTACGTTGGAATGTTGCACCAGTTTGCCCTTGCGGCTGGCGCAGCCCATGCCCAGGTTCTTGACGGCCCCGCCGAATCCGGTCAGTTCGTGACACTTGAAGTGGGTCAGGCAGACCAGCGCGTCGGCCTCGACAATCTCGGTTCCGATGTAGACCTTCTTCAGCAAATCGCCCTGTATTGCGACCTCGGTCTCGGTGACACCCCGCAGCCCGTCGCTGATGATCAGCGGTGCGCCGACACAGGCATAGCCGAAACCGTTTTCGATGGCACAGGTCAGGGCGGAAACCGCCTCCTTGCGCTCGCCCGGATAGAGGGTGGAAGAATCGGTCAAAAACGGTCGGGCACCGATCTTCTTGATCTCCTCCACCACCCGCCGGGCAAAGATGGGGCGGATGAAGGTGTGGTTGCCCTTTTCACCGAAATGGATCTTGACCGCGGTCAGGTCGTCAGCGGCGATGGCTTGCTCCAACCCTGCCAGGCTGAGCAGTTTGACGATCTTGTCGAACAGGTTTTCCTTGTGGCCGGCGCGCATGTCGGCGAAATAGACGGTGCTCATGTTCTCCTCCCGGAAAATTGTTATTTTTGACTAGCGTCAAGTAAAGAGCAGCAGGAGTGCTATACTCTCCATATCATAGAAACGACAAAAACTCGAACGAGTTTATACACACCTCAAGGAGGAGCAAAAATGTTCTGTAACCAATGCGAGCAGGCAGCAAATGGAACCGGCTGTAATATATCCGGCGTATGCGGCAAGAATCCCGAAGTGGCGACTCTGCAGGATCACCTGCTGTACGGCCTGAAAAGTCTGGCGCTGTATGCCGACAAGAGTGGACGTAATGCCGAGATCGACCGATTTACCATCGAGGGTCTCTTCAGTACTGTCACCAATGTAGATTTTGAGCCGGAACGTATCGGCGGACTGATCAAGCGCTGCTATGAACTCAAAGAAAAAGCCAGGGCCGCAGCCGGTGTTGCGATTTCCGGTCCGGTGGCTGACTGGAAACCGGCCGACGACCTGGCTGGCATGACCAGGCAGGGCGAGGCCTACGGCATCAATACCCAGCACGTCAACGAAGACATTCGTTCCGTCATCGAGATCCTCATGTACGGTCTGAAGGGCATGGCCGCCTACATGGATCACGCCATGATCCTGGGCAAGAGCGATGACGAGGTTATGGCCTTTTTCCAGAAGGCGCTGGCCGCTACAACTGATGCCAATCTGGGCCTGATGGATTTTGTCGGGCTCTCCATGGAGTGCGGCAAGCACAACCTGACGGTTATGGGGCTTCTGAACACCGCCCACACCGATACCTATGGGCACCCGGTACCGACTGCGGTACAGCTGGGCACCAAGGCGGGCAAAGCGATCCTGGTTTCCGGCCATGATTTGAAGATGATGGAGGAGATCCTCAAGCAGACCGAAGGCAAGGGCATCAATGTCTATACCCATGGCGAGATGCTACCGGCCCACGGCTACCCCGGCCTGAAAAAATACAGCCATCTGGTCGGCAACTACGGCGGTGCCTGGCAGGACCAGGCCAGGGAATTTGCCAATTTCCCCGGCGCCATCATTTTCAATACCAACTGCATCCAGCGGCCGGCGGAATCCTATACCGACCGCCTCTACACTTGGGGTCTGGTGGCCTGGCCCGGTGTCAAGCATATCGACGGCTGGGATTTTTCGCCTGTCATCAGCAAGGCCCTGGAGTGCCCGGCCCTGCCGGAAAATCCGGGTCAGGAAATCCTGACCGGTTTCGGACACAACGCTGTGCTGGGCGTGGCCGACAAGGTCATCGCTGCGGTCAAGTCCGGTGCCATCAAGCATTTCTTCCTGGTGGGCGGGTGCGACGGCGCCAAATCGGGCCGCAACTACTACACCGAGTTTGCCGAGAAGGCCCCCAAGGACACGGTCATCATGACCCTGGCCTGCGGCAAGTACCGTTTCAACAAGCTCGAGTTCGGCGACATCGGCGGCATCCCGCGCCTTCTGGATATCGGCCAGTGCAATGATGCCTATTCGGCCATCCAGATCGCCGTTGCCCTGGCAGGTGCTTTCGAGTGCGGCGTCAACGACCTGCCGCTCTCCATGGTGCTGTCCTGGTACGAGCAGAAGGCGGTCGTGATCCTGCTGACCCTGTTCCACCTCGGTATCAAGAATATCAAGCTCGGGCCGACCCTGCCGGCATTCATCACCCCCAATGTGCTCAACTTCCTGGTTGAGAACTTCAACGTCGGTCCGATCACTACGGTCGATGCCGATATGAAGGCCATGCTGGGATAAGAAACAGTACCCGGTAACCAGATGCGAACGCCCCCGTCGGATTCTCCAGCGGGGGCGTTCGTTTAAATGATCCGCGCAGCTTGACTTGGATCTTTCGTATGGTATCTTCCTGATACGTTTGGGAAATCTACCGCAACCAAACGGGAAGGACGATTCGATGTTCATAAAAATCATAACGCTGATAACGGCAACGGCTCTGATAGGTGCGACGGTCGCGGCAGGAGCAGCGGAGCGGGCAACCAGGAAAGAGGCTGAAGCGATGGTGAAAAGCGTGGTGGCCGCGTATAAGGCCGGCGGTGAAAAAATATTCGCTGATATTACCGCCCCCAGCATAACGTACGTCAACAAGGATCTTTATATTGTGGTGTATGACAGTACCGGCAAGTGTGTCGCCCATGGGCACAATGCCAAGCAGGTCGGCAAGGAAATGATCGGCATGAAAGACCCGGACGGCAAGGCCTTTATCAGGGAGCGGGTTGATCGGGCTAAATCAAAGCGAAGCTTCTGGCAGGAGTACAAGTTCACTGATCCGCTGACCAGGAAGGTCCTTCCGAAGCAGGTCTACTGCGAAAAGGCCGATGCCAGGATGATCATCTGTGGCGGGGTTTACAAGGAATAGTAAGGCCATGATTGGCCGGGAGAACTGAGTGGACGGAATTTCATCATTGCAACTGGCCATTTTCACAGGAGGATTTGCTGCAGGCCTGATAGTGTTTTCTGCGGTCTATGTCATCAAATCGACAGCGCTCCATTCAATCCTGGAGAAGCTTGGCAGTGCGGTGCTTTTTCCCGTTACGATGCTATTGGGCTTCGTTGGCAGGCGCCCGCCTGATTCGGATTCCGTTGATGCTGCGGCAGAGAACAGGCCTGTGGTTGATGAACGTGAACAGCGCCTCAATGACACCGCCCAGACCATCCGCAGTATCCTGCTCAGCCTGGCAACCGGGATTCAGCGTACGGAAAAGGCTGCCAGCGATTCATCGGAAATGCTGGGGGGGGTCAGAGACACTATCGACCGGATGGAGCTTTCCCCGGAGCTGAAGGAGGCTCATGCCATTCTGATGAAGGAGATCGACCGGGTAATGGTGAGTAATGCCACCCTCAAGAATGAATTGGCCAGTTCGAAGGAGGTGCTGGAATTCCAGCGCTGTCAGATTGAAACCCTGCGGACAGCCGTTCGGATCGACAGCCTGACGCAACTGGCCAACCGGGCCTATTTTGACGAAAAACTGACTGAAATGGTAAAACTGCGGCAGCGCTACGATGATGAGCCGTTTTCGTTGATGATGATTGACCTTGATAACTTTAAGTCGATTAACGACTCCTATGGACACCCGGCCGGAGACAGGATTCTGAAGGGGGTGGCAACAAAGATCAAGGCCACGTTGCGCGGCAGTGATTTTCTGGCCAGGTTCGGTGGAGATGAATACGCCCTGATTCTGGTCAAGACCGATGCCAAGGCAGCCGAAGAAGTCGCCTGGAAGCTCTGCTCGGAAGTGCGTGACAGCCGTTTTCTGCTGGACTCGGAAACGCTCAATATGACGCTTTCAATCGGCCTGACCGAGGCGCGCAAAACAGATACGGAAGAAAGTATGCTGAAACGGGCCGATGAAGCATTGTACCGGGTCAAGGAACTCGGCCGGAACAGTGTCTGTGTCGCTGAAATGACGTGAAGTTTCCTGCAGCCGGAGCACAAAGCCCTTGAACCTTGACCTCCTTTGACGTAAAATTCCGCCATGCCCACCTTCAAAAACATTTCAGAAAAAATCCACAACCATCAGCGCATTTCTGAGGATGACGCCTTGTTGCTGTTTTCCTCCAACGACCTGCTTGCCATCGGCGGTCTCGCGGCCCTGGCCAACGAACGCAAAAACGGCACAAGCGTCTTCTTCAATGTCAACCGCCATATCAACCCCACCAACATCTGTGTCAATCGCTGCGCCTTCTGCGCCTTCTCCCGCACCACCGGTGAAGAGGGCGCCTATACCCTGGCGCTGGATGAAATCTGTCGGCGGGCCGTGGAGGCCGAGGGAGAAGGTGCCACCGAGGTGCATATCGTCGGCGGGCTCCATCCCGACCTGGCCTTTGAATATTATGAAGAGGTACTGCGGGCCATCCGGCTGGCGGCGCCGCTTCTGCACATCAAGGCCTTTACTGCCGTGGAGATCGAATACTTTTCCCGGATCGCCGGGCTTTCCATCGAGCAGGTGCTGCAGCGCTTGATTACGGCCGGACTCGGTTCCATGCCGGGTGGCGGGGCCGAGATTCTGGTGGAGGATGTGCGGGCCAAAATCTGTCCGGAGAAGATCTCCGGCGCCCGCTGGCTTGAGATCATCCGCCAGGCCCATCTGTCGGGGCTGAAGACCAATGCCACCATGCTCTATGGTCACGTTGAGACCTTTGGCGACCGAGTGGCTCACCTGCAGCTGCTGCGGGACCTGCAGGATGAGACCGGTGGTTTCCAGGCCTTCATTCCGCTGGCTTTCCAGCCGGAAAACTCCGACCTGAAGCTGGACATCAAGGGCACATCCGGGTTGGATGACCTCAAAACCCTGGCGATCTCCCGCATATTCCTGGACAATTTTGACCATATCAAGGCTTACTGGGTCATGCTGGGGGAAAAAATCGCCCAGGTGTCCCTGGCGTTCGGGGTCAATGATCTGGACGGCACGGTCGTGGAGGAAAAGATCGGTCACGATGCCGGGGCGGCCAGCCCGCAGTCATTGACCAAAGAGGGCATCATTACACTGATCAGAAAGGCCGGCAAGAGCCCGGTGGAGCGGGATACGCTCTATCGGCCGCTGCACAGCTATTGATGCTGTCCCTGTTGCCATCCCTGGAGGACAGGGATGCATGCACACAGCTCGACCTTCTGATTGCCCCCCCCTGTTACAGCGACCGGCTGCGCTGCGGAGACTTCCGCCGCCTGCATGAGCGTTTCCAGGTCTACGCTGCCACCTGCCCGGCACCGCTTCCGGCTCCGGGCCTGATCATCACCCCTGAGATCCGTCGCCAGTGCGAGCTCTACCTGCCGCTTGCCGAGATCGTCGCTGCCTTTCACCGGCTTTACCGGACAACCCTCCGCTACCCTCCGATTCTTGAAAGTACCCCGTTTCATACTGCCCTGAGCTGGGCCGATGCGTTCATTGCCCTGCCTCCATGCTTCCAGTTCAGCGCCAATCCGGCATGCTTGCTGGAGCGGCTCCTCAACAATCAGAAGCTGCTGACGGAGTTCCTGTTTGCCTCGTTCCTGCCGCGCCGTTTTTATGGCGGTTTCAGGCGCTATCCCGGGCAACGGGAATTTGTGCGCAATTGGCTTGTCACAGGTATCCCCTCCCCCTTGACGGGGGAGGGACAGGGTGGGGGTGACCGTTCCACGATGTTCAATGTTGCCGACTTCACCCACCCCCTAACCCCCTCCCGTCGAGGGAGGGGGAAGTTTACTTTGCATTGTCTAGATGCCGCCTGCGGTACCGGTGAAGACAGCTACGGGCTGGCTTCGCTGCTGCTGGAGAACGGTTATCAACCGGCAGAATTTAAGATAGAAGGCTGGACACTCGAACCGTTGGAGGTGTGGGCTGCCGCCCACGCCCGATTTCCCCATGATCCGGAGCGGGAGGCGGTGTATCGCCGGGAGACAGGGCCGGTCTTCGAGCGCCATGCGGCTGAACGGATACTGTTCCGGACCGTAGACCTGAGGGATTCTGCTTTACTATCGTCTTCAGCGTTTGATCTGATACTGTGCAACGGACTGCTGGGGGGACCGATCCTCCACAAGCCGCACGAAGTCCGGGGTGTGGTAGCAGGTTTGGCGGGTTTGCTGGCACCAGGCGGGATGTTCCTGGCTGCTGACAGTTTTCATGGCGGCTGGAAACAGAAACACCCGCAGGATTGGCTGCGGGTGCAATGTGAATCAGTCGGGCTGCAGGTCTGTTCAGCGGGTGAAGGAATCTGTGCCCGCAGGTGAGAGGGCGGTGCTCAGTCCGCGCCCCGGCGGGGACGATGTGCCTTGCGATCGGCAATGATCCTCTCGAATTTCTCCCGCTGGTCCGGGCGCAGGATCGCTGAGATGCGGCGCTGGCTTTCATTCAGCAGCCCTTCTACCTGGGGACGCCATTGCTGGCGGACCTGGCGGATGCTGGCGTGGGTATCGTGCACTATCGGCCTGATCTGTTCAAGCTGACGGCTGTCGAGATCAAGCTGGCGGGTGAGCCGCTTGACGAGCATCTCCTCACGGGCTTCCGGGCCGCGGCCGACAAAGGCCTCCATCCGCGAACGATTCAGCATGTGTGTCACCACCCCGCCGCAGACGGCACCCAGCATAAACACCAGCAGTACACCAGCTATGGCC
The DNA here is from genome assembly GCF_056821595.1 of Geobacter psychrophilus. Taxonomy (NCBI): domain Bacteria; kingdom Pseudomonadati; phylum Thermodesulfobacteriota; class Desulfuromonadia; order Geobacterales; family Geobacteraceae; genus Geobacter; species Geobacter psychrophilus. The sequence continues at coordinate 2,525,352 of NZ_JBXDTU010000004.1, forward strand.
TTACCGTTTTTCATATCACTCTCCCGCCAGATAACTCTTGGCCAGGTATTCTTCCTGACCGTTGCTGATGGCTGCAAACAGGTCTGTGGGTACCGATTGCCCGATGGTGATGCTGCATACAGCCAGGATAACCGTAATCAGGGCAAAAGCCGGGACACAGCGCCAGGCCAGTTCATACCAGGGGCGCCGCACTTCGCGGCGCTCACGGAGACGGGCCATCAGGCGTCCCTCAAAAAACTCCTCCACAGCTTCTGTATCGTTTGGTTCACTGCGGGCGGCGGCAAAGAGCCGTTCCAGTCTGTCTTCCGCATCATCGCGCATCGTTTTCCTCCAGTATCCGCTTCAGTGCCTGCCGGGCCCGATGCCCCCGCACCTTGACATTTGCCTCGCTCCAGCCGGTCAATGCAGCAACCTCTCTCACGCTGTATTCTTCCAGTTCAAGCAGGATTATGGCCATTTGCTCATCCGCTGAGAGACAGCTGAGCGCCCATTTAAGCAGGGAGCGTGCCTCATCTGCTGTATGGCGCGCCGCGCTGGCCTGATCGGCGACACCATGCACAAGCGTGTCATAGCGGGCATTGCCGGATTCACGTCGTCTTTTGCGCAGCACGTCATGGCAGGTGTGTGTTGCAATCCGGATCAGCCAATGTTCGAACGGTGCATCCCCGCGGTAACTGCCCAGGTTTTCGTACGTCTTGATGAAAACATCCTGACAGATATCCCCCAGCTCATCCGGATCCTTGGCAAAGCGGGCGGCGAGCCCGAAGACCCGCCGCTTGTGCCGGGTGACGAGAGAGCTGAATGCTCTCTCGTCTCCCCTTCTGGCCGCATGTACCAGAGTGTCGTCCGCAGGCGTTTGCATGCTTTGAGCGGTTCTCCGGCCTATTCCCGGTCCATCCGGGCCGGGCCTCTGGCACGGCGTTCATCCAGGCGCTGGTCGCGTTTCTCCTGCAGGGACTTGAACTTTTGAATTTGGTCAGGGGTCAGGATCGCGCGCAGCTTCTGGGCGACCTGGGCACGATTAACCGCAAGATCCGATTCGACCGCCGCGATACGGGCCGATTGGGCGCGGATGGCAGCTTCATCCACCGATTCGGCCTGGATCAGGGTGCGCATGCTGCGGCGCTCTGCCACCAGGTTGTCCCTCAATGGTTTGGTCTGTATATGGTTGTTCTTGAGGATATCCTTGACCTGACCCTTCTGCTGGGCATCAAGCCCCAAATCCCTGGCCATCCGTTTCAGATGACTGCCGCTGTGGCTTGGTCCATCACCATCCATGTGCCCCGGTGTGGCGGCCTGTGCAATGCCGACGCTGCTGAATAGTGCCGCTGCAACCGAAAGGGTTTTCCATGCTGTTTTCATCGAGTTCCTCCTGTGTGGTGTATTTGTCTAGGAGACGCAGCCACACGGGAAAAGGTTACAGAAAAATAAAAGCCGCCATATTCTGGCGGCTTGGTGATGGATGCCGGGGTGTCGGTTCAAGGGCTAGAACCTGATCAGCAGGCCGCCCCAGGTCAGTCCTCCGCCGAAACCCATGGCAAGGATCAGGTGGCCAGGTTTGATAGTGCCGTTACGCAGGTTCTCATCCATCACCAGTGCAACCGAGGCGGCTGATGTGTTGCCGCAGCGGTCGAGGTTGATCAGGAAGCGTTCTTTTGGAAAGCCGGTTTTTTTGGAGATGAAATCGATCATGCGTATGTTGGCCTGGTGGGGGATGATGTAATCCAGGTCCGCAGGGGTGATGCCTGCTTTGGCACAGAGTTTGTTGATAATGTCGGGGATGACCTCGGTAGCAAAGACGTAGACCTGCTTGCCGGCCATCTGGAAAAAGATCTCGCGGGCATCGATCGTCTCCGGGGTTACCGGTTTGCGGGAGCCTGAGGAAGGCACCTGGATCAGCTGCCAGCCCTTGCCGTCGCTGCGCATGTAGGTATGCTGCACGCCGACGTTTTCGTCTCCGCCGCTGCTCAGGATGGCAGCCCCGGCGCCGTCGCCGAAGAGCGGACAGCTGTTCTTGTCGTTGAAATCGAGGATTTTGGAGTAGGTATCGGCGCCGATAGCCAGGACGGTTTTGTATTTGCCGCACTTGATAAAGTTATCGGCGATCTCCAGCGCATAGACAAAGCTTGAGCAGACCGCGTTGATATCAAATGCGAAGGCGTTTTTGGCAGCGATATTTTCCTGCACAATGCAGGCGGTCGAGGGCAGGCTCATGTCAGGGGTGGAGGTCCCGACAACGATGCAGTCGATCTCATCGGCCGAGATACCGGCTGCCTGCAGGGCATTTTGGGCCGCGATGGTGGCCAGGTCGGAGGTGGCCTGGTCGGCATGGGCAAAGCGCCGTTCGCGGATTCCGGTTCGCGAAAATATCCACTCGTCGGCATTTTCCACCAGGTAATCAAAATGGCTGTTGGGTATCACCCGATCCGGCATGCATGAGCCGCTGCCGATGATTTTCGATATGATCATTGTTTTCCCGATTCCCTTCGTTCTGCATGGAGATGATTTCATTATGGATAAATATTTTTAGTTATCTCACAGAATAACGCTGTTTGTCAATCGGAATGCTCCGAAAGTGTGTCGTAAGCAGGACAGTTGGACGGGTGTTGCGGTGGGGGGCTGCGCATCGAATTGACTGCAATATTCTTGATCCTGCGTTTCGGGCAAACAAGCTTCTTGAGAACCGATCAGGGTATGGTACAATTTTATCAGGCACGCAATTATGATGTGAAAGGAGGATGTTATGTCTGAGAGACTGCTGGTGCCATCAATTGAATCAAGGTTGGGGGCGATGCTGGAGATCAATCGCAGGAAGGATGAAGATTCCGCATCCCGCATCAAGGCCGGCAAGGCCCGAAAAACCATTACCATTTCCCGTGAGTTCGGTTGTGAAGCCTATCCCATGGCTGAGTGTCTGAAAGGGTTGATGGAGAAAAAGACCGGTCAGGAGTGGCTGGTGATGGACAAGGGATTGTTGGAAGAGGTGGCAAAAAATCACAATCTTTCGGAAGATATTCTGCGTGGACTGGGGGAAAAAAGCCGGATCCTGGATGAGATGCTGGCGACGTTTTCACAGCGCTGGAAAAGCGAGAAGGACCACTTCCGCCTGCTGTGCAAGCATATGTTCTCCCTGGCGGAAAAAGGGAACGTAATCATCATGGGGCGTGGCAGCGCCATAGTAACCCAGCCTCTGAACAACTGTTTTCACTTCCGTATGTTCGCCTCCCCGGCCTTCAAGGTGCGCTCCATAGCCAAACGCCTCAGTCTGTCCGAGGCGGAGGCGGAGAGTTGTATTGAGAAGAAGCAGAAGCAGCGCGATGCCTTTATCCGGGATTTTCTGGACCGGGATGCCCACGACATGCGTTATTACAACATGATCTTCAATAACGACAAAAACTCTCCGGAGCGTATTGCACAGGTGATTGCGGAGTATGTGACGACAGGCTGATGTGTGTCAGACGGATGTTGGCAGGGGGCGCAGGAATATGACAAAGGCGCCGCTTCCCCCCATTTCCCGGGGTGCCGGAGCAAACTCCACGACAAGATCGCGGCCCGCATCCCTGAGCCAGGCCGATACCGCCTGCTGAAGGACCGGTTCAGCCGGTGAGTTGTTGCCCTTACCGGTGATGACCAGAGCCGCCGTCTGCCCCCTCAGTCTGGCCGAGCGCAGAAAAAGCGGCAGTTCTGCCAGCGCCTCGTCGCGGGTCAATCCGTGCAGGTCAAGCTGGTGGTCTACCGTGATGATTCCCCGTTTCAGCTGTTTAAGGCGGTTTCCGGACAGTGGTTTCAATTCATCTTCATCGGGAAGCTGTTCGGTGAATTTCACTTCGAGTTTCAAGCGTCCAATTTCCTGTATAAACAATTCAGCAGCGGCAGACTCCTCAGGGGATGCGGCTGCTTTTGTTTTTGATCGCGAAGCGATTGCTGTGTTTACGGCTGAAGTCTGCGTGCCTGTAGGCTGCGACGCATCGTGCAGGCGTTTTGTTCCGGCCATGGCTTGCAGAAACAGATCGGTTGCATTCTCCTCAGGCAGAGATGGCGGCAGTTCCTTGCTGGAAGGTTCCGCTGCCGTGGGCAGCTTGCCGGGCACGGATACCCCCTTCAGCGCGCTGAAGGGGGTGCTGGCAAACTGCGGCGGTTTCGGCGGCGCATGCCGGTCCTTCTTCCTGGCCATCAGTCTTTGGCCACCAGGGTGATTTCTATGCGGCGATTCTTGGCACGCCCTTCTTTCGTGGTGTTATCAGCTACCGGCTTGTATTCGGCAAAGGCTGCCGCTGAAAGGCTGACAGGATCAAGGCCCTGCTGCTGCAGGTACTTGGCGACGTTGATGGCGCGTGCGGCAGACAGTTCCCAGTTGGTGGGGAACTGTCGCGTGAGAGCCCCGGAGATCTGCACATTGTCGGTGTGTCCTTCAATGCGGATTGCCTTGTCTTTGACACTTTTGAGAGTTTCGACCATCTTGAACAGAATCTCCAGACCGTCCTGCTTGACATCCGCCTTGCCGGAATCGAAAAGAATTGCTGCCTCCATGTTGACGGTCAATTTGCCCTTCAGTTCGGAAATGGTGACCTGCCCCTGGGCAATTTCGCTCTTCATGTTCTGCAGGAGCTGCTCGTAAGTGCTGCTGACCTCTTTGACCTTCTCTTCCTTTATTTTCTGAAGGTTGGCAGCATCCTCCTTCAGCTGCCTGTTCGCAGCTTCAAGGCTGTTGTTTTCTGTTTCAAGGGCGGCAACTTTTAAGCGAAGTTCGCTGATATTTTGCGAAAGTGTGTCGGACTTGGCTTTCAGGATTTTTTCGAGTTCGATCTTGTCTTTAGACAGTGCCTCTTTGTCCTGCGCCAATAGGGCGGCCTCCCCCTTGAGTTTTTTATATTCCGCATTCAGAGCGGCATTGTCGGCTGTCAGCGTGTCATGTCGCTGTTTCAGATTTCCAAGCTCCTTGGTAAGTGCATCGGCCTCTTCAACCTTTTTGATGTACCTGCTTTCGGCAACAAGGCAACCGCTCAGGGACAGCATCATCAGTCCGGCTGTTATCAGGTACGCGATTCGATTCAGCATAGTGGTGGATCCTCCTTGAGGTGGTTTTAACAGATGTAATCAAATACAGATGTGGGATTTGGGAGAATAACAGCCGTCGAAGAAAGCATAGCGGGTGGGGCCAGGTCGATTATGCCGGACAGCGGGAGCCGGTTGGTCGCAGCTTTCAGCCACCCCCGGCCTTTTTTTGGAGCGAGTTGAAAATCATATCGAGGACCGCTTTCTGACGGGCCTCGAACTTGTTCAGCACAGCCAGGCAGGAGCCCATCGGACAGAGCTCATGCAGCATATTGGCATCACGTCCGGAAAGAATGACAATCCGGTTCTTGTCCATGCCCGCCTGGGTGGCAAAACGCAGGAGCTTGAGACCGTCCAGCGACGGCATTTCCAGGTCGATCAGCAACAGGTCGTAACCGCCGGTTTTGATATGCTGGAGGGCGGCCAAGGGGTTGTTGCAGATCTCCACATGTAGCAGAGGATATGTTTCACTGATGTAGCCGGAGAGGAAGTTGGTAAAGCCCCGGTCATCATCGATTAGCAGTATTCGACCCATAAGGATATCACTATAGCTGATTTTTGTGTTGTCATGAAGCAAAAAAACAGTGGTGGGTGAGGGGAGTGGCGCATGACGAACATAATGATTTATTTAAGAACCCGTGTGGCGTTGCCAAGAACCGCAAATGGCAGAGTAATTCCCATTTCCCGGGCAATGCGCATGTTGACAATCAGCTCGATTCGTCGTGGCGTCAATAGTGAAAGATGCTCGGGGGTGGCACCTTCCAGGATGCGGACGACGATTTCTGCCGCCAGGTGCCCCTGTTCCTGCGGACTGATTTCCAGTGACACCAGAGCCCCTTTTTCGGCGGCGTCGGGCATGGTGGAAGCCACTGGTTTATTATGCGTCTTGGCGCGGCTGATGATACGATCAAAATTGCGACAGACGATGGAACTTTCGGTGGCAATCACGACATCGACCCGTTCGATGAATGGGTTCAGGCCCTTTTCAAGTGCTGTGGTCGTAACGAAATTTCCATCGACGACATTCACACCCAGTTGCAGGGCTATTTTTCTGATGTCATCTGCCTGGCGTTGCGACCCTGCCTCGCGGCTGTTAAAAAGGATGCCGATGCATTGGTAGGGCCGTATTTCCTGCAGGGTCTTCAGCAGTGTGATCATCGGGACACGGGAGCTGACACCGCACATACCTTTTGCCGGTTGTGCCGAGGAGTAAATATCAGCCGATACGACCGGGATGCCCTCTGATTCCTTCATGGCAACCAGAGCTGCTGATGTACCGTAGGCAAGAATCAGGTCGGGTTTATAGGCGTTGAATTTGCGGATTGTATTGGACCACGAAAGCTGGTCCGGGTTGGGAGCCTGCAGCATGATTTCGGTTTTGCCCGGCGGATAGCCTCTGGCGGTCATGGACTTGATGAATGAGCGGTGTGCTTCGTGATAGCGAGGCTGATCGCTGCTCATTATGGCAGCGATCAATTTGCCGGCGGCGAGGCAGTCCAGTGGCCAACCGGCCAGCAGAATGCCCGTTATGCCTGTTAGTGCGATAGAAATTATTCTCTGACTGCTCCTTGCAGGGAATAATTTCGTTATCGCACTTATCCTGTGAAACAGGGCCAGGACTATGCCGAAGAGTCGTGTCCGCATGCCGTTCGTTACCACCGTGCCTTGAGTGATACCATTGTGGAATGCACCGAGCCATTGTAGAGCGGTTGGCCGGATTCATACCTTCTGAAGCTGTAGTCAAGTGAGCAACCCAGCAAGGCGGTGATGCGCCAATCTGCCCGGGTTGAGACGCCGGTTTCTGTTGAGTCAAGTTTTGAGAGGTCACTGATGCCGGCGCTAGAATACAGGGTAGTTGTGCCGGCAATGTCTGTTGCACAGAATTCCGCAATGGGCGGGACATCATAGGATGATCTGGAAAAAACCTGCTGAAAGGTCAGGGAGAGATCGAGCTGATCATTGACCGCATAGCTCGCATCGATACTGTACTGGTGACTGGTGGAATTGTAGCGGGTAGCGGCCAGGGCATTGCGGGACAGTTCCGTCAGCAGCGAGGTCTGGCTGATGTCCGCCTGAAGGAATGAATAGCTGCCCGTAATCACCAGGCGTTCCAGTGGGCTGAACCAGACGCTGGCATTGGCAGAGTTGCTGAGGGTCTCCCGGGGAAGATTATGGAGAGAGATTGTACTGCCGGTACTGATGACGAGATTGGCCGGAGGGATGACCCTGGCTGTGCGGTCGCCTGTTTCGTGCTGAACAAGATAATTGGCGGTTACACCCCATCTGCCGGTCTTGGCATAGGTCAGCAGCACCTTGCCGGTATGCCGGTCTCCAAAGGAGGAGCCGTATGCCGGATTGTTGCTTGCGGCATAACTGTAGGACGTATTTACTTTGACCCCGTTAACCGGTTTCCAGTAGAAGGTCGCTGTGCCGGTGTGGGTCTGGCGGCTGTCGGAATGGAATGCGGTCGGTGATCCAGCTGCTGTCTGGGCGTCACGGACAGTGTCCCGCGACTCAAGTTCGACATTGTATTCCAGGCGGTAGATAACCTTGGGTGCCGGTCGGAATGTGGCCGAGAAGGTCAGGGTGTCCATGACCGAAGATGATGCGGGCCGGACCAGCAGTTCTCCGGGAACGGTCGTGTAGACGCCGGGCGGCGTGGCAGGAATCTGTGAATAGGGGTAGAAGAGTGTTGCGGGGGTACTGCGGTCAATCTCCCGGTGGCGGTATTTGAGCGCAAATGAGTGCCGTTTGGAGGGTGTGTAGCTCAGGTCGCCAGTTGCGGAGTGAATGCTGTCGGAGGGACGTTCGGAGGGTATGGCATCGCCGTGGCCGCCACTGTTTTCCCGTTGGGTCAGGTTATAGGAAGCGGTCCCGACCAGCCCTCCGCTGAGGCCTGAAAAAAGCTTGATCGTGTGCGATGTTACCCGACTGTCGGGGATGGCGTCATGGACCTGATTTCCTGGTATTAGAGCACCGCCGGCACTGTTTGTAAATGCAGTGCGTGGACCGGCCGCTTCGTTTGAAAAGTCGCGGATGCGGAAGCCATAGGAGAGGTCGAATAGGCCCAGGTGGGCGTCCAGGCCGATGCTGCCTTCTCGGGTAATACGATCGACCCGGTTGGTCTCCGTTATGATGTAGGATTTATTCGTTGTTCCAAAGTAGTGATCGGAAAAGCGCAGTTGTTCGTTGCCGCGTCTGCTTAGTTCCCAATATCCGAGATTGAGATGGATCGGGTTGTTGCCGAGTTTGAGACGGGTATCCGCCTGGGTAACGACGGTACGGACGCCGTTGGTCATATTCTGGTCACGCGGGACAAGTGACAGCGATCCGGGGTTTATCTGCTCTCGTGGAAGATTGTGCCACAGCGCCCCGCTTTCGGCATGGAAACGTACCAGACCGCGATAGTCAAAGAACAGTTCCGAGTGGTAGTCGTCCTCGTGGAGATAGATGCCATCCACGGTTAGCTTGAGGTCCGATCCGAGTGACCCGGCTGAAAGTCCTCCGCTTAGCCCCGATTTTAACCGCCCATAGGGAGATGCGGCCACCGTCGGGCCGTCCGGGGTGATAAAGCGGTATCCGCTCTGCACAAATGCGTGACGGTGTGTTTCGACAGCCGTTTCCTGGGTGTCATCATCTGTTTCCGACAGGTTCAGTGATTTTATGTCCGCCCGCACCGGACCGGCAAGCATCAGGGAGAACAGAAGCGTTGAGACCGCACACAGTTTTTTGTTCACTGCCTTGAGTATCTTCTGTTTGTGCTGGGCCATGGACTATTTCCTCAACGTCCCGTAACCGCGATTGTCCGGTGTATCGGAACCGTGGATAGTGGAATGACAGTCAGTGCAGCGGTTGGAAAAAAGAGGTTTCGTGCCGGAAGCCAGCAGGCTGCGATGACCAGGGGCGTGGCATTGAATGCACAAAAAAGGCTGGGCTGCTGCCAGCAACCAGCGGTTGACGGCTCCGTGGGGAGTGTGGCAATTGCTGCAGTTCTCGGTGACGTCACCATGTTCATAGGCAAAGGGGCCGTTTTTCTCCATATGGCAGCGCGTGCACAGATCTCGCTGGGTAACACCTTTGAGCATCCTGGGTTGCGGCGACCCATGGGGGTCATGGCAGTCGAAGCAGGTCATCTTCTTCTCACGAACCGGGTGGTGCGAAAACAGGTTGAATTGCGCTTTCACGTTTGGGTGGCAGCCGTAGCAGCTCTCCGCCATTTTTTCGTTGCTGACCTTTTGCTGGGGGCCTTCGTGGAGTTTGTGGCATGAAAAACAGCTCAAGTCGTTCAGGGCATGGACGCTGGTGTGCCAGTGTGCAAGGGCCGGGGTGGCTGCAGCTGAATGGCATTTGAGGCAGATCAGTGACTGGGCTTGCGGGGGAAGTTGCCTGTAGTCAAGCAGTTTGGTTGTATCGCATTTGTCACCGGCATCGCCCAGGGTGCGCCTGTTCTCTTCAATATTGGCGATGGCCAGGCTGCCGGGGCCGTGACATGATTCGCAGTTTACCAGCGGCAGCCCGGTTTCTGCCTTGATCTGCTCGCCATGGACACTGTGCCGGAAGAAGTCGGTGATCTTATCGTGCTTGTGGCACTTGGCCACGCAGTTGTCGGTGCCGACATAATCGGCATCCAAACGGCCGACGACCAGCTTTTCGTACTCAGCCACCGGCAACAGCGGGCGGGGTTGCTTCATGCTGATGCATCCGCCGGCAAACAGCAGCAGACTCAAAATAGAGGCGGTGATAACGCGTATGATCATGTTCAGGCCCTGGTGATCCCCTTGGTCGTTGTGCGGATAAAGCGCTGGACAATCGGGTTGCTGCTGGCCCGGATCTGGGCGGGTGTGCCGACTTCCACAATCTCGCCCTTGTGCATCATGGCGATCCGGTCTGACAGGTACAATGCGAAGTTCAGGTCATGGGTGACAATGATGGTCGTATTACCGCTCTTTTCCCGCAGCGACATGATGGTTTCGGCCAATTCATCGGTAGTGATCGGGTCAAGTTCGGCGGTCGGCTCATCGTACAGCACAAGTTCCGGTTCCATTGCCAGTGAACGGGCGATGGCCACGCGCTTTTTCATACCACCCGAGAGTTCGGAGGTGTGCAGGTCCTCCTTGCCTTCCAGGCCGACAACGGTCAGCTTTTCGGCGATAATTCCGCGGATTCGCGCTTCATCCCAGATCCGGTGTTCCCGCATCCACAGCCCCACATTTTCGCCTACGGTCAGGGAATTGAAGAGGGCCGAGGACTGGAACACCATGCTGCTGCGGCAGGTGCGTGGTTGGGGAGTTGCATTGAAAAAAACCGGAAGATCATTTACAAATACCTGGCCGCTGTCCGGTGTCTCCAGGCTAATGACGTGTCGCAGCAGGATGCTCTTGCCGGTGCCGGACGGTCCGATGATTGAAAAGGTTTCACCGGCGCGGATATCCAGATTGATATCTTTGAGGACGTGCTGCTCTCCAAAGGACTTGTTGAGTTTTTCAATGCGGACGGAAACCCCCGCAACCTTGGCGTGTTCGAACAGATTGTTGCCAAATGTTAATGCAGTATCCATGCCGCCGCCGTTAGAAAAGGTAGTTTGACCGGTTGCTGAAGTATGCTCGATGTCGATAGATGAAAATCGTGAGCAGGATGATGGCGACCACGACCGAGAGGTTGTTTACCACCAGTCCGTGCGGGTCAACCGGTTGGCCGGCAATTTTTTCCACTTCGGCAGCGCTGATGAACTCCAGGTTGATGAGTGTATTGATGATTTCGAAGCAGTTGTAGACTATCAGCAGATACCAGGTCAGGTTTTGACGCTTCATGACTCCCAGAAACAGGTACAGGCAGAGTATGCTGTCAAAAAAGACCATGGTCTCGGCGGGCCTGCCAATGAGGATCGTACCCATGAAGGGGAAAGGGTGACCGAAGGTTGACATGGTCAGCATAAAGAAGAACAGGTACAGTCCGCCCAGAAGTGTCAGCCCCAGCGGTCGCCGCTGGTCGTCGTCCGTTTCGATGTCATGCATGTCATTGCCGGTCATGCGTCCGGGCCTTTTTTCCTGCGCATGTCACTGATGGCGACGCACACGAAGATGACTGCCAGGATGAAGCCGATAAAAATCCAGTCTGCTGTGCTGAAACCGAACATGTTCAACTCCTTTTGAAGGCCTCGGCGGCCTCGTGTGCCATACCCAATTCCTGGTAGCAGGTGCCCAGCAGGTAATAGACCTCATTCATGGGAAACTGTTCCGCAAAGACCGGATCCGCCAGCACATCTTCTATAATTGCAGCGGCTTCGTCAGTGCGTCCGGCGTGATGGCTTTCGACCGCAACCGAGATGGCCGTCAGATAGTCTACCGGTGGTACCAGCGGCAGTCTTCCGGCCAGAATGGCTGCAATGCGTGTCTCGATCTTTCTTTGCTCAGGCAGGGCCAGGTTGCCCGGCAGTTGCTGCCAGATTTCGGCGGCCTGTTCATAGCGCCCCAGCACATAGAGCGCTTCACCGTATTCATAGGCCGCATGATGGCTGCTTGAATCAAGTTCCAGGGCCCTTTTCAGGGATTTCTCGGCTCCGTACCAGCTGTTGACCGCCTGATGCAGCGTGCCGAGACGTGACCCTTTGTCGCTGAAGGTGCGGGCAATTTCAAGATGCACTCCGGAATTTTCCGGGTCGAGCAGGGCCATGATCTTAAGGAAATTGATCTTCCGGTCAAGATAGGGGGTGTCAACCTCCTTGGCGTCCAGCATGATGATCTGACCGCCGAGCTCGGAAATGATATGGGGGTAGGCCTCTTTCAGGACCGCAGCGTACTCAGGAGCGAATGAACAATCCGGATTGAGCCGCAGGGCCTGATAGATTCCGCGCCCGACCATGTCGTAGTCCGGGATGACACTCTCCTGGTGTTCTGGGAAATCTTCAGTTAAAAGAGGAATGGGTGGTCTGTCGTTCCAGGGTATATTGACCATGCCGTCGCGACCGGTCAGTGTGTACCCGGCCGGTGGCGTAAGATACCGTATGCCATCAAGTTTTGTCGGCTGTTGAGAGTTGGTGTTGCTCATCGCTGTTTCCGTCCTTTCAGGAGCTGATATGATGCCGTTGTGCAGGATGTTGTTTCTGGTTGCAACCACTAACCGTTACTCCCCCGAGACGGTGCCATAGGTGCCAAGTATACCAGGGAACACGGTTTCTTTAAGTCGGGCGATGCTTTTTTCCACGGCATCCAGCGCCAGGTTGCGCTCGTGCTCTTCCGACCAGTGCATTGCATCCAGCAGCGAACGATGCGGATAGCCCAGGGGGGCGATGGTTTTGAGAAATGCCGCCGGTAGCCGCGGGTCAAGCTTGATGCCGTTCATCTCCGCCCAGGCGATGCTCCAGGCCCGTGCGGTGTTCAACAGGTCGTAGCCGCCTCCTCCCAATGCTATCCAGGGTATTTTGAGCACCTTGAGTTTATGCATGATGTAACTATAGCTGTGGGTAGTGATCTCCAGTTGGGTGAGCGGGTCGGTGCGGAAGGTGTCGGCCCCGATCTGGGTAACGATCACATCCGGATTGAAGGCCGCGATCAGCGGATAGGCCACCTCGTCGAAGGCCTTCATGTAGATGACGTCATCGGTATGGGCCAGTAGCGGCACGTTGACAGAATAACCTTTTCCGGCACCTTCGCCGGTTTCATCCTCGAAACCTGTGCCCGGAAAGAAGTAGATGCCGCTTTCGTGCAGTGAGATTGTCAGCACCTGGCTGCTGTTATAGAACCCTTCCTGGACGCCGTCACCATGATGGGCGTCAATGTCCAGGTAGACCACCCGTTTGCCCCGCTCAACCAGCCAGTTAATGGCCAGAACGGCATCATTGAGATACGAAAAACCCGAGGCCTTGGCGCGGTGGGCATGGTGCCAGCCGCCCGCCAGGTTGAAGGCGATGTCGAAGCCTTCTTCTTCCACCAGTCGAACGGCCTCGAAGGTAGCGCCGGCACCCAGGGCGGCACAGTCATACAGCCCTTTAAAGACCGGGCAGTCAGCATCGCCCAGGCCGAAACGGAAATCAGCCCGGGCTTCGCTGGATGCGCTGAATTCCTTGAGGCGGGCGATATAGGCCGGATCATGAAAGCTCAGCACCAGATCGTCATCTACCGGACGGCAGCCGCGTATTTCCATGCCGGGAAGCTTCAGCAGACCGTAGTTCTCCATCAGGTTCCGGGCCATGTGATAGCGCTGGAGTTTGAAAGGGTGGTCACTGCCGTAGCTGTAGTTATCGAAGAGCGGCGATAATATCAGGGCTGTGCGGGTATTCGGCACACGGAAACCTCACGCAGGAATAATGAAATCAAGTGCAGAATAATGCATTATTTTTGGAAGGTCGTCTACGGTGAATGCAGGAAAGTTTGCTGTGCAGGGGTCAGCTGTAGAGTGAAACCAATCGGGGTGGACCGAAAGCAGTAGAAATGTCGGAAGTTATGCCGGCCTGGTTGGATGTGCCGGTTGTGGCAGATTCGGGGCTGGCATTACGCGGTTGAAGAGTAGGGGTAATTGTATTTGCCGGCTCTTTGCCGGTAACGGCAGGGTCACTGTATGCTCTTTGTGATTGTTGAGCGGAAAATCCGTTTTGAGGGCCCACGGCATTCGTATCGGTGCCTGTGTCTGTGTCGGTTGTTGATGGGGGTTTTCCTGCCTCGGGCGGACTGCTGTCAGCCTGCTCCTGGCGTGCCGCCTGCTGCATGGCTGCTGCCTGAGCTGCCACGGCACGGTCCTGGGGCGAAGGGTCGGCCGGTGCCAGAGCCGCCTGGATGACCTGCTGCATACGGCTGATGGTTTCCTGAGGGGTACTGCCGGTCGATATGGTGATGGGCACCTCGCCGCCGGTGATGTAGTTTCTGCCATCCGGTCCGCGGGTGTAACTGTAGGAAATCGGCCCGGTTGCCGCGCCCCCGGATTTATGGGCAGCTTCGTGGGCCTTGACCTTTTCTTCGGTAGCTTTCAGTTGGGCAATGACCTGCTGGACCTGGGGGTCTTCCTGTGTCGTTTCATCGGTCCCCGCTGTCTGCAAGTGCCGCTGTCCGGGTGCGAAAAGGGCCGGCGACAGACTGTTCTGACGTGGTTTTCCCGGGCCGTAGGGGCGGAACTCAGTCGCCATATTCTTTGACGGCTGGATACCGAGCTGAGCCGCAGTATTTTCAACCTGGGCTTTCGGCGGAGAAGCCTGCCCGTACTCCTGGCCGGCCAATGCCCTGGGATCGGCCTCCCCCTGCCGGTGTGATCGATAGGCGTTGGACGATTCTTGCGTCGATGTTCCGGCGTATGTTGAGCTGATCGGCTCCATAATCATTCACGCGAACTATCCGGTTAATGTAAGGTTTATTTTACAAAAAACGGCAGTCTGTCGGCAACACCTAATTCAATTAATCAAAAAAAGCTTGCATATGCATCAAAATGCATCTATGTTGCGCAATAGACTGTCTCACAGACAACGGCATGGTGTCCGTTGTTTTCTTTTTGATCATCGCTTACCGACCCCTGATTCAATCCCCATTATTGAACACGGCAGTACGTTTGGCAGGCGAAGATTACTACCGCGATTTATTTACTGCGGTAGTGTACAGCTTTGCTCACACGAACTGCCGTCCTTGTCCAGCGGATCATGTTGTATGATCCCGCGGCCCGTGTGCGCTCCAACCTGACACCGCTCAGAAAGGGAATACACGCATGACTTTCGAAGAATTCAATCTGAACCCGGCCATTATCAAGGCAATTACCGCCTGTGGCTACACAGTACCCACCCCGATCCAGGAACAATCCATTCCCGTAGTAATGCAGGGCAATGACCTGATTGCCACAGCCCAGACCGGTACCGGCAAGACCGCTGCCTTTGTTCTGCCTGCCCTGGAGCGATTGACGGTTGCATCGACGGTTCCCGGCAAAGGTCCCCGCGTACTTGTCTTGACACCTACCCGCGAGTTGGCCGGTCAGGTCATGGATGCAGCCTGCAAATACGGCCGCGGCATGAGATTGCGCTGCGGTTCCATTCTGGGCGGCATGCCCTATCGCGACCAGCTGCGACTGCTGTCCGCACCGGTTGATATCATTGTGGCCACACCCGGACGTTTGCTTGATCACCTGGAACGCGGCAGCATCCGTTTGGATCGCCTGGAGATGCTGATTCTGGACGAAGCCGACCGCATGCTGGATATGGGTTTCAGCGAAGACATGGAAAAAATCGTGTCGCGCGCCCCAAGTAACCGTCAGACCCTCATGTTCACCGCCACCATGGAAAAATCCGTACTGGTGCTGGCCGAGAAGATGCTGAAAAATCCGCTGCGGATTGAACTGGCCGTGCGAACCTCTTCCCACGCCCT
Organism: Geobacter psychrophilus; assembly: GCF_056821595.1. NCBI lineage: Bacteria > Pseudomonadati > Thermodesulfobacteriota > Desulfuromonadia > Geobacterales > Geobacteraceae > Geobacter > Geobacter psychrophilus. The sequence continues at coordinate 2,540,744 of NZ_JBXDTU010000004.1, forward strand.
GATTGAGCAGCGACTGCATGTGGCCGACAACCTGAGCCACAAAAAAGATCTGCTGCGCCATCTGGTTAACGATACCGCTCTGACCCGGGCCATCATCTTTTCCGCTACCAAGCGCGATGCTGACGAGTTGGCCCGTGAACTGAGCCGCGCCGGTCATCCGGCTGCTGCCCTGCACGGCGACATGAACCAGATCGCCCGCAACAAAACCATCGAGCGCATGCGCCGCGGTGCCATCCGACTCTTGGTGGCTACCGATGTTGCCGCACGCGGCCTGGATGTCAACGGCATCAGCCATGTCATCAACTTCGACCTGCCGCGTTTTGCCGAGGACTACGTCCACCGCATCGGCCGTACCGGTCGTGCCGGGGCCACCGGTATCGCCATTTCCTTTGTCTCCTCGTCGGAATTGAACTATCTGGAGCGCATCGAACGTTTCATCGGCAAGAAACTGCCGGAACAGAATATTGAAGGGCTGGCACCACTATCTGTATTGCGGAGAGTTTCAGGTGGCAACGGGGCAAAGCGTCCGGGCTCATCTGCCGGAAACCGCTTCGGCAAGCCGGGCGGCAAGCCCAAGACCTCAGCAGGAGCAGGTAAAACCTGGGGATCGTCTGCCAAGCCGGGTGCTGCCAAGCCGTCAGCCGGGCGTTCCAGCCGCGGGCCGGTAAATCAGCCTGTTGTGGAATACCGCAGCCGACGCAATCCTTCACCAGCTGCCTGATTCTTGAGGAGCGGGTACAGTACATCCGCCAAGATGCAAAAAACCCCTGCCGGACTTTTCAAAGTCCGGCAGGGGTTTTTCATTTCTGCAGGCGCCCCTTGAGCTGCCCGCAGGCGGCCGAGATATCCCCGCCGCGGCTGTCCCGGGTGATAACCGTTACATGGCGGTCGATCAGGTAGGTGTGGAAGGCATCGATGGCCGCCCGGGTGGGCGCCTTGAAGTCACACCCCTCGTGTTCGTTGAAGGGGATCAGGTTAACCTTGTTGGGAATGTCACTGATCAGCCGCAGCAGCCGTTTGGCATCCTCCAGCGAGTCATTCACTCCCCCCAGCATCACATATTCAAAGGTCACCTTACGTCGTCCCGGCAGAGGGAATTCCTTGCAGGCCCGTAGCAGTTCCTTCAGCGGGTAGCGGCGGTTGACCGGCATGATCCGGTCCCGCAGTTCATCGGTCGTGGCATTCAGGGACACCGCCAGGTTGACATTGGGGATCTCGCGCCCCAGTCGTTCCATCTCCGGCACCAGCCCGCAGGTTGAGACCGTCACGCGACGGTTGGATAGTTGCAGGCCGTTGCCGTCGATCATGATCTGGATGGCCGGGATGACGTTGTCCAGGTTGTGCAGCGGTTCGCCCATGCCCATCATGACGATGTTGCGGATCGCTGCCGGCGACTCCGGACTGTTGTCATCGCTATCGTCATCGTCATTTCCGGGGATCTGTCCTCCACCTGTCTGCATGGCTGGCTGGTTCCTGATCAGATCCCGTTTGACTGCCATGATCTGGTTGACGATCTCGGCCGTGGTCAGGTTGCGGGTCAGCTTGAAGGTGCCGGTCAGGCAGAACTCGCACGCCATGGCGCAGCCCACCTGGGAAGAAATGCAGAGTGTGTTGCGTCCTTCGATCGGGATCAGCACTGATTCGACACCATGCCCATCCGCCAGATTGAAGAGGTATTTGCGGGTCCCATCGCTCCCCTCTTCGATTGCCTCCGGCTCCAGATTGCTGATAAAGGCGGTCTCGGACAGTTCTCTGCGCAGCTCTTTCGAGATGTTGGTCATCTCCTCAAAGCTGCGGGCATCCTGCTGGTAGATCCACTTGAATACCTGGAGTGCGCGGAAACGCTCTTTTCCCTGTCCCTGTAGAAATTGCTCCAGAGCGGGGAGGGTCAGATTTTTTAGATCGGTTTTGTTCATGGTGTTATTGCTTCTCCGGTGGTTGTTCCGATGCTGGCGGTTGTTTCTCTGGTGCCGGTTCGAGTGGTTTGTTTCCTGGTGCTGCCTTGGCTGGTTCTGCTGCTGTATCAAGCGGTTCGACTGCAGGTTTGTCTTCCGGTTGTGAATGCGCCGATGACGGTGAAGCAAATACCGGCGGTGTACTGATCGTTGCGTCCACCTTCTGCTGCAGTCTGCCGACGTTGGGTGACTGGGCCAGCGCAGTCTGGTATTCATTCTCGTCCAGCACGCCCCGCTTGCGCAGGAGTCTTAGGATCATTTCGGAGCGTTTCACCACCTTGCCCAGATTTTTATAGGGGTTGTAGGCCAGGCGCGGTCCGGGCAGCATGGCGGCCAGGAAGGCGCATTCCCGCGGCGTCAGGGCCGAGGCCGGCTTGCCGAAGTAGTAGCGCGAGCCGTGTCCGATGCCGTAGACCATCGGTCCCAGTTCGACCACGTTCAGGTAGAGCTCGATGATGCGCCCCTTGGTCAGTTCCTGTTCCATACGCCAGGCCAGGTAGACCTCCTTGACCTTGCGCGTAATCGTCTTTTCACGGGACAAAAAGAGGTTCTTGGCGGTCTGCTGGGTGATGGTGGAGGCGCCCCGTTTGAGGCTCTTTTTTTCCAGGTCATACTTGATGGCGGCCTTGATGGCTTTGACGTCGAACCCTTCATGCTGGTAAAAGTTGGCGTCCTCGGCCAGGATCACCGCCCACTTTATTTCAGCCGGAATGCGGCTGGAGGGCGTCCAGTTGGGGTTTTTGGGGCCGACGACAAAGGGGTGATACTCTCCCTGCCAGTCGCGTACCTGAATGGTGGTGGAATATTTTTTGTCTGTAAGGTCTGAAACCGGTGGAGTCAGGGACAGGGAAATTACGATGTAAGCCAGGTAGCCGCTTACAGCCAGCAGTGGGTAGAGAATGATTTTTTTCATGGATGCTATGTGTACCAGAATCTGTCGGGCAGGGAAATTGTTTTGTTGAATTGTTATGGTGCTTTTTTACGAAAAAAGGGCGGCCCGAAAGCCGCCCAAATAAACCATTGAAGGAGATGAGAAGACTAGAAGCTGTAAGCCAGTTTCATGAATCCGATATGAGCTTCATAATTCGGGTCAGCATATGCACCTGTCAGGTAGCCGGTTCGTGCACCTGCACCAGTCAAAACTCGATTCTGATACCCGTTTATCGAAGCGTCGCTGTAGTTCAGGCGCTCATAGCTGTAACCACAGCTGACACCAATGTTTTTGGTGACATTGTAACCAAGTTTTGTAGTTAATGTCTGCCGGCTGTAATCGTCTACAGCAGGGATGTCAATCAACTCACCACCTACGATACGGGTGGATGTGAAATCTTGGTTGCCGTTGGATTTGTCAAAGCGCCAACCGGCTCCGGCGGTGAGGACGTTCTTGATGATATCAACATCCACATTGAAGCCGTAATCATAGCTTCTGTTTTCGATTTTGTTATTGTAATAGTAAACACCGGTATAAGTGTTGTATTTAGATTTTGACAATTGGTAGTCAAAATATGCATTCAACTTGACATTGGCAATCATGTAATTTGTGTCGAAGTTGAATTCGTGACGATCGTCTCTCGTTATTCCATATATGGTCTTATCAAACAAGTTGAGTTTGTAAGCGTATTCCATGCCAATACTCAGGTTGTGAAGAGGTTCAATTTCCACGCCTAATTTGATTGCTTCCTGAGTTTTGTCAGTCCGGTCGAATTTACGAAGGATTGCATTGGCAGAGTTTGAAAATGGAACCTGATCGTCACTGAAACGCTTCAAGTGCTGTACGCGTACCTTTGCGGTCAGCATGTCAAGAGCACTGTTCTTGGCCTCTACATACACCGTATGATCTGTTGTTGAAAGGGCATCCTCACTTAATGCACGATTCAAATGCAGGAACTCATACCCTGTAGAAACGTGTGTTTTGGCTGGCAATTTAACAGATAGATCTACACCAACGTTCTGCTTGTGGTAAGCAAATCTCTCAGTGGTATTGCCAAAATAGTTAAAAGAATCAGTTGAGTGATTCTGTTTGTCAAGCAAGTTGTAGAAGATCCGGGTTTCAAGCATCTTGATCGGGTTGCTTGTCAAAGACAGAGATGCAGTAGTGTAGGTGATTCTGCCGTGATATGAAGGGGTTCCGGCCATAAATTGATTCAGGTCGATGGTGTTCTCCAGGATGGAGTGATTTGCCCGCGCCATCAAGGTTGAATTCATCGGCAGATGTACCATCAACGAACCACCGACCTTGTAATAGTCGTTGTCTGGTGGCAGTGATATTGGAGCGCCAGCGATTGCGGGAGGGCCAGCAGCACCACCAGCATTAAGCAGTCCAGGAATGGTCATGGTCTGGTTGGCATTGCTGAACTGGCTCATCAATGCGTCAATTTTGAAAATAATGTCCTTTGAACGGTATCCGGTTTCAAGCGATACATTTTCAGTTTTGTAGTCAATCGGTGATGGAAACTCTGAAAAGAAAGTGCTTCCACCCAACGTAGCTGAAACACGGTTACCGGTTGGAGCAAGACCCTTCAGATCAGTGCGGTCATATTTAAAGCCAAAAAAGAACGGACTTTTAAGAGAAATATCAAATCCCGCACCATAATTGGTACGGTCCCGGGTGTAGTCAAAGCGGTTGTTCCACGTTGACGGCACCGCGTTTTCGGTCGCGCCGGTAAGATTATTTGTGCCAATGCCACCGTAGTATGTTTTAGCGCCTAAGGTCAGATTATGGGGTATCTTGTTATAATAGAGCGAGAGTTTGTGAGAGTCGTATTGTCCGCCTTGCAAGCTGAAGTCGACTTCCTGGTTGTCTTTTCTCGTTTCGTCATTATAACGGAAATTTTCTCCGCTCAGGTTCAAATACAGTTGATCCTTGCTTGCATCCAGGCCAAAACCGAGATTGAATCCGTTACCAAGATCGCGGTATTCATTCATCTTAGACCTGTTCCCGCTAGTACCCAAAACAGTGCCCGTAAGATCAATGTTGCCGCTGACTTCTGCTCCGGCACTAGCCGCGCACAGAAGCATAAATAAAAGAGATGACATTATTTTTTTATTCATTTTTATTATCCTCCTGTAGGTTATCGTGCAAACATCTGGCCGTATGCGCCTTTTGAGTTACTTCCATGAATTGCAGCGTGGCAGTTTAAGCAAGAACGGCCAACAATGCGCTGCTGATTGTTGCCGGTGCCATTGGAGATCGTGCTGCCAAAAAGGTTGGAACCATCATAGGCGTTTGCGTTATGAGTAGAGCCGTGACAGTTTCTGCAAAGCTGCTGAGTTTTTTCGACAAGCAGTTTTTGAGTGTTAGTCCCATGGGGTGTGTGGCATTTCGAGCAATCTTCTTCGACTGGTGGATGCTCCCATACAAAAGGACCGCGCTTCTCGGCGTGACACTTATAGCAAAGCTGGTTGAGGTTCTCGGCCTTGATGCTGCCATGGCCCAGAGCGCCGTGAGGGTTGTGGCAGTCAGAGCATTTGACTTTGCCTTCGATGATAGGGTGATGGGAAAACTTGTTGGCCTGCGATTTTACATCCTTGTGGCATTCAAAGCATTTTTCAGGTTGTTTTGCGACGGGTTTTGCTGACTTGTGGATCGAGTGGCAGGAAACGCAGGAAACATCGTCTCTCTTGTGCTTGGAATTATCCCAGAACATCAGGTTCTGATTCTTGCTGTGGCAGGACTGGCACTGTGCATTCTGTTTGGCCACATTACCTTTACCGAAGGTGATGATATCCTTCTTGTCGCCACTTGCCAGGTGGGCATCCACGCCCCCGTGACATGCATCACAACTTTTACCGGCTTTGCCGTGCAGGGTTGCTGCATGCTTTGCAACGACGTCGGCATGACATTCTTTGCACTTCTCGTTGGCGAATGCCAGACAGGCGACCAGAGATAAAGCCGCTGTCAGCAGAGCCACTTTCAGACTGCGTTTTTCCATTGCTGTTTCCTCCTTTTTGAGAATGTGTGCTGCGTAATCCGGCTATATGACGGATATTCATGTAACTGGTCTAATTAACTGCAAACCCTTGCTGTATAAGCCGCGAGGGGTGTCTGTCCGGTGACTGCGGGTATTTAGCGAAGCTTCTTTGCATATAATGCGCCATCTTAAGTATATGTAATTTATTGAATATATGTTCTGAGTCGTTGACAAACGAGCATCCGGATACTTATAGTTATACCAAGCTACTAAAATGTTCCAGGAGGATGTAATACGCCATGCCCATGTACGAGTACAAATGTTCCGCTTGTGACCACCAGTTTGAACTGCGCCAGAAATTTTCCGATGCTCCCGCCAGCGAATGTCCCCAATGCGGTGGGACGGTTGAAAAACAGATTTCATCGACTGCATTCAGCCTGAAAGGTGACGGCTGGTTCAAAACCGGTTACTGTCCTAAAACCGAGTCACCCAAGCCGGCTGCCTGTGCGGCCGGTGGCGGATGCTGCGGCGGTGAATGACCGTTTCGCATAGTCTACTATGTAATTTTCAATGTGCAACCATCGCTGACAAAAAAACGCCCTTCATTGATAGATGTGAAGGGCGTTTGTGTTTTTTTACTCCGCCCTCTTTTTTGGCAACCCGGCCATCCTTTGCTGGATCCGTGGTTTTGCGTCCCCGTGTTGCCGCGGGTTTGCTCTTTCTGAGAGGTATGTGGAAGGAACAATAGAACTCTGGCAATAGTTTTGTCAATACAAAAAAAGTTTGAAAAATTGAATGGGAACTTACTGATAACGTGCTTTACAAGCACGCAGTCGCCGAAGTAGAATGCCACTCCTGTGCAGGAAACAGTTCAAGAATTATAGGTATCGTCATGATTGTATCGACCCAGAAGTCGCTGGACCACATACTCTCCTCCCTGGAAGGGGGGAAGAAAATCTTCATTATCGGCTGTGCCAAGTGCGCCACGGTCTGCAAGTCCGGCGGCGAGGAAGAGGTCTTCCGGATGCAAGAGGAGCTGACGGCGGCCGGCAAGGAAGTAACCGGCACGATCATCATCGATGAGACCTGCCACATGCTCCGCACGGGCCGCGATCTGCGGTCCCGCAAAGAACAGGTGGACGAGGCCGATTTCCTGCTGGTGCTGTCATGTGGTGCCGGAATACAATCCGTTTCCGAGGCCTCTGACAAAAAGGTTGTAGCCGGCACTGATTCCAAATTTCTCGGCAATATCCGCCGCTTTGGCCAGTTTGAACAGCGCTGCAGTCTGTGCGGCGACTGCCGCCTGAACGATACCGGCGGTATCTGCCCGGTCACGGTCTGTCCCAAAGGGCTGCTCAACGGCCCCTGCGGCGGCATGGAGGATGGCAACTGCGAAGTTGATCGCACAAATCGCTGCGCCTGGGTGACAATCTACGAGCGTCTGGAGCGACAGGGCCGGGCGGAAAACCTTCGTCAAGAAACAGCCGCCCGCGATTTCGGCCATAAGCGCCATCCCCATAGCCTCAAACTGGAGAAATGACCATGCCCACCACGTTGGCCCGCAACATGGCCGCAGGCCGTTTTATCATCACCGCCGAACTGGCGCCGCCCCGGGGCAGCGACATGTCAGCTTTTCTGCGGATGGCGGCTTTTGTTGCCCCACATGTGGATGCCATCAATGTTACCGACAACCAGGGCGCCAATATGCGCATGACTCCGCTAACCGCTGCAGCCCTGTTGGTGCGAGAAGGCATCGAACCGATCATGCAGGTCACCTGCCGTGACCGTAACCGGCTGGCCCTGCAAAGCGACCTGCTGGGAGCCGCTGCCATGGGGATCCATAACCTGCTGGCACTGACCGGTGATGATATCGGTTGTGGCGACCATCGTCAGGGACGCGCGGTGTTTGACCTTGATTCGGTACTGCTGCTCCGCACGATTCAGGACCTTAACAATGGTCAGGATATGAATGGCAAGGTGCTGGACGGAAAAACGACGTTCTTTGCCGGCGCCGCTGCTGCACCCGAGGTGGAGCCGTTTGCTGCCACGCGCCCCAAGCTGACAAAGAAAACCGCGGCCGGAGCCCGTTTTTTCCAGACCCAGGCCGTCTTTGATCCGCAGCGCCTGGTTGCCTTCTGCTCTATTGTACAGCCCCTGGATGTGAAGGTGATTGCCGGAGTGCTGGTGCTTAAATCTGCAAAGATGGCCGATTTTATCAACCGTAATATCCCCGGACTGAAGATCCCTGCCGCTGTTGTGGAGCGGCTTGCCGGTGCGGCCGATCCTGCTGCCGAAGGCCTCAGGATCGCCACAGAACTGGCGGTCCAGTTTCGCGACATCTGCGATGGTGTGCATCTGATGGCCATGGGGCGTGACGAGGTTGTACCGGAAATCGTATCTAGCATTGAAATGAAACCTGGAGGTGCATCTAGATGAAAGTAAAAAAAGCCATTTTCCCCGTTGCGGGGATGGGGACACGCTTCCTGCCTGCCACAAAATCATCTCCCAAGGAGATGCTGCCGCTGATCGACAAGCCGCTGGTGCAGTATGTCGTGGAGGAAGCGGTAGCTGCCGGAATCGAGCAGATCCTGTTCGTCACCGGTCGCGGCAAACGTGCCATTGAGGACCATTTTGACATCTCTACCGAGCTGGAGCAGCACCTGGAGGAAAAGGGGAAAAAGAAGACCCTGCAGAAAATGCGGGAAATTGCAGACATGGTCGAAATCTTTTACGTCCGCCAGAAAAAGGCCCTCGGTCTTGGACATGCCATTCTGTGCGGCAAGGATTTTGTCGGCAATGAGCCGTTTGCGGTGCTGCTTGGGGATGATATTATCGATAGCCGCAGCCCCTGTCTGAAACAGCTGCTGGATGTGTATGATGACCAGCACGGTTCGGTGCTGGCACTGGAAAAGGTTCCGATGGAAAATATCTCATCCTATGGTTGTGTCAAGGCGGCTCAGTTGTCTGAGCGCGTGTTTCAGGTGACTGATATGGTTGAAAAACCCAGCCGGGAGGAGGCGCCCTCGGACATGGCCATCATCGGACGTTATGTACTGACTCCGCGCATCTTCGGTATTCTGGAACAGCAGGAAGCGGGAAAGGGGGGCGAAATCCAACTGACGGATGCCATTCTGAAGCTCTCACGGCTTGAAAAGGTGTATGGATGTCTGTTTGAGGGGTTGCGACACGACTGCGGTGACAAGCTGGGATTTCTCAAGGCCACGGTTGATATGGCGCTCAAGCGGGACGAATTCAAAGTCGAGTTCGAGACATACCTGCGGCAGCGACTGGGGTGCCTCTGATACCGCTCAACGCCTGCGGGATTCAAGTTGCAAAAAAGGCGAACCGATCGGTTCGCCTTTTTTTTGCTCATACAACGATTTTCGTCGTTGCGTGTTATTTACCGTTCTCCATAACAACAGGTGACGTATCGCGTTTTGGTTCCCATCCTTCCCATACATAGGTCGGAGTGATCATGGGGTCGTAGTAGCCCGGCTGAGGCACGGCAAAGAAAACTGTTTCAGTCAGGCCGATGATGCCGCGATAGAAGAACATGCCGAAGCCTTTGATCGGACCGATAACGTACCCGACCCCACCCATATCACGCCCGGTCAGGATGGTCTGCTTGGGGATCTCGGCAATACTGGTGAAGGTGTTGGCCACTCCGCGGGTAAATTTGATTGCCATTTTCTCGGCGATCGTTTCCGGCAGCTGCTCGGCCGAGGCCGCACACGGTAACGTGAGCACCACGCTAAGTAACAAAAGGTTGATAAGAAGTATTCTCTTCATGGCATCTCCTTTATGAATCAATTAATAATTATCTATTTTTGTCTCTTACCACAAAGAATCGCTACTTGCAAGCATCACAGGTCAAACAGTGTCGGCTCCTGCGGCAGGAACGGTTCAAAGCGCTTCTTCAATTGCCGCAGTTTTTCGATATAGTAGGCCCGGTTGATATCCGGATCGGCGGGATTGAAGGCCCGCGTCGGCCGACAGTTTTCATAGGCGGATACGTCTTTGGTTGCCCCGCTGACATAATAGCTGACCTGATCGCCGGCCCGGTAGGGTCTCTCTGCAGCCAGGGCAATCTCGAAAGCAGCCGAAGGATTGCGTTTGCCGAGCCGCACTTTCTCGCGGTATGCCGCCGGCGATTCATTAATTGTCTCGGTTCGACTGACCCAGGCCACTTCCAGATCTTTCGAGCGGATACGGGCAACATAATCAGAGTGGAGCCGTTCTATGCCGGAGGCGTTGCCGGCCAGCAGCAGGGTGATCATCTCCTGCATGAACTCGCGCAGATAGCGCTCGATCCCGCGGGATTTCAGGCTGCTGCCGCGAATGGTGATTTTGCCGTCATATCCCAGCAGGGCATAGTTCTTGGTCTTGTAGGCGAACATCGATCGGAAGCGCCCATCCATTTCCACCTCAATGCCTTCCGGTAAAGCATCCGAGATTCGACCGACCAGTGCCCGCTCCGACTCCTCGCTGTCACATCCTGCCGGTGGGCGGAAGTAGATGCCGTCCGTATCGATCTCTACCGGTTCAGCCCCTTCGGACTTCAACAGCTCGATCATGTTTTTGATTGTCACCCGCCCCAGTCGTGTCACCTCGGCCGCGGCCTCCGGGTCGGAGAAATTGTGCAACGCTGCACCCAGGTAACCGAAGAACGAGTTGATCAGCACCTTGAAAACCTGCTGCAGGGCATCGTAGTAATGACGTTCGCCATCGCTTGCGGCCTCACGCGCCGACTGCTTGGCATCCAGGCGGAATCGCCGCAGTTCGGCCAGCATCGGCAGGAACAATCCCAGTGAATCCTTGCTTGGACCCAGTCGATAGGTCAGCATCAGTGACGGATACAGTGATGCCACATCGCAATGAACAATCGGCCCGCAGACCCCCTCGCGGGCCAGTTCCGTATAGCCTCCCTCGAAGGGGGCCGCTTCCGCGGTGCGGGCAGGGATGGCATGGCCGCGATACAGATATTCCCGCAGAAACAGTGCGTTGATGCGGGTGGCGTTGCCGCGCAGCGGACAATTCTGGAACGAGTACGGAAAAATGCGGGTCTGCAGGAACCAGGGATACGCCAGCATTCGGAAGAGCGCCATTGTCTCGCGCACATCGTCCAGATTGTAGAGGTAAAGCTGCTCCGGGTCCGTGTGGAAGGTGGCGGAAATATTGCCCCCATCGAGGTAGACCCGCGTGTCGGCTGCAATGCCGAAGTGGCGTGCAACCTGTTTCAGCCCGTGGCTCTCCAGGCTGCGCAGGCCGATATCGTAGAGCTGCACCAGGAAATAGGTGTCGATGATATGGCGGCCATACACGTCCCAGCGGGGGTAGTCGATGGTCTTTTCTGCCAGGCTCCAGCGTGAGTTCGGTGTTACGTGTACCGGCGAACCGTTGCGGCCCCAGTCCAGGCGGATGCCGTGCATCCGGGCGCGTTTGCCGATATAATCCAGATCGAAACGGAAGATGTTGTGGCCGATGATCACGTCCGGGTCAGTGCAGTGGATGACTTCGTTCAAGCCCCGCAATAGCTCGGGTTCGGACAGGATGTCACCGCGCAGCACGCACTCGTTGCCTGCGGAATCCTTGAGGGCAATGGAAATGATGCGGTCCTCAGGGCGTTCCGGGTTGGAGAATTCATAGCCTTCTGCGCAGAGGGTTTCAATATCCAGGGCCAGGCAGCGCAACTCACTGAAGTCCAGTCCCTTGAAGAGCGTTGTGCCGGTTGAAAGCAGGTATTGGTGGGAAAGGTCTGCAATAAACAGGTAGGGAGCATCACTGGCCCCGGATGTTTTTTTTGTTTTGGCCGCCAGAAAATCCCGCGCAGTCAGGCAGTCGCCCCACGAGTCGAACAGTAATTGAAAGCGAAAGGTGTCGTCACCGCTCAATTGCCGGATTGAACAGGGCACCCGGCAGCCGGTCAGCAGGGCCGGATCGCTAACCAGGATAAAAGGGCGGAAGGGTTCATCATGAAAATGGATGCCGTCAGCAGTCCGGAAAAAGAGGCGGACGAAATGCCCGGCCGGTTCCACGGCTACTATGCCGGTCCGCAGGTCATGACCGAACAGCAGGGGCGTATGTTCGAGCGAGCTTGTATGCATAGTATAATTCTAGTTTAAGCATCGGCTGTCAGGCAATAAAAAAGGCGCAACCACTCTGGCTGCGCCTTATACCTTAACTTCTTATGGGAGCTGATTTACTTGGCATGCTTAGCAAGGTAGCCGGCAACGCCCTCAGCGGTCGGCTTCATGGCCTCATCACCCTCCTGCCAGTTGGCCGGGCAGACCTGATCGCCGTGTGCTTCAACAAACTGCAGCGCATCCACCATGCGCAGGGCCTCGCTGACACTGCGTCCCAGCGGTAGATCATTGATGACCGAGTGACGGATAACACCTTTGGTGTCGATCAGGAACAGGCCGCGCAGGGCCACTGCCTCATTGAACAGGATGCCGTATTCCCTGGCGATGTTCTTGTTCAGGTCGGACACCAGCGTATACTGGATATTGCCGATGCCGCCGTCTTCCAGCTTGGTGTTTTTCCAGGCCAGGTGGGTGAACTTGGAGTCGACTGAAACGCCGATTACCTCCGTATTGCGACTTTTGAACTCCTCCAGTTTCTTATTGAAGGCCAGAATCTCGGAAGGGCAGACAAAGGTGAAATCCAGCGGATAGAAAAACAGCACGACATTTTTTCCCTTGAAACTGGAAAGGGTGATCTGGCCAAAGGTATTGTCAGGAAGAACAGCATCGGCAGTAAAATCAGGGGCTTGCTTGGTGACGAGAGTTGTACTCATGTGAGGTATCTCCTTTTTTATGAAAGTGAATAGTTGATGGATATATTCATACCAGCCAAGGTAGTACTTGTCAACAAGATAAAAATACTCTTTTAGTCCTGTATTCTGTTTTATGTTTGTTGTGAGCTTGCGATTCAAAGAATGGAGAACTCGCCCCTGCCAGTAATCTAACTGCATAGTTACATAACTGCAACAAACCGACCCATATCGCCGCCGAGAGTTTGTCCCTATAATTACGTACTGTTTTACTGCGTTGGTTTATGTTGTGACGGGGCTATCAGGGCGCCGACCATGGGTCAGTTTTCAAAGCCGATTGGCATCAATATGTACACATTGCAGCTATGCACCGCCACCGTAAGCATCAATCAGGTCACTCGTTGCTTTGTCTAGCTCATTATTCAGGATGGTTAATTCATCGGCTGTATAAACGTCAGTGCCTTTCTTGATTTCCGTCCTGATTTTATCTATCCGGCTCTCAGGTGAACCAGCTTGTACGCAATTATTCTTAGCAACAAGCAGACACCCCACTTTTTCATTCTGCTGAGCAGGTTCGGTCATCTGCACTATAGTTCCATCTTCAGCAAGAACCGGCAACGCTATCAGCATCAGAGCAGCGCTTAACAAAGAAATTCTCCTCGTTACATATTTCATGGCTGACTCCTTAACGTTTTTATTTACTTCTGAAAGTTTACTATACCCATTTCCGCCTATTTTTGCAAGTGAATGTCATTATCACTAATGGCTTTGCCTGCTCCCAGATGTATCACTCCTGTAATCTTCCATGGTCAGCTCAAATAGTCGGCTGCGGCCGGGTTCCGGGCATTCCGGTGGAGGTTGCTAGGGTTGTTCCCCTTGAGCCTGCCCGCCGATTACAAGCTGGATATACTTCTTGACCGTGCGACGGTCGAGTTTGGTACGGCGGGCGACCTCTTCATAGGTGCCGTGGCGGCGGTAGAGCAGGGCGCAGTAGTCGGCCAACAGGGCCTGCGCATCCATGCTGCCCGAATCGATATCCGCCATCAGCTGTTCCAGCTGCCCGGATGGTGCCTGGGACGTGTCGCCCCGGTAGTGGCGGGAGATGATGATCCGGCGGACGGCCTGTTCCAGCTCGCGGACATTGCCCGGCCAGGGGTAGGCGGGGCCCAGGTCGCGGACCACCGCCTCCCGCACCAGGCGGGCGTGGGGTGCGGCAGCTTCACCGACCATTTTGCGCAGGATGCTGCAGATCAGCTCTTCCAGTTCGCGCGGTTCCTCCTGGAGCCGCTGACGCAGTGGGCACGCGACGATGATGTCGGAGCAGAGGCGGTAGTAGAAGTCGTCGCGGAATTGCCCCTTGCGGCGCAGTTCGTCCAGCGGCCGGTTGGTGGCGGCGATGACACGCCCGTTGAAGCGCAGCCGTTCGTGGCTGCCGACCGGCGAAAAGGTCCGCTCCTGGATAACCTGCAGCAGCTTGATCTGCACCGGAATGGAGACGTCGCCGATCTCATCCAGGAAGATCGAACCGTGGGGGGTGCAGCGGCTGAAGATGCCCTCATGATTCTCGATGGCGCCCGTAAAGGCGCCTTTTTTGTGCCCGAACAGTTCCGATTCCAGCAGGGATTCGGGATACTGGGACAGGTTGATGGCGATGAAGTTGCGGGTGAAGCTCTCTACGAAGGTCCCTTTGCGGGGGTCGTAGGGGATAAATCCGGAGCGGCCGATGGCTGCTGCTGCGGCCCCCTTGCCGGTGCCCGTCTCGCCCAGCAGCAGAGTGGAGAAGTCTTCCATGCGGTTCCAGAGATGCTTTTCGTACCAGTTGATGTTGCAGGTAAAGATGTTGTTCCAGAGCTGCAGCCGCAGGGCGTGCATGCAGGGGGAGAGGCCGACCAGTGCGGTTTCGATGAAATAGAAGGCGCGCCGGGTCTGATAGAAGATTCCCAGGTAGCGCTGGCACTCGGCGCTGTCCAGTCCGAGCGCTGTCAGCTGTGCCAGGATTTCGCGGGCAAAGGGAACCGGGATGGGGGTGTCGCCGGCCGCCAGCTGCTTGAGGATGAATTCATCGAAGATCAGACGGTAGCGGTGGTAGATGTCGAACAGGAAGGCCGTGCGCAGCAGTTCCCGGTCATCGCTGTTGTAGCGTTTCAGGTCATCGCGCCCCTTCTGCTTGAGCCTAGCCAGGTTCTCACTGATGCGGGTGGTGGCGATGATCACCAGTTCGTCCCATGACATGGCAGCAGAGGTGCCGGCAATGGTGCGGTCCAGCTCGATGCGCGCCGGGCTGAATGGGTTGATGAAGGCGGCCTGGGCCACTGACTTGAAAAAATCCCGCTCGGTCGGGGTGAGGGTCCATGTAGTTGTCATGCACAACATGTACATGATCTGCTCATGCAGTGTCAATGGTTCCCGGCAATATATCGGGCTGGACAGAAAGTGAAATATGCAAAATCAAATAATACCGGCAAACTATGCCCATCGTGCCGTTCTGGCACACTCCCTGTAATGATTCTGCACTGTAAATATCGTCGCCATGCCGCTGCAGTTTTGCTATGGTGACCGCCATCATGGGAGAGTACTCATGCAGACCAACACCACCATCATCGACATTCATTGCCACACCGCCGGTATCGGAGCCGGCAACAGTGGTTGTTTTGTCTCCCCGGCGCTGCGCCGCAACCTGCGCTACCGCTTTTTTCTCAAGGCCTTCGGCGTCAGCGAGTCAGAGCTGGAGCAGCACGGCGATGGTCTGGTGCTGGAGCGGCTCTCCCAGGGTTTGGAACAGTCCCGGCAGGTCGCGGCTGCCGTTGTACTGGCCATGGACGGTGTCGTGGACAATCGGGGGCAGCTGGACCGCGACCGAACGGAGATCTACATCCCCAACGATTACCTGGCGCGGGAGTGCCGCAACTATCCCAATCTGTTGTTCGGCGCCAGCATCAACCCCTATCGCCCGGATGCGTTGGAACGGCTTGATCAGGCTGTGGAAGAGGGGGCGGTGCTGCTCAAATGGCTCCCCTCCATCCAGGGCATTGATCCGGCCGATGCCAGCCTGGCACCGTTTTACCAGCGGCTGCAGGAATTGCAGTTGCCCCTGCTGAGCCATACCGGTTCCGAGGAGTCCTTTACCAGAGCCCAAAATCATCTGGCCGACCCCCGGCGTCTGCACCGGGCACTGGAAATGGGGGTGACGGTCATCGCCGCCCATTGCGCCAGCAACGGCCGCAACGACGGACAGCCAAACCTGCAGCGGCTGCTGCCGATGTTTGACGAATTCCCCAATCTGTACGCCGATTTTTCCAGTCTGACCCAGGCCAATCGCCTGGGACATCTGGCCAAGGTGCTGCGCCATTCTGGGATTCATGGTCGCCTGCTGTACGGCAGCGACATGCCGATCATCTCCAGCCCGATCACCTCTCCCTTGTGGCATGCCTACCGCTTGTCGTTTGCTGCGACCCGTCGGCTAGCTGTCATCCGCAACCCCTGGGATCAGGACGTGGGGCTGAAACGCGCCCTGGGGGTGACGGAGGAAATATTTGGAAACTGTGCGCAGTTGCTTGCAGATCGCATTTCTCTTTGCAAAAGAATAACCATACCTGTGACGAGGAATAGCCATGAATAACGACAACGCAAAATCCGCCATGTCATCGTCCTTCAATCGCCTCAATGCCACCCAGTTTCTGGGGGCCATGAACGACAACATCCTCAAGCTGCTGATCATCTTCTGCCTGATCGGGGTGCAGGGGGCTGACAAGGCGGGTGTGATTACAGCTACCGTCGGTGCGGCCTTTGTATTGCCGTTCCTGCTCTTTTCGGCTCCGGCCGGCTGCCTGGCCGACCGCCTGCGCAAATCGCGGGTGATCGTGGCGGTCAAGCTGGTCGAGGTGATCGTGACCGCCCTGGCCGTTGGGGCCTTTTACTTCGGCTGGCACAACGGGCTCTACCTGGTGATCTTCATGATGGCGGTCCACAGCGCCTTCTTTGCCCCGGCCAAGTACGGCGTGATCCCCGAGCTGGCTGAGCGCGAGCAGCTCTCACGCGCCAACGGCCTGATCGAATCATTCACCTACCTGGCCATCATCTGCGGCACGGTGCTGGCCTCGGTCCTGACCCAGTCCGTCGACGGACGCTACTGGCTGGCGGCCCTGTTCTGCCTGGGGGTGGCGCTGGCCGGACTCTGGTCCGCCAGCGGGATGGAGGCCACCACCCGGGCCGACACGCAGCGGCAGATCGCCTGGTTTCCGGCCGAGATCCTGCGTACGGTCCTGGCCATCCGCCATGATCACCAGCTGATGCTGGCAGTCATCGGGCAGGCCTACTTCATGTTCATCGGCGCCTTTGCCCAGCTCAACCTGATCGCCTACGGCATGCAGTCCATGGGGCTGGCCGAGGCCCAGAGCGGCTACCTCTTTCTGGCGGCGGCCCTGGGGATCGGGATTGGTTCGTTGCTGGCCGCCAAGCTCTCCGGCCGCGATGTGGAATTCGGCATCGTTCCGATCGGTGCCATCGGCCTGACAATCTCACCGGTGCTGCTGCATGCGATCCCTTCTTCCCTGCCGGCCTGCATGCTGATCGTGGTTCTGTTCGGTATCTCGGCCGGACTCTTCAGTCTGCCGCTGCAGACCTTCATCCAGTTCCGGGCCGAGCCGGCCAAGCGGGGCGAGGTGCTGGCGGCCTCCAGTTTCATCAACTGGGTCGGCGTGCTGCTGGCTTCGGGGCTGACCTACCTGATCAGCGGCCCGCTGGGGATGACGGCGGCCCAGGGCTTCAGTACCGTGGGTGTTCTCACCTTGGTTGTTACCCTGATCTCCTTCTGGGTGCTGCCCGACTTTCTGGTACGCTTTATGGCCCTGGTGGCGATGCGGGTCTTCTACCGTCTGCGCATCATCGGTGCCGATAACCTGCCGATCGAAGGGCCGGCCCTGCTGATCCCCAACCACGTCACCTGGCTGGATGCCCTGCTGTTGTCCGCCACCAACCAGCGCCGCATCCGTTTTGTCATGGAGCGCCGTGTCTACAATACCCACCTGCTGCGCGGCCTGTTCCGTCTGCTGAAGGTCATTCCGGTCTCGTCGGAGGATGGCCGGAAGGGGTTGATGGAGTTCATGAAGCAGGCCCGCACCGCCCTGGACGAGGGCTACATGGTCTGCATCTTCGCCGAGGGGCAGCTGACCCGCAACGGCATGCTGCGCGAGTTCCGCGGCGGCTTCGAGCGGATCGTCAAAGGCACGAATTACCCGATCATCCCGGTCTACATCGGCGGGGCCTGGGGCAGCATCCTCTCCTATGCCCACGGCCGGATGATGTCGACCCTGCCGGCCTTTTCCCCCTATCCGATGACGGTCCTGTTCGGCACCCCCATGCCTGCCACCAGCACTGCCATGGAGGTGCGCCAGGCGGTCATGGAGCTCTCCTGCGATTACTTTGATTCGCGCAAGCCGCGCCGCCGGGCCCTGGAAGAATACTTCATCCAGGCTGCCCGCCAGAACTGGCGTCGCCGGGCGGTAGCGGACACCTCCGGCAAGGCCCTGACCTATGGCCGCACCCTGGCCGGGGCGCTGGCGTTGGCCGGGAAGCTGGAGCAGCAACTTGATCGGGCTGAACACGTCGGCCTGCTCCTGCCCCCCTCCGTGGGCGGCGTTCTGGCCAACCTGGCCCTGTCGCTGCTGGGCAGGATTCCGGTCAACCTCAACTACACCGCCGCCGAAGGGTCCTTGCGCTCGGCCGTGCAGCAATGCGGCATCACCACGATCATCACCTCGCGGGCCTTTCTGGAGAAGGTCCCCTCCCTGCCGCGGCTGGAGGGGATGATCATGCTGGAGGATATCCTCCCCACCATCAGCGGCAGGGACAAGCTGCTGGCCCTGCTCAAGGCGCGTCTGTTCCCGGTCCGTTTGCTCTGCAACCGGGAGGGTTTTACGGCCGACAGCGTGGCCACGATCATCTTCTCCTCCGGCAGCACCGGCGAGCCCAAGGGGGTCATGCTGACCCACCACAACATCATGTCCAACATCGAGGCCTTCCGCATGGTCTTCCGTGCCACCCTGAACGACAACGTCTGCTCGGCCCTGCCGTTCTTCCATTCGCTCGGTTTCACCGCCACCCTCTGGTTTCCGCTGGTGACCGGTTTCTCCGCCGCCTACCACACCAACCCCATGGATGGTGAGAAGATCGCCCAGGTCGTGCGCGAGCATCGTTCCACCATCCTGCTGGCCACCCCCACCTTCCTGCTGGCCTATCTGCGCCGGGCCAAGCGGGAGGATTTCGCGAGCTTACGGCTGGTGATCACCGGCGCCGAGAAGCTCAAGGGCAAGGTGGCCGACGCCTTCCAGGAGAAGTTCGGCGTCCGCCCCATGGAAGGCTACGGCGCCACCGAGCTGTCGCCGGTCATCACCCTGTCCCTGCCGGATGTGGAGGTCGGCGGGGTGCGCCAATACGGCGCCAAAGAGGGCAGTGTCGGGCATCCCATACCGGGTGTGGCCATCCGGGTGGTCGATCCGGAGAGCGGCGCGACCGTCAAACAGGGTGAGGCCGGTCTGATGCTGGTGCGCGGGCCCAACGTCATGCTGGGCTATCTGGGGCAGCCGGGCAAGACCGCCGAGGTGGTCAGGGATGGCTGGTACGTCACCGGCGACATCGGCATCATGGACGACGACGGTTTCATCCGCATCACCGACCGCATGTCGCGCTTCAGCAAGATCGGCGGCGAGATGGTGCCGCATGGGGTGGTGGAGGACGAGCTGCATGGTCGTCTGGGACAGGCCGGCGTGGTGGCGGTTACGGCCGTACCGGACGAGAAGAAGGGAGAAAAGCTGGTGGTACTGTTCGCACGGGAGGCGGCCGATGCCGAGACCCTGCAGCGCCATATGGCCGAGAGCCCGCTGCCCAACCTGTGGAAGCCGGGGCGCGATTGTTACGTTGAGGTGGAGAGCTTGCCGATCCTGGGGACCGGCAAGCTGGATCTGAAGGGGATCAAGGAGATTGCACTGGCGGCGGTGGGGGGGTGAGGGTTGCCGTTCTACTGAATTTTTATTCCACCTAAAACATTCAAGCGTCCACTTCTGATTTTGAGGGCATTCCTGATCGTTGTATGACCGCCGGTAGCCGAGTAGTAGGCATCCAGACCGCCGAACAGTTTGATCGTCTTACTGTCGTTCAGAGTAACAGCAGAACCTGCTGAACCTTCAATAAACGTCACTGCCCGGGCCTGGATCGTGTCGCTTGTCGCTGCATCAGTGTAGGCAGAAACGAGGGATTCATAACCTATATTGCTCGAAGAGAGCTTTGCCATGGCGGAGTAGGGAAAGGTGGCGGTAATGGTTGTATTGGCGGAAATATTGGCAACTTCACAGAGCCCCGTTCCGCTGCAGGCGCCACCACTCCAGGTAGCCGGGGTGGAATCGTTGTCGGGTGATTGAATGAGGCTCATGTTGGCGCCGGGGGCAAGATCGGCCCAGCAGGTGCCGGTCGCTAGCGTAGCGTTGCTGCCGGTATTGGAGCAGTCAATCAGGGTTGTACCGTTGTTGTAGATCCTTCCGCCCCCTTTGCTGGCGTTGTCGCTCACAACGTTCACCGTCAGGCGAAAGGTAGGGTTGCTAGCGGTTTTCCAACGGTTATAAAAGACATTCAGCATGGGGACAAATTCGCCTGTGGCTTTCAGGTTGCCGGCCCGGCTGGGATGGTCATCGCCCGATGGGTAGGCGAGAAAATTAGTACCTCCATCGGTCTTATGCTGAACAGCTCCATTCCACCAGCGATGGTGGTTCCCATTAACCGAATTCAGATCATTGACAGTGGAACTGCCGCCGTTGCTGGTAAGGACATTGTAAAAATCAAAAACAGCCACATTCTTCAAGCTATAGCTGTTTTGGCTCAGCCAGTCGTTGACCAGCCACTGGTTGAAGGCGCGCGCATTGGCGGCATTGGCTGAGGATGTTGATGAGGATGAAAGCGGCGGCGCAGTAATCACGACAAATAATTTTTCGGGATGCTGCTGGAAGTAGAGCAACAGCTGGTTGTACACATTTTTGGAGTGCCCGACCGTGTACCAGTCGTCTGCTGCCGATGGGGGGTCTTCGGGGTTGCCTGACAGGTTTGAATTTGGGAAGCAGGATTTGAACATGATGATCTCGTTCGCACCGCCCGGGTCGGACATAGAGCGTGTATAGTTTGAATTTTGTCCGCTTTCAGCGTAGAGCTCTGCCATAAAGGTGGGGGTATCGTCGCTGCGGAACCATTCCAGCCAATTGGGAATGTCGGTGCGATCGCCAATCGTGTTGGTCCCCCAGCCGTAATTGGTATCGCTGACAAAATAATTGTTGCTGCCCAGGGCAATTCCCAGATCCCCATTGCCATCGGTAAGCCAGTTCTCGCCGGTGGAGTGGTGGATAAAGATCAGCTTGACCGTCGATGCCGGCGGGGTGGCGGAGTCTGACTGGGGTGAGGCCTGGCCCTGGCCGGCGCGGGCAAGGCTGACAGGTGCTGAGAGAGACAGCAGGCCGACAATCACAGGCACAATCATCAAACGCGATGCAATCCTTGAACAGATCGTGTTTTGAAGCATGGTGTCCTCCCGGGGCATATGTGAAAAACTGACTTGATCCTTCTCCTCTGTCTGAACATAAATAAACATCAAAATCTGCTAACTGTCAACGTGGCTTGCATTGAAGCCGGAAGTTAATTTCTGACTAAAATCGGGAGGAATGTACTTTCAGAAACAAAGTGTAAAGAAACTTTACAGTATATGTGCAACTTGCTGAAATAAATTGTAAAAACAGAGGTGTAAAGTTCCTTTGCACCTCGTTTTGTCGTTGAAATCGGGTGCGGGGTGGTGTAACACATCACAGGCACGATAAACGTCCTTCAATGGGATATTGCACATAATTAAACAGCGCAGAGGAATGTATGAATATCACTCCAGTATCATTCGAAGATTATGACATTAGTAGGGTCTACGATGAACAGACGGAGACCTGGTACTTCTCTGTCGTGGATATTTATCCGGGCGCTACTGTAACAGCCTGATTTCCAAGCAGCCAGAAACTACTGGAAGGTTCTGAAGAACAGGCTGAACAAGGAAGGAAGTGAGTCGGTGACAAATTGTCACCGACTGAAATTGGAGGCTGCGGATGGGAAAAAATATCTTACCGATGTTGCCAGTCCCGAAGTGTTGTTGCGTTTGATCCAATCGGTGCCAAGCCTCAAGGCCGAGCCGATCAAGCTCTGGCTGGCCAAGGTCGGTTACGAGCGGATGCAGGATATTGCTGATCCGGCGCGTTCGCTGGATCGTGCACGGGTATGCATGAAAACAAAGAGGCGGGAAAGAAAGGCGGCGGCATCGCCCGTAAGGCCCGGCTGGATCTTGAAGACAAGACCGGAAAAAGCGTTGTTACCGGTGAAAGTTTTCTGCCGCCGGAGAGTGGAAAGCTGAATGAGGGATAAATAATATGATCAACAAAAACCGGGGCGTGCCCTTGGTTTTCTTCGAAGAGAATGTACAAACGAGCGTCAAACAAGGGGGAGTGAAATGGGTATAACTTCAAGTGTGTCATGGCGAGTCATTTGTAATTTTACCACTGCTATGCTTGCAACTTTGTGTTGCGTATCGGTGCCAGCCTTTGCCGATGATCTGGTAGGCGCCATCGAGGCGTTGGCCCGCATTGATAAAGCGGTCGGAGCTGAAGATAAGAAAGTGGATTCGGACAAAAGCGAAGCTGAATTGTTTATGCGGGACCTTGAGAGCTTCAAGGCAGAACGCGCCAAGCTGCCGGTCGATGTAGCTGTCGAGCGTTGGCTGAAGCTGTACGATCGCTTCAAGCTCCTGCCTCCCGAGGCGATCAAGGCAAACTCCGTAAACCCCTATGCTCCGCCAGATGCCAAAACGCCGTCATTGACCAGCCTCATATCCTCCATCCCGGCCCCGGCAACCTGGGAAACTCTCAAATCCCGTCTGGACAAGCTGCCGCCATCCGGCAACGCCATCCAGGATACTGTGTTGCATGTTTTGCTGGCCTACCTAACCAAAGACAAGCCTGCCCTCGACAAGGGTCTGGCTGAACTGAAGGCGGCTGTGACCATGGCCGGGGGCCAGCGCTATGCTTTCAACTTGATGGATCTGCGCGGCGACCAGCAGCGCCCTGGCATCGGCAAGGGTGATGTTCCGACCGTTGAGAGCTTCGAGACCTATCTGCAGTCGCTGCAGGGAGAACGGCCCAAGGGGCAGATCAAAGTGCTGGCGCCTGATCTGGTTGCAATGGCTGGGGAGAAACGGGCCGAAGAGTTGCTCCTCAAGGCCATGACGGTTCCGGGGGTCTCCCTTCGTGTGCCGTCCGGCGGGAAAAGTCTGGATCTGGCCAAGCAGCTGGCTACCAGACGTACCGATCTGCTGACCGAACCACAGTGGGAACTGGTGACCGGGCTGAACGATACGGAGTTGTACGAGGTGATGAGCAAACGCTTTCCCGAGAAAAGCGCCAAGGACAAGGCCGAGCCGGAGATCTTCAAAGCTGTGGAACGTGAGTATCAGTATCAGGACCGGGACACCCCTCGAAACAAGGCCAAGATTCTCTACCTGCTGGGGCTGATCGGCAGGGATCGGGTCATGGATGCGGTGGAGTTGAGCAAACGGATGGAGGCGGATGAATTCCAGGCATCAGAATTCGAGCGACGATGGCACTCCTTCGATAAAAACCGCCATGCCGAGGGGTTGAACCAGTGGTGTCGCAGCGTGCTGACCGACCGGCCGGAGTTGCCGTTATGGAAGCAATGCGGCTTGATTACCACCAGTAAAGATGGGGCGGCCGGGCTGACGGCCATTCTCGATGCCGCTATCAGCAAGCCGAATCTCAACCTCGAATCACGGTTGGTCGTGCAGTCGCGCAAGGTGGAACTGCTGCTGGCAATGGACCGGGCCGATGAGGCGGTGGAGCTGTTGCGAAGCATTGTAAAGGCTGACGACAGCAAGGAAACCCCCCAGGCCCGCCAGGCAGTCGCCAGGGTCAAGCTCCTCATGACACCGCGCCTGATTACCCTCGGTATGCTTCTTTCGAACCAAGAACTGGTGAAAGAAGGTGAGGCACTCATGATGGGCCAGCTGGGAAACGGGACCGTACAGTTCAGCATGACCGATACGACAGGGTGGGAAAGCCGCCAGGCCCTTGACGAACTGGTTGACGTTTACATCGACAACAACCAGCTGGCCAAAGCAGAACAGATGGTTATTGTCGCCACGCTGTCATCACTGAATGCTCCCGAGTTTAACGCCAATCTGATCGCCAAGAACCTGGCCTTGTCCGGCGGCACCATTGCTGGTCAACTGATCCGACTGGCCCAGATATATGACAAGGCAGGGCGATTTGATGACATCCTTACCCTGCTGGAAAAGTCGCGCTGGTGGGGCGCCTCTGACCTGATGGACCTCAGTGATAACACTCCGTCCCTGGCTCCCATCGCTGCCAGAGCGCTGCACAAGGTCGGGCGTGATACCGAAGCGGTCGAGATCCTCAAGTGGCATCTCTACGCCAAACCGGGTGAAGATCCTGCTTACCAGACACTGACCGACATGCTCGGTTCCCCGCTGATCCCCTGGCTTGACCGTTTGCTGCTGCGGGATCGCTTCGAAGAACGCCCGCTGATTTGGAAGGCGGTGCTGATGAAAAAGGACGGCAAGCTGGACGAGGCGGAGATAGTCGTGCGCCAGGCCCTGAAAATCGATCCCACCGACGGTGAAGAGCCGCCCGGCGATCGGGTAAGGGCCTATGCCGTTCTGGGTGAGATTCTCAGGGCTAAAGGGAAGCTGGATGATGCCGCGTTCTTCGAGCGGGTGATTCAATCGGTACGGTTGGCTGAGAAGGGTGACAAACTGACTAAAGCCGGCCTGCTTCGAAGAAGCCTGAAGGTGTATGAACAGGCCTCGGAACAGTTTGCCGATGCCTACTGTGTACAGTGGCGGCTTGCTGAACGGCTTGCCTCTATCGGCGATCTGGCCGGAGCTAAAAAACATTATGAGATCGCCTTTGAGCGCATGCCGGAACAGTTCGGACAGGTAGCACATTTTTGCTTCGGTTGTGAAGGCGTTTTCACCCATCAGCAGAGTGTCAGTGTCGCCGAAGAGGTCTTAACGGGGGTTGCCAAGACAACACCCAACAAACCTCAGGTGCACTACCTGCTCGGGCAGCTGCGCGAGGCACAGGGGCGCAAGGCTGACGCCTACACCCATTTCCGCAGGGCCACCGATCTTGACCCCGGTTATCTCGATGCTTGGAAGTCGGTCTACGCGCTACGCAACGATGTCTTTCTCAGTCAGACCGAGATGGATGAAATTGCCCTGCGCATGGTGCGCCTCGACCCGCTGAACCGCCACAGCAATCTGAACCATGGCGAGATAACGGATGTGAAATCTCTCTGGACGATCTACCAGGATATGGGCACGGAACGACGGGCGCCGCTGAAGAAACTGTTCACCCTGACCTCCAGCAAGCAGGAGATGGAGGATCTGGTAAAAAAAATCGGCGGTGGCATCGACCTGCTGGAAATGAAAAACGCCTTGATGGGCAAAGGGGTGGATGTGTCTGAACCGGGTGATGCTGTCATCAAAAATAAGTTCGTGCAGAAACTGCTTCGTACAGCCGGTCAGAATGTAATGGGACTTGATATGTAACCGGCAACAGAATAAGGGGACAGAGGACTTTATTGGAAAGCAACATTAAAAACCAGCCTGTTACCCGCTTTTCTTGAGAGTAGCTTACGGCTTGGATAATTTTTGAGATTTTCGTTGCGTCGCTGCGTGAACAATTGATTTTGGTTTTTTCCAAAGGAGTGGCATCGCCCGTAAGGCCAGGCTGGATCTTGAAGACATGACCGGAAAAAGCGTTGTTACGGGTGAAAGTTTTCTGCCGCCGGAGAGAGGAAAGCTGAATGAGGGATAGGTGTCTGATCAGCAAAAACCGGGGAGTGTCCCTGGTTTTCCGAGATAAATGTTCATTTGGGTAGATCACCGGTTCACGCGCGTACGCGCATGGACCGGTGAACAATGAGTTGCCGGAGAAAAAATGGATCTACCTTTAATTACAGTTCTGTTGATATTAGTGCCAGGATTACTATCAATAGCAGCCTACTGGTTTTATCGTAAAACTTCTATTGGAGATACTTCAGAACTCATAAAACCAGAAAAAATAAACATTTCAGTAAAACAGTTAGTCGTTAGAATCATAATTGTAATACCTGTAGGTATTATATTTATTGGGGGGTTGCAATTTTCTCATGGTTATTTTAATCAAGGCGGGTTAGTTGCACCAAGCCTATCTCAATTGCAAGAAATAACCGGAACGATGAGTAAGATATCAATGGGAAAGAGTTGGGGAATAGCTGTACACAATAAAATTAATGGGGAAAAATATACTAGCGAATTTTCGGTCTGTTATTATCCAACGATAGCAAATGATTTCGGTAAAGAGGTAAAGGCTCTTATATTTAAAGAGAGTACATTCAATAAGATATACCAACTCGAAATTGATGGAATCACGCGAGTGAATTACTACAATAGAGTTGCAAGGGACAAAAAACACCTCAGAAACGGAATGATAATTACTCCTATTGGATTACTTTTACTAATAATTGTAGGAGCAGGTTATTACAAGACGGGACAGAGAAAACGGTGCTAACCCATTCGGCGGCAGGCGGTCGACAAAAGACCGCAGATGCTGCGCCTCATTACTGTTCAGTTTCGCTACACAGAAGACACTCAAGCGCGTTATCACACCTATGATTCGAGTTGAACCCTGATATAATCCTTCCTGTTCCATTAACATCTGCCCTGCAATCAAGGAGGCCACCCGCATGCATCGTTTCTCATCCCTCTACCTGACCCTCATGTTCCTCGTTACCGCCAGCTTATGCCAGGCACAGGATGCTGCCCGCGTGGACGCCTTTTCTCCCCAGGGGACGATCAAGGGTGTCCGCCAGGTTACGGCCCGCTTTTCCGAGGCGATGACGACCTTCGGCGACCCGCGCAATGAAGCCCCCTTTGAGATCGCCTGCCCGGAAAAGGGCTCAGGTCGCTGGGTGGATGTGAAGAATTGGGCCTTCGACTTCGATCGCGACCTGGCAGCCGGCGTGGCCTGCCGCTTCACGCTGCGGGAGGGGCTGAAGGCGCTATCGGGCTCTCCGGTCGCCGGTGAGCGCGTCTTTGCCTTCACCACCGGCGGACCGGCGATCATCGCTTCGCGTCCCGGTGACGGCCGGACGATCGACGAAGGGCAGATCTTTATCCTGACCCTGGACGGCGAGGCTGACGAGGCCTCGGTGTTGGCCAACACCCGCTTCAGCGTCGAAGGGATCGCGGAGACCCTCGGTATCCAGATCGTCAAGGGGGCCGAACGCACTGCCGTGCTCAAGGCAGCCGGCCGTAGCGACAACAACAGGACCGTTGCCATCCGCTGCCGCCAGAGCTTCCCGAGCAAGGCGGCGGTCAAGCTGATCTGGGGCAAGGGCATCGCCTCCAGCAGTGGTGTCAAAACCGCTGATGAGCAGATCATTAACTACAGCGTGCGCGACCAGTTCACGATCGCCTTTCAGTGCGAGCGGACCAATGCCAACGCCCCCTGTATCCCGATGACGCCCATGCGGCTCACGTTCTCGGCCCCGGTGCCGGTGAAGCTGGCCAAGAAGATCGTCATGCGCTCGGGCAAGAAGGTCTACAAGCCGGACCTGTCGGGCGATGACGAAGGTGGGGAGCAGACGGTAAAAAGCGACGGCGATGTGCACGGCCTCCGCTTCATCGGCCCCTTTCCGGAAAAGCGGTCTT
Organism: Geobacter psychrophilus; assembly: GCF_056821595.1. Classification (NCBI taxonomy): domain Bacteria; kingdom Pseudomonadati; phylum Thermodesulfobacteriota; class Desulfuromonadia; order Geobacterales; family Geobacteraceae; genus Geobacter; species Geobacter psychrophilus. Next base: position 2,568,182 of record NZ_JBXDTU010000004.1, read on the forward strand.
TCTCCATCGAACTGCCCAAAGGGCTGGTTGATGATGCCGGGCGTCATCCCGCCAACCGGGCCAAGTTCCCGCTGACGGTCAGTACGGATGGCTTTCCTCCGCTGGCCAAGTTTGCCGCCCCCTTCGGCATCGTCGAGTTGAGCAGCGACTCGGCGATGCCGGTTACCCTGCGCAACCTGGAACCGCGGGTCAAGGCCCGTCAGTTGAACCCGGATGAACCGAAGCCGATCGTCGAGGAAAAACCGCAGGAGGCCAAGGCGACCGTCATCGACAAGGCCAAGGACAAGGTCAAGGCGGTGGGTGAGAAACTCTCCGCCTGGCTGTCCGGCTCAAAGAAGAAACCGGAGGTCAAGGCCGAGACCATCAAGGGCAAACAGCGACTGCTGCCGCTCGACCGCGAAGAGAAGATCATCGAGTGGCTGCGCACGGTCCGCACCGCCCGGCGTAACAAGCCGATTCTGAACAAGGTCGGGGCCGACGATTTCGTGATTCCCAAGCCCAATGGCGAGAAGGCCTTCGAGGTGGTGGGGATCCCGATCAAGAAGGCCGGCTTCCATATCATTGAACTGGAAAGTCCGATCCTGGGTGCGGCGCTGCTGGACAAGCCCCGCCCCATGTATGTGTCGTCTGCGGCGCTGGTGACCAATATGTCGGCTCACTTCAAGCGGGGGCGGGAATCATCCCTGGTGTGGGTGACCAGCCTGGACAAGGGGCTGCCGGTGGCCGGTGCCGCCGTGAATATCCGTGACTGCAAGGGCAAGTTGTACTGGCAGGGCAAGACCGACGCCGACGGCATCGCCCGTATCAAGGCCAAACTGCCGGAAAATCCTCCCTACTGCCGCGATGCGAAGGATGACGAAGCCAACGACGATTACTATAGCGATAACGAGCAGTCCATGCTGAGCGGCATGGATGGTGGACTGTTTGCGTTTGCGCGCAAGCAGGCAGACCTGACCTTTGTCCATTCCAGCTGGGACAAGGGTATCGAGAGCTGGCGCTTCAACCTGCCCTATGCCGGTTTCAAGGAGCAGACCATCGCCCACACGGTTTTCGACCGGACACTGCTGCGGGCCGGGGACACGGTGCACATGAAGCATTTCATGCGCAATCATGCCATGAAAGGCTTTGATCTGCGCGGCATCAAGGATCTGCCCAAGGCGGTCGTGGTGACCCATCGCGGCAGCGGGCAGCGCTATGAATTTCCACTGGTCTGGAAGGCGGACAACACCTCCGAGACCAAGATGACCGTGCCGAAATGTGCCGAGCTGGGCTACTACGACGTCCTGCTGGCGAAGAAGGGTTCCGGGAAACCGAAAAACGCGGCCAATAGCAGCGCCGGGGGTGGCGATGAAGGCACCCCGTATCTGGATGGCTGGGAATCGGGCTCCTTCCGGGTCGAGGAGTTCCGCGTGCCGCTCATGAAGGGGGTGATTGAGCCGCCCAAGGAACCGGCGGTGAATGCCGCGGCAGTGGAGCTCGATCTGTACGTGGCGCATCTTTCCGGCGGCGGTGCCGGTGGTGCAGCCGTCAAGCTGCGCACCCAGACCCGTCCGCGCTCGGTCAGCTTTGATGACTACGAGGACTACACCTTTGCCAACGACAAGGTCGAAACCGGGGTGGTGAAGGAAGAGGCCCCCGACCGCTCCAATGATGACGAGGGCGACGATGCCGGCCAGGAGGTCCAGCCCAAGAAGCCGACCTACCGCTCCCGGGAGTTTGTCCTGGATAAGACCGGCGCCCTGCGAGCCCGGATCGACGATCTGCCCCAAATCACCGCCCCCCATACCCTGGTGGCCGAACTGGAGTTCCGCGATCCCAACGGCGAGATCCAGACCGTCACCGGTCGGGTGCCGCTCTGGTCCTCCCGGCTGCTGGTGGGGATCAAGCCCGATTCCTGGTCATCGGCGGCCGATGCCCTGACCTTCAAGAGTGTGGTCGTGGACGTCAAGGGCAAGCCGGTGAGCGGGGCCAAGGTCGCGGTGGAACTCTTCAGCCGCCAGCAGTTTTCCCACCGCAAACGGCTGGTGGGTGGCTTCTATGCCTACGAACATGTCACCGAAACCAAATCGGTCGGTCAGATCTGCTCCGGGACAACAGACGACAAGGGACTGCTGGCTTGCAGCGCCAAGTCACCGGTTTCGGGCAACGTCATCCTGCAGGCCACCGTTACCGACGCTGACGGGCACAGCTCCTCCGCGAACCGGGATGTGTGGGTGGCCGGCCAGGGGGAATGGTGGTTTGAGGCCGGCGACAGCGACCGCATCGACCTGCTGCCGGAAAAGAAATCATACAATCCGGGCGATACCGCCCAATTCCAGGTTCGTTCCCCCTTCCGCGCCGCCACGGTGCTGGTAACGGTCGAACGCGAGGGGATTTTGGATGCCTATGTGCGCAAGATCAGCGGCAAGGAGCCGCTCATATCTGTGCCGATCAAGGGCAACTACGCCCCCAATATCTTCGTCTCGGCCCTGTGTGTGCGGGGCCGGGTGGGGGGGAGCAAGCCGACGGCCCTCTTTGATCCGGGCAAGCCCTCCTATCGCCTGGGGATCAGCGAGATCCGGGTCGGTCGCAAGGCCCACGAGTTGAAGGTCAAGGTGACGGCCGACAGCGACAGCTACAAGGTGCGCGGCAAGGCGACCATCAGGATCAAGGTCAGCCGCGCTGACGGCGGAGAGCTCCCCAAGGGGGCCGAGGTGGCCCTGTCCGCGGTCGATGACGGCCTGCTGGAGCTGATGCCGAATGACAGCTGGAAGCTGCTGGACGCCATGATGGGCAGGCGCGGGCACGAAATCCACACCTCGACCGCCCAGACCCAGGTGGTCGGGCGGCGCCACTTCGGCCTGAAGGCGCTGCCGGCCGGCGGCGGGGGCGGCATGCGCTCGGCCCGCGAGCTGTTTGATACCCTGCTGACCTGGAAGGGGCGGGTCAAGCTGGATGCCAACGGGGAAGCCACGGTGGAGATCCCGCTCAACGATTCGCTGACCAGCTTCTCCGTGGTGGCCGTGGCCAGTGCCGGCAGCGGTCTGTTCGGCTCCGGGCGCACCAGCATCCGCACGACCCAGGACCTGATGGTCCTGTCCGGCCTGCCTCCACTGGTGCGGCAGGGCGACCGCTTCAGCGCGCGCTTCACCGTGCGCAACGCCTCCAACCGCGAGATGTCCGTTTCAGTGAGTGCCCGGCCCTCCTGGTCGCTGTCAAGCGGCTTCGAGCCGATCGCCCTCAAGCTGACCCCGGGTGAGGCCAGGGATGCTGTCTGGCAAGCGGAAGTCCCGGCCGGTATCGAAACGGCCAGCTGGGAGGTGCAGGCCAAGGAAGAGAGCGGCGATGCCAGCGACAAGCTCAAGGTCAGCCAAAAGGTGATTGCACCGGTCCCGGTGCAGGTCTATCAGGCCACGATCACCCAGCTGGACAAGGCTTTTGATCTGGACGTGCAGCAGCCGGCCGGTGCGCTCAAGGGGCGCGGCGGGGTCAACGTGGTCATGCGCCCCAGGCTGACCGAGGGGCTGGGCGGTGTCGTGCAGTACATGCGGAACTATCCCTATACCTGCATGGAACAGCAGGTGTCGCGGGCGATCAGCCTCAAGGATGATGCCCTCTGGAAACAGATCCTGACGGTCCTGCCGGCCTATCTGGACAACCACGGCCTGGTCAAATATTTCCCCTCGCCCTGGCTGGACGGCAGTCCCATGCTGACCTCCTACCTCCTCTCCATCAGCATGGAGGCCGGACGGGAGCTGCCGGACGATCTGGTCGATCAGATGGAAAAGGGGCTGGTGGCCTTTGTCGAAGGCAAGATCCGCCGGCTGTCGCCGCTCAGCACGGCCGACCTCTCCATCCAGAAGCTGGCCGCAATCGAGGCGCTTTCACAGCGGGGCAAGGCCAACGCACAACTGCTGGCCAGTGTGGCTGTGGAACCCAACCTCTGGCCGACCTCGGCCGTGCTGGACTGGCTGAATATCCTCAAGCGGACCGAAAGTCTGCCCGACCGGGCCAAACGGCTCAAGGAGGCCGAGCAGATCATCCGCTCGCGCCTGAACATGCAGGGGACGATCATGAACTTCTCCACCGAGCAGTCGGACCGCTTGTGGTGGCTGATGGTCTCGACCGATACCAATGCCCTGCGCACCCTGCTGACCTTCATGGATGAGGGTAGCTGGCAGAGTGACATACCCCGCCTGGTGCGGGGAGCCATGGCCCGCCAGCAGCATGGTCACTGGGAGACGACCATCGCCAACGCCTGGGGAGTGGTGGCCTTGGAGAAATTCTCGAAGAAATTCGAGGCGACCCCGGTGGCCGGCTCCAGCCGGGCAGAGCTGGCCGGCACGGCCCGGATCATCGAGTGGGCTGCGGACAAGAAGGGCAAAACCCTGACCTTCCCCTGGCCGGATGGGACCGCCAAGGTCAGCCTGCGTCATAACGGCGCCGGAAAACCGTGGGTCACGCTGCTGAGCCTGGCCGCCCTGCCGCTCAAGGAGCCGCTCTCCAGCGGCTACCGCATCAAAAAGACCGTGACGCCGGTCGAACAGCGGGTCAAGGGGCACTGGAACCGTGGTGATGTGGCCCGGGTCCGGCTGGAAATCGACGCCCAGATCGACATGACCTGGGTGGCGGTCAGCGACCCGGTCCCGGCCGGGACGACGATCCTCGGTTCCGGGCTGGGGAGGGATTCGGCCATCGTCACCGAGGGGGAGCGCAAAGGGAGTTGGCCGGTCTACGACGAGCGCAGCTTCGAGGCCTACCGGGCCTATTACGATTATCTGCCCAAGGGCAAGCTGGTCACCGAGTACACGATCCGATTCAATAATGAAGGCAGCTTCCACCTGCCGACGACCCGCGTCGAGGCGCTGTATGCGCCGGAGATGTTCGGCGAGGCGCCCAATCATGCGGTTAGTGTGGGTGAGTGATGGGTCTGCAGAATGTAAAGTCAACATCCAACCCCCCTCAATCCCCCCTTATCAGGGGGGAAGCTTTAAAGCCTCCCCTGATAAGGGGAGGCTTGGAGGGGTTTGATGTAAAAGTGTATGTCTTGTTGGCGGTGCTTGTCCTCGCTGTTCTGACAACACAAGCCAGCGCCCTCCCCACCTTCCCGCAGGTTAAAGCCGCCCATCTGCGCTCCGATGCCCTGATCCTCGACCGGCGCGGCGAGGTGCTCCATGAGGTGCGCATCGACAAGAGCGGGCGCCGTCTCGAGTGGACGGAGTTGAAGGATATCTCGCCGGCGCTGGTCACGGCGGTGCTGCATTCGGAGGACCGGCACTTTTATGAGCATGGCGGTGTCGACTGGAAGGCCATTGGCGCGGCGGCGGTCGGCCGGCTGTTCGGCTCGAAAAAGCGCGGTGCCAGTACGATCAGCATGCAGCTGGCCGTCATGCTCAAGACCGGCGGGGTCCCCACCGGTCGCAAGAATATGCAGCAGAAATGGGATCAGATGGATGCGGCCCGTGAACTGGAAAAAAGCTGGAAGAAGGCAGAGATCCTCGAAACCTACCTGAACCTGGTCACCTTCCGGGGTGAACTGCAGGGAGTGGCGGCCGCCTCGCGGGGGCTGTTCGACAAGGAACCGGCCGGGCTTGACGATCGTGAATCCTGCACCCTGGCGGCGCTGATCCGCTCCCCCAATGCCCTGCCCGCTGAGGTGGGCCGGCGGGCTGCAGCCCTGGCCCGCTCATTGGCGCTACAGTCTAACCCCGATGGTATGCAGCAGTTTGCCAGCCAGCGCTTGTCCCAGCCGTACCGGGTTCGGCAGCGCATCGCCCTGGCTCCCCACGTCGCCCGGCGCTTGATTGGGCCTGCCGCGAACGGACCGAAAGGTGCCCGTCGCATCCCTTCGACCCTCGATCTGCGCCTGCAACGCTTGGCGCAGATCACCCTGCGCCAGCAGCTCAATGCCCTACTGGGCCGGAACGTGGCCGAGGGGGCCGTGATCGTGGTCGAGAACGCCACCGGCAATGTGCTGGCCTATGTCGGCAGTGCCGGCGACAGCCAGGTGGATGGTGTCACCGCCCGGCGGCAGGCCGGCTCGACCCTGAAACCGTTCCTCTACGGACTGGCCCTTGAGAAGCGTCTGCTGACGGCCGCTTCGATCCTGGACGATTCTCCCCTGCATATCCCGACGGAGCGCGGTTTGTACGTGCCGCACGATTACGATCATCGTGCCCGTGGGCCGGTCAGCGTGCGGACCGCCCTGTCGTCATCGCTCAACATCCCGGCGGTGCGGACGCAGCTGCTGGTCGGTACGGAACCCTTTGCCGAGCGGTTGCGCCGGGTAGGTTTTGAGTTGGCCCGGCCGGCCGAATTCTACGGTTTCTCCCTGGCACTCGGCACGGCCGATGTCTCGCTGCAGGAGCTGGCCAATGCCTATCGCAGCCTGGCCCAGGACGGCGTCTGGAGCGAACTGCGGCTGACACCCGCCGGGGCGGCTAAATCTCGTCGGGTGATGGAGCGCACGGCTGCCCACATCGTAGCCGACATCCTGGCGGACCGTTCGGCCCGCAGCATCGCCTTCGGCTTCGACAATCCGCTCACCACCCGCTTCTGGAGCGCCGTCAAGACCGGGACAAGCAAGGATATGCGCGACAACTGGTGCGTGGGCTTTTCCCGGCGCTACACGGTTGGTGTGTGGGTGGGTAACTTCAGCGGCGCACCCATGTGGAACGTCTCGGGCATTTCCGGGGCCGCCCCGGTTTGGCTTGAATTGATGAACTACCTGCATCGCGACGTGCGCAGCACCCCGCCACTCCGACCTGCCGGGGTGATCCTGGCCCGGACCGCCTTCCGGGCCGGCAGTGAGGACCAGCGCAGCGAACTGTTCCTGGCAGGGACCGAACCGTCGACCATGGAAACTGTTTCGCAGAAGGCCGAGGCCTGGCTGATCCCGCGCATCGCCTATCCCCCCGAGGGCACCATCATCGTGCTCGATCCGGATATCCCCGAACAGAACCAGCGGGTCTTCTTTGAGGTCGAGAACGCCAATAATAGTGAACTCAGATGGCAGCTGAACGGTGCGCTGCTGCCGCCCGGTGAAGAAGGCCGGCGCTGGGCACCGCTGCCCGGCAAGCACGAACTGGCGCTGGTTGACCTTGCCGGAAAAACCCATGATGCCGTTTCCTTTGTTGTGCGTTAACATGTATGGTCTGAATAACATGCTGGCGCTGAGGAGGGTATCATTGCCATGATCAATGCTGCGATCGCCATAACCTGCGCCTACCTGCTGGGTTGCTTCAACACCGGCTACTACCTGGTGCGGATGATGGCCGGGCAGGATATCCGCAGCCTGGCCAGCGGCGGCACCGGCAGCCGCAATGTGGGGCGGCTCTTGGGGACCAAGGGCTTTGTCATCACCCTGCTGGGCGATGCCGGCAAAGGGATGGCGGCGGTCTGGCTGGGCCAGTATCTGGCTCTGGGGGCGTGGCAGCTCATGTGCGTGCTGCTGGCGGTTACGGCCGGCCATATCTTTCCGGCGCAACTCGGTTTCCGGGGCGGCAAGGGCTTTGCCACCCTGGCGGGAGGCTTGATCCTTCTGGCGCCTGCCGTGCTGCTGGCCGGGCTGCTGCTCAGCGTACTGTTTCTGCTGGTGCTGCGCCGCACCACCATGTCCGGCCTGCTGGCCCTGGCCTGTTCTCCCGTGATTCTGGCGATTGAACGCAGTCGCCACGGTCAGTCCTGGTTTTCAGGAGAGCTTGTCATCTACTGCCTGCTGGTGCTTCTGGTTCTCTATGCCCACCGCTCCAATATTCGCAATGATTTCTTCACTAGTGAGCGAAGGTTTCCTGAAAAATGAAGTTTATGCGGTGTATGTTTAATTTGTTTGACCTTTTAATAATCTCATGTAGATTTTCAAAAACTAACTTTTCTGTTTAGGAGTCTCTGTGAACGTATCGTCCTTTCTACCGGTGATGTTTTTCTGTTCTCTCTTGACTGCCATTCCGTTTCTCTGTCCCTCAGATGTTCAAGCCGAATTTTACAAATACAAGGACTCTAGCGGGGCGCTGGTCATCACTAATCAATTTGAGGACGTTCCCCTGAAATACCGCAAACGAGTCAAGGTGGTCTGGGACGAAGAGCTGGTTGCCAAGGATCCCCATGCACGGCGCATGGCTGCAGTCGAGGCGCAGCGGGAGGAATGGGAGCGGCAGCAGGCCCGGGAAAAGGAACAGCAGGGTGGAGGTAAAAAGTTGCAGCCAAGTGACGGCAAGCGGCTTGTCATTACTGTTGATGAGCAGACCGGTCAGTTGATCCGCACCATGGAGTAGGAAAAGGGGTTTCTCATGAGACAGGTTACTGTTGTAGTGTTGGTCATGCTGTGTTCCGCGATTGCGTGCCAGGCTGAAATGTACAAGTGGGAAGAAAACGGTGTCGTGACCTTCAAGGATACACCGCCACCGGCATCGAAAAAACGAAAGGTCCGGGTCTACAAGGATAACGACTTTGCCGCTGCACCACCCGCCCCGGCACCCTCGAAAAACAGCCGAAACAGTTCCCCACCACCTTCACAGCCTCCCCAGTCGGCAGCAAAAAAGACGGAGCGCTTTAGCGGTACCATTGAGATGTATGCCACCTCGTGGTGCGGCTACTGTGTGGCTGCCGAAAACTATATGAAAAGTAGAAACTATTCCTATGTGAAATACGATATCGAGAAGGATAGCGCGGCCAAGCAGCGGCACAAGGAACTGGGCGGCCGTGGCGTGCCGCTGATCATTATCGGCAACAACAGGATGTCCGGTTTTTCTCCGGAAAACCTGGAATATTACCTGGGAAAACCGTAGGTCGTTCCGTCAAGTCTAGACGGTTGTCGGTTGGAAAATTTGTACTAGCTGCATACATAAAATGTACAAATTATTTTTTGCAATATTCTTGTGGTGTCAGGAATATATTTGAATAGGCTAGCAATATTAGTGCATTATCCCTGTTTGGCTGTTTTGGCACACTCCCTGTAATACGTTCAGCGGAACACGAACACACTCTGCAGGGAGGCACACAATGGAACCTTTCATTCTCAAGCTGGCTGTCGCCGTCATCCCCCTGGTTGTCCTGGTTGCTTCAATCGTACTCATCTCTCACCTGTCATCATGGTACACCCATCATTCACTTACCTGGCACCGCAATCGCCGAAATGCTCTGCGCGCGCTGGCAGGCGGCGTCATGCTGCGCTGATTCGAAAGGAGATTTCCATGTCGAAACGTTTTGTTATTCCCTTGGTTGTGATCGTGCTGATTGTTGCATCCCTGGCGGCGGTTGCTGCCGTTGGAACAGGTTCCACGCCGACGCTGCAGATCGTGCCCCAGGTTCATCGGGAAGCGGATCAAGGCTGGTTTCGCCTTGCCGTACCGCTGCCCGGGAACTCTCCCGTGCTGCCGGGACTTGTGGTCAAGGTTGTTGAGGGTGATGTCTGGCTGGTGAACGCCCAGGTCTCGCAACCCTCCACCAGGGGACATGACGAGGATGACGATGACGGGGATTCTGTGCCATCTCCCGCAGGTCGTGAGATAATTGTCACGGGTCGTTTTTCCCGCCCCGGCCCGGCCCGGCTGAATATCCAGGGACGAACGGCCAATGAACCGTTTAAGCCGTTGATGGCGGTGAGTTTCCGGCTCCCGAAAGACGCTGTCAGTCAGCCTGATGTGCGGGCGGCCTGGGCACGCCAGCAGCAGGCACTCCTCTCCAGCGCCGATCCGCGGAGCGAGGACTCCTACACCCACTACTGGAATCTGGCGATTGCACCGCGCTACGGCCTGGAGCCGAACCTGCGCGAGGCTGTCAGCCGTTTCCGGCGTGAACCGCCTGACTTGTACAGTGTCTTCACCGGAGCAGCCGCCATCCAGGAGTCGCTGCAGCTGGAGCTGCTCGGCAGCGGCCCGCAGCGGTTCTCGGCCAAGAGCAACGATGAGGCGGAGGAGGGCCCTGTGCCTCTGTCGGCCCTGGTTGGGCCAACGGTAAAGTCTCATCCCTTCAAAGAGATGCTTAAAGGTCGAAACCCTCAGCTGCCGGCCCTGGCCGCCATGATACCGGGTGACCAGTACGCGGTCTTCTTCAGCAACATAACCAAACAGATCGAGCTGGCCGACCTGATGGACGAGTGGGGCGGCAACCTGCTGCACCAGGCCCAGGCCAGCGCCCGCGATTTCCGGGTACGTGAGAAGGTCACCCATCAGCTCTGTCTGGAAAACAGCTGGCTGACCCGCATGTTCGGTGACCGGGTTGTCGCCGAGATGGCCTTTACCAGCAGCGACCCCTTTCTGAAGGAGGGGACCGCCTTCACGGTGCTGTTCTCCCTCAAGGACCGGGAGCGTTTCCGCAAGCAGATCGACAAACGCTACGCCGAGGCGGCCTCTGGCAAGACTGCCAAACGTTCCAGTTTTACGGTCGACGGATTCAGCGGTTTCAGTGTGGTCTCGCCTGACCGCAGCATCTCATCCTATACCCTGATCATGGGCAATACCGCGATTGTCTCCACCAGTCTGCCGGCCCTGCAGCGGATTGTGGCGGTCTCCGCCAAGCGCCTGCCGGCACTGGCGCAGGCCGATGATTTCCGCTATATGCGTACCATCTTTCCCCAGAACGCTGACGAGGAGGATATCTTTATCTATCTCTCGGATGCCCACATCCGCAACCTGGTGGGGCCGCGCTGGAAGATCGGCGAGGCGCGCCGCATGCGCTGTTCCGGCAACATGACCCTGCTGGCCAATGCCCGGCTCTGGTTCAGGGCCGAGAAACGCTGTGAGCCGACGGTGCAGGAACTGGTTGCCGGCGGGTATCTGGGTGCTACCCCGCCGGTCTGCCCTGATCACGGCAGCTATGAAATCGACAGGGCCGGCCAGCCGCACTGTTCCCTGCATAATCGCCAGGGGCTGCTGACTCCGGTGGGCGAGGTGGCGCTTGACCAGGTTACCCCCCAGGAGGCGGAACAGTACACCGCCTTTGTGGAGAACTACAACCGCTACTGGACCAAGTTCTTCGACCCGATCGGTATCCGGGTCAAAATGGGCAAGGATATCCGCGTGCAGACCTGTATCCTGCCGCTGATCGAGAACTCCTGGTACGACGGAATGGCCGCCTTCTCCGGCCGCTCGCCGGGCGTCCTCAGCGAGAGTTCCGTGCTGCCGCGCACGATTATGTCCATTCGCGGGCATATGGCCAGCGATTGGCTGCAAAAGAGCGGCATGGAGCGCCTCATTGCACGGGGAAACGGTCTGCGTCTCGATTGGCTGGGGGACGGGATCGCCCTCAACCTGTGCGACGGCCAGGTGCTGTTCAGTGTCGGCGGCAGTGCTATGGGGCTGATGGGGCAGCAGATGGGGCGCTCGTCGCTGGAGCCGATCATTGTAGGCTACCTGGGTTCGGCCCTCAACCTGCCCACCTATCTGACCGTCAAGGTCACGGATGCCAAAAAGGCCGAGCAGGCCATCCCCGGGATGTTCCGGGCGCTTGGTCCACGGCATGGCAGCAGCGATGGATTCTCCGTCGAGACCTACAGCATCGAGGATCACCGCGGCAAGCCGCTCTACGTGGCGACCTTCAACATCTGGCTGCTCAAGCTGCGGCTCTTTTCGGCCGTCGTGGATGACCGTCTGGTAATCGCCTCTCGCCGGGATATCGTCACCGACCTGATGGATGCCTCCTCCAAGGGGGGCGGAGCAGAGGTCGCCAAACATGAGGGCAATCTGGAGATGTCGGTCTATCGCTCGGCCTTCAAACAGCTGGAGGAGACCGTCAACCTGGGATGGCAGGAGGATCTGCGCCACGCCTGTCAGCAGAACCTGCCCCTGGCCGCCATCCTGCTCAAGTCGCTGGGTTTTCCTCCGGACAGCCTCAATGCGACCATCGCGGGTCTGCGGGGGTATCAGCACTACTGCCCGTCGGGTGGCCGCTATGGCATCGACGAACAGAGCGGTGCCGTTGCCTGTTCTATCCACGGTACCTCATGGAATCCGAAGCAGCCGCCGGCAAGCGACACGGCCTCCAAGACCCTCGCGTTGGTCAATACCCTGGAGCGGGTCAATGCGCGGCTGGCATTCACTCCGGAAGGGTTGATGACGACGGTAGATATCAGGAGATCAAAGTAGTAAGTTGAGTGGCTTAAATAGATTCGTTACCAATGGGAGGATTTCCGGCAGCCGAGGGAATCCTCCGTTTTGTTTGTCGGTGCAATGTGCTCAAAATGTATATATGTAATACACGAAATGTACTAATGGCGACGCGGTTTAGCGACGGCTCAGTGTTTGTGCTAAAATAAGAACTAAATAACAGTGTGTTATGCGGTGGTTGCGCCTTGGCACGCTCCCTGTAATACGTTAAGTGAAGCACGAACGAACTCAAACAGGGAGGCAATCATGAAAACCTTCATCAGCAAACTGGTAATCGCTGGTATCCTCAGTTTCACCCTGGTCGCCGTGGTCAATATCTTCTCCCATATCCCTTTCAAATCGCTGCCGTACCGGACCGCAGCAGTGTCGCAGACCCAGCCGGGTCCGGAGATTCTCAGCGGCAGCTACAGCAGCATGATAAACTCCCTCAATGCCAATTCCGGGAGATAGACATGAGCCTCTTATCCGCACTCATCGGCATGGTCGTGGGGGGGATGCTGTTCCACTTCGTCGGGGCGGTCTCCGGTGGCATCATCGGCTGGCTCTGCAGTAGTCTGTACGATCTGCGGCAGCGCCAGGACAAACAACAGCAGGAACTGGCCTGGCTGCGCAAAAGGTTGTCGGAACACCTGCGGGACGCTCCCGGGGAAACGGAGCCGGAAACGGCTATGCAGCCGGAGGCAGCCTCCGCTGTAGAGCCCCTGCCTTCATCCAGGCCAATTGTGTCCCCACCGCTGTGGCAGGAGGTACGGGTGCCGGTCGCTGCCGAGGCGGGTGAGACATGCGGAGCTGAGTCGGAACCCGAGTTCGAATTCTCGAACGAAGCGCTGAATCCCGCCGAACCGTCGGCCATTGAAACAGCCATTCGCAAACTCTTCAGCGGCGAGAACCTGCTGGTCAAGCTGGGGGTGGTGATCCTGTTCTTCGGCGTCTCCTTCCTGGTGAAGTACGCGGCCCAGATCGGCCTGTTCCCGATCCAGCTGCGCCTGACGGCGGCGGCTCTGGGCGGCTGCGCCCTGCTGGCAGTCGGTTGGCGCTTGCGCGAACGACGCGCCGAGTATGCCCTGGCGCTGCAGGGGGGCGGTATCGGTATCCTGTACCTGACGACCTACGCCGCCTTCCGGCTGTTCGCCCTGATTCCGGCGCTGCCGGCCTTCGGGCTGCTGGTGGCCATCACGGTCGTGTGCGGTACTTTGGCGGTATTGCAGGAATCCCGCACCCTGGCCCTGTTCGGTATTTCAGGCGGGTTTGTCGCCCCGCTTTTGGCCCCCATCGGCAGCGGCGACCCGCGACCCCTGTTCGGTTACTACCTGGTGCTCAACGCCGGGATCATCGGTGTGGCCTGGTTTCGCTCCTGGCGCTCGCTCAACCTGGCCGGATTTCTCTACACTTTCCTGTTCAGTATGCTCTGGGGCGCCCAGTTCTATCGTCCGGCCTACTTCGCAACTGTGGAGCCGTTTTTGGTGATCTTCTTCCTGATGTACGTTGCCGTGGCGGTTCTGTTCGCCTTCCGCCAGCCGCCCGACCTGAAGGGGATGCTGGACGGTACCCTGGTCTTCGGCACGCCGATCGTGGCCTTTGCCCTGCAGGCCGGGCTGGTGGAACAGTATCGTTATGGATTGGCCTGGAGCGCGCTGGCGGCCGGACTGATCTATCTGGCGCTGGCCGGGCAGCTGCTGCGCTGCGACAAGGAGCTGCGCCCGCTGGCCGAGGCCTTCCTGGCCTTCGGCACGGTATTCATGAGCCTGGCGATCCCGCTGGCCTTCGACGGGCGCTGGACATCAGCGGCCTGGGCCGTGGAGGGAGCAGCCATGATATGGGCCGGATTCCGCCAGGAACGACGCCTGGCGCGCGGCCTCGGCATCCTGTTGCAGTTTGCTGCCGCTGCTGCCTTTCTCGCAGACATCACTCGGCCGACCGGCCATCTGCCGGTCCTGAACAGCATCTACCTGGGAACTGTTCTGCTCAGCCTGTCGGCACTGGTCTCCAGCCGGATCATCCTCTGTAACAGCCACCGGGCCAATGAGATTGAAGCCGTAGTGGGTAGCATCCTGGATGTATGGGGAGTTGCCTGGTGGTTCGGCGGTGGCTTGAATGAGATCGGCACTCAGCTGCAGCGTGAGCTGGTCTACAACGCCCGGCTGGTCTTTATCGCCATCTCCTGCGGCGTCTGTCACCTGGCCGAACGGCGTCTCGTCTGGCAGGACCTGGCCTGGCCTTCCGTACTGCTGATCCCGGTCATGGCCGGCTACTCGCTGGTGGGTGATCATCACCACCCATTGGCCAACTACGGCTGGCTGGCCTGGCCGCTGACCTTCGGGAGCGCCTGGTGGCTGCTGCATGCTCGCGAGCAGGAGCTGGATGAAACGTTCCGTAGCTGGCTGCATGCGATCGCCATCTGGTTGCTGGCCGGCCTGGCCACCTGGGAGCTGGGCTGGCAGGCCTATTTCTTCCTCGGTGATAAGGGGAGCTGGTTCATTATCAGCCGTGGCTGCGTGCCGACCCTGCTGTTGGCCTTCTTGACCCTGTTCAGCAGGCGCATCGTCTGGCCGCTACGGCATAACGAAGAAACGTACCTCGGCCTGGCAGCCGTGCCGCTGGCGGTTTGGAGCCTGGCCTGGGCCATCTTTACCGCCTTCACTCAGCGGGGCGACAGCTGGCCGTTTCCCTGGCTGCCGCTCTTCAATCCTCTGGACCTGGCCATCGTTGCCGCTCTTGCTGTCCTGGCCTGCTGGGTGCTTAAGTTACGAAGCATTATGTCGCTTTCAAGTTATGTGGAGAGCAACCGCGCCCTGCTTCTGTACGGCCTGGCGGCGGCCCTCTTCATCTGGCTCAATTCGATCCTGGCGCGCTGTCTGCATTTCTGGGGCGGTGTGCCGTTTAATGCCGATGTCATGTTCCGCTCGAATCTGGTCCAGACCTGCTACACCCTGTTCTGGAGCCTGTTGGCACTCTGTATCATGGTGGCCGCTGTCAGGCGCCGCTTGCGGCCGGTCTGGCTGGCCGGTGCCGGCCTGCTGGGCATCGTGGTGGTCAAGCTGTTCCTGGTGGACCTGGCCAGCCACGGTACGGTGGAGCGCATTGTCTCCTTCGTGGCAGTAGGCTTGCTGATGCTGGTGATCGGCTGGTTCGCGCCAGTGCCGCCGAGATCCGTTGATGAAAACGTATGAGAAAACGGTAGAGAATATTGCGATGAAATTCGGCCAAGCTGTGATAAAAAAGAGCAGGGTTGTTAAATGAAACTTTTTCCCGAAAAAATAGTGATGATTCTCTCTGCCCTGGTGCTCACCTTGCCATGCCAGGGCTGTGTGAGCGGCATGTTCTATCAGCCGGATCACACGGTGTACGATACTCCCGACCGCCATGGCCTGAAGTATGAGCAGGTCGCATTCCGGAGCAAGGACGGCACCCGTCTGTCTGGCTGGTTTATCCCGGCCGTCGGCACGCCCAGGGGGACCGTCATTCATTTTCATGGCAATGCCCAGAACATGAGCGCCCATTTCGGCTTTGTTTCCTGGCTCCCGTCACAGGGCTTCAACCTCTTCGTTTTCGACTACCGAGGGTATGGTAAATCGGCCGGAAGGCCCGACCGGCGTGGTGTGTATGAAGATTCGCTGGCAGCGTTGGATTATATCGCTGCCCGTCCGGGGATCGATGACAGCAGACTGCTGGTGCTGGGGCAGAGCCTGGGGGGCGCCAACGCCATTGCAGCGCTCGGCAGCCGTCAGAACAAAGGTATCCGCGCCGTGGTCATTGACTCGGCATTCGCTTCGTACCGAGGCATTGTCCGTGACAAAATAGCTGCTATGCCGCTCCTGTCCGTTTTTTGCACCCCGCTTTCGCGCCTTTTGATCGGCAATGATCTCAGTCCTGAGGACGTCATCGCCAGGATCGCTCCGACGCCGCTCCTCATAATTCACGGCACCAATGATTCGGTCGTCCCGTACACGCATGGAAAGCGTCTCTTCGAGCTGGCGCAGGAACCGAAGCGCTTCTGGACCATCGAGGGGGGCGATCATACCGAGGCCTTCGCCGATCCTGGCTCCGAATATTGCCGACGTCTGGTTGCCTTTTTTGATGAGGTACTGGCAGGGCGATTAGTGGCCGGCATGACGCAAGCTACATCCAATGTCGGCGATGACAAAAAGATTGAAGGACAGGCAAATTGAGTGCGATAAGGGAAGTTGCAATGGTGAAATGCCGGCCGGAGTTTGACGAGATGTGTATATCGAAGGGGATGCTGGCCGTGGTGGTGAAAACAGAATGAACATCTCCCGACGACAATTTCTCAAACGCAGCCTCCAGTTTGGTTCAATCGGCCTGTTGGCGAGCTACCCGGTGTTTGTTGAGCGCATGACCGTTCTTACAAACGAGTACCGGATCGCTGTTCCCAACCTTCCCGCTACGTTCTCTGGATTCAGGATTGTACATCTCTCCGATATTCATCATGGACGTATGATGCCGCTGCCGTTTATTCAAGGCATTATAGAGCGTGCAAACGCTCTCAAGCCGGACCTGATCGCCTGCACCGGCGACTATGTGTATCGGAAAAGCAGGCCGGATGAGATCGATGCTGTCTGGCAGGCCCTTTCACACCTGTCTGCACCCCATGGTGTCTGGTCGGTTCTCGGTAATCATGACCACTGGGCAGATACTTCCCGGGCCGACCATTGGCTCAAAAAGAACGGTCAGGACCTGCGACACAAGACAGTGCGGATCGAGCGGAATGGCCAGGCGCTCTGGTTGGCCGGCGCGGGCGATTTCATGGCGGATCACCGTAACCTCGACCAGGTACTGGCAAAGATACCGGACAGCGATTTCCGGATTGTTCTGGCCCACAACCCCGATACAGCCGACAGCTTCTTCTCGCGTCGGATAGACCTGATGCTCGCAGGACATACGCACGGGGGGCAGGTACAGATTCCGCTGGTAGGCGCGCCTTTTTTGCCGGTAAACAACAAACGCTATGTCAGCGGAATCGTGACAACATCGCGGGGCGGCCAGATGTTCATTTCCCGCGGCATCGGCTGGTCGATCCTGCCGGTCAGGTTTAACTGCTATCCCGAAATCGCCGTGCTGGAACTGGTCCCGCAAGCGGTTTGAATGTTGTCACTTCCCCTGTAAAGGAGTTCGTTATGAGGCTGAAAAATTCTCTGGTCCTGTCACTTATTCTGGTCGTCGCCGTGTCCTCGACTGTTTTTGCATCGGTTGGCAATCTCGTTTCTCCTGCACAACTCACACTACCTGCCACTGCTCACTCCTCCGAGCGTCTCTATAACCTGCCCGGCCTCTCCAATGTCGGCCGCTTGGCGCCGGGTGTGCTGCGCGGCGCCCAGCCGGGCAGGGAGGGTTATGCCACCCTCAAGGACATGGGGGTCAGGACCGTGATTGATATGCGCACCTCCGAAAGCGAAAAAAGCCAGGTTGAGGGGGCTGGGATGCGGGCTATCGCCATCCCGATCGAGATGACCCGCGAGGGGTTGAAGGAGAAGGTAGAGCGGGTGGTGGCCATGATGGCCGATCCGGCCAACCAGCCGGTCTACGTGCACTGCCGACACGGCCAGGACCGCACCGGAATCGTGGTGGCCGCCTACCGCATGAAGCTGCAGGGGTGGTCCCTGGCCGATGCCGAGACCGAGATGCAGGCCTTCGGCTTCAATGATGTCTGGATCAATTTCAAGCGGTTCATCCGCCAGTATGGTGCGCAGCTAAAACAGTGATTTCGGGAGGGCTTCAGAATGTCCAAAGAACAAGCCGTACCCAAAAAAATCGCCATCCTGAGCGTTTCGGCCGGGGCCGGACATGTGCGGGCCGCCCAGGCGCTGCAGGCTGCTGCCGAGAAGTGGTATCCCGGCGTGGAGACGGTGCATGTGGACCTGATGGAACTGGTGCCCAAGCTGTTCAAGACGATCTATGCCGACACCTACATCAAGGTAGTGGAACGGCATCCCGCCTTCTGGGGCTACCTGTACGACAAGTCCGATCACGAAAAGGTGGACTCGGCCCTCTCGCGACTGCGCATCGCCATCGAACGGCTCAACACCCAGAAACTGAAACAGGTACTGGCCGATATCGACCCGGACCATGTCATCTGTACCCACTTTCTGCCGGCCCAGCTGCTGTCGGGCAAGATCGCCCGGGGGGGCTTCAACAAACCGGTCTGGGTACAGGTGACTGACTTCGACGTGCATGCCCTCTGGATCCAGCCCCACATCAGCGGCTACTTCGCTGCCAGTGAAGAGGTCGCGTGGCGCATGGTAGAGCGTGGCATTCCGGCCGAACGGGTTTGCGTTACCGGGATCCCGATCATGCCGGTTTTCGATGAAGAGTATGAGCGGGCAGCCTGCGCGGCAGAGTTCGGGCTTGACCCGGCCAAGACCACGCTCTTGATGATGTCAGGCGGCGCCGGGGTGGGCGGGATCGAGACCCTGGCCGAGCGGCTGCTGCAGCTGGAGGGTGCATTCCAGCTGGTGGCCCTGGCCGGCAGGAATGAGAAGCTGCTGGCGGATTTGAAGGCAGTTGCGGCCAAACATCCTGGCCGCCTCTTCCCTATGGGCTTCACCAGGGTGATCGAGCGCATCATGGCCGCCAGCGACCTGGCCATCACCAAACCGGGCGGCCTGACCACCTCGGAATGCTTGGCGGTCGGACTGCCGATGATCGTGGTCTCACCGATCCCCGGGCAGGAGGAGCGTAACGCCGACTTCCTGCTGGAAAACGGGGCGGCCCTGAAGGCCTGTGACGCCGGGGCACTGGCCTGGCGGGTGGACCGGCTGTTGCGGGAACCTGAACGTATGGCAACCATGCGGGCTCATGCACTGGAGTTGGGCAGGCCGGATGCCGCCCGGGAGGTGCTGGCGGTGGTCCTCGCTTCGGAAGGTCGCCAATGACCGGACGTTGTTGGCTGCATGTACTCTTCCTGCTCGGCTGGGTTGTGCTGCTGGGGCTGTTCTTTGCCATGACCGAGATCCAGATCGAAGGGGCCAACGGCTGGGCCTGCGCCCTGCCGACCTGGCGCATCGAGCAGCACTGGCTGCTGGATATCTTCTGGGGCGGTCGTCCCATGACCGGCTATCACGCCTGGGTCTTCCCCTTCATGTTTCTGGCCTTTCATCTGCCCCATGCCGTCAGCGGCACAATCTCCTGGAGGCTGGAAGCCCGTTGTCTGGGTGCGCTGATGTGCTTCTGGATCATCGAGGATTTCCTCTGGTTTGTCCTCAATCCCTGTTACGGCCTGGCGAAGTTTGCGCCCTGGTTCATCCCCTGGCATAAGAAGTGGCTGTTGGGGGTGCCGAGCGATTATCTGCTGTTTTCAATCATCGGCATTTTGCTTATCATGGCATCATTTTACGTGAAGGAGTCCCGCTCATGAAACTGACCTCCATTTTTTTCACCTTCCTTGTCTCCTTCTCCCTGTCTCTGCCCGTATTCGCAGCCAACAGCTGCAAGGAACATCAGGCCGGCGTCCACGGCACGACACAGGCGACGGTGGAAAGTTCGCTGAAGCAGGAGGTCGAGGAGTTCCGCTACCTGGCGGAGCGTGCCCTGACCCTGCGGGCTGAGACCATCACGGTCGGCACGGCAATCAAGAACAAGATGGACAAGGGCAGGCCGCTTTCCGGAGAAGACCTGGCCATGATCAATGCCGGCATCAACGAGCATCTCTCGTTGCGCAAGAATCTACTGGCGGTGGCCGAGGCCCATGAGTGCTGGCTGGACGGATCCGAAAAGGAACTTGCCCGGCAGGGGGTTTCGCCTGAATCACGCCTGACCGGGGTGATGCTCTCGCTTTCATCCGCCATGCTGCTGTATGATAACTACCTGCTCTCCATCGCGCTTTTCGAGGGGGACGGCAAACTGCGCCGCATACTCAACGAGCGCGACCCCGGCTATGCCGTTACCAGCGCCGCCCTGGCCAAAGTGACGCTCAACTACAACTCGATCAGCAATCGGGCCAGGGTGCGCAAAGCGATCCGATTCTATGAAAAAGAAACAGTGCGCTTCCAGAAAACGCTGGAGCAGAAGCCAGAGAGCGAGTATCTCAACCTGCTGATCTCCCAGAGCCCCTCCTACTCCATGGTAAAAAAATGGTCCCCCTTCTACGTGGTGGGTCGTAAACTGGGCTTCCTGACCGGTGTCACCACCGACACGCTGAGCGGCATGGAGCGGGAAGGGGTCAGCCTGTTCAGCATGGTCTTCGGCAATGCGGTTGGCCTGGTGGAGACCCGCAAGGGCAAGCTGTACAAGAAGGGAGAGGTTTTGGCCGAGGTGCGCGCCAGTCTGAAAGCCGGCGACATCCTGCTGGAGAAGACCCCCTTCCGGCTGACGGACAAGATGATCCCCGGCTACTGGGGTCATGCCGCGGTCTGGGTCGGCACGGAGGCCGAGCTGAAGGAGCTGGGCATTTGGGAAAATCCTGTTGTGGTCCGCCACCGGGATGCGATCCGCGAAGGTCGTTTGGTGGTGGAGGCGTTGCGTTCGGGGGTAGAGATGAACTCGCTGGAGCATTTCCTTAATATCGACAGCATCGGTGTGCTGCGCAAGCCGGACTTAAGCCGCGAGGGCAGGGCCACGACAATCATCCAGGCGCTGCGCCAGGTGGGCAAGCCCTATGACTTCAATTTCGACGTGGAGTCCAAGGGACGGGTCTACTGCTCCAAGCTGGTCTACCTGAGCTACAGCGGCATCGACTGGCCCACCAAGCGGTCCCTGGGCCGGACAACCTTCACACCGGATGACGTGGCGGTCAAGGCTGCCCGCGATAAAACCCTTGAACTGGTGACCTTCTACCACGATGGCCAGCGGGTCACTGAGGCGCCTACCGTGCGCATGGCTGAACTGATGGGTGTTGCGGGGAAATAAACTGGTGCGGGATGATGTAGCGTAACCAGGAAATTGAGTTCCGACTACTTGTCCAAGCGTTTTCCGGCCGCCCGGTACACCGCCAGGTTTTCCCGCTTGCCGACGGCCACGACAATGACAACGATACGGTCGTCATTCACTTGGTAGACCAGCCGGTAGCCGGCGTTTTTCAGCTTGATCTTGTAGCAGTCCGGCATCCCGGAAAGCCGGGCCGATTCCACGCGCGGGCGCTCCAGCCGCTCGACCAGTTTCTTCTTGAATTGTGACCGGATTGCCCCATCGAGCTTTTTCCATTCCTTGAAGGCGCTTTCCTTGAATTCAAGGCTATAGCTCATCAAGGGAGACCTTGACAGTTGGTTCCTTCTCCCGCTCCTTGACAAGCCGGGTAAGTTCGTAATCCTCGAACCGTTCCATCAGCGCCTCGAAGGCCTCGGCCGGGATGAGGTAGGCACTCGGTTTGTTGTGGTTGAGGATTGCTACCGGGGAGCCTTCCGCTTCATTGATGATGCGGGAGGGATTCTTCTTCAGGTCGCTGATACTGACCGATGCACGTGCGTAAAGACGATCCATTGCTGACCTTTCCTGAGTCATAAATTGTGGTACAAATATAGGTCATATATTGCGCCGCTGCAAGTCGATAATTCATCGGTAGGGGCAGCAGGGACGTTCCTAGGATGAAGGGCATGGGAGTTGTACCGCGACCGTGTGATAAGAGTGCATTAATTTTATTGCAAGTCGTCTGGAGATTAATGGTTGCCGGTTTTATTAATGTGCACAGACTAAATATTCCATTTGGGTAGATCACCGGTTCACGCGCGTGCGTGAACCGGTCAATACCGAGTTAGACAAAAAATGAATACACAGAGGCGAAAATGACAAAATCCATCATGAGGTTGGGCCTGATAGTTTTTCTGATTTTATTTGCGCCTCTTATTTACACCGAGGTCCAAGGATACATAACCACTCATGCGGCCTTTCCTGTGCTAAATGAATTCTCAGCCAAATCGAAAATGGCACTAGCCATATTCACAACTTTCAACCTCTTGAGTGCAATATTGACAGCAATTATCATAGCGTTGCCTTGTGGATATTTAGCAAAAAAACAACCTAAAATGATTGCCATTCTTTTTATAATTTCAGTTCAATGCATTCCAGTGTATGTGTTTTTTCAAGAGCCAAAAGTAGGGAGTTTTGTCACAAATGTCTGGCTTGGACAATTTGTTGCCGTGGTAATATCAGCTTTTGCTTTTGCAGAGATAGGCAGTCGTATTGCAGCAAAGAGGCAAGATAAAGCAACTGTGTAACACGCGAATAGACCTGCTTCGCTACGCTCACAGGTTATCTGCAGCACTGTTCGTCCCCAACAGTGGGGAGCTTGGTATGGGGGAGTGGAATATTGCTGCATTGTAACGCGTGAACCGATGATGCGACACAAAGGCCTCCCATGACAGCACCAGATCCCCTCATCGCCGACTGCCATTATCTCTCCGAACTGCTCCGTCCCTGGAAGCTGGTCACGTTCTCCCTGGGGATGGTTTGGTTGATCTACGGCGCCCGGGTCTACGGGATCAGCGACTGGGACGTGGGCATCAGTCTGATTATGGGGGGGCTGACCTATGTTTGCGCCCCCTGGAGCGTACTCGTCCTGCACCAGGCCCTGCGTTACCGCCCTAGAGGATGGGTGGTGCAGGTGCTTGCTGCCCTGGTGCCGGCCATGTTCTCCGTGGACTGGGTCTACTGGATTTACCATAGCGCTGTCGGCAATCGGATGCTGCGCTGGGAGAACTTCAAGGTCTCCATGGCGCTCTATTTCATCTGCGGGATCGGCTGGTGCTATCGCGGCTCGCTGAAAGAAATGTACCGGGAACTTGCCCGCATTACTAAAATTTGATACTCAAGTGCTTAGATATTTAGTCCGGATCGCTCAAACAGATTTCCTTGTCCCATATCATAACGGAGGACCCGCATGTTGCGTTTCATTCTGCTCGTTTTTATCGCCATCATCGTTTTCCCCCAGTGGGCAAAGGCCGTCCCGGTTACCCCCGATCCCGTCTTCCAGAAGCACATCGCTGACGACAGCAGGGCTTTTGCTCTTCTGCGCGGCAACCTGTGCAAGGCCGCAGATTTTGCCCGTTCCCGGCCCGAACTGTTCAGCCCGGCCAAGGAGCATAAAAAAGCACTGCTGGCTCGCGAGGACAAGCTTGCTGTCTGGAACACCTGGAGCGGGGTGCTGGACAGCCTGTCCGGTCTGGACCAGCTACGCCGCGAGCACAAGAAGTTTGATCTGTTCCAGGACAGTGAGCGCAGGAATGCCTCGTTCGCCATCGCCAACGCCGCATTTCTGGCCGGGTATCGCTACGCCCTGGAGATCATCGCTCTGGCTGACAAGAATCCCGCCCTGGATACGGTCCTGAACGAAGCGGTGCCGGAACTGGGCATTCCGGCCGGGACCTTCAACCGCTTCAAGTTCCGCTTTCTGAATGTGGCGGTGGCCACCGAGTTTGCGGCCCTGCAGGTGATCGGCAAGGCCTATGTCAATGGATCACAGGAATTACGTAGCGCCATTGACGAGGACAGCAGGATTATCTGGGAGATGGGCAAGGGTAAGGGGCATGAGCTGACGCTGAAAAATGCCCTGGCAATGGTGCAGAAAAGCGGCTTTGCCGCCTGGTTCCCGCTGCAGAAAGGGGTCTCGGAATGGATGGGGGACACCAAGGTGCTGCGCAAGGGCAGCCACCTGATCTCGGCCAAGCAGATCGAAGCCATGGGTAAACGCCTGCAGCCGGGGGATATCCTCTTCGAACGCCATGAGTGGTATCTCTCCAACCTGGGACTGCCCGGCTTCTGGACCCATGTGGCGCTGTACATCGGTACGCCGGACGAGCGGCGCTCCTTTTTCAATGATCCGGAGGTGAAGCAATGGGTCAAGAGCCTGGGAACTGCCGATGGCGAGTATGAAAGTCTGCTGCGGCAGCGCTACGCGACCACCTACAGCAGAAGCCTGATCCCGAAGGAGGACCGGCACCCGGCCCGGGTTTTGGAGGCCATCTCGGAAGGGGTCTCCTTTACCTCGCTGGAATACACCGGTTCGGCCGACTCGATCGGTGTGATCCGCCCGCGGCTCTCCAAACGCGAAAAGGCCCAGGCCATCATGCGGGCCTTCCATTACAGCGGCCGACCTTATGATTTCAATTTTGATTTTCAGACCGACTCGGCCCTGGTCTGTTCGGAACTGATCTTCAAGGCCTACGAGCCGGGCGGCGGCATGCTGGGGCTGCGTTTTCCGATCAGTGAGGTCATGGGGCGCAAGGTCAGCACCCCCAACGGGATGGTCAGGCAGTTCGATGAGCAGATGAGCGGTGGTGGAGGCCAGTCTGATTTCGTGCTGTTTCTGGATGGCTACGAGAAGGGAAAGCGGGCGGTGGAATCAGTTCAGGATCAGTTCCGCTCCAGCTGGAAACGCCCCAACTGGCATATCCTGATCCAGGATGCGCCGCTGGAGGCGCGGAAGAAATAAAATTATCGGGAGGGCCAACGGTTCATTTCCGGCTCAGTGAAGGCGTGTGCCAGCTAGAGGTACGGCGAAAAAAGGCGGGCAAAATTGTCCCGGAGTTTGCACGGCAGGGAGCGCTGTTCAACTTCCTGCAGAGTAATTTCCCGGGCTGCGTTGAAGGACTGTTCAAAATGCCGGTTAACTGCGGCTGCAAAACCGGTGTCAAAGACACTCATGTCCAGTTCGAAATTGAGCCGCAGGCTGCGGGTGTCAAAATTTGCCGATCCAACCAAAGACCAGATTCTGTCCACCAGCATGAGCTTGGTATGTACAAACGGTGACGGCTGGTAGAATACCCGGATGCCGTTGGCGAGCAGTTCCCAAAGCAGCGCCCGGCTGGCCCAGTGGACAAACGGCAGATTGTTGAGGCCGGGCAGTACAATGCGAACGTCGACCCCGCGCAGTGCGGTGGTGATCAGGGCTGATGTCATCACCCGGTCGGGGATGAAGTAGGGTGTCATGATGCTGACCTGCTGCTTTGCGCAGGAAAGCGCCCCCATGATGATCTGCTCCAGCTTGCGGAAGTCCTTGTCCGGGCCGTCACTGACGCAGCGCACAAGCGCATTGCCGCATTGCTCGATAACGGGGAAATAAAGCGGGGTGTCCAGGCGCTCTCCGGTCACGAAATACCAGTCCTCCAGGAATGCCCGCTGCAGATCCGCGACTACCGGCCCCTGTACACAGAAATGCATGTCGCGCACGGCCGTGGCGGTCGGTGTCGCAGCTGTCAGGTGACGATCACTGATATTCATTCCGCCTGAAAAAGCCTCGCGCCCGTCAATCACCAGCAGTTTGCGATGGTTGCGCAGATTGATGTAAGCGCCGTGCTGCAGAGGCAGGTAGTGTTCAAAGCGGACCCGCGTGCCGCGGAAAGCCTGGTGAGGTGATATGCGGCTATACTTTTCTCCCAGGGCATCAATCATGACCCTGACCTCGACGTCCCGCTCGGCGGCCTTTATCAGGTGTTTGACAAAATCCGCGCCAATGCCCTCGGCATCGAAGATATAGCTGGAGAGGTTGATGCTTTCCTGGGCGCGTCGGATGGCGACCAGCATGGCCGGGTAGGCTTCCTCACCATCGATGAGTGGAATGATGCGATTGCCTTCACGCAGACGGTTTGTGACGACCCGGTCAGCGAGAATGCTCAGGTCTTGAAGGTGGGCAGCGGCGGCGGGCAGCGGCGGCGCTGCACCCTGGTGGTCTTCGAGCGGGTAGATGTCTGTCCCGCTCAACCTGCGGCCGCTTTCCTGCCAGCTCCGCGCCCTGCGGGAGATGCGGTTGATGCCCATGCACCAGTAGAGGAAGGGGCCGATCAGGGGCAGTGTGAGGGTAAGGATCATCCAGACCAGGGCCGAGCGGGAGTCGCGCTTGTTCAGCAGGGCATGACCTGCTGCGGCCAGCGACAGCAGGCAGGTACCTGCAGCCAGCAGTGTGATCAGCACGTGATCCAAGCGTTAATCCAGAGAGATCAGAATGTCATCGCCCTGCAGTTCCACCGGGTAGGTGCGGAGTGTGTACTCCGGGTGTTCGCTGCATGTGCCGTCGGACAGGTTAAAGCGGTAGCCATGACGTGGACAGGCAATGTAGCCATCCTTTACTATTGCGGCAGTTAACGGGCTGCCCTGATGGGGGCATTCGTTTTCTACAGCAAAGATGCTCCCTTTTATATTGATGAATAAGATATCCTGCCCGGAAACCGTGATTACTTTTTTGCCGAAATTTGGTACATCGCTGATTTTTGCCGCTGCGATCATAGGGGTGCCTCCATTAGTATAGTCGAAGTTTTTTTGCGAATTTTCGGCAGAAAAACTTCGTTAACGTACGTATCCTGTTTGTCAGGGCGAAATTTTACTGAATTTTGACAGAGTACCCGAAAAAAGCCTTCCACGTCAAAGCGTTTCATCTCCTGCCCTGTTTTAGAGCAACTACCCCGAAGACCTGATGCAACCTGTATGAAACGCACAGAATATGTGACGCTTTCGGATTACTGTGCAGTTATGTAACGCTCGCTGCCTAAAAATAAAGCAGAGCGGTTGAGCGGAAGTGTCAGCTGAGTCTGATTTGTAGTGCTATTAATTTAGTAACATGCTTGAATTGTTGTAAAAAACAAGATTGGCACGGTCTCTGCTAAGTGAAAGTCACAAATGGCAGGTGCTGTAACAGATGTTATGGCCAACCACATTTCACTCTACAGAACGTGCAGCGATGAGACCAACGTAGCTTTCATCCCATCACCGTTCAAAATCAACGTTGAAAAGGAGAGGAAAGATGAAACTCGGAAAAATCATGGCAATGGCAGCAGTACTGGTAACACTGGCAAGCGGTTCGGCAATGGCGACTCCCTCAACACAAATCTGGATTCCGTCAACCGATGTCAAAGGCTTCAAGGACATTCATATCGATGTTGACAACTACATGCGCTTTTCACCAAAAACCGATGCAGGCCCCAATTACTATAACCTTGGTTTAAGTGCCGGTGTACTCCCTTCTGAAAATATCAAGCTCGAAGTCGGGATTGATATGCTCATGACCAGTCTCCAGGGCGACAATCAGGCCGACAATCACCCCTTCTATTTCAATGCAAAACTGGGAACACCCGAGGACGCCTTTGGTGTCAAAGGGTTGCCGGCCTTCGCAATAGGGGCGTATAACCTGGGAACATACGATAAGCCTGAAGTAAATGGCGTTTCCACTCGTCAAAACATTGTGTACGGTCTGGTTGGAAAAACCCTTCCGGTGATTGGTCGTCTCTCCGCCGGAGGATATTACGGCTCATCACGTGCGCTGGCTTCTGCCGGCAACCCGAGCGGCACAAAAAACAACAGTGGCGTGATGGCTTCATGGGACCGCAGTATGCCTGAAATATCCGATAAGCTCTGGCTGGCTGTTGACTATATGAGTGGCAACAATTTTAACGGTGAGATCAGTGTCGGCGGTTCTTGGGCCTTTTCCAAACAGGTTTCCCTTATAGTGGGCGTAGTATTCTTTAACCCGTTTTACAACGTCTCTGCCGCTGATAACGGTATGATCCCCGGCGGCAAACCGGCTCTGACCACGCAGCTCGACATCGCATTCTAGGCTGTCCCTCCTTCAATTCGGGGGTGGGCGCCACCCACCTCCACCTTTTTGAGGAGTTCCCATATTCACACACGGAGGTAGAGCAATGAAACTCATTGAAGCAATCATAAAACCATTCAAGCTGGATGAAGTAAAGGATGCCCTCAACGAAATCGGCATCGAAGGTATCACCGTCAGCGAAGTCAAAGGTTTTGGCAGACAGAAGGGACACACCGAACTTTACCGCGGCGCAGAGTACGTGGTTGATTTTATCCCCAAGATCAAGATGGAAATCGCAGTAAGCGATGACCTGGTTGCCAAGGTGGTCGAGACGATACAAAATACCGCCAAGACCGGCAGGATTGGTGACGGCAAAATTTTCGTCATCTCGCTGGATGAAGCTGTTCGCATACGGACTGGTGAACAGGGAAATGACGCGATCTGACAGGGATGATCACAACTACTTACACGGAGGAATTAGTATGAAACTCAAATTATATGTATCAGCACTTATGTTTATTCTTCTGGCAGGCCTGATCCCGATCAGCGCCATGGCAGAAGAAAAGAAAGAAGCCGCTCCGGCAGCTGCCGCAACAGCTGCCCCGGCAACAGCAGCCCCGGCAGCAGCAGCGGATGCCGCCAAGCCTGCTGATGCAGCAGCGCCTGCAGCCGCTCCGGCCACACCGCCGGATGTCAAGCCGGTGCTGAATACGGGTGACACCGCCTGGATGCTGGTCTCTTCGGCCCTGGTCCTGCTGATGATCCCCGGCCTGGCCCTGTTCTACGGCGGCATGGTTCGTCAGAAGAACGTCCTCTCCACCATGATGCACTCCCTGGTAGCCATGGGTATTGTCGGCGTACAGTGGGCCGTGATCGGCTACTCGCTCTCCTTCGGCCCTGATATGGCGAAGATGGGTCTGATCGGTGACTTCAGCAAGGTCATGCTCAACGGCCTGATCATCATGAAGGATGCCGCCAGCGGCACCGTCGAGTGGGCACTGTTCCAGAACTACGCCAAGGAGCCGGGTGCTATCCCTGAGCTGGTCTTTGCCATGTACCAGGCCATGTTTGCCATGATCACCGTGGCCCTGATCTCGGGCGCCATGGCAGAGCGTGTCAAGTTCTCGGCCTACTGCGTATTCGTCCTGCTCTGGACCACCCTGGTCTATGACCCGTTGGCCCACTGGGTCTGGATGACCGATGGCTGGTTGTTCAAAAAAGGCGCTCTGGACTTCGCCGGTGGTACGGTTGTTCACCTCTCATCCGGTATTTCGGCTCTGGCCTTCCTGATCTTCCTCGGTAAGCGTCACGGTTACCCGACCGAGCGCATGGCTCCTCATAATCTGCCCTTCACCCTGCTGGGCGTCGGCCTGCTCTGGTTCGGTTGGTTCGGATTCAACGCCGGTTCCGCCATCGTGGGTGTCAATACCTCTGATGCAGCAGGTGGTTTGGCCGGCCTGGCCTTCGCCACCACCACCATCGCCCCGGCTGCAGCCGGCCTGACCTGGATGATCGCTGAATGGGTCCACTCCGGCAAGCCTTCAGCACTCGGTTTCGGTTCCGGTGTTGTGGCCGGTCTGGTTGTCATCACCCCCGCAGCCGGTTTTGTACAGCCCGGTGCTGCCCTGCTGATGGGAGCTGCTGCAGGTATCATCTGCTACGGCGGCATCCTGCTCAAGGCCAAGCTGAAATATGACGACTCACTGGATGCCTTCGGTGTACACGGCATCGGCGGTACCTTCGGCGCTATCCTGACCGGCGTGTTCGCCACAGTCGGCGCCACCGGGCTGCTGGCCGGCAACGCCAAGCAGCTCATGATTCAGCTGATCGCGGTTGTGGCTGCAGGTGCCTATGCTTTCATCGTTACCATTGTCATTGCCTTTGTCCTCGAAAAGACCATGGGTCTGCGGGTCGAGAAGGAAGACGAGATCATGGGCCTCGACCAGACACAGCATTCGGAGTCCGGTTACAATATGTAATCTCATCTCCTCAACTTTGTTAAAAACAGAAAAGCCGTCCGGGGGTCCGGGCGGCTTTTCTGTTGGGTCTGAAGTGAGGGTAACCTGTTTTTTAATTGCCCACAACAATTGACAAAACCTGAATGCCTAGTATGGTTAATTAATGTGTAAATATATGAATTACAAGGAAAAAGGAGACTGGGCCATGTTCAGGAAAGTAATGGTTACCTTGATGTGCATTTCGCAGCTGTTTTTCGCCGCAACACAGGCTTCTGCTGCAGATGCTGTTAGGATACCTGTTGGAGATCTCAGGATTTCTGACGGTGATATCAGGCTGCCAACACAAGGAAAGGGTATTGTCTTCTCAGATAGCAGTGTCATGAACAAATTAAGTGATGCGCATGGGATAGCGGGGCCTCAAGGGGAAAAAGGAGACCCCGGGCCGCAAGGGATTCCCGGCTCCAGTGGCGGCTTGTCTGGTACCCAAATTGTGCAGCAGTCAAGTTCCGGAACTAATTTTGTCGAAGTTAATGCAAATTGTCCTGATGGAATGGTCGTGACCGGCGGCGGGGTAACAAAAAACAACAATGGGTCGGGAAATATGATTCTGACCGATTCCTGGCCCTGTTCTACCGTTACGTGGTGCGGCACAGGGTTAAACATGGGGGGAGGCACTATTGCGACATTCAATATGACGACCTACGCAGTATGTGCTGCAGCTGCACCCATTACGCCGGATATCAATGCAACGGTGCTCCGCTTTCCGGGAAATGCCGCGCCCTTTGGATGGCTTCAGCAGGTAGATGTGTATTCCGATGCCCAGCAATCGACGCCCGTCACAAATGCTACCGTTACGGTAAATGGAAATCCACTCGTCTACAACCCGAGTAACCAGAGCTACGAGGGGATGCTGGATATCCCGCTGGGAGCCTCTGTGACGGTTTCTGTAACGGTTGGAGGCGTCATCTATACTGCATCCGGTACCCAAGTTACGGCACTCCCTACTCCTTCGCTCAGTTCCACATGGCAGGCCAATGCCGCCAACGCAATCAGCTGGACAGACGGCGCTCCATTGACGGGCACGGGATATCTGGTCGGAGTGATGGGTAATACGGGATTTGTGTACCCTGCCGGTGACACCGGACCTCTGGTCCTGCCGATCAGCCCCGCCAATCATACCGTTCCTGCCAACAGTGTGGCTGCAGGCAGTTATCAGGTGCTGGTCGGAATCGGCGCGCAAATTCCAGTAACCAACGCCGCTCCCGGATCAAAACTCTTTTTAGCCGGGTTTGCGACGCCTGTTTCCATAACAGTCCAGTAGCCGCAGTCATTTAATAATTTCAGAAATATGCTGATGTAACAGAAAAGCCGCCCGGGATTCCGGGCGGCTTTTCTAATGGGACATCATACGGTTGGATGATGCATGCGTCGGTTTACTTCACTTTAATGTTCTTGAAGATCACCTTGCTGGCGGCTCCCCTGATGTTCACCCTTCCCGGTATGGTCGTGTATCCACTGACCGCACTGTAATCGTTGCTATACCCTCCGGAGATGGTGACACCCTGTGTCAGCGTCAAAGGTGGAGTCAGCGTAATAAGCCCTGCCTGGGCGTTGATCACCCCGCCTGCGGTAACGAATGAAAGTGCGCTGGCCAGATCGGCATACCCGGTCGTGCTGATGCGGAAAGGCGCAAAAATAGGGGCTATATCGACAGTGTTAGATGCAGAACTATACAATACACCATTGTATGCTACTACCGAAAAACTGTACGTCACGCCGCTGGTCAATCCGATAACAGTAATTGGACTTGAAGTCCCTGAAACCTGGATATTGCCGGGATTGGCTGTAACAATATAGCTCTGAATCGGGCTGCCGCCGTTAAAGGTCGGAGCGCTGAAATTGACGGTTGCTTCGCCGTCCCAAGGGGTAATGAAATTGAGAGTTGGAGCGCCGGGAACGGTGGCTGCGACGGTTCCGGTAAGGGAAAGCGTAAATACCGGGTTGGACGCATTGGAATTAATAGTCAGGGTAGTGCTTTTTGATCCGACTGTCGTGGGTGTAAAGGTGGCCACAAGTGTACATGAACCCTGGGGAAAATCAGCCGGCAGTGAAGATGGGCAGGGTGATGTCCCGCCTGGCTGAATATCCAGCTCAGAGGTATTTCCGGTAGTGCCGGCAATTGAAATGGTAACAGTGCCCGGGCCGCTGTTGGTGAGGGTAATCTCCTGTGTGGTGGCACCGCTTCCAGCGTTGACGGTCCCGAAATTGACAGGTGAAGGTGTCGCACTGAGTGTACCGGAGGTGGCCGAGTACTCGAATGCCATGCCCAGGCTGTCCGTATTTGGCACCATGTGGCTGAAGCTCGGATTGTAGAAGGTCTTGCCTGTCTTGCTGGCATTGAGGGTGATGTTGCTGTCGCTGGAAACAGCATCAGGCAGTGCAAAGATGCCGTTGGCAAAGGTGCTGCCGCCCGTCACCAGGGTGAAGGCATCATTGGCATACTGTACCGTGTAGCTGTGGGAAGGGGTGGACGATGCTGTCATGGTCACGCCGCTTTGCGGCTGCCCCAGGGTGTCGACCACCATCCCGCGGATGAAGGTTGTATCTGCGGTCAGAGGCCATCCAATCGAGCCGTAGTCGGCGGCCGACATCAGGATAAAGTTGGCCAGGGTGCTGTTCTGGTTCAGTTGGAGATCCTGGCTGTAGGCGGTGCGATAGTCGCTGGAGATAATCTCCAGGACAAAAGGGGCGTTACCAGGCACACCCAGGTTGAATTTGCCATTGCTGTCGGTCAGGGCCGGGTTGCCGATCAAGGTTCCTCCTGTCAGGGAGTAGGCCGAGGCCTTGGCTCCCGCAATCGGAAGATTGAAGCGGTTGATGGCGATTCCGTTCACCGTGATGGGGGCGCTGGCTGGGGTAAGGTAGATGCTCCCCAGGCTGAGTTTACCATTGAGGACATGGTACGTGCGTGAAGCATTTGTAGCAATGTTGTACCCTGAAGCTGCCGTAACGGTGAGGGTAACGGTCGTGCTGATGGCTGTGGAAGAGATATCTTTTACATAAAATTTACCGTTGGCCGATGTGGAGCTGCCTGCTACGGGATTGCCGCTGCCGTCATCGTACATGATGGTCCCGGCAGTGGTGGAAAGGGTGGCTCCACTGATCGGCTGGCCGGTCATGCCGTCTCTGATTACCCCACTAATGACGGCGCTTGCCGTTCCGAAACCCCAGGTGGTAAGTTGGCCGCTTGGGAACAAGGTGTAGGGACGATTGGTCCGGTCCATGTTGCTGCCGGTTCCCATATTGCTGCTGTAGGTTTCAATATAGGAGGTACCGCCACTGAAGCGAAGGTAATAATTGGTCCCTTGTAAAAGGTCTGCAACGGTAAAGAGCCCATTGGAATCGGTGGGGACCTGGCCGACGATCTGATTGGCATCGGTGAAGAGTGTCACGTTGTTTCCGAAAACTGGAGCGACTGCTGAATCGAGCACTTTACCGGTGTAGGTGTAGCTGGCCGAGCTCGTAGCAATGCCGATCCTGCCCTGTGAGACGCTGTCGGCTGCAA
The DNA here is from genome assembly GCF_056821595.1 of Geobacter psychrophilus. NCBI lineage: Bacteria > Pseudomonadati > Thermodesulfobacteriota > Desulfuromonadia > Geobacterales > Geobacteraceae > Geobacter > Geobacter psychrophilus. The sequence goes on from NZ_JBXDTU010000004.1 coordinate 2,601,260, forward strand.
CCAGGAAGTTTCTTGAGCCGCCGTTGTAGCCGGACTTACTGGCGGTGACCGTAACCTGTTGACCGGCCGGGACATTGAGGATATAGAAACGGCCGTTCGCGTTGGTTGCTGTTAAACCGCAGTTAACTGTTCCGTTATTGTAACAGATCGTATACGGGGTGCCGGTCCCGTCGGATGCCGACAGGGTTACACCGGGCAGGGTCATGAGCTGGTTGGCGGAGGATGCCACCCGGCCGGCGATGGTCCCGGTATTAGGGGTGTGGGTGATACTTGCCTGGGTGTACCAGGATGCCACATCTGTTGAAAATTGCAGCGAGTACGGGCGATCACTGGTGTCAGAATCCTTGTTAAAGGACATGATGCTTGTGGTGGTTGTCACATAATCCGTTTTAGATATTCGCAGGTAGAAGGGGGTCTGGGACGGTACGCTGATGTTGAACATGCCGTTGACATCGGTGCTGGTGGCGTTGAGGATAACATTCCCGGCATACACATCGATCTGGGCACCGAGCAGTGCAGCGGAGCTGCTGTCGGTGACCTTGCTGGTGTAGGTGACCGTGGCGGGGATCGGCGGCAGGTTAATAGTGGCCGGTGTCGTTTGACCTGAAACCACGTTGTAGACGGTTACGGGGGTGCTGGTCCGGTAGCCTGTGGCGCTGATCATGAGTTTGTAGCTTCCCGGATTGATAGCTGAAATCTGGAACCCACCGTCAGCAGTGGTGAGCATCGATGGGACCCCGCCGACCATGTTGTTGGAGGTGTCCAGCAGCTGTACGGTCGCATTGGAGACCGGCTGGTGGGTGGTGGCGTTGACCACGAAACCGGTGATGGTGCCGCTGTTGGGGGCCGTGTTCAGTTGTGCGTCAACAATCACGGGAGGGCCGACGGTAACATTCAGCATCTGGTTGTATATCTGGGACTGGTATCCGGGGCCGGCACTGAAGTAGAGCCGATAGTTGCCGGCCGGGATGTTGTTGATGGCATATGCGCCGCTGCCGCTGTCGGACGGAATTGCCGGAAAGCCGGCCATCGGTAAGTTGCTAAACGCGTCGAGCAGTACGGCATAGGTGCCGGCAATGCCGTTTGTGCCGTCACGGGTGACCTTGCCGCTGATGCTGCCGCTGCCATAGGTGAAATTCGTGCTGGCCTGGGTGCTGTTGCCGTTGGCGTCCTGAAGGGCGACGGTCCAGTTGTAATTGAGACCCGCCTGGGGGGTGAAATCTGTACCGCTTGGATTCACCGTCAGGGTGCTGCCGGGCATGTTGTAATACTGGTCGGAGTTGAACCAGCCATTGGGAATATTCAGCCAGAAGTTGTAGGTGTAGGGATATCCCGGAGTCGGGCTGGGCTGGCCCCAGGTAAAGCTTACGGAAGCTGGTGGTGGCGCAGCATTGACCCCTTTCGGTGAGACCGGTACGGCAAAGTCATCGAGCACCCCGGTCACTGGGCTGTTAACGGCTTCCGAAGTGTCATCGGAGTAGCCGACGGTAAAGCTATAGTTCTGGCCGACGACCGGGCGAAACACATTCGAATAGTCGAACTGGTAACCTCCCCACTGGCTGAGTCCTAGATCAACAGGGCCGGTGACGTTTGGTCCGCCGTTCAGGACCACTGTCACGGGAAGCTTGATCAGGCTGCTGGCTTCGAAACGCAGATTGTACAAGTCCGAGCCGTTGTAGATGCCGTGTGTGGTGGCGGTGGTGACCGATGCGTTGGCTCCGTTAAACGCTATTGCTCCGATGTCCAGCGGAGTGCTGGATACGGTAACCGATCGTTCACGGTTATTCGGGCTGCGGATGTCTCCCAGGTCGATCCGACCATTGACGTTATTGTCGATAAAGGCAAAAACCATATAGTTGCCGGGTGGAACGCCGCTGACAGTGAATGCTTGCGGATTGTCCAGCGGAGCAGGTATCAGCGTAAAGGCGAGCGGAGCACTATTGGAAGGGCTGATCCCGACAAAGAGGGGACCGGTTGCCGTTGCGCCGGACAGCGAGACGGTCCCTGATACGGTGGTGCCGCCGGATGGTGGATTGATCGTAACCTGAGCCGATGTAGCGGCAGCGCTTTCCGCTGCGCCGATCACTGAAGTAACGGCGAAATAGAGTTGGGAAGTGTTTGTGAGACCGGAGACAAACTGGTGCCCGTCATCACGGGCCGGTATGCCGGTAACATGCCCTCCTCCTGGCTCCCCCCAATGATTCAGGACGTCAATGTTTGTGCTCCAGTAGACGTTGTAGGATTGTGCGACTTCCATATTGTTGGTCGAGGGTCCCTTCCACATGACCAGGGCCGCGCCGTCACCCGGCGTAACTTCGACTCCCTGCGGTGGCGATGGGGTCAGCGCACCAGGACCGGCCAGTGGCACAGCCACCCCGGTAAGGTCGGTTCCGCTGACCGTGACGTTTGCCTGTCCCTGCGGGTAGATGGCGTTGGCTACGCCGTAACCGATGGTATCCAAAAAGGCCTTTATTATATAACTGCCTTGTTGCTGGATACCCCTGATCGTGAAAGACCTGGACGGAGAAACCGTTGATGCGTCTATGCTGGTGCCGAGTCCGGTCGAGCCGTATTGGTTGTATACGGAAAGGTAGACACGGCCGGTTTTGCTGCCGGTGTAATTGACGAAACCGGAGATGGAAGTCGCCCAGGAGGTTCCGGCCGACAAGAACATCACGCAGAGAAGGGTAACTACTGTCAAGAAGTGCCTGACTTCTCTTTTCATTGATGACTCCTTTTAGTGACTCGGTTTAATGAAAATCAGAATAAATTATTAAGTGTGGCTTATTAGCGAATGGTAGGAAAAGATATGAAGATTGTTACCTTGTGGTGGGAAAATTTGCAAGCAAATTAATTCACATAATTACTGGGTAACCTGCTGATAAACCTGATTGAATTATTCCAGCAACAACAAGGGATAATAGCGTTGGCCCACTCCTTGCTCTATCTACGTATAAACCCCCGGATTCCAGCTCAAACAGCCCGATTTTGTTCATTTAGTATGCAATAACACATGTACGGTGCCTCTTTGTTGGGCGCTGTTGACACGACAACCACACATCACCAGTTCCTCTCGAAACGTATAACACACCGGAGTGTTTATGAAAGAAGCACCAGACCGGCATACCACAAAAGTCATCGGCGGAAAACTTCCGACTCTGACAAACGGGATACGTACATTTACCAATGAATTTTTGTTTGAAAATCCGCTGAAAATAAGTTCTGAGATGTTAAAGCAGTTGGCCTACAATGAAAAAATGGCCGAGTTGGGCAGGATATCCGCCGGCGTCGTGCATGAACTGAATGCTCCGCTCTCCGTTATCACTTCCGCCTCGCAGCTGATCCTGCGCGAAGAGGAGTTGTCGGAATTTGTGCGCGAGATGGTGGCCCGGATCAACAGTGAGGCGCAGCGGCTTTCGCAGTTGACCCGGGGACTTTTGAATTTCAGCAGCCATGATGACACCCCCGGTGAGCTGGATGTCAACCTGACGATCGTGTTTATCCTTGATTTCCTGGCCTACGAGGCGGCCCAGCGCGGCGTCAGCATCATCAGGACTCTGGACCACCACCTGCCGGTTGTTACGGTCGATGGCAACGCCCTCAAGCAGATCCTCCTGAATATCATCATGAACGGTCTGCAGGCCATGGAGCCGGACGGTGGCCGGATGCTGGTCGAATCAACGTCCCTCAACGACCACGAAGTTGCCATCATCATATCCGATACCGGTTCCGGCATACCGGCCGAAGCGCTGGATACGATCTTCGAACCGTATTTCACCACCAAGAAGCCGGGGGAAGGTACCGGGCTGGGGCTGTTTGTCACCCGGAAGCTGGTGGAGAACCTGGGGGGGAAGATCAGCGTTACCAGCGAAGCGGGGCAGGGAACCGCATTTACCATTACGCTTCCGACCGGCGAATAATCGGGAAAATGATGCAATTCGGCAGTCAAGCGGGGTTTACAGGTAAAACATCTGCGCGTAACGTATGATGTGCCGTGACGGTTGCAACAGGTGTATAGAATAAATATGCAGGGCATTGCTGCGACAAGCACTGCTTATTGACAGTGATATCAAGGTGTTATAAAAACAAATCCTTCCGCATCGATACGCGCGGTTGTATACGGACTGTATACGTATCACCGCCCCGCCGTCACTCCTATCCCCATAATTAGGAAGCTGCTAATTAAATAACTGCTGTTATTCAGGCATGTTATGCCGAAGGTTTCAAATAGGTGCTTTCTTGGCACGCTCGGTGCTTTAGTTTATATGCAGAGAGCATCTGAACTATTCAGAGCTACAAGGCGCGTAACAGTCATCAAAAAAGGAGGATGTCATGAAAACCATGTCAGCATTTGTACTGTCCCTACTGGTAACCGGATCATATGCATGTGCTTCCGGCGGAGCTGAGGTTGAAGGCCTTGGGTTTATGGCGACATTCTTCATTGCCTTTGGTGTGTTGATCGTCATGTTCCAGTTCGTTCCCGCGCTGATACTTCTCGGCGGGATGCTCAAGGGGATCTTCTCTCCAGCCGACAAGAAGGCCACGGTTGCCAACAGCAAATAGGCCGCGTGCACGTGACACGAGACATCTGATACAGGCATATCATTCAATAAAGGAGAACAGCCATGAACGCAAAACAGACATTGACAGCAGTGTGCAGTGCCGTTGCCCTCAGTCTTGTTACCGGCACCGCAGCCCTGGCCTCAGGGGGCGTAACCAATAAGGTTTTCATAAGCGGTCCCCTGATTCTGCTCTTTCTCGGATTCTGTGCCCTGGTGGTTGTAATTCAATGCGTCCCGGCAATTATCATGCTGTATGGCCTGATCAAAGGCGTCGCCAGCGACAAGGAAAAAGAAACCGTCAAGGCCAGGTAAAGCCGGCACGGGTGGTATCCTGTGCCATCAAATCCGATGAGATTTGGAAAGGAGAAGTCCGGTAAGGAGGTGCTTCATGTTCCAGTTATTTTCAGCGCTCGGTGAATTCAGGGAAGTTTTCACCATGGTAGATTTTTACCAGTACATCAAAAGTGTTGAATACCTGATCTGTGTTGCCTTTTTCGTAGGATTTCCAATGTATTACCGCTGTATCAATAAAAGCGAGGAAGGTGACGCCTCTGATGATCACCGTTAGCCCCGCGGTTGGTCTTCTGGATGTTCGGGGTTCCGGTTGCACGATCCGCCGTTTATTGCGGGACACATCATTCCAGCAACACAGCACTGTTTGACGATGCCGCCATGATCCTGATTTCATTCAGGGGATGGCGGTTTTTGTGTATTGCTACAAAAACCACCGGCACCCTTGCACTTTCACCTGCTAATCATTATTATCTGACTAGTGAAAGCTACTGAACACCATTCAGGCGAGGACGATAATGAATACACTCAAGACAACATTTTTGATGGCACTGCTTACGGTATTGCTGGTCACTCTGGGGGGCGCTCTGGGAGGCCAGGGGGGCATGGCCATTGCCTTTGTGATGGCCGCCGGCATGAACTTCTTCTCCTACTGGTTCTCGGACAAGATGGTGCTCTCCATGTACGGGGCCCGGGAGATCAGTGAAGCTGACGATCCCCGTTTTTACGGTATCGTGCGACGGCTGGCACAGCGGGCCGGACTGCCCATGCCCAAGGTCTATCTGATTGATACGGATACACCCAACGCCTTCGCCACCGGCCGCAATCCACAGCATGCCGCCGTGGCTGCCACTTCCGGCATCCTGCGCATCCTTACCGAGGATGAACTGGCCGGTGTCATGGCCCATGAACTGGCCCACGTCAAGAACCGCGATATCCTGATATCGACCATTGCGGCCACCTTTGCCGGGGCGATTACCTATATGGCCCACATGGCACAGTTTGCCGCCATCTTTGGCGGCCGCAGCAGCGATGATGACGAGGGGGGCGGAATCTTCGGCATGATCCTGATGGCCATCCTGGCCCCGATTGCGGCCATGCTGGTACAGATGGCCATCTCCCGCTCCCGTGAATTCGGAGCCGATGCCGGCGGCGCCAGCATCAGCGGCAGCCCGCTTTCGCTGGCCAATGCCCTGCAGAAGCTTGAGATGGGCAACCAGCAGGTTCCCATGGAGGCAAACGCCGCTACGGCCCATATGTTCATCGTCAGCCCGCTGACCGGGGGGGGCATGATGTCCCTGTTTTCCACCCATCCGCCCATGGCCGAACGGGTGGCCCGCCTGCAGGAGATGTCACGGATGCGCACCTTTTGAGCGCCGCAGGTTCGACCTCATCCAATCCCCGCCAGGCAGCCTGTTCCGTACTGCTCCGTATCCACAAGGAAGGCTGTTACGCCGATCAGCTGATGGATCGCGAGTTGACAGGCGGAAAGCTGAACGGTCCGGACCGTGGGCTGTTCGCCGAGTTGGTGTTCGGCGTGCTCCGCCGTCAGGGCACCCTGGATTATATCCTGACCGGCCTTCTGACCCAGCCGCTCCTCAGGCTGGAGCCCCAGGTATTGATCTTTCTGCGTCTGGGCTTGTATCAGCTGATGTACCTCGACCGCATCCCCGAGTCGGCTGCTGTCAATGAATCGGTCAACCTGGCCAAGCAAACCCTGCCCCGCGCCAGCGGCCTGGTCAATGCCGTCCTGCGAAATTATCTACGTAACAAGGATACGGTCACATTCCCTGATCCGGTTGCCGCCCCGGTCGACTCGATAGCTGCCCGGCATTCACATCCGGCCTGGCTGGTGAAGCTGTGGTTCAGCCAGATCGGGGAAACTGAGACGGAGCTGCTGGCCGAGGCCTCATCCCGGCAACCCCCCCTGACACTGCGTGCAAATACCTTGAAGACCACCCGGGACGAACTGCTGCAGACCTTTGCCGCCAATGGCATCTCTGCTGCTGCCTGCCGTTATTCACCTCACGGGATTCAGGTCGAGGGTCGTCACCATATCCCCGGTCTGCCCGGTTTTCGCGAGGGCTTGTTTGCAGTCCAGGATGAGGCGTCGCAGATGGTCGCATTTTTGCTGGATCCGCAACCGGGGGAGCGGGTGCTGGATACCTGTGCCGCTCCCGGCGGCAAGGCGACCCACCTGGCCCAGCTGATGGTCAATCAGGGCGAGTTGCTGGCGATGGACAACTCCGCTTCCAAGCTGCCGTTGATACTGGAGTCATCCGTAAGGCTGGGCATTACGAACATCCGTACTCGCGCCGCCGACCTGCTGCAATCAGCGGCGTTACCAGCCGCTGCCTTTGATCGGGTCCTGCTGGATGCCCCCTGTTCCGGTCTGGGTGTCATTCGACGGAATCCTGAGGCCAAATGGCGACTGACGCCTGACGATATTACCCGTCTGGCAGCTGTTCAGAAGACCATGCTGAAAAATGCCGTCAGGCTGCTGAAGCCGGGCGGGGTGCTGGTTTATTCAACCTGTTCGACCACGCTGCAGGAAAACGAAGAGGTCGTGCGCGATTTCCTTTCACGCCACAGCGATTGTGTGATAGAAGACCTGAAGAAGGTCTGCCCGGAGTATCGTGAAATTTTTACAGAGGATGGCATGTTCCGTGCTTGGCCACATCGCCATGGCATGGACGGGTTCTTCGCGGCACGACTCAGAAAAAAGACATGAGGACATGTATGAAAAAGATCGCCCCTTCCATCCTGTCTGCAGATTTCTCCCGACTGGGGGAAGAGATCCGCGCCCTTGAAGCGGCCGGTGCCGACTATATCCACATTGACGTGATGGATGGGCACTTCGTACCCAACATCACCATCGGTCCGCTGATTGTTGAGGCCGCCCGGCGGGTGACCCCGTTGCCGCTGGATGTGCACCTGATGATAGAAAATCCGGACCGCTATATCCCCGACTTTGCTGCAGCCGGCGCCGACATCATCGTTGTGCATGCCGAGGCGGTCAACCACCTGCACCGTACCGTCCAGCTGATCAAGTCCCTGGGCAAACGTGCCGGTGTCTCCCTTAACCCGGCCACACCGCTCAATTGCCTGGATTATGTGCTCGATGACCTGGACCTGGTGCTGCTGATGACGGTCAATCCCGGTTTTGGCGGGCAGAGTTTCATCGATGCCTGTCTCCCCAAGATTCATGCCCTGCGTGCCATGCTGGACCGGCGCGGCAGCGAAGCCGAGCTGGAGGTGGATGGCGGCGTCAAGATCGACAATATCGCCCGCATATCCCATGCCGGGGCTGATGTCTTTGTGGCAGGCAGCGCCGTTTTCGGTAGCCCTGATTACGGAGCAACCATTACCGAAATGAAGCGATTGGCACAGGAGCCGCTGTTATAGGGTACAACTACCGGATAGTTTATACGCAGGTATTGGGGTAGAGTTCATGACCATGTCTAATAGTGTGCTGATAATAGATGACTCGGAAGCCATCCGTGAGCGGATCATCAAGACCCTGGAATCATTCAATCTTTTTGTTCGTTATTACGAGGCTGAAGACGGGTTGGAAGGTTTTAAAAAGCTGCTCTCTTCACCGGTCGATATTATCCTGTGTGATCTGGAAATGCCGCGCATCGATGGTTTCAAGTTCCTGAACATGATGAAATCACGTCCGGACCTGCAGGATACACCGGTCATCATGCTGACCGGCATGGATGATCGCGATCTCAAAATAAAGGGCCTGCAGCAGGGGGCCAGCGACTACATCACCAAGCCATTCGATCCGGATGAACTGGTGGCACGTGTCAAGATCCACCTTAAGATAAAAAATCTGCAGGATGACCTGAAGCGGACCAATGAACTGCTGCTGGAGCTGTCCAACACCGACCACCTGACCGGACTATTCAACCGCCGTTACCTGATGGAGGCGCTGGATAAAGAGATTCAGCGCAGTGTCCGCAAGGGGGGCAACCTGTCCCTGATCATGCTGGATATAGATCATTTCAAGCAGGTAAATGATGTCTATGGTCACCTGCAGGGGGATATCGTCCTGCAGAAGGTCGCTGTCCAGTTGCAGAAGGAACTCCGCAGTTATGATGTCGCTGCCCGTTACGGGGGGGAAGAGTTTATCGCGGTGCTGCCGGATGCGACCCTCAAGGAAGCGGTCTTTGTAGCCGATCGCGTACGTATGTCGCTCCAGAAGGCCAAGTTCAGCGGTGCGTTGACAAAACTGTCACTGACGGTCAGTCTGGGAGTTGCCCTCTTTTCAACAGCTGGACCAACCACGGTGGATGGTTTCATCAAAATGGCTGATGATGCCCTTTACCGGGCCAAGGCCAATGGCAGAAACCGGGTCGAGTGCGCCGAATAAGATTCCGTAACAAGGTTCGTGCAGGATGGAAATGTATACGCAATCTGATCGCCTGAGTCGATATATCGGGTTGTCGGTTGCGTTGTTTTTTAGTAAGTTAGAAATCATATCTGCGGCTTTAGTACGGATGGAAAAGGACTACTCGTGAAACGATTATTGTATGGTGCTCTATTCTGTCTCCTGGTATCAGCGGGCATCTGTCAGGCAGCGGCTGCACCCTTGAAAAAGCTGGATAAACCTGCGCTTTCGGAGAATTGGTTCGGTATTTATGTCGATAATGAACGGGTAGGATTCTACCGGCAAAAGATCTCCGAGACCGCTGACGGCTACCGCTTCGAAGGGGACGGCAGCGTACGCATGAAGGTCATGGGCTTTTCCAAGGAAGCCTCCATGAGGGAAACGTATCTGGTGGCAAAAAATCTGACCATGCGCTCATTTGAGGTGGAGCAGACCATCAATGGCGTTTCATCACGCGTTTCGGGCAAGGCTGCAGACGGAAGGGTGCGGGTAAAAAGTGAACATAACGGTAAAATAACCGAAAAACAGCTCAAGTTTAAAGGTGATCTGTATCCGGGGCCGGCCCTCAACATATTCCCGCTGATGCGCGATGCGACGCCCGGCAAAATCTACCGGACCACTACCTTCGATGCGGAAGAGGTCAAGACCAAAGAGGTCAAGATCACTGTGCTGGGTGAGGAGAATACCCCCGATGGCCAGCCGGCTCTCAAGCTGCGCAATGACCTTTATCCCTTTGTCAGCAATGATATCTGGGTTGATGCACAGGGCAACACCCTTATCGAATCGGTTCGCGACGGTCTGGTCACCACCAGGGCCGAGAACCCGAAACAGCTCGGTGCATTTGTAGGTGAACTGGTGCTGTCCAAAAAGGACCTGATCTACGATTTCAGCCTGGTACGGGTTGATCCGCCTATTCTCGACCAGGCCAAACTCACCGGTCTGGCTGTGGAGATCAGCGGCTGGAATGAAGCCCTGCCGCTGCTTCAGGAAGGGGGCCAGTCCGTGGATAAAAGCGGTGAAGGGCGTATCACCGTACGAACCGGATCGGCTGTTCTGCCGGTTCCCGCGCCCGCAGCAGCGGTCGCAATGGATATGTACCTGAAGCCAGCGGACAAGATCGAGTCCGCTGCCCCCGAGATCATTGCAAAAGTAAAGGAGCTTGCGGCCGGCAAAAAGGATGCGCGGGAAATTGCGCACGTGCTGGCAGCATGGACAGCCGACTGGCTGAAGGATACGATCGAGGATGGCGGCAGCGCCCTGGTCAGCCTGAAGGAACGCACCGGAAACTGCCAGACCCATGCCCGTCTCTACACTGCCCTGGCACGGGCTGCCGGTATTCCGACCCGCTTTGTATCCGGGCTGGTCTACCAGCAGGGCAAGGGGTTCCTGTATCACAGCTGGGCAGAAAGTTTGCTGGCTGATCGCTGGGTCGCTGTCGATCCGACTTATAACCAGCTGCCGGCCGATCCGACCCATCTCAAGTTCTTCGAAGGGCACACCCAGGAAGACATGGTCCCGATCATTGCCATTATCGGCAGGATCAGGATTGGGGTGCTGGAGGCGAAATACAACTGAATTTCAGTGCACATGCAACACAAAAAAAAGGCAGAAACCAAGGGTTTCTGCCTTTTTTGCGTCTGACAAGCCTTCTCCGCACGGTTACTCCTGATATCTGGAATTCCCTGCGTGCCTAGCGCGCCTTTTTCAGCCGTTTGCAGAGCGCCGACTGGGTGATGCCGAGCAGGCGGGCGGCTATGCTCTGGTTGCCGCCTGCCCGGGCCATGGCCTCTGTCACCAGCAGTTCTGCGCCCTCGGCAAAGGTCGGCAGGTGCTCGAAATTCGTGAAGGGGTTATTCTCCGAAAGTTCTGCAACAGCCGGGCTGACCTCTACCCCGGGGCGGTCGATCACCTTGAGGAACGATTCCATGGAGAGGATCCGGTCGCGGTGGATGCTGACAGCATCGTAGACCATGGCCCGCAATTCCCTGACATTGCCGGGAAAGCTGTAGGTGGCGAGCAGTTGTGCCAGCTCCTTGGGTGGTGTCGGCTTCTTCTTGCCCAGTTCGCGCGCCGCCTCGTTCAGAAAGTGGTCGAGCAGCAGCGGAATATCTCCCTTGCGCTCCCTGAGCGGCGGCACCTGGATATGGTGGGTGCAGAGCCGGTAATACAGGTCCCGCCGGAAGGTACCGGCAGCCTGCTTTGCCGCCAGATTCTGGTGGGTGGCAACGATCACCCGCGCCTTGAGCCTTTTGGGCCGGTCGCTGCCCAGGGGGAAGTACTCCCCTTCCTGGAGCAGGCGCAGCAACTTCACCTGGGAGGGGATGCTCAGGTCTCCGATCTCATCCAGGAAGAGGGTGCCGTCGCCGGCTTCCTCCACCATGCCGCGTCGGGCCTGGTCTGCACCGGTAAAGGCGCCGCGCACGTGACCGAAGAGGGTATCGGCGAAGACCGTGTCGTCCAGGCCGGCCACGTTGACCGCTACCAGCGGTCCTCGGCAGCCGCTGAGGGCGTGGGCGGACTGGGCGATCTGTTCTTTGCCGACCCCGCTCTCCCCGCTGATCAGCAGCGGTTGCGGACTCTGGGCCACAGCCTCGATGTAGGCGAAAATGCCGTGCATGGCCCGATCGGTGGTTACGATGCTGCTGAAGGTCCGGGGGTGTTTCAGCGCACCCGTCAGGATGCAGTGCGACATCTCGCGGTTTTCACGCTCCAGTTCAATCATTCTGACGGCCCGCATGACGCCGCCCATCAGCCGGTCTTCCTCATCGGTTTTGACGTAGTAATCGAAGGCCCCGTTCTTGATGCAGCGCACCGCAGTCTCAAGCTGATTCAGGCCGCTGATGACGATGACGGCGATCTCGGGGTGCTGCTCGCGGATCAGGGCCAGCAGCTCTTCACCCCCCAGCTGCGGCATAACTAGATCGAGCAGGATCAGACCGATCTCCTCCCGCCCAAGGATTTCCATCACCGCACGGCTGTCCTGACAGGTGATCACATTGGTGATGCCGGCGCAGCGCTCCAGGCTGACGGAGATGGACAGATGCCAGGCCGGCTCGTCGTCTACCAGCAGGATGCCGAACGATGGATAGGGGGTGTCGTTCATGTCAATGCTCCTCGTCTGCCGTCGGCAGGGTCAGGGTGACGGTCGTACCCTCTCCGGGTTGCGATGCGAATTCCAGCGCACCACCGTGGTCCCTGACAATGGTGGTGGAGACCGACAGTCCGAGTCCGGTGCCGCCCGCCTCCCGCTTGGTGGTGAAAAAGGGGTCGGAGAGGTGGCTCAGGTGCTCCAGCGGGATACCGATCCCTTCGTCTTGCACCTGCAGTGTGACCGTGCCTGCCTGGCGGTCGCAGGCGGTGGCGATGGAGATGCCATACGTGCAGTCGGGCAGGGACTGGCAGGCGTTCAGGATCAGGTTGATGATGACCTGTTCGATCCTCTGGGGGGTGCCGCGTACCTTCGGCAGGTTGTCAGCGTAACGGACCTCGCAGCGCCTGGTTGCCGAGCGGATGGTGGCATCGACCAGTCGCAGTGCCGTTTCCAGAACCCGGTTCAGATCAAACAACTCATGGGAATCGCCTTGGTCGATGCGGGCGAAGTCCTTGAGGTCATCGACAATCCGTTTGATCCGCTTGGCACCATCCTGCATCTCCGTCAGCAGTTGGGGCAGCTTGTCCCGCATGCGCGAGTAGGGGATGCCGCCGTAGGTGAAATCACCATGTTCGCGGAAATACCCTTCAAGGATGGTTTCGGCATCCTGCTGGGCCTCCCTGATGGTCGGCACATTCAGCAGAATCAGGCCATTGGGGTTGTTGATCTCGTGGGCAACACCCGCGACCAGGATCCCAAGCGATGCCATCTTGTCGGCCTGCACCAGCTTGTCCTGATGGCGGTGCAGTTCATCCAGGGCGAGATTCTTCTGTGCCACCTCCTGGGCCAGTTCCTCCGTGCGCTGGGCCACCTTGCGCTGCAGGGTCCGCGACCAGACCACGGTGCCGGTCAGGAGGAGCATCAGTGGAATCATGACCATGGCGCCATACTGCAGGACTTTGTCCCAAGGCACCCGGTGCGGCTCCAGCACCCCCAGCCACTTGTCGTAGATGGTCTGGTACTGCCCGTTCTTTTTGAGGATCGCCAACCCCTCGTTCAGGTGGGAAAGCAGTTCCGTGTTGCCCTCTCTCACGGCAAAGGAGAAGCGGAAGGAGGCCACGTTGCGGGCCACCGGGACAAGGTTGTCGAGTTTGTTTTCCCGGATGAGGTACATGCCCGGCAGCAGGGCCACCACGGCGTAGTCGTGTTCGCCCGAGGCCAGCAGGCGCAGTGCACCGGCCGGGGTATCGGTGAACACCAGGTCCTTCTCGAAACCCAGTTTTTTCAGGCGTTCGTGCATGATGCCGTTGCGGTGCAGGAGCACCTTCCTGCCGCGCAGCTCCTCCAGTGAATTGACAACCGGCGACTCCTTGCGGGCAAAGATGGCATGCTGGACGATGGTATGGGGCGAGGTGAAATCGAAGACCTTCTCCCGGTCGTCCGAGTTTGACATCCCCAGGGTCATGTCGATCCTGCCGGCCAGGAGGTCATCGTGCACCTTGGCCCACGGACCAAGCTGGATGTCGAGCTGCATACCCATGACGCCGGCAATCGCTTTCATCAGATCGACCGTAAAGCCGGTCGGCTTGCCGTCCTTGTCGATCAGCTCGTACGGGGGGTAGTCGCGGTTTCCACCGACGTGGATGACCCCGTCGCCGGCCTGCAGCGGCGCGGCGATAATCATTGCCAGCAGCAGGCAGGACAGGGTGAGACAGGCGTGCCACAACATAGGCGGCTTGCGGCCTGCCAGGCGTATCACCCCTGTTACGTTGTTCATCTAGTCAATCCTGTTGATTGATATGATTGTTTTGCCTGTATCGAACAGACCTGCCTTCTGAACGACCTCCAGCAACAGAACCTCATGTGATGCCGGGTCGTAGGTATAATCCGCCAGGTAACTCTGTGTCGTGCGGGTATGCCAGGCTTCTTTGAGCAGTGAGCCGGTCCATTTCAGGGCAAACAGGGAATGCTTGTTAAAAGAACGGTTATTGCCGACAGAGAATATCCCCTCGTTGTGCGGCACGAGCAGGGTGCCGTCGGGCAGGGCAATGATTCTCTGCTCGATAAAGGTCCAGCGGTACTGATCGCCCATGGAGCGCATCTGGGTCAGGGACTCGTGTTTGAAGCTGGTTTCTGAACCGCCGTACTTGTCGCTGCTCTTCCAGAGCTTTTTACCGTCATTCGTGGAGACGATCAGGTAGCCGTCTCCATCCAGAATTGCCAGGAGTTCGACTCCGGCGGCATCACGAAAACGGGTGAAGTTGAAGATGTTGCCCTGAGCGGGCAACTTGCGGCTGTTCCTGGTCTCGAATCGGTTTCCGATTTTTATCAGTTCGGCGACATCGTCGAAATAGTTTCCGTCAGTATCCATTCCCTGGACAATAATGGTACGACTCTTCAGATCAGCGCCAATGCCCCTGAAGAACCAATGCAGATTGTCCGCCAGCAATTCAAGGCCGGAATCAGTCGGGCGGTAGATGCGGGAACTGAGGGTCTCCCGGTCCAGCACCGTGACGTAAAGTTCAGGGGTGCCGTCGCGGTCCAGGTCAGCCGTATCGATAGCCAGTATTTTTGCGGGATTGGGGATGACGACTTCGGCGATCAGCTTCTGTTCGATGCCGGCCCGAAGAAAACGGATTGTTCGTTCCCCGGCCACAAACAGTTCTCGCTCACCTGACGGAAAGGTGCGGCCCAGGGCGATGCTGGTAAACACCCCCTCCAAGGGAGACGCGGCGCCACTTGCGGGGAGTGCGCTGTCAGGCTTGATCATATAAGCGTCTGCCGGGGTGGTGGGCTGTGCGGCGGTTTTCAGTATGGTGGTCGTGGCAGCAGCCTGCGCAGGGGCTGGGAGAGCAAGCACTGGCTGAGAAGCTGAAAGGGCTGAAGTAACAGGTGTTGTCGCCGGGATCCTGCCCAACTCACGGTCGATCTTCCCGGCCAGTCGCCCCATGGCGGGAAGCAGGTCGTCCTGGCCCTCTCCCTGTTCGAAGACACTGATCATTGCACCGTTGCTGGTCTGTTTGATGAGGACGTCGAGACTGAAGATCCTTCCGAACAGGGCATAGCTGCCGGACAGCAGCAGCTCGGCTTTGTCGGCACTTTCGACGCGTATCACCTGATCGCGGTTGAGTCGGGAGGCCAATAGCACCTGTAGCGTCGTTTTGAGCTCATCCTTTCCGGGTGCCCCTGCCACCGTGAATTCGGATATATAGGTTTTAAGCGGTTCGGCAGGAGCGGCACACGTCAAGGTTAGCAGCAGGAGGGCAGACATCAGGACAGGGAAAGGCAGTTTCATGGTGACTCCTTAGTAAGTTAGAAAGTATTTTCTGCGGTTTTTTGCAGAAAAAACTTTCGTTAACGCACTTATCCAGTTTATCTGGGTCAGGAAGGCGATGGGGCGCAGCCGGGTTTATTATTACCCGACTGCGCGCCAAACCGGCAACAGAAATTCAAACTGCTCAGGTTTTTGTTGGCAAACGAAAAAAACAGCCGATATGGACAAACCTCCGGTGTTTTGAAACCCCGGAGGTTGTCGGATGGGGCATGCCCGGCTGAAGCGCCTAGAATGTCAGGTTGAGTACCACCATGTTTTTCCATGGGTTGTCAGGTGTTTTTACAGAGCCGTTGGGAAGGATGGCCGTATCCTTGTAATAGTCACCCAGGAAGACATAACCGCTTACCAGGCTGGCGGTCAGGTTCTCACTGATGCGGTATCCCACTTCCGCGTTGATCTCGGTGCCGATGTAGTTGCTGTTGTAACCACCGGTTTTCTGATTCTTGGGTTTGAAGGTCTTGTTTTCGCGGGCTGCTGCAGCCAGGCCAAGATTGGCCTTGATAAAGGACTTGTCGATGTCCATGTCGTAGCCCAGAAAGGCGCCCATGACGCCCTGGTCATAGTTTGTAGCGGTATAGATCAATGCGCGGTCTGTGTTTGCGGCGTATTTGGTGTTGGCGATCAGCAAGAACATCTGGGCAGAGGAGAAGGTGGAGGTGCCGTTGCCTTCACCCAGCTGGTTAACGGCCTGGAAGGCATGGACGCATCCATCTTTGCCGTCGTCACCCGAGGTGTAGAGGAAGGTCGCCCGAGCCGTACCGGGACCGGCCTTGATTTTGCCGGCCACGTTGGCGGCAAATGCGGAGACCTTTTTACCGACCTGACCAAAGTTATTGGTCGGGTTGTCGCCGGCCTGGTACAGCAGGAAACCGTCCACAACGCCGGGACCAAAGTTGTAGGATGCATTCACACCCAGCGTGTTCAGTATGTTATACCCCTTGTTGAGATTGTCGTACGTCATGTAGTACGATCCGCCGACCTTGAACGCCTTGCTAACGTCATGCTTAGCTTCCAGAATTCCGATATCCAGCGAGTAGCGTCCGGGAGTGTAGTTTCCGTTTGACGAAGCGCCGACGGTGTCGGAAACGGGGCTGTCTTTAAAGCTCTTGTTGTCATAGCCGCGCAGCCATCCAGCCGTGATCACGGTGTTATCAAGTCGAGTGTTCGTAATGACACCACCGGTGTCTGTGCCCAGAAATATACCTTTGTAGGCATCATCATACGACTGGATGCCGGCCCGCACGGTAGTTGGCATGTAGGGCACCTTGAATTCCATGTAGACATTTTTGGTTTCCAGGTTGATGGTGTCAGCTTCCATGCCACCACCCTCATTCCGTTTGACATCCTGGGAATTGTCACCCCAGCGGGAGTCGATTTCAAACTGGGTCACCAGTTTGATATCGTTGGTAAGTTTGCCGGTGTATTTAAGCCTCAAGCGTTGTTCCGTGTAGAAATAGGATTTGCCCAGGCTGTCACGGGACAACATGCTGTTGGTTTGGTTGGCCGGGGTGGGGGCGGGTGTGACTCTGACCGCCGAATCATTCTTGCCGGCCTGGTCCCAATTGGTAAAATCTCCCTTGATTCTGAGCAGGCCGTTAAACTCATGCTCCATGGCCAGTGCCGTCGTGCCCATACATCCCACTGCCGCCACGGCAGCTACCGATACCTTAAGACTGTGTTTCTTCATGTTGCCTCCTGATAATAGTGTGTTTAGTAATGAACTCTGCACCGGAGCGGGTGTAACCGCGTGCTTGGAATGTTTCCGGATGAAGCTGCCCCCTTTCTCTGAGATGTGGATATCGTGGACTCCGTGTCACAAAATCACTTCAAAATACCCGTACATGAATGAGTGGTGAAAAAGTGGGGGCATCTCATAACTGCCCCCCATTGAAGGAGGTACTGCTGTTTCAGGTGCTGCGAGAGCTGCCGGGTGTCAGAATATCCACAGGTGTTCGGCCGGAACCTCCACCAGTTGGTCCCCGGGCGGCAGTGGTTCCGTGCCGTAGCCGCGCATCAGCGTGCCGGCCATGTCGAAGACGTACTCCCAGGTGTTTCCCAGGTAGACCGAGGAGGAAAGCGGCAGGCGCAGGGTGTTTTCCCCCGGGGCATTGGCCAGCCGCAGCCGCTCCAGACGGATGACCGCCGTGCCCTTGTCCCCTGTCTTGAGGGGGGATTTGAGCCGGCCGTTAAGTGCCCACCCTTCACCCACGATCCTGGCGTTGTTTCCCGAGACATCGGCCACCTGGCCGGAGAGCCGGTTGTTGTTTCCCATGAATTCGGCCACAAAGAGGGATTCCGGTGCGCCGTACATCTGCTGGGGTGTGCCGGCCTGCTCGATGATCCCGTTCTGCAGCAGCACGACCTGGTCGGCCATGGCCATGGCCTCGGCCTGGTCGTGGGTCACGCAGACCGCCGACAGGTTCAGGTCGATGATCAGTTGGCGCAGCCAGATGCGGGCCTCTTCGCGCAGCTTGGCGTCCAGATTGGAGAGTGGTTCGTCCAGCAGGATCACCTGCGGCTTGTAGACCAGCGAACGGGCCAGGGCCACGCGCTGCTGCTGGCCTCCGGAGAGCTGATGGGGATGACGGTCGCCCAGATGGCCCAGTCCCAGGTTGCCAAGGACCTCCTGCACCCGCTCCCGAATCTCCTCCTGCGGGGTCTTGCGCAGTTTGAGGCCGTAGGCAACGTTTTCAAAGACCGTGCGATGGGGCCAGAGGGCGTAGGACTGGAACACGAAGCCGAGGCTGCGCTTCTCCACCGGTACCTCGATCCGGCTCGCCGAGTCGAAGACGGTCTGGTCGCTGATGCGGATCATGCCCTGGGTCGGGAGTTCCAGCCCGGCGATGGATCGGAGCAGCGTCGTCTTGCCGCTCCCGGAAGGGCCGAGCAGGGCCACGATCTCGCCCCGTTTGACTTCCATGGAGACACCCTTCAGGATGTGGTTTTTGCCCAGTGTGACGTGTAGATCTTTAATAGTTAATTCAGTCATGCAGTTTCACTCCATAGCGCAGGGCGATGCCCATCCCGACGCTGACCAGTAGTATGTTGATGAACGAAAGTGCGGAGATGATGTCAATGGAGCCGGCGGCCCACAGGGAAACCATCAGCGAGCCGATGACCTCGGTGCCGGGACCGAGCAGATAGACCCCGGTGGAGTATTCACGCTCGAAGATCATGAAGATCATCAGCCAGCTGGCCAGCAGGCCGTACTTGATCAGCGGCACGGTCACGTGGCGGCTGACCTGGCCCGGTGTGGCGCCGGTCACCCGGGCGCATTCCTCCAGCTCCGGCCCCACCTGCAGCAGCGAGGTGGAGACCAGCCGCATGCCGTAGGCCAGCCAGACGACCGAATAGGCCAGCCAGAGGCTGAAGAGCGTCTTGCGGAAGGGTGCCAGCGGCGGGAAGAAGAGGAACACCCACAGGAAGGCCAGGCCGGCCAACAGCCCGGGGACCGCACGCGGGGTCATGACGGTGTAGTCCAGCAGCCGTGTCCAGCCGTTGTTCTTGCGGTGCGATGACAGTCCGATGAAGGTGAAGCAGATCACCGACAGACCGCCGCCGAATACGCCTAGCAGCACGGTGTTGATAACGCCCCGCATCAGGTTTCTCTGTTCGAAGACCTCCTTGAAATTGTTCAGGGTAAAGGCCTCAAGGAAGGTGACCCCCTCGCCCCAGTTGGTGACGAAGGCGCGGAAGACGATGCCGACAATCGGGATGATCACGGTTACCGCCAGCCAGGCGAAGATGGCTCCGGCTGCCACCCAGCGCCAGCCACCCAGGGGCAGGGTGCGCTGCAGCGCACCTTTTCCCTTGAGGGTGATGTACTTGTGGGCGTTGCGCAGCAGGAAGCGTTGTGACAGCACCATCGGCACCGTGATGGCGACGATGCACATGGCCACGGCCGCCATCAGGTGATAGGACGGCGTGCCGAGTTTGTTGGTCAGCTTGTACAGGTAGGTGGCCAGGACCAGGTGCCCCTCGGGATCACCCAGGACCAGGGCCAGGCCGAAGACCTGGAAGCCGAGGAAAAAGACCAGCACGCCGCTGTAGAGCATGGCCGGCATGACCATCGGCAGGCTGACCGTGGCCGCCACCTTGAGCGGGCCGGCTCCGGCCACCCGGGCCGCTTCCTCTACATCCGACGCCAGGCTGCGCAGTGCCGAGGAGGAGTAGATATAGACGTGCGGCACATGGGAAAGGCCGGCGATGATGACGATGCTGGTCATGGAATAGATGTTCCAGGGGACCATGCCCAGGATGTTCTGGGCCCAGATGGAGATGAAGCCGACCGGCCCGACCGAAACCGTGTAGCCGAAGCAGAGGATCATCGGCGATACGAATACCGGAATCAGCAGCAGAGGTTCGATCCAGCTTCTTCCCGGAAGGTTGGTGCGCACCATCAGAAAGGCCAGCAACCCTCCCAGCGGCACAGAGATAAACGCCATGCCGAGGGAGATATAGAAGGAGTTGAGAAAGGCCCGTTTGAAGTCCGGATCTTCAAAGATGAAGCGGTACGCATCCAGGCCGTACAGCTTCTTTGGGTCGAAGAACGGCGCATCCAGAAAACTCTGCCAGCAGAGCAGGCCGATCGGCAGGAAGACCGCGATGGCGGTGAGTATGATCACCACAATCTTTGAGAAGGGCATCTTGTTCATTATTTAACCGTCCCGAGTGCCTGCTGCCATTTTTTGAGGAAATCCAGGCGCTTTTTCTGATCGAGGAACTCAACGGTTTCCTTGCTGATCGGGATCGTTTTGGCGCCTTTGCCCAGCTGTTTGGAAAGTTTGGCCATGGTGGTGTCACCAACGATATCGGAGCGGATGGCGAACAGATCGGCCTTGTCGGATACGATCTGCTGGCCCCTGGCCGAGAGGAGGTAGTCCAGCCAGAGCTTGGCTGCATTGGGGTTCTTGGCATGTTTGGAGATAAACATGACGCGGGACATGACCACCGTGTAATCCGATGGGTAGAGATAGCCGATGGAGGGGTCTTTCTTTGCTTTCAGGAAGGCGTAGGAACCGATGATGTTGTAGCCCATCAGCGCTTCGCCGGAGCTGACCTTTTCCATCATGGCACCTGTACTGGTGTAGACCTTGACCTTTGCATCGCCCATGGCTTTGGCCATATTCCAGAAGCCCGCAGTATTGTTTTTAAGATCCTGTGTCAGGTACGAAAAGCCGACGCCGCTCCGCTCAGGATCGTAGGTGACGACCTTGCCTTTCAATTTCGGGTTGGCCAGGGCCCTGGCCAGGTCGGCGTGTGACTTGGGTATCTCGTCACCCTTGAGCAGACGCTTGTTGTAAACAATGGAGATCGGTTCGTAGGTGGTGCCGTAGGCCTGGTCCTTCCAGTTTGCCCACCCCGGGAGGCTCTTGGCTTCAGGGGATTTGTATGCCAGGGCGTGCCCGTCGAGGACCAGTTTGACCTGCAGGTCCATGGATGAACTCCAGGTGATATCACCGGTGCCGCCGCCGGCAGCGGCTTCACCGATGAAGCGGTTATACAGTTCGGTGCTGTTCAGGTCGTTGTACTCGACCTTGATGCCGGGGTAGAGCGCCTCGAAATCCTTCACGATCGGTTCGGCGGCCTTGGTGTCGGTGGTGGCGTAGATCACCAGCTTGCCTTCCTTCCGGGCGGCGTCGATAATTTTCTGGTAATCGGCCGGGTAGCCGGCAGGAGCTGCCCATACGGCCAGCGGCAGCAGGAGTGCGCATGCCCCTGCGATGACCTGCGTGATTCTTCGTGCGACGGTGTTTGATTTCATGCGGTACTTCCTCCTTTGGTGTGGGTCGCCTTTAGCACGGTGCATGGCAAAGGTCCGTTAGATGATATATAAAACAATGTTAGCAACCAGTGTGCCACGTGATTTCTGGATTTATAATTGCTTGATGTTGCAGGGGAAACGCTGCTATTTCTTGATTGAGGCTACGGAGGAAGGGTATGACCAGATTCATAGGCATTGGTGTGCGTGGACGTTCAACCTGCTTGAATTGCAGGCATAAAGGCACTATGCCCAAAGGTATGACCTTTCCTTTGGGCATAACCTTTCGTCTGATCGATGTAATGAATCGAATGTTGCTCAATGCAAAAAAGGCCCACGGTTGCGCGGGCCTTATTGCATTGATGTGAGACAGGATTTATATCGTGTACTAAGATTCAGAGACTCGTACTACGTTCATACGAGGTTACCGGAAAGAGCAGGTTCGAGACGGTGCTGTAGCAAAGAAAGGCATCTGTTGGCGATACCTCACAGGGATGAAAACTTTTCGGCATAGCCCGCGACCAGTGCGCGCACCTGTTTTTTCATCCCTTTTTTCCAGGGACCGACGGCTACCAGGCGCAGGTTGGCCGGCGTAAAAATCGCCCGGGCAATGGCGGCTATATCCGCAGAGCCGGTGTTGCGGGCCGCATGCTGATCTTCTTCAATAGAACGCACACTCTGCATCAGTTCGCCCCAGCCGTAGCGGCCGCCCATCTCGTAGGTCGAATCCTGGCTGTACTCCAGGTCGAAGATATATGATTGCCTGACCCGATCCAGTTCAGCGTCAGGCATGGGCTCTGTTGCAATTCTGACGAGCTCCTCCAGCGTGACCTCGATAGCCTGAGCCAGGGTTTCCGGGGCCGTGGAGAGATCGATAGCCAGGCATCCGGTTTCATCATAGGTGCCGATGGCGGCCTCCACCGAATAGATGATGCCGAGTTCCTCCCGCAGACGCAGATACAGGCGCGCGCTGCCGCCGCCAGCCAGCACCCGGCGCAACATCCGCAGTGCCGTAATGCGGGAGTCTCCACGGGGTATGGCCAGAAAGGCTAGCTGCAGATTCATCTGGCTGTCGGAATCATGCACAAAGCTCATCCGGGGCGACGTGATTCGGCTGAGCGCCGGAGTGACCGGTGGAAGTAAGCCGGCCTGCCAGGTGCCAAAGATTGTTTCGGCGCAGGCGAAAACCTCGTGGCTGCGAACCGGGCCTGAAACTACCACCACCGCGGCGTTGGGGCGATAGTAGGCCTGCAGGTGGGCGCTCAGATCCTCCTGGGACATGCTGCTGATGCTTTCCAGGGTGCCGATGGTCGGCATACCCAGGGGGTGTCGCGGCCAGAGCAGTCGACTGACGATCGTATCGGGGTTGATCTCCTTCCCCTGCTCATTCAGGTCTTCCCGTGCCTCTTCGGTGATGATGCGTTTTTCGACCTCGATCCCGGTCAGCAGCGGCCGCTGCAGCATCGAGGCGAAGATCTCCATGCCGCGCCTGA
Organism: Geobacter psychrophilus; assembly: GCF_056821595.1. Taxonomy (NCBI): domain Bacteria; kingdom Pseudomonadati; phylum Thermodesulfobacteriota; class Desulfuromonadia; order Geobacterales; family Geobacteraceae; genus Geobacter; species Geobacter psychrophilus. Next base: position 2,624,185 of record NZ_JBXDTU010000004.1, read on the forward strand.
CATGATCGGGGTGGATGCGGGAATAATAACAGGTTGATTCGGCATCCGTGGCCGCATTCGGGGCGCCGCCGATGGCTTCGAAGGCATTTTCGATCTCCAGCGACGAAGCGAAATCCTGTGTCCCGCGGAACAGCATGTGTTCAAGGAAATGGGAAAGTCCCGTTTTGCCGGGTGGATCATTTCGGCCGCCGACCTTGAGGTAAACGGCCAGTTCTGCCGCATGCAGATGGGGCATTTCCACGCAGACCACCCGCAGGCCGTTGAGCAGGGTATGGATGTACGGGCGGATCATGGCAGCGCCTGCCGGATCAGCTGGATGCGCCGGCAATACTCTTCCGGTGATAAGGTGAGCTCCTCATGGTGCTCGGCCCAGATCGGGCGTGGCCAGAGTGGTTCCGTCGCAAAGCGCGGCACCAGGTGCCAGTGGATATGGGGTACCATGTTTCCCAGCAGTTCATAGTTGATCTTGTCGGGCTGAAACAGGGTGTGAAGCGCCTTGGCAACAGTGCTGACCTCTTCCATCAGCGCTGCGCGCACCGTGTGATCCAGATGAAAGAGTTCGGTTACATGTTTTTTGGTGAACAGCAGGGTATAGCCGGGGAAGAACTGGTCGCGATTCAGGACCACGAAAGAATGTTCCAGTTCAATGATCCGCAGATCGCAATGTTCTTCCCAGCGCTGACACATGGGGCAACCTTCAACATAACTCATGGAGCGTGTCCTCCTGGATGTGTGGCTTTGGTGGTCCAGCGGGTACGCAACCGCGCCAGCTCCCTGTTGTCCTTTTTGTTGATGATCTGGTGCAGGCACAGCCCGGGCCCGGTCACGACACAGCGGGACAGGACGGCTTCTCCGTACAGCACCTCGGCCCGGAAGGAAATCTCCAGCTCGCACAAGGTGCCTGCGGCGATCTCATCCGGCACGGTTTCCAGGGCCCAGCCGGCATAGATGGCATTGTTGACATGATGATTGGTATCCAGGTCACTTCGCAGCACGCGGAAGGGGTACTCGGCTGTCGAAGCAGCCGGTAGCAGCGGCAGGGTTGCAAAATCATCATCGATCGCCCGGTGAGGGTGCAGTGGATAGGCGGGGAGGTGTTCCTCAAGCCTTACCGGCCGGCGGCTGATAATGTTGAGAACCGCCCAGGAGGTCGTGGCCCGGCCGTAGACCAGCCCACTGGCGCCGGTCAGCTCGAATTCGCGGCAGCTGAACAGACCCTGCCGTGTGGCCGGCCAGGTTTTTACCACCACACTCTCATCTGCCCGCGGATACTGTGCGACATGCAGGTGGATCCGTGAAAGTACCCAGGTAAGACCCTGTCTGCGCAGGTCTGTTACCGAAATGCCGAGTCGGGCGGCATGGAGCCCGGCGGTGTCCTGAAGGTAATTAAGCAGGGTCACCGGGCTGACGTTGCCATGAGAATCAAGCTCATGGTAACGGACCGGCAGTTCATATTCAAAAATGGGGCCCTCTGCAGTCATTATGGCCAGCCTGTTATGGCGTCTCTTCCTGGTCTGCCGCTTGATCCGCGTCCTCTTCGGTTTCCTCGGTCTCTTCGGCTCCGTCGGTCCCTTTTTCCAGTTTGCGCTGGGCCTTTTCCTCTTTTTTCTTCTTCTTTTCCAGTTCCTTCTGCCGCTTGATAAAGTTGAAATTCGGTTTTGCCATGTGTCACCGCCTTTTAGTTAAGTATGGACCATGTAACTGTTTAAATCTTCGCAAAAGTTCCCCTCCCGTCACCAGAAGTAGGTGCCTCTGGGCAAGGGAGGGGAGTACATACAATCTGTATTCATTGTATCCGGCTGCTATTCGTAGCGTAGCGCGTCGATGGGGTTGAGCCCGGCCGCTTTCCTGGCCGGGTAAAAGCCGAAGAAGATGCCCACGGCCCCGGAGAAGAAGAAGGCCACCGTAATCGACTGGATCGAGATCAGTGTCGGCCAGGAGAGAATCCGGGAAACAATCATTGCGCCCGCGGCACCCAGGATGATGCCGATAATGCCCCCCAGCATGGTCAGCAGCACCGCTTCGGTCATGAACTGCCACAGGATGTCTTTCTTGCGCGCCCCGATGGCCATGCGGATACCGATCTCCCGGGTGCGCTCCGTCACCGAAACCAGCATGATGTTCATGATGCCGATGCCGCCGACGATCAGCGAGATAGAGGCTACTGCGCCGAGCAGCAACGACATGGCCTTGGAGGACTGCTCTGCCACGGCCAGGATTTCGGACAGGTTGCGGGTGGAAAAATCCGCCTCCTTGCCATTGGTGATGCGGTGGCGCTGTTTCAGCAGGCTGTTGATCTCCTCTTCAGCTTTATCCAGGAGCGCCTCGCTTTGTGCCTGTACAATCACGGCGCCGACCGAGTTGGGATGCGAGGAACGCGACAGCTTGATCTGGGCCGTACGCAGCGGCACGAAAACGGTGTCGTCCTGATCGGTGCCCTGGGGTGACTGTCCCTTGCGCTCCAGCACGCCGACCACCGTAAAGGGTATCTTTTTGATGCGCACCATCTTGCCGATCGGGTCATCGCCGCTGAACAGGTTGTCGGCCACGGTCTGACCCAGCAGGCAGACCTTGGCTGCTCCGTCCACATCCTGCTGGCCGATACTGCGTCCGATGACAACCGGCCACTCGCGGATATCGAACAGTTCCGGGGTGGCACCCATGATGAGGGTCGACCAGTTCATGTTGCCGTAGACCACCTGGGACGTGGTGCGGGTTGTGCCGGATGCACGAGCAACCGAAGGACATTCAGCCATGATGGCGCGGACATCATCCGCAGTCAGGGTCTGGCTGCCGCCGCTCCCCATGCGCAGTCCACCGCTGGTCGTGGAACCGGGGATGACCAGAATGATGTTGCTGCCGATACTGGCGATCTGCTGCGAGATGACGTAGCTGGCGCCCGAACCGACCGCCATCATGGCGATAACGGCGGCGATGCCGATGATGATGCCGAGCATGGTCAGAAACGAGCGCATTTTGTTGGTGCGCAGGGCCCGCAGGGCTATTTTGAGGGTCTGAAGGAAGTCCATCCGTTATTCCCTGGTGTCGGTGATGATCTGCCCATCCTTGAAGGTGATCTGCCTGTTGGCATAGGCTGCCACGTCGTGCTCGTGGGTTACCATGATGATGGTAATGCCCTGTTTATTGAGGTTGGTGAACAGGGTCATGATCTCTTCCGTGGTAGTGCTGTCCAGGTTTCCGGTCGGCTCGTCAGCCAGGATCACCGCCGGGCTGTTGACCAGGGCCCGGGCAATGGCCACCCGCTGCTGCTGGCCGCCGGAGAGCTGGCTGGAGTGGTTGAATTCCTTGCCGGCCAGACCAACCTGCGCCAGGGCTGCCAGGGCCTTCTCACGGCGTTCCCGGGAAGAGAGGCCGGCATAGACCAGCGGCAGTTCCACATTTTCCACCGCCGGGGTGCGGGCCAGCAGGTTGAAGCCCTGAAAGACGAAGCCGAGCTTGCGGTTGCGGATAGCGGCCAACTGATCCGGATTCATGCCCCCCACGTCCAGTCCGTCCAGCAGGTACTCGCCGGCAGTAGGACGGTCCAGGCACCCCAGGATATTCATGCAGGTTGATTTTCCGCTCCCGGAAGCCCCCATGATGGCGACGAATTCACCGGCAGCCACACCAAAAGAAACCCCTTTGAGCGCCTCGAACTGCTGGTCGCCCATGATAAACACACGACGGATACCGGTGAGGGAGATGACATCAGCCATGACTAGAACGGCCGTCCCATGGGCGAACCTGTCCCGCCGGTCTTCTTCTTGCTGTCGCCCCCCTGCTGCTCGATGATGACTTCATCGCCTTCCTTGAGGGTGCTTTCCACCAGTTCGATGCTGGTATTGTTGGCTATGCCGGTTTTGACCGGAACTGCCAGCGGTTTGCCCTCTTTCAGGATATAGACCTGTTTGCCTTTGCCCTTGCGCTGGCCTTTGGCGGTATCTGCGGAGCCCGGGCGCTTCGTCGCCGGCTGATCATCCTCTTTTGTTTTCGGTTTGAATCGCAAGGCCGCCGGCGGCAATTTCAGGATGTTGTCCCTGCTGTCAACCTCAATGGACACATTGGCGGTCATGCCGGGCTTGAGTTTCAGGTCCGTATTATCCACGTTGACCACGGTGATGTAGGTAACCACGTTCTGGTTGATGATCGGTGAGCTGCGGATCTGGACAACCTTGCCCTTGAAGGATTGTTCGGGATAGGAATCAACGGTGAAACTGGCCTTCTGGTCCATCTTGATGCGGCTGATATCGGCCTCGTCCACGCTGACCTCGATCTGCATCTTGGTCAGGTCCTGGGCAATGGTGAACAGCGTCGGGGTCTGGAACGAGGCGGCCACGGTCTGGCCCACATCCACAGCCCGGGAGATGACCACACCATCCACCGGGGAGCGGATGATGGAATAGCGCAGGTTGGTTTTGGATTGCATCAATGAGCCGCGGGTCTGGGCGACACTCCCCGCAGCGGCCTTTACGCCGGCTTTGGCCGACTGGTAAGCGGTTTCCGCCACGTCATAATCGCTCTGGGAGATGATGCCGTCTGCCAGCAGTTTCTTGTTGCGGTTGTTGGTCCGCTCGGCATCCGCCAGAGCGACCTTGGCCTTCAGCAGGTTGGCCTCGGCACTCAGAAAATTGCCCTGTGATTGTTCGACCGAGGCATTGAACAGCGACGGGTCGATCTCGGCGATGGTCTGGCCCTTCTTGACCCGCGAGTTATAGTCTACATACAGCTTCTGGATCGTCCCCGAGACCTGGGTACCGACCTGGACGGTGGTGACGGCGCTCAGATTGCCGGTGGCGGACACGGTGCTGACGATGGCGCCCCGTTCAATTTTAGCGGTCTTGTACGTGATCTCCGGTTTCCTGTTCAGAAACAGGTAGATGGAGATACCGGCAATGAGCAGAAGTGGTCCGACAATCAGCAGTATCTTTTTCATGGAACGCTCACACGGGGAAGAATGGGTGGATAGGGGGGCATCATACCAGAAAAACAACCAAAAAAAAGCCCCATGTCCGCGGACCGGGGCTTTTCTTCGAGGACGCCCACCGCGATTAGGCGGCGGGCCAACTAGGGCAACCCTCTTTGCAGTGGGATACCGGACGGATTCTGAATCTTGAAGTCCACATACTATGGGTCTCCTTTCGTTGGTTATTTGATTCTTAACAGGACTGATCTTATCTTAAAGCTTTTCCCCGATAAGTCAATCGAAAAAAATGGGTGGTCAGGCTGGTCTCATACCACTGCGTGCAGATGGAAATGCCGTTACGCGGAATAGATCAAATCGCTCCTTTATCACAGGCATGGATGTCCCAATCAAAGACCCGCAGCTTTTCCATGACTTCACTGTCGATCGGCATGGCCCAGTAATTCTGAAACCACACGAGCGTGAGGCAGGACGAAACGGGCGGGTTGCTGTCGTTCTCATCCCTGACAACAGGTTCACACGGCTTCGATTCCATTCGGGCAATGCAGGTAACACCGGGAAGCACCTCAAACGGGTCCTCGGCACACCTCTTTGCCAGCGAAGATCCGGGGGGGAGCATCCGGGCAATAGTACCGTAGAGACGCGGTGCATGCAGGACGTAGGTTTCGCGGTCATAGGCATAATCGACCTTTCTGTCATTATAGCTTCTGGTCGGCAGGATTTTTATCGCCCGCGAATACGTCGGACGCTGGACCAGACTTGTCATTATCAGGACTCTGCCGTTATTCAGGGTGATTTTGTGTCCGCTTCCATATATGATAGTGGCCATTTCCCGTTTCATCCGGGCAAGTTCGGCTTCCATATCATCATTTTGATGCGTATCCATGTTGCGGCCTCCCTGGTTATTGCCACCGTCTCAGAACGACGTAACTTCCCCGGATTGGAATAAGATTTGCGCACACTACCATTTCGGGCTTCCCTGCGTCAACTTGCGTAACCATTCATGTGCCCCGGGCCGGACGCTCTTATGGTAGAAATATATGTTAAACTGAAACGTCTTGACGCCATGACGTCATAACGCTAAGGTAAAACAAAGGAGGTACGAACCATGGGCACACTCACCAAACGGGCAACCGTATATTTTGACCCTGCCATGCACCGGGCACTTCAGCACAAGGCGCTGGAGACATCGCGTTCACTTTCCGATGTCGTCAATGATGTGGTTCATCGTGCCCTTGCCGAGGATGCCGAAGATCTGGCGGCCTTTGAGGAACGGGTCAACGAACCGCTGGTTTCTTACGAATCCGTGTTGAAAGAGTTGAAGGCCAATGGCCGCCTATAGTATTTTCTTCAAGGATTCGGTCAGGAAGGATCTGGATTCCATTCCCAATGCGTATCTGCAACGGATCATGGAACGGATCGGAACTCTTGCTGAAGATCCCCGACCTGCCGGTTGTGAAAAACTCTCCGGCCAGGAAAAATACCGCATTCGCCAGGGAGATTACCGCATTATCTACTCGATACAGGATACCCAGCTGACCGTCTGGGTGGTCAAGGTCGGCCACCGACGAGAAGTTTACCGAAACTAGTTTAGGGAGAACCCAATGTCATCACCCGTTTCATTCGTCGGTGCAGGACCAGGTGCAGCAGATCTTATCACCGTCCGGGGGGCGCGCCTGCTGCGTCATGCTGATGTGGTCATATTCGCCGGCAGCCTGGTCGACCGGGAGCTGGTGCGCAGATATGCCACCTCCGCCGATGTATTTGATTCGGCCGGCATGACCCTGACGGAGGTCATTACCGTCATGATGGATGCGATCGCGGCCGGTCGGAGCGTGGTGCGCCTGCATACCGGCGATCCCTCGATTTACGGCGCCATTCAGGAACAGATGGAGGCCCTTGACCGGATCGGCATTGACTACCAGGTTGTTCCGGGTGTCACCAGCGCCTTTGCCGCTGCCGCCGCACTCAAACAGGAACTGACCCTGCCGGAGGTCTCCCAGACGGTGATCTTCACCCGGGTCGAGGGACGTACCCCGGTGCCGGAGAACGAGCAGTTGGCCAAGATTGCCGCGCTGGGTGCCACCCTGGTGATCTATCTGTCGGTCGGCATGATCGAGAAGGTGGTCGAACAGCTCCTGCAGGGGGCCTATACGCCCCAGACCGCTGCTGCGGTGGTCTGCCGGGCTTCCTGGGAGGATGAACAGATCATCCGCGGCAGCCTGGGCGATCTTGCCGCTACCGTGCGTGCAGCCGGCATCGACCGCCAGGCGCTGATCATCGTCGGGGACGTGCTGGCGGCACGCCGTGACGGTCTCAAGGCCAAATCGCTGCTCTACGACGGTGAGTTCACACATGGATTCCGCGCAGGCATCGTGGCCTGACATGCGGGTGGCAATCATCGCCATAACCCGCAACGGGGCCATGCTGGGCAAGAAGCTGCGGGGCAGCCTGCCCGGCTCGCAATTGTACGTAGCCGCCCGCTATGCCGGCCAGGCCGGGAAAGAACGGCAGCTCTTCGAGCCCGCTGACCTGCGGGCGCTGATAACTGCTCTCTGGCATGAAGTGGACGGTTTTGTCCTGGTCATGGCCACCGGCATCGTGGTGCGCATGATCGCGCCGCTGCTGGAATCAAAACAGAGCGACCCGGCCGTGGTGACCATGGATGATGCCGGCAGGTTTGCCATCGCGCTGCTCTCGGGCCATCTGGGGGGCGCCAATGAGCTGGCCGAACGCTGCGCCTATCTGACCGGTGCCCGGTCGGTCATTACCACCGCCACCGATGCCAATGAACTGCCCTCCTTTGACATGCTGGCCAAGGAGCAGGGCTGGGTGATCGACGACATCAGCGGCGTCAAGACCCTCAACCGCCTGCTGCTGGATGATGAAACGATCGCGGTGGTCGACCCCAGTGGGAAAACGCGCACCTGGTTTCATGGCCGGGGGCGGCTCTCTTTTTTTGAAACTTTTACTGAAGCCTTGAAAATCACGGCGCAAGGATTCCTGTTTGTCACCAACCGCCAGCTGCCGCCCCAGACGATGCCGGCTAACCTCCTGATCCTGCGCCCCCGCAATCTGGTGCTGGGCATCGGCTGCAACCGCGGCACATCCGCCGCAGAGATTGATGACCTGGTCAGCGCTCACCTCAAACGGCTCTTCCTTTCCCCCAGGAGCCTGTGCTGTATCGCCTCGGCTGCGGCCAAGCGCGACGAGGCCGGGCTGATCGCCTTTGCAGCTCAATATAACTGTCCGCTACGGTTCTTCGAGAGCCAGGAACTCAACGATGTGGCTTGTCCGACACCACCATCGCAGCATGCCCTGGCCGCCATCGGTGCCGCCGGTGTGGCCGAACCGGCGGCCCTGTTGGCTTCCGGCGGCGGACGTCTGCTGCTGAAAAAGGTCAAGTCGGAAAATGTTACCCTGGCGGTAGCAGAGATCAAGGAAGGTTCTGGTGACTGATGTGCAATTGATAGCCATAACCATGGGTGACCCCTGCGGCGTAGGCCCCGAGATCATCGTCAAGGCGCTGACCCATCCGGATTGTGCCGCTGGCTGCATACCGGTCGTGATTGGTGATCCCGGCGCGCTGCAGCGGGCCTTGACGACCTGCGGTTCTCCTCAGAGAATCGTGGAGATAGCGACCCTGGAGCAGGCCCGGCAGGTGGCAACGGGGCAGATTCCCCTGCTGCCGCTCTCGCAGCTGGCTGCAGCTGACCTGCAGTACGGTCAGCCGACGGTTGCGAGCGGTGATGCGGTTTTCAGGTATATCTGTGCTGCTGCCCGTTTCTGTCTGGATGGCCAGGTGGCGGCCATGGTCACCGCTCCGATCAACAAGGAGGCGATGCATCGGGCCGGGCATGATTACCCCGGTCATACCGAGTTGCTGGCCGAACTGTGCGGAACGGACAACTTTGTCATGATGCTGGCCGGGGACGTGCTGCGGGTCAGCCTGGTGACAATTCACGAGGCCTTGCAGGATGTCCCGCGCCTGGTAACCTTTGAGCAGGTCCTCAAGACCATTCGCATCACTGCAGAAGGGGTGTCCCGCCTGACCGGCACGCAGGCGCCGAAGCTGGCGGTGCTGGCGCTCAACCCCCATTGCGGCGAGGGGGGCAAGTTCGGCGCCCAGGAAACAGAGGTTATCGCTCCGGCGATTCAGGCCGCCCGACGGGAAGGCATCGATGCCGTCGGGCCGCTTTCGGCGGATACGCTCTTTCATTTTGCCCAGCAGGGGGCTTATGACGGCGTGGTTGCCATGTACCATGACCAGGGCCTGATACCGCTCAAAATGCTGCACTTCGATGACGGTGTCAACATCACCCTGGGGCTGCCGATCATCCGTACCTCGGTGGATCATGGCACCGCCTATGACCTGGCGGGGACCGGGCAGGCCTCGGAGCGGAGCATGCTGGCAGCCATCAGGATGGCGGTGCAGATGACGAAGTCCCGCTAACAACGCATTTATGTTCTGCATCAGTACTTTTTTGCCTCCGCAGCTGTAAAAGGATATACTTACATCCATGCCCAGCGCATCACCTGTCATATGTTTGCCCAGTGCGAAATTGTCACGGTATCTTCCGTTGATTGTCACATTGCTGGTCTGCCTGTTGTCAACTATTCCCGCATTTGCCGTTCCGCATGACCCTTCCGGTATTACGACCGTTATTGTCGGCGGCGACCGCGATTACCCTCCCTATGAGTTTATCGATGCCAAAGGACAGCCCTCCGGCTACAATGTGGAGTTGACCCGCGCCATCGCCGAGGTGATGGGGATGCGGGTGGAGTTCCGCCTGGGAGGCTGGTCGGAGATGCGCAACGCCCTGCAAAGCGGCAAGGTCGATGTGCTTGAGGGGATGTCCTATTCGATGGAACGGAGCAGTGAGGTTGATTTCTCCCTGCCTCACACCATTATCAACCATGCCATATTTGCCCGCCGCGACTCGCCCGTGGTCAATTCACTGGAGGATTTGGAGGGCAAGTCGGTGGCTGTGCACCGTAGCGGCATCATGCACGACTACCTGGCTCGGAACGGGTTTCGCGGCAGGCTGGAGCTGACCGACACCCCGGCCGACGCCATCCGCTTTTTGGCCGCGGGCAAGACCGACTTTGCCGTGGTGGCCATTGTACCGGGCATGTACCTCATCCGCGAACTGAAGTTGACCAACGTGGAGCCGGTGGTGCGCAACGTGGCCGCCCACCGTTACTGCTACGCCGTTGACAAGGGTAACGGAGAACTGCTCTCCCGCTTCAACGAGGGGTTGGCAATTCTCAAGAAGACCGGACAATACCAGGTGATCTACAATAAATGGCTGGGGGTGCTGGAACCGGCGCCGGTTGACCTGCGCACCCTGGCCAAGCACGCCGCTGTCGTGGTGATACCCCTGGTGCTGCTCCTGGGAGGCTTTGCCCTCTGGTCACGCACCCTGCACCGCCAGGTGGCCCTGCGCACCGCCGATCTGACCCGCGAGATCGCCGAGCGTAAGCATGCCGAGGAGGAGTTGCGCCTCAACCAGCAGCAGCTGGTGCAGGCCGACAAGATGGCGGCTTTGGGGGTACTGGTCTCCGGGGTGGCCCACGAGATCAACAATCCGACCGGCCTGATCCTGCTGGAGGTGCCGACGCTGAAGCGGTTCCACAGCGACGCCTCCAAGGTCCTGGAGCGGTACTACCGGGAAAACGGCGACTTCACCTGTGGCGGGCTGCCCTACTCGCGCATGCGGGAGGAGGTGCCGCGCAGCCTGGAAAAGCTGCTGGACTCGGGCAAGCGCATCAAGCGCATCGTGGATGATCTCAAGGACTTTGCCCGGCAGGGGGACAGTGCCTGCAACGAGATCGTGGACATCAACAGCGTGGCCCAGGCCGCCGTACGGCTGGTGGAACCTTCCATTCGCGAGGCGACCGCCCGTTTCAACGTGTCCTACGGCGAGCATCTCCCGTCGTTCCGGGGCAACAGCCAGCGTATCGAGCAGGTGCTGGTCAACCTGATCCTGAATGCCTGCCAGGCCCTGCCAGACCGGGAGCGGGCCATAGAGCTGACAACCTGCTGCGGGGCGGAGCGGGCCACGGTGGTATTTCGCCTGCGGGACGAAGGGTGCGGCATGACCCCCGAACACCTGGCGCGTCTGACCGACCCGTTCTTCACCACCAAGCGGGACAGCGGCGGGACCGGACTGGGACTGTCGGTCTCAGCCGGGATCGTCAAGGAGCATGGCGGGGAGCTGGCCTTTGACTCAACCCCGGGCAGCGAGACGGTCGTGACACTGACGCTGCCGGCGTTGACTGCCGCTACAGGCGCAAACAGGGAGGAACACCTATCATGAGCGATACCACCTATCCCGATTTCGGCGTGCTGCTGGTGGACGATGAACCGGCCTGGCTCGGCTCCCTGGCGCTGACCCTGGAGAGCTGCGCCGGGATCTCCAACATCACCACCTGCAGCGACAGCCGCCTGGTCATGGATATTCTGGACCAGGGCGCCATCGGGCTGATACTGCTGGATCTGACCATGCCGCACCTGTCGGGAGAGGAGTTGCTGGAGCAGATCGCCGAGCGCCACCCGGAGATTACCGCCATTGTGGTCAGCGGTTTGAACCAGATCGAGACCGCTGTGCGCTGCATGCGCCAGGGGGCCTTCGACTATTTCGTCAAGACCGACGACCAGGACCGGATCGTGGGCGGGGTGCTGCGGGCGGTGCGCATGCAGGAGTTGCAGCGGGATCACCGGGAGATGGCCAGCCGTTTCTGTTCGACCGTTGTCCGGCATCCCGAGGCCTTCGAGGCCATCGTCACCAGCGACCGGGGCATGCTGGCGGTCTTCACCTACGTAGAGGCGGTTGCCAAAAGCCAGCAGCCACTGTTGATCACCGGCGAGAGCGGCGTGGGCAAGGAACTGGTCGCCCGGGCCGTACACCGACTGAGCGGCTGTCGAGGCAAGCTGGTAACGGTCAACGTGGCCGGCCTGGACGATACGGTCTTTGCCGATACACTCTTCGGTCATCTGCGCGGCGCCTTTACCGGCGCCGAACAGGCCAGGCGGGGCATGGTGGAGGAGGCCGCCGACGGCACCCTGTTCCTGGACGAGATCGGCGACCTCTCCATCCCCTCCCAGGTCAAGCTGCTGCGTCTGCTCCAGGAGGGCGAGTATTTTCCCCTGGGCAGCGATCTGCCGAAACGTCTCAAGGCCCGCATCATCGTCGCCACCCATCAGAACCTGCAGGAAAAGGAGCGGCAGGGGGCCTTCCGTCGCGATCTCTACTACCGGCTGCGGACCCACCAGGTCCACCTGCCGCCGCTCAGGGATCGGGCCGGCGATATCCCGCTGCTGCTGGATCACTTCCTGGAACAGGCGGCCCGTGAACTGGGCAAGAAGAAGCCGACCCCGCCCAAGGGCTTGGCACCGTATCTTGCAACGTACTGTTTTCCCGGCAATGTGCGCGAACTGAGGGCCATGGTCTTCGATGCCGTCAGTGTGCACAGCGACCGGATGCTCTCCATGGACGCCTTTGCCAAGGCCATCGAGCCCCTGCGCTCAGCATGCCCGGCTGTCGCGCCTGGCGCCCCGGCCCGCAATCCGTTTGCCGGCTTTGAGCAACTTCCGACCTTCAGCGACGCGGCCGCCTTTCTGGTGATGGAGGCCATGGACCGCTCCGGCGGGAATCAGACCCTGGCGGCGCGCCTCTTGGGTATCTCGCAGCCGGCACTCTCCAAGCGCTTGAAGATGCGGCAGGCCTGATTCCCCCCCTCTGCCAACCCCCATAACCAGCGGTTATAATCATAACCCTTGGCTATATCCTGCCTATCCCGATAAAAATCAGTTAGTTATCGTTGTTTCCCCTTTTGGCCATAACCTCTGGTTATGAGGGTTTCTTTGGCCGTGCGGCCATTGTGGTAGAATTTAACCAGTATAATTAATATGTTGTAAATATCTGCCCGGTTGGCACTCTCCATGCTCTTCATAGATTACGAAGTCGCACTAATCAGCTTAGCGGCTGAATAAGGAGGAATGGTCATGGACTACATCATCGCACTCGAATTCCTGGTTATCATTGCATGCCTGCTGGTGGGCACCCGTTACGGAGGTTTCGGTCTCGGTCTCATCAGCGGCGCCGGTCTGCTCGTCTTCACCTTTGTCTTCCATCTCGCGCCCGGCAAGCCCCCGGTGGATGTACTGCTGACCATCATGGCGGTCATCGGATGCGCGTCGGTGCTGCAGACCGCCGGGGGGCTTAACGTGATGATGCGCTTCGCCGAGAAGATCTTGCGCCGGAATCCCCAGTACATCACCATTCTGGCCCCTATTACGACCTGGAGCCTGACCGTCATGTGCGGCACCGGTCACGTGGTGTACACGATGTTTCCGATCATCTACGACATCGCCATCAAGGAGGGAGTCCGTCCGGAACGCCCCATGGCGGCGGCATCCGTTGCATCCCAGATGGGCATCTGCGCTTCTCCCGTATCCGTGGCTGTCGTCTCACTGGTCGCCATCCTGGCAAAATCCACCCATCCGGTCAGCCTGCTGCAAATGCTGAGTATCGGCATCCCCGCCACGTTCTGCGGTGTAATCGTGGCGGCACTCTGGAGCCTCAAGCGGGGTAAGGACCTGGACAAGGATCCGATCTTCCAGGCAAAGCTCCAGGACCCGGAGCAGAAGGCCTACATTTACGGCGAATCCGCCACCCTGCTGGACAAGGTCTTTCCCAAGGAAGCCTATTGGGCTACCTGGATCTTCTTTGCGGCCATCGCCGCAGTGGTCCTCCTCGGCGCCTTCCCCGAATTGCGGCCGGTCTTCCAGGTTGCCGGGAAAGCCAAACCGCTTTCCATGAACCTGGCCATCCAGATCATGATGCTGACCGCCGGTTCGCTCGTCGTGCTGATCTGTAAGGTGCGCACCCAGGACATACCCAACAGCACCGTGTTCAAGGCCGGCATGGTTGCCGTCATTTCCATCTTCGGGGTGGCCTGGATGGCGGACACCTTTTTCGAAGCGCATTTTGAATTATTGAAGGGGGCCCTGGCGGGTATTGTGGCCACCAAACCCTGGACCTATGCCCTCGTCCTGTTTGTCGTCTCCAAGTTCGTTAACAGCCAGGCCGCGGCCATCGCCGCCATGGCGCCCCTGGGGGTCAGCCTCGGTGTCGACCCGCTGATGATGGTAGCCTTTATTTCAGCCAGCTACGGCTACTTCATTCTGCCTACCTATGCCAGCGATCTGGCCTGCATCAACTTCGACCGCTCCGGTACAACGCGCATCGGGAAATATATCCTCAACCACAGCTTCATCATCCCCGGTCTGATCGGCGTCGGCACCGGCTGTGGCGTAGGCTATCTCCTGGTGAAGCTGCTCATGGTGTAGGCGTGAAATGTTGCAATGGCTATTACTGTTGCCCTCTCAGATAGAATTTTCTTTGAAAACGCAACCAATAGAAGTTATGCTTGCCCATCTTCAAATGAATGAACCTACACAAGGAGACAGGTAATGGCACGAGCAAGCGCCCGCCACATTTTAGTGGCCAGCAAGGAAGCATGTGAAAATCTCAAGACCCAGATCGAAGCCGGAGCTGATTTTGCAGCCGTAGCGAAGGAACACTCGTTGTGCCCGTCAAAGAATCAGGGTGGCGCATTGGGCGAATTCGGCCCGGGGCAGATGGTCAAGGAGTTCGATGAGGTTGTGTTCAGCGGTGAGGTCGGGAAGGTTCTGGGGCCGGTGCAGACCCAGTTCGGCTTTCACCTGCTTGAGGTGACCAGTCGTACCGAGTAAAAATTTTCCATGGGCAGGTAACGGGTGAATAGAAAAAGGCGGCCAGATGGTCGCCTTTTTCGTGAGAGCAGGGCTATACCCGATTGTTATTTCAGGACGCCGAGTATTTTGTTGGCAACATCCTTGCCGCTGATATTGTATGTGCCGGCGGCCAACTGGTCCCTGATGGCAGCCACCCTTTCGCGGCTGATCTCATCCTGGTCCAGAGGTCTGTTCAACTGCTCTGCCTTTGAAGATATATCAACGCTGAAGGCTTCGTCGTTCGAATGGATCGGCTGAGTAGAATCCGAGACAGGGTGCGATGCCGTTTTCTTCGGTTGCGTGTTCATCTGTGGTATTGATCCCATGGTTGCATTTTCAATGTTCATGGCAGCCTCCGTGTAGTACGGTGTGCTCTGTTTCCAGATATAGACTATATCGGCAGACCGCCGGAAAAACTTTAATTAAACCGGTTTTTCGCCCATCTTGCCAAGGATGAAGCGGCCGTAGTTCTGATCGGTGCCCTTGATGTGGCACACAATCCAGTCAACCATGAAGTCCAGCGTCTTCCTGCTGGTCTCGTCACTGTCCTGAAACCCGCCCTGGATCTCTTTAAGTTTCTGAACGAAATAATCATGTTCCTGACGGTGGCTGGTGAAGCCGGGAAAGTTGTATGAGAGCATCAGCTTTTCTTCTGCGGCAAAATGTTCGAAGACGTAATTGATCAGCTTCTGAAGGGTCTCGTCGATCAGGCGCGCTCCTTCACCTTTCTGTACCGCATCGTTGAGGGCATTGATCCAGCCGATCAATGCCTTGTGCTGAGCATCGATAGCAGGAATATGCAGTGCAATACTTTCGTCCCATTCAAGAATCGCCATTCGTTACCTCCCGTTGCCAGATTTTTGGGTAAGATCCAGTTCACGCACGCTTCCGAAGCTGGCCAGCGGTTTGTCGAACTTTGCCGTATCGCCAACCACCACCAGTTTGAAGGCACCCGGCTTCAGATGTTTCCTGGCGGCAGCCAGCACGGCCTCTTTCGTTACCCGCGAGATATTGTCGCGGTAGCTTTCCAGATAATCCGGGGCATAGCCGTAAAACTCCAGGCGCGCCCTCTGGGTTACGATGGAGGCCGGGCTGGTAAAGCCGAACATAAAGGAGTTGATGATATACTCCTTGGCCGCATTCAGCTCCTGATCGCTGACCGGCGCCTGTGTCATGCCGGCAATGATCGACTGCATCAGGGTGATGGCCTTGGCCGTGGATTCGGCCTTGGTCTCGGTCTCGGCAATGAAGCTGCCGGTAAAACGGCGGCCGATATCGAAATGGCTGCCGACATTGTAGGCCAGACCCTGGTTGGTGCGGATTTCCATCGTCAGCCGCGAAGTGAAACTGCCCCCCAGGATATAATCGATGATCCGGATCGCATACAGATCAGGGCTGTCCTTGGTGATGCCCAGGTGTCCCATGCGGATGACGGACTGGTTGACCTCTTTTTTGCCGTAGATGACCTCGGCTGCAAAAACAGGGGCCGGTTGCGGGATCTCCGGCAGAACGGTTGCCTCAAATTTTGAAGGTTTTACGAACAGGGCATTGAGTTCGCGCAGCATGGTTGCCCGGTCGAAGTCGCCGGAGACGGCCAGAATCACGTTGTCGACCCGGAAGAAACGGCGGTGGTAATCAACCATATCCTGACGCGTAATGGCTGCGGCTGACTCGGGTGTGGGGACGTCTCCCAGGGGGTGTCCGGCATAGATGGCCCGGTTGATCTCGCGCCCGGCAATCTCCTTGGGATCGTCGTTCTGGCGGCGCAACCCCTCAATCAGGTGCTTGCGGGCGATATCGACCCGTTTCTCGCTGAACGCGGGACGCAGCAGTACATCTGCGAAGATCTTCAGTGTCCGGCCGAAGTTTTTCGTCAGGCTGGTCAGTGATACGGTACCCATGTCGGGGCCGATGCTGCTTTCTACTGACGATGCCATGAACTCGAGCTCATCGTCCATCTGCTCCGGCGTCAGACCGCCGGCTCCGCCGCTGCGCATGACCGTGCCGGTCAGGGATGACAAGCCGGACTTGGCCGCCGGTTCGTAGACCGATCCGGCGCGTACCATGGCGGTGATGTTGATGATCGGCAGCTCCGGATCGCGCAGCAGAAAGACCGGCATGCCGCACTCCAGCACAACCCGCTCGGCCTTGGGAATGTCGAAACGCAACTCGGGGAAGGTCATGCTGCGGGGATTGGCCTTGACGCTGTCTGCGGCAAAGACTGCCGTAACGGAACATAGAACAAAGGATAATGTAATGATCAGTCGTTTCATTTCAGGCCAGCCCCCTTTTTGGTAATAAAGCCAACCATGCGGTTTTCGCGGGTAAAGTATTCGCGGGCAACCCGTTGGATATCAGCGGGCGTTACCTTGGCCACCTTCTGGCGGTATTCAATCATGTAGCGCCAGCTGCCGGTCGTGGCCTCGTACTCGGTCAGGTTGCGGGCCAGGCCGCCGTTGGTTCCCATACGACGTGATTCTTCGTACTCGATCTTGTTGAGGATGCGCTGCAGGTCCCGCTCCGTAACCGGCTCGCTCTTCAGTCGCTCCAGTTCGGCCAGAACAGCTTCTTCGACTTCCCTGACTGAGTGGGGCGCCCGAGGATTGGCATTGATCACGAACATGCCGGGATAGCGGCTGCCGGGGGCGTCAAATACACCCACCTCGGTGGCCAGCTGCTTTTCGATCACCAGATGCTTGTGAAAGCGCGAGGTGCGGCCACTGCCCAGGATCATGCTGATCACATCCAGCACATAGTCGTCGGGCGCGGTGATGGCCGGTTTATGAAACCCAATGATCATGGTCGGTTCCGATTCCGCCAGCAGTTCTATGCGCCGCTCACCCCCCTGCTTCGGCTCTTCGGCTGTCACCGGTGCCACTGTCTTGCCGGGGAGGATTGCCCCGAAATAGCGCTCCACCAGGGCAATCGTAGCTGCGGGATTGATGTCGCCGACGACCGCTACGATGGAATTATTGGGGGTGTAATAGCTGTGGAAAAACTGCTCGGCCTTGCTGCGCGACAGGTTCTCGATGTCCGTCATCCAGCCGATGGTCGGCTGGCCGTAAGGATGGGCCAGGTAGGCAGAGGCAACAAAGGTTTCCCACAGTTTGCTTTCCGGGTCGGCATCGTAGGAACGTCGCCGCTCCTCCATGACCACCGCCCGCTCGGTGTAGAATTCACGCAAGACCGCATTCTGCATCCGGTCCGACTCTATGGCGGCCCACAGTTCCAGTTTGTTGGAGGGCAGGCTGATCAGATAGGTGGTGCCGTCGCGGCTGGTGAAGGCGTTGTAGCCGACGCCGCCGTTCTTGGAGTACAGCTCGAAGAACTCATCCTTTACGACGAATTTCGAGGCGTCCGCCTCCAGCCCGGCCAGCTGCTTTTCCAGAGCGGCAATTCTGGCCTTGTCGGCATGTTCCCGTTTGGCCTTCTCGGCCATCAGCAGTTGGGCGGTATGTTCGATCTTGTCCAGGATCGGCTTCTCGGCAATATAATCCTTTGTCCCCAGGGTTGTCGTGCCCTTGAACAGCATATGCTCCAGCAGATGGGCGATGCCGCGCTCATCACTGCGCTCGTCGACACTTCCCACCCGGAAGCGGATCCAGGCCGAGACGGTCGGCGAGGTGTGGCGTTCCACCATCAGCAGCTTCATGCCGTTTTTCAGGGTGTGCTCAATAACCTTTTCCTCCAGGCCGACCCTGGGCTCAGCAGCAGGTAGTGCGGCCTGAAGGGTGGTGGTGGACAGGCACAGCGTCAGGGCAATCAGCCAGACATTTTTCATACGGACACCTCTGCTTGATATTTTAAATTGTAATCATACACAGGTAAGGGGGTTTGAATCAATCCATGAATAGTCTTCCGGCCAAAAAACTTGACAACCTTCGGGCGGGGATGCTATCAGAAATGTTCTGATTTTTAAACCTTTTCCTGGAAATCAGGATTCGTGCATTACCGAAGTTGTTTTCTGACGAAAAAACTTCTAACTAACTCATTGGAGGAACAGATGGAACGTACATTCGCAATCATCAAGCCGGACGCAGTCGAGCGCAAGCTGGCCGGTAAAATTCTGGACAGGATCGAATCCAAGGGCTTCAGCATCGTCGGCATGAAAAAGATCAAGCTGACCAAAGCGCAGGCCGAAGGTTTTTACTACGTACACAAAGAGCGCCCCTTCTTCAACGACCTGTGCGCCTTCATGTCCCGCAGCCCGGTGATCGTGCTCTGTCTGGAAAAGGAAAATGCCATCGCTGACTGGCGTACCCTGATGGGGGCCACCAATCCGGCCAACGCCGAACCGGGCACCATCCGCAAGGACTTTGCCGTCAACATCGAGGAAAACTCTTCCCACGGTTCCGATGCACCTGAAACCGCTGCCTTCGAGATTCCTTACTTCTTCAGCGCACTGGAACTCGTCTAGTCCTTTCCATCGCAGCATCATTACAAAAGGCCCTGTTTACGCAGGGCCTTTTCAGATCATTGACAAACCCCGTCTTTTCAGACGGGGTTTTCTATTTCCGGGGCTGTGATGTGCTTGAAGGCCATTTGTACAAAGTTTGTTATGAACCAGCCAAGTTCTTTGAATACCCATTTATAGAGTATTTGGGGCGACTTGAACGGTCGCAGTCGCCTAAATAAACGCAATAAATCGTCCCGGTCGACCACCAGGGCGATCTTCTTCATGTTCTGTACCGCTGAACATAACAGGCATTGCTCAAAGACCTTGCCTCTACCCCGTAACCTCGCATAGCGATGCCCATGCAGTTGCTTGGAATCGGCAAAGCTGCGTTCAACGGTTTCCTTCCGCCTTCGGTAGATCTCCTTTCCCTGTTCCGTGTAACGGTGGCTGTTGACTCTGTCTTTATGGTCCTGCCAGATGTGCCGGGTAACGATTTTGGTGAAGTTTGCCGACCTGGTGCACTGGGGTTGGAGTGGGCATGTTCTGCATTGGGTGGGATCTGATGCGTAGTGACGGTAGCCAAGGCGGTCGGTGGTTCGATAACGGAGGATGCAGCCTTTTGGGCAGGTGTAGCAATCTGTGTCAGTGTCGTATGAGTAGTCACTCTTACGCAAATAGCCTTTGATATGGTTCGGGCGGCGATAGGCAATGGCGCCGTAGATATCCCGGTCTTCAAGTCCCTTGCAGATGCCGGCGGTGAAGTAGCCGGCATCAAGACCGACGGCTTCAGTGCTGAATCCGAATCTCTCCCGCTGACGATCCAGGCGGTCAAGGTAAGGGATGCTGTCATGGACATTGCCTGGGGTCACAAAGGTGTCGGTGATGATGCTGTGGCGACTGTCGACGGTGCGGTGGTCGAGGTAGAAGAATCCCTCCGGTTTGCCTTCCCGCATCATGTAACCACTATCGGGATCGGTGGTGCTTACCTTGGTTTCTTTGGTCTCAGGCTGTGTTTCTTTCTCTTTGAGCGGTTTCTTGCCGTGAGCTTCCCGGTCTTTGGCAATATCCTCTTCCAACTGTTCCATGTAATCACGGGTTGATTTCTGTACATCGCGGACTTCAAACTTGTTCTTGTTGGCGTTGGCCTTGAGATGGGTCGAGTCGCTGTACAGAACGCTGCCATCAACCATCTTGCGGTTGATGGCCTGGACGACGATCTCGTCAAAGATATCCTGATAGATCGTACTCTCGGAAAAGCGCCGGCGACGGTTCTGGCTGATGGTGGAAGCGTCAGGAACCTTGTCGGTCAGGCCGAAGCCAAGGAACCAACGATAGGCGACGTTGACCTGAATGTCGCGTACCAGCTGGCGTTCACTGCGTACGCCAAACAGGTAGCCGATAAAGAGCATCTTGAACAGTACCACCGGATCAATTGCAGGACGACCGTTGTCGGCGCAGTAAAGGCTTCTGACTTTCTCCCGGATAAAACCGAAATCTATCGCCTTGTCGATTTTGCGCAACAAATGATCCTTCGGGACCAATTCCTCGATACTCACAAACTCCATGGAAATCTGACGGGTGTCTTTGTCGATAAGCATGGACGCATTATAAAAAAAGTCCCCGCCAGAGGCGAGGACTTTGTCAGCAGTCTGAAAAGGCCCTGTTTACGCAGGGCCTTTTGTCGTTTTCTGTACCCGGTTATATTTCTAGGCAGCCAGTTTGAGCGACTCGGATTGGAGAATAATCCGGTCATCTTCATAAATTACGGCGTGCGCGTTATGTTCGATGATCTCGTACAGTCGCAGGTATCTCTCGACCTCGGCGGCTGATGCGGTCTTGCGTCCGTAGTACTTGCCGGACTGCGGAAAGACATCGGTGACCACCTGGTCATCATAGATGCCGAAGTCGAAGGAGCTGTTGACGTCACGACCGCTGATTTCATTTGCCGACGGCAGTTCGCTGGTAAAAGCGACTCGCACGTCAATGCCGTCATTATATTGGGCCAGAAGGATCTTCTGGACCTCGGGTTCGTTCATGTCCTCGCGGCTGAGAACAAAGACCCGCGAGATAATCACCCCCCGTTCCAAAGCCCGCTGATTGGACTGGTAGAAGTTCATCAACGCGCCGCGGGTGTTCCAGCCGATGGTAAGGGGATCCACTGCTTTCATTCTCTGGAGTGTATTGTCGGTGCGCTTGGCCGCTTCGAGGTAGTATTCGGTTTCATCGAGGGGGATATAGCCCTGCTGGAGCAGGTGGATCGTGCGCTTGATTCCGTTCAGCAGTTCCTGGGCCTTGATCTGGCATTCCGGATCGTTGATCCGGGCTATGGCAAAGGTGATTTCGTGTGCCTGATTATACTGGGTGGTCAGTTCGCAACGGGTGCTCTCCAGGTCTTCCCGGATCAGGTAGGTCGCCAGGGAAAGGAGTATCCCGATGCCGAAGATGCTGTAGGCCGCCTCGGGTTTGTTGAGCACCATGTGGAAAAAGATGGCCAGTCCCGAACCGGCCAGGAACTCAATAAAAACTGCCATGTGCTTGATTTTTTCGCTGAACTTCATGAACATCCTCCTGTTGGTATGCAGCGCCGGCTATGCCGGCCTGCCGACGAGCGGCACAAAAAAAGCCGGATCGCACGCTATCTGGGAAATTGATAGTTCGGCGACCCGGCTGTCTCATGGAGACCCTGTAGGCTTTCCGTCCCATCCTCGCGGATGGTTTAGTATTATCGCTACCTCAGCTACAAAATGTTACCGGGACACCTTACCCCATGACAGCATCCCTGTCAAGATTCGAATGCGTCTACTATGTTACAACAATGTAAAATCATTCCGTTTTTTGTATACGTACCAGGGGCTGAGCCGCAGGCCGCTATCAGAAAAGGGCACATCACATCGTCGGGGGATGATGTGTCCGGATCGCGGCCACAGGACTCTTTGACATGGAAATTACCTGATATTTCTGATAGGTTGCCTGTGTACGAACAATCTGCTGGACGGAGACCACCATGGCTCATAACGACGTACTACGAAGTATCCGGGACGCCCTGAAAATTGACGACGCTACCATGATACAGATATTCAGGCAGGCCGGCCGCGAGGTTGGCCTATCCACGATCAACTCCTTGATGAAATCCGAAGAGCAGGACGGCTATATCCCCTGCAGCAACCCTGTCATGGGGTTTTTTCTGGATGGTCTGATCATCCATAAGCGGGGTCAGCAGGATGGCAAACCGGTCCCGGCAGATCAGCCGGTCGCGGTGTTGACCAATAATGCCATCCTGAAAAAACTGCGGATTGCCCTGGACCTGAAGGAGGATGACCTGGTCGGGATTTTACAGCTGGCGGGTATCACGGTATCAAAACACGAACTGACCGCTTTGTACCGAAAACAGGGTCACAAGCATTATAAGGAATGCAGCAATCAGTTTCTCAAGGATTTTCTAAAGGGGATTGCCCTGCGTACCAAGGGTTGACGCAAGGCTCTTGATCAGCGCCCGTGCCTCGGCCAGCGGGTCGGAGTCACCTGCCACCCAGTGGATAGTCACGCCATGTGTCTCCATCCTGCGGAACCAGTTTTCCTGGCGCTTGGCAAAATCATGGATGGCGCTGTTCAGCTTCTGGAACATGTCGTTACGGGTCAGTTCGCCCCGCAGGTGCGCCCCCACAAAACGGTACTCCAATCCATAGTAATTCAGCCGTTCCCAGTTGACTCCATTCTCGTGCAAACGCTGTACCTCTTCGATCATCCCGTTATCCAGCCGCTGCCGCAGGCGCTCGGTAATTCTGGTGCGCAGTTCAGCCCGCTCCCAGCGGATGCCGATGGTCAAAGGACGGATATCCGGGCAAGGAAGCTGCCGAGGGGTGGCTCCCTGCTCATGCTTGGCAATCTCAATGGCACGAATTGTTCGTCTGCGGTCCAAAAGGTCGCTGGTATTGTGCTGGTCGGGTTTCAACGCCCGCAACAGATCAACCAGCTCCGCGTCACTGCGCCCTTCCAGGTCGCAACGCAGCTGCACATCCTCGGGAACCTCTGCCATCCGGTAGCCGCGCAGGACGGCATCTAGGTACAGGCCGGTGCCGCCGCACAGAATCGGCAGATTGCCGCGCGTCGTTATCTCTCCAAAGGCTTCATAGAACAGGCGCTGGAAGGCAAAGACACTGAACTCGGCCCCGGCATCCAGGCAATCGATCAGGTGGTGGGGCACCGCGCCGTATTCGTGCAGGTCCTTGCCGGTGCCGATGTCCATGCCGCGAAAGACCTGGCGCGAATCGGCCGAGATGATCTCACCGTCCAGTTCTCGGGCCAGGGCAACTGCCAGGCGGGTTTTGCCCGAAGCGGTCGGAGCGAGGATTGTCAGCAGGTTGATGGGGAGAGATCGTGTCATGTTGTGCGTCTTTGTGATCCTGTGGTCGGTTTCAGAGATTTGCCGGTTTAATCCGCTTTTGTTCACAACGTCTGGTCAAGGGCCTCTCTGACTGCGCTCAACAGTACCTGCATGGTGACCGGTTTGGCCAGAAAACCGACACCCGCCTCCTCCATCTCCTTCTGGGCAATGATATCTGCGGTATAGCCGCTGGAGAAGAGCACCCGGACCTGGCCCCCCTCTTTTCTGATTGCATCGAATACTTCGCGTCCATTCTTCTTGGGCATGACCACATCCAGCAGCATAAGTTGAATCCGGTCGATGTTGGCGCGGTACTTTGCCAGCGCATCCTCGCCGTCCAGCGCAGCGATCACCTGATATCCGTATTCCTCCAGAGCCTGGATCATGAAACCACGGACATCAAGGTTGTCCTCAGCCAAGAGGATCGTCTCCGTCCCACCCAACATCTGTTCGGCCGGTTTGCTCTCGTGCTGCTCATGGCGTGCCTCAATCAGCGGCAGATAGATCCTGAAACAGGTCCCCTTGTCGATCTCACTGTGCACGGTTACTTCGCCGCCATGCTGCTTGATGATCCCGTAGACGATGGAAAGCCCCAGCCCGGTCCCTTTGCCGACCTCCTTGGTGGTGAAGAAGGGTTCAAAGATTCTCTGCCGGACATCTTCGCTGATGCCGCTGCCCGTATCGGTTACCGAGATGCAGGCGTATGCTCCGGGCTTGAGCGAGGTGTCAGGCAGGTCCTCCGTCAGATCAACCCGCTCTGATCTGAGAGTGATAATCCCGCCAGCGGGCATTGCATCGCGCGCATTGACCGTCAGGTTCATCAGCACCTGTTCGATCTGGCCGCAATCTGCCATGATCGTCAGTTCTTCCGCTGCCGGATGACAATGGATCTCGATATCATCGCCGATCACCCGGCGCAGGATCATATCGATAGTGCTGATGATCTTGTTGACCTCCTCCGGCTTGGTCTCCATAACCTGCTTTCGACTGAAGGCCAGGAGGCTGTTGGCCAGTTTGGCGGCCTTATCAGCAGCGATCAGGATGTCATCGACAAATTGTGCATGCTCGGGATCAACCAGTTTGTTCCGCAGGATACTGCCCATGCCCATGATGACCGTCAGGATATTGTTGAAGTCATGGGCCACGCCACCGGCCAGGGTGCCGATCGCCTCCATCTTCTGCGCCTGTCTGAGCTGCTCCTGCGTTGCCTGGCGTTCGGCGATCTCTTCTTCCAGTTCGCGGTTGGCGATATGCAGATCGATGGTGCGCGCCTCGACCCGCGCCTCCAGCAGCTCATTTGATTCCTTCAGGCGGCGGGCCAGGTCTCGCAAGCTCAGGTGGACACCCACTCTGGCCAGCAATTCATCCTGCTGGAACGGCTTGGTGACGTAATCCACCGCCCCGGCCTTCAAGCCCTGCACCTTGTGGCCGCTCTCGGCCAGGGCCGACATGAAGATCACCGGGATGTCGCGGGTGCTCTCCTGGAGTTTCAGTCGGCGACAGGTTTCGTAGCCGTCCATACCCGGCATCATGATGTCCAGCAGGATCAGGTCGGGGCGGGCGTAATCCGCCCGGCTGACGGCGCTCTCGCCGTCTTCGGCTACCAGGACGGTATAATTATATCCGGCCAGGCAATCACGGACTACGGACAGGTTGTTGACATCGTCGTCAACAGCAAGAATTATGGGGGTGCGCTTATCACTTTGAGATGCGTTCCGATCTTCAGGGTTCATAGTTCCTCTCCACGGCATTTTTTAGCCAGCGCCAGAACAGCCTTGGTTCTGAAGCTCCCGGCAAGCTCTTTCAATCTGCCGGCAAAATTGCGGTAACGGCTGTCTCGCTCTTCCAGGCCCGCGGCCCAGTGCTCTACCCCCAGCATATCTCCCCTCATGGCCAGATCCAGCAGTTTATCCAGCTCAACAGGCGGCAGTGGCGGCAACTCCCGGTCGTCCAGAGCAGCGTAAGTTTCCCGGGATGGTACGATGATCTCCCTGGTCTCCCATGCGAGCCCCAGGCGGGTGCCGATCTTGTCCAGCAGCAGGTCGATTCGGATCGGCTTGACAATGTAATCGTCGCAGACCTCGACAAATCCGCTTTTGTGACTGCTGTCGGAAACCGAGGCCGAGGCGCCGATGATCACGGTCCGGTCAAAGCGCTTGTCGGCACGCAACATCCGGGCCGTCTCAAAGCCGTCCATTACCGGCATTACCAGGTCCATCAACACCAGATCCGGTTGTTGTTCGCGTGCCACCTTCAGCGCTTCCTCGCCGTTACATGCGGTATCGATCCTGAAGCCGAGTGGCTCCAGCAGTGATACCAGCATGGAGGTGTTGCTGGCATTGTCATCTACCACCAGAATGCGCTTGCGCTCGCCACAATAGCCGGTCACGGCAACATCCGTTTTCTCCAGGGCACGTTCCGGATCGGTCACGCTTGGCAGCGGCAGTTCCAGGCGGAATGTACTGCCCCTGTTAACCTCGCTTTCCAGGGTCAGGCGGCCATGCATCAGGTCCAGCAGGCGTCGGGAGATGTTCAGTCCGAGTCCGGTGCCCTCGCTCAGTTGGTCCCTGTCGGCTAACTGGGTAAATGGCTCAAAGATGGTCTCCAGCTTGTCGGCCGGGATGCCCACCCCGGTATCAACTACATCGCAGCAGAGTGTTCCGTCTCCCGCGTGATGATCGTAGGCTATCCGGAGGGTTACGCTGCCCCGGCGGGTATACTTGACCGCGTTGCTCAGCAGGTTCAGCAGGATCTGACGCAGCTTGCGCTCATCTCCGCGCACATAGGGGGGCAGGGGTGATAGCTCTTCATACAGGAAACGCAGCTCTTTCTGCTCGGCGTTCAGCCGGGTCAGATTAAAGACCTGGCGCATCAGGGCCGGCAGGTCAAAGGCCACCTGCTCGATATCCATCTTTTGTGCCTCGATCTTGCCCACGTCCAGGATATCGTTGATCAGGGTCAGCAGGTGTTCTCCGCTGCTGTGCATGATCTCCAGCTGCTGGCGCTGGGGTTCTGTCATGTTTTCCTGGCGTTTGAGGATCTGGGCATAACCCAGGATCGCGTTCAACGGCGTGCGCAGCTCATGGCTCATGCTCGACAGGAACTCGCTTTTGGCACGGTTGGCGGACTCGGCCGCCTCTTTCGCGCTTTGCAGCTCAACCACCCCCTGGGCAAACGCCCCGGACAGGTCATTGACCCCCTCCACCAGGATGCGCCATTCACCCTCGAACTGACCTGCATCGCTGCGGCTGTCCAGGTGCCCCTCCTGCACGGCAACGATCAGCCGGTCCGTTTCGTGCAGAACCTTGCGGATGGTGAGGCGCATGGCAGAAAACGATCTGGCCAGGGCGCCCACTTCATCATGCTGATGGATTTCGAACTCGCTGCCGAAATCCCCGTGGGATACACCATCGGCCATCCGGACGATCTGACGCAGCGGGCGGGTGGCCACCCCCATCAGTACATAGGCTGCAATACAGCTCGCTACGGCGAAGGCCAGTGACAGCAGGACTCCGCGCACAACGATGCGTTCCTCGTTGGCGTGCAGCGAGTCCTTGGAGAAACCGATCCTGATCCAGCCGATGGTCTCCTTGAGTTTCGGCCCGGTCTCCATGCCGCCGATGATGGCAAAATCCGCCGGAGCCTTCTCGGTAAAGACCGGTGCATACACCACGAAGGCGTCCTGTTCTTCGGACAGGACCAGTGTTGAAGCTGACGGGGGCGCGGTCAGATGGCTGGTCAGCGGCTGACCGTCATGGGTCAGCAGCGTCATTCTGTTGTCGTAGAAGGTGACCGCCGCAACCTCGGTATTGGACCTGAGAAAGGCCGCCGTACTCTTCAGCAGTTCGGGGTTGCCGGAAAGGATCGGCAGTTCGCCGGTCTTGGTTGCCAGGGTGGTGATCGCCTCGGCGCGTTTGATGATCTCGCTGCGGATAACCCCTTTACCGGCCCGGATCGACTCCCAGGTGTGGACGAACGACATCAGCAGCAGGAGCGGGATCATGAAGAGCAGGGCCTTGATGCGGAAGGTCATGACGGGCTTCAGTCTGTTCATGGATAGGCCTTCCTGGCCATGCGCACGACCTCATCCGGGATGCTGATGCGCATCTTGCGGGCCGTATCCATGTTCAGGTACAGGTCGAACTTGCGGGGGGGGGCGGCCGGCGGCTGTCCGACGCTCCCGCTCTTCAGGGCCCGGGAGGCGGCCTCGCCGATGATCTTGCCGACGTGCCCCATATCCACCACCAGCGCCAGCAGCGCCCCCTCCTTGACATGGCGTTCGGAGACACCCAGGAGGGGGATGCGCCGCCGGAAGGAGAGCAGGTAGGCTTCTTCCATGGCGGTCGAGGTCATGACCCCGCTATCCGGCAGGAGCAGGACGGCGTCCGTATTGCTCAGCTGTTTGACCGTTGAGACGAACTCCACCATGTTCCTGACGGAATAGGTGCTGACCGGTGCTGAAACCTCGCTGGCCAGGATATGCAGGAATTCGCGGCTGGCTACGATTGCCACCCGCTTCAGGGCCGGCAGGTAGTTGCGCACCAGTTCGGCATACTCGCTGGCCGGGGTGGCCATATAGAAACCGGCGGTATTGGGGCGGTTGATGGTCGGCGGGGTTACCACCATGTCATAGAGAACCGGAATGGAGGGGGGCAGGGTCAGGGCCTCAGTCAGGGCCTCGCGCCCCAGGGCGATCACCACCCGTGCGTTTTCCCGCTGGATGACAGCTGCCAGGTTGCCGCGCACCTCGGCCGGAGCAAAGGTCCTGATGGAGGCATGCAGGGTCTTGCGCACCCCCTGGGTGACTTCCAGAACCGGCTTGAGCTGGGCATCGGCAATGATCAGGACATCTGCAGCGGAGCAGGTTGCGCTTGTCAGCAGGATACAGATCAAGGAAAAATGGATGATTTTGAGCATGGTGTGTGTTCTCATTAGAGCAGCGAGTCCGGCAACTATAAGGGTTAATCAGCAAAATATCAACCAAAACCGCTCCCGGAAAACGACAAGTGGAACGGATGTGCAGATGGTGCGTTTCCAGCTGCCGGGTTACGTGACGACGTCCGAAACCAGGCACGTGTAAAACAGCTACGACGGATAACCAAAATACTTTACCTATTTACTGGAATATCGCTGGTTTTGCGGAATTAATAAATCGTAATTTTGTAATTATATCGTATTGTTAAGCCAAATGACTCTTTTTTAAAATACCGGTTTATCTGCTTGACAATAGGTGCCGGTGTGGTATAACCGGCCAGCTTTAATGAGAGAAAAAGTCGTTGATATATGAAGAAGCCGACGGGGAGACGGCATGGTCCCCCGCGGAACTAACCCGCAAAAGGAGAAGACAATGAAAAAGAGCACGCTGGTAGTACTGGAAAAGGGTAACGATTGTGCATTGATGGCGCCGATGGGCGCCTGCTGTATGAATGCGTTCGATTTTCTTATGTAAATTGATTCTGTATGCAGAGTCAGCGGAAGGGGGGAGCGATCCCCCCTTTTTGCATCTGCGGAACGATCTGCAAAATCAAATCCCCCTCAATCCCCCCGGAGGCCCGTCATGCAGCTATCCACCTTTCTGAAGATCTACCCCTGTCCGGAGCAGCCGGGGATGAACCTGGTCTACTCAACTCTGCGCAGTTCCGTTGTGCTGCTGCCGGACGACCTGCTGGAAGCGGCCCGGAACAACTCCCTGCCGGATGAGGAGCGCGAGGTCCTGACCCAACTGGGTATCCTGATCCCGGACCGGGCTGTTGAGCGCGAACAGCTGCGGACGATCTTTGATATTCCCCGCCCTGATACCCCCTTCTGCGCCATCGTGGTACTCAACCTGGACTGCAACCTGGCCTGCCCCTACTGTTACGAGGATGCCTTTCGCGGTCAGCATTACATGAGCGTCGCGACCGCCGCGCTGCTGGTGGCAACCATCCGCCGCGACCGGATAAACAAGGGGCAGCCGGTACGGCTGACCTTCTACGGCGGCGAACCGCTGTTATCCCTCGATCTGATCCGCGCCATCTCCATCCCGCTGCATGCGGCCGCCCGTGAGCAGGGGGTTCCCTTCAGCTTTGCGCTGGTCACCAACGGCACGCTGCTGAATCGCGCCTGTGCCGAAGAGCTGGTCGCGCTGGGGCTTAACGGGGCCAAGATCACCATCGACGGTCCGGCCGAGCTGCACAATCGCAGCCGCCCCTATGTATCGGGAAACGGCAGCTATGAGGCGATCGTGCGCAATGTGCTCGATATCTTCGATATCGTCCCGCTGCAGCTGGGGGGCAACTACACCCGCGACAACTACCGTCAGTACCCGCGCATGCTCGACGACCTGCTGGCCCGCGGCATCGATCCGGCCCGGGTCGCCACAATGCAGTTCGCCCCGGTGGTTCCCAAGGCCGGGGAGCGGGTTCTGGCTGACTTCACGACCGACTGTGCCTGTTCATATGAACCATGGCTGGTGGAGGCCGGCGTCTGGCTGCGCGAAGAGACCCTCAAGCGCGGTTTCCCGGCCCCCAAGCCGAAGCTTGCGGTCTGCATGGTCGAGCTGGAGAACAACCTGGTAATCAACCACGAGGGATCGTACTATAAATGTCCGGCCTTCATCGCCTATCCCGAGCTGCGCATCGGCTCGCTGAGCGAGGGGATTGCTGACTTCCACGAGTCCCACAGCATGGACCTCTGGAAAACGGAGGAGTGTCTGACGTGCGCCTATCTGCCGATCTGCTTCGGCGGCTGTCGGGAGCTGACGCTGCTGCGTTCAGGTGAAATGAGTGATGTTGATTGTCGCCGGGAATATTACGACGCGGTGCTGGAGCGGATAGTCAGGCAGGACCTCGAATTTCAGCGAACCAGGCAGGACAAATAAACCTTCAAGCGTGGTGTCATTGCGCGAAAATGAAAATCGTGCATCTCAAAAAAAGACCTCCGGGCTCGTCTCCGGAGGTCTTTTTGTCTTTGGCAGCCTGTATATCAGAACTTGAATCTGAATCCTCCTTCGACCCAGCGCCCCGGGTTGGGGTAGAAGGCACTTGTGTAGTGGTCACCACTGAAGATGTTGTGAACCGTCAGGAATGTTTCCAGCGTAGTTGTGGTGCTGGTCTGGAACTTTTTGGTCGCGGTCAGATCCCAGAGGAAGATGTCGTAGCGCGGGTTGGGGGTGCCCACGTAGTCCCACCAGACGTAGCTGCCGGAGAGCAGCGCGGAGAATGACCGGCGGTCGTCATACTTGACCCCGATCAGCCAGGCATAGGTGTCGTAGTACGGATTGGCGTAGCCGCTCTGCACCGCATCCCCCTTGACATGGGCATAGGCGTGCCCCAGCTTGAGGGAGAGGTTGTAGAACGGCACAGTGTCGGCTTCCAGTTCGTACCCCTGGCGGGTAATATCGTTCCGGTTTACAACCGTTGAGAGCGGCGCTGTTGCCGATGCCGGCACCTGTGTGATCGCCTTGGTGGTCTCATGACGGAAGAGGGTGCCTTTCAGGTTGACCAGGTCGGCCAGCCCCGATTCGATCCCGACCTGGTACGACCAGCCGTACTCGGCCTTGAGATCCTTGTTGGCGGCATAGTATGGCCCGCCCCCCGCCAGGAACGACAGTGGCGGAGAGGTGAAACCGCGGGCCGCCGAGGCGCGGGCCACGGTATGTTCCCCCAGCTCCCAGGTGGCTCCCAGGCTCGGACTGATGAACGAACCGAAGAAGCTGTCATGGTCGAGGCGGATTCCGGGGGTGACGGTGAACGGGCCGAATTCGGCCGTGTCGTTGGCAAACACCCCCCATTTATCGACATCGGATGTGATCGTAACGCTGGCTGGAAATCCGGCGCGTTGAAAGCGCGGCCCGGCATTGGTGGTCTGATCCATAGAGCCGTGGCTGGCTTCGCCCCCGACGGTCAGGGTCTGGATGCCGCTGCTCCAGGTAGCGCGCAGGTTGCCGCCGATAGTTTCGTCATCTGAGATGGACTCGATCCGCAGTTGACCGGGCGAAGGGGTGTAGGTCGGCAGGAAATGGATGGGCTGATTGAAGTGGAACTTGAAGAAGTGCAGCCCGCCACGGACGGTCAACTCGGGGGTGGCGCGGTACTCGAAGGCGCCGTTCAGAAATTGATCACGAGACATTGAATTGCCGCGGACAAAAGCGGCCGGGACTTCGCCGCTGTTCGTTTCCGGGTTGCTGAAGCCGCCGCTCAGGGTGATATCCAGGTCGCGGTTGGGGGTCAGGAACAGTTTGCCGAAGAGGCTGCTGCGGCTGAAATTGCGGTTGTTGCGCAGCCCGTCCGAGTCCTGCTGGCCGGCGTAGAGGTAGTAGCCGAGCGGGCCGTTCTTGCCGCGCAGTTCGGCTCCCAGGTCGCGGGAACTGGCCTCGCCGTACGAGGCGCTCAGCATGCCGTTGGGGAAGGCCTTGTCGCCTGTGCTGCGGGTGATGATGTTGACCACCCCCCCCAGGGCCGAGCCCCAGGCCGAGGAGGCGGCGCCCTTGATGATCTCGATCCGCTCCACGATCCTGAGCGGGATGAAGCTGGTCTCGGCGTGGCCGTCGGAGAGGAGGTTGACCGGCATGCCGTCCAGCAGCACGGTGACATGGCGCGACTCCGACCCCTGGATATGGAGCTGGGCGTTGGACACATATTCATTGGTGGAAAAGTCCACGAAAAGACCGGGCACGCGGGCCAGCACCTCGCTGATGCTGTTGGCGTTCATGGCCTCGATCTCCCGGGCGGTGATGACGGTCATGTTCTCGGCGGTCTGGGTGAGCGGTTTTTCGCTGCGGGTGGCGGTCTGGACGTACAGCTCCTTCTCCTCCCAGAACATGAGCAGGTCTTCTTCCGTGGGTGTGACCATGGCCACCTGGATGTGTTCAGTTGCTTCGACCCGGGAGGTGCAGAGCAGCGTTGCCACCAGCAGGGATGACGACAGCAACCGTGTGATCCACCTGTTGCCTTTATGTTTCATTGGAGACCTCCGTAGCCGGCTGCAAACTCACGCAAGCATACTACTGCATTGTGCCCTGTTGTCAACAGTGTGGGCTGCTTTTTTAATGAAACGCAGAAACTTTCCATATCCGTAAACTTTCTTCGTTATGTAGTCATAAGCAAATGCAGTGTCATATCAATTCGCTGCCTTGGCAAAAACAAAAAAAAGCGTCTTGTTGCCGTCCGGGTAATGTTCGTTTACGACCTGTTTTCATCCCCATGCAGCCACCCGTAGACTGTATCCGCCATCGTACGGTTCAGGCCTTCCACGGCTGCGATTTCTTCAACCGCGGCCTCCTGCAATTTCTGCAGGCTGCCGAACTGTTTCAGCAGGGCCGTGCGTCGTTTTGCGCCGATGCCGGGGATCTGTTCGACCCCGGATGCAATGCCAACCTTGCTGCGCAGTGTGCGGTGGTACTCGATGGCAAAGCGATGGGCCTCGTCGCGGATGGCGGCCAACAGCAGGAGCGGCGCCGAATTCTGACGCAACACGACCGGATTGCGCCGGCCCGGCAAAAAGACCCGTTCGTTGCTCTTGCGGATAGTGTCATCCGTCATGTTGCTCGCCACACGGCTCTTGGCCAGGGAAACCAGGTCAAAGCGACCCTCCAGGCCCAGTCCGCTGATAATTTCGGCGGCAGCATTCAACTGTCCCATGCCGCCGTCCACTACCACCAGGTCGGGCAGGCCGTCTTGATCAACCTTCTCACTACGGAAACGGCGCGAAAAGACCTCGGCCAGCATGGCGAAGTCATCCTGCCCCGGCACATCCTTGATCCGGTAACGTCTGTAGTGTGCCTTGTCCGGGTGGCCGTTTGCGAAGGCGACTCCGCTTCCCACGGAGAAGCGCCCCTGGATGGTTGATATATCGTAGCACTCGATCCGCCGCGGCAGGCGTGACAGGTGCAGGCGCTGTTGCAGCACCTCCAGTACGGCTTCCGTGGAGGCCTGTTTGTCGTCCCGTTCCCGCAGGGCTGCCGCCGCATTCTTGCCGGCCAGTTCCACCAGTTCATGTTTGGTGCCCCGCAGCGGCCGGGAAATGGTAACCCGGCGTCCCTTGACCTCACCCAGCAGTTCGGCCAATGTTGCCCCGTCTTCGATCTCCAGCGGCAGCAGGATCTGCTCAGGGATATAGGCCCCTTCACTGTAGTACTGCCGCAGGAATGCCGCAATCCCTTCGGCGTCGTCCAGTTCCCAGGTCAGGTTGAAGAGGCGGCTTCCGGTCAGCACGCCGCCGCGGATGAACAGCAGAACCAGCTCCAGGCGGGCACCATCACGGTGGAAGCCGATTGCATCCGTGTCACCACCCTGCAGAACCATCTTCTGCTTCTCCACGGTGACTTCAATGGAACGCAGCAGGTTGCGCCAGCGGGCGGCCTCTTCGAACAGCAATCCGTCCGAGGCCTCCAGCATGCGCCTCTTGAATTCCGCCACCAGCTGACGATTCTTCCCTTCCAGGAACAGCATGGCCCCCTCCACCAGCATGGCGTAATCCTTTGCGGAGATCAGGCCGCAGCAGGGGGCGCTGCATTGGCCGATCTGGTGGTAAAGGCAGGGGCGTTTGCGGGCCATGCAGCGCACCAGGGGATAATGGCGCAGGGGGAACATGCGCTGGAGCTGGCGCAGTACCTCGCGGGCTGCGGATGCCGAGGCATAGGGACCGAAGTAGCGGGCCCCGTCCCGGGGAATTTTTCGCACGACATTGAAGCGGGGGAATTCCTCCCGCGGATCGAGACGCAGGGAAAAATAGGTCTTGTCGTCCTTCAGGCTGAGGTTGTAGCGGGGATGGTGCTGCTTGATGAGGGTATTCTCCAGCAGCAGCGCCTCCTTCTCCGTATCGGTCACCATGACCTCGATATCGGTCACCTTGGCGACCAGAAAGCGCACATGATAACGGGAATCGACCGACGCACCGAAGTATGAGCGCACCCGCTGCCGCAGGCTGCGCGCCTTGCCGACGTAGATGATCTCTCCGGCAGCGTCACGCATCAGGTACACACCGGGCGAGTTCGGCAACTGCCGTATTTTATCTTGAAGACTCATGGCCAGCATTCTAGCTCTTTGGACAGAGAATGAAAAGCCCGCCGTTTATAGAGACTGGTGCCTAATTTTGAGGCATGGAGCTTAAAAGCAAGGCAGGTCGCAGAGGTGTGTCTCGTAAATATTCAAATGATTACAGATTGTTGTCAGGTTGTGTGTGTTGGCAGAATTCTTGCGTTAAGCTACCGTCGCCCAATGTCGGGCGCACGCACAGATACCAACGGGGGTAGCGAGTATGGAGACCATGTCAACGGTGACAGGCCTGAAGAGCAGTGCTGATGTACTTTTTCTGATGTTGGGGGCAGTGTTGGTGTTTGCCATGCATGCCGGTTTCGCCTTCCTCGAGGTGGGTACGGTACGCAAAAAGAACCAGGTCAACGCCTTTGTCAAGATCCTCACCGATTGGTCCGTTTCGACCATTGTCTATTTTGTAATCGGTTTTCCCATCGCCTACGGTATCTCCTTCCTGAAGCCCGCTGAAGAACTGCTCGGCAAGACCCAGGGCTACGACCTGGTGCACTACTTCTTCCTGCTCTGTTTTGCTGCCTGCATCCCGGCCATTATCTCCGGCGGCATCGCCGAACGGGCAAAATTCTGGCCCCAGGTCATCGCAGGGGCGATCTTCGCCGGCATTTCGTATCCACTATTCGAGTCCCTGATCTGGGGAAAAAATGCATCGCTGCTGCAAGGAATCTTCAAAAGCATCGGCGGGGCCGAGTTCCACGATTATGCCGGCTCGGTGGTTGTCCATTCCATCGGCGGCTGGATCGCCCTGCCGGCCGTCATCATCCTCGGTCCCCGCATGGGACGGTACATCCGCGGCAAGTCCCACCCGATCCCGGTCAGCAACATCCCGTTCCTGGCGCTGGGTTCATGGATCCTGGCGGTGGGCTGGTTCGGCTTCAACGTGATGAGTGCCGGCAATCTGGAGAAGATCTCCGGTCTGGTGGCGGTCAATTCGCTGATGGCCATGGTAGGAGGCGTGCTGGCAGCATTGGTGGCCGGCAAGAACGACCCCGGTTTCGTTCACAACGGTGCCCTGGCCGGACTGATCGCGGTCTGCGCCGGAAGTGACATCATGCATCCTCTGGCAGCCTTCGTTGTCGGCTGCATTGCGTCGATAATCTTTGTCTACGGCTTCCACTACGAGCAGGAGAAGCTCAAGATCGATGATGTCCTGGGTGTCTGGCCACTGCATGGTGTGATCGGCTCATGGGGCGGCATCGCGGCAGGAATTTTCGGCCAGAAGGCCCTGGGCGGCATGGGCGGCGTCAGCTTCATCTCCCAGTTGGCCGGCAGCTTGACGGCCATAGCATTTGCCCTGACCAGCGGGTTCATCGTGTACGGCGTGCTCGCCAAGACCATTGGAATCAGGCTCAGCCAGGAAGAAGAGTTCGCCGGAGCCGATATCTCGGTCCATAGTATCGGTGCCTACCCCGAGGATCATATCCGCTGATGCAGTGAGCTTGTCATGCCTGAGCAGATGCTTGGGCTAACACCCGTACAAACCTTTTCTTACGTTGACAAGGGGGCGGAGAGATGCTATTTAACAAGCATTTTACCCAGACATTTCTCCGCCCTCCGTGCGCCTTTTTCATGTGCCGGCCAAGAAGAGGTTACCTATCGTGATAACATTGAAATTATGCCGTAATACTCTGATCAGGTTTTTTGCCGTACTGGTTATAATTTCATCCTTTCTAAATTTCCCCGCTTATTCCCAGGAGTCGGAAGACTCGCAGATTTTTATTTCCGGATTTAACGCCTACCAGCAGAAAGAGTACGCCACCACCATAGCCAAGATGAACGAGGTGCTGCAGAAGTACCCCGATACGCCACTGCGTGACATGGTGCTGTTCTGGCTTTCCCGTTCCTATTACAAGAACGGCAACCTGCGGGATGCCGCCAGGGTCATGTCACAGTTTTCAAAGGAATATCCTGACAATCCCCTCAAAGGGACTGTCGATGAAGAGCTCCTGACGCTGACCGCCCGTTATGACAAGGGTGAGCAACTTCCGGTCAGTTCTCCGCCGGCACCGGACACTGGTGTTCAGCTTGCTGCCCGCAAGGTGGATGCCGAGAAGGCACGTCTGGCCCGGGAAAAAGCCGAACAGGAACAGCGTGCAAAAGAACAGTCCGAACAGGAGCGCATAGCTGTTGAGAAGGCTGCAGAACAACGCCGGTCCCAGGAAAAGGCTGCCTTGGCTAAACGCGCAGTTGAAGAGGCCGAACAACAGAGACTGGCTTCCATCAAGGCTGAAGAAGAGCGCAAGGCCTCAGAAAAACTCAAGGCAGAACAGGCAAAATTGGAACAGGCGGAACACGAAAAGCTTGTCAGTCAACAGGATGAAATGGTTCGCCTGGCACTGGCAAAAACCGAGCAGAAGCTTCTGGCTGCCGAGAAGTCAGCAGAAGCGCAGGAAAATGCCGAGAAAAAAGCGCTTGCCGAACAGTATCGTACTATTGTCGCCAAGGCTGAAGCAGATCGTCTTGCCGCTGAGGCTGAAGAGAAGCGTTCTGCGGCCCTCAAGGCCGAAGCCGATCGGCTAGCTGCTGAAAAGGTTGCTCAAAAAGCCGAACTGCTGCGCGTAGAGCGTGAGAGGGCCGAAAAGGAGCGTGCCGCTATTGCGGCAGCCGAGGCGACCCGTCTGGCTGCAGCCCAGAAGGAGCTGGAGCGCACGGCTGCATCCACGGTTGAAGCGGAGCGCCTGGCTCAGGAGAAGTCAGCTTCGGCAAAGCGCGCTGCAGAGGCTGAACAGCAAAAAATGGCCCTGTTGAAGCAGGCACAGGAGCGCACAGCTGCTGAAATGGCAGAGAAGGAGCGCCTGGCAGTGGTAGCCGCCGAAGCGTCTCAGCGTTCTGCGGCCAAACCTGAACAGTCACCACGTCAACCCGCCCAGTCTGCACAAGCAGCTGCCGCGGCACAGCCGGCTCCAGTCAAGACGGATGACCAGCAATTGCCGCAACAGCGCGATACTGACGAAAAGGCCCGTGCTGCCAAGTCTGCTCTGCGTGAGAAGGCGATAGCGCAATACAAGTCAATTCTGGTGACCTATCCGAATACAAAGGCGGCCTCGGCGGCCGCGGTCAAGCTGAAGGAGCTTGGTGTGGCCGTAGCCATGCCGGCACAGGCTGCTGCAGAACCACAGGCTGAAAATGCCCAGGTACTGCGACTCGAAGTTGCCCAGTTTGCAGGTCTGGAGTTTAACCTGCCTGTCCAGCCGCAGGTGTATAATGCAGCCCAGAGAGTCAGTATCCCCTTCGAAATCACCAACCAGGGCAATGGCAGCGATTCATTCTATCTTGAGTCCGGATTCCCGGCTGAGTTTTCAGCGGGATTCACATCTGTTGCCACGCCTGCCCAGGCCATCAACCAGACAGGCATACTGGCTCCCGGTGAGTCCTTTAAAGGGCTGGTACATCTGACGATTCCTGCAGCAAGTATCGACGGTCTGCGTATTTCCCACCCGATCAAAGCCTCATCACGCACGATGACGGAGGCTTCCCAGTCCCGTGAAGTCAGGGTTGTCGCGGCAGCACCACTACTGCGGG
This sequence comes from Geobacter psychrophilus, assembly GCF_056821595.1. NCBI lineage: Bacteria > Pseudomonadati > Thermodesulfobacteriota > Desulfuromonadia > Geobacterales > Geobacteraceae > Geobacter > Geobacter psychrophilus. The sequence goes on from NZ_JBXDTU010000004.1 coordinate 2,662,219, forward strand.
CTACGGTCAAGGCCGACCGGAACAACCCGCTGCCCGGCGAGAAAATTACCTACCGGGTTGCTGTACTGAACGTCGGTTCGACAGCTGCACAGGATGTCAGCTTCCGGCTGAACTTCCCGCCGCAACTGGAACCGGTTGAATATGCGGCGTCAGGTTTCAGGCAGGAAATGAAGGCGGCACTGGTTATAGACGGGCTTCAGATCAAGTCCGGTGAAAACAGGGAGTTCAGCCTGGCGTTTCAGCTGAAGGATGGAACTCTGGCCGGCCAGGAAATCCTGACCCGTGCCGAATTGCACAACAACCTGCTGAAAACATTCTCTGCGTTTGTATCCACTGCAGCCTATGTCCAGCCGCAGCACGGACTTCTGGTGCAACCGGGTTCCGAGCGACTGGTGGTAATTCCCGGCCAGACGGTTTCAATCCCGTTTATCGTTACCAATAGCGGTAACGTGCGTGAGAAGTTTACGGTGGTCTCCAGCGGAAAAGGTGCGCAGGTAACAAATATTTTCCACGACCTTAACCGCGACGGGGTTCGCCAGGCCAATGAACCGTTCATCAGCGAGGTCGGGCCGCTGGCTGCCAAAGAGGAAGCCAGCATCGTCATGGAGATTCAGACTCCGCGCAATGCCGTCGATGGTTCTGAGGACAGTAGCCAGATTTCCTTCCGTTCTGAGGGTGATGCGTCACGATTCTTTAGCGGTGTCACCCGACTGGTCTACTCACGTCCGGTTTTGCATATGGCCATGTCCGGCCGGGACGGCAAGCTCAAGCCGGGTGAAGTTGGGTCATTCGATTTGACACTCACCAACCGCGGAACAAATCTGGCACGAATTGTTGAGCTGCAGAGCGCCTGGCCGGAACAGCTTGAACTGGTTGCTGCCGATCCGGCAACCAATTCGGTCAGTAACGGCACCGTCTTCTGGAAATTCAAGGAGCTCGGCGCTGCTGAAAAGCGTGTCATCAAGGTCTCATTCCGGGTTAAACCGGGCACCGGCATGGGGACGAACATTCAGGTCAAAAACACCCTGACATATGAAGATCAAATCGGGAACAGGTACTGACATGATACGATTTGCTTGTGGAATGGCTGTGATGATGTTCCTGCTGGCGGATGCCCCGTCGTCCGGATGGTGTCAGCAGTATCTCTACACTCCGACGACTGTGGGAGCTGACGCAACGTCTCCGGGAAAGGATGGTGTCCTGGTTCAGGAGGTGTCGGTGCAGAAGGGCGACACACTCTACGGCATCTCGCGCAAATTCAGCGGACATGGAACCTACTACCCGCAAATTCTCCTTTTTAACGAGATCAAGGATCCCAATAAAATATATCCCGGGAATGTTTTCAGGGTGCCCGTTTCACGGAATGCCGTGTCAGCGCATGTCGATTCAGCGCCGGTGAAAAATGAAAAGGCAGCTGCGACCGGTGCCGAGGCGGCAGTACCCCGGAGAGCAGATACCACCCCTGTGAAAAATCCGGTGCCGGTTGTGGTGTCAGCCGCATCTGCAAAAAAACAAACCGCCCGTGAGAAAAAACACGCGGCAGCTGTCGTTGCGAGTGACTCTACTGCAGGTCAGAAACTGTTTGAGCGTGCCGTCAAGGCCTATCGGCAGGATGATTATCGTACCGCATTGGATTTGTTTGACCGATATCTTGCAGAAAACCAGGCTTCACCCCTGGCAGCGGATGCCAGTCTCTACAAAGCCGAATGTTACCTTAAGCTGTCCGGTCAGAACTAACCTCCCTCAAGCCCCCCTTGATGAGGGGCGGTTGGAGGGGTAGACCTGTTGATTGACTATTGCCACGTTAGTACGAATGCCCGCAGCTTTCCACCCTGATCATCCCGGTAATACATCACCTTAAGATTTTGCGTTACGTGCCCTCGCTGGATTTCGTACCCCTCTTTTTTCTCCGTAGACTCCATGACGAATGCCGGGTTTTTGCTGACCTGTCGGAGCACAGCCTTCATAAAGGATTCGGGCACGCCACTGCCGCCACGATCGATGACCTGAATCGCCTTGATGGAGTTGCCCTCACGAAACACCTTGAACTCGGTGACCTGGCCCTTGTAGCGTTCCCATCCGGGATTTGCCTGTGCATAGGTCTTGTCTACCCCGGAACGGGGGATGAAATCCGGCAGCGTAGTGAGACGGGCACCGGCTGCAGGTATGGTCGCTTTGTCCTTGGTGCCGCGATTCTCGGCAATAGCCGATAACACGGACTTGTCGCTCAGCTGTGCATTTGCCTCGACAGCAGGCTTCAGGGCCGCCTGCGTCTGAGGCTGAGGGGCAACAGCTGTTGTATCCGGCTGCTTCGCCGGTAATGCTGCCACACGCTCCGGTGTCGTCGGAGCCAGCGCCGGTGCCGGTTGCAATACAACAGAGGGAGCAGGTGTCGACCGTTTCTGCTGCAGCACGGTTACGACAATTACGGCGATAACCACGGGTGCCAGCCAGAGTAGAAAGCTGGTCCGTTTCGATCGCGCGGTGGCTGGTTCGATGGTTTCGATTTCTTCATCGTGCCAGGGGTGGTGGTGCTGTTCCGGCACCGCTTCATCGAGTGCTACAGGCGGTTTCATGTCACTGACCGCCGAATCAAAGGAACTGTTGAACTCTGAGTAGACTGACAACCGCGCGCGCGGGGCGTAGGTGATCCCCTGATCAACAAGTGATGGTTCTTCCTCACGTGGCGTGGGAGTTGTATCCGTCTCCAGCAGAGGAGCAATACGTGCCGGCATGGTCTCTACTGCTGTTTCTGTTTGCAGCGCTTCCGGCTCAACAGGTGCGATTTCCGGCGCCACGGTTTCTTCGGCAGCTTTTTTTACAGCTTTTGTCAGAAGTGCGGCAATCACCTCTTTTATGCTGTTCTGTAGAGGTTCGTCGCCCTGGGATGTGTCGACATGTCCCTGGTAGAGACGCAAGGTTTCGCTGCCGACCTCAGCAGGAGTGGAGAGGAGCACGAAGCGGGTACGCTTCCGGCCGAGCTGTTTTTTCAGGTGCATCAGGATGATTTCGGCAGATAGTCCCGACAGGTGGGTCTGGACAAAGACGATGCCAGGCTTCTCGGCTGCCAGTTCCTCAGCGCCTTTTTCAAGGTTGTTGGCAATCCTCAGCCGGATGTTTCTGTCTTCGGTCAAACGCGAAAAGATCTTCCTGAGCCTGGGCACATCCGTTATCAGCAGCAGATCGGTCACGTGGTATCCTCCTGATTTGGTGGGCGCATTGTACGGCATGAGGTGGGTGCAATCAATAGTTATAATTGGCAGCCATGATGCAAAACTGCCTTGCGTGGTGTCGGACGTTCATGTATCGTAGAGCATCTTTCAACCCAACCCGGAAAGGTTTGACAATGCTGGATTCAAGCGTAATTCAAGGGCTCGCGGCAATCGTGGGGCCCGAAAATATCCTGACGGAGAAACAGGATCTGCTCTGCTATTCCTACGATGCCACCCAGATGGAGTTCCTCCCGGATGCGGTTGTACATCCGGCCAATGCCGTTGAAGTCTCTGCGGTGTTGAAGCTTGCCAACCGGCATGGTTTCCCGATATTTCCCCGTGGGGCCGGCAGCGGTTTCACCGGTGGGGCGATTCCCAAGGCCGGCGGCGTGGTGCTGGTGACTACCCGTATGAATCGTATCCTGCGCATCGATACGGAGAACCTGATCGCCGAGGTGGAGCCGGGTCTCGTGACTGAGCAGTTCCAGATCGCTGTGGAAAAACTGGGTCTGTTTTACCCGCCCGACCCGGCCTCGCTCAAGTTCTCCACCCTGGGGGGCAATGTGGCCGAGAATGCCGGCGGTCCGCGCTGTGTCAAATACGGTGTTACCCGGGATTTTGTCATGGGGCTGGAGGTGGTGCTGCCGACCGGCGAGATCATCCGCACCGGCGGCGAGACCTACAAGGCGGTGGTCGGCTATGACATGACCCGCCTGCTGTGCGGCAGTGAAGGGACCCTGGGGGTGATCACCAAGATCATCTTCAAGCTGCTGCCGCTGCCGGATGCCAAAAAGACCATGCTGACCATCTTCGATTCCATCGACGGCGCTGCCAAGGCGGTTTCGACCATTATCGGGGCCAAGATCATCCCCACGACCCTGGAATTCATGGATTATGCCACCCTGCAGTGCGTGGAGAAGCGATTCAGCCTGGGGATCCCCCCGGAAGGTCGGGCTGTGCTGTTGATCGAGGTGGATGGTGACCGCGACCTGATCGAGAAGCAGGCAGCCCGCATCCACGAACTGATCAAGCCGTTGGGACTGGTCCAGTTCCGTGCCGCTCAGGACAACGCCGAGTCAGAAGAGCTCTGGCGGGTGCGGCGCCTGGTCTCTCCGTCACTGCGGGATGTCAACCCGGACAAGTACAACGAGGACATCGTGGTGCCCCGCAGCAAGGTGCCGGATGTCATTCGCGCTATCGAGCTGATCCAGCAGAAGTACGATATCCCTATCGTCAACTTCGGACATGCCGGCGACGGCAACATCCACGTCAATATCCTGATCGACAAGACAATTGCAGGCCAGGAGGAGAAGGCCCACGGTGCCATCAAGGAGGTGTTTCAGGCCGCCCTTGATCTCAACGGGACCATGTCCGGCGAGCATGGCGTCGGACTCTCCAAGGCGCCCTACATCGAACTGGAGCTGTCGCCGGACCAGATTGGCGCCATGAAGGCCCTCAAGCATGCGCTGGACCCGAACAATATCCTCAACCCGGGCAAGATGTTTCCCTGGTAATGAGTCGGCTGGCTGAACGACCTTACTACGTCATCACAAAGGACATCCATGGATAACGACAAGCAGCGTCAGGAAGTATCACTCATAGGCCGCATACTGTCGATGGAGGCACTGCTCCTGCTGATGGGGGTCGCCTCTCTGTATTACGGCATTACCCAGGGCGCAACGATGAATATCTTCTGGGGACTCGTCATTATCCCGGGTGTATTTATCCTGATGAAGGTCCGCAAGAAGGACTGGAAAAAACATTGGGAAGATATGGAAGCCGAGCACAAGGGCCGTGAAGCGGCACAGAAGAAAACTTCCCCGCCTGACGCACCGCCCGAGGACTGACCATATGTCCAACCATGGAACAATCGTACTCGCCTCGGCATCGCCGCGCCGCACGGAACTGATGGCCCTGGCAGGGATTGAATTCAGCGTGATGCCCGCCGACATCTGCGAGGATGTGTTGCCGGGTGAACTGCCCGCGGAACATGTCATGCGGCTGTCACGTGAAAAGGCCGATGCCGTGGCCGCTACGGCTACAGGGCGGTTTTTTATCGGTGCCGATACGGTGGTCGTCCTGAACAACCGGATCATGGGCAAACCGGCCGATGAAGCCGAAGCCTTCGAAATGTTGTCGGCTCTGTCCGGGAGGATCCATGAGGTCATCACCGGGTTTACCGTGTACGACAAAATCAGCGAAATCCATCTCAGCCGCTGTGTGCGGACCGAGGTCACCTTCAAGGAGCTTAGTGAAGGTGAAATCCTGCGCTACATAGCCACCGGCTGCCCGATGGATAAGGCCGGTGCCTACGCTATGCAAGGAGGGGCGGTACATTTTATCCGCTCCATCTGCGGCTCCTATACCAATGTCATCGGATTGCCGATGACGGAACTCTACGAACTGCTTGAAACCATGCAGGCCCTGGAACCATAGTGATGGACCATCGTACGAATCCTGTCTGCGCAGCTCCTGTTTCCCTGTCCGCGCCACAAACGCATCCGGGCTGCCTTGAGCCGTACCAGTCAGGCTGCTGAGCCATGTCGAGCTGCAACCTCGTGGTTATCGGCTCATCCACCGGCGGTCTCAAGATCCTTGAACTGCTGTTTCAGCAATTACCAAAATTGAAGGCCACCGTTCTGATTGTCCAGCACATCACGCCGATGATCGACCAGGCCTTTGTTTCCTCGCTGGCACGGGTATCGAAGATGCCGGTCGCGCTTGCCCGCGACGGGCAGGACGTCGAGGACGGTCAGGTGTACCTGGCACCGGGTGGTGTACATCTGAGCCTTGTCAGGAACCGGACCTTTCGCCTTTACAGCGGGGAAAAGGTTAATTCCGTCTGCCCCTCCATCGATGTAACCATGAACACTCTCACGCGACCGGCCAGCGGCAGATTGGCCGGGGTCATCCTGACCGGCATGGGCTGCGATGGCGCCGCAGGTATCGCGCATATCAAGCAGATCGGCGGGATTACCATTGCACAGGACCAGAAGACCAGCGTGATCTACGGTATGCCCAAGGCGGCTGCTGAAACCGGCAAAATCGACTTTATACTGCCAACTGACCGGATTGCAGACAAGTTGCAGGTACTTTTTGGATAAGAAGCTGATACTAATCAGAAATTTCGGGGATGCGAATGCGCTTGTCTGGACGGACAGGGAGTTGCAGCGGTTCGTTGCCCGATAGAGGAAAAGCTGTTTCTATGACCATTGCAGATCGTCTCAGACATATCCAGGATCGAATTTCAGCGGCCACCCGTCAAGCTGGTCGTGAACCAGGCTCCGTTCGTCTGGTAGCTGTTTCCAAAACCCGCCCTGCAGCGGATGTTTTGGAGGCGTACAGTGCCGGGCAGATCATCTTCGGGGAAAATTATGTGCAGGAATTCAGCGTAAAATCCACAGAGGTGCCAGAACCGGTGGAATGGCATTTCATCGGCCATCTGCAGAGTAACAAGGTCAAATATATCGCCGGGCAGGTGGCCCTGATCCACTCGGTGGACCGCCTTTCCCTGGCCCAGGAGATCAGCCGCCAATGGGGCAAGCTGGGTAGCAGCTGTGATATCCTCCTGCAGGTCAATATCTCGGGAGAGACGAGCAAGTCCGGCACGACAGAGGCGGATGCCCTGCAGCTGGTGCGCGAGGTAGCCTTACTGCCCAATGTGAGGATCAAAGGCTTGATGACCATGCCACCATTTTTTGACGACCCGGAGGCTGCCCGTCCCTTCTTCGCTGCCTTGCGCAGTCTCTCACTGATCATAGCCGCCGAAAACATCCCGGGGGTCATTATGGAGGAACTTTCCATGGGCATGTCCGGAGACTTTGAAGCCGCCATCCAGGAGGGGGCCACACTGGTGCGGGTCGGAACCTCCATCTTTGGGACGCGCTGACCATGGCTGTCCAGCTATCGACCGACAGCCGTTCAAAACTGGTACGTATTGCGATCATATCTGTCGCGGCACTGCTGTTGTCTGCACTCACACTCACTCCGCTCTTCTCAACCTTTGAACTGAAGGCCTATGACCTGCTTTCCCGGCTGTGCAACCCGGACACGGGCGGCCGTGAGATTGTGGTCGTACAGATTGACCAGCAAAGCCTGGACAGCCTGGCTGTTGACGGGGTTACCTGGCCCTGGCCGCGTCAGGTATATGCGCCGCTGTTCGAGCGCCTCAGCCAGGCCGATGCGGTCTTTGTCGATATCATCTTTTCCGAACCATCCTCCTACGGCAATGAAGATGACAGCATTCTGGCGGACTCCCTTTCAAAGAGCCGCAATGTTTTTCTGCCGGTCTTCGCTACGGCCAATCAACGGGTGTTGGACGATGCCGGTCAGGCCTTTCTCGATCGTCTGACGATCAGAAACGTCCCTCAACCGTCCAATGCACTGCCCTATGCCATCACCCCGCTTGCGCCGCTTGCTTCTGCTGCCCATGGCGGCGGCAATGTCATGATCAAGCCGGACAGGGACGGTGTGTACCGCCGTCTGCCGCTGCTGTTCCAGGCTGCCGGCCGGACACTGCCGCACTTCGTGCTGGCACATGTGCTGGAACGCACTATTATAAACGTCAACCAGGGGCGGCTTATGCGAGGCAACACAGCACTGCCTCTGGATGAAGGCGCACTGCTGGTGCAGTTTCCGCGAGGGGCCAAGCCGTATGAAACCGTATCGGCCATTGACCTGATCAGCGAGGCCGGAAAAACACGTTATCCGGCGGCCTACTTCAAAGGTAAAAAGGTCTTTCTGGGCCTGACCGCCGCCGGGCTGTATGACCTGAAGCCGACCGCAGTTTCGGCGGTGACCTCGGGGGTCATGGTGCATGCCGCCACTCTGGATGCCCTGCTGCATGGCGCTTTCCTGCAGCGCATCCCGAATGCAGCGGTCATCTGCTTTATGGCAGTCATTGTGATCATTGTCTGCGGGTTTGTCCTGACACATGCCTCCATGTTCGCAAATCTGACCCTGGTACTGGCCATGTCCCTGGTGGCGTTCGGACTGCCGGCAGCCATGTTTGCCCAGGGCTATTACCTGGCGCTGATCCCGTCGTTAGCTGCCCTGCTGATCTCGTTTGCCGCTGCATCCATTTACAGCTATGCCACGGAGGGGCGCGAACGGAGATTTGTCCGGCGCGCCTTTTCCCAATACATGGATGAAACCGTTGTCGCCCATTTGCTGGAGAATCCGGAGCTGATCAAACCGGGCGGCCAGCGACGCCGGGTGACGGTCTTCTTTGCCGACATTGCCGGTTTCACCAGTATTGCCGAACAATTCCCCCCGGAAGAGACCGCCCTCATGCTGCACGATGTCCTCAATGCCGTCAGTGAAGAGGTCATCCGCCACCACGGGGTGATCGACAAATATATCGGTGACTGCGTGATGGCTTTCTGGGGGGCGCCGTTGGCGTCACCGGCTGCAGCGAGCGATGCCTGCCGTGCGGCGCTGGCGTTTCTTGATGCTCTGCAGCGCGTGAATGAAGGCTTTGCAGCCCGCGGCCTGGGGGTGATCTCCATGCGGGTCGGCCTGCATACCGGCGATGCCATAGTCGGTAATCTGGGAAGCGACCGGCTCTTCGATTACACGGTGATCGGAGATACGGTCAACCTGGCCTCGCGCCTGGAGTCCGCCAACAAGTTCTTCGGCACCCGTATCATGCTGAGCGAGGATACGCTGCATGAAGCCGGAGACCGGTTCGTTGTACGTGAACTGGGGCTGATCGCCGTCAAAGGCAAGCAACGGCCGGTGCGGATTTTTGAGCTGCTGGCCACTCGCGAAACTGTTTCAACAGAACTTCAGCTGTGGTCCGACGAGTATGCCCGGGCGATGGCACTGTTCTATGGGAGGGAGTGGCAGACGGCGGGTGAACTGTTCGAGGCGCTGGTGCAGAAGAATCCGCAGGACGGACCGGCGCTCTATTACCGTGACTGGTGCAGTCGCTATCTCCAGTCATCACCCTTGACTGATGACTGGAATGTGATACATTTGAAAGAGAAATGAAAACAACACTCCTCGTCATACTGCTCAGCAGCATGTTTAGCCTGACTGCGGCAGCAGAGACCGTTCAGGTCACCACCCGCGAAAATGCGGTGCGGGGTGATTGCCGCTTCTTTGCGCCGGTCAAGCTCAAGGTGTCACTGGGTGACCGACTGACTGTAAGCGGGCGCAAGGGGGACTGGTATCTGGTCAGCGCCAAGGGTGTCAAGGGCTGCATTCACAAGAGTGCCGTCGAGGTGCGCTCCTTTGCATCGTCAGGCCGGGGCGCTGCTGCGGGAGGGGCGGCGGCCGACGAAGTCTCGCTGGCCGGCAAGGGTTTTAATCCCCAGGTTGAAGCGGGTTATCGCAAGTCCGGCAAGAACCTCAATTATGCTGCTGTGGACGAGATCATGAAATTCACGGTGGCTGAAAAGAGCCTGGAATCGTTTGTTCTGCAGGGAGGGCTGATTCAGCCATGAGATCCGCGCTCCGTGTCAAGTTCGCCCTGCTGGCGATGCTCTGTCTGCTGACGACCGGTTTCAGTTTCAGTGATCTTACGCCTGAAAGAATCAACTCAATAACCTCAGCCGTAAAGAGCATCGGCAAGGCGGCCCGGCCATTGGCCGATGATGAGGAATATTATGTCGGGCGCGCCGTTGCCGCACGTTTGACCTCCACCTGGCCGCTCTATCGCAACGTTCGTCTGACCGACTACCTGAATCTGATCGGTCACACGATTGCGCTGCATACGGAAAAACCGACGACCTTCGGCGGGTACCATTTTGCGATCCTGGACTCCCAGGAGATCAATGCCTTTGCCTGTCCCGGTGGTATCATCCTGATTACCCGGGGGATGTTATCGTCGTTGAAAAGTGAGGATGAGCTGGCTGCTGTTCTGGCCCATGAAATCGGACACGTCATCCACCGTGACGGCATTGCGGCTATTCAATCGTCGCGCTGGAGCGAAGCACTGCTGGTGATCGGCAGCGGTGCCGTCAGGGAGTTCGGTCCCAAGGATACCGCCAAACTTGTTTCCCTGTTTGAAGGCTCCATCGACGATGTGGTCAAGACGCTGGTAGTCAATGGCTACGGCAGAGATCAGGAAATGGCGGCAGATAGCTCGGCGCTGGGGTATCTGGCTGCTGCCGGTTATGACCCCCAGGGGTTGTCGGGGTATCTGAAACGGCTTCAGCAGGCTGGCCGCGGCTCAAAAGGGGGGATATTGACCACCCATCCCGGAACCGATGAGCGGCTGGAAAACGTAGCGGATGCCAGAGTGCCGGAGGTGGATACCTCTTCGCTGTCGCGTCGGACCAAGCGTTTTACCGATATGTCCCGCTGATGTTCTTGAGCGGATTTGAAAAGAAAAAGCCCCGTTTGCAGACAGCAAGCGGGGCTTTCTTCATTTCAGCAGTCCGATCTATTCATCCGGAACCGGCCGGTTGGCACTCGGCTGGAGCACGGGTCGGTCCATTTCCTCAATGTATTTCAGGACAAACCGCTGGGCCGCTTCTACGGCCCGTGGAATGTCCCAGGTTTTCATGTTCCGCTCGTCCACATGGTTGCTGATGCCGCGGATTTCGAGGCAGTCGATGCCGTAACGCAGGCAGACCTGGGCAACGGCCGCTCCCTCCATGTTTTCGCAGATGCCGTGAAAGCTGCGGACAAGTTCTTCGCCGCGCTGCTGGGTACCGCTGCAGGTGGAGACGGTGATGAATCGGCCCCGTACCAGCTTGACGCCATAATAATCAGCCAGCTGCATGGCTTTTTCGGCAGCATGTTTGGAGAGCGGGATGCTGTTGTGAAACAGCCGGTTGCCACGTACAAGCGTTGGTATGCTCATGAAACGCAGATCATGCCAGCCGGCTGATGTCAGTACGCCTTCGTCCCCCAGAAACTCCTCACTGGCAACGGTCAGTTCGCCGACGGAAAGCCCGCTTTCCAGAAAGGCACCGGCGCAGCCGGTGTTAATCACCAGACGCGGGTGATGGCGTTCGATGAGTGCGGTTGTCGCGCTAGCTGCGTTGATTTTTCCGATACCTCCGGCGCAGACGATTACCGGCAGATTGCCGATGCGCCCCTCAGCATAATCGAAGGCAACCGTCTTCAAGCGGACGGCGGTACCGAGCGCATATTCCAGCAGTACGATTTCCTGGGGAGTGGCTGAGATGATCAAAATAGGTTTCATGGCATTTCCTGGGGAGCTCGGATCATGTGACGTTCATCTCATACCCTGCGATCCAGTTCTACGGCAGCAAAGGCCGAGTGATTGTGGATCGACTCGAAGTTCTCCGTCTCGACCGAAAACCAGGTGATGTTTTCCAGAGCCGCCAGGCGAGAATAAGCCTCACGCACCATATCCTCAACAAAGCGCGGATTTTCGTAGGCCTGTTCGGTGACGAACTTCTCGTCCTCCCGTTTCAGCAGGGAGTAGAGCGGGCTGCTGCCGCATTGCTCGATCAGTTCAACCAGGTCCTCGATCCAGATGAATTCCTTGTAGCGTACCCGCACGGTCATGATGCTGCGCTGGTTGTGGGCGCCGAAGCGCGACAGTTCCTTGCTGCAGGGACAGAGCGAGGTCAGCGGCACCTTGATGCCCAGCACGAAATCCAGGCTGTCGGTCATGGAGGCGCTGAATTCGCAGGTGTATTCCATCAGGCTCTTGGCCTTTGAAACCGGTGCCTGCTTGTCGATGAAATACGGGAACTGTATCTCCAGATGAGCGCTGGCGGAGCCGAGTTTGGCCTTCATCTCATCCAGGATTGTTTCCAGCTTGTCCAGGGCGATCTGCTCGCGATGCCGGTTGAGGATCTCCACAAAGCGGCTCATGTGGGTGCCCTTGAAATGGTGCGGCAGGTCGACGTACATGTTGACCCGCGCTACGGTGTGCTGCAGCGAGCGGTTTTTGTCCATCACGACGATCGGGTAGGTGATGTCCTTGACGCCGACCTTGGAGATGGGAATTCGACGGCTGTCCGGGCGTTTCTGCATATCCGGCATGGCCATCACGTCGGCTGAAGCAGGTTTTTTTGTTGAACGTGGTATGGTCATGCCCCGATCTCCAGCTTGCACAGGATCTCGGTCCAGATCTCTGCCCGTCCGTCCTTGGATAATGCCGAAAACGGCAGCATCAGACTTTTGTCGCGTGAGATGGCCGCCGAGATCAGGGCGGTCTGCTTGGTTCGCTCGTTTTTTGATAGTTTATCGCATTTGGTCAGCACGATAATCGGCGGGATGTTGTAACGCTGCAGCCAGCCCAGCATCTCAAGGTCGCCGTCCGAAGGGATGCGGCGGATATCCAGAATCAGGACCACTGTCTTGAGGTTTTCCCGCTTGGCCAGGTAGGTCTCGATCATTGGACCCCACTGTTTGCGTACATCGGGTGGCGCCTTGGCGTAGCCGTACCCGGGCAGGTCCACCAGGGTCAGGATGCCGTTGATATCGAAGAAATTGATCAGCTGCGTCCGGCCGGGAGTCGAGCTGGTGCGGACCAGCGACTTGCGGCCCGACAGCACGTTGATCAGCGACGATTTGCCGACATTTGAGCGACCCACGAAGGCAACTTCCGGCAGCTCCGCAGGAGGAAAGTCCTTGGGCTTGACCGCGCTTTTTATAAAAACCGCCTGATGTACATCCATGCTGTAACTCTCCTTGTGGCGGCATTATAATGCCCTGCAGTTCATCGATACAAGCGCTTATTTCAAAGTATCATCATTATTGGCAGCAGGAGCAAATCGTCTGTAGTTTTCAGATCCATTTTGTGCTATATGGATTACAATCCGCTTGTGTCCCTCTTACCGTGTTCGCGAAGGTCGATATGACGGCATCCTCTGTGGACATAGCGCTGTTCGCTGCCAAGATCGGGCTGGTATTTTTCGTCATCCTGACGCTGGCCGCCTACCTGGTATTTGCCGAACGCAAAATCCTGGCCTGGGTGCAGGACCGCAAAGGCCCCAACCGCGTCGGTCCCTTCGGTCTTCTGCAGCCCCTGGCTGATCTGATCAAACTCCTTACCAAAGAAGATGTCATTCCGTCAGCTGCCGACAAGTGGCTGTTTTACCTGGCTCCGGCCATGGCGGCCATCCCCGCTATCATGATCTTTTCCGTAATCCCCTTCGGTGCACCGCTCTCGATAGCCGGACATACGGTTCCGCTGGTAGTGGCAGATCTGAACGTCGGGTTGCTGTTCTTTCTGGCACTTTCCTCTATCGCCGTTTACGGCGTGGCTATCGGCGGGTGGGCCTCCAACTCTAAGTACTCCCTGCTGGGCGGTATCCGCGGCCTGGCACAATTGATCTCTTACGAACTCTCCATGGGGTTGTCGCTGGTACCGGTCGTTATGCTGGCGCGCTCATTCAGTCTGACAGATATTGTTGACGCCCAGGCCGGTGTTCCCTTTATCGTCTACCAGCCGCTGGCCTTCATCATTTTTCTGATCAGCATCACCGCTGAATGCAAGCGGATTCCCTTTGATCTGCCCGAAGCAGAGGGGGAACTGGTGGCCGGCTTCCACAGTGAATATTCCGGTATGCGCTTCGGGCTGTTTTTTGTGGGCGAATATATCAATATCATCGTGCTGGGAGGTCTGGCGACCACCTTTTTTCTGGGCGGCTGGCATGGCCCGTGGTTTGCGCCGGTGATCTGGTTTTCGTTGAAAACACTGGCTTTTGCCTTCTTCTTCATCTGGATGCGCGGGACACTGCCGCGCCTGCGCTATGATCAATTGATGCACCTGGGGTGGAAGGTGTTGACGCCGCTGGCACTTCTGAATATTCTGGTTACAGCTTGGTGGTTGATACTCACGTAACACATCACGGACATCGCTGTCCGAACCATATATCACCACAAGGAGGAAGCACACATGGAAAGTGTAAATGCCAAGGACCGACACGGACATACCCCATTGATTGCTGCTGCCAAGGAGGGCCAGAAGGATTTTGTTCTGGACCTGCTGCATCGCGGTGCGGATCTGACCTCTACCAGTGCCAAAGGCAAGACCGCCCTCCACTATGCAGCAGCCAACGGACATACCGAGATCGTCGAGATGCTGATCAAGAAGGGGGCTGATATTGATGCCCGCGACAGTGCCGGGCATACCCCGCTGATGCTGGCAGCCATCTACGGCTGCAACAAGACTATTCAAGCCCTGCTGGATGGCGGAGCCAGCCCGACGCTGATTACCTCCTCTGCAACAACCGCCGCCATGTATGCCGAGAATAACAGCCACCCCCTGGCGGTCGCGCTGCTGAAGAAGGCCGAACGGGCCAAACATGGTAATGCCTGACACTACGTCTTAATGTTGAATGCCAAGACGCCCTGCGAGGTAGCCATCCCGCAGGGCGTCTCTACAAAGTATGGTGATTTGTATGTCCGTTGTCGATGATATAAAGGCCTTAGCCGGCGGATTCAGCGTCACCCTGCGCCACATGCTGCGCAAGCCGGTGACGATCCAGTATCCCGAGGAAAAGCGCACTCCCTATCCTCGTTTCCGGGCCCGGATTGTGCTGACCCGTGACCCGGATGGCGGAGAGCGTTGTGTAGCCTGTTATCTCTGCTCTGCGGCCTGTCCGGTGGACTGCATCTCCATGCAATCAGCCGAAGGCGAGGATGGTCGCCGCTACGCCGCCTGGTTCCGGATAAATTTCTCGCGCTGCATATTCTGCGGACTGTGCGCCGAGGCCTGTCCGACCATGGCTATCCAGATGACCCCGGATTACGAAATCTGCACGCGGGATGTCATGACCCTGGTCTATGAGAAGGAAGACCTGTTGATCGACGGCTGCGGCAAGGATGCGTCCTATAACTTCTATCACCACGCCGGCATCGGGGTGACCCAGCCGCGTGGGGAGGGGTTGGAGGAGACGCCTCCAGTGGATGTCAGAAGCCTGATGCCGTAGAGGTGGAAGGTTATCGAATTTTGAGATTATGGAACAGATCCTCTTCTACATACTGGCCGCCACGGCGGTCATAGCCACGCTTTTGGCCATCACCGAAAAGCACCCGGTGCATGCCATCCTTTTCCTGGTGACGTCCCTGTTCAGTATGGCAGTGATCTTCTTCCTGCTGATGGCTCCGCTGGTGGCGGTCTTTGAGGTGATCATCTACGCCGGAGCCATTATGGTGCTGTTCCTGTTCGTGATCATGATGCTTGATCTGGGACACCCGGAGAAGGGGCTGGCGCCTGTTTGGAGAGAATGGCTGCCGGCAACCATTCTCTCGGCCGTCAGCATCGGCTCACTGCTGATCGTGATCGTCTCCCGGCATGTCACAAGTGCTGCCCCGGTTGCCATGCCAAGCATTCGCCAGGTGGCAATCAGTCTGTTTCGCGAGCATGGACTGGCGGTCGAGCTGATCTCGCTGCAACTGCTGTTCGCCCTGGTGGGAGCGCTGTATCTGGGGCGGCAGCGTGAGCCCTCCCCTGGCCTGCGGCCACCCTCTCCCGGAGGGAGAGGGGGTGGGAAAGAGGGGGAGCCGTCATGATCGTCCCGCTCGAACATATCCTGGTCCTGGCCGGCCTGCTGTTTTTCATCGGTATGGGGGGGCTGTTGGCCTGGCGGGCCAATCTGATCATGATGCTGGTTTGTATCGAGGTCATGCTGAATGCCGTCATGCTCGTATTCGTCGCTGGTTCGGTCCGCTGGGGCAACGCCGACGGGCAGCTCTTTGCGATCTTTATCATGGCCCTGACCTCGGCCGAGGTTTCGCTGGCGCTGGCGATGGTGGTCTACCTGCACCGCCGCAAGCGGACGGTTAATACGGATATGTTCAGCGAGATGAAGGGGTAAATCGATGCAGTGGAGATGTGGCGTCTGTAATTCCCAGAACCCGGTCGGCAGCGGCGGCATCTGCGTGCGCTGCCGGAAGTTCGCCTGCAACCGGCATCTCAACACCGTGCTGGATGCAGACAAGAATATCCGGGTCTGCAGTACATGCCTGACGGCTGAGGACAAGGTGCAAAAAGGATTGAAAGGAATGTTGGGAAGAATGTTTGGAAGAACGGCATGAAATTCTACCTCGCCCTGATACTCCTGCTGCCGCTCTGCGGTGGCATCTTCAACGCCCTCTTTGGTCGCCACCTGCCGCGTCGAGTGAGCGAAACCGTTGCCTGCGGCGCTATCTGGAGTGCTTTTGCCTGCAGCGTATTAGCCTTCCTGCAGTTCAGCACTCCACTGAAGATCGAGTATGCTTCCTGGCTGTCGGATTTTGACTTCAAGGCACCCATCGCCCTGTACCTCGACCAGCTCTCCCTTGTACTGACACTGATGATCACCTTCGTCTGCGGCCTGATCCACCTCTACTCTGTCGGCTACATGAAGGATGACCCCTCCTGCGCCCGCTATTTCGCCCTGCTGAACATCTTCGTTTTCGCC
The DNA here is from genome assembly GCF_056821595.1 of Geobacter psychrophilus. NCBI lineage: Bacteria > Pseudomonadati > Thermodesulfobacteriota > Desulfuromonadia > Geobacterales > Geobacteraceae > Geobacter > Geobacter psychrophilus. The sequence continues at coordinate 2,678,768 of NZ_JBXDTU010000004.1, forward strand.
ATGCTGACCCTGATCCTGGCGGAGAACCTGCCGCTGCTGTACCTGGGGTGGGAGGGGGTCGGATTCTGCTCCTACGCCCTGATCGGCTTCTGGTACACCGAGGAAAAGAACGCCACCGCAGGGCGCAAGGCCTTCATCGTCACCCGTATCGGTGACACCGCCTTCGGTATCGCCCTGGTCTGGATGTTCCAGCTGTTCGGTACCGTCTCCATCACAGAGCTGAACGGCATGGGCTTCCTGATGCCGGGAGGGGTGATTACCGCCATTGGGATTTTGCTGCTGATCGGTGCGGCCGGCAAGTCGGCCCAGCTGCCGCTGTCGGTCTGGCTGCCGGACGCCATGGCCGGACCTACACCGGTCTCGGCCCAGATCCATGCCGCTACCATGGTCACTGCCGGGGTTTACCTGCTGGCGCGCATGTTCCCGCTGATCGGGGCTTCGACGGTTACGCTGGCCGCCATTGCGGTCACCGGCGGTGTGACCGCCTTCTACGCCGCCACCTGTGCCTGTGTTCAGCGCGACCTGAAACGCATCCTGGCCTATTCCACGGTCAGCCAGATCGGCTACATGGTGCTGGGGGTCGGGGCCGGGGCGCTGACCGCCAGCACCTTCCACCTGCTGACCCACGCCTTCTTCAAGGCACTGCTGTTCCTGGGGGCCGGCTGCGTAATCACCGCCCTGCACCACCAGCAGGACATCTTCCGCATGGGAGGGCTGAAACAGCGCCTACCGGCGGTCTATTGGCCCTTCTTGGCCGGGGTGCTCTGTCTGGCCGGATTTCCGGGGAGTGGCGGCTTCTTCAGCAAGGACGCCATTCTGGCGGGGGTCTTTGAAAAAGACGGCCTGCTCTACGGCGGGTTGTTTTGCCTTGGCCTAGTTACGGCCCTGCTGACCTCGTTCTATACCTTTCGCATGTTGTTTGTGGTGTTTCATGGTGAAAGACAGGAAACCCATCCCCACCCTGACCCTCTCCTTGAAAGGGAGGGGGCTCCTGTCCACTTGCCAGCCGTCATGACCCTGACCCTGATCCCCCTGGCCCTGTTCGGTCTGCTGGGCGGACTGGTGAACCTGCCGGAGTACCTGTCGGGACATGTGCTGCTGTCCGGTTTTCTTGGAGCAATTTCCGGATTCGCCCCGCTAGGACATGCCTCGCACGTCACGGAAATCTCCCTGCAGATCATGGCCGCCACCGCCTGTTTCATAGGCCTGGGGCTGGCCTGGTCACGTTATACCGGTGATCGTCGGGCTGCTTCGCTGGCGACGGAAAGCGGTCAGCCACCACTCCATATCCGCTTCCTGCAATCGGGTTGGATGCTGGATGACATCTACCGACTGCTTTTCATTCGCCCGTTTGTCTGGTTGGCGAGATTCCTCTGGAAAACAGTCGATGAGGCCGGAATTGACGGAATGCTGGATGGTCTGGCCCGGTTGACGTTCAGGGCGGGTGGTCTGCCGGCAGGATGGAGCACGGGGAGGGTGGCGACGGCGTTGTTCGGGATTGCGGGCGGGGTGGCTGTGGTGCTGGTGTATCTGGTGTGGGGTATGGCATCATGACAGGAGTCCCGATCCTCAGCATCCTAATCTTTCTCCCCCTGGCAGGCTGCCTGCTGCTCCTGCCGGTCTGGAACAGCCGCTTCGCTGCTCGGCCGGTGGCCCTGGGCGTGGCGCTGGTCGAGCTGGGGCTGGCGGTCTGGCTGTATGTCTCCTGGCAGAGGTTGGCGGCTGTCCCGACACAACTGCCCGGCTACCTGCTGCTGGAGGATGCATCCTGGATTCCGTCCTTCGGTATCCGCTACACTCTGGGGCTGGACGGCATATCGCAGCTGATGGTCATGCTGACCGCCTTTACCTTCTGCGTGGCCCTGCTGGTTTCGTGGAAGTCTGTCACTGAAAAAACGGGCCTGTTTCTGACCCTGATGCTGGCCATGGAGACCGGCATTATGGGGGTCTTCCTGGCGCTGGATCTGGCCCTGTTCTACCTGTTCTGGGAGGTCATGCTGATCCCGATGTTCTTCCTGATAGGCATCTGGGGACACGGCCGCAAGCTCTACTCGACGATCAAGTTCTTCCTGTTCACCATGTTCGGCTCGCTGCTGATGCTGCTGGCCATGGTTGCCCTGCACCTGCTGCACGCCCGCCAGAGCGGCGTATCCACCTTCAATCTGCACCAGCTGATGGTCACCCAGCTCCAGCCGGATACGCAACTCTGGCTGTTTGCGGCCTTCTTCCTGGCCTTTGCCATCAAGTTTCCGCTCTTTCCGCTGCATACCTGGCTGCCGGACGCCCACACCGATGCACCTACCGCCGGCAGCGTGGTTCTGGCCGGGCTGCTGCTCAAGACCGGCAGCTACGGCCTGATCCGCTTCGGTTACCCGCTCTTCCCCCAGGCGGCCCAGATCCTGACGCCGCTGCTTTATACCCTAGCGATCTGCGGCATCATCTACGCCTCGCTGGTGGCTTTTGCCCAGCAGGATATGAAGCGTCTGATCGCCTATTCCAGCATCGGGCATATGGGCTTTGTGGCGATCGGCATTGCCGCCTGGCAACCGGTGGCGCTCTCCGGCTCGATCATCCAGATGGCCAACCACGGTGTCACTACCGGGGCACTCTTCTGCCTGGCAGGCATGCTGGACGAACGGGCCCATACCCGCGAGATCGCCGCCTTTGGCGGCCTGTGGGGCAAGATCCCGCGCTGGTCCTTTTTCTTTCTTTTTTTCTCCCTGGCTTCCCTGGGGCTTCCGGGCTTGAACAATTTCGTGGGTGAGTTCCTGGTGCTGGCCGGCACGATGCGAACAGCGCCGCTGGTGGCGTCGCTGGCCTTTGTCGGCATCGTACTGACCCTGATCTATACCGTGCGCCTGGTGCAGGAGCTGTTGTTTCAGGAGGAGCGCCAGCCACTGCCGCTGGCCGATCTGGATCTGCGCGAGATGGCGCTGCTGTCCGTACTGGCGCTGCTGGATCTCTGGATGGGTGTGCATCCCGCGCCGCTACTGGACATGATCCATCTGCCGGTGCAATTGCTGACGGGCGGTGGCCTGTGACCGCCGTCGATCTGATGGCGATCATGCCGCTGATCATCCTGACGGCCGGGTGTGTACTCTGCCTGCTGACCGGGGCGATCAGGCCGGGTGGATACCTGTACTGGGTGGCGATTGCCGTCGTCAGCGTGGCCCTGCTGTGGAGCGTGATTGTCCCGGCTGAAGCCGTCATGCCTGGCCTGGCGGTCACCCGTTTTTCGCGGTCCTGCTCGGCTTTCCTGTATGGTACCGGGCTGGTGGCCCTGCTGCTGGCTGCCGGCTACAACCGTTGCCGCGGGATAGTAGGCGAAGAGTATCCGGCCACACTGCTGTTTGCCATGGTGGGCATGGGGGCAACCTGTGCAGCGGGTGATCTGCTGATGCTGTTCCTGGGATTGGAGGCCTTCACCTTTGCCTTCTACATACTGGTTGCAATTGAGCCGGATTCAGAGCGGGGTGGCGAGGCGGGATTGAAGTACCTGCTGAACGGGACTCTCTCGGCAGCAATCATGGGGATGGGCATCGCGTTGGTGTACGCCGGTTGCGGGACGCTCAAACTGACAGAGCTGGCATCCGTCGCCGGTACGCCCGATCTGCTGTTTTCCGTCGGTCTTGGCCTGATCCTGCTGGGCCTGGCCTTCAAGCTGTCGCTCGTCCCGGCCCACCTCTGGACCCCGGATGTCTACCAGGGGGCGCCGGCTCCGGTCACGGCCCTGCTTTCCACTGCTTCCAAGGGGGCGGCGATCGTGGCCCTGCTGCTACTGTTCCCGTTCCTGCTCCGGTGGCGGGGGTGGCATGACCTGCTTTGGATCCTGGCACTGCTCTCCATGCTGTCCGGGAACCTGGCTGCGCTGCAGCAGACCAGTATCAAGCGCATGCTGGCCTGGTCATCAATCGCCCAGATGGGCTATGTAGCTTTGGCGTTTGTGGCGTATCCCGCCGGCGGCGATCGAGCGGCACTCTTTTATGCCGTGTCTTATGCGGCTGCAGGGCTGGCTTCGTTCGGGGCAGTAGCGGTATTGTCTGATGGTGCTGAACGGGATGGGCTTGACGGGTATTGCGGCCTCGGCTATCGCGATCCGTTGGCCGGAGGGGTGCTGGCAACAGCCATGTTCTCCCTGGCCGGGATACCGCCGACGGCAGGATTCATGGCCAAATTTGCCGTTTTTTCTGCTGCACTGCGGGGGGGAGAGGTCGCGCTGGCCCTGGTTGGCATGATGTCGGCTCTGGTGGCGGTTTTTTTCTACCTGCGGGTGGTTGTCACGCTGTATATGAAACCTGTTCAGGGGACCGCGAGCGGTGGCCGCCCGCTCCAGCTGCCGGAAATGCTGGCGCTCTCCATTGTGTTGGCAGTGATGATTGTCCTGGGTGTGGTCCCTGCACCGCTGCTGGATCTGCTCGCCACTATCCTGTCATAATGCCAGGCCGGTCTGGTGGCGGTTTCGGCCTCAGGAACCTTGTGATGTCCCTTCCGTTTCCGGATCAGCGTTTGCTTCGGTCCCGGTTTTTATCATTTCAATTTCGTGGTGCAGGGATTTTACATCATCGCTGATGCTGCCGATCCGGGATGCTACGTCCGTTACCCCCTTGACCGTTTCCGAGCTGATCCTGCTAACCTTCTCCATGGCCGTTATCATCTCTTCGCTCACTTCACGCTGCTTCTTTGTGGCAGTGGCGATCTCGTATGTTTTGTCGTTTGCCATGATAAAGTTTTCGGAAATGAGCTGGATCGACCTGACCTGGCTTTCGGACGCGGATCGGGAGATTGTCGTCGCCTCCCGGATCGTATCAAAATCCTGCTGCAGTCCCATGATTCCGTCATTCTCGACGGTGGTTGCACGGTTAACCTCTTTGATCAAGGTCTTGATTTCGTCAAAGACCTTGATGATTCCCTGCAGGTCGTGATCCTGATTATCTGCCACCACCTGAATGGTGCCAACCATCTGGGTTGACTGCTGGGAAGCCTCCGAAATTCGCTGCAGCGCCTGACTTACTTTCCCGGCAACGGTCTTTCCCTCTGAAACCATCTTGGATGTGGCAATGGCCGCACTCACGGCGGAGCTCATCTCCCCCTGGATGGCGGTAACTATGGATTCTATTTCCTTGGTCGAAAGGGCGGTCTTGTTGGAAAGGGCCTTCATTTCGGCTGCCACGACAGCAAACGGGCGACCATAGACCCCCGCCTGGCCGGAGAGGATCTGTGCATTGAGTGAAAGCAGTTTGGTCTGCTCGGTCACCTCTTTGATAACTTCAAGGATCTTGGCGATATCATTCGACCGGCCACCCAGGCTGGAGATGGTCTTGGAAAGGGAAACGACCAGCTGGTCAATGTTCTGCATGCTGTCGATGGCATCGTTTACCGATGTCATGCCCCGTTCGGCAATGATGCGGTTCATCTCGGCAGAAACCAGGGTCGTATCCTTGACGATGGCGCCAATTTTGGAAACCGAGCTGCTGATACTGGATATGGCCAGGTCGGCGTCTTCAACCGATCCGTTGGCGCGTGTCGCCATTGCGGCAACCTCGCTGGAAGTCCGGGAGAGCTCGTTGATGGTGCTGTAGGATGAGTCGACATTGATGCCCAGCCGATCCATCTTGTCCACCACCCCCCGGGAGGCAACCAGAATCTCCTCCAGGGCAGCGGAGCTTTCTTCGGAAAGGCCGAGCAGGTCTTCAGTTGCCGTTATGATCTGCTGCTGGGTGGCCAGGGTGTTCTGCACCGAGATCAAGGCCTGTTCAGTGGAGACCTGCTGCTGCGTGACGCCGTCGATCAGGGTCTTGAATGTCCGGGAGAGGTGATTGGTCGCTGCTGCAACGCTGGTGGAGATGCCCTTGATCCTGGTAACGGTCGTGGAGAGCCAGTCGACAACGAAATCGAGACCCGAGGAGATGGATCCGAGTTCATCATTCGTCACCAGTCTGGTCCGGGTGGTCAGGTCCCCGCTGCTGACCTGGTTCAGGTTGGCGTTGATTAATGCAATTTTGGAGCCGATGTCGCGATTGAAGAAAAAGCGGGTGAACAGTACCAGAAACAGAAAGAGGGCCGCGGTCAGAGCGACCGAGGTTGTGGCCTGGGAAACGATATTTCCGTTGACTCTGGACAGGGAGTAATAAATTACAATCGCACCGACCTTCTCGTTCCCGGCAAGGACCGGCAGCTCCATCTTCAGTGGATCGGATTTGGAGCCGAAGGGGCTCGATACGTCAATAATGGGGACGCCATTGTCGATGTAGTTGATCCTGACAATATCCGGGTCTTTGATCAGCTCGTCGGCCAGTTGTCCAAGGTAGGTGAAATCAAACGAGGCCCGCGAGACTACGGCAACGGCGGCCAGCTGTTTGCCGCAGAGTGTGAGCTTTTCCTTGATATCAGTTTCCTGAATGTCATGGTTCAAATACAGTGACCAGCCAAGTGTCAGGCATTGTCCCAGGAACAGGATAGAGAGCAGCCGGAGCAGAAACCGGCGGGAAAGGCTCATGCGGAACCGTGCTGCAGAATCACTCTGTTTGTTCAGATCATGCATTGTAATCCTGTCTCATTATTCCGGATAATCCCTGCAAGGGCGCAGCTACTCAGCCCCTATGTTTTTGAAGCGCTGAATTAGAACTTGAATGCAGTTGGAACGGCTTTTTCGCTCTTGATGATTGCCTGTCCTTCCGGGGATTTGACGAACATCATGAAGCGCTTGACCGCCTCGCCACGGTTTTTCCCCAGCACGAGGTTGTTGTGGAGGATGAACGGCCACTTGTCCGAAACTTCAGGAGATTTTCCGTCAATCTTGATCGCCTTGAATTTCCCGGCCGCATCTGCCAGGGCGATGGTGTCAACCGGACCGATGCTGTTCCTGGTAGTGCTCAGGGCGTTATGCATATCCGCCGACTTGGGCAGGTTCAGGATTTCCGGTGCTTCTTTGGCGTTGGCCAGGCAGGCAAAGCCTTTGCGGAACATCACTTTGGTGGAGTCGCTCTCCGGCCTGGTGAGCGCTGCGATCGGTGCGTCGGCTCCTCCGACAAGTTTCCAGTTCTTGATCTTGCCGGCGTAGATGTCGCACAGCTGCTGGCTGGTCAGGTTCGTGGCGGTGACAGAGCTGTTTACCGCCACAACGCCGGCGACCCTGGCGATCTCGAACTGTTCGACCTGCAGCTTTGCCTGGGCCGGGGTAATAGGCATGGCGGACATGGCGATATCGATGGCACCGGCGTTGAGGGCGGCAATGCCACCCGGTTGCCCCATGGATTTCTGGTTAACCTCGACGGCATCTTTCGGATTCTTCTTGACGTAGGCCTTGCCAAGAACCGTCAGCAGCGGGATCATGCTCCCTGACCCCCCGATCTTGATGGTTTCGGCCTGGGCCGTTGTGGCCGCAAATATGGTCAGCGCCAGCAGCAGAATAAACTTTTTCATTGCTGTTTTCCTCCGTTATTTTATTGTTTGATAAACAGGCGCGGTTTAGAGTGTAATGGTCATGCGGGCCGGCGAAGTCGACATATGTCCTGATGCGAGTCTGTAGATGTCAGCTGGATAATTGGTCTTCACAGGTAATGCTGGTAAAATTTAATGCAACATACACCATGCTATTTCAGCGGTCAATTGAATAGATTTCAGCCTGGTTGGGGCGGACGTAATCCCTTCGTTCAGCGTGTATGCCGGTCATCCGGGACACTCGAATATTCCGTTTCCATGAAACAGGTTCCCCAATCAAAAAGGCCCCATTCCGGGGCCTTTTTCGTCAAACACGTCGCCAGAATCACCAACTAATCCAGCACCGTAAAAGGCTCTTCCTCCAACTCGGGCATTTCAACGGCCAATTCCGATTCGTTATCAAGCACCCTCTGCAGTTTCCCCAAATCCAGTTCGTTTTCCCAACGGGAGACAACCACGGTAGCGACGCCATTGCCGATCAGGTTGGTAAGGGCGCGGGCCTCCGACATGAAACGATCAATGCCCAGAATCAGGGCCAGTCCGGCCAGCGGGATGGTGGGAACGGCCGCGAAGGTGGCCGCCAGGGTGATGAAACCGCCCCCGGTAACGGCTGCCGCACCCTTGGAGGTCAGCATGAGGATCGCCAGGATGGTTATGGTCTGGGTCATGGTCAGGGGGGTATTGGTTGCCTGGGCGACAAACATGGCGGCCATGGTCAGGTAGATGGAGGTGCCATCCAGGTTGAAGGAGTAGCCGGTGGGGATGACCAGGCCGACCACCGACTTGGTGCAGCCGAGTTTCTCCATCTTGATCATCATCCGCGGCAGTACGGACTCGGAGGATGAGGTCCCCAGTACGATCAGGAGTTCTTCCTTGATGTACAGGATGAACTTGAAGATGTTGAAACCGCACAGCTTGCTGATGCTGCCGAGTACGACAATGATGAAGATCAGGCAGGTCAGATAAAAACTACCCATCAGCAGGCCGAGTTTGGCCAGGGATCCGATGCCGAACTTGCCGATGGTGAAGGCCATGGCACCGAATGCGCCGATTGGCGCCGCCTTCATGATGACGCCTACGATCCCGAACATGACCTGGGACACTTCATCGATAAAGGTGGCGATCGGTTTGCCCTTTTCACCGATGGCTGCCAGGGCAAAGCCGAAGAGCAGCGAGAAGAAGAGCACCTGGAGGATGTCGCCCTTGGCAAAGGCATCGATTACGCTGGTGGGGATGATATTCATGAAGAAATCGGTGGTGCTGAGCGACTTGGCGCCGCTGGTATACGAGGCCAGGGCTTTTGTGTCCAGCGTGGATACGTCGGCATTGAAGCCGGCTCCCGGCTGGATCAGGGTGACAACCGCCAGGCCGATCACCAGTGCGATGGAGCTGACAACCTCAAAATAGAGCAGGGATTTGGCCCCGACCCTCCCGACCTTTTTCATGTCATCCATGCCGGCGATGCCGGTCACGACCGTGCAGAAAATAATCGGGGCGATGATCATCTTGATCAGTTTGATAAAACCGTCACCCAGGGGTTTCATGGAGGTGCCCATATCCGGATAGAAATACCCCAGCAGCACGCCGACCACAATCGCAGCCAATACCTGAAAATACAGAACCTGATAGAATTTCTTTCCTTTCATGCGTTGCTCCATTGAAATCTGAAATTGCTAAATTTCCCAGTCAGCGATTTTCATGGTGCCGTTCTTTGCCAGATTGACCTGCATCTTGAAGACCCGGTCCAGCAGCTGCGGTTCATGCCCCGCCTTCCTGGCCAGGCACTCCTTTGTTGCGATGTCCAGGTATTCCTGGAGGATCGGCCGGTAATCGGGATGGGCGCACTTGTCGATAATCAGCTGGGCGCGGCTCTTGGGATCCAGTCCGCGCAGGTCGGCCAGCCCCTGTTCGGTGACCAGCACATCCAGGTCGTGTTCCGTATGGTCGACATGCGGCACATGGGGAACCACGCAGGTGATCCCGGTTGGATCGATCTTGGACGGCCGCGCCGAGGGGGTATGCATGATGGACAGGTAGGCGTTGCGCAGGAAGTCGCCGGAGCCGCCGATGCCGTTGATCATGCGGGTGCCCCCCACCAGGGTGGAATTGGCGTGGGCATAGATATCGAACTCGACCGGGGTGTTCATGGCGATGCAGCCCAGCCGGCGGATCGGTTCGGGGTGATTGGCGATCGAAAGCTGCCGCATGATCACCTTGCTGCTGTACTTGTCCCAGTTGCTGTAGAAACGCTTGAAGCCTTCCACCGAGAATGAGAGCGACACCGTGGAAGCAAAGTCCAGTTTGCCCGAATCCAGAAAGTCGAGCATCGTGTCCTGCAGTACCTCGGTCCAGACATTCAGGCCGCTGAAGGGGCCGTTGGCCAGACCGCCGATCACCGCATTGGCGATCGAGCCGACGCCCGACTGGAGCGGCAACAGGTTTTTGGGCAAGCGCCCCTGTTTGACCTCGAACTGGAAAAAGTCGATGATGTTGGCGGCGATTGCGTCGGAGTTTGCGTCCTGGTCGCTGAATGACCTGCCGTTGTCCGGCATGGTCGATTCCACGATGGCAACGATCTTGTCCGTATCGACCCTGATGTAGGGCGATCCGGCACGGTCATCAACGCGGCAGATCAGGTAGGGGAGGCGATGGGGCGGGTTGATCGGCTCGATGATGTCGTGCAGCCCTTCGAAGTTGGGGAGCGAGGTGTTCAGCTCGATGATGATTTTGTCGGCAATCTGTACTATTTCCGGGACCGCACCGCAGGAGGCTGTCAGGACCAGTCCGCCGTCCTCGGTGATGGCGGAGCATTCGATGATGGCGATATCGAGACGGCCGCCGTTGTCTTTGGTGTAAAAGCCGTAGCCCAGATCCTGGGCGAACATGGAAAGGTGGCGGTCACCCATGCGGATGCGCCCTTCGTTGATGCCGGCCTGGATGTTCTTACCAGTCTGGTATGGCCAGCGGCGGTCGATCATATCGAGCGATGCCCAGCGGTCTTCCGTTTCGACACCGACGGAGGCCCCGATGAAGAGGTTGAATCGCAATTTACCCTGCAGGTTGTTTTTCTCCACATGGTCGGCTAGTGCGGTAGGGACAAGCTTGGGATAGCCGGCCGGGGTGAAGCCTGACCAGCCCAGATTCATTCCGTTTTTGAACAGTGGGATGACATCTGCAACCTTCCTGATTTTTTCGTGAAGGCTGGTTCTTCTGATTCTTTCATGTAGTTTCGACATGCAATGATCCTTTCTTTGTTGTATTTAAATGTTGTGTCGTTGTTGGCGACGAGAGGCAGTTGCGCATTCAAAATCTGTTATTAATCAAACGTTCGTTTAAATTATGTATAGCATTACGTGGAGTTTGATGCAAATGTATTGTATACGAATTTTGATTGAACGGGGTTTGGACAGAGGGGGAAACAGTAGGTATTTCAAGGCTGCGGGCGCACGTACACCCGGGATTTGAGCTAATCGAGCCGTTTATGTGGCAGGTTTCAGGAATTGCAGGTTAAATGCTTTATTCTATGACATTTTGATGCCGGCTGGTTCTGTGCGGTTACACATTGAAAACGACCTCCGGGGTTTCCGCTGTGGGTCAAACCTCGGAGGTCTCGTATGGTTCAGTAAAACAGTAGCCAGGCATCCAGAAAAAAGAACAGCCAGCCGAAATTACATATCAGCGCGATGTACCAGAGATATTTTCTCTTGGTCAGGCTGGAAATAGATGCCAGCATGAGTGCAATCTGCAAAAATATCAGGGCATAGGCGAAGTTGCCTCCCATCTCCTGTGCCTTGAGTTTACTTTTTGCGATACCTTCGGCCTTGTTCTTGATCTCCTTTTTTTCCGCATCGTAGCGCTTGATTTCATCGCTGTATTTTGCAAGTGTTTTTTCGTAATCAGCGGTTACTTCCGCAGGCAGCCCTTTCTGGGAGCGGAGTTGCAGACCCAGGGCATGATTGCTCATTTCAAAAGAATGCTGCTTGATGCTTTTGGCCTGGTAATAGGCCCATTCGTTGCTTTCCTGTCCCTGTGCCATAATCGCGCGAGACGAAAATTTCCCCATGTAGAGGGTCGTCAGGGCCGCCAGAACCGCCATGATGGCTGTCGATAGCGCCAGCCAACTCGTCCATTTTTCTTTCTGTTCCGACATACAGTTGAGCCTCCTTCTGCTGAGTAATTAAATGAATAGTGATGTATCGGAAGCCGGAATAATACCCGAATTCGCGGCACGTCGCAACAGTTCGGCAATGGCATGTTCACCCTCTTCACCCAGGTCGGCGGAGAAGTCGTTAACGTACAGGCCGATATGGGCTGCGCAGACCTCCGCGCTCATCTCCTGGGAGTGCTCACGGATGTACCCTGCCGCCGCCGTCGGGTTGCTGCGGGCATATTCCACGCCGGACCGCAAGGCCCGCTCGATGACGGCGATGGTCCTGGCTCCCAGCGAGCGCCGGGCAACGATGCCCCCCAGCGGGATCGGCAGACCGCTTTCCCTTTCCCACCATTCCCCCAGATCAAGCAGCTTGTGCAGGCCGAAGCCCTGGTAGGTGAAGCGCGATTCGTGGATGATCAGGCCGGCATCGGCGATGCCGCTGGTGACGGCATCCATAACCTCGTTGAAGGGCATGATCAGGAAATTCTCCAGCCCGGGATCGAACAGCCGCAGCAGCAACAGGGCGGTGGTGTAGCGCCCCGGTACGGCAATCACCCTGTTGCGCAGCTCGGACGGGTCAAGATTGTCACGGGCCACCAGCAGTGGCCCGCAACCGCGGCCCAGGGCGCTGCCGGAGCGGAGCAGGGCATAGTCATTGCGGATATGCCCCAGGGCGTGGTAGGAAACCTTGCTGACATCCAGTTCACCCTTCAAGGCCAGCCCGTTGAGGGTCTCCACATCCTCCAGCCGCTCGTGGAAGGAGAGGCCGGCCGTATCCACCAGGCCATGCACCAGCGGGTAGAACATGAAGGTGTCGTTGGGGCAGGGCGAGAAGCCGAGAGTCAAGGCGGGAGACGTCATAGCGTCAGTTTCCCGTTATCAAGGATGACCTCTTCGCTGTTGTCCTCCATGATCAGGGTTACCGTCGGCTGATAGAAGACGTAATCCTCATGAAAGGGTGCAGCGACAACCCCGCCGAAACCGGTATTGTCGCCCAGGGCCAGGTGAATCGTGCCCAGGATCTTTTCCGCTTCCAGCACGTTGTCCGGGCGGCTGGCCTTGTCATTGGTGCCGATGCCCAGTTCGGCCAGATTACGGCAGTCCTCATGCTCTTTGAACTGGGCTTCAAGACGGGTCCGCAGCGGGTCGTCGCCTTCGATGCGCTGCACCCGTCCATCGGCAATTATAAACGTCAGCGGGCTGTCCAGTTTGCTGGTCGGCCCCCATTCGACCACCATCTTCCCGTGACTTTCCCCTTCCAGCGGCGCCAGATAGGCCTCGCCGGCCGGCAGGTTGCCGAAGCAGCCGGGTGCGGTCAGCAGTCCGTCGTCTCCGCCGGCGTCCCGTCCCCGTTTGCAGATGTGCATGGCCGTGCCGTTGGGAGTCTCAATGCGGACCCACTCCGCCCGGTTGACCGCCGCTACCAGACGGGCGGTGCGGTCGGCCAGGGCGGGCCAGTCCACATCCATGGATGTGGCGAACATGTCGGGATCGAAATGGGGCAGGGAGGCAAAGCGCGCCCCGGCGTGGCAGGCCAGTTTGCGGTAGTTGGTGTGGCTGGTGGAGTTGTTGCTCATGGCGATGATGATACGTGGTACATCGGAGGCGTTAGCGGCAACAATCTCCCGGGCGCGGATCAGTTGTTCCGGGGTGATGCATTTGTCCAGCAGGTCGTCCAGGATGCCGCCCTTCTGCAGTCCGGACATGATCGTACGCCCGAAGGTGGCTTCCCAGAGCATCTGGGGCGGCTCAACACCCGAGGCGAACGTTGCCGGAAAATCGACAAACTGTCCGCTGCCGTAGCTGCTGCTGGCAAATCCTGCGGCCTGGCGGGCAGTCAGGTTCAAGCGCTGGCGGCGGTCGCGGTCTGCTTCAGAGGCGTTTTCATCAGGGCGGATGCGGTCGCTGAAGACCAGTACGGTATCGCCTGCTGCAATACCCATATTGATTTCAAAAAGTGAGCGGAATGAGTGGTCAAGATTGTCCATGATGGTTACTCCGAACGTTGTTTGGGATGTATTGTCTGTCGTTATGTACGTGATAGTGGAATGTACATAGCACAGAATTGAAAAAGATGAAATCGGTTCGCACCAATAGCAGATGCCCAACTATTTTTTCCCTTGATTTCTGGAGTGTTATTGTGATAATCATGCATACTGTATACAATTTCCGCAGACATGTTTTCATAATAATTGCAGATACTTAACCCCGTAAATCAGGGGTGCCGGTTTTTGGAGGTTCGAGTGGCTCAGGTAGTCTTTTCCACGTGGGGTAGAAGTGTTGTCGACAACAGAAATATATCCGGAGAAGCACAGCAGGTAACATACAAACTGCCGGTGGCTTTTGACGGTGAGCGTCCCCTGCGTGCATTCATGGGGTGGGATGGTGTGATTCTTTTCGACAAGGATGTCGATGTCCCGGCCATGACCGCCGAATATATGAAGCGGGTCCAGACCCTGTACTGCTGCGGCAGGTGTACCCCGGGTAAAAAGGGGACCAAGGTGCTGATGGACCTGTTCCAGAATGTGCTGAAAGGTACGGCCAGCGAAGCTGACCTGGACACAGTCGGAGATCTGGCCGAGCTGCTGAAAAACTGCAAGTGCACTCTCTGTCAGAGTGCCACGGTGCCGGTGTTTGACGCTGTAACGCATTACCGGGATCAGTTTGTCGCCTATCTGAAGGGGAACTTTTCGCAGAAACCGGCCAATTACATCCACAAGATCACCGCACCCTGCATGGACAAGTGTCCCGCCCATATCGATATCCCCAAATATATCGAGGAGATCAAGAATTACCAGTACGGTGAGGCCCTGGCCACCATCCGCCAGAATATGCCCATGCCGGCTGTCTGCGGCCGGGTCTGCCCGCATCCCTGCGAGACCGCCTGTCGTCGCAAGAATGTGGACGATTCCATCAATATCATGGTGCTGAAGCGTACCGCCTCGGATTACGAGTGGATGCACAATGTCACTCCCCCCAATCAGACCAAGCCGAAGCGGAACAAAACCGTGGCGATTGTCGGCGCCGGCCCTGCCGGTGTGGCCTGTGCCTATTATCTGGCCCTGGAAGGGTACCAGTGCACGATCTATGAAGCGTTGCCCGAAGGTTTCGGCGGCGGCATGATCGCGGTCGGCATCCCGGCATATCGTATGCCGCGCCATATCCTGCAGCGCGATATCGATATTGTTCAGGCGCTGGGTGTCGAGATCATCTACAATTGCCGCGTCGGCAAGGATATCTCCCTGCCGGAACTGAAGCAGAAGTACAATGCCGTGTTCCTGGCTCCGGGTGCGCACCGCTCCAAGCCGATGGGTGTCGAGGGCGAGGATAAGGGTTATAAGGGTTTCCTCTCCGGTGGTATCGACTTCCTGCGCGAGGCCTACATGAGCCGTCCTACCGGCATGGGCAAGAAGGTCTGTGTAGTCGGAGGCGGCAACACCGCTATCGACTGTGTCCGGGTGGCCCTGCGTGAGGGCGCCGAAGAGTCCATCCTGCTGTATCGCCGCTCCCGCAAGGAGATGCCGGCCGATGTGTGGGAGGTTGACGGCGCTGACGAAGAAGGTGTCAGGTTCGAGTTCCAGGTGCTTCCGACCAGGATCGTGGTGGATGCCGGTGAGCAGGTGATCGGCGTGGAATGCGTCCGCATGGCCATGGGTGAGCCGGATGCCTCCGGTCGCCGTCGTCCCGAACCGGTGCCGGGCAGTGAATTCATTGTCGAGTGCGATACGGTCATCCCGGCCATCGGCCAGGATCCTGACCTGAGCTTTATCCCGCCCGACATGGGTATCGATATTACGAAGTGGAACACGGTCGTCACCAAGTACCTGCCGTTGAAGGATGCTGCCGGCAAGGACCTGAAAGACGGCATGGGCAACATGCTCTCCCGTTCCCTGATCACCGACTGCGACGGCGTGTTCGCCGGAGGCGATGCCGAGATCGGCCCGCTGACTGTGGTGGCCTGCATCGGCAACGCCCATCGTGCTGCCCTGGTCATCCAGCGCTGGCTGGAAGAAGGCAAGGCCTATCTTTCGGAACAGGATATTTTTGACGATCTGCTGACCTATCTGGGGGTCTACGACAAGGGTGAGAATGTTCCCTGGCTGGATTCCTGTGACCGCGCCAACCAGAAAGAGGTGCATGGCAAGGAGCGCGCTGCCAAGGGCAACTACCGCGAGGTTGAACTGGGTTTCAGTGACAGCACTGCCCAGATCGAGGCGGACAGGTGTCTGCGGTGCTACAGGATGGCAATGGTGGCTCTGTAATTTTATTACTTATTTAGAACGTACTGGAGATATACGGCATGGCACATTCAGAGCCCAGCGACAAAAAGACGACGGCAACACTGACCATTGACGGAAAACAGGTAACGGTGCCTGTTGGAACCACCATCCTGGAGGCCGCTGCGGAGTTGGGGATCAAGATTCCGACCCTCTGCTGGCTGAAGAAGGTCTCCACAACCGGCGCCTGCCGGGTATGCGTGGTCAAGGTCGAGGGTGTCGAGCGCTTCATGACCGCCTGCAACACCCCGGTCAAGGACGGAATTACTGTTACAACGACGTCTCCTGAGCTTGAGTCGGCACGGAAAAAGACACTGGAGTTGATGCTGGTCAATCACCCGCTGGACTGCCCGATCTGCGATGCCGCCGGTGAGTGCGATCTGCAGGATACCTGTTACGGATTGCAGGTGGACAAGAACAAGTACGGCGCCGAACTGGAGCGCCTGCCGATCCGTTATGACTGGAAACTGCTGGAAAGCGACCCCAACCGCTGCATCCTGTGTGAAAAATGCGTCAAGGTCTGTCGCGAGGTTGTCGGGCGCGAGGCGATCGAGATCGTTGATCGCGGTGACCGTACCATTATCGACACCCTGACCCGCGAACCGCTGGACTGTGATTTTTGCGGCAACTGCATCAATGCCTGCCCGACCGGTACCCTGATCAGCAAGCCGTTCAAGTTCCGTGGTCGTCCCTGGACCTTTGAGGTCAGCAACAGCGTCTGTGGCTTCTGCTCTTCTGGCTGCGAGATCGAGTACCACGCCAAGGATGGCCGGGTCGAGCGGGTCACCAGCTCCGATGACGGCTTTAACAAGGGCAACCTCTGCATTAACGGCCGTTTCGGCTATGCCGCATTCAACTCTTCGGGTCGCCTGACAACGCCGCTGATCAAGGATGCTTCCGGCAATCAGCAGAAAGCTACCTGGGAGCAGGCGCTGGGTGTGGTTGCAGGAAAGCTGAAACAGATCATCTCAACCGATGGCCCGGCCGCCGTGGCCGGCATCGGTTCCCCGCGTGTGACCAATGAAGAAAGCTATCTGTTCCAGAAATTCCTGCGCGGTGCGGTCGGCACTAATAATATCGACTCCGAGGCCCGTCTTGGTTTCCTCCCGGCACAGATCATCCAGTACGAGATGCTCGGCTACAGCGGCGGCACCTTTCCGATGGATGCAATCGAGCAGGCTGAAACTGTCATCGTGATCGGCAGCGACCTGAAGGGCGAGTCGGCCGGTTTCGCCTACCGCGTTATCCAGGCCGCCACCAAGAATGATGCCAAACTGGTTTTGGTCAACAGCCGCACAACCTCCATGAACAAATTTGCCAATTCTTTCCTGCAGTGCCGTCCCGGCAGCGAGGCCTTTCTCGTGGCCGGCCTGATCAAAGCTGTCATCGAAGAAGGTGTGGCGAATCTGGATTTCATAGAAAAGTGCACCCGCGGTCTGGGTACCTTCAAGGCTTCGATTGACACACTTGCCTTCGGGACGATTGTCGAGGTCACGGGCGTCAGCGAGGTTGCACTGCGCGAGGCGGCCCGGCTGATCAACCGCGGCGGGCGTACCGCCGTCATCTACGGTGCAGATGTCATTAGATCTGCAGATATGAAAAATGCCGTTTCAAAGGTGGTGAATCTGGCGATACTGATCGGCGCTGTAGGATATCGCGGGGCCGGCATCTATCCGCTGGACGAGAAGAACAATACCCAGGGCATGCTGGATATGGGGGTTTGCCCCGAATACCTGCCGGGCTTCCACACCTACGAGCATATGGCCGCCCAGTTCGGCAAGGCCTGGAATTGTACGGTTCCTGCCACCGCCGGCAAGGACCTGTTCCAGATCATCGAAGGGATCGAAAAAGGCGAGATCAAGGCCCTGTATGTTATGGGCAATGATCCGCTGCATTTCATGCCCGATCGCAACCGTGTGCTTAAGGCTCTGCAAAAGCTTGAACTGCTGATAGTACAGGATCTGTTCCTGACCGAAACGGCCCGTCTGGCTACTGCTGTGCTGCCTGCCGCAACCGCCGCCGAAAAAGCCGGTACGTTTACAGCCGTCGACAATCGGGTGCAATGTTTCAGCGCTGCCGTCGCTCCGGCCGGTCAGGCCCGCACCGATGCCGATATCCTGACGAGACTGTACAGTCTCGTTGCACCGGTCACCACCATCCCTGTCCAGAGTACTGAAGAGCTGCACCATGAAATCACCGCCTTGACCGGGTTGTACACTGAAACCTGCGATCACGACGGTTGCCGCATGGGCAGGATCAAGAACCGCCTTCCTTTCAGCGACAAGCCGTCCAATTTTGCAACCGTTGTTCCGGAAGCGCTGCCGGCGACTGATCCGTCCTATCCCTTCAGCCTGACCATTGCGCCGATCCTGCATCACAACGGCAGCATTACTCTCTGGTCGGACAACAACATGGCTGTGGCAGGTCAGGGGTATGTTGCCATCAACCCTGCAGATGCCGCCAAAGCCGGCATTGCTGCCGGCACTGTTGTCAAGATTTCCTCCGCATTCGGCGCTGCATCTCTTCCGGTTCAGTTGTCCGGAAACATCCAGAACGGCGCCCTGTTTGTACCCGCACACTTCCGCGAGTCACAGGCCGGTCTGCTGTTGAAGGGGACAGCCAACACCGTTGCCGTCAAGCTCGAAAAGGCCTGATGCTTCTGACTGGTGACGATCTCAAGGCGCTGCCCCCTGGACAGCGCCTTTTCTTTTGTGCAAATCCGCAGCACCCTGTTATACTCCCGCCATGAGCTGGAAAATCAAACAAAAACTGCGCGCCCTGCTGGCTGCCGAAACCAGCCTGACCAGTGCCGGATCTGGTCATGGCGGTGGCCTCTCAATCTGCCTGGTGTATCCCAACCGTTACGGCACCGGCATGGGTAACCTGGGATTTCAGACGGTGTACCGGCTGCTGGCGGATTGTGCGGATATGCAGTGTGAACGCGCCTTTCTGCCGGATCGTGATGATCTGGAAGAATACCGCCGCAGTGAATCTCCGCTGCTTTCGCTGGAGTCTCAGCGCCCGCTGGCGGATTTCGACATCATCGCCTTCTCCACCTCCTTTGAGCCGGACTATCTGAATATTCCGGTCATCCTGACGTTGGCCAGAATCCCGCATTATTCTGCTGAGCGCACCCAATCCAATCCGCTGATCATTGCCGGCGGAGCGGCCTTCTTTATCAACCCCGAGCCGGTGGCCGATTTCATGGATGCGATCTGCATCGGGGAAGGGGAGGTTATCATCCCCGGACTCATGGCGGCCCTGCTTTCCCCCCGCCAAGGTGAGACCCGCCATGCCCTGCTGCTGGCCCTGGCAAACGTTCCCGGTATCTATGTGCCCTCCCTGTATCATCCCGTCTACAGTCAGGGACGGGTTGACGGCTATCGGGTGGAAGACGGAGCACCCTATCCGGTGGCCCGGGGCACGGCCTGTCTTAAACAGCACCCGCCCTCTGCGTCGCAGATCCTGTCCGAACAAACCGAGTTCGGCGACATGTTCCTGATCGAGGTCAGCCGCGGCTGTCCACGGGGTTGTCGCTTCTGCAGCTCGGGATTCATCTATGGGGCCTTCCGTCAGCAGCCCTATGAACATCTTACGGCGCTGGTTGATGAGGGGCTTGCCCATCGCAGCAAGATTGGCCTGGTGGGGGCGGCGGTTTCAGACTATGCTGATATCGGCCGGCTCTGCCGCTATATTGTCGACCAGGGGGCCAAGGTCTCGGTTTCATCCCTGCGTATTGACCGGATCGATCCGGAGATGCTGGATGCGCTGCTGGCCAGCGGCCACAGAACGATCTCCCTGGCTCCGGAGGGGGGCTCGCAGCGTCTGCGCGACGTGATCCGCAAAAACCTGACTGAGGACCAGATTCTGGATGCCTGCGAGATGCTGGTTTCCCGCGATATTCTTAACCTGAAGCTGTATGTCATCATCGGGCTGCCAACCGAGACGGATGCTGACCTGCACGAGCTGGTCCGGCTGGTGTTAGCGATCCGCGAACGGGTCATACAGCGGGCGCGGGCCAACAATCGGCTGGGAGAGATCACCCTGTCGGTCAATCCCTTTATCCCCAAACCGTTTACCCCCTTCCAGTGGTGTGGCATGGAGCCACTCCCTTCGCTGGAGCGCAAGGTGAAGTTCCTTGAAACCAGCCTGCGCCCCCTGTCAAATGTGCGGCTCAAGGTGGAGAGTCTGCGCGAGTCCTATCTGCAAGCGCTGCTGTCGCGGGGTGATCGGCGGCTGGCGCCGCTGATTGTCAGTATGTCTGAAGGCTTCAATCTCAAGAAGGCGGCCAAGGCCTGCGCTATCGACACGGACTGGTATGTACAGCGTACTATCAGCGAGGATGAATTTATGCCATGGTATGTTATCGGTACGGCCGAGACCGCCATGCTTCGGCGGGAGTATGAACGAGCATTGGTGGAAGAGGGCAAAACAGCTTGAAGATCTGTACGATGTGCCGTAAGGAGTACGATGAACATGCCGACCGGTCAGAGTATGCCCAGGCGGGCGAATGGCTAGCGGGCGAGGTCTGGCAGGATGCCGGGGAGCTGTGTCCGCTCTGTCTGGAAAACCGTGCCCGGCTGGTGATGATGTACTGCCACGAATACAATACCTGACAGGTGGCAGATGTTATGTGAATCGCGTATCCTGCGGTACTTGCTGAATCAGCAACTAACTACCCGCTGCATGAAACGGAGAGGGATGAACCGTGCATATTGAGGATTATTTCAAAAGGTTCTTCATCTACCTGGAGTCAAAAAGCAGGCTTGTGAACTTTTGTATCGGCCTGATGTGCGCTCTGGTGGTCGTCTTTTTGGATTGTATTGACAGACAGGAGTATCAGTTTGCGTTCTTATACCTGTTTCCGGTCGGCTTAACCACATGGTTCGCCGGTCGTCGCTCCGGAATTATTATTGCCCTGTTCTGTTCGTTTGCCTGGGTAATTGACAACCATGCTCAATATGCAGTTTCGCTTGTCTGGAACACCGTATCCACGATCGGTATATTTCTGGTCATCAGCATGCTGGTGCACAAGGTTCGCATTATGTGGGAGAACGAGCGTCAGCATTCTCGGCATGATTTCCTGACCGGTTTTCTGAACACCCGCGCGTTCCAGGAGATAATGGAATACGAAATCAACCGGCTGGCCCGGTTGGGAAAGCCGCTGACCATTGCTTACATTGATCTGGATAATTTCAAGGAGATCAACGATAAATTTGGACACATTCGGGGGGACGAACTGCTGAAATGTTTTGCCGCGAGCCTTGCCGGCCGGCTTCGAAAAACAGATCTGGTAGCCCGCATCGGAGGCGATGAGTTCGTGATCCTGCTGCCGGAAACCGATCAGGAATCGGCACAGGTTGCACTGCACAAAATTAAGGACAATCTCCTGCACGACATGAAGAAAGAACACTGGTCGACAACTTTCAGCATGGGTGTTGTCACCTGCATGGAACCGCCTCTCGACAGCGAAGAGCTTATCGTCATGGCGGACGAACTGATGTACAAGGTAAAAGAGGACGGTAAAAACAGTATCAGGTTTACTGTCTATCCGCCGGTCGGCGGGGTGTAGAACACACAATTATCCAAAAACTCCTAGAGCGCCCCTGTTGCGTCGTTGTTAATCATTATGTCAGTTAAATCACCCGAGCTGAAGACCTTGTCTATATCCAGGATCATCACGAAATGACTATCCTGTTTGCCCATCCCCTTGATGAAGTCGGTATTGAGTCTCGTGCCGATATGGGGAGCGGCCTCGATCTGACCCGGTTCCATCTCGTTCACCTCTTGAACCGAGTCGGCCAGCGCCCCGAGCAGGATGGTTTCATCATCCATTTCGACCTCCGCCACGATGATGCAAGTGTTGATGCTCTGTTCGGTTGCTGTCATGCCGAATTTCAGGCGCAGGTCGATCACAGGCACCACACTCCCCCGCAGGTTGATGACTCCCCGCATGTAATCAGGAGTCTGGGGCATCTTGGTGACGGTGCTGAACTCCAGAATCTCCCTGACTTTGGCCACATCCAGGGCGAAAATCTCCTCGGCCAGTTTGAAGGTCAGGTACTGGGTTGTTTCGGTAATTGTTGAGACACTCATGTAGTTTCCTCCGTGTATCGAATATCAGAATCAGCTCCCCCTTTACGAAAGGGGGAGTTGCCGTTGGTTTTTCAGAATCGTTCAAATTCATCATCCATATGATCGGCGCCGCTTTTTTCTCCCAGTTGGAGGTGAACACCTTTGCCGTCCTTCGCTGGGGCGGCAAAGGCCTTGCGACTGATGTGGCCCACCTGCGCTTTGTGCTGCGGGACACGCACGACACGAGCCGTCTGGCGGGAGCCGCTGCTGTCGATGCGGAAGAAAGAGATGGTGTCTTTCAACATATCAGCCTGGCTGGCCAGTTCCTCCGAGGTGGAGGCCATCTCTTCGGAAGCGGAGGCGTTCTGCTGGATAACCTGGTCCAGTTGCTGGATGGCCTTGCTGATCTGCTCGGCGCCACTGTCCTGCTCTTTGCTGGAAGCGGAAATTTCTTGAACAAGTTCGGAGGTCCGCTGGATATCCGGCACCATCTTGTTCAGCATCTCTCCGGCGGTCTCGGCCACCTGCACGGAGCGCGACGACAGGGTGCTGATCTCACCGGCCGCGGCCTGACTCCGTTCCGCCAGCTTCCTGACCTCGCTGGCGACAACGGCAAAACCTTTACCGTGCTCTCCGGCCCGGGCGGCCTCAATGGCGGCATTCAGGGCCAGCAGGTTGGTCTGGCGGGCAATCTCCTCGATGATGGAGATCTTGGTGGCGATCTCCTTCATGGCGGCTACTGTTTCGGTGACGGACCTGCCACCTTCTTTGGCATCAACAGCGCTCTTGACGGCAATTTTCTCGGTCTGGCCCGAGTTGTCCGAGTTCTGCTTGATGCTGGAGGACATCTCTTCCATGGAAGAGGAAATCTCCTCGGCGCTGGCGGCCTGCTCGGTGGCCCCCTGGGACATCTGCTGGGCCGTGGCCGAAAGCTGCTGGCTGCCTGAAGCCACGTTGTCGGTGGCGCCCATGACATCCCCCACCACTTGTTTGAGTTTTTTCACCATATTGCTGAGGGCGGCCATCATCAGGCCGGTCTCGTCCTTGGAGTTTGATACGACCGAGATGGTCAGATCGCCGGCGGCCAGGGCGTTGGCAGCAGCCAAGGCCTCGTTGATCGGGCGGGTGATTCCGCGGGTCAGGAAAATCGCTGTAAAAACGGATGCCAGAATGGCTATCACACCGAGGCTGATCATCGTATTCCGAGATGATTCAAATTTTTTAATTGATTCTTCATAGCGCATCATGCTTCGTTCCGTATTGTGGTTGATTAATGCTTCAAGTTCCTCAGAAATTTTCCGTCCGGCTGGTGCCGCCTCCTTGCTAAGCAGCATGGCCGCATCGGCTTCTTTGCCGGTCGTGGCCAATTCAATAACGTGATTGTTGAGCGGGGCGGCTGTTGCAATTGCCTGCTTAATTTTGGCAATAATCTCATGCGCCTTCTTGTCTTCCTTTGAAGTTAATCCCTCCATTTTTTTTGAATTTGGTGTCATATCCTTCACGAGCCTTTATAATCCGTTGCTGATACTCCTTCTGCTTCTCTGGTATGTTGGTGACAATGATATTCCTGAGATTGATAAAGATCTGACTCATGTCGTTATTTACATCACCCAGTAGATCAGTGCGGACATTATTGACCGTGACAATCCGCGTCAGGTTTTTCTGGACATCTGACATCCCGATGACTCCTACCACTATTAACGTCACCATAATCACCAACACCAAGCCAAAGCCCAGTGTCATCCTCTTTCCGATTTTCATGTTATTAAACCACTGCATGGCAGATTCTCCTTTTTCTCTTATTCGTACGCATTTTTTTCAAAGACAGTAAACCGCATAAATCCGTGTTTTCAAGGGGTTGTCAGAAACTGTCAGAAAATTCCTTACATGTTCACCCTCAATATGTCGTATATTAAAAGGGCGATTTATCGCACTTCTCCCCTTGCTGCAGACGCAGGAAACCCTACTAATGAACAGTACTGACGACAGCGCTTATGTTAGACAGCAGAATATCATTGTGGTTGAAGACAACCGGGAATTGCGAGATATCCTTGTGTCCGGTTTAGAGCACTTTGGTCACCAGTTGCAGGGTGTTGGAGACGGCCGAGCCCTGGATAAAGCTCTGGCGGTGTTCCCGGCGGACATTATTATTCTCGATCTTGGTTTGCCGGGAGAGGATGGAATCGCCATTGCCAGACGACTCCGTGAAAACTGCAGCTGCGGTATTGTGATGGTAACGGCCCGCGAACGTCTGGACGAGCGGGTACTTGGTCGTGAGACCGGTGCCGACTTGTATTTTGTAAAGCCGGTTGATATCCGGGAGTTGAATGCGGCACTGATCAACCTGGCACAACGGCTTGAGAAACCACCAGCGCCCATCTGGTACTTTTCTGCCAGAACCTCGACGCTGCTGACGCCCCAACGGGTACCAATTCCGCTGACTGCACAGGAATGCATCCTGATGCAGAAATTGCTGGAGACACCGGGGGCAAATGTATCCCGTGAAGAGATTTTCAGGGCGTTGAAGCAGACAAATGATATCTATGCTGATAAACGTCTGGAGGCCCTGGTCAGCCGCCTGAGGCGCAAGGTGCGGTTCGCCGACCCGGCATGCAAACTGCCGGTGCGTGCCCGTCACAACCTGGGTTACGCCTTTCTGGAGGAGGCTACGTCATGAGCACGGAACCGGAGACGGTTGTGACAGCTCCGCTCTTGCCAGCTTCTGAACCGAACGGGAACGGGGCGTCAGCGGCCGCACCTGATGCGGAGTTGCCGACACTGGCAGAAAGATTTCGACCGACACTTGCAGCAACCATAGCGGCCTTGCAGGACCTGGATCGAGCGGAACAGGCGTCTTATGATGCCGCCATACTTCTGCAACAGACGTTTGCCAGTCTCAACGAATCCGTCTTCATCGTCCAGGCCGGCACCCGGATCATACTGAATGCCAACAGAGCTGTTGAAACAATGTTCGGCTATTCCCTGGACGAAATCATCGGCAAACATACCTCCTGTCTCCATCTCAACGAGGAGATGTCTCTCCGCTTTGGAAGTGACATGGCTGCAGCCTACAGGAAAAAAGGGCGCTTTGAGACCACCTATCAGATGGTGCGCAAGGATGGTACCGTCTTTGATTCCGAACACTGTGTTACCCCAATCCGTAATGCCGACGGTGATATTAGCAGCCATGTATGTGTGGTGCGC
Source organism: Geobacter psychrophilus (assembly GCF_056821595.1). NCBI lineage: Bacteria > Pseudomonadati > Thermodesulfobacteriota > Desulfuromonadia > Geobacterales > Geobacteraceae > Geobacter > Geobacter psychrophilus. The sequence goes on from NZ_JBXDTU010000004.1 coordinate 2,703,917, forward strand.
GACATCACTGAGCGTACGCGCACCGATCTGGAACTGAAAAGGCTTGTTCAGGAGCAGGGGGTAATCCTCGATAACGCCTGTGTCGGCATCACACTGACTAAAGACCGGAGGTTCGTATGGGTCAACAACAGATGTGAAGAGATGTTCGGCTATGTCAAGGATGAGATGGTGGGGAAAAGCACCGCTCTTATCTACCCTTCGGAGGCAGCTTTCGAATTATCGGGCAAAGAAACCTATGACAAGGTCTGCAGAGGGGAGCTTTATACATCCGAACTGGAACTTAGGCGCAAGGACGGCTCGATCTTCTGGGCGAAGTATTACGGAAAGGCTATCGATCCCGCGAATATTTCTGCCGGTACCATCTGGATTGTGGAAGATATAGAGGCACACCGAAAGGCCGATCAGGCACTGATTGAGAAGTCTTTGCTGCTGAAAGAGCTTAACGATAACCTGGAAGTGCGTATACAAGAGGCCGTGGAGGAGTTGCGCCAGAAGGATGCAGTAATGGCCAGCCAGAACAGGCTGCTTGTAGATCTGGCACCCGAAGCGATTATCGTCCTTGACGCGGAGTCAGGCCGCATCGTCGATGCCAATGTCAAAGCGGAGCAGCTGTTCGGCTACAGCCGCGATATTCTGCTGTCATCAGACCCTCTGCAGTTTTATTCAGATAAACAGCCTGATGGGCGACTGCCGGCAGCTTCTTTCTATGAAAACGCAGACAGGGTTGTGGCAGAAGAAGTCTTCGTCATAGAACGCTCGATAAAGGGTGCCCATGGTATCGATACCGTGTGCGAGGTTCGACTGGTCAGACTCCCATCGCCGGACAAAGTGCTGATCCGCGCCAGCTTCTTCGATATAACCGAGCGTACGAAGGCACAACAGGAGCTGGCCAAGGCTCTGGATGCCGAACACCGTCTAAACGAGGAACAGCGCCAGTTTATGGGACTCGTTTCCCATGAACTGCGCACGCCGCTTGCAATTGTCGACGGCACGGCCCAATTGCTTGTGATGCAGGCCTGCAAGGATTCCGATTGCCTCAGACACGCCAATACAATCCTGTCTTCAACCAAACGACTTTCCAGCCTGATTGATACCTGTCTTACCGATGAGCGCCTGCGTACCTCCGGATGGACGCCTGCCATGGTGCCGGCGGATATCAGCCTATTGCTCCGCAATGTCATCATGCATGCCCAGGTCGGTAGCACGGTACATCTTATCCACTCAGAAATTGAGGAACTCCCCGAACAGTATGCGTGTGACCCCATGCTGTTGCAGGTGATGTTCAACAACCTGCTTGACAATGCCATAAAATATTCACCGGATGGCGGCGAAATTTGCGTACGAGGCTGGAACTCTGGTGGTGGGGAGCTCTGTTTCGAGGTTGCCGACCAGGGTGTCGGCATCCCGCATGACCAGTTCGAAAAGGTGTTTGACCGCTTCTATCGTATCGGGAATATACCTGAAATAGCCGGTGCAGGACTCGGACTGCACATCGTAAAACGCATTGCAGAACTACATGGCGGTGCAGCCAGTTGCAGTAGTGAACCGGGGAAGGGCGCCGTCTTCGCCGTGCAACTTCGAAGCAAAAACGGTCCCTAGATTGCCAAAAGCCTTCCCTTCCCGACCATTCCATTCTATTCCCTGATCCGATCCTTGCGCCTGCCTTGTCAACATTTGTCAGAAACTGTCAGAAACTGTCAGGTAAAATACGTATACAATACGTGTAGTTAAGGCTTTAATAAAATATAACAATTGATATTGTGTAATCAAGTCAGGTGCTCGGAGGGTGCTGCTACGAAGCGGCTTATAAAGACTGCGGTGCATACAATGGAGATGATAGGAACCATGACAGGCGTTATGACCGAGGACTTCAACAACAGCCAATTGCCTCTGCACCAGAAAGGACATGAAACCATTCTGCTTGTGGAAGACGATCCGGCCATGCTGTTATTGGTAAGGAAATTGCTGGAACACTTCGGCTATCGAATTCTGATCGCGCATAACGGTGCAGACGGGCTTGCCCTGTTCCGGAATGCTCAGGAGGCCATTCATCTGATCCTGTCAGACGTGATCATGCCTGAGAAAAACGGGATCGAGATGAGTCAGGACATTTACGCGCTCAATCCCGACATCCCGATCATCTTCATGAGTGGGTACGCCGCCGACTTCATGGAGCAATTCCAGAACTCTTCTTTGGTTGCCGACTATATTTCAAAACCGATTGAAGTGTCGCTTTTGCTCACCAAGATCCGCAAGGCCCTGACAGCTTCTCTGCCACTGTTGTCCATTTCGGATATGCCGCAGATGCGATCTGTTGTAGAGGTTGAGATGGAACCAGATAGTAACTAATATGGATCAGAATATAGACTTCATTGGGGACAAATCATGTGGAATAACTGGAGCATAGGCACCAGAATCAGTTTAGGCTTCAGTGTGACCCTTATCCTGCTGGTCCTGGTGGGGTACACGGGATATGCCAATCTTGTCACCTTGATGGATCGCAGCGTCAAGACGGAAGAGATGCAGATGGTCGTTAAGAATCTTCTGGAGGCGCGCCGTCACGAAAAGAATCTGATAATTCGTCGTGAAGCCGAATATCGGGACAAAGCCTTGAAGGCCACCGCCGAGATGAAACGCCAAGCCTTGGCCACCAAAGAGCGGTTCAGTCGGGAGGACAGCAAAAAGCTGATTGATGACCTGCTTGCCGTTACAACGGTCTACGAAGACGCTTTTCGGCGACTCGCCCTGCTTGTACTGTCCGGCGGGTCATCGATTCCTGAGCAGACAGAACTCGACAAGAAGATGGTGGCGGCTGCCCGAACGGCACAGGAACGCTGCGAATCTGCGGTCAAGATTCAGAAAGAGGAAATGGCAGTCGCTTTTGCCGCAGCCCTGCGCACCATATTCATCCTTTTTGGTCTGGCTCTCTTTGCCAATATAATCTTAGCCGTTCTGATCACTCGCAGCATAACCGTTCCTCTGAAAAGGATCGTAACTTCTGCCCGTACGATCGCTGAAGGTGATCTTACAATTGAGATCGCTACGAGCTCAAAGGATGAGGTTGGGCTGCTTGCAACTTCATTGAAAGACATGAGCTTGAAACTGGGTTCTCTTATCAGTCAGGTCTCTGGCATAGCTGCCAATTCAGCGGTCTTTGCCAATGGTCTCCACTCTGGCGCCGAGCGGATTGCCAGCGGAGTTGAGAATGTTGCTGCCCAGGCCATCGTTGTGGCGACTGCTGGAGAGGAGATGTCGGCTACTTCCGGAGATATTGCACAAAACTGTCAAATGGCCTCCGAGGGGGCGCAACGTGCAGCAGAATCTGCTCGAAACGGAGCCGTTGTAGTGGATGCAACCGTTGCGATCATGAGCCGGATCGCTGAGAACGTGCAGCAAACCGCCCGTACCGTCGAGAATTTGGGAGCGCGTAGCGATCAGATCGGCGCTATCATCGGTACCATCGAGGATATCGCCGACCAAACCAACCTGTTGGCTCTGAATGCTGCCATTGAGGCGGCCCGGGCAGGTGAGCAGGGGAGAGGGTTCGCCGTGGTTGCCGATGAGGTGCGTGCACTCGCTGAACGCACCACTCGGGCCACCCGAGAGATCGGCGAGATGATCAAGACCATCCAGGTTGAGACCAAAGGCGCAGTGGCTGCCATGGAACAGGGGGTGCTTCAGGTGGAGACCGGTACCATGGAGGCGGCAAAGTCGGGCGAAGCGTTACGGGAAATACTGGAACAGGTTAACGATGTCGCCATGCAGGTCAGCCAGATTGCCACTGCTGCCGAAGAACAGACCGCCACTACCGGAGAGATATCCGGCAATATGCAGCAGATCACTACAATTCTCCAGTCTACCGCCCAGGAGGCCCACACCTCGGCAATGTCGACCAGTCGGATGAATGTCCATGTCGAGGAGATGATGACCTGTTTTGCCGCATTCAAGCTGAATGAGGATGTTCAGTTGTCACTATCAAAAGCCAAGAGCGCCCACATGATCTTCATCGGCAAGATCAAATCCCACCTGGACGGAGTTGCAAAGGTAGATCCGGACAAGCTCCCCACGCATCTGACCTGTGCCTTCGGCAAATGGTATCAGACCAAGGGACATGAAAATTGCGGACAGTTCAGTCATTTCAGAGAGATAGATGCTCCGCATGCCAGGGTGCATGACCTTGGCAAGCAGGCGATTGCTGTCTTCGACAGCGGCAATCATCAGAAGGCACGTGATCTGTGTGCAGAGATGGTTTCTGCTTCGGAAGTTCTGATTGAAATCCTTGATAAATTAGCGGTTGACTGCAAATAAGTGCACGAAGCTCGATACGGTCATAATCTCAGCCGCTAACGAATAAAGCCTTACTGTCATAGAACAGTAAGGCTTTGTTACGCGTATCATTACCAGCATTTCGGTAGACATGGTTGCCGGTATAATAACCCTTGCACGGGCTGGACATTCGCGAGTTGCTTCACCCTCCGATCAGCAAGGCCTTTTCCTCATGCGAAAACAATCTCTCCAGATCCAGCAGCACCAGCAGGCGTTCGGCCTGGTTGATAACGCCGGTGATGCACTCCTGATCGATGCCTCCAGACACGACATTGGGCGGCGGCTGGATCTCGCTGCCTGAAATGCGGATGACCTCGGAGACCGAGTCCACCACGAATCCCATCAGTTCGCCGCTGATATCCATGACGACGATGCGGGTCTGGGTACCGTTGTCCCGTTCCATCAGGCCGAACTTCTTGCGCATGGATACGACCGGGATGATCTTGCCACGCAGGTTGATGATGCCTTCAACATACTGCGGCGTATTGGGCATGTGTGTGATTGGAATCATGCGGATGATCTCGCGCACCTTGAGGACTTCGATGCCGTATTCTTCATTATCAAGCTTGAAACTGACCAGCTGAATCAGCTCACCGGATGAATTGCTACCTTCTGTTTGTGTTACCGGCAGATTTGACATCTTATCGTCTCCCTGGGGTTAATGTTCCATCTGAAGGAACAGTTAAGCTGCCGTCACAGTTTAAACTGTTTCACCAGTCTCTGCAACTCCTCGGCATTGCCGCTCAGCTGGGCTGCTGCAGTTGCTGATTCCTGGGCACCCTGCGAGGTCTGCTGGACCACTTCGGTGATCTGCATCATATTGCTGGAGATCTCGCTGGTCGTGGCGGTCTGCTCTTCAGCTGCGGTGGCGATCTGGTTGACCTGCATGGCCACGTCATTGATCTGCTGCAGGATTTCCTGCAGCGCCTGGCCTGATTTGGCAGCTTCCTCCGTACCGGTCTCGACCTGATGGACGCCCTGTTCCATAGCTGTCACGGCGCCCTTGGTCTCTTTCTGGATGGCCTTGATCATTTCACCGATCTCTTTGGTGGCGCGGGTGGTGCGTTCGGCCAGGGCACGGACCTCATCGGCAACAACTGCAAAGCCGCGTCCCTGCTCACCGGCACGGGCGGCTTCGATGGCGGCGTTCAGGGCCAGCAGGTTGGTCTGGTCGGCGATGTCTTCAATCGTACCGATGATGGCGCCAATCTGGTCACTTCGTGCCCCCAGGCTTTCCACAGTCCTGGCTGTTTCCTGCACCTTCTCGGCAATCTGCCCCATGACCACCACGGTTCTTTCGACAACTTCGGCCCCGTCGCTGGCGGTTTGTGAGGCGCGCTGCGCCCCTTCGGCGGCCATCTGGCAGTTCTGGGCAATGTCACCCGAGGTGGCCGACATCTCCTCGCCGGCCGTGGCAACAGTACTGGCCTGGGCAGCAACCTCTTCGGCTCCGGTGGCGATATGCTCGGCAGTTGCATTGAGCTGGATGGCAGCTGATGCCACCTGGGAGGAGGTGCCGGAGATCTGGCTGATGATGTTGTGCAGTTTGTCAATGAACTGGTTGAAGCTGGCGCAGATGGCCCCAAGTTCGTCATTGCCGCTGTAGGTCAGGCGCTTGGTCAGGTCCCCTTCACCCTGGGCGATGTCTTTGACCAGATCTTCGATCTGGGTCAGGGGGCGCTTGATGGAGCGGATCAGCAGTGTCACCATGATCAGAACAAAAATGAAGGAGGCCGCAACGATCGTAACTGTAAGGATGACGACGCGATGGTCTGCAGATGCAAGCTCTTTCTTTGATGCAGTTATAGCTGCGTCATTAGCAGTGGCATAGTCGACGATCTGTTTTTCTGCCTGATGGGAAAACTGCTTGAACTCACCGATGGCCTTGTTGGCATCCTGGGCAGTGGTGATTGAGCCGCTTTTAATCTGATCGAGTACCTTCTTGAAGCCAGACTCGTATCCTTCCAAATTCTTGGAAATTCCGGCCAAGATCTCCTTCTCTTTTGGATCCTGCTCCAGTTTGGCCAGTTCATCCATGCGCTTTTTGGCGTGCTCACGGGCCTCACTCCATTTTTTTACGTAGTCATCAATTTTTGCCTGGTCGGGAATCGCCATGAAGGCATCCTTCTCGTAGCGGCGCATCATATTAATGTTGGCCCGCATGCGCTGGGAATACTCGACGATATTCGAGTCAACATCAATGACCTTATCACTCTTGGCGACGATGGCATTGAGCTCATATAAACTTACCCCGCCCAACAGCAGCAGAAAGAAGAGGCATACCCCGAATCCCAGTATCAGCCTTGTTCCGATCTTCATATGTCCTCCCGAGTTACATAATTAACTAGTTCACACAAATGTAACATATATGTAACGATTGTCAATAATATAAACTCATGAATATGCTGGAATGAAACGGTTTTTGAATAAAAAAAGCCCGGGTCTCCAGGAGGGGGAAAGCGGAGAGCCGGGCAAAGAAGGGGTGGCAGTTTGCACTGCCCCCCAGTCAATTGTGTTGTTTAATCTACGGACTTCCTCAGGAAGGTGGGGATGTCATACTGATCGTCATCGTCCTCGATAAAGGAAACAGCCGGCCGGATCCGGGAAACGTTCTCGGTCTGCTGACGATCGCGGATGAAGGTCGGTTTGTCGAGCGAGTGCCGTGAAGAGCTGGTCTGCTTATCGGTAACCGGGATACTGGCAAAACCGCGTTTGTGTCCGCGCTCCACATCAAAGCGGTCGCCGAAGCCGGTAGCGATGACGGTGACCTTGATGGTGTCGCCCATGTCGTCGTCCCGGACAACCCCGATCTTTATGTTGGCGTCTTCATGGACCTTGTCGTGAACGATCCGGTTGACCGTGTTGTAGTCGTCCATGGTCATGGTGGTCGAGCCGGTGATATTGACCAGCACACCCTTGGCGCCGGAGATATCGTTGTCTTCCAAGAGCGGGCTGGCGATGGCGTTGTTGACCGCATCGGCAGCGCGGTTGTCGCCGGCGCCCACACCGATTCCCATCATGGCCATGCCGCGTACGCTCATGACGGTTTTTACATCGGCAAAGTCCAGGTTCATGAAGCCGGTGGAGGTGATCAGTTCGGAGATGCCCTGAACGGCCTGGCGAAGGACATCGTCAGAAGGCTTGAAGGCGTCGAAGAGCGACATGTTTTTGCCGGCCTGGCTGATCAGGCGGTCGTTGGGGATGATGATCAGGGAGTCAACATGCTTCTTGAGTTCATTGATGCCGGCTTCGGCTGCCTCGGTTTTGGGTCTGCCCTCGTAGGTGAATGGCTTGGTCACGACACCCACGGTCAGAATGCCGGCCTCGCGGGCCGCTTCGGCGATGACCGGCGCAGCGCCGGTACCGGTGCCGCCGCCCATGCCGGCAGCGATGAACACCAGGTCGGAACCTTTAAGGGATTCCAACAGCGGTTCACGATCCTCCAGAGCGGCATCCCGGCCAACCTCTGCCTTGGTTCCGGCACCCAGTCCCTTGGTGAGCAGGCGGCCGAGCTGTATCTTGACGGGGGCCTTCGAGTTGCGCAGCGCCTGTGCATCCGTATTTGCAACGATAAAATCGACTTTATGTATAGAGCTGGCGATCATGGTGTTGACAGCATTGCCGCCGCCACCGCCTACTCCAATAACTTTTATTACAGCACCCACATCTATTGCTTCATCAAATTCAAACATGCTTCTCCCCCTTGTGCAGTGAGCAGTATTCCGTTCAATTGGGTAAAATGTAACCGCAATCAGTCAAAGAATCAAAGGAAAAAAAACAAAAAAACAGTGAGCTTAAAAACGGCTTAAAATTCAGTTTGTTGCCGTTTGACCGCTGATTCGCACGTTATTGCTTTTTAGAAAAATTCCTTGAACCAGGTTTTCATGCGCCGCATGGTTGTGTTGAAGATGCTGTCATCCGATTTGCCCGGCGGAAAATGCTCCCGCGAGCCCGAATTCCTGCTGCCGTAGACCACCAAACCGACGCCGGTGGCATAAACCGGTGAATTGACCACATCTACCAGTCCGCCGATCCTCTGGGGTACACCGCGGCGCACCGGCAGGTTGAAGATCTGTTCGGCCAGTTCCGGCATGCCTTCCAGGATGCTGGAGCCGCCGGTGATAACCACACCCGATGCAATGGCATCCTCCAGCCCGGATTTGATGATTTCACGGTTTACCAGGGTGAAGATCTCCTCGACGCGGGGCCCGAGGATCTCGCACAGCACGTTGCGGGACAGCTCACGCGGTTTGCGCCCGCCCACACTGGGCACTTCTATCTTGTCTTCCTTGCCGACCAGTGATGACAGGCAGCAGCCGTATTTCTGCTTGATCTTCTCGGCTTCGGCCATGGGGGTACGCAGCCCGACGGCGATGTCGTTGGTCAGGTGGTTGCCTCCCAGCGAGAGTACCGAGGTGTATTTGATGGCCCCTTCGGCAAAGATGGCGATGTCGGTGGTGCCGCCGCCGATGTCCACCAGGCAGACCCCCAGCTCCTTTTCGTCGGCGGACAGGACCGCCTCGGAGGAGGCCAGTTGTTCCAGCACGATATCGGCTACATCCAGGCCGGCCCGGTTGCAGGATTTGACGATGTTCTGGGCGCTGGCCACGGCACCGGTGACGATGTGCACCTTGGCCTCCAGGCGTACGCCGCTCATGCCCAGTGGCTCGCGGATGCCGTCCTGTTCATCGATGATGAACTCCTGGGGCAGGATGTGGATGACTTCGCGATCCATGGGAATGGCGATGGCCTTGGCGGCATCGATGACCCTGCGGACGTCTTCCTGGGCCACCTCGCGGTTTTTGATGGCAATCACGCCTTGGGAGTTGATGCCCTTGATGTGTCCGCCGGCAATGCCGGCAAAGACGGATTTGATTTCGCAACCGGCCATCAGTTCGGCCTCTTCGATAGCCTTGCGGATAGAGGCAACCGTGCTCTCGATGTTGATGACAACACCCTTGCGCAGTCCGCTGGACGGGCTGGTGCCGATGCCGACGATATCGATACCATCCTCCGTAACATTGCCGACAATTGCGCAAATCTTGGTGGTGCCGATGTCGAGACCGACGATCAGATTATCCCTTCTGGTTGCTGACATACTCCCCCCTGCCTGGTATCTAAATTATGAAGTTAGCTCTTTTTGACGATGATTTTATCATTGTAATCAAGGTCGATGTAGTGCAGTGACGACCGTTGAACCATCAGTTCCCGGTAGATACGCGCAAATCGGTCAATCTTTGCGGCAAAATCACCGGACCCGACTTTTACCGGAAGTCCGCCTGCGGCGGTAAAAAGGGTGAAGCCGTAGCCCTTATCGTAATGAATCTCCGATACATCCGCAAGGATAAATGCTCCCCGCTCCCGTAATATCCCCAGCAGTTCACAGGTGGTTTTCAGTGCTTCCCCCGTCCCTGACGGGTTGCTGCTCAATTCTTCTTCGCTAAAGCCGGTTACAACCGGGTAATCCAACTTGTCTCCTTGGTTGAGGACCTTGAAGACGGTGCCTTTCTTATCCAGATAATAGATGTAGCCCATGTTGACAATCGCCAGCGGTTCCCGCTCGGTAATCGTTATGGAAAGCCTGTCCGGGAAGTAGCGATGGATGCGGACGGTCTCGACCCAGGGATTCTGGGCCAGCTGTTCCCCCATCCGTTTCAGATTCATGCGGGCCAGGTCCTGCCCGGCAGTGACACCGACCAGGGCCAGGATCTCTTCGCGGCTCAGGCGCTTGGCATCGGATACTTCGATGTTTTTGAGCCGGAAGAAGGTGGCGGCTCCAACTGCGCGATAGCCTGCATACAACACCCCGATAATCAGCGAAAAACCGGCCAGAGCCAGGGAAACCGTGCGCAGCGGACGCAGGTATTTTCCCCACTGAATCGGCTTGCGCTGGATCTTGACCTTGTTGGGAGCCACCTTGTTGCGCTGGTATTTTGAGGTTGAAAAATCGCGCACGGGTTCAGTCTGCCTTTGTGTGAAGTGCTGCCGTTTCGATGATGCGTTCTACCAGGGCCTCGAAGGTCAACCCGGCGCCCTTGGCGGCAATTTCCGGCAGCAGGCTGAGTGCCGTCATGCCGGGCAGGGTGTTGACTTCCAGGACATAACTTTCGCCCTCATCCGTGACTAGCAGGTCTACCCGGCTGTAGCCGGAGCACCCCAGGGCGCGGTGGGCGGCCAGGCCGATCTGCTGGGCTTTTTTGTAGAGTCCGGCTTCGAGCCGGGCCGGGAAGATATGTTCGGCCATACCGTCGGTGTATTTGGCTTCAAAATCGTAGAATTCGTTCTTCGGTACGATCTCAATGGCACCGACCGGCTGGTCATCCAGTATGCCGACCTGCACCTCCTGCCCCTTGATGTACTGCTCAACCAGAATCTCGTTATCATGGCGAAAGGCCAGCTTCACGGCTGCTTCCAGCTGGTCGGCCTGTCTGACGATGGAGACGCCGACCGAAGAACCCTCCTGAACCGGTTTGACGACCAGCGGCAGGCCGAAACTCAGCTTTTCGATGTGTACCTGGTCTCCGCGACGGTAATAATGAAACGGAGCGGTCAGGATCCCGGTCGAGGTAAAGGTCTGTTTGCTGTAAAGCTTGTGCATGGCAAGGGCACTGGCCAGTACACCGGAGCCGGTATAGGGAATCTGCAGCAGTTCGAGCAGTCCTTGCACGCAGCCGTCTTCGCCGTAGCGGCCATGCAGTGCAATAAAGGCGGCCTGTATCTTTTCTGCGGCAAGCACGGCAGGCAGATCCCGGCCCACGTCAATGGCCACGGCGTCATACCCCTGCGACAGCAGTGCCTGATACACGGCAGCGCCGCTTTTCAGTGAAACCTCGCGTTCGGCGGATAGTCCACCCATCAATACGCCGATGCGCTTTGTTTTCATAGTCGCCATGGATTATTCCTCGCCCAGAATGCGGACTTCTTCTTCCAGTTGTATTGCACAGCTTTTGAATACCCGATCCTTGATAATGTCTGCCAGCTGGAGAAAATCGGCTGCCGTAGCATTGCCCCTGTTGACCAGGAAATTGGTGTGCACCTCTGAAACCTGGGCGCCGCCGATGGTCAAACCACGCAGTCCGGCCGCGTCGATTAATTTCCAGGCCGCCTGGCCGGGAGGGTTCCTGAAGAATGAACCCGCATTGGGGAACCTGACCTTTTGGGCATCCTGTCGTTGCAGCAGGCAGGCATCCATGGCCGCAGTGATCGCCTCCTGACTGCCGGCAGAAAGCTGAAAATCGGCCGCAATTATAATTTTATCAGGATCAAGTTGCAAGCTGCGATAACCGTAATTCAGCGTATCCTTCGTATACAGAATAATTTTCCCGTCCACCAGTATCTCCACGCAGGTGATGCGGTCGAAGATCTCACTGTTATGGGCACCGGCATTCATTCTGACCGCACCGCCCACGGTGCCGGGGATACCAACCAGAAATTCCAGTCCGGTCAGACCGTGCGCTTCGGCCAGGCGTGACAGGTCAATATTGCGTACCCCGGCTTCAGACCGGATGGTTCCATTGCCGGTGGATTCCATCTGGTTCAGTTTTTTGAGCGAGATGACGACTCCCCGGAAGCCGCCGTCACGTATCAGCAGGTTATAGCCTCCGCCGATCACAAGCCAGGGGATCTGCTGCTCTTTCAGAGTTTTCAGCAGTTCCAGCAGGTCTGCCCGGTCGCGGGGGATGGCAAACAGGTCAGCCGGCCCTCCGACCCGCAGTGATGTATGCCGGGCCAGCGGTTCATGTTCGAGCATTTCACCGTTAAAGCAGCTGCTGATGGCTTCGCTGAGAAGGCTCATAAGTATTATGTCCTCAGGAGCTTGAGCAGGGCCTCGCCGGCCTGCCAGATATTTCCGGCGCCCAGCGTCAGCACGATATCGCCCGGTTGATAGATCCCGGCCAGATGCTCGGGCAGGGTTTCCCGGTCGGCAACATAGCTGACATCGCGCTGGCCATGCTTTTTGATGGCAGTGGCCAGTGTTTCGGCGGAAACGCCTGTGATCGGCTGCTCACTGGCGGCATAGATATCGGTCAGGATCAGTACGTCCGCATCGTAGAAGCATTTGACGAAATCGTCGAACAGCTCTTTGGTACGGGAGTAGCGGTGCGGCTGAAAGGCGACCACCAGTCGCCGTTCAGGCCAACCACTCTTGGCGGCTGCCAGGGTGGCCTTTATTTCTGTCGGATGATGGCCATAGTCATCCACGACCATGATGCCGTCCACTTCGCCCTTGACCTGGAAGCGCCGCCCCACGCCGCCGAAACCGGCAAAGCCGTCCTGGATCAGGTTGAAGGGGATGTCCAGCTCCATGGCGACCGCAATACAGGCCAGGGCGTTGAGGACATTGTGGGCTCCCGGCATGGCATAGTTGACCTCGCCCATGCGATAGCCCTTGTAGTGTGCGACGAACGATGTGCGCCCTGCCTCCATGCGGATGTTTGTGGCGCGGATATCGGCCTGGCTTGAGAGTCCGTAGGTGACGAAGCGTTTTTTTACCAGCGGGATGATGTCGGCGATGTTGCCGTCATCCAGGCAGAGAACTGCCAGGCCGTAAAACGGGATCTTGTTGATGAAGTCGACGAAGATGTCCTTGATCTGGCTGATGCCGCCGGTATAGAAATCCAGGTGGTCGGCATCGATGTTGGTCACCACGGCAATGGTCGGGGAGAGCTTCATGAAGGATCCGTCTGATTCATCGGCCTCGGCCACCAGGAACTTGCCCTGACCCAGTACTGCATTTGTTCCCAAGGTATTGAGTTTGCCGCCGATAACGATGGTCGGGTCGATACCGCCGTGGGTCAGGACTGTGGCCACCATGGAGGTGGTCGTGGTCTTGCCGTGGGTGCCGGCGATGGCGATGCCGTATTTCATGCGCATCAGCTCGGCCAGCATCTCTGCCCGGGGAATTACCGGGATCATCCGTTCCCGTGCCTCCAGGACCTCGGGATTTTCCTCCTGCACGGCGGTGGAAGTGACGACAACATCCACGTTGGTCAGGTTCTGGCGGGCGTGGCCGATATAGATCTCGCCGCCGATGGATGCCAGGCGGTCGGTGGTATCCGATTGGCGCAGGTCCGATCCGGAGACCTTGTAGCCCAGATTCAGCAGCACCTCGGCGATACCGCTCATGCCGATGCCGCCAATGCCGACGAAGTGTATCTTGTCTATTTTACCGTACATGGGAACCTTCTTTCTGGCTGGCTCTCTATTCTATGCAATCCACGACTGCTGAGGTGTTCCTGATGCTGACAACAATTGTGCCCGTTCGCCGTAAGTGGCGGGCAGATGCCCGGATTTCTGTGAAGGCGCCCGGTTTGTGAGCAGCTGCAGCCGTTCCTCACGGGAAACATCCGAAGCTGGTCGGGCGGGTGCTGCCGCTGTTCGTTGAACAGACTGCTGCATGCGGGATGAGGCGGAGTCAGCGATACGCATACGTTACCCCCTGAGCATTTCGTCAACGATGATCTGTGCCGCGTCCAGGCGCGCCAGGCCGAAGGCCAGGGCCCCGGTCTGCTGCAGCAACGCCGGATCGTTCATCATGTCCCTGATTACTCCGGCCAAGCTCTCACTTGTCAGTTCATGTTCAAGCAGCATGAAGCAGGCCTGCTTCTTGAGCAGCGCCTCGGCATTCCTGCGCTGGTGGTCATCGACCGCGTGCGGAAACGGAATGAACAGGCAGGCCTTGCCGCAGGCCGTGACCTCCGCAATGGTGGTGGCGCCGGCCCGGCAGATGATCAGGTCGGCCCTAGCGTATTCTGCGGCCATGTCACTGATAAAGGCCGTCACCCTCGCTTCGACACCCTCCCGGCGATATGCGGCCGCAACCTGCTCAAGATCCTTTTCCCCGGTCTGGTGGGTGATCTCCAGTTTGGCGCCGGCCTGTTTCAGTGCCGGCAGGGCCGCGACCATGGCCATGTTGATGGCGTGGGCACCCTGGCTGCCGCCGAATACAAACAGGCGAAAAGCGGGGGATGTTGCATGATGCACGGGTAGATCTTCCATGTTCTGGCCCTGCTTGATGGAATCTACCATCTTCAGGATCTGTCGCCGCAGAGGATTGCCCGTTACGAGTACTTTATCTTTCGGGAAGAACTTTTCCGATTCCTCCAGGGTTATGAAGACCCGCCCGGCAAACCTGGCCAGCAGTTTGTTGGTCATGCCGGGGATGGCATTCTGCTCATGGATGAAGCAGGGCACTTGCATGCCGCGTGCCGCCAGCACCATCGGCAGGGAAGCGTAGCCGCCGACACCCAGCACGAAATCCGGCCGGAAGGCCTTGAGTATCTTGCGCGACTGGGCGTAGCCGTAGATCATCATACCAGCGGCCTTGAGCTGGCTGAAGCCCCCCTTGCCGCGCACCCCGGCGGCGGAAATCAGTTCCAGCCGGTACCCGGCGGCCGGCACGGCGCGCGCCTCGATACCGCGCTCGGTGCCCACAAAGAGTACCTGGTTGGCCGGATCACGGGCCAGAAACTCTTCGGCTACGGCCATGCCGGGAAAGAGATGCCCACCGGTGCCGCCACCGGCGATGAGTAGCTTCATTTCTCCTCCTTGAGCTTGATCGGCTCGATCTTCAGACCGGAAGAGATATTGAGCAGGATGCCGACGGCAAACAGGCTGATCAGCAGGGAGCTGCCGCCATAGCTGATAAAGGGGAGTGCCAGGCCCTTGGTGGGCAGCAGCCCGGTAACGACGCCCATATTGACCGTGGCCTCGATGCCGAACAGTACGGCGATCCCCAGGGCCAGGAAGCGCCCGAAGGTGTCGGGAGCGGCCACCGAGATGCGCATGGCGCGCTGCACCAGCAGGAAAAACATGCCGATGATGACGACCACCCCCAGGAAACCCAGCTCTTCACCGACCACGGAGAGGATGAAGTCGGTGTGGGCCTCGGGCAGATAGAACAGTTTCTGCTTGCCTTCACCCAGCCCCTGTCCGAAGACGCCGCCGGTCCCCAGGGCCAGCCAGGACTGGATGATCTGGAAGCCTTTGCCTTCCGGGTCGCTCCAGGGGTTGGTCCAGGCTTCCATGCGTCCCTTGTGGTAGCCTCTGCTCAGCTTGTAGGCCAGGAGCGGCATGGCCAGCAGGATCATGGAAATAATATGGCTCAGGCGTGTCCCGGCCGCAAACAGCATGGTCATGGCGACCGCCACCAGCGTCAGGGCCCCCCCCAGGTCCGGCTGCAGGGCCAGACACCCGATCAGGATCGCCAGAATGATCATATAGGGAACAATGCCGCTGGCAAAGCTTTTGACCTTGTCCTGCTTTTTGTCCAGGGAGTAGGCCATATACATGATCAGGGCCAGTTTGGCCATCTCGGATGGCTGCAGGTTGAAACCGGGCAGCTTGATCCAGCGGGACGCTCCGCCGGCTTTGCCGCCGATGCCGGGTATCAGGACCATGACCAGCAGTACCAGGCACAGCAGCAGTGCCGGAACGGCCATTTTACGCCAGAAACGGTAATCAATGTGCATGACACCCAGCATGATGGCAAAGCCGACAATCGCAAACAATCCCTGGCGCTTCAGAAAGAAGAAGCCGTCGTGGAAGCGTTTGGCCGCCATGATGTTGGAGGAAGAATACACCATGACCACCCCGAAGCAGGTCAGGGCAATGGCCATCAGCATGATGACCAGGTCGTATTCTTCCAGTTTTTTAAGCATCAGTTTCATGGCTGTCCCTATAATGCCTTTACCGCAGCAATGAAACGCTGGGCACGTTCTTCATAATCACGAAACATGTCGAAGCTGGAACAGGCCGGCGACATCAGGACAGTGCCACCCGAGGTCGTAATCTGGGCCGCCAGCCAGACCGCTTCTTCCAGGGTTGCCGCCCGGTGGGTATCGGTCAGCGAACCCAGTTCGAGCTGCATGCGGTCGGCGGCCTCACCAATCAGGATCAGATGCTGTACCCGCTCCTGGATCAATGCCACCAGCGGTGCATACGACCCGCCCTTGTCCTTGCCGCCGGCAATCAGGGTGATGTTCTGGAAACTCTCCAGGGCCTTTTCCACGCTGCCTACATTGGTGGCCTTGCTGTCCTCATAGTAGCTGACCCCCTTGAACTTGCGCACGAATTCCATGCGGTGGTGCAGCGCTTCAAAGCTGCATACTGTTTCAAGTGCCGCTGCCGGGGGGCAGCCCATCAGCAGCGTGCAGGCCAGGGCCACCATGATGTTTTCCAGATTGTGCACTCCGGTCAGACGGAAGTCCGCAGTCGGAAACAGCTCTTCGCGTCCCTGGTGCCGGAACGTGATCAGGTTGTCGCGGTAAAAGATGCCTTCGGACAGCTCCAGCTTGCGGCTGAAGGGGAACAGGCGTGCCTTCAGTTCGGGTGCATGTTTCCAGACCAGTTCGTCGTCACGGTTGACCACGGCAAAGTCCTCTACGGTCTGGTTCTCGAAGATCCGCAGCTTGGCGTTGATGTACTCCTGATAGCCGGCATAGCGGTCGAGGTGATCTTCGCTGATGTTGAGCAGTGCGGCGACCTTTGGCCGGAAGGAGCTGATCCATTCCAGCTGGAAGGAGCTGATCTCGGCCACGACACGGTCAACCTGCTGGCCTGACTCGACCAGTTCCAGCAGCGGGTCGCCGATATTGCCGCCGACGTAGGTTGCAAATCCGCACCCCTTGAATATTTCGCCGGTCAGGGTGGTTGTCGTGGTTTTGCCATTGGTGCCGGTAATGGCTATCAGAGGGGCGGTAATAAACCGGCTGGCAAGTTCGATCTCACTGACAATTTCCACGCCTGCCGCTGCCGCTTTTACCAGCAGGGGATGATCCATGGGTACGCCGGGTGATGCCACGATCAGATCGCTGGTCAGGAAATCGGATTCATCGTGGCGTCCCAGGGTCCAGCTGAGATTCAGCGCGCCGAGTTCATCCATCACGCTCGCCAGGGCAGTTTCATCACGCTGGTCGGTCACGGTCACCAGGGCACCCCGCGAGGCCAGGAAACGTGCCACTGCCACACCGGTGCGGGCCAGGCCGACGACGAGTATGAGTTTGTTGTTCAGGTCCATAAGTTCCTCACGTCAGGAATCTAGCGCATCTTCAGTGTTGATATCGCCATCAATGCCAAAATGATGGTGATGATCCAGAAACGCACGATGATCTTCGGTTCGGCCACGCCTTTCAGCTCGAAGTGATGATGGATCGGCGCCATGCGGAAGATGCGTTTGCCGCGGTATTTGTATGACCCGACCTGGAAGATGACCGACAGCGCCTCGACCACGAATACCCCGCCGACGATGACCAGCAGCAGCTCCTGTTTGGTCAGTATTGCGATAATTCCCAGGGTGCCGCCCAGGGAGAGTGACCCCACATCCCCCATGAACACTTCGGCCGGATAGGAGTTGAACCAGAGGAAGCCGAGTCCTGCCCCCACCATGGCGCCGCACAATACCGCCAGTTCTCCGGCACCGACTACCCGGGGGATCTGCAGGTAGGCCGACAGGGTGGCATGTCCGGCCACATAGGCAAACAGCATGTAGGTGGCGGCGTTGATGGTGACCGGCCCGATGGCCAGTCCGTCCAGCCCGTCGGTCAGATTGACGGCATTACTGGCCCCCACAATCACCAGGGCTGCAAAGGGAATGAACCAGAACCCCAGATCCGGGTGGAAATTCTTGAAGAAGGGGAAATAGAGCTGCTCGCTGAAACCGGGCTTGATGAACAGGAAAACGGCCACTGCACCGGCCAGCAGGACCTGCCAGAACAGTTTCTGTCGGGCTGAAAGTCCCTTGGTGTCCTTTTTTACGACTTTCTTGTAATCATCCACAAAACCGATCAGACCGTAACCGATCGTGATGAAGAGCGCCACCCAGATATAGGCGTTCGTCAGGTCGGCCCACAACAGGGTCGGGATGATGATGGCGGCCAGGATCATGACGCCGCCCATGGTCGGCGTACCCTGTTTCTGTAGATGCGACTCGGGACCATCGGTGCGGATTACCTGGCGGGCCTGCAGCCCCTCAAGCATGCGGATGATCCAGGGGCCGACAATGAAGCAGACCAGCAAGGCCGTGATCATGGCATAGATGGTGCGAAACGTCAGGTACTTGAAGATGTTGAAGAGTTTGACGTTGGCAGACAGTGGATAGAATATGTGATACAGCATAGGTGCCTTTCCCTACCCCTGAGAACCGGATAGTGTCTTATACCAATTCCATATCAAGGCCCTATCTTCGTTGGCTCGTCATCGGCTGCTCAACGTACTGCCGTGTACGTCTCGCAGCCTCAATCCTCGCCGCCTTGATATCATCCTTGATCTGGAATTGGAATTAGCGGAACTCAGTCCGGATCTTCTCCGCGACCTTTTCCATCTGCATGCCCCGGGAACCTTTCAACAGCACAAAATCTCCATCAGCTGCATTCCTGATGATGTCGCATGCGATCTCGACATGGGACAGCCCCTGGATAATTGACTCAGCTGGCATCCCTGCACTTTTGGCGGCATCGGCACAATGTACGGACAGGGGCCCGTACAGGTACAGCCGATCGGCCACCTGGGCTGCCTGGACACCGATCATGCGGTGCAGCTCGGCTTCGTTGCTGCCCAGTTCCAGCATGTCGCCCAGCGCTACGAAGGCGGCCTGGCCGCCCTTGAGATCCGCCAGGGTCGCCAGAGCTGCCCCGACTGAGGCCGGATTGGCATTATAGCTGTCGTCGATCAGGAACATCCCGCCAATCGCTTCCAGGTTGAAACGCTTGTCGTAGGGGCGGAACAGTCCCAGGCCATTGGCGATGATCTCGGGTGTCATGCCCAGGGCATGCGCTGTTGCGGCAGCAGCCAGGGCGTTGTAGATATTGTGGCGGCCGAATGCGGCCAGGGCCACGGGCTGCTGCGCAGCGCCGATATGCAGCGTAAAGCTCTGGCCGCCGGTTCCGTGTGACTGTATAGCAGTGGCACGAACATCCGCGTGTTCCAGTCCGAAAGTGATGCGCCTGACCCCGGCCGGTGACGGCTGCACGGCAATCAGGGGGTCGTCGGCATTGACCACGGCGCATCCGCCGGCCGGCAGACGCAACAGCAGTTCGCCCTTGGCCTGTGCCACCTTTTCAACGCTGCCCATGCTCTCCAGGTGAGCCGGAAAGGCGTTCAACACCACGCCGACCTGCGGGGAGGCGATCTGTGCCAGCCGGTCAATCTCCCCCGGTTCGCTCATGCCCATTTCCAGCACGGCCCAGCCATGTTCCGGCTGCAGCCTGAAAATCATCTGCGGCAGGCCGATCAGGTTGTTCAGATTGCCGGCGGTTTTCAGGCCGGGCCCGATCTGGTCCAGAATCGTGGCCAGCATCTCCTTGCAGGTGGTTTTGCCGTTACTGCCGGTGATGCCGACCACCGGGATATCGTAGCGGCCCCGATAGACCGCTGCAATGTCACCGAGGGCCTGCAGTGTGTCGTTGACCGCGATGCAGGTCACAGAATCCGGCAGCTGGTGGCTTGTCAGCCATGACTCCTCGCACAGGGCCATGTCAACTCCCTGGTCGGCAACGGCTGCCAGGTAATCGTGACCATCGAAGTTTCTGCCGCGCAAGGGGACAAAC
The DNA here is from genome assembly GCF_056821595.1 of Geobacter psychrophilus. Taxonomy (NCBI): domain Bacteria; kingdom Pseudomonadati; phylum Thermodesulfobacteriota; class Desulfuromonadia; order Geobacterales; family Geobacteraceae; genus Geobacter; species Geobacter psychrophilus. Next base: position 2,723,788 of record NZ_JBXDTU010000004.1, read on the forward strand.
AGTTCTCCGGCAACAACAGTGCGCGAGTCGGTGGAAATGCCGCCTACCTCACCTTCGGGGGGACCGATGATCCGTCCGCCGGTGGCGTCGGCTATGTCGCTGATGGTGAACATTCAGCCCGCCAGTTCCGCACAGGCGAGGGCGGCCTGTTCGCGGTCATCGAAGTGATGTTTGGTTTTGCCGATGATCTGGTAGTCCTCATGCCCCTTGCCGGCCAGCAGTACGATGTCCCCCGGTTGCGCCAGCCGAACCGCCAGACGGATCGCTTCCGCGCGATTCTCCTGCATGGTGAATCCCTTGACGGTGAAGGTGCCGGTGAGTTCGTTCAATGCATATTCGCGATAACCGAGCGGTGTGATGCCGGCCTTGACCTGTGCCAGGATGGCGTGTGGGTCCTCGGTGCGCGGATTGTCGGAAGTGACGATTGCCAGGTCGCTCATCTGTGCGGCAATCCTGCCCATGATCGGACGTTTGCCTGGGTCGCGGTCACCGCCGCAGCCGAACACCGTGATAATGCGCCCGGTGGCCAGTTCCTTCAGGGTCGTCAATACGTTTTCCAGGGCATCGCCGGTATGGGCGTAATCCACCAGCAGTGTGATGCCGCGGGTGTTGGCTATGCGTTCCATGCGTCCCGGAACGGTGGCATGTGATTCTATCCCGGTCTTGATTGCTGCCAGCGGCAGATCGAGGGCGATCCCGGCCGAAACCGCCGCCAGGATGTTGGAGAGGTTGAACCTGCCCACCAGGTGCGACGTGAACGAGATGTCTCCTGTGGGTGTGACCAGTGTGCCGCTGAGTCCATTGACGGACGATGTCACGTCAGTGACCTGCACGTCGCCCCGGTAGTCGATGCCGTAGGTGATAACCGGACAGCTTGCCCGGGCGGCCATAACGGCACCATACGGGTCGTCCATATTGATTGCGGCCCGCCGCCGCGGCTTTGCTGCGGTTGGGCGCAACAGCTCGGAAAACAGCCGCTGTTTGGATTCCAGGTAGCTTTCCATGGTTTTGTGGTAGTCCAGGTGGTCACGGGTCAGGTTGCTGAAGATACCCACATCGAAATGGCAGCCATCCACCCTTTTCTGCTCCAGGGAATGGGAGGAGACCTCCATGACAAATGACTGTGCCCCGGCATTGATGAGCTGGCGAAATGCTCCCTGCAGCTCGGTCGATTCCGGGGTGGTGTGGGACGCCTCGATCCGGGTCGTCCCGAAGCGGTAGCTGATGGTGCCGAGCACCGCTGGCGGCATGCTGGCTGCTGCCAGGATAGCCTCGATCAGATAGGTGGTCGTGGTCTTGCCGTTGGTGCCGGTGATGCCGACCAGCGGCAGAGCGAGTGTCGGATTGCCGTAAAACTCGGCTGCGATCTGTGCCATGGCCATGCGGCCATCAGCAACCCTGACCCAGGGTATACCGGCCGGGGCGTGGGTCTCATCCTCCAGGATCACTGCCGCCGCTCCTGACTGGACCGCGGCTGTGATGTACGCATGGCCATCAGCTGTGGCGCCGCGCAGGGCAAAAAACAGTGTTCCGGGAGTTACCGTGCGGGAATTGCAGCTCACCGCTGTGACCGTGATCTTATCATCGCCGTGGAGGTCGTACGCTGTTATCGCTGTGAGTAGCTGGGAGAGTTTCATGGTATCTCCGGATCCTGTACGTGCTGTTTATGCGGCCGGTGCAAACTTGATCCAGACCTCGTCGGCACCCTTGATCGCCTGACCGGGAGCTGGACTCTGTTCCGCGGCCCGCCCGCTGCCCAGCAGCCTGATATTGATATTTCGTTTTTCCATCACCTGCAGAACACGTCGCATGCTCATGCCGCGAAAGTCGGGCATGACAACTGCGCCGGCAGCAGGCACTTCCATTGGATCGCCTTCCGACATGCTGTCCTGGTTCACCGTTTGTGTGACCGTAGACTGTCCGCCCCTGTTATCGGCCAGCCTGGTCTGTTTGCCCGCATCAGATGGGGCAGCCACCTTCATGTAGGCCAGTGAGTTCTGGGCAATGGCACGGAAGGCCGGTGCTGCAACTACACCGCCATATTGACTGGTTTTGGGTTCATCCACCACGACCAGAATCGTGAGCCTGGGTTTATCGGCCGGTATGAATCCGACGAAGGAAGCGGTCCGTTTCGCTCCGTAGCTGTGTGTGACCGGATCGGCCTTCTGGGCTGTTCCAGTCTTGCCGGCGACCCTGAAACCTTCCACGGCGGCGTTTGTTCCGGTCCCGCCGCTGCCCGTGACCGATTCCATCATCCGGGTGACCTGCTGGGCCGTATCCTGTGAAATAACCCGGTGGATTATCTGCGGTTCGAACTTCTGAACCTCCTGACCGCTGTCATCCAGGATGCGCTCGACGATATACGGTTTCATCAGGTTGCCGCCGTTCGCCACGGCTGAAACGGCTGAAACCAGCTGCAGGGCGGAGGCGGAGACCCCCTGTCCGAAGGATATGTTGGCAAGGTCGACCCCGTACCAGCGGTGATTGTCCCGCAGGTTTCCGGGGGATTCTCCCGGCAGGTCAATGCCGGTGCGCTGCCCGAAACCGAAGCTCTTGAGATAGCGAAACAGTCGCTCATCGCCCAGTTTGAAACCGATCTTCGCCGCTCCGATATTGCTGGAGAATTTGAGCACATCAGAGACTGAAAGCCGTCCATAGCTGTGAGTATCATGGATGGTGCGATCGGCAATCTTGTAGCTGCCGTTTTCACAGTTGAACGTATCGGTCGGCTTGACGATTTTCTCTTCCAGGGCGGCTGCGATCAGGAACACCTTGAAGGTAGAGCCCGGTTCAAAACTGTCGGCAACGGTGCGGTTACGCAGTTCGGCCTGGGAATACTTGGAATACGCGTTGGGGTTGTAGCTTGGGAAGTTGGCCATTGCCAGGATTCTGCCGCTGCCGGTTTCCATTACCAGTGCCATGCCGTTTTTGGCTCCGCTCTCGGTAACCGCCTTGGCCAGTTCCTTTTCGGTGATGTACTGGATATTCTTGTCCAGCGTCAGGATGACATTTTTACCGGGCGAGGTGTTCTTGATAACGGTGTTCTTTACCTCGATATCACGTCCCAGGTTGTCACGCTCTGTCACCAGGAAACCGGTGTTCCCGAGTATGGTGGCATCATATTTGAGCTCGATCCCTTCCAGGCCGTTGGGCTCTTTTCCGGTGAAGCCGAGTACGTGAGATGCAATCTCTATGTTGGGGTAAAAGCGCTTGTTTTCTTTGACAAAGCCGATCCCGCGCAATTTCATGTTCTTGACGCGAATGGCAATTTCCGGCGTCAGCCTGCGTTCCAGCCAGACGAAATGCCTGCTGCTGGAGAGCTTTTTTGTGATCTCGCTTTTGGGTGTGCTCAATAAGGGTGCCAGAACTGCGGCAGTGCCGTCAATGTCCTGGATGTGTCGGGGTTCGGCGTAGCAGGAGTCCATTTCGACCGAGACCGCCAGGGGGGTGCCGTTGCAATCCAGGATCGCCCCGCGTGCCGGGGTAAGCGGGACGATGCGCTGATGCTGTTTGTCAGCACGTTTTATCATCTCCTCGTGCTGGATGATCTGTAGATAAAAAGCGCGTGCGGTGACACTCAAGAACAACAGGCCAAAGAAGGCTCCGATCATGACGATTCGGATCCGGGCCCATTTCTCCCGATCATCCTTCATTTGACGAGAACTACCTGTTGTTCTGTGGGCAGTGCCATACCAAGTTCACCTTTGGCGATGGTCTCGATCCGGGCGGGTGTTCTGAGAGAGGCCGCCTCAAGTTTGAGGCGCTTTTGTTCCTGCTCGGTCTCTTTGAGCGTGCGGCTTGCCTCGGAAATCTGCAGGTTCAGATCCACCAGTTTGAAACGTGACCAGACATGAAAGACCGAAACAATCGTCAGCAGTACCATGCAGATCATCATGAATTTGAAAATATCAAGGCGGTTGGTTGCCAGTTCCGCGCCGCCGAAGGGGCGTGGTGCTGCAACCTTTCCGTAGTCAACTCGTGCCTGTGCCATAGGTTACCTCCTTACAAACAGTACAAAATTACAGTTTTTCCAGCGCCCGCAGTTTCGCACTTCGCGATCGTGGGTTTTCGCCGATCTCCGTGTCGCTTGCCATAACCGGCCTGCCTGTCAGTATCTGTACCCGCGGCCTGCTGTTGCAGACGCAGACCGGCAGATTTCGCGGACAGATACAGCCGGTGGTGTATTCCCGGAAGATGTGCTTCACGATCCGGTCCTCCAGGGAGTGGAACGAGATCACCACGCCCCGGCCACCCGGTTTCAGGCGCTCGATGGCTGCCCTCAAGCCTTTTTCCAGATTTTCAAGCTCCCGGTTGACCGCAATTCGAATCGCCTGGAAGGTGCGGGTGGCGGGGTGGATGCGTTCGTCCCATTTTGCCTTGGGAACGGCGCCCTTGATGATATCCACCAGCTGCAGCGTGCCGGTGATAGGCGTTTCCTGGCGGGCCTTGACGATAAAGGATGCGATACGTTTCGCCCAGCGATCCTCACCGAAGTCCCAGATGATCCGCTCCAGTTCCTCTTCCGATAGCTCATTCAGCAGTTCTGCGGCGGTCTGTCCCTGGCTGGTGTCCATGCGCATATCCAGCGGAGCGTCATGTTGAAAGCTGAAACCGCGCTGGCCGCTGTCGAGCTGATGCGAAGAAACACCGATATCGAGAATGAAGCCGTCCAGGGCGGATATTTCCAGGCGTTGAAGGTGCTGTTCGAGTTCGCCGAAGTTGCCGTGAACCAACCGTGCCGCAGCTCCGAACTCTGCCAGACGCTGGCCCGTGGCCTGCAGCGCCTCCTGGTCCTGGTCGATGCCGATCAGCGTGCCGCCGGGGGTGCAGCGCTCCAGGATCAGGCGTGCGTGCCCGCCTCCTCCCAGGGTGCCGTCCAGATAGATGCCGCCCGGTCGCGGATTCAGGTAGTGAATGACTTCATCCGGCATGACCGACAGGTGGCGGAAGGTTTCCATTCAGATCCCCAGTGCGGCCAATGCTTCGGACTCGATCGGGAAGTTCTTTTCATCCTGGGCATTGACGCGGCTGTAGGTCTCCTTGCTCCAGATGTCGAAGCGCTGCCCCATGCCAACGAACCAGATATCACGCTCCAGGGCTGCATGAGAGCGGAGCGATGACGGGACCAGCACCCTGCCCAGCTTGTCGGTGATACACTCTTCTGCGGGATTGATGATTTGCCGCTTGATGCTGTTGAGCTGGACCGAGGTGAAGCCGCCTTCGTTGGCCAGGATCTTTTTCTTTATGTTGTGCCACTCGGACAGGGGGTAGACGGAAAGGCCGCGCCCGAAGGTACCGTCCCCCAGATCCACCGGAGCGGCCTTGGTGATGATAAAGCGCTCATCGCCCGACTGGTTGACAAGGCTGTCCCGGAACTTGACCGGGATGCAGGTACGCCCCTTGCCGTCGATGGTGCTTGGATTTTCTCCCCCGAACAGGGCGGTTCCGTCGATCATCTGCCACTCATTTCCACTTTTTTCCACTTTATGGGAAATTTATAGCGCTCGTCAAGGTTCATGTCAAGATAAAATATGATTATTGTGAAGGTTTTTGTTACCTAACCCATATAAATTCCATTTGGCATTATTATGCTTCCGGTGGGGTGATTTGCTTTTTGATATTTTTTAAATAGTTATGAACTAAGGGGAATGGGCTTTTGGGATAAATATCTACAAAAACTTTATTTGAGTTCATGGATTGTGTGTTATTTACAGTCGGCAGGTGAATTCTTAAGTTTGTGAGTAGTTAATGCTCTGTACGGTAAATTTTCCACCGATACGGGTGGACACCATTCGCTTGGATCAGATTCTTGTCGAATCTAGAAATCCTCATTCAATTCACTATAAATCTGTGAAGTTCATTTTTTCTGATGAATGCGTGATAACGATAGATGTCATGTTGCGGATTTTGTCTCTTGCAAACCAGATACTTTGCTCTGGCAAGAGAGTTGAAATGGTCTTTGAAGGGGATCCCAATAAGTTAATGGGATATTTGGTTGGTGTGAAATTTTTTGAATTTCTTGATCCCATTATAGAAGTACAACCGTCCAGGCCAAATGGATCAAGCGCCGGATATGTTGGAAAAAATGCTGAAGTTGTTGAGGTGATGAGGATTGGTACAATCAAAATTGAACAAATTGCTGTTTCAAAAACGGTTGATTCTTTTTTAGAGAATATTCAAAACATGTCATTGAAAAAGGCTTTGAAATCATCCTTGTTTGTCAATCGGCATTGAATTTTGACCCGCTATAGGCGTTCAATTTTGACCCACCCCAGCAGTAGTTTTTAGTTGTTTATCCTCGTTCTGATTCTCCAGCTTTCATTTCCGGTTTCCACTATCTCGCAGTGATGAGTGATCCTGTCCAGCAGGGCTGTCGTCATCTTTCCATCCCCGAATACCTGTGGCCATTCGCCGAACGTCAGGTTGGTTGTTATGATCAGCGATGTTCTCTCGTAAAGCTTCGAGATCAGGTGGAACAGGAGTTGGCCGCCGTTCTTGGAGAATGGCAGGTAACCCAGTTCGTCAAGGACAACCAGGTCATGCCTTGCCAGGTGTTCCGCCAGCTTGCCACCCCGGTTGTCGAGTTTCTCCTGCTCCAACTGGTTCACCAGATCCAGTACGTTGAAGAACCTGGCTTTCCTGCCATTTCTGATACTCTGCCGAGCTATGGAGATGGCAAGGTGCGTCTTGCCGGTTCCGGTACCGCCGACCATGATGATGTTGCTGTGATCGGACAGGAAGCTGCCATCATAGAGGGTTCTGACTTGCATCTCATTGACTGGTGTGGCTGCGAACTCGAACCGGTCGAGATCCTTGTCTACCGGGAACCTGGCCAGACTCATGCGGTAACGGATGCTTCTTAACTTCCTCTCCGCCATCTCCGCTTCCAGGAGGTCGCACAGTATCTTGTCCGGAGTGGCCCGACTCTTTATCCCTGCCGCCAGCACCTCATCAAGGATGGACTTCATTCCGTACAGTCCGAGCGTCCCGATGGCTTCCATCAGTCGGTCACGCAGTACCATAGGCACCTCCCGAGAGGAGGCGGTCATAGCGGTAACAGTCCACCACCGGGACCAACCTGAGCAGCGGCAACTGTGCTGACGGCTGCAGCGGTTCCGGTTGCGGCTCATCGTGTGTGCGTGACAGAATGGTGAGTATGACATCGCTGCTGACCGTCTTGTCGGCTATCGATTTGGCGCACGCTTCTGCCACGGCTTCCAAGCCATAACGACGGACGACGCTCAATATCCCCACGAACTGGCGATCTCCGTCGCTGCGTTCCGCCAGTATCTTTCTGACCTCACCCATCGATTCCGGCAGATCCCATTCCTTGAAGGGGGCACCGTTTCGCAAGGCTCCCGGTTTCTGCTCCAGTACGGCGATATAATGCCAGGGGTCGTAGATGACCTTGTCACGACTGAGGTTACGGTCGTGGACTCCAACCGTTGTGCCGTTCATTACGATGATCACCCGGCTTGCGTATGCACGTACTGAGACTGTTTTACCGACAGCCATCGCATTGACGCTGTAACGGTTGCGGTCGAAGCTGATCAGGAGCTGCGGCGACACACGCGCAACGCTTTCCTGATAACCATCAAACGGAGACGGCATACTCAGCAGACGGTTGCGCTCTTCGGCAAACACCTCGTCAATGGTTCTGGTCCTGAGCTCGGGATGCTTGAAAGTGGCGGCGTGATTGCGGCACTGGTCCAGTAGCCATTCGTTCAACTCAGCCACGTCCTTGAACCGCCTACGCTGGGCAAAGAAACGTTTCCTGACTACGCCGACCTGGTTCTCGACCTGTCCCTTCTCCCAACCTGCGGCTGGCGTACAGGCTACCGGTTCAAACAGGTAGTGGGAGGCCAGGTTCTGGAAGCGACGGTTGAACACCCGGTCTTTGCCCATCAGCACCTTGGTAACTACCGTCTTCAGGTTGTCGTAGATGCCTCGCCTGCAGACACCGCCAAAGAACTCGAAGGCCCGGACATGGGCATCCATGACCATCTCAAGAGTTTCACGGGTATAGGCGACACAGAACGGTTTGCGGCTGTGACACAGGCGGAAGTGGGCGATCTTTATCTCTACGGGGACACCACCGAGTTCGACCTTCTCGTAACTCCAGTCGAACTGGAAAGCGTCACCAGGGTCATAGGCAAGGGGTATGAAGGCCTTTACAGCAGCCGTGCCGTCTGCTTTCTTCCAGTTGCTCACATAGCGGCGGACGCTGTCATAGCCTCCTTCGTATCCTGCACGCTGTAGCTGCTCAAACAGGATCTGAGAGCTTCTGCGATGGCGAACAGGCTTGCTGTTGTCCTCAGCCAGCCATTCAGAAAGGCTGGCTTCAAAGGAGCCGAGCTTCGGACGTGGCTGTTCAGTCCTTACGTACTTCTGGTCGGTCATGCCGGTGCGGAGGATGGTTCTGACGGTGTTCCTGGCAAGGTTGAATTCGCGGGTTATCTCCCGGATGCCTTTGCCATCTCGGTAGTGGGCGTGACGGACTTTGCGGATGGTTTCCACGTTCAGCATCTCCTTTCGGTACTCCTCTCTCTGGTTGGTTCCAGAGAGTATGGAGGAAGGTGCTGAGGTGGGTCAATTTTGGACGCCGATTATCCCCCTAAGTGGGTCAATATTGCATGCCGATTCACAGGGAGATTTCGGTTATCGCCTGGGATTTTGAATAGGCAGCCCGATACGGACGGTCGGATGTCATGGCATCGTAGGTGTCGGCAACCTGTACGATTCGAGCCCAATAAGGTATGTCTTCACCGGCCAGGCCATCCGGGTACCCATTTCCATCGTATCGCTCGTGGTGGTGGTATACGGCAGGTATAATATCGTTCAGAAAATTGAGAGGCCTCAGGATATTCTTCCCTTCGACCGGGTGTTGCTTTATGGATTCAAATTCCATCTTGTCGAGTTCTGTACTCTTCAGGAGCAGGGTTTCAGAGACCCCGATCTTGCCGATGTCATGAAGAATTCCAGCTATTCGAACCCGTTCAATATCGGCAGCGCTCAGCCCAATCATCGTGGCTAGATGCTCAGAAATCTTGCCGACCCGCTCGGAATGACCCTTGGTGTAGGGGTCCTTGGCTTCCACTGCCAATGCCAGGGACTGGATTGTCTGGAGGTTCAGCTTGTTGATGTAGTTTTCATCTATGGAGTCCGACTGGATGAAACGCAGGTTAGTCTGCCCCAGTCTTATTTCATCTTGGTGGGCGAGGCGAATGAACGAAATCGGCTCGCCATTGACTTTGGTGCCATTCCGGCTGCCGAGATCTTCGATGTAGTAGAAATTATGAACAACCAGAATACGGGCATGCCTGCCCGAGAGGTAATTGTCGTTGATGTGGAGGTCCACACCCTTGAGCCGGCCAATGACAACCTGAGGAACGTCCAGTGAGAAGGTGGAAGTTTTGGTTTTGTTTTTGAATTGAAGGATGGCCTGACGTTTCTTCCCGACACAATCGTTTTCCTGATTGTTGGAGAAAATCATGGTCATTTCGGCTTCATTTATGGTGTCGTCCATAGACGGTCTCCGCCTGTTTATTCTACTGCATGGTTCGGGATATGGCTCTTCCGTCGGTCTTCAGAACCGGCACTAGCGTTTACCGGAAGACTGCCTGTTTATTCTCCCTTTTGCGGCTGAGGTGCCGTCCTTGTTATTTTTACTCTGAATGATTTTAACCATGATGTGGCTTATAACAGGGTCCAGTTGGGTTCCGGCGCAGCTGGAGATTTCTTTTATGGCCTGATCCTCTGTGAGGGCGACCCGATACGGGCGGTCGGAAGTCATGGCTTCATACGTATCTGCAACCTGAATGATCCGGGCCCACAGGGGGATGTCTTTGCCGGACAGACCAACCGGGTAACCCTTGCCGTCAAAACGCTCGTGGTGATGGTATATGGCAGGTAGAATATCGTTAAGGAAATACAGGGGCTTCAAAATATTTTGTCCCTCCATGGAGTGAAGCTTGACTACTTCGAATTCACACTCTTCAAGTTTCTCCTTTTTGCCGAGCAAAATCTCGGAGACCCCAATCTTTCCTATATCATGGAGGATCCCCGCGATTCGTACCCGTTCAACGTCACTTTGTTGAAGACCCATCTTCGTTGCAAGTTCTTCAGATAATTCTGCAACCCGCTCGGAATGACCTTTGGTGTATGGGTCCTTGGTTTCAATTGAAAGTGCAAGAGACTGGATCATCTGCAGGTCCAGTTTTTTTACGTAGTTTTCGTCAATAGTGTCCATCTGGATAAAGCGCATGCTGGTTCGGCCCAGGCTGATTACGTCCTGATCAGCGAGGCGAATGCGTGTGACAGGCTCACCGTTGACCCTGGTGCCGTTCCGGCTGCTGAGGTCTTCGATGTAGTAGGAGTTGTGAACGACAAGGATGCGGGCATGTTTTTTGGAGATAAATTTGTCGTTTATATGTAGATCCGACTCGGTAGATCGACCGATAACGACCTGGGGCGAATCCAGCGCGACGGTGCCCATTCTGTCGTTTGCGAACTGGAGTATGGCGCGCCGCTTTTCCTCAAGGTTCAACTCACTCAATTCGTGTGGGAGTGTCGTATTCATTTCAACCTCTGGTTAACAAACGGGTGGTAGTAAAATCTATTTTGGAAGTCAATGATCAATATGAATTCAATTAGATGTTAAATGCGACATAATTAATCCTGTTTGTCTTTTGAGCTTAAATTGTACTGAAATATTTATAAAATTACAACTCCATATTCTAATATAACCTTAAAGAAATTTCGATGCATGACAGACCTGACATTGTCTGTATTGCAAGTAACAACGCATAATTAGGTGGAGGTGTCGCTGGTGATGGATAAGTATTAAATGAAATTTTTAATGAGTTTGGTTGTGTGGTGGGGATGTGAGACTACATTTCTTTCGCGCAACGACATGCTACCGGGTTGAAAATATCGAATCGGTTCAGGTGAAATCAGAAAGGGGAAATAGTGGAGTGCTGATGGTGTCAGGTTAACTATTTCTTACGCCGGTCCGCCAGCGATACCACCTTGGGGCTGCCGCCCTCCTGGCGGACGCGTTTGCGCTCTTCCAGCTCCTGTTGCTCCTGCTGCTGGCGCTCCTCTTCCAGGGGGGATACCACCGGTTCCAGCTGGATCGGCGTACCTCCCATGGTAAAGGGGGCGTACTGGAGCTGGAATTCATCCAGAATCCAGGTAAACACCTGCAACGGAAAGGTGAAGACCAGCAGGCGCACCTGCCACCAGCCAGGCTTGCCGTCGGGCGTGATCTCTTCGATGCGGGCGTAAAATCCGGGCTTATTGTCAACATGCACGAGGACGACGTCGTTGATGGCTACCATGAAAAATCCTTGTAGTTAATTTGTATTGGTAACATGTTTACCCGCCGCTGAGCAGAAGCGCCCGATCAAGGCGCAGCCCGGTTATGCGGCCGGCCCTGGTGACAGCTTCGCGCAGATCCTGTTCGTATGTGAGAAACGTACCGAGTTGGTCCGATGTCAGCCGCTCTTCGACCTGCTGGCAGTTGAATACCACGCAGGTCAGCGGGCGATAGCCCGGGGCCATGGTGCAGCCGGATGCGTCAGAGTAGGGGCAGTCCGGATTGCTGCTGAAGTCAGGAACTACCAGCTTTGTACCATTCTTCAGATAGGCCAGTATATCCAGAACAGTAACGTGGTATTTGCCAAACCGGCAGCACTCGCCGCCGCAGCTCCGGCAGATGTTTGAACTGTCTGCTGCAAGAGCCAGCTCAACAAGGTTCTGTTTGAGCTGCATGATCTTCTTTATCAGGTTGTTGAGCTCTGTCGCTGTGCTGGGTGACAGGCTGGTATACATTGTGCGCGCGGTTGCTACTGCCTGATCCCACGCTGCCTGGTCGTTCACGGTTACATCCTGAAATAAAATATTGGCTGAAGCAGTCCATAAGCCGGGTTCTGTTCCCGGGAGCGGTTACCCCCTCCCGGGTGATGGCCATTCATCTGGGTCTGCCGTTACCGACAGCCTCAAGCAGCCAACCCGGAGGCACGGGCGGGTAGCCCTTAACGCCTCCCTATTTGGCCTTGCTCCTGACGGGGTTTACCTGGCATCCGCCGTCACCGACGGACCCGGTGAGCTCTTACCTCACCCTTTCACCCTTACCTGCCGAGGCAGGCGGACTTCTCTCTGTGGCACTTTTCCCTGGGGTCGCCCCCGCTGGACGTTATCCAGCGTCATACCCTGTGGAGCCCGGACTTTCCTCCCTTCGTTAGAAGAGCGGCCACCTGTCCTACTTCAGCCAAACCTTGTGTGGCTTCGCATATGGTCCATCTGCGGCGTTGCGCTTGTCCTCGTCACTGCGTCGCAGCGCTGCTGCGCCTCATTTCTCGGACTGCCCGCGCCTTGCATATGGAGCCATCTGCTGTGCCACAAACCGGCAAACAAAAAACTATTGTGCGGCTGGTTGCTGCAGAACCAGCATCCGCTGGCAGTGCGGACAGGAGATAAGCTCGTCGGCTCGGTAGAGGCTGTTGTAGAGCTGCGGCGGCAGGTGCATGTTGCAGCCCAGGCAATAGCCGTCACGGGCAACTGCAACTGCCTGGCCGCGCCGCTGGGCGCGCAGGCTGTCATAGCGTTTCAGGATATTGGCCGGCAGTTCTTTTGTGATCGTGTCCCGGCGCAGCTTGTCGACGTCGATGTCCTGCTGGACCTTGTCGATCTCAGTCTGCTTCTCGCTGCTGCGCTGACTGGTATTCTGCTCCAGTTCCGCAAGTGCGGCCTCGCTGCTGGCAATCTCGCCGTTCAGTTCGTCCAGTTGCGTGATCTTCTGCAGGATCTGTTCTTCCAGTTCGGCGACCTGTTTGCGTGCCGCTGCGATTTCGCGACCAACTGCCTGATATTCCTTGTTGGTCTTGATCTCTTTCATATTGGTTTCGGAGCGGTGGATGTTTTCCAGTTCGGCCGCATGGTTGGCCTCAAGTTCACCCTTGTCCTTTGTCAGCTGTGCTGCGCGGATTTTCAGCCCTGCGACCCCCTCCCGGGCGGTGTCGAGAGACTGGACAATGCCGTCCTGGTCAGACTGCAGAGAGTTCTTTGTGGCTTTCAGGACGTCGACCAGCAGGTCGATCTGTTGCAGCTGTTCAAGTAAATCCAGTCGTTTCTTCAAATCTGTTTCCTCCGTTTTCAAATATTGAGTGGTCACTTCATGTTATCGTTGCAGGTAGTGAAAGGGGTCGTATTCTCTCTGTGATGCCGTTACCTGACAAGCGTCAAAGCCGGCATCCATCAGTTTCTGCTGTAATTGTTTCTGCACGGCTGCAGCCATGATGATCTCGGTAGGAAAGTGGCCGGCATCAATCAGGGCGATCCCCAGATCTTCGGCATCACGTGCCTCGTGATACTTGACGTCGCCGGTCACCAGAACGTCTGCTCCGGCTCTTGATGCGGTTTGCATCACGGAAGCGCCGCCGCCGCTGCAGAGGGCCACTTTTTTTACCTTCGCGGCCGGATTGCCGATAAAACGCACCCCGGGAGCACTGAGTTGTGTGGCTACCCGATTGGCGTACTCCGCCAGCGTTGTCGCTTCAGCCAGGTAACCGGTTCGTCCCAGACCCCGTTTAGCGCCATCATTATGCAGCGGGTAGACATCAAAAGCCGGCTCTTCGTAGGGATGTGCAGCAACCAGCGCTTTCAGGGCCTGTGCCAGATGCGTCCGATCAACGAGCAGTTCCAGCCTGAATTCCCGAACCTTTTCGAACGTCCCCACGGTGCCGATATGCGGGGTGGCTCCCTCCAGCGGGGTAAAGGTGCCTTCGCCGGGTGCTGCAAAGGAACAGTCACGGTAGGCGCCCAGCGATTCGGCATGGGGCAGAAGGGCGGAGCGCAGCTGTTCAAGATGGTCTTCGGGCACAATGACCACCAGTTTGGTCAGTTCTTGTTCGGAGGTAATCCTGAGTACCGCGCAGTCGGAAAGTCCCAGCCGTTCCGCCAGAACATCGTTCAAACCACCATCGGCGATGTCGTAATTGGTGTGCATGCTGACAATTGCCAGACCGCCGCGAATGGCGGCATGGATCAACTTCCCCTGGGTAGTGGCAGTGGATATGTTCTTTTGCGGTTTGAATATCAGGGGATGATGGGTGACAAGCAGTTGACAGCCGGAGGCTACGGCTTCCTCGATTACAGCCGGAGTAGCGTCAAGTGCAACCAGGATGCGCGTGACTCCGACTGTTGGGTCACCCAGCTGCAGTCCTACGTTATCCCATGTTTCCGCCAGGCTGGCCGGAGCTATTTTGTTAATGATTCCAAGTATGTCGGAAAGTTTGGGGGTTTTCATCCGGCACAAACAAAAAGAGTGCAACCTGTCGGTGTGCACTCTTGTGGAATTGATGATATGGGTCGCCCCGTTCGTAGTATTGCCGGCATCCGGCGTGACTTCCTTCGTATGAATTGGTGGGCCCACCAGGACTCGAACCTGGGACCAACCGGTTATGAGCCGGTGGCTCTAGCCAACTGAGCTATAGGCCCGTGCGAAAGAGTCATACTAAGGAAGCCTGCCGCGACTGTCAAGCAAAAATTACAAGACTGGCAGGTATTTATGCCCTTGAGATGAAGCGGCCATCGCGGGTATCGACCTTGACCTTTTCTCCTGCTTCCAGATAGGGGGGCACTTTGATTTTCAGGCCGGTCTCAAGGATAGCGTCTTTCGTTTCAGCGGTTGCGGTGGCATTTTTCATGGCCGGTGCGGTCTCGGTGACCGTCAGTTCCACGGTCATGGGGAGTTCCACGTTGACCATGCGTCCCTGAAAGATGCCCAGCACGACCTCGGTGCCTTCCAGCAGAAACTGACCCAAAGACTCGAAATCCGCTTCCGGCATCTCGTACTGTTCGTAGTTTTCCAGGTCCATGAAGACCCCGCCTTCACCGCTTGCATACAGGAACTGCCCCTTGTGGCGCTCGAAATCGGCTTCATCAACCTTGTCGCCGGAGCGGAAGGTCTTTTCCAGTACCTGGGCGGTGATCAGGTTGCGGTACTTGGTGCGGACCATGGTGTTGGCCCCGCGGGCGGTGGGGGAGCTGACGGTGACATCGACGATCAGGCAGGGGGCGCCATCCAGCTGGATGACAAGCCCTTTTTTGAAATCAGAGGTAGTGAACATTGAAAAACTCCTTGCTCGGGATAATTTACTTTCTGCGGAATTCGGCCGTAGGCCAGAAGGGGATGCCGCCGCGGGGGGTGAATTCACCGCGCACCGTCAGCCAGACCGGTTCCAGCAGCCGGACCAGGTCATTACAGATACGGTTGACGCAGGATTCATGGAACTCCCCATGCATGCGGAACGAACCCAGGTATAGCTTGAGGCTTTTGCTCTCGACGCAGAGCTGGTCGGGCTGGTAATCGATGACGATCTTTGCAAAATCCGGCTGTCCGGTTAGCGGACAGAGGCTGGTGAACTCGGGGCACTCGATATGCAGCGTTCCCACGGCGCCGGCCGGATTCATATCGGTCTGGGCAAACGGGCTGGGAAAACATTCCAGCAGCACGGCATCGGGCTGGTCATAACGGTAGGCAGTGGCGCCCGAGCCCAGTGATTTCAAATTTTCATGCAGCGACATGATTCTCCCCCTTGTGATCAAACAAGTTTTCTGCGATACCATAGCAGAAGAACCCTTGGCAATCATTTTTTCAGAAACGGGGGAAGAGAAATGTCTGCAGCCGACGACCTGATAACGTATTATGAACCGCAAATCGGTTCGGAGATCCACTGTGGTCCCTGGCTGGAGATTACCCAGGAGCGCATCGATGCCTTTGCGGCGGCCACCGGCGATGTGCAGTGGATCCATACCGATCCGCAGCGGGCCGCGAAGGAGTCTCCCTATGGCACTACCATTGCCCATGGCTATCTGACCCTGTCACTCCTGCCGTTTCTGACCGAAAGCAATGCCCCCGGTTTTTTTGAACGTACCTATCCCGGCATGCGGCTGCGACTTAACTACGGTCTCAACCGGGTGCGCTTCCCTGCACCGGTCCCGGCCGGTTCCCGAGTCCGGGCGCATACGTCCCTCTCGGCACTGGAGCAGGTCGGCGGCGGTGTCCAGTTTACCTACATGATTTCTGTCGAGATCGAAGGCCATGAAAAACCGGCCTGCGTGGCCGAGTTTCTGGCGCGGGTCTATCCCTGATGCATACCTGTCCCAAATGCGGTCATCCGCAGGCCCGAGGCCCGGAAAGCTGTCAGCGCTGCGGCGTGATCTTTGCCCGCATCCGACAGGCAGAGGTCCCAACTGAAGATGTACAAACTGGGCAGTCCCGGCGCGCTCAGCCGGAAGGTCTGCTGCGGGGCCGGATTCTGACGGTCAGAAGCGGGGAACCGATGTGGACCATCATTGTCAAGGCATCGCTGTTGCTGGCCCTGGCCGTATGGGGGCTGCGTCTTGCCAGTCAGCCGATCGCCAGCAATGTTGTCGGGGAATCCTTTCTGCATCTGATCAACCTGCCATTTCACGAGGCCGGTCATATCTTCTTCACCCCGTTCGGGCGCTTTATCCAGATTCTGGGGGGAACGTTCGGCCAGCTGATTATTCCGGCGGTCGTCATCGGCACCTTCATCCGCCAGCGCCAGCCCTATTCCGCGGCAATCGGCCTCTGGTGGCTGGGTGAGAGTTGCATGGACATCGCTCCCTACATCGATGATGCCCGGGCCGGGCAGTTGATGCTGGTGGGAGGGGTCACCGGCAGCGAGGTGGAGGATTATCACGACTGGGAAGGGCTTTTGGGCCGGCTGGGGATGATGCAGTATGACCACGCCCTGGCGCGGGTCGCGTTTGTCTTCGGGATTCTGATCATGCTGACGGCGCTCTGCTGGGGTGCGCATATCCTATGGCGGGAATATCTGCTGCGCGAGCGAGTCGCCCGCTGAAGGGAGTAATCATGCAGTTTGCCATCAACCCGCATATTCGCGCCGTTCACTTTCCGCCGATCTCCGAGGTCAGGGGGTGGCTGGCAGAACGACCGGACACCGGACTGGAGCTGATCGACCTGTGCCAGGCCGTGCCCGATTATGCCCCGGCCCCGGAGATGACTGCCCACCTGGCGGACTTGTTGGCGGATCCGCAGACCTCCAAATACTCACCCGATGAGGGGCTCCCCGAGGTGCGGGAAGCGCTGTGCGCCTATTACGGGCGGAAGTATGACGCCTCCCTTTCGCCCGCCAACCTCTGCCTCACAATCGGCGCCAGCCAGGCCTTCTGGCTGGCCATCGTCACCCTCTGCCGGGCTGGAGACGAGGTTGTGGTCCAGGCGCCCTACTATTTCGATCATGCCATGGCGCTGGATATGCTGGGTATCCGCGGGGTGTATGCCCCCTTTGATGAAGCCGATGCCGGTCTGCCGTCAGTGGCAACCATTGAAGCCCTGATAACGGCAAAGACCCGCGCGGTCCTGCTGGTGACCCCCAGTAATCCCACCGGCGCCATCACCCCGCCCGGACTGTTGGCTGAGCTCTACGACCTGGCGCAACGTCACCAGATCGCCCTGATCCTGGATGAGACCTACAACGAGTTCATCCCGGGCGGAGCCCGTCCCCACGACCTGTTTACCCGGCCGGGGTGGGGCGAACACCTGGTGCAGATCGCCTCCTTCGGCAAGACCTATGCCCTGACCGGCTACCGGGCCGGCATGCTGGTGGCCTCGCAGCAGTTCATTCACCACGCCCTCAAGGCCCAGGATACCATGGCGGTCTGCCAGCCGCGCATCACCCAGCACGCAGTAAAATACGGAGTTGATAATCTGGACAGCTGGGTGGCCGCCAACCGTGATATGATGACCCGTCGCCACGACCTGTTCCGCGCGGAGTTCCTGCAGCCGGGCAATTCCTTTCAACTGGCCGCCAGCGGGGCCTTTTTCGCCTGGGTGCGCCATCCCTGGCCGGAGATGACCGGTCGCCAGGCGGCCCGGCGATTGGTGGACGAGGCCGCGATTCTCTGTCTGCCGGGCGAGGTTTTCGGCCCCGGTCTGGAGGGCTATCTGCGGCTGGCCTTCGGCAATATTCGCGAGGAAGCGATTCCCGAGGCGGTGCGGCGGTTTCGGGGGATGGATACCGAATAATACATAAGTGGTGGAGGGCAACGTGACAATCGAAGAGACCGACATTCGATCGGGGTTGAGCGAAATACGCAGGCGACGCTGGTATGTGTGGCTGGTGATTCTGGTCTATTTCCCGTCAACCTGGCTGACGCTTGAGATGACGCAATCGTACCGTATAACCGGCGTCGTGTTTGCCGTATGGTTCGTATTTCTCTGTGCCACGGTTACCCTGTTTGCCGTTGTCAGCTGCCCCCAGTGCGGAAAGTCCTTTCACATGCGCAACTCGACCCTTTCCTTTGCCCGCAGCTGTCGTCACTGCGCCTTGCATCTCAGGGGAACGGGGTAGAGCGAAAGCGAAAAAAATATGGACACACATAATAAGAATTGTATAATTTACCTGCCTGTGACTGCAGAAAAAGACCATTTCCATATAGTTATTGCCTGGCCTTATCGGTCAATTTTTGTTTCTGATGGAGTTTTTGATAAACAAACCGTACAAGTCCTTCGTCCAATAAGTTAGAGGTACGACACGATGCCGGAATCTAAAGCCACAGCAACCAAGGCTGACCAAGAGCCGGCAAATACCTTGCCCCCCCCCGCACACACGTTACTACACTCCATGATCCGGCTCACGTTTCGAAAAGGGGATTCTCCCTGGATCGTGCTGGTGGCCGGCCTGCTTATTACTGTACTGGCAAGCCTGTTCATGAAATCGAACATGGACAGGAATGCAGAGCGGGAATTTGCCCATGAATGCCGCGAAATCCAACTGGCTGTTTCAGACAGGCTTGAAGGCCAGGCCCTGATCCTGAAGAGCATTGCGGCGTTTATTGAAACATCCGACACCGTCACGCTTCAGAAATGGTTGAGCTATTCCCGGTTCCTGGCGTTGCAAAAAGAACTTAAAGGTGTACAGGGACTTGGCTTCTCACTTCAGATCCCGCCGGGCGATGTATCCCGACACGTGCAGCAGAAACGTCGTGAAGGTTTCCCGGAATATACCGTGAAACCGGAGGGAGATCGCACCGCTTATTCCTCCATCATCTATATGGAACCTTTTTTGGGTCAAAATCAGCGGGTATTCGGCTATGACATGCTCACGGATCTCTCCATGCGTACTGCCATGGAACATGCCCGCGATAACAATTTTGCTTCACTCTCCGGAAAAGCTGCCTTGTTCCAAGATGCCAAAGCAGATGGGCAGACCGGTATCCTGATGTATTTTCCGGTCTACCACAAAGGTCTACCGGTCGGATCGCTGAAGCAACGCCGTGCCGCACTCTATGGATGGGTCTTTACTCCCTGCCGGATGGACGAATGGATGCAGGGTATTCTTCGTGAAATCAACTTGATGGAAGCGATGAAGCTGAATTTTCGGATTTTCGATGGTACGCAGCCTTCCCCCCACAGTCTGCTCTACGAATGTAACCCTGCTGCTGTTCAGAAAAACGTGTCAGATGTGCGTTTCATCCATCAGGCGCCGTTTGTTTTCAACGGTCAGCGCTGGACAATGCTCTTTACAAAAACCGGCGGCGGGCTCTTCAGCGTCGAATATTCGAAGATCTGGATCGTATCGGGTAGC
This sequence comes from Geobacter psychrophilus, assembly GCF_056821595.1. NCBI lineage: Bacteria > Pseudomonadati > Thermodesulfobacteriota > Desulfuromonadia > Geobacterales > Geobacteraceae > Geobacter > Geobacter psychrophilus. Next base: position 2,743,428 of record NZ_JBXDTU010000004.1, read on the forward strand.
GGCTTTGTCATTACCGTCCTCCTGTTTTACCTGATCCGTGCCCTGCTGATTATTCGCACCGAAGCGGAGAAAATTGCAGAAATTCTGACCCTGGATCTCAGGAAAAGCAAACAGTTCACCACCGATATTATCAACTCGCTGCAGTCACATATTGCGGTGCTGGATGCGGACGGGTGCATCGTATCGGTAAACGAACGCTGGAAGAACTATGCCGTTGAACAGTGCAGTGCCGGTACATCCGGCAATGATCTGGGCAAGCGTTACCTGGAAGTGTGTAAAAACAATAATTGCACGGGAGATAGTAAGAAGATCGAAGAGATTCGAGAAGGAATACAGTCTGTTATATGTAGCGCGCAGGAAAAATTCACCTCGGAATATCCCTGCCTCTCCAAGGGGGGCAAACGCTGGTTTCTGATGAGTGCCTCCAGATTGACAGGCGCCCCGCTTGGCATTGTTGTTTCCCATACCGATATCACGGCTCAAAAACTGGCCGAACAGGAGCTCAAGAACGTTCTCACCGAACTTGACGAGCGGGTCGAGAAGCGGACGACGGACCTGACCAGGGCGAATGTACAACTCAAGGATGAGATAGCGGAACGGGAAAAGATGGAGGCGTCCCTGCAGGTTGCCTACAAGGAAATCAATGACCTCAAGGACCGTCTGCAGGCCGAGAATATCTATCTGGAGAAGGAGGTCGCCAGGAACCATAATTTCGGTGAATTTGTCGGTCAAAGCAAACAACTTTCGCACCTCTTTGAACGGATCGATCAGGTCGCGCCCATGAATGCGACCGTACTGGTGCTTGGCGAGACCGGCACCGGCAAGGGGGTTGTGGCCCGTGCCATCCACAGCAACAGTGCCCGCAAGGGACGCCCCATGATAACGGTCAATTGCACCGCACTGCCGGCGAACCTGATCGAAAGCGAACTCTTCGGCCGTGAGCGGGGTGCTTATACCGGCGCTAATGCCCGCCAGCCGGGGCGCTTCGAACTTGCCAACGGCGGCACCATCTTCCTGGACGAAATCGGCGATATGGCGATGGAGCTGCAGAGTAAATTGCTCCGGGTCATCCAGGACGGCGAGTTCGAACTGGTGGGCAGCCCACGCACCGTCAAGGTTGACGTCAGGATCATTGCCGCCACCAACCGGAATCTGGAAGAAGAGATCCGCAATGGCAGGTTCCGGGAAGATCTGTTCTATCGGCTCAATGTCTTTCCGCTCACGATCCCGCCTCTTCGGGAGCGCAAGGAAGACATCCCGCTGCTCGTCAATCATTTTGTTGATAAATTTAACAAGAAAAACAGCAAGAAGATCGAGACCGTTTCAAAGGATACCCTGAACACCCTCCAGGAATACCACTGGCCCGGCAACGTGCGGGAATTGGAGAGTGTTATCGAGCGGGCTGTTATCATCAGCCAGGGGAGCGTGCTGCAGGTTATGGACCGCTTCGATTCTCCCAGGAATACCGATGAAGCATCTGCTGAGCCGGGCGTCAAAGGCATTGCCGAACTGGAGCGTGATCACATCCACCAGGTGCTTCAAAAAACCGGCTGGCGGATCAATGGTGAAAAAGGGGCGGCGGTCATCCTCGGCATCAACCCCAGCACGCTCCGCGCCCGGATAAAAAAACTGGGCATTGTTCGGGATTAAAGGGGCTCTCCCTCCTGTCGGGGATGGGCGTAGTGTCGCTATCTTATGACAACCTTGCTGACACTGACCTTCCCGTTGCTGATCCGTAACGACCCTTCAATTACGGTAAAACCTTCTGCAGGCAGATACCTGCTGTCAACACCCCCCTGCAATACTATTTCTACCGGCATGTTCAGTACCAGCTCTTCAAGAAATGTTTGATTCCGGGCACGTAGCACGTCACCCGTTACGGATTCATCGTACGCTGCCTGAATGGTATTGTGCTCCCCGGATGTCTGACCAGAGCGCAACACGGTTAAATTTGGCATAAACGCAGCTTCAAGCGCAAAATCGGAAATCATCGCGACACTGCATTCATTGCCGAGAGCCGAACATCCCGACCAGAAAACCGTCGAATGCCAGGAGGGGGATGCCCTCAAATCCACCTGGGTCCCATAGGCATAGTCTGCGGTGCAGATTCCGGGACAGACAAACGACGGCGATGCAGGTGATGTGCTGGCAACTGTTCCTGAACCGGTCCCATTGTTGACAACAGTAACGTTCAGTACGCGCCTGCTGTCGGCCGAGGTGGCCAGGGTCGACTGGGCGAAGACGTCTGTAGAGCCGGCCGACGTTGCGGTTACAAGAGCCGCATCGTGGCCGGTACAGATGTCCGCCGGTACTGACACCGTAACGAGGAATCGTGTGCTTGCCAGGGTGTCCAGCGGGCCGACCGTCATGGTAGTTGTGCCGGTAGCGTCAAACAGGGTCGGCCAGGCATTGCCCGTTACGGTCAGGGCAAAGGTATCAGTCACGCCACCCGTGTTCTGCAGTTCCAGTTCATAGGAGGTCGAGCTCCCGCAGGATGCCATATTCTGGATGTTGGCAGGAGTCAGGGTGACCCCATACTGTGCGCTGACCAGAGACCGGCTGCCGATAAAGACGTTTGAATCCCACGCGGCATCCCCGGCATCTGCAATGGCAAGCTTCATATGGTGGGTCACTCCGGCATCAACAACAGAAGAGCAGGTCAAGACCCTGGTAAAACCATCCATTTCGATATTGTAGGCTGACAGCGTGTTATCGACAAAAAAACCGCTGTTCACTCCGTTGTTGATCGTGTTTACCGAAACATTTGCCCCGTTGATTGATGCACAGTTGACGCCATCGATAAAAAAACCGAAGACATCGTTGTACTGTGAATTTACGTACTCATTGTACTCTTCGGAAGCGAACACATAGGTGAATGATATGTTGGGGTTTTGGGGAACAAAATCGAATTCAAGCACACAGGCATCGAGGGTGTTTTTGCCGGGAATCAGCGAGTCAAGAGTTGCGTCCCCATTTTGCCAATTGTTCGTAGAGATACCGGCATATTTGTTGGGGCCCGGCACATTGGTAATTAGTCCGGTGCTCAAAATAACCCCCATCGGCATAGCGATGCCCACATCACCTGTTACGGCATAGGTCCCGGCAGCGTGATCGGCGCACGTGGCGCTTGCATTGGAAATCTGGACTCCCTGTCCGACCAGGGCATTCGCCAGGTCAACAGCGGTAAGACCCTGACCTTCCTGTTGTAAGAGATGACCGGTGATGCTGATGGCAGGCGGGGCGACAGCAGCCATCCCTGTAGACGCAGAGGCACAGACTACTGCGAACGACAGCAAAATGAAGCACAATACCCGGATACACATTCTCATAGCGCCTCCTCGTTTCGCTCATGTGAAAAATATGCATGGGCATTTTGCAAAAGATCATCCAAAACCGCAGCAGGCACGGCACAGTTTTTTCATATAGTCATTAAATAGCCCCGTAACGTGCGTTTTTAATACTTTTGTCTGAGAATCAAGGCTGTCTTCAGGGTCTGGCATTACGCAGTGCTAGAAAAATATTACAAATGTTGCTCGCCATATTTGGTAAATTTATCAAATATAACGACACAAACCCCTCGTAGTGATCATGTCCTAACCGCCAACCAGAAATTAAATTCTGTAATTTCAATCCATTACAAAAAAAATAACAAAACTTGCCTTTTGGCCTGCCAATTGCCTATTCCTTTGTACGGGTTAAACACGATCCGGTTGGTCGTTTAACGTGAGAATCCGATGCAGTGATATGTATGCACAAACGGAAACCAATGTCTCGATGGGACGAAAGATAAAAGGATACGGCCATGAAGAAAACATCTCGCAACAACAGATCAGTAATCATGATGCTGCAGACAATCATCGCACTGACATTGATTCTGCTGACACACGGTAGAGGTGCTGCTGAGCCGTCGCCGGCATTCATTGAATGGCGTCTGTCCGACGCGAAAGTGATCAACTGGGGAACGGTGAGCAACGGGGTAGAAGGGAGTATGCGCTCCGGTATCAGGATCGAGGCGCGGGCGGAAACAACAACACCGGGGGCGATCTTTTCTGGAGGAACATTCAGCACCACCCTGAACGCCTTCAGGCCTGTCGAGGACATGGGCGACCAGAAGGCGGGCGTCTGGTATCTGCGCGGCCAGTGGAGCGTGACGGCACAAGGAGCTGATCCGGCCATCCTCAAGGCCCGCTACAATCCCTACAGCATATCCGGGCAACTGACGGCGACTGTCCCCTACGATCCGGCGTTTGCCACCGGGGCCATGGAGGCGGAGGTACGGCTGCAGCGCGCAGGCACCAGGCCGCGAACCGGACGCATGACGGGGGGATCATTTTCTGGGTCAACGAATTTTGAAGGAACACTGACAACTCCTTACATTTCAACAACAATAGTGAAAAGAGAATGATCCAGATGGAAAAAGTGAAAGGCAGAACAGAGGCAGCAGTACTGACATGTCCAAACACAATGAAAGGAGAACAGAGATGCGACGAATCGAAAAAACTGTGAAGCATCTACAGAGCAGCACGTATTCCGTGCTGGCCATTGTTATGGCTTTGCTTTTCGCCATGACTACAGAAGTCTACGCCAATGTGCCGGGCCGCCCGTTACCCGGAGGAGCTGTGCCCAATCCGGGCAGCCAGCAGCAGGAACTCGCAAACATTACGGCCCCGGCCGAATGGAACGTGTTCGAATTTGTTGTCACCTGCGGTGCCTGCCATGCCGGTACCGTGGACCAGCACACCGCCCCCTTCGGCAATTGGGCCGGCGGCAACATGGCCAGTGCAACGCGCGATCCGATCTTCCGCGCCGCCCAGATCAGCACCAATGACACTGTCAAGGCCATCACCGGCCAGGATGGCGCCGGCAACGTCTGTTTCCGCTGCCACAGCCCCAATGGCTGGCTCTCGGGACGCTTTGACCCGGCCCTGGGGGGCAAGCCTGACGGTTCGAGCCTGATCCAGAGCATCCTGCTCTCCACCGATACGGAAGGCATCAGCTGCGAGGGGTGCCACCGCGCCGTCGGTAATGTGACCACCAAGCGTGCCGACCTCAACCCCCTGGAAAAAGTCTGGAACCTGCTCGCCGGCCTCTTTGACTGGGAGCATCTGGGCAAGGAGCCGGTCGACCAGGTCGGCACCCCTACCACGGTTGCAGGCAATCCCTACGGCGACACGTCACTGCAGTACCTGGAAGGTATGACCTACATCGGCAAGTATTCGGGCATGACCGACGTGTACTTCAGCGATCTGCCGCTGGATGGTACTCCCTATACCGGACAGATCTATGCGGTCTATCCGCCCACCTGGGCCGCCGATGGCAACCCCATGAATCCGGTTCCGCCAGGCAAGCCGGCGCAGAATTCCGCAGGCCAGTATCTTGCCTATAACCTGGACGGCACGCTGCCGCCACTATTGGAAGTGCCGATCGGCACACCGACCAGTCCGTCCGGCACTCCGGTCTTTGCCGCCCAGGCCTTCTCCATCGAGCACCCGACCGTCGGCGGCGGCGGTCGCAGCGGCAGCAAGTTCCCGTTCGTTAACAACGGTACGGCGCGCAACGACCTGCAGCCGACACTGACCGCCGGCCCGGGAGGATCGACCAGCGGCAGCGAATTTATCCGCACCTCCGAATTCTGCGGTTCATGCCACGACCTGACGGTGCCGGTGCTCAATCACGGCATGCCCGAACAGCGCACCTATTCCGAGTGGAAGTACAGCTCCTACGCCCAGTCATCGCACGTACCCGCCGATCCATTGGGCAAGCGGACCACGGCAGGTGCCGAGCGGTGCCAGGACTGCCACATGCCGCAGCTCAAGCATGAATACACCGACCTTGATTCCGGCAGCTACAACGCCGACCCCTGGCTCGTCGGCGGTTTCCCCTACGGCAAGAACCGCGCTGCACAGGGGGGCACCTCGCAGCACAAGCTGACCGGTTCCAATCGTGACCTGCCGCAGATCATGAAGGTGCTCTATCCGGAAGTAGACATGGAAATCCTCGGCGCCCCGATCGGAAGGGACCCGCGCGTCTTCCCCGGCATGCTCTCCGACCGCAGCCCCATGTGGGACCGGGCCAAACAGAATACGGAAATCACGCTGCGTGACGGCGTCGATGTACAGATCACCCAGGCACCGACCGAAGTAGTCGGGCAGCCGGGTGTATATGAAATGAAGGTAAAAGTCATCAACAAGTCCGGCCACCGCATTCCGTCCGGCTACCCGGATGGCCGCCGCTTCTGGCTGTCGGTCCAGGCCAAGGACGCCACAACAGGCGCACCGGTGTATGTGTCCGGCGTGTACGATGACGCCAGTGCGACACTCAAAACAACCGCCACCGAGGCCTTCAAACGCTCCCTGGGCAACGTCATCGACGCCACAATCCCGGCCAATAATGCCGTGCAGGTCTATGAGCGCGTCACCGGCATGTGCTACAGCGACACGGGCAAGAGTGCCTGGATCTACCCGGAGCCGGCCTCTGCCGTTGCTGCCGCCTGCACACCGTCACCTTCCGTACTCAACAACTTCATCCTGTTTGACAACCGCATCCCGCCCAAAGGATTCGATGCCGCCAATGGCCGTCTGGCCGGCATAAAGTTCTGGAACTACGACCCGATTACCTTTGCGCCGTTTGAAGAGCAGACCCGCTTCAGCGCAGCCCAGCTGGCCGAAGGTTCCGATGAGGTGACCTACCGTTTCACGGCAGCCACCGGTGCAATCCTGACCGCATCGGCGGAGGTGTACTGGCAGACCCTTACCCGTGAATTCGTCGAGCACCTGCGCACGGCCGATACCTCCACGGTTCGTCCGCTAGCTCAGCCCAATCCGCTCAATGTCAACTATCCGAATGTCCCCAGCTACCTGAGCGACTCGATCAACGGTCTGCCGCTTTCTTCCTACACGACGCTGGACGGCGCACCGCTGAATGATAACTGGGGTGGAGTGGCCTATGCCGCCTGGCTGGCTACCGGCAAAGGGACACCATTCCTGGTTGACCGTGATGATACGGCCATGACCGCCGCACCGGCTGCACCGGTGCTGAATGTGCGGGCCCTGATCCCTTCCGATCCCGACTTCATTGATCCGGTAACCCTGGCTCCCGATACCTTTGCCGCCAAGTTCTCTTGGACCCCGGTTCCCGATGCCGACGGCTACACGGTCTGGATCCGCTACGGCAAGGATACCACCGGCGCCACCGCTGACTGGGATCGTCTGGTCACCATGGGCAAGGATGTCACCTCCCACACCGAATATGTGCTGGGTGACGCATCGGTCGGCTCTCCGGGCAAGACCTACGGCTTCAAGGTCGTAGCCTTCAACGGCAAGGGGGCAACCGCATCCGATGTTGTTGACCACACGATTGCCTCCGGCCTGCCCGCCGCGCCGAGCAACGTGACGGCCAGCAACTCTCAAGCCAGCGGCTCGACCGATGCGCAAATCCAGCTGAGCTGGTTCGACAACGCTGTTAACGAAGCCGGTTTCGAAGTCTGGCGCTACGGTCCGATCAGCATCAACGGTGTGCCGGTTGTCTATAACGGCCTGCCGCCACTCACCATCCTGGGCGGTTCCCCTGCTGTCGGCGGCGGTCTGGGAACCCAGACAGGTGCACCGGCCATCGCGGGACAGACGATAACCGGAACCAACAGCTACATCGATACTGCCGGCCTGCTGGCCACCGCCTGCTATACCTACCAGGTCCGGGCCTTCACGGCCAACCTGGATGTCTCGACCTTCGCCCTTGCACCCAACCAGGGATGCACGGTTGGCGCCAGGTCGATCAACCTCAGCGCTGCTGCCGCAAGCGGCACCCGCGTCAACCTGACCTGGACCAGTAATGTCAGCGATGCGACCGGTTTTGCGGTCAGGCGTGACGGCGTCCTCATCGGCAGCGTGGCCAAAACAGCAGCGTCAACGTACAGCTATGCCGACACAACAGCACAGCCCGGCATCACCTACACCTACATTGTTGAGGCCAGCGGTTCCGTCCCGCTGGTTGTAGCCAGTGTCAGCGCAACAACCCCGGCGGTCCCGCTGGCACCATCTGCGGTCAGCGCCGTGGCTACGGGTGTTCAGGTTACCGTGAGCTGGACCGACAACTCAAATAACGAAGACGGCTTTGTCGTCGAGCGTGCCCCGGTTTCCACCAGCGGTGCGGTCGGCGCCTTCCAGCAGGTACCGGGCGTGGGCGCATTCCTGGCACCCAATACCCTGTCGTTCCTGGATACCAGCCCGCTTGAAGCTCAGACCTCGGTCTATCGCGTCAAGGCGATCAGCCTGGTGAATGGTGACTCGGGCTACGCCAACAGCAACAACGTGACTGTGGGTCTGTTTGCCCCGATCAACCTGGAGGCAACCATCAACGCCGGTCTGCCGGCAGTGACCAACGTGAACGTGACTGTGAACTGGACCGATGTTTCACAGAAAGAAACCGCGTACCTTGTAGAACGCAAAATCGGCGCCACGGGGGCCTGGACACCATATCCTCTGCCGGCGGACAGCACGACCCTGGCAGATCAGTTCCCGGTCTTTGCGGTTACCGCTTCCGTCGCTGCCCGTACCGTACAATTCCGTGTAACGGCCCTGGCCGGTACGTTGGCTTCGCAAACGGTGACAACTGCGTTGATCGTTCCGGCACGCCCGAACACCGGCCCCCGGCCAACCATCAACGGAGCAACCGGTACAACCCTGAATGTGAACTTCACCCTGCCGGCCGGTTCGGTCGGCTATCAGCTCCAGCGTCGCGTCGGTACCGGTGCCTGGACGAACCTTGGACCGACACCGGGTTCAGGCGCCATCAGCTTCACTGACACCGGCCTGAACAACGGCACGACCTATCAGTACCAAGTGAAGGTGGCCAACCCGGGCGGCTGGTCTGTCAGCTGGTCGAGCACCGGATCGGGAGCAACACTTGCAGCGCCGGCAGCACCGGCCACCCCGACCGCGTCCAATACCGGCAGCTGCAGCGCCACCAACTCTGGTGCCTGCATCCAGACCGTGAACTTCACGATCGCCGCCACAGCGACTGCCGGCTGGGAAGCACAGGTTTGCCAGGGGCTCACCACCACCAGCAACACCCTCAACGCGACCAACCTGCAGACCGGAACCGGCCAGGCCTGTGCGCCAACCGGCGCCGGCTGGACGGCCCTGGCGGGTACTACCACAGCCGGCGCACAAAGCATCACCAGCGGCGGTCTGCTCGACAACACCTTCTACAGCTACCGGGTTCGCCAGAGCAACGCCGTCGGCGCTTCCAACTGGTCCGGCCTGCGCAGTCTGAAGAGGCAGTAGACTCGACCTCTGGCGCGGGGCAACCCCGCGTCAGAACCTTCATCAACCAGCGCCGCCGTACCCCGACAGGTCCGGCGGCGCTTCACTCATCAAGGGGAGTCCGTCATGAGATATACCATCCCAACCCTGCCGCTGGCTTTGCTGGCACTGTGCATCTCCGCTCAGGCCGAACCGCTCAACGTCAAAGCGGGTCTGTGGGAAACCACAACCACAAGCGTAAAACAGGGTGCCAGGCGCCCGACCAATTTGGACCAACTGACGCCGGAACAGCGTGCCAAGGTCGAACAGAAACTGGACAGCCAGGTCAAAAAGGAAACCCGCACCGTCATATCCTGCCTGAAGGACGAGCAGATCCAGAGCGGCGAAGCATTCATCGGCAGGTCCCACCAGGCATCCTGTACCTACACGTTTCCGACCCGGACTTCCGAAGATCTGGTTGCCAACCTCCATTGCTCGGGGGCCAACGCCATGACCGGACGCGTCGAGATGCACGCTGTTGATCCGGAACATATGAGCGGACTTGTCCATATGACCTACGGCGACGCAGACAGGCAGCAACTGCTGAACCGCAACATAATAAGTGCCCATTGGATCAAGGGAGATTGCGGTACCGTGACGGCACAAAATCCTTCCGGCCACTGAGGAGTCCTAACGGTTATTGATTGTGGTGGGTTTGCCGAACGGAGCGGAGAGCTTTCTGCCGCGCACGGGAAAAAGCGATATTGCCGGATTATTCAAGGAATTGTGTGACGAGTACCACGTAACTTTTAAATCTAACCACCCTCAATCCCCCCTTACTTAAGGGGGGCAGCCTCTGCCGCATCACCTTCACGCCAACAGATACCCCCGCGCCAGCGCGCAATATTCCGCAACCTGCGCCTCCTGCCACGCCCGGTCCCTCCCCAGTTCACCCGCCATCAACTCCGCCACAACGGGTGCTGCGGCCATGCTGGCGCGGGCATCCAGCAGCAGCGCCCTGGTGCGGCGGGCCAGTACATCCTCCACGGTTCTGGCCCACTCAAAGCGCACCGCCCAGACGACCTCGCCCCGGCAGTAAGGCAGCGCCGGGTGCAGCGCTTCGCTCCGGGCGGGGTTCTCATCCAGCATGCGCTGCAGTGCCGCCCCGTCGCTGCCGTAGGCCTGCCTGGGATCATCGACTCGGCTACCTTCCTGCCAGCCGTGCAACTGCAGGTTGCCGGTGACGGACGGCCGGTCGTCCAGTCCGGCGACCTGGGCTGCGGCAGTAACCGTGTCTTCGCCCATCTTGCGGTAGGTGGTCCACTTGCCGCCGGCAATGGTGACCAGGCCGCTGCTCTCCACCAGCAGGGTGTGGTCACGGGACAGGGAGGCGGTGTCGCCTGTGTTGTCGGAGCGCACCAGCGGCCGGATGCCGGCGAAGACGCTCAGCACGTCGGCGGCTGTGGGATGTCGGGTCAGGTAGCGGGCGGCATGGGTCAGCAGGAAGTCGATCTCTTCCGGCAGGGGTCGCGGTTCGAGGCTGGCCGCAGCGATGGGGGTATCGGTGGTGCCGACGATTGTCCGGCCGTGCCAGGGGACCGCGAACAGCACCCGGCCGTCGTCGGTATGGGGCACCATGATGGCACTGTCGCCCGGAAGGAAGGAGCCGTCCAACACCAGATGCACCCCCTGGCTGGGGGCGAGCAGAGGACGAGCTCCCGGGTCGATCATCTGTCGTATCGAGTCGATAAAGGGGCCGGCGGCATTGACCACGACCCTGCCGCGGAGGTGGTACTCACGCCCGCTTTCCGAGTCCCGAGCCACCACCCCCGCCACCAGGCTCCCCTCGCGGAAGATGCTTGTCACCGGCAGGTAATTGATCCCCACCCCACCCAGGTCGGCCAGGGTCAGGGCCAGGGTGATCGCCAGGCGGGCGTCGTCGAACTGGCCGTCGTGGTAGATCACCCCGCCGCGCAGGCCGTTCGGCTCCACGGTCGGGATGTGCTGCAGGGTCTCCTCCCGCGAGAGCAGGCGGGAGGGGCCGAGCCCCAGCTTGCCGGCCAGGACGTCGTACAGCTTGAGGCCGATCCCGTAAAAGGGGCCTTCCCACCAATCATACAGGGGGACTACGAAGGAGAGGTTATGCACCAGGTGGGGGGAGTTGCGGATCAGGAGTCCGCGCTCCCTGAGCGCCTCCAGCACCAGGGAGAGGTTGCCCTGCTGCAGGTAGCGCACCCCGCCGTGGATCAGCTTGGTGCTCCGGCTGGAGGTCCCCTTGGCGAAGTCGCTCTGTTCCAGCAGCAGGGTGCGATAGCCGCGGCTGGCCGCCTCCAGCGCCGTGCCCAGGCCGGTGGCGCCGCCGCCGATCACGATCATGTCCCAAACCTGTGTCTCATCCAGCTGTTGCAACAGTTCCGTACGCGTCATGGCTGCTCCCACCCTTTCGTCCGCTCCAGAGCCCTGCTCCAACGCTGGCGCAGCTCCGCAGCCTGTCCCCGATCCATGCGGGGGGTAAAGGTGCGCTCGGCCTGCCAGAGTTGGCCGAGCTCCTCACGTCCGCTCCAGTAACCGATTGCCAATCCGGCCAGATAGGCCGCCCCCAGCGCCGTCGTCTCCCGTACCCTCGGCCGCACGACCGGGCAGCCCAGCAGGTCGGCCTGGAACTGCATCAGCAGGTCGTTGGCGGTAGCGCCGCCGTCCACCCGCAGTTCAGCCAAAGGCGAGCCCGAGTCCGCTTCCATGGCCTCCAGGAGATCGGCGGTCTGGAAGGCGATGCTCTCCAGGGTGGCCCGGGCGATGTGCCCGGCGCTGGAGCCGCGGGTTAGGCCGAACAGGGCGCCGCGGGCGTAAGGGTCCCAGTGGGGGGCGCCCAGGCCGACGAAGGCCGGCACCAGGTAGACGCCGCCGTTGTCGGGCACCGAGGCGGCTAGTGTCTCCACCTCCCCGGAAGTGCGGATAATACCGAGGCCGTCCCGCAGCCACTGCACCGCGGCGCCGGCCACGAACACGCTCCCTTCCAGGGCGTACTCGGTCCGGCCGCCGATCCGGCTGGCCACGGTGGTGAGCAGCTTTTGCTTTGATACGACCGGTTTGTCACCCGTATGCATGAGCATGAAACAGCCGGTGCCGTAGGTGTTCTTGACCATCCCCGGCCGGTCGCAGAGCTGGCCGAACAGCGCCGCCTGCTGGTCGCCGGCCATGCCGGAAATCGGCAGGCGCGCGGCCAGGAAGCGGGCCGCGGTCTCGCCGTAGACCTGGCTGGAGGGGACGACCTCCGGCAGGACCTCAGGCGGTATCCGCAGGATCTCCAGCAGTTGCAAGTCCCATTCCCCCCTGTGGATGTTGAACAGCAGGGTGCGGGAGGCGTTGCTGGCGTCGGTCACGTGCCGCTCGCCCCCGGTCAGATTCCAGACGATCCAGGAATCCACCGTGCCGAAGGCCAGCTGGCCCGCCTCGGCCCGGCTGCGCGCACCGGGAACATGGTCGAGGATCCAGGCCAGCTTGGTGCCGGAAAAGTAGGCATCCAGCACCAGTCCGGTGCGCTCGCGGAAGAGCGGTTCCAGCCCCGCGGCCTTGAGGCGGTCGCATTCTCCGGAGGTGCGCCGGTCCTGCCAGACGATGGCGTTGTGGATCGGCCTGCCTGTGCTGCGATCCCAGACAACCGTGGTTTCGCGCTGGTTGGCGATGCCGATGGCGGCGATGTCCGTGGCGGTCAGCCCGGCCCGGGCGATGGCCTCCATTGCCACGCCCAGCTGGGAGGCCCAGATCTCCTCGGCGTCGTGCTCCACCAGCCCCGGCTGCGGGAAGATCTGGCGGAATTCCTTCTGGGCGACAGCACGGACGTTGCCGTCGTGGTCGAACACCAGGGCGCGGGAGCTGGTGGTGCCCTGGTCCAGGGCAAGGATGAAGCTCATTGTGTATGACCTCCGGCAGAGTGATCAGGCTGGCTTTACAACCTATTCCGTATGCTTGTCAGGTTTAGTCTGACCCTAACCAAGTAACCGAAAGGCAATGATGTAGGAGAGCCATATCCACAGGCCCTGGCAGATCCCGGCGCAGATGCTGAGGCCCCAGTGCCGCTTTTCCAGAAACAGAATCGCTGTAGGCAGGCTCAGGGCGATCAGGAATTCGCCGCCGATGATGTACCAGGGGGTGTTGCCCAGCATGTGAGAATTCCGGTAGTACCACCAGCCGGCGTTCCTGGCCCACTGCTCATACAGCGGGATGTTGATTGCGCCGAACAGGGCGATCAGGAGCGAGGCGACCGGTACACCCCAGCGCTTACCCATCCACCAGCCGATGTATCCCAGTTGGGTCACGACGATCATCCAGGCGAAGGGCATGTACAGGGGCGAACGCAGCACGAACGGGCCGCCCGGCAGGTACACCAGGGTAGCGGTCGTATCCACCAGCCAGCGGTCTGCCAGGAGTTCCGTCCAGCCGGTTGCCAGCCCGAAGAGCAGGATTCGCCCCAGCAGGGCCTCATGATGACGCCAGACATACCAGCTATAGATGAGCGACATGGCGAATGTAATTACGGCGGCGGTGGGCCAGCCCCAGGCGACACATGAGCTGGTGAAGTTCCAGGCCAGCACGAAGATCAGGGTGAGTAGGACGAAACGGCTGCTGCTGGCGCGGGTGGGCATGGGAATAACCTGTGGTAGTGCCTTTGGACTGTCACGTACCCGACACGGGTGTCAGGTGCAATGATGGGCGCATGTCATCGTGTCACGGTAGAGACACCAATTCCCGGATCTGCTCCAGCAGGGCCTGGATGTCCGGCTGGTCGGCGATTTCGCATTCCTCATCGAGGACCGCAGCAAGAATTTCTTCGGTCGTCAGGGGATTGGCCAACACCACGCGGAAGACGGTGATGGTGTCACCGTTGTAGCGTCCCGGGGCGAGACGGGTGCGGGAAACGAAGGTTTTCCCGGCCTCGCGCTGACGTTTCTGCATGGTTTCGATGATTTTGTCGAGCAGTTCGTTGATCTGGGCCGCCCGCTCCACCGGGGCCAAGGCCAGGGCCGTTTGCACCCAGGCCGGGATGTAGCGGTAGGTGAGGATGTTGAGTTCGGGCTCGGAAACCAGTTCGAAGTCGGGATGGGCGTCGATGCGGCGGGCGAAGCGACGGGCGCGCTCGATGCCCTGATCGATGAGCAGTTCATACCCCTTGCGGCCGATAATGGAGAGGCCAGCGTGCACCAGCATGGCCATGCCGGGGCGCGAACCTTCCAGGGTGCGGCTGCCCAGATCTCTTGAGCCGCGGCGGATGATGTAGGCGGCGTGGTGCTCGATGGAGGAGAGGGTGGCGGGGTCTTTGAACACCACCATGCCGGCGCCCATGGGTACATAGAGTTGCTTGTGGGCGTCGATGGTCACCGAGTCGGCCCGTTCGATGCCCCGCAGCAGGCCCCGGTAGGTATCGGAAAACAGGGTCGGTCCGCCCCAGGCGGCATCCACATGAAAGTGACAGCCCAGCTCCGTTGCCAGGTCGGCCAGGGCCTCCAGGGGGTCGACGTTGCCCGTCTCGGTAGTGCCGGCAATGCCGATCAGGCTCAACGGACGGATGCCTTCGCCCCGCAGTCTGTTGCAGTGCTCCCGCAGCCGCTTCATGTCGATGCGGTTGTTGTCGTCCGTCTCCACCGCGATGAGGTTGTCCTGTCCGATGCCCAGCAGGTCGGCGGCTTTCCTCAATGAATAATGCCCGCGGCGGGACACCAGGATGGCCAGGCCTCGGCAGTCCAGATGCTGCAGTGCCTTGAGCAGTCCCTCCCGGGCGATGCCTCGAAAATCGCCCGAGGGGCCGCAGAGGCGGTTGCGGGCTGCCCACAGGGCGGTGACGTTGGCGATGGTGCCGCCGGAGCAGAAGGCGCCCAGAGAATAATTGCTGTTCTGGATCCACTGGCTGTAAAACGCGTCGCTGTTGCTGTAGATCAATCGATGGATCATGGCCAGCACCTGCCGCTCCATGGGGGTGAAGGCGCGGGAGGTTTCCACCTTGACCAGGTTCTGGTTCAGGGCGGTCAGGATCCTTGAGAGCGGCAGCATGAAGTAGGGCAGGGCGGAGGTCATGTGTCCGATGAATCCGGGCGAGGCGGTATGCACGGATTGGGAAACGAGTTTTTCCTTGAGGAAATCCGTGTAGTCGGAAACGAAGGTGGGCTCTTCCGGGATGCGTGACCGGGAAAAATCCCCCTCGATTTCATCGAGGTCGCGTTCAACCGCGACGATATGTTCCTGCAGAAAACCCATCAGATCATCGGAAATGGCCTGATCGACGCGACCCAGGGTGGAGTCGGGGGCTTCCGGGACGGTAAAAATCCGGTATATATTCTCCAGATTGGCTTGGGCAAGTTCTCTTGATTTGGGCATGGGAGTGAAGTCACCAATTTTTCAACGGGTTGAATGAATGGCGAAAAAACGTGTTTTCGCCGGAGATGTAACGCCATGATAAAAAAAGGATATAAGTGTATACCGAACCGGCCCGCCTTCTGTCAAATTCAAAAAGGATGGAGCGGATTGAGTAACTGTATGGAGGCCGAGGATAATGAAGAAGGAGGTGTGTCAAATTCTACTGGTGTGCCGGGAATGCCATGCAAATTTTTTTATGAATTATTAACGGACGCCTCGCCGGATGATTCTCCGCTTGTTGCAAGGGTAAAATAGAAGCATGCGCCCTTGCCCGGCTCACCCTCTCCCCAGATCCTCCCGCCGTGGCGGCGGATGATCCGTTCCACCGTGGCCAGGCCGATGCCGAAACCTCTGTACTCTTCGGCGCAGGCAATGCGTTGGAAGGGGGTAAAGAGTTTGTCTATCTGCGCCATGTCGAATCCGACGCCGTTATCCCGGACAAAAAATGTCGGCACGTCGTCAATATCGGTCGAACCGAACTCAATGACTGCTACTTCTTGTTTGCGGGTATATTTCCAGGCGTTGCCGAGAAGATTGTCCAGAACCACATGAAGAAGGCCGGCGTCAGCGCAGGCGGTCAGCCCTTCAGCGATATGGATATCGACCCGACGACTTTGCTCTGACAGCATTAAATCAGCGGTAATGATTCGTGCAATCGTAGAGACATCAATCATTTCCAGGCACAGCTCTGTGTGCCCCAGGCGGGAGAAATTAAGCAGAGTGTCGATAAGTCGGTTCATGCGGCAGGTGCCGTCGAATATTTCGCATATGTACTTATTTTCCTGCTCGCCCAGCTTGTCGTCGCACAGATCGCGGAGAACCTGGCAATAGCCGTTGATGGCGGTCAATGGTTTACTCAGGTCGTGGGCTACCGTGTAATTGAATGCCTCCAGCTCCCGGTTGGCCTCCTCCAGCGCCATGGCCCTTACCGCCAGATCGGAGTTCAGTTTTTTAATCTCATTCTCTGTTCGCTTGCGCTCGCTGATATCTCGAGTCACTTTCGAGAAGCCGAGCAGATCACCGTTGGTATCGCGCAGGGCGGTGATAATTACGTCGGCCCAGAACCTGCTCCCGTCCTTGCGAATCCGCCAGCCTTCATCCTCAGCCCGCCCCTCGGTTTGAGCAACGGCGAGCGCTTCATCCGGCCTGCCCGCTTTTCGATCCTCTTCCGAATAGAAACATGAAAAATGTCTGCCGACAATTTCCTCGTCTCGATATCCTTTCAGGCGCTCGGCACCAGCATTCCAATTCTGGACGTTGCCGTGTGCATCGAGCATGAAGATGGCGTAATCCTTTATACATTCGACCTGTACGCGGAACAGCTCCTGGTGTTTCTGTATGTTTGCCTCGTACTGCCTGCGCAGGGTGATATCGCTGACAAAGGCGAGAACCAGCACACCGTTGACAGTCTCGATATAGCTTAGGCTGATATCTACCGGGAACTCGCTACCATCCCGACGGAGTCCGGCAAGCTCGATCAACTGGCTCATCGGCCTGATTTTGGGCTCGGCGAAGAAATCCGCCTCATGTTTACCGTGGCCATCGCGAAATCGTTCCGGAATAAGAATGGAATGGGGCTTGCCCATAATCTCCTTTGCCTGATAGCCGAACATCTGTTCTGCGCGGCTGTTGATCAGCAGTATGGCGCCGGAGCTGTCGATGATAACGACTGCCTCGGCCAGCGACTCCAAAAGTGTGCGCACCGTGACATCGCCATAGAACAGCCCGGAGGCAAACGCAATTTGACGATGAATCCTCAACTCTTCTTCCAGACGAGCTTTTTCCAGCTCAAGGCCAGGTGTGGACATGGGCGGCTCCATTGATTCCGACTGGTTTATGCTGTTTAGAGTTTTCTCATATGTTAAAAGCGTTTTAATTGTATCACGGGGGCGGGTGAATTCAAGCTCTTGGTCGGGAGCACGAGTTGACTCGAATTAAATGTAACCGTAGCTGGTAGCAAACAGGAAATGCTGCATCATAGTAAAGAGATCGTCCCGGCCGTGCCGATGCATACATATGTAAGGCCGCCCTGGGCATACGATTTGTCGTATGCTGGAATTTGGCGAAACAACTCTCCAAAGGAGGCCTTATCCAATTGACGATATCACAGTTCATCTGTCATATATGAACTGTTAGCGGGCCTTACATGCACGTAGATTGTAAGTCGAAGACGGGAAAGAGCTGATGGACGTCATCACCACCCACATAAATGCGGATTTCGATTGCCTGGGCGCCATGGTTGCCGCCCTGCGGCTCTACCCCGGGGCGCTGGTCTCGTTTCCCGGTTCCCAGGAAAAGGGGGTGCGCGATTTTGTCGCCCGCTATCCCGACTACCTGCCGCTCTTTACCCGTGCCAGGGAGATAAACCTGGATGCCGTCACCCGCCTGATTATCGTCGATTGCCAGCAGCCCGTCCGCATCGGGCGTTTTGCCGAGATCCTGCAACGTCCCGGTCTGGAACTGCATGTCTATGACCACCATCCGGTTTCTGACGAGAGCATCCATCCGACCGGAGGAATCGTTCGCCACAGCGGCTCCACATCCACCATCCTGGCCGGAATCCTTCAGGGACAGGGTGTCGTGATGACACCCGCAGAGGCGACCCTGATGATGCTCGGCATCTACGAGGACACCGGACGCCTGCTGTACCCCACGACCACCCGGGAGGATTACCTGGCGGCCGCCTGGCTGCTGGGGCAGGGCGCCAACCTGAACATCGTGGCCGACACCGTTGCACAGGGGTTGACCAGTAAACAGGTCGGGCTGCTGGACAGGCTGCTGAAAAACCTGAAGACCACCGTGTTCGACGGCATAGCCATCTCGATTGCCTACGCCTCCTCCGACACCTATATCGCCGATATCGCCGGACTGGCGCACCTGGTGCGCGATATGGAAAATCCGGATGTGCTCTTTCTGGTGGTGGCCATGGAAAAACGCGTCTGCCTGGTGGCCCGCAGCCGCGTGGCGGAGGTCGATGTGGGCGAGATCATGCGGGGCTTTCATGGCGGCGGTCATCCCTCGGCCGCTTCGGCCACGGTTCACGACCGGTCGCTGAAGCAGGTGCTTGCCACGCTGGAGGAGGTTGTGCGGCTGGCGGTACCGCCGCGGGTCTCGGCCGGCGATATCATGTCTGCACCGGTCAAGACCATGCCGCTCGGCACTTCGATTGCCGAGGCCCGGGAGCTGCTGACGCGCTACAACTGCAATGCCATGCCGGTCATGGACGGGCCGCGCATGGTCGGCATCATCTCACGCAAGACAGTGGAGAAGTCGCTTTACCACGATCTGGGCTCCGCCCCGGTCAGCGACTTCATGCACACCGAGTTCCTGCGCGCTGCCCCGGATACGCCGCTGGCTGATATTCAGTCCTATATGGTGGAGGGCAACCGCCGTTTCGTACCGGTTTTTGCAGAGGAGCGACTGGTGGGGGCGGTAACGCGCACCGATCTGATGCGGCATGCCTACGGCGGCCGGCGCGGCCAGTCGGAGGCGCTCTACGATGTGGAAAAGCTGGAACCGGCTCCCCACAGCAACTCCATTGCCGCTGTGATCAATAAACGGCTCTCCGCGACCACCATCGCACTGCTGCGTGAGTTGGGTGCGGTCGGTGATGAACTGGGGCTGGCGGTCTACGCGGTGGGGGGCTTTGTCCGTGACCTGCTGCTGGGCATGGAGAACTTGGATATGGATGTGACGGTGGAAGGGGATGGCATCTTCTTTGCCGAGCGTTTTGCCGCCACCCGCGGCGGCCGGATCCGCAGTCATCCGACCTTCGGTACTGCGGTCGTCATCCTGCCCGACGGCAGCAAGGTCGATGTGGCCAGTACCCGCCTGGAATACTATGAATCGCCCGGCGTACTCCCCACGGTGGAGCGCTCGTCGCTGCGCCACGACCTGTATCGTCGCGACTTTACGATCAATACCCTGGCCTTCTGTCTCAACAGCGCCCGTTTCGGCCTGATGACCGATTATTACGGCGGCTGGCAGGATGTTCAGAAACGTACGGTCAGGGTACTGCACAACCTGTCGTTTGTGGAGGATCCGACACGCGTTTTCCGGGCCATACGCTTTGAACAGCGCCTGGGTTTTGCCATTGCACCCCATACGGAAAACCTGCTGCGCAGTGCCGTGCGGATGAACATCTTCACGACCATCGGCGGCCGCAGGCTGCTGAACGAGCTGATACTGATCTTCATGGAAAAGGAGCCGATTGCTGCGATCGAACGCATGGCGGCGCTCGGATTGCTGCCCTGCATCCACCCGAATCTCAAGCTGGTGCCGGAGAGCGGGCGGGTGGTGCATGAGGCCGCCCGGGTACTGACCTGGTTTCGACTGCTGTATCTGGAGGATGCCTGCCAGCAGTGGCAGGTCTACCTGCTGGCCCTCTGCGACGGGCTCAAACACGAAGAATTTGAGGAAACCTGCCGCCTGCTGGCGATACCGGGCCGGGTGATGGTGCGGGTATTCGCCCAGCGCCGGCATGCCGCGGGCATGCTCGATGCGCTGCAGCGCAGGATCAGGCGCGGTCCGGAGATCCGTAACAGCGAGGTCTACATCTGGTTCCGCGACCTGTCGCTGGAGATGCTGCTGTATCTGGCTGCCGCGGCCCGCCAGGAGGAGGTCAGGCGCTATGTCTCACTGTACCTGACGCGTCTGCGCCAGGTGCGCTGCTCGCTGGACGGCGAGGCGCTCAAGGCCATGGGGCTGCGGCCCGGCCCGCAATTCCGCCGTATTTTGGAGCGCCTCCAGGCAGCCCGGCTGGATGGCGAGGTTGTCAGCGATGATGATGAGCTGGCACTGGCTGCGGAGCTGATTACGCCAAAAAACCGAGCAACTGTGTCGTAAATGCAACAAAAAGTCGCTTTGCCTTGGTTCTGTGTGCTTGGGCTTATACGGAAAAAATCGCCAGAATCCTTCTTTAATGAGAGGTTACGCGGGTCCTTCGGTCCGTGCTTCTACTTGGCACCTTCGTTGCAAACAGAATTGGCGAAGTTATTATGAATTGCCGGGAGAACTCCATGAATCGATTCAAGAAAATGGCCGCATTTATAACACTTCTCTCTCTACTCAGCGCCAGTACTTCCGCATTTGCCGACGACAATGCCTTTCGCGACACCTTTCAGAGTGCCTTTTACGGCGGCGCCGTGGGAGCGCTGGTTGGCGCGGCCCTGCTGGTCTTCACAAAAAAACCGGCCGACCACCTTGATTATATGGGCTTTGGAGCAGCTGCCGGCGTCCTGGCCGGTACGGCCTATGGTATAGGAAAAGCAACGCGCTCACTGGCTTCGATCGAAAACGGCTCGATTAAAATAGCCATGCCGACAATCATCCCCGATCTGAGCGAGTCTCCGGTCACCAAGCAGACGGTGCTTTCCTTCCGGGCCGATATCCTGCGGGGGACCTTCAATTAGATTCATGCTCTTTGCATAACCTTGGTTGTATTCGCCCGTTGCAGCTTCCTGCAGCGGGTTTTTTCTTTTGCGTCGCAGTATGGATTGCGGTTATAACCGATATACTTTACTACAATCGAAGGAGGCAGTATGTCAGATTTCAGCAACGTAACCGTGGTCAAAAAGGCCAATATCTACTTTGAGGGCAAGGTCGCCAGCCACACGGTCCTGTTTCCGGACGGCAGCAAAAAGACGCTCGGCATCATGCAGGCCGGCGAGTATGAATTTTCCACCGGCGCAGCCGAGATCATGGAGATCCTTTCCGGTGAGCTGCAGTGGCAGATGAAGGGTGACAGCGCCTGGACAAAGATCGTGGGGGGCGAGGCCTTCAATGTGCCGGCCAATTCGGTGTTTTTGATGAAGGTGCCGGTTGTGACCGACTACTGCTGCTCTTTCATCGCTTAGGAACGGTCTTTTTCCGCTCTGGCTGCGTAAGTCTTCGGTGCTGCTTGTGCGGTGTAGCGCTGCTACACCTCCGCGCATCCCCTCGACAGCCTTGCCAGAACGAAAAAATCCTCGTTCCTTACAACTGTCATGAATAAAGGCACAAACTCCATAGTCGGCCGTTTTGCCCCGGCACCCACCGGGGCGTTGCATACCGGTTCACTGGTGGCGGCGGTCGGGAGCTGGCTGCTGGCCAAGTCCGCCGGCGGCCGCTGGCTGCTGCGTATGGATGACCTGGATACGCAGCGCCAGGTGGCGGGCATGGCCGATGACATCCTGCGGACGCTGGAGTGTTTCGGTCTCCTGTGGGACGGGGAGATCTCCTGGCAGAGTCGCCACCGGGAGGCCTACCGACAGGCCTTTGAGCAGCTGCAGCAGCAGGGGTTGGTTTATCCCTGCGGCTGTTCACGCAAGGAGATTGCCCAGGCTGCTTCGGCTCCACATCCGGATGATGATACGATCCCGTACCCCGGTACCTGCCGGGACGGCATACGGAGCGGGGCCCAGGTCCGTTCCTGGCGGGTGCGGACCAGGGATGAGTTGCTCTGTTTCGTTGACCTGCGCCGGGGCAGCGTCTGCCAGAATCTGCAGCAGGGGTGCGGTGATTTTGCACTGCAACGGGGGGATGGCGAGTTTGCCTACCAGCTGGCGGTGGTGGTGGATGATGCCCTGACCGGCGTGAACCAGGTGGTGCGCGGAGATGACCTGCTGGCATCGACACCCCGCCAGATCTACCTCCAACGACTGCTGGGTCTGGCGCAGCCGGCCTACTGCCACCTGCCGCTGGTGACGGGACCGGGTGGTGCCAAGCTCAGCAAGCGGGATAACCTGGTTTCCCGGCACCCCGAAACCTACCGCGGCCGGGAAGGGGTGTTGCTGCTGGCGGTGCTGCGCTTTCTGGGGCAGGTGCCGCCCGTGGAACTGACCGGTGCGACCTGCCGGGAGATTCTCCAGTGGGGCGCCGATCATTTCGATGTTGCCCGTATCCCCAGAACAGGTGGGGAGTTGCGGGTCTGAGCTCCTGCCGTGGTTGGCACACAACTGTCTGATTCGTACGAGAGGGGAATCCATGCTGCGTTTGATCAAGAGTATCGTGCTGGCGTCTGTTATCGCTGTTGTTGCCGGCTGCGGCGGCGGGGGCGGCTCATCGCCGCGGCTGGTTGCGATTATGGTCCAGACGGCCAGCCCGCTGGTGCCCCTCGGTTCCGGCTGCCAGTTCAGCGCGACCGGCAGCTACTCCGACAACAGCAGTGCTGATCTGACCTCACGAGCCACCTGGAGCTCCTCGGACACAGTGGTGGCGACCATCAGCAACAGTGCCGGGAGCAATGGCGCGTCGCTGTCGGTTTCGGGCGGCTCTGTCACAATCACGGCTGCGCTTGGCGGGATAACGGGTTCCTACGTGCTGGGTGTCGTGCCGATTGGTGGCACGGTTCAGGGGACTCCGCTGAACTTGGGTAACAATGTCAGCACCTTTGCCGGCAGCGCGGCCGCCCTCAATCTGCCGATCGGCATAACGACCGATGGCCGCAACCTGTATGTGGCCGACAGCAACAATAACAGGATCAAAAAAATTGTGATTGCCAGCGGGGCCGTTACAACCGTGGCCGGTTCCGGCCTGCTGGGTACGGTGGATGGCACTGGAACGGGAGCACGGTTTTACCACCCCAGAAGCCTCACCACGGATGGCACCTGCCTGTATGTAGCTGAACTGGAAAGCAACAAGATCCGCAAGGTCGTTATTTCCAGCGGTGTCGTTTCGACGATTGCCAGCGTAACCTCACCAGCCGGTATCACGACCGATGGCATCAATCTGTTCGTGACCGATTTTAACAGCCACACCATCAACAGGATTGCCATCGCCACCGGTGTTGTTACGCCACTGGTCGGAATTGCCGGTACCCCGGGCTCAATTGACGGTTACTCCTCTGTTGCAACCTTCAACCATCCGGTGGGCATTACCACGGACGGCAGCCATCTGTATGTAAACGATTCCGGGAGCGGCCTGATCCGCAGGATTGTGATTGCCAGCGGGGAGGTGTCAACGCTGGCCAACGGGTTTACAAATCCTGCCACCGGCATCACCACCGACGGCACCTATCTGTACGTGGCGGATTACGGCAATACGATCAGCAGCATCGCCCTGTCCGGGGGCGGTGTTACGCAACTGCTCGGAGCTGCCGCGGGATTCGGTCATCCGGAAGGGCTCACGTCGGATGGCAAGAGTCTCTTTATTGCGGACAGCAACAACAATTCCATTCGCATGCTCAGGTAGAATAATGCTGCCCTCCGGCTGAATGCCCCGGCCCTCCTGCTCCGAATGCGACCAGGAGGGCCGGCTCTTTTCTGGGACAGGCGTCATTTTTAGCTTAACTTGAGGCCCTGTTTTTCCGATACGAACTATGATGCAGGACTGTCAGACGGCACGTTCGCAAGATTGGAACCCTCCTCAACCATCCTTTATCAAACGCAGCACACGTTGGGAATCCGACTGACGCACTATTCTGAAATCAGGGTTAGGAGCAGTGCTTGACAGGAAACATTGTAGTCTCAATCATACTTTCTGCGGTTTTGATGCTGATGCCATCGGCAGTCTGGGCGGCGCCCGCAGCCCCGGTTGTCAGCGAAGCAGTATCCGTTACCCAGACCGGATTCAGCGCCACCTGGCAAGCCGTGAACGGTGCGACCGGTTACCAGCTGGATGTCGCCACCGATCCGGGCTTTACCAGCTATGTCAGCGGCTACATGGCGCTGGACGTGTCTAATGTCACCAGCTACCCCGTCATTAATCTCAGTTCCGGAATTCCCTATTTCTACCGCGTGCGTGCCTATGACGGCAGCGGCACCAGCCTGAATTCCAACACCAGCTCTCTGGTAACCCTGCCTCCTACCCCCAGTGTTCCGGTTGCGGCTGATGCTGTAAACGTAACCCAATCTGGATTTACTGCCGGCTGGAGTGCAGCGATCGGCGCCACCGGCTACCGCCTTGATGTTTCAACAGATTTCAGTTTTACCTCTCTTGTCAGTGGTTACAGCAATAAGGATGTGGGTAATGTCATCAGCGTATCCGTCAGCGGTCTGGCGCCCAGCACAACCTATTATTACCGTGTGCGGGCATATAACAACGGCGGTACGTCGGTAAATTCCAATTCCACGGTACTGAGTACCCTGCCTGCTATCCCGGATTTCCCGGATGTCACCGGCGCAATTGCCATCACCCAAACCACTTTTACCGCCACCTGGGCTGCAGTGGCCGGTGCCACCGGTTACCGGATTGACGTTGCTACTACGGTCGGGTTCACTACTTTTGTCACCGGCTACAGCAACAAGGATGTAGCTAATGTTACCAGTTTCGGAGTCAGTACTCTCAAGGCCGGTACCACCTATTTCTATCGGGTCCGTGCCTATAATGCCGGGGGAACCAGCGCAAACTCCGACACCGCTGCCCTGGTAACGCTTCCGTTACCGCCGGCTGCCCCGGCTGTCACCCCTGGTGCAACCTCTATCACGCAGACCAGCTTCATCGCCAACTGGGTTTCCGTAACCGGTGCAGGCGGTTATCAGCTCGACATTGCGACCGATATAGGTTTCACGTCTTTTCTTGCCGGCTTTGACAACAGGGATGTAGGTATTATCACAAGTTTTTCCGTCATTGATTTGACTGCCGGCACAACCTATTATTACCGTGTCCGTGCCTATAACAATGGTGGCTCCAGCATCAACTCCAGCACGATTACATTGACGACGGTACCTCTGGCTCCGGTTGCTACAGCAGCGACAGCTGTTACCCAGACCGGCTTCACTGCCAATTGGAATGCTGTAAGCGGGGCAACCGGGTATAAGCTGGATGTGGCAACCGATTCAGCGTTTATCAGTATTCTCAGCTCTTATAAGGATAAGAGTATAACCACCGGTACCAGCGCTGCCATTACCGGTCTCGTAGCCGGAACCGGTTACTATTATCGCGTCCGTGCCTATACCAGTGGCGGGACCAGTGCCAGCTCAGATCCTATCAACCAGTACACTCTTGCGACCCCTGTTGCGACTGCTGCAACCAATGTCAGCCAGACCGGTTTTACTGCTACCTGGAACCCCGCTATCGGAGCGATTGGCTACAAGCTTGATGTGGCCACCACGTCCGGCTTTACCACCTTTGTCAGCGGCTTCAACAACCTGGAGATGGGCCCGGCAACCAGCGCTGCCGTCAGCGGCCTGACCGGCGGTACCACCTATTATTACCGGGTACGCGCCTACAACAGCACAACGACCAGTACCAATTCCAACGTCATTACCCAGGCCACTCTCTCCACCCCGGGGGCTACCGCAGCGACGCTGGTTACCCAGACCGGTTTTACCGCCAACTGGAGTGCCGTGGGCGGGGCCAGCGGCTACCAGCTGGATGTCGCCACTGATAACGGCTTTACCGACTTTGTCAGCGGCTACAGCAACAGGGATGTGGGACTTGTCACCAGCTGGTCGGTCAATGGCCTGACCCCCGGTGTCACCTTTTACTACCGGGTGCGGGCCTACACCAGCGTCGCCACCAGCACCAACTCCAACACCATTTCCCAGATCACCCTGGCGACGCCGGTCGCCACCCCGGCGACACTGGTTACCCAGACCGGTTTTACCGCCACCTGGGGTGCGGTGGCCGGCGCGACCGGTTACCGGCTGGATGTGGCCAGCGATGCCGCCTTCAGCACCATTCTGACCTCCTATAGCGACAAGAATGTACTCAATGTTACCAGTTCTGCAGTTACCGGTCTCATTGCCGGCACAAACTACTATTACCGGGTCCGGGCCTATAACATTACCGGGGCGACCGTGAGTTCCAATGTAATTACGCTCACCACCATTCCTCCTGCGCCGGTTGCCACTGCCGCTACGCTGGTTACGCAGAGTACGTTCACTGCCAACTGGAATCCGGCGGCGGGGGCACTCGGCTACAAGCTGGATGTGGCCACCAATTCGACATTCACTGCCTTTGTCAGCGGTTTCAATAACCTGGATATGGCCAGCGCGACCAGCTCCGCCGTCAGCGGTCTCTCGGCCGGCACCAGCTATTATTACCGGGTGCGGGCCTACAACTCTGCTGGAACCAGCGGCAATTCCAATTTCATTACCCAGGCCACCCTCTCCATCCCGGTTGCCACTGCGGCGACGCTCGTTACCCAGACCGGGTTCAATGCCAACTGGAATGTCGTGAACGGGGCCAGCGGCTACCAGCTGGATGTGGCCACAGATAACGGCTTTACCAGCATTGTCAGCGGCTACAGTAACAAGGATGTGGGGCTTGTCACCAGCGCGCCGGTCAGCGGGCTGACACCAGGTGTTACCTATTACTACCGGGTGCGCGCCTACACCAGTATTGCAACCAGCAATAACTCCAACACCATCACCCAGATCACCCTGGCGACTCCCGTCGCCACCCCGGCGACACTGGTTACCCAGACCGCTTTCAAAGCGAACTGGGATGCGGTGGTCGGTGCTACCGGCTACCGGCTGGATGTGGCCACCGATGCCGCCTTTAGCAACATGATCACGGGCTATAACGACAAGAACGTGCTCAATGTCACCAGTTATGCAATCAGCGGACTGACTGCCGGCACGGGTTATTATTACCGGGTGCGGGCCTTTAACAGCAGTGCTACGACCGTCAGTTCCAATGTCATCAATCCCACGACCTTTCCTTCTGTACCGGTAGCCGTTGCCGCGACCGCCATCACCCAGAACGGATTCAGCGCCAACTGGAACCCGGCGCTCGGGGCAACCGGATACCGGCTGGACGTGTCCCTGGCTACGACCTTCAGCACCTTTGTTGCCGGCTACAATGATCTGGATGTGGGCAATGTCACCAGTTATGCCGTCAACGGACTGGCCGCCGGCACCAGCTACTATTACCGGGTGCGGGCCTATAATACCGGTGGGACCAGTGTCAGTTCCACGCCCGTCATTACCCTGAAAACGGTGCCGCTGGCGCCGGTCGCCGCCCCGGCAACAACTGTTACCCAGACCGGTTTCAAAGCCAACTGGGGTGTCTCCAACGGGGCCAGCGGTTACCTGCTGGATGTGGCAACCGATTCCGCTTTTACTGCATTCGTCAGCGGTTACGAAAACAGGAATGTGCTGGCCGTTACCACCTACAGCATCACCGGTCTGACTGCCGGCGTTGACTATTATTACCGGGTGCGCGCCTATAATGCCGGCGGTACCAGCGACAGCTCCAATGTCATTGCCCAGCCGACCCTGGCCACCCCGGTTGCTGCTGCGGCGACGTTGGTCACCCAGACCGGCTTCACCGCTGCCTGGGGGGCTGTTGTCGGGGCAACCGGCTATCGGCTTGACGTTGCCACCAATTCGACGTTCCTGGCATTCGTAAGCGGATATAACAACAGGGATGTAGCCAATGTCACCAGCTTTGCCGTCAGCGGACTGACCGCCGGCGTCACCTACTACTATCGGGTCCGTGCCTACAGTACCTCTATCACCTCCGCCAATTCCAATGTCATAACCCAGGCCACCCTGGCGACCCCGGTCGCCACTGCGGCGACGCTGGTTACCCAGACCGGTTTCACCGCCACCTGGGGTGCGGCCACCAGCGCCGGCGGCTACCAGCTGGATGTGGCCATTGATGCAGGTTTTGCCAGTTTCGTCAGCGGCTATAACAGCAAGGATGTCACCAATGTCACCAGCGCGGCTGTCAGCGGTCTCTCCCCCGGCACCACCTACCATTACCGCGTCCGGGCCTATACCAGCGCCGCCACCAGCACCAACTCAAATACGATCACGCAGATAACCCTGCCGGCAACCCCTGATGCTCCGACAGCCATGTCCGCCACCTCAGTCACCCAGTATACCTTCACCGCCAACTGGGGGGCCGTCAACGGTGCCACCGGCTATCGCCTGGATGTATCGGCTGATTCCGGCTTCGCCAGTTTCGTCAGCGGTTACAACAACAAGGATATGGCCTCTGCCACCAGCTCTATCGTCAGCGGGCTCTCGGCCGGCACACTGTACTACTACCGTGTCCGGGCCTACAATACGGGCGGGATCAGTACAAACTCGGGTGTCATCAACCAGGCCACCCTGCCCGCGACCGCCTCTGAAGTACCGACGGTTACCGTCGCGACTGTAATTACAGCAACTGCTTTTACCGCTAATTGGGGAGCAGTGATCGGCGCGGACGGCTATGTGCTTGATGTTGCGTTTGATAATGGCTTCACCAGCATGGTCACAGGCTACACAACCAAAAATGTGGGTAATGTAACAAGCATTGTTGTCAGCGGGCTTACACCGGGCACCACGTATCATTACCGTGTCCGGAGTTATAATGTTGCCGGAACCAGCGCCAATTCCAATACGATAACAACCTGCACCCTGCCGGATGCGCCGGTTGCCTCTGCGGCAACTGCCGTTATCCTGACCGGCTTCAGTGCCTCCTGGATTGCTGTGACCGGTGCCAGCGGCTATCAACTCGATGTGTCGACGAATCAGGCTTTCAGCAGCTTTGTTAGCGGCTTCAACAGCAAGGATGTGGGAGCTGTCACCAGTTTCACAGTCAGTGGACTGACTGCCGCCACGACCTACTACTATCGGGTCCGGGCCTATACCGCTGGAGGGGCCGGCAGCAACTCCGATTTCGTCACTGTCGTGACGCTGCCGGTGGCACCGGTCGCGACGGAGGCAAACTCGGTGACCCGGACCGATTTTAACGCCACCTGGAACATTGTCAGCGGGGCTTCGGGATATCAGCTTGATGTCGCCACTGACCAGTGGTTTACCAGTTTCGTTGCAAATTACAGCAACCGGGATGTGGGTAACGTCACTTCATTTGCCGTAAGCGGTCTTGCTGCGGGCACGACCTACCACTACCGTGTCCGCGCCTATACCAGCGGCGGTGTCGGTGCGAATTCCAATCCCATTATTCAGGCAACTCTTCCTGAAGTTTCTGCCGCTCCGGTCTGTACAGCTGCCACGAATGTGACCGCCTCCGGCTTTACCGCCAACTGGGAGTATGTCTATGGCGTTACCGGTTACCGGATAGATGTTTCGAAGACTGACGCCTTCTCAGATCTTGTTGTCGGCTACAATAATTTTGATGTTGGCAATACGAATACCGTAAATATTGTCGGCCTCACACCCGGGTTAGCCTATTTTTACCGGGTCAGGGCTTATAATAGCGGTGGCAGCAGTCCGGACTCAAATGTCATCATGGTGCCCGCCGTTTCTGCAACCCTGACAGTAACCGTTAACGGTAGCGGGGGAGGTTCAGTGCACAGTGATACGGGTGGAATTGCCTGTATCTCTGGTTCTCAGAATAATTGCAGTGCGGGTTATGATGGCGGCGTACAGGTGACCCTGACTGCCACGGTCGATTCCAGCTCCATTTTCACAGGCTGGACCGGTGACTGCAGCGGGACGGCCGCCTGCCTCGTCACCATGGACACCGCCAGAAATGTGACCGCAACCTTCAATACCTTTCCGCCGGTGCGCATCTTCGACGCAGTTACCCCGCGCTATTTCGATACCCTGCAGGCGGCTTACAACGCTGCAGCGGACGGTGACGTCATTCAATTGCGTGACGGTACCCTGGTTGGCGAACTGTTGGCCAACCTCCCGGTCAGCGTAACGGTCAAAGGGGGCTTCGACGCCACCTACTCTGATAACAGTCTGGATACGAAACTCCAGGGCGTGGTGACGCTGCAGCAGGGAACGGTCAGGATGGAGAAGGTGAAGCTGGGATTATAAGGGAAGATTCCGGATAAAGTCGCCCTCATCCGCCCCTGCGGGGCACCCTCTCCCAGGGGGAGAGGAACACAGGTTCGTGGATATGGTTAAGTAGCAATTGGTTGAACGCCGTCAGGTAATCACAGCCCCGCCGGAAACGACGAATTTGACGGCCTCTTCCACCGTCATACCACTCTCGAAGACATCCTCCTCGCGAAAGAACAGGGCAAAACCGGAGGTCGGATTGGGCATGGTCGGTATATAGACCACCACCAGACGTTCGCCGTTGCGCTCCACCTCCGCCGTTACGAAGCCGACCGCCTTGACGCCCGGGCGGGGCCAATCCACGAAAACTGCCCGCCGGTAGGATGATTTACCTTCCTTGAAGACCTTGGTCAGCTGCTTGCTGGAGGAATAGATCGCGTTGACCAGCGGGATGCGGTTCATCAGGTTGTCACCCAGCTTGAGCAGCTGGGTACCCAGGACATTGGTGGCCAGCAGGCCGCCCAGGTAGATAACCACGACGCCGGTGATGATGCCCAGTCCGGGAAAGTTCAGTTCCTGTTTGGTGATGATGCTGAACAGCCGGTCGAGATAGCTGCTGAGGATGCCGTCGGTAAAATTGAACAGGAACTTGAGGATGAAGAGGGTGATGCCGATCGGGATGACAACAAACAACCCGGCGATAAACGTCCCTTTGAGATGCTTGACAATGAATTTCATGCGTGTCCCCGACCCTTCCAGAACTCTGACAACAGCTGCTCCGCTTCTGCGTAATCCTCCAGATCCATTTCCAGCTCCGGCGTCCAGGGGCGGTGCTTGTAATAGAGTTTGTCATAGTAATGCGTTATCAATCCCCGGCCCAGCCCCTCTATGTCCCAGTCCGCCAGCAGGCCGGCCAGCTCGGCGTAACGTTGCCCCCCGAGTTTTTTTCTGATCCGTTCCAGCGCCTCTGCCATTGCCTCCCGGTATTCTTCACGGGCATATTCCACCGCCAGTCTGCGCACACGAGTTTCCAGCGAGGCCACGCACCAGACTTTGCAGCTTCCGGCCATGACCTCGTACAGGTTTCCCGGCAGGGCGATCCTGCCGATGCGGGGGCTCTCCCCCTCCAGCACAATCGGGCGGTCGGCAGGTGCCCTTTGAAAGGCGTCCCACAGCAGGGTTTCAAAACGCTTCTGGCTGAGGGTTTGATACAGGCCGACCTCGCCAAAGGCCGAGCCGCGATGACAGGCCAGTCCCTCCAGGTCGATCGATGTCCAGCTTGATTGGTCAAGGCCGTTGATGAAGGTCGTCTTGCCGGTGCCGGTCATGCCGTGCATGACGATCAGCGGGGCCGGCGGTGTGAATGCCTCGAAGTATTTAATGACCAGGCCCCGGAAGGCCTTGTAGCCGCCGCGCAGCTGTACGACCGGATAGCCGCTCATCTCCAGCAGGATCGCCATGGAGAGGCTGCGCAGGCCGCCGCGCCAGCAGTAGACCACGATCGGCCGGCCGGCGGCATGGGCGGCGATCTCCGCCACCATGGCGCCGAAGCGGCTGCAGGTCAGTACCAGTCCGCGCTGGCGGGCCTGCTGCGGACCAACCTGCTTGTAGATCGTACCGACCTCGACCCGCTCCTCGTTGTTGAGGATCGGGACGTTGATCGCGCCGGGCAGGTGGTCTTCGGCAAACTCCAGCTGTGTGCGCACGTCGATGATGCAGTGACTGTCCAGCAGGGCGGGGGTAAAGGTGCATTTTTCAGGCATAGTGTCCAGGCTCCAGGTCAGTTAGTATAAGCGACACTGACCGTACTGGCAACAGTGTAATGGGGGCGGGTTATTCTGGTTGAACCGGCTGGCTGGATTGTTGCACAAGAATAACTATCCATCTCAGGGGGGATTGTCATGAAAACGGCTATTATGCTTTTTGTTTCGATTGTATTCGGCTATTCATCACCAGCCTGTGCCGCCGACTATCATGTCGGCCCCGGCCATACGTACTCCGCTATCGGTGATGTCGCCTGGGAAACCCTCCAGGCCGGGGACACAGTCTATATCCATGCCCGTCCGGCACCCTATTATGAAAAATGGGTGCTGAACCGGGTCGGCACCGTCAATTCGCCGATTACCGTCAGCGGGGTGCCGGACGCGAACGGGGCCCTGCCGATTATCCATGGCGAGGGGGCGACAACGCGCACCCAGTTGGATTACTGGAACGAAGAGCGCGGTATCCTCAAGATCGGCGGTTCCAACAAACCGGCAGATGGAATGCCTGGTTACATCGTGATCGAAAATCTGCACTTCCGCAGGGCCCGGGGGGACTTTACCAGACACGATGCGACGACCGGCAGCTACAATGGAAATGCTTCCGGGATCTACGTGGAGAAGGGTGACCATATCACGGTACGTAACTGTATTATTGAGGATAACGGCAACGGCCTGTTTGTTGCCAGTGCTACAACCGACATGGTGGTTGAAGGCAACTATATCTTCGGAAACGGCAACAGCGGCAGTATCTACGAGCACAATACCTACACCGAGGCGCGGGGAATCCTCTACCAGTTCAACCGCTTCGGTCCGCTCTGCAGCGGCTGTTCTGGCAACAATCTGAAGGATCGCTCCTCCGGTACGGTGATCCGTTACAACTGGATCGAAAGCGGTAACCGCCAGATGGATCTGGT
Source organism: Geobacter psychrophilus (assembly GCF_056821595.1). NCBI lineage: Bacteria > Pseudomonadati > Thermodesulfobacteriota > Desulfuromonadia > Geobacterales > Geobacteraceae > Geobacter > Geobacter psychrophilus. Next base: position 2,776,364 of record NZ_JBXDTU010000004.1, read on the forward strand.
GGATAACGAGGGTAGTGTGGACCTGACCACTGCCCCGGCATACCTGAAGACCTATGTGTACGGTAATGTATTGATTGAGCCGGATGGCGCCGGCAATAATCAGATTCTTCATTTTGGCGGAGACTCAGGTACAACTGCCAAATACCGCGGAACGCTGTACTTTTGGAATAACACGGTCGTTTCGATGCGAGCCGACAATACTACACTGTTGCGATTGTCAACCAACTCACAGACGGCCGAGGTCTGGAACAACATTCTCTATGTCACGGCAGCAGCGAACCGACTGGCTCTGTCAGATTCGTCCGGCACGGTGCGTTATGGCGGAAATCTGTACAAGTCCGGTATCTCGGCTTCCCATTCCGGCGTGACTGGTTCAGTTACAAACCTCGGCGGAAATGTCACTGCGGCCAGTCCCGGTTTTGTGGACGAGTCACTTCAGGATTTTCACCTGTTGGAGTCCTCACCCGCACGCAATGTTGCTGTTTCCTTGCCGCTTGCCATGATGACCTTCCCGCTGGATCGTGAATATCTGAAACACCAGTCAGAAATTCCCCGCCCGACAGATACGCAGCTTGATATCGGCGCTTTTGAATTTCCAGTACCACAGAGGATATTAACCATAAACATCAATGGCTCCGGCTCCGGCTCGGTCAGCAGTGATGCAGATCATTCCGGGATTGCCTGTCCCGATATGTGCCAGGCCCCATTTGCTGATGGCTCAGTGGTTACTCTTGGGAACTATCCTTCCGCCACCTCTGTCTTCGCCGGCTGGAGTCCAATCTGCAACAGCGATCCGTGTGTTTTGGCCATGGATGCTGACAAAGACGTAACGGCAACCTTCAATCTGGCCCAGGTGAAGAACAAAACTACTGCCACAAACTACGGAACACTCGCCGATGCACTCTCTGCGGCAGTGACAGGCAACGAACTGTTGCTGCTGGGTATGCAGTACAACGGGGTGGTTTCCCTGGATGTTGGCGTTATCATAAACGGCGGCTGGGACAATATATTCGGTATCAAGAACGGTACGCTGACAACTCTGAATGATGGCTTGACGGTTGTGAACGGAGTATCGATTGCTGATACGCTAAACGTGAAGGGGAAACTGACGATCAAGGGAGGCAGTCTGCGGGTGCGGGATGTGAAGGTGCATTCGTAATTTCTGAATCTGTGCAGGCGTTGGAAACAAAGGGGGCCTCCAGATGGAGAGAGCCCCTTAGTTTTGTTGGCGAACCGTGTTTGATTGCGACTCCTTGACTTTTCAGCATGCTGCCTGTAATTTATTAAAATTTTAGTCCTACAATCAGTGCGGAGGCTTTACCACTATGGAATATAAAGACACCCTCAATCTACCGGCCACCGACTTTCCGATGAAAGCCAACCTGAACCAGCGCGAGCCGGTCATGCTGGCCAAGTGGGAAGAAACCGGCCTGTACAGTGCAATGGAGGCTGCCGGAGCCGATAAACCTCTCTACGTGCTGCACGACGGCCCTCCCTACGCCAACGGTCACATCCATATCGGCCATGCCCTGAACAAGATCCTCAAGGATTTCGTGCTCAAGGTCAAGCGCATGCAGGGCTTCCACGCCCCTTATGTCCCGGGCTGGGACTGCCACGGCCTGCCGATCGAGCTGCAGGTGGAAAAGAACCTGGGCTCCAAGAAGAGCCAGGTCTCCAAGCTGGAGATGCGCAAACTGTGCCGCGAGTATGCTGCCAAGTTCGTCGAGATCCAGAAGGAGGAGTTCAAACGTCTGGGGATCCAGGGTGACTGGGAAAATCCCTACCTGACCATGAAGTACGAATATGAAGGCTTGACCGCCGGCGAACTGGCCAAGTTCGCTCACAACGGGGGGCTGTACCGTGGCCGCAAGCCGGTGCACTGGTGCTCGTCCTGCGTGACCGCCCTGGCCGAGGCCGAGGTGGAATACGCCGATCATACCTCGCCTTCGATCTATGTCCGCTTTGCGGTGCAGGATGACCTCTCCTCTGTCATCCCGGCCCTGGCCGGCAAGCAGGCCTATGTGGTCATCTGGACCACCACCCCCTGGACGATCCCGGCCAACCTGGCGGTTGCCCTGCACCCCGAGTTCGACTACGTGGCGCTGGAGACGGAAAAGGGCGTGCTGATCGTTGCAGAGGGACTCAAGGATTCATTCCTGGCAACGGTTGGTCTGACCGGTTCGGTTATCGCCACCTTCTCCGCCACCCTGCTGGAGCGCAAGAACTGCAAGCACCCCTTTTACGACCGGAACTCGGTCATTCTGCTGGGCGAGCATGTCACCCTGGAGGCCGGTACCGGCTGTGTCCATACGGCCCCCGGCCATGGCCAGGAAGACTACGAACTGGCCCTGAAAGAGGGACTGGAGGTCTACAACCCGGTTGACAACTACGGCAAGTATCTCTCCACCGTGGAGTTCTTCGCCGGGCAGCAGGTCTTTGCCGCCAACCAGAGTGTGATCGACAAATTGATTGAGGTCGAGGCGCTACTGCAGACCTCCAAGATCAGCCATTCCTATCCGCACTGCTGGCGCTGCAAGAAGCCGATCATCTTCCGCGCCACCGAGCAGTGGTTCATCAGTATGAAGGCCAATGACCTGCGCGGCAAGGCCCTGGGGGCCATCGACCAGGTGCAGTGGATCCCGAAATGGGGACGTGAGCGGATTCATGGCATGATCGAAAACCGCCCGGACTGGTGCGTGTCGCGCCAACGATCCTGGGGCGTGCCGATCACCGCCTTTTCCTGCACGGCCTGCGGCGAGTACGTGGCCGACGGGAAACTGATGGATCATGTGGCCGCTATTTTCAAGGAACACAGCTCCGATGTCTGGTTCGACTGGAGCGCCGAGCAGCTGTTGCCGGCCGGTACGGTTTGTCCCAAGTGTGGTGCTGCCTCCTTCGAGAAGGAAAACGACATCCTTGATGTGTGGTTCGATTCGGGCGTATCCCATGCCGCCGTGCTGGAGGCCAATCCCAAGCTGGCTTCACCGGCCGACCTGTATCTGGAAGGGAGCGACCAGCACCGCGGCTGGTTCCACTCGTCCTTGCTGGAGAGTGTTGGTTCACGCGGTGTGGCGCCCTACAAGAGCGTCCTGACCCACGGCTTCGTGCTGGACGGCAAGGGGCACAAGATGAGCAAGTCCACCGGCAACGTGGTGGCGCCCGAGGATGTCATCAAGAAGTTCGGCGCCGATGTGCTGCGCCTGTGGTGTTCGGCCCAGGATTACCGCGATGACACCCGCATTTCCGAAGAGATCCTGACCCGTGTATCCGAGGCCTATCGCCGCATACGCAATACCTGCCGTTATATTCTGGGGAGCATTTCGGATTTTGATCCGGCAGCCCATTCGGTGAAACCCGCCGATATGCCCGAGATCGACCGCTGGGCCCTGCACCAGCTGGAGATGCTCAAGGAGCGGGTGCTGACCGCCTACCAGGATTTTGCCTTCCATGTCATCTACCAGGACGTCAACGGTTTCTGCACGGTGGAGATGAGCTCCTTCTACCTGGATATCCTCAAGGACCGCATGTACACCAGCAAGGCCGATTCCCTCAGCCGCCGCAGCGCCCAGACCGTGCTGCACGAGATCCTGGATACCCTGCTCCGTCTGCTGGCCCCGGTGCTCTCCTTTACCGCCGATGAGGCGTGGCAGCACATGCCGGCCCGCAAGGAACAGAGCGTCCATTTGGCAGCTTTCCCGCAGCTCCATCCCGAATGGAAGAACGATGCGCTGGTGGAGCGCTGGGACCGTATTATGAAAGTTCGGGCCGATGTTTCCAAGGCCCTGGAGCTGGCCCGGGTTGCCAAGACCATTGGCCACTCTCTGGATGCCAGCGTGGCTATTGCTGCTCCGGCTGAACTTATGCTCTTCCTGCGCGAGTATGAGGTCGAGTTGCCGAGCATCTTCATCGTTTCAAAGGTGACATTGCTTGACAGTGTTGATGGTGAGTGTTGGAATTCTGAAAACATTGAAGGGCTGAGGGTTCAGGTGACTGCAGCGCCCGGCGCCAAGTGCGAGCGCTGCTGGTATTACAGCGAAGAGTTGGGCACTGATGAGGCACATCCGGCCATCTGCCCGAAATGTACGGCGGCGGTGTTATAATGAAACCACGCTATACCCTGTTTGTCACCCTGACGATGTTCGGGCTGCTGTTCGATCAGGCGACCAAGCTGTATATCGACCGCAGCATGCAGCTGTTTGACACGATCCCGGTGGTTTCCAATTTTTTCAACATCACCTATGTGCGTAACCGTGGCGCCGCCTTCAGTTTTCTGTCCGAGGCCTCCTGGCGACTGCCGTTTTTTATTGCCATCACCCTGGTGGCTGCCATCGCCATCCTGGTGGCGTTTCACAAGCTGCGCGATGACCAGAGGCTGGCCCAGATCTCCATGGCCATGATCTTTTCCGGGGCTGTCGGTAACCTGATCGACCGGGTGCGACTGGGTGAAGTCATCGATTTCCTGGATGCCCACTGGTATCGCCACCACTGGCCGGCCTTCAATGTGGCTGACTCGCTGATCTGTGTGGGAGTGTTCCTGTTGGCCCTGGATATGCTGCTGGAAGAAAAACGGTCGAAAGTCGGTCGTGCCATGGACAAATAAGATCAATTTAGTTGACAATATGATTGTGATTGTTTAGTCAATTGGTGTATGTTTCTGTTGACAGCTGTACTGAATTAACGAACTCACTGACAAGGTCAGGCCTCGTAATAATGCATCTAACGTTTCGACATATGGCACTGCTGCTGATCATCCTCTATCTGTTAATCCCGGTCATGGGGTTTGCACATGTCACTGCACCGGATGTCATGGCAACGGACCTCCGATCGATTGACCGCTTGGCGGATTCTCCCTGCGATCACTGCCCCTGCAGTGATGAAGAGGGTTCGCATTGCTGTGATACCTCTTCCTGCAGCTGCTCGTATCACAGTCCGCCCGAGCAGGGTGTTCAGGTGAACTATGCCCCGGTTGTAATCATTACCCGCCATACCGATTCTTTCTGGCTATTGCCCCAGGTGTACAGTTCCATTTTTGTCCCTCCCCAGAACCAGTCCCCAGATGTTTTTCAGATAGCATCGAACAGCCGGAAACGGTGAAGCTGTTGGGAGTTGTATGACAGTGCAACAACTGAAGCCTGCTTCACGGGATGCGTGCATAAACGAAACATAGCAACTGGACACCTTTGAACATAACTTCTAACTAACTAAAGGAGTTTTCGCGTGACAGCCAAACAGCAAAGTTTTATCCAGTCCCTCTGGGATTTTTTCTGCTCCTTGAAACTGACCATGTTCCTGCTGATCTCCCTGGCGATCCTGTCAATCATCGGGACGATCATTCCGCAGGGGACGCTGCCGCCGGAGTATCTGGCGACAATCAGCCCCGCCAAACACCAAATTTACAAGACACTCGGCTTTTTCGATATGTACCATTCCTGGTGGTTTATCCTGCTGCTGTATCTCTTGACGGTCAATCTGGTGGCGTGCTCCATCAAACGCCTGCCGCATATCTGGAAGATCATTTCCCAGCCTACACTGACCATGAGCAGTGGCCTGGAGCAGTCCCTTCCCAATACCGCTTCGTTCAAAACCAGTGAACGGCCTGAACAGCTGAAAGAGAAACTCTCGGCATTTCTTGGTTCAGAGTTTGCCCGGCCGGTCGCAACAGAGGCTGACGGTGCCTGGCACCTGTTTGCTCAAAAAACACCCTGGTGCCGACTGTCGGTCTATTTTGTCCATCTGAGCGTGATCATCATCTTCATCGGCGCCATGATCGGCTCACTGTTCGGCTACAAGGGGTTTGTGAATATCCTCGAAGGGGAAAGCGTCTCAAAAGTTATGGGGCGATCAGATAAAGAGATTGATCTCGGCTTTTCGGTGCGCTGTGAGCAATTCAGTGTTGCGCTCTACAAAACCGGGGCACCCAAGGAGTTCAAAAGCATCCTGACCGTCCTGGAAAACGGCCGGCCGGTGCCCGACTACACCAATGTCCGTGTGATTGTCAACGATCCGCTGACCTACAAAGGGATCACGTTTTACCAGTCCAGCTACGGCAATGCCGGCAACTACTTTTTTACCGTCAGCGGGGCCGACGGTAAGAACGCCGTCCCGGTGACCCTGGATACGAATACCACAGCCACCCTGCCTGACGGCAGCACTATGCATGTCATTGAAGCGACCGACGATGTCTCACAATTCGTTCCCTCGCTCTCCGGTCCGGCCGTTCAGGTTGAAATCCATGGACCCCAGGGAGGCAGTGAAAAGGTCATTGTCTATGCCAACCATCCCGAATTGAATATCCAGCACGCCAAGGAGCATAATGGTGGAATGGTGCTTCAGTATAAGGGTGCCCAGAAAAAAATGTATACCGGTCTGCAGGTAGCCAAGGATCCGGGTGTATGGACCGTATGGCTGGGATGCGCACTGATGGTGGTGGGGATCTATGGTGCCTTTCTCATGTCCCACCGCCGCGTCTGGATACGCATCCAGAGCGGAACCGTTACCATTGGCGGCAATGCCAGCAAGAATCAGGCTGCCTTCGAGCAGTACTTTGAAGAGCTGGCAAAAAAACTTAAAAGACATCTTTCAGGGGAGGAACACTCATGACCAGCTCGCTTTTGTTTAATGTAACGACCGTTGCCTATCTTGTCTCCATGCTGCTGTTTTTCGCATTCATGGCCAGCCGTGTAAAGGGCCTCGGCACCGCCGGTATGATAGTTGCCTACGGTGGACTTTTGGCGCAGACCGTGGCGATCGGACTGCGCTGGAAGGAATCCTACGACATGGGTGTCGGCCATGCGCCGCTCTCCAACCTGTATGAATCGGTGGTCTTCTTCTCGTGGACGATCGTGCTGATCTATGCCATTCTTGACATCAAGTATAAATACCGGGTGATCGGCGCCTTTGTCATGCCCTTTGCTCTGCTCGGCATGGCTTGGGCCCAACTCGGGATGAGCAGTGGTATCGAACCGCTTGTGCCGGCGCTGCAGAGCAACTGGCTGCTGTATCATGTTATTACCTGCTTCCTGGGTTATGCCGCCTTTGCCGTTGCCTGCGGCATCTCCATCATGTACCTGATCAAGGCCGGCAGCGAGGATTCCGGGGATGCAGCGGCCGGCAGCGGCATGCTGGCCATGTTTCCGCCCATCAGGGTGCTGGATGACCTCAACTACCGGGCCATCATGATCGGATTTCCATTGCTGACCCTCGGCATCATCACCGGGGCCGCCTGGGCCAACTACGCCTGGGGCACCTACTGGAGCTGGGACCCCAAAGAAACCTGGTCCTTGATCGTCTGGTTCGTGTACGCTGCTTTCCTGCACGCCCGCTTCACCAGGGGCTGGGTCGGCAAGCGGGCGGCCTGGCTCTCGGTCATCGGATTTGCTGCCACGATTTTCTGCTACCTGGGGGTCAACCTGTTCCTGTCAGGTCTGCACAGCTACGGCGGCGGAAAATAGCACAATCGGGATTTAATGATTTTGCAGTCAACCAAGGAGCAAGAAAATGAAAAGACAGATATTATACGCTAGTACCTTACTATTGGCTGTGATGTTTCTGAGCATCACCGTGCTTGAGCTCAATGCCCATGCCAGGGCCGGGAGCAGTCGTTCCACGGGCAGCCGCGGGACGCGCAGCTATTCACAGCCGGCCAGTCCACCGTCCCAGGCGATACCGCCTCGCCAGCAGGCTGCGCCGGCACCGGCACCAAACACCTTCCCGCAACAGCAGCAGAGCGGTGGATTCATGAGGAATATGGCCGGCGGAGTTCTGGGTGGAATTGCTGGAGGTATGCTGGGAGGCATGCTGTTCAGGAGTCTGGGGATGGCAGGGGGCGGCATGGGCGGCGGCGGTGGTATCGGCTTGTTTGAAATCATCCTGCTGGCCGGGATCGGCTACCTGATCTATCGCTTTATCAAAAATAAAAGAGCGGCTGCCGAATCCGCTAACCATTATGATCAGGGCGGTTATCAGGGTGGAACAGTGACTCCCATTTCAAATGAATATGGCGGTAATCAGCTGCCGACGGGTGATGTGAATACCGGTCTGGGATATATTCGTCAGATGGACGGTTCATTTGATGAACAGCGTTTTAACGATTTGATAATGGATAATTTCTTTAAAATCCAGGGGAGCTGGATGAATCGCGACCTGGCACCGGTGTCCGGGCTTCTGACCGATGAGATGAAACGGATCTTTCAGGAAGATCTGGACCGTCTGCTGCGCGACAAGCAGGTCAACCGGCTGGAGAATATCGCTGTCAGAAATGTGGAGATCGTAGAAGCATGGCAGGAGACCGGTCAGGATTACATCACCGCCCTGATTTATGCCAACCTGCTCGATTACACCACTGACGATGTCAGCGGCGCGGTCGTCTCCGGCAGCAAGACTGAACCGGTGAAGTTTGAGGAGTACTGGACATTCACCCGGCCGGTCGGCAACAACCCCTGGCGCTTGTCGGCCATCAACCAGAAATAAAGGATACATGGAAACCGCTAATATTGGCACGCTGTACCGGCGTGCCAGTCTCCTGGCTGTCTTTACAATTATCTACAACCTGATCGAAGGGGCGGTTTCGGTCTGGTTCGGTGCTGCCGATGAGACCCTGGCCCTGTTCGGGTTCGGGGTCGATTCGTTCATCGAGGTCATCTCTGCGATCGGTGTCTGGCACATGCTGCGCAGAATCCGGATCAGCGCAGGCGAGACACGGGACGAGTTCGAACAGCGAGCGCTCAGGATTACCGGCACTGCCTTCTACCTGTTGTCTGCGGGTCTGGCAGCGACGGCGGCGGTCAATATCTATCAGCAGCACAGGCCCGAGGCGACGCTCCCGGGTGTCGTCATCTCCTCCCTCTCCATCTCGTTCATGTGGTTCCTGATTCATCACAAGACCAGGGTCGGCACTGCGCTTAACTCACCGGCCATCCTGGCGGATGCCGCCTGCTCGCGGGCCTGCGTCTACCTTTCGTTGGTGCTGCTGGCTGCCAGTCTGGGCTATGAGTTGACCGGGATCGGCAGCCTGGATGCCCTGGGGGCGCTGTTTATTGCATGGCTGACCTGGAGGGAAGGGCGGGAAGCATTCCAAAAGGCGGCGGGTATGGCATGTTCATGCAGTTGTCAGTGCAAAGGATAAGTAGCAGTAGCGGACATATAGTGTCACAGATCTCCACTCATCTCCTGCAGCAGGTACAGTTTTGGGTTCAGCGCGGCAACACAGCTGATAACCTCTTTCAATCGTTCTTCATCCAGTCCGCACTCCTCGTCGATCCCCTGGAAATACGTGAATCCCTTGGGCAGCGGTGAAAAGCTGCCTTCCCGCAACAGTGAGACATCCACCATATCGTTGACACGTCCCGTGGCTTCCCATGGGTCGCGGTAGTTGAACTGGCGCGCCACGACCTGCAAACCCATGCCGTTTTTGAACGCTGCCCGCACCTCGAAGGAGAACTCCCGCGGGGCGCTGTAGCTATCGGTCCTGCCCGAGCGCGCCATGACCTCGGCGCCCGCTTCCTGCAGCAGTGCCCCGACAGACTCGGCGGTCATCGGCTTGAAATTGTCCATACTCTCTATACCTCCAGTCTGAGTTCAACTCCCCACGGTGCCGGTTTTTCACCCCCTGCAGTCAGAACCCACAAGGTCGGGAAAGCCATCGTATCGGGTACAGGGCCGATGCCGTCGGTCAGGTAGATGACTGCTGCCGGCAGCGGCTGCATACCCTGAGCAAATTCGAATACCGGCCGCAGATCTGTGAAACCGCCGCCTTCATAGATTTGAGCCACGCTTGATGAACTGTTGAACGTCTCAATCTGCTGAATGCGGCTGTTGGCGTACAGGACGGTGATGCGGGCATCCCGTCCCCGGGCGATCTGCAACAGTTCTGCGGCAAAGGCCTCCCGCAGTTGGGGCGTGTTTGTCGAGTCGCTGACGTCGATGCCTATCAGCAGGTTCAGCCTGCCGCATCTGCGGATACCCGGGGTGTCGTGGCTGAATCGGCGGTGCTCGCGCATCCAGGTTGATGTATGGCCAACCCTGCCGGCTGTTGCAACAAACTGGCGCAGGATCTGTTGCCAATGGATCGGCGATGGGCGCAGCAGGGAGTCCACAATGGTACGGACGTCTTCCGGGACCTCTCCGTCACTTCCTCGCAGGCTGTCACGAGTCATGGAGCGCATCATCTCCTCTCCCAGCGGCAAGGGGGTGCTGTCGGCTTCGCTCCAGATCTTGTGGTCATCAAGTGTTGCCGCATTCTGAATCTCAGCCGAACCCTGTCCGCACGCTCCGCGACTGTCCTGCTCTCCATCTCCATAGCCGCTTCCCTCCAGGTTGCCGATATCAAAGGGAGGCACCAGTGCGTCGAAATATTCCTCTGCAGCCAGTCCGCAGTCCTGTCCGTACATCTCAGGCATGAGGGCATCGGCCGGCAGTCCGGCCACGGTAGGATTGATAGCCAGATCACAGCAAATGTCCCAGTCATGCTGGTTGCGGTCTTTTCTCCGCAGCGGGTGCAGGTGCAGGAGGTGCTTGATGAGGTGCTCCAGAAGCGCCTCCTGTTCGACAGGGGCCAGTTGGCTAAACAGGGGAGGGTTGAGGCAGAGGGTCGGAACACCGTTGCGAACCGTTACACCGGCTGCGTGCGGAGAACCTGTCAGCTGAGAACGCCGCAGATTGAGCAGGAAATGCCCATAGAACGGCTTGTTTCGCAACAGGCGGATGATGGCGTTTTCGAGAGTGTTCATCGGGATGGTTACGCGGCGCCGTACAGCCCGTTCAGGCACACGTCTACGATTTTACCCTGGCCAATGGCACGCTCCAGCAGACCTTTTTCATCGCTTCCGACATGTGAAATGACTTGGAAATCGGCGCGTTTGCCGACTTCAAGTGAACCGAGCGTGGCAGAAAGACCGAGGGCGGCAGCTCCGCCGCAGGTGGCCATGCGGAATAAATCAACCGGTGAGAGTTCCCCTGCGAACTGGTCCAGGGCAAAACGCATCTCGTCCCACAGGGAGAGCGAATCATTGCTGGCCAGAGAGTCAGTGCCGAGTGCCAGGGGGATACGGAGCTTATTGAACAGTGCCAGCGGTGCGCGCCCCACGTCCAGTCGGTCGTTGCTGCGGGGGCAGATGCAGATCGTAGCACCCCGTTGTTTCAGGATGTGGGCATCCGCCAGGCTTGTGTGGACGCAGTGCACGGCCAGGGTCGCGGGAGTCAGCAGGCCGTGGCGGTCGAGCAATTCGGTGGAGGAACAGCGGCGGGGGGGCATGAGATACTGTTCCCAGCCGACAAAGGGGTACAGCTCATCGGCCAGCGGTCCGCTGGTACCGAAGATGAAGTCGCTTTCAGCCTGGGATTCGGAGATATGGATAGCCAACGGCAGTCCGCGGGAAATGGCCGCTTCGCGGATCAGCGCCAGATTGCTCTCGCCGACCGTATAGGGGGTATGGGGGGACAAGCCGGGAGCCATAAATCCTCCGGGCATACTGTCGACAGCAGTCACGGCCTGATCCAGGCGTTCGCGAAATTTGGCGGTATCGTAGCCAAGCGTTTCAAAAAACAGCCGGCCACTCAGCGGGGGAACGGTATAGGAGGACGCCAGGTCATAGCGGGAGATGATGTCCCCGACGGCGGTCGTGCCCGATTCGACGCACTTGCGCAAACCTTCCACCAGCGATGCACGAAAATCTTCACCGTTCAGTCCACGTGTGATTTTGATCATCTGGATGATCCAGTCCGTGAAGCGCCGCGGGTTGTAATCCACATGGGTACGCAGGCGCCAGGAAGGGAAATGGGTCAGTTCAAGGTGAGTGTGGGCATTGACGAAGCCCGGCACGATGGCGCAGTCGTGGTGCTCTACCACCGGAGCGGAATGGGTTTTTTTCAGTTCAGCCAGGGTTCCGGTTGCAGCTACCAGGCCGTCACGCACGAGAACCGCTCCGCCGGCGATGGGGGGGACATCGGGGTTTATCAGCCAGGCGGCGGCATGTATGGTGGGGTCGGACATATCATTCCTCCGTGGTATGAATAGAATTATACCTGAAGAAAGGCTAAATGGATACACGCTCCATCAAATAACTGCAGGCGGAAAACGCATGTTCTCCGCCTGCAGAAGTGTGATTCAGTTAAATTTTGAGTGGTCAGTGCACGCACTTCAGTTTGGACTGACCGGCCTCTTTCCGCTGCAGGTCTGCGCCGGTGACGATGGCACGTTGGATTTTGCTTTTGAGCATGATGCTCTGTACGGTTACAGTTCCTCCCCCAGTACGGTATTATCGATCAGGCGTGTCGATCCGATTTTTACAGCCAGGGCCAGCAGCGTCGATTCTGTTGCAGTTGTAACCGTTTCCAGTGAGCCGGTATCGCGGAACTCCAGATAGTCTATCGTCGCGGCAGATTCAGACTGGATGACAGCCAGCGCGGCCACGCGCAGGGAGTCTGCCTTTCGTTCACCTGCTGCAAAGCTTTGCCGCACCAGCCGGATCGCCCTGGACAGACAGAGGGCGCTTTGCCGCTCTGCCGCCGACAGGTAGGCGTTGCGTGAACTCATTGCCAGTCCGTCCGCCTCACGTACAATCGGCATGCCGACAACCTCCACCGGCATACTCAGGTCCGTTGTCATGCGGCGGATGATTGCCAGTTGCTGGAAATCCTTCTTTCCAAACAGGGCTACATCCGGTTGAACGATATTGAACAGTTTGGTCACGACGGTGGCAACACCATCGAAGTGGCCGGGGCGACTGGCTCCGCACAACGGCAGGGCCAGCTCTTGTACCCTGATGGCGGTCTGAAAGCCGGGTGGGTACATCTCCGTTGCAGAGGGGGTAAAGACGATATCGACGCCACATTCCCGGGCGATGGCGCAGTCGCCGTCCAGATTGCGCGGATAACGTTCCAGGTCCTCACCCGCTCCGAACTGGATCGGATTGACAAAGATCGACAGTACCAGCACATCTCCCCGACGGCGTCCTTCACGCAACAGCGAAGCGTGCCCTTCATGCAGGAAACCCATGGTAGGGACAAAGACGATGCGTTTGCCTGTATGCTTGAGCGCATGTGCGGTCTGCTGCACGTCTGTTATTGAACTGATGATCTTCATGAAAAGGAGTGCTCTTCTGTCGGAAATTCGCCAGAGCGGACTTCGGCCACATAGCTTTTGACAGCGTCGCTGATGATCGGTCCCAGTTCGGCATAGCGTTTGACGAATTTGGGTGAATATTTCTCGCACAGCCCCAGGATGTCGTGAATCACCAGCACCTGGCCGTCGCAGGACGGGCCGGCGCCGATTCCGATGGTCGGAATGCTCAGTTCTGCTGTGATTTGCGCCGCCAGTTTGGCGGGAATTCCTTCCAGCACCACAGCGAAGGCACCGGCGCTCTGGACGGCATAGGCATCCTCCAGGATACGGTCGGCCTGCTCTTTGCGACCCTGTACCTTGTAGCCTCCCATGCGGTGAACCGACTGGGGGGTCAGGCCGATATGGGCCATGACCGGGATATCGATCTGGCTGACGGCACGGATGACGTGGGCCATGTTCATGCCTCCCTCGATCTTGACCGCCTCGGCGCCACCTTCCTTGATCATTCGTCCGCAGTTGCGGCAGGCCTCCTCGCTGCCGGTCTGGTACGACATGAAGGGCATGTCGGCTACTACCAGCGCCCTGGGTTCGGCGCGCCTGACAGCCCGGGTATGGTAAATCATCTCGTCCATGGTCACCGGCAGTGTGGTGTCATGCCCGGCGACGACTACGCCGGCCGAGTCCCCCACCAGAATGACGTCGGTTCCTCCGCCGTCCACCAATCGGGCAAAGGGGAAGTCATAGGCGGTCAGCATCGTGATGCGGCGACCGTCCTGCTTCATCTGGAGAATTTCAGGTATGGTAATTTTCTTTCGCATATGCCCCTGTTTCTAGCTTGATAAACAGAATGAATTCTATTATGCCCTGCCTGCAGTGCAGATACGTGCACACTCAAAATGCTTATAGTGTTGCCACAATAAAACTAAAACTGGCAGGTACGGTTCTTCATGGATTCCAGCTCCTGAATCACCTCGGCGCTCTGCAAGCGGCGCTGTTCCATGTTGTCGAACATTTCCTTGACCATTTCGCTGACCGATTCCACGGTGAGGCTGATTTTTCGGCCGTCCTCAACCTGGCGGCCGGTGGACTTCACCATTTCGTGGGCCATATCCTTGATGGTCTCGATGGAACGGGCGATACTCCTGGTGGCCTTGGCCTGATCGGTTGATGCGGTAAATATTTGAGAGGTCATGGTACTGATGTCTTCCATGGACTTTGAGACGGTCTGGACGCTGAGAACCTGTTCCTGTGTGGCCAGTTTGATCTGCTGGGTCATGTCCATGGAACAGAGCGAACGATCGAAGATTGCCTTGAGGGTTTCGCCGGTGGAGTGTCCCAGTTCAACCCCCCGGTGAACAAGATTCTTTGTAACGGTGATGTTGCTGGCAGCCGTCTTTGACTCGCTCATGATCTCTTCGATAATGCCGGTAATCTCTCCGGTTGAATGTCCTGTCTGGAGCGACAGGTTTCGGATTTCATCGGCTACCACACCAAAGCTTTTACCATATTCGCCGGCCTGGGCGGCGATGATCGAGGCATTGAGCGCCAGCAGGTTGGTGCGTTTGGTAATGTCATTGATGACGCTGATGATATTCTCGATACGGCTGCTGTTTTCCGAGAGGCGTTTGATGGCGTCGTAGGAAAGTCCCACCGAGGTCTGGATTTCAGCAAGAGAGTTGATGGTTTCGGTCACTACGGCGAGACTCTCGTCGGCCTGGGCTTTAACCTGGCTGGAGACCTCGTGGGAGATGGCTGCATTCTGTTCGACGCTGCCGATGGTGCTGTTGATCTCTTCCATGGCCGCGGCTGACTGGTGGACTATGCCGGCCAGATGATCCAAGTTGCGGGTGACCTGCTCAATGGCGACCGAGATCTCGTTAACGGCGGTGCTGGTCTCATCCACTGATACCATGACGCCTTCCGAGGCCGAGGCAATGATGGCGGTGCCGTCTGCCACGGAATCGACATTCTCTTTGAGATTCATGACATTGCGGGAATATTCTTCGCGGCTTCCCAGCAGAAAGGCAAAGGAGCTTTCCATCTCGCTTGTCAGGGTATCGATGGAGGTCAGCAGGTTGATGCGGGTGATGGCTGATGAAACCTGATCGGCGAACAGCATGATCGTATCGACATCGGAATCATTGAGGGCGCGCTTGCTGGATTTATTGTCGATGCCGAACGCGCCGATGGTATGCCCCTTGACCACAATCGGGCAGAGTACAAAGCTTTTTGAGCGGAGCGGTTCCAGATTGTTATAGGGAGCTTTCAGATGAAAATCTTCCGGATATTTGGAGATGTCGTCGATCAGATAGACTTTCTTTTCGGCAAAACATTTGTAGATCACACCGATCCTTGCATCAAGAGGCAAGGAGATCTGTGAAGTATCGAACGCGTCTGTCCCGGTTGTGACGACGAAACGGAGCTTGTTACCATCCTCGGTCATCAGGATGTTGACCCGCTCATAGCCCAGGACTTCATGCAGTCCTTCAGCACACAGTTGCAGAATTTCACCCAGATTGAGGGACATCTGGATC
Organism: Geobacter psychrophilus; assembly: GCF_056821595.1. Lineage (NCBI taxonomy): Bacteria > Pseudomonadati > Thermodesulfobacteriota > Desulfuromonadia > Geobacterales > Geobacteraceae > Geobacter > Geobacter psychrophilus. The sequence continues at coordinate 2,791,958 of NZ_JBXDTU010000004.1, forward strand.
TTGCTGCTGATGTGATGGAAGTTTTTGATGTTACTGTCCAGCACCTTGTAGCGGTTTTCAAAAATCTCCTTCTGGACCTCAACTTCGCGGTGCAGGATATCAAGTTCCACGGCCCGCTCATGTAGTTCGTCACCGTTTTTTCCGATCAGGTATCCCAAGGTGGAAAGCACAAATGCCGTCCCGATTCCCATGTAGGTGTACAGGAAAAACTGCTTGTTGTTCACAACGATATCGCTGAAAATCTGCCCGAAAAACGATTGGTTATCGTCGTAGAAAAACACTAGTCTGATAAAGGTCCAGCCGATAGGTGCGCCGATGCCGAGCATGAAACCGGAAAAGGAGTATACCGTCGATTTTTTTGTCATGGTGTTGTCCTTATGTGACAGACCTGCAAGCTCTCTACTCTGCGGCAAGTTTTTCGTCAATGGAGAGGTGGATCTCCTCAATGACTTTTTCAGCGTCGTCGATATTGTAGGTGACGATATTTTTCAGGTGTGTATATGAGTCCAGATCCATCTTCTTGAAGGTGAATCCCATTCCGTTTTCATCGATCCTGCTGACCGTGCCGTTGAAATTGACATCGATCTCGGGAGAGGTGCCGGTGAGGATGATGGTGATATCGACCGGGTCGCCTTGCTGCAATCGTTCACTGGTCAGCATGAACATGCCGCTCATGCTGAGGTCTTTAACCTCGCCATGAAACTGGCGCTCAGCTGTCTTGATCGTTGCATCTACCTTGAAATTGACGCGGGAAAATTTTCTGGTGCTCATATCAAGGGCCTCCTGAATATAAAAGGGCAGGTGATACCTGCCCCTGCACTGTTGCTATGCTTTTCCTGCTGAGCCCAAAACCGTTTCATTCTTGTGCTTGATCAGTTTGACCAGCTCTTTGCGGGCCTCGCCCAGGTACTTGCGTGGATCGAATTCCTTGGGATCCTTGGCAAAGTACTCGCGCACCTTGGCGGTTACCGCCAGGCGCCCATCGGAGTCGATGTTGATCTTGCAGACGGCGCTGGCCGCAGCCTGGCGCAGCTGTTCCTCGGGGATTCCCACAGCACCTTCCATCTTGCCGCCGTATTTGTTGATCAGCTCCACATATTCCTGTACGACCGACGAGGCGCCATGCAGGACGATCGGGAAACCGGGGATGCGCTTTTCGCATTCTTCCAGGATATCGAAACGCAGGGGAGGGACCGGCTGTCCGGCCTTGAACTTGTAAGCTCCGTGGCTGGTTCCGATGGAGATGGCCAGGGAGTCGACGCCGGTTTTCTTGACGAAGTCTTCAACCTCCTCCGGCTTGGTGTAGGTTGAATGCTCGGCGGAGACCTCATCCTCAATCCCGGCCAATACTCCCAGTTCTCCCTCTACCGTGACGTCGAACTGGTGGGCGTATTCTACAACCTTGCGGGTCAGGGCAACGTTCTCTTCGTAGGGCAGGTGCGAGCCGTCGATCATGACCGACGAGAAACCACTGTCGATACAGGATTTGCAAAGCTCGAAAGAGTCACCATGATCCAGGTGCAGGCAGATCGGTATGTTGGAGCCGTTTTCGCGGGCCATCTGCACCGCACCCATGGCCATGAAGCGCAGCATGGTTTCATTGGCGTAGCTGCGGGCGCCCTTGGAAACCTGGATGATGACCGGGGAATTTGTCTCGGCGCAGGCAGTGATAATAGCCTGGAGCTGTTCGAGGTTGTTGAAGTTGTAGGCGGGTATGGCGTACTTGCCTGCCATTGCCTGAGCGAACATCTTTTTTGTGTTGGCCAGTCCCAGTTCAGCGTAATGTACCCTCTGCTTTTCCATCGTGCCCTCCATCGGTATGGTAGTGGAACGCCAGCGGCGTCGAATCTCCCGGCCAATCATCTTCAACTGTATACAGCCGCATATAAATATCATGTAAATGGTGTTGAATCAAGCTACTAAACAAAGCTTGTTCATGGAGGCTGAATTGCCTCAGGTACGACAGAAGAGGCCTGTTCGCGCAGCAATACGATAGCCCGCGCGCCGCTCAGGATGAAGGTCAGGGCGATCAAGATAAAATGGTTGCGCATACTCGGCCGGGTATGCTATTTTTTTAAAGTTTATAACTACTTTTATATACAAGAAAAAGGAGATTTACGTGAAAGCCATTTCCATTGCAAAAATCATTATTGCTTCCCTGAGTGCAGCGGCGCTTTTCGGTTGTCAGGGCGGTTCGCCGTCAAATGGTTCGAAATCGGATACAAAAAAAGAGGGTAAAGTTCTGGCCGAGGTTAATGGCGGCAGCATCACTACCGCAGACTTCAACCGCGAACTGAAAAATCTGCCGGAATACCTGAAAGCAATGGCCGATACACCCGAGGGGCGCAAGGAGATGCTGGATACGATGGTTATCCGTGAACTGATCCTGCAGCAGGCCTCCAAGGATGGATTGGACAAAGGCGCTGATATCGAGGAAAAACTGCAGGATTTGAAAAAGCGTCTGATCGTTGAGTCCTTCCTGAAAAAGAAGGTTGAGACGGAGTCCCAGGTGTCTGATGCCGATCTGCAGAAGTTCTACGAACAGAACAAGGATAAATTCAAGACCGGTGATCAGATCAAGGCCAGTCACATCCTGGTGAAAACCGAAAAAGAAGCCAAGGATGTCCTGGCTCAGATCAAGGCGGGCGGGAATTTCGAGGAACTTGCCAAGAAGCACTCGGCGGATTCGTCAGCAGCCAAAGGCGGCGATCTGGGCTGGTTCGGCAAAGGTTCCATGGTGCCGGTTTTTGAAAAGGCCGCCCTGGCTCTCAAAGAAGGACAGATCTCTGATGTTGTCAAATCAGATTTCGGTTTCCATATCATCAAGCTGACCGGTAAGCGTGCTGCCGGTGTACGTCCCCTGGAAGAAGTCAAGGAGCAGATCAAGGGTGCCATCATGCCCCAGAAACAGCAGGAAATTTTCCAGAAGATCAAAGAGGAGCTGAAGAAGAGCGCCAAGATCACGGTCAAGGAAGACGTCCTGAAGGAAATGGGCGGTAAAAAGGAAGAAGGCAAAGCCGAGGAGAAAAAAGCGGCAGAGCCAGCCAAGCCGGCCGCAGCAGAGAAAAAGTAGTTCAGTGATCTGCCTTAAGCCAGCTGTTTCATATTGTAACTAACCGGAAGGGTGGGGTCTGCCCACCCTTCCGTGTTTACTTCATCCTGCCAGATACCAACAAGGAATGAGCATGATAAAAAATCAAACCATCTTTGCCCTGCTGCTCACCGGTTTTTGTCTGTTCATGGCTTGCGGTTGTGCAACTAAAGGCGTGGCTGTAACCAAAGAGCCGGCAGCAGCAGCCAACAAGACCGGTCAGCCCGTTGCAGCGCCAGCCGTATTGAGCATATCCTCCAAAATTGTTAATACCATTGCTGCAATCGTCAATGACGAGATTATTACGCTGAATGATGTCAGTCGTGAAGCCCAACCCGTCATACGTGAAGCCGAAAAAAAATCGGCCCTGAATAACGACAGCCGCAGCCAGATACGGCGTGCAGCCTTGGAACACCTGGTCGAAAAGAAGCTGATTGATCAGAAGATCAAGGAATTGAACATCAAGGTGACTGATGAAGAGATTCGGCAAGCCATCGATGATGTCAAGAAGCAGAACAATATGGCATCGCAGGAGGTGCTGGTGACGGCCCTGGCCAGCCAGGGACTTACCTTTGAACTGTATCGCAGCCAACTGAAGGAACAGATTGAGAAACTCAAGCTGGTAAGCATGGAGGTTCGTGCCAAGATTCAGGTCGGTGAATCGGAGATGCGGGAATATTATGAGGCCAATCGTGCCAAGTATTCCGAGGAAGAAACGTTCCGGGCCCGTCATATCTTCTTCCGCACCAATGAAAAAGCGCCTGCCGACGACATCAAGCGTACCATGAATACGGCCTTGATGGTGCTGGCTGAAGCCAAAAGCGGCAAGGATTTTGCCGAGCTGGCCACTTCATATTCCGAAGATCCTGCGGCTCGCAAGGATGGTGGCGCACTGGGTACCTTCAAGAAGGGCGACATGATGCCCGAACTGGAAGCGGCCATAGTGGCCATGAAACCGGGTGAGGTCAGCGAACTGGTGTATACAACAGCAGGATTTCATATCGTCAAGCTGGAAGAACGTACCAGCGGCAAGTTGAAGCCTTTCGAGAGCGTCAAGGTCGATATTGAAGATGCGCTCTACCGAAAAAAATCCGAGGAGCGCTTTAGTCAGTGGGCCAAGGAACTGCGGAGTAAAGCCAGCATCGAGATGAAGGATCTGAGCGGGATTCTCTGATCATATTTAATACAATATCCTTACAACAAATTAAGCCGCTCTCCTGATTGGAGCGCGGCTTTATTGCGTTTGGAAAACAGTACCGTCAGCTGACTGTGACGTTTGTGAAAACCGGTTACGGGCGGCGGCGAAGATACCCGAGGAACTCCTCGCAGCTCAGCTGCTTTTTGCTGACAAGGTGGGAGATCTCCCGGCTCAAGGCCGTTTTTTCGCCCGCCTTCATTTCATCCTTGAGCAGTACAAATACCGGAGTATTGCTGCTGTAGGGATTGAGGCGGAGTTTTTCGAGCAGTTCGAAGGCCGACATGTCCGGAAGCATCAGGCAGACAAAGGCCATATAAACCGGGTGGATGGAGGATAGCGCCCTGGCCTCTTTCGCGGTGTAGGCCTTGACAACCTCGAATCCGACCGTTTCGATGGTCTTCGACAGTTTTTCTTCCCCCAGGCGTGATACGACCATGGCCTGGAGATCCCAGGTTTCTGCATCTTCCGTCAGGCCATAGACCGCCAGACGTTCCAGCAGATAGCTTTCATCGATCGGCAGTGTAAAGAATCCTGCCACGGGAAAAACACCGCCGACTTTACCGGCTTCGCTTAAATATACCGGCAGGATCGGGATGTTTCGGGTTTCCGGGTTGCTTTTGACCGTAAGCAGCAGTCCCCAGCCGTCATCGGAGAAGGGTGAGATATCCAGAATTACGCCTAAAGGCCGACCAGCGGCCAGATTTTCAACCCTTTCCAGACGGCAGCGATACCCTCCTGATGTCAGGTACGAACAGAGTTGCTCTTCCCGACCAGAGCCGGGTTTAATGCCAAGGATCCACAACTCCCTTCCGGAAGCAATATTTTCCGGCATGTCCACCTCCTGTTAGTATATAGCAGCCTGCAATAGAAGGTGCTTACGAGATATTCATGCTTTCTGATAGCAGAATTTCCTCCAAAAGGCCACCCAAATCAGCGGGAACGCTTCCTCAGGCGTAGCGTTCCAGAATCCGCTCGATAATGTTGGTCGTTGACTTGCCGTCTACGAACGTAACCAGTTCAACTCTTCCCCCGTAGGACTCGACTACGTCTTTCCCAACCACACTGTCCGCGGAATAATCACCCCCCTTGGCAAGGATATGGGGTTTAAGAGCCGTAATCAGCTCCAGCGGCGTGTCTTCATCGAACAGCACGACATAATTGATGCAGTCCAGGGCCGCCAGTATGTGGGCCCGCTCATCCTCATTGATCAGGGGCCGGTTTTCGCCTTTGAGACGTCGCACCGAGGCATCGCTGTTGAGTCCCAGTATGAGCAGGTCGCCCAGACCCCGGGCCTTCTGCAGGTACTTGACGTGGCCGGCATGCAGCAGGTCAAAACAGCCGTTGGTAAAGACGATCTTTTTACCCCGCGCTTTTTCGGCCGTGATGATGGCGGTCAGCACATCAAGATTCTTGATCTTGGAGTCGCTGTCGCTATGGGACAGTGCCACGGCATTGATGATTTCTTCCGGCGAGACGGTTGAGGTACCCAGTTTGCCTACAGCGATGCCGGCGGCGATGTTGGCCAGGCGGGCCGCTTCGGCCATGCCCAGCCCTGCGGCCACGCCAACGGCCAGTGAGGCCAGCACGGTATCGCCGGCACCGGACACGTCAAAGACCTCCCGTGCGACGGTGGGAATATGCACGGCCTCCTCGCTACGGGAGAACAGGGACATGCCCTCTTCACTGCGGGTGATCAGCAGGTGTTCCAATCCGGCCTTGGTCATGATCAATCCGGCCGCCTGTTCCAGGGAACCGCTGTCCGTGATGGCCATGCCGGAAGCCGCTTCAGCCTCCTTGCGATTGGGGGTCAGCAGGGTGGCCCCGCGGTAGCGGCCGAAGTCGGTGCCTTTGGGATCCACCAGTACGGGAATCCCCTTGAGGGCGGCTGCCTTGATGGTTGCTTCGATGACACGCGGGGTCAGCACCCCCTTGAGGTAGTCCGAGAGCAGGATGACGCTGAATTGACCGGCCTGGGCAGAGATCCAGCTGCAGACCTGTGTCTCCTGCTCTTCCGAAAGCGGGTCGCGCGACTCACGGTCGATCCGCACGATCTGCTGATGTGAGGCCACGACCCGTGTCTTGCGGCTGGTGCGGCGTTCCGGGTCGCGAAATATGGCGTCAATTGCCACCTCACGGCGGGTGAAATCATCCAGCAGGGCCCGGCCATTTTCGTCCTCGCCGATCACCGAGCAGACTGCTACCTGCGCTCCCAGGGCCACCAGGTTGTTGACCACATTGCCGGCGCCACCCAGGCGCAGCTCCTCACGGACAATGTCCACCACCTGCACCGGTGCCTCGGGCGAGATGCGCTCGGCCTTGCCCCACAGGTATTCGTCCAGCATCAGATCGCCGATCACCAGGCAGCGGATGCTGTCGATACGGCTGAAAAGGGATTCGATCGTTTTTCTATCCATGTGCATGTCCGATCCTGTCCAGTATCCCCGCTGACAGCAGCGGAATCATGATCTCGTGGTGGCCGGTGATCGTCAGGCCGCGGCTATCGCCGGCCGTGGGGCGTTTGACGACGTTCTGCAGCGGGCGATAGTGCTGGGTCATGTCGAAATTGGCGGTGGTGAAGCCATCCACGTGATAGCCCATATTCTGGGCGATGGATAGGGCCTTGAGGAAGACTTCCGGCATGATCACGGCACTGCCGATGTTGATAAATACGCCGCCATTGCCCAGCGTGGAAACCACCGAGGTAAACAGGCGGAAATCGGTATAGGTGGCCTGGCCCAGTACGGCGCCGTCGCAGGCCGGGTGCTGGTGGATGATGTCGGTGCCCACGGCCACATGCACGGTGGCGGGGATGCCGTTATCGTAGCAGGTTGCCAGCAGGCTGGAGGCGCGATAAGGATTTTCGTTATTCACAATGAAACGACCCAGCGCCTCACCGTACCCGATCCCATCGGCTACACCGGCCTTGAGGGCACCGTTGATGTCGCGTCCGGTCTCCTCGGCCATGCCGAAGGTGCCGCAGTGCAGTACCTTGCCCACGTCCTCGCTGGTTTCGCCTATCAGGGAAATTTCGTAGTCATGGATGGTGGCCGAGCCGTTCATGGCCACGGCGGTAATGATGTCGGCCTGGATCAGCCTTTTCAGTACCGGCTGCAGTCCGCACTTGATGACATGCCCGCCGATGGCGATTACCACTGGTTTTCCGTTCTGTCGCGCCTTGACAACGGCGTTGATGACGGCGTTGAGGTTCTCCCCGCCCAGTTGATTGGGCATGGCCGCCAGCAGCTCTGAAACGCTCATGCCGGCGGAAATGTCGCCGGCAAAATCACGCTGCAGCGAAACCTTGTTGCTGCGCTCGGCAATGGGGTAGGTGGTGACGCGGGAAAGATCGATCGGTTCTAATTTCATGGGAGTTCCTTCCCGAACAGCGACTTTTCCACCAGGTCGCAGACGATGTGGATGATCGTGATGTGTCCCTCCTGGATGCGGGGGGTGTCGTCAGAAGGTACAACCAGTGCCAGGTCGCAGGCACCCTTGATGCTGCCGCCATCCTTGCCCAACAGGCCGATGGTGCGGCAGCCGCGAGCCTTGGCAATGTCGAGCGCCTTGAGCACATTGGGTGAATTTCCGCTGGTGGAGATGCCGACCACGGCATCACCGGGAGCTGCCAGGGCTTCCACCTGGCGGCTGAACACCGCCTCAAAACCATAGTCATTGCCGATTGCGGTCAGGATGGAGGTGTCGGTGGAGAGGGCGACAGCCGGCAGCGCCCTGCGCTCCATCTTGAAGCGTCCGACGATTTCGGCCACGAAATGCTGCGAATCGGCTGCTGATCCGCCATTGCCCATAACCAGCAGCTTGTTGCCACGATTAAGGGTGTCTGAAATCAGGATACCCATCTCGGCGATCAGGGGAACCATGTCGCGTTCGAGCAGGTCGATCACCGTCCGGTGGTCCTGCAGTTGTGCCTGTATTTCCTGTATCATACAACCTCCAGTGGGTGTTCCATGATGCTGATGCTGTGGGATGCGGCAATCTCCTTGAAAGGGATCGCCCCTTCCATGCCGGGGAAATGCACGCCCTCTGCCCCCTGCACGGCAATCAGGTCGGGATCGGCACTCTGCATGGCGGCAATCTGGCGAGCGAGGCTGCGGGCTGCGCCAAACAGCGGCAAAGGATAGATCGTAATGCTCGTGTGCAGTCCGTGCCAGCCCCGTTTGCGAAATTCCTTGAACTGCCTGCGATGCAGCAGCAGGGTAAAGCGATGTCCGAGCCGTGCCGCGGCAACAATGCTCTCGACCGTCTCGTACAGATCGCCGGCCTGTGTCCCCTGGCCGAAATAGATACAGTAATGCCGGGCGACGCCCCAGCGCGACAGATACTGTTCACGGCTTGTGCGGGACTGTTCCTGTCGCCTCTCCAATGATCCGAAAACGGTTTCCCGGCCGCAGATCAATTCGGGGTGCGCCGTTACACAGGTGCGATAGCCTTTGGTCTCCACCCTTCTGATGTAATCTCTCAGACACCATTCACCACCATCCAGACTCTCGTCAAATCTGCCCAACTGCCTGTGCATCTCGCCTCTCAGCAGGAGCGTCGCAAACGAAAGCGAGAAGGTTTCCATCAGTGTGCAGCCGCTTACCGGACGGGGTGTTGATAGTGCGGGAGCGCCGCTGCCCCGGAAAACCGGCGAAACGATGCCGACTTGCGGCATCAGGGCAGTGTCCAGCAAGGTCTTCAGCCAGCCGCTGCAAACCATTACATGAGGTCGCACCACGATGGCGAAGTCGCGATCTGAACTGGCCAGCCCCATGTTTATGGCCGGAACAAGTCCTATGTTGCGTTCGGAGGTGATAAAGAGGGCGTTTTCAGCGAGTGATTCGGAAAACTCTTCCAGCATCAGTTCGGTTTCACGGCTGCTGCCGCTGTCGACGATAATCAATCGGGCTTCGGGTGAATGGGTGAGGATGGCAACCAGGCAGGCGCGGGTTTCAAAGGGGTTGTTCCAGACAGGGACAATTATGTCGACGGAGGGTAAGGGCATAATTCGTTATGAGAATAAAGACATAAAGCGAATCTTTACCACGGAGACACGGAGGCACAGAGAAAGGCCATACAAACCGGAATGCCGTAAATTGGGAGATACGAGGCAATGCGTACGATCATTGCAGCAGGTTTTGTTTGGCATTACCAGTCCGTCGAGGTTTGATTTTCTCCGTGTCTCCGTGCCTCCGTGGTGAAAAGTGAATTTACGATGATATGGAAACGCGCCGCAGAAGGTCAAGCTCGTCCAGCACCTTGCCGGAGCCGAGCACAACACAGTCCAGCGGGTTTTCTGCGATCAGGACCGGCACCTTGGTTACCTCGCGCAGCAGCATGTCCAGGTTGCGTAGCAGGGCGCCGCCGCCGGCCAGGAAGATGCCCTTGTCGACGATGTCGGCCGCCAGTTCGGGCGGGGTCTTTTCCAGGCAGATACGGACTGTATCGACAATCGAGTTGACCGCTTCCTTGAGCGCATCACGGATTTCGTCCGAGTTGACCTCGATGGTTTTGGGAATGCCGGATACCAGGTCGCGCCCTTTGACCAGTTTTGTCAGTACCTCAGGGCCGGGATAGGCCTCGCCGATATCGATCTTGATCGATTCGGCCATGCGCTCACCGATCTGCAGGTTGTATTTCTTGCGGATGAATTGGACGATGGCCTCGTCCATTTTGTCGCCCCCCATGCGGGTGGACTGGGCGTAGACGATGCCGGCCAGGGAGATGACCGCCACCTCGGTGGTGCCGCCGCCGATGTCAACCACCATGTTGCCGGATGCCTCTGTGATCGGCAGGCCGGCGCCGATGGCAGCCGCCATCGGTTCCTCGATCAGGTAGACCTCGCGGGCGCCGGCCGATTCGGCCGATTCCTTGACAGCACGCTTTTCCACCTGGGTGATGCCGGAGGGGACACAGATGACGACGCGCGGGCGTACCAGGGTCTTGCGGTTATGGACCTTGTGGATGAAGTAGCGCAGCATCTCTTCCGTGATATCGAAGTCGGCGATGACGCCGTCCTTCATGGGGCGGATAGCGGTAATGGAGCCGGGTGTGCGCCCCAGCATCAGCTTGGCCTCCATACCGACCTTGAGTACCTTCTGCTGGCCGTTGGGCATTTTCTGAACAGCGACAACCGATGGCTCGCGCACTACGATGCCCTTGCCCTTCAGATACACCAGGGTGTTGGCGGTTCCCAGGTCGATAGCCAGATCATTGGAAAACATCCCGAACAGGTAATCAAATATCTTCAACATTATTTTAAGATCCTTTCAAGTGTGTGTTGCGTGCTGGTATGGTGGCAAAGGGCAAAAAGATTAGCAGAGTGATGGCATAAATGCAAGGATGAAAAGATGTTTTTCCGCCGGAGACCGTTCAACTCAGAAACGTACTATTCCGTTTCCAGTATCAGGTCGAAGGTGCCCCCCCGTTTCCCGGCTTTGGGATAATGCTGGGTGATCAGGCCGGCGTAGCCGCGCATATCAACGAGGATGTGGATGTGGCTCGGGCGGCGCGCATAGGGAGGGGGGAATGAGGTCGTCAGTTTGTAGCGTCCTTGGCTATCCGTTACAATCGCCGCCCGGTAGGCGTCACTGTACTGTCCGTCAGGACCGGCCTGCCAGAACTCTATACGGGCACCGGGAATCGGCCGGCAGGTTGCTGCCGAGCGGACTATGCCCTTGAGGATATAGCCGCTGCCGATCTTCGAGCGCTGTGGCGCATTGGGGCGGTAGAAGGGGCCGATCTCGTCCTGGAGGGTCGGGGTGCATTTCCAGGCGGCTTCCGCCGGAAAAGCCCGGCCGTCCAGGACCGCCATCAATACAACGACCAATATAACAGCTATCCGATTCATGATGCTCACCCCGCTGGTTCAGCCGGAAGCAGCCTCTGCAGCACACTCTTCGACAACTCCAGTATATCCTCGAAGCTGGTGCCCTTCAAGGTGCAGACCAGCTTGTAATCAGGCGTGAACTGGTACTTTTTCGGCTCATTGCGCATCATGGCGATGATCAGGTCAGGCGGGGCCGGAGTGCGGGGGTGGAACGAGATGACGATATGCTTGCCGTCGAAATCGATCTGCCGCACCAGCAGCCGCTTCAGCAGCACCCGCAGTTTCATGGTCTCGAACAAATAGGCTGTGGCCAGCGGATATTTACCGAAGCGGTCGCTGACCTCATTCTGTACGTCGATGACATCATCCTCATTCTCGGCCTGGGTCAGTTTCTTGTAGATCACCAGGCGGTGATTGGTGTCCTTGATGTAGGCCTCGGGGATGAAGGCCGGCACCTTGAGGTTGATCTCCGGCTCGACCCGTTCGATCATCTCCTCGCCCCGCATGCGGCAGATGGTCTCCTCCAGCATCTGGTTGTACAGTTCGAAACCGATCTCGGTCACGGTGCCGGACTGACGGTTGCCGAGCATATCGCCGGCGCCGCGGATCTCCATGTCATGGGTGGCGATACGGAAACCGGCACCCAGTTCGGAGATGTCCTGCAGGATCTTGAGACGCTCGCGGGCATCACTGGTGATGGATGCCTCGCCCGGGATCAGCAAATAGGCGTAGCCGCGCTGGGTGGATCTGCCGACCCGGCCGCGCAGTTGGTACAGTTGTGACAGGCCGAACTTGTCGGCATGGTCCACGATCAGGGTGTTGGCATTGGGGATGTCCAGGCCGGATTCGATGATGGTGGTGCAGAGCAGCAGATTGGTCTCGCCGTGCATGAAACCGAGCATGACCTTTTCCAGTTCGTGCTCATCCATCTGGCCGTGCCCCACAGCGATCTTTGCCTCCGGCACGATTGCCGCCAGCAGTTCGGCCCGCTTGGCGATGGTTTGCACCCGGTTGTGGACGAAGAAGACCTGGCCGCCGCGGCGCAGTTCCCTCACCACCGCTTCGCGGATCAGCTCCTCGGAGAAGCGCGCAACAAAGGTCTTGACCGCCAGCCGATCGACAGGCGGGGTGTCGATGATCGACAGGTCGCGGATGCCCATCATGGACATGTACAGGGTGCGCGGGATGGGGGTGGCGGTCAGGGTCATGACATCCACCACAGCCCGGAAGGCCTTCAGGCGCTCCTTATCCTTGACGCCGAAGCGCTGTTCCTCGTCGATGATCAGCAGCCCCAGGTCCTTGAAGGCCACGTCCTTCTGCAGCAGGCGGTGGGTGCCGATGACGATGTCCACATCGCCCTTCTTGAGCCGCTCCAAGGTGGTCTTCTGCTCTTTGGGGGTGCGGAAGCGCGAGAGCACCTCCACCGTAACCGGATATTCCTTCAGGCGGTCGTGGAAGGTCTCGTAATGCTGCTGGGCCAGGATGGTGGTCGGAACCAGCACGCCGACCTGCTTGCCGTCCAGGGCCGCTTTGACGGCGCCCCGCAGGGCGACCTCTGTCTTGCCGTAGCCCACGTCGCCGCAGACCAGGCGGTCCATGGGACGGGAGTGCTGCATATCGGCCAGCACGTCCTGGATGGCCGAGAGCTGGTCAGGTGTCTCCTCCCAGGCAAAGCTGGCCTCGAACTCGCGGTACATCTCGTCCGGCGGCGAAAAGGCGAAGCCCTCGCTGATCTGACGCCGGGCGTAGATCTCCAGCAGTTCACCGGCCATTTCCTCGATGTTCTTGCGGGCCTTGCCCTTGGATTTTTCCCAGCCGACCCCGCCCAGCTTGTCCAGGCCGGGTTGGCTTCCCTCCGGTCCGACGAACCGCTGTACCAGCCCCAAACGGTCCACCGGCAGGTACAGCTTGTCGCTGCCGGCGTACTCCAGCAGCAGGAAGTCGCCCCCGACACTCCCCACGCTGAGATGCTGCAGGCCGTGGTAGCGGCCGATGCCGTGGTCGATATGCACCATGAAATCGCCCGGCTTGAGTTCGGCCAGAGAAGCCAGGACCTGTTTCTTGCGGACCTCGGAGACGCCCCGCCTCCGCACGCGTTTGCCGAACAGCTCTTCCTCGGCGATCAGTACCAGGCGGGCATCCGGCAGGCGGAAGCCGCGGGAGATGTCGCCCAGCAGCAGGGTTACGCTCCCCCCTCCCGACCTCCCCCCGCTGGTGGGAGGAGTCAAGCTCCCTCCCCCAGCGGGGGAGGGTTGGGGAGGGGGTGTCGCAAGTTCCATTGCTTCCGCAAAGCTGTTTTCGCTGATGCTGCAGGGAATCCCGTAGGGCGCCAACAGCTCTTTGAGCCGTTCCGCCTGGGGCCGTTGATGACAGACGACTATCACCCGCTGACCATTGTCAAGCCATTCACGCAGGCTGCGTGAAAGCGGCGTCAGGGCATGGGTGGTCTCCTTGGAAACGGTTATGCGCAGGTCGTTGTTTGCCTGGCAGGGGATGACAATCCGGACCGGTTCTCCTTCCCCGCTGACCGTCAAGCCGGACAGCTCCAGGCGGCTGTGCCCGGCAACCAACGTGTCGAAGGCGTCCGCGTCCAGGTACAATTCCCCGGGCGGTGAGTGGGGCAGGCCGGCCGCCCTTCCCTTGAGCACGCCCGCTGCAATCTCTTCAGCCAGTCCGGCCAGCGCCGCGCGGATGGCTTCGGGGTCGAGCATGACCAGCAGGCAATCCGGGGCGTAATCGAAGATCGTTTCCAGTCCGGGGTGCAACAGGGGCTGGAGGTATTCGACGCCGTGGTAGTAAACGGCATTCTGCAGGTCGCTCAGGACTGCCCGGCGTTTGTCGGCACCGATGTCCAGGTCGTCACAGATCTGTTTCAGGCGCGGGGCGATATCTGCCAGAACCTCGTCCGTCAGCAATATCTCCCGCGAAGGGAGCAGCACCAGCTCCTCAATCGGCTGCAGCGAGCGCTGGGTGAGCGGGTCAAAGGCGCGCATGGTTTCAACCGTGTCGCCGAAAAACTCAATCCGTATCGGGGCGATCATATTGGGGGGGAAGATGTCCAGGATGCCGCCCCGCACCGCAAAACTGCCGCGATCCTCCACCAGGGGGACATTGGCGTAGCCCATCTTGACCAGCCGGTGTAACAGGTCGTCGCGCTCGAACTCTTCGCCGGCCACCAGGTAGCAGGATGCCTCGCTGAAGGTCCGTTGCGGCAGAATCCGTTGCAGGGCCGCAGCCACCGGCATGACCACGATCCGTGCCAGACCGTTATGCAGCCGGAAAAGGGTGTCGAGACGGGCTCCGGAGATATCGGGATGGGGCGATACCGGGGAGCAGGGCTGGCTGTCCCAGGTCGGAAAAACCAGGGGGGCATTATCGGCAGTGCAATAAAACGCCAGTTCCCGCCGGAACTCTTCGGCTGTGTCCTGGTCGGGGGTCAGGAGGAGCAGGGTTTGCGCCTGGCTGCGCAGTACTTCTGCAATAACGCAGGCCGCTGCCGAACCTTTCAGGCCGGGCAGGACGATGCGCCGCTCGCCTTGGCGCAGGGCTGCCTGGATGTCGACCAATTGGGACAGCAGGGATGTGGTTGTGAGATGGGTCATAGGGATGCCGGGGGAAAACAGCGGTGGGTCATTTGCGCAGGCTGGCCTTGATCTTGGGCTTGCCATCCTCCACAACGACGCGGAAGACCAGGTCAGCGCTTCCCAGTCGGGCGGTCAGGGCGGCCTTGCTCTTTTCTATAGTGGCTGCCACCAGTTCGAGGCTCAGTTTCTCCACCGGCAGGTGACAGGCCTTGCGGGCCTCGCGCAGCTCATTGAAAATTCGATCCAGTTCCGTGTTGTGATGGGGATGATGGAGTTCTTCTTCCGGGATGATTTCTTCGTGGTGCCCCGGTTTTTTTGCCTTTTGGCGCAGGTGCAGATCCCTGATGAAGCGGTCACGGGAGTACTTGCCCTCCTCGATCAGGCGCAGAATCCGGTTCCAATGTTCGCGGTAGGTATTGAGGCGGGCCACCAGCATGGTGTATTTATGTTTGTACATGGTATTGTTGATGGGGACATTGGCGTAGCGCCGTACCATCTTCTCGACATCGCCCAACAGCGGCAGCGGTTCGCGCTTCTCGAGTCCGACAAAGTACTGTTCGTAACGGGTAATCAGTTCTTTAATCTGGTGCTCAAGTTTTGTCAGGTCTTCGGCAATTGCCATTCAAAATCCTTGTTCAGCTGTACCTGCGCTTGAATGCCGAATATATCCAACCCTGCAATTTAAGTAAAGTCTTAATCATTTTGCCGACGCTATTGACTTGACGACCTGTAGTGGTTCGCATAAAATCTCGCTGATTTGCTGTCGATTCGGTACTAAATTTCGTAAACAAGGGAGCTGGGATATGATGGAAAATGTTGCTGCAATCATACTCGCCGCAGGCAAGGGTACCCGCATGAAATCAGGACTGGTCAAGGTGCTCCACCCGACAGCCGGTCGGCCGATGATCGCCTGGCCGGTGGATGCCGCCCGCGCTGCCGGGGCAACACCAGCCGTGCTGGTGGTCGGCCACCAGGCGGAGGCGGTGCGCTCAGTATTCCAGGGTATCCCGGACATCCGCTCAGCCATGCAGGCCGAACAGCTGGGCACCGGTCACGCCGTGGCCTGCGCCCGTAATGAGCTGGCCGGCTTCAACGGTACGGTCCTGATCCTGTGCGGCGATACGCCGCTGTTGCGGGTCGAGACCCTGCAGGGCCTGATTGCGTTTCACCGCGAACAGGGCGCCTCGCTGACAGTCCTGACCGCCACCATGAACAACCCCTTCGGTTACGGTCGGGTGATCAGGGACAGTGCCGGCCGGGTGGTGCGCATCGTCGAGCAGAAGGATGCCACACCGGAAGAACAGGCCATTTGTGAGATCAACAGCGGCATCTACTGTATGGAGGCCGGCTTCCTGTATGCCAACATCGGTGCTGTCAGCAGCAATAATGCCCAGCAGGAATTCTACCTGACCGATCTTGTTTCGATCGCAGCAGATAAGGGGCTTACCTGCCTGGGGCGCCCTGTGGATGATGCCGACGAAATTATGGGGGTTAACGACCGCGCCCAGCTGGCGGAGGCGTCACGCATCCTGCGCAGGCGCATCAACCACGACCTGATGTGCGCGGGGGTCTCCCTGCTCGACCCGGAACATACCTATATTGATCATGGCGTGTCGATCGGCCCCGATACGGTCATTCATCCCAATTGTACCATCAGCGGTGCAACGGCCATTGCTTCCGGTTGTACGATTGAAAACGGTGTGACGATCAAAAACTGCACTATTGGTGACGGTTGTCACATCAAAACCGGCTCGGTGCTGGAAGACTCGCAGCTGCAGGAACAGGTCAGCGTCGGCCCCATGGCCCATCTCCGGCCGGGTACAATACTCCATGATCACGTCAAGATCGGCAACTTTGTCGAAACCAAGAAGATCGTCATGGGTGAGGGATCGAAGGCGTCGCACCTGACCTATCTGGGGGACGCCGCGATCGGCAGCAACGTCAACATCGGCTGCGGCACCATCACCTGCAATTATGACGGCGTCAACAAGCATCGCACGATCATTGGCGACGATGTCTTTATCGGCAGCGATGTGCAACTGGTGGCGCCGGTTGAGGTCGGGCGCAATTCCCTGGTGGCGGCCGGCACAACGGTGACAATGGAAGTGCCGCCCGATTCGCTGGCCATTTCCCGGGTTCCCCAGGTAAACAAGGTCGGCTGGCGTTTGAAAAAAAGGTAACCAGGTACTGTCACCCCGCTTCCTGGTAGTTTCTATTCGCGCAGCATGAAAGCAGACCCGTGACCGACACCCCGCAGGACATACGAAACAGCGCACCGATCCTGATCATCGAAGATGATGTCGGTTTTGCCGAACTGATGGAAACAGTCCTGGTCGAAGACGGATATCGCTGCCGGTCTGTTACCAGCGGCAGGGATGCCCTGGGCTGGCTGGCAGAAAATGTTCCGATGATGATTATCCTGGATTACGCCCTGCCTGATATGACCGGTTCCCAGTTCATTGAGCAGATGCGAGAGCTGGGCATGATACTACCCTTCATTATGGTGACCGGCCGGGATGATGCCAATCTGGCCGTGCAGATGATGAAGTTCGGGGCCTGCGATTATCTGCTGAAGGATACGACCTTTCTTGACCGTCTGCCGGCGGTAGTTGCCCGAACACACCAGGAAGCTGAAACACGGGAACGCCTGCGGCGGACCGAGCTGTCGCTGCGGCAGAGTGAGTCGCGACTGATGCGGGCCCAGAAGATCGCCGGTATGGGCAGCTGGGAATGGAACATCCAGACCGGCGAAATTTACTGGTCGGATGAACTCTTCCGCATCTTCGGACTGAACCCCGCTGATCACCCGCGGATCGAGCTGGATTGGGTTTTCAGCCTGGTCAACCCGGTGGACCTGCCCGCATTCAAGAAGGTTATCTTTGCCGCCGCCAAAAACGGCCAGGCCTTCAATGTCGTTTACCGCATCATTTCGAGCATTGAGGGGGAGGTTGTCGTCAACAGTCAGGGCGAGGTGGAGTATGACGCCGATGGCCGGGCACAGCTCGTATCCGGCACGACACTGGACATCACGGCCCGCATCCGGGCCGAGAGCGAGATCCAGCAGCTGATCAACTACGATACCCTGACCGGACTTCCCAACCGCAGCCTGCTGCATGACCGCCTCAAGCTGGCCATTTCCCATGCCTCCAGGGAACACGAGCTGGTCGGTGTGCTGTTTCTGGATCTGGATCGTTTCAAGGGTATTAATGATACCCTGGGGCACCGCGTGGGTGACCGGCTGCTCAAGACCGTTGCCAAGCGCCTGTCCGCCTGTGTCCGGGAAAGCGACACGCTGGCGCGCCTGGGGGGCGATGAATTTGTAGCCATTCTGGTTGGCGTGAATTCCGCGGAAGGCATCACCACCGTTGCCAAGAAAATCCTGATGCTGATCTCCGAACCGGTCTACATCGATGATCAGGAGATTTATACGTCCGGCAGCATCGGCATCGCCGTTTATCCCATGGACGGCGAAGACAGCCACACCCTGCTCAAACATGCCGACCTGGCCATGTATCAGGCCAAGGAACTGGACCGCAACAATTTCCAGTTTTTTTCCCGCGAGATGAACATCAAGGTGCTGGAGCGGATGATGCTGGAAAACTCCATGCGCAAGGCGCTGGAGCGGGAGGAGTTTTTCCTGGTCTACCAGCCCCAGGTGGATGCCCGTACCGGCCTGATCACCGGCATGGAGGCCCTGCTGCGCTGGCAGCACCCTGATCTGGGATTGCTGGCGCCGGATAAATTCATTTACCTGGCAGAGGAAACCGGATTTATCGTTCCGATCGGCGAATGGGTGCTGCGAAACGCCTGCCGGCAGAACAAGGCCTGGCAGCAGCAGGGACTGGCAGCGGTCCGCGTGGCGGTGAATCTGTCGGCGAAGCAGTTCGGGCAATACCACCTGGATGAGATGATCGCCGCCACCTTGCTGGAAACCGGGCTGGAGCCGGAATGGCTCGAACTGGAGATCACCGAAAGCGCCATCATGAAGAACGCCGAGCAGAATGCCACCATTCTTCGCAAGCTGAAGGACATGGGGGTCAGCCTGGCGATTGACGACTTCGGCACCGGCTACTCATCCCTGGCATATCTCAAGCACTTCCCCATCAGCCGCCTCAAGATCGACCGCTCCTTTGTGCGGGATATCACCACCAACCCCGACGATGCCGCCATTGCCGAGATTATCATCGCCATGGCCCAGACCCTCAAACTGAGCGTCATTGCCGAAGGTGTCGAAACGCGCGCCCAGATGGAGCTGTTGTCGTTCAACAACTGCATAGAGATGCAGGGCTACCTCTTCAGTCGGCCGGTACCGGCGGAACAGTTTGCGAAATTCCTCCGCGACGGATTGAAATACTGACAAATTGTGCGGTTCCGACGCATTGTTACGTATGCATGCCGTTCCTTGAGGGACGGCTTTTTCGTATCTGCAGCGAAGGTCTGGCACCCTCAGCACCCTTCGGCAGCACGTATGAATCCGGTCCGGTCTACCTCAAGCTGATGTTCGATGCCCCTTCAACTAAAACCTGGATTGACAGTCTATCTGTTGTAACAACGCTCTCGCCAAGCTGCAATGTGCTGACTGAGCCGGATAGGAGCATGTGTCCGCCGAGCGGAATGCCGGTTAATGCCGAGGACGCTTTTTTGCGCACGCTCTCCAGTTGTGTAACAATCGAGCTGTTCAATTTCTCCTTGATCGTATCGCGAATCGTGCCGCTGAAGAGCCAGCTGCCGACACCGATGAAAAAGCCGGCGTTTTTCGTGTCGAAATCCACATTTTCGAATGACAGCACGTTGAGCTGTGGATTGTACACAGGCTTGGCAATCAGCGTCAATTCGCCTTCAAAATCGCCAACGGATGTCAATGTTATGACGAGGTTCCCGTCTTCACCTTTCAGGCTGAAGCTGCGCACGGTGATTTTCTTGTCATCGCCGAAGGTTTTATTCAACAGCAGCGGGTTCAGTGCAGTCACAAAATCTGCAAAGAAGATATCGGTGGCCAGGCGGATATGAAACTGGTTGTCGATTGCGCTGAGTTGCTGTGCAGACGGCAACGGCCGCGCCGGCACTGCAGTCGGCTTTGGCCCGAGAGTGATCTCGGCAGCTGTAACCAGTCCGACAGAGAGATGAAGCTTGTTATTTGCCGCCCGCAACGGGCCAAGCACGATCTTCTCCGGCGCCAGTTTCAGCCAGGCGCTGAAGTTCTTGTCAACCAGCACCGGGGTAAAGGCATTCTGCCATAGGGGCGCAATTTTTTCCCGGAGCATGACGGATTCGTTGACTTTCGCATCGATAATCGGCGCAAGCAGCTTCTGCACCGGTTGGGTAGCTCCTTCAGCCATGCTTCTCGGCTTCAGCGTAAGCGGCCCGAGTTTGACCGTCTCGGCAAGCCCGTCGGAAAGCCCGGTATAGTACAGCTCGGTTTTAAGGCGCCAGTCAACGGTAGGGGTAATTTTGGCCTTGAAGCGCAGATCCGTCTTCAGCGGGACGGTCGTGAACATGCCGTAGCCAAAGGTTAACTGCACCGGTAATGATACGTACACAAAATCATTCGCGGCCGTAATGACCGCCGGTCCTGCTCGCAGAACCTCTAATGAAGTTCCCAGACCGCCATTGCCTCTGTACAGCTCCTTTTTCAGAGACTGATTGAGAATACGGCTCAAATCCGCCGTCGCAGCATCAACACTCAGGTTTATGACAGATAATGCGGGAGCAGTAACCACCGCAGAACATACGGAAGCTGTTGACAGGACAGAAACTAACAAGCCGATAAGGCAGCGAAGCATCATGTTATAACCCCAATTGCTGTGTAAGGTGTTTATTCGTGGTAACGACATGGGTGGCAGGAGCGGCGTGTCAGCTGAGCCCCTGGCTCTTCCCTTACTTCTTAAAACTGTTCAGCCAATTCCATCCGTTGCTCAACTCCGGAAAGGCCGCACCGAGATGGACAGTCTTGGTCGGGTCCGATGGGTTGAAGTTCAATGAAACCGTTTCCCGCATCAGTTCAACCCCGGGACCGGTCCCGCCGTGCCGCTTGCCCCCTGCACTGCTGAAAGCGTCGAAGGCAACCTGGGAGTTGCCGTAGGGCACCAGTTCGTCACTCTGGTGGTGATACATCCTGACTGGTACCGTCGGCCGCCAGGTGGTGCCGCTGTTCTGGGGGTCGCGGAACGAATCGTTCTGGCGCAGGAACGAATAGGCTGAACCGGCCGCTGTGTCCGTGGCGAGCAAGGAGGTGAATGTGGTGGTCAGGACGCTTTTCGGCACAATCGGGTTGGCCGGGCTGAAGGTCATCCCCATGGCCTCGCTGATCTTGTCGGCCGTCGTGTTGCCGGTAAAGAGCGGAGGTATGGTGCTGTTGAAGGGGGATACCAGAGCCGACGCAGTATTGAAGATGCTGCTCTGCCCGCCGTACGAATAGTTATATCCGGTGAGCAGGAACGGCAGGAAGTAGGGAGCCTTGGAGGTGTCGTTGGAGAGCATCAGGGTGCGCATGGTGCCGGACAGATCGTGCGGGCCGGAAAGCGCCGCCGCAGCGGTAACCGTGAACTCCGCTGCATTGCGGAGCTGCAATTCCCGGGTGGTCGTCATGGTCACATAGCCACCCTCCGAATAACCCATGAGGAAGAGCTGGTTGTTCCAGCTGCAGGGGGAGGACGTTGCGGCGATTGCGCCACGACTGGCACGGAGCATGTCGATCACCTGGCGTGCCAGGACAGCACCGTTTACGTAGGGTTGCGGGCTGGTATTGTCGCCCAGTCCCTCGTAATCCGCCATGGCAACGGCATACCCGCTGGCGGCAATGGCGGCGGCCACCATGACCTCAGGATAGTCGGCAGGGCGCTCCATGTGAAGCAGGTACTGGGAGGGGGAGTAAAGGCGGAACGGTTCGGTGCCATGCTGATACATGAGGATCGGCACGCTGGGGCGGACGCCGGATACGGCCCGGGGCAGAATCAGCAGACCTGTCATGGTGTGGGTGAGACCGTCAGCGCCTACAGACTGGTAGGTAATTTTCTGCATATCCAGGGTGTAGGTAATGCTGGTCAGCATCGAACCAAAGTTGCTGGCAAAACTGACCCAATCCCACCCACCCAGCGAACGGGCGATATTCAATGGATTGCTCACGGCGCTTGTGACAGAGGCCATAAGCGTCGCAGGTGTGACACTGACCGCGCCTGATGTCGACGGGTTCGTTGTCGTGGTTCCGCTACCGCCGCATCCAGCGGTCAGGATAGTTGCCAACAGCGTAGCAATGTACAGTGTTTTTTTCAGTATCCGGTAGATGTTGTTCATTGGATCGACTCCTGTCTCAGGCATGATGAACCTGCGTGCTTGCCTTGTGATGGACGATTCTATCACATTGGTTGAGACCGGAGAATGCAATTCTCCGGAGGCCTTATCAATGGGGCGGCGCTTGACCTGCGCGGCGTTGTTTGCCGCGACATGGTGGGCACTCGTTGGCTGGTCAGCTTCCGCTATTCGTAATGCGTCCACATTCGGATAATCTTTACAGTCTTTATGTCGTCCAAAACCTCATAAACCAGTCGATGCTGAATATTGATTCTGCGGGAATATGCACCTGACAAGTCGCCTACAAGTTTTTCATGTGGAGGGGGATTTTTGATGGGATTTTCTTTGATAATTTCCAGTAGTCGTTCGGCTTGTGGTTTTAACCCGGAGTGCGCGATCTTTTTTGCATCTTTTTGCGCCTGCTTGGTAAATACAAGCTGCCAGCCTACCACGCTAACTCCTCACTGCACTCGTCTACAGGGGTATTAAGACCTTTCTTGATGGACTCTCGCATACCTGGTATTGAAGTAAGAAATAAGGTTTCCTGGATTGCCCGCCAATCTTCTTCGGAGATGAGGACAGCCGAATGCCGTTTGCCAACAATCTGAATCGGGGCATGCGATAAAGCGACATCATCGACAAGGTTATAAAGGGATTTTCTTGCTTCTGTTGCTGTTAGCGTTGTCATTATAAATCACCCCCATTTCGTACGTTAAATCGTACGCTGGAGGTCGTTTTAAGTCAAATTGTTTTTCATCCAACGGTTCTGTGGTTAACCGGCGCGCAGTTTTTTTGCGCGTCCGGTTGAGCGTGTTGTTGGACGTGGTGTAGTTTCAATAAGACGACCGCTTACATATTTATGTAAAACACTTGCTATCAGCGTCTGGTAAGGCATGCCTTCCTCTGCTGCCCGTGTTTGAACATCCTCAAGATCCCGAGAAGAAAGCCGAATGTTGATTCGCTTGTCTTTAGTAAGTGTAGATGAAGCACTTGCCGCGTAACGGGCTATCTCGTCCTTGAGATTTGGCACAGACTGCCATTCTCCCTTTTCGAAGGATGTAAGGATATCCTCTTCATATTTTGCTTCTTTAGTTTTCATGGTTTATTTCCTCTAGTAGATATTTTTTTGTGGCAATTCGACTTGGTATTATCGTCTTCAGAAAGATCTCTTTGTCCGTCTCGACAAAAGGTATCAAGTATGCGTAACCTCGGATCCGAACGACATAAATTCGCTGATTTGGGTATTGCTCTGTGTTTGGGTGTGAAACAACATCGAGAAGCGCTCCATGAGACATGGCTGCCAATACTTCCTCAAAAGACACGCCGCGTTCCAATTTTAAGTGAATATTCTTTTCAGTATTCCAATTAATAGGTTTCATAGTGTAATCATAACCAAAAGTGTGCCTTTTGTCTTCATTTATTGTTTCGTTCAACGGCTCGGCGCTTGACCTGACGGGTGGCCTTATCGCCCGGTCATGGTCCGAGCGCAAGTTAGAGCTATTTTTCTAATTCAACTGCCTTGATCTGAGTACCAACTGGCAACGATTTAACTTGACGTTGAATTTTTCCATGCGCTCTGAAATGAGCCGAGAGGTTTATAGGCTGAAGATTTTCGAGTGAAAATTTCCCGTTTAACGTGGGCGGTATATTGTAGCTGAAGCATTGGCCTACTTGGAGCACTACTCCACTTGAAAGCAAGTCACCAATTAACTGAGGAGCAAACCACTCATTTGCATTGTCTGGTAGTTGTCGTAGCTGAAAAAATTCATCAGTGTCATTTGCGATGCAATGCAACTCCGCACTGCCAACGTCGAGCCAATAAATTTTCCCGTCTGAATCTTCTAAAAATGCATCTCCGAGTGTTGAAACCATCCTTAGAATAAAATTGTCAGGAACAAGCCACCGCCATTCGCTCAATAGATCTTCAGAGGTATACCCCGTCAAATCTACCGCCAACTCATTCCAAGTGATTTTCATTATGTATCCCTCTATTGCTTTAACTCGTATTTGTCCGGTTTACGGTCAATACTCCATGAGTTCTTACATTTTACTATAGCCTAGAGTCCAATTATTCGTAGTGTGCGTAAAAATTGTCAAATTAGTCCGCACTATATAACCCCATTATGATTCCTGTCAAAGGAGATTGCATGAACACCATTCCAAATGCCGTTTTTGCGAAATATATTGCTATCTCACCAAAGGCAGGGTGCCGGTCTCTTCTCATGCGGAATATAAAAAATGGCTCAGACATTATCTTGATTTCTGAAGCAAGTATGTTCCTCTTGATCTGTATCCAAATGGTAAAGTTTCTTCAAAACTATGCCGGATTGTGATATATCTGAATGTCACTTTGCAGTAAAGGAACCCCCATGGCACACGACAAGATCATCATCAAAGGCGCCTGCGAACACAACCTCAAGTGCATCGACGTGGAGATCCCCCGCGACCAGCTGGTCGTTATCACCGGCATCTCCGGTTCGGGCAAATCGACCCTGGCCTTCGACACCATCTACGCCGAAGGGCAGCGCCGTTATGTGGAATCACTCTCGTCCTATGCCCGCCAGTTCCTGGAGCAGATGGAAAAACCGGATGTGGAATCCATCGAGGGGCTTTCCCCGGCCATCTCCATCGAGCAGAAGACCACCAGCAAGAATCCCCGCTCCACCGTCGGCACCGTCACCGAGATCTACGATTACCTGCGCCTGCTGTTTGCCCGCGTCGGGCGCCCCCACTGCACCTCCTGCGGCAAGGAGATCACCTCCCAGACCGTTTCCCAGATGGTGGACCAGATCATGCTGCTGCCGCCGGGGACCAAGCTGACCCTGCTGGCACCCATGATCCGCGGCCGCAAGGGGGAGTACAAGAAGGAGCTCAACCAGCTGCGCAAGGAGGGCTTTACCCGGGTCGTCATTGACGGCAAACCCCATGAGCTGGCCGACGAGATCGAACTGGACAAGAAAAAGAAGCACGACATCGATATCGTGGTGGACCGGATTGTGGTCAAGGATGAGATCCAGCGGCGGCTGGCCGATTCCCTGGAGACCGCCCTGCACCATGCAGACGGGGTGGTGAAGGTGGAGGTGGTTCATCCGGCGGATAGCGATCCTTCCCCCGATGGAGAAGGGGGGCGCGGGCGGAGTAAAAAGGCGGAAAAACCGCACACCATGCTCTTTTCCGAAAAACTGGCCTGTGTTGATTGCGGCATCTCCTACCAGGAGATCACCCCGCGGCTGTTCTCTTTCAACAACCCCCATGGCGCCTGTCCGGAATGCACTGGACTGGGCACCCGCATGTATTTCGATGCCGAACTGGTTATTCCCAACCCGGAACTCTCCCTGCGCGAGGGGGCCATCGCGCCCTGGGAAAAACGGTTGTCGGGCTGGTTTCACCTGATCCTGGATGCCCTGGCCAAGGCCTACAAGTTCGATATCCGCACACCCTTCAAAGAGCTGCCCGAATCTGTCCGCGATGTGATCCTGAACGGCTCCAGGGGTGAAAAGATCGAGTTCTGGTGGGAAGAGGACGGCGACCGCCGCCATACCTACCAGAAGGAGTTCGAGGGGGTGCTGAACAATCTGCAGCGCAGGTGGCGGGAGACCGAATCCGACGCGGCCCGGGAAGAGCTGGAAAAGTATATGAACGTCATGCCCTGTCCGACCTGCAACGGGGCCCGCCTGCGGCCGGAGGCGCTGCACGTGCTGGTGGGGGAAAAGACCATTCGCGACGTAACGGCGCTGGCCATTCGCGATTGCCTGGTCTTCTTCGAGGGGTTGGCACTGACCGACAAGGAGCAGGAGATAGCCCGCCGCATCCTCAAGGAGGTGCGCGAACGGCTGTCGTTCCTGGTGAACGTTGGGCTGGATTACCTGTCGCTGGACCGCACGGCCGGTACGCTTTCCGGAGGGGAGGGGCAGCGTATCCGCCTGGCGACCCAGATCGGATCATCCCTGGTGGGGGTGCTCTATATTCTGGACGAGCCTTCCATCGGCCTGCATCAGCGCGACAATGCCCGTTTGCTGGACACCCTCCGGCACCTGCGTGACATCGGCAATACGGTCCTGGTAGTGGAGCACGACGAAGAGACCATCCTGGAGGCCGATTACCTGATCGACATGGGCCCGGGGGCCGGGGTGCACGGCGGTGAGGTCGTGGCCCAAGGTACGCCGGCGGAGGTCATGCGCAATCCCGCCTCGCTGACCGGACGCTACCTGTCCGGCGAACTCTCCATTGCCGTGCCTGCCAAGCGGCGCACGGGATCCAAACAGCTGCGGATTGTTGGCGCCAGCGAGAACAACCTCAAGGATATCACGATCGATATCCCGCTGGGGGTCATGACCTGCGTCACCGGTGTCTCAGGGTCGGGCAAGTCCACCCTGGTGATCGACACCCTGCACAAGACCCTCAGCCAGCGGCTGTACCGCAGCCGGGAAAAGGCCGGGGCCGTCCGGGATGTACTGGGGTTGGAGTACCTGGACAAGGTCATCAACATCGACCAGTCACCCATCGGCCGTACCCCGCGCTCCAATCCGGCCACCTATACCAATGTCTTCGGAGATATCCGCGACCTGTTCTCCAATCTGCAGGAGTCCAAGCTGCGCGGCTACAAGCCGGGGCGCTATTCGTTCAATGTCAAGGGGGGGCGCTGCGAGGCCTGTTCCGGGGACGGCATCATCAAGATCGAGATGCACTTCCTGCCGGATGTGTATGTGGAGTGCGAGGTCTGCAAGGGGGCGCGCTATAACCGGGAAACCCTGGAGGTGCTCTACAAGGGCAAGTCGATAGCCGATGTCCTGGCCATGACCGTATCCCAGGCCCTGGAGTTCATGGGGGCCATCCCGCGCATTCGGAACAAGCTCAAGACCCTGGAGGAGGTCGGGCTGGGCTACATCACCCTGGGGCAGTCGGCCACGACCCTGTCCGGTGGCGAGGCCCAGCGGGTCAAGCTCTCCAAGGAACTCTCCAAGCGCTCGACCGGCCGGACCATCTATATCCTGGATGAACCGACCACCGGACTGCATTTCCATGATATCGCCAAGCTGCTGGACGTCCTGCAGACACTGGTGGAGGCCGGCAACACGATCGTCATCATCGAGCACAACCTGGATGTGATCAAGACCGCTGACTGGATTATCGATCTGGGACCGGAAGGGGGCGACCGGGGAGGGGAGATCATTGCTGCCGGCACACCGGAACAGGTGGCCAGGGTGACCAGATCATTTACGGGGCAGTATCTGCGGAAGATGCTTTAGTACGATGTATTATCTCAGCGCAGGCATTGAAACACGCCGGTGCACCACAGGCATGACCCGCAGGGTACACTTCTGATGTGGCAGTCCTGCTGGAAATCATCGGTCTGCACATAATCGCAGGGTGCCAGGCCGCAGCTGGCGCAGGAGGGATAATCGTAGGTCAGTACATCCCGGCGAAAGGCGCTGAATTCGGGATTGTTCCAGATCTGCAGCATGTCCTGATGGGCCAGAGTGCCGAACACCCTGGGCTTGACGGTCTGATTCCAGCCGCTGGCAAAGCATTCATAGCGATGCCACAGAAAGTAACAGGGCGATATCTCGCCGTTCCAGGATACGAAGGCGCTGCCCTCCTCGACAAAGCTGCATTTCCGTTGCTCCTTGAGTGCCAGTTCCGGCAAGCGCAGATCCAGTCCCGTCCTGTCGGCCACAGCCTTGGCCGCAGCAAATATTTCAGTGACCTCGTCCAACCTCTGGTGCTCGAACTTGAGCAGCTTTTTCAGGTCAAGCATGATCCCCAGCTGCTCTGCCTCGGCTTTCATCGCTTCAACCAGATCCACGATTGCCTGGTTTTCAGGGGTGCGATTGATTGTGCGCCAGCGCACCTCATGATAGCGCTGGATGTCGATGCCGGCCTGGAGGCCCTTTCTGCGCCAGGTGTTATACAGGGCCAGCGCCTGGTCGGAGATGTTGCAGAAGACCGCTTCATGGGCGTGCTGTTCGTCGTAGGGCAGCACATGGGTGACGATGGCAAAATCAACCCCGCGGCTGGCCGCCCATTCCAGTGTGGCCGGAAGTTCCCTGATATTGCTGTGCATGGCCACAAACTCAATTCCGATCTCTACCGCGGGCCGCATGCAGATGCCCTTGGCATGCTTCAGGGCCAATAAGGACATGTCGATGGCATCCACATCGCCCCCCTCGCGCAGGCTGCTGAACTGCTCGGGGGCGATGGCATCAATGGAGATGCAGACCTTGTCCAGTCCGGCATCAACCAGGGATACGGCCCGCAGGTGTGTCATCAGCTGTCCGTTGGACTGAAAGCCGATCCACCCGCGGGACGGCATCAACCGTTTTGCCCGGCGGATGAAGGATTCGAGATGGGGATTCAGCAGCGGTTCGCCGATGCCGTTGAGAATCAGTGCCTCAACGTGCGGCAGCGCCGCTTCCAGGCGGGTAAACAGCTCCGGCGAAAAATCACCTTCGCTGACATCACTGCCGCGGTTCTGCTTGACGCACATGAAACAGTTGAGGTTGCAGCGGGTGGTGGCTTCGACAAAGATCTTGGTGGGAAAGGCACGCAACGCGGCCTCGGATGGTTCTGACTCGCTGCTGCTATGTCTGTGTCCGGCTCTGCTCACATCAATTTCACCCGAATCAGCCTGTCTGCTGCTGCTGTTTGACCATATGCAATGCCATGCGCATGATATCCGAATAGCGCTTTATGTCCAGGTTTCTCATGATCTCGTCAATGCGGTCTTTTTCTTCGTCGGAGATGCGCACCGTGACAACCGACAACACGGCTGCCCTGGTTGGCTTGACAGTTCTTTTAACCGGTTTTTTCGTGTACGCTCTTTTTGCAGTGGCCATTTCAAAACTCCATCAACAGTTAAGTGCAAAGCCTGTGTTCTTCGGATCCCGAGAGATGGTCATCGGTTTCCTGTTCTCAGCTACGTTCCTGATACGTTAGTGCATAGCGAAGTTCCGGGTATCCAGTAGCAATAGCTACGCCAACTCTCACTGTTCTGGATGCACGGCTGTTCAGGGGCATCGGAACCGGCTGCCGGATACCATGGCACGGTGATCCGGCCCGGCTTCAGCGGTTGCCGAATAAATCCTCTTTGTGGCAAAAATCCTCACTGTGTGCCTCGATTGCGGCGAATGCCCCCACCTTAGGCCGCCAGGATGAATTGCCCGACCATGCGTTGCAGACCATCGGCACAGGTGGAGAGCTCACGGGCTGAAGAGGCCGAATTGTGTGAAAACGAGGCGCTCGTTTGAATCACATCTGTGATCTGCTGGATGTTGCCGGATATATCCATGGACGTAGAGGACTGCTGTTCTGCGGCAGTCGCGATCTGGTTTATCTGCAGGGTGACGTCGCTGATCTGATTGAAAATGTCCTCCAGGGCCTTCCCTGACCTGGAGGCGTCCCGCGTACCCCGCTCCACCTCCTGGACCCCTTCCTCTATGGCCGCGACCGCGCCTTTTGTATCCGTCTGTATCGCCTTGATCATCTGGCCGATTTCCTTTGTTGCCCGGGACGTCCGTTCGGCCAGGGCACGCACCTCATCGGCAACCACAGCAAATCCGCGCCCCTGCTCACCCGCCCTGGCGGCTTCAATCGCCGCATTCAGGGCCAGCAGGTTGGTCTGGTCGGCAATGTCTTCGATTGTTCCGACAATCTCCCCGATCTGGTCGGAACGTGCGCCGAGATTCTCAACCGTCGCGGCAGTCTTTTTGACCCGCTCCGAAATACGGTTCATGCCGGCAACTGTTTCCCGAACCACTGCAACACCCTCGGTAGCCAGATTGCTGGCCTGCCGGGAACTCTCCGCGGCCGCAATGCAGTTATTGGCTATTTCCGATGAGGTGGCCGCCATTTCTTCGCTGGACGTGGCGACGGTTCCGGCTTGCGCAGCGACCTGCTCGTTGCCGGTAGCGATCTGTTCCGAATTTGTGTACAGGGAGTTGGAGGCGGTTGCCACAGTATCCGCCGTGCTTTTTATCGATGCGATCATTTCACCGATCGAGGTCAGCATGCGGTTGATGTTTCTGCCGAGCTGTCCGATTTCGTCGTTGGCATATATTTTCAGCTGCGTCGATAGATCACCGTCTGCTACCCGGTTCATGGCTCCGGCCACGCGGTTGATCCTGGTGACGAAGTTGTTGATCAGGAAGATGGACGCCGCCAGGCCCAGGCAGATGGAAAGCGCCCCCGCCACAAGTTGAATCAGCTTTACCCGGTCATACAGGGCAACCGCCCTGTTGTACTCGGCAATCACATTCTCGCGCTGAAACTTCACCTGTTCGTCGAACAGGGACTGCACCTTCTGGGTCAGCGGCACACCCTCCTTGAGCAGCAGCGCGACAGCCGCGTCCCGCTGGTTGGCATCGACCAGCTCCAAGACACGGTTGTTGGCGGCCACAGCCGGTGCAATGGCGCTTTTGACGCTTTCCAGCAGCCCGATCCCCAATCCTGATGTTTCCAGTTCCGACAGCTTGACCATGGCCTCCCTGTATTTAGCCCGGGAGTTGTCGATGCGTTGTTTTACCTTCGCGACTTCATTTCGTTCCGTGAGCAGGACCGCCATGCGCACGTCCCCCTGGATCTCTTCCACCGCCTTCGAGGCTTCCAGGGCATACACGGTCTTCAGGTAGTTGACCTGTGCAATCTGCTTCACATATGCGTTGACTTTGCGGGTGCTGCCGAGACCCAGGCAGATCATGATCACAATCATCAGCAGCAAAAAACCGAACACCATTCCCAGCTTGACCTTGATTCCAAATTTAGCAAAAAACATGTACCTGCTCCTTTATATATACTCATTCCTGATCCCTTTACTGCCAGGCGGGCCGATGATGTCAGCACCTGCCGGAAAGGGGATCAGCAAAATCCACGCCATGATGCTAACAGTATGTTATGAAAGGATTTGTTGTAGATGTGTGCCGACAAAAAAGAAAACCTTGGGGAGAACTTCAACTGGAGGGTAGGGCGCTGTGTAGAGATTGTCAGCAGCAGCGTAAGGACGCTATCTGCACTGCCGCGAAACTACCTGTTTCGGCGATCCCCCGGCATTGCCGGGGGATCGTACAAGATTGTTGCTGCCAGGTCAGGTTTACAACCCCAGTTCAGCCGGCTTCCTGCCGGCATCCGGGAAGAACAGCGGTGCGCCGAACTTATCCACGCCGAAGCGGCCAATGGTCTCCTGGGTCTTTTTCGCTATCATGAAATCGGCAAAGGCCTTGCCCCCCTGGGCATTGACCTTGGGCCACTTGACCGTGTTGAGTTCGATGACGTGGTAGATGTTGAGCAGTTTGCTGTCCCCCTCCACCAGGATGACCAGATTGAGCCCCTTTTTCAGAGACAGGTAGGTGGCGCGGTCCGTGAGGGTGTAGCCCTTCTTTTCGGCGGCCACGTTCAGGGTCTGCCCCATGCCGAGGCCGGTCTGCTGGAACCACTTCTGCCCCTCCGGGTTGACGCCAGCCCCTTTCCAGAGACCTTTCTCCTTGGCATGGGTGCCGGAGTTATCGCCGCGTGAAACGAAAATGGAACCGGATTGGGCGATGCGCTTCAGGGCGTCTGCGGCCGTGGCGCCCTTGACCTTGGCCGGGTCACTGGCCGGGCCTACAACGATGAAGTCGTTGTGCATCACCAGGCGGCGATTGGTGCCGAAACCGTCGGCCATGAATTTCTTTTCGGCATCGGGCGAGTGAACCAGCAGTACATCGGCCTCACCCTTTTCACCCATCTTCATGGCCTGGCCGGAGCCGACCGAAATGGTCTTGACCTGAAAGCCGCTCTGCTTTTCAAACTGCGGTATCAGTACATCCAGCAGTCCCGAATCCTGGGTGCTGGTGGTGGTGGCCAGGATGACGGTCTTCGAGGCGGCCTGGGCGGCCGTTCCCCAGAGGAGGAGGGCGAGTGTGGCAACGAGTGTCGTGAATCGGGACAGGAACTGTTTCGTGATCATGGGCTTCTCCTTTGATTGATATTATTTTTTTTGTAGTTGATTCCATTCTTTTGAATCCGGGAAAAAGAGCGCTGCGCCGAAACGCTCCTTGCCAAACTCGGCGACAATCCGCTGCCCCTTGGCGGGTGACGTCAGCCAGCTGACAAACCGGGCCACATCCTCGTGGTTGACCTGCGGGAATCGCTGCTTGTTGATCGGTATCAGGGAAATCCGGTTCAGCAGGGCCTCGTCACCTTCAACAAGAATCTCCAGTTTGATTTCCTTCTGTATCGACAGGTAGGTGGCGCGGTCGATCAGGGTATAGGAAGCTGAAGTACTGGTGAAACGGAGTGTCGGCACATTGCCTTCGCTCCCCTTGTCAAAAGTCTTGTACCATGTCCCGGCCGGTTTCAGGCCGGCCTTGCCCCACAGCTCCATCTCGGCCACATGGGTCCCGGACCTGTCTCCGCGGGTGACGAAGGGCGCCGACTTCTCTACGATCTTCTTGAGTGCGGCGCTTGCCGACTTCAGGCCGCGAATACCGGCCGGATCACTGGCCGGACCGACGATGACGAAGTCGTTGTACATGAACGGGATGCGCTCCGTTCCGAAACCTGCTGCCACAAACTTCTCCTCCAGCGAGCGGGCATGCACCATCACCAGATCGATATTCCCCTTTTCCGCGATCTTGAGGGCTTCGCCGGTACCGGCTCCCACATGCCGCACGCGGATGCCGGTCTCCTTTTCAAAGCCGTCTTCCAGGGCCGACACGATCCCGGCGTCAATGGGGCCGATCGTGCTGGCCAGCAGGATAAAGCCCTTCTCCGCCTGCGCCGCAGTCGTCCAGATGCAACTCAAAAGCATAAGCGCCAGCATGATTCCGGTCAGTTGTCTCATACCGTTTCTCCTTTTCCTGCAGTCATGTGATATCGGCATACTTCTCGGTCTTGTGTATGGTAGCCATCTTCTTCATGCGGATGATCCCGAATCGGCAGGCCTCGAAGGCATCCTCGCTGTTGGGCGAACTGGCCGCCACCAGCGAGATGATCTCGCCAACGGCCAGGCAGCCGGTGCGCCGGATCATCAGCACATCCTCCAGGTTCCAGCAATGTTCCAGATCCTTTGCGATACCCTCCAGCTCCAGAATTGTATCTCCCTGAGCCTTGTACTCTATGCAGGTGGTGGGTTTGTCCGAACCGGCCTGCTTCTTGACGACCGCATAGTGAAATACGACGGAACCGGAGAACGTCGAGTTAATGTCATTATAGACAACGGCAGGATCGATGGGGGTTTCAACAAGTTTGACCATGGTACGGTACCTCACTGGCGAGTATAAAAAGCAAAACGCCCCTTCTCGATCGAAAAGGGGCGCAGACGAACCAGCGGCAGCAGCACGTCAAGCACGAGTTCCCCTTTTCGCCCCAAATAGGCGGGATAGTTCGTTCACGAAGTTGTTTTTGCCAAAACAAGGCAAATACAACTTCTAACTCACTAAAGGAGGGCGGCACTGTTTCCGGTGGCACCCGCAGGTTGTGCGCCGTGAGGATGTATCCCTGGTAGGCGCAGCAACTCGGAGACTGGCAAAATATGGCGGCACTATAGCTGGAACGGTATTTTCTGGCAAGCAGGAAAACGGCTAAGCGATCGCCTCCGCCATGACCTCGGCAATATCCTTTACCCGGACCACATCAGCCACGCCCAGGTCCTTCAAGCCATCCTCCATCATGGTCATGCAGTAGGGGCAACTGACGCAGAGCGTATCCGGCACCTGCTGCTCCATGGCTTCCTTGACCCGTTCCAGATTGATTCTGGTCCCGGACTGTTCCTCCATCCACATCCTGCCACCGCCTGCCCCGCAGCAGAAGCCGTTTTCGCGCTTGCGCTCGAACTCGCCCGCCGATTTTCCGGTTGCGGCCTGCAGTACGGCGCGTGGCGCCTCATAGGTGTCGTTATGGCGGCCCAGGTAGCAGGAGTCGTGAAAGATCATATTGCCCTGTTTTGATTTTTGGGTCACTGCAAGCTGGCCGCTTTTCACCAGCTCTGCAATCAGTTGGGAATGGTGCAGTACCTCGATTTCAAGCCCGTACTGTTGGTAATCATTCTTGAGCGTGTTGAAACAGTGGGGACACTGGGTCACAACTTTGGTGATCCCCTTCTCTTTGAACAGGGCAACATTTTCCCGGGCCATTTTATCAAACACAAATTCATTGCCGAGGCGGCGCACGCTGTCGCCGCAGCACTGTTCTTCCTTGCCCAGCACACCCCAGGAAACACCGGCCGCGTCCAGGATGGTCGCGAGTGCAACGGTAACATGCTTGTTGCGGCTGTCGAAGGCCCCGGCACAGCCGACGTAGAACAGGTACTCTGTCTCGCCCGGTTTGAAGCTGCGGTCACCCAGCTGGCTGCTCCATTTGGTCCGCTCCGAAGGGGCGATGCCCCAGGGATTGCTGCGCTGTTCCATGTTCTCGAACAGGTTGAGCAGCTCTTCGGGGAATTGGGCCTTTTCCTGCACCAGGTGGCGGCGCAGCTTGACGATCTTGGGCATCTGTTCGATCAGTACCGGACAGACCGAAGTACAGGCGCCGCAGGTCGTACAGGACCAGATTGCCTCCTCGCAGACCGTTCCTTCCTTTGCATCGCCGATCAACGGCAAAGCTCCAGCTCCACCATCTTTAAGTGCCGGACCGTTGTTGAGCAGGTTGACCTTGATATCGTGAACGACTCGCCGCGGGTTGAGCGGCTTGCCGGTGTTGTGGGCCGGGCAGAGGTCCTGGCAGCGGCCGCACTCGGTGCAGGTCAGGGAATCGAACAGGTCCTTCCAGCTGTACTGCTCGACACTGCTGACGCCGTAGCGCTCTCCCTTTTCAAAGGTCTCCCTCGGCGGCGTGACCGGTTTTGCATGATTCTTGAAGTAGCAGTTGGGGATGGCGGTCAGGATGTGCATATGCTTGCTGCGGGGCAGAAAGTTCATGAACAGCAGCAGCACCAGCGCGTGCAGCCACCAGGCAGCGCTTGCCAGGCCTGCCAGCGTATCTGCCGGAAGCCCATGCAGCAAAGCTGCTACGGCGGATGAAACCGGCCGCCATGGGTCGGGTTGCCCCTGAGCGATCTGGGCGCCGTTCAGCAGAAAGAAGGCGGTCATCAGGGTGGCAATCATCCCCAGGATCAGCAGGGCCTCGCCGCTGGCGGGACGGGTGTACTCGTTCCCCAGATATTCGGGCGGAAAGAACAGGCGGCGGGCCAATGCCACCAGCACGCAGCCCAGGGCAATAACCGAGACGCCATCGAAGAGCAGTGCCAAACCATGGTGTAAAGGCGTCGGCAGCAGCGCCAGATTGATGCCCGGAATCAGCCCCTCCAGCAGAAATTCGCCATTGGCGATCAGCAGCACCATGAAGGCCCAGAACAGCAGGAAGTGGTTGAATCCATAGGGCCGGGCCAGTACCCGCTTCTGGGCGAAGGCATAGCTGAGCATCCCGAACAGGCGAGCGCCCGGGTTGTCGAAACGATTCTCCGGCGCGCCGATGGCTACCAGCTGCAGGCGCTGATAGCAGCTGAACAGAAAGGAGAGGCCGGAAACAGCGAATATGGTGGTGAATATGGTTTGATGGAGCGACATATTAAATGTACCTCGTAACAATATTCCTGATTCAGTTAGAATCAGGCTGCGGCTCTGGTCGTCTCGTAGCGGCCGCTTTGTGCTTTAAGTTCACGAATTTTCTGGATGAACGCCGGTATGACCTGAAACAGGTCACCGACCACCCCGTAGGTGGCGATCTGGAAGATGGGTGCCTCCGGGTCGCGGTTGATGGCGATGATGGTGTCTGAATCCTGCATGCCGACCATGTGCTGGATGGCACCCGAAATACCGCAGGCGATATAGATCTTCGGCCGTACGGTCTTGCCGGTCTGGCCGACCTGCCGGCTGTGGGAGATCCAACCGGCATCGACGGCACTGCGCGACGCGCCAACCACTCCGCCCAATTCGTCGGCCAGTTCCTGCAGCAGGGCAAAATTATCCCTGTTCATCAGGCCGCGTCCGCCGGACACAATGATCTCGGCTGCAGCGACATCGACCTGGTCCTTGCCGTCCCGGTCAAGGATGACCTCCAGTACCTTGACCAGAATATCCTTTTCCTGCGGGGCAAATACCTCATGAATAACCTCACCCTTTCTGCCGGGCTGGAGTTCGGGCAGGTGCATGACGTGGGGTCGCACGGTGGCCATCTGGGGACGGAACTTGTCGCACATGATGGTGGCCATGATGTTGCCGCCGAAAGCGGGGCGGGTCTGCATCAGGTTGCGTTTGTCGTCGATCCCCAAGCCGGTGCAGTCAGCGGTCAGTCCGGTCTTGACCACCGTTGCCACGGCCCCGGCCAGGTCGCGACCCTGGGCGGTAGCGCCCATCAGGATTACCTCCGGGCGGTGCTTGCGGATCAGGTGGCAGATGGCATCCGTATAGGACTGGGTGCGATAGTGTGTATAGACCTGGGCATCCAGGAGAATCGCCTTGTCGGCGCCATGCTCAAAGGCCTCGCTGCACAGGTGCCTGACATTATGGCCGATGATGACCGCGCTGAGCTCTACTCCCAGGGTTTTGGCCAGGTCGGCCCCGGTTCCCAGCAGTTCCCAGGAAACCTTGGCGGTGACGCCATCGTACTGCTCGATAACGACCCAGACACCGCGGTAGCTGGCGAGCATCCGCTGCAGCTGCTGCCCTTCTTCGTCGAACTCCTCTTCAACAGGGGTGGCGGAGGCGGCCAGCTGTTCGAGGATCTTCAGTTCTTCAGGGGTGAAGAACATCTCCAGGGCAGTGGCCGGGCAGATCTTGACGCATTTGAGACAGCCGATGCATTTGGCAGTTTCTATGATCGGTTCACCCGAGTCGGTCATCTCGATGCAGTTGACCGGACAGGAACTCTGGCAGCGGGCGCCGCAGGCGATGCACTTTCCTTCGATCAGGCTGGCGACGCCGCGGGGTTTTTTCAATTTAGTTGTTGTTTCGCTCATGGATGCGATACCTTTTCTTTGAGTAAGTTCCCTTCGACTCCGCTCAGGGAACGGGTGTGCGCTGAGCTGAGTCGAAGCGTGTCATACTGTCAGCAGATCCTTGCTGAGCAGTTTGTCGATCAATAGATTGGCTGTCCCGACCGGATCACCGATGCCATCGCCGATGATTTCTCCCTGGTCACGCTCCGGAGAAAAGATCTTGCTGACCCAGGTTGGTGAACCTTTAAGGCCGACGGTTTCGACGTCAAGCTTGAGAACCGAGTTGTCCCATACCTTGATTTCCATGTCCTGCGCATCAAGGCGCATCGGTACAATCGGGTAGCGGGGACGGTTGAGCTCCCTGACGACCGTGATCATGACCGGCAGCGGGGCTTCAACGATCTCGTGCCGTCCTTCCAGTTTGCGGCGGACCTTGATGGTCTTGCGCAGAAAGTCGATGGATTCGATCCGGTCTACCAGGGTCAATTGGCTGAAGCCCAGGCGGGAGGCGATGCCGGGGCCGACCTGGGCGGTGTCGCCGTCAATGGTCTGTTTGCCGCAGAAAACGATGCCGACCTTTTCCTGCTTATCAAGCCGTTCAATGGCAGCCGAGAGGACCTTGCTGGTGGCCAGGGTATCGGCGCCGCCAAAGCAGCGGTCGGAGAGCAGGATGGCTTCATCCACTCCGACTGCACAGGCCTTGCGCAGGGTGGCCACGGTGTTGGGCGGCCCCATGGATAAAGCAACCGTGCGTATGCCGTAGCGGTCCTTGAGCCTCAAGCTCTCCTCTAGGGCATGCGAATCGTAGGGATTGATGATAAAGGGTATCCCATCCCGGATCAGGGTATTGGTGACCGGATCGATCTTGACCTGGGTGGTATCCGGTACCTGTTTGATGCATGATATGACAAGCATGAAAGCGACTCCGTATGTTTGTGTATGTTACGTTTGAAGTAGTCGGGGGATTGCTCCCCCGGCCATGAAAGGAGCACACATGGCAATGTGCTCGTCCAACACCTACGCTTCTGACTTCAATGTATATTCGCACGGCTGGATGAGCCGGTAATAAACGAGGCATACTGATTCATCGCTTCCCGCATAAGCGTGGAAACACTTTTACGGGTATCACGCAGCATTTCGTTCAGAAATGCTTTCTCATTATCGTTCAGCCGTATGGATATAACGTTGTACTTCGGGTTTTCCTTGTATTTTCCCATATCACGATCCCCGTTGATTCGTATCTGGTTACGGCTTATAGATCCTGAGCAGCGCCTGGGCCATCTCGGCCGGGCTGTCCGCCACGCTGATGCCGCACTCCCGCAATATGGCGACCTTCTCGGCCGCCGTGCCCTTGCCGCCGGAGATGATGGCGCCGGCATGGCCCATCCGTTTGCCGGGCGGGGCGGTGACCCCGGCGATGTAGGCCGCTACCGGTTTGGTCATGTGCTCTTTGACAAAGTACGCGCCTTCTTCCTCCGAGGTGCCGCCGATCTCGCCGATCATGATCACGGCGTCCGTGTCGGCATCGGCCTCGAACATGCGCAGGACGTCCAGGTGGTTGGTGCCGTTGACCGGGTCGCCGCCGATGCCGACGCAGGTGGACTGCCCCAGGCCGAGGCAGGTCAGCTGCCAGACCGCTTCGTAGGTCAGGGTGCCGGAACGGGAGACGACGCCCACCCGACCCGGTTTGTGGATGTAGCCCGGCATGATGCCGATCTTGCATTCGCCGGGGGTGATGACACCCGGGCAGTTGGGGCCGACCAGGCGGGTCTTCTTGCCCTTCATGTACTGTTTGACCTTGACCATGTCCAGGACCGGGATGCCTTCGGTGATGCAGCAGACCAGTTCGATCCCGGCGTCGACCGCTTCCATGATGGAGTCGGCGGCAAAGGGGGGCGGTACGTAGATGACGCTGGCGGTGGCGCCGGTCTGGTGTACGGCATCTTCGACGGTGTCGAATACGGGAAAGCCGTCGATGGTGGTGCCCCCCTTGCCGGGGGTGACGCCGCCGACCATCAGGGTGCCGTAGTCGCGGGCCCCCTGGGCGTGGAACAGTCCGGTGGCGCCGGTGATGCCTTGTGTTATGACTTTGGTGTTCTTGTTGATCAGGATACTCATTAGTTGTCTCCTTTCACGGCAGCGACGATTTTCTGGGCAGCGTCGGCCATACCGTCGGCGGCGACGATGTTGAGGCCGCTCTCGGCCAGCATCTGTTTACCCAGATCCACGTTGGTGCCTTCCAGACGTACCACCAGGGGAACGCTGAGGGAGACCTGCTTGGCTGCAGCAATGACGCCGGTGGCGATGACGTCGCACTTCATGATGCCGCCGAAGATGTTGACCAGGATGCCGCGTACGTTCTTGTCGGAGAGGATGATCTTGAAGGCCTCGGTGACGCGCTCGGCTGTGGCCCCACCCCCGACATCCAGGAAGTTGGCCGGGTCGCCGCCGTAATGCTTGACGATGTCCATGGTGGCCATGGCCAGTCCGGCACCGTTGACCAGGCAGCCGATGTTGCCGGTCAGGGAGATGTAGGAGAGGTCATGCTGGGAGGCCTCGACTTCGTTGGGGTCTTCTTCGTCGTAGTCGCGCATGTCGCTCAGTTTGGGGTGGCGGAAGACGGCGTTGTCGTCGAAGCCGAATTTGGCATCCAGGCAGATCAGGTTGTTTTCGGCGGTGATGACCAGCGGGTTGATCTCCAGCATGGAGCAGTCACAGGCGATAAAGGTTTTGTAGAGTCCCTGCAGGACACTAACGGCCTTGCCCACCAGCTTGCCGCTTAGCTTCAGGGAGAAGGCGATCTTGCGGCACTGGAAGGCGGTCAGGCCGACCAGGGGGTCGATGGTTTCGGTGAAGATCTTCTCCGGGGTCT
The DNA here is from genome assembly GCF_056821595.1 of Geobacter psychrophilus. Lineage (NCBI taxonomy): Bacteria > Pseudomonadati > Thermodesulfobacteriota > Desulfuromonadia > Geobacterales > Geobacteraceae > Geobacter > Geobacter psychrophilus. The sequence goes on from NZ_JBXDTU010000004.1 coordinate 2,831,727, forward strand.
TTGCTGCGACCTCTTCGATGTCCATGCCCCCTTCGGTGGAGGCCATGACGGTGACCTTGGATGTGCCGCGGTCAACCACCAGGGAGACGTACAGTTCATTGGCGATGTTGCAGCCGTTTTCCACCAGGACGCGGGTGACCAGTTTGCCTTCCGGTCCGGTCTGGTGGGTGCGCAGGGTCATGCCGAGCATTTCCCTGGACAGTAAACGCACTTCGTCGGCGCTGCGGGCCAGCTTGACGCCGCCCCCCTTGCCGCGGCCGCCGGCGTGGATCTGGGCCTTGACGACCCAGGGGCCTTCGCCCAGGCGCTTGGCCCATTCCCGGGCACCGGCGCTGTTGTAGCAGACGTGGCCGTCAGGGACCGGTACGCCGAATTCCCTCAAAATTGCTTTGGCTTGGTATTCGTGGATGTTCATTGCTTCTCCTCATCTATCTGATTACATTCTTGGGTATATCTGACTGCAGTACATATTTTGGAGCTGCTTCAGGCACAATGTAACGCCGTTGCCTGATGCCTTGATATCTGTAACCAACCAATTCTGAATCGTTTTAACCGTAAACAGATTCTGTCCTGCCCTGGGCAAAAAAATAGGGGCTCCTCGGACGAGAAACCCCCATGCCCCCCCTTAAAAAGTTTAAGGGGGGGAAGTAGCGGTATGACTCCTTTCCAAAAGGGAGGCTCTGCCGTTTCCGGCAGAACCCATGGGTCGGTTACCTTGAGAGTTGACTCTGGTAGGTGCAGCGACTCGGAGATGTCAGTGCTCAGTTAGTTGGCGTCTGCGTTCCTGCGTGCCAGTCGCTTGATGTTGAGCAGGTTTTTGTAGCCGACGTTCTCGGTGGTGATATTGCCGCCGGTTGCGCCGCATCCCAGGGTCAGGGAAGGGACCAGGGTGTTGTACAGTGCGCCGATGGTGCCGTGTACAGAGGGCTGGTTCCAGACTACCCGGTTGGCATCAACCCTGAGTGCAAACTCGTGGGCAATGTCTTCATTCTCGGTAAATACAACGGCCGAGTGTCCGGCGCCGCCGTGATCCAGTTGGGTTGCAGCGGCTTTGATGGCTGCATCCTTGCTTTCAGCGACGTACCATCCCAGCACCGGTGAAAGTTTCTCGCGGCTCATCCAGTCATCACCGCCGGTTGTGGTCAAGGGTACGATCAACAGCTTCCTGTCGGCCGGGATTTTGAAACCGGCCAGTTCGGCGATGACCTGCGGGCTTTTGCCGACGATGGCCATGGAGGGCACACCTCTCTCCTTGTCGAACATAACGCTTTCCAGCTGGGCTTTTTCTTTCTCGCTGCAAAGGTAGGCTCCGCTTCTTTCGAACATTATCAGTGCCTTTTCGGCGATGTTGCGATCATCGAAGATGATCGACTGGTCGGAAGAACAGATGGTGCCGTTGTCGAAGGTCTTGGAGGCGATAACGTCTTCTACGGCCATACGCAGATTGGCGCTCTTTTCGATGAAGACCGGCACACCGCCAGGTCCGACACCCAGGGCAGGATGGCCGGAGCTGTAAGCGGCCTTGACCATGGCGCCGCCGCCGGTGGCGATGACGATGGAAACATCCGGGTGTTTCATCAGGGCGTCGGTGGCCTCGATGGAAGGCTGGGTGACCCACTGGATACAGTTTTTCGGGGCTCCGGCAGCCACAGCGGCGTCCAGCATGATCTGGGCGGCTGCTGCGCTGCACTTCTGGGCGCGGGGATGGAAGGCCAGGATGATCACGTTACGACCCTTGAGTGCGATCAGGCATTTGAACATGGTGGTGGAGGTCGGGTTGGTGGTCGGTGTAACGGCTGCGACGACACCGAAGGGCTCGGCGATGGAGATGATGCCGTCGGTTTCATCAATGACGCCGACCGACTTGCCGTCCTTCATGTAGTCGTAGACCACCTGAGTGCCGAAGTGATTCTTGATGACCTTGTCTTCCACGTTGCCGATGCCGGTCTCTTCAACTGCATGCACTGCCAGGATGCGCTCGTTGGCCACACCGGCCTTGGTCATGGCCTCGGTGATGCTGTTAACCTGCTCCTGGGTGAAGCCTTTGAACTCTTCCAGTGCCTTGATGGCCTTTGCTGCCATCTGATCGATTTCCTGTGCTGCCTGAATTGCTGCTGTTGTCATGACTAACTCCTTTGTTTGAAATGGGGTGAATGATTACCCTCAGAACTGCTTGAGTCGGTTTCGGATACTCATTAAATAGAGCAGTGTGTATGCCAAAAAATAAAACCTTTTTCTAAATTATGATTCTGGAGAGTGGAAAAAAATATTTTCAACGGATTTTCGGAGGGTTGGAGATTGGGCCAAGCCGCTATAAATATTTCAAAGCTGCTTTGTATGGGCATCTCAAGGTGTGTCAGGAGCGCTGATGTGTTCCAAGTCGAGACACATTTACTGTGATGTGTTCCAAAATGGAACTGACTAACACTGTTTTGTGGCACAGAAATGGCATATGTATTCAGTGTAAATTGAAACCAGAACTGACGTTTGAATTAGACCGATTTGCTGCGGAGGACTACATGGGAAGTTTGGCAGTCGATAAGCTCAATTGTATCCGGAAGGCCCGCGAGGACTTCCTGTCACACGGGATCATCCCGGCGGGTGTTGTGAACGAAACCATTATCCGCTCCTGGCAGAGATCCGCTGAACGCGGTATCGGTATGGAGCGTGGCGAGACCCGCTGCACCCCGCGCCATGACCTGATGCGGCGCAGGGATATGAATAATGCGCTGCTGCTCCGTTCTCAGCCGGTTATGGAAAATCTGTATCATGAGATCTGCGGGACCTCCAGCATGGTGCTGCTGGCCGATCATGAGGGGGTCGTGCTCCACTCCATCGGCGACCCGGATTTTGTGGATCAGGCCCAGAAGGTCTACCTGAAGCCGGGCGGCATCTGGTCGGAAGGGGTCAACGGCACCAACGCCATCGGAACGGCGCTTGAGGAACAGACCGCGGTTCATGTCCACAGCAGCGAACATTTTATCGACAAGAACCGTTTTATCAGCTGTTCGGCTACCCCGATCTTTGATCCGAAAGGTGGCATTCTGGGAGCCCTGGATGTTTCGGGTGATTATCGCGTTCACCAGAAACACACCATGGCCCTGGTGCGTCTATCGGCCCAGATGATCGAAAACCAGATGTTCATACCCGAATTCCCGGAGGACATCATCATCAGTTTCCATGTGCGTCCGGAATTCATCGGTTCCCTGTATGAGGGGATTGCGGTATTCACCCCCGACGGCCACCTGGTGGCCGCCAATCGCAGCGCCCTGCTGCAGTTGGGTCTAGACCGGTTCCGGATGGTGGGACAGACCTTTTCTTCGCTGTTCCGGCTCACCCTGCCGAAGCTGATGGAACAGTCCCGTTTCGTACCGCAGCCGGTGCTGAAGCTGGCGCTTATATCGGGAGCTGAGGTCTTCGGAAGGGTTTGGCACGGCGCTCCGGTCTCGCCGGTCACCTGTCTGCCCATCAGCGCCCAGGTGGCAACCGCTGTGGCAGCGGCTGGCGCAAAAAGCAAAGCGGAAGGGGTGCCTCTGGAGGAGCTTACGCTGGGTGATCAGAAGATGCAGGCGATCATTACCAAGGCCCTAAGGGTTGTGGGACACGACATTCCGATCATGATCGAAGGCGAGTCCGGTACCGGCAAGGAACTGCTGGCCCGCGCCCTGCACATGGCGGGTCCGCGCAAGAACGGCCCGTTCATCCCGATCAACTGCGCCGCAATCCCGGAAGGGCTGATCGAATCGGAACTGTTCGGCTATCAGGAAGGCGCCTTTACCGGAGCCCGCCGCAAGGGGCAGATCGGCAAGATCAGGGAAGCCGACAAGGGCACCCTGTTTCTGGACGAGATCGGCGAGATGCCGCTCCAATTCCAGGCGCGCCTGCTGCGGGTGCTGCAGGACCGGACGGTGACCCCGCTGGGGGGCAGCAGCAGGCATCAGGTTGATCTGGGGGTGATCTGCGCCACGAACCGGAGGGTGCGGGATGCGGTTGCAGCCGGCAGCTTTCGGGAGGACCTGTACTATCGTCTGAACGGACTGTTGCTGACACTTCCCAGCCTGAAGGAACGGGAGGACCGGGTGCAGCTTGCCAGGAAAATACTGAATGACCTTGCGGGCGGGGGGCGCACCGTCGGCATCAACTCCGAAGTCCTGCGGATCTTTGAAAACCATCCCTGGCCCGGCAATATCCGCCAGATGCATAATGTCCTCAAAACCGCCCTGGCACTGCTGGGTGATGGAGAAGAGATCACCGTAGATGATCTCTCGGAAGATTTCATCGAACAGTCCGGTTGCGATGTCAACGGCGGGAACAGGAGCGTGGTGCTGTCGGCAGGAAATAGCGGCAATGCGCTTTTGGCTGATGTCGAAGCCAGATTCATTTCCACGACGCTCGGCCAGACCGGCGGGAATATCGCGGCGGCGGCCAGAATTATGGGTATCGGCAGAAATACGCTCTACCGCAAGTTACGCGGACAGATGCTGGAAGCTTCCTGACCTGTTGCTGAGTGTGCGGGAAATGCAAAAAAAACCGCCCGGGAAATGGACGGTTTGCAGGCTGCAACAGGACGGACGATGCTTGCAGGGTGTTACGCGGCTTTCTTGAAGGCATTATCAACTTCAACGAATGAGTCCTCGTCGTTGTTCAGGCATTTCGGGCATTCAAGGGCTGCAAAATTGGCACTGACCGTTATTGGTGTAAAGTCCTTGGCCAGGCTCTGGTAAAAACATACTCCGCATTCAAATGTATTTTTCGGTTCCATAGTGTTCTCCTTTTTCGCGCTGATTGTGGTTGCTTGGTGTTTTTTCGCCCGTTTCATGTCAGCATTCAAGGTGCGTCAATCTGGATCGCTACACTAATCAAACGTTTGTTTTGTTGTAACCCGTAAAAAAACAGTGACGTACTATTTTAGAACCCCCCGTGTGAAAATATCCATGATGTGGCGGATCAGCTGCTCGTCCCGCTCCGCGGCATGGTCGACCAGTTCGGCGGTGGCCGGTTCCAGCAGGAAATAGAAATTGATCATGCCTGCCAGGGCCAGGACTGTATCGGTGGGGTCCAATCCGGCGCGGAACTTTTCATGGGAAAGGCCGTCGCTAAATGTTTCCAGAAGTATCTGCACCACGTGCTTGATAGCCGGCTTCACGATGGTCTCAAAGCAGGGGGTGGGATTGGTCAGTTCACTGGTGTAGAAGCGGAGCAGGTAGGGATTCTTGCGGTACCGTGAAACCGTGGCACGCACATACAGTTCAAATTTCTGCAGGGTATCGATTTCCAGCAGTTCGATCTCGTCCAGTTTTCCCAGAATGGCAAACTGCTCCGTCAATACGGCAGCATATAGCCCCTCCTTGCCGCCGAAGTAGTAGGAGATCATGGAAAGATTGACCCCAGCCGCTGCGGCCAACTCGCGTACACTGACACCGTGCAGTCCCTTCGCTGCAAAGAGCGGAACAGCTGCTGCTATGATGTTGGCGCGACAATCATTATCTGCCATAGGTGTTCACCTGCTTCTTTCTGATGTTACTGGTACATCAAACGTTTGATTGATGTAAGTATACTCGCAAAAACAGAAAATGCGAATATCAAATTCGCATTTTCTGCTCAACAAGAGACACCATGGTTGCGTACAGGTTGACCGGGTATGCTTTAAAGACTGTTCAGGATCTCCATTCTCTTGCTGCGATACTCTTCTTCCGTGATTAGTCCCTTGTTCTTCAGTTCGTTGAGTATGTTCAGACGCTCGGCCGGGCTGCGGGTGTTGTCATTACGTGTAACCGGTTGAGCTGGGTTGCTCTGCAGCGGCTCTGTCTTTGCTGCGGGAACCGCGGGTGGTTCGAGCGGCGGCATCCAGCCATCAGCGAATGCGACCCAGTCCTTCCTGAGAAGAGTCACGTCCGGACCTGTCTGGGGAAGAATCTTCCAGTCGCCGGTTGCAACGCTGGCTCGCTTCCCTGGTGTAAACGGCACCAGGCGTCGGTCATCGCGTTCGTTAACATCCTGCCGTACAAGCCCGAAGATGATATTGAGCCGGCCGGAGCTCACAAACATGCGGCCGGTCGTCACCTTGGGGGTTTTAGCCAAACCGTACAGCGCCTTGTGCAGTCCGATGACTGCAAAGGTGACATCTTCACCGGGAAGGGCCTGGCGCAGGCCAAGTTGCAGCTGGGGCACCAGAATATCCAGAGATTCCCTGGAGAAGAGCGGCTCGATGCCGTTGCTGTCGGGTGTACGGACGTCCAGCGACGACAGTACGGCGGTGAGTCTGGGCAGTGAAAATTCAGAGGGATGATTGTTTTGAACCGCCTTGACGTCCCGGGCGGAATCCTGGTTCTCCAGCGCCACAAACTGGTCACGGCTCTGCCAGAGCTGGCGACCGTCAGAAGCATGCAAGGCAATGGAGGTCGCAAGAAGGATCAGTAATGCAGCAGTTACAGAACAGAGCCATTGAGCATTTCTACCGTGTAACATCTTCATACATCCTCCGTTACTGTTGGAATCGATTGGCACCCAAGCTGAATGTATTGTACGCAATACCTGAGCCAATATGAATTAGAATAACGATGTTACTGTGTAAAATATTAGGCGAAAAAAAACAGGGGCACCGTAAGTGCCCCTGTTCCCAGTCTCGTATCGCGCTATTTTTGCAGCTTTACCGCTACGGTTGCCATGCCGCTATGGGTCAAATGGCATGTGTAATAAAATCACGCTTTCGAGGACGGATCTAGAACGGAAGTTTACCATAACCCATCAGGCCAAAGGCAGGGGCCAGCAGGCAGGTGAACGTCAGAACGATGAACATGGTGGCAGCAACCTTGGGGTTGATCTTGCCGTAGGTAACGCCGGTAACGGTAAAGCAGATTACGACAAACGTTACATTCATGAATGCAAGAAAGGGAACTACGCCGATGATGGTTTTGCCATCGGGCTTGACTCCGCCGCCGGTGGCATACAGGAATGCGTAAACCGCACAAACAATGCCAACCAGCAGAGCGCCGTTACCAACAGTGCGCAGATCTTCGACGCCTGTCAGAAGTGCGTGACCGGTCTGCAGATACAGGACGCCGAATACGAACAGCAGGCCTGCGGTAAAGGGGTCGGTAAATACAGCGGCCTGCAGGGTGGCACCGATAACAACCAGGATACCGACAACCGCACTGACAAAACCGGTGCTTTTGGCTTCGCCGTAACCCAGAAAAAACATACCAACCGGAATCCACATAATACTGATTAAAACAAGTAATGCTAACGTCATGTCATCCTCCAATATTTTAAATACAGTCCCGTGAGGGAGCAAAAGGATACTTATTCGGCTGTGGTCGGATCAATCATTGTCTTGACTTCTGCAACGCTATTGGCAGGGAAGCCGCCCTGTTTGGCGTGCTCCAGCACCATTTCCTTGTTGGGAGCAATGTAGATGCAGTAAATCTTGTCATCGGTCACAAAGCTTTCCACCCACTGGATCTGCGGGCCGAGGCCCTGAAGAACGCTGCAGGATTTTTGCGAGATTGCCTGAAGATCTGCCGGAGGAATATTGCCGGCTCCGGGGATTTCTCGTTCGATCACGTACTTTGGCATGGGAATCTCCTTTTCAATCCGTACTGTTCAGCTGTTTACCAGTAAAACATGGTCCCGAGTGCAAACTGGTTGGAGTGCTGCTTGGCGCCGTCCATCCAGGTGTTCTGGGCCCAGATGTACTCAGCCACAAACTGGGTGAACTTGTTCAGGTTGTACGCAAGCATGACCACGGCCGATTCCTGGTTTTTCATGATAGATGGGCCAGCCGGCTCATTGTCGTTTTTCTCCTGGCGGGTCGTGCCGTAGTTGGCGCCGAGCTTGAAGGAGGGTGTCAGCTGATAGGTGGCCTGGAGCAGGTACCCATAGGCCAGTCGCTCCTTGCCGTTAGCGTCAACCGCAGAGCTGTTGGCTCCCAGGACGTCGCCATCCTGTGCGCTCAGCATGCCCAGGCCTCTGCCGACGTAACCTGAACCCATCAGGTTCAGTCCGCTGAAGCCGACGCTCGCGCCACCGGCGCCGCCGATGGAGTGATTGTCTTTTCCTGCGCGGGCGATCGTAGTGGTTGAAGCGGGTACCAGGACGGTTGAACCTGTTGTTTGATCAATCTCATAATGTGCGGCTGTCGTTGTCCCGGTGTCTTTGCGGGTAGCGGCCTGGAACAGGCCGGAAGCCCAGGCCTGCACGGATGTTGCCCCGAACACTTTGGCATAGGATATTTCGGCCTCTACGCGGGGTGAGTTGGTCTTGCCGGTGTCGCTGCTGATCTTGTAGGGTTCGGCGATCTCCAGGGCTACTTTTACGCCGCCCATATCGGGTGTGGTATAGCGAATCTGGGGTCCGAAGTTGGTATAGAGATAACCATAGCCGATGTGGCCCAGGGTTGTGCCGCCACGAAATGCAGAACCCGGAATTGTGCCGGATGTCAGCAGGGTCATGTCGTTCAGAATGTTCTTGCCCTGGTACAGGTTGAGCGCGCGGCCGGCCAGCAGTTCGCCGTAGGCACCCTTGGCGGTGTAGAAGAACTCGCGGAAATCGATATTGGGTGAAGTGTCAAAACGTGTACCTGATTTATTCTGAATATTCGGGTAGATACCGACCCGAACGGATGAATCCACGCCAGCCGTGGTGGGTGCCTTGACATTTAATGCGATTACTGAAGGCAGGAGACCGACGCCGACACCGAAGCGCTGATCTTGTCCGCTTCCGGCGCCGCCGGCGCTGAGCAGGCTCAGGGCGCGATCACCCGCAGGTGTAGGGGTGGTCGTGGCATAGGTAGAAAATACATCCACGATTCCATCTGTGCTGAGCTGCCAGCCGTTCTCGCCGCCGATTACAAAGGCTGCGCTGCATGGTTTACTGAGTGACAAGGATACTGCCGCCAAAAGTCCAACTCCGAGTAAGATGCTTTTCTTCATAGTATTCTCCCTCTTGCAATAAATTTTAATACTGAAACAAGAACATCCATTGAACTGCAAACCAGCAAAAAACTGTTTCATCAACGATGTGTCCAGCCATGTAGGCTGAACGTGGTACGTCTCTCCTTTCTTTGAGTAGTGTGATTCCTGTGCTCCGATCTCCTGCGCCTGGTACTCGATAAATAGTGCGTCTTATATTTGAAGTTCCTGAGCCGACTGGATCTTGAGCCCCCACTCAAGTGTGCAGCCACGACTCGCTTTCAAAAGCATGACGAACCTTGTGCAACCACAGTGCCAAAAATAAAACAATGGTTTTTTTGTTTAATATCGGTGTGTTGCGGCTGTGAGTGTTGAAAACACAGTATCTCGACGAGGTGTAGATAAACGGGACACATTTTATAACATGCCGTAATCATTGTGTGATATAGTAATGAGGAAGAGTTCTACACCGTGGAGAATAGTCACACGCGTCACTGCAGAAAGAGATTTGGTTGGGTACGGGATCAGGTAAGGGGAAAATAATTACGGCACGGCTCAAAAAACGATAATAATTAAAACCTGGTTTGGTATTGGGCATAAGCATTGCTTGTAAAAGTATACAGATCTTCACGCAGATGCCCCCACATCCGTGTTGGATTGCGAGTAGCCGGCTCGCCATGAAAGGTATGTACATGGAAAAACATCAGGATAACACTTTGCATAATTATAAATTTGAAGTGCCTGAGATAATATTCGGCAGAGGTATGCTGAGCCAGGTGGGGCCATGTGCCCGCAGGCTGGGAGGCAAAAAGGTATTTCTGGTCAGCGACAAGGGGCTGTTTCATGCCGGGTGGGTCGATCTGGCCATGCGGAGCCTGCTTGATGCCGGTCTGGAGTTTGTTTACTTTGACGGCATCACCCCGAATCCCAAGGACCATGAGGTGGAAGAGGGGGTCAGGGAATATATGCGTCATGGTGCCGACGTGATTGTCGGTCTTGGTGGCGGCAGTTCCATGGATGCTGCCAAGGCCATCGCCATACTTGTCTCCAATGGCGGAAAAATCCGTGATTTTGAGGGCCCGGACCGCATCATCCGGCCCCTTCCGCCGCTGGTGCTCTGTCCGACGACCTGCGGAACCGGTTCCGATGTTTCCCAGTTTGCAATCATCAGTGATACCGAGCACCTGCGCAAGATATGCATCATGAGCCGTTGTGTTGCCCCGGATATCAGCCTGACGGACCCGGATACACTCGGAACCCTGCCGGATGAGTTCGTCGGCACCACCGCTACCGATGCCCTCAGTCACGCCATGGAGGCCTTCTTTTCGATTGCCTCGACGACCCTGACCGATGTCCACGCCATCAAGGCGCTGCGTCTTCTGTCCGGCAGCCTGTCGGGCGCTGTTCATGAACGTCGGCCGGATGACATGGAAAACCTGGCACGGGCCAGCCTGCACGCCGGTATGGCTTTCTCCAACTCCATGCTGGGCATTGTTCATGCGCTGGCACACCCGATTGGCGGGCTGTATGACGCAAACCACGGCAGCATCAATGCGATTCTGCTGCCGGAAGTGATCCGTTACGACATGCCGGTTGTAACCGAAAAGCTTCAGGAGCTGGCCTGGGGACTCGGCCACCGCGCCAACGGCGATATCAGCGCCGCCAGTGAAAAGGTTCAGGAAACACTCGACCTGCTGCTGGAAGCCAGCGGCGCCCCGCGTACCCTGCGCAGCATCGGAGTCCTGCGCAAGGACCTGCCGGAACTGGCGCGCCAGGCACTCAAGGACGTCTGTATTGTCACGTCCCCGCGTGAAGCGGATGAAGAGGATCTCCTGCGCATCCTGGAAAGGGCTTACTGATGGACAGGATTGCCGTTCGAACCAAGATGGACGAATCATCGCTTGAGCGGCTGCTGGGGTTGGATAGTTCCAAAATCGGCTTCTATGCCGAGGTTAAGCAGAAAATACACGAACTGGAGGCAGCCAATCTGGGGCTGCGCAGCAAAAGCAGCGAGCTTCAGGCCATGTTCGACTCCATCAGTGACGGGGTGATTGTGTATGACAATAGCGGCATGGTGCAGCATCGCAACCATGTCTGCCCGCAGTATTTCCCCCAGGAGACCCTCCCCGGCTGTTCCTGCCGCGAGCTGTTTCATCCGGAGCACGCCTCCGCCCCGCTGGCCTGCCCTGTAGAGCGGGCCCTGGCCGGCGAGCGGGTTGAGGTCTCGATTGCTTCCCTGTCTACCGTGGGAAAGTCACGTTATTTTGATGTTACCGCGACTCCCATCGAGGATAGCAAGGGTGAGCAGCACCGCGCGCTTCTTTTCCTTCGTGACGTCACTGAAAAACGCGTGCAGGAGCTGCAGCTGATACAGGCCGAAAAGCTTTCCAGCATCGGTGTTCTGGCTGCCGGTGTCGCCCATGAGATCAATAACCCGCTCTCATCGGTTGCCGGCTATGCCGAGGCCCTGCTCAGGCGCTTCAAGGATGAACATGCACTGGCGGATGATCCCAGGCTTGACGATTTCCCGAAATATCTGCAGGTGATCGTCCGGGAATCGTACCGCTGCAAAGGCATCATTGATTCCCTGCTCTCCTTCAGCCGCAAGTCTGACGGTTCGGTCTGCAACATAAACATCAATGAGATTCTGCAGGAGGTTCTGGAGCTGGTGCGCTACAAGTCGCACTACGACAAGATCGAAATCCAGGCCAATCTCCAGGATGGCCTGCCGGATGTTATCTCCGATCCGACCGGTTTGCGCCAGGTGTGCATGAATCTTCTGATAAACGCCCATCAGTCCATTAAAGGCGCCGGTGTCGTGGAAATATCAACCGGAGTGACCGGGCAATCGATGGTTATGTTCCAGATCCGCGATTCCGGGTGCGGCATCTCCAAGGATGCCATTGAACAGATCTGGGATCCGTTTTATACCACCAAGAATGTGGGGCAGGGCAATGGTCTCGGGCTGGCTGTCACCTACAACATCATTAAGCGTCTGGGTGGCGAAATCAGTGTGGAAAGCCAGGTTGGCAAAGGATCGAAATTTACCGTAAGGATACCGGCATGTCAGAAATAGTTCGAAATGATACAAAAGTACTCGTTGTCGAGGACGACAAATCGCTGCGGGAGCTGCTGCAGATGGAATTGTCCCGTTCCGGATACAAGGTGACCGCCACTTCCAGTGGTGAAGAGGGGCTGACGGTGTATCGGGAAGAGATCTTCAATGTGGTGCTGCTGGATGTGCGCATGCCCGGCATGGATGGCATTGAGGCCCTCAAGCTGATGCGGGTTGAGTCGACGATTCCGGAAGTCATCATGTTCACCGGCCACGGCACCATAGAAACAGCTGTGGAATGCATCAAGCATGGCGCCTATGATTATCTCACCAAGCCGGTAAAGCTGGATGAGCTGGAGATGCTGATCGACAAGGCCTGCGACAAAAACCGCCTGCGTCTGGAAAACATTAATCTCAAGCTCGAGATCAACCGTTTCAGCAATCATCGCATTATCGGCAGAAGCCAGCCGATCCTGAAGGTCCTTGAAACCGTGCAGCGCTGGGGTGCCACCGATGAGCATGTGCTGATCACCGGAGAGAGCGGCACCGGCAAGGAGCTGATCGCCCGGGCGGTACATGATGCCAGCCGCCGCAGCAACAAGCCCTTTGTCACGGTCAACTGCGGACGCTTCGATGCCAACACCGCGGAGAGCGAGCTCTTCGGACACATGCAGGGGGCCTTCACCGGGGCGAACAAGGGGCGGGCCGGGCTGTTCGAGTTGGCTGACACCGGCACCCTGTTCATGGATGAGATCTCGGAAATGCCGCTGGACGTCCAGGTCAAACTTCTGCGGATCCTTGAGACCAGTACGTTCAAGCGCATGGGGGGCAATCACGATATCCGCGTCAATGTGCGCTTCGTCTTTGCCTCCAACAAGATCCTGGCGGATTGCGTCAGCCGCGGTGAATTCCGGGAAGACCTGTACCACCGCATCAATCTTCTGCCGATTCCTGTGCCGCCGCTGCGTCAGCGTCCCGAAGATATTCTGCCGCTCTCCTGGTACTTCATCCAGCAGTGCAATGAAAACGATGCCCGCAGCTGGGAAATTACCGATGAAGCCATGGCTTCGCTGACCGCCTACCAGTGGCCGGGGAATGTCAGGGAACTCCGCAATACCATCCGCAGGGCCTGCATCCTTGCCAACGAGCCGGTTATTACCCCGGACCTGTTTCCCTTTGCCCCTCAAAAAGCGACTTATTCACCGGCTGCAAGCGTAACGCGCAATGAGGATGCCACCTTTACGGCCTCGCCGCTCTGGGCGGTTGAGCGCGATCATATCCAGAAGGTTCTTGAGCTGGTAGACCAGAATAAGAGCCAGGCTGCCAAACTGCTCGAAATCGACCGCAAAACCCTGTACAGCAAGCTGGAGCGTTACGGCCTGGAAGTTGTCTGACATTGAGAGAGGTTGTTGCTGTCAAGCCGGTTCGCCACCAGATGGATTCACATGGGTGTCAGCACATGTTATCCATCGCTGGTTGACCGGTTTTACATCCTCACATGTATCCCGTCTGTTAATAGTGTTGCTTTTTTCCACACCAACCATAACCGCACAGTTCGTGCACCTATCCGTATCGTTCACGTTATGTTGCATGTTGCTAAATAATAGTAACTTTCCACCCTGGAGCTCAGTTGTTCCGGGTTGGGTAAATAATACACAGTGTAGAGCATATCTACAGTTTGTCCTGAACATGATTGCGTGCTGGTGGCAATGTTAAGCTGACCGTAGTTCAATCTACCGGGAAATGATTACCATGGGACATGCAGAGGTGTTGCCGCAATTGGAGCTGGCTGGGTTGCGTTCTCCCGCACTGCTGACGCTTGCCATTACCGGTGCCTGCAATCTTGCCTGTTGCCATTGCTGGGTCAGGGCCGGAGAGGCGTCGGCACCTGCACATGTATCAATGCGGAAGCTTTGTGTATTGGTGGAAGAGTTTGCTGTTCTCGGCGGTGAAGGTCTCCGGATTACCGGTGGCGAACCGCTGTGTCATCCCCGCTGCATGGATCTGCTTCGATTCTCCCGTTCTCAGGGATTGGAGAAGGTTGTGCTCCAGACCAACGCCATGCTTTTCAGGGATGATCATATCGCGGCTCTGCAGGAACTTGATTTTCCCGGCCTTGCGATTCAGATCAGCCTGGATGGCGTTCAACCCCATTCCCACGATCTGGTACGGGGTGCCGGCGCTTTCAGCGGTGCGCTGCAGGGAATTGTGAAGCTTGTCCAGGCGGGGTTTGCCAGCAGGATTTCGATTTTTTTCACAGAGATGCGCCATAATCTTGCAGAAATACCCGAGCTGCTCGCTTTTGCGGACAGTATGGGCATTGGCTCGGTTTCGACCGGCGCATTGGTCCTGTGCGGACGCGCTGCTGAAACGTCGCCGCTTGCCCCGCCCGAGCTGAAGCAGTACATGGAGCTGCTGGAGCGCTTCGATGGTGACAGCCGCTTCCGGGAGCTCTACAGAAAAATCGGAACCGTGGCAGCGCTGGAGTGGCGGGCAGGAGATGCCACGCGACAGGGTTGCTGCAGCTTTGTTGAAAATCCATACCTGACGCCGGCCGGTCGGCTGTATCCCTGTCTGCTCTGTCACGCGGATGAATACTCTGTGAGCGGGGTATTTGATAAGGGGCTGGCGCGAGCCCTTGTCGAAGGGATTCCGCTCTGGACATCCCTGCAGCAGATCAGCTGCGCGCGCTCTGCTGCGCTCCCGGAGTGCCGGGATTGTCCGGGCAGATTGTCCTGTGCGGGAGGATGCATGGGGCGGGCCTGGGGGAGTTGCGGCAATCTGCTGGCCGCCGATGATCGTTGCGAGGTGCGCCGGACAATCTATGGTCTGCCCTGAAATTTCCGTTAACCCGGCAGACGTATATCAGGTCTTTGAAAAACTCACCGATTCAAGTGATATATCCTGAACTTGAGTTTTCTCGGAGAGAATCAGCTTCATTTTTTCATTTATTCAACTATGTTATTGCTCTTTGAAGCCATTTTGGCCACTTAATCGGCCCGGATTTCGCCTTTTGGGCGGTTTCCTCCCGCTTTATGTGGCACAGATCCCCAAGTTTCGCATTCGGACCAGGTTGTAAGCCGTTACTGCCAGGGTAAAGTGCCAATCGATCTTCTTGATACCTCGATAGCGAGTCTTGCGGAACAGGCCAACAGTCTTCAGCCAGCCGAAGACCTCCTCAATGCGTTTGCGAAACTTCTGGCTCGCTGCATAGCTGATGTGGCGGGTGGTGCGGCCATCAATTGATGAACGACGTCCCTTCTTAGTGGTGTTTTGCGTAACATGAGGCGTTACGTTCAACTCTCGCATGGCTGCGACGAATCCACGAGTGTCGTAGTTCCTGTCGGCCGCTATGCTGATTCGTCGCTTTCGTGGAGCTACCTTGGCAACCATGGCCTTGGCGGTTTCACGCTCGGCAAAGCCATCAGCGATGGTAACAGCACTCGTCATGACCAGCCCATTCTGGTTCTCAGTCAAAAGATGGGCGGCAAACGACAACCTGGGTTCATGGTTGACACCTTTGCGGTAGAGCCTTGCTTCCGGGTCTGTGCTGGATGCGTGAGTATCGTTGGTCAGTTTCTCACCCTGGTAATCACGAGTCGGGTTCTTGCCGCTTGGGGGCTCATGCTCGTCGTTCTTTGGCTTGAAACTTTTGAGAGAAGCCCATGACTGGATCAGGGTGCCATCAACACTGAAATGATCCTTGGATAGCAGCTTGCCGCGCCTGGCCTGCTCAAGCACTTCCGCAAGGAACTTGGCGGCAATATCGGTCTGAATAAGACGATCCTGGTTCGTAGTGAAGCTGGAATTATCCCAGACCGGCTCATCGAGCCCCATCCCGAGGAACCAGCGGAACAGAAGACTGAAGTGGATCTGCTCAACAAGTTTGACGTTGCTGGGAATTGAGTACAAAACCTGAAGCAGCATGGCTTTAAGCAACCGCTCCGGCGGAATCGAAGGCCGACCGGTATGGGAATACATCTGGCAGAACACCGGTGAAAGATTCTCAAGTGCAGCATCTACCATCTGTCGGATAGGACGAAGTGGATGATCCTTGGGGACAAAGGACTCCGGTGAGAGATAAACGAACAATGCATCAGATGGTAGATCGAAACCGCGCATACTTATTCTCCTGAAATATCAGCAAGATATGCGCGAAATCTTAGCATAAATTGGTGCCAAAATCACCGTAAATACAACGAGTTTTTCAAAGACCTGATATAGGTTGTTTCTTGAACTTTTCATGCCTTGCGCGTCTTTCGTGGTCAATAGCTTTTCTCGCTAAATCAGCCATTCCTGTAACCCGCTACCCTTCAATGTACTCCCTGTTGGTCTGTTGTTCCTTGCCCTTGCTGAATCGGTTGGGTGGAAATTCCCCACTGTAGATAAAATCCATAGCCATAAAAGCACACATTGTGGACAAAATTATATAAAACTGTTTCATATCGCCCCGCAGTTTTTTCCCGCCACGCATCCCCATCCAGTAAGATAATCGTAACATGCCGTAATAAAATGATAAATTAAATTGGCATTCTACTTGCTAAAGCCATAGATAACTCGATCACGATGGGCCTTCATGGAAAGATAGCCGGCTCGTTTGCAGTATATAGAGATGATCGTAAAACTTGGTTATGAGGAGGTGGTCACAAAAAAACCGGAGCAGAATGAAGGAGCAGTAAACGCAGCACTGTAATGGAATAAAAACAGTTAAACAAAAAACCCACACCCAAAAAGGAGGAAGTACCCATGTCTCACAACAAAGATGTCAAACGGACCCTCAAGAATGAAAGACTGGAATACCCGATCAAGATGATGCACGCATATCCTTCCGTAAATGTCGGTTGGGGTGCACATACAATGGTTGGCAATGATGCCAGAGCACTGGGTATGACCAATGCGATGATCGTAACCACCGGCCTGAAAGGCACCGGCATCGTCGAGACGATCCAGGGCGTGCTGAAGGCAGCCGGGGTTAATTCCGAAGTTTTTAGTGGTGTAACACCTAACCCGAAGGACCATGAAGTTATGGCAGGCGCCAAGGCCTTGGCTGCCGGCAAATTTGACGGTCTGATCAGCCTCGGCGGCGGCAGCTCCCACGACTGCTGCAAGGCCATCAAACTCGTTCACAGCCATGACGGCCAGGATGTACGTACGTTTGAAGGTGCTTTCAAGGCAACCAAGGCCAACACGATTCCCCAGCTGGCCATCAACACCACATCCGGTACCGGTTCGGAAGTGTCCTGCTTCTCGATCATCAACCATACCGACAAAAAATACAAAATGGCCCTGTTCGATCCGAACTGTACTCCCAGCAAATCCATCAATGATCCGTTGATCCATCAGTGTATGCCTGGCGACCTGGCCGGTTACACCGGTATGGACGCACTTGCTCATGGTGTTGAAGCTATCACTTCCCGTCTGGGTGTTATCTCCGCTTATGGTCCTGGCCTGAGCGCTATCTCCCTGATTTTCGGCAACCTGCGTCAGTCCGCAATGAACCGTAACAACGACAAAGCTGTCGAGGCTATGGTATGGGCAGAAATGGCAGCCGCTTACAGCTTCAACAGCGCCGGTCTCGGCCTGATCCACAGTATGGCACACGCCCTGGGCGGTATGTACGATGCCCCTCACGGACTCTGCAACGCCATCGGCCTCGGTCCGGTCATGACCTTCAACCTGCCGGCCTGCCCTGAGCGCTTCAAGATGATGGCACAGGCTGCCGGTATTGATACAAACGGCATGTCCGACATGAAAGCCGGCGAAGCCTTTATCAACGCCTGTCTGGAGCTGAAAGCCGACCTGGGCATCACCAAGACCTTCACGGATCTCGGTCTGCTTGAAAAAGACGTTGAAGGTCTGTCACGTTTCTCGGTCGCCGATATCTGCACCGAAGGCAACCCGACCGATACCGGTCTGCAGGATATGATCAAGATCTTCCATCAGTGCATGTAATTTTTATCTGATTCATTGTGTGCCCCATGTGATGTTATGCCGCTGGCCCCGAAGAGAGGATGCACCTCGCCGGGTGTCAGCGGCTTTTTCTTTAACTAATTTTCCGGGATCTGAAAAACATCAAACAATGTTCTCGTACAGGCTTGAAGATTGCAATGAAGATTACAGAACCAATGATGTTGTTTCTCATCAACACGGCACATGCTGAATTTCAAATTCAATGACACGAGGCGCATATGATAACCGAACAAGGAGTTAAGGAGTTTCTTCATTCAGGCGGCTACATTGCCGATGATGCCATTGCCACCGCCGTTTTTCTGGCACTCCGCATGGAGAAGCCGATCCTGATCGAAGGGCCTCCCGGTGTCGGCAAGACCGGTCTGGCCAAGGCCCTCTCTGCTGCCCTGGATTTCCCTCTGGTGCGGCTGCAATGCTACGAAGGGATTGACGAGGGCAAGGCACTGTATGACTGGGAATACGGCAAGCAGCTGCTCTATACCCAGTTGCTGCGCACCCAGCTTGACAATTACCTCTCCGTGTCGGCCGACCTGCGGGAGGCCGTCGAGCGTCTGTCCGCCGAAGAAAGCCTCTTTTTTTCCAAAAACTTTCTGGTTCAGCGGCCGATCCTGCGCAGCTTTCTGTCGGAAAAACGATCCCTGCTGCTGATCGATGAGATCGACCGTTCCGATGATGAGTTCGAGGCCCTGCTGCTGGAGTGTCTGAGCGATTTCCAGGTCTCGATCCCCGAACTGGGGGTGATCGAGGCCAAGCGCAAGCCGCTTACGATCCTGACCAGTAACGGCACGCGCATGATCTCCGACGCACTGCGGCGCCGTTGTCTGTACCTCTACATCGGCTATCCGGAACTGGAACGGGAAGTGGAGATCGTCCGGGTGAAATTCCCCGAAATTTGCGACGATCTGGCGCGCCAGATGGTGGCGTTCCTGCGCAAGGCCCGCGATCTGAACTTGCGCAAGCCCCCCAGTGTTTCCGAAACCCTGGACTGGGCCCAGGTGCTGTCGATCCTCAAGGCAACGCAGCTGACACCGGAGGTGGTCGCCAATACGGTGGGCGTGATTGCCAAGCACCAGAGCGACCTGCAGAAGGTAACCGATCTGGCTGTACAGGAATTGAGCTGACCATGGAACGGATCATCGCCGGCTTTGTCGCCGCACTACGTGAAAGCGGCATCCGCGTCTCACCCGGTGAAAGCCTGGATGCGGTTCAGGCCCTGGGCCTCTGCGGCATGGAAGGGCGCCGGTCATCCCGGCAGCTGCTGCGCCTGACGCTGGTGAAGAACGTCAACGATATTCCGACCTTTAATGAGGTCTTTAACCGCTATTTCAGCCGCTTCAAGTTTTTTGATCCGGATGTCAATATTCCCGATCTGATGGATGCCGCCCTCACCGAGATGGAGGGGGAATTCAACTACCTGGACCAATTGCCGGGCGACGATCACGACGACAACGGCCCGTTGCTCAAGCTGGACAGCGATATCAATCCGGAGGATCTGGCCGAACTGAAAAGCCTGACGGAGATAGACCCGGATGACACGGACGGCATTGAAATCGTTGTCCAGATGAAGGGGTACCGCGGGAAGGCCAAGAAGCCTCCCCGACCGACGCGCCGTTATACGCAGAATCCGCTGACAATCGAGCTCAACAAAAGCAGCAGTACCCAGAGCGGCATCACCTTTACGGTGGAAGAGCAGATCGCCATGCAGGATGTGGTCTCACGGATGATGATGCGCCTCCGCAAGGACATGAAGCGGATGAAGAACAACCAGAATCGCGGGAAGCTGCACGTCATCAAGACCATCCAGAAAAACTACCGTCATGACATGGTGCCGTTTCAGGTGGCGCTGCGCCGCAAACGCCGGGAAAAGCCGCGGCTGGTGGTCCTGTGTGACGTCAGCTTTTCTGTGAGCCATGCCTCACGCTTCATGCTGCTGCTGCTGCATACCCTGCATAATCAGATGCTGGATGTGCGCAGTTTCATCTATAACCGTGAAATTGCCGAAATTACCGAAATGCTGGCCAATATGCCGGTCAACGACCTGATGGAAACCATCGACAAGGGCGACATAGTCGATCTGGATGAAAACAGCAGTTTCGGCCAGGTGTTTCTGGCGTTCAAGAAACGGTACTTGGAGAACCTGCGGGGGCGTCCGGCCTTTATCATTCTGGGGGATGCACGCAACAACTATGACGAGGCCAACGACTGGGTGCTGGGCGAGATACGCGAGAAGGCCCGCTACATGCTCTGGCTGACCCCGGAAGAGCGTGATACCTGGAGCCGCGGCGACTGCCTGATGGATATCTACGGGGCCTATTGCGACAAGGTGGAGGTCGTGAAAACAGTCGATGATCTGAGCCTGGTCGTGGAGGACCTGCTGCGCGACATCTATGCTGATCGAGCCGATCCGGTTGACAAGCAGAGAATTCTGGATGCAAAGGCGGCGGAGGTTTACGATTCCAAAGACTACTACACCCGGGGTGCGGGCGGGGGCGGTGAGCCGGTTTTTGACCCGTCCGGGCGCAGCAGTTGGTAGCGGCTTCGTGCCGATCTACATCAAAAACAATAAGGAGTACCAGATGAGTTGTGATAGTAAGAACCACACGATGCATATGTGCGCACTCAAGCGCCAGGGGCTGGAGGAGTGCATCACAAGCCTTTCAGACAAGCCCACGGTTGAATGCAGAAACTGCGGCGCCAAGGCGAACAGCTCGGAAAACCTGTGCGCTGCCCATCTGGGTGACTGGGCGCCCAGTGTGGAGGGCGGTCACGGTACGGTCGGTATTGAAGAGATCGGTAAACCGCATGAGGGGGCTGGTGTCAAGGAGGAGAGCGAGCCGGAGATAGCCATCAAGCAGGTGCCGGGGGACGGTGTCTGCGGCGGGTACTGAGTTCTGGGTAGTGCTGGATTGCAAGGGGGGAGAAACGTCATGAGCCGGATGCTGCAGTCACCAGGTCGCTATGTACAAGGGTTCGGTGCCATCAAGGAAATCGGTCTGCACGCGTACCCTCTCGGAACGTGTGCCCTGGTTATCGGCGGAAAGACCGCCTTGTCGCTGTGCGGTCCCGATATTCTGGCCAGCCTTGCTGAAAAAGGCATCCCCTGTCATCAGGAATGCTTCCAGGGGGTATCATCCCAGCAGGAAATCAGACGGCTTACCGGCATCGCAGCTGCAAACAGGGTCGACATCATCATTGCCCTGGGCGGAGGCGCCGCGATCGATGCCGGCAAGGCGGTGTCCCATGAGATGAAGCTGCCGGTTATCGTTGTCCCCACGGTTGTATCCACTGATGCCCCCTGTTCTGCCCTGTCGGTCGTGTACACCGAATCAGGGGTCTTCGAGCGTTACCTGCTGCTGCGACGGAACCCGGATTGTGTTCTGGTGGATACGGCACTGGTAGCCGGATCGCCGGCCAGATTTCTTGTCGTCGGCATGGGAGATGCCCTGGCCACCTTCTGGGAATCGGATACCTGTGCCAGAAGCGGAAAACCCAATCTGATCACCGGCGCGGTGACTCCTACCCTGGCGACCAGGGCACTGGCGAGAACCTGCTACGAAACATTGCTGGAATCCGGACTTCAGGCAAAGCTGGCTGTTGAACGGCATGTCGTCACACCGGCAGTGGAGGCGATTGTAGAGGCCAACACCCTGTTGAGCGGCCTGAGTTCTGAAAACGGCGGGCACGCCGGGGCCCATTCGATCCATAACGGCTTAACGACCCTGAACGCCGCGGGGCAGAAACTCCATGGCGAAAAGGTTGCCTTCGGGGTCCTGGCCCAGCTTGTGCTGGAAGGTCGCCCGGCGCGTGACATCCGTGAGGTGCAGGATTTCTGTTTCAGTGTCGGGCTGCCGCTTTGCCTTGAAGATCTGGACATAGTAGACCCGACCCCGGAAGAGATCCGGCAGGTTGCCTTTGCCGCAGTAGCCGAAGCTGAAACCATTCACGCAACCTGGTTTCCTGTCGCTGCGGAAATGGTCGAAGCCGCAATCCGGACCGCCGATGCCCTGGGAATCCGCTACAAAAAGGCGCTGCGCTGATGATGAACCCTTGTGCTGACAAGCTGTGCCAATCCTGCACGGTGGATGACCCGCCGCCTTGTACATCTGTGGATTCGACACACCTCCTTCAAACCTATCAGGTCCGCCAGCATGAGTTGGAGCTGCAGGTCGAAAAGCTGCGCCGTGCCAACCAGGAGCTGGAGGTCGCACGCAATAAATACGCACTCCTGTACGACAGCGCCCCGGTCGGGTATTTTTCGTTTGACCGACAGGGGAGCATCCGAACCGTCAACCTGACCGGTGCCAATCTGCTGAAAATGGAGTGTGCCACCCTGGTCGGCCTGCGATTCGAGCAATTCGTTGCCAGTGAGGATCGCTTTATTTTCGCTGATTTTCTGCGGATGGTCTTTCTGGGGCGCGACAAGATGACCTGCCGGGTCAAGCTCTCCGTCAAAGGCATCCAGCCGGTATATGTGCGGATAGAGGCGATGGCTGCCGGAGCGGGTGACGAGTGCCATGCCGCAATGGTGGATATCACGGAGCGAAAACGGTGGGAAGAGTTCCTGCGGGAAAGCGAATACAACCTGGCCAAGGCCCAGTCCATGTCCCATGTCGGCTCCTGGCGCTCGGATCCCCTGACGGGGGAATTGCGTGTTTCGGACGAACTGCTGCGTATTATGGGGCTGACACGCGACGAGACCACCCCGGAGGTGCTGGCGAACCTGATCCACCCGGAAGATCGCGAGTACGCGTTGGCTCTTCTGCAGCAGGGGGCCGAGCAGGGCAATAACTACGAGATTGAACATCGACTGCTGCTCAGGGACGGCACCTCCAAATGGGTCTATTCGATCGTTGAGCCGTCGGTCAATATCGCCCGGCAGGTCGTCAAGCTGTATGGCACGACACAGGACATAACCGAACGCAAACAGGACGAAGTCCGGCTGCGCAACAAGAAAAACGAGCTGCAGGCCATATTTGATGCGGTCAACGACGGGGTCATCGTTTTTGACCATAATGGAAAGATTCAGCACCTCAACCATATCTGTCCGCAGTTTTTTCCTCCTGAAGTCCTTTCCGGGGGGTGCCGGGATGTGTTCCACCCGGATGTTGCCACCTCGCCGCACAATTGCCCGGTTGAAATGGCTCTGCGTGGCGAGCGGGTAGAGACGTCCATGGTTTCTGTTCGCGAAGGGCACAATACCCGCTATATCGACATCACCGCCAACCCGATCAAGGATGAGTTGGGGGAGAAAACCCGGGCGCTGGTGTTCCTGCGGGATGTGACACTGAAGAGGCTGCATGAAATGCAGTTGATCCAGACCGAAAAGATGTCCAGTATCGGTGTGCTTGCCACGGGGATTGCCCATGAAATCAACAATCCGCTCACCTCGGTAGCGGGTTATGCCGAGGCGCTTCTGCGCCGCTTTCGCGACGAACCCTCTCTGGGGACGGATGTCAGGCTGGAAGTTTTTCCCAAGTATCTGGAGGTCATCATCCGGGAATCGTATCACTGCAAGGGGATCATCGGCAGCCTGCTCAACTTCGGCCGGAAATCCGACGGCCTGCTCGGAACCGTGAATATAAACGGGATTCTTCAGGAAATCCTTGAGTTGCTGCGGCACCATCCGAACTATGGAGAGATGGAGGTTTCGGCTGAGCTGACGGAACATATGCCTGTTATCATCGGTGATGCTTCGGGGCTGCGTCAGGTGTTCATGAACCTGGTGATAAACGCCTGCCATGCGATCAAGGATGGTGGTCGGGTTGAGATCACGTCGACCTTCTCGGATGAAGATCAGGCCCTCTACGTCCAGGTCCGCGATACGGGCTGCGGCATAGCGCCTAATGTCATTGACCGCATCTGGGATCCCTTCTTTACGACCAAGGAGGTTGGAAAAGGGGTCGGTCTTGGCCTGGCACTCACCTACAATATCGTCAAGCGCCATGGCGGCGAGATCAGCGTGAAAAGCACGGTCGGTAAAGGTTCGCAGTTTACGGTGCGCTTGCCGGTCCGCTGCGAACCGGAGCATGAAAATGGTGCGGAATTCTGAAGCTACCCGGAGATGGATGTTGACGAGTGGGTCGCTTTTCCCTTGGGAAGGCTGCGCAAGAAGAAGAAGGCAAGCGGCGGCAGCACAACCAGGAAGGGCAACAGCAGGTAAAGAAAGGCCGAGCTTACGCCCGATCTGTCGGCCAGCATGCCCACCAGCGGACCGGTGCAGACGAACAGCAGCCGGAAGCAGAGCGACTGCAGCGACAGGATGCCGGCCCGGTTGGCTGACGGGCATTCCTTTTGCGTGATGTTGAGCATCATTGGTCCCCGCATCCCCCGCATACTCGTCAGCAGGTAATAGAACAGAAAGCCCCACACCCCGCCGAACGTTCCCAACCCCAGATACCCCGTAACAACCAGAACCAGAAACAGTAGCGCCATGGAGCGGTCACCCAGAAAGCCATGGATGCGGTGGCTGGTCAGGGAAAAAAACGCTACAGTCAGGTTTGCACCGCACCACACCGGGCCGAACCAGGTCAGCGGCACCCCGGCATGCTGCATGTAGGGCTGGATCAGCCAGACCGGATAAAACGACGCGATTCCCAGGACCGCATTGATCAGGATGGTGTAGCGCAGACCCTTGTTTTCGACGAAGGCATAGCGGGTCGATTGCAGCGCCTCAGTCAGGTGGCTGGCGGGCGCGGTGATAATCCGGGTCGGCTCGGTCATGGTGCGGGTCAGGAGCAGGGCCAGCAGCCAGACCCCAACCTGCAGGATGAAGGGGAGTATCGGCGCATAGGCGTAGATCACTCCGGCGAAGAGCGCCCCCAGCGCCTCGCCCCCCTGGGCCAGGCTGCTCATGCGCCCCTGGTGGCGGGCGTAGTGCTGCTCCGAGCCATCCGCCTTGAGGGTTTCGTACAGAAGCGCGCTGTCAGAGCCGCTGATGAATGCCAGGGAGATCCCCAGCAGGATCTCGGCGGCCATGACATGGGTGAAGGTGGCGGCAACTGTATAGATCCCCCAGCCGACCATGCCGAGCAGTGCTGCCAGGGTCAGGGAGACACGGTAGCCGATCCGGTCGCTGATGTAGCCGCTGGGGTACTCCATCAGCACCATCACGACCGAGAGGATACCCTGCAGCAGCAGGATCTGGGTCAGTGAGAGGCCGATGTGATCCTTCCAGAACAGGGTGATGATCGCCATCGGAAAGAGCGTCATCTGCAGGAAGGAAAAGGCGTACAGTTTTCGGATGTTGGAGCGGGTGGTTTTCATAAGAGGTTGGTGGATCTATTATCCCACAAAAAGAGTTTACCGCAGAGGAACTTCAAAACCTTTGGGGGGTAAGTCGAAGTCTTGAAAGCAAAAGTCCTTTGGGGAGAATCAAAGTTCTTCATGTTTTCCCCACGATCTTTCTGTTGTTGTCGTACCTCTGTTTTTGGTTTTCCTCTGCGTTACCCTGCGTCCTCTGCGGTAAACGATTTATTAGGTTCATGTGTCGGCTACCTGCCTTTCTCGGCAAAGTATCTCCTGATCAGCAGGTTATGCAGCGGGAAGCCCAGTTCGACCGGTTTCTTGATCAGGGCGATCTCCTGGGTCTCTGAAGATGAGAACGGCTTCAGGCGGCTCTCGGGCTGCCGCGCGGCCAGGCCGCTGATCACCAGGGTGTTGTCCAGACCGTTTTGTACATCGTACAGACTGATCGCGCCGGCAGAGATCTGAATGCCGGTTTCCTCAAAAAATTCCCGCACGGCACCCTCCTGCCAGGTTTCGCCCAGGTCCAGATAGCCTCCCGGCAGTACCAGTGTCCCTTTTTGCGGTTCAATATTTCTTCTGGCCACCACCAGACCCTCCCCGACAGGCACCAGCAGAACTACTACCGGTATGGGATTCAGGTAGTTCGTGTTGCCGCAGGAGCTGCAGGCAATCGGCCATGGCTGCGCCACAGGGAATCTGGTGCCGCAATGGGAACAGCAGGAATTCTTTTCGAACATGAGAGTGCCTTTCGTGGCAGTAATAAACTGCAGTATTCAGAAAAAATTGTATGCACCCTTTGTTCCTGTATACAGTTTCGGCTGAAAACACAAAACAGAGGTTTAAAATATTGTAGATAAAATACTCACTGTTGATATTTTCTACACGAAACGAGCCGCGGGCACGAATCCGCATCTCTTGACATGTCCCATTTTTCCCCACTTCGGATTGTGCAGGTGTGGACAGTTGTATTAAAACACTTGAAATTGTTATTTAAATCATCGTTATATTTATTGGCATTGCCGTTGCAATACAGAGAACATACTACAGCGCATCTTTAAGCGGTGCGACACAGAACGAAAGGAGAATAACATGGAAGTTGAAAATCAGGCAGAGGTAACTTGTAGCGAAGAACCGCGTATCCTTGACGAGATCCAGGTTGAGGAACTCGCAATCGACGGCATCTGCGGGGTGTACTAGGATGGCTGCGGCAGGCATAAAGCTGCATCCGTCCTGCCGCGCGCGGCAAGAGGGGTTCGGTCTCCTGTTTTACGACTGCAAGGGACCGCGCCTCCTCTTCGCTGCAACTGGCACCCTCCTGCCGGCCGACTACTTTGCGACCGTGCGTGCCCGGGATGAATTTCCCGCCGGTACATCGGAATCACAGAAGAAGGCCCTGCAGAAATTTGTAACGCAACTCCTGGAAAAAGGATTTCTCCATGAGCAATAAATATGTCGAAATGGGGATGCGCTCCCCGGTAAACCTGACCTGGGAGGTTACGCTGGCCTGTAACCTGCGCTGCACCCATTGTCTCTCCTCATCCGGTGAAAAGGCCTGCAACGAGCTCTCCACCGCCGAGGCGCTGGATCTGGTTGAGCAGCTGCATACCGCCGGTGTCTTCCAGGTCAATTTCGGTGGAGGCGAGCCGTTTATCCGTCCCGATTTCGAAGAGATCCTGGCCGCCTGCCACAGGCACGGCATCATGACCTGCATCTCCACCAACGGCACCCTGATTACCCCAGAACTGGTCAAGCGCCTGTCTGTTAATCGCCTGGTGGCGATTCAGGTCAGCCTGGACGGGGCCAAGCGGGAAACCTGCGACGCCGTACGCGGTGCCGGAGTATTCGACGCCGCCATAGAGGCCGTCAAGCTTCTGGCAGCCACCAGGATCCCTGCCAGTATCAATACCGTCCTGACCACCCAGAATGCCGATGAGATTCCGGCCATGCACGATCTGGCCAAGTCTCTGGGTGTCTCCCTGCGGGTCAGCCGTTTCCGTCCTTCAGGACGCGGAGCGGAGAATTGGGAATCACTGCGCCCGACCCCGACCCAGCTGATCGCCTTTTCCGACTGGCTGGCCGCCAGCGGCGATGTGCGTACCGGCGACAGCTTCTTCTCGCTGACATCGCAGGAGCGCCAGGGTCTGGGACTCAACCTGTGCGGTGCCGCCAAGCTGACCTGCTGCGTCAGTCCGACCGGCCACATGTATCCCTGCGCCTTCCTGCAGAGTGACCGCTTTGAAGCCGGCGACCTCCGTACCAGCAGCTTTCAGGAGATCTGGGATACGTCGGAGATCTATGAATCCTTCCGTAACCTGCGCATCCATTCCTGCGAAGAGTGCACCCGTTTCGATCAGTGTCACGGCGGCTGTCCGGCCGTGGCCTGGCATCTGAAGAACGATATCAACGGCGGTGACCCCGAGTGCCTTGAGCGCTGCGTGACATCCATTGCCGATAACCGGCTGCCGGCGGCAGCATAAAAAAATCCCCCCTCCCCGTGCGGGAGGGGGGATGAAATTATACGAAGGCATTTTATTAAGGAGCTACCACCATGATGTTCCCGAATCTGTTTTCACCCCTTAAGCTGGGTGCGACCGAGGTGAAGAACCGCATTTCCTTCCAGCCGCACCTGACCAATCTGGCCATAGGCAATCTCCCCAGCGAAAAGCAGATGTACTACTGGGGCGAGCGGGCCAAGGGAGGGGCCGGTCTCGTCATCACCGAGGAACTGACGGTCCATCCGACTGACATGTCCTACGAGAAGCTGATCGACGTGTACCATGCAGAGGTGATTCCCGGCTTCAAGAAGATCACCGACTACGTGCACCAGTACGACTCCAAGATCTTCGCCCAGCTGAATCACAACGGCCAGCAGGGTGACGGCAGCCTCTCCCGGCTGCCGGTCTGGGCACCGTCTCCGATTCCGGACGTCCTGTTCCGTGAGACCCCCAAGGCAATGGAGCCGGAGGACATCGAGGAAGTGGCCCGCTATTTTTACAAGAGCGCCATCCATGTGCGTGAGGGCGGCTTCGACGGGGTCGAGATCCAGTTCGGCCACTCCAGTCTGGCGCGCCAGTTCCTGTCGCCGCTCACCAACTTCCGCAGCGACGAATACGGCGGGAGCCTGGAAAACCGGATGCGGGCGCCGCTCAAGTTCATCTCCGCGGTGCGGAAAGCGGTCGGCAAGGACTTTACCCTCGGCATCCGCATGTGCGCCGACGAGATGATCCCGGGCGGGCTCGACCTGGGCCAGGTCCAGGAGATCTGCGCCCTGTTCGAGGCATCCGGTCTGATCGATTTCATGGACCTTTCCATCGCCACCTTCTACAACCTGTACCTGGTGGAAGGCTCGATGCATACGCCACTCGGTTACACGATCCCGCTGGCTGCCGGCATTCGCGAAAAAATCAAGCTGCCGGTCTTCTGCACCGGCAGGATTAACGACCCGGTCATGGCCGAGAAGGTACTGGCCAGCGGCCAGGCCGACATGATCGGCATGTGCCGGGCCCTGATCTGCGACCCGTACCTTCCCAAGAAGGCGCAGGAAGGCAGACTGGACGACATCCGCTACTGCATCGCCTGCAACCAGGGCTGCATCGGCCGGATCGGCATGAACAAGAGCCTTGGCTGTGTGCAGAACCCGGCCATAGGCCGTGAGAAGGAGTGGGGCGAAGGGACCCTGGAAAAGGCCGGCGTAAAGAAGAAAGTAACGATCGTCGGTGGTGGCCCGGCCGGCATGTGGGCCGCCAAGATGGCCGGCCGACGCGGCCACAAGGTCACCCTCATCGATCGCAACGAGGCCCTGGGCGGTCAGGTTATAACCGCCATGAAGGGGACCGGCCGCGACGAGTTCGGTGTCATTATCCGCAACGAAAAGAGCCAGATCGACAAGGCCGGCGTGACCGTCAAGCTCGGTGTGGATGCATCTGCAGATCAGCTCCTGGCCGATAAGCCGGATGTGATCATCGTGGCCACCGGCAGCGTCCCCAAAAAACACCCGGTGGGCGGGGCCGATGGCCCGGCGATCTTCAATGTCCTGCAGGTGCTCAACGGTGAGGCCGAACTGGGCGAGAGGGTCTGCCTGATCGACTACGACGGACACCAGCGTGCCACAGCCACCGCCGAGTTCATTGCCGACCAGGGGAAAAAGGTTGACATGATCACCTCCAGCCTCTTTATCTGTGCAGAACTGGGGCCGACCCAGGACCTGTACTCGTCACGCCAGCGCCTGCTGCAGAAGGGGGTCACCTTTACCCCCGACATCGCCATCATGGAAGTCGGCGGCGCGGCCGGGGCCAAGACCGTCAAGGGCTTCAACGTCTACTCCAACGTCTGGTTCGAGTGGGGTCCCTATGATTCCCTCGTCCTGGCCATGGGACAGCAGGTGGACGACGACCTGTACATGAACCTGAAGGGGAAGGTGCCCGAGCTGTACCGGATCGGCGACTGCGTTGCCCCCCGCAAGGTCGATATGGCCATCTGGGAAGGTCATAAACTCGGGAGGGAGATCTGATGGGTATCAACGGCAAAATCCTCGTTTTTGTCGATCTTCCGAACGGCGAACTCGACGAGACCGGTCGGGGCCTGCTCTCCTACGGGGCGCGCCTGTCCGTCACCCTCGACGCCCCCTGGGGTGTAGCTGTTGCCGTTGCCCCCGACAGCCAGCAACTGGCCGCCTTCGGCGCTTACGGCACCCCGACGATTACCTGCATAACAGCAGGAGAGACCCTGCTCGACACGCCGGTGCTGCTGGGAAAAAACCTGGCCGCACTGGCACAGGATGAACTGGCGCGCGTCATGGTTTTTCCCCACAACGACCTTGGTGCAACCCTGGCACCGGTGGTTGCCCATGCGCTGCAGGCCGCCGTCATGACGGAGCTGGTTACCGTCCGCAGCAGCGAGGACGGCATCCGCCTCTCCCGCAAGGCCCTGGGGGTCCGGATTGCCGAATCCAGGACATGGGACTGCAGCCGCCCGCTGGTGGCCACGGTGCCCCTGCGTTCCCTGAGCCAGGTGCTCCTGCCGACGGTGCGTCCCACTTCGCCTTCTGTGGCCAGCTGGCGTCCTGCCGCAGCATTCACCGGCGCCACCTCAGCGGTGATCGGCCGGATACCGCCCGACCCGCAGACCGTTGACCTGACCGAGGCGGAGGTGATCTTCAGCGCCGGTAAAGGGTGCGATCCGACGGTCTTTGAGCAGATGAAGGAATTGTGCCGGCTGCTGAATGTCTCCTTCGGTGTCACCCGTCCGGTGTATGACCTGGGCTGGACCGGTTTCGAGCGGATGGTCGGCCAGACCGGCCGCACGGTCACACCACGGCTCTATCTGGCCCTGGGTATTTCCGGCTCCATGCACCATGTGGGTGGCATCAAGGATTCCCGCCGCATCGTGGCGGTCAACACGGATGCCAAGGCCCCCATTTTTCCCAATGTGGATGAAGGGTACGTGGCCGATCTCAAAGAACTGCTGCCGCGCCTCCTGGTCCAGGTTAAAGCACGGATCGGAGGTGCGCCATGAGCAAACAGTATCAGGCAATCGTAATCGGTGCCGGACCGGCCGGCTCTTCCGCCGCCCTGACCATGGCCCAGGCCGGGCTGGATGTGGCCCTGGTTGAGCGCGGTACCTATCCGGGCGAGAAGAACATGTTCGGCGGAATCCTGCACCGCATGACCTCCATCGAGGAGCTCCTGCCCGACTTCCTGGCCAGCGCACCACTGGAGCGCCACATCGCCAAGAAGGGCACCACCTTCATGACCGGCGAGGCCAGCTTCCATGTCCAGCACGAAACCGTCAATTTCGACCGTGCTCCCTACAACGGCTATACCGTTTTCCGCCCGCGCTTCGACCGCTGGCTGGCCGAGGAGGCTGTCAAGGCCGGCGCCACCCTGATCAACCGCTCCACGGTGGATGACCTGATCCGCAAGGACGGGAAAATTGCCGGTGTCACCATCCAGGGGCGGACTGGACAGCTGCATGCCCCGGTGGTGATCGCCGCCGACGGAGTCCTGTCGTTTACTGCCCAGAAGGCCGGTCTGCGCCGTCCGAAATTCAACGCCGACCAGATGGCGGTGGGGGTCAAGGCCCTGATCGATATGTCGCGCGAGACCATCGATGACCGTTTCGGCCTGGCGCGCGACCAGGGTTTTGCCAACGAGTTCGTCGGCTGCACCGGCGGTGTGCGCGGCGGCGGCTTCCTCTACACCAATTACGACTCACTCTCCATCGGACTGGTCTTTCATCTGGCCAGCCTGCGCACCAGCGGCAAGACCCCTTATGACCTGCTGA
This sequence comes from Geobacter psychrophilus, assembly GCF_056821595.1. Taxonomy (NCBI): domain Bacteria; kingdom Pseudomonadati; phylum Thermodesulfobacteriota; class Desulfuromonadia; order Geobacterales; family Geobacteraceae; genus Geobacter; species Geobacter psychrophilus. Next base: position 2,863,188 of record NZ_JBXDTU010000004.1, read on the forward strand.
ATGCCTTTCTGGAGCAGCCCCAGGTGGCCAAGCTGGTGCGGGGTGGACGGCTGCAGGAATATTCGGCCCATGTCATCCCCGAAGGGGGCTATGACATGATCCCTGAGCTGTACGGCGACGGCATCCTGGTCGCCGGCGACGCCGCGGCGCTCTGCAACGCCACCGGCGTCAACCTGGAAGGGATCAACCTGGCCTCGCACTCCGGCATTCTGGCCGGCAGGACGGTGATCGCTGCACACGAACGGCAGGACTTTTCTGCCAAAACGCTGAAACAGTACAAGCAACGGCTCGACCTGAGCTGGGTCATGAAGGATCTGAAGGGATTCAGAAACGCCCCCAAGATGCTTCATATCAACCGGATCTACAATGAATACCCGGAACTGGTCTGCAGCATGATGGAGCATCTCTATCGCATCGACGGCACCCCCAAGACCAGTATCCCCAAACTGATCCTGCGGGAGGTGAAGGAGAAGGTCGGGCTGAAGAACGTCATCTCCGACGCATTTACCGCCTGGAGGGCATTGTGAACATAGACGAGATTTTCGACAACACCAGCTTCACCATTGACCGGGAACCACATATTCTTCTCAATTACGAGATCTGCACCAGCTGTGACAACCGCGGCTGCGTCAACTCCTGTCCGGCCCGCTGCTACACCTGGTCGGAAGAGGATCAGAAGATGACCTTCGTTCATGACGGCTGCCTGGAGTGCGGTACCTGCTATGTAGTCTGCCATCGTGACGCCTTTACCCGCTGGCGCTATCCCCGGGGAGGATTCGGGGTTGCCTACCGGATGACGTAGAGGCAATGTTGAATTGTGAATGTTGAATTCAATCCAAAATCCAACATTCAAAATTTAGAATTTCTTTGGAGCTATCCATGCACAACAATAAACTCGACATCCTCGTTCTCCTGCGGGAAGCCAGTGATCCCCGCCCACCGGCACGGGTCACAACCCGCGGTTCGTCCATCAGTGACCGGGGCCTGCGCCGTATGCCGAATCCGGCCGACCTGTCGGCCCTGGAAGAGGCGCTGCACCTCAGGGACCAGCTGGGAGCGCGGGTGACCGTGCTTGCCATCGGACCTGAAAGTCTTGATGACACCATCCGCCTGGCCTTTTCCCTGGGAGCGGACCGGGGCATCCGTTTCTGGGATCACGGCCTGGAAGGTGGCGATGCAGTGGCCGACGCCCGTGTGTTGGCGCGTATCACCAGCATTCTTGTGCCGGACCTGATTTTTACCGGCAACCAGATGATTGATAAGGGTGATGACCCGGCTCCGGCCCTGGCTGCTGCTGCCTCCGGCATGCCCTGTCTCTCCGCGGTCGTTGCATTTACCCCCAAAAAGGAATGGGTAGAGGCGGAGCGCAAGTCGGATCGCGGTTCACGCCAGACTGTTTCCGCCCCGTTGCCCTGTTCGGTGCTCTTCGAGGAGGTGCGGGTTCCGCGCTATCCGACGGTCGAGGCGGTGGTGGATGCATTGAGCGTTCCGATCGAGGCCTGGGATCTGGCGCACCTGGGGCTGCCCTTCTGGGAGATCGGCGCCAGCGGCGCCTATCTGGACGCAGCCGATTACGGTGTCCCCCGCCCGGATCCGGTGCGGGTCGTGACACCTGATCCGAAACTGCCGGCCTTCGAGCGGATTCTTTCGCTGCTCTCCGGCGGCATCAAGGCCCGTGAGGGGCGGGTGCATACCCTTTCGGTCGATGATACGGCCGCCGGCATCATGCGGATCTTTAGCGAAGAAGGGTTGTTGGCAGAATGATCGTGATACATCCTGCAGTTTGCACTTGTCCTCAACGGCCTATATCTAACTAAGGATATTCAAGATGAACTATCGCCTGGCGCAACATGTGGAGCTGGTGGAACGGGACGGGGGCATATTCCTCCTTTCAAAAACGCCGCTCTGCGTGCTGCGTCTCAACCGCTCGCTGGCAGACCTGCTTGAACGGGGGGCGGGCGGGGCAGCGATCATCCCGACCGCAGCCGAAGTCCCCGTCATGGAACAGCTGGCCGCCAAAGGTTTCGTAGAACGGCTGCGCAGCACACAGCACCAGACGGCAGCGCAACCCGACATCAGTATTGTCATCCCGGTCAAGGACCGCGCCGACGAGCTGCAGCGCTGTCTGACCTCCCTTTCCCTTCTTAACTATCCTCAGGAAAAACTCCAGATAATCGTGGTTGATGACGGCAGCAGCGACGATTCCCCGCTGGTGGCGCAGCGCTTCGGCGCAGTGGTGGTGCCGTCCGGCGGGACAGGCAGAGGGCCTGCTGCTGCCCGTAATGTGGGCGCTTCCAAGGCGAGTGGCGAGATTCTGGCCTTCATTGATTCCGACTGCAGCGCTTCACCGGAGTGGCTGAACGAGCTGCTGCCCGCCTTTGACAATCTTGCCATGGCTGCGGTGGGGGGGCAGGTGGACGGCATGTGCACGGCCTCGGCCATTGACCGCTATGAATCGATCATGTCCAGCCTTTCGCTCGGTTCCCGAGAGCGTACGGGCAGCGGCGGTGACGACACCTTTTATCTGCCGAGCTGCAACCTGCTTGTCCGGCGAACCGCCTTCCGCAGCGCAAACGGTTTCAGGGACGAAATGCACGTCGGTGAGGATGTGGACCTGACCTGGCGTTTGCGCGACAACGGCTGGACCATCGCCTACCTGCCGGCGGGAAACGTACTGCACGAGCACCGCAGTTCGATCCGCTCCTTCATGTCCCGTCGTTTCGATTACGGCACCTCCGAGGGGATGCTGCAGATCCTGCATCCCGATCGTCGCAAACGGATGGTGGTCCCGCCGCTGCTGGCCTTACTGCTCTCCCTGTGTCTCATGGCCCCCTTCAGCGGGTGGTGGCCGCTGCTGCTGGCGGGAGCGCTGCTGGCAATCGATGCAGCGCTTGTTCGGGTACGGATCCGTAAACAGGGGCTGCCGATCGGCGTCGGCGCAATCCTGGCCGGTCGACTGCGGGCCACGGGGAGCCTGGTGTATTACCTCTGCTATCACCTGGTGCGCTACTATTCGGTGCTGCTGATTGTTTCTGCCCTGATTATGCCGCTGCTCTGGGCGGTATTCGCCCTGATCCTGGCCTGCGCTGCCGGGGTTGATTACGCCGTAAAAAAACCGCCCTTGTCGTTTCCCGTTTTCACCGGCATCTACCTTCTGGAGCAGCTTGCCTATGGCAGCGGGGTATTCTGGGGTTGTCTCAACCGGAAATGTTTCGCCTCCTACAAGGTGCACATCCTCAGTCAGGCGGAATTGCCGGCCTAGTTGACAGCAAAACATGGTAAATAAAACATGATTTGTTGGTCATGGGGCGCCTGGTCAGGGGGGTTGATATGAAGCTGGCTCAATTCAGAAACATTTAGTATAATAGTATCTTACTCCGAGCCTCATCGCCTACAGGATCTATCCCACGGCGTCTGGCCATTGGGTTGCGCGGGAAACGGTGCAGCCTTCCTTTGAAAAGGAGAATTTCAACTGTGCCCGCCACAGAACAAAGGGAAGGAGAACAGGTATGGACAAGATTGCTCGGATTGACATGGGGGCTGCAGGCGGCCCGAAGGTAACCGTTGGCGACCTGGGTGAATATGCCGGGTTGGGCGGCAGGGCGATGACCTCTCTGGTGGTTGCCGCCGAGGTACATCCATTGGCCCACCCGCTGGGTGCCGAGAACAAACTGGTGATCTCCCCCGGTATGCTCAGCGGCACCACCGGCTCCATGACCGGCCGGCTGTCGGTCGGCTGCAAAAGCCCGCTGACCGGCACCATCAAGGAGTCCAACGCCGGCGGCCAGGCGGCCCAGGTGCTGGCCAGGCTCGGCTACGCCGCCGTCATCCTGGAAGGGAAGCCGGAGGGCAACGACCTCTATAAAATTATTATCAACAAGGACGGCATCCAGGTCATTGTGGACAACAGCCTCAAGCTGATGGACAACTACCCGCTGGTAGCCAAACTGCGTGAGGAGTATGGCGACAAGGTGGCCTACATGACCATCGGTTCGGCCGGGGAGCGCAAGCTGCTGGCCGCCTCCATCGCCTGCACCGACCCTGAATTGCGTCCCACCCGCCACTGCGGCCGCGGCGGCGTTGGAGCGGTCATGGGCGCCAAGCGGGTCAAGGCGATCATCCTTGACGACGCCGGCTGCAAGATGCGTCCTGCCAAAGAATTGGAAAAGTTCCGCGACGCCAACCGCAAGTTCGTCGAAGGCCTGCGCAAGCACCCGGTTACCGGCGAAGGTCTGCCGGCCTATGGCACCAACGTCCTGACCAACGTATTGAACGAAGCTGGTGGTTATCCGACCAACAACTTCAAAACCGGCCAGTTTGAAGGCGGTTCCAAGATCAGCGGCGAAGCCCAGGCCGAACTGGAAATCAAACGGGGCGGTTCCGCCACCCACGGCTGCCATCGCGGCTGCGTCATCCAGTGCTCCGGTATCTACAACGACAAGGACGGCAAATACCTCACCAAGCAGCCGGAGTATGAAACTGTCTGGTCGCACGGCGGGCACTGCGGCATCTCGAATCTGGATGCCATCGCCCAGATGGACTACATGGACGACAATTTCGGTGTCGACACCATAGAAATGGGTGTCACCATCGGTGTTGCCATGGATGCCGGGCTGGCAGAGTTTGGTGATGAAGCCGGTGCAATCCGCCTGTTGGAGGAAGTTGGCAAGGGGACTCCGCTGGGGTGCGTACTCGGCAGTGGCGCGGGAATCACCGGCAAGGTCTTCGGTGTCGAGCGGGTACCGGTCGTCAAGAATCAGGCGCTCCCGGCCTATGATCCACGCGCTGTTCAGGGTATCGGCGTCACCTATGCAACCACCACCCAGGGCGCCGACCATACCGCCGGTTACGCCATCGCCACCAACATCCTCAAGGTCGGCGGAGACGTGGATCCGCTTAAGACTGAAGGTCAGATCGAGCTGTCGCGCAACCTGCAGATCGCCACGGCCGCCATCGACTCTACCGGTATGTGCCTGTTCATCGCCTTTGCGATCCTGGATCAGCCGGAGACCTTCCAGGCGCTGCTGGATATGCTCGGTGCCTTCTATGGCATCACCATGACCGGCGACGACGTTGTGGCGCTGGGCAAGAAGGTGCTTTCCGCCGAGCGTGATTTCAACACCCGGGCCGGTTTCACCAAGCACGATGACCGACTGCCGCGCTTTTTCTACACCGAGCCGATCGCGCCCCACAACCAGACCTTTATGATGAAGGACGAGGAACTGGACGAAGTCTTCAACTGGTAGTTCGGCGTCCATATGTGCGCCATCTCGGCCCTGTCCTCGGGACTCCTTTGTGCGGCGTAGCGCTGCTACACCTCCGCGGAGTCCCTGTGGGCGGGGCCGACCTGACACAAATCTGAACGCCTCAGGGGCACTTATGGTATTGGATATCGCTTTGTTCGCCGGCCTGATCTGCAGCAACCCGATGCTTTCCGGCCACGGACAGAGAGAGTTTAAGAATGAGTTTCCGGACAACATCACCGTCCGTCAGCTCAGGGATCTGCTGGGCATTGACCCGGCCGTTCCTCTGCTGGTAATGGTCAACAATCATGGAGAGTCGGAGGAGATGGTCCTGAGCGACGGTGACCGGGTCGCGCTATTCCCGCCGATCGGCGGAGGATAGGGTCGCATTCTTGAAGGTATGGAGACAAGCTGATGGAGGACGCACACCAGGCACGACTGCACCTGAATCTTGAGCCGGACCAGCTGAATATCTTTTTCCCGTTGCTCCAGAAGGGTGTCTCGGTTCCGGCCATGGTCGGCTGCACCCTGAAAAGCCTGCTGTGCGATCAGTTTGCCATTCCTGCCGATTATGTCACCGACCGGATCACCACCATTTTTATTGATAACCGTCCCGTGGATGATCTCGAACGCACCACAATACAGGATGGTTCCCGTGTAACCCTGTCGGCTGCCATGCCGGGACTGGTCGGTGCCACCATGCGGCGGGGAGGGTTCTATGCCGCACTGCGCCAGGGTATCAGCCACCTGGAGCATAATGTATCAACGGTAGGTGAGTGCGGGACCGTCCGTTTGAAGCTCTTCAACCTGCTGCTGGCTGAACTCGGGCCGCTCGTTCTGTCGAAAGGTCTGATCCTGGAGCCTGGTGAACTGTCCGATCTGCTTAAAAATATCCCCGGCCGGCGGGATGAAACCCCTGATTTCACAGAACCGGTATTCCTGACAGCTTTATTCAGTGAGTGAGACTATGCACGTAACCGTAAAACTGTTTGCTTCATTTCGCGCGGGACGTTTTGACATTGAGATCAGAGAGTATCCGGCCGGAACCACTGTGGCGGACGTGGCTGACAGCCTGAAGCTGCCGCTCGCAGAGCTGGGGATCATGATGGTCAACAACCGCCATGTCAAGCTGGAGCGCGTACTGGTTGAAGGGGACAGCCTGGCGCTCTTTCCGCTCCTGGGCGGGGGGTGACATGGAGACGCTGCCGATTTTCGTGCGCGATCATGCCGAAAACCAGCTGCTTTCCTGGAACAGCCAGGTCGAGGCGGCAGAGCGTTTCGGCGTATCCCTGGCACAGGTGGAAGAGACGGCCCTGGAAAGGGACCTGCTGCCGGCCCGTTATCAGCGCAATCGCAAGGCATTATCCGTCGGCGACCAGTTGGCCCTGTTCCGCAGCAGTGTGGCCGTGATCGGTTGCGGCGGTCTGGGTGGCTACGTTGTAGAGGAACTGGCCCGTCTGGGGGTCGGCAGGATCGTTGTCATTGATCCGGATGTGTTCGAAGAGCATAACCTGAACCGCCAGCTGTACAGCTCGCCGGCCAATCTGGGGCAGCCCAAGGTAACAGCGGCACTCAAGCGTGTGAACGACATCAATCCCGCGGTCACCCTGGTCCCGGTTCTGGCCGCCTTTTCTCCTGAAAACGGGACGGAGCTGCTTGGCGGATGCCGGGTAGTGGTTGATGCACTCGACAGCATACAAGTCCGCCTGGAACTGGCGGATGTCTGCACTGCCCTGAAGATCCCGCTGGTGCATGGCGCCATTGCCGGGTGGTTCGGGCATGTGACCACCCAGCACCCGGGCGACGATACGCTGCGAAGCATGTACCGCTCCTGGAAATCCGGCAAGGGTGTTGAAGAGACACTGGGAAATCCCTCCTTTACCCCCGCCCTGGTAGCCAGTCTGGAGGCCGCCGAAGTCTGCAAGCTGCTGACCGGCCAGGGGCCGACGCTGCGGGGGCGGCAATTGATAGTGGATCTATATTCAATGGAGATACAGGTAGTTAACTTACTAGGAGATGACAGGGAAACGGCATGAAAGCAGTAGCGGAAAATTACATAATTCAGACTGTATCGCGAGCCCTGGATCTGCTTGAGCAGTTCCAGGTAGGCGATGCAGAGCTTGGTATCACCGATTTGAGCAATCGTCTGAACCTGCGGAAAAACAATGTGTTTCGACTGGTTGCAACCCTGAAGGCAAAAAATTATATCGAAATGAACAATTCTACCGGCAAATACCGGCTGGGGATCAAGACCAGGGCACTCGGACAGGTCGCAACCCGCTTGATTGATTTTACAAACCTTGCCCGTCCCTTTCTGAATGATCTCAAGCAGCAGTGCCATGAAACCTGCTATTTCTCGATTATCAAGGACCGCTACACATTTTGTCTGGACGGTGTGGAATCAGACCTGCCGGTACGAGTGGCACAACGGGTCGGCAGCAGCCGGCCGCTGTACTGCACGGCTGCGGGGAGAGTCCAGCTGGCTTTCCTGGATCCGCACAAACAGATGGAGCTGTTGTCCGGCTCTGAAATGAAGGCGCTGACCCCCAGAACAATTACTGATCCTGCCCTGTTGCTGCTTGAGCTGAACAGGGTGGTGCAGCAAGGCTACGCCATTGATGACCAGGAGCACGATGCCGGTGTCATGGAGATCGCTGCACCTGTGTTTGACTCGCACGGCGTCATCATCGGAGCGCTCAGCATATTGGGTCCGGAGATGCGTCTGGCGGGTTCCCGGCTCAAAAATGAATTGCTGCCGCTTGTCTGTCAAAGCGCTGAGCGTCTCTCCAGTTCTCTGGGATATTGCCGGACGGAGGAGGCACTCACCCAGGTCAGCCTGCAAACGACCAAGCCGAAGAGAAAAACAAGAAAGCTCGAGGCAGCGCCGTTTTCACTCGACGGTGTAAAAAACTATTGCTGATGCAGGACGCTGCAATTGGAAAAATGCGCGGATAATCAGCGGTGCTGCGCTGCATCGGAAGCTGTAACGGAAAAAGTCCCCACAATCGTGAGGACTTTTCTGCATTCAGATCAGAATTAATCCTCTTTCAAGTAATGCCCCGTAACGGATGACAAACTGTACTTCTCTGCAATTAAATAAGGTAATCTAGTAAAACTCCCCGGTTCTTCCACGGAGAAGAAAATGGGAGTTCATCAGGAATTCCAACCGTTATCTGGAGGGCACTGTGCCGAATGCACTGGCAAGACTCAAATACAATCTGCAGACGAATGGATTTGACCCGTCACTTCTGGCCGAAATGGAGAACGAGTACGCCGAGTTGGTCAAAAAGGCGGACGCGCTTGAGACTCTGTTGATTACTATTGTACGGACCGGCTGGCCATGGGATGAAGAGGGGGAGCCCATCGTGATCCATGATGCCGTCAAGGGTGGTTTTACGACTGCGATGGTGGAAGCGCGGAACCTGCTCGGTCTGAATCTCGCCACCAGGATTACCCGTACCGAACCGAAGACCTGAGATTGCCGTACGAATTCCGGTACGGCGTAGACAACACTGTTGACAATACTCTTTACCGCATGGTTAAATGTGTTATAAAGAATGCCAAGGGGGTTGGTTATGCCGCAGATATCTGCCAATGATCTTAAAATTAAAGGGGTTTCTGTAATTGAAGCCATGCTTGCCACTCAACCGGAAGCAGTAATTTCCGTTCGCGGCAAGGAGCGGTTTGTGGTTATGGATATGGACCATTATCATTACCTGCGTGAATGCGAACTGGAATCAGCTCTGGCCCAGACCCGTGCCGATCTTGCAGAAGGGCGCTTTGTCAAAGGGAGCGCAGAAGATCATCTTGCCCGTCTAAAGGCCGCGTGATGAGCTGGTCCCTGGTATTTACCGAGCAGTACGAAAAACGTGCCCTGCATTTTCTAAGGTGCCACCCGGAACTGGAAAAACAGTATCTGAAGACTCTGCAATTACTGGAAGCCAACCCGTACCATTCTTCATTGCGCCTGCATCCGCTGTCCGGGCGACTTTCCGGATTGCATTCGGTCTCAATCAACCTGTCCTACCGTATCACTCTTGAGTTTCTGCTAAAAGATCAGGAAATTATTCCGGTAAACGTTGGCGACCACGATAGTGTGTATTGATCTATTCGATGTGTAAATGAATTGGGATTGTTGGAACGCTAACCCCCGATAGGGTGTTTTTCCCTCGGCTATATGCAAACCGACCTGCGAACCAAACAACTCTTGCATACCCGCATGCAACGCCCGCATATTGCATCATACAATGATCTAAACAAACGGCGGAAATCAGCAAAGGCCACTTTCTTTTTGAAAGTGGCCTTTGCTTTGTGTGCCTGAAAAGTTCTTTCAGTATTCAACTTTATTTTCCAGTTCACAACTTTATTTCCGAGTATCCGACTTTATTTTTCAGTATCCAACTTTATTTTACGGCTACAACCCTCAGTACCACACAACAAAACTACTCCACGGTAACACTCTTCGCCAGGTTCCTGGGTTGGTCCACGTCAGTGCCCTTCAACACCGCTATATGGTAGGCCAGCAGCTGCAGCGGCACCGACAGCAGCAGCGGGTCCAGGTCCTCGTCCAGCGTAGGGATGCTGATGATATCCTCGGCCCGGCCGCAGATATCATCATCCCCTTCGGAACAGAGGGCGATCACACGACCGCTGCGGGCAATGACCTCCTCCATGTTGGAAACGGTCTTTTCGTAGGCACTGTTTTTCGGCACGAGCATCACCACCGGAACGTCTTCGTCGATCAGGGCGATCGGGCCGTGCTTCATCTCCCCGGCCGGATACCCTTCGGCGTGGATATAGGAGATCTCCTTGAGTTTGAGCGCCCCTTCCAGGGCGATCGGGAAGTTCTTGCCGCGCCCCAGGTACAGGAAATCACGGGCATTCATGTATTTCTTTGCAATCTTTTCCGTGACAGCGTTCAGCTTGAGGGACTCTTCCAGCAGGGCCGGCACCTTTTTGAGCGCCATGATCATGCGATGGCCGGAGGCGGCGTCCAGAGTGCAGTTGGCCCGTCCCAGGCGGATGGTGAACAGGTACAGGGCGGTCAGCTGGGTGACGAAGGCCTTGGTGGAGGCCACCCCGATTTCCGGGCCGGCGTGGGTGTAGATCACATTGCCGGCTTCACGGGCAATGGAGGAATCCACCACGTTGCAGACCGCCATGACCATGGCGCCGCGGGATTTTGCTTCCCGCAGGGCCGCCAGGGTATCGGCGGTTTCGCCTGACTGGGAGATGACCATCACCAGGGTGTTGTCGTCAATGACCGGGTTGCGGTAGCGGAACTCGGAGGCGATGTCGACCTCGACCGGGATGCGGCAGTAGCCCTCAAGGTAGAACTTGCCGACCAGTGCGGCGTGCCAGGAGGTGCCGCAGGCGATGATCACCATGCGCTTGACGGATGCCAGCTGACGGTCGCTGAATGCCAGGTCGCCCAGGTACACATCACCTTCTCCCTCCAGCAGCCGGCCGGCGATGGTGTCGCGCACCGCCCGGGGCTGTTCGTGGATCTCTTTCAGCATGAAGTGCTTGTAGCCCCCCTTTTCGGCCATCATCGGCGACCAGTCAATGTGGCGGGGCGTTTTTTCCAGCGGCGCGCCGCTGATGGTGGAGAAGCTTGCCGCGCCATCGCGGAAGACGGCCATCTCCCCATCCTCCATGAAGACCATCTCGCGGGTGTGGGCCAGGATGGCAGGGATGTCCGAGGCGACGAAGAATTCCCCCTGGCCCAGCCCGACGACCATCGGCGAGCCCAGTTTGGCGGCGATCAGGGTGCCGGCTTCCTGTTCATTGAGTATGCAGACCGCATAGGCACCCTGCAATTCAGCCAGCGCCTGGCGCGCCGCCTGCTCGAATCCTGGCGCGGTTTTGAGCTTTTCCTCCACCAGGTGGGCAATGATCTCCGTATCGGTATCGCTTTTGAACACATGACCCGATTGTTTCAGTTGTTCCTTCAGTTGCAGGTAGTTTTCAATGATGCCGTTATGAACCACGATAATCGACCCGGCCTTGTGGGGATGGGCATTTATCTCGGATGGCCGGCCGTGGGTCGCCCAGCGGGTGTGGCCGATACCGATGACGCCGGATAAGGGCTGCGCTTGCAGCAGGTTCTCCAGGTTGACCAGTTTGCCTTCGCTGCGCCGGATTCCGGATTCGCCCGATTCCAGCGTTGCGATGCCGGCCGAATCGTAGCCGCGGTATTCAAGTTTCTTAAGGCCTTCCAGGATGATGGGGGTGGCCTGCTGTCCACCGATATATCCAACAATTCCGCACATTCAGTATTCCTCCGGTTGATTTTGTATCTTAGTAAGTTAGACGGTGCTAGTTCCCCTGCAGATGCGGTACCTGCATTTCCATGATCATCAGGCCGAGACGGGCCAGTACCTCCGAAAACCTCATGTAATCGACCGGCTTGGTGATATAGCCGTTGCATCCCAGGCTGAAGCAGTTCTGGATTTCGCGGGGGTCATCCGTGGTCGTCAGCATGATGATCGGTATAATCCGCAGCTCAGGGTCCCCCTTGATCCGTTTGAGTACCTCGATGCCATCTACCCCGGGCATGCGGATATCCAGCAGCATCAGGTAGGAGTGTCCGCGCTGCCGGTGGGGCCCGCTGCCGTTGGATGGCCCGTAGAAGAAGTCCAGTGCGGCCTGTCCATTGCTGAGACGGATGATCGGGTTGGTGACCCCGGTCTCCTGCAGATTGTCCCTGATCAACTCGGCATGGCCGTCATCATCCTCGACAATCAGGATGGTGGCATCATTATTTTGTCTCGTGATCATGCCGTGTGTACCTCATTTTCCTGTACCTCTGTCAAGGGAGGCGCCGGCAGCGTTACATAAAAGCGGCTGCCGCATCCCGGTTCGGATTCTGCCTGCATGGAACCGCCCAGACGATCGATGATGCGTCGTGACATGGTGAGTCCGAGGCCTTCTCCCTGTGTGTCGTTGCGGTTGACACGATGAAAAATCTCCCAGATGCTGTCCAGATGTTCGGGGGGAATTCCGATGCCGTTGTCCGCGAAACAGTAGCGCACCCCTTCGTCGCACAGTTCGCTGAAAATCCGGATGACCAGCGGTCGCTCCGGAGAGCGGTATTTCAGAGCATTATCCATCAGGTTGCTGAAGACCTGGTTGAGCTGGATCTCATCAGCGACACAGGGTGCCAGATGTCCCACCTCAACCATCGCATTGGCAGCTTCTATCTGATAGGCCATGGATGCCACTATTTTCGCCATGACAGCCTGTATGTCAAGTGTTTCGTAACAGATAGCCGCTCGCCCCAGTCGGGAGAGGCGCAGGAGACCGTTCAGCAGGTGGTCCATTTTTTCGATGCTGCCGATGATAAAACCCAATGACTTCGGGATACTTTCCCGCAGAATCGGCTGCAGAAGTCCCATTTCATGCTCTCCCGGGTTGATCTCCGCGATGATCCGGTTGATTTCATCACAGCTTTTTGCCAGCTTGCGGCTGAAACCCTGGACATTTACGAGTGGCGACCGCAGGTCGTGGGATGCTACGTAGATGATCCCTTCCAGTTCTTTGTTCTTCTGCTGCAGTTCTGTCATCAGACGGTCGAGTTTCTGCTCGGTCTGTTGATGACCGGCAATCTCCTTCTGCAACTGATCATTCGCCCGGGTCAGCTCTTGTGAGCGCTCCTCAACGTGCAATTCAAGGGTCTCGTTGGCATAGGTGATCTCCAGGAATTTCTGGTTGAGGGCATCGGTCATGACCCGGAAATTGTTGATCAGCTGGTCGACCTCGGCGATCATGCTGGTGGGCCAGGTGTAGACCTTATCCCGCAGGAGCCGCTCCGGCATATCGGTTGTGAGCCGGGATATTTCCCGCAGAGGTGCAGTCAGCCGGTGGGAGGCGACCAACGACGTCATCAGGGTCAGCAGGTTCAGGGCCAGGACCACCGCCAGAGAATTGATCTGTTCTTTGAAGAGTGTCCGCTGATAGTGTGCATAGGGTGCTTCCACCACAATGGTCCAAGGCCTTTCGCCGGCCAGTACGGTCGAGAGGCTGTAGCTGGATTGGTGTGCGCGTTGCCAGAGCGGCAGAGGCGACGACGCAGCTGGCATGCAGAGTTTGATGTTCCCGCTGCCGGTGCTCGACATAACCCCGTCCGGGCAGGGGTTGAACGTGCTCAAGGGGAGCCGGGCTTCATGTGTGCTGGCAATAACCTTGTTGTTGTCGTCGACCAGTGTGATGATATGCTGCGGCTTGAAACGCGAGCTGTTCAGAGTCTCCCGGATGGATGCCGTCCGGTGGGCCGTGAATTCCCGCGCGGTCAGTCCGGCGGATTGCAGCTGCATCCTGAGCCTCAGCTCATAGACCGCAATCCGCGAGCTGCCCTCAAGCCCGTCGAACAGGTCATGCGAGCAGCGCCGATCCACCTCCCTGCCTTGGACCACCATGACAATTACGGCGGGAATAGACACCGTTGCCATCATCAGGTTGAAGATCATGGTGTGGATGGGCACCGTACAAGGCGTATTCCCGGCACCGATGTCCAGCAGCCGGGGGAAAAAACTCATCAGCAGGCTGGCGGCCAGGGCATTGGTAATGCCGATTACCCAGTACATCAATATGGCTGCCACGGTACCCATTAACGGCACCTGCATGACGTACTGAAAGAAGATCCAGATCAGCGGCACGCCCAGCAGCGGCCAGTAGATGGCGTCATACAGGATGATGTTCCGGGTTGTGCCGCGGCGCAGCAGGTATCCTACGAAGGCCGCTTCGGCGCATAGCCAGATCATGGCGTAGGGGTGCCCGAACAGCACGATCGTCCAGGAAGATGAGATGGCCGCGACGGTCAGGCCCCAGCGTATGCCGAACAGCCGGACGGTCAGCAGGGTGGCGATGCTGCCGAAGAGATAGTTGAAGCCGGTGAACAGGCGCAGCGCCAGGAAATTGCCGGCAAAGCCCGCTGCCAGCAGGCAGAGCAGCAGGAGGAGATTCCTGCTGTCCAGTGTCAGTTTTCCCCTTGGTTCACTCACCCACGTCTCCCGAATGCGGTATCCAGAACAATTCATATACCATAGTTTACGGTGCAGGGTAAGCCGATTCGCCCGGAAAACAGCAAAAGACAACTTCGGTCTTGAATTGCCCGCCAATTGCGGCTATCATTCCGACAGAGACGTTGGAGGTTCATCCGTGTGAATATCGAGCAAATGAAACTTGTTCTAAAGGAAATGCTGGCCAGAACCGATCTGACGCCCTGCGTGGTGGGGCATCGCGGGGTCGGCAAGACGGCCGGTATCATCCAGGTCTGTCGTGAAGCCGGCTGGCGCTATGTTGCGTTGCGTCTGGGGCAGATGGAGGTGGGTGACCTGGTGGGTATCCCCTATCGCGAAGGGGGGATCATGCACTGGTCGCGGCCGTCATGGTGGCCGGCCGACGATGACCCGCCAACGGTTGTGCACTGCGATGAGCTCAATCGAGCCCAGCAGGAGGACACCCTCCAGGCGATCTTCCAGTTTGTGGAGCCTCCGGTTGAGGGGCAGCTGCGGGGCCTGCACACCCACCGGCTGGCCGCCCGGCACAAGGTTGTCGTGACGATCAATCCACCGGACGGAACCTACCAGGTGGCGACCCTTGACCGGGCCCTGATCGATCGCATGGTGATGCTGTTCGTGGAAAGTGACCACAGCTGCTGGGCCCGCTATGCGGCTGAGCGCGACCTGGATATCGGCGTGCGGCAGTTTCTTGACGGGAACTCCGGGTTGCTGGCACGGCAGGGGGCAGCGATGGATCTCCAGGTGGAACCGACCGAACGGGCCTGGGAGATGGTCAGTATTCTGCGGAAAAACAGCCGCTTCCCCGGTGAGCTGGAGATGGAGGTCTATGCCGGTATTATCGGCCGGGAGGCGGCCATCATGTTCATGCGCTGGCTGGCTGACCACCGCCATCGGCCCCTGAGCGCTGACCAGGTGCTCAACGCCTGGGCAGATGTGTCAGACAAGGCCGCTGCCCAGCGTGACGACCTGCAGGCTGCCACCATCAACGATCTGACCGCTACGCTGCAGGGGGCAGCAGCACTGTCGGCGGATCAGGAACAGAACCTGGTGGCGTACATAGCAATCCTGCCGCGCGACCTCCGTTTTGCGTTTATCAAGTCGCTGCTCAAGATGCCTGCGGTTGCATTGGCTATCAGCCAGGACAAATACGATGCGGTCGTATTCGATGCCATGCGCGCTATCAGCGCTGAGGCGGTGGGGTGATCTGATAACCGGTCACTGCACGTATATCGCACCTCCTGCTACGCGGGTTAGGTGCGTTAACGAAATTTTCTGAAATTCATAGAAAATTTCTAACTTACTGCCCCGAAATCGGGATAAGTGCGTTAACAAAATCTTCTGAAATTCGTAGAAAATTTCTAACTTACTAAAAAAAGGAGAAACGTATGAAAAAGACGATCATTACCCTGTTGGCCATTATGTCCATGGCAGTCACTGCAGCAGCTGCTGATTCCATCGCTGTCGGGGTCCGCGCCGGAGGCGAAATCAACAGTGACAGCCAGATCATCAAGAACAGCGAGTTCTACGAGGCCTTTGGCGACCTGTACATCAACCGCCTGGTTTCGGTCGGCGCAACCCTGGCGTATTCAGCGGCGGACCACAGGAACCTGGGATCCTTCAGACGGGAAGAATCGTATCCGATTACGGCCCTGTTCAAAGTCCACATCCCGATTCCAATCATTCAGCCGTATGCAGGTCTCGGTCAGGCCTTTATCTTCCATAAAAACCATAGCGCTACCGGTTCTCCAGTTGCCTTTGCCGGGGCCAACATCAGTCCGCTGCCGATCCCGCTGTTTTTGAATGTTGAATATCGCCATCAGTTTAACGGCGGGGACCTGGATTTTCTGGCCGGCGGGGTCGGGATTAAATTCTAGCCCCTGACAGGGATCATCAAGACGTAAAAAAGGCCGTCGAACGTGACGGCCTTTTTTGCAAGTTTTATGTTCAGCGGCTATTTTCTGGCTGTCATGCGGCGCTGCATGCGGCCGCCCATTGACGCCATCTGGTGTTTCTGGATGGCTGCCATGTTTTCCAGATGGAACTGGTACCACTGGTCTCCGAAGTGGCGCATCTTCATCTTTCTTCCCTGTTGCAGGTTCTCCAGATTCTCCTTGATGCTGGCATCTCCCGGCATTTTCTTGAGTCCCTTTTCCAGAGTCTCTTTTGCCTTGCTGGTCTCGCCGCATTCCACCAGGCAGTAGGCGTACAGGTTCCAGAACAGCGACTCCTTTGAGGTCCACTGGAGCGCTTTTTCGAAGGTTGCCATCATCTTGTCCTTCTTCTGGCGCTTCATGTAGCAGATGCCCAGCATGCCCATGGCGGCCCAGTTTTTGAAGAAGGCCTTTTCCAGGAAGGGGAAGGCGTTTGAAAAATCGCGCTTCATGTAGTAGATCATGCCGATCTGGGCATTAAGCTGTCCCTCGACATAAATTTGCCATTTGCCGTATTTCAAGGCGTCCTTCAGTTCACGGACTGCCTTCTCGAAGCGCTGTCCCTGCAGGTCCTTGCCGGCCGTTTCCAGGGCAGTTGTCACCTTTTTCATGGTGATCCGGGAAAACAGCAGGAAAACGCCGATAAATACAACTAGGGTGATCATCAGCGATCCCCACCAGACCAGCTTGAAACCGAACAGGAGGATCAGCAGCACTGCCACTGCGGCACCTGCAGAGATAAGAAGATTATACATCAGGACTTCCTTTCATGATTGTGTAGCAGGCATGCGGGTAGAATCAGCTTTTTTCCCCGGAGGGAACCATCTGCCCGTTTTTTTCAATGAATTTGGCGATAATGATACGTCGTCCCGGTTTAAGGGCAACCCTGTTTTTCAGGTTGTTCCAGGTCGAGAGCAGTTTGGTGGAAACATTGAAGCGTTTGGCAAGCTGATCCAGGGTGTCACCCTTCTTCACGACGTAGTATTTGGCGAAGTTGCCCTTTTTCGCTGCTGCCTGTGACGTCCGCCCTTCATGGCTGAAATTCACGGTCTGCCGAATCGGTACGACCAGTGTCTTGCCGGCAATGCGGGTTTTTTGGGAAAGACCGTTCAGCTCAGACAATGCCGCAGGAGTTGTGCTGAATCTGCGGGCAATGCCCTTGAGAGAATCCCTTTTTCCGGCATGGTAATGGGTATAGAGAACCTTTTCGGTGAAGCGCTTGTCCTCAGGCACCTTTGCATATTCGAGTTCGAAGAGTTGCTTTGTGCCTTTGGGCAGTTTGAGGTCGTAGTCCGGGTAATTGGGCGGGGTACACCAGTGACGCAGGTCCGGATTGAGCTCCCGGATGGTCTCGTAGGTTGTTCCGGACAGCTTTGCTATCAGCTCCAGGTCTGTGCGCGAGGGGATCTTTACGGTCTCGAACTCAATGGCCGGCAGATAGGCGATATCCGAAAAACCATAGCGGGCGGGGTCCTTGGCGATGATGGCGGCTGCCAGCAGTTTGGGTACATATTCCTTGGTTTCCCGTTTGAGGTAGGAGCCGCGGGAGATTTCCCAGAAGTCACTGGTGTTGTACATATTGATGGCGCGCAGGATCTTGTTCTCGCCGGCGTTGTAGCCGGCGGCTGCCAGGTACCAGTCTCCCTTGAACATCCCGTACAGCTCTTTCAGGTAGAGGGCGGCTGCGGTTGTCGCCTTGACCGGGTCCTTGCGTTCATCGACCCATTGATCAATGCGCAGGGCATAGCGTCGTCCCGTGTCAGAGATGAACTGCCAGGGACCTACGGCATTGGCCCACGAACGGGCATGCAATTGAAAGCCGCTCTCGATCATGGCCACGTAGACCAGATCTTCCGGCATGCCCTCACGCTTGAGGATCTCCTTCATCATGGGGATGTAACGGGATGAGCGGGAAAGCCAGCGGGAAAAGGATTGCCGGCCGCTGGTCTGGAAATAGTACAGGAAGTATTCGACCTTGCTGTTGAGTGCCAGCGGTATGTCGGACAGGGGCAGTTCCACATCGGGCAGGTCAAGCTCGGCGGCGTCAGCAGGTGTGCCCTTCAGTTCTTCGATGGTGAACAGCTCCGCGACCGGTCCGGCGGGCTGGTCGCGGGCATCTGCCGCTTCGTCCATCGGGACGAGCGCAGGTACCTCGACTGCAGCCATGAGCGGTGCATTCGGGCGTGTGAGCTCTGACAGGAGTGCCTGAGTCGCTTCCGTTGCCGCTGCCGGCAGGCTGTACAGCAACAGAGCTATGATGACTGCGCAATAATTCATTCAATATCCTGATATTAAAGTCAGGGAAGTATAGAGGAGTTGCTGCGGAAAGTCAATCGTGCGAAAGCCCTTGCTGTGCGGGCATCTCAGGGGTGATGTCTCCGTTAGTGCCTGCTGCTGGCCGGATCGTCGCAGAAGCTTTTTGTTGAATGTGCCAGACAATTTCCATGCCGGCCAGGACGATGATCCAACTGGTGTAGATCCAGATCATGAAAACTGGCAGCAGAGCCAGGGTTCCGTAAATGGCGTTATAGCGTGAGACCCCCAGCTGAAAATGGATGAAGGTCCATTGGGCGGCCTGCCAGGCCGTGCCGGCAATCAGGCCGCCTGTCAGCGCATGCCGGAGGCGTACCCGCACGTTGGGGATAAAGAAGTACAGGCAGACCAGGGCGATCCAGATACTGAGGAATGGGACCAGCCGCAGAAGCAGCAGCTTGCCGATACCGGGCAGTCCCAGGAACCACTGCGCCACACCCTGGTGCAGAAGAGTGGTGGTGAGACTGACCGCCAGGGCGATCAACATCGGGATGCCGAAGATAACGATCAGGTAATCGCGCAGCTTGTGATGGACCGCCTTGCCGCGACCGATCCCGCAGATCTGGTTGAAAGCCTCTTCAATATTGTCCAGTGTGGCCATGACCGACAGGAACAGGGTGATCAGGCCGACAGCACCCAGAGAACCGACGTGGGTATTGTCGATGTAGCGCAGGATGCTGGCAACGACCTCCTGAGACCCGCCGGCTACATTAGAGAGGAGTGTCGGGGCCAGGGTCGTGTGAACGTCGAGCGCCTTGAGAATGGCGAACAGGATTGCCAGAAACGGCACGATGGAGAGCATGCTGGAAAAGGAGAGTGCTGACGCCAGGGTTGTGCAGCGGTCGGTAAGGAATTTTTCGGCCAGCTTTCTGCCGGTATTCCAGATCTTCTGCTGGCGCTCGGTGAGATACATGGCCGCCTCATAAAAAAAAGCCCACCGGAGTGGGCTTCGTGGATAGGAACCTTACACGGACTTAGAGGGTGGAAACGCGCTCTTTTTCCTTGCTCATGGCCTCGCGGCCGGCTTCGATGGCGGAAGCAAGGATGGATTTTTTCTCGATGATGGTCTCTTTGCCGTCATCGATGGCGGTTTTGATCTTTTCCTGGGCTTCTTTGGTGTATTCCTTGATCTTGTCGACGGCATCCTCGGCAAAATCAGCAATGGTTTCGCGCATTTCTGATCCGCTCTTGGGCGCATACAGCAGAGCCAGGCCGGCACCGATGGCGGCTCCGGCAACAAATGATACCAGTACGGTTCCTGCGCAGATTCCTTTTTCTTCTGACATGGTTACATTCCTCCCCGTTTTTTGAGATATTGTTCGAGTACGTACCTGCCTGCCACTTTTGCACCGGTTACCCAGGCCGAAGTGGTATTGAGCACGCCGGCCACAACGCCGACCGACCGGTTGATCGTGCTCAGATTGGTCCCGGTTTCACCCAGGGCCGTCAAGAATCGTTTGACATCAACGGTATGCTCTGCAACCCCGCTGCTGACCGTCTTCAATTCCACCAGCAAGGCGGTCAGTTCCTGGATGGCCGGTTTCAGCTCCTGTTGGACCATGTCGTGGAGCGATCCCACTGAAGCGGCGGTGCGCTTGACCGTCAGGATGACCGGAATCAGCGTCACTACCAGTAGTAACATTGAAGCAGCAATTGTTATCAGCGCAAGTTCGGTAAGACTCATGTGACCTCTCCAGAGTGCGATGCTTGTATCAAATTTAAGTAGGGCTAAGTATAGAGCAAAAAGGAAATATTTCAATCGAATAAAAAGCCTGAGAAATCACTGTTTCACCGTGCTTGCGCAGGGTGTGGAAAAATAATCGGGTCAATAAGGGGTTACCGGCTGCGCTCCTGTTCGAACGCTTCCAGGATGTCCCTGCGTGCCTCGCCGATGGTCAGAGGAATTCGCCGGAAGGGGAGGTTGTCGCTCGTCTTCAGCTGATGAATCAACTCTGCTATGTAGGGCAGGCGCAGCTTGACTCCGGCCAGATCGTCGCGGTTGTTGAATACCTCCTCCGGCGTGCCGCTGCGGGCCAGTTTTCCCCGGCTGAGGATGTGCAGGCGGTTTAGGAAGACCGGTACCAGATCGACGCTGTGGGTGGCTATGACAATGGTCACGCCCGATTCCCGGTTAAGTCGGGTCAGCAGCTCCATCATGCGGTATTCGCCCATGGGATCGAGGCCGGCGGTCGGTTCATCCAGCAGCAGGATCTCGTGTCCCATGGCCAGTAATCCGGCAATGCAGACCCGCTTCTTCTGGCCGTAACTCAGGTTGTGAATGTCCTTGGCTGCCAGGTCGGCCATCTCTACGGCTTCCAGGGCATCAGCCACCCGCCGTTGGACTTCCTGTTCGTCAAGTCCCATGTTGCGCGGGCCGAAGGCCACATCCTCGTAGACCGAATGGGCAAAGAGCTGGTCGTCGGGGTTCTGGAACACCAGTCCGACCTTGCTGTAGATCTGGCGTGGGGAAAGCCGCCGGATGTCGTCGCCGTCAAGCAGTACCTCTCCGCTGAAATCCTTGATCATACCGTCCAGCAGTTTGAGCAGGGTTGTCTTGCCCGATCCATTGGAGCCGAGGATGCCGCAAAACTCCCCCTGCCTGACATCCAGGCGGATACCGGACAGGGCAATGGTGCCATCGGGGTAGCGAAAGGAATCTATCTGTGCCGAAAGGCGGGGAATAGACATGGTCAGTTCTGCAGCTTCCAGGCTGCGGTGGCAACAATGGCGAACAGCAGCAGCCCTGCCAGCTGCTGTCCACCCAGGCGTGAGCCGCGCAACAGGGGCAGGCTGCCGTCATAGCCGCGCTGGGACATGGCGACGGTCATGGCCTGGCTGCTGTCAAAGGCCCGGATGGTGAGCATGCCGGCCATGGCGCCAAAGGATTTGAGTCCACGCCGCATGCCGCAGTAGCCCAGGCGGTTTTTCTGGGCGGTGTAGACGATACCGGCATCGTCATAGAGCATGAAGAGCGAGCGCCAGGCGAACATGGACACATCCACCAGGCCGCGGGGAACGCGCAGCCAGGCCAGGGCTGCCATGGTTTCGGTAAAGGTCATGACCTGACTCAGCAGCACTGCAACCGAGACAGCACCGAGGATGCGGGAGGTGATCAGCATACCTTCGTGGAGTCCGGCCGTATGTCCGGCCAGCTCAAGCGATCCCAGCCTGAAGAAGGTTACGGATTCTCCGGGCCCCATGAACGTCTTGAGCACCAGAATTACAACGGCGATGAACAAGGGATGCAGAAGACGCAATATCAGCACCCGCAGCTGCATTCCGGCAATCAGCGCCACCGGCAGGCAGATCCCGGCCACCTGCCAGGGAAAGGAGCTGCTGCGGGAGCTGATGACCAGGGCCAGCAGCAGGCCGGCGGCCATCAGACGGGTACGCGGGTCGACGGCCGTGACGGCTGCATGTTCATTTAGTTGTAGGTGCAGGTGTCTCACCGCTCTCCCATCATTCTTGTCAGGACCAGCTCTGCAGCTGAATACGGGTCGATCGTACGACTGCCCATGCCGGTTACTACCGTGTCAAGGGTGCCGTCAGTCGCCATATACTCCAAGGCCTTTTTGAAGAGGCTGTCGCGCAGGATATCCATGAAGTGGCGCTCGTTGCGCTCCCGCAGAAAATCGTTGATGGTGCCGCTGGAAATGAGATGCTCGCGGTGCAGCAGGATTTCAGCTACCAGTTCTTCTATGCCGACTCCGCGCTGGGCCTCGGTCTTCAGGACTTTCGGACTCCAGCTCCCTGCTGGTGCGCAGCGGAACTCGAGCATGGTGGCCAGTTCACGGGTGGTCCGGTCGGCCCCGTCCCGGTCGGCCTTGTTGACCACGAAGACATCGCCGATCTCCAGAATACCGGCCTTGATGGCCTGGATATCGTCCCCCAGTCCCGGGACCATGACTACGCAGGTTGTGTGGGCGGCCTTGACGATGTCGACTTCATCCTGTCCCACGCCGACCGTCTCGATGATGATAATCTCCATTCCCAGGGCATCCATGACTAGGGCGACATCGGACGTGGAACGGGACAGCCCGCCCAGGGCGCCGCGGGTGGCCAGGCTCCGGATGAAAACCCCCTCGTCCGTGGCATGACGGTTCATGCGGATGCGGTCTCCCAGGATGGCGCCGCCGGTGAAGGGACTGGTCGGATCGATCGCCACAACGCCGACCTTCCTGCCCTGACTGCGGAAGGAGGCGGTCAACTGATCCACCAGTGTTGATTTACCAGCCCCCGGTGGACCGGTAATGCCGATGATGTAGGCATCGCCGGTGCGGGGATAGAGGTGTTTCAGGTTATCGACAGCCTGCGGCCGGTTGTCGTCGATGTCCCGCATCAGCCGTGCTGCTGCGCGGATATCGCCACTCAGAACCATTTCAGAAAGGGACATGATTGAATACTCGTCAAATGGAATAGTGAGAACAAACAAGGCTCATCATATAGCACGATCAGGGCGGAAATACAATCCGCCTTCAGATGTCGGCCGGGGGCGGGCTAAACGCGAAGAATTGATTTCGTCCTTGCCAAGGTATGCTGAGCGGATATAATCAACTTCATGCCAGCAGTCAGTAAACCAACTCTCCCGGAGCAGCGGCAAGGGATTCCCATGAACTTTCTTTCAAGACGCAGCGTCAATACCAAATACAACATCATCTCATCCCTGCTGCTGGTGGCACTGTTCATCGCTCTGGCCTACAGCAGCTATCGCCGTGAGCAGTCGTTGATCCTCAAGAGTGCAGTTGACAATGCCCGCACCATCTCGCGCCAGATCATCGAAACGCGTGATTACCTTTCCAGAAGCGTGACGTCCGAACCGGAATATAATGAGAGCCTGATCCCCCAGGTGGCTGCCAGCAGGGTAGCCCAGCAGCTTACCCGCGGTTCCGGATACTATGTTCGCCAGGTTTCACTGCGCTACCGCAATCCGGACAACCGCCCCGACAGCTTCGAGACTGCGCAGCTCACGCTATTCCGGGATGCCAAGGCCGGCGAGACCTGGCAGGTTACACAAGAACAAAGCAAAAAGTCTCTGCGCTACCTGCTGCCGATGGTGGCGGACCAGTCCTGTCTGACGTGTCACGGCAGCTATGATACCGCCCCCGCTTTTATCCAGAGGCGTTTTCCCCGCGGGCATTATTCCTACGGTTACAAGGTCGGCGAAGTCATCGGCGCGGTTTCCGTTTCCGTGCCAATGGAGGGACTGTATCGGCAGATCGGTGCCAACCTGAAGCGGGACATCCTGTATGACGGGATTGTGCTGCTGCTTTTTGTTGCCATCAGTGGCTGGATTATTCGCCGGACGATCCTCACGCCGGTCAAGGCCGTTGCCGCACGTATTGCTGCGGTTGCCCACAGCGGAAATTTTTCGGAGCGACTGGAGCAGCGGGGAGAGGATGAGATCGGTGAATTGGTCGGCTCGTTTAACGAACTGATGGCAGAGCTGGATCGAAAAACAGCTCAGCGGGTTGAGTCTGAGGATCGTTACCGAAACTTCATCGAGATTGCCCAGTCGCCGATTGTGACCTTCATGTCAGATGGCAAGATCGTTATCTCCAATCTGAAGGCCGAGAAGCTGTTCGGTCTGACCAAGCAGGAATTGCTCGGGCAAAGCATATTTGATTTCCTGGAGCAGGGTGAGGAGTTGCAGCGGGCGGTGGAGGAATATTTCTCGGCTGACAGCAGCAATCTGATCGGTACCACTACCCGTCAGAAGGTGCGTGATGTGTGCGGCAGGCTCTTTGAGGTCGAGCTGGTCATCTCCGTATCCCAGTCGGATCAGAGCCCGATGTTCAGTGCCATACTGCGGGCGGTGAGGGAGCAGGGCATCAGTAAATGATGATATAGCCGTGCTGCTCGGCGATCTTCCTGACCTCATCCTTGTCCGTTAAATGGTAGGTTTTTCCCTCCAGCGTGAACAGGTAGCCTCCTGTCCCGTCAGGTTTGGCATCCTCCAGAAGTGCTTCGTATGTCGCTGTTTTTACCATGTCCCCGTATCCCCCCCCCGTAACTTACCGTACTGACGCCGATTGCACCGCAACGACCAGTTTTTGCACATCCTCTTCAGTTGTCTGCCATGAGCACATGAAGCGGGCGCCGCCCGTGCCGATAAACGAGTAAAAATGCCACCCGGCGGCCCGCAGGGCAGTGACGGCCCGGTCGGGCATCTCGGCAAAGACGGCATTGGCCTGACAGGGGGACATCAGACTGACTCCCGGTATCTTTTCCAGTTCATCCGCCAGGGTCCGCGCCATACGGTTGGCATGAGTGGCATTCCGCAGCCAGGTGCCGTTTGCCAGCATGCCGATCCAGGGGGCCGAGATGAAGCGCATTTTGGAGGCCAGCTGACCGGCCTGTTTGCAGCGGAATTCGAATTCTTCGGCCAGGTCCCGGTTGAAAAAGACCACCGCCTCGCCAATGGCCATGCCGTTTTTGGCACCTCCCAGGCAGAGTACATCCACACCAGCCTTCCAGCTGATCGCAGCCGGCGACACATTCAGGGCCGCGACAGCATTGGCGAAGCGGGCGCCGTCCATCTGCACCCGCAGACCGTAGCGACGGGCGATTTCGCCGGCAGCGCCGATCTCTTCAGGGGTGTAGACGGTTCCCAGTTCAGTGGACTGGGTCAGGCTGAGGACCCTGGGTTTGGGATAATGGATGTCACTGCGGCGGGTGATGGCCTGTTCCACGGCTTCCAGGTCAAGCTTGCCGCCCGGCCCCGGGATATGCAGGATCTTGGTGCCGTTGGAGAAAAATTCCGGTGCGCCGCACTCATCGGTTTCCACATGGGCCAGTTCATGGCAGATAACGCTGTGATATGAGCGGCAGAGGGCCGCCAGGGCAAGTGAATTGGCTGCCGTGCCGTTGAAGACGAAAAATACCTGGCAATCGGTTTCGAACACATCCCGGATGCTGGCGCAGGCCCGCTCAGTCCAGTCGTCATCGCCGTACGAGGGCGCAAAGCCGCGATTGGCGTGATCCATGGCCTGCCATGCCTCGGGACAGATGCCGGCGTAATTGTCGCTGGCAAACTGGTTGAATACCGGGTGTGTTTTCTTGCTTGCGTTTTTGGTCACTCATGCCCTCCCTTAACCGCTTCTTGAACAAGCACATTATCATGCAACCATGCAGTTTACCAGACATTCGACGTCGCTGGAGCGACAAGTAGTTGAATATCTCGAAGAAAATGACTAGTATGCAGTTTGATCAATTATGACAGAAGGATACGCCCCATGCGTCAGAGCCGGATGCGGTTTTCTCACAAGTTTGTTCTCATTACCCTGATTACCGGCCTTTTGGTGGGTTTTACCGTGCTGCGAACGCCATCACAGACCAGCGATCCGTCCGCTTCCCCGGCGGATAAAGCTATTGAAGATCTCTCCCGTGTTGAATATCCGAGCCTGAAAGAGATCCGCTGGCACCCCCATTTCATTCAGCCGCATCAGTCTCTGGAATCGCTGTTCGGAGAAGATTGGGTCTGGGTGGCCCGCTTTAACCGTATCGATCGCCGGCATGTGTACCCCGGCATGACCCTCAAGGTTCCGGACCGGATGGAGGATGCCCGCGGATATGCACCTGTACCCCGTGTGTATGAACCGGCCCGGCGGCATGAAAAATATATCCTGGTGGATATTACCGAACAATGGCTGGGTGCCTATGAATACGGAAAACTGGTGTTTTCGGCGCCGGCCGCCACCGGCAAGGCCGGCACCGAAACACCCACCGGTCTGTTCAGTGTGGACGCCCGTCACCTGACGCACACATCATCGCTATACAAGACGGCCAACGATGAAGAACAGTATCCGATGGATAACGCCTTGCGCTTTTATATCGGAACGGATAATGTTTCCTACTGGCTCCATGCGCGGGATCTGCCCGGCCGGCCCGCTTCTCACGGCTGTATCGGCCTGTATGATGAAGAGATGCAGAAGCGGGTCTTTGCCACTCCTGAAAAACCGGTGCTGCTGGATTCGCAGAGGCTCTACGAATGGGCTGTCGGTGAATCGGAATACGGCGATGACTACGGTGAAATTGATGAGTTGGAAGATGGTCCGGTGGTTGAAGTGCGCGGCGGCCTGCCGCGCTATCTGGACCGGAGTCCTCGGAATAATTAATGAAGTAGGCATATCTCGGGACAGGAGGCGAATGTGAAACGGATACTGTGTGCAGTGCTTTTGGCGGTGATTCTGACGACACCGGCGTATGCAAAAAATGTTTACCTGAAGAGTGGCGGCGTCATTCAGGCCAAAAGGGCCTGGCGCGCTGACGGAAAGGTATATGTGCTGGCTACCCGCCACACCCTGACCTCATTCGAACCGTCTGAAGTCGACATGAAACGGACCTTTCCCAGGCGGCACCGGGTTGTGAGGAAAGTAGCCGCTGTCCAGCCGCAGGCTAATCCGGCAAGCGCCACTCCCAAAGGAACTGCAGCTCAACCGCAGCCTAAGACGGCAACGGCCGCTCCCAAAGGAGCAGCCGTAAATCAAAAAGAAGCTGACGAAAAGGCCGGCATTACGATTAAAAGCCTGCCGAAGCTGCCGGGGAAATCACCCGCCAATCCGGCACCGTCAAGCGGCGGCGGAACTATCAAGCAGCATAAGAAGGAAATGGCGGAAAAAATCGGCGAATAGTTATCGTTAGCCCTGTTTCAACCAGTGCGCAACGTCCTTGGCATGATAGGTGATAATGATGTCGGCTCCGGCCCGCTTGAAGCTGAGCATGGTTTCGAGCACGACGCGCTCCTCGTCGATCCAGCCATGGGCTGCCGCAGCCTTGATCATGCTGTACTCGCCTGACACGTTGTAGACCGCCAGCGGCAGGTTGTATTCGTTGCGCAGGTCGCGCAGGATATCCAGATAGGGCAGACCCGGTTTGACCATGATGATATCGGCGCCCTCGTCGATGTCTGAAGCGGCCTCACGCAGTGCTTCCAGGCGGTTGGCCGGATCCATCTGGTAGCTGCGGCGGTCGCCGAACTGGGGGGTCGATTCGGCCGCTTCGCGGAATGGCCCGTAATACCCGGATGCATATTTGACGGCGTAGCTCATGATCGGTATCTTGTCGAACCCGTTTTCATCCAGTTCCTCCCGGATGGCTGCCACGCGGCCATCCATCATATCCGACGGCGCCACCATGTCCGCACCCGCCCTGGCATGGGAGAGTGCTTCCCGTGCCAGCAGTTCCAGCGTCGCATCATTGTCGACGTCCCCGTCCCTGATAATCCCGCAATGGCCGTGATCGGTATATTCGCACATGCAGACATCGGTAATGACCGCCAGACCAGGCACCTCGCGCTTGATGGCGCGGATGGTTTCCTGGATGATGCCGGTGTCGCAATAGGCATCGCTGCCGACCGCATCCTTGGTTTCAGGTATGCCGAACAGCAATACCGCCGGGATGCCGAGGGCATACACCTCTTTGGCTTCCGCCACGATATGTTCGATGGACTGCTGATAGATACCCGGCATGGACGAAACCTCTTTTTTTATACCGGTTCCGAATGCCGAAAACATCGGGTAGACAAGGTCATTCACCGATAAGGTTGTCTCGCGCACCATCCGTCTGAATATCTCATTTCCTCGGATTCTGCGTGCCCTGAATTGCGGGAAAAACATGTGATCCTCCTCAAGCTGCTTATGAATTCATTTGAAAATAGTACTCCAACGATCGTTGGAAATGCAAGCGTCTGCATCTGTAGACGCACAAAATATGATATGTGAAGCTTGCAATTCTGATTATCGGAGCAATACTGACAGTTAGTTATATTGATGACTATCTAAGAAGATCAATTGAGTCTTTTTATGTTGTGCATTGAGATTCATTTGTGGTAAATGAATCCTAACTATCGGATGTTGATGACATCAAGCAAAAAGGAGGTTCACGTATGAACGGCATGAGAACGATGGTACGAGTTTTACCTGTTTTGGGAATAGCGTTGGCCGGGTCGTTAAGCGGATGTGCAAATCTTGAAGTGAATACAACGCGAGGCAATATACCGGGCTACTACATACGGTCCGAGATGCAGGAAGCTGACCGGGCGGTCGAGGCGGCGCGGAAAGCGGGCAAGGATCAGGCCTGTCCCGCAGAGTTTAAAGCTGCTGAAGATGCCAAGAACAATGCCTATGACGTATTCAGGGCCTGCCATACCGAAGAGGGCGCTGCACTTGCGAAAGCGGCCACCGCTAAAGCTAATGCCCTGTGTGCCTCCACGCCTGCACCCAAGGCTGTCGAGCCTCCAGCGGCACCCGCTCCGGCTGCTCCGACAGCAGCCCTGTCGATCGTCCCCGCCACAATTACCAAAGGCCAGTCCGCTTCACTTAACTGGAGATCCCAGAATGCATCCAAATGTGACGTTCAGCCGGGTATCGGCCAGGTTCCGCCTCAGGGTGCCAGGTCCATTACGCCTGATGACACTATCGCATATACCCTTTCCTGTTCCGGCGCAGGTGGCACGGCAACCAGTGCGGCCAGCGTAGCCGTTGTTGCACCGCCTCCGGTTGTTGTACCTCCCAAGCCGGTAGTCTCCGCGGCCGCAGAAAAATTCTGCAGCAAGCCGGCCGTACTCAATATCCAGTTTGATACGGACAAGTCTGCGATCAAGCCCCAATACGATGGCGAGTTGAAAGCTGTCAGCGATTTTCTCAAGGAATTCCCCAATGCCAAGGGCGAGATCTCGGGGCACACCGACAATGTTGCCAGCAAGGCCTACAATGACAAGCTTTCACAAAGTCGTGCCAACAGTGTCAAGAAGTACATCGTAGAAAAATTCGGTATTTCAGCCGACCGGATTAGTGCCAAAGGCTATGGATTCTCAAAACCGGTTGCCAGCAACAAAACCAGGGAAGGCAAAGCCAGGAATCGCCGTATTGAAGCCAACTTTACCTGTGACTAAATCAACATATGTGAAGATTCACTGAATAACAAACCGCCCTTCCGGATTTATCCGGAAGGGCGGTTGTCGATTTGATGCTGTCTGGCGATCTTACACCGGCAGCACGCTGCCCCCCTCGGGCATGACCAGAGTTGTCCAGTCCGGCGTGAGGACGAGTGCGGCGTGCTGAAGGGCTTCGTCGAGAGTCCGGACAGGCAGCATCCCCATCTCTTCCACCTGTTGTCCGGGAAACTCCGAGACCAGGATGATTCTGAAGCGCTGGGCCTTCTGCAGGATCGAATAGGCGGTCTGGCCGTTGATTTCGTACTTTTCCCGCAGGGCCGCTTCAAACTGGTCCAGCTGCTTGTAGCGAAACCAGTTGAAAAAGGTCGAATTGCCGAAACCGTCGCGACATTCGGCCAGCAGGATCATCACCCCGCCATCCTTGAGAGCCTGGGCCGCATATTCCATTGATTTGTGGGCCTGAATCAGATTGATATCCTTGGGAAACCCACCGCACGATACAATCACCATATCGCTTTTCTCACGCAGAGGATAGGAGAAGTGCTCCCGGTAAAACCGGCAGCCTTCTTCATGGGCTTCACGCCAATGGCCTGCAAAGACGGCGATGATGCGCTTGTCCGGAGCGAGCACGGTATTGAGGATAAGATCGGGAGAGGCCAGGGCGCAGGCCTCGCTCATGGCCTGGTGGACCGGGTTGTTGTCCAGGTTTCCGGTGACGGCCCGCAGGTTTTTGCCGCTGCCATGTCCGGGGTTCAGTACGGCAAAGTGGCTGGCCATACAGGCCTGACGGCTGGCGATGCCGGGCAGTATCGACTTGCGCCCGCCGCCGAAACCGGCAAAATAGTGGAATCCGATAACGCCGGTCAGTAGCAGGCGGTCCGCCGCGACCGCCCGGCGGTTGATGCGGACATCAATCCCGTTGGATGTCCTGCCGATAGAGACCAGTTCCGCCTGATTGTCACAGTCGTGATCCCTGACCCGGATGCGTCCAAACAGTGTTCCGAGAATTTTATCATGCTCGTGGGTGGTCTGGGGGCGATGTATTCCCAGTGCGATCAGGATTTCAATATCCGCGTCGGGGATGCCCTGGCGGTTGAGCCGCTCCACCAGCAGGGGCAGGTAGATCTCGCTGCCGGTATAGCGGGTAATATCTGAGGTGACGATGACGACCTTTTCACCCGGTTTGAAGGAGGAGATGACGGTGTGGCATGCATCAAGTGCTGCAGTGATGAGTTCTACAGGAGACGCCGTAGGTTCGGGAACAGACGGTTGGATAATGCCGCCCAGGCGTTGAGGGGGTAGATCAAGCGAAAATGCAGATGAACCGTATTTTACGTGCATGAGCACCTCACCAGGAACGATCGCAAAAGGAAAAGGCGTAAAGAGCAGCCATTGACAGCCAGCTTTTCTTTACGCCCTGATCTGCTTCCAAGGTTACCCGGAGACTAGATCCAGGCATCCCCGCCGTCATACTCGTATGCATCGGTCTTGGTGCGGGGTGTTACCTTGAACTTGGCTTCACGGGCCAGACGGCGCACCTTTTCAGCGGCACTTTCACCGAGATCAGAAAGTTTGCCGCGTACTTCCCGGCCCGGTTTCGGGGTCAGCAGGAGTGCTGCGGCGGCGCCGATGATGGCTCCCGAGGCAAAGGCTATGACTGCTGCTGCTGAGTTGCTGCTGTTTGACATGTTGAACTCCTTGTATAGAGAGATCTGGAATCCGGTGTGATGAGTAATCTTTCTAGCACATCCGTGAAGCCGAGTAAAAGTGTTTTTTACGGGAGAGTCTTTGCCAGATGCCGCCGGATCAATTCTTCAAAGTCTGCATCGCGATCGCCGGCATAGACAAGGGATGAACCGATCTCGGCTGCCAGAATGGCGGACAGGTACTTGCCGGGCAGCCTCTTGATGCGCTGCCGGACGACTCGCCTCTCCCGCAGGATGTGCGGCAGGTGGCAGAGTATCGCCTGATAAAAGGGGGCCTTCAGGCGCAGGGCGGGGTGGCTCTCGAAAAATGAAAACAGGCGGGCGTACTGGGCGTTGATTTCAAGGCTGAGAGCGTCTGAAATCTCCGTACAGAGCAGGCTGCCGGCTGATTCCCGCCGACGCCGCAGGATCAGCCGGGCCTCATCAGCGGCCCGTTTTTCCAGGATGGTCAGCACATCGCCCACATAGGCATCCTTGCATTCCATGAATTCAGCATCGGACAGCAGCAGGTTGGCAATAATCTCGTAGGAAGACGAGATAACGCCGCATTTGTTGGCTGAGGCATCCCGCATGATCGTTGCGCCAGCCTTCTGGAGTTGCAGTCGCGCCTCGGGTGTGATGAAGGAGTTGGCCCCTTCCACGATCACACCCGCCGATGGCCGCCCTTTTTCATCCAGAAACAGGCGCCAGTTCTGGCCATCGATAGTTTCGGGCCTGCCGCCGGCCGGGATGAACAGGTCGGCCGGCACAGTGAAGATCATGCTGTTGTACTCACGATAAAAATCGTCGATATCAAGCCACTCTTCCACCATTCCATCTTTCGTCCTGCTGACCTTGCGGTGCAGTTCCCGCAGACCCTCCATGCGCCTGCCGGTCCGGAAGACCATGTAACCGCCCATCCCCAGATGTTCGGGTAGAAACGCATCCAGATCGTGAGCCAGTACGATGCGTTCAAGTTCCTTGCGATGGATGCCGTTCGGATCATACAGGGCAGCAGTTCCATCAAGAATCAGTCGCACCTGCATTTGCGGACAGCGGGCAAGCATGATGCGCAGTGAATTGCCGGCCACATCGCCATTGGGGCCCCCGGTCATTTTAAGCGAAAATGCATCCCGCGTAATATCGATTCCGGATACCTCGGCCATGGTGATCTGAGCAAATTTCACGACACCGGCAGAGGTGACGCCGTACTCCTTGTGGTTGATACCGATGCGTTTGCTGGACATGATGCCGATACCGAGGATGTAGCCCCGTTTTTTTGACAGGGAGGCGATGGCCTCGATCATGTTGTCATGCATATTCTCGTCAGGGCCGATCTCGATCGGTTCGTCATCGCCGTAATAGTCCACCACCCGGGGGTCTTTTGCCAGGCCGTCTTTTGTGATGAAGATATCCAGAAAGGCGTTGGCGATGCCGTACTGAAGTTTGTAAAGCCGGAGGTTCTCCGAATCGCTGCCGGCCTGATCAAGATCGGATGCATCCAGCGTCAGCGCCATTTTTGAGCCGCCTTCGTAGATGTCCTTGTTCTTGAGGTGCTGGGTGTGGGCCAGGACGTACACCTCGCGGAAGAGCGTGTTGGCCGAGGTGATGTAATCGTCGGCGCTGCGGGCGATAACCGTGCGCCAGCCGCCGCGGGCGATGTCGGAAAAACCGACGTGATAGCCGGCCCCATACCGGCTGTAGAAGAAGGTTACCCGGAAGGGGAGCTGGTCGGGCAGGTCGCCGGTGAACTCATGCCCCATGTCTCGCAGATACTCCGGGTTGAGCCGGATGGCGAGGGCCTGTTTCTCGATTACGAAGAAGTTGGTCTTGAGGGCGTGCATGATCATCAGGAAACAGCAGCGGTAGACGGCCCGGCGGATATCGTCCAGCCAGCGGTGGCCGGTGTTGTACCCCTCCACCGCCTCCAGCGTCTCAATCAGCAACGTGCTGTAGACCGTATCGCGCTCAACGAGTGCCGGGTCGAAGCGGGTCCGGAAGAACCTGACCAGCAGCTGGGCCATTTCGGGGTGGTCATAGAAGGCGCGCTGAACATCCTCCAGTCCGAAGCGCTCGGGCTGGTTGTGGGCCAGACTGGTGTGGCAGAATGAAACGAAGGCGTTGACCAGCGAGGCGTCTTCGCCCGACATCAGCCCCTGGACGACAAAATCGTTATAGGCGTGTGACGAGGTGGAGAGAATCTGGGTCGTGCAGAGCTCACGTTCGAGCCGTTCGGACAGCTGCGTGCCCGGATACAGCGGCTCTCCCCCACGGGTCTGGACGAAGAAGGCCCCCAGGAAATAGGGGTGGATACCGTTGGAGATGGTCTGGCAATAGGCGCGACGGATCGCGATGCCCAGCCGGTTGAAGACCTCCAGCAGCTGCAGCAGAAACTCCTCCTGGGGCGGATTGCCGACGGCGAACAGCACGCGGGTCTCGATGCGGCCGTCGCGTTCGACATTGATCATATCCAGGAAAAGTCCGCCCGCGGCGTTACCGCGCTCAAACAGCCATACCAGCCAGGCGATCCGGCTGGCCGGTGACATGCGGATGTAGTTTTCGTTGTTCAGCCACAAAATTTTCAGCAGCCGATCGAGCTTTGATTGATCGAAATCGGGAAAAGAAGTCCGCAGTTCGCTGCGCACCTTTTTCAGCAGCGCTGCCGGTATCGCTACTTCCTGCGTCAGATCGATTTCATGGTTCTGGCGGAGGTCGAATTCGAAACGCTGCACCTCCAGCTCTTCTGCCATATCCGGCATGGGGGCGGTCGAGTGTGAGAACATGGCATAGGAGATCTCCCGCTCTCCGATGCGCCGCAGGGTGTCGTAGAGTGAGCCGGGTAGATTGACCGAGGCCAGCATGAGCAGTTTTTCGCGATCGACCAGAATGATGCGCTGATTGCGCTTCAGGCTGGCCATTTCCCTCGCCAGCAGCGCAACGGCATCCTCTTCATCTGCCATGGCCTGGAAAAAGTAAGGGCTCATATGCTGCTGCAGCCAATGGGCATTTTCACGTGTCGTTTTACGTTCCGAGGCTGATTTCCGTCTGATGATGGCGGACAGGTTCATTGCAGCTCCTTCGTACCCTCATGAAGTCGGCCGATGTTGCCAGCCGTCAGGTAGATGCATATGCACTACTGCTCGATAATATACTGCCGGGGACGGTTGCGGCAACGCTATAATGCCTTTCAGCCGGCTAAAGCTTTGCTTGACTCATTCACACCCGAATTGCTATAGTCGCACCGCTGTTTTATTGCAGTGTAATCATAATGGATTGATTCTATCGTGACAGGGGCAGCGGATGGGGTTGGAGCGGGGATGTGTTCAAGTCTATACCGGTAACGGCAAAGGTAAAACAACCGCTGCGCTTGGGTTGGCCTTGCGTGCCGTTGGCCGGGGACTTCGGGTCTGCGTATTCCAGTTCATCAAGGGGGGTGGGCCGTACGGTGAGCACCTGATTGCTGAGAAGTTGGCCCCCTTATTGACCATTATCCAAAGCGGCCGACCGGGTTGGGTCAACACCAAGGATATCAGCGAGGACCGTCGCGTGGCCCAGGATGCGCTGCAGCAGGCAAAAGAGCTCCTGACCTCAGATGCCTATGATCTGGTTGTTCTTGATGAGATCAATGGTGCCGTGGGCTTTGGCTTGATCGATGTGGAGCAGGTGCTGGACGTGATTGCCCTGAAACCGGAGCGGGTCGAGTTGGTGCTGACAGGGCGGAATGCCCATGAACGGGTGATCGCAGCGTCTGACCTGGTGACCGAAATGCGTGAGATCAAGCATTATTATGCAGCCGGTGTTCCGGCGCGCACCGGTATAGAAATGTGAGTATGATATTTTTCACTATATGAAGGAGGAGATGAGTAATGGCTGAAAGAACATTACGTGTACTTGTGGGAAAACCGGGCCTGGACGGCCATGATCGGGGGGCCAAGATTATTGCCCGCGCCTTTCGCGATGCCGGCTTCGAGGTTATCTACACCGGTTTGCATCAGACCCCGGAGCAGATCGTTGCCGCTGCAATCCAGGAGGACGTTGACTGTGTCGGTCTGTCCATTCTGTCCGGCGCACACAACACCCTGCTGCCGCGTGTCTGTCAGCTGTTCAAGGAGAAAAACGCCACTGACATCAAGGTGTTCGGCGGAGGCGTCATTCCCGAGGACGACATCCCTGCTCTCAAGGCCGCCGGTATCTGCGAAGTTTTTACACCGGGAACATCTACCGAAGATATTGTTAAGTGGATTCAGACCAACATCCTGCCAAGAGCCTGAAAAAACAGGTCAAGGGCGCACAGCATCAGAGGTCTTTTCTGCCCGTGGTCCTGTGTGCCCTTGACCCTGATTATTCCAACGTAGTGTAGCCGGTCCGTTTGAATGCAGCCACGAAGTCATTGGCCGGATGTGCAATGACATCCTTCGGTCTCCCTTCCTGAATTACCGCCCCAGATTCCATTACCAACAGCCGGTCCACCACCCTGAACGCCTCAATGCGGTCGTGTGTTGCAATAATGGCTGCCGTACCTGATTCGTGCAGGATGCGCCCAAGATCCTCAGCCAGGGTAATCCTGGTCGGCAGGTCAAGACTGGAGAAGGGCTCATCCATCAGGATCAGTTCCGGTCTGACGGCAAAAGCACGGGCCAGGCTGACACGCTGCGCCTCCCCGCCCGACAGTTTATGCGCCGAGCGCCCGGCCAGATGACCGACCTTGAATGTGTCGAGGCTCTCTTTGGCCCGGTCCCGTGCTTCGCTGCGCTTGACGCCTCGTATGCGCAATCCTTCGGCCACATTGTCAAGCACTGTCGTATCAAACAGCAGCGGCTCCTGGAAAACCATGGCAATCCTGCGACGGTATGCGATCTCCCCACTCCGGGTAACCTCTTCGCCTTTGAAAACCAGGTTGCCGCCATCACGATCAATCAGGCAGGCCAGTCCCAGAAGAAAGCTGGATTTGCCGGCTCCGTTGGGGCCGATCACCGCCAGTTTTTCCTCGGTGGCAATGGAGAAAAGCGGCACGTCCAAGACTGATACTCCACCTCGTCGGATGCGCAGGTCTTCAACGGAGAGTAAGGCACACGGAGTACTCATCGCGGTCGCTCCCGTTGCTGAATGACCGTCAACAGGTAGTTGACGCCAAAGGCCAGCAGCAGCAGGATCAGTGACAGGGCTATGGCCACGTCGAAATTGCCTTTGCCGGTTTCCATGACCGTGGCTGTGGTCAGCACCCGCGTCTGCCCCTTGATATTGCCCCCTACCATGATGGAGGCCCCTACCTCGGAAATCACGCCGCCGAAACCGGCCATGACCGCAGCCAGCAGGGGCAGGCGGGCCTCTCTGATCAGTATCAGTATCAATTGGAAATGCGTAGCCCCCAGTGCCCGTACCTGCAGTTTGAGATTGGCGGGCAGGTTCTGGATCGAAGCGATGGTGATGCCGGTTACGATCGGGGTGGCGATGACAGACTGGGCCAGTATCATTGCTGCGGGTGTGTAGAGAATTTCAAGAAAGCCCAGTGGTCCGTTGCGCCAGAGGAAGATTGTTACAAACAGGCCGACCACCACGGGGGGCAGCCCCATGCCGGTATTGACCAGGCTGATGACCAGGCGCCGGCCGGGGAAGTCGGATAAGGCCAGAAACACGCCGGCCGGAATGCCGATGAACAGGCTGGCCAGGGTTGCGCAGCCGGAGATCTTGAGTGACAGCAGTGTTACCGCCAGCACCTCCCGATCGAGAGAGAAGATCAGCGTTAATGCAGTGTATATGCCGTCGATGATCAGTTCCATAAGCCTGCATTTATATCGAAGCAAGGGGTGCTTTACAAGGATAAAAATAGGGTGATGCTGCGATCATCGCACAGGAAACGGTTCTGATTGTAATATCCCCTCTGGAATGGGAAAAACTGATTATGCTTGAATTCTTAGGCTGATATAGGCTATTTTGCACAGTCTGCAGTTTGGAAATGACACGTTAACCCGGATGCAATTCCGGAAGGAAGATAGAGAAATGAACCCAATGAACAGGAAAACACCAGCAACGCCCAAAGGCAAAGGGTTCATGCAGGCTCTGCTGCTGATTGTCGTGACGCTGGGAGTGGTGGCGCTCTTGGGCATATCAGGCTATGTATTCTATCTGTTGGCAAAGTTGCCGCGGGTGGATCGTTTGGCAGATTACAAACCACCCATTGTGTCCCAGGTTTTTGGCGATGACGGCAGCCTGGTGGGGGAGTTCTATCTCGAACGCCGCATTGTCGTGCCGGTCAACAAGATGCCGCGCAAACTGATTCAGGCCTTTGTTGCTGCCGAGGACGCCAGCTTTTACCAGCACAAGGGGATTGACTACTTCGGTATTGTCCGGGCCGCGGTAAAGAACGTGATCTCCATGCGTAAGAAAGAGGGGGCTTCCACGATTACCCAGCAGGTAACCAAGTCCATGCTGCTGACACCGGAAAAAAATTATACGCGTAAAATCAAGGAAGCCATTCTGGCCAAGCGCATGGAGGAAAAACTCTCCAAGGACGAGATCCTCTACCTGTATCTCAACCAGATCTATCTGGGAGCTGGCGCCTATGGTGTGCAGGCTGCTGCCGAGACCTATTTCGGCAAGAACGTAGATCAGCTCAACCTGGCTGAAATCGCCATGCTGGCAGGGCTTCCCAAGGCGCCCAACACCTATTCCCCCATAAAGCATCTGGAAAAGGCCCGCGAGCGTCAGGCATACGTGCTGGATCGGATGGTCAAGGAGGCCTATGTTACTCCGGCCGAGGCCGACCATGCCAAAAAAACCGTTATTTCCATCCACCCCATGAAGAAGGTTAACAGTGAGCAGTCGGCGTACTTTCTTGAGCATCTGCGTATTCAGCTGGAGGAAAAATACGGAGAGGAAAATCTTTACAAGGGTGGTCTGAAAATATACACCACCATGAGCGCTGAAATGCAGCGGGCGGCGTACGACAGCATCCGCAGCGGTCTCAAGGCCGTGGACAAGCGCCAGGGTTTCCGGGGTCCGCTCAAATACCTGAAGGAGGCTGATGTCGAGGCCTTCTGCGGTAAAGTCGAGGACGGGATTGATTCTGCGGCCCTGAAGGCGGGAGATAACTACCAAGGGGTTGTGGTTGGCTTCCATCCCGAAAAGGGTGAGGCGATCGTCAGGGTCGGTGAGCGCACCGGACTGCTCACTCGCAAAAACATGTCCTGGGCCGGCAAGGTTGGAATGATCAACAGCTACGGCAAGCCCGAGAAGGGCGTAAAGGCCCTTACACTCGGCTCTGTCATCGATGTCTCGGTTGTAACGCCTGATGTTGATAAGAGCGGTGCCCAGTTTGCGCTTGACCAGACCCCGGATGTCCAGGCCGCTCTCGTGGCAATCGATCCTCGCAATGGCGGCGTCAAAGCCATGGTCGGTGGCTATGATTTCCGCAAGAGCCAGTTCAATCGTGCCATGCAGGCCAAACGGAATGCCGGCTCGGCCTTCAAGCCGGTCATCTATGCGGCGGCCCTTGAAAAGGGGCTGACAACCGCCACGGTCATAAACGATGTCGAAGTGGAATATCCGGACGGTACCGGTAAAATTTGGAAACCCAAAAACTATGACAACACCTTCCGGGGTCCGGTAACCATGCGCGAAGCGCTGACCTATTCCATCAATATTGTCAGCGTGAAAATAATGGAACAGATTGGTGCGCCCTATACGGTTGACTTTGCTAGAAAACTTGGTTTTACCTCAAAGATTGAGCCCAACCTGGCGCTGGCACTGGGCGCCGCCAGTGTGTCGCCCTTCGAACTGACCGGAGCCTATGGGGTCTTTGCCAACAAGGGCATGTTGCTGCCGTCGTACTTTATAACCAGGGTGACGGACAACGACGGAACGGTACTGCAGGAAACGTCACCCCCGGTGGCAGTCCCTGCGGTTTCGCCGGAAGCTTCCTATGTAATTACCAACCTGATGCAGAGTGTTGTGATGAGCGGCACCGGGCATCGTGCCACCATCAACCGTCCCGTGGCCGGCAAGACCGGGACTACCAATGATTCCAAGGACGCCTGGTTCGTCGGTTATGTGCCCCAGCTGGTGACCGGTGTGTGGGTGGGATATGACCAGGAACGTTCGCTTGGATCAGGTGGTACAGGTGGGCAGGCCGCGGCCCCTATTTGGGCTGAATTCATGCAAAAGGCGACAGCATCGCTGCCGGTAGAGGATTTCCAGGCTCCGGAGACGGTTTCCTTTGTGCTGATCAATCCCCGTACCGGACGCTTGGCGCGTGAAGGCACTCCGGGTGCGGTAATGGAATGTTTCATCAAAGGCACCGAGCCGAACAGCTACGACGGTGACGGCGCTGAAGGCGGATCCGCCAAGCCTTAATAAGTTGGAAATTATTTCTGTAGTTTATTCAGAAATAATTTAGTGAGCGTACTTAATCCGTTTATTTGGTCTAGGATAATTGGGATTCACGCAATAAGGGGCGCTGAGGCGCCCCTTATTGCGTAGAAGACAGTAGCGGTGATTCAGAGTGAGATGTCTACTGCAATTCCTGATTTGAGTCGAACAATGGTTTCAACCTTCTTCCAGTCAACCTGTTCCGAAAGGTTCTGTTTTTCAATCAGTTGTCTTGCTTCCAGCGCAAGCCCGCTGCTCTTGCCGTACACATCCCGATGAACCTCCAGAAAAACGCGCCCTTCCTCGGTGACTGCCAGCTTGACCGGCTTATAGATGATCTCTCCCGGGGTGTTGACCTTGATCTCTTTGAAAAACTCCTCCATCTGCTCCGGATAGACCCTGATACAGCCGTGACTGGCAAAGCTGTAGATTGACCAGGGCTTGGTGGTACTGTGGATCAGGATACCGGGGATGGAAGTCTTGATGGCATATTTCCCCAGGGGATTGCTGCCGCCGGGAGCGACTTTGGTAATGACCTCCTTGCCATGATCCTCCATTTCCGACTGGATCGACGGCGGCACGTGCCAGGTTGGGTCCTTCATCTTGGCAGTGATCTTGAATTTCCCGGTAGGGGTTTTCCAGTCGTATTTTTCGGATTTTACCGCAACACCCAGTGCAACAGGCAGTGAGATGGCCAGTTTGCCCTGTCTGAAGTAATATAGGGTGCGATCGGGGATATTGACGACAATGCCGTTTTTCATGCGTTGGGGGACAATTTTGCGATTATTGTACAACAGTCTCTGGCCGATTTTGAGATAGGCCTTGTGGTCGAGTTTGTTTGTTTTGATCAGGTGCTGTTGGCTGACTCCCAGTTTGGCGGCCACCAGGCGGATGGTATCGCCTTTTATCACGGAATATGTACTGGCGGTGCCGACCAGTTTGTCCGAGGTGATGTCGTCGGAGAAATACTCTTCTTCCGCTACCGGTGATGGAGATATGCTTTCCTGTGTTACAACCGGAGGCTCCGGCATGACAACCGGCGCTGGCTGAGATTCAACGGCAGCAACAGCCGGTGCCTGCCGGGGAGCGTCGACAGGAGATTCTGCTGGTGTGAGCGACGACCTATCGGCAGCAGCGGGTGGTGACGGCAGCATCTCGGGCGCTGTAGTCGTCTCTGCCGGCTTCTTCGGCGATGCCGCAAGTATTATGCGGGCTTTTTGAATGGTCAGGAGATAAAAGCGTTCTGACTGTTCGAAGTCATTGGCCTGCAGATAATGTTCAGCAATTGCAAAAGTAGCTTCGACACTCTTTACCTCATCGGTTATCTTCCGGGCGGTTGCGGTTTGCTGCAGGAGGGACAGTTCAGTCATGGCGTCCTGACGGGTGTCGGCCCAAACTGGATGATACCACAAGGTTGCAAGGGCGATTGTCAGCACATATGTTATATGTCTTGCCGGTGAAGTTCTAGATATAGTATTCATAGACATATACATACAATATGTTGTTAAAGCTAATCAATACCTTAATTGTTGCTGCATGATTATTTTCAACGTGAAGATTGTCTTGTTTCTTGTACAGGGCTTCAGGTTGTTCAACTGCTTGCCCGGAGTGTAGCCATGCCTTTTATACCCACAACCCGTGAAGAGGTCGCCAAGCGCGGCTGGAGTGAGCTGGATGTCATCTTTGTCAGTGGGGACGCCTACATCGACCATCCCGCGTTCGGCGTGCCGCTCCTGGCCCGTTGGCTTGAGAAGCACGGTTTCAGGGTCGGCATTATCGCCCAGCCTGATTGGCGTGCCAAGGAAGCCTTTACGACCCTTGGGCGCCCCCGGCTCTGTTTCGCTGTCTCGGCCGGCGCCATGGACTCGATGGTGGCCCATTATACCCCGGCCCGCAAGCTGCGCCATGATGATGCCTACACGCCCGGCAATAGGCATGGTGCCCGCCCCAACCGTGCTACCATCATCTATACGTCGCGCCTGAAAGAGGCCTATCGTGATGTGCCGGTGATCATTGGCGGTATTGAGGCCTCGCTGCGCCGCTTTGCCCATTATGATTTCTGGGAGGATAAGGTGCGCCGTTCAATCATCTTTGACGCCAAGGCGGATCTGCTGATCTATGGCATGGCCGAGCGGCCGCTGCTGGAAGTCATCAGTCGCTTGAACGCCGCTGAGCAGATCCAGGATATCCGTACGGTGCGGGGAACATGCCGGGTGGCCGGAAAAAGTGAATGGGACAGTTTGGTCCCTTCTGGCGTCAGGGATGATATTCTTGAAATCCCTTCCTATGAGGATGTTGCTGCCGATAAGTCCCTGTTTGCCAGGGCGTTCCATCTGGCAAGTCGCGAGCAGAACCCCGCTTCTGCCCGGACGATTGTCCAGCGCCACGGCGAACGCGTGCTGGTTTCCTCCCCTCCGGCTCTGCCGCTATCTGAGGCGGAGATGGATGCGATATATGCGCTGCCATTTGAGAAAGCGCCTCATCCGTCGTATCAGGAACAGATTCCGGCCTGGGAACAGATCAAGACATCCATTACGAGTCATCGCGGCTGCTTTGGGGGCTGTGCCTTCTGCGCCATTGCCATGCATCAGGGCAAAACGATCCAGTCGCGCAGCGAAAACTCCATCGTGGCTGAAGCCAGGGCAATGGCCGCTAAAGCTTGGTTTCGGGGCAGCATCAGTGATGTTGGCGGTCCGACTGCCAATATGTACGGCCTGTCCTGCAAAAGTACGGTCGCTGGCCCTGAGTGCCGTCGGGCTAGCTGCCTTTTTCCGGCACGTTGCCCGCATCTTGAAACCAGCGACAAGCGGGCCGCCGGTTTGTTGCGCAAGGTGCGCGGTGTCGAAGGTGTCAGGCATGTCGCCGTTTCCTCAGGGGTGCGCTATGACCTGATGGAGCGGCAATCTGATTATTTCCGGGAACTGGTCGGTCATCATGTCAGCGGTCTGCTCAAGGTCGCTCCGGAACATTTCGCCGATCATGTTACCGCCCTGATGCGCAAGCCGGGCAGAAAAGCCTTTGACTCTTTTCTGCGCCGATTTCGCGATGAGAGTGACCGGATCGGCAAACGGCAGCAGATTGTACCCTACCTGATTTCCGGGCATCCCGGTTGTACCTTGGCGGATATGCTCGACCTGGCCCTGGCGCTCAAGTCGTTGGGTTTCAAGGTGGAGCAGGTGCAGGACTTTACCCCCACCCCCGGCTCGCTTTCGACCTGCATGTATTATACGGGAATCGATCCGGACAGCGGCAAGGTCGTGTATGTAGCGCGCAGTGATCGGGAAAAGGGGCTGCAGAAGGCTATGCTGCTCTGGCACCAGCCGG
Organism: Geobacter psychrophilus; assembly: GCF_056821595.1. Lineage (NCBI taxonomy): Bacteria > Pseudomonadati > Thermodesulfobacteriota > Desulfuromonadia > Geobacterales > Geobacteraceae > Geobacter > Geobacter psychrophilus. The sequence continues at coordinate 2,905,968 of NZ_JBXDTU010000004.1, forward strand.
CGGAGCGCAACAAGGTGCTGGAGGCGCTGCGGGAGTTGGGAAGAGAGGATCTGGCGGCGGCGCTGGTCGGTGCGGTCGGCAGTGGAGGTCGAGAAAAGGGTACGGTGGCAAAAGATAGTCGCAAGCGGAAAGGGACGAACAGTACTCGTCAGCAATGAATGGGCACGTTATTCTGTCATCCGGAATGCGCAAAACAAAACGCCCGCTGAAATATCAGCGGGCGTTTTGTTGTAAGCGTTTGATTGAAGAACTAGCGGGCCTTCTGGACGTTTGCAGCCTGGAGCCCTTTGGGACCCTGGGTGATGTCAAACGTAACAGCATCGCCTTCAGCGAGTGATTTGAAACCGTCGCCCTGGATGGCGGAGAAGTGAACGAATACATCCTCGCCACCCTCCTGCTCGATGAAGCCGAACCCCTTGGTGTCATTAAACCATTTAACCTTGCCCTGTGCCATTTCCTACCTCCTTTTTTCTCCGGTGCTACGCCGGAACTGTGAGATACCGCTTAAGTTTCCGGAGTCTGATGCAGGAAAAGTGCAGAGCCTGGTCAAACATGCTGCTTCAACGTTCTGCAAAAACTTCCGAAACTTGCTGCTCGTGTCGTTTATCATAGGCGTAAAACAGGTGTCAAGCAAAAATTATGTGTTACAGCGCCTTCAATTCGTCGGTCTTGGTCTGGAGTTTTTTTACCAGTTCGGGGTAGCCATTCGATGTGATGATCTTGTTGAATTGGCTGCGGTAGTTTGACACCAGGCTGACCCCCTCGATGACCACATCATAGACCATCCATTTGCCATTCTGGTTGATCATGCGGTAGTCCAGGGTGAATTCGTCACGCTTGGCTGTCACTACCTTTGATTTGACCTCAGCATAATCACCATCACGCGATTCTTTCAGGTATATGATCTTCTCGTTGTTATAGGATTCTATCTTGCTGGCATAGGAGTTTTCCAGCAAGGATGCGAACAGATCGGAGAACTGCTTTTTTTCAGCCGCAGAACGCTGATTCCAGTGTTTGCCCATGGAGCGTTTGGCCATTTCGTTATAGTCAAAGATGACGCTGATGGATTTTTTCAGCATCTGGCGCCGTTTATGGTCATTCTTTTTCAGTTCCTTGTCGGAGACAATTCTGACGACCTCATCCACGGTCTTTTTTACTTCGTCGGTAACCCCGGCACAGGCGTTTGTTGCCAGAAAAATCCCTGCAACAGCCAGCAGTATATAGCGTTTGAACATTTAATTCCCCTTTACTTGTTGGTTGATACCGGCGGTTGGCCGATGGCATAGTCCAGGTTTGACTGGGCGATGCGGTAGTTATAGATAGACTGGAAATAGGACGCCCTCATGCGGGCGTAGGCCTGCAGCGCCTCCAGGATGTCCTTGGCTGGTCCGACGCCGAAATCAAAATTTGCTATGGCTGCCATTCCCCATTTTTTTGCATTGGTAAAGGCATTGTGCGTTGCAGTGACGCTGTTTTCAGCCTCTTTAAGGTCCAGGTAATACTTTTTGATCTGGAGCGGGATGTTGGCATCAGCGAAGGCCTTGGTGCTGAGCAGACGGTTGTACTGGGCACGCTCACCGGCAACCTTGGCGCTCGTGATGCCGAAGTCCAGCTTCCAGCGGGCACCGAGGGCCACACCTCCATTCAGGTGCTTGAACTGGTCAGTGATGTAGGGGTTATTAATGCGATCACGGTCGTCGGCATAGGCCCAGGAAAACAAGCCGCCCAGGAAAATGTCGGGATAGTAGTTGGCCTTGGCTGCCTCGACCAGGGCGTGGCGGGCTTTTATGCCTTCGGCAATCTGACGGTATTCCGGTCGGTTGCTGCGGGCCTTGTCCAGGTAGGTTTCAAAGTCCGGGACAACAGATTCATCCATGAGCAGCCGTTCGCTGCTGATTTCCAGCTGGGTGTCGGAAGAAATCCCGAGCCGGGATTTGAGTGCTGCCAGCGCAAGTTTTTCCCCCTTGCGGGCTTCTTCCAGGTACTTGGCGACCTCTCCGGAAAAGGCGTCCAGTTTGTACAGGTCAATCTCGTCGGCACCTTCAGAGCCCTGTTCGATCATGTTTACAGCCTTGACTCTGGCTTTGGCGAGGCTTTCCTGGACCTCTGTCACCAGCTCTTTGAGCTCTCGAGCCAGCAGCAGTCCGTAATAGTATTCACGAACCTTGAGGGCGATCTCGTTGGCCCGCTGCACTTTGCGGGAACGGTCGACTTCGATGCCGTGGGTGGCAGCCTTCATGTTTTCGGATATCTTCCCGAAGGTGTAGAGAGGCTGAATGAGGGTGGCATCCGTGCTGGTGAACCAGGTCATTTCACTCAACTTGAAGTGCCTGTCAGTGGCAATGGTGGGTGAGATGTCCTGTCTGCGTGCCTGGGGTGCCGGACCGAAGAGTGCGGTTACCTCAAGCTGGGGATAGCGATACGAGCCGGCCTCATCCAGTTTACTGGTGGTAAGGTCGATGTCGGCCTGGGCCTCACCCAGTTCAGGTGCGGATTTAAGGGCAATACGGATGCAGTCGTCTACCCCCAGCACAAGCCTGTTTTCGGACACACTCTCTGCGGCATGCACCAGGTGGGGGGGGGCGAGCAGTGCCCCGGCAATAAGTACCGCGATAAGGGATGATCTCATGATGGTATCTCGCTATTAAACCTTTCCATGGATAAATTTACTGACCAGTTCCTCGATATCGATGGCCGATTCGGTTTCTCTGATCTTGCCGTTGTCTGTCAGGAACTTGTCCGAACCACCCGGCTTGAGTTTGATGAATTTGTCACCGATGATCCCGCTGGTGCGGACCGATGCAATGACATCGTCGGTGATATTGACACCGGATTTGATCTTCAGGAGGGCCACGGCCCGGTCTCCAGATTTGGGATCAAGCGAGATGCGGTCGACCTTTCCAACCTCTACCCCGGCCACCTCTACCCGTGCCCCCGGTTTCAAGCCCGAAACCGAATCGAATTCTGCCGACACGGAATAATAATCGCCACCCATGATTTCCATCTTGCCCAGCTTGATGGAGATGTAGCCCAGACAGAGCATGCCCACCAGCATAAAGACGCCGACGGTCATTTCCAGTTTTGCCATATTCATGTTGTACCTCGTTGCTTCATACCTATCTTAATCAGGTTTGTGAGTTAGTCAAATTACTACACCATCTGGATCGGTCCATCCAGGCTGCCGCTGATAAACTGTTTCACCACCGGATTGGTGGAATTCCTGATTTCATCGGCCGAACCGAACTGCAGGATTTCCCCGCGAAAGAGCATGGCCACGTTCTGGGCAATATCAAAAATGTCCGGAATTTCATGGGAGACGATCACTGCAGTAAAGCCGAATTTCGCGTGGGTTTCCCTGATCAGTTGATGTATGGCCCGCTTGATGATCGGGTCCAGTCCGGTCGTCGGCTCATCGAAGAGGATGATCTTGGGGTTGAGCAGCAGCGCCCGCGCCAGCCCGACCCGTTTTTTCATGCCGCCGGACAGCTCATCCGTAAATTTCTGTTCCACATTCTTTAGTCCTACGTCCTCAAGCGCAGAAAGTACCCGCGTGCGAATCTCGGATTTCGACAAGGTGGTTTTTTCCTGCAAAGGAAAAGCGACGTTTTCGAAGACGTTCATGGAATCAAACAGGGCTGCGTTCTGAAAGAGCATCCCGAATTTCTCGCGGATGCGGTTCAATTCGGAGCGACGGATGCCGAGAATGCTTTCGCCATCTATTTCGATATCTCCGCTGTCCGGCTGCATCAGGCCGATGATATGCCTGAGCAGGACACTCTTGCCCTCGCCGCTGGGTCCGATGATGGCGGTGATCTGGCCGGCGGGTATCGCCAGATCCAGCCCGTTGAGTACCTTCTGGCTGCCAAAGGTTTTGTGGAGTTTGGTCAATTGGATCATGGCGTGCTCACAGCAGGATCGAGGTGAGGAAATAATCCCACACCAGGACCAGGACAGATGTCAGTACAACGGATTCGGTGGTGGCCTTGGAAACGCCTTCGGCGCCGTGGCCGGCATAATAACCCTTGTAGCAGCCGATCCAGGCGATGATCACCCCGAAGGAAAAAGACTTGGCAATGCCGGAATAGACATCCCGCCAGACAACCGCCTTCTCCATCTCGTAGAAATAGGCGCCCGGATTGACCCCCAGCAGCTTGACCCCCACCAGCCAGCCTCCGTAGATGCCGACAACGTCGAATATGGCGCATAACAGCGGCACGGACAGCATAGCGGCGATAAATTTGGGTGTGATCAGGTATTTGAACGGATCCAGCGCCATGGTTTCCAGGGCATCGATCTGCTCGGTGATGCGCATGATGCCGATCTCGGCTGTAATGGCGCTGCCGGCTCGACCGGTCACCATCAGGGCTGTCAGCACCGGACCCAGTTCGCGGATCAGTGAGAGTGCCACGGCCGTTCCCAGCATGCCTTCAGAGCCGAATTTGGCCAGGGTGTAATACCCCTGCAGGCCCAGTACCATGCCGGTAAAGGCGGCTGTCAGGAAGATGACGAACAGCGACTTGGCGCCGATGAACCTGATCTGCTTGAGGATCTGGAGCGGACTTCCGGGACGGCGGACAATCATGTAAAGCGAGTAGAGAAGAAACCATCCGATTCTCCCCAATTCGCGCACTGCGCTGATCGTAAGACGTCCTATTGCCTGAATTATACCGGACACACTGCTACCTCGAAAAAAGTAATTTTGACTTATACCGCACTTGATTTGAAATTGTAAAGAAAGAATGATTTTGTCGTGCTATGAATTGAAAGCAGCGGGCAGGGCGGCTCGTCTGAGATCAGATCAGCTCTTCCAGCTTCCCGCCCGGTTTCAGCCTGAAGCGGGTGCCGCGCCATTCTACCCGGTTGCCCAGGAAGGACAGCGCCCAGCAGAAGGAGGCCAGCATGTCCCGGAGCGGTAACAGCCAGAGCCAGCGGGGGAGGAGGTTGTCCCGTACGAAGGTACGGCTGAAATGGATGCTGATCCCCAGTCGCACGCTGTACAGCAGGGCAATGGCGGTCAACCCTGTCTGCAGTGAGGGGGCGAGCAGTGCCGCCGCTACAACCGCAGGAAAGGGCAGGGTGATGCCGGAGGCCAGGTAGCCGCCCGGTCGGCTGACCCGCATGGTGCGGGCCCAGCGCAGTTGTCGGGAGAGCACAGACATCAGGTTCTCGGCTTTGACGATACTCTCCACATAACAATCATCCAGCGCTATCCGCCAGCCGGCCTGGTGGATCTTGTTGCCCAGTTGGTAGTCATCAGCCAGGTAATCAGCCAAAGCTTCGAAGCCGCCGATCGATGCCAGCGCTTCGCGGCGTACGGCCATCGATGCACCCAGTGCAAAGGAGAGTCCTTCCAGTTGCAGGGCCACCAACACGTTCGGAATCATCTCGGCGGTAAAGCCGGTTGCCTCCAGGGCGGTTGCGATGTTGTGGACTTTAGAGGTGCGGTAGAGCGAGGTCACCAGTCCGGTCTGCGGATCGTCGAAATGTGACATGACCGAATTCAGGTATCTCGGTGCCACGCGGATGTCGCTGTCGCAGACGATGATAATGTCATGCCCTGCCCGGGGGAAGGCGTTGATCAGGTTGGAAACCTTGTAGTTCGGTCCCTGGATGGCCGGATTGATGATCAGTGAGATATCATGGTCGGGATGGTTTTCAATCAGCCTCCGAATGACCGCGATAACCGGGTCGTCGGCCGATGCTGCTGCAAAGATTATCTGCACCGGCCCGGTGTACTCCTGTTGGCAGAAGGAAGCGAAGTTGTCATAACTGTCGGCGTCCATCCCCTTGACCGGCTTGAGAATCGAGACACCATGCCGCAGGGTTGCATCAGAGGCAGATTCCGGTTTCTGGCAGCCTGTCGGGAGCATTCGGCAGAAAAACCTCCGGGCACACCAGAGGGATATCAGGCAGTAGGCTGTGGCGGGAAGTACCGCTATAAATGGCAGCAGGGAGTATATCATCAGCGTGTCTTCCGGCATCAGATCATCTTCTGGATGAGAATGAAATAGGGCGCCCCAACAGGCACGTTGATCTGTCCCATGCGCCAGGCATGAAAACGGTTGGGTGCCAGCTGCGTTACCCGCTCCTCTACAGCAGTCCGCTCCGAGTCCCCCCCTGCGTGACCGGGGTAGACCGTTATCGCCACGATGCCTCCAGGGGCAATGATTTCAAAAGACTGTTCAAGCCCTGCCAGGGTTGATTCCGGACGGGTGATCACCTCCCGGTCGCCGCCCGGCAGGTAACCGAGGTTGAAGATGACCGCCTGGACCGGCTTCACGCAGTGTTCAGCAATGGTCTCGTGACCGGCATGGATGAACTCTACCCATCCGATATGGCCGGCACTTTTCAGTCTGGCTCCGGTTTCGTCAATGGCCTGTTGTTGTATATCGAAGGCCCAGACCCGGCCTCCCGGACCCGCCAGCTCCGCCAGCAGCAGGGTGTCGTGACCGTTGCCGCAAGTGGCGTCGATGACATGGTCTCCGCTTCTGACAAACTGGCGCATGAAGAGGTGCGAGAGGGGAACCGGTCCGCGCAGGGCGGGCATCTCAGGTGGTGTGAATAAAATCATGGCCGAAGACAGTAACAGAAATGTTCCGCTTTCGCCACCGTGAAATTGGTTGCATAGCAGCAGGGAAACAGGGTAGTAACAATGCCATGATACTAAAGAAAACGGCAGATGCAGGGCAGGGTGGACATCGGCTGGACGAGGCGCTTTCCACCATGTTTGAGGCGCTCAGCAAGTCCGAGGCACGGCGGATTATCGATCGCGGCGGTTGCGCGGTAAACAGCAGCATGGTGCGGGTAGCCTCACGCACGGTCAAGGCCGGAGATGTTATCGAGGTGGGGGTGATGGAGGCGGGACGTTTCCGCGAACTGCTGTTGCCGCCTGAAGCCGTGCTGTATGAGGATGGGGAGCTGATCGCGATCAACAAGCCGGCCGGCATAAATAGTCAGCGTACCCCGTACCAGCTCAAAGGTACTCTTGAATACTGGGTATCCGAGTATTTCAGGAAGCAGGGCAGCAATGAGCCCTGCCGGGTGATCCACCGGCTTGACCGGGGTACCTCGGGAGTCATGTTGTTTCCCAAACATAAACGTGCCGCCGCCTGGCTGTCGGCCCGTTTTCACGACAATCAGGTGGAGAAGTGTTACCTGGCGCTGGTCTGCGGTCGGCCGGATCAGGCGACATGGACCGTGGACGGCGCCATCGGCAAGGTCGCAAGCGCCCGTTACGGCATCATGGACGGGGGGCGCTCAGCCGTTACCGCATTTCGTTTGCTGGCCGCATCCGACCGGTATTCACTGATAGAGGCGCGCCCTCTGACCGGTAGAACTCATCAGATTCGTGTTCATCTGGAGTCGTCAGGATTGCCGATTGTCGGGGACACAACCTATGGTGGTGCACCGGCCGGGCGGATGATGCTGCATTGTTCCTCATTGTTGTTCAAGGACGAGCGTGGTGTTGCGATTAAAGTCGATGCTCCGCTTGATGGTGCATACGAAGATCTTGCAAAACAGAACGGACTGATTACATCCCTGACGCCATAACGGGTATGACTCTGGTGCTGTCGGATAACATCAGTGGGTACCCAGTCTGGCAGTTCCGGTTTGAACAGTGCGTCGAGGTGTGTTAAAAAAAATAATTTCCAATACCGGACCGGTTGTGCTAATTTTCCTGCTCCCCGGCGCACTTCGCACCCACGCGGTATCTCAACTCAACCAAGGCAGGAAGCACACGTCCATGTCCAGAATCATCTGTATCGCCAATCAGAAGGGTGGCGTCGGCAAAACGACCACTGCCGTCAATCTGGCTGCATCGCTGGCAGCTGCTGAACGGCCGACCCTGTTGGTGGATATTGACCCGCAGGGCAATGCTACCAGCGGTGTAGGGGTTGATAAGTCCAGCCTTAAACACACGGTTTATGATGCCCTGATAAATGAAGCCGATCCATGCGGATTGATTGTCGATACCGGCCATCCTTTCCTGCATATCCTGCCATCTAACTCCGATCTGGCCGGCGCTGAGCTGGAACTGGCCACTGAAATCGGACGGGAGCATAAACTGAAATTTGTTCTGGCGGCAGTAGCAGAACAGTACCGCTATATCATTATAGATTGCCCACCATCGCTGAGTCTCCTGACCATCAATGCCATGACCGCCGCCCACTCGGTTCTGATACCGCTTCAGTGCGAGTTTTACGCCATGGAGGGCTTCTCCCAGATATTGCATACGATCAAGCTGATTCAGAAAATGATCAACCCCTTGCTGACGATTGAAGGGATTCTGCTGACCATGTTTGATTCCCGCGGAAATCTGAGCAAGGATGTGGCGGAAGAAATACGGACGCATTTTCCCGGACAGGTGTTCCAGTCGGTTATCCCACGAAATGTGCGTTTGGCAGAAGCGCCAAGCCACGGCAAACCGATCATTTATTACGATATCTCCTCGCGTGGATCAGCCAGCTATCTGCAGCTGGCCCGTGAGATCATTCAAAGGGAGGCAGCCAATGGCTAAAATAGGTGGCCTCGGCAGAGGGATGGCAGCGCTCCTGCAGGTAACGGAAACGAACGACGACACTAAGGCCTATTTCATTTGTCCAATTGAGCAGATTCGGCCCAACCGAAACCAGCCGCGCAAGCATTTTGCGTCCGATAAGCTCGAAGAGCTGGCTGCTTCGATCCGCGAAAAAGGTATCATTCAGCCGCTGGTCGTGACCAAGAAAGACGGTTTTTACGAAATCATCGCCGGAGAGCGCCGCTGGCGTGCATCCCAGAAGGCCGGGTTGCACGAGGTGCCGGTGGTTATCCGCGAAGCCAGTGAAGACGCGGTCATGGAGCTGGCGCTGATCGAGAACATCCAGCGACAGGACCTGAATGCTATTGAAGAGGCCCATGCCTATCGCTCTCTGGTCGAGCACTTTAATATCTCCCAGGAGGATGTAGCCAAGCGGGTCGGCAAGAACCGTACAACCGTGACCAATGCCCTGCGCCTGCTCAAGCTGCCCGACGCGATCCAGCACGATATAGTCGAGGAGCGTCTCTCCATGGGGCACGCCCGCGCGCTGTTGGCGCTGGAAAGTGCTGATCTGATAGAAAAGGCCCGCCATGAGATTCTGCATCGCCAGTTGAGCGTGCGGGCTACGGAAGAGCTGGTGCGACGACTCAAGGTCAATCCCCACCCCTCGGCCAGTCGCAAAAGACCTCAGCAGCCGGATCTGTTGATGAGCTCTCTTGAGGAGCAGTTGCAGAAACGTTTTCAATCGCGGGTTGCTATCCGGCGGGTAGGGACAAAGGGCGGTCGACTGGAGATACATTTCAGCGATTCGGACGAACTGACCCGCATTATTGACTTGCTCGATATCTGATGACCAGATACGCGACAGTTCTTGAAAAAAATAAATGTATACATATTTGAAAATATCTTGACATAGTCGGCGTAACCATGATAGCTAACGTCTGTTTTACGCCCGTATCTGGGATACAGTATACAACTCAGCATACCTAGAAGGGGTAGGTCGTGATTGAATTAAATCTAGCATTTTTTGTCCAGGTAGTTAATTTCGGGATTCTCGTCCTCGTCCTCAACATCTTTCTTTACAAGCCGATCCGCAAGGTATTGTCCGAGCGACGTCAGGTGGTCGAGGGTGCCCGGGACAAGGCTGCGTCTGTTGATCTTGAGGTTCAGGAGAAAATGGCTCAGTACGAGGCCCGGCTGCGTGATGCCAAGGCAGAGGCGACTGCTCGCCGTGCCGAATCCCTCAAGCAGGCGCAGGTGGAAGAAACTGCGCTGCTGGAAAAGGCCCGCACAGAGGCAACCGCTTCTCTTGGTACGATACGTGACCGTGTGGCCAAAGAGGCCGCTGACGCCAGGGTGCTGCTGAAGCAGCAGGCCGAACTTCTTTCCGGCGACATCTGCGAGAAAATCCTGGGGAGGGGCCTGTAACCATGTTGATGGTATCTGAACGCACCAAAAAAATAGCACTCTCCTTGGCATACATTGCCGTCATCATTCTGGCCGCCAACACAGGATTTGCCTCTGAAGGGGGTGGTGGTGCACATCACCCCGATAGCGGCGCCCAGATGAAAGATTTTGGCTGGCGTGTACTCAACTTTGCAGTTCTGGTGGGTATACTCTGGTATGCACTCAAAAAGGCCGATGTCAAAGGATCGTTGGGGGCCCGACAGACTCAGATCGAGAAGGATCTGAAAGACGCCCAGGAGGGCAGGGCCGCTGCAGAAGCCAAGCTGGCAGAATATTCCGGCAAACTCAATCAGGCCACAAAAGAGATCGATGAGCTACAGGCCGCAATAGTACGTGAGGGTGAGCAGGAAAAAGAGCGCATCATTGCCGAAGCAAAGATTGCCGCTCAGAAGATCGCTGCCCAGGCCGCCCAGTCTGCCGAACAGGAAACGGTCAAGGCTCGTGCCGAGCTGCGTGCCGAAGCTGCCCGTCTGGCTGTGGAGATCGCAACCGGGAAGCTGACCGGCGCCATCCAGAAGGCCGACCACGATCGATTTGTTGGTGAATATCTTGACAAGGTGGTACAGATCCAGTGATCAATAATACGTTAGCGCGCCGCTATGCCAAGGCGCTGGTACAGATTGGCTCCGAGGGCGGACTGATTGACCGTTTTCGCGAGGAGCTGACTGCCTTTGACCGTATGTTTTCTGCCAATCCAGATCTGAAAGCTGTGTTTGCAAATCCGGCCTTCACTGAGGTGCAGAAAAAAGAGATCATGAAGGATCTCGTCGCCAAGGTAAATTGTTCAGAACTGGTCGGCAATTTTCTGTTGCTGCTGGTGGACAAAAACCGCGTGGCATTCCTTGATCAGATTGTTCATACGTACCAGACACTGGCTGATGAGCAGTCCGGCATTATCCGGCCGATCATCAAGACAGCCTTTGCGCTGGACGCCAGTCAGGTGGCTTCCATTCAGGATGCACTTGAGAAGAAAAGCGGTAAAAAGGTTATCGCTCAGGTCAGCGTTGACCAGAGCCTGCTGGGTGGCGTGGTCACTCAAATCGGCGATACGGCATTTGACAGCAGTGTGAAAACTCAGCTTAAACGGATTCAAGATATATTACAGAAGGGGTAAATTCTTCCATGGAAATCAGAGCCGAAGAGATCAGTGAGATCATCAGGAAACAGATCAAGGAGTATGGCAAGGAGGTTGAGGTGTCGGAAACCGGCACGATCATCTCCATCGGTGACGGTATTGCCCGTATCCACGGCCTGGCTGGCGCCATGGCCGGTGAGTTGCTGGAGTTCCCCGGCGGCGTTACCGGTATGGTTCTCAACCTGGAAGAAGATAACGTCGGCGCCGCCATTCTCGGTGAATTCTCCGAGATCAAGGAAGGCGACACAGTTAAGCGTACCGGCCGCATCACTGAGGTTCCGGTAGGCGATGCCCTGATCGGTCGCGTTGTTAACGCTATTGGTCAGCCCATCGACGGCAAAGGCCCAATCAACACCAGCAGCTTCAGCAAGGTGGAGATCAAGGCCCCTGGCATTGTTGATCGTAAGTCGGTCCATCAGCCGATGGCTACCGGACTTAAGGCGATTGACTCCATGGTTCCAATTGGCCGCGGCCAGCGCGAGCTGATCATCGGTGACCGTCAGACCGGCAAGACCGCTGTTGCCATCGATACGATCATCAACCAGAAGGGCGGTGATGTGGTTTGTATCTATGTCGCCATCGGCCAGAAACGTTCCACGGTTGCCCAGGTTGTGTCCAAACTGACCGAGCATGGCGCCATGGATTACACGATCGTCGTTGCCGCAACGGCTTCCGAGTCGGCTCCGCTGCAGTTCATCGCACCCTACACCGGTGTTACCATGGGTGAGTTCTTCCGCGACAGCGGCAAGCATGCCCTGATCATCTATGATGACCTTTCCAAGCAGGCTGTCGCCTATCGTCAGCTCTCCCTGCTGCTCCGCCGTCCGCCAGGACGCGAAGCCTATCCGGGTGATGTTTTCTATCTGCACAGCCGCCTGCTGGAACGTGCCTGCAAACTGTCCGATGCACGTGGTGCCGGTTCATTGACCGCACTGCCGATCATTGAGACCCAGGCCGGTGACGTATCCGCCTACATTCCGACCAACGTTATTTCCATCACCGACGGTCAGATCTATCTGGAGTCCGACCTGTTCTTCTCCGGCGTACGTCCGGCCATCAACGTCGGTCTGTCCGTTTCCCGCGTCGGTGGCTCTGCACAGACGAAATCGATGAAACAGGTGGCCGGTACCCTGCGTCTTGACCTGGCCCAGTATCGTGAGATGGCTGCTTTTGCCCAGTTTGGTTCCGACCTGGACAAGGCCACCCAGATGCAGCTGGAGCGTGGTGTACGTCTGGTTGAGATCCTCAAGCAGCCACAGTACCGCCCGATCCCCAACGAGAAGCAGGTTCTGGTTATTTTTGCCGCCAACAACGGCTTCCTGGACGATTTACAGGTTTCTGCTCTCAAAAAGTTTGAAATTGAGATGTATGCATTCTTTGATAACCGTCAGGCAGAACTGCTCGCGGAGTTACGCGACAAAAAGGCCATTGATGATGATATGAAGGGCCGGATCGTTGCTGCAATGGGTCAGTTCAAGAAGGAATTCACCGCGTAAACAAGGACGGTTTGAGCTATGGCAAGCCTTAAAAGCATTAAAAAACGGATCGTATCCGTAAAAAATACGCGTCAGATCACCAAGGCCATGAAAATGGTCTCGGCTGCCAAACTGCGCCGTGCCCAGGAAAATGTTGTTGCTGCCAGGCCGTATGCAAGAAAGCTTGGCGAAGTGCTGCAAACATTGTCGGCAAATCTTGAGGGTGATCTCCATCCGTTGTTAGAGAAACGTGAGGCCAAGAAACTTCTTCTGATTGTTCTTACCTCGGATCGTGGTTTGTGCGGCGGTTTCAATACCAATCTGTGCAAGGCAGCTGACCGCTATATCAAGGAAAAATCGGACACATACGAGCAGATCAGTGTCATGACAATTGGCCGCAAAGGATATGAATTCCTCAAAAGCCGCTATACAGTGTATAAAAACTTCTCCAATGTTTTGGCAAAACCCAATTATCAGACAGCAGCCATGCTTGCTCAGGAAGTCATCGACGGATTCGTTGAAGGCGAGTACGATCAGGTTGAACTTCTTTATAATTCATTCCGCACCGTTATGACTCAGGATATCACCTTTCAGCAGATGTTGCCGGTTGAACCTGAAGTAAAAGGTGTTGCCGATGAAACTCCTGTTGAGTTTATCTATGAACCGTCTGTTGGTGATCTGCTGGCCGAGATACTGCCGAAAAACATCGAGGTTCAGATCTTTAAAGCCATGTTGGAGACGGTAGCCGGTGAACATGGTGCCCGTATGACCGCTATGGACAGTGCATCCAAAAATGCCAATGAAATGATCGGCAAGCTGACACTCCAGTACAACCGTGCCCGTCAGGCTGCCATTACCACCGAGTTGATGGAGATTATCTCCGGTTCAGAATCAATCAAGGGTTAATACTTAACTAAACGAAAGACTATATGAGGCCGCAGGGCCGCAGGAGGACACCGTTCCATGAGTCAGAACACAGGTAAAATTTCGCAGGTCATCGGCGCCGTTATCGACGTTGAATTTGAGCCCGGCAAACTGCCGGAGATCTACCACGCATTGCGCGTGACAAATCCGGCCATTGATGACCGTGAAAACAACCTCGTGCTGGAAGTTGCCCAGCATCTCGGTGAGAACTCGGTGCGTACTATTGCCATGGACTCTACTGACGGTCTCAAGCGCGGCCAGGTAGTTATTGATACCGGCAAACAGATCTGTGCACCGGTTGGCGCCAAGACCCTAGGTCGCATCATGAACGTTATCGGTGAGCCGGTTGACGAAATGGGTCCGATTGGTAACGAGAAAGAGTACGCTATTCACCGTGAAGCTCCTTCTTTTGAAAATCAGTCAACCAAGGTTGAGGCATTCACAACCGGCATCAAGGTTGTTGACCTGCTGGCACCTTATGCCCGCGGCGGCAAGATCGGCCTGTTCGGCGGCGCCGGCGTCGGCAAGACGGTTCTGATCATGGAACTGATCAACAACATCGCCAAGCAGCACGGCGGTTACTCCGTATTCGCCGGCGTTGGTGAGCGTACCCGTGAAGGAAATGACCTCTGGATGGAGATGAAAGAATCCGGTGTTCTCGATAAAGCCGCTCTCGTGTACGGTCAGATGAACGAGCCTCCAGGGGCCCGTGCCCGCGTTGCCCTGACCGCTCTCTCCGTCGCCGAGTACTTCCGTGACGAAGAAGGCCAGGACGTTCTGCTCTTCATCGACAACATCTTCCGTTTTACCCAGGCAGGTTCAGAGGTTTCGGCACTGCTCGGCCGTATCCCTTCCGCCGTTGGTTACCAGCCTACGCTGGCCACTGAGATGGGTGAACTGCAGGAACGCATTACTTCAACCAAGAAGGGCTCCATCACATCAGTACAGGCGATCTACGTACCTGCCGATGACTTGACTGACCCGGCTCCGGCAACCGCTTTTGCCCACTTGGATGCAACCACGGTTCTTTCCCGTCAGATCGCAGAGCTCGGTATCTATCCGGCTGTTGACCCGCTCGACTCCACCTCGCGTATTCTTGATCCGCAGGTTATCGGCGAAGAGCACTACGCCGTTGCCCGCTCGGTTCAGTACGTTCTGCAGAAGTACAAGGATCTTCAGGACATCATCGCCATCCTCGGGATGGATGAACTCTCAGAGGAAGACAAACTGGTTGTTGCCCGCGCCCGTAAGATTCAGCGCTTTCTGTCACAGCCGTTCTTCGTGGCCGAGGCCTTTACCGGTTCACCCGGCAAGTATGTTGAACTCAAGGACACGATCAAAGGCTTCCAGGAGATCGTTGCCGGTAAGCATGACAGTATGCCGGAACAGGCCTTCTATATGGTCGGCTCGATCGAAGAGGCTATTGAAAAGGCCGCTAAACTGGCTGCAGTATAATTAACCTTACGGGAGTTTCTCCCTTTCAAGGAATGATATATGGCTGAAAAGATGAAGCTTGAAATAGTCACCCCCTATAGCAAAGTGCTTGATCAGGAAGTGGAAGAAGTCACTGCCACCGGCAAGCTTGGCGAGTTCGGCGTACTTCCCGGGCATGCCCCCTTCCTGACCTCACTCCGTATTGGTGAGTTGTGCTACAAGAATAACGGTGTTGCAGCAACCATGGCACTTAACTGGGGCTACTTCGAGATCAAGGACGATAAGATCATCGTTCTGGTTGAAACTGCCGAATCTGCCGACGAAATCGATGTGGAGCGTGCCAAGGCCGCCCTCGGCAGGGCAGAAGAAGCTCTCAAGAAGCTTACTCCAGAAGACAAACAGCATAAGGTCTATGAAGCTGCTCTTGAGCGGGCGATCATACGTATGCAGGTGGCCGGTAAGGCTGTCCGTAAATAGGATTTCACCTCATAACTGGAATTAATTAAGAGCGGCAGCGATGCCGCTCTTTTTGTTTGTGTGGCGCGCACTGATTTGTTTTGCTATAACCCTTACAACGGCAATGGGCTGGTGCCTGCCACATAGAACCTGATAAATCAGGTAGTGCTATTGTTGTACCGAAATACTGCGTTCCTGGAGATACTCAATATGTCAACGACCGAATGGACAATTCCCGACCTGCTGCAGCTGTCTGGAGGTTACTGGAGTACCTGTGCATTGCATGCCGCCGTAAAACTGGACATCTTCAGCCTATTGGAAGCCACTCCCCTGACAGCTGGAGAGGTTGCGCATCAATGTGCATGTGATGTGCGCGGTACTGCCATGCTGCTGGATGCTTTGACGTCACTCGCTCTATTGGAAAAAACGGCAAGCTCCTATAGTTCAACAGCGTTTGCCAAAGAGCATCTGTCCCGGACATCGCCCGCATATATGGGGCATATCATCATGCACCATCACCATCTGATGGCAGGATGGAGTAGGCTTCACGAAGCAGTGCAAAGCGGAGGGCCGGTTCGTGAACGGGTTGCACAGGGTGACGATGCAGCTGTCAGGGAGAGTTTCCTGATGGGAATGTTCAATCTTGCAAGCCTGCTGGCTCCCCGTATCGCCCATTCGATTGACCTGTCCGGCCGCAAGCGTCTGCTTGACCTCGGTGGCGGGCCCGGGACCTACGCTATCCACTTCTGCCTCGCACACCCGGCGCTCTCGGCAGTGATATATGATCTTCCTGCGACCAGATCATTCGCAGAAAGCACCGTTTCCCGCTTCGATCTTTCCGGGAGAATCACTTTCATACCCGGTGATTACCATGCGGAGCCTGTTCCGACCGGCTTTGATGTTGCATGGCTGTCCCACATACTGCATGCCGACGGACCTGAAGCCTGCACGGCACTATTGCGCAAAACGGTTGCAGCCCTCGACCCGGGCGGTGTCCTGATGGTGCAGGAATTTATCCTGGACGATGCCAAGGACGGACCGGCCTTCCCGGCACTTTTTTCACTCAATATGCTGCTGGGAACCGAGGCGGGACAATCATATTCCGAGAGTGAGCTGACTGGCATGATGGTTGCGGCCGGTCTGTCTGATGTGCACAGGCTTGAGATAGAGCTCCCTAACGGTGCCGGGGTGATGAGTGGTCGCAAGCGCTAGGTGTAAGCGTTGAGCTCCGTGGCAAAAAGCTACAACGCCTTCTCTGAAGAGCTGAAACGTGTCTTTGGCTGCCGGGTGCAGCGCATCTCAGTTGATGCCGGTTTCAGCTGCCCAAACCGTGATGGTTCGCTGGATACCGAGGGGTGCATCTTCTGCGGAGGACATGGGTCCGGCTCCCATGGAATCATCCGCAGTCTCTCCGTAGCGGGCCAGATTGAAGACGGCAAGGAGGTCATGCGACGCAAATACAAGGCGCAACGCTATATTGCTTATTTCCAGGCCTATTCCAATACCTATGCCACTGTTGATCACCTCAGGTCGCTCTATACTGAGGCCATGTCTGTACCCGACGTCGTCGGTCTGATTATAGCAACCCGTCCTGATTGTCTGCCAAATGATATCCTCGATTATCTTGCCGAAATCAACAATCAAACCTACCTTTGGCTGGAGCTGGGAATCCAGTCCATTTATGCAAGAAGCCTGTCATTCATCAACCGTCATCATGATCATGCGTGTTCGGTGGATGCGCTGCTGCGGGCCAAGTCCCGGGGGGTGAGGGTCTGCGCCCACATCATACTCGGACTGCCGGGCGAGACGCGCGAGGAGATGCTGGACATGGCCCGCGAATTGAATCGCTTGGGTGTCGACGGAGTCAAACTGCACCTGCTGCATGTCATGAAGGGGACGGTGCTGGCTGAGATGTACGGGCGGGGTGAGGTGGGAGTGCTGGATAGAGATGCTTATGCCGGCCTGGTGTGCGACTTCCTCGAACGGCTTGACCCAAGGGTGCTGATCCACCGCCTGACCGGTGACGGCGGGCATGCTAATCTGGTGGCGCCGTTATGGTCACTGAAGAAATTCGAGATACTCAACCTGATTGATGCAGAGATGAAGCGCCGCGGGATACGACAAGGGGCAAGCCGGGTTTAATCGTTGTCGGCCAACTTGTATTTGATCAGGCCCGCCAGGCTGGTTATGTTCAGTTTCTTCAGGATACGCATCTTGTAGGTGCTGACCGTCTTGACGTTCAAGGATAACTTCCAGGCAATTTCCTTGTTTGTCGCACCGGAAACCAGCATTTCGGATACCTGCTGCTCACGTTCAGAAAGTGCCTTGGTTTCCGGTATATTCTTTCCCGAGAGAAATCCGACCTGTAATCCCGACAGCACCTCTTCCAATAGATTCTCACTGACAAACTTCTTCCCCAAGGCAACCTTTTCAATGGAATACATAAGTTCCGAAGGATCGCATTTCTTGCTGATGTAGCAGTCTGCTCCAAGGGAATACGCCTTGACAGCATACTGTTGCTCGGTATGCATGCTGACAACGACAACCGGAAGGTGCGGGTTATCTCGCTTGATGTGATTCAAAACCGCAAACCCGCTGATATCAGACAGCGTCAAATCGAGTAGAACGACATGGTAGTCGTTGTCCCGAATCTTCTGCAATGCCTCGCCGCCGGATCCGGCCTCATCACAGTATACATCCCCGTCCAACTCCTGCAGGAGAAGGTGGGTACCCGCTCGTGTGACAACGTGTTCATCAACGATAAGAATTTTCATGTCACCAATCCATCGTGTGTAGGATCCTCAGTAACGCAATAATTATAAATGGGTATTAGAAATGCGCAAGCAATGGACAAGAAAAATCATAGGAAAAATGTAATCCAATTCTTACAAAGATGTCAGCAAAATGCCACCATTGCTATTGAATATTTATGAGGTTTAATTGAAACACCCGTGTCCACTCCATATAAGCAAGGATAGTGACGTATTGTGATAGTTGCTCCTTGCCCGTTTTATCCCCTGAAAGGGTCAGATTATGAATTTAGCGTATTCATCTGCAGCAACAACACATCTCACCGGTGACTGGACCATTGCGGGTGTTGTACAGCAGGTGAACCGATTAACGGAATTTGAAATCGGCTGTGCCCGAAACGGCGTCACCGTTGTTGTCGATTGCAGCGGTATCGATGGAATCGACCTGAGTGGTTTTCAGTTGCTGTATGTCTGGCTTCACTGCATCCAGTTGAACGGGCTGCGACCCAAGCTGGTCAATATGCCTGAATGGATGCGTGAAGCCCAGGAACTGCAAGGTGTCTCACAGGTATTTGAAAATTAAATACGGGAGTGCGGCATCGTTTGATCGTATGAAGCTGGAAGTAAGCTGAAGATATTCATATCGAAAGGGAGGGTTGTTATGAAGCTGGAAGTCATTAAATCAATCGCAGAGTTGTACAGCATCAAGGCCAGCAGGATGAAGAAGTCCGAACTGGTGAGGGCCATCCAGCATGCCGAGGGGAATGAGCAATGTTTTGAGGCCGGCAAGTCTGCCACATGCGGTCAGATCGGCTGCAGCTGGCGTGAAATCTGCTCTTAGAATTGAATCCAGTACATGTGAAAGGAGAATATTATGCAGAGGTTCAACTTTGTAAAGACTGGTTCAACTCTGTTTTCAGCAGTTGTCCTGGCGATATTGATAGCCTGGGGGGGCGGCGCAGAGCTTGGTCGTGCGGAAACCGGCGTCGACAAGCGGGTCGAGGAGTTCAAGGCAGGCATAAATAAGCCTGCCTCGCATGGTGATGAGGGGGCTGCAACAACCGTCGGCCATGGAGAAGACAAGAAACCGGCTGCAGAACATGCGCCGTCCAAGAAGGAGAAACCCGTGGCTCATGCCCCGTCCAAAAAAGTGAAGCACGCGGCTCCAAAGGCTGCTGCTCACGCAGTAGGTGGCCACGGTGAGCATGTCGCCGGGGTTGATGCTGATGAGGCGCTCAAACGGCTTCTGGACGGAAATAAGCGTTTTGTGTCGGGACATGCCAAGGGACCCAACAGGACGTCTGCCCGACGAGCGGAACTTGCCAAGGCGCAACACCCGATTGCGGTCGTAGTCAGCTGCTCCGACTCACGGGTGCCGCCAGAGCTTCTGTTTGATCAGGGCTTCGGTGATGTTTTCGTGGTTCGAACAGCCGGTAATATTGTCGATTCCATTGAGCTTGCAAGCATTGAGTATGCGGTTGACCATCTCGGCACTAAGCTCGTGGTTGTTCTTGGACATGAGCGCTGCGGAGCGGTAACGGCAACCCTGCAGGGTGGGGCTGTTCCTGGTAATATCCAATGTATTGTAGATACCATAAAACCTGCCGTAGAAAAGGGTAAAGCGCGCCATACAGGGCACGGTGAACTTCTGGACACCTGTACCAAGTCGAATGTGAAGATGGTCGCGGAAAAGATTCGAACTACGGCGCCGATCCTCTCGGAAGCGGTAGAGGATGGTATGTTGAAGGTGGTAGGTGCTTTTTACGACTTGGACACCGGGATGGTAGATATGACCTATATGCCGAACTGAATCTGAATTCTAGCTTCCGGTATTATTAACAAGGAGAACGCCATGAACATCATGAAAAATATGAAGATAGGAACCAAAATACTTGGCCTCGTCGGCATCATGATCATCCTGATGGGAGCATTGGCCGGTTACGGCATACTGCAGCTGAAAAGTGCCGGAAACGAGGTAGTGGGACTGGCAGAACAGGAAATCCCGATAACCGCTGTGATCAACGAAGTCAGCATTGTTCAGTTGGACCAGGAGGTCCTGTTCGAACGGGCCATCCGTCTTGGGATAACCAACCAGCCGTCGGAGTTAAAAAAAGTAGTAGAGGAGTTTGGAAAAGCGGTTAAAGAAGCCGACGTAATGTTGAAAAAAGGCGACACTCTCATAGACAAGGCACTCAAGGACACAGTCGGAGATGCCGTCGCTCAGAAGGAGTTCCGGGAGATAAGCGAAAAAATGAAAGTTCTGGAAAAAGAATATAAAGACTATGAGCATACGGTGGCACAGGTATTTGCACTACTTGAAGAGGGGAAAATGAGCGCAGCGGCAAGTCTGGAAGCAAAGGCAGAGACCGAAGGGAATCAGGTGGAAGCAGTTTTCAAAGACTTCATCAAACTTCTTGAAAAGAATGTCGAAGGAACGGTCAAAAAGATCGAGGAGGACGAGGCGTTGGCGGTCAAGATGATGATAATCCTGACCGTGGCAGCCCTGATCCTCGGACTGCTGATCGGAATCTTTGTAACGCGCGGCATCACTCGTCCCATCAACGAGGCCCTGGGTGTTGCCAACGCCCTGGCCCAGGGAGATCTGACTATCTCGGTGGTTTCTGATTCCAAGGACGAGACCGGCCAGATGATGTCCGCCCTCAGTAATATGGTGGAAAAACTCAAACAGGTGGTGGGGGATGTCATGGGGGCCACTGACAACGTGGCTTCCGGTAGCCAGGAACTCTCTGCTACGGCCCAGCAGATGTCCCAGGGGGCAACCGAACAGGCTGCCAGCGCCGAGGAGATCTCCTCCTCCATGGAAGAGATGTCCTCCAGTATCAAACAGAACGCCGACAACTCGGGGCAGACCGAAAAAATCGCCATCAAGAGCGCCGCTGACGCCAAGGAAGGGGGCCGGTCTGTCACCGAGACTGTTGCAGCCATGAAGGAGATTGCCACCAAGATCTCCATCATCGAAGAGATTGCACGCCAGACCAACCTGCTGGCTCTGAACGCCGCCATCGAGGCCGCCCGGGCCGGTGAGCACGGCAAGGGCTTCGCCGTGGTCGCCTCCGAGGTCAGGAAGCTGGCTGAACGAAGTCAGGCCGCGGCCGGAGAGATCAGCACCCTTTCGTCGCGCTCCGTGCAGGTGGCCGAGACCGCCGGTGAGATGCTGAACAAGATGGTGCCGGATATCCAGCGGACTGCAGAACTGGTGCAGGAGATCAGTGCCTCCAGCAAGGAGCAGGATACTGGCGCCGAGCAGATCAGTAAGGCCGTCCAGCAGCTGGACCAGGTTATCCAGCAGAACGCCTCCGCTTCCGAAGAGATGGCCTCCACCTCGGAGGAGCTTGCCAGCCAGGCAGACCTGTTGAAAGACACGATCTCCTTCTTCCGGATCGACAGCAGCGGATCACGGCAAACCGCCCACACCGTACGCCTGCCGCAGCACAAGGCCCAGGTGGCCCACATCGGTCGCAAGGCCGTGTCCGCCCCAGCGAAGAAGACCGCCGGAGGAGGTGTCAATCTTCAGCTGGGGGACAAAACAGGTGCCGACAAAATGGATGAAGAGTTTGAGTCTTTTTAAGCTCAAAGGGAAGACAGGGTGCGGAGGCCAGGGCAGCTGGGAATAACCCCGCACCCTGATAAAGGAGCCATTATGAGCGTTGCGACAATAACGGAAACTACCCAGTATCTGACCTTTAAACTCGACGATGAAGTCTTTGCCCTCGATGTTGCCAAGGTCAGAGAGATTCTGGAATACACCACTGTCACCAAGGTGCCCCAGACCCCCGACTTCATGCGGGGGGTCATCAACCTGCGGGGAAGCGTGGTACCGGTGATCGACCTGCGCCTGAAATTTGGAATGCCGGCAACCGAACAGACCGTCAACACCTGCATCATTGTCACGGAGGTAGGTATGGACGGTGAAACGGTGCAACTGGGCGCTCTGGCAGATTCGGTACAGGAGGTGGACGAGATGGAGCCGGACCAGATTGAGGCCGCGCCCCATATCGGCACGAAACTTGATACAGACTTCATCAAGGGGATGGGCAAGCAGGACAACAACTTTGTCATGATACTGGATATCGACAAGGTGTTCAGTTCGGGAGACCTGGCAAGCATAAACCAGAAGCCGTTTGCAGGGTAAATCTATTCATCATGTGTGACAACGTGGCGGTAGGGGCTCTGGATGGTGAGTCATGGGCTCTTTAATTGTCGCAAAAGTGCGCGAGGTACTTGACAAGGAGGTGCTTTTACTGGAAGATAATTCATTGTGATAGACATGCTGCCGGATCGTTGCAATACCGAATAAAGCCTGCCTTTGAGAGAGAAATGCAGGCTTTATTTTGGCGCCCGAGCGCCACTAACATACATAACAGGACTGTTTCTCAAATTGAAGGAGGTAAGCAGGTTATGACGTTGTCATTGGTAGATGTACCGAAAGATGCCGTGGTTGTTAGCTCAATCATTGAAAAAACACTGTCGAACGGAATGCTGGTGGAGGTTTTCCTTGTCAAATACCCCCGCCAGTACGAGGCCGCTCTCTTTATTGAAGGACATTTCAAGCCCGGGCCGCCTGTGCCGCGACCGGTAGACAACCCTACCGAAACGGCCGCCTACTGGATGGGAGTTCGTCCCAAAGTGGGATTGAGTCAAGCGGAAGGAGATGAAATTCTGGGAGCTGTAAATGTCCAGAACAAGCTTCATCACTGCTATTTTTCCGACACGTGGGGGGTTGTGGAGGCGTAGAAAGCTGTGCAAACAGAATACGTAGGTTGAGTCGCAGATTAAACCTGTTGATGGGGTGATATACCCATCAACTTGATGGTGAAATGAATTGTTGTGAGGTATGTCTATGGACTCTCGAAATGCTTCCATTCAGGTTCTCCGAAGAGAACTGCGGGCTTCCATGGGGGATCGAAATAAACTGAGCAAGCTGCACTCTGTTGTTACACAACAGATCAACACTACCTATGGCCAGGAGAAAGAACTTCTGCTGAATTTCAGGCAGGAGGTTCGTGACGCTCTTAATTGCAGTGCATCCAACAACTGGGGAACAAACTAATGTCCCGCTTGATTCTCTTGCATGACTCCCTGCCTGAAATTAATGTACGCAGTGAAGACACACCGACACACCCAATGACCATGTCCGTATTCTTCCGACATCCCGCCGTCAGATTTTACCCATAAAAATCAGCAGCAGAAACATGAAGTAAAACGCTCCACCTACCAGCAACGTCCCCGGCGTCAGGTGCTTTTTTATCCGAATCTGCAGGTAGGCCGCTCCGACCGAGGCGAAAGTCAGGGCCACGGTCAGCAGGGCCGCCGTATTGAGCTGCCAGTCGGTCATCAGGATGCCGATGGCGGTGATCATCGAGCCCTGGAAGACCATGGCACCGGTGACATTGCCGATTGCCAGAGTGTCCTTGCCCTTGTTGATCCAGATCACGCTGTTGAACTTCTCCGGCAGTTCGGTTGCGATCGGCGCGATGATCATGGCCAAAATAAAGGGCGATATGCCCATCTGAACGGAAATGATCTGGACCTTCTCCACAAAGATATACGATCCCCACACGATCAGCAGCAGGGAACTCAGTACCTGTATACCGATGATATACATATGTGGGTCATGGGATTTGGGGGCGAAGTAGCAGGGTTCTAGATCCGACTCTTCAACCTCATGGCATGTATCTCCCTCACAGCGGAGAGTTTGAAGTACATACCCGCCGTAGGTCAGAACCAGAGACAGGGCGATGAAGGTTTTGATCACCGGGTGTCCGCCCAGAAACGAGGCGGTAATCGCCACGGCATACAGGATCAGGAAATACTCCATGTCGCGCCGCATGACGATCGTATCCACCCGCATGACCGGGTAGTCGTCCCGTTTCTTCTTGTTCCAGATCACCGCCAGACCACTGATGAAAAAGGCCAGTGTCCCCAGCATGAAGGGCGCGCCGATGATGGCGCCGACACCGATCTTGTGTCCCGCTTCGGGAGTGCCGAACATGATGGCCACGATTGGCACCAGGGTTTCCGGCAAGGCGGTGCCGACTGCGGCAAAGACACTTCCAACCGCTCCATCGGACAGATTCATCTTCTTGCCGAACCACTCCAGGCCGTTGGTAAAGACCGTAGCTCCCAGCAGGATAATCCCCAGGGCAAGTAATAATAACAACCAGTTCATCATGATTACATCTCCACCCTGGTTACGACGCCCTGCAGTTTGGCGGCCGGAATTTTGTAAAACTGCACGAAGTTTGGGGTCAACTTCTTGAGGGTTGAGAAGACCTTCCAGAATGGATTGCCGGTGGAGATGTCCTCAATGCCGTAAAATATAACCTTCTCCACGATGCCGTTAGCTCTCAGCAGTTGTTCGATGTCAAACAACTCCATGTACCCTGCTCTGACTTCAAATGCATCCAAACCGGTACCCAGGTCGCTGGTCAGCTTGCTTTCCTGTCCATAAGGTTCATCTGTACGGATGATGGAAATCAGCACGTTGCGCTCGTAAATAATGTTTGACCGGATGGTGCAGTGTACCAGGTAGGGGGGGATAGTGTTCCATTCTTTGACAAAGAACAGCCCGGTGCCGGAGATGTGTCCCTTTTTGTAGATCTGCTCATAGCTCATCAGATAGGTTTCGAGGTCGAGCGGTTTGAGGGCGAGGTACAGAGCCCGCTGTCCCTTGGTCCAGATCAGGATGGCTGCCAGCGGGATCGAAGCCAGGATCAGTGACCAATAGCCGCCATGGGGCAGTTTATTCAAGTTTGAGAACAGGAAGATGAAGTCGACAACCGTAACCAGAAGTGCTACCGGCACCTTCCATTTCTTCTGGGTTCTGGAAAAAATCATGACCATCATGATGCCGGTAATCGTCATGGTGCCGGTCACCGCCAGACCATAGGCCGCTGCCAGGTTTTCTGATTTCTTGAAGATCACCATGATCATGATGACCAACGCTAACAGAATCCAGTTGACGGCGCCGATATAGATCTGAGATTTAAGCTGGTGTGAAGTGTAATCAACTTTCAGCAATGGCAGGATGCGGGTGGTGATACCCTGGTACACGATCGAGAAAACACCGCTTATCAAAGCTTGTGAGGCGATCACCGTGGCCATGATTGTTAACACAAGAAACGGGATATAGAGCATCGCTGACTGGGACTGCACCATGCCGAACAGGATGTTTTTAGCATCCGGGTGGGTCAGTATGAAGGCTCCCTGTCCCAGGTAGTTGATCACCAGGGCTACAAAAACTATGTACCAGGCACGCTTGACCGGTTTGCGCCCGAGATGTCCCATGTCAGCGTATAGCGCTTCCCCCCCGGTTGCGCAGAGGATGACTTCGGACAGGATGAAAAATCCGGCCATGCCGTTTTTTGCCAGAAATCCGATGGCATAGTGAGGGCTGATGGCAGCAAGGATGCCGGGGAACGAGAACAGGGCAATAACGCCTGAAATGGTCAAGGCGGAGAACCAGACCACCATGATCGGCCCGAAGGCATTGGCGACCTTGTCGGTGCCCTTGAACTGGAAGATGAACAGAAATACTGCGATGATGGCGGCGATCAGAATCAGCATTGACTGGCTGAGACCACTCAGGGAGGGAATCAGCAGGGCACCTTCCACAGCCGATAGTATACTGATGGCAGGGGTGATGACGCCGTCTCCCAGCAGCAATGCCACTCCAAGATAGGAAAGGAATGTGATGAAGACCATTTGGCGCCCCGGCTTGATCATACGAACCAGGATTTCGCGCAGAACGATGGTGCCGCCTTCTCCTTTGCGACTCAGGCTCATGGCCAGCAGGGCGTATTCAATATTGACCAGGATCATCAAGGTCCAGACGATTAATGAGATGATGCCGAAAACGTTTTCCTGAGTAGGTTTAGTCAGGGCGATAATAACGGTCAGGGTATAGATCGGGCTCGTGCCGATGTCACCGAAAACCAGCCCCATTGATTTTATGATGCCGCCCCAGAAGGAGTCGGTCTCGCCATGCTTCATTTGTTTGCCTCCGGAGATAAAAGAATCTTTTATACACCCGCAGGCTAATGATCTCAATTACTTTCTAGGTTGGCAGCTTGAGTCGGTAACCCACCCCAGGCTCAGTGATGATATGCTGCGGCCGGGAAGGGTCGATTTCCAGCTTGCGCCGCAGATTACTGATATTGACCCGCAGCACATGAGGCTGCTCCAGGTAGGCCATGCCCCAGACCTGCTTCAGGATCTGACTGTGGGTCAGGACCTTGCCGGCGTGGACAACCAGCAGCCGCAGAATGTCATATTCGGTCGGTGTTAACGAGATTTCTATGCCAGCCACCATCACTCGCCGGCTGCCCAGATCCACCTGCAGGTCGGAACTGTTGAACACCGGTTCGGGAATCTCCTGCAGCGAGCGGCGCAGGTTGGCCCGGATACGGGCCAGAAGTTCACCGACACCGAACGGCTTGGTGAGATAGTCATCAGCCCCGGCATCCAAGGCTGCCACCTTGTCATTTTCGCGGTCACGCACCGACAGGACGATGATCGGCACCTGGGACCATTCCCGGATCCGTTTGATCACCTCGATACCGTCCAGATCCGGCAATCCCAGGTCGAGCAGAATGACGTCCGGACGAAACGCAGCGGCGGCAGCCAGACCTGCATGGCCGTTTTCTGCCTCATTCAGAGTGAATTCCTCACTGGACAATACCGTATGCAGAAAGCGCCGGATGGCCAGCTCATCATCGATAACAAGTATGCGGGGGAGGTTGTCCGTAGTTCGTTCAGCTGTCATAGTCTTATTCCCCCGTTTTTAGCAAGATAGAAGGTATTTTCTGCGTTTATTGGCAGGAAATAACTTCGTTAACGCGCTTATCCTGTTTATCAGGGTTAGCTAAAGGTAAGCGTATTACGATACTCAGCCCTCCACCTGTACGGTTTTCGGCACTGATCCTGCCACCGTGGGCTTCAACAATTCCCTTGCAGATGGAAAGTCCCAAGCCTGTCCCTCCAGCTCCTTCGGGAACCGGGATGCGATAGAATTTGTCGAACACGCGTTTCAGGTCGTGTTCAGGAACGCCCGGGCCCCTATCGGCAACTTCAAGCAGCAGCCATGGTGCGTCCGTTGTCGCGACAATCTCGATGGGACTATCCGGCGGCGAATATTTCAGGCTGTTTTCCAGCAGGTTGACCAGTACCTGAATCATCAGCACCAGGTCCATCGGTACCAGCGGCATGACCGGCAGCATTTTGAACGACACCTTGCGGGTGTCGCTGCGTGTTTCCAGTACGGCCAGGGCACAGCCCACCAGTTCCTGAACATCGCAGGGTTCAAGGTTGAGCTTGACTGCACCAGCCTCGATGCGGGTCATGTCCAGCAGATTGCCGACGAAACGGTTCAGACGCTCGGCCTCGCTACAGGCGGTATCCAGCAGCTCTCGGCGCGCCAGATCATCAAGATGCCCCCCTTTCTCCTTCAGGCTGGTGAGGACTCCGGTGACAGTGGACAGAGGGGAGCGCAGGTCATGTGAGATGGAGTTGAGCAGCGCCCGTTCAAGATTTTCCCGCGCCTGTAGAATCTGGGCCTGCTCGGCCTGGCGTGAAAACTGGATCCGCTCCATG
Source organism: Geobacter psychrophilus (assembly GCF_056821595.1). NCBI lineage: Bacteria > Pseudomonadati > Thermodesulfobacteriota > Desulfuromonadia > Geobacterales > Geobacteraceae > Geobacter > Geobacter psychrophilus. The sequence continues at coordinate 2,933,739 of NZ_JBXDTU010000004.1, forward strand.
GCCATGGCGGCCTGGGTGGCGAAGGCGTCCAGCAGACGGCGGATGTCCTGTGCGTGATAGGCAAACTCACTCTCCAGGTGTACTCCCATGACCCCCAGCACACTGGCCGGAGTCTGCAGGGGCAGATAGATCAGAGCGGCGGATACGAGTGTATCCGTGGCGCGCCCGGCCGGATGGTTGTTGCGGAAGGCCCAGTCGGCCACGGCTTGTTCCTTGACGTCCAGCACCAGCCCCTCGCTGGTCGCCTGGATATCGAGCCGTTCCCCTTCCGGCAGGAGGATTACCACTTGGGCGTTTAAGGCCTCTTCCACGTTTCTGAGCACCGCCTTCAGCACGGCGCTGATATCAACCGAAGCGGCCAGATCCCGGCTCAGGTAGTACAGGCTGGCGGTCTGCACCTCGCGGGTTCGCATCACCTCGGCTCGCTCCTTTGAACGGGCTACCAAGGTACTGATCACGACTCCAACCACGAACAGTCCCACAAAGGTCATCAGATACTGGGTGTCTGCCACGGCAAACGTCATGCGCGGGGGAATAAAGAAAAAATCGAAAGCCAGTACGCCGAGGCAGGAGGTGGCGATGGCCGCCTTGCGGCTGAGTCGCACCGCAGCTATCACTACAGCCAGCAGGTAGAACATGACCATGTTGGTTGGTGCCAGAAAGGGGCGCAGCAGTTCACACAATACTGTTGCGGCTAAAACAAGTGCAAGGCTGGCCGCATACCCACGCAGTTCAAATGGAGTGCGGCGCTTGTGTACGGTAGCGGCCCCAGCGGACGTATCCGGTTCGAAACTGACGATAACAACATCTATGGCCCCGCTTCTGCGGATGATGCGGTCCACGATCGGTGTTTGCAGGATTTTGCGCCAGTTGCGCCTGGTTGGTTTACCCATCACGATCTTGGTGATATTGTGTCGTGTGGCGTATTCCATAACCGCGTCGGTTATATCGGTTGCAGTGACGGACGCAACCAGGCCTCCCAGGCTCTCCGCCAGACGCAGGTCGCGCCAGATATGCTCCCGGTTCTCCCGAACATGACGACTGTCTGTCGGAGTTTCGATGTAGACCGTAAACCATTGCCCCTTCAACTCCTCGGCCAGACGACAGGTGGCACGGATCAGTTTTTCACTGTAGGGGCTGCCGCTGACGCAGACCAGCAGCCGTTCCGCCGTCGGCCATGGCCCGGCAATGGACTGGGTCTCCATGTAGGCGCGCATCTGGTCGTCCACCCGGGCGGCGGTCCGGCGCAGCGACAGCTCTCGCAAGGCCATCAGGTTGCCGGGACGGAAGAACTTCTCGATGGCTTTGGCAGCCTGATCGGCGATATAGATTTTCCCTTCGTGCAGGCGCTGCAGCAGGTCTTCAGGGGGAATGTCGATCAGTTTGATCTCGAAGGCCAGGTCCAGCAGGCGGTCCGGCACGGTCTCGCGCACGATGATGCCGGTGATCTGGGCCACCACATCGTTAAGGCTCGCGAAGTGCTGGATGTTGACCGTGGTATAGACATCGATCCCGGCTTCCAGGATCTCTTCCACATCCAGCCAGCGCTTCTCGTGCCGCGATCCGGGGGCATTGCTGTGGGCCAGTTCGTCCACCAGCACGATCTGCGGCCTACGGGCCAGGATGGCATCGATGTCCATCTCCGGGAGCATGACTCCCTGGTAGTTGATTTCCTTGCGCGGCACAACCTCCAGCCCCTCCAGCAGGTAGTCGGTTTCGGCGCGGCCGTGTGATTCGACATAACCGACCACCACATCGCGGCCATCGACCTTGCGTTTGCGGGCCGCCTCCAGCATGGCGTAGGTCTTGCCAACACCGGCGGCATAACCGAGGAAAATTTTCAGCTTGCCCAGTTCGGCGGTAACCTCTTCGGCCTGGGCTAGCTTGAGCATCGCCTCCGGGGATGGGCGTATGTCGTCGCTGTTGTTGGTCATTGGTGCAGTTTATCAATTTCCAGATTCAACACAAGCACATTCACCCGCGGTTCTCCCAAAAAGCCCAACTGGCGCCCTTCGGTTGCCTGGGCAACAGCCTTTACCAGCATGTCTTCGGATACGCCGCGCGCCTTGGCCACCCGCGCCACCTGAAGCCTAGCCGACTCTGGCGTGATGTGCGGGTCGAGCCCGCTGGCCGAGGCCTGCGCCAGGTCGGCCGGGATTGTACCGGTGACTCCCGTATCGCGGAGCGCCTTGACCCGGTCACCCACCGTCTTCAGGTAATCGGGGTTGGTGGGGCCTGAATTGGAACCACCCGAGGCCATCGAGTTGTAGCCAAAGTCGGTAGATGCGGAGGGGCGCGGCCAGAAGTATTTAGGGTCTGCAAAGGGCTGGCCGATCAGGGTCGAACCAATCTCCTTGCCGCTCTTGTCGGTTATGAAGCTCCCCTTGGCCTGTTTAGGGAATACGGCATAGGCGATGCCGGTGACCACGGCTGGGTAGATGCCGCCGCAGATGATGGTGAAGATTATGAAGAGCAGGATGGCCGGTTTTATGTCTTTCATTGTTTTGTCTCCTTTTGTGTCATTCCCTCCCACTTGACGGGGGAGGGTTAGGGTGGGGGTGAAGCTGGCAAGAGCGATTAGCTTGCAACATCTCCCACCCCCTAACCCCCTCCCGCATGGGGAGGGGGGACTTTTTTTACACCACCAACCCGATCACCATATCAATGACCTTGATCCCCACAAACGGAGCGATAATCCCGCCCACCCCATAGATCAGCAGGTTATGGATCAGCAGTTTTTCGGCCGGCATGGGGCGGAACTTGGTTCCTTTCAGGGCCAGCGGCACCAGCATCGGGATGATGATGGCGTTAAAGATAACCGCCGACAGGATCGCGCTCATCGGTGTGGCCAGATGCATTACGTTCAGCACTCCCAGTTGCGGGTAGATGGAGAGCAACATGGCCGGAATAATGGCAAAATACTTGGCCACGTCATTGGAGATACTGAAGGTGGTCAGGTTGCCGCGGGTCATCAGGATCTGCTTCCCTACCTCCACGATATCCAGCAGCTTGGTCGGGTTGCTGTCCAGGTCGATGATGTTGGCCGCCTCACGGGCCGGCTGGGTGCCGGTGTTCATGGCCACGGCCACGTCAGCCTGAGCCAGGGCCGGGGCGTCGTTGGTGCCGTCGCCGGTCATGGCCACCATGTAACCCTGTTCCTGGTACTCCTTGATCAGGCGGAGCTTCTCCTCGGGCTTGGCCTGGGCCAGGAAGTCGTCCACCTGGGCCTCGGCGGCGATGGCGGCTGCAGTCAGCGGGTTGTCGCCGGTGATCATCACGGTCTTAATCCCCATGCTGCGCAGTTGCAGGAAGCGCTCCTGGATGCCGGTTTTGACGATGTCCTTGAGGTTTATCACCCCCAGAATCTCACTACCCTTGCTGACTACCAGCGGCGTAGCCCCGCCCCGGGCGATCTTGTCAACCACATCGGCGAGATCAGCGGGGATAGTTGCAGCACCACTCTTTTTAACAAACGCAATCGTCGAGTCCGAGGCACCCTTGCGGTAGCTTGTACCCTGCAGGTTGATGCCGGAGAGGCGCGTGTCGGCACTGAACTCCACCACCTCCGTATCCTTGGGCGTTTCCCTGGTCAGTCCGTACTTCTGTTTTGCCAAAACCAACACACTGCGACCTTCCGGGGTATCGTCGGACAGCGACGCCATCAGGGCCGCCTCGGCCAGCTCCTGCTCGCTATGGCCACCCACCGGGACAAAGGCCACCGCCTCACGGTTGCCGTAGGTAATGGTGCCGGTCTTGTCCAGCAGCAGCACGTTGACGTCACCGGCGGCCTCGATGGCACGGCCTGAGAGGGCGATGACGTTCTTTTGGAACAGGCGGTCCATGCCGGCGATGCCGATGGCCGGCAATAGTGCGGCAATGGTGGTCGGCGCCAGACAGACGAACAGCGCCACCAGGATTGTTAATGATACCGGCGTACCATGACCGGCCGCTGTGACACTGTAGATCGAGAGTGGACTGATGTTGGCGCAAACCGCGAGGAAGACCACGGTCAGGGCGATCAGCAGCACCTCCAGGGCGACCTCGTTGGGGGTCTTACGACGTTTGGCCCCTTCGATCAGACCGATCATCCGGTCCAGGAAGGTTTCACCCGGGTTGGCGGTGATCCTGACGATGATGCTGCTGGAAATGACTGTGGTGCCTCCGGTTACGGCGCTGCGGTCGCCACCGGATTCGCGGATTACCGGGGCCGACTCGCCAGTCACCGCCGATTCGTTGACCAGGGCTGCACCCACAACAACGTCACCGTCACCAGCGATCATTTCATTTGCCTCGACCAGGATCAGATCACCTTTATGCAACTGGCTGGCGCCTACAGTGGTGAAAGCGCTTTTGAACTCTGGCTTGGAGAGCAGCTTGGCGGTGACGTTGGTGCGTGACGAACGGAGGCTGGCGGCACGGGCCTTGCCCCTTCCCTCGGCCAGCGCTTCGGCAAAGGTGGAGAAGATAACTGTCAACCAGAGCCAGGCAGTGACGGCGCCGGTAAACCAGGCCGGTTCCGTGTTGGCGCCGGTCAGCGACATAACGAAGGTCACCAGGGTGATGACACTGGCGATCTCGACGCACAGCATGACCGGGTTGCGCCAGAGGGTCCGTGGATCAAGCTTTTTGAGGGAGTCGAACAGGGCGCCTTTCAAAAGCGCTGCGTCGAAGGCTGATTGCGGTTGCTGTATATGTTTCGACATGACGTTAGATACCTCCCAGCATGGTCAGATGTTCAACAATCGGTCCCATGGAGAGGGCCGGAAAAAAGGTCAGGGCACCAACGATCAGGATTACCAGTGTCAGCCAGAGGGCAAAGGGAACCTTGTCGGTCGGCAGGGTGCCGAGGCTGGGGGGGACGTACTTCTTCTCCGCCAGGGAGCCGGCCATGGCCAGCACCGCGATGGCCGGTACGTAACGACCAAGGGTCATGGCCAGTGAACCAAACAGGTTGTAGAAATTGACGTTGGCGTTCAGGCCGGCAAAGGCACTGCCATTGTTATTGGCCATGGAGGCAAAAGCATAAAGCACCTCGGAGAGGCCGTGGGCGCCCGGATTGGCCATGGATGCCACGGCGGACTTCGAGATCATGGCGAGCCCAGACAGGATCAGTACCGTCACCCCGGCGGTCAGGATGGCTAGGATCGACATCCACATCTCGCGCACCTCGATCTTCTTGCCCAGGTATTCCGGCGTGCGGCCGATCATTAGCCCTGAGACAAAGACCGCGATGATGGCGAAGGCCAGCATGGTGTAGAGACCGGAGCCGACCCCACCGAAGATGATCTCGCCCAACAGGATCAGACTCAAGGGCATCATGCCGCCGATGGGGGTGAGTGAGTCGTGCATGGTATTGACCGCACCGCAGGAGGTGCCGGTGGTGGCCACGGTGAAGAGGTTGCTTCCGGCCAGGCCGTTGCGAACTTCTTTCCCTTCCATGTTGATACTCTGTACGCCCAGCTTGGCCACCAGCGGATTACCGCTGCTCTCCGCCCATTGCAGGACGCCGAAGGCACCGATCAGGATAAAGAGCATCACACCCAGCAGCATCCACCCCTGGCGGGTGTTTCCCACCATGACCCCGAAGGTGTAGGTCAAGGCGCCGGGGATCAACAGGATCAGCAGGATCTCGATAAAGTTGGAAAGCGGTGTGGGGTTTTCAAAGGGATGAGCCGAGTTGGCGTTGAAGAAGCCGCCGCCGTTGGTGCCCAGTTCCTTGATCGCCTCCTGTGAGGCCACCGGTCCCATCGGGATCGAAACCTCCTTGACGATCACGTTCTCGGTGACCGGGTTGCCCTTGGCATCCTTGAGCTGTGCACCGTTTGCGTCCATTTTGGACTTGTCGTAGTTGGTGGACTGGATCAACGGCACGGTCTTGTAGCTGCTTACGTTCTGGATCACCCCCTGGGAGACCAGGACGATGGAGAAGATGATGGAGATCGGCAGCAGGATGTAGAGGGTACAGCGGGTTGTATCGACCCAGAAGTTGCCAAGCCCGGAGGTTTTGCGACGCACGAAGCCGCGGATCACGGCGATCGCAATCACTATGCCGGTGGCGGCGGAGACGAAGTTGTGTACGGCCAAGCCCACCATTTGGGTGAAGTAGCTGGCCGCCTGCTCACCGACATAGGCCTGCCAGTTAGTGTTGGTCACAAAGCTGACCGCCGTGTTGAGCGCCAGTTGCCAGGTAAAGGCCGGGACTTTTTGCGGATTCAGCGGCAGCAGGTGCTGTGTCATCAGCAAGATGAAGAGCGACACAAACAGTGCCAGGTTGAAGAGCAGCACGGAACCGGCGTAGCGTTTCCACCCCATCTCCTCTTCCGGCTTCACACCGCTGATGCGGTAGATCAACCTTTCGCAGGGGCCCAGGACGGGCGACAGGAAGGTCCGCTCCCCCTGGAAGACCTTGGCCATGAAGGAGCCCAGCGGCTTGACCAGGGCCAGCAGTACGACGAAAAAGAGGATTGTTTGCAGCCATTCGTAGATGTTCATGATGTTTTCTCCGTGGTGTCTGACGTGCTGACATTGAGCAGCTGGCGAGCTATGTTCACCGGGATGACGGCCCAGGAGTTGCTCCGGCGGTCGAACACAGGTATCTGGCCATGTTCATAGTCGGGAGGTGGAACAGGTGTGATGCCCTCTTCATACTGAAGCATATCAGCATTCTCGAATGTTTCACCCGCGTAAAGACCGTTGTCAGTATTGAACAGATAGGCTTTCATGGCTGTGCTCCCTGTCATCAGGATGTTCTTCATGATTTTTAGTACGATAGAAGTTGCGTTCGGCATTTTTTGCCGAATGCAACTTCGTCAGCGTACTTATCCTTGTATAAGGACAGGGTAGCAGGGAGGAGATAAATTGGGTGTCAAAATGGGGGTCTGAAAGGTCAAGAGAGTATCAAGAAATGGCAAGGGGGCCGGGCGGCCCCCTCGTTACAGGCAAAAACTCCTGTTATGTCCGCACCCTGATCGGCATGATCACCGTGGTCAGGCCGTCCCACTGCAGGCGGCGCTGGATGGCAAAGGCGGTCTCGTTGTGCAGCAGCCGATGATAGAACTTCTCCAGGCGGAAGGTGATCTGGCCGGTGAAGACCGTGGAACGGGGAAATTCCTCTGCTGTATGTTTGCAGAGTTCCACGGCACTTTCCACCACGTCGGTTGCCAGCGCCGTGCGATACTCGGCGGCAAAGCCGAGCTTGCGTGCCATGGCCACATACTTTTCCAGGCCCGCCTGCACCGATGTCTCCAATGCCTCGATCTCCTCAGCCCCCTTGAAGGAACCGGAATCGATCAAGGCCACCGAGACAAAGATCACATTCTTGTAGGTCTTGGGAAAGGTGGAGAGTATGGAGAAGAGGGTGTGTACTCCGAAGCCGCTGTAACCCGAGACTAGCTGGATGGCGGTGGGGGCGTTGCGGTCGATGGCCGGCGGCTCTCCGTGTGCAGATACCGGCACATCCAGCAGGGTCTCGTCCAGATCCTTCATCCCCTGCCTGACCCTGACATAATGCCCCTTGATCAGGTAGCAGAGGCCGATCACCACCGATGTGATCACCAGGGTCATCCAACCCCCCTCGGCAAACTTTTCATAGGTTGTGATGGCGAGAATGGTCAGGCAGAGCAGCAGCCCCACCAGATGGACCAGCAGGTGACGGAACCACAGCGGGTCTTCCTTCCGGCGCTGAATGAAAAATTTTGACATGCCCAACTGGGACAGGGAGAAGGTGATGAAGACGTTGATCGAGTACATGACCACCAGGGCCGATACCGAACCGCCCGTGTAGAACAGCAGGGCAATGGCTGCGCTGCCCATCAGGAGGATACCGTTACGCATCGTCAGGCGTACGGACAGAGCGGCGAAGCGGTGCGGAAACCAGGAATCGATGGCCATGTTGGACATGACCCGCGGACCGTCCACGAAGCCGGCCTGGGCCGCCACCAGTAACAGGGCCCCCTCGGAGAAGATGGTGATAAAGGAGATCCAGTTCCCCATGGGCCAGCTGCCAAAGAGAGAATCGGCCAATACGGCATTAAGGGTCTTGCCCTCCACCGGCTTGACACCAACCAGGGAATAGCACAGGAAAAGCACCCCGGCGGTGAAGGCCAGCGATGTGGCCATGTAGACCATGGTGCGCTTGCCGGTCTGGACGCGGGGCTCGCGCATGATCTGCAGGCCGTTGGAGACCGCCTCGATGCCGGTGTAGGTACCGCCGCCCAGGGAGTAGGCCCGCACGAACAGAAGCAGAATGCCGAAGAGGCCGATACTGGAGATGTCGTGAGTTAAGCCGGCCTGGACATCGTTTGCCAGTGGGGCGATCTTGTCAGTATGGGTAAAAACCCCGTAAACCAGCATCAGCATATGGCTGGCAACGAAGGTCATAAAGATCGGGACCATGACCGATATGGATTCCTTGACGCCACGGATGTTGAGGATGATCAGGATCACTGTCAGGGCACAGGCCACCGGCACCTTGTACGGGTGGTACGCTTTGGGAATGAAACTGAAAACGGCATCGCAGCAGGAAGCGATCGAGATGGTAATGGTCATGACATAATCCACCAGCAGGGCGCTGCCCGAAACCACCCCGGCCTTTTCCCCCAGCATGTGGGTGGCCACGATATACCCACCGCCGCCGTTGGGAAAGTGTTCGATGATCCGCGAATAGGCATAGGAGATGATGAAGACCGTCAGCGCCGTGGCCAGGCCGAGAAATACGGCCAGATACGTATGTTCTCCCAACGCCTTGAATGCTTCCTCCGGACCATAGGCCGATGATGACAGGCCGTCGGCCCCCAGGCCGACCCATGCCAGGACCGGAATCAAGGCTAACTTGTGGAAGAGGTGCGGATCCTTAAGGTGCTTGGGGGTGCCAATGACAGCGCGGATAATTTTTGAGAGAAAATTGCCGTTGTTTGAATCTGTTTCCGTAGTCATTATGCCTCCGTGCATGGCGGACCTGCATGGCCAGGATCGGGTGAAGCGGGTTTCCTGTATGCAATTGTGTCCTGAAATTACGGTAACATTATCGGTATCAAGGAAGTATCAAGATGGTGGTTGACGGTATCAAGAAAACATAAAGAAGGGCAGGCGGTAATAGTGTATACATATTTGGGTTTTACTCTGCTGACAAAGCTGATACACTCATCTCCCTAATTTCCCGGCAGAGAGACCGATCCATGATAGAAAAAATCGTAGCACTTAAGGTGGATGTAGATACCTACGCCGGGACGCGGGACGGCGTGCCCAATCTGCTGGCCGATATGGCCCGCTTTGGCGTCAAGGCCACCTTTTACTTCTCCATGGGACCAGACAATTCCGGCAAGGCCATCCGGCGCATCTTTACCCGCCCCGGGTTTCTGCGGAAGATGCTGCGCACCAAGGCCCCGGCGGCCTACGGCATCAAGACCATGCTGTATGGTACGCTGTTGCCGGCGCCGATGATTGCCGAATCGTTCCCCCATGTCCTGCAGGAGACCGAACGGCAGGGGCATGAAGTCGGTATCCACTGCTGGGACCATGTAAAGTGGCACGACTATCTGCCCTGGTTTCCCAAACATCTGACCGCCATGGAGCTGGGGCGGGCCAGCGCCCTGTTTGATGAAATCTTCGGGCACCGGGCCACTACCACCGCGGCTCCCGGCTGGACCGTTTCTCCCGATTCACTGGAGGTGCAGGACGCCCTGGGGCTGTCCTATTCCAGCGACGGTCGCGGCAGCGCCCCCTTCTATCCGGTGATGGGAGGGCGTCGTTTTCGAACCCTGCAGGTCCCGACCACCCTGCCGACCGCCGACGAGATCTTGGGCGAGAACGGTGTCACACCTGAAAATATCCATGAGTATTACTGCAACCACCTGAAAGAAGGGCTGAATGTCCTGACGATCCATGCCGAACTGGAGGGCAATGCCATTCGGCCGGCCTTTGTCCGCCTGCTGGAGCGCTTCCAACAGGCAGGTGTCCGCTGCATCACGCTGGGGGAGGCGGTACGGAATCTTTCCGGTGCGCCGGCCTGTACGATCACCATGGGTGAGATTCCCGGTCGTGCCGGCAATGTTGCCATTCAGGGAGATGTGATCCCGTGATCTTCCGTTATTTCAAGGTCCGGCACCGCGATATGGTCTACCTCAAGTTCATCCTGGAGGCTTATGAGGGGATGAATGTCATGAGCACCGTGGACAATGTGGCCGGCATCATCCGGATTGCCATTATGGAGGGGTTCGAGGCGGACATGGATGCACTGCTGGCAGAGCTGGGGCAACAGGTTGTCATGGAAGCGGTGGAGTGGCATGAACCGCCATCTTTTTAAGGCACTCTTTGCGACTGTTGTTCTGTTTGTTCTTGTCGAGGCGGTCGTCTGTTCCGCCTCGGTCCTGCCCGGTATCGACGTGCTTTCCGCCCAAAACTACGGCATTCTGCAGAACAAGCGGGTCGGACTGATCACCAATCACACCGGCCGCAGTGCAAGCGGCGTCAGCACGATCGACATCCTTTACCGCGCACCGGGCGTGCAGCTGGTCGCCCTGTTCAGCCCGGAGCACGGTATCCGGGGCGAATCCGATGACAAGGTCTCATCCGGAGTGGATGCGAAGACCGGCCTGCTGATCCACAGCCTGTACGGGAAAAGCTGCCGTCCTACCCCCGGGATGCTGCGGGGCATTGAGGTGCTGGTGTTTGACATCCAGGATATCGGCACCCGCTTCTACACCTACATCGGCACCCTCTCGCTGGCCATGCGGGCGGCCAGAGAGGCCGGCATTCCCTTTGTGGTCCTCGACCGTCCCAATCCGCTTGGCGGGAAGCAGGTGCAGGGCGCCATCCCGACAACGATTCTGCCGGAGCGCACAAACGGCTGCGGTGCCATTACCTCGATCCATCCCATCCCCACCCGCCACGGCATGACCGCTGGCGAACTGGCCCGGCTCTTCAACTCCGAGTTCGGTATCGGCTGCCAGCTGACCGTGATCCCCATGCAGGGTTGGCAACGCTCCATGTATTTTGATCAGACCGGACTGGCATGGATCAACCCGTCTCCCAACATGAAAAGCCTGGATGCCGCCATCCTGTACCCCGGGCCGGGAACGCTGGAGACCACCAGCCTCTCGGTCGGCCGCGGAACAGCCAAAGCCTTCCTGGCGTACGGAGCGCCCTGGGTCGATGCCGCCGCAGTAATCAAAAACCTTTCCGCGCGGAAGATACCCGGACTCCAGTTCGAGGCCTGTTCCTTCATTCCGACGACCCCCGGTTTTTCCTACAAGGGCAGGACCTGTTACGGTGTCTGTGTCACAGCTCTGGATCGTGAACTGCTTGATCCGGTCCAGGCCGGTCTGCAGATGGTCCAGGCGTTTCATGATGTCCACCCGGGGCGTTTCCGGGCATACGGTGGTTTTGCGACCGAGGTGGGTGACAGGGAGGCGTGGGGGCTGCTGACGAAAGGTGCCATGAGGCCGGAGCAACTGCTGGAACGGTGGGATGTGGCGTTACGGCGCTTTATGGAGATTCGGAAGCGCTATCTGATCTACGGCGAGTGAAACTCTCCATCCTGTGGGATGGGTGAGTCACTATAGTGATATAATCTTTAGTCCTTCCCCCGTGCTTGAGGCATATACAAATGTGATCACGACCGGGGTCTCTAGCCATGTTCCGATGCGATAATCAATCCTGAACGAAAAACGAAAGGCCTTTACCCGGCTGCCGGGGGGCAGGTCCAGGTCGGCGGTCAGTTCACGTACTGCGGGCCAGCTGCAAGCCTGCTGGCGGCCCTCGATAAACTGCGGCAGTTTTCCCTGGCGCGGCATCTCGCAGCAACAGAAATCGAAGAACAGGGCATCGGCAAGCAGGCTGTCAGCGGCGCTATCCACACCGGATGCTGCCAGGCGAAAAAACAGCTCGTACAGCCGCAAGGATGAGAGCCCGGAAAGCGTCACTGCAGCGGCGTTGGCGGCCATGCGATCCAGCAATGCCGAGAGAGGTGCGGTGCGGGTCAGCAAGTGCAGCGCTGTGCCAAACCCGCTGTGATTGTAAAACAGGTCCAGCAGTCGGCCGATTGTCTCGATGCGGCCGATGGCATCATAGGACAGCCAAGGATTGCGCAGGATGATATAGGGTGGTGTTTCAGAAAAATGATACGCCTCTCGAGCGGCAATCTCACGCATGGGTGCCCCTTTGAGCACCTTGAGCGGTTCGACCTGAATCTGATGGGGGTGGAGATCTGCCACGGCCTGCAGCGATGTCAGGAAGGCCCCGTAATCCTCGCCCGGCAGGCCGGCCACCAGGTCAAGGTGCAGCTCGACAGCGGTTTCGGCCCGCAGTCGGCGGATGACATAAAAGATGCGCCCCAGATCGGCGGTGCGATTGACCTGTTTCAGGGTGTCGCTGGATGCCGACTGGACACCGATTTCAAAACGGAACATTCCGGCCGGCACCCGTGCCAACAGTTCAAGAGAGGCATCGCTCAACAGGTCGGCGGCGATTTCAAAGTGAAAGTGGCTGCCCCGGTTGTGCTCCAGGATGAAGCGCCAGATCTCATCAGCCCTGCGGGCATCAAAGTTGAATGTGCGGTCGACCAGCTTGACCTGGGGCACCCGCTTCTGCATCAACAACTGCAGATCGCTCTTGATGCGCTCCATGGAGTAGGAACGCACCTGCCCTTCAACGGATGACAGGCAGAAGGCGCAGGAAAAAGGACAGCCGCGGGAGGTTTCAACGTAGGTCAGCGGCTTGTCCAGATCCACCAGCCCGGCTTCGAACGGGGAGGGTATGCTGTCCAGCTGCAGGTATTCCCGGTTGTGGGGGCCGCTGGAAATATCATTGCCATCGCGGAAAAACAGGTTGCTCATCTCTTCAAAAGCGGATCCGGAAAGTAATTCCGGGTCACGGCTGGCCAGTGTCCCTGCCAGTTGGCGGAATACGGCCTCACCCTCGCCCTTGATGACAAAATCAATTGCCGGATGGTTGTGCATCAGCTCAAAAATGCCAAAGGATACCTCAGGGCCGCCCAGCACAATGCGTGTTTCCGGGGCAATCTTTTTGATGTCGGAAACGATCCGCAAGGTCTTTTCCACATTCCAGATATAGCAGGAGAAGGCCACCAGGTCTGCCTGCTCAGTCATGATCTGGCGCAGCAGATGTTCGCGCGGTTCGTTGACGGTGTACTCGCGGATGGTGACCGAAACTCCCGGCAGGTCGCGGCAGCACGACGCCAGGCAGGGCAGTGCCAGGGAGGCGTGGGAGTATTTGGCATGCAGAGTTGTCAGCAGGATTTTCATGTCAGAACTGTACCATATAGCGGTTGTCACGCATCTGTATGTGTGTTTTCAGCGGGCTCGAAAGACTGTTCAGTTGATCGATGATCTCCGCGGCCCGCTTGCCGGATGCAGGCTGCGGCTGGAATCCGACCCGACGGTGGTTGATTTCCAGCGGCAGCAGTTCGGCCTCACGCTGCCCTTCGCTGAATCTCAGCCGTACCAGGGCGCCGGCATCCGCGGATGTACCCTTGCTGGCAAAGGTGAAGTTGCCCAGGCTGTAAAAGATTATGCCTGCTTTGTACTTCTCGATACCCCGCAGTACATGGGGATGGTGGCCGATGATCACATCCGCGCCGGCATCGATGGCCGTGTGGGCTATCGTTCGCTGGTATGGCTGGATGTCACTCCTGCCCTCCGTGCCCCAGTGGAAGCTGACGATGACGTAATCGGCCTGCTGTCGTGCCCGCAGGATGTCCTCGACGAAGTATTCTTTGTAACCGGGGGCTGTGCCGGGACGGTGTTTGCCGGCAAAGAATTCCGCCGGCTGGGTCAGCGAGTATCCCAGAAATGCAATCCTTTTGCCTTTGATCGTATAGAGCGCTATCTTGCGGGCCTCGGCAAGATTCTCTCCGGCGCCGATCCAGGCGATGCCGGCATTCTTCAGGTGTTCCATCGTATCGGCCAGGGCCTGTCCGCCAAAATCCATACTATGGTTGTTGGCAAGGGTCACCAGGTTGATGCCGGCATGCCTGAGCGCTCCGGCCAGCTCCGGTTCGGCCAGGAAGCGGAATTTTTTGCCAATAAACTCCTGGCCGCTGCGTGCAATTGGTGACTCCAGGTTGGCGATGGTGATGTCGGCGGCTTTCAATTCCGAAGCAAGCCCCCGAAACGGGAAATCATAGCCGCTGTTGCGAATGGAAGCCGCCCAGCGGCCGGCCAGCATGACATCACCAACGGCATTGATAATGATCTCCCCGGCCTGTACGGTCAGCGGCAGGCAGGTGAGTGCGAAGGTGAGTATGATTGCGACTGCTCTCAGGTGCATTTGGGCTCTTTTGAATTGACGGGAGGGTGACTCCGGTGCTAATAAATACACGCTTACCCATAATAAATAAAGGTGTTTAAAGATGCTTGATACGAAATTTATCCGTGAGAACCTGGAAGAGGCCGAGCGCCGTCTGCGTACCCGTGGCGGGGCTTCCTATTTGGAAGGGTTCCGTGAGCTGGATGAGGAACGCAGAAAACTGTTGTTCGAGAACGAGAAGTTGAAGGCCGAGCGCAATCGGGTTTCAGACGAGATCGGGCGTGTCAAGGACAAGAGTCAGGTTCAGGACCAGATCCTGGAAATGCGGGCTGTCTCGCAAAAGATCAAGGAGCAGGATGAGGAACTCAAACTGCTGGAAGAGAAGCTGCACACCTTCCTGCTGACGGTGCCGAATCTGCCCGACCCAACAACCCCCCTGGGTACGTCGGAATCGGATAATGTCCTGGTCAGGACCTGGGGTGAACCCGGTAGTTACAGCTTCGCACCCAAGCCCCACTGGGAGATCGGCGAGGAGCTGGGCATTCTGGATTTTGAATGCGGCGCCAAGCTGACCGGTGCCCGATTTACCCTCTACCGCGGAGCCGGGGCCCGGCTTGAGCGGGCGCTGATCAATTTCATGCTCGACCTGCACACCGGTTTGCACGGTTATATGGAGGTGCTGCCCCCCTTCATCGTCAACAGCGAAAGCATGACCGGCACCGGGCAACTGCCCAAGTTTGAAGAGGATCTGTTCAAGCTGAAGGATACGGATTTTTATCTGATCCCGACCGCCGAGGTTCCGGTCACCAATATCCATCGTGGTGAGATCCTCAAGAAGAGCGACCTGCCCATCTGCTATACGGCCTACACCCCCTGTTTCCGCAGCGAGGCCGGCTCCTATGGCAAGGATACCCGCGGCCTGATCCGCCAGCACCAGTTCAACAAGGTGGAGATGGTCAAGTTTACCCATCCCTCAGAATCGTCTGCAGAGTTGGAAAAACTCACATTGAATGCCGAGAAAGTACTGCAGCTGCTGGGGCTGCCCTATCGTGTCATGGCGCTGTGCAGCGGCGACATCGGCTTTTCTTCGGCCAAGACCTATGATATCGAGGTCTGGTTGCCGGGACAGAGCTGCTATCGTGAGATATCATCCTGCAGCACGTTTGGCGATTTCCAGGCCCGGCGGGCAAGCATCCGCTTCCGCGAAGAGGAAAAGTCCAAGCCGGAATTTGTCCACACCATCAACGGTTCCGGCCTGGCGGTCGGACGCACGCTGGTTGCGATCCTGGAAAATGGCCAGCAGGAGGACGGATCGGTAGTTATTCCGGAAGCGCTGCGTCCCTACATGGGTGGCCTGGAAAAAATTATCAGGCAGTGATGGTGTCTTTGTCTTTGAAATTCTGAAATGAGTGTGCTATAGAAATAAACCGATTTGGAGAGGTGGCCGAGTGGTTTAAGGCAGCGGTCTTGAAAACCGCCGAGGGTAACACCTCCGTGAGTTCGAATCTCACCTTCTCCGCCAACTTATAAAGTAGTTGAAATAACTACTGATTTTATAGCCCTTGCTTAAAGTGAGACCTTTTATGAGACCTCCTAAGCAAGGGCTATTGTCATTTTTACATCATGTATTTGTTCGTAATGACATCTATTATTACAGAGCAGATATCCCTGCTGACCTGCGTCACCTCTTCATTTCATCAGAAATAAAACAATCCCTTAAGACAAAAGACTCAAAAATCGCAAAAGTATTGGCTATCAGCATGGAATACAAGCTACAGCAGACTTTCTGCATGATCCGTAGTGGTATGTTGCCTAATGATGTTATTCAAGGTCTTGTAGTCGAATTACAACCATCTAAAGCACCAAAGACCAGAGGAAAACTGTTATCTGGGCTTGTAGGTGATTACGTTGAAGGTAATGAGTCCAAATGGACGTATAAGACCAAGCTGGAGGTCATGGGGTGTCTTAAGCTGATAGTGGATGTGAATCGGCATGCAATATTGACCCACTTAGGGGGATAATCGGCGTCCAAAATTGACCCACCTCAGCACCTTCCTCCATACTCTCTGGAACCAACCAGAGAGAGGAGTACCGAAAGGAGATGCTGAACGTGGAAACCATCCGCAAAGTCCGTCACGCCCACTACCGAGATGGCAAAGGCATCCGGGAGATAACCCGCGAATTCAACCTTGCCAGGAACACCGTCAGAACCATCCTCCGCACCGGCATGACCGACCAGAAGTACGTAAGGACTGAACAGCCACGTCCGAAGCTCGGCTCCTTTGAAGCCAGCCTTTCTGAATGGCTGGCTGAGGACAACAGCAAGCCTGTTCGCCATCGCAGAAGCTCTCAGATCCTGTTTGAGCAGCTACAGCGTGCAGGATACGAAGGAGGCTATGACAGCGTCCGCCGCTATGTGAGCAACTGGAAGAAAGCAGACGGCACGGCTGCTGTAAAGGCCTTCATACCCCTTGCCTATGACCCTGGTGACGCTTTCCAGTTCGACTGGAGTTACGAGAAGGTCGAACTCGGTGGTGTCCCCGTAGAGATAAAGATCGCCCACTTCCGCCTGT
This sequence comes from Geobacter psychrophilus, assembly GCF_056821595.1. Classification (NCBI taxonomy): domain Bacteria; kingdom Pseudomonadati; phylum Thermodesulfobacteriota; class Desulfuromonadia; order Geobacterales; family Geobacteraceae; genus Geobacter; species Geobacter psychrophilus. Next base: position 2,950,577 of record NZ_JBXDTU010000004.1, read on the forward strand.
GTCACAGCCGCAAACCGTTCTGTGTCGCCTATACCCGTGAAACTCTTGAGATGGTCATGGATGCCCATGTCCGGGCCTTCGAGTTCTTTGGCGGTGTCTGCAGGCGAGGCATCTACGACAACCTGAAGACGGTAGTTACCAAGGTGCTGATGGGCAAAGACCGGGTGTTCAACCGTCGCTTCCAGAACCTGGCCTCCCACTACCTGTTTGAACCGGTAGCCTGTACGCCAGCCGCAGGTTGGGAGAAGGGACAGGTCGAGAACCAGGTCGGCGTAGTCAGGAAACGTTTCTTTGCCCAGCGTAGGCGGTTCAAGGACGTGGCTGAGTTGAACGAATGGCTACTGGACCAGTGCCGCAATCACGCCGCCACTTTCAAGCATCCCGAGCTCAGGACCAGAACCATTGACGAGGTGTTTGCCGAAGAGCGCAACCGTCTGCTGAGTATGCCGTCTCCGTTTGATGGTTATCAGGAAAGCGTTGCGCGTGTGTCGCCGCAGCTCCTGATCAGCTTCGACCGCAACCGTTACAGCGTCAATGCGATGGCTGTCGGTAAAACAGTCTCAGTACGTGCATACGCAAGCCGGGTGATCATCGTAATGAACGGCACAACGGTTGGAGTCCACGACCGTAACCTCAGTCGTGACAAGGTCATCTACGACCCCTGGCATTATATCGCCGTACTGGAGCAGAAACCGGGAGCCTTGCGAAACGGTGCCCCCTTCAAGGAATGGGATCTGCCGGAATCGATGGGTGAGGTCAGAAAGATACTGGCGGAACGCAGCGACGGAGATCGCCAGTTCGTGGGGATATTGAGCGTCGTCCGTCGTTATGGCTTGGAAGCCGTGGCAGAAGCGTGCGCCAAATCGATAGCCGACAAGACGGTCAGCAGCGATGTCATACTCACCATTCTGTCACGCACACACGATGAGCCGCAACCGGAACCGCTGCAGCCGTCAGCACAGTTGCCGCTGCTCAGGTTGGTCCCGGTGGTGGACTGTTACCGCTATGACCGCCTCCTCTCGGGAGGTGCCTATGGTACTGCGTGACCGACTGATGGAAGCCATCGGGACGCTCGGACTGTACGGAATGAAGTCCATCCTTGATGAGGTGCTGGCGGCAGGGATAAAGAGTCGGGCCACTCCGGACAAGATACTGTGCGACCTCCTGGAAGCGGAGATGGCGGAGAGGAAGTTAAGAAGCATCCGTTACCGCATGAGTCTGGCCAGGTTCCCGGTAGACAAGGATCTCGACCGGTTCGAGTTCGCAGCCACACCAGTCAATGAGATGCAAGTCAGAACCCTCTATGATGGCAGCTTCCTGTCCGATCACAGCAACATCATCATGGTCGGCGGTACCGGAACCGGCAAGACGCACCTTGCCATCTCCATAGCTCGGCAGAGTATCAGAAATGGCAGGAAAGCCAGGTTCTTCAACGTACTGGATCTGGTGAACCAGTTGGAGCAGGAGAAACTCGACAACCGGGGTGGCAAGCTGGCGGAACACCTGGCAAGGCATGACCTGGTTGTCCTTGACGAACTGGGTTACCTGCCATTCTCCAAGAACGGCGGCCAACTCCTGTTCCACCTGATCTCGAAGCTTTACGAGAGAACATCGCTGATCATAACAACCAACCTGACGTTCGGCGAATGGCCACAGGTATTCGGGGATGGAAAGATGACGACAGCCCTGCTGGACAGGATCACTCATCACTGCGAGATAGTGGAAACCGGAAATGAAAGCTGGAGAATCAGAACGAGGATAAACAACTAAAAACTACTGCTGGGGTGGGTCAAAATTGAACGCCTATAGCGGGTCAAAATTCAATGCCGATTGACACACAACAACCAGGAAATAGGAGAATACCTAGGCAACAAGTGGGAGACCATGAAACCCGTGACCATCGTGAAACAGCTGATCCAATACCTCTACTGACAAGGAGACCATCATGAACATACATAACATTAAAGAGATAACCTGCATCATGTGTGAAAACTGTTACGACATCATCATAGAAGAGAACAGCCAGGAGTTAAGGGGAGTGTCCTATTGTTGTCATTGTGCTGATATGGAGGTGCAGTCATGAGATGTGAATATTGCACTAAGAAGTTAGGAGGTAATGAGATATCTCATGGTATCCGCTATGGAACAGTAGATGAAAGAACAGACTCCTTTTTACCAGATCGTGACTCAGCTCCAACAGTAATCTGTCAACCATGCGGAGAGATGCTTTTAAAATTAATCTACGTAAAGCTCAATAAGACCACCACCTACCAGCCCATTAGACCCTTCCAGAGCAAATAACCCATACCACTATAAGCATTTTAACCACCAAGGACCACAGAACCCTATATCTGCGTCCAACGCACAAGGAGAACTACCATGACAATAGATACCCTATTTCCAATAGATGCCATCACCCAGAAATGTAAACCCATCAGGTTCAAGACCATAAAAGCTGTTTACGAGACATTGATCATACGGGAAGAACTGACCAACTATCTTAATACAGGGATCAGATACACTGCACCAGTTCAAGTATTCAATACCTTTAAGTGGTTACAGCAGGAGACCAAGGAGCATTTCATAGCTCTACATCTCGATGGCAAAAACAGATTGATATGTATCGACCCCATTTCTACAGGTTCCTTAAATCAATCAATCGTTCACCCCAGGGAAACTTTTAAGAACAGCCTACTCTCATCAGCAGCAGCAATTATATTGATACATAACCATCCGACCGGAGACCCAAGCCCAAGTCAGGAGGATCTAGCTATCACCAGGAGACTTTCTGAGGCGGGAGAGATATTAGGAATTAAGATATTGGATCACATCATTGTCGGAGAAACCTATCTGTCATTTGTAGAACGAGGACTTCTGTAATCACCGTAACACCACCCATCAAAATGTAACCCACCTGAACAATCAATCACCGGTAACAAATCAAACAATTACATAACAACAGGACACAGGGGCTATTCCGCTCTTTTGTGTGCCTGTATTCCAAGGAGGAGTACGTCATGTCTGTATATAAACGAGGCAATAAGGGTGTTTTCTACATGAATTTCACGGTAGATGGGTTTCGTGTAACCAGGAGCACTGGTAAGTTTACCATGAAGGAAGCCAAATTAGTTGAGGCTGTTGAGAAGAAACGTATGATGGTAGACGGAGCATTATCACCAAGAGAAAAGGCCGCAAGAATGCCACTGAGCATTGCAATACAGAAGGTCTATGATGAACGCTGGAAGGACAACAAAGATGGTCTCAAGTCTCAACGTATAGCTGAAAAGTTAATGGACATTACAGGTGACATACCCATTAGCAAGATAGATGAGGATGTAATTAAACGGTTAATCAAGAAGTTGGAGGCTTCAGGTATAAAAGGAGCCACAGTAAACAGGTATCTTGCCACCCTAAAGACATTACTACGTCATCACCGGCAACCATGGGAACATATCAAACTCAAAAAGGAGAACAAGGGCAGGATACGTGTCATATCCAGAGAAGAGGAATCCACTGTAGTCAGCCTGTTACGGAACACCGAGCATAACAGTAGGAGACATTACTTTCCTGAAGTGGCTGACTTGGTTGAAGTCCTAGTGGATACAGGCTGCAGGTTATCTGAGGTGTTAGATCTCCGCTATGACGATATCAACTTTGAAACCAATCTGATCAGTATATGGATAAACAAAGGTGAAAGGCCCAGGAGCATACCAATGACCGAGAGGGTAGGGGCTATAATGAAGAACATGAAGGGTAACGGTGTAAGTAAACCATTCACTGTTGACAAATATCAAGCTGGAACGGCATGGGACTGGACACGTAAGGAAATGGGATTTATGAATGATCCAGAGTTTGTATTACATGCTCTGAGGCATACCACCGCTACCAGACTAATTGATAAGGGTATCGATCTCTACACGGTAAAGGAGTGGTTGGGGCATAGCACGATACAGGTAACAGAACGGTACGCTCATTTGAATCCTGATAAATTGGTACACGCAGCAAATATGTTGGAATGAAGTAAGCGTTGATATGGGTGCTTATAGGTGATATAAACTGAGACCTAAAGTGAGACCTGTTGTGTCAAAAATAATCAAAAGTGAGGGCTAGTTGGTAAAAGAGGTCTTACTGCTAACATGCAGTAATATAAAGAGAGTCTTGAAAACCGCCGAGGGTAACACCTCCGTGAGTTCGAATCTCACCTTCTCCGCCATAATGTAGTCCGGCATAGTCCGGTTAAGTAAAAAAGCCCCTGAGAAATCAGGGGCTTTTTCTTTTCTGTTGTTTGTTGTAGTTCGTTGCTGTACGTTTAAAACCGGTGGTTTTTGGGGTACTCTTCAGGAGATACCCCATAGTGGCTAAATATGGATACCCCGAAACAGGAGGTAAATACTATGCCTAAACGGGTTTTACCGTTGACAGATGTTCAAGTTCGCAATGCCAAACCAAAGGGCAAACCACGCCATAGAATTATCATCAAATTGTTATTCTCGTCAGGTGCTGTCCCATGAATGCAATCATAGTGGAGAAAAAAACGGCAAACAGAATTGTCATGAGCACACAGATGACAATCCCCAGCGTGATAACCCACTTGTTGACCCCACCCAGTTCCTGTAGCACCGGAATATAGTTCTGTGCTGATTGTGCCGCCCTGATCTCAATAACCTTTCCCTTGACATATCGGTAGTACAGATAGTTGCCGATCATTCCAATTCCCAAGTGCAGGAGGATGTTGACCCCGGGAATACAGAAGACTACAAAAGTAATTGCAGCTAACGCATACATCTTCCTGTACAGAAACCAGATAAACGTGAAACCAAAACAGGACCAGTTCCAGGTAACACGAAATTCCTCTTTGCCCGAAATGGTAAACTTTGAGAAATTCTGGATGTAGTAGTGGGCATTGGGCCCGACAAACTCACGGATTTCATCACTGCTGATGCTGTCAATGTTTATGGTATTCGCAGGGTCAAGATTCAACATAGAGCCACAGTAGCGGCATTTTATGGCGCCATCGAGGATTGTTTCTTTGCAGTAAGGGCAGATCATATGTCGGTACTCCTTATTATCAATGCAGCACGGCTGAAATCTTTACGCCATTCCTGGATCATATTTCTAACGTACTAAAAAGGACAATCAGCATCCACAACAACCTTCCCGGTAGCGATACACCTGGTTTCTCCAACAAACCTGATTACATCCTCCAGTGATGAGTAGACCGGCGTCACGCTTGCGGAACCTTGAGTCTCCTTAGGTTTCACTGCACTCTTCCTCACCGGAGGCCCTCCTTCCGCGATATACGGTAAAACCTCCCCGAGGTTCTTTTCACGGTATGTTATCCACCATGCTGCTGATTGTTCACCCTTGAGCTGAGGTTCGACCTCTTTGAACACTGCTGGGTCGCTCTGTTTCCAGGTGGCCAGTCTCTCCTGTTTTATCCGCTTTGCCCACGCTACCTGTTTTTCTGAACCTTTCAGCATATCTGCGACCTCTCGCTATGGTGTTGGATGTAAGAGCGCCTGGACCAGGTTCCTGACGCTCAGAGGGTGCCTGACCTGAAGAGTATATTTTATCTGTCTATGCTATACTGTAACAAATAGAACCTTCATTATGGAGATAATAATCATGAAAAAAGTCTTGTTGACCCTCATAGCTGCGCTAATAGCAGTTTCTGTCGTCGGTATCGAATTCGCTCAGGGGGCTTCGACCCCTGCATCTGCTGGTGGCGCTCCGGCTGGCGCCGGCAGCTATACGCCAAAATCGGCCGGTTTCCCCGCAACCGCTGGTACTGCTCCTGCCGGTGCCGGTAGTTATACTACTACAAATGCCGGTTCCCCGGTATCCTCCGGCGGTGCTCCGGCCAGCGCTGGTACCTATACCCCTTCACCTGCGGTTTCTCCTGCAACAGCTGGCGGTGCCCCTGAGATCGGAAGTATAACCATACCTCCTCCAGGTTCAAACTGATTACAACCAAAACATGACATCAATATGAAAAGGCCACCCTGAAGTGGCCTTTTCATATTTTAATCTCTTACCAGTTGTATCTTTTTGCAATCGTTACCGGTAGTCACGATACCGTGGTTCGTCATAGGCACGTCCGCGTTCCTCATAATAATAATTCGATGGCCTACGCTCATAATAGTATCCCTGCCGATAGTGAGGTCGTGGCTCTTCATAGATGACAGTCTGGCGTGGTTCTGAATACACCCGTTGCTCATAGACCACAGGCGGTTGGACAATAGTTGCTACTGTGGCAGCTACCGTGGAAAGGATTGCTACCGGAATCCAGAGCGGATTGATGCCGCCGCCATGGTGATCACCGGCAAAGGCAGTGTTGACAAGCATGCTTGAAATAAACCCTATGGCAACGATGGTGGAAATAACTTTGTTCATGTTGTAATTCCTCCTGTGTAATTAAGATTCAATTCTAAGAGGAGCATCATGCATGCCAACCAGCGTGTAAATTAAATGGTAGAAATAATAGGTGGATACAGGCTCGGTCGAAAATAGACAGTATGTTATGGGCTGAATTGAACCTGATAATACCTCAATTGAGTCAGGAGATGCTGTATCAGGAAGTAGTAAGTTCCAAACAGCAGTGTCAATACATGATCGCAATTATTATTTATTGCGTGAATTCAATATTTTATCATACTTCATATGAGGTGTGATTTGAGTATATAAGGTCGCATGAGTCGTGAAATAATATTTGAATAGTATTATAGACAATACTTTCAGCTAGTTGCAGTATTTAGATTTTTGGCTCAACATATGCAGTTACTAGATATAGATTCGCCAAATTATCCGGAGGTATTACCCATGAAAAAAGTTCTTTCCACACTCGTTGCTGCTATTGTTGCCATTTCCTTTGCTGGTATTGTTTGCGCAGCTGAAACAACAAAAACTAACATCAAGACAGAAACAACTACTACCAGCCCTGCTGGCGAAGTAAAAGTAGAGAAAAAAGAAGTTAAAAAAGTAAAGAAAACCAAAAAAGCAAAGAAAGCTAAAAAAGAAGCAGCACCTGCTGCTGAAACAACAACTACAACAACGACTACTCCTGCAGCCAAGTAATTTTATTTTCAGAATGGATAAAAAGGCCGCATCTTCGGATGCGGCCTTTTTATATTTCTATCTGCATTTCATGTTTGACAGGTGTACCAGAATAAAAGGTGATTTTGGCTATACTGAGTATCTTATCAGGTGGTTGGCCGGATTGGTTTCTAAAGTTAACGGCGGATTTTTCCGATAAGTCCTCATGAAAGCAGAAACCTTATGATGACGTTGGGTGGATGAGGCAGGAGGTGTTATGAGGTTGAATCTCTTGATTATTTTTCTTGTCTGTGGAGCATGCTCAGTAACAGGCTGCACCAAAGTAAGTAAAGAGGAATTGCAGGTCAAAATTGACAGGTGTGCTGCTGCAGGGATGAACTATACCTATCTGCTTGACTATAAAGGCGATCCCTATGAAGTCATGTGTGTCTCCAAGCGCTTGAGGTAGGCTGCCCACATTACTAATAGATTTCAGACCGAATCTGCTCAGGTCATCAACACAGGTTCTTTTCTTGAACCAACGAAAGAGGCATAGTGCGAATCACAGATAACTATATGGTCAATCAGCCAGAAATTCAGGTAGGTTGAAAGTTCTGCTGCAACTGCTGTAATCCCTCTTGAAAACCGATCTTTAAACTCACTTATTTTCAACGAAAATTCTTTATGTAGCTTTTGATGCTCCTCAAGTTGAGGATACTGCTGGTCTTTCATCCAGTTTTCCTCGGCATTGAAATGATACCAGGCATAATCAACAAGCCTGTTTAGTATGATGGTTACTTCTTCCTGGGGAGCGCCATTATCGATGCAGAGAGTGGTCTCGTTAATCAGGGATATCAAGTGCTGGTGATGAACGTCGAATTGCTTTATCCCCAGAACAAAGTCTTCGGTCCACGTGATTTGCGGCTTTGTGTACTCCTTGATGTGCCGGGATTATGAATGATTATACACATAGCATCATTGTATTCTGTTTATCAAGCATCTGCTCGTCCGCCCCCAGGTGTTCTCCGTGATGCTTCGGCTGGCATACCCCCAACAACCAGCGGAGTTTCCCCCTCAATTTTACATGAATTCTGTTAAGCATATTACCGGGTATTGGCAGGTCAATGGGTCTTATTTTTGTGGAGTAGAGCCGGAATATGGGATACTATCAAAAACGTACGCATCCGGTTTATGTGGGCCAGGAACATCAGCATGACACAAATGGAAACATGGACAACGTTGAAGGTTCTCAGCTGGACAAAGGAATTTCTGGCCGGCAAAGGGGTCGACAACGCCCGCCTGGAAGCAGAATGGCTTTTATGCGCCGCTACCGGTCTCGACCGGGTGGGCTTGTATCTCAACTTTGATAAGCCGTTGAGCGATAAAGAGCTTGCAGATTACCGCGTCATGGTTGCCCGCCGTGGCAGACGTGAACCATTGCAGCACATTCTTGGCAGCCAGGAGTTCTGCGGCCTCGAGTTCGAGGTTACGCCGGATGTGCTCATTCCCCGCCAGGACACGGAAACGCTTGTACATGAGTCGCTAAGGCTGATGCCGCAAGCTGGGTCAATACTCGACGTTGGCACGGGGAGCGGCTGCATTGCCGTCTCAGTGGCGAAGCAGTTGCCGATGGCAACGGTAACGGCGATCGATATTTCCGGGGAGGCACTGGCGATTGCCCGGAAAAATGCTGAAAAATACGGGGTTGCCATCGAGTTTCTGCAAGGATCTTTGTGTGAACCTGTGGCAGGGCGATACTTTGACCTGATAGTCTCCAATCCGCCCTATATACCGAGCCGCGATATCGAGGCACTGGAGCCTGAGGTGCGGGATTTTGATCCCCGCGGCGCACTGAATGGCGGAGCAGACGGTCTGGATATCTATCGTTCTCTGATTCCGTCGGCACTCCCCTGCATGAACCCGGGCAGCTGGCTGGTGGTGGAGATCGGGGCGGGGCAGTCCCAGGATGTGATGCAGCTTTTCCGGGCGACCGGTGCTTTTGGCGACGTGATAACGGCATGTGATCCAGGCGGAATCGTCCGGGTTGTCGGGGGACAGCGAAAATAGCCAGTGCATGGAGATGCCATGATAACCTGTGAACTGAGTAGTACCTGCATATTTTTCAATGACATGATGCCTGATATGCCGGCTGTGTCCGAATACCTGAAGGAAAAATATTGCCACGGAAACTTCGAACCCTGTGCCCGATACCAGATTTACCTGGAATTCGGCCGAGAAAAAGTACCGGTCGGATTGTTCCCAAACGAAGAAAATATGGTGCCGATAATTGCTGCCGAACTTCGGACACATTGAAATGAAAGGTGGTCAGCATGACAGTTACCGAAGCACATACCGTACTCTCTGAAGCAGATCTGCTGGTCGGAGAAACTGAGGTTTTCGCAGCCATTGACCGTATAGCCAATGAGGTCACCGCACTGCTGAAGGAGTCCAATCCCGTATTGCTGTGCATTATGAACGGCGGGCTCATCTTTACCGGTCAGCTATTGACCCGGCTGGTGTTTCCATTGGAGGTGGATTATGTCCACGCCACCCGCTACGGGCATGAGACGGCCGGTGCACACCTGCACTGGACCGTCAGACCACAGCTGGATTTGAAGGGCAGGACCGTGCTGCTGCTTGACGACATCCTGGATGAAGGGGTGACACTGGCGGCCATTGCCGAATACTGCCTTCAGCAGGGAGCAGAGAAGATCTATATGGCCGTACTGGTGGAAAAGCTTCACCTGCGCAAGGTTACGCCCGGCATGCGGGCTGATTTTACCGGTATTGAGGTCGGAGACCGTTTCCTGTTCGGCTATGGCTTGGATTACAAGGGATATTGGCGAAACGCGCCCGGGATCTATGCGGTAAAAGGTTTGTAGCAGGTTTCGACTATCAGGCGGCAAGCCATTTCTTCATCAGTTCCCGGATTTGCATCAGGGTGAACGGTTTGGCCAGATAGTCATCCATACCGTTAATCAGGAACTGTTCGCGATCACCCTTTATGGCCTGGCCGGTCAGCGCGATAATGGTGGTACGCGGCCTGGATTCGGCTGCCTCCCGTTTACGAATTATATGGGCGGCTTCAAATCCGTCCATAACCGGCATCTGGCCGTCCATCAGGATTATATCGAACTCAGACCGTGTCCAGGCATCAACAGCCTCTTTACCATTGGCAGCACATTCAACCTGATAGCGCAGCAGCTGTAAGATGGTGATAATCAGGTTTTGATTGGCAGCGTTGTCCTCGACAACCAGGATGCGCGGGACAAGATCAGTCATTTCCCGTTTCAGCGGCAAGGTATGCGCGCCGGCTGGAAATACAGGTTTTTCGGGGATGGCTGTTCTGTCTGTATGCCTGTTTGTGTATGATGTCGGATCGGATGCTTTCTGCGAAGCATCGGCCATGTGCGTGGCGCCGGTATTACCGCCTTCGGAGGCTATATACGGCAGCCGCGCAGTAAACCAGAAGGTTGATCCTTTTTCCGGTTCGCTCTTTACCCCGATACTTCCCTCCATTAATTCAACAAGTTGCCTGGCAATCGTCAGGCCCAGCCCGGTTCCTCCAAATGAACGGCTCATTGTGCCGTCAGCCTGCGAAAATCGTTCAAAAACCCGGGTCTGTGCTTCGGACGCTATGCCGATACCCGTATCCCGTACCTCAAAGTAGAACATACCGGAGCTTTCATCGCCCTCTCTTTGCCGGACAGTGAGACTGACTTCCCCCTGCGCAGTAAATTTGATGGCGTTGTTGATCAGGTTTACCAGGATCTGGCGGATACGGCCATAATCCCCCAACACCAATGCCGGAACTTGTGCACTGAGTTGGCTGGTCAGCCTGATGCCTTTGCGCTGGGCTGAGCCGATGAACAGTTCAATGACGCTATGCATGGTATCGTTCAGGGAGAAGGGGGCGATCTCCAGTTCAAGCTTGCCGGCCTCGATCTTGGAGAAGTCGAGAATGTCATTGATAATGGAAAGCAGCGCGTTGGAAGATTGATGCACTGTTTCGGCGTACTGACGCTGTTTTTGCGATAAAGGGCTTTCCAGCAGCAGTTCAGTCATGCCGAGAACACCGTTCATAGGGGTGCGGATCTCGTGACTCATGTTTGCCAGAAATTGTGATTTGGCCTGGTTGGCGGCTTCGGCCTCTTCTGTGGCGGTCTTCAGCTCCATAACAGTTGTTTCCAGTTGCAGATTGGCCTGGCGTAGCTCGCTGGTACGCAGTGCCACCTTCTCCTCAAGCTCTTCATGATGTTGTTTCAGTTGCCCATCCCGCAGTTCTATCTGCGTCAGCATTTCATTAAAACCATTGACCAGATCGCCGATTTCATCATCTTCAGCACACCTGGCACGGATTGCATAATTCTTTTCACTCGAAACCTGCTTCATTGTTGTCGAAAGGCTGAGCAGCGGTTCGGAGATGATCGCCTGCAGTTTTGATGAAATGATGTAGGCGATCAGGAGGGCAACGATCAGGATTACTCCGAGCATAACAAAAGAACGCGACAGCTTTGATGTCAGTTCGCCGATGTCAGAGATGATTAGTATGGTGCTGATCTGCTGGGAGTCGGCCAGAAAGGGAAGCACGGTTTTGATGTTGGCATGGCGAGCCCATAAGGGGGTTTGCTGGGTAGCCATGGAAAGAAGATCGGCTGCCGGGATGCGTTGTTTGGTACCATCTGTGATGATGTTCAGGCCGAGGGACTGCTGGTCGATGCCTTTGCGAATATACAAAGCGAACAGCTCGTTGGAAGGAGTGATGACGGCGGCAGCAATAACATTGGGGTTTGCGGAAAGGCCTTCGAGTGTCTCGCTGGCTGCTTTCGGATCATCAAATGAAACAGCGGCTGCTGTGTTGCTGCCGACAATATTTGCCAAAATCCGCTGGTCTTCCAGAATCATGGTGCGGAATGACAGCGCCGCATCGGTGAAAAACGCGATGGTAACCATCACCAGCACCACTCCGCTGGTGACCAGCATGATGTGCATGAGTTTGCGTCGTATGGAATATTTGCGGATATAGTTGAACATATATTCCTGAAGATTATCCTCTAATTCAGCTCGAACCAGGGTTACTCGAGAACGGTCGTGGCCAGCCTCAGCAGATGAGAGCTGATTCTGAGATTTACAAGCTGGGCAGCCCGGTTATTGATGCCAAACTTTATTTTATCTCCGGCAGGTAACAGTTCAATCATGCCGCCGGCAGCTGCAAAACCTTTGCAGTCACTTACAGTAAGGATTGAGCGGGGAGCTATGGAAGCAAGTAGCTGGGTGAGAGAGGTCTTCACCGCAGCATTGATGAACAGTATATTGCACTCGCTCAGATCTTCAATCCTGCTGAATTGTCGTATGACCAGCCTGCGGTTTTTGATGGATTTACCCGCGAGTGTTTCAATGACGTCATTCAATGGGCTTTTCCCTACGATGCAGATAGTCAGGGACGCATTCTCCCGGCGCGGTGTCGATGCCGGCCAATCCACATATTTTGCAAAGTTGTACAGATAGGCCGCTTTCACCTCGTACTCATTGAGCTGTTTCGACTCAGCCCAGCCGGACGGCGTGCAGCATACCAACAAGCCCGCCAACATGAGAATGGAACGCAGCATAAACTTTAGCATAGTATCGTGCTCATCATTGAACAGGTCAGCATCAGAAATTCCATGTCAGCTTGCCGTAGAAGCTGCGTTCGACTTCGGATGGTTTCGTGTTGATATATTCAGGTATGAATTCGGCATGATGGCTTTCAAAGAGATTCCTTCCAATCAGGGCCAGCTCAAGACCCTTGGCCGGCTTCCAGGCCAGGCGTGCATCCATGGTGATATAGCCGCGTATGGACTGCCCGTCGATAGAATCCAGGCGGTCAGTGCCGCGCAGCCACAGATCCAGAGAAACCTGACGACCCAGATCAAAACCGGAGCGCACGCTGAACTGATGCAGCGGTACATCCGCTTCGGCGTTGCGCTTGTTGATGCTGTCTGCGCTTGTGCCGTCAAGAAACATGGTGAGATTCTGATAACTGTAGGATGACTGCAGGCGCCACCAGTCGCATGGCGTCCATTCAGCGGAAAGTTCAACGCCGACCGCATGCCCATGCATGTCATTGCTCAGAAAATAGGGCTGAACAGCATTGGTTGCCGGTCCTGATGCGGGCTCTGTATATAACGTTCCCGGGCTGATGACTCTCAGATTTTTGTATGAGTTGTAATATGCTGCAATATCAAAGGAGAGATGGGACAGTGGTTTGGTGCGGTAGCCGATTTCATACGCCAGAAGCTCTTCGGATTTGAAGTGCTTATTGCCCACTATTTCAAGTCTGAGCAGCGGTGTCGTTGGAATCGTGCGATAGTTATAGCGGATGTCCTGCTCTCCTTTGGTGCTGGAGCGAACCGCTCGTGAAACTGCCGCCCACAGGGAATTATTCGGTGTTATTGTCCAGAGCAGACGTCCATTGGGCTGTACATCAAAGCCTGAGTAGTCGTTGTGTTCAAAGCGTGAACCGACGATCAGGGATAGTGTTGCCGGAATCAGGGTGATTTCATCGTGGATAAAAGTGCTGAACAGATTGTTGGTGACCCGCTGCTGATCAAATGAAAGAGTCGGTGTATTTGCTACTTCATACTGGCTGAAGCGATACCCGAGCCCCCATACGATGTCCTGGTAACTTCCGAACGAAAAGCGGTGCTGCATATCCAGGTCGAAGGTATTGAATGTTTGAGGTGAAACGAGCATGTCGCGCTCGGTATGATCATAGTACAACTGCAGAGAAAGGTTGTCCGTGTCTGACAGGGCACGCTGCCAGCGGGTGAGGATGTTGCCGCCGCTCACGTCTGTTCCGTGCTGCACATCTCGCATGTATGGAGGGACCAGGTTGAACAGGGTGTTGGTCTCGTTGAGTGTGCCGGCGTAATAATCTCCCTGGAACGTCAGGTTATCCTGAAGAGTCAGCTGCGAGTCAAATCGGAAGCCTCCCTGGGTGGTATGCCAGGAATCATTGGTGCTATTGCCTGATGCATCAACAAAATTGTCGCGCTCGTTATGTTTCGCATACAGTCGGATATTGGAAGATTCACCAATGGCGGCGCCATATCTGGCTGTTGCGAATGCCGTTTCGCTGGTCCCGCCCCCTGTGCTGACCAGTGCCCCCTGTGTCTTGTCCGCTGATTTAGTGATGATATTGATAACACCATTGACCGCATTGGCGCCCCAAAGCGCCGCACCGGGACCTCGAATGACTTCTATGCGCTCGATATCTTCAAGCACGGTGTCCTGTACTTCCCAATAGACCCCGATGAAGAAAGGTGTGTAGAGACTGCGCCCGTCCATCAGCACCAGCAGCTTGTTCGCAAAGCGGCCATTGAAACCGCGTGCGGTCACTGCCCATTTATTGCTGTCGATCTGTGCTACCTGGACCCCTGGAACCATTCTGAGGGCATCAGCAATTGTGGTAACTCCCGAGCGGTGGATGTCATCCTGGCTGATGACGTAGATTGCTGCCGCGGCATGGGCTATTTTTTGTGATTTTTTTGAAACCGAGGTTACGGTGATGTCCAACAGCTCTTCAATATTGAAGGCCGTCAGATCAACCCGGGATGGAGCTGACGTCATTTCGGCATCAACAGGGCGGGACTGCATCAGTATCAACAATCCGGCTGCAAGCAGTACAAGGTGAAACTGACTGGTCAGCAGCCGCTTAATTGCCGAATTTTTCCAGGAGTAGCGTGATTTCATACGTAGCCTTATCTTGGTGTTGCCAGGTCAGTACTGCGATCGGTTATACAGGAATAACCCACTTTGTAAGCATATTAAAACTAAAGTGTACTAATACACTGTTTGCATACTTAATGCGAGCGACTTGTCAGGACATCAGAAAACCTGTTCCGGCGACCGACGATCCCTGCCGGCAGAGCCCCATTACCGTACAATCTTTGCGAGCTTGAGCAGGTTTGAACTAATGGTCAGGCGGGATCTCCTGGCCTCATCATGGTTGATTTCGAAGCGGATCCTGTCATCATGCTTGAACAGGCCGATCATGCCGTGATGTGATGCAAACTGACTGATATTACTGGCCGTCAGGATCGGCATTCCGGATGCTTGATGAAGATATGCCGCCAGATCATCCTGCTGGGACTGATCGATGAACAGCAGATTACACCCCTGTACCTCCTGCGGACCGTTTATAGACCGTATCTTGACGGTTTTTCCTTTTGAAATCCGGTCCTGGTACGTATCACTGCTGCCTTTGAACGGGTTGGTCCCGGCAATGCAGATGCTCAGCTGGTTGTTCCCTGAAAGGGAGTCCGCCGGCCACTCAACAAATTTTGTAAAATTGAATAGCATCGCTGCCGTCACTTGGGATTCGGACGGATCAAGTGCCAGGGTCGGAACTGAAACCACGCACAAGAGTCCGGCTAACACGGCAGATATGCATAGTTTCATTGGCTTCAACATTAGAACCGGTAGCTCAGTTTTATACGAAAGTTGATGCCGTCCTGATCGATGATGTCCTGTCTATGCTCGCTTGAGCCCGGATCTCCGTAGCGTGTGTCGAACAGATTGTAGATGCTGGCTGAAGCCTCCAGGCCCTGAATCAGGTTGCGACCCAAGATCGTCAGGTTTGCTGTTACCGCATCCCTGGTCCGGTTGCCGGCCAGTGTCAGGCGGGGGCTGGAATATTGGAGCTCTGGTGAAATAAAGACAGACGATCGGTAGACCGGCATACTGATATTGGCCTTTGCCAGGTGGCGCGGTGAGTTGACCTGCCAGGCGCCGCTGTCGGCATCTGTCGCTTCCTGCCAGGTATAGCTAACGCGTCCCATCAGTCCGGATTCAAATTTAGCCTGCAGAACGAGATCGACACCCTTTGCCTCCACCCGGTCGATATTGCGGTAGACCATCAGGTTGTCGGCCGGATCGGTCACCAGAGAGATCAGGTTGTTAATGCGGTAATAGAAGGCTGAGACCGAAGAGTTGTAGATATCGTTGTAATATTGCTCCCAGATCGCCTCATAGGTGCGGATTTTTTCAGGTTTCAGGTTCGGGTCGGATTTCCCGGTTTTTCCGCCGTCAAAATAGTGGGATTCATAGGCGTTCGGTGCCCGGAATGCTTCGCCGTACATCAATTTGAAGGTGGTGGTCGCGATTGGTGTCCAGATCAGTGCCGCACGGGGATTGACTGAATTGAAACGCCCATAATCGTCGTAGCGTACCCCGGCATTCAGAAACAGGGATTTAAAGATGCTGTGCTCGCTCTGTCCAAATGCACCCCAGTTTGTGGAGCTGTGGTTGTAGTCCAGGTTTGATTTGAATGGCTCCACATCCATATTGGTTTGAGACGTGCGCAGGTTGTGCCTGAATTCAGCTCCGACAGTGAATCGGTGTCGCTCCGAAGGTTTTATATCGGCCATGGCCTCGCCGCCCCACCAGTGAGCGTGCGCCATGTCGCGAACGATTACGTACGGCTGACCAACTACCCTGTCGTAGGTGCTCCGCCCTTCATATTCATAGGCATCGTAAAACAGTCTGGCCGAAAAATCAGTGAACTTGCCGAACGTGTGCCGGTAGGAAAGATCGACATAGCCCCGGTCATCCACTGTGTAATTGGGCTTGGTGTTGAATACAACTTCGTATGCTCCGGTCGGGATACCTTTCTTTCTGGTGCCGTACAAACCGGACAGGGTGAAATCACCGTAGGAGAAACGGGAATACATGGATTTGGCGGAATCATAATCATTGTCATGGGAAACGGACCCGTTGGGATCCGCTGCGTATTCAGGATAATAGACTTTGCGCTGGCCGGCGCTTTCCAGCCAGGAACCCGACACCAGCACACCGAGTCCTGCGCCAGAAACATTGCCGTAGCTCATCCGTCCTTTCCAGGTTTCATTGTCACCGGCAGCAATGGCCGCCTCTTTGTTCACCTCCCCGGATGGTCGGGTGATGATGTTGATAACACCGAAGAAGGCATTGCTGCCGTACAGCGACGAGCCCGGTCCCCGCACAAACTCCAGGTTGTCGATCAGGTCGATGTCGAGGGGGAATTCGGTTCCGAGAGCGGCGGTATCAAAGAGATTGTCATTGAGCCGGTGTCCGTCAATCAACAGCAGTATCCGCCCGTTGTAGTCCCCGTGCCGCCCGAATCCCCGGATCCCGATATAGCTGTAATTGCGGTCAGAGGTGACGTACAGTCCCGGAATGGACCTGATGATATCTGCCAGCGTCCGGTAGCCGAACATTCTGATTTCATCAGCAGTTATGATAGTGACGCTGGCGGGTGCCTCTGTGACCCGCTGTTCAAAGCGGGATGCGGTGATGACCCTGGCTACTTTGATTTCCATCAACTCTTCGAGAGAAAGTTCGGACAGGTCAGTTTTTTCGGTTCGAAACGTATCGGCAAATGAACATTCTGAAAATGTTATCCCTGACAATGCTATCGTCAGGCATGCCGTCAGAAGCCTCCACGGAATTTTTGACCCTGTTTTCATACCGTTACCTGTTTGAAATGTTGGTCAACATGTGGCGCGTGTCCCAGGATTCCGGGTTGCAGAACCGGTGAGACATGAAAAAGCGTTTTATAACCAGGGTTAATGTTGCCGGGATTTTACTGGAATTTATGATTTTTGCAAGCAGGGATTTGTCGTGAAGAAAAAACAAAAGGCGCATCCTGAATCGGAAGCGCCTTTTGGTAATTACTGCGAGGCGGTTTGAATCACCCCTCGGTCAGCACGTGCTCCTCGTAGATGATTTCCAGCCTGCGGCGGTGCCCAAGCTCCACATCGGCGAAGTTCATCAGAACCTTCTGCAGCCGCTCGTCATCAGTCATGCCGGCAGCGGCTTTGTACAGCTGATAGGCATTCTCTTCGGCTTTGAGCGCAAAAGTCAGGATTTCCTGATAGGTCATGTCGGGTCGGAAGGTTACATCTATCAGGTACTTGGCGATACTGGTCTCAGGTATGGTGCATAGTTTGTGGCTTTCTGCCTTGTCAGCGTCAATCTTGCTGAAGACATCCTTGTGCGTGGCCTCTTCTGCCGCAAGCTCAGCAAAGATCTTTTTTGCAGCCACCGTGGTACTCAACTCTTCAGCAAATTTATAGAGCTGGTAAGCGGTCTCCTCGCGATCAATTGCGAATTTGATAACATCGTCCAGTGTTACAAATTTCTCCATGGTTCGACTCCATTCCGAGTGATGTGGCACTATCATCCTGCCATTCAGGCGGTACGATAGTGATCCTGATGTGCTCAATTCTGCAGAGATTTATCGTCTTGTCAGTTTGGCGTCAATATTGATGGATGCATCATGCTTTTGCAAGAAATTCAAATACCTGGGCCGGATGCAGTTCGGCTTTGGCTACGTTTGTCCAATGCTTCCTGATGATGCTGTCCGGACCGATCACAACCGTCGAACGGATCGTACCGGTGGTTTTTTTGCCGTACATGATCTTTTCACCGAAGGCCCCGTAGGCGGTCATCATGGCCGTATCAGGGTCGGACAGCAATGTGAAGGGCAGGTTGTGACTGCTGATGAACTTGCCATGGGAAGCGATGCTGTCCTTGCTGACTCCCATGAGTACAATATTCTTGCTTGCCAGTTGACTGTAGCCATCCCGAAAGCCGCAGGCCTCTTTCGTGCAGCCTGGCGTGTTGTCTTTGGGATAGAAAAAGATAACAACGGTTTTTCCGGCATACGTTTTCAGGTTATGCCGGGTCCCGTCACTCCCCTCCAATGAAAAATCCGGTGCTATTGTCCCTTCCAGTGACATGACCGTCCCCCCGCGCACAAAATATAAACAAGACTGTTTGTGTCCACATTAGCAAAAAACAGACATACGTCAATCTATTTATGCTTCGAATGCGTATCTTGAAAAACTATACCGTCAGAATTTGACCTGGGTCAATTGATCCGGCCCTTTTTTGAATAATAGTATCTGTACGGCATGCGAGGTGTGCTGCGTGTTTGTAATTCCAATTCCAGATCAACGAGCTAGGGCCTTGATATGGAATTGGTATAACCGGTTGCTGGTGCATCACCGGAACTCTGGTATGCTTGTCTGGGCCGGGCGTGTATGCGCCCGGGAAATCCGCAATACATCAGGAACAGGATTGGTATGGGTATTACCCGCAAGGAATTTTTCCGCCAGGGGATTTTCTCCCTCGGCAAGACGGCCATTGAGATCGCCGGCACGTTCAAGGGGGGAGAAGCTTCCGATGCCCCTGTTATTCCGGACACAGTGCCAACAGGCGAACCCCGGCCTGACATGTCTGCTGCAGCGTTCAACGAGCGCTGCCTGGCCCGGAACTGCGGCTGTTTTGCCTGCGTGGAACGCTGCCAATCCCGGGCCGTCATGGTGGTGCCTGGTGAAGGCATTCGCATAGATGAAGCGCGCTGCAGCGGTTGCGGGACCTGCGAATATGTCTGCCCGGTCAACCCCAAGGCGATCATACTGCAGCCCCGTTCTGCCCCCGTTAAACTACCTGCCATGAATGCGGTCAACACACCCGAGAAAGGAGAATGAACATGCTGAAAAAAAAACTGGCACTGATAGCGGCAGTAGCAGGTGCGCTTGCCGTACTGTCACTGCCCACCCTGACTACCGCCGTCAATAAGCCTGCCACCAAAGTGGCCGGTGACGGCAGGGCCAAGTGTTATGAGTGCCACGACGAGGTCAAGGCCCTCAAGGAGGGCTCGAAGCACGCCAAGCTGGCCTGTACGGTCTGCCACGACAAGATGGATGCGCATATGCAGGACCCGGAGAAGAACAAGCCGGTCACGCGCATCGACCAGGCCCTGTGCGGCAAGTGTCACAAAAGCCAGTATGAAAGTTTCTTCAAGGTCAATTATGACGGCGGCGCCCGCAAGGAGAAAGGTGTGCCTGCCGGCCGCTCCCCCATGCAGGACAAACTGCTGGCCCCCTATGGTTTCACCTTTGAGCACAATGAACCGCGTGGCCACGCCTTCATGGTCATCGACCAGTTTGCCGTGGATCGTTTCCAGGGCGGACGTTTCCAGTTCAAGGATGGCTGGAAGGGTATCGACAAGACCGGCAAGACCTGGGATGTGCTGGTTGACAAAGGCAAGGATTACAAGCTGAAGGAAACCGCCATGGCCGGTAATCCGACCTGCATCCAGTGCAAGACCTCCGACCATATCCTCAAGTGGAAATTTATGGGTGACAAGGATCCCAAGGCCCAGTGGGACCGCACCTCCAATATTGTTGATGTGGCCAAGGACACCAACAACCCGGTCGGCTGCATCCACTGCCATGATCCGCACGGCACCCAGCCCCGTGTGGTGCGTGACGGCCTGATCCAGGCCATTGAACGCGATACCAAGAACAACATCTTCTCCAAGGGGGGCGCAACCGACCTGAAGGTGATTTCATTCCGTGACGGTTTCCGCAAGATCGGCATCATGCAGAAAACCGATTCCCGCATGATGTGCGCCCAGTGTCACGTCGAGTATGCCTGTGGCGCCGGCACCCAGTGGAGCGACGGCAAGCCGGTCAAGTATGATGACCAGCGCACCAACCACTTCCCGCTCAAGAACGCCCTGCAACTGCTCAAACATTACAAGGATCTGGACTTCTTCGACTTCAAGCACGCCGTCACCGGGGCCCGATTGATCAAATTCCAGCACCCCGAAGCCGAGACCTATGCCGGCAGCGTACACGACCGGGCCGGCGTCCAGTGCCACCAGTGCCATATGCCCAAGCAGAAGGGCAGGGACGGCAAGATCTTCTCGACCCACGGCGTTGTCAAGCCCAAGCAGAACGTCAAGGCGGCCTGTCTGGGTTGCCACCCGAAAAGCACTGTTGAGCAAAAACAGTACGAACTGGATTCGGTCATCAACTACACCAAGGGCAAGATGCGCAAGGCCGAGTACTGGCTGGGCCAGTTGATCGACTCCTATGCCGCTGCCCAGCGCATGGGTGTGACCGATAGCGTCCTGACCCAGGCCCGTGAGAAGCATGAAGAGGCCCATGTGCTCTGGGAATACTGGACCGCCGAAAACTCGGACGGTTTCCATAACCCCGACCTGGCCCGTGAAAGCCTGACCGGCTCGATCGCCGCCTCCAAGGCCGGCGTCAAGATCCTCAACGATGCCATGGCTGTGGTCAAAAAGGATGAACCGAAAAAGTAGGCATCAGGTACAGTGATGTATGAAACGAAAATGGCTGTCCTCGAAACGAGGGCAGCCATTTTATATTCTGAAAAGTTGCGTAGTGCTGATGTTTCCCGAGTGTTCCCGTTAATTTCCTTCCACAAAGGCCTTATTCATCCAGCCCTGCTTTGCAGAATTACCTTTCTGCCAGGTGATCTTTACCCAGTTGTCCCTGGTTTCTAGGACCTCGATGGCTTGTCCCGCCTTGAGTACGGCAATGGAGCGGCTTTTTGCGGATGGCGTACTCCGGACATTTACTGACGCCTCTTTCTGGTTGATTCTGGTGGTGCCTGCCTTGGAGTTGGGCGAACTGTGCGGGGCTGTTTCAGAGGGAGTGTTAGCAGAATCCGGGGTGTTGTTTATGCTGGTCATCTGCATTTCAGGCGGATTTTCAAACTTCCCCTTTTGGATCGTGGTGCGGGTCGTATCATCCGCTTTTTTGGCAACTGTTGCTTCGCTTTTGCCCGAATCAGCGGTATTGACTGAGGCACAGGCCGATAAGAGCAGCACTGTACCGAAAAGTATCGTTGACTGAAGTCTACTGTTGAATCTGGTTGTCATGATGGACTCCTTTTCCATAAAAGTATGATGCAGAATAATTCGTACCTATGTAGTCTCAGCTGAAGGGGTAAGGTCAAAAACATTCAGTAGTATACCACCGGTTTGACACTACGCCGCTGCCCGCAGTTCAATATCCTGCAGCAGCTGAATGAACCTGGGTGCCCCGGCGTCGCCGAAGAGCCCATCCAGTCCCTCGGTGTGCAGGTCGGTGAAGGGCGGCTCGTACAGGAGGCCGGGGTCCATGCTGCCGTTCTGGGTCAGGTAGCTGACTACCTGGTCAATGAACCTGATCTGGGTGGCCGAATAGGTCGAGTTGTGCAGGAACTCGCCGAAGGCCTCGCTGGCCGCCTCGCGCCCGTTTGACGCCGTAGCACATCAGGTATTCTAGCACCTTGTCTAGAGACACTTCACCGCATGCTCCAGCGAGCGCCGGGCGTAGAAACAGCTGGTCCGCGGGGCGCCTGCTCGGCTTCGCGGACAGTTTTGTAGAGTTCGGGCCAGTTGGTGCTTAGGAAGGTGAAATTGGACATTGCAACTCCGGTACTTGTAGAGATCTTATGATCGATTCAACGGCTGAGCACCCGCCCCGGAATTTGTTATTTTTTAATTGAATTGATCATTGAACACAAGACTGCTTGCAACTAGCTTGAAAGTTGGAAGATGCAGTTTTTGAAGCTGGTCAAGCGTACTGATATTGTCAGTACGTTTGAAAGCCATAAACTGAAGAAGAATCATTTTATTATCATTGTGAATTGTTACAAAATGAGTGACTCTCGCCTTAGTTGTTATATCTAATACCTGTTGGGTAATGTCGTAAACAACCATTGCTGCAGGTGCACCATCAAGTACAATATTTTTTGACGAGATAAACTTTCCACCCTCTGGAATTGAGCTTTTTAGTTCTGTTGGTGTGAAAAAGTCTTTCTGTTCTTCTTTTGAAAGTTTAGGTGGAGGAACTGACTTAATCATCATAGCGCTGATAATAGGACCGTGACCAGCCCCATTCTGAAACATTTGAATCATGTCAGGCCTATTTCCTTCCTTTCTGCTCCAACTTGCAGGCAAGGTGATGGTACAATCTACCCCTTTAGAATCAGTATGCCCCTTGGTCCGAAAAGTTTGCTTCCATCCTTCTGCTAATTCACTTGTTGGCTTCCTCAAATACCGTGGGTTTGCCGACAAAAGAGTAGTCAATATCGATTTTGGTAGCTGGCCTTTTGATCGATCATTGACTTCTTTGAGAAAATCTACAGCTTGGGGGCGAGTAATCTCCTCACGAGGTATTAGCTTGGACAGCTCCATTTTGAAGTCAGTCCACTTCTTCTCTCCAATTTCGCTTTTGAGTTCCTTTTCAATACTAATAGTGCTTTCACCAAGCGCGCTATAATTATATGCAACCCATGCCTCTTTTACATCTTTTGCGAGATCCGGAAATTTCTCATCAATCCGCTCCAAGGAATCTTGCTGACCAACAATAAATCCGTAGGTCTGACTTAACTGCTTCCAGCGAGAATCTTTAATATCAAAGGTTTCTGCGTGCGATTGAATGCTCATTAGAGAAATAAGTGCGGCAATAAAAATGGCCAGATATTTCACAGTGTATTTCCCCTTAATTCTGGTCGAATTGTAGCAATTCAGCCGCTTTGTAATTTGTGATGGTTACTTCCTAAGAAAGCGTCGATTGCGAAATCGTTTCCCTCAACCGTCCGGCTTCTTTAAGTATCCCCGCCGCTTGTTCAATACTCGCCTTGTCAGACTCTCCACCTTGCAACATTTTCAGCAGTTCTTCCAAGAGACGAGACTCAAGTTCATCAAGTAGGTGGTGTGACGCATCTGTACCGTACTTTTCGATAAATTCAGTAAAGTGGGGTAAAGCGACTTTGATTAGTCGCTCAACGCCGTCTGTGTCCAGAACTTTGGGAATATCAAGTCCTGCCTTTAGTATTTTAAGTTTTAAAACGGCAAGACACACAATGGCCTGATACGCAGAATAAAGTGCCCACGCTATCGGAGAAACAAAGGGTCGGGCCTTTTCAGCATCGATGGTTTGCTGTCAATCGGCATTGAATTTTGACCCGCTATAGGCGTTCAATTTTGACCCACCCCAGCAGTAGTTTTTAGTTGTTTATCCTCGTTCTGATTCTCCAGCTTTCATTTCCGGTTTCCACTATCTCGCAGTGATGAGTGATCCTGTCCAGCAGGGCTGTCGTCATCTTTCCATCCCCGAATACCTGTGGCCATTCGCCGAACGTCAGGTTGGTTGTTATGATCAGCGATGTTCTCTCGTAAAGCTTCGAGATCAGGTGGAACAGGAGTTGGCCGCCGTTCTTGGAGAATGGCAGGTAACCCAGTTCGTCAAGGACAACCAGGTCATGCCTTGCCAGGTGTTCCGCCAGCTTGCCACCCCGGTTGTCGAGTTTCTCCTGCTCCAACTGGTTCACCAGATCCAGTACGTTGAAGAACCTGGCTTTCCTGCCATTTCTGATACTCTGCCGAGCTATGGAGATGGCAAGGTGCGTCTTGCCGGTTCCGGTACCGCCGACCATGATGATGTTGCTGTGATCGGACAGGAAGCTGCCATCATAGAGGGTTCTGACTTGCATCTCATTGACTGGTGTGGCTGCGAACTCGAACCGGTCGAGATCCTTGTCTACCGGGAACCTGGCCAGACTCATGCGGTAACGGATGCTTCTTAACTTCCTCTCCGCCATCTCCGCTTCCAGGAGGTCGCACAGTATCTTGTCCGGAGTGGCCCGACTCTTTATCCCTGCCGCCAGCACCTCATCAAGGATGGACTTCATTCCGTACAGTCCGAGCGTCCCGATGGCTTCCATCAGTCGGTCACGCAGTACCATAGGCACCTCCCGAGAGGAGGCGGTCATAGCGGTAACAGTCCACCACCGGGACCAACCTGAGCAGCGGCAACTGTGCTGACGGCTGCAGCGGTTCCGGTTGCGGCTCATCGTGTGTGCGTGACAGAATGGTGAGTATGACATCGCTGCTGACCGTCTTGTCGGCTATCGATTTGGCGCACGCTTCTGCCACGGCTTCCAAGCCATAACGACGGACGACGCTCAATATCCCCACGAACTGGCGATCTCCGTCGCTGCGTTCCGCCAGTATCTTTCTGACCTCACCCATCGATTCCGGCAGATCCCATTCCTTGAAGGGGGCACCGTTTCGCAAGGCTCCCGGTTTCTGCTCCAGTACGGCGATATAATGCCAGGGGTCGTAGATGACCTTGTCACGACTGAGGTTACGGTCGTGGACTCCAACCGTTGTGCCGTTCATTACGATGATCACCCGGCTTGCGTATGCACGTACTGAGACTGTTTTACCGACAGCCATCGCATTGACGCTGTAACGGTTGCGGTCGAAGCTGATCAGGAGCTGCGGCGACACACGCGCAACGCTTTCCTGATAACCATCAAACGGAGACGGCATACTCAGCAGACGGTTGCGCTCTTCGGCAAACACCTCGTCAATGGTTCTGGTCCTGAGCTCGGGATGCTTGAAAGTGGCGGCGTGATTGCGGCACTGGTCCAGTAGCCATTCGTTCAACTCAGCCACGTCCTTGAACCGCCTACGCTGGGCAAAGAAACGTTTCCTGACTACGCCGACCTGGTTCTCGACCTGTCCCTTCTCCCAACCTGCGGCTGGCGTACAGGCTACCGGTTCAAACAGGTAGTGGGAGGCCAGGTTCTGGAAGCGACGGTTGAACACCCGGTCTTTGCCCATCAGCACCTTGGTAACTACCGTCTTCAGGTTGTCGTAGATGCCTCGCCTGCAGACACCGCCAAAGAACTCGAAGGCCCGGACATGGGCATCCATGACCATCTCAAGAGTTTCACGGGTATAGGCGACACAGAACGGTTTGCGGCTGTGACACAGGCGGAAGTGGGCGATCTTTATCTCTACGGGGACACCACCGAGTTCGACCTTCTCGTAACTCCAGTCGAACTGGAAAGCGTCACCAGGGTCATAGGCAAGGGGTATGAAGGCCTTTACAGCAGCCGTGCCGTCTGCTTTCTTCCAGTTGCTCACATAGCGGCGGACGCTGTCATAGCCTCCTTCGTATCCTGCACGCTGTAGCTGCTCAAACAGGATCTGAGAGCTTCTGCGATGGCGAACAGGCTTGCTGTTGTCCTCAGCCAGCCATTCAGAAAGGCTGGCTTCAAAGGAGCCGAGCTTCGGACGTGGCTGTTCAGTCCTTACGTACTTCTGGTCGGTCATGCCGGTGCGGAGGATGGTTCTGACGGTGTTCCTGGCAAGGTTGAATTCGCGGGTTATCTCCCGGATGCCTTTGCCATCTCGGTAGTGGGCGTGACGGACTTTGCGGATGGTTTCCACGTTCAGCATCTCCTTTCGGTACTCCTCTCTCTGGTTGGTTCCAGAGAGTATGGAGGAAGGTGCTGAGGTGGGTCAATTTTGGACGCCGATTATCCCCCTAAGTGGGTCAATATTGCATGCCGATTCACAGGTTTGCATCTTTTGAAGGTCGAACTGTTCTGCTATTGATGCAAAAAAATCACGCATTTTCGGATCATTTGCTGCTGCCTCTGCGGCAGCCTCAAACTTGATAGCTGCCATCGAAGCCGAAACAGCTTTCGCTGGACCTAGTGCTGTGATTGCTGACCAAAGTTGATCTACCGCCTCTAAGCGGCGTTTGTCTAAGGCCGCTTGGCGACTCATCATACCTGCCATAGCACCGCTGCTAAGAACAGCGATTTGATTCTCTTTACTTCGCAAGTCTGCACGAAAAGATTCCTCACTCTTTCGAAGATCCGTTCGAATCGTTTCCAACTTGTTATCAAACTCATGCTGAACGCTCATTGCCAAGCGGGTTGAAATGATGGAACGAAATAGCCACAATGCACCGCAGAGCAATGATGTTGTTGAGATTGCGGGAATCCAGTCAAGCAGGTTCATAATTGATCTCCGCACTTCATCATATTTGAATTCAATTATTGCGGGGTTATTGTGCTTTTACACCTTGTTTTGCCTAAACCACTTCAAGTAATGCTCGCTTCCCCTCTTCAGACCCTTCAGTTGCAACAAAATAAAGTGCCACATCAATAGGTTCATCAATTTATCGCATAGATTGCGCCCGTAGGGCTCCTTCAATTCGATTCATGTCAGGCTTGCAGCGCATCTCTTCATAGCAGAAACAAGGGTCATTATCCATGAGAATGAGCACTCATTAGAGATATTGTATACAACAAGCAACACCCAGGTCGTCAAAGCCAGGGATACGGACACTGCCCGGAATTCACCCGCGTCTCAAGCCGGGGTTTACTGATTGAAACTGTCAACGTTGGGGGCGGTTGCAGGAGGTACTATCTCTAATACCATGCAAACAAAAAGCCCCCGTTCGGTACGTACCGGACGGGGGCTTTTGAATCAAATAAAGGTAGACCGATTTTTAGAGATTACCGGTGAGCATGTATGGACTTTCCTTCTACAAAGGACTTTTCCAGCCAACCCTGACTGAGCGTATTGTCTGTCTGCCACGTGATCTTGAGCCAGCTGTCCTTTGCTTTCAGAACCTTGATCGCTTGTCCATGCCTGAGTTCGGCTACGGTTCGGCTATTCAGTGACGGCGCACTCATGACGTTTACGAGCGTTTCGTGCTTGCTGGTTTCCCGGTCTGCCTGAACGCGGTCCTGTGTGCTTTGCGACATAGAGTTGTCGGCTACGGGCATCTCCGAAACATTGAAGGACGGCAGTACCCCGATCATTTCAGACTCATTTACAAACTTTCCTCTAGCAATTGTGACACGTGACGTCTCACCCGTATTGCCGGTGTTTGCCTCACCGGTTGAGATGAAGGCGCATGCTGCTGACATAAGTACTGAACCGATAACAATCGCCGATTTGACCCTGCTGCTGAACCTGATCATCTTCATGTTCTCCTGTTGCAAAAAAGTAAAATGCGAAATTGCATAAAGCATATGACGGCTTGGCTGAACCTAAAGTTACGGTCAAAACAGTATCGGCATTGGGGAGGTGCAAGAGGATGTACTTCGAAATGAAGTAAAATGCGATAGCGTTCGCTTGTATGTACATCATTTTCGGGTGTAGTTAAAGAGAAAAATGAAATGGCAGCAGTAATATTGATTTCAAGTGGCTGGGACGTCCGGCGGTTACCGGGCGGGGTTTCGTGGAGTATCAAATATCAATTGCCCTTGCCGATAGAATGTGACAGATAGTAAAGCTGATTGTTATTTGGGTCTGAAAATGCTATAACTTGTTCGAATTCGGCACAATTGTCACGGGTTGCCGGCCTTGGCGGGTGTGTTGTGATGGCAGTTAATTCCAGAATCCTGAAGGGAATTACCAAGTATGAGTAATGTGGTCAATAATAAAGTTTCTCAATTGCATGAAGAGTGCATCGAAATCGGTAAAGTATCGCCTGAGACATCCAGGATGAGGGTGCCGGGCGGCCACGTCCTGATCAATACCAAGGATACCCTCAGCCGCATTAAAGAGGAGTTGGGCATACAAACCGATGTAGAACTGGCCGAAGCCATGAGTGTCGGTATCCGCCGGATACATAACTGGAAACAGCGCAATACGATTCCGACCGAGTCGATCGTCGCAATCTGCGGTTCGGAAGGGCTGGATCTGGAATTTATCCTGACCGGCAACAAGGCTCACACTGGCAGATATCAGTCCGACGAGAACATGTCTTCAGATTCTTCGGATGTTTGCGAACAGCCCAGGGTCTGTCCGCCCCACAAGAGATTCGTCAAATATGATTCCCATGGCAATGTGATCTGCTCGTTTGAGTCACCGCAGCTCGTCGATGTGCTTGCTCCGGGAACCAACTGGCTGATACATGCCCTCGGCGTGCAGCCGGAAGACCTGCTGCTGATGAAGGTCATCGGTGACAACATGTCCCCCTGGGTTCAGGACGGTGATCTGGTCTTTGTGGATACTTCCTACAAGAGCACCATCAACGGCGGTGTACTGGCCTTGCGCTACGCCGACGGCACCATGACGGTCCGCCGGATCTTCCGCAACCCGGACGGAACCCTGCTGGCAAAATGCGATGCGGAAAGCTCCGAACCGGAGGTGCTGGATATCAGCAATGAAGACATGTACCCTCTGGTTGTGGGACGGGTCGTGCGGCGTCTTGTAAGATAATGCCGGGCTGAAGGCCGCTCTGTTGCACAGTTTGTTTTGGCGTTTTCACGGTTTCAAGGTATAAAGTGTTATTCCGGCAGCACAGGTCGCAACTGCCCGTCTTGGAGGCTCTGCATGGGGAATAGACACTTCACCGACTACTACAATGCTGTTTTCGACACCGACCGTGAGCGGGCGCTGCTTGTTATCCAGCAGGCCCTTGACGCGGGTGTTACTCCCGAAGAGGTCGTTTTCTCCATTGTTATCCCCGGCATGGAGAAGATGATCGGCGGCATGATCACCGACTCGCTCGTTACCCTTTCCCAGCACTTTCTCGCCTCCCAGATCGCAGAAGAAGTTACCGATATGCTCATTCCCCGCTTTAAAACAGCCCCCGAGATGCAGGGACAGGTCGTTATCGGCACCAGTTACGGCGATTTCCACGGCCTGGGGAAGAAGATTCTCTGTGGTTGCCTGCGGGCCAAGATGTTCCAGGTGACGGATGTGGGCATCAATGCCCGACCGGAACGCTTTGTGGAAGCGGCTCTGGACGTTGGGGCCGGTGTGATCGGAATTTCGTCCATGATGGTCCATACCGCCGTGGGCGAGAATGGGCCGCGCCGGGTGCGGGCGCTCCTGCGGGAACAGGGCCTGGAAGAGCGCATCAAGATCGTGGTGGGCGGGGCGCCTTACCGTTTTCATGACACCCTTTACCGTGAGGTGGAGGCCGATGCCTGGGGGGCGACCGCTATCGAGGGGGCCGAGATTATCGCCGGCCTGATCAGGGGGCTGCACGCATGATGACCGGCATGCAACGTCTGCAGGCGCTCATGACCGGACAACGGCCGGACCGTGTGCCGGTGTTCTGCAACCTGCTGGATCAGGGGGCCGCTGAGCTGGGTATGGGGATTAAGGAGTATTATGCCAGCGGCGTGAACGTGGCCGAGGGGCAGCTGCGCATGCGGGAAAGGTACGGCTACGATGGCGTCATGGGGATGTTCTATGTCGGCATGGAGGCTGAACTGTTCGGCTGCCGCAACATCGTGTATGCCAAGGACGGGCCGCCCAATGTCGGCCATCTTGTTATCCAGAAAGAAGAGGATATCGCAGCGCTGGAGGTTCCTGACGACTTCAGCCAGCTGCCGCGCTTCCGGGAACTAACTACTTGCATCCGCATCCTCAAGGAGCGCGCGGCAGGGCAGTACCCGGTGATCGGTGATGTCACGGCCTCTTTCAGTCTGCCGGCGCTTTTGATGGGCATCTCCGGCTGGATGGAACTGTTTCTGTGCGGCGATCCCGGGTTGCGCTCGCTGCTGCTGGAGAAGTGTTCCCTGTTCTGCCGTCGACATATTCAGGCCCTGCGCCAGGCCGGGGCTGACCTGATCATCTACACCAATTCGGTGGCAACGGCCAATTTCATCACCCTGCCGCAATTCAAATCCCTGGCGCTGCCGACGGTTCTCAGCGATCTTCAACCGGTCGGGACGGATGATGTCATCTACTTTAACGGGGGCGGCCGGATCAATCCCCAGTTGTCAACACTGCTGGATCAGACCGGATTGCGGGCCTTTTACATCAATCCTTTTGACGATATTGCCGAGGCCAAGTCAGCGCTGGACGGACGGGCGCTGCTGGTGGCCGCCATCAACGACATCAGCCTGATACTCTGGACGGAAGAGGATATCAACCGCGAGGTCAAGCGGATCATGGACACGGGCAAAACGGGCGGTGGTTTTATCTTCAGCACCCTGATGATGCCCTGCGCCATTCCTGAAAAGAATATCCGCGTCATGCTTGACGCGGCTTACCGCTATGGTCGCTATGATACGTAATCCGTGTGATGAAAAATGCCTTTTGATGATCGGCTGCGGTATCCTCCAGAAGGAGATCCGCTATTTGATTGCAAAAAACAGCTGGCCGGTATCGGCTGTGTTCCTGCCTTCCGGGCTGCATACTGATTTCGGCAAGCTGCAGCGCACCCTGGAAAAGAGCCTGGCGGCACATGCCGGCCAGCCTGTTTTCGTGTTCTACGGGGCCTGTCACCCGCTGATGGACCGCATCCTTGCCGCGGCCGGTGTTGTCCGCACGCCCGGTCAGAACTGCGTTGATATCTGCCTGGGGCACGAAACCTTCTGCCGCGAACTTGAGGCCGGCGCCTTTTTCCTGTTTGAGGAGTGGGCCCTGAGCTGGGACAGCATCGTCGGCGGTGAGCAGGGACTGGCCCCGCTGGTCATGCGGGATATCTTCCGTGAAGCCCATACCCATCTGCTGGCCATCCGCACCCCCTGTTCGGGCGATTTCTCGGCCCAGGCCGAGGAGATCAGCCAGCGCACCTCGCTGGAGCTGCGCTGGCTTGACATCGGGCTGGAACATCTGGAACGGGTGCTGGAAGCGACTATCAGCAACGCCCTGCAGGAGCAAGCATGAGCGATAGCGTCACACTGCCGGCTGAGGAATTGCGGGCGCTGCAGGAACGGGTGTCTGTCCTTGCCAGGAGCAGTGCCCACCTGAAGCTGGTCAACAGTATGCTCACCCGTCTGAGTTCGGTCAGCGGGCTTACCAATGTGATTGAGAATATCCTTGCGATCCTGATGGAAACCATCGGAGGTTCGAACCTGATCGTTTACTACACCGTTGACGGCCGCTGGTTTTCCCGGGATGTCTACGGCTCCGAACGTGTGATGGCGGCACCCATGGACCAGCTTGTTCTGCGCTGTATTCAGGCTGAGACCTTTGTACGTTCATCACCGGTCGTGGCAGCGCTACCCGGCGGTGCTGTCAGCCATGAAAACTGGGCCTTCCCCCTGATCATGCAGCAGCGCATGATCGGGGTAGTGGTTATGGAGGGTATGCAGCTTGCGGACGTTTCCATTCACCGCGAATTGCAGCCTTTTTTTGTGTATGCTGCCCTGATGCTGGGCAATGAGATCTCCAACTACAGCGTACTGGAGTCAGCGCACAACGAATTGATGGAGGCTCACCAGGAACTGGAGTGTGAAATCGAGGCCCGCCAGGAAGCGGAGGAGCACTACCGGATGCTGTTTGAGCAGTCTCCTGATGGTATTCTGCTGGTGGATTCCGTGACCAAGATGCTTATCAGTTTCAATACGGCGGCTCACAGGCAATTGGGGTACACGCGCGAGGAATTTGCCGCATTGAGCATAATGGATATTGATGCGCTTGATTCGCAGGAAGAAATCGAACAGCGCACCCGGAACCTGCTGAAACATGGCTCCTTGCTCTTTGAGACCGTTCACCGCACCAAGGACGGACAGCCCCGTAATGTACTGGTTTCGCTCAAAGTGCTTTCATTGCATCGCAACGGCCAAATCCTGTCGATACACCGTGATATTACTGACTTCAAAAAAATCGAGGAGGAGCTGCTTAAGTCCCAGAAGCTTGAATCAGTGGGCGTATTGGCCGGGGGCCTTGCCCACGACTTCAACAACCTGCTGACGGCCATTGTCGGCAATATTTCCCTGGCTGCCAACTGTCTGGACCATGAATCCCGCCCGGCCGCTTTGCTGGCTGAAAGTGAGAAGGCATGTCTGCGTGCCCGTGATCTGACCCAGCAGCTATTGACCTTTGCCAAGGGGGGCACCCCGGTCAAGCAGTTGGCATCCATCGCCGGGATCGTTCGGGACAGTGCAACGTTTGCCCTGCGCGGCTCGGGTGCGAGATGCGAATTCCACATTCCTGCTGACCTTTGGAGCGCTGAGGTTGATACGGGGCAGATCAGCCAGGTGATTCACAATCTGGTTCTCAATGCTGAGCAGGCCATGTCCGGTAGTGGTGTCATAGAGGTCAGCTGTGCAAATGTCCCTGCTGACTCCCTGGGCGATTGCCCCCTGAACCGGGTGCGGATCGATATTCAGGATACGGGCATCGGAATCCAGCCGGAATACCTCCGGAAGATCTTTGATCCCTATTTTACGACCAAACAAAAGGGGAGCGGACTCGGCCTGGCATCCGCCTATTCCATTATCGGAAAGCATGGCGGCAGCATTGAGGTGGAGTCGACCCCGGGCAGAGGAACGGCGTTCCATGTCTTTCTGCCGGCCGCTGCAGGTTCAGCGCTGCAGGACCTGCCGGAGGATGTTTCGCTGCCTACCCGCAGCAGCAGGATCCTGGTTATGGATGATGAGCCGATTATTCTGAATGTGGTTACCGAGATGCTGCAATACATGGGGCATGAGGTGGAAACGGTGCGTGATGGTGCTGAGGCGGTTCAGGCGTATCAGAGGGCGTTGACTGACGGCAGGCGCTTTGATGTTGTGATTCTCGATCTGACGGTCCCAGGCGCCATGGGTGGCAGGGAGGCAATGAAACTCCTTGTGCAGCTTGATCCGGGGGTAACGGCGGTGGTTTCCAGCGGCTATGCCAATGATACGACGGTTTCCGACTTTCAATCATTCGGTTTTGCAGGCGTCCTGGCGAAGCCTTATACCCTGCATGAAATTGAAAAGGTGCTTGCGGGACTGCGCTGACAGGATGATGTCAGGGTGCGTTTCTCACCGGCCAGAGGTAGTAGTAGTTGCTCCCGGCAAACGGCCGGATAATCCCGTTCCAGGTATTTGCCGCAAAGAAATGATCCTTCTCCGTCCCTGACGTGGTGGACGTCCAGTAATTGCCGGGCTGCACGCGCGCAAAGCCGCAGGTAACCAGATAGTCAGCGATAAAATGTCCAAACGCACTGCCCCAGCCCGCTTTTTTGCCGAAAAAAAGAAGTCCTTCAAAATCCTCTTGTGTCGGCATACGCCAGTCATTATATCCGGCATAGCGCTCCTGGTTCAGTTTCTCAATCAGTTTAACGGCTTCCGGGTGCTTCATGGGTTTCGTGGAAATGTTTGCGTTGCGGGTCCACATGAGTCTGGTTCGTGTTTCCACGACGGTCTGCCTGTTTACGGCGTAATAGGAGGCCTTGAATCCCTCGGATGGTGTTACACCCTCGTTTATGACGTTACTGTCCGGAACAGCGTTGACTATGCATTTGAACTTTGTTTCCAGACCCTCGGGAATGTCCTTGGCATGCATCCAGGAAATTCGCCGGTTTTTGCCAAGGGGAATCGAACTGCCGAAATCACCGGACATGGAAAGCATGTGAGAGGAATACCTGGTGCCATTGATATTAAATACAACCTCCACACCTGAGTGCGTTTCTCCACTCCTGCCAAGCAGATCATACTCGATGGACAGCTGAGAGCTGGATAAATGCGTCCTGAGATTTGAAACCTCTGCTGCCGAAAGAGGGTGGCCAAGGCTCAGAAAACAGAGGAACAGGATGACGGCAGGATACTGCAGACGTCTCATGTATGACCTTCTTCATGAAAGCCTTCGACCAGCTCACATTCAGTTTTACCGGCTCCGATCATTATCTCCTCCAGTTTGGCCCACACCGATTCGTCCATCCGGAGCGTGTTGATTTCCTGAAATACGTCTTCCGTCAGGATGGCTCTTGAATTCAGGCTCATATTCAGCATGCGGCTGTTGAAGTTAACCAGGCGTACGATAGCGAGCAGGATGTCCTGCGAATCGACATGTTCTGAGTGATGATCCGCTACAATTGCACGGTAGACAGGAGGTATATTCCAGTGATCCATCAGCCGGCACCCCAGTTCGACGTGCAATTCAGAGAAGGCGCCCAGTATTAATTCCCTTTCGAGAACAATGCCGGATTCCTTGTCCTGGCTGATCCGCTCCAGGGCTTTGAGAATATACAACTTACCGATATCGTGGAGCAGGCCCGCCATATAAGCCTGGTCTGCCAGATCCGGATGTCCGGTTCTCATGGCAAGCGACTGGCAGCCGAGGGCGCAGGCGTGCGAATGAAGCCACAGGTCCTGCATGACATCATTGACAACGGGGTTGTCGGATGTATGGAGTGCCGACTGGGACGCGGCCATGGCAAGGTTGGTGATCTGCCTCGTTCCCAGGCGAATGGCCGATTCCTTGATTGTTTCAGAACGCTTAAGCCCGGTAAATGCAGCGGAGTTGGCCATTTTGAGAACCTGGGCAGACAACCCCTGGTCTTCATTGATGGTGCCTACAATGGCATCGATATCTGTTGCCGGATCGCCAAGCATCAGGAGCAGTTCCACCGCAACAGGGTTGAAAACCGGCAACTCAATGGGTAACAGGCAGAACGATATGCGCAGATCCAGAGAAACACTCATTGGGACTACCTCCCGGGGCTTTTTCGTGTGTGTCATTGTAGGACGTTCATGAGTGGAATGTCAATCAAGACAAGGTGACCGGTGCCTTTTCAAGATCTTGGTGCTGCGTGTCATTCACTGAGGGGATAGAGCCGTTATGTGGCTTCGGCGGTTGCCGTTGTCCTCGGCTGGGTTCAAAAGGTTGTGAGTTATGCTGCGATTAATTTCCGCGGACCACTGTTGCCAGCGATGAAAAGATTTCCGTCTGCTTTGTCTGCTCATGATAAATCTCAATCCGGCTGCGCAGTTCCTGGCCGATGACGCTGTTTTCACGAATCTTTACATTCATCGTGAACTCAATCAGTTTCCCGATTTCCAGGGCATCCACTCTGAAGGCAATCGTATTCACGGATTCCTGCTGGAAGACTACACCCGGAGCATCCAGAAATTCGATCTGTTCCGGAAGATGCACCCTGGCTGTCAATCTCCGGTCCGGGACGGTTCCCACATTCAGAAGTGTTATGCGATACTGCATCTGTTCACCCCGGATCGGCCGGGGGGTAAGCGGCCTGGCTACAACGCGGACAAGTGGGGCGGCTGTGATGATTGGGATGTCCCGCGTCCGGACAACCTGGCCGGACAGATTTGAGGAAGCCTGGAGTGATACGGTGGCCTTATGCCCGTCCAGCAGGTGTAGCGGCATGTAGAATGAGACAGTGCCACGTAAGCGGCCCCCTTTTCCGATTGCGATGATTGTTGGCTGCGGCGCGGCTATGTTGTTTATAGTCACCTGCGGCCGGTACTCTGCCGGGGCGCTGACCGCCAGAATAAATTCCTCATCAACGGGAGCCGGGTTGCTTATCTGAAAGGGAATGAAACCGGTCTGACCGGCCTCCACAACCAGATCTTTTATTGATACAGTGATGGCTGCCGTGATATCGACCGGTGTGATATTTCGAGCGGCCCGCTGTTTTCGTTGATCAGCTCCGGAAGCCCTTTTTCCGACTGCCGGCCCGGTTGGGCGGGCCTGTTCCGCAGTATCCTGCTGCATCAAGTTCCTGCGGCTGTCTGACTGTTCACCTGCCACCTGGTTATGGTCTGCAGCACGTGCGGTGCTGTGCCGTTCCGCGCCAGGCTGCGGCTGGATGTTGTGCTTTTTCAGCTTCTCAACGGTGTCGGGTGTGAAGGGATGACCGGCGAACTCCCGGGTGAAGTTGCCGATGCTGTGTGCGGCAAGTTCATTGTCGCCTGATTTGAGACCGGAACGTGCCAGCAGGAGCAGGGCTACATCCCGCAGGGGGGTGTCGGGAAAGAGCTGATTGAGGGTTGAAAGTTTTTTGGTGGCCAGCAGGTAATCGTCATTCCGGTAGGCGTTGAAGGCATCGACAAACATGCTGGAATCGTCGATTTCCGCTGCAACGACAAAACCGGTTCCTAGCAGCACGATAATCAGGCTGTTCAGAACCGGTTTGATTGATGCATGTATCCTGTTTATGAGGGTCAGGATGCAGTGCCCGCTCATGGTTATTCTACGAAGCTTTTGAGTTTCTTGCTGCGGCTGGGGTGACGCAGCTTGCGCAGAGCCTTGGCTTCAATCTGGCGGATACGTTCACGCGTGACCTCAAAATCCTGGCCGACCTCTTCCAGGGTGTGGTCGCTCTTTTCACCGATGCCGAAGCGCATACGCAGCACCTTTTCTTCCCGGGGGGTCAGGGTTGACAGTACGCGGGCGGTCTGCTCGGAAAGGTTGGCCTTGATGACCGCATCAATGGGAGAGACGACCCCCTTGTCTTCGATAAAATCACCCAGGTGGGAATCTTCTTCCTCGCCGATGGGGGTCTCCAGGGAAATCGGTTCCTTGGCGATCTTGAGCACCTTGCGCACCTTGTCGAGCGGCAACTGCATCCGCTCGGCAATCTCTTCGGGGGCGGGCTCACGGCCGTTTTCCTGAACCAGCTGCCGACTGGTGCGGATCAACTTGTTAATGGTCTCGATCATGTGTACCGGGATGCGGATGGTGCGGGCCTGATCGGCGATGGCACGGGTAATGGCCTGGCGGATCCACCAGGTGGCATAGGTGGAAAACTTGTAGCCGCGCTGGTACTCGAATTTGTCGACGGCCTTCATCAGTCCGATGTTGCCTTCCTGGATCAGGTCGAGGAACTGCAGACCGCGGTTGGTGTACTTTTTGGCGATGGAAACAACCAGTCGGAGATTGGCTTCGATCAGCTCGCTTTTGGCGATGCGTGCCTTGCACTCGCCCTCCTCGATGGCGATCAGCGCGGTTGACAGTTCAATCGCTTTGAAACCGGATTCCTGCTCGATCTTCTGGAGTTTGCGGGCGGCGCCGCGCAGCCGCTTGTCCAGTTTATCCGTTTCTTCGGCATCCAGCTTGAACTTTTTCAGATCCAGGGCCGCCTTGTCTTCGTCCCTTTGAAATTTATCGACCAGGGCCTTGATCTTGTCAGCGGGAATAATGGCTTCCAGGTCGGAAAATTCCCTCATCATCCGATCGACCTTGAAGGAAAGCTCTTTCAGGCGCTCGGCAATCTTGTTGATATGGCGGTCTTTCATGCGCAGGGATTTAAGCTGGTCAGCCTGGATATCCTTGGCGCTGCGCAATTTCTTCTCAAGCTCTTTTTTCTTGGGCGCAGTCTTGGCTGCCTCCAGTTCTGCAACAATCTCTGCCAGTAAGGTGTCCTGGGCAGCGATAGAGTCGATAACTTCAAGGATGCGGGTCTTCTGGACATCCTCCTCGCCTTCCTCCAGTTGTTCTTCTTCCACCTCTTTGCTGATCTCGGAGGCATTGATCTGGAACTTGCGCAGTTTCTCGCCCAGCAGCATGACCTCTTTGACAGTGATGGGTGTGTTGAGGATGACGCTGGCAACATCCCGTTCACCGTCTTCGATGCGCTTGGCGATTTCAACTTCGCCTTCGCGGGTCAGGAGTGAAACGGAGCCCATTTCGCGCAGGTACATACGCACCGGGTCGCTGGTCCGTCCGATGGTGCCGGCTTCGAATTCAACCTCTTCGGCCTCACCCTCGACCTCTTCTTCATCCTCAAGATCGGTCTTCATCTTGGGAATCTTGATTTTTTGATCAGAGTCGACGATCTCGATATCCATGTCACCGAACATCCCCATGACATCATCAATCTGCTCGGTTGCGATGTCGGGCGGAAGTATGTCGTTAACTTCGTCGAAGGTCAAAAAGCCTTTTTCCTTACCGAGGTCGATCAGGTGTTTTACTTCATCCAGATTTTTCTTAGCCATTCAATTCACCTCAAGCTGCAGTCATTAGGACTGAATCTTCGATTTTCTGGTGCGTAGCGCTTCTGCTTTTTTGAGGAGTGCGGCGTGTTCCGGGCTGTCCGGGTCGAGCACAGCCAGTTGTGCGATAATCTCCCTGATGGGCAGGATCGCCTGTTTCTCCCTGCTGCGCAGGCAGCTGTCAAAGGCGGAGCGCCAGTCGATATCGGCCATCCGCGCATCGGAAACGAGCAGTCGCGACAGGATGGTCCTGACTTCAGGGGTTTCAATACTCTCTGACAGGTGGCTCAGGGCCAGGGCATGGTCATTGTCAGCCATGGTGTCGAGCATCAGTCGCGCGAGCTCCAGGTAGTCGCCATCAAACAGATTTTCTGGACCTGTTGCGACCGCCTGTGCCCGGGCTTCAGGATAGCTGCACATCAATGCCAGCAGCATTTCCTGGATAGGGTCGCCCTTGAGGGCTACGTTTCTCAGCTCTTGTCCGGTCGTGTCCCGCTCTGTCAGGGACATGCCGCCCATGCGTTTGCGAAAGGCGTGGGCGGTAATGCCCAGCAGGCGGCAAATCTCTTTTTCGTACAGGTCACGCTCAACCGGGTCGGCTATTTTTTTGAAGCGCGGCAGCAGTTCATCGATGATTCGGACCTTGCTGTCGACACTGTCCGGTGGTGTCTGGGCCAGCAGGGAACGGATAAAAAATTCGAAGGCCGGCCGGGCTTTGTCGCGGCGCGCTTTAAATGCCTCAATCGTGTTGGCAGCCAGGAAGCTATCCGGATCTTCTCCCGGGGGGAGCGTAATCACGTACGCCGGCATCCGCTGTTCGAGAAAGAGTTCCATTGAACGAATGGTGGCATTTTTGCCGGCTTTGTCACTGTCGAACAGCGTATATACCCGTTCGGCGTGACGCTTGATCATGCCGGTATGGGTGGTGGTCAGTGCTGTGCCGCAGGTGGCAACCACGTTGCGGATACCGGCCCGGTAGAGCGCCAGATGGTCGAAATACCCTTCCACAATAATAATGGAGTTCTCGGTCCGGATGGAGGGCAGGGCCAGATCCATCCCGAACAGTACCGCGCTCTTGTGGTAGAGCGGTGACTCCGGAGAGTTTATGTACTTGGGCAGCGAGGCATCCAGGACGCGTCCGGCAAAGGCGATCACATAGCCCTTGCTGTCCCGGATCGGGAACATCAGGCGATTGCGGAACTGGTCGTACCAGCCGCGCTCGCTCTTTCTCACGACCCCCAGCTTCTGGGCGCATTCCAGATCAACGCCGCTGATTTTAAGGTGCTGCACGAGAGCGTCGATGCGGTCGGGTGCAAATCCGAGACGGTATGCCTCGGCGATTTCTCCCGTGGCCGCACGTTTTTCGAGATATTCCCTGGCAGCGGCCCCTTCCGGCTTCTGTTCCAG
This sequence comes from Geobacter psychrophilus, assembly GCF_056821595.1. Taxonomy (NCBI): domain Bacteria; kingdom Pseudomonadati; phylum Thermodesulfobacteriota; class Desulfuromonadia; order Geobacterales; family Geobacteraceae; genus Geobacter; species Geobacter psychrophilus. Next base: position 2,990,282 of record NZ_JBXDTU010000004.1, read on the forward strand.
CACTGACCGGTAAAAAAGTGCGGTCAGCTCGTTGATACGCTGGTAGGACTGCCGATCATTCTGGGCCTGCTTTTCGGCCGGACTGAGCTGACGCTCCTCAATCTCGACCCCTGTTTTGCGGGCCATCAATTTGACCGCTTCAGGGAAGCTGAGCCCCTCGATTCTCATGATGAACGAGAAGGCGTTGCCGCCGGCGCCACATCCGAAACAGTGGAAAATCTCCCTGGCCGGGTTGACATTGAAAGACGGGGTTTTCTCGGCATGGAACGGGCAGAGTCCGGTAAAGTTGGCGCCTGCCCGTCTCAGCTGGACATACTCTGAAACAACATCGACTATCGAGAGCCGTTCTGCGATTTCGCGAACCTTGTCGTCAGGGATCATGGCTGTGCGACCGACTTGCTCCGCCAGACAGATAAAATCCAGTCACCGCTTACGGCGAACAGGTTGGCTGATTCTGAAGCACGGATCTTCTGCTTCACCTTCTCAGGCATGAAAGCGGCTGTGGCCGTACTGAACAGCAGACTCAGCAGCAGTGCCCCTTCAGCTGCCCCGATCAGTATGCCGCCCAAACGATTGAGGCTGCCCAGCATGACCAGTTTCAATGCGGCGGTGAGTACGTTTCCTGCAATGTGGGCGACGATACCGGTCGCCAGCAGGAGCAGGATAAAGGCTAAAAACGAGGATACATGCACAGGCAGATGCAGCACGGTGCGTATCGGGGTTGAGAGCAGCGGGTAATAACGGTAGGCCAGCCACCCCCCCAGTATCAGTCCGGTCAATGATGCTGTTTCATTGACCAGTCCGCGAGTCAGGCCTTTCAGGGCAAAAAAGATCAGCACTGCCAGGATGATGATGTCGAATAGATTCATCGTAGTGCCTTGTGCCGCTTACAAAGAAGGGGCAATCGAGTAGAAAGCCCCTTTCACTGGTATGAAATCATGCGCTTAAAGCCTCACTGTCGGCTGGTTGCGGCGCTTCAGGCAAGTTTCTGCTTAACTGCGTCGCTGACGGTTTTTCCGTCGGCCTTGCCGGCTGTCAATGGGGTGAGCATTTTCATGACTCTTCCCATGTCCTTGGCTCCCTGGGCGCCTGTTTCCGCAATAACCCGGTCAATAAGTTCGTTGATTTCTTCTGTGCTGAGCTGAGTCGGCAAAAACTCCATCAGTATGGCCAGTTCGGTTTCTTCCTGCTGAACAAGATCAGCCCGGTTGCCTTCCTGATACATTTTGATTGATTCGCGACGCTGCTTTACCAGGGTAGAGATGACCTCAATGATACCCTGGTCATCCATTTCGACCCTGGTGTCGATCTCACGATTTTTAATGGCTGAACGCACCATGCGGACAGCCGAAAGGCGCAGGGTGTCCCGCGCCTTCATGGCTGTCTTCATCGACTCGTTTAGTTGATCCTTGAGCGACATGCAGTTGTGTTCCTGACCCAGTGTACTGGATAAGCTTCGTTGAGGTTTGCTACTAGTCAACCATCTTGCGCTGCTTTTTGAGGGCGCGCTTGCGGGCCGCAATAGCCTTCTTCTTGCGCTTGATGCTTGGTTTTTCGAAGTGTTCACGCTTGCGAACCTCGGAAAGAATTCCCGCTTTTTCGCACTGCTTCTTGAACTTCTTCAGGGCGAGTTCAAACGGCTCGCTGTCTTTAATTTTTACTCCTGGCATCTCATATCCCTCCCCTCATCGTAAAGTGATAACATATCATCTGGATAGTGCCATAATGCAAAAATTACAGAGTTGCATATGATACCAGCAAAACTGCCAAAGTCAATATAATTGTTGTCTGGCGCAACTGGGGGTTTTCTGCATGGTCTAAGGGGTGCGTGAGGCCTTTTCCAGGATGCCGGAAGTGCCGAACCGGCGGCGCAGTTCGGCGTTGACCTCTTCCAGCGGGATATCCTGATGCCCCAGCAGTACCAGGGTGTGGAAAAACAGGTCGGCGACCTCGTAAACGATCTCTTCCCGTACGCCCCCCTTGGCGGCAATGACAACCTCGGTAGCCTCTTCACCGATTTTCTTGAGGATCTTGTCGATCCCCTTCTGCATCAGCGAGGCGGTGTAGGAGGTATCCGACGGGCTGGCCTTGCGGTCAAGGATGACCTGATAAAGCGCGTCAAGGATGTGTTGTTGATCACTCATAGGCGTACCGGAACTCCCTTTTCCTGAAGATACTGTTTGGCTTCACCGATGGTGTATTCACGGTAGTGGAAGATGGATGCCGCCAGGCAGGCGCTGGCGCCGGCTTTGGTGAAACCGTCGTAGAGGTGCTCCAGGTTGCCGACTCCGCCCGAAGCGATGACCGGGATGGAGACAGCGTCCACCACGGCCCGGGTCAGGGCGATGTCGTAGCCGTCCTTGGTGCCGTCGCAATCCATGCTGGTCAGCAGGATCTCGCCCGAACCATACTCTTCCATCCGGATGGCCCATTCCACGGCGTCGATCCCGGTCGGATTGCGGCCACCGTGGGTGTAGACCTCCCAGCGCATCTCGCCCGGAACGCGGCGGGCATCGATGGCAACCACCGTGCACTGCGATCCGAAGCGCTCGGCCGCTTCCTTGACAAACTCGGGGCGATGAACGGCTGCGGTATTGATGGAGGTCTTGTCAGCACCGGCGTTGAGCATGCGGCGGATATCCTCAACAGTGCGGATGCCGCCGCCTACGGTCAACGGCATGAAGACCCGCTCGGCGGTGCGACGGACGACGTCGATGATGGTGTCGCGCTGGTCGGAGGATGCGGTGATATCCAGGAAGGTCAGTTCGTCGGCACCTTCCTGGTCATAGCGTTCTGCAATTTCCACCGGATCGCCGGCGTCGCGCAGTTCCAGGAACTGGACCCCCTTGACGACGCGTCCACCTTTGACATCCAGGCAGGGAATGATGCGTTTGGTCAGCATATCAGACCTGCCCCCTGGTCAGTGTCACCGCTTCGGCCAGCTTGATGGCGCCGGTGTAGACCGCCTTGCCGGTAATTACCCCGGTGACACCGCTGGATTCGATCGCCATCAGATTCTCAATGTCCTTCAGGCTGGACACTCCGCCCGATGCGATGACCGGAATGGAGACCGCTTCAGCCAGCGCTTTGGTCGCTTCCAGATTCGGTCCCTGCAGCATGCCGTCGCGGGAGATGTCGGTATAGATGATGGCAGCCACGCCGCAATCCTCGAACTTGCGTGCCAGATCGACGGCGGTGATATCGGTCACCTCGGCCCAGCCCTGAACCGCCACCATGCCGTTCTTGGCGTCTATGCCGACGACGATCCGGCCAGGGAACTTGGCACAGGCTTCGCGTACCAGTTCCGGATTGCGCTGGGCAGCCGTGCCGATGATCACCCGGGAAAGACCCAGTGACAGGTAGGCTTCGATGGTGGCGATGTCGCGGATACCGCCCCCCAGTTGCGACGGGATGGTGATGGCTGCCAGGATGGCTTCGATGGCCGCCCGGTTCTTCGGTTCTCCGGCAAAGGCTCCATCCAGATCGACGATATGCAGCAATTCGGCCCCCTGGTCCTGCCAGGCGCGGGCCTGGGCAGCCGGGTTGTCGTTGAAGACCGTATCCTTGTCCATCAGCCCCTGTTCGAGGCGGACGCATTTACCTTCTTTCAGATCAATAGCGGGGATAACAAGCATGTGAGAAAACCTTTCAGATCAGCCTTTGAATTCAGCAAAATTCTTCAGTATCCGCAGTCCCACATCCTGGGACTTCTCGGGGTGGAACTGGGTGGCGACGATGTTGTCTTTCCAGATCGCAGAGCAGAACTCGAAGCCGTAATCGGTGGTGGTGGCGATGACCATATCATCGTCCGGTTTCACGTAATAGGAGTGGACAAAGTAGACGTTGGAGTCGTCAGCGATGCCCTCAAAAGCCGGCGGACGGCGCTTGAAGCGCAGCTGGTTCCAGCCCATCTGCGGCACCTTCAAACGCTCGGCAGCTACCGTCATGTCCTCGGGAAACCGCAGGACATGACCGGGAATCACATTCAGCCCCTTGTAAAGTCCGAATTCAACGCTGTCGGTGAAGAGCAGCTGCATGCCGACACAGATGCCGAGAAACGGACGGCCTCCGGCGATGACCTGCAGGATCGGATCGACGAAGCCGGCCTGCTCCAGGTTGTGCATGCAGTCTCGAAAGGCGCCAACTCCGGGCAATACGATCTTGTCCGCCGCCAGTACGGTCTGCGGATCTGCAGTAATGATCGCCTCTGCACCGATCTTCTCGAACCCTTTTTGCACGGAGCGCAGGTTGCCCATGCCATAGTCAATGATTGCAATCATTTGATACCGTTCTTGTTGAGGTGATGGCCGTATTTTTTGTCAGTGCCCTTGATATGGTTGATCAGCCAGTCCTGCAGAAAATTAATGACATCCTGGGCGATCAGCGGCGCGCCGGCATTGAATTTCCCGATCAAATCGGTAACCTGATCGAGCAGCTTTTTGTGCAGGGCTTTATGCTGGGTTTCTTCAGGGTAGTGTGTTTGGGCAAAACTGCGCTCTTCATCGGCAAAGTGATTGATCGTGTATTCCGCCAGGCCGTTCAGCACCCGTCCGACAGCTTCCTTGCTTTTTTTCTGCTGCATTGCATCGGCCAGGTCATTGACCATGTTGAAGAGGACCTTGTGCTGGTCATCATACTTTGAAACCCCGGTTGCAAACGATGGATCCCACTCCAGGGCCTTTGACAGGCGGAAATGGCCGACCAGTTCGTGCAGGTTATCAACCTCTCGGGCAAGCGTGCTGGTTGCCAGGGTGGTGCTGTGTGAGTTTTCTACGTTGCGGTTGACGACATCGGTGATCATCTGGATGTTGCTGGTGATTTCATGCGTCGTGGCGGTCTGCTCCTCGGCAGCGGTGGCTACCTGGCTGATCTGCATCGACAGTTCATTGATCTTGCTGAGGATATCTTCCAGGGCTTCGCCGGAACGGGCCGTCTCGGCCGTACCCCTCTTGACCTCGTCGACCCCTTCCGACATGGAGCTGACAGCGCTCAGTGTTTCACTCTGGATGGCCTTGATCATGGCGGCAATCTCTTTGGTGGCCTTGGTGGTACGCTCAGCCAGAGCCCGAACCTCGTCGGCAACAACCGCAAAGCCGCGCCCCTGTTCACCGGCCCGGGCAGCTTCGATGGCCGCGTTCAGCGCCAGCAGGTTGGTTTGATCGGCAATGTCCTGAATGGTGTTGACGATGGCGCCGATCTGGTCGGAGCGCTTCCCCAGGCTTTCGACGGTTTGCGATGAGACATTGACCCGTTGGGCGATGCCTTCCATCAAGCGGGAACTGCTTTGAACCAGTTGGGAGCCGCTGTGGGTCTGTTCAGTCGCTTTCTGGGCACTCTCGGCGGCACACAGGCAGTTGCGGGCGATGTCGCTGGAGGTGGCCGACATCTCTTCACTGGCGGTGGCGATAGTATTGGCCTGCATGGCAACATCTTCGGCAGCAGAGGCCATGGCGTCCGTGGTGGATCGAACGAGCACGACCGAATCGCGCACCGTGTCCGCGACGGAGAAGAACTGGCGCATGGCCTTGTTCATATCGGTCATCATGGTGTTGAAGGCGGTCGCCAGCCGCGCAAACTCTTCGCTGCCAACCACATCGGCCCGCACGGAAAGGTCACCAACGGCGGCTTTTTCAAGGGCGGCAACAATCTGGGCCAGCGGCTTGAAAGCAATATGGGACAGCATGCCTATCAGGACAGATGTGGCACCAGCGAGTACCACCCCGATGATGATTGTCAGCAGCAGATCACTCTTCGGATTAAACAGAGCCATGGATGCAACCGCAAGCAGAATTCCGATGGTGTTTCCCGCAACGATCCTTGCTGTAAATGACATGAATTATCCTTTGTGCTCAGTTGGTTTGTCGGTCAGGCTATCTTGGAAAAATCGGCAATCTGTCCGAACATGCGGGCGATGGCTGTCAGCAGGGCCAGGCGGTTGCTGCGAACGCGCTGGTCCTCCGCCATGACCATGACCCGGTCAAAGAAGGCATCCACCGGACCGCGCAGGGTGGCGATCTCGGTCAGGGCATCCAGCCATGAGCCGGCTGCAACCCTGGCTTCAACGGCGATCTTCACCGTTTGAAATGCCTCGTACAGAGCGTTTTCAGCCGTGTCCTCGAACAGGGCCGGATCGACCGGCGCATCCGTGCCTTCCTTGATGATGTTGCCGACGCGTTTGAAGGCCACGGCCAGAGGCTCAAAGTCGGAATGGTTTTTGAACTCGGCCAGTGCCGCAACACGGGCCTTCACATCCACCAGCTCATCGAAGCCTGCGGAAACGGCCGCATCCACCGCATCTCCCGGATAGTCGTTACCCAGCAGATTGACAAAGCGGGCGCGGAAAAATTCCAGCACCTCACTCGCAACCTGTTCCCTGGGGCGGGTCAGTTTTGCAGACAGCAGTTCCAGCGCCTGGCTGATCAGCCCTGAGAGCGACAGGCGGTAGCCCCTGTCCAGGATGATGCTGATGATGCCGATGGTGGCGCGTCGCAGTGCGTACGGATCGGCGGCGCCGGTCGGTATCAGTCCCACCCCGAAACAGCCGCAGATCGTATCCAGCTTGTCGGCAATAGAGACGAAGGCGCCGATGTCGCTGGCCGGCAGTTCTCCGCCGGCCAGGGTCGGCAGGTAATGCTCGGCGATGGCGGCCGCCACGGCAGAGTCTTCGCCTTCCAGCAGGGCGTATTCACGCCCCATGATGCCCTGTACCTCGGGGAACTCGCCCACCATGGCCGACACCAGGTCGGCCTTGCAGAGCCAGGCGGCCCGGGCGGTCTGTGTTGTGACAGCCGGGTTCAGCCTTGTTGCCAACCCTTCGGCCAGTGCCCTGAAGCGTTCCATCTTTTCGTAGGAGGTGCCCAGTTTCTGCTGGTAGACGACCTTCTTGAGGGCATCGACGCGCTCGTCCAGTGTAACCTTCTGGTCTTCATCGAAGAAGAAGCGGGCATCGGACAGACGCGCCCGCAGGACGCGCTGGTTGCCTTTGATCACCACCGATGGATCATCGGTCAGGGTGTTGTTGATGGTGATGAAGCCCGGCAGCAGCTTGCCTGCGGCATCCACGATGGAGAAATAGCGCTGGTGGCTGCGCATGGAGGTGATCAGGACCTCTTTCGGCACCTTGAGGAACTCCTCCGAGAAGGTGCCGTGCACGGCACTGGGGTACTCCACCAGAAAGCTGACCTGTTCCAGCAGCTCCTCGTCCGGCAGCAGATGGCCGCCGGCTGCGATGGCGACGCGGTGGGTCTCGCGGCGGATGATCTCCTTGCGGCGTTCCGGGTCAGGGATGACGAAATGACGTTCGCACTCTTCCAGGTAGCCTGCATAATCACGCACCGGAAAGGTTGTATTGGCCATGAAGCGGTGGCCGCGGGATACGGCACCGCTGGTGATGTTGCCGAATTCGAACGGCACGACGATGCCGTCAAACAGGGCCACGATCCAGTGGATCGGCCGGGCGAAGCGCACGTCCAGCTCACCCCAGCGCATGGATTTTTTGAAGGGTATGTCACTAATCAGTTTGGGCAGGATTTCGGAGAGCAGTTCATGGGTTGGCCTGCCGGTTTCGGTGCGGGTAACGGAGATATATTCACCTTTATCCGTGGCAACAATCCGGATGGCGGATACATCGACCCCCTGGCCACGGGCAAAGCCCTCAGCCGCCTTGGTCAGTTTTCCGTCAGCGTCGTAGGCGGCCTTTTTCGATGGCCCGGTAGCGGTGATCTCGGCATCCGGCTGAATCGCCGGAATATCCTTTACCACCAAGGCCAGGCGTCGCGGTGTGGCCAGGGTTTTTACCGAGCCGAAGGTCAGGCGGGCGGCCGTCAGCTCGCGTGTAATCATGGCCTCCATCTCGGCCATGGCCCGCGGGATGAAACCGGCCGGGATTTCTTCGGTACCTATTTCCAGAAACAGTTCTTTGGTGCTCATCGGGCTGCACCTCCTTTCAGCAGCGGAAAGCCGAGTCGTTCACGCATCCGCAGATATCCTTCGGCGCAGATGCGGGCCACATTGCGGACCCTTCCGATATATGAGGCGCGTTCGGTGACCGAGATGGCCCCGCGGGCGTCCAGCAGGTTGAAGGTGTGGGAGCATTTCATGACGTAATCGTAGGCCGGCAGGACCAGCTCTTTTGCCGCCAGACGCAGGCACTCCTTCTCGTACATGGTAAAGAGCTGCAGCAGCATATCCACATCAGCCTCTTCGAAGTTGTGTTTCGAAAACTCCACCTCGCTCTCGTGGTGGATATCGCCGTAGCGGATGCCTTTGATCCATTCCAGGTCGTAGACATTGTCCACCCCCTGCAGGTACATGGCAATGCGTTCACAGCCGTAGGTGATTTCGGATGGAATCGGTTTGAGGTCGATGCCGCCGGCCTGCTGGAAGTAGGTGAACTGGGTGATCTCCATGCCGTCCAGCCAGACCTCCCATCCCAGGCCCCAGGCGCCCAGGGTCGGTGATTCCCAGTCATCCTCAACGAAGCGGATGTCGTGCTTGGCGGGATCTAGTCCGAAGGCGCGCAGCGAATCCAGGTACAGGTCGAGGATGTTCATGGGGGAGGGCTTCATGATGACCTGGAACTGGTAATAGTGCTGCAGGCGGTTGGGGTTTTCCCCGTAACGCCCGTCCGTCGGACGGCGTGAAGGTTCTACATAGGCAACATTCCACGGTTCAGGACCGAGAACGCGCAGAAATGTGGCGGGGTTAAAGGTGCCGGCACCTTTTTCGGTGTCATAGGGTTGCTGGATAACGCAGCCCTGCTTGGCCCAATAGCCTTGCAGGGAAAGAATCAGATCCTGAAATGTCACGGTAGTGGTCCTCCGACAGGAGAGTGGATTACAAAGAATTGTTAAAATAGCAGGTATGTGTCTTCCGGTCAAGAATGAGCGTCAGGGCGGGCAGTCGGCGCAGACTGATTTGAACAGGTTGGTGCTCAGGTAGCGGTCGCCCCGGTCGGGGATGATCACTACAATCGTGCCCGACTCAAGCCCATCGGCAAGCTGCAGCGCGCCAGCAACGGCGGCACCGCCTGACATGCCGCAGAAGATGCCTTCATGGATCGCCAGCTTCCGCGCGGTTTCAAACGCCAGATCATCTTCGATCACGATCTTGCTCGTCAGGGCGGTCTCATCATAGATCGGTGGTACGATGGCCTCGCGCATGTTTTTGAGCCCCTGGATCCTGTGCCCCAGCACCGGTTCGATGCCGATTACGCTGACCTCCGGCTTGAATTCCCTGAAAAAGCGGGACAGCCCCATCAAGGTGCCGCCGGTACCCATGCCGGCAACGAAGTGGGTGACTGTTCCGCCGGTCTGGCGCAGGATTTCCGGGCCGGTTGTTTCATAATGGGCCAGCACATTGTTGGGATTGGCGTACTGGTTGGGCATGTAGTAAGTGTCCGGATCCGCGTCGTGGATTTTGTGGGCCAGGCGGATGGCGCCGTCGGTGGCTTCACACCCCGGAGAAAGCACGATCTCGGCGCCGTAGGCCTCCAGTACGGAGCGGCGCTCTACACTGACACAGGCCGGCATGACTAGTTTGATGCGGTAGCCGCGGGCTGCGGCGATCATGGCCAGGGCAATGCCGGTGTTGCCCGAGGTCGGTTCCAGAATGACCTTATCGCAGGTCAGCTCACCGCTCTGCTCGGCGGCCAGAATCATCTGCCGGGCAGGCCGGTCTTTGACCGAGCCGCCTGGATTGTTGCCCTCCAGTTTGGTCAGGATGGTTACCCGCGGATTGGGATTGATGCAGGAAATTGCCACGACGGGAGTGTTGCCGATTGAAGCGATAAGACTTTGCCCTTTCACGTAAATCCTTTCTTTATGCAGCCGGAGTTTGTTGCTGTTTACAGGAAATCTGACAGCGCCAGCAGTACGATCAGGGCCGCGAAGATATACAGGATATAGCGGTTGAGCTGACCGTTCTGCAGTCGTCGGATCACTGCCAGTAGCCGGTCTGTGGCGGCAAAGAACGGCAGGATGCCTTTTTCTAGCACGACCTCGGGGACATGCGAGTGGAAGTGTTCCGGTGCCGGAAATAGAGCGCTGACAGTTGGTTCATGCCGGTCGGGTTTCAGAACCCCGCTGAAGATATGCACCAGCATCTCGGCAAAGGAGGATGCGGTGTATTGCATGCTGGAGGAGGGGGCGGCATAGCCGCAGTCCCAGGTGCCGCTTTCTCCGACCGGTGTCGATTTGAGACGATGAACATAGAATACGATCAACAGGATGATGGCCAGGATCAGGATGGCTGCAGCAATACTCAGCCCGTAGAGATGGGCGGTGGTTTGAATGGATGGCAATACGGTTACGTGTTGCGGAACGATGCTGCTGATGACCGGTTCTACCAGTCTGATTGCGAGAGTTGGCAGCACACCGATCAGTATGCAGAATCCGGCCAGGATCGCCATGGCAGATGTCATGGCCGGATTTTCGTGCGGCTTCGGCAAATTCATACGGGGTTCACCCAGGAAAACACCGCCGTAGACCTTGACGAAACAGGCTAACGCCAGACCGCCGGTCAGGGCCAGTGCCGGGGCGGCCAGCGCCAGAAAGGCGGCCGCACCTCCGGAGGTCGTACCGAAGCCTTTGAATATGCCGAGGTAGACCAGGAATTCGCTGACAAAGCCATTGAGTGGCGGCAGTCCGCAGATGGCCACGGCCCCGATCAGAAACATCACGGAGGTCAGTGGAAGTGCTCGCGATAACCCGCCCATCCGGTCGATTTCCCGAGTACCGGCCATGTGGATAATCGCACCTGCCCCCAGGAACAGCAGTGATTTGAAGAGCGCGTGGTTGAGCACATGCAGCAGTGCCCCGGCCATGCCGAGTACGAACAGAATCTGGTTGCCGGTCGAGAGCCCGATCAGTGCCACGCCGATTCCCATGACGATGATCCCGATGTTTTCGATGCTGTGGTAGGCCAGCAGGCGTTTGAGATCATGCTGGCCGATGGCAAACAGCACGCCGGCAACGGCTGATAGGATGCCCAGGCCGAGGAAGAGTATGCCCCACCACAGAGGCGGGGTCGTGTAAAAGGATATCACGCGCAGCAGTCCGTATATCCCCATTTTTATAACGATCCCCGACATGATGGCCGAGATGTGGCTGGGGGCATTGGCGTGGGCGCTGGGCAGCCAGATATGCAGCGGCATGATGCCGGCCTTCAATCCGAATCCGATCAGGGCCGTCAGCAGGATCCCCAGTGAGGCCGGGGCTGTCGGGTCAAGGCTGCCGACCAGCGGAAATGCGAAGCTGCCGCTGCGTGAGAGCAGCACACAGAGTACAAACAGTGAGATCGTGGAGACGTGGCTGGCAACCAGGTAGTGAATGCCTGCCTCACGTACCTCGGAGCGGCCATGTTCCAGGCACATGGCAAGAAATACAAGCACGGCCATGGCCTCCCAGAAGATCAGAAGGTTGATCAGGCTGGCTGAGATCAGCAGCATGATGATGGCGGCAGCGACCAGTCCCAGATACAGGGTGAGCAGGCTTTCTCCACGGTTTTCCGTTGTAGTGGCGCAGTAGCCGCAGGCATACAGGGAGATGCAGAACGTGACGGTCAGCACCGGGACAAGAAAGAAGGCCGAGAGCGGGTCAAGCCGGAACAGCATCTCGCCGAGCGGCAGGCGCCAGGCCACTTCGATTGTTTCGGTACTGCCCCCCAGGAGCAGTATGCTGCCAGCGGCCGCCAGCCCGGCAAGTGCCCCGGCGGAAATGAGGCTGCAGGCTATTTTGCGGCCGAGGAACAGGGGGACGCGTGCAGACAGGGCTGGAATGCCGGAAACAGCAAAGCACAGTGCAGCCAGGAAGGCGAGTTCCAGCGCAGTCATCTGAGCATTGACCAGGGCAGCAGTATTGTCAGGCATCTTGTCATACGCGATGTATAGCGTTTACCTGCCGGACGGGTCAAGATAATTAACGGTTAAACAAGGGGTTTAGAGTGTATTTTTTGTTGACAAGCCCGAGACAATAGAGGTAACGTACTTTCAACCTCTGTATTTATCAGTATCCGATAGCTGCTACTCGATCCCAAATCCTTCATAATAACTTGTAACAGTATCGAATCCACTATCAGGACACCCCAACGAACTTTGTTTTTTCTCTCAACGGCACGTTTACATGTCAAGGTGCTCCCCGCGTAACTTCCGCGTTAGAGGTCAAACGTCTACATCCGAACATCCCATATACGTACGCAATTCAGCCATTGTTTCGGCAATGCAGGAGAACAGATGAACCTACAGGAATTGAAAGGCAAAAAGATCAATGAGCTCAATGCACTGGCGCGTGATCTCAACATCGAAGGAGCGTCCAGCCTGCGCAAGCAGGATCTGATCTTCGCCCTGCTCAATGCTCAGACCGAGCAGAACGGCATGATCTTTGGAGAAGGCGTTCTGGAAACCCTTCAGGACGGTTTCGGTTTTCTCCGGGCCACTGATTACAACTACCTGCCCGGGCCGGACGATATCTATGTGTCGCCCAGCCAGATCCGGCGTTTCAACCTGCGGACCGGTGACACGGTTGCCGGACAGATCAGGCCTCCCAAAGAGGGTGAGCGTTATTTTGCCCTGCTCAAGGTCGAAACGGTCAATTTCGAGCCGCCCGAGGTGGCCCGCGACAAGATCCTGTTCGACAACCTGACCCCCCTGTATCCCGACGAAAAACTCAAACTGGAGACGGTCCATGACAACCTGCCCATGCGGGTGGTCGAGATGGTGGCACCCATCGGCAAGGGGCAGCGCGGACTGATCGTGGCCCCGCCCCGTACCGGCAAGACCATGCTGATCCAGAATATCGCCAATTCCATTGCCGCCAACCATCCCGAGGTCTATCTGATCGTGCTGCTGATCGATGAGCGCCCGGAGGAGGTAACGGATATGCAGCGCTCGGTCAACGGCGAGGTCGTTTCCTCAACCTTTGATGAACCGGCCACCCGTCACGTCCAGGTGGCTGAAATGGTCATCGAGAAGGCCAAACGTTTGGTAGAACACAAGCGCGATGTCGTGATCCTGCTGGACTCGATCACCCGTCTGGCGCGGGCCTACAATACGGTTATCCCGCCATCCGGCAAGATCCTTTCCGGCGGTGTCGACTCCAATGCCCTGCATAAACCCAAGCGTTTCTTCGGCGCCGCCCGCAATATCGAGGAGGGTGGCTCGCTGACGATCATCGCCACGGCGCTGGTTGATACCGGCAGCAAGATGGATGACGTTATTTTTGAAGAGTTCAAGGGCACCGGCAACATGGAACTGCATCTGGACCGCAAGCTGGTGGAGAAGCGCACCTTCCCGGCCATCGATATCAACAAGTCCGGAACACGCAAGGAAGAGCTTCTGATCGAAAAGGTATCCCTGAACCGGATCTGGATCCTGCGCAAGGTGATCCACCCCATGAATGTGGTGGACAGCATGGAGTTTCTGCTGGACAAGCTCTCGGAGACAAAAAGCAACCAGGAATTCCTGGACTCCATGAGCAAATAGGAAACGGTCTTTTTCCGCCCTGGCGGCGTAAGTCTTCTGGACCAGTCGTGCGGCGTAGCGTTGCTACGCCTCCTCCTGATCCATCGACAGCCTTGCCAGGACAAAAAAATCTCGTTTCATTGACATAGGGCATCAGAAAAAAAGGGTTGCAAAAAAAAATCCAAGTCGTTACGATTACACTTTACTGCGAACACTTAATTATTATTGAGTAGCGCCGATTTGAAGGAGGAAGAAATGAAAGAAGGAATTCACCCGATGTATTCTGATGTCACCGTGAAGTGTCTGTGCGGCAATACGTTTCAGACCCGTTCAACCATCAAGGAAATCAATACGGAAATCTGCTCTGCCTGCCACCCGTTCTTTACCGGCAAACAGAAACTGATGGACACCGCCGGACGCGTCGAGCGCTTCAAAAAACGTTACGGCCAGCTCTAGCACACGTCAGCTGCAATGCAAGAGGGGGATTTTGTCGAATGGACAAATCCCCCTTTTTGCATCCTGACTACGGGACGCTTACCTATGAATGTTACCCTGATCGAACACACCCCCAATCCGGAACAGACCGTGGCCCTGGCCGCCCGGCTCTGCTATTCGCCGGTCTCCATCGGTGAGCTGCGCGAAAAACTGGAATCGGCCGACATCGAGCGGTTCCTGGACAAGATCATGTCCCTGGGACATCATTCGGTTCTGGAACATGTCTCCTTCACCTTTGCCATCGAGGGCATCTCGCGGGTGACTACCCACCAGCTGGTGCGTCACCGGATCGCTTCATTTTCGCAGCAGTCACAGCGCTATGTATCCCATAAAGAGCATTTTACCTCGATCATGCCGGACACGATTGCCGAGAACGCCGAAGCACGCCAGATTTTTGCCTTCATGTCCGAGACAGTGCACAAGGCTTATGCCCAGCTGGTCGAGATGGGCATTCCGGCCGAGGATGCCCGCTATATCCTGCCCAATGCCACCGAGACCAAGATCATCATGACCATGAACGCCCGGGAACTGCTGCATTATTTTGCCCTGCGCTGCTGCCAGCGTGCCCAGTGGGAGATCCGTGAGATGAGTAACGAGATGCTGCGCCTGGTGAAACGGGTCGCTCCGGTCATCTTCCGCACGGCCGGCCCGGGATGTGTGGCGGGACCTTGTCCGGAAGGACAGTTCTGTTGCGGTCAGACGAGTGAAGTGCGCGAATTCTTTAAAAAACTGGACCAAGGATTATAATGGAAAAAATAAATGTAGGCGGGCAGGCTGTTATTGAAGGGGTTATGATGCGTGCCCCGCGCTCCGTTGCTATTGCTGTCCGTCGTGCCAACGGCGAGATCGTGGTGCGGAAAGAACTGGTCGTGCCGCTTTCCGAGCGCTACCCGATCGTAAAACTGCCGATCCTGCGTGGTGCCGTGGCCCTGTTTTCATCGCTGATCATCGGCATCAAAGCGCTCAACTTTTCGGCCAACGAAGCCATGACTGAAGAGGAAAAGGACAAAGAGGGCGAAAAGGCAGGCAGCGAACTCTCCTCCTGGGCCATGGCCGGCACAATGACGGTGGCCTTCGGTTTCGGCATCTGCCTGTTCTTCCTGTTCCCGTTGTACCTGACCAAGTTGATGACACCGGTCATCGGCGACAATAACATCATCTTCAACCTGGTGGACGGTGTCATCAGGGTGCTTATATTCATCGCCTACATCTATGGCATCTCCCAGATGAACGATATCAAGCGGGTCTTCCAGTACCACGGGGCTGAGCATAAATCGATCTTTGCCTATGAAGCCGGTGAAAAGCTGACAATCGAAAACGTCCGTCGCTACAGTCGCCTGCACCCCCGCTGCGGCACCAGTTTCCTGCTGATTGTCATGCTGGTCAGTATCGGGGTGTTTTCGCTGATCCCGAAAGAATGGCTCTTTGCCTACAAAGCCGGATCAAGGATCATCCTGCTGCCGATGATAGCCGGCATTTCCTACGAGTTCCTCAGGTGGAGTGCCAAAAATGATACCAATCCGCTGGTCAAGCTGATCATCACCCCGGGCCTGGCACTGCAGCGCCTGACAACCGGCGAACCGGACGATGCCCAGCTGGAGGTGGCCATCCGCTCGCTGGATGAGGCGCTGGAAGTCAATGCCGGCTTTGCGGATGACAGGTTGGTAGTCTAGGGATTACAAGTCCACCTGTGAAAAAGGGTGGAGCATATTTGTTACTGATTTGAGGTTTAATAATGTTTGACAAGATAGAAGAATTAGAGCGGCGCTACCAGGAACTGGAAGCGCTTTTGTCCGATCCGACGGTGATCTCCAATCAGCCGGAATTCCGCAAGCTTTCCCGCGAACACTCTGATCTGAGCAGCCTTGTGGCGGCTTATCGCCGCTGGCGCAAGGTGTACGAGGATATTGCGGATAACCGCGAAATGCTGGCAGACCCGGAAATGAAGGAGATGGCCGAAGAGGAGTTGAAGGGGCTGGAGGCAGAGAAGGAACAGCTTGAAGCCGATATTCAGCTGCTGCTGCTCCCCAAGGATCCCAACGACAACAAGAGCGTTATCCTGGAGATTCGCGCCGGAACCGGCGGCGACGAGTCGGCCCTGTTCTCCGGGGATCTTTTCCGCATGTATTCCCGTTTTGCCGACGCCAACCGCTGGAAGGTAGAGATGATCTCCTGTTCCGAGTCGGAGCGGGGAGGCTACAAGGAGGTGATCGCCTCTGTCGAAGGGGAGGGGGTCTATGCCAAGCTCAAGTATGAGTCCGGCACCCACCGCGTGCAGCGCGTACCGGAGACCGAGGCCCAGGGGCGCATCCATACCAGCGCCTGTACCGTGGCGATCATGCCCGAGGCCGAGGATGTGGATATCGACATCCGGCCGGACGATCTGAAGATCGACGTCTACCGTTCATCCGGGGCCGGCGGCCAGCACGTCAACACCACCGACTCGGCCGTGCGCATTACCCACCTGCCGACCGGCACGGTGGTGGCCTGCCAGGAGGAACGCAGCCAGATCAAGAACCGGGCCACGGCCATGAAGGTTCTCAAAACCCGTATTCTTGCCACTATCCAGCAGGCTCAGGACGACAAGATGGCAGCTGACCGCAAACAGCAGGTCGGTTCCGGCGACCGCTCCGAGCGTATCCGCACCTACAACTTTCCCCAGGGGCGCATGACCGATCATCGCATCGGCTTGACCCTGTACCGTCTGGATTCGATCATGGCGGGGGATATGGGCGAGATTGCCGATGCCCTGCGGGCGCATTACCAGATGGAGGCCTTGAAGGCCCAGAGCGAAGGGGCTTGAAAAAATACAGGGCTAATGTTATGACCGCAGTAAACTTAATCTGAAGCGGGAGGGGGGAGTGGCATGAAAAGGATCCTGTTCGTGCTGTTGTTGATTGCTGCCAATGCATATGCCTCGGATATCATCCAGTTGAAGAACGGTGTGGTCTTCAACCATATCAGCCATCAGTCCGATAAGGTCGGCCTCTGCTCGGCCTGCCATGTGGAGATTGAGGGGACCCCGGGCAAGATTCCCGGCCTCGGTAAGGAATGGGCCCACAAAACCTGTGTCGAATGTCACGATATCTTTGAGGTGGGGCCGACCAAGTGCGGCGGCTGCCATATCAAAAAGTAAATCACCGGAGCGGGACAGCTGCCAGCGCAGTTTTTCCGCACAACGCCCATAGTTTCTTCGCCACCATCATTCCCAGCCAGGTGAGCAAGCAGGCCCGTGATTGTAATTAACCCGCACGTAATATCCCGCATCCTTCCGGTTGGAACTGCCACCGTTGTGTTCCTGCTTGTCCTCTGGACGTTCCCTCTAACGTCAGGGGCGCTTGAACTGGAGGTGGCGTCTCCACCGATCATCGTTATCGGCGGTGACCGCGATTACCCCCCCTATGAATTTCTTGACAAGCATGGAAAACCTGCCGGCTACAATGTAGATTTGACCAGGGCCATTGCCGATGTTATGGGGATGCAGGTTGAGTTCCGCTTTGGCGGCTGGACTGAGATGCGCACCTCCCTCATAAATGGTTCCGTGGATGTCCTTCAGGGAATATCCTTCTCAGAAGAGCGCACCAGGACGCTTTCGTTTTCCCCGCCCCACACGATCGTCAACCACGCCATCTTCGCCCGCAAGGAGACCTCGCCAATCAGTTCGGTTGAAGGTCTGCGCGGCAAGGAGATTGTCGTGTTCCGTGACGGCATCATGCACGATTATCTGAGCTCGCTCGGGTTCAGCAAAAACCTGGTGATGACCGATACCCCTGCCGATGCACTGCGTCTGCTGGCTTCCGGCAAGCATGACTACGCTGTCCTGGCCATGTTGCCTGGTATGTACATCATTCGTGAACACAAGCTCTCCAACCTGGTGCCGGTTGCAAAAAGCATCTCTACCCAGAAGTACTGTTATGCGGTCAGAAAAGGGAATGAAGAACTCCTGGCCCGCTTCAACGAGGGGCTGGCCATACTCAAGAAAACCGGCCGCTATCAGGAAATCTACGACCGTTGGCTGGGTGTTCTCGGGCCGCCCAAGGTGGCCTGGGAAAAGGTGGTCTGGTATGGGGCCATGGTGCTGGGCCCCTTGCTGCTCATCCTGGCCGGCACGGTGATCTGGTCGCGTACGCTCCAGAAGCGGGTGGCCCAGCGCACGGAAGAGCTGGCGCTGGAGGTGAGCGAACGAAAACGCGCCCTGGAGGAATTGAAGCTCCACCAGGACAAGCTGATCCAGGCTGACAAGATGGCCTCGCTTGGCATCCTGGTTGCCGGTGTTGCCCACGAGATCAACAATCCCAATGGCCTGATCCTCCTGAATATGCCGATCCTGCGCGAGGTGTATCAGGATGCTGAAGAGGTACTGGAAGAGCGCTACCGCCTGCAGGGGGATTTTACGCTCGGCGGGCTGCCCTATTCGCGGATGCGCAACGAAGTTCCCTGTCTGCTGGAGGAGATGCAGGAAGGGGCCAACCGCATCAAGCGGATTGTAGAGGAGCTGAAGGATTTTGCCCGTCAGGATACATCCGCTGCAAGCGAGCCGATCGATTTCAACAGCGTCGTGCAGGCCGCCGTCCGTCTGGTGGACTCGTCGATCCGCTCAGCCACCGGCCGCTTCGAAACGCGCTACGCCCCGGATCTGCCCATAATTCAGGGCAATGCACAACGGATCGAACAGGTGGTGGTCAATCTGATCCTGAACGCCTGCCAGTCCCTGCCGGACATGGAGCACGGCGTTTCCCTGGCCACCTGCTACGACCAGGAGGCCGCAACGGTTATGCTCACTCTGATAGATGAAGGGAGCGGGATCGCTCCGGAGCATATCCCCCATCTGACCGACCCGTTTTTCACCACCAAGCGTGAAAGCGGCGGTACCGGTCTCGGTCTTTCGGTGTCGGCGACCATCGTTAAAGAGCATGGTGGTACACTGGCATTTGATTCCGCCCCCGGCCGCGGCACCACTGTCACCCTGACACTACCCTGCAGCAGAAGGACCTGACCGATGAATTCATCCCTCTTTCCCCACTTAGGCGTGCTTCTGGTCGATGACGAGCCGGCCTGGCTTCGCTCACTGAGTCTTACCTTGGAGCGTTCAGCCGGGATTGCCAACATCATCACCTGCCAGGACAGCCGCAAGGTGATGGATTTGCTGGCCAGCCACGAGATCGGCCTGGTATTGCTTGATCTGACCATGCCGCACCTGACCGGTGATGAATTGCTCGGTATGATTGCCGAGCGGCATCCGGAGATAGCGGTGATCATCATCAGCGGCATGAACCAGATCGAAAGCGCGGTCAACTGCATCAAGCTGGGTGCCTTCGACTATTTTGTCAAGACAGTCGAGGAGGACCGGCTGGTCAGTGGCGTGCTGCGTGCCATCCGCATGCTGGAGCTGGAGCGGCAGAACCGTGAGATGTCGAGCCGCATGCTGTCAGGGGAGCTGAAATGCCCCGCGGCCTTTGCAGGTATTGTCACTACCGATCGGGCCATGCATGCGATCTTTTCCTATATCGAGGCGGTGGCGATGAGTTCCGAGCCGCTGTTGATCATGGGAGAAAGCGGCGTCGGCAAGGAACAGATCGCCAAGGCGGTCCACACCCTGAGCGGATGTCGCGGGCAGTTGGTGGCGGTGAACGTGGCCGGGCTGGACGACAATGTCTTTGCCGACACGCTCTTCGGGCACATGCGCGGGGCCTTTACCGGTGCCGACCAGCCGCGGCGCGGCATGATCGAGGAGGCTGCCGACGGCACCCTTTTCCTGGATGAGATCGGCGACCTGAGCATCGCTTCCCAGGTCAAGCTGCTGCGGCTGCTTCAGGAGGGGGAGTATTTCCCCCTGGGAAGTGATCGGCCCAAACGACTCAAGGCCCGCGTGGTCGTGGCCACCCATCAGGACCTGTCTGTTAAACAGGCGGCCGGTACATTTCGCCGCGACCTGTATTACCGTCTCTGCACCCACATGGTGCATGTCCCGCCACTTCGCGAGCGCAAGGCGGACCTGCCCCCGCTGCTGGATCATTTTTTGGAAGAGGCCGCTCGTGCCCTCGGCAAGAAGAAGCCGACCCCCCCCCGCGAGCTGCTGCAGCTGCTGGCCACCTATAGTTTTCCTGGCAACATCCGAGAGTTGAAAGCCCTGGTGTACAATGCCGTCAGTGTTCACCGTGACCGGGTGCTTTCGATGGATACGTTTCAGAAGACGATCGGGCGGCCGGAACCGAAGCAGATTCAGGACCTGACCAAAAGTCCCGAACAGAACCTGTATGCCGGGCTGGAACGCCTGCCGACCTTCGGCGAGGCGGCTGAGCTGCTGGTGGAAGAGGCCATGTCACGTGCCAATGGCAACCAGACAATCGCGGCCCGTTTGCTGGGGATCTCTCAACCGGCCCTCAGCAAACGCCTCAAGCTTCGCGGTGTCGTCCCCCACTGATTTTCTTTCAAACCCGGTTGTATTCATCGCTGCTTCCCCGCCTTCCAAATCCTGATACACGGAATACCTTTCCTGAAAGGGTCATAACCCTGGTTATGGTTATAACCGGGGTTATTGCTGTTCAACTACCCTAAATAACAGCATAAATACCGATTTGCCACAGATACGGCCTTTCCTCCGGTTATACCTCTTTATTCTGCATTGCTATCGTAAAACACAAATAAATACAATAATATCAATATGTCAAAAATGTTTACGGTGCTGGCATCCCGATTGCTAACATACCGTTATATTGGGAAGCAGGTCATTATGTCGGCAGATGCCTGACAAGAGATTCAGGGAAGGAGATACACGATGGCGATGGAATGGATTGATACGAAGGTTCGGCTGCCGAACGAAAGTGAGCGGGTGCTGCTCTACACGCCCTATCCGGTCTTTGGAGATGATTATACCTGTGTTGGAAATTTTGAGAGCATCAAGGCCTGCACCACGAAGGTCGGGCGGAAGAGCGTCCGCATATTTACCCACTGGATGCCGCTGCCTGAACGGCCATGTACACGAACCCACTGCTGCGACAAATAAACCAACTCAGGTAAAAGGAGACGTCATGAAGACAAAAAGATTTTACCAGCATCTGTATTTCCAGGTATTGACCGCCATCAGCATCGGTATCTGTGTCGGTCATTTCTATCCCGAGACCGGCGCAGCCATGAAGCCGCTGGGTGATGGCTTCATCAAGCTGATCAAGATGATCATTGCGCCGGTTATCTTCTGTACCGTGGTGACCGGCATTGCCGGCATGGAGGACATGAAGAAGGTCGGTCGGGTCGGCGCCAAGGCGCTGCTGTATTTCGAGATCGTCTCGACCCTGGCACTGGCGATCGGGCTGCTGGTGGTCACTGTCGTCCAGCCGGGTGTCGGCATGAATGCCGATGTCTCCAAGCTGGATACCAAGGCCCTGGTGACTTATACCGCCAAGGCGCAGTCGCACAGTACGGTCGACTTCCTGGTCAACATCATCCCCAGCAGTGTGGTGGATGCCTTTGCCAAAGGGGATATCCTGCAGGTGCTGCTTTTTGCCATCCTGTTCGGTTTTGCGCTTTCCATGCTGGGTGAGCGCGGCAAGGTGGTCTTCAAGTTTATCGACGAGGTCTCGCACGTCCTGTTCGGTATCGTGGGCGTGATCATGAAGGCCGCTCCCATCGGCGCTTTCGGTGCCATGGCCTTTACGATCGGCAAATTCGGGCTCGGTTCCCTGACCAAGCTGGGCATGCTGATGGGGAGCTTTTATCTGACCTGCCTGCTGTTCGTCTTCATCGTCCTGGGTGCCATCGCCAAGATGTGCGGTTTCAGCATCTTCAAGTTTATCAAGTATATCAAGGAGGAGCTGCTGATCGTGCTGGGTACCTCATCCTCGGAATCGGTTCTGCCGCGCATGATGGCCAAGCTGGAGAACCTGGGCTGCACCAAGTCGGTGGTCGGCCTGGTGATCCCCACCGGTTATTCCTTTAATCTGGACGGCACCTCCATTTATCTGACCATGGCGGCGGTCTTTGTTGCCCAGGCCACCAATACCCCCCTGACCATGACCCAGACCCTTACCATCCTCGGGGTGCTGCTGCTGACTTCCAAGGGTGCGGCCGGCGTTACCGGCAGCGGGTTCATTACCCTGGCAGCCACCTTTGCGGCCATTCCGACCATTCCGGTCGCCGGTCTAGCACTGATTCTGGGTATCGACCGTTTCATGTCCGAGGCCCGCGCCCTGACCAACCTGATCGGCAATGGCGTGGCGACTGTGGTGGTCTCCCGCTGGGAGAATGAACTTGATATGAACAGGATGGCGCAGATACTGAACAATGAGACCGACCTTGAAGCGGAGGAACCGGAGCTCCTGCTGGATACGGAGCCCGTTGTTGCCGAGTAATCTGTACGAAGATCCCGGAGATGAATTATGTCATATAGCAAGCTTAACCCGCGTTACAATGTCGTTTCCATGCGAGTCACTGATAAAGAGAAGGCCATCCTTGATGAGATGTCCAGGCGCACCAGCAAAAGTCTTTCAAAGGTGATGCGGGAAGCAATAGAAGTGTATTCCCGTGACGTGAGCCGGTTGTCGGCCGGAATCAGCTGTGAGACCTTACAGGGGGGATGAACTGGCTGAAATCAACCTTTGAATCACACCGTCTGATTGCAGGAAGAGCACATACTGCCATGTGTGCTCCTTTCAAACCGGGGGATTTTCCCCCGGTTTTTTTGTATCTGTACTTTATGACTCCAGAGGTTGGAGTCGTTGTCAGTCTTTTGTTTGATGTCTGGTCGGCAGTCAGCGTAAGTATGATGCTGGTCCGGGCTCATGGAATAAATCTGGATAATGACCCGCCGGATGGGTATGATACGAGGAATTACAGGGGGAGGGGGAAGAGGGATGTCCGCTTGGTTGCTGTATCTTGCCCTTGGGGCGTTTGCAGGTGTGTTGGCCGGACTGCTGGGAGTCGGAGGCGGGCTGGTGATCGTGCCGATTTTAACGTTTATCTTCACCGCCCAGGGATTGCCGGTTGAGCATATCCTCCATCTGGCACTCGGCACCTCTCTGGCCAGCATCATGTTCACTTCGGTCTCCAGTCTGCGGGCCCATCACGGACGGGGTGCAGTCAACTGGTCTGTCGTCAGGCGTATCTCCCCGGGTATCATGCTCGGCACCTTTTTCGGCTCATGGGTCGCCGCCCAGCTTTCGACCGGCTTTCTCAAGATTTTCTTTGTCATTTTTCTGTATTATGTTGCCATTCAGATGCTGCTGAATATCAAGCCCAAGCCGCATCGTCAGCTGCCCGGCCGTGTGGCGATGACAGGCGTTGGCGGGCTGATTGGCGGGGTTTCCAGCCTGGTAGGGATCGGCGGCGGCAGCATGTCGGTGCCGTTTCTGATCTGGTGCAATGTCGCCATGCATACCGCTGTCGGCACATCTGCGGCGATCGGCTTTCCAATCGCACTGGCCGGAGCAGCCGGTTATCTGGTCAATGGTCTGGCGGTCGAACTTCCCTCGTATACCTTCGGGTTCGTATACCTGCCGGCACTGGTAGGGATCGCCGCGGCAAGCATCCTTACGGCGCCGTTCGGTGCGCGGTTGGCCCATTCGCTTCCAATTGATAAGCTTAAGAAGGTGTTTGCCCTGCTGCTGCTGGTCATGGGGACCAAGATGCTGCTGAGTCTGTTTTAGATTGCAATGTCGTGGAGGCGCAGCGGCGGAGCAGAGCGAAGACCGTCTGCCGCCGCGTTGTTAGGTGTCTGGATCTCTGTTGTTATTCTTTGCAGCAACGGCCTTTATTGACTTACTTTGTATCACCAGAAACATTCCATAAACTCCGATTGCGGCCTCACCAACAAGCACTCCTAATGCTCGCCAACCGCTCATTACCAATCCAGGACTTTTAGGGAGAGCCCAATGCCGATAGGTGATGTTTCCCGTTAAAAAATATTGCTTCGCAGAAAGTACTGCGATCAGGATAAAGCAACATGACAAAAAGAATGTGCCTTTATGCTTTTTTATGTTTTCAATCATCATTCACCTAACGGTGTGGGGGCGCAGGGGTGAAGCTTTAGCGAAACCCGTCTGCCGCCTTGTTGAGAACTATCTCATTTTTCATGCTGGTTACCAGCACTTTGATTCAACTTTTCACCATCACTATCAGTTAGATTTCTATCGAATGACAGCTTAACGAAACTTCGAGATGTTCCGCCTGTGAATGTTTCTTTTGAATGTTTGACCTTAACTGCTGTGTTTCCAATTGCCCAAAGAGACTCTATTGTATCTCTGTTGTTTTTATACTTAGTCTCAGTTTGTTCATCTTTAACAGTCGCATCACCGAATCTTTCATTGCACCAGCCAACTAATTTCTTGTAGTCTGCCCATGAAACACTCTGATCTCCATAGTTCTCTCGGTAATCTTTTGGTGATGAACCGTAAACGGAAAATAGCCCTTTAGCATCAGAACGGATATATATTGTCATATTTTTAATATCTAACTTTTCAATACTAATATCGGTTGTGTAAGTATTTGTTCGTGTAACTATCCTGTTTCCATTATTTCCAGACCACCCAGGTGGGTGCCATTCTGTCGATTTGTATAATTCACTCTCTTCAAACTTTTTCCAGCTGAAAGACGCCCAGAACTCTTTATTCCCCAGCAACTGTAGAAGCTCCGTTGGCTCACTGTAATTCTTATTGTTCCAATTAATTTTACCTTCAGTTTTGTCCTCAGTTTTTTTGACATCAATGGCATCTTCAGTCAGAGCTTCTCCGCTACAGTCAATCTCAATCCTGTCGGGAAGTTCTATCGTCTTACACCCTGAAATAGCTGATGTGTACATGCCAAGATTAAGACACATGGCACAGATGCCTAAACACAAAAATTTCATTGCCTTCGTCCTCTCTTATCCTCGCTCAACGGTGTGGGCGCTGAACTGACGGGTTTTCGAACAGGTCTAGCGTTTTGGTTAATTGCTGTCCATAATTCGTTCACGAACCACTAACATGCCTCTGTCAGTTCGATACGCAAATTGTTTAACATCAAGGCGAATTACGTAATCCTGTGTAACTAAACCAAGTGGTATATGCTTGGGATCGTTGGTTTTAGTCACTGTTGTAATCAAAAATCCATCCTTTACTTCCCAAATACAGGCATAACTATTATTGATATTGGTATTTTGCTCACTCTTAAATATGGTGTCACCCGAACATGTTCCATTATTAAAAAAGGATGATGAACCCGTTAAAGTACGGCCTCTAATGGAATTTAAATCAACCAACCACTTCCCAACTAGCTTCTGCCGAATTTCAGCATCGTCTAGTCGTGGCTTACTCTGACTTTCGGCGGCGATAGCCACAGTTATCGGCAATATCAATAAAAAACACACCGAGATGATTATTCTAATATTCATTTGATCTCTTTTCGATTAACGGCTTGGGCGTGACCGGTGCGGCGAATGTTTATCGCTGCACCCGAGACAACGCGAGAGCTAGGACATTCTTGACTTTCAAAGATAAACCAGTCCTTTTTCTCTATTACAATTAATTTTTTGGCACGGCTTTAATATATCCGTTATTGCTGGCAGTGCCCACTTCTGACCAGTAAACATGCGAGTTGTCAACTGCGATGCCACAGCGACTAATAACGTTGACACTGGCAAGGGTGGTAAATTGTCCTCCCTGCTTTGGAATTTTTCTCAATTCACCTGACCTGATGTAGTAGACGAATACTGAATCCATTGCCAGATCATATCCGTCTGCTTCGGCTAAAGTTGTAATTGTGCCGCCGTTCTTTCCGGTCTTTTTAAGAGCTCCGCCATTGATCCAAAAAACATCTGTAGAGTCCACGGCGATTGGCCCGGCATAATCGACATTGGATGCAAGAGTGGTGACAATACCGTCGTTTATTCCTGCTTTTTTAACGTTCCCTGCAATTCCATACTCGGTCCAGTAAACATTTGTGGAGTCCACTGCAAGGAGATAAGCGCCAATAACTTGCAATCCTGATGCTATGATGCCGGGGGTTCCGCCGTTCTTGGAAACCGTTGTTATGCCAATGTATGGCCAGAACACGTTGGTATCGCTGAGGGCAATTGATGAACAATTGCCAGATGTCCCAAGTGTGGTGGCGGTCCCTCCATTTTTTCCGACTTTTTTGACAGCAAATCCATAATACTCAACCCAGTAGACATTCATTGAATCAAGTTTTACTGACAAAGGGACGTTAAGACCTGATGCAAGTGTGATGACGGACCCACCAAGCTTGTCTACTTTCATAACTGCACCGAATTGACTGAAATATACACTATTATCATCGACGGCTACTGAAGTAGGAAGATCCAAACCACTTGCTATGACTAGTGGTGCTATATGCGAATCTTTCACGGGAATACGTGAAGAAATTGAGCGGTAGTCTGCACTGCCGTAGGACGACGGCTGATACTGGGATCCGTCATAATAGACGACTCTCAGGTACTTCACTGCTGATAGATCGACCTGGCCATTCGGCGCTACGGTGGATGTCGGCACGATATAAAGCTCTCCACCGTTTTTGATCAGGTTGGTTCGAGAATGATCAACCAAAGAGAACTCACTAATGGTGCATCCCAGATACTGATTATTCGCATCGTATAGCCAGCATAACATGTTGTAGGCATGAGATTCGGCAGTCAAAAAGCTAGATTTCGCTGCAGAAAGCCCATCTGACGTAATCATGCCACCATTGGCTGAGTCATATTGTATGGTGTACCCTTGGGAAGGGAAGCGGCGGAGTGCTGTGATGTACTGTGATGAATCCGTCGGAGTGGTCCAGTCTTCCGCGGAATAGAGATACTGGTGCGTTGCATCGGCGGAGCTGCCTGGCTCGTGGAGGGTTTTCTGCAACGATGAAGTCTGCCCGTTCTTCAATTTGAGCTGAAAAACCCAAGTGCCCGCCAGCGGCATTGTATATGGATTTGCTCCATAATAGATACACCCGCCAATGTAAGGCGTTCCGTAACTCGTGGTACCCAGCTGACTGTTAGAGGAGGTGATGGTCCACTGCCAACCATTCGGCGCTGTTACGTTAAAGCTATCAATGTCGGCTGCGGATATGGAATTGTTATAATATACCTGAACATTCAAATAACAGGTTGGTCCGTTATTGGAGTTGTCAGGTGCAGCGTTTTCGTAAAGCCAGCCAACGTTTGTTATCAAGCTGTTCGTTGCTCCGCTTGAGGCTGATCCCGTAGGCCCACTTCCTCCGCAGCCCAACAAAGCAACCAGAGTCGCTATGAATAAACCCTTCACTACATTTGTTACACTGCATTTCATTGGATAGCCTCTTTTTGATTAGTGATCACTCTTTGTTCTGATCGGTAGTAAGTCGTTTCCAGTATAAAGTGTGCGGGAATATATCATGCACCTTTGTCTTCACCAATTTAAAAACTACTTATTGCTACATGTTGCAGTCTGAATAAAGAATGCGGGACAGATTTATTCCACTGGTCTTGGATATAAAAAAGGCCGGGTCACTCAGATCCCGGCCTTTCCTTGAAAAATATATGTACCTTCTCAATCCTTCAGCTGTTCCGCCAGCAACTCCACTGTATGCCGCACCCGGATATCTTCTCCGTCCTGATCCAGGCCGCCCCTGATCTGCATGACGCAGCCGGGGCAGTCCATGGCTACCAGTGGTGCGCCGGTGTCCTTGATGTTCTTCAGCTTCCTCTGCAGGATCGGTCCCGAGATCTCCGGCAGCTTCATCGAGTAGGATCCCCCCATGCCGCAGCACATGTCACACTCGAACATCTCCTTCAGCTCGTAGCCCGCCTTCTGCAGCAGTTCCCGCGGCTGTTCCGACACCTTCAGGGTCCGCTTCAGGTGGCAGGAGTCGTGGTAGGTGATGGCGCCCAGCTCCTGTCCCTCTTTCAGGCTCAATCGTCCCTCGTCCACCAGCCGCTTGACCAGTGTGGAAAAGTCGATGGTTTTTGAGGCCAATTCACGTGCCTTCGGCAGATATTCGGTCTGCCCCAGGCTCTCGAAGGTATTGATGAACTCGTGGTCCAGCGCAACGGTACAGGTCGGGCAGGCCGAGACCACGTAGGTCACGTCTTCTGCCAGCAGGGCCTTGATATTGTCGACCGCGTTGCCGGCCGCGGTTTCGTAGGCGCCGTTGTAGCGAGCCGGCGCGCCGCAGCAGGTCTGGTCCTGCGGGAAGATCACCTGGATGCCGGCCTTGTTCAGTACCCGGACCAAGGCCTCGCCCATTTCGGGGTAGGCAAAATCGATCAGGCAGCCGGCGTAGAAGGCGGCCTTCTCTGTGCAGGCCGGCTGCTTGATCTCCTTGAAGCGATCGCGGAACGGTTTTTCGGCAATGGCGGGCAGGCTGCGGCCATCGGTCAGATCCGCCAGGAACATGGGCAGGTGTCGAACGAATTTGCCCGAGGTAAAGGGCTTGCCGGCCAGGGAGGCCGCCCGCAGCATGCCGTGGAAGAGCTTGCGGTTGTTGACCACGGAGTAGATCGCCTTCTGCAGCAGCGGCAGCCCCTGATCCTGTACCAGACGGCGCCTGATCTCCATGATCAGCTCGGGGATGTCGATCCTGCCCGGGCAGACGTCCTTGCAGGCCCCGCACTGGATGCACAGTCCCTGAATATCCTCTGATTTCTTCAATTCATCGAACCAGGCCGTCAGGATAGTGCCGATGCCGCCGGTGTAGACCTTGCCGAATACGTGTCCTCCCACCAGGCGGTAGACCGGGCAGACGTTCAGGCAGGAAGCACAGCGGATGCACTGCAATGCCTGCTTGAATTTGGGGTCAGCCGCCATCTCGGAGCGGCGGTTGTCCATCAGGATGATGTGCAGATCCTTCATCGATCCGTCGGTGTTGGGGGTAGGGCCGGTGATGATCGAGACATAGCTGGTCAGCAGCTGGGCGGTGGCGCTGCGCGGCAGGGCTTTCAGGATCGTGGCGACGTCGGCATAGCTGGCAATCAGTTTTTCGATGCCGACCAGGGCGATGTGAATTTTGGGCAGCGAGGTGACCAGGCGGGCATTGCCTTCGTTGGTCATCAGGACGATGCTGCCGGTCTCGGCCACGGCGATGTTGCCGCCCGAGATGCCCATGTCGGCCTCCAGGAACATGGGGCGCAGCTTGTCGCGGGCCACCTTGACCAGCCGCGGGATGTCGGAGGTCAGGCGTTCGTTGACCTCTTTGCTGAACAGGTCGGAAACCTCCTCCTTGGTCATGTGGATGGCGGGCATGACCATGTGCGAGGGGGTCTGTCCTGCCAGCTGGATGATCCATTCCCCCAGGTCGGTCTCCCCGACCGCAATGCCGGCTTTTTCCAGATACGGATTGAGGTGGATCTCTTCCGTGGCCATCGACTTGGATTTGACCACGGTCTTGACGCCGTTATCCTGGGCGACCTTGAGGATGTATTCCCTGACCTTGGCCGGATCATCCGTTCGGAACACCTTGGCACCGCGCGCCACGGCGTTCTGTTCGAACAGATCCTGGAGCAGGTCCAGGTGGGAGGCGGCATAGGACTTCAGTTCAGCAATGCGTCCCCGCAGCTCCTCGAAATCGATGCCCTCATAGGCCTTGGCACGGTTGACCTTGTAGGCCTCGGAAAACTTGCCCAGCGCCCCGGTCAGGTTGGCGTCGTTTACCGCTTTATGGATGGATTCCTTGAATTCGGTTGCCATTAGTTCGTTCCTCCCAGCGCATCGCAGAAGATGATGATCAGCCGCTCCGGTCCATGGACCCCGATGGTCAGCACCCGCTCGATATCCGCTGTCCGGCTCGGTCCGGTGATCATGGCAATGTAGCCGCTCTTGTCGGGAGTTAGTTTGGTCAGCAGGGTCGGCATGTCGGGCAGCAGGCCGGCTGTGGGGGCAATGGCGATGTGGATGCTGGTGAGAGACGATACCAGGCGCTCTTCAATGGCGCTTGAATCCTGCACCAGTGTACCGGTATCCGCCAGGGCCCACTGCATCTGGCTGATGCCGATGCGGGCGTCAGCCGCCAGCTCGCGGGTGACCTCGAACCGCAGCCCGGGAACCGCCGGCAGCGTTTGGCGATCCATTCCCTTCAGAAAGCCGCCTTCCGCCCAGAGAGCGTAACGGCCATGCTCATCGGCAACACCTTCTTCCAGCAGAAACTGCCTGACAAATTCCAGCACCGCGGTCTTTGTTTCGAAGCGGTACACCTCTGCGCTGACCCCTTCGGCCCTTGCTTTGAATTGTTGGTACATGGTGTCGGGTCTCCTTTTTGTTCCTGCCGGAAAGACGTTTTATTCAGGTATCGTTTGTGAATTGGTCTGATATCAGTTGTCTGGTCGTATTATTTTCGAAAATCGTACTTGTAAAACCAGATTACAACTTACGATAAACCATTAAATAATCCCGTGTCAACAGACATTTACAAATTTATAAAAAAATATATTGACAGGTAAATGCGAATCAGGATAATTGGTAATACAAATTTACATAACCTGATTTTATTATTATTCACTCGCTGGCATACAACCGAACCCAGATAAACTGGATAAGTGCGTTAACGAAATTTTTTCTGCAAAAAGCCGCAGAAAAATTTCTAACTTATTAATCGAAGCAGATATACAGACAGTTGTCATTCACCCCTTACCATGGAAAGGAGAAACATCATGCCCTGGATTCAAACGTACACCCCCGCGGGAGGCAGTCTCGGTCTGTCAGCACTCATTGCTGCCATCCCGCTGGTCGTCATCTTTGTCTGTCTCGCCGTCCTCAAGATGAAGGCCCACAAGGCAGGCCCTCTGGCGGTCGCTTCGGCCATCGCTATTGCCATCGCTGTGTGGGGGATGCCGGCCAAGCTGGCCGGTCTTGCCTTTGCACAGGGCGCGGCCTTCGGTCTGTTCCCGGTCTTCTACATCGTTATTACGACCCTCTTCCTCTATAACATAACCGTCAAGGGCGGCCAGTTCGAGATCATCCGGGCATCATTGGCCGGCGTGACCGGAGACCGCCGCATCCAGGCCCTGCTGATCGCCTTCTGCTTCGGGGCCTTTATCGAAGGCGCCGCCGGATTCGGTACACCGGTGGCCATCGCCGGCGCCACCCTGGTGGGGCTCGGTTTCCGGCCCCTGTATGCCGCCGGTGTCTGCCTGATTGCCAACACCGCGCCGGTCGCCTTCGGCGCCATCGGGATTCCGGTGGTGGCCCTGGCCGGGGTCATGGGCTACGGCGATGACGGCATGATGAAGCTTTCCACCATGGTCGGCCGCCAGTTGCCGTTCATCTCGGTTGTTATCCCGTTCTACGTGATCATGATCATGGTCGGCTGGAAAAAGACGATCGAAGTCCTGCCGGCCATTATCGTCTGCGGTGTGACCTTTGCCGTTTCCCAGTGGGCTACCGCCAGCTATCTCGGTCCCTACCTGCCTGATATCACCGCGTCGCTGGCATCCATGGTGGCCCTGGTGGCCCTGCTGCAGGTCTGGCAGCCCAAGACGACCTATGTGTTCGACCATGAGACCCATACCGGTTCAAAGGAACAGCATCATTATACCGTAGCCGAGGTGTTCCGCGCCTGGGCGCCCTACCTGGCCCTGACCGTCATGGTGCTGCTGTGGGGCATCCCCTCCATCAAGGCCGAATTGGACAAGAGCAAGGTGGTTATCACGGTTGCCGGACTCAATGATATGATTGTCAAAAAGGTTTCCAAACCGGAAGAAGGCCTGAAAAAGATTGCTGCAGTCACTGCGGAAGCGGACAAGCTGTTGGCAGCGCTGCCGACAACAGAGCCGAAGCTGGTTGGTGCCATCACCATGCTGAATGAACTGAAGGGGCTGGAAGAAAAATTCCTGCCGGTTGAACAGGGGCTGAATGGTAAAGGAGCTGTACTGACAGAAGAACGAACTGCCGGATTCAGTGTTCTTGCGAAGAAGAGTGCCGATATTCAGAAGCTGGTCAAAGACGATCTGGAAAAGAATAAAATTGTGGCCAAGGATCAATTCAAACCTCTCACCAAAGCGCTTGCCGATCAGCTTCCCATCAAGCTGCCGGCCAAGTATAACTTCAACTTCATGTCCGCTGCCGGTACCGCCATCCTGATCGCCGCCTTCCTCTCGGCCCTGATCTGCGGCGTCGGATTCGGCGATGTGGTCAAGCTGGGCGGAAAGACCCTCTATGACATGCGTTTTCCAGCCGTTACCGTTGCTTCCGTGCTCGGACTGGCCTATGTCATGAATGCCTCCGGCATGACCAACTGCCTGGGACTGATCTTCACCAAGACCGGCCACTGGTTCCCCTTTATTGCCCCGTTCCTTGGCTGGCTGGGTGTGTTCCTGACCGGTTCGGACACCTCCAGCAACGTCCTTTTCGGCGGCCTGCAGAAGGCAACTGCCGAACAGCTCGGACTCAATCCGATCCTGACCGGTGCGGCCAACACCAGTGGCGGCGTCATGGGCAAGATGATCTCCCCCCAATCGCTGGCCGTTGCCACCGCGGCCTGTGGTATGGTAGGTGAGGAGGGAACGCTGTTCCGCTTTACCCTCAAACACTCCATCTTTCTGACGGTGGTTGTTGGTGTTATTGTGTACTTACAAGCCTACTACCTCCAATGGATGATACCGTAACGAGGACGAACGAGGATTTGCGGAACCTGGCGGCGTTTCGCTTCCTCCCCCGTTGTGCGGCGTAGCGCTGCTACGCCTCCGCCGGGTCGTCTCGAAACCTTGCCAGAACCCGCAACTTCTCGTCCGGGTGGATCAATCTGTAAACGTCATCGAGTTATCAAAGAGAGGTTATCGATGGAGACATCATTCATCAATGAGTTGAAACAGATAGTGGGTGGACAGTACACCCTGACCGACCGTGAGTCCCTGGCAGTCTACGGTTACGACTCAACACCGGAGATCGAAAGCCTGCCGGGGGCGGTGCTGCTGCCAGGTACTGCCGACGAAATCTCGCGCATCATGCGCCTGTGCCACGCTACCGGCGTGACGGTCACCCCCCGGGGATCGGGCACCAACTTGTCGGGCGGTTCCCTGTCGGCCGGAGGGGTGGTGGTTCAGACCAGCCGCCTGAACCGCATCATCGAGGTCGATGAAGAGAACCTGACCGCCACGGTTCAACCGGGTGTTGTTACCAGCGCCCTGCACCGGGAGGTGGAGTCGCGCGGCCTGTTCTATCCGCCCGATCCGGGCAGCATGAACATCTCCACCATGGGGGGCAACGTTGCCGAGAACTCCGGCGGCCTGCGCGGCCTGAAGTACGGGGTCACCGCCGACTATGTCATGGGACTGGATACCATTCTGGCGGATGGCGAACTGCTTCGCACCGGCGGCAAGGTGGTCAAGGACGTGGCCGGCTACAGCCTCAACCCCCTGCTGGTCTCATCAGAAGGGACCCTGGGGTTCTTTAGCGGCATCACCGTCAAGCTGATCCCCAAGCCCCAGGGCAAGATCACCATGCTGGCCCATTTCCCGGCGCTGCAGGATGCGGCCCTGGCGGTCTCGGCCATTATCGCCGCCAAGGTTATCCCGGCTACCCTGGAATTCCTCGACAAGGTCACCATCCGGTGTGTTGAAGAGTACGCACATGTCGGTCTGCCGCTGGACGTGGATGCGGTACTGCTGATCGAGGTGGACGGGCATCCGGTGGTGATTGCCGAGGAGGCGGCTAGCGTGGCCGAGATCTGCAAAAAACACCGCTGTTCATTCTTCCAGACCGCCCAGAATCCTGCTGAAGCACTCAAGCTGACGGAGGCCCGTCGGACCGCACTTTCTGCCCTGGCCCGGCTCAGGCCGACCACCATCCTGGAGGATGCCACTGTGCCGCGCAGCTGCATCGCAGCCATGCTGAAGGTTATCCAGGAATCGGCCCGGAAATACAACGTGGTCATCGGCACCTTCGGCCATGCCGGCGACGGCAACCTGCACCCCACCTGCCTGACCGATGAGCGTGACCAGGATGAGATCAAGCGGGCCCACGCCGCCTTCGGTGAGATCTTTGACGCCGCCATCGCCATGGGCGGCACCATCACCGGCGAACATGGTGTCGGTCTGGCCAAGAAGAGGTATCTGCCCAAGCTGGTGGGTGAATCGGGTATCCGCGTCATGCGGGGGATAAAAAACGCCTTTGACCCGAAGGGGATATTAAATCCCGGTAAAATCTTCTAAAATCGTTTGCCACAGAGGACACAGGGTTCACAGAGAACGACAAAGGCAAAATTATTTTCAGGCAGAATCTTAACGTTATCATCCTTGTAACTTGTTGTTTCCTCTGTGTTCTCTGTGCCCTCTGTGGCAATAAGAGGTTCTTATGGACTACGTCAAACTGATCAATTGTATGCGCTGCGGCATGTGTCTGCCGGCCTGTCCGACCTACAAGGAAACCTTCCTTGAAACCGCCTCGCCGCGCGGGAGGGTGGCCCTGATCCGCAAGCTGCAGGAGGGTGATCTGGACCAGTCGGAACGGCTGCTGGAATACCTTTCGCTCTGCCTGGACTGCCAGGCCTGCGCCTCGGCCTGTCCCTGCGGGGTCAATGCCGGCGAGCTGGTGGCGGAATTTACCTGTGAACGCAAGGAAGCGGGCGGCCTCGGTTTCATGGAGGATCTGATCCTGCGCAGACTGGTGCCCCATCCCGACCGGCTGGAAACATCCATGGTGCCGATGCGGATGTACCAGAATAGCGGCCTGCAGAAACTGGTTCGCACGCTGGGTGTACTCAAGATGTTCCCCAAGCAGCTGGGACGGATGGAAGGTCTGCTGCCGGAACTGCCCGACCGACCGCTGCGTCAGGAGATCCAGGAGGTGACACCTGCGGAAGGCCAAGAGCGCGGGACAATCGGATTCTTCCTGGGGTGCGTCATGAGCCTGATCTTCTCTGATGCCAGCCGGGCCACCATCAAACTGCTGGCCTCACTCGGCTACAGGGTGATCACTCCCCGCAGCCAGGTCTGCTGCGGGGCCCCCAATATGCTGGGCGGTGATCTGGAAGGACTGAAGCAGGCCGCCCGCACTAATGTGGAGATATTCGACGGCTATGATGTGGATTTTATTGTCACCGACTGCGGCGGCTGCGGGGCTGAGCTGAAGAAGTATGGGCACCATATCGACGGTGAACCGGCAGCGCGCTTCAGCGCCAAGGTGCGCGACATTTCGCAGGTTCTGGCTCTGCATGCCGAAGAGCTGCGTGGGAAACTCAAGCCGCTTGACCTGGTGGTGACCTATCACGATCCCTGCCATATCGCCCATTGCCAGGGGATTCGCAAGGAGCCGCGTGATCTGCTCAGGCTGATACCGGGGTTGACCTACAGGGAACTGGAAACGGCCGATGCCTGCTGCGGCAGCGCCGGTACGTACAATATTGCCAAGCCGGAGATGTCCGACCGGATCCTGCAGCGCAAGCTGGATACGGTGCGGGCCAGCGGCGCCCAGGTGCTGGTGACCAGTAACCCGGGCTGCCTGCTGCAGCTGAAAAAGGGGCTGGCTGATCAGCTGCCGGGTGTCAGGCTCATGCACCTGACTGAGCTGCTGGCGCAGAGCATGGCCGGCTGATTCTTCGGTACAAAGAAGCAATCCTGCAGATCTGTTAGGAACAGGTGTTGGACGAGCACATACTGCCATGTGTGCTCCTTTTTAGTACGTTAGAAATTATTTCCGAGGTTTTTTCGGGAATAATTTCGTGAACGTACTTATCCCGATTTATCGGGGCCTTGGCCGGGGGGATTTCTCTCCCGGCCTTTTGAATTGATAGACGAATCAACAAGCCCGGTCTATAATTCAACAATATCTGCATGAACTGCTGTTCCGTGCGAGGATCCCTCACCATGGCAAAAAAAATATTTATCGCAGCCACCGGGCAGAACTGCGGAAAAACCACCACCAGCCTCGGTTTGATGCACCTGGCGCAAAAGAAGTACAGCCGGGTTGGTTTCATCAAGCCGCTCGGCCCCAAACCGGCCAGCTTTCATGGCAGTACGGTTGACAAGGATGCCGCCCTGATTGCGCAGGTTTTCGGACTGGAAAAAGATCTGCGCTGGATGTCGCCGGTGGTAGTCCATCCCGATACGACCCGTAAGGTGGTCGATGGCGAGCTTTCTCCCCGGGAACTCCAGGAAAGGATCATGCGGGCCTATACCGAACTGGAAAAACAGTGCGATATCATCATTATTGAAGGATCAGGGCACCCGGGTGTCGGCTCGGTGATAAAGATGTCCAATGCCCGCATTGCGCGGATGCTGGATGCGCCGGTGTTGATGGTGACGGGTGGCGGCCTGGGAAACGTCGTGGATAATATCTGTATGGGGTTGGCCCTGTTTGAAAAGGAAGGTGTTCAGGTGCGGGCCGTACTCGCCAACAAGCTGATCCCGGAAAAGCGGGACCGCACCCTGGATTACCTCTCCCGGGCCCTGGCCGATGAACAGATGAAGGTGATCGGCGGGGTCGATTATCACCCGGTCCTGGCCAATCCCACGCTCAGGCGGGTGTCCAAGCTGCTGGGACTGCCCCTGCAGGGCAACCGGCGTGAAATGGGCCGGATCATCCACCATGTCCAGATCGGCGCCGCTTCGACCCAGAGGGTCACCGAGCTGATCCGTGAGTCTTCCCTGCTGATCGTCACCAGCAGCCGTGATGAGCTGCTGGTGACGCTGGCCAATCTCTACAAGCTGCCGGCCTATCGCTCGTGCATCGTCGGCCTGGTGATTCCCGGCATCGCCCCCATCAGCACCATTACCCAGATGATCCTTGACCAAAGCAACATCCCCTACATGCGAACCAAGGAAAACACGACTGCCGAGCTGTACGGCATGATCAGCGAGGATGTATCCAAAATAACCGCCGATGATACTGAAAAGCTGGGCCTGATACGTAGCCTGGCAGAAACCTATATTGATTTTGATCTGCTGGATGAGCTCTTCTAAATCAGTTCCCCCTCCCTTGACGGGAGGGGGTTAGGGGGTGGGTGAAGCTGCAACATGCTAATTTCATAGCAACCTCCCCCTCACCCTAACCCTCCCCCGCCAGGGGGGAGGGGACTTTTTGGACTTTTACAAGAAGCTCTGTTTTAAGATACATACAAAAAAACCGGCCGGGAACTGAATCCCGGGCCGGTTTTTTCGTGGGTTGTATTGTGTTCGAGCTAGCGAATCTTCAGCACGATCTTGCCGAAGTGCTTGTCCGCTTCCATCATGCGGTGGGCATCCACCACCTGGTCGATGGTGAAGACCTTCTCGATGATCGGCACAATCGTGCGGTCGGCGAATTTGGGAATGGCGCGGCGGGTGAATTCGGCCACGATCTCCCCCTTCTCCGGAACCGGCCGCGAGCGCAGTACGCTGCCGATGATCTGCTGACGCTTGACCATCATCAGGGCCAGGTTCAGCTCGGCCTTGATGCCGCTGGTGACACCGATGACCACCAGTCTGCCCTTGTAGCCCAGGGAGTTCATGTTAGGAGCCAGGTATTTGGCGCCGACATGGTCGAGGATCAGGTCGACCCCCTTCTTGGCGGTGTATTCCTTGACGACCTCGGTGAAGTCGGGCGTCTCGCGGAAATTGATCAGGCAGTCGGCACCGATCTCCTTGACGCGCTCCATCTTCTCCGGCGCGGCGGTCACGATCAGTTTACTGGTCGGAGTCAGGGCCTTGGAAAGCTGGATGGCGGCCGTATTGACTCCGCCGCCGCCGCCGTGCAGGATGGCGGTCTGGCCGTCCTTGAACTCGCCGATCATGAAGACGTTCAGGAAGGCGGTGATATAGGATTCGCAGACGCAGGCCGCCTCCTCGAAGCTCATGCTTTCCGGTATAGCCATCAGATGTGCAGCATAGGCCACGGCGTATTCGGCGTATCCGCCGCCACCCACCAGCGACATGACCTTGTCGCCTATCTTCCAGCCGCTGACACCTGTTCCCAGTTCTTCAAT
Organism: Geobacter psychrophilus; assembly: GCF_056821595.1. Taxonomy (NCBI): domain Bacteria; kingdom Pseudomonadati; phylum Thermodesulfobacteriota; class Desulfuromonadia; order Geobacterales; family Geobacteraceae; genus Geobacter; species Geobacter psychrophilus. Next base: position 3,028,077 of record NZ_JBXDTU010000004.1, read on the forward strand.
AACCCCGGCCACCTCCAGGCCGAGGATTTCCGAATCCCCCGGCGGCGGCGGATACTTGCCTTCGCGCTGCACCAGGTCTGGGCGGTTTACCGTTGTGGCGAACACCTTGACCAGTACCTGACCTTCGCCGGCGACAGGCCGTTCAGCCTCGCCCACCTTGAGCACCTCAACCCCGCCGAAACCTTCCATTAGTACTGCCTTCATACACATGACCTCCCGAAGATTATATGCCGCATCCATTCTGTATCAAAACTGCGTTTGGGGGATGAATGTACCCAGTTCACCGTTTTTTGTAAACACAAAACAGTCAGGCAGGCACGGCTTGATTTCTGACCCGAATTCTGCCATAACAGGCCGGCTTGTCACCTCAACAGCAACGGGATCAATCACATGCACATCATGGTCACCAACGACGACGGTATCCATGCCCCCGGTATTCTGGCGCTGGCCGAGGCCCTGCGCGAACTGGGCACGGTTACGGTTGTCGCACCCGATCGCGAGCGGAGCGCCGCCGGCCATTCCCTGACTTTGCACTCGCCCCTGCGGGTGTTCGAGCTGCGCGCAGGCTTCTTCGCGGTGGACGGCACGCCGACCGACTGCGTCAACATGGGCATCAACAGGCTGCTGGCGGTCAGGCCTGATCTGGTGGTGTCGGGTATCAACCACGGCGCCAACCTGGGTGATGATGTGACCTACTCCGGTACGGTGGCGGCTGCCATGGAGGCCAACCTGATGGGCATACCGGCCATCGCCGTGTCGCTGGGGACCTTCGAGCGCCATGGGCATTTCGATGCCGCTGCCCAGGTGGCGGTTCGGATCGCCCGCCAGGTGCTTGCCAACGGGCTGCCGGCGGATACCTTTCTCAATGTCAATTGCCCCGATTGCCCGGCGGATGAGATGCAGCCCCCCCTGATTACCCGCCAGGGTACCCGCTCCTTTATCGGCAAGATCGTCGATAAAACCGACCCGCGCGGTCGCAAGTACTACTGGATCGGTAGCGAAGAGCCGGAATTCAACGACGAACCGGGTACCGATTTCCATGCCCTCAACCGCAAACATGTATCCATCACCCCGCTGCACCTTGATCTGACCAACTACGAATCCATGAAAATACTGTCCGGCTGGACCCTGTGACGCATCTGGACATTGTGCAGAACTTTTGGTATATTCCCGCCTTCTTACGGGGCTGAACATGAAATATGAAATTGCCAGAAAAAAGATGGTGCAGGACCAGATCGCCCAGCCGACCGCGGGGGACCGTCAGCCGGTTACCGACCGACGGGTGCTGGACGCCATGCTGAAGATACCGCGCCACATCTTTGTGCAGGAAGCCTTTGCCCTGCAGGCCTACAATGACACCTCGCTGCCGATCGGTGAAAAGCAGACCATCTCGCAGCCCTATATCGTCGCGTTGATGACGGAACTGCTGGCCCTGACCGGGGGCGAAAAGGTGCTGGAGATCGGTACCGGCTCCGGTTACCAGACCGCCATCCTGGCCACGCTGGCCGATCGCGTCTGTACAGCGGAACGCATCCGCCCCCTGGCGCTGCGGGCCCGCAAATGCCTTGATTCTCTGAGGCTGTTCAATATCATGCTCAGGATCAATGACTGCGCTGACAGTCCCGTCGGCTGGGAGGAAGAGGCGCCCTTCGATGCCATCATCGTGACCGCCGGTGCGCCCGAGATCCCGCAGGTGCTGACCGACCAGCTGGCCGTCGGCGGCCGGCTGGTGATCCCGGTGGGGAACGAGGCGGAGCAGCGCCTGGTGAAGATCGTGAAAGGTGCTGACGGTGAGCTTGTGACCGCTGCATCCATAGGCTGTCGTTTTGTGCCGCTTATCGGCAAGCAGGGGTGGTAAGAGTTAGTTCTGAGAGGATTGTGGGGAGAGCCATGAAACGTGATGAGTATCTTGGAAATGGTTTCATAGAGGAAGAACCTCCGCCGGTTGTCGGACTCTCGCTTGATGAGGTCGAAGAACCGCAGGTGTTTCCCGATGAGGAGTCTGTCGATGCCGCTGCTGATGAGGAGCTGCCGATAACGGAGCTGGAGCATTTTGACGACGCCATCAAGATCTACCTGCGTGACATCCAGCGTACGCCGCTGCTGAACGCCGAGTCCGAGAAGGAACTGGCCCGCAAGGTAGAGAAGGGGGACAAGCAGGCCCGCAATACGATGATTGAATCCAATCTTCGTCTGGTGGTCAAGATTGCCAAGCGTTATATCAACCGCGGCCTGCCGTTTCTGGATCTGATCGAAGAGGGCAACCTGGGGCTGATCAAGGCGGTGGAGCGCTTTAATCTGGCCAAGGAATGCCGTTTTTCCACCTATGCCACCTGGTGGATCCGTCAATCCATCGAACGCTCGCTGGTCAACCAGTCCCGTACCATCCGTTTGCCGGTGCATGTCTCCGATGATATCAGCCGCATGCTCAGGACGATTCGCGGATTATCGCAGGAATTGCACCGCGATCCGGATGCAGAAGAGATTGCCGCTGGCATGAAGACCAAGGTGGCCTATGTCCGGCGCCTGATGACCCTGCTGCGCCGGACCTGCTCGATGGAAACCCCCATCGGTGAAGGAAACGATTTTCTGCTGATTGATACCATTGAGGATCTCTCCCAGGTCTCGCCGTCGTTCCAGCTTGAGAATGTCAGCTGCTATGAGCGGATTTCGGCCCAGTTCGACATGCTGACCGAAAGTGAGCAAAAAATCCTGGCCCTGCGTTTCGGGCTGGACGACAATGAACCGCAGACGCTGGATACCATCGGCCAGCAGTTTGGCGTCACCCGGGAACGGATTCGCCAGATCGAGGTCAAGTCGCTGGAAAAGCTGAGAAAATCAACGGAAACCTGAAATAAAAACTACTACCTGCTACAGGAAAGGAACCGTACCATGGAAGATCTCAAAAACATTATCCGCGATATCCCCGATTTCCCCAAGAAGGGCATCATTTTCAAGGACATCACCACCCTGCTGCAGGATGCCAAATCCTACCAGCGCATGGTGGACTCGATTGCGAACCGCTACGTCGGCCAGCGTATCGACAAGGTGGTCGGTGTCGAGGCCCGCGGCTTCATCATCGGCTCAGCCCTGGCATACAAGCTGGGTGCCGGCATCGTACTGGTGCGCAAGCCGGGCAAGCTGCCATCGGAAACCTTCAGCAAGACCTATGACCTGGAATACGGCACCGATACCCTGGAGATCCACCGGGATGCCATCAAGCCGGGAGAACGGATCCTGATTGCCGACGATCTGCTGGCTACCGGCGGCACCATGTCGGCCGTGGTTGATATGGTTACCAGCATGGGGGGCGAGATCGTGGAGTGCTGTTTCATGGCCGAGCTGGATTTTCTCGACGGCCGCAAGAAACTGCCCGCAGGCAAGGTGTACTCACTGCTGAATTTCTGATAACAAAAACGTTCATAAACCTTGGGGAGGTACACGATGAGACGATGTGTTGCAGGTATGGTGGCATTACTTGTTGCAGTTTCTGCTGTTCCCGCGCTGGCTGCTGACGTTGTGCGCCTGGGCAACCTGAAATTCGCCCATTACGGCGCCGTTTCCTACATGAAGGAGATGTGCGGCAAGTATAACCTCAAGGTCGAAGAACGCGTCTTTCCCAAGGGTATCGATATCATCCCGGCCATCATGGCCGGCGAGATCGATATCGCCGCCTCCGCGGCAGATGCCGCCATTGCCGGTCGCGCCAGCGGTGCCCCGGTTTATGTTGTGGCTGGCTTTGCCAAGGGTGGGGCCAGGATCGTTGCCCAGGCCGGCTCTAGCATAAAATCCGTAAAAGATCTCAAGGGCAAGAAGGTGGGCGTGGCCCGCGGCGGCGCTCAGGAACTGCTGCTGATGGCCGAGCTGGAAAAGTTCGGCCTGACGTGGTCCGACAAGCCGGGCAAGGATGTGCTGATCGTCTATCTGGCCTTTGCCGACCTGAATCAGGCTCTGGCAGCCAAGCATATCGATGCCATGTGCCAGTCCGAGCCCCAGTCCTCCCAGGCCATCAACAAGCGGTTCGGGGTCGAGATCCTCAAACCCTACGACACGCCCATGGGTGAACCGATCCGCGCCCTGGTGATGACCGAGAAGATATACAGGGAAAAGCGGGATGTGGCGGAACGGACCATGATGTGCTTTGTTGAAGCCACCACGCTCTTCAACAAGGACATGAAGCTGGCCGAGAAATATGTGCGCGATAACATGTTCAAGGGGCAGATCAGTTCCGAGGATTTCAGGGATGCCATGGACAACGCCGACTACACCTACGACATCAGTGTCGAGCACATCGATATCACCACCAGGCTGATGCAGAAATACGGTGTCGGCCGGATGGCCAAGCCCCCCAAGGCGGCTGACTGGGTCAAGCTGGATCTGCTGCAGAAGGCCAAAGCAGCCCTCAAGGTCAAGTAGACGTGTCACCCGGTCTGAAATCCCTGCTGCGGGGAGTGGCCATGCCGGTCATCCTGCTGCTGGTCTGGGAGGCGGTCTGTCGGGCAGGCCTGGTTTCGCCGATCATGCTGCCGTCGCCCAGCGCCATTGTGGTCAAATGGGTGGAATGGCTGCGTTCCGGCGAATTGCTGGTGGACGTGCTGGGCAGCATGGGGCGTGTGACCGGCGGTTTCCTGTTGGGTGCCGGGCTGGCACTGCCGCTGGGGCTGTTCATGGGGGCCTCGCCCCGCACCTATGAGTATTTCAATCCCATCATCCAGGTGCTGCGCCCGATACCCCCGATCGCCTGGATACCGATGTCGATCCTCTGGTTCGGCCTGGGCAACCCCCCGGCCATTTTCCTGATCTCCCTGGGGGCCTTCTTCCCGGTGCTGATGAACACCATCGCCGGTGTCCAGAATGTGGACGGGATCTACCTGCGCGCAGCCCGCAATCTGGGGGCAGGGCACGGCACCATGTTCCGGAGGGTGATTCTGCCCGCTGCTACCCCCTATATCCTGGCCGGCATCCGCATCGGGATCGGCACAGCCTTCATCGTCGTCATCGTGTCCGAGATGATCGCCGTCAACAACGGCCTCGGCTACCGCATCCTTGAGGCGCGCGAATTCATGTGGTCCGACAAGATCATCGCCGGCATGATTACCATCGGCCTGCTGGGGCTGGCCATTGACCAGGGCATGAATCTCCTCAACAACTATCTGCTGCGCTGGCACCGCGGCCTGGATACCTGACGTGGACTATATCTCGATCTCCAATCTCTCCAAGACCTTCGAGGGCAGCGACCGCAGCGTAGTTGCACTGCAGGATATCAACCTGTCGCTGTCGCAGGGTGAGTTCGTCTGTCTGCTGGGGCCGTCCGGCTGCGGCAAATCGACCCTGTTGAATGCCGTTGCCGGGTTCATCCCGCCCAGCTCAGGCGACATCGTCGTGGACGGCCGCCCGGTCAGGGAGCCGGGCCCTGACCGGGGTGTTGTCTTTCAGGAATATGCCATTTTCCCCTGGATGACGGTCGCCCGCAATATTTCCTTCGGTCTGGAGATAAAGGGGGTCTCAGCGCTCGAGACGCGGGAGCGGGTGGATGTCCTGCTGGACACGCTGGGTCTGCGGGAGTTCCGTGACCGTTTCCCCAAGGACCTGTCGGGCGGCATGCGGCAACGGGTCGCCATTGCCCGTCTGCTGGCCATCGACTCGCCAGTCATGCTGATGGATGAACCCTTCGGCGCTCTGGATGCTCTGACCCGCAGAACACTGCAGGACGAACTGCTGCGTATCTGGCGTGAATCCGGTAAAACCGTTCTGTTTGTCACCCACAGCATCGAGGAATCGCTCTACCTGGCCAACCGGATTGTAGTCATGACCTATCGCCCCGGCACGATCAAGCGCAATCAGGTTGTGAATATGGCCTATCCCCGGGATCCGGCCGGGGTCGAGTTCAACGAGCTCAAGCGGGAGCTGGGACGTCTGGTGATGGAGGAGCAGGAGCGCTTTACCCACGATGAAATGAGGGTGGAGTGATCATGCGGCGGCATGTGAAGGTTGCTTTTTTCCGTCCGGCAGGGTATAAGAACTGTTCCTGTCCCCGTAGCTCAGCAGGATAGAGCACTTCCCTCCTAAGGAAGGGGCCGGTCGTTCGAATCGACTCGGGGACGCCAATAAAAACAGGCACTTACAAGGTTATCTTGTAGGTGCCTTTTTTGTTTTATGATAAGAGTTGTACTTTAGTTGTACTTTTGAATTTTACTACTCTTTGATTTTTTCTACATTTTTAATGCGAATGGCGATGGCTAGCATTCTCGTCTGTTGACTGTCGTACGGTATTCTGGAGAGCTTCATTGACAGTTGTCTGCCAGCAGTTCTGGTGGGTATTGCATTTATGGGAGCACTTCGCCGTTAATAAGCGCAATGAGTTCTTCGTCAGTCATCTCGTGGATTGGTTTTTGGGGTATTTCCAGGTAAGTTGTTTCTGTCCATCCACAACGACGCCCGAGATAGTATTTTATCATGTCCCGATCTCCTTGCAGCGCCATGGAGAGCAGTTTTTGGCTGACGGCTGCTTCGCCTTTTGCTCTACCATATTCCAAAGCCGTTCGGAGTTTAGGTAATTCATTTTTCTTGGTGCAGAATACGGGTTGCGATATTCCACAGAGGGCTGCTATTGCCTTGTCTGAGAGTCCGTGCAGCGCCCACTGCTCTATTCTCACGTAGTCAGGTTCCCATGGCTTGCGGCCTACCTTTTTTAATTTCTCCGGTGGCTTTGCCCTGCTTGTTCTTTTTTTTACTCGATTTTCCATTATTAAATTTCCTCTATATTATTGTTGTGCCGGTTATTTGCCAGTCGCCATCCAGCGATAATTTTTCTCTGCAGTTAAAAATATCACAGCATCCCTGAAAGAGTATCCGTCTCGCTGCACCAGCACGTCGATGGGATTGAATGACTTGGCGCAAGGGAAGCAGGTGGCCCGATTCTTTGCACGATGCCAGACAAGCGAAGGTCGGTTGTCTGGGTGACAGAATGCAGCGGACTGACCGTGCTGATCGAATTGAACAATCTGGTCAATAGGATAGCACCTCGCATTTTCGATCATCTCTTCATTTATTTCATTTGCTTTGAGCGGGTAGCCTTTTGAGGCCATGACCAGATGGCGTAGTTCACGAGCTTCCAAATATAGTTGCTCAAATACGTTCATGCAGAAAGACGCTGACAGTTCGCCGGGATCGTCGGCCAATGCGGTCTGTCATTTTTGTTTCCTCCTGAATGTCGTCGCTGGTGGCCACCGGCTTTCGTTATGATTCAAGAAATAACAAATTTTAGTCGCACGCAAAAAAGGACAAAAAATGTACTAGTTTTTTGTCCGGATATTTTTTTGTTAAGAAAAATGTGGGGAGGGGTTATTGCTGGTCGGAGGACGGCTTTTTAGAATGTTTCTGGAGAATTGAAGATAATGATTTTGCGGTGATAGCAGTGTGAATATGCCTCTCCACATTTTTTCGGATCGCATCATCACTTTGTGGAGGAGTATTGTGTTTTTCCTTAATACGGACTCTCACTCGCTCTTTAATCTCTTTTTCGGTTCCGCCTCGTTCAATTTCCTGTAAATAAAATACGGCTTGATCAATAACCTCTTGTTTTGTCTCGCGTGGTCGCCCCTTCCTTCGTTTCATTGTATCGACCTTGTTTGCAATCAGACCCCATTCTTCGGGTGAAATGTCTGTAAAACGATTTTCTCGGATTGCTTTTGCTATGGTTTGCCAGTCTAAGTCGGTCATTTATCACATCCAGTAGAAAGTGGCCTTCTTGTTATACCTTACGATATCTTACGCAAATCTGCGGGAATATCCCAATTATTTCAGAAACAAGCTTCCCTCGCGCTTTTATCCCCTTGTTCTTTTGATCTGCTTCACCGTCGAATAGTATCATTCTGCGCCGTCGGCTTATACTGTTTTGAATTTGTCAAATAACCAAAGAGGATGCCGATGGCCGCACCACAATGCACTAAATGTTCGAGGCTGGAATGGGATCATACCTGTCAGGCATTTCCCTGTGGAATACCGGATGAGATCTTTCTCGGTGCCTATGATCACAGGAGACCTTATCTCGGAGACGATGGAATCAAGTTTTTAAATTCAGCAAACTATACAGAGGGAGGAACAAGTCATGAAATTAGCAGAAGCATTGAACGCGCGAGCGAATTGCCAGCAGAGGATTAGCCAGCTTAAAGAGAGGTTGATCTCATCAGCCAAGGTACAGGAAGGGGATGCTCCTCCAGAATCACCTGGCGAATTATTTGCCGAACTTGACCGGTTAACCGCAGAGATGGAAACTCTTATGCGCCGAATTAACCGAACCAATGCCCAAACATTCTTCGAGGGCGGCACAACGATATGCGACGCTCTTGCCACAAGAGACATGCTGCAACTGCGCCAAAGCATTAATCGGCAGGTAGCTCGTGCTGGCGTAATCGAGCAGAACCGATATAGTCGGTCTGAAATTCGGTTTATCAGCACGATAAATATTGCATCTCTGTTGAAGCAGGCAGACGAATTAAGCAAGAACCATCGCGAACTTGATGCCAGAATCCAGGCTGCAAATTGGGGTACGGAACTCGTAGAGTAAAAACTTAGCTGGTAGCCGATTTGAACAGAGGCGAGCACGAAAAATCAATGCGTCTGATGTGACTCCAGTGCTCGGTTTATTACCGGGTTAGGCCAGGACAAGCATTCACGCATTCGGACATGATTATGTCCATAACTGCCTGGGCGGCAAGCGAACCTTCGGGTACAAATTATGCCCTGCATTGTTACACGCGCAAAGTTACGCCTCTTCGGAGGCTGCAATGTTACTACCGCGTGCAGGTCTGTTCAATTGGTGAGGGTGGGGTCGGGGGCTAAGGAAATGATTTTAGGAACTTATTATAGCGGCGATAACGACAACAGGCTGAAGATGCTACAATATGGATGCTATTACGATATGCTCCGTAATTGGATCACTATGGCAGGGGTCCGTCGGTTGCGGTATCGCACTTCACCGGATTGGACAGACGTGACCCAGTTGTGGGAACAATTCCGCGAGGGAGGGCACTTTGACCATCGTAGAATCCAGATGTCTCATGATCTGATTGCCGCCCGGTTCAGGATGGTAGCACAGCAGTTGGCGTTACCTGATGATGAAAAAGAAGGCGCATGGTATGATTTCTATAGAGATGAGGCTGCTGCATGGTTGGCGAACGATGACTTTCTGCGATACTTTATGATCGCGTTATCCGAGAAGGATTCCAGCGCTGGATATGATGCCGAGGAAACTATGTTCGAGATGATGCGTAAGCAGTATATCGAATTGCTTTAACAATATTGGGATGCCGCGTAGAGTTTCGGACGATTGAGGGGGGGGGACACTGAAAAGTGGCTGCATCCCTCGTCGTGGTAACCAATATCTCACCCCGTAATAGGCTGGTGTAAGCCTCACCTCTGGTGAGCTCCCCAGAGATACTTGCGGGGTGGGACTGGAGTCAACAGGTGGTGCCATCCCACCCCACTGACTGTTGGCTTTGGGTGCAATGCCGAGATGGCGGCATTGTTATGTCAATCGGCATTGAATTTTGACCCGCTATAGGCGTTCAATTTTGACCCACCCCAGCAGTAGTTTTTAGTTGTTTATCCTCGTTCTGATTCTCCAGCTTTCATTTCCGGTTTCCACTATCTCGCAGTGATGAGTGATCCTGTCCAGCAGGGCTGTCGTCATCTTTCCATCCCCGAATACCTGTGGCCATTCGCCGAACGTCAGGTTGGTTGTTATGATCAGCGATGTTCTCTCGTAAAGCTTCGAGATCAGGTGGAACAGGAGTTGGCCGCCGTTCTTGGAGAATGGCAGGTAACCCAGTTCGTCAAGGACAACCAGGTCATGCCTTGCCAGGTGTTCCGCCAGCTTGCCACCCCGGTTGTCGAGTTTCTCCTGCTCCAACTGGTTCACCAGATCCAGTACGTTGAAGAACCTGGCTTTCCTGCCATTTCTGATACTCTGCCGAGCTATGGAGATGGCAAGGTGCGTCTTGCCGGTTCCGGTACCGCCGACCATGATGATGTTGCTGTGATCGGACAGGAAGCTGCCATCATAGAGGGTTCTGACTTGCATCTCATTGACTGGTGTGGCTGCGAACTCGAACCGGTCGAGATCCTTGTCTACCGGGAACCTGGCCAGACTCATGCGGTAACGGATGCTTCTTAACTTCCTCTCCGCCATCTCCGCTTCCAGGAGGTCGCACAGTATCTTGTCCGGAGTGGCCCGACTCTTTATCCCTGCCGCCAGCACCTCATCAAGGATGGACTTCATTCCGTACAGTCCGAGCGTCCCGATGGCTTCCATCAGTCGGTCACGCAGTACCATAGGCACCTCCCGAGAGGAGGCGGTCATAGCGGTAACAGTCCACCACCGGGACCAACCTGAGCAGCGGCAACTGTGCTGACGGCTGCAGCGGTTCCGGTTGCGGCTCATCGTGTGTGCGTGACAGAATGGTGAGTATGACATCGCTGCTGACCGTCTTGTCGGCTATCGATTTGGCGCACGCTTCTGCCACGGCTTCCAAGCCATAACGACGGACGACGCTCAATATCCCCACGAACTGGCGATCTCCGTCGCTGCGTTCCGCCAGTATCTTTCTGACCTCACCCATCGATTCCGGCAGATCCCATTCCTTGAAGGGGGCACCGTTTCGCAAGGCTCCCGGTTTCTGCTCCAGTACGGCGATATAATGCCAGGGGTCGTAGATGACCTTGTCACGACTGAGGTTACGGTCGTGGACTCCAACCGTTGTGCCGTTCATTACGATGATCACCCGGCTTGCGTATGCACGTACTGAGACTGTTTTACCGACAGCCATCGCATTGACGCTGTAACGGTTGCGGTCGAAGCTGATCAGGAGCTGCGGCGACACACGCGCAACGCTTTCCTGATAACCATCAAACGGAGACGGCATACTCAGCAGACGGTTGCGCTCTTCGGCAAACACCTCGTCAATGGTTCTGGTCCTGAGCTCGGGATGCTTGAAAGTGGCGGCGTGATTGCGGCACTGGTCCAGTAGCCATTCGTTCAACTCAGCCACGTCCTTGAACCGCCTACGCTGGGCAAAGAAACGTTTCCTGACTACGCCGACCTGGTTCTCGACCTGTCCCTTCTCCCAACCTGCGGCTGGCGTACAGGCTACCGGTTCAAACAGGTAGTGGGAGGCCAGGTTCTGGAAGCGACGGTTGAACACCCGGTCTTTGCCCATCAGCACCTTGGTAACTACCGTCTTCAGGTTGTCGTAGATGCCTCGCCTGCAGACACCGCCAAAGAACTCGAAGGCCCGGACATGGGCATCCATGACCATCTCAAGAGTTTCACGGGTATAGGCGACACAGAACGGTTTGCGGCTGTGACACAGGCGGAAGTGGGCGATCTTTATCTCTACGGGGACACCACCGAGTTCGACCTTCTCGTAACTCCAGTCGAACTGGAAAGCGTCACCAGGGTCATAGGCAAGGGGTATGAAGGCCTTTACAGCAGCCGTGCCGTCTGCTTTCTTCCAGTTGCTCACATAGCGGCGGACGCTGTCATAGCCTCCTTCGTATCCTGCACGCTGTAGCTGCTCAAACAGGATCTGAGAGCTTCTGCGATGGCGAACAGGCTTGCTGTTGTCCTCAGCCAGCCATTCAGAAAGGCTGGCTTCAAAGGAGCCGAGCTTCGGACGTGGCTGTTCAGTCCTTACGTACTTCTGGTCGGTCATGCCGGTGCGGAGGATGGTTCTGACGGTGTTCCTGGCAAGGTTGAATTCGCGGGTTATCTCCCGGATGCCTTTGCCATCTCGGTAGTGGGCGTGACGGACTTTGCGGATGGTTTCCACGTTCAGCATCTCCTTTCGGTACTCCTCTCTCTGGTTGGTTCCAGAGAGTATGGAGGAAGGTGCTGAGGTGGGTCAATTTTGGACGCCGATTATCCCCCTAAGTGGGTCAATATTGCATGCCGATTCACATTGTTATTTGAATCGTGGGAACGGAGGGCTCTTGGTGGTGAACCATTCGAGGGAATTGTACTCTCGCTATCGTACTATCGGAACTAATAGTGTGGTGCCGGCCTTAGTTGCCGGACGGAGGTCCAGGGACGTTTCGGACGTATGCGCGACGCCATCCCTTGAGTATGTGGCACGTTGCCTCTGGGCCGCACGCTAATTTGCTTCGTTCCCACGATTGAGAAAGAATTAAAAGTTCAGAACGCCGCTTGTACGTCCGGGCATTCGCATCGCGCAGTCCGGGTAGCGGGCCACTGGATTGGCAAAGCAAGCGGCGGGGTGGGTGGCGAAATCCACCCACCTCTGATTACAACAGAATATGCATGATGGACGGGTGAGCGCTTGGTGTCGATGCATAGCACCTCTCGCAGCCAGAGCCTCATCGAGCAGCCACCAGCAACCTCTCAATGAGGTCGGGATACCTAAATCGGGTCCCATATTGTGCTGGTGGCATGCTTTGGCCGCAAGTAGCACGTTGCTCCTGGGCCGCACGCTAATTTGCTTCGTTCCCACGATTGAGAAATGAATCTGAAACAGAAAAATAGTAAGAACAATTCGAGGATACCCATGTTGGGAGCAATTGCAGGTGATATAATCGGCTCGTTATACGAATTCGACCCTATAAAGACAACTGAGTTTCCGTTGTTCGCTCCAGGCTGCCGATTTACTGATGATACTGTTTTGACAATTGCGCTGGCAGAAGCACTTGTATGGGAAAAAGATTATTGCCAGTTGCTGAAAGAATATTACAACCGCTACCCGAATGTGGGCTACGGCGGCAAATTCATCACTTGGGCGGCGGGACCATCTATAGAGCCGTACAACAGCTTCGGCAACGGGGCGGCCATGAGGATCAGCCCAGTTGGCTTTTTTTTCAATACGCTTGAAGATGTATTGGCACAAGCAGAGTTCTACACCGCTATTACCCATAACCATCCTGAAGGCATAAGGGGGGCGCAGGCAACGGCAGCAGCAATCTTCATGGCAAGAACCGGCGCAGGAAAAGAGGAGATTCGCAGCTACATTGCCAATAACTTCGGCTATGATCTCACCCGCACCTGTGCACAAATTCGGCCACATTACAGCTTTGATGTCACCTGTCAGGGAAGTGTCCCGGAGGCAATCATCGCCTTTCTGGACTCAACGGATTATGAGAGTGCCGTCCGATTGGCTATCTCCCTAGGTGGTGACAGTGACACACTGGGTTGTATAACCGGAGGCATTGCCGAGGCATTTTATGGAGTGCCGAAATGGATTGAGTTAAAAGCATTAAGGTGCCTGAATAGGGAATTACGGAATATTGCATCCCGATTTTACAGCAACTTATCCGACAGCCATTTTCATAATTTATCAGGAATATCAAATAGTACTCCTGCTGAATTGAGACAAGTAATCATGCAGTGGGAGGAGTCTGTAAAATGGATATCAAGGGGATATGACTGGACTGAGTATGACCATGATTTGGCGTTTCGGGAAGATCTAGATCGTGTGATTGCAAATTACTGTACCAAACACCCTTTGCATAAATCAGATGCCGACAAGATAATCCGGATTGACAGTAAATTTCGAAAAGTCACCAATGAAACTGACAACTGTGTATGTCTGGACAAAAAAGGCAGGCCCAGTAGCCTGCTCGGTGGACATAAGGGGTTGTCGCTCTCAGAATTAAAGAATAAATACTGGTATTATTTCCGCTGGCCGAAAGATTTCGATACCGTCACAGATGATTTTGAGCAAATTCAATGTTCGTCTAGAGTCAAGCAAGTTCAATGAGTTGACAAATGGACCGATGGAGGAAATATCGTCCTCCCAGCCAGGAAAATTATTTATTTGTGAATTCCCCTCCCCTCAAAACGGATGGAGTGAGCCTCACGTAGTGAGCTTTCCAGATTGCCCTGCGGGGTGGGACTGGAGTTAACAGGAGGTGCCCTCCCACCCCACGAATGTTGGCTCCAGGGGCAATGATGGGATGGCGACATTGCCTAACTTAAAATGTTTTCCCGCTCCCACGCCGAGACGCGTAAGTGTAGGATCGGCGTGCGTAGGTTTAGATGAGTCGCCACCCTCACTAAATTCACCGGGAACTCTTGTTCTTTGAATCGTGGGAACGAAGGGGTCTTGATGGTGAACCATTCGAGGGAATTGTACCCTCGCTATCGTACCATCGGAACTAATAGTGTGTTGCCGGACGAGAGCCTCGGAACGTTTCGGACGTATGTGCGTCGCCATGCTTAAAGGATGTAGCACGTAACGCCGGGGTTGCATGCTAATTTGCTTCGTTCCCACGATTGAGAGAGCAACATATGGAGGGATGCTATAATGACCGCAACATGCAAAATTTACCTGATCACCAAGATGGGTCCAGCAACTATTACATCGAGTCAAGAATTTAACAGCCTCGGCTCATTTAATGTCTCTGGTCCAGGGAAACGCACTGCCAAAAAATGGATCGAGAATGCTTACGGCGCATTTGGGCACACCATTGGAACATGCGCAGCACCATGCGACCTGCACTGTGCAGCAATGCAACTCCAGCAGGAACCGAAGGAAGAGATCCAGTTTGACCGATTCGAGGGTGAAATAAAAGAGTATGACAGCGGTGTACCGGACGGCTGTGTGCCGTAAGAATTTAGAGGCCTGCTGCTTTGGCCCCTAAGCGACATGTGGCTATACCGTTCAGACGGCTCTGGCAGTGGTCTAGTATGGGGTTAGTAGGGATACTGGCATTCGGACAATGTGGTTTAAGCTTCATTGGTCAGCATCGTCAACTTAATGCCCATGTGAACTGAATGATGCAGGACTTTGTGAGCCTGCTGTGTCATAAACTCATATTCAAGTTTAGTTGCGAACAGACAGTGCCTTTCGGATTTTTGTATTCCTCGAAAAAGCTATCATCGACTTGTAATTCAGCGGAGTTCTCCATAACTGGAGCCACGCCTATTCTCCGTTCTCCCATTAGCTCGATAAGAGCCTTGAGATCTACCAATTGGATCGGAGCTACTCCAAAGCGTTTAGCTTCGGATATTGCAGGCGGTGTATAAGCTGATGTCGTAAAAAATATTCCGTAGTCAGCGCGCCCTGCGATTGCTCCTCTAAAATCTCGAATTGCACAACTCGGTACTTTGCCATCTATGTAGCACTTGCATTGCCATGCAACCCGCATTCTGACAAGATTAAAGCCACCTACAGGTAGAAACCCTTCTCCATCTACACCGCCATCACCTGTTCTTCCAGTCACGTACGCTTCTACGCCGCTTTCAGCCATAATATTGGCACACAACCTTTCAAAGCCTATGGCAGGTAACCCAGGGAGAATTTTTACAAGTTCTGTTATCCATGATTTGGTTGCAGGTAGTTCTTCTTGTTTGTCGTCATCTTCGGGGGCAACTTGGTTATCGGATATAGCTTTCTTTGTTGAGGTATCGTAGATTTGCTGGGCAGTATACTGATCCAGAGGGATCTCCCAGCCTTTAGGTGTAAGTTTCCATGTGCCACGTCCAGATTTTACCATAGGCTCGAGTATTTCTGCATTTACGAGGTACATCCGTGCCCATTGAATGTCGTTTGTGAACTTTGATGCTCCTGAGCAGAGCACCGCATCGGGCAAGTCTTTCCCAGATGCGGTTATTCTATCAGCAATCCAACCTTTGACAGCTGCAGCCTTACCGGAGCCGTCCATCTCCCTTAATGCCTCTACCACCATTGAAATGTACGATATCTGAATTTTACTTGTGGCCGTGCTTGTTGTCATAGTGCTCCCCCTGGAACAAGTTGAATCGAGAAGGAATGAACATACACTCATAGCGTGCATTTACTAGCACTATTATTTTGCACTCTTTTGGTGGTACTTGGCAGGCGCTCACCGTTGCTATAGTTCGACCATGGGAACAGACAAAATACTAAGCAGCAAAGCAATCGGCGAGAGAGTTAAATTTCGCAGGCAGGACATAGGCATGTCTCAGGAACGCCTGGCAGAAATCCTCGAGATTTCGTACCAGCAAGTCCAGCGGTATGAAAGTGGCCAGAACAAGGTCAGTGTTGAGAGGATACAACAGATAGCAGCAGCTCTCTCAGTGCCAGTTCTATATTTTTTTGAGGGTAATCCTGCCCCAATCGTATCAGAGCAACAAGAGCACTACGCCCCTTCTGATGAAGAAAAGACCCTCCTGAAATATTTCGAGAGGGTCTCTGGTAAATCAAATCGTCAATTTGTTATCAGTGCTGCACGCTTAGCCTCGAGAAATAGGTCTTAACAGTTGGTGCATACTAAAGCCCAAAACGCAGAATGATAAAATGTGCAAAAATAATGAAGGTCCGTACGGATGAGAAAAGACAGTTATTTCGGGAAAAATATAGCCGGAATACAGAGTTCGAAGGCTTAGCGGATGGATCTCCGGTGTAGTAACCGGGGAGGGTTTTGATCAGGTCACATCCTTGCCTCAATTGGAGCATGTTTCTCGTACGTCATCTTAAACACCATATCTGACACATACCGCTTAAACGACTCATTCTGGACGAATTGTTTGTACGCCTCGGTGTCATCCTTCAGCAGGGTTAGCATGACCCGTGTGAGTGCCTTGTCGTGCTCCAGGCGGGCTGTGTTCGGGGTGTTCTGCTTCGCGTTCTGGTAGGCCTGATCAGCGGCCACCTTGGGCGCTATGTCCTCCTGGATGCGTTTTGAGACACGGTCTACATCGGTGAAAAGGGTGCTGAACTGCTCATTGAAAGATTTGATGATGTTGCTGAGACGATCCAGATCCGGCTCCGGCTTTCTGCCACCGCCTCCGACTGGGGTTGGCTCTATCTCGGCGTCATCATCAGCCAAAATAATCTTCATGGTGGCCTGTTTTTCAGAACGGTAGCTGTCCATGTCGATGGTTTCAATAATGCCCTTGGATAAATCTTCTTCCTTGGGTGCTGGCAGCTTTGGCACGAGGAATGTCAGGAATATGGAGAGCTTTTCCCATTCAGCATTGTTGTAGGGCAGTATCGACGACAGGAAGTCATACGTGCGTGTGAACGCCTTTCCGTTCCCCTTGAAGTCCACTTGGCCATTCTCGTCCAGTTGCTCCAGGTACACTGCTACACAGGCATCCAGGATCGGATCTATCTGTTCCCGCTTCGCACCATCCAGATAAAGCTGAACGAACTGCTCAATATCTTCGCTGGTGTAAACCTGGCGACCATCCAGGGCCGCTTTCAGATCGTGCAGCTTGTTCGGGTCAGTCTCCTCACTCAGCACTGTAGTGCGGTAATAATCCGCGAATGCCTCTTTAATGGTATCGGTGTCGTTGGTGAAATCCAGTACGAACACGTCGTGCTTTTGCGGGTGGGAGCGGTTGATGCGCGACAAGGTTTGGACAGCTTTGATGCCGGACAGCACTTTGTCCACGTACATTGTATGCAGCAATGGCTCGTCGTAGCCGGTCTGGAACTTATCTGCGCAGATCAGGAATCGATATGGATCTTCCTGGATTTTGTCCGCAATATCATTACTCGGGAAACCGTTCAGTGACGCCTCGGTGACCTTGCATCCCTGGTACTCGTGCTCTCCTGAAAAAGCGATGATGCTTTGAAACTGACTCTTACGCTCCAGCAGATATGTTTTAAATGCATGATGATATTGAATGGCCCTTTCGACACCGCTGCAGACCACCATGGCACGCGCATGGCCGCCGATCTTGTTTTTGGCGATCACCTGCTCGTGGAAGTGGTCCACCATGATCTCAGCCTTCAATCGGATGGCGTGGTCGTGGCTTTCCACATAGCGCCGCAGTTTTTTCTGGGCTTTGTTCTTGTCAAACTCTGGGTCATCCTTAACTTTTTTCACCAGTTTGTAATAACTACTGACCGGAGTATAGCTTTTGAGTACGTCCAGGATGAACCTCTCCTGGATTGCCTGTTTCATGGTGTAACTGTCGAATGGCTTATGTTTTACTTTCCCCTCTTCGCCGGGGTATGGCTCGCCGAACATATGCAGAGTCTTGTTTTTCGGGGTGGCGGTAAAAGCAAAATAGCTGGCGTTGGTTAGCATCTTGCGGGCGGCCATCCGCTTCTCCAGGGCATCATTGATGGTGTCTTCAGGATCGCTAAGCGAGGCGTTCAGTGCCCCAGATGTCTTGCCGCCCTGGCTGGAGTGGGCTTCGTCAATAATGATAGCGAAGCTTCTGCCTCGGTGCTCATCACCGATTTCGTCCAGTATGTAGGGGAACTTTTGCACCGTGCTGATGATGATCTTCTTGCCGCTCTCGATAAACTTGCGCAGGTCGCCGGACTTATCGGCATGTCCTACCGTTGACCCCACCTGCATGAAACCCTTGATTGTGTTCTTTATCTGGTCGTCCAGGATACGCCGGTCGGTTATAACTATCACCGAGTCGAAGATGTTTTTATCATCCTTGCGTAGTCCGATAAGCTGGTGGGCCAGCCAGGCGATGGAGTTGGACTTGCCGCTGCCTGCCGAGTGCTGGATCAGATACCGCTTTCCGGCTCCATTCTGCAGCACGTTATCCAACAGGCGCCGTACCACATCCAGCTGGTGGTAGCGTGGGAATATTTGTTTACGAATCTTTTTTCGGGTCTTGGGGTGAATCTCTTCGACGATCTGGGCGTAGTTCTCGATGATGTCCGTGATACCCTGTGGGGTGAGGATACGTTTCCAAAGGTAGTCGGTCTTGAGTCCGTCCCGGTTGGGAGGGTTACCCGCACCGTCGTTCCAACCCCGGTTGAACGGAAGGAACCACGAAGCCTTGCCCTTTAGGTCGGAGCACATCTGCACTTCGCAGTCATCCACGGCAAAATGGACGATACAGCGTCCAAAGTTGAACAGGCGCTCCTTTGGATCGCGGTCGCGGCGATACTGCTCTACAGCGTCCTCAACGGTCTGTTTGGTCAGACTGTTCTTCAGCTCGAAGGTGGCAATGGGCAGGCCGTTGATGAACAGCCCCAGATCCAATGCCCTGCGGGTTTCGTCGCGGCTGTAGCGGAATTGGCGGGTGACACTGAAACGGTTGGCGGCGTACTGGAGGGCTGCTTTGCTGTTACCGGGGGATGGGGTGCCGTAGAAGAGGTCGATGGAATATTTCTCGTGTTTCAGGCCGTTGCGCAGCAGGTCGATCACACCTCGATTGCCACACTCTTTCTCCAATCGGGCCAGGAAGCGACGGCGCACCGGGGTGTCACTTTCCAGTTCCAGCTCTACGGCGATTGCAGGTTGGGTAGCCTGCATAAAGTCACGCAAGTACACCAGATCAACGCAATACTCCCGGTCGTAGTCACGGGCGTCTCCAAGCAACCAACCTGTACCACCATAGGCCTCCGGCGGTGATTGAATACCTTTAACCGGCAGCGGGACGACAGAGGCCCTGCCGGTCATGGCAATGCAGATCAGATCCTCCAGTCCACGCTCGCTGGTATCGGTGGTCATGCCATGCACGCATCGGAAATAGTGCTGATCCATCCCTTTCGAGCTAGGACATCGGCTGCCAACGCAATTTGTCGCCGTGAGAACTGCCGTTTGCGGTCGCTCCATGCATAGGTCTTCGTAACGATATCATCGATAGCTTTGGGTTGCTCGTGGGTGACTATCCAGTGGACTGTGGCCAGTAACTCCAGTCCGAATGGTGACTCGAATCCTTCGACTAAATCAAAAACCTTGTTCATTCGTGAGACGGTTTCAGTTTTGTCTTTGAGGAAGGTTCGTGCGTCTTCGAGTGCTCCCGGTACGAGTTCCAGCTGTTTGTCCGGAGCGTCACCGCCGTCGGCGTAACCGGAAACCAGGTGCCCCTCGACCGCCTTTAGTACGTGTCTGAGATTGTCAGCGTAGGGTCCATATGGTCCCTTGATATATTTCAGCTGCAAGGGTTCTTCTGCGGTTTGCAGGAAGTACATCAGCTTATGCACTTCCAACAGCGATATGAAGGGGTCCAGCAGTCCGGCAAAATAACGTTGCATCAGTCCTACTAGAGCCGCACGTCCAGCCGTCATTTTTGGTACTGCGCTGGAGCTGTTTGATCGCTCATCTGCAAGGACTTCGCTTGGCTCAAATATGATGACCCTCAGTTCTGCAATATCACGTAGCTTCGCTTCTATGCGAGGTCGGACCTTCGACCAGTCCAATCCCCCCAACCCGCTACCCAGAGGCGGGATAGCTATCGACCGGATCTTGCGAGTGCGAATTTCGTCTGCTAACGCGGTAAGGCCTGCATCAATATCTTCCATCCGGCTCTTCCCTTTCCAGTGCCGTTTGGTGGGGAAGTTGATTATATACTGGGGATTCGTCAGTCTGTTGGTCGCATATATGAACATCCGGCCCGGTTGCACTTCGTCTCGCTTGCATGCTGCTGCATAAGCCTTAAAGTTCTCCGGAAACGCATTCTTGAACTGTAGTGCGATACCACGCCCCATGATACCTACGCAGTTCACGGTATTTATTATTGCCTCGACGTCTTCAGCGAGTATGTTTCCCTTCTTGTACTCGATCATAAGAAGCCTCTCTCTTTCAATAGTACCATTCTCGTTTAATTTCTACACGTGGTCTGTGCCCTGTTGCTTCCAGCGCTGCAATAACCTGATTGTAAACCTGTTGCGACATTACGCCAATACGTGAAATCAGCTCCCATGGAAACTGCTGTTCGACTAGAAATTCCGCCTGCTTGCCTTCCTTGCATTGTTGCCAGTTGCTGGCCTGCACGGCGGGCCAGTTAATCTCGCCGAGTTGTTCCAAGCTGCACCTGTCTTCAAAATAGTAGGCTCCGGCATTCGATAGTGTATATGCCCAGCGCAGACCACGTGCTTCCGCCCATGCTACCGATTGCCGCAAATCCGCTTCTATATGAATAATAGGGCCTTGTCCGCCATGATATGCCATCTCGGGGTGATTCGCTCGTGATATCAAAAAAAGCATGACAGATCTTGGACAGAAGTAGAACGGCACGCAATCGCCAACGTGCAGATTAGGATAGTTGGTCAGGGTCAGTTCATTGAGTCGTCGCTGTTTAATGCCATTCATTCCGATGGTCGTACCAGGAGGCGTACGTCGCATAATCTCTGCGTCGCACCAGAGGCAGCCGCTGGCGAGAATCGATGCCAGTCGGTCGACATGGACTATGTGATAAATTTTAGGATGAGCCGGAACGGCTAGAACGGCTGGAACGGCTGTCATGCCGCCTCCTCTGAAAAAGCATCCAAATCTTCAATTTCGGCACTATCGTCTATTTCGTCCAAAGATTCAAGCTCTTCAATCTCATTCGGCAACTGTGCCGCAGCCTCCCGTACATCCAGCTTGCCGGTAACTACGTCGGCGATCAGGCGGGTGCGGTACTCGCGGATCAGGTCGATTTCTCGCTCGGTACGAGAGATTGTTTTTGTAATAATTATCGTCTCAGATTCAATGCGTTCAATTATGGCCTCTTGTTCAGCAACTGGTGGAAGAAGTATTTTGAAGTTTTTTATCTGATCCGGGCTGAGATGAGGAACGCTTATTCCCGTAAAAATTGGTGTCATATATGTAGAAAACATTCTACCTTTTAAAAGTAAAATTAAGAATCCAGCACATATTTTCTCCGTTGGACGTATTCTGGCAACCCGCTGAAGTAATAATGATGGAACATCTTCGTTGTCAACGACAGAGGCGCGTACCCCAGAACTGACTATTGGTCTGTCCATTCCGAGAACTATATCACCTGGCACCAATTTAAATGCCTCAAGTTTGTCACCAATGCAGCGTTTCCAGTAGACAGTTTGATCCCAGCGTACCCCAGAAGGAGTTACATTTATTCCTCGAAGAAGCCTAGTGTCACTTTTACTTTGAGAAAAGCCGGAGCTTGCAAATGGAAATCCGGTCATAAGTTTAATAACTCGACCTAATCGCAGCTCCTCCCAATGTTCCGGTATCTCTCCCAACCACTCAATACCCGATGGTTTCAGGCGGACATTCGGATCAAGACCATGGGTGACGGCACGGTGGATGATGACCTGCTTCTGCTCATTCAGCAGCGCAATAACCTTCCGTTTGGCCCGAATGGTGCGCTCGATCCGTTGGTTGGTGTGGTTGAGGAAACGGACGATGGCGGCTTGTTCATCGGGGGGAGGGAGCGGTGTATTAATCAACTTGAAGTGTTCTGGGCGGAGACTCCACATGTCTGAAGTAATGCCGTAGGACCAGCGCTCGGCCTCTTTTGCAAAGTGCGGTGTACGGTAGAGATGATGGAAATACCACGGATTATGATTCTCCCGCAGACGTACTACCACATAGGCGGGGCTGATGATGCCACGGAAGTCAGAGGTGCCGATTGCTCCCTGCCATGCACGCATCTTGTTGTAGGCAATGTCTCGCGGACAGACGAGCTTGTAAGCAGACTTGTCCTGCTTTGAGCTGTCTTTCTTGGAGCTGTTGGCCAGTAGCGCCTTTTGCTGAATAATGCCACGGGTGATAGTGACAGAAAGCATCTCTTCGTCGGGGTGATTGCGTTCCTTCATCTCCGTGAAAATGGCCCTATTCGGCAGTATATCCCAATGCTTCGGAACTTTGCCAACCCATGCGTGCCCTGACTCCCGATATTCCGGATATGGTTTGAGATCGGCGATCATGCCTTTCCACCTTGCAGTAGATCATCCAACAACCCTTCCGCCTCCTGCTCCACCGCCAGAATATCAGCCCGTATCTCTTCCAGCGTCCGCAGCGGACGCGGCTTGTAGAAGTGGCGAGTAAAGCTGATCTCGTAGCCTATCTTGGTCTTGGCTTCATCCAACCAAGCATCCGGTGAATAGGGCAGTACCTCTCGGCGGATGAACGCTTCAACGCCACCATCTTCCAAGAGTGGCACCTGTTCGGTGTCACGCAGGTCGGTATCAGGCTCGTACTCGATCACACAGGGCTTGCCGCCGACAGTTATCTCATACAGACCCCGCAACGGGTCGGGCGTGGCCTTGCCCGGCTTATGGATCTTTGAAACAACCGGCGGTGCTGTCTCCACCCGCCAGCTGACTGCCTTCAGTATCATCTTCAACTCTGTTGCAGGCAGCTTGCGCCCCTGTTTCTTCAGGGCATCATCCACCGCAGCACGGAACAGGTTGTGATCCTCGAACAGTTCGCCACCGATGGTATCACGCAGGGTGGTTGCAACCTCGACCAACCGGGCATCACGCTTCCAGGTGTTGCTGTCCAGCAGCTTCCTCTTTTTCTTCTCCGGCAGCCCCTTTTTGCTCCCTTCCTCGTCATCGCCGTCATCATCGCTGCTGCCCCATTCGGCCAGGTATTTCTCAACGGCCTTGGCGATGCTGTCGAAGTTATCAAACAAGGGATCACCGAACTCGTCATGCAGCTGCGAGCGTAGACCCTCATCCCCGGAGGCAAAGCGGAGCGATTCAATGGCCGGAATTGTCAACTGGCTGTGTAGCCGCAACGGGCGCTCCATCACGATCTTCCAGTAGCCGAAATGCTGGTTGGGGAACAGCTTGGACTGCTCCGTCTCTTTAAATGCCAGGTAGGTATCACAAACCAGCTTGATGTCGTCCTCGGACAGCTCGCAGTTCTTCTTGCCCAGATTCTTGCGCAGCGGCTTGAACCAACTGCTGGCGTCGATCAGCTGCACTTTCCCTTTGCGGTGGTCCGGCTTGCGGTTGGACAGTACCCAGATATAGGTGGCGATGCCGGTGTTGTAGAATAGATTGAGAGGCAGGGCGACAATGGCTTCCAGCCAGTCGTTTTCGATGATCCAGCGGCGGATGTTGCTCTCTCCCTGGCCGGCGTCACCGGTAAACAGGGACGAACCGTTGTGGACCTCGGCAATGCGGCTCCCCAATGGACTCTTGTGGTTCATCTTGGAGACCATGTTGGCCAGGAACAGTAACTGTCCATCACTGGAGCGGGTCACCAGCGAATATTCGGGATCGTCGCCATGGCTGATTTTGAAACGGGGATCGCGCATGCCATCCTTGCCCCCCATATCCTCCAGATCCTTCTTCCAGCTCTTGCCGTAGGGGGGATTGGAGAGCATGAAGTCGAATTCTTTGGCCGGGAAGGCGTCATGGGCCAGG
This sequence comes from Geobacter psychrophilus, assembly GCF_056821595.1. Taxonomy (NCBI): domain Bacteria; kingdom Pseudomonadati; phylum Thermodesulfobacteriota; class Desulfuromonadia; order Geobacterales; family Geobacteraceae; genus Geobacter; species Geobacter psychrophilus. Next base: position 3,052,112 of record NZ_JBXDTU010000004.1, read on the forward strand.
GTAGACCATTCGGCACCACCGACGATGTGGTCGGCGTTTTCCCCTTCGCCCTTCATCAGCATGTCGGCCTTGCAGATGGCGTAGGTCTCCGGGTTGATCTCCTGCCCGAACAGGTAGGTCTTGACCTGCTTGCCGTCGGCAGAGGTCAGCTGCAGCAGTGTCTCTTCCGCCAGAGTCAGCATCCCCCCGGTACCGGCAGTGCCGTCATAGAGCTGATACGAGCCGGATTGAATCTTATTCGCAATGGGGAGAAATATCAGGTTGGCCATCAGCTTGACGGCGTCACGCGGGGTCCAGTGCTCCCCGGCCTCCTCGTTATTGTCCTCGTTAAACTTGCGGACCAGCTCCTCGAATACGGTACCCATGGAATGGTTGTCCATGGCCGGCAGCTTGACCGAGCCGTCGTTATTCAGCACCGGGTTCGGACTCAGGTTTATCTCCGGGTTCAGGAACTTTTCAATCAGGGTGCCAATGGCATCGGCCTTGGAGAGAGTCGGTATCTGGTTGCGGAACTTGAAGTTTTCCAGGATGTCCTGCACGGTCTGGGAGAACCCGTCCAGATATGCTTCGAAGTCCTGGCGGAGCTGCTGCTGGCTGTTGCAGGAACGGAGATCACGCAGGGTAAAACGAGATGTATTGTAAAAGGCCTGGCCGGCAGCCTCGCACAATGCAACCCGTTGTTCGGTTATTCCAGCGTCATCCAGCATCTTCTTGGTATCTAACACTGCCTGTTTGGTCGGCTCCAGCACGGCGTCGAGGCGGCGGAGTACGCACATCGGCAGGATGACATCAGGGTACTTTCCGCGTTTGAAAAGGTCGCGGAGCACGTCGTCGGCAATGCCCCAGATGAACGAGATAATTTTATTGTGTGTTGCTTGATCCATTTGATTACATCCGTTCACTGCGTAGGTTGGAGATTTAAAGTGTTTACATAGCAGAAAATGGGACTAAATGACAATGTAATGAGTCTTTATTGGAATAACTGTTCTGCAGGACCAGACGCATAGCGAAGCGGCACTATGCGGTTTTACGTTGGATCGGTATGACCTTGCTTTCAGTGGAGGTGATTATGCTCTTCAGCTTTCGCTCCCATGCTTCGAGGGCTTGCTGTTTCTCTTTGTCATATCCATGGCGGTTGTAGGTGCGGATTATGCCTTGTTTGACATGGTTCAGTACGGCGTCGATAATCTCATCCATGAACCCGATGCTGGCCATGAAAGTTGCAGCCGTCCGGCGTAAATCGTGAGGAGTAAACTTTTCAACTCCCAGTCGGTTCTCAGTAGCCGGCTTACCATCCTTGGTATAGAGAGGCTTGCCATTGGTGTCTGTTCGTGGCCATACGAGGTTGCGTCGGACAGAAACGGGCAGGGCATGGGAGTCAATGGCCTGTTCCTTTTTCTTGTGGGGGCAGGGAAAGATAAATCCTTTGTATTTCTGATCTGCCGGTATTTTTCGTGCCTTCTTTATTTGTTCCATTGACTCGGCGACGAACTCCAGTGCCGTGTTAGTTAAATACACACGATGTTCTTTGCCGTTCTTCGATCTCTCTGCTGGAATAGTCCACCAATGGCCGCTGATCTCTTTGGTGTGCATCCCAGACACTTCCCCTGGCCGTTGTGCAGTGATGAGCACCAATTTCAATGCTCGCTTGATTTCGTCACTGATGGCAGCGGTGTCCATGCCCGTCCAGAGCGTTTTGATCTCAGCCTCTGTCAACGTGCGTTCCCGGCTGGTATTCGGCGCGAGTGCCTTGACCCCGGTGCAGGGGGTATGTGGGAGGATGTCACGCTCCACTGCAAAGTTGAACATCTTGCGAACGACCTTCAATACCTGGTTACTCATGGCCGGGGTGCCACGGTCAACGATGTTCTCAAGTAATAACGTCATGTCTCGTTTTGTGATGTCTGCTGCCTTGCGCTTGCCCCATATCGCCACGATCTCTTTGTTTAGTAACCTTTCGTCTTCTTTCCACGATTTCTTGAACTTCTGGGCGTGTTTCTCCACGTACTCTTCCACCAGCTTTGCAACAGTGAGAGCCTGCGCTTGTGCCGCTTCCTCTGCTATACGGTTAGCCTGTTTTCTCTTCTTCTCCAATACAGGGTCGGCGCCATCTGCACTGCCACGGCGGAGAGCTTTCACCTTTGCCAACTCGCCTTGATATCGTTCGCGAGCATCCTTCAAAGATGTCTCGCTGGCCTTCTTCGATGTGGCTACATAGCTTCCAAGAGACATAAACCGGCGTTGGCCGTCTATCTTGTACTGATAGAAGAATGTCATGGTGCCGGAAGGGTGGACACGGATTCCAAAGCCAGGTTCTTTTTCCGCCATGCAGTCGTAGGTTTTATCCACCAATTTCAGATTTCTGATCGTGGGATCGTCAAACTTGGCTTTCATAGTCGCCTCTGGAATTAGTTGTACTTTAGTTGTACTTTTTAGGTTGTCTTTTGGTGTAAAACGATGAAATGCTATGAGGGAATTATTGCGGATTACAAATGATAAGTCAAAGATTTATTTAGATATAATTGATGTGTGACGTAGGGGCAGGAAATGCTATGAAATACTTACATTCATTTACTCCTAAGGAAGGGGCCGGTCGTTCGAATCGACTCGGGGACGCCAATAAAATCAATGGCTTGCAGACGCGTTCTGTAAGCCATTTTTTATTGCAATTAGTTTTGTTACCGTTTTGATGGTGCTTTCAGAAATGCACTCTTGAAATTCTTGTCTTCGTAATGAATATAACCTGAACCAGGACCAAAGGGAAAACTGAATCAAGTATTATGGTGTTCCCATAACTCTCCCGTCCCCAGAAACCGATATGATACCTCATTAAATGTCTCTTATATCATACTTCAGTATGATGAACTGTATCATTTTGAGACTGAGTGCGTCATGAGATTATCTGTAACTATTTGAAAACACACCTGATTTGCTCTTGTGTAAATCAGGCATGATTCTTGATGATTCTTGTGTGTAATTAAAGGTGCAGATCGAAATCAATTCAGTTTTTAATGCCAAAATATAACAAAATATACCTAAAACGAAAAAGCTAAACCCCTTGCGAAGGGGGGACAGAAAGCGTCGGATCTTCGTAGTGAAGATGGCCGGGCTGCCGAAGGAATTATTCTTTCAGGTATGTCCGGTTTTTTTGTTGGAAAGACTTCTGCAGAAGATACCTGTTCATTGAAAACGCCGATCTGGACTGTGGCCTTTTTTGAGCCATCAGCTATTGAAAGATCACGTTATGCAATGGCTGAATTGAGATGGGCACATCCGCTTTGTCTGGTTTTCAAGGAGCGTCTCGTTATGAGACCGAAACATTTGGAAAGTGAGGTGAATCGATTTAAATACCGTGAGCACGAATCAATCAGCACTAACTGTTAACCGTAACAAGACATCTCTTCGAATAACGTCATTCGAAAGGGGGGTACACTCATGTTAAAGATAAAAAGGCTTTCATATCTGAGCTACGTTTTTCTTGTGTCCCTTATTGCCGCAATTGCCGGGAACGCAGACGCCAGTTCCCAGGCACCACAAACATGGCTTCCTGGAGATTGCATTCCGCAGTTTGCCGTTAAGATGCCTGTGTTTGGTCCCGGCCTCAACGCCGACCTCCCGAGGGTGGATGCCCTCAGGCACCCGCTGCTTACGGTGAAGATGAAAGAAGCTGCCCGTGCGGTGCTTCCTGACCCCATAGTTGCTCCTTACCCGGCGACAGATTCAAACGGCAACTCCTGCCCAGCGGTCTCGTTCCAGAATACCAGGATTTGGGCCTACGAGACCTCCGACTCCATCACGGGAAAGCTACTCGGCCCCGCATTCTGGCCGGCGGTGACTGTTGAAGCCCGCAGATACATTCCTACGCTGATGAACTATGTCAATGAGCTGCCCAGCGGCCCCGGCACCCTGCAGGACCTGATCACGGTGGACCAGACGGTACACTGGGCCGACCCGTCTAACCTTGCCTGCATGATGAGGATTACGCCCGTTAATTGTGCCTCAAATCCCGGCGACCCCTGCTGCAAGGCATACTCTGCCAGCACACCGGCAGTTCCGCACCTGCATGGAGGCGAGATCCCCTCACAGTTTGACGGCGGTCCCAATGCCTGGTTCACGCCGGACGGCAATAAAGGGCCGGCATACAGCTCTCTCACCAAGCCGGTTCCCGGCAAGGCGACCTATCTGTATAATAACTTCCAGGAACCGGGAACCCCATGGTTTCATGACCATGCCCTGGGTGCCACCCGCACAAACGTATACAGCGGCCTGGCAGCCTTCTATTTTATCCGCGACCCGCTCACTGAACCGAAAAACCTGCCGGCCGGGGCATATGAAATCGAGATGGCCATACAGGATCGTCAGTTCGATGCAAACAGCCAGTTATTCTTCCCTGACGGCAGTGGAACAAATCCGGCCGCAAGCAACCTCAACGGCACTCCGCCCAATCCGGCCATGCACCCTTTCTGGATTCCCGAGTTTATCGGTGATGTGGCTGTGGTGAACGGTTCCCCCTGGCCCTATCTCAATGTTGATCCGCGTCGTTACCGTTTCCGCATAGTTGACGGCTCCAACGCCCGCTTCTATAACCTGACCTTCGGTGACGCCATAATCGACGGGCTTTCTGTACCGGTTCCCGTTTATGCCATCGGTGCTGACGACGCCTATCTGGACAAACCGGCCGGGCCGCTCAGCACGGTATTCATAGCTCCGGGCGAACGAGCGGACATCATCGTAGACTTCACGGGCTTTGCCGGAAAGAACATAACCGTCACCAATGATGCGCGTGTCCCCTATCCGGCAGGGCCAGCGGTTCCCGGCACGTTAGCCCCTCTACCTGGTGATTTTGCCCAGCCGGGCATGGCCAGAATCATGCAATTTCGTGTAGGCAGCAGCGTAGTAGCCGATACAAGCTGCAACCCAGCCGCAGGTGGATGCACACGCCCGAAACCGATCGTCCGTCTGACCGACGGCATGGGAAATATTGCAGCCGGGGTAAAGATTGCCAATGTCCGGCAGCTCGTTCTGAAGGAGCACACCGGGTTTGATATCACCACCAACCCGCCTATTGAAACGGGACCGCTGGAAGTCCTGGTTAATAACACCAAGTACGATGGGTTGATGTCACCCGGTAATGCAGCGGTCTTTCCGAAGGATGGCATCAGTGAGCTGCCGCGTGTCGGTTCGGTCGAGCTGTGGGAGATCATCAACCTGACGATGGACGCCCACCCGATGCACACGCACCTTACGCAGTTCCAGATCCTCAACCGCCAGAACTATGATATGGATGGGACGATGGGGTCGAATCTGGCCGGCGGTTACCCCGCTGCCTGGGCAGCTGCCTTTTTTGGTCCCCTGCTGCCGCTTGCCTGTGACGGCATCGACCCGCTGAACCCCTGTCCGGGGTATGGTCCACCGCTTCCCTACAACGTCCCCAACACGGACGGCGCTCTCGGTGGTAACCCGGCACTCACACCTTACCTTGTGGGTAGCCCTGCCAAGCCGGCGCCGGAAGAGGCGGGTTGGAAGGATACGGCCAAAGCACTCCCTGGCCAGGTGACGCGGATCCTGGTGCGCTGGACACCGACAGGCACGCCACTGGCAAAGACCAAACCCGGAGAGAACCTCTACCCCTTTGATCCGACCAAGGGGCCCGGCTACGTCTGGCACTGCCACATTATCGACCATGAGGACAACGAGATGATGAGGCCCTACAAGGTAACGAGATAATTTGATGTGCAGAATCAGCAGCAAGGGAGGGCCGCTTTGGGTGGTCCTCCCTTGTCAAAGGGGCAAAAATACCTGCCTGGACGGAATCTCTGCAAGTCATGAAGCCGGGTTCCAGTCGGCAGATTTCGTTTTCGCAGAGCTTGCCTGCGGCAGCAATTCTTCGGAGAATTCTGGGGACATCCATACTTAATTCAACATTGACTCTTGATATAGAAAACATTGACTTTAGCTCATGGCTCGAATCGCACGTGTTATAGCTGCCGGTATTCCCAACCATGTTACCCAGCGGGGCAATAGAAGGTTGCCGACTTTAAAGCTCAGGGACAGCAGAGATGGTAAAATTCACTTCCAAATATAATTAACCCCTGATATTACGCAAACAGGGGTTAAACTATGATTAAAGATCTCTCTATTGAATCAAGAACGCTACATGCCGAATTGATGGAAAGCTTGTCGATTCGTGAAGCCCAAAGAAACATCGGCAACCTTGATGGATCCTTTTCGACAAAAATTATTTCTGGGCGAGAATATTTGTATTACCAACACTACTCCGCCGGAAGAGGGAAGAGGAGCTTCTGTCTGGGCGCTAAAACCCCCGCACTCGAAGAATTGGTTGCCCAATTCAAGACCGAGTAACGGGAAAACATCGACAATCCAATTGGGACTCGAGAATATGTGCTCAATTGATAGCGGTAAAGATAGCAGTATTGCCTTCAAGCATTGTTCGGGTAATTCGTGAGATGGTTGAATGCTCGGTTTTGCGAGTCGGCGGAATCCTTGTTGACACACAAGCCTTTGCCTGTATCGGCAACCTGCTGGGTGTTAAATGGGACGAGACAACCATCTTTATGCTGGACGGTGACATCGTGATTGAGAAAAACATCAGTATCGCTGTACTTGGCCTGAATAGCCTTGTTTTTATCGCCATCTCTCCCTTGAGAAAGTGTGGCCCACACTGTGGTCTGGCTTGGTGTGGCTGATGATCTGTTCATTGCCGTTTCGTCTGCAATGCAGGTAACAGACTGTTCGAGATGCGTTTACCGAAGCACGCTCAATATTTAATGGTCACTTTGCATTTACCCCTTCTGGTGATACCCTTTCAATTAGACAAATAAAATCTTACTTCACATTGTCATTTCTTCTTATGTCTGTAACAAGGAGGAATCAACCCATGAAGTATTCCCTCTGGTTTGTCACTCAATGCCTTATCACCACGTATACCCTGCCTTGCAGAACAATGAATCATATCTACCTGATACGCAGAATGTTCAGTATGCGGGCGATATGGCGATGGAGTCGCCGGATCAGCTTGCTGTTTCTGCTGTTCCTGTCGCCAGGTCTTACGCAGAGCTACGGGGCAACGCTGTCCGTTGTCGTGTCAGGTTCCGGGCACGGTTCCGTCAACAGCTCTCCGCCCGGTATTACCTGCCCGGGAACCTGTTCCGGCATATTCACCGATTTCACCCTTTATCAAAATCCGCTGCCCGATTCCATTTTTACCGGATGGGGCGGCGCTTGCGCCGGCATGGAATACTGCGCCCTTACCCTGAGCAGCGACAAGGTCGTGAACGCCTTTTTTGAACTGAAATACACACAGATGACAGTCAGTGGTTCATATTACGGTGCGATACAGGAAGCGTACGATAATGTTGCACCAGGGGGCAAAGTAATCGTTGTAGCCCGTGATCAGGCGGGAGGCCTGACTCTTGATAAAGCGATCGACTTCACGTTAGTAGGGGGATTCGATGATGCGTTCAGCTCGAATGCAGGCAATAGCACGAAACTCCATGGGGCCGTAAGTATCAGGGAGGGAAGCCTGAGAACAAGTAATATTGTAGTCGTTTCGTCTGTTCAGGCAATGCCACCATCAGCTCCCTCCGGCGTGACAGCCACGGCAGGAGACGGTCAGATCGTTATCAGTTGGAATGATGTGCCGGGAGCGACCTCCTATAATGTGTATTACTCCACATCATCCGCAGTATCCAGGGCAAACGGGACCAAGGTTGCAGGGGCAAACAAGGGGGATGCGGTATCCGGCTTGACCAACGGCGTCACCTACTATTTCGTGGTAACAGCAGCAGACACAAGCGGTGAGGGTGTTGAATCATCCCCGGTCATCATGACCCCGTTCAATGCCGCAGCGCCTTCAGCGCCTGACGTGGCGACCGCCTCTGCCGGCAACGGCCAGGTGGAAGTAGGTTGGAGTGACGTTGCCGGCGCCACATACTACAGCGTCTACTGGTCTACTAACCCGGGAGTTACTACCGCAACCGGCACGAAGATATCGCCGCTGGCAGCCTCACCCTATCCGCATACCGGGCTTACCAATGCAACGACCTACTACTATATTGTCACTGCTAACATAGGGGCAACGGAAAGTGCAGCATCGCCGGAGGCGTCGGCAAAACCCGCGGCAGCGGCGGTCAATCCCAGGCTGCTGAAGAGGACTGTCTATGCGGTAACCGGGGGGAAAACACCGAAAACAACAAAAACCATTACCCTCTACGCATATGATGCGACGTCGGGATATAAATCACATGAGTATAACTATACGTACGCTGAAACCGAACTATTCACCGGGTCCATCGCTTACGAATACGATGCTGATGGAAAGGAAACCAAAAGATCCTATTACGATATTAATAATACCCTTTTCAGGTATACAGCGACCACATATAACCCGCAGGGAAACAAGTTGCTGATTGCCAGCTACTTTGTCTATGACGTGTATGCGATCCTGCAGGATGCTATCTCCAACGAGTATGATCTTGAAACGGGCGATCTGCTGTTGAAGGTCTCCATCATTAACGCGGCCGGGCAGACAACTGCATATACAACAAACGAATATAATGCGGCCGGAAGCCTGACCAAGAAAAGTAACTATAAAGTTGGAGAGCTACAAGATTATACAGAGTACGAATATAGAGAATTTAACGGGAAGGAATATGAGATAAAGAGGTCTTCCTACAACGGCTTTTCGGGGCTTATAAACATGATTGTCAAGATTGAACATGAAGTGGCCAATGATAAATTACGTGTAATACGTGAAACTACCTATAACGGCTTAACCGGGCTGATGACGAAATATTCAACGAGTGAATTTAATGCTGACAATAAACTGATAAAAGCCTCAAACTACGATTTTGCGAACAACCCGACAGGGTATGGCGTGCTTGTGTATAATGCGGCCGGGAAGATGACAATGACTACGACCTACGCCGCCACCGGGGAAGTAACTGCACGTACCACGGATGAATACGGCTATTGAAAAGATACCGTAGGCGAGAACGGTGCGTGTGATGCAAGGTTAGACAACAGTGCTTGGGATTCTCCGGTTGGTCAAAGTTCCCTGATGATGGCCACCCAGAAACGGCTTTTCGTGGACAACTGCTTTTTTGGGGATAAATTCCCATTGTTCATGAAGAGCCGGCCTGTTCATGCCATTCCACCCTCAATTACGCATGTCCCCGCCTGCCCCTTGCCTCATCCCCACAGATATCTGCTGAAATTGCGGACAAACCTCAGATAACCACAAGTTTCTGCGGATTTCCACGTTGGATTATTCTGCCCGACAGGCTCCTCTGCCGTCACATCAGCCTGTTATTGCAGGCGTATTTTATTGTTGTTGCCCTGCTGCGGTTATTGGCAGGCTACTTGCCTTTACTAAAACAACAGAATGATGACGACCACAACAATTTCAGATCAGTTTGAGCTAGCGGAATATAGAACCATGAGGAGTGTTGCAGTGATTATGAGGTTAGACGTTTAGCGGATGCGCAGTAGAAGTTCAGTGAAGGATAACCGGTTGCACCAATGTCAAAGGGGATTTTTTTTATGAAACGTTTTATGTCAACAAAAGCAGGTCTTGTGTCCTTGTCGGTTCTGAGTGCCTTTATGTGCAATGTACCGACAGCCGCAGTCGCTGATCCGGGCACTCTTGGATCGGCCGCAAATTTCGGTGTTTTCGGCGGCGGCGCCGGGATGACCAACCAAGGCCTGAATACGGTTGTTAACGGCGATATCGGGACGACTGCCGATTCGACGCTGGTTACCGGCTACCACGACCTGCACGCAGTCTTTACTGAAACAACCATGAACATCGGAACAGTCAACGGGACAGCCCATACCGCTGTTGCTCCGGCCGGTTCCGTTCCCAATGCCATTGCAGCCGCAGCCGCACTCGATATCCAGAGCGCCTATGACAGCCTGTCTCCTGCCGCACTTCCGGGCGGGATCGATGTTTCAACCCTGGGTGGCGGCGCCGGTGAACTGGGCAACCGTACCCTCGCCCCCGGCGTCTACAAATCCGCACCCGGAACCTATGCCATTCAGGGCGGCGACCTCTACCTTGACGGCCAGGGCGATCCCAATGCCATCTTTGTCTTCCAGATGGGAACGTCACTGCTGGTCGGCGGCCCGGGAGTGGCATTCCCCCAGAGCGTCATTCTTGTTAACGGTGCCCAGGCCAAAAACGTATTCTGGCAGGTCGGCAGCGCAGCCACGATCAATGCCGCCGGCGGCGGCACCATGGTAGGAACGATCATCGCCGCTTCCGGCATCTCGACCTCTACTGCCGGCAATGTCGATAGCGTAACACTGAACGGCCGGGCTTTGGCCCTGCATGCTTCCGTGACCCTGGTCAATACCACCATCAATGTTCCCGGTGTGACCGTTGTAGCGGTTGAACCACCCGTTGTTGTAGATCCACCGGTTGTCATTGAACCGCCCGTCGTTGTCGTACCACCAGTCGTTCCTGCTGTACCCGGCGTTACCGTGACCGGTACCCAGGCAGCTGATGTGGTTGCAGTCGCAGCTACCGGCGGCGCTATCAATGTCCAGAACAATGGCGGCCATGTTGCGGTTACTGAAAACGGAACCGGTACGATCAACATCGTCAACAACGGCCAGCTGCTGACCGTAACCAACACCGGTAATGGCGTCGTAGCAGTCAACAACAGCTGTACTGCCGCTGTAACAATTACCAATACCGGTAACGGGAATATCACCGTGAATGCAAGCGGTTCACTTCCGATCACCCTGACCTACGCCGATGGACTTGACCACGTCTACCCATAAGCTGACAACAGCAAACAGGTAACACGAAAGGCCGTCTCCGGACGGCCTTTTCTTGTGTGTGTTTGGCGTATGGGGAAACAGGTTTGTGAACCGATTCAATCTTTAATATAGAAGCTTACTTGTTTCGAGGTATGTCTGATGCCAGCATAGGGAGGTCGCACTATAGTACGGTTTCCGCAGAAATCTGCGGCTTTTGCGGCAGATTTTTACTTCTTTGTTTCTCCTGGTATTTGTTGGTCACCTTTAAAATCGAATAGTTATCGGATTGCAGCGATTTATGCCCTCTCCGGCATGCAAGTTGCGATAAATCCCCTGACAGTGTACAAGCCATTTCGTATTCTTGTGCGCGATTTTACTTGTTATTTTCAAGGAGACAATTGATGAAAAATCTACAAAAAAAATTTCAGCCGTTGGAAGAATTAGATAGCGATGAAGTATATCGCCGTATCAAAGATTATGCCCTGGAAACAATAATCATGACCCAGAGGCTGCAAAATCTCGTATTTCTGACGTCTGAACTGCTGAATTCATTGGATCACATCTCTATTCGTCCCAATTCGAGCAATCCAAATTTGATGATATTCAAGTCTTAACCGGTACTGGCGAGATCGTACGGCTTAGAGAGACGACGGATGTGCTACGCTTCATCCGGCCTACAATCATGCGATGCGATACGTGTTATCCAACCCCGGATAAACGTTAACGAAACTTTCTGCAAAAAATGTCTACCGTACTAAAAGCGCAGAAAATAATTTCTAACGTACTAAAAATGTATTTACAAGATACGTTTTATTGGATACTACCGCTTAACGATATGAATCATATCCCACTGATATTCAAAAAAACTGCAGTGCATCGCAGCAACGATTCGATATACCGGATACTCACGTGACAACTTTTTTGGAAGAAATCGGACCTAGGCAGCTGATTACGATGTCATCACTCGGCAATCACGGTTTCGGCAACCAGATCTTTCAGTATGCATTTCTGAAAACTTATGCCCGCATACACAACCTGAGGGTTGAAGCCCCGTCATGGCTGGGTACCTATCTCTTTGGCCACAATGATCCTCCCGTAATCCGAACACTGCCGGAAATTTACTTTGATTCTGACTCACGTGACAAGGCAACGCTTGAACAGCTTGACGCTATCCAGCACGATGTGGATATCAGGGGGTTCTTTCAATTCCATACCAGCTTTTATGCACACTATAAGGATTATTTTAGGTCTCTGTTTCAGCCGGTCCCCGCCCTTGCAAACAGGCTTTCCTTGCTATATGAAACATTGCGGAGCCGCGGAAAAACCGCCATCGGCATTCACATCCGCCGCGGTGATTATGCACAGGTAAACCATCGCTATCTCTATATCACGCCAACTGAATGGTATCTGGAATGGCTGAGGGGATTCTGGGAAACGTTGGAGGAGCCCGTTCTTTTTATCGCCAGTGATGAGCCTGAAAACGTGCTTGCCGACTTTGCTGCCTATAATCCGGTCACGTATATTGATTTGGACCCGACGCTGACTCCCGATGTTTTTTGTGCCGGTTTTTATGTTGATTTCTACCTGTTAAGCAGGTGTCATGCGGTCGCGATATCCAACAGTACCTTTTCCTACGCAGCATGCATGTTGAATGAGACCGGGGTCATCTTTGCCCGGCCCCATTTGCCTACGAGGAAGCTGGTCCCGTTTGATCCCTGGAACAGTGAGGTCCTTTTGAGAGATGAAGTGTAATGGAAGTCTGCCAACTGGCTGACGTCAGAATTTCCTGCATGATCTCAGGATAGAAACTGTCGTGACCTTGCAGCCGGACCGACAGTGAAATAGTGTGAAGTGCGTCCTTCAATGGTTCGCCGGAAATAGTAAAGGCTTGCAGAAATGTTCTGCAAGCCTTTACTCGTATATCAGATGTGTTGCAGTTATGGCGTCAAACGAACGGGAATGCCTGCACTATCTATCTGCCCGGAACCGGGAGGGGCGGGGGAGCCGGCAGTCCCGGAGGAGCGGGTGGTTGCACCCAGTGACATCCCTGTACCATGAGGCTCCCTGAAGCCAGTATTGCCATTATAAGAATCATGCGAATTGTTTTCATAGCGGACCCTTTCTTCTTCCTATTTGATTGTCAGCAGCGGTGTTTGGAGTCGGGCGTTTCTTATGATACGTACACCGCATCGCCATGCCAGTTGTGAGGGTACGCGTATCAGCGGTGACGCGCTCTCAATCGCTTGATGTTCCTGGGTGGCGTGCGGTTTGTGCTGCACTTTGTATACTGTTGCCCGGACAACTGCGCTTGTCTTACAGAGCCGGAGCGGTAATGGCCGTTGCATCCAATGTTACCGCCGTCTGTGCCAAGGCCCGGCCGGTCAGCTTTGCGCCGGTATTGAAAGAAATCAGAGTCTGACTCAGGATAATCCCCTGGAAATCAGCCGCGGTTCCAAGAGTTGCCTGGCCGGCGACTTGCCAGAAGATATTCTTGGCCTGTGCACCACCGCTCAGGGTAATGATGGCACTGTTATTCACGGTGAGGTCCTGTGAAATCTGAAAGATCCAGACGTCACTAGCGCTGCCGGAAATAGTAACGCCGGCGTTTGTTATTAATACTCCGGTGCCCCATTTATAGAGACCGGGCACGAGTGTCAGTCCGCTGATATTGCCGGCACCCAGTTCGGTGAAATCGGGCAATGTTCTGCCGGCGGCATCGGTAAAGGCGATTTCCATATCGCTGATAGCCGTAGTCATCTTGGCTGGAGTTGGGGGGGCGTAGTCGGATGCGTATATTCTACCGGTTACTGGCGGTTCCGCTGAGGTTGAAAATTCATTCGAGGGATCCGCGCTCAGAGCAAATCCGGTTATGAAGCTTGCGGCGGCGGGACTGACGCCGATGTTGCCGACTACTGCGGTGGTTCCTGTGGTTGATACAGCTGATTTCGCCAGAATCACGAAATCACCGGCTGTCCCAAGGTTGACCGCCTGGCGGATTGATCCGATACCTGGTCGCACCTTAATGGCATTCACGTTGACCTTGCCCTGCTGCAGTGTGACCTTGCCCAGGATCGTTGTCGTATCTCCCGCGATTTGGGTAAACGAACTGTTGTAGCCACCCTTGAAGGTCACAACGCTCAGCAGCGGGTTGTTTGCCAACAGGGGTCCGGAAATGGTTGCGCCGCTGATTTCTATGACATCGCCATCAATGGCGGTATCATAAGCATTCTGGATGGTTGAAAGAGGAGCAGTGCCATTTATCTGCGCCGATGACAGGGACCCGGCGCCGGCTGCCAGATTCCCGCCCGCTGCTGAAAAAAACTTTGACGCCGGCTTGACCTTACTGTCTCCAATGCACACAACTTCAGTACGATCAGGAAACTGCACGATCTTGCAATCAGTGGCACCAAAAGACAGGGACTGTTCAAACAACATCAGCAGACATACGAGAACGATTTTCTTCATGGTGTTACTCCTTTTGTTTCAATCGACAATCTCTCCAACAGCAATTTCCAAAGTTTGAGTATCTTGTGAAGCCCCGTTATCGAGCATGTATGACGAAGCGGCAGGCTTCTGATGGATGCCGCTAAACGCGGTTGCAGTTATGAGCCTTGCTTCGACAGCAGGTTACAACTTGCGTGCCAGAGTCGATGTGGAGGCGGGGTGATGTGTAAGATGCTGATTTCGTGGGGTGATTGTTTTGAGGACGTATGTGAAGAGAGGTTGGAACTGTCACTATCAGCCATCGGATATGACAGAACTAGTAGATATGGTGGTTTTGGTGATATGTTGTCGCTGATGCCGTTGCACGCTGCCCGGTACCTTCCCGCCAAACCGGTGTGATCATGCAGCCCCGCATAAAACCGGCACCGACCTCATGGGGCGTCAACTCACCATTTTCCCATTTGTCAGGGATCGATCGGTATGACCTGGCTCACACGCTTTTTGCCGAAGAGCAACGATGCAGCGACTGCCAGGCCCAGGCAGGCAAAGATCACCAGTAACGAAACCTGAATCGGGATGGTAACACCCAGGGCAGTTGCGATCATCTTGCCGCCGACAAAAGCCAGGATGGATGAAATCCCCAGCTTCAGGTATACGAACATCCCCATGACGCTGGCCAGCAGGAAGTAGAGCGCCCGCAGCCCCATGATGGCAAAGATGTTGGACGTAAAGACGATGAACGGATCAAGGGTCACGGCAAAGATGGCCGGAATGGAGTCAATTGCGAACAGTACATCGCTGCTCTCGACCATTACCAGTGCCAGGAACAGCGGACTGGCTACCAGCAGTCTTTTCCGGCGTTTGAAAAACCAGTCTCCCCGCACCCGGTTCGTGAAGGGAAACAGCTTGCGGGCCAACCGGACCAGCAGGTTCTTGTCCGGATGGACCCCTTCTTCCCCGCCAAAGGCCATTTTCCAGGCGGTAAACAGCAGCAGCACTCCGAACAGATAGAACATCCAGTGGAAGGTAGTCAGCAGTTCAATGCCGGTGAAAATAAAGAGCCCCCTCAGGACCAGCGCCCCGATGATACCCCACTTGAGGATGCGGGCCTGGTGCTCGCCGCGGATCTTGAAGTAGCTGAAGATCATGATAAAGACGAACAGGTTGTCGATTGAGAGCGACTTCTCGATAATATAGCCGGTGAAGAACTCCAGCGCCTTGGTTTTACCCAGCATGGCATAGATGCCGATATTGAATGCCATCGCCAGCGAAACCCAGACCATGCTCCAGGTCAGCGCCTGGCGGAATGAAATCGTGTGGGCCGTGCGGTTCATCCCCAGGTCGATCGTCAGCATGACGACCATCAGCACACCGAAGATCCCCCACATTATGGTTTGTTCCGACATCCGTTTCCTTTCCTCATCCGGGCAAAGCGCTCTTTTACCGTAATTAGCAGTTTTCTGGCCCAGACGAACTCCGTGGCGAGAATCGCCAAGCCGACCGGGATTACCACAATCGCCGGGCCCGGCAGCACGATCATGGCAACTCCGGCAGCCAGGATCGTGAAGCCGACCACGATGACGATCAGGCGCTTGGCCTGATCCAATGTCCTGAAAACAAAATGCTTCATGGTACATCCCTCGTAACCTTCAGGACAAGCGTACCACACATCCCCTTGAGCTTCCAGTGAGCTGCGCCGCCGATTGAATCAGTCGAACAGCTCCTGCAGAAACGATTTTTTTTGGTGCGGCTTATAGCCGTGGGAATCCCTGTGGCCATAATTTTGGGCATGTCCGTCCGCATAGGCCTGTGGCTGTGGTGCCTGCTGGTGCAGTGGCGGAGGAGCCGATACCTGTGGAGCAGATCGTTCGAGGATCTTGTCGAGTTCCCCCCGATCCAGCCAGACCCCCCGGCATTCCGGACAATAATCGATTTCAACACCCTGGCGCTCGGACATGACGAGATTGACGGTGGTACATACGGGACATTTCATGCTGGTATTCTCCTTTTAGTAAGTTAGAAAATGTTTTCTGCGATTTTTATGCAGAAAATATTTACGTTAACGCACTTATCCTGCTCAGCAGGACTGGTACGATAGAAATTTTTGCAGAAAAGTTCGTTAACTTAGTTATCCTGTTTTTCAGGGTTAGGGTTGATGTTCACTGGCAATGCGAATCAAGAACCGGCTTGATATCCTGCCGGCATGTTTCCTGTGCCGCCTGTGCCTGTACAGCCCATACAAATGCCATTGCTGCAAGCCCAATCATCAGTATCTTCATAGTACCTTTTCACCTCCTTGTTGGTTGTGTCAGTATGCCGGAAAGTATCCGATCATCCGCTTCAGTTCTGAGTGCGCTACATGCATAGTTTGCGCTGCCTGGATCTCCAGAGGTCAATGGCCTCCCGCATGATTTCGGAGATGCTTTTGGAGGTGGTTTTGGTCAGTTTTTCCAGGGTTTTCTTTTCGTCATCGTTGATGCGCAGTGAAATGACATTCTGCAGCTGCTCGGTTTCCTTTTTCTTCTTTTTGAATGATTTCGGTTCCTTGCTGATAAGTTTTCTGGTGTACGACATGGTTTCCTCCTGTGTGGTGTTGCGGGACAATAATGTCCAGCGCTTGGGGTGGTCAGTTCAGTGCGTGCGGGTGGCCAGTGCTTCAAGTCGTGCGATGCGTTCCTCCATTGGCGGGTGGGTCGAGAAGAGTGACATCAGGCCGCCGCCTGTCAGCGGGTTGACGATAAACATGTGGGCCGTGGCAGGTCGTTGCTCCTGCATTGGTATGGCCTGGGAGGCATTGTGCAGTTTGCGCAGGGCGCCTGCCAGTGCCAGCGGTCGGCCGCAGATCCCGGCGCCGGAGGCGTCCGCCAGATATTCACGGGAGCGGGAGACCGCCATCTGGATCAGCATGGCGGCGATCGGTGCGATGATCGCCATGGCCAGCGAACCGATCAGGCTACCGGCTCCGCCGCCGCTTTCATCATCGCTGCGACCGGCGCCGAACATGGCACCCCATTGCAGCATGTTGCCGATCATGGATATGGCCCCGGCAAAGGTAGCGGCGATGGTGGAGATCAGGATATCCCGGTTTTTCACGTGGGCCAGTTCATGGGCCATGACCCCTTCCAGCTCATCGGGTGAAAGTATTCGCAGGATTCCTTCCGTAGCGGCGACAGCGGCATGATCGGGGTTGCGGCCGGTGGCAAAGGCATTGGGGGATTCGTCGGGGATGATGTACACCTTGGGCATGGGCAGCCCGGCCTGTCGGGCCAGACGTTCAACCATGCCATAAAAAGCGGGGTGATTCTCACGGGTGGTTTCCCGGGCGTTGTACATCCTGAGGACAATTTTGTCGGAAAACCAGTAGGAGCCGAAGTTCATGACAGCCGCCATGAAAAAGGCGAACAGCATGCCCCCCTTGCCGCCGACGGCGCCGCCCATGATGACCAGCAGAATGGTAAGCAGGGAAAGGAGAAGGGTGGTTTTGAACGTGTTGATCATTGTAAATACCTCCGTCGATTTTGCGTCGCCGGAGGTAATAAAAAAGACCTTTACCCACGGCGAAATACGCATTGGATAAAGGTCTTGCTTGCAATCTATATTGTTCCCGGTCCGAGTCTTGCGACTGTGTTGACGAACGCGGGATCAGCCATGTCTCCGGCTGATAGCTACTCCCCTTTATGTTGATGTAAATGTAAGTATCCGTTCCGTGTTTGTCAAGTAGTCATTTTACGGAAGTAGATCCTGTTGATATTTCAGCCGGTTTCGGATCGCCATACAATGTGCGCATCCGCACTGCTCCGTCCAGGCAAAATTCCTGACACAGGCCGCAGCCGGAACACAGCCCTTGATCAAAGGTCGGCAACAGGTCGGATTCCTTTGTCTGCAGCGCACCGGTAGGACAGATGGCAACACACCCCTGGCACGCGCTGCAGGTTTCAGCTATTGAGACACATGAGTCGAAGTGATTCCTTAACCTGACTGCCAATTCCTGGGTGAGGCTGCTTCTGGTTCTGTTCAGCACTGCCCTTCTGATCGGTACCCGCTTCACAGCGTATTCGATGCGGCGCTCGGATGTGACATCGGCGCCGGAAAGAATGGTGTCTGCGCTCTTGAACAGGGCCGTGCGAAACGCATTGAAGAAACCCCGGCGGTCTACTGATTCGCCGCGGTAATGGATATCATGCGCTGTATCTGCAATACGCATACAGCAGCCTCCATCCAGCAATCCTGCCCCGGAAAGTGTGTTCAGGCGCAGCCGCAGACAGGGGATCATTGCGCTGTTGGGACAGTTTGCACAGGCACTCAGGTTGAGGGTAAGTTCCCCGACCAGGGAGTGGCAGAGGGCCAGAAGGTGCTCTTCAGAAAGGCCCCCTAGGCAGGCCAGGGCGGCGTTGGCATGCTCTCTGGTGCGAATGCAGCCCAGCACGGGTTCAGGAACCTTGGAGAGTTGCGCCAGACAGGCGTCGATATCGCTATTCTGTTCCAATGCTCCAACCGGACAGACTGCGGTACAGAGCAGGCAGCCGCGGCACTGCTCCGGATTGATGGAAATGCCGTCGTCCAGTGTAACAGCCCCGTGGGGGCAGATGTCGGTACAATGACGGCAGCTGCTTTCGCTGTACCGCATCCGCAGACAGCGGGAGGCATCAATAACCAGGTCATCCCTGCTGCCGGTTACAGTTCCGTTTTCAGCCATGGTTGCTGCAGGTCAAGGCGGCATGGTCGGCAGAGACAAAAGCGGCGGTACAGCGCGCGATAGCCTGGTAGAAGGGTGCTTCGGCGTCAGTGATGATGGCGGACGTAAACGGCTCCAGCCACGGCAGCAGGAACCTGTCGAGAAATGCCCTTTGGAGAGACACGATTCGGAAGACTTCATCTGTATCACCCGAGACCTCCACCTCGCGTTGCTTGAAGGCCAGGAAAGACATGAACTCCAGCTCAACGGCAAAATGGTCCGGCAGTTCGTGGAAGTCATCGGCCAGTTGCAGTCCGCAGTTGTGGTAGAAAGCCGCAACCCTGGCAGTGGAATCGCCCATGACGGTTTTGGCGTCGTCAAGATAGATCGAACCGTAGGGTGGGGCCACCAGCTGGAAGGGGCCGATGAAGAGGCGGGCATGTTCGACCGCCAGAGCGTCAAGGGAACTTTTGCTGCTTGCAGCAACTGCTTCAAAGGCATATTGAGCGGCATCCGGAGCGACAGATGCAAGAAGCGCCGCAAGGGTTGCGCAGCACTTCTCCTCGATCAGTTCATTTGATGGTGGATAGAAACAGGCCGCCAGCAGACGGTAGACATCTTCGCGTGTTGCGGTGATAGTGTTGTTTTCTGTCATGGCAATTAATTCCCAACCGGACAAGTCGAAACCAAAAGTATATATTTCAAGATTGAAAAAGGATGGGACTTACGCCCCATCCCGAAGATTACATCAACACAACACTACTTGCTATCAAACCTTATTCCCGCCTTTAAAGGCGCGGATATACGCTACATTGGGCCTGGTGCCCTTATCTTCCTTGAGGCGCGTCGGCTTGTATTTTTTCAACATCTTGGCCGGTTCGCCGGCAGGATCGTTCAGGTCACCGAAGATGCGGGCCTGGGCCGGACAAGCCGCCACACAGTTGGGCTGTTCACCTTTGTCAACACGGTGGGCGCAGAAGATGCACTTCTCAACCACACCTTGCTTGCGGATGTTATCGTAATCGGGGTGAACGTACTTGTGCTGGTTGGGAATAACAGCGCCGGCCGCTTTGGCGGTTTCGGCGCCCGAGGCGGTGCAACCGGCTATCAATACGCTGGTATCGCGTGCTGCTGCGTGGGGGGCTTCTTTTCCGATATTGGCACTGATAACCGAGTAGGCCGCTTTCTCCTTGGCTACATCTGTGGCGCTGTAGGGGCAGGCCTTCTGGCAGCGGCGGCAGCCGATGCAGCGTTCATCGTTGTGCATGGTGATACCGTCGGCGGTTTTGAACATTGCTTTGGGCTGCACCGGGCAGGCTTTGACACACGGTGCATCGCTGCAGTGATTGCAGAGCACCGGGATTGCAGTAAAAGCAGTTTTTGGGAATTTGCCCTCTTCCTTGTAAATAAAATCGGCCCAGTTAAAGGTCTGACCGTTGGCACGGGCCTGGGTATTGTTTTCGGTCTTGCAGGCCAGGGCGCAGGCACCGCAACCGACACATTTCTGAAGGTCAATGACCATTCCGTATTGTTTTGACATGTAATTATTTCCCCTTTCCTAGCCCTGATAAACAGGATAAGTGCGTCAACGAAGATATTTTGAGCTTGAAAATATCGTCTGACTTACTAAGCTTTTTCGATCTTGACGCCGGTGAAACCACCGTTACGTGCCGTAGCACCGCTCAGACGGTCATAATCATCAACCAGAAGTTCGTTATTGTTGCCGCCGCGCGGCTGGGCTTTGGCATAATCCTTGGCTGCAACGCGGCCATAGGCCCAGTGCCCCTGGCCGTAGCATTTGGCCACCGTGCCGGGACGGACACCTTCCCATAGCTTGGCTGTCGTAACGATGGAACCGGTGGTCGAGGTCAGGCGAACCGCATCGCCGGTCTTGATGCCGAGTTTCTTGCCGTCGATCGGGTTGATCTTGACCACATCCCCCCAGCTGTCGTCGCCCACATCGACCTTCTTGAACTCCTGATACCAGACGGTGTTGGCGCTGCGACCCTCGCGGTTGAGGCGGGATTTGTAATCGATGAAGGTAAACGGGTATTCCTTGTCGCTGCCGTGGCGCTTGGGCGACTCGTAGTGCGGCACAAAGGCCAGCTCCCCCCGGGCCTCGTAACCACTGACCTGGAGGATATCGTCGATGGTGGTCTTGTGTTTTTCGGCGTGTTCCTTGAACGCTTTCTTTAATGTTTCGCTGTAGAACTCAAACTTCTTGGTCTCGGTCTTGAACTTGCCCTCGAATTTTTTGGTATCGGGATTGTCCTTGCCCCAGTTCTTTTTGTACTTGTAGGTCTCGGAATTGTAGATGCCCTTTTTCCTGAAATCGGCCCAACCGGCAATCTGGTCGCCTTTCATCTTTTCCTTGCCGTTCCAGACCTTCTGGGAGGAAATCTTGGCGGCAATCTCGGTGAATTCGGCGGCGTTGGCCGGTTTTTTCCTGGTCTCAGGGTCTTCGAAGGAGGCGTAGTAGTCATACAGGTTGGCAAATCCACGGGCCTTGAGTTTTTCAGCCAGCAGCCACATGACTTCGATCTCTTCGGCCTTGACATTCCAAAGCGGTTTTGCCACCGGCTGCTGAATCGAAATATGGCCGTGCAGATTGGCCATGTTGCCGATAATCGAGAGCTTCTCGGTCGGAGCAAAGGTGGCCGGCAGGATGATATCGGCGTATTGGGACATCTCGGAGGCATTGGTCACCATGTGAGCGAAAAAGGGCATCTTTGCCATGACTTTTTCCCAGCGCTGAGTGCCGGTGGCCGAGAAGACGAAGTTGCTCCAGGTGCTGATAAATACCTTGATGGCATCCGGATTCTTGAGCAGGCCGTTGGCCACGTTGTTGGTGACTACGCCGCTGCCCGGCTTGCCCCCCATCATGGCCGGCATATCCTTGGCGCCGCGCCCGTCGATCTTCTTGCCGTGGCCGTGGTGCTCGGCCATTTCGTCGATAAACTGCTTCTTGATCTCCGGGAACTTCTCGGTCGGTGCGCTGGAACTCTGGAAAACGCCCCCTTCGGTCTCGATCGAGCCCAGGATGCCGTTCAGGGCGTAAACCGCCATGGAGGCGTAGGTGCCGCGCGGGGTCATGGCCACGCCGGGGCCCATCCAGACGGCACAGGCCGCACCAGCCTTGCCCATGGCGCGGGCCACGCGGATGATCTGCTCTTCAGGGATCAGGCTCTTCTTGGCGGCCCAGGCCGGGGTTTTGTCTTTCAACTCCAGGTTCCAGTACTTGATCATGCCGTGGGTCTGCTTCTCAACAAAGGCGGCTTCATCAATGGCAGCACCGGTTTTGAAGAGATTTTTGCCATCCTTGAAATCGCCGACAAACTCCCTGCTCCAGAAACCTTCGGTCAGGAGCACGTGTGCCAGGCCGGCAGCCAGGGCGCCGTCCTCGCCCGGCTTGATCGGCAGCCACTCGTTGGCCTTGGCAACCGACGCACTCATGCGGGGGTCGACCGCAATCAACGTACCGCGGTCAAGGATCCCGTTGAACTTGGCAATGGCGTTGGGCACCTGACGGTTTGAAGAGAGCGGATCGCAGCCCCAGACCACCAGGCACTTGGTCTTGGCCAGATCGTAGTCGCGGTAGCCGAAGAAGCCCTGGGTATAGCCGGGTCCCATCTTCTCGGCCTCGGCGCAGAGGGCGCTGTGGGAGTAGTAGTTGGGAGTGCCGAAAATCTTGGGCAGCGTACCGTAGAGCAGATCGGTGGCGGTGGAAGAATAGCGGCCGCGCATGTACATCAACTTCTCCGGCTCGTTGTTCTTGCGCAGTTCCATCATCCTGTCGGCAATGGTATCCAGAGCCTCATCCCAGGTGATCGGGACGAATTTCGGATCGATGCCGCGCCCTTTTAGGGGATTAGTGCGTTTCATCGGCACCTTGATCCGGTCCGGGTCATAGGTCTGCTGGATCATCAGGTGACCGCGAGGACAGCAGTAGCCGCCATTGGCCTTGGAAAGCTGGTTGCCGCGCACCTTGACGATGCGTCCCTCCTGGACAAAAAACTCCACCGGGCACCAGGCGGTACATCCCTGACACGTGGAAGGGATCCACTCTCCCTTGGGTGCGTCACCGGCCGCAGGCGCATGACTGGCAGCAAAGGCGTTCAGCTTCGGCAGCCCTATGGCAGCCACCGCGCCGGCGGCAGCGGTTACTTTCAGAAAATCTCTGCGTTTGATTTCCATTCCAATCCCCCTATTTTTTATGGCACTTGGCGCACGCGCCTTTAACCGAAAATGCTTTCTTCCCATTGTGGCAGGCGCCGCAGGATTTGCCCGCCCGCATCTGCTTCATGGTGACGGACCTGTGCTGACCCTTGCTCAGGTAGAGTTTGTCATGGCACTCGGTACAGGCCTGAGCCATTCCTGCCACATGGGTCTCGTGACTGAACAGGACATCGCCCCCCTTGTTCTTCAGGGTAATGTCTCCTCCGCCGACGGATGCAAAAACCGGCGTGGCAATCAGCAATAAAGCGATAACAAGCGAGCCCTTCATAACTACCTCCTCAATGGGTTTGCAAATCGCAGAAATTATAACCGTGTTTACGGATTTATCAAGCGGATAATATCCGCTCATGCGGATAAATAGCTCTATTGACGAGACCTGCTATCTGCTTTATAAACATCAACATGAAACATCTCGCCCAAACCTTAAAGGCTCTTTCCGACCCGATTCGTCTGCGCATCGTTCTGCTGCTGCAGGCCGAAGGTGAGCTATGCGTCTGCGACCTGATGGCTGTGCTGGGGTTGCCCCAGTCCACCGTGTCGCGGCACCTGGCCTACCTCAAGCGCAGCTGCTGGGTTGATACCCGCCGCGAGGGGGTCTGGATGCACTACACCCTCAGTCGGGAAAGCTGCACAATCTGCAAGGAATTGCTGCAGACCCTCAAGCGGCATGCCGGAAACCTTTCCGAGGCAACATCCGACCGTGCTGCCCTGGCTGAATTCCTGAAAGACAAACCTGTCAGCTGTTCCTGATCGACAATTACTTCAGCAATTATTCAGTAGACATCTTTAAAAGCGGCGCCGACAATACAGTTATGCAATCGGTCAAAGTTATTGACTGATTGCATAACTGTGCGGCTCCAAAATACAAAGCAGCCAACCACAAGAGGATCAGGTTATGGATATGGAATGGCTCAACATATTCTCACATCTGCTGGTTGCAACTGCGGCTGGTGGTCTGATCGGGCTGGAACGGAGCTATCATGGCCGCCCGGCAGGATTCAGGACGCACACGCTGGTCTGTGTCGCCTCAAGCCTGCTTATGCTCGTAACGATGTACCAGGACAAATGGTTTGTCGGAGCGGCTCTGGATACGGTTCGGGTCGACCCGACCCGCATGGCCCAGGGGGTCATGACCGGGATCGGCTTTCTGGGGGCCGGCGTTATCATGCGGGAGGGGTTAACTGTTCGAGGGTTGACCACAGCGGCTTCTATCTGGATTACGGCTGCAATCGGAATTCTAGCCGGCGTCGGGTTCTACAGCGCCGTGGTCATTGCAACAGCCATTACAATCGGGACGTTAACGGTATTCAGGAAGGTAGAAAACAGGATGCCCTCGCAGATATTTGCACATCTGAGCATCCTCTGTGGTCGGAACAATTTTCTGTCCGAGGCGAAAATCAGAGCAGTGCTGTCAATAAATGGATTTTCAGTTGCTAATGTAAGCTACCAGTTGTTGCATAATGGTGTACAGATGGAAAATCGTATGACTGTGCGTACCATGGATAAAGACAATATTGAAAAGCTCTCGAATGCACTATTGGAATTGCCGTCAGTGATAGAATTCAACATCTCGCAGGCTGGTGACTGAGCATAACATCCCGCTCATTAATCCGGAGCAACGTATTCATTGCTGACCCTGTTGGTCTGGTGGATATACAACCTGATAAATATCAATTCTTACCAGCACCCTTCCAGAAAAAATATCCTGCAAACAGTTTCCGGATGAAAATGGCCGGTCATATGATGACCGGCCGCTCTCATTACGTGCTAACGAGTCTCAGCACTTGAACCAGGAAGCCATTCTGTCCAACTCTCCTGCCAATTCATTCAGGTGGGCCGCGGCCGCGCTGATATTGCCGGCCGCGGTCTCGGCATCGCGGGTAATGGCGGCAATCTGCTCGACACCATGTGAGACCTGGCCAGCCACCGCAGACTGCTCTTCCGCCGCCACGGCGATCTGATTAACAACTGTGACGCTTTGATTTGATGCCTCAACTATGGCTTCCAGGGAATTGTTGGCTTCGTGGGCCAGCGTGATACCTTCAGCCACTTTCACGGTTCCCTGCCGCATGGCAGCTACTGAGCGTTCGGTGTCTTTCTGGATCTGTCCGATGGTGGTGGCGATATCCTGGGTGGCCTCGGCTGTCTGTTGTGCCAGTCTGCGTACCTCGTCCGCCACGACGGCGAATCCACGACCTGAATCGCCGGCCCGGGCCGCCTCGATGGCGGCATTCAGTGCCAGCAGGTTGGTCTGATCGGCAATGTCGTTGATGGTACTGATAATGTCGCCGATCTTGGTTGAACTTTCGCCCAACGCTTCAATGACCCCGGCTGCGTCACGAACCGAGGCGGCGATCTGTTCCATGCCGGTAACGGTGCGTCCGACCACCTCGCGGCCGGTGGTGGCACGCGCCAGGGCATTGCCCGACTCAGTCGCTGCAGTGTGGGCATTACGGGCAACATCGTCAATGGTCTGCGTCATTTCAGTCATGGCCGAGGCCGCCTGGGTCGATTCATTCGCCTGTCGTGCAGCTCCGGTCGAGAGGTCGCCGGAATCCCTGGCAAGCCCCTGGGCACCGCTGCTCAGGTCGGTTATCGCCCGGCGCAGCCCCTGGGTGATTTCTGCCAGTTTGGCGGTGGCCGCATTAAAGTGCACCGCCAGCGCCCCGAACTCATCCTTGCGATTGTCATCCAGGCGTCCCGAAAAATCGCCGCCGCCGAAGCGCTCAGCCATCTGGGAAAGCTCGCTGATCGGCTTGCTGATGGAGCGCAGCACCAAGCCACTCAGCAGCACGCCGATAATCAGCACTGCCAGTCCCAGGATTGAAACGGTGGCGATGTTGGTCCGAAATACCGCATTGACCGACTTGACCGCCTTTTCCTGCTCGGCCTGGGCGCTGGTCATGCCCTTTTTACCTTCTTCCCGCTGGGCGTGGAGCAGTTCCTGCAGCTTGGCATTCAGATCCGCAGACTGCTTCTTGACGGCTAGTACGTGATCTATTGTATCAGCCACGCCGCCCTTGGCCAGCAATTGTCCCTTGACCTCGTTCAGAGAGCTGATCACAGCGGACACGGCCGCCGCTCCGGTACCCTTGCTGCCCTTTTTCCCGCCCACTTTGCCCTGCAAGGCGGCAGTACGGCTGAAGGCTGCATTCATGGCGCCTTTGATGTCAGCCAGTTCCTTGGGGTTGGCTGCGGTAAAGATATCCCGGATCAGGCGGCTGATCTCGGAACCTTCGGCAATCAGCTCGCTGGAAACGCCGAGGATGCTGCTGGCGCTGCCGGCGCCCTGCAGCGAGGCATCGAAGCGGGTGTCTTCCTGTGAAAAGTCCTCGGCCGCCTTTTCGACGATATCACCCATGACCACCGTCATCTGGGCCATGCGCTGGACCGTCTGGGCCAGGGTCTGGGCGAAAACTTTGCGCTTTTCATCGTCCGGTGCCGTCAGGATGCTGATCTTCTGGGGAATCAGGCCATCGGCCCCGGTTACGCGTTCCTTGACATCCGTCACACCTTCCAGCAGTGGTTTGGCGGCAATCGGATCGGCCTTGACCATCTCACTTCCTGCCAGCTTGCGGGTGGCAGCGTTGAACTTGCTGGTGGCAATGGTGACGGCGGTTTTGTTGTCGGCCGCTGCAACTTCTATGACCGTTTGCTTTACCTCGCTGAGGGCATTACCGGCATTCTGGACATCGCGCAGCTTCTTGGTAATCCTTTTGACACCCTGGTTGGAGGCGGAAAGCTGGGTCATGGAGCCGGATTGTGATTTGCGCATGGAACTGTCCAATGAACGCAGCTTCTGGGCAATCTGCTGCAGTTTGCCCTTCATGGTCTGATCGGCGGCTCGTCCCGCTTCCTCGGCTTTCAGACGCGCTTCGGTTACCGTGATCATCTCCTTGGTGATGGCCGCCAGTTGCTCCATGCCGGTTGAATTGGTCGAACCGGTAAATGAAGCCAGGTCTTTGGACAGGGTGGTCACCCCACCCTGGGACTTTTCAACGTCGCCCCTGGCAGCGGTAAATTCTGACATGCTCTGGGTGGCGGACAGCTTTACCAGTCCGGAGGTGTGCTCCTGAACTGCTCGCTGCAGTTCTATGGTTTTTAATTGATAGGGGGTTGAGCGTTCGGTGAGGATATTAAGCTTGCCCTTGACAACATTCATCCCGATCAGGCTGGAACCACCGATTGCCAGGATGCCGACAACGGTGACTGCCATGATGAGATAAAGTTTACTCTTGATAGTCATGAACACTCCAGTGTTAAAATCCGCTTATGCGGATGTAATTGCATGAAAAAGGGCGTCGCATAGCGAACGCCCCGGTAGTCGATTGGATTAATCCTTGATGTATTTTTTGCCTTCGCCCTTGAAAAAGTCGACAATTTTTTTAACAGCGGGGGAGGCATCGCCCTTGGTGATCAGCATCAGTGGTCGGCTGATGTTGGGGGTCTCGACGATCTTGACCTTTTCCTTGTTGCCCGGCAGGTTTATGAAGCCCATGCTGACCGCTCCGATCCCTTCGGGAAACTGTCCGACATCCTCAATCTCCTTGCGGGTGGTTTCAACCTCAAGCGCACCGGCAACATACTTTGTGCCGTCCATGATGGACTTTTGGAAAACCTTGCGGGTGGCGGATCCCAGGTGCGAAGTGATAACGATGACCGGCAGGTCAGGTCCGCCGACTTTTTTCCAGTTATCGATGGTGCCGTTGTGCAGGCCCTTCAGTTGTTCCTTGTCGAGCTTGGAGACCGTGTTGGAGGGATGGACGATAACCTTGATGACATCATCGGTAATGACGTTCGGTTTCAGGTCGCCGGTGGCGGCCTTGCCCGAGGCGTCCTTCATGCTGGCGACCGCGTCAGCCAACTCTTCCGAGGCCATTGCAGCGTCACATTTGCCTGCCACCAGGTCTTCCAGTCCATTTCCGGTTCCGTTGCCGACCAACATCAGATCAATGCCGGTGGCTTTTTTCAGGGCATCCTTACCCGGTTCCATAATGCGTTTCTGTACTGTTGTCGAGCCGTTCAAACGGACGGTTTCTGCGGTGGCGATTACCGGGAACAGCAAGCTTGTGGCCAACAGGGTACTCAGAATGCGTTTCATTGGGACTTCCTCCTTGGGGATGTGTTGCCTCAAAAACAATTTTCAGTATATGTATAGCAAGCCGCTATTTCACGTAGTGTGAACTGTAACATAATTGTAACAGTAGTAAAGCCGTCTCCCGGTTATTTATGGTTAATGTCGTGCTGCAAGAGCTTCAATTGAAGTATGATTCTTTATCTGATTGTATGAAACAGGCACGACCAATATACAGTATTCAGTCAATTAGCTAAAATTCATAATACCCCTCGGTTCACTGGCCTACGCAGAGGCGCCGGAATGAACTATCTCCCATCATAACTGACCGGTAACGCCTCGGCGCCAGCCTGAAAACCTGATTGATTCGAGTTGACAGTAACCTGAATATCTCTTGAGGTATCCGCAAAAGCGGATATAATTATCTCACATTCTTATTCGTGAGGTGCCGTATGTCCGAACATCTTTCCCGCAGGCTCTCTTTCCTCGATCGCTGGCTGACACTGTGGATCTTCGCTGCCATGGCCCTGGGGGTCGGCCTGGGTTACTACGTCCCCGGCACGGAATCTTTCATCAACTCCTTCCAGGTTGGTACCACCAATATCCCGATTGCGGTCGGCCTGATCCTGATGATGTACCCTCCTTTTGCCAAGGTGAAGTATGAGGATATGCCGGAGGTCTTTCAGAATAAAAAGATTCTTGGCATCTCGCTGGTCCAGAACTGGCTGATCGGTCCGGTGCTGATGTTCGTGCTGGCGGCACTGCTGCTACCGGACAAGCCGGAGTACATGGTGGGGCTGATCATGATTGGTCTGGCGCGCTGCATCGCCATGGTAATCGTCTGGAATGAACTGGCCAAGGGCAACACCGAGTACGCCGCGGGGTTGGTGGCCTTCAACAGTATCTTCCAGGTACTGTTCTACAGTGTCTACGCCTGGTTCTTCATCACGGTCCTGCCGCCGCTGGTGGGACTGAAGGGAGTGGTGGTGGATGTCAGCATCCACCAGATTGCCGAGAGCGTCTTCATCTATCTGGGCATTCCCTGC
This sequence comes from Geobacter psychrophilus, assembly GCF_056821595.1. Taxonomy (NCBI): domain Bacteria; kingdom Pseudomonadati; phylum Thermodesulfobacteriota; class Desulfuromonadia; order Geobacterales; family Geobacteraceae; genus Geobacter; species Geobacter psychrophilus. The sequence continues at coordinate 3,081,369 of NZ_JBXDTU010000004.1, forward strand.
ATCGCCGGGGCGCTGACGCGTTTGATCGGTGTCAAGCTCATGGGTAAGGAGCGCTACCACCGCGAGTTTGTACCTAAAATCGGCCCGATGACCCTGATTGCCCTGCTGTTTACCATCGTGGTCATGTTCAGTCTCAAGGGCAATCTGATTGTGCAGTTGCCGCTGGATGTGGTCCGTATCGCCATCCCGCTGCTGATCTATTTTGTGGTGATGTTTCTGGTGTCATTCTGGATGGGTAAAAAGGGGGGTGCCGATTACAGCAAGACCACCACCCTGGCCTTCACTGCTGCCAGCAATAATTTCGAACTGGCCATCGCTGTAGCGGTGGCGGTCTTCGGGATAAATTCCGGAGCGGCCTTTGCGGCGGTGATCGGGCCATTGGTGGAGGTGCCGGTCATGATCGGACTGGTGAATGTGGCTTTCTGGTTTCAGCACCGATGGTTCCAGGCTCAGGATTGATGATGCTAATATATATAATTACAAGTACCCGTATTTTTTTACGGTTGGGTGGAGTAGGCAATTCTGACGCTTCGCTGTAGCCCTCGTTGCTATTGCCAAATAATAATCCGGATTTCGGTACTCAAATTCAAACAATTTGTAGAAATGTTACAATTAGGTTACAGGCGGGTTGCAAATTAATCTCCTCTGTGCTTTATTAATATATCGTATACACATTGCTTGGGAGGTTAGGCAGCATGCATTTTTTAATCCGCAGGGCATTCATCGCAACTTGTATTGTCATGACCTTATTCACGTCTGTTGCCTGGGGCGCTTTGTCCTATAACGGTTCTTCAACCATCGGCATGGGATTTATGCAGATCGGGGCAGTGGATCAGTTCAGAAAATATACCGGCATTAAATTCAATACTATTTCAAATGACGGCACCGGAAAAGGACTTAAGGCACTCGTGGAAGGTAAGGTCCAATTAGCAGGCGCTTCTCGCCCGCTGAAACCTGAAGAACTGACTCAGGGCCTTGTACCTACCACTATCGGTTTTGATGCGATTGCGGTGTTTGTTCATACCGATAATCCTGTCAAGGAACTCACAAAAGCCCAGTTAAAGGATATTTTTACCGGCAGAATTCGCAACTGGAAAGAGGTTGGCGGAAAGGATGCACCGATTGTGCCCAATATTGAAATACTCACCGGCAAACGCGCCACGATAGAGATGTTTCAGGAAATGATTCTTGACGGCGAAAAATACGGCGCGGGTTTCAAGCAGATCGACTTGCCTAAGGATCAGATAGTAGAAATTGGACATCAAAAAAACGGCATAGCCTCTGCCAGCAGGGGGCTCCTGGTTGCCGTAGGTCAGGAAATGAGAAGTCGTGTCAAAGTCATCAAAGTCAATGGCTATAACCCGACACCTGCAAATGTACGCTCGGGTAATTATCCTATCTCCCGCTCCCTGTATATGGTGACAATGGGTGAGCCAAAAGGGGAAGCAAAAACATTCATGGATTATGTCTTGTCGCCTGCCGCTCAAACGATAATGAAGAAAAACTTTGTAGCAGTAAAATAATGTAAGAGGGCTTTAACAGGCAATCTTCTGGGGTGAATAGAGCCGTTCAACGCAGCTGTTAAGCGTGTGGATTCATTCAGGTAGATTCGCCAACAGCCCCTAACTCAGAAGGACTGAAGAAGCTGTAGCTGTTTCCCCCCTGGTGTTTGGAACGATACATGGCAATGTCCGAGTTGAGGATAAGTGCCTCCATGTCCGCACCGTCCTGCGGATACACCGCGATACCGATACTGGGTGTGACCGTCAATACGTTGCCTTCAATCTCCATTTCCGCATTCAGGCTAGCGGTCACTTTATTTGCCGAACAGACAACGTCCTCCCGACAGCCTACGCCGGTTATTACAACCAGAAACTCGTCACCACTCAGACGGCACACCGTATCGACGGATCGAAAGAGCGACTTCAGTCGTCTGGCGATCTCCTGCAAGACCTGATCACCAACAGTATGACCGTGAGTATCATTGATTGCTTTGAAGCGATCCAGGTCGATAAATATCATCGCCACCTGCTCTGCATTGCGGTCGGCCGCGGCACAGGCCATATGCAGCCGTTCCTTGAGCAGGGTGCGGTTCGGCAGGTCGGTGAGCGCATCGTGCAAGGCCAGGTGACGGATGCGCTCTTCGGTAAAGAGTCGATGGGCGCAGTCAGCCAATGCCACCATCAACCGTTCAATCATGACCGGTTTGATAACGTATCTGTCAACCCCGATATCAATCGAACGGAGCAGATAGTCGGTCTGTTCGAATGCAGTAATGACGACGATCGGCACATTCTGATCCACCTGGCGGATGTTCTGCGCCATGGTCAAGCCGTCCATGACCGGCATGAGGATGTCGGTAATTACAATATCCGGGTGCATGGCATGATACGCTTCAAGCCCTCTGGCGCCATTGACCGCCGAGGCAAGCGTACCGACCCGGGGACGCAGAATGCGCTCTATACAGATGCGCGTATCGTCGTCATCCTCCACATATAAAACGGAAAGCGTTTTCAGATATTCCCTGTCAGATTCGCTGCAGTTCATACAGAGTCCTTTATACAACTGGTGGAAATGGTGAATTCCGCTCCGCCGTCCACATTTGCAGCGGTGAGTCTCCCGCCAAAGTGTTCCTCGATGATGATTTTTGACATATATAGCCCGACACCGCTTCCTTTGTCCTGCCCCTTGGTCGTGAAATACGGGTCAAAGATCCGTTCGATAATTTCGTCGGGAATACCGCCGGCATTATCCCATATTTTCACAACAGCATCGCTGCCCACGCAAGATACCGTTATTTTTATGACCGGATGTTCCACTGCCCGTTCCATCAGGATATCCTTGGCGTTGTTCATGATGTTGAGCAACACCTGGTTGTACTCGTTATAGTACCCTTCGATAACGACGTCATCGGTCTTGTTAACCCGTATCGTAATGCCCTGCTTCGATACGCTCGCCTCCATCATGGCAATGACCTTGTTGATCCCCTGAATCACGCTGAAGATAACCTTGGCCTTGTCAATGCTGAAAAAACTGCTGAAATCATTGATGGTCTGGGACATGAACAAAATCGATTTCATCGATTTGTCCACATCATCGGCCATCTCTTCAGGGGTCAGGGTACCCATGTCATATTCTGTCTTGATACTCTGCACGATCAGTCCCAGATTGTTGAGCGGCTGGCGCCATTGGTGGGCGATATTGTTGATCATCTCTCCCATGGCAGCCTGTCGCCCCTGGGCCAGCATGACCCTGTCCTTCAGACGCAGTTCATTTACGGCAGATTTTACCCGATCCTCCAGCGTCTGATTGAGGGCTTCCAGCTGGATCTGCTTGACCGACAACGCCTCCTGAGCCATCTGGCGGTCGGCAATTTCTTCTTCCAGCATGGCGGTCTGCATCCGCAGATCGTTGTGTGTGTCCCGCTGCTCTTCCGTAAGCTCCCGAAGCTGCCGGAGCATGGTGTTGAAGGTCTGTGACAGTTCCCCGATCTCGTCATTTGTTACAATATCGATTACTCCGTCAAAATCCCCCGCGCCGACTTTTTTAACACTGCCGGAGAGTTGGTTGAGGGGCCTGGTAATTTTATTTGCATACCACCAGGAACCGGTTATACCAAACAGGAGGATCAGCCCAACGAACGGTATGCCCTGTACCAGTATCTCGTTAAGCTCCTGTTTGATGACATCTTCTGACAACCCTACATGGACACGCCCGAATTCCCCTCGATGAATCTGAACCGTTATGTCCTCAAGCTGTTCCTCTTCGGTCTGGATCTTCTGGATAAGCGCTTTTGCAGTTGCTGTGGCTGTGCGATCCGTCTTGAGTAGATCACGGGGGAACATTGGCCCAAACGTATGCGCCAGTAGTGTCCCCTGCGGATCGACAATGTAGATGTAGCGGAGATCCTCTTCATTTTTCAAGGTTTCGTTGATCAGCAGCTGCAGGGCGATTCTGTTTTCCGTCAGAATAGGCGTAACAGCAGAAACCGATACATTCCGGGCAATTGACGCACCGCGTTTGTGCAGTTCCATGTCCAGGCGTTTCCTGAATTCCAGCTTCATGTACAGCAGCATTGCCAATAATACAAACAGCACGAGACTGCACACCCCGCCGATATACTTTATTTTGAGCGAAACGTATCTCATTTTCCCTTTTTCCGCTGTGCCGCAACCCAGCTGTTCATGGACCGTATGGTATCGTAATTCCTGTCATCGCCGGCTACGAAGCTGTCGATCATCATGCCGTCCAGTATTTCCTTCCCTTCCGGGTCATTGGCGGCAGAGAGCAGAACATCCAGCAACCGCTTTTTCAGTTCAGGGTCAATCCCCGGTCTTACTACGATTGGCGGGATTCCGTACGGCTCCGATATGGCGATGATTCTGGTCTGGGAGGTCTTTTCCGGTGTCCTGCGTGCAGCATACTCCCAGATAAGGCTGTCGACGGCGGCGCCATCCACCAGTTTTTCCGCAACGGCCCGGATCGACTTGTCATGACCGTAGGTGAATTCAAAATGTGAAAAATAGCTTTCCGGTGTTTCATTCATCCTGGCCAGCATATAGGTGGGCACCAGTTTGCCGGAATTGGATTTCGGGTCGGCAAAAGCAAAGGTCTTGCCGCGCAGCCCCTGGAAATTTTTGATGGGGCTGTCCTTGTGTACTATGATGTACGAATAATATTTCGGCTTGCCCTTGACCAGCGGCATTGCCAGCAGTTCCATGCCGAACTTTGTTTTCCCTTCCACATAGGGACCTGCACAGACAAAGGCGGCATCCACATTGCCGGTTTCCAGCAGACCGTTCATTTCGTCATAGTTTCCCCGATCCACCAACTGCACCGGCTGCCCCAGCTTCTTTTCAATATATTTCTGAAGGCGCTGGTAGTACACGTACCCACTCTTGGGGGTAATCATGGCTCCCATGCCGATACGCAGCGGCTGTTCGGACCGGGGGGGGGCTGGCTTCTCGACTGTCGTGTTGGATTTCAGGTTGACCTGAACCGGCTCCGTGCGATTGCAGGCGGTGCTTATCAGCAGCACCAGCAGGGAACCGGTCAACAAGCATAGCAGACGGCGGGTTCTTTTCATGAATAGCCCTCCTGGATATAAATCACGAAACTGTCTCTCTCATTGACAACCATATACAGTATGCAAATAGTAGCGCAACTATGCGCGATTGCAATTGAGTTTGCGGTGATTATCCGATTGTATGCCTAAATATCCCCGTGTAGAGGCGGACCCGGTACTTTATCTGCATTTTCCAGACATGTAACAGCTTGGGCTGTCCGTGTAAGGGTTGATAGAGTTCGCGGCATGAATGCGAGATATTTTATTGACATCATGTGATTGAATGCTTATATGATTATATAATCATTGATTGGGGGGGACGATATGGATAAAACATTTTTTCAGGCAGAGATCCTGAAGGCCCTCGCTCAGCCAACCCGTCTCAAGATTGTTGATTTTCTCCGAGACGGCGAGCGCTGTGTCTGCGAGATCTTTCCGGCGATAGGCGAGGAGCAATCCAACACTTCACGCCATTTGAACCTGATGGTCTCTTCAGGGGTCCTCTTTCGACGCAAGGAAGGTGTCAAGATCTTCTACGCCTTAAAACATCCCGAGATTTTGGAAATAGTCGGCCTGGCAACGAGGATCATGACCCAAGAGATTACCGGCCGTCACCAACTGCTGAAGGCGGCCTGAGGATAGAGGAAATGCTGAAACTATCTGCCGACTACATCGTCTTCACCTTGATTGGACTGGCCCCCGGTTCCCGGTCGGGCGAGGCCCTCAACTTCTTTATCTATGACACGCTGAAGATCTTCCTGCTCCTGACAATCATCATCTATGTGGTAGCGATCATACGCACATCCTTTCCGCCGGAACGAACCAAGCGCATGCTGTCGCACAAGCGGGAGTATGTGGGAAACGTATTGGCGGCACTGCTGGGCATTGTTACGCCCTTTTGCTCCTGCTCGGCGGTGCCGCTCTTCATTGGTTTTGTGGAGTCGGGTGTGCCTTTGGGGGTGACCTTTTCCTTCCTGATCTCATCGCCGATGGTCAACGAGGTGGCGCTGATCATGCTCTGGGGCCTTTTCGGCTGGAAGATTGCCCTGATCTACATTGGAAGCGGTCTGCTGGTAGCCATTGTCGCCGGGATTGTCATCGGCAAGCTGAAGATGGAGCGGTATGTCCAGGACTACGTCTGGGAGATGCAGGTTGGTAACGCCGAGATCCTGCAACAGACCTTTCGTGAGAAACTCGACTATGCCCGGGAATATACGTTTGAACTGCTGAAGAAGATCTGGCCCTATGTGGTGGTCGGGGTTGGCCTGGGGGCCTTTATCCACGGCTTTGTACCGCAGGACTTCCTGGCGCGCTGGGCCGGGCGCGACAACCCTTTTGCCGTGCCGATCGCGGTCGCTTTGGGGGTGCCGCTCTACAGTAACGCCGCCGGCGTAATTCCGATTGTACATGCCCTGATGGAGAAGGGGATGGCCATCGGCACGGTGCTGGCGTTCATGATGGCTGTCACGGCACTGTCGCTGCCCGAGGCGATAATATTGAAGAACGTGCTCAAAAACCGTCTGCTTTTTACCTTCTTTGGCATCGTGGCTGTTGCAATTATCTGCGTAGGGTATGTATTTAACGCAATCCTCTGACGAAAGGAACACTACCATGAAAATCGAAGTCTTGGGAACCGGCTGTGCAAAATGTAAAACCCTTTATGAAAATGTGAAGAAGGCTGTAGAGGATATTGGAATGGAAGCGGAAATTGTGAAGGTGGAGGATATTCCGTCAATCATGAAGTATGGCGTCATGAGCACCCCAGCGCTGGTAGTTGACGGCAAGGTACTTTTTACCGGCAAGGTTGCATCTGTCGGGGAAATCAAGGGGCTGATATGAAAAGAACTTTCATATCAGCCGTACTGGCATTTTTATGCCTGGTTACTGTCACATTTGCCGCGGAACTGCCCTCCTCCAATGATGCCTTCATCCGTGCTGCTTTGGCATCCGGTAAACCCATGGTGGCTGACTTCGGTGCCCGCACCTGCATCCCCTGCAAGAAGATGGCACCGATCCTGGAAGAACTTAATCGCGAACTGAAAGGCAGGGCTAATGTTACCTTTACCGATGTATGGGCAGCGCCGGGTATTGCACAGGACTATCGGGTTCAGATGATTCCGACCCAGATATTCTTTGACGCTAAAGGCAAAGAGGTCAAGCGTCATATGGGTTTCATTGATAAAGCTAATATTCTCAAAGAGCTCAAGGCGGCAGGTCTCAAGTGAGCTTTCTGGACAATATCGAGCAGATCATCACGCTCTACCCTATGATTGCTTTTAGTGCAGTCTTCCTGGCAGGCGTCCTTTCCTCAGCCTCTCCTTGTGTGCTGGCTACAATTCCGCTGGTGGTCGGCTTCGTGGGAGGGTATGCCCATGGTGACCGCCGGAAAGCTTTTGGCTATTCCCTCGCGTTTATCCTGGGGCTGTCGATCACCTTTACCGCCTTTGGGGCGGCAGCCGGACTGCTGGGCACCATGTTCGGGACTGTTGGAGGGTGGTGGTATGTGGCTGCGGGAATTGTGGCCCTGACAATGGGTGGACAGATGATGGGGTTTTATGAAATCCGCCTGCCGATAACGCCTGATTTCAAGCCGAAGCAGGGAGGTGTCATCGGCTCGTTTATCCTCGGTCTGTTCTTTGGTGTGGTCTCCTCACCGTGTGCCACTCCGGTGCTGGTGGTGATCTTGACGTATGTGGCTACAAAAGGACAAATACTCTACGGTACTGCGCTGCTTTTTGTCTACGCCATCGGTCACTGCCTGCTTATGCTGGCAGCCGGCACATTCACCGGTTTCGTTGAATCGTTTGCTCAGTCCAAAGGGATTGCAAATTTTTCCAAATGGACGAAACAGATTGGTGGGTTTGTAGTTGCAGCCGTTGGAGCCTATCTGCTCTGGCAGGCGTAGCACATCCTGAGAAATCAGAGGCTTAGTCCGGCAGTGAAAAACCTTTCATGAGGAATTTTCTGCGGAGACGGGATGGCCCATCTCCGCAGAAATGCTAAGCTACTTGCTGTGACAACCTTTACAGTTTGTGGGGCCTTTTTTCATCTCGCTGTGACAGTCCTTACACGCCTTCTTGTGCGCTAAATCCTTACCAAAGCCGGTAATCTTGCCTCCTTCTGCTGTTTCATGGCACTTCTTGCAGTCCTTAAGTACATCGGCATGTGCTTTGTGCTTGAAGGAAACCGCTTTTTTCATCTCTATCACGTCTGCTGCACTTGCTGATCCTGCAAAAACAGTTACCGCCAGTACTGCGACCATCATCATCTTCATGCTTACGCTCCTTTGTTGTGATTGTGCGCTGTGCGCACTTAATTCATGATTGCAACAATGTTGATCATGTTGTTATGGCGGTGGTCAGTTGTTACACGAATTCATGCTGTTGCATTTAGCAGTCATGGTTTCGATAACCCGCATAAAGTAATTCCAGACATTGTAGTGCTGAAGACCGAGGACAACCAGCCCGGATATGAACACCATATTGAAGTAGTCCCCCAGGGCGCCTGAGGTGAAGTACAGCAAATAAAAGAACACCCTGAACCACACATGGGTTGATGTGTTACCCGGCTCCCGATTGTTAAAGATCCTCCCGCCAATGAGAATCAAGGAACTGAGAGTAGATGCGCCAAATACGCAATTGACAAGTATCACCGGCGGAGTTGAGCCGAGCAGGTCCATGATGCTTGCCGAAAGTGATCCAACCAGGCTCTGTTCTTTGAAATAAAAGGCGATTGCGCTGGCGATCAGAAAAACAAGTACTCCACGCAGGCCACCGCGGGCATTGTTATACAGATCATCCAGACTCGCCCCGGCGGATTGGTTTTGTGGAAGTTTTTCGAGTCCGCTGACAATTTGAGAGAGTGACATAATGGCGCCTCCATAAGGATTCGACATGCTGATAAAGAATAGAATGGTATGGTTCTACAACTGACCTATTTCTTGGTGAGAATGCTCGGCTCCGTGATGTTCTACTTTTTCCCAACCTGTCCACATTGGTTTGAAATAGGCCAAAGGAGTTGAGCCCAGAGTCGCCAGGTACACATGGGTGAACAAGAAGGCGCATAGCGAGCATGCCAGCAGGAAATGCATGGAAACAAGGAGCTTGAGCCCGCCTATTATTAGTACCAATTCGCGCATCGGTCCCATGTTCATAAGCAGAATACCCGTCAGGCTGACGAACGGCATAATCACAAACATGATGGCCAGATAGGCTGACTTCTGAAGAGGGTTGAACTTGCTCTCCGGTGTGGCATGGTGAGGATTGGGGACCCCCATAAAATAGGCAAAGAAATAGAACACGATCTGTCGGAATAGTCCGGTCGTCAGATCGTTCCCCTTGGGTATGTAGATGTTGGCCATGGAGTCGGAAACCATCTTGTAGTAGAAGAACCAGATGGAAAAAGAAAGTGCCACAACTATTCCCGCGGTGTTGTGAAGCATGATAGCGGAACGGTAGCTGCCTAATATGGTGACATATTCAGGGAAGCGGATTTGCGCACCCGAAATGCACAGGGAGACTATTCCCAACGCATTGAGCCAATGCCAGATACGGACGGGAGTTGGTTGAAGATAGATCATTTTTTCACTCATGACAGTACTCCTTTAGTAAGTTAGAAGTTATTTTCTGCGTTTTTCTGGCAGAAAATGGCTTCGTTAACGCACTTATCCTGTTTATCAGGGTTATGGTCTGTTTTTTCTGCTCAGAAATCGAAGAAACCCGTGTCCGACCGGCATGACCATTCCACCAACAATGATAAGGAGCCCGATCTTGTTCATGACGCCATTGCGGGCAGATCCCATCAGGTAAAAATTGGGAATGGCGTGCAGAGCATCCAGCGCAGCACCTTTTTCGACGGCTACCTGCCGGAAGGTCCCGTTTTGTTCAGGGAACGACAGATTGCTGGTCTGCATGATTTCCGGGCCGGATGCGTGACAGAAGGTACAATCCCAGCGATTATCAAAAGTTTGGAAGGAATGGGTGGGTTTGACCGGAGTCAGTATGGCTTTGAGGTACATGAATTTGTTTGACGGATCGTGGTTGAACTTTCGTAATTCGTCCAGGGAGATATAGTTGTCGCGGTTTTTGTCGATGAGATACTGAATGTCGCTGTCATTGGCATATTTCTGCAACTCCTCAAAGCTTACCGGATTGGGTTTAGATTCAGGGGCAGCGTCTTCCCGTTTGACGATGTAAATGGTTATCACATAGTCTTCTGCCTTGCTGTGGCAAGTAACGCAGGCAATTGCTCCAAGATGTAATCCTGTCTGTGGAAGCCATTGAGAGTGGGAAGCGGTTATTTTTAAATTGTCGTGGCAGCTGGCACATTGTTTGTTCATTTCTGAGGCTGAGATTTCCCCCGGCGAGTAAACTCTGTGAGGATTATGGCAGCCGTTGCAGGATGCTTTTGTTGAGTGAATATTTGTAGAATACAGCTTGAGGATATCACCGTGGCAATCACCACAACTGGTTGTGCGGGCAACCGGTTTTCCGTTGGGATGATCACTTGTTATAGCGTCGTGGCAGGTTGTGCAACCGAATTTGGCATGAGTGGTATGTCCAAAGCTTGTGGGATTGATATAGTTTTTCACACCTACCATGGCCTGGTTTTCATGGCAGGTAATGCATGCTTCATTTTTGTTTGAGCTGTCTCCAAAAAAAGGCCCGGTTGCCTGTGCCGGAGCCCCGCCAGCAATACAGGACACAACGAACAACACCATGATAATGCTGTACTTAGCACGTAGTAAATGGTTTCCGTATTTCACGGTAAACCCCCTTTTCTTGATTGGGATTTGTCCTGCGTTTTACTGATGCTCGTGTTTAATTGCTTGCGTTGTTTCTGCTCCAGTTTTGGCTTGTCTCTTCAAATTGAAAATCATTGGAGCAAGTTGGGCTATAACGATCAGGGCACATAATCCCAGAAATACCCATACAATCGGTTCCGATCGATTACTTCGAACTTCTTCAGCGGCCAGGGCCGGAATTGCAGTTGCTGCCAGAATGCATGCAACCAATCTGAATTTTGTTAGTATCGATGACATGGTTTGTTCCTCTCTGTAATTCAAGATGGTACGCAGATGATTTGTATGACAGTACTGCTATGCTGCTTTGAGAGCACTTTCGACAGCTTGTTTGATTTCATTTGAATCTTCCGGAGTCACCGGTCGTAATGCGTAGTAATAAATACCTTCCTTCCTGATTCGTTTTACAATGGGAAGCGAGGCCTCATCTGATACCAGTATTACTGCCAAGTGGCGGTTGCACTTTTTAAGAAGCCGTACCAGCTCGAGAAGATTGATCTTTTTGTCAAAATCGCTTCCCAGCAGTACTACTGGAGTCTGCTTTTCCAAAATGCTGCTGATAACATGGACAGCCGAATTTGTGGTTTCAACATGGTAGCCGGCTTGGGAGAAATGGTCGGCGACCTCTCTCAAAAATTCTGTGTCCTTGTCCGCAACCAATATGCCTCGTTCTTCCATGGTCGCCTCGTTTAGTACTTAAAATGGCTTGTATTCCTATTTCTCCGCGTGATTATCAGTATTCGCTGTAACAGTTTCTTGCTTTTTATGTCCGATAGCGGCGACGCCTTTGATCATTGTTGCCAGTAGAACCAAACCGGGAATTACCTGTACGGTGATGATGGCCCCGAAAAAGATCAGAAACAGCTTGGGCATTAATTCTGCTCCCGAGGAAATCTGGTTGATGACCGCAAAAATAACGGTACCCATTATAACCATACCTATAATCATTGCATTGGCCAGTTTTTGTGTCCTGCTTTTCAGTTTGTTGGGTTCCATGACAGTCTCCTTTTATTATTGAAATTGATTCATTGTTAGTATGGTAAGAGCAATCTGGGTGCCAACAAGTCAGTAAAGAAAAACATAGAGGCAGGTATAAATGAAAAGATAACAATAACAGTATGATACTGATTTGGTGCGTGCGTGGCGCACGTCACCTGAACAAATGAGTGCATGTGAACAATAATGTTTAATTGTTGAGAAATATTTGAAATATTCTTGTTTAACAGTATGTTATGTCAAATGGTTCGGAAAACTGTGATTCCTGCATTACAGGAATTTTCCTGTAATGCAGGAATAGAGGAGGGGGTAATTAACTTTGCAGTTGGATGCCCTGTTTCTTGAGAAGAGCATACAGCCGAGAAGTGGAGAGTCCGGATACGCGGCATGCTTCTGCGACGTTATTATCAGTGAGGGACATGAGATCATGCAGGTACTGTTTTTCCGCATTGGTATAAATTGAATCGCGAAACTGGTGAAGTTGGGGGAAACTGACACTGCCGTCACGTACTGTGGGAGGTTGTGAGTGTGGTTCATGTTTAATGGTGGATTTGGTAACTTCAATTCTCAGGTTAATGGGAAGATGTTTCGAAAATAAAGTTGATTCACAGCGAGCCGCTGCAATGGTTCGTTCGAGGGTGTTGACCAGTTCGCGGACATTGCCCGGCCAACTGTAGGCCGCCAGCATGTTCAAAAACTCAGGAGAAAACTCTTTGGATGCTGTACCGTAGTGTGTGCAGATCCTGTCCGTATGAAAGCGAGCCAACTCTTTAATATCTTCGGGATGCTTTCTAAGGCTCGGAAGTTCAATTACAAAGGTACTGATTCGGAACAGCAAGTCTGAACGGAAGCGATCATTTTTTACCATTTCATTCAAATTACGGTTGGTGGCAGCCACCAGCCTGAAATCACTTTCCAGTTCACGATTACTCCCCAATGGTCGAAAGCGATGTTCCTGCAAGACACGCAGGAAAACCTTCTGCAATGAAAGGGGCATCTCTCCGATCTCGTCCAGAAAAAGCGTTCCACCATTGGCTTGATAAATAAGACCTTCCCGAGCCTGGTCGGCATTGGTGTATGCCCCTTTTTCATGGCCGAATAGCGTTCCTTCGATCAAGTTTTCCGGAAGAGCTGCACAATCAACCACTACGAAGTTCTTTTTTCTGCGAAGGCTGTTTTGATGAACGGATCGGGCGAACAACTCTTTGCCCGTGCCCGTTTCCCCGCAGATGAGTACGCTGGAATCACTGGTCGCAGCCTGAGCAACATGATCAAGACATTCATTCAAGCAGACGCTGTTGCCGATAATCCCATCCCGTTTAATGGTCACAACATCGTTTGTCGCACTTCCGATTTTCTTCTGTTCCCGGTATTGAAGTGCGCGCATTAATGAGAGGGTGATTTCCTTGATCGAGGCGCCTTTCTCGAGATAGTCCCAGGCGCCGAATTTAATGGCTAACTCGGCGCCATGCGGGTCTCCGAGACCGGTTATAATGATGATTTCAGGAGCTGAAGGCAATTTAGGAAATCTTGACAGAAAGTCGAGACCATTGCCATCTGGCAGGTTGACATCCAGAAAAACTACGTCGAACAGCTCAGTGGTGGCTTTTATCAGGCCATCGCCAAGTGTATAGGAACTAATTGCTTCATATCCTTTTTGTCTGGCCACAAGGGATAATGACTGACACATCAGTTGATCGTCGTCAATAATCAAAATTTTAACCATTCGTTGCCTCGTGTTGCTGTACGTTATCAAGTACCCGACGAATTAGAGATGCAATTTCCGCACGGATGAGTGGCTTCAGCGCCAGTTCTGTGACGAACTCGGCGACTTCTCCAATATCATCCGAGTCATTATTTAATTCTGTATCATTTCCGGTGCAGAGAATGACGGGGATGCCGGGTTGGCACAGAGACAATTCCCGGGCCAGCTCTGTGCCGTTCATATGCGGCATGGATTGGTCGGTTATGACGAGATTAAACTTTTCAGGATCAGAGCGAAACAATTGCAACGCCTCAAGTGGATCAGTGAGTGAAATTACCTGGTAACCGAGCTGCTTCAGCATCCGTTCTGTTCCGAAAATAAAATTTACTTCATCATCTACCAGCAGGATACATTCGGTACCTGACAAGATGCTGAAGGTTTGTATGTCATCCGTGGCATTTGATATTTTATTCAAACGAGGGATATAGACTTTAAATTGTGACCCGTTATTCGGCTTGCTTTCAACCGAAATGGCACCACCGTGGGTACTCAGGATTCCATGGATAACCGAAAGACCCAGACCGGTACCCTCGGACTGCCCCTTGGTGGAAAAAAAAGGATCGAAGATGCGATCGATGGTCTTTTCATCCATTCCGTGGCCATTATCCCTGACGGTCAGGCACAGGTAGGGACCTGGTGACAGGCAGCCCGAATTGGTTACGGCAACATGGTCAATATCGATATTATCCAGCCAGATATCCATCTCGCCATACGTTTTACCTCGCATGGCGTGGAAAGCATTGGTACAAAGGTTCATTACGATCTGTTGAATCTGGGTAGGATCGGCGAACACAAGTCCCAAGTTCTTATCGATATGAAGTCGAATCTCGATTGAGGGTGTCAGGGTCGCCCGCAGGAGCTTGAGGCATTCACTGACGACATGGTCAACCCGGACTTCCTGCCGCTCCTGCTCCCCTCGTCGGCTGAATGTAAGAATCTGCTTGACCAGGTCTTTTCCTCTCAGACCTGATTTTAATACGACATCCAGCAGTTCCCGAAGTGAGCTGTCCGGGGGTGATTCATCTAGGGCTATCTCGGTGCAGGTGATAATGGATGCCAGTGTGTTATTGAAGTCATGGGCTATGCCCCCGGCCAGAGTACCGATTGCCTCCATGCGCTGAGCTCGTCTCAACTGGCTTTCCAGTTGCATTTCGTAGGAAACGTCACGAATTAGAGCGACATGACTTATAATGTTTCCAGCGCTATCCGAAACCGACCAGGTGATTACGTCCAGTTCAAGTGTGGCTCCGTTTTCCTTCTGATATTGAAGATGGTCGACGAGGTGATCTGCCTGAAAACTGGCCTTCAGAATGGTTTCATAAAGTAGTCGTTCCGGTTCCAGTTCTACCAGCGTGTTGATGTTGTGACCGATCATGTCAAGGTGGGTCCGGCCATTTATTTTTGTAACCGCCGGGTTTGCATACTGGATGACCCCATCACCGTCGATCAGGAATATGCCTTCATTTGCCTGTTCGATGACTGATGCCAGTAAGCGGTACTCTTTCTCAACCTTCTCGCTTTCATAGGCCACTCGTAGAGTGGTAATGCCGTAGGAGAGATCATCTGCTAATTCGGACAGCAGCTTGACTTCATCTTCATCAAAGGAGTTTGCTTCACCAGAAAAAATAACCAGTGCCGCGAATGGACAGCCGTTACTGATAAGAGGCAGTGAAATGGACGAATAGAATCCGTGCCTGAGGGCGTTCTCCCGCCAAATCTCCCATTTTGGGTCAAACTCAATATACTGTACTACCACTGGTTTTCCGGATTTGATGGCGGTTCCGGTTGGACCTCGGCCAAAATCCGTATTTGACCAGCTCACATTAAGATTTTTAAGATAACCCTGCTTATCTCCCCATTGGGCTACTGGTTTAATGGTCTTTATGCCATCCTTTTCCGCAATACCGACCCAAGCTACACGGTAGCCTCCTGCCTCGACTATCGTTCGGCAGACATTCTGCATCAACTGCATTTCGTTGTCGGCCCTGATGAGCGTCTGGTGGCATTCACTATATGCTTTGAGTGCCCGGTTTAGTCTGCTGAGAGCTATCTCCCGCTTTTTTATATTAGCTTCGCTTCTGCGAATCGAAAAATACAATAGCCAGGATGAAATTATAATAAAGACAATGTTATTGACTTCGAGTAACTTGACGGTGGGATGTTTATGAAACAAGCTGGTGATGATCTGTGCGGAGCTGAATATAAGCCAGATGCCGCCGATGCAGGCGTAAAATAAGACAATGCTGAATGGGCTGAGCTGAAACTTGAATTTTCTCATGGATTCTCAGGTGAAAATTGCAATTATATTGTATACGCAATAACATAAAAAATTGTAAAGCACAAAGGATTCAATGAACACATATTTAAAGCTTATATCATAATCATCTGCTTGCAATAGGCCGGTCGTAAATGAGATAATCAAATAATATTTTTTGACCCGTGCTCTGACAAAGGAGGTTGTTATGGCTTCGTTGTATGCTGTTCAGCGACAAGGCTGGAGGCTTGGGTGTGGCGACAAATGCGTGCTGAAGCACAGCGGAAAAACGGTGGAGTGCGTACTGGTGGATATTTCGATATCCGGTCTTCTGGTGAGCTGTTCGGACGATTTCGCAGAAAGCATCCACCCGGGGGACGTATGCGGAATTAATCTGTGTGGCGATCCGATGGCCTGTCCGAGCGAGATCGACTGCAGGGTGGTTCGCAGGGATTCTGCAAAAATTGGTTTACAGTTCCCTTTTGAGATCCGTCAGAAGAGTGGAGGCTGCTTGTAATGAAACTGTGTTGGATTTGTGTAATGCTTTTGCTGGCACAGGGGATGCCCTGTCTGGCCGATTCTTCGTTGAAGGAATCCGGAAAGGAGATCGGTCAGGGGTTCAAGAAGATTGGTCAGGATACCGGTAAGGCCTTTAAAGAAGGAGGCAAGGAGGTCGGCCAGGGATTCAAAAATCTCGGCAAAGAGACCGGAAAGGCATTGAAGGAGAGCGGCAAGGAGACCGGTCAAGCTGCAAAAAAGACGGGAACGACAGTGGGAGAGTGGTTCAGGGGGGTAGGCCGATCCTTCAAAAAGTTTTTCACAGGTAGTTAGTGCACATCTATGCTGTATGCTGAATCCTCCCACCCGATACAGAGGCTGTTTTATTCCGCAGATCGTTGATCATCCAGCAGCATCACCACGCAGCCAGGGTTTGAATTCTTCCCGATTAACATTACAACTATTTACTTTTTAAGACGAAATGCGTATAGTCTGCCGCGGCTGAAGCGTCCGTTTGGAGGCGAAGGCCTGCTTGTATCAATCCCTCTGAAAGAGCGCACTGCATGCACACATGTTTTGTTAGTGAGAACGCACGCATGTATGGACTGATTATCGGTATGCTCTGCTGCGTTATCGTTGGATTGTCAGGCGCTCAGGTGTCGCATGCATATCGCCCCGATTCCACAACGCAGCGTAGAAGTTGTCAGCCTTACGCCATAAAAGGTAAGCACTATAAGCCGCTTACCAGTCATGCTGGCTTTGTGCAGGGAGGCACTGCCAGTTGGTATGGCAGCGATTTTCACGGCAAGGAAACGAGCAGTGGCGAGGTCTACAACATGCATGCCTTGACAGCCGCGCACAAGACGTTGCCTCTCGGTGTATATGTCAAGGTGCAAAACAAGAAGAACGGCCGCGAAATAGTTGTGCGGGTCAATGATCGCGGCCCTTTTATAGATGGGAGGATCATTGATCTTTCCTATTCGGCGGCCAGAAACCTCGGCGTTGTGAAGAGCGGGACCGCTCCGGTCCTGATTGAAGCTCTGGGGTATCCCGGCAGAGCCAAGAAAGGGAAAACGGCCTATCGTTCACCCTTGAGCTACGACAGCGGTTCATTTGTTATCCAGGTGGGATCCTGCTCCAGTCTCGAAAATGCCCAAAGTATAGCCGATTACATGAGGAAGCGGTACATCTTCACCAGCATCCGCGAAGCGGTTATTAACGGGGAACGCTATTATCGTGTCCATGCGGGCAATTATGAGTCACTGCAAGAAGCGGAACGGGTACGGAAATACTCGGCCAACAAGCTGATTAATGAAGGATTTGTTGTGGCGTCGGACTGATTGATGCGGGCATCAAGTCGAAATGACTTTCAGTGTAGTATGGACAATGAACCGGTCATAGCCGACTCCATCTTTGTCCAGGCTGACTCGTCCAGATAGAGCGGGCCGGCTTTCGTCACGGTTTCATTGGCCGTTTTCTGCGATGGATACAGGCTCAGATGAAAGTTCCGGCTGTTGACATTTACCATGCGGACTATGGCGAGCAGGAGATCTTCGGGGTCAACATCTTCAGCATGATGATCTGCAACAACTGCACGGTAGATGCCGGGAAGGTTCCAGTGGTCCATGAGCCGGCAGCCGAATTCCACATGCATTTCCGAGAAGACATTCAGCAGCAGATCCCTGTCAAGAACCAGCGCAAGTTCACCATTCTGGATGATTCGCTCCAGCCCTTTCAGCAGGTACAGTTTGCCGATGTCATGCAGCAGACCTGCCATGTAGGCTTGATCGGCAAGATTCTGCTGGCCGGTGTGCAGCGCAACCGATTTGCATCCGAGGGCACAGGCATGAGAGTGGAGCCAGAGATCCTGCATGACATCGTTGACGACGGGGTTTTCGGATGCATGAAATGAGGCATGGGATGCCGCCATGGCGAGGTTTGTTATCTGACGCGCCCCCAGGCGGATTGCCGCGCTTTTAATTGTTTCGCACTTGTTGCGGCCCATGTAGGTCGGGGAATTTGCCATCCTGAGGACTTGAGCCGCAAGTGCCTGGTCTTCGTTAATGGTTCTCACGACATCAAAAATATCCGTATATGGTTCGGCCAGCATCTGAAGCAGGTCCAGCGCCACTGGATTGAAGACCGGTATTTCTATGGGTTGTGTACATAACGCGTAGCGGATACGGATGTGGACACTCATATGATCTCCTTTCATTACCTATGCTTCAGCAGAATGAATAGTATTATATCTCTAGTTTTATTTAGTGACAATTATACTATCGGACTGTTCTTGTAAAATAGTGTGATTTGAATCACCAAAACAGGTCAGCGTTTGGTAGGTCAGAAATTATCCTGTTTATCTGGGTCAGGGGAATTCGAAATTAGTTCGTTGGCTGATCAACTCTCCGGAAGTTTGACAAACAGCCGAAGTATGCGGAACCGTGGTTTATGGCTGTTGTCGCGTTACGTAGGCGGTGCTGCGCTGCTCGGCAAAGGTGAGATGCTCGATCATGGCATCGCGCGCCCCGGCAGCGTCCTTTTCCTTGATGCAATCGAAGATGCGGCTGTGGTGGTGGAAGAGCAGGTGGTGATCTTCCCGGGTAAGATAGACGGCCCGCCAGACACTCTGCTGGAACTCCTTCATGGCGTCAAACAGGCTCTGCATCAGGTGCAGCCAGACGAAATTGTGGGTTGCGCGGGCGATGACGATGTGAAAATTTGCATCCAGATCCTCGGACTGTTTCAGGCCGTCCAGGTTGCGCCGCATGCCGTCAACAATCTCCTCAAGCCGCCGCAGATCTTCGGGCAGGGCCCGCTCGGCGGCGTAATATGCCGTCCACGACTCCATTCCCTTGCGTACCTCAATCACATCCAGGGCGCGCTCCTGTTCAATGCGGATCAGCTCTGTCAGGGGGTTGCCGGCAGCGGTTTCCACCAATGACAGGATCACCGTGCCACCACCCTGATACGACATCACCAGTCCGGCCGCTGCCAGATTGTTGATGGCCTCCCGCACCGAGGGGCGAGAAACTCCGAACATCTCCGCCAGTTCACGTTCAGGAGGCAGCTTGTCGCCGGGAGAAAACTCTCCGGCCAGTATGGAAGAGCGTATCTGGTCAGCGATCTGTGATGAAACTTTTTTGGGTTTTATGGGCTGGAATTTCATCCGGGTCCGATCATGCAGACGGCATTGATGTTATGGCCACTTCTATCTACTACATTTTATTCAACCTTGCAACAGTATCAGCCTCCGTTCATGCCGCTGCGTCTCGGCATATCACTAACTGTTGCTTTGAATTCACCCGGTTTTATGATACCTGTTGATCATGAATAAACTGCTCGAAAATTATTACCAGATGGTCTCCCGTGTTGATGGCCTCTGCCAGGGAATTCATGATGTTCTTGCCGGTCAGATCACCTGCAGCAAAGGGTGCAGCAGCTGCTGCACGGCAATCACCCTGTTCCCTGTGGAGGCGGCAGCTCTGAACGCCGCTCTTCAAGCCCTGCCGGATCCACAACAAGCCGTTATCCTTCAGCATGTGGCTGCGCATGCCGAGGGAGAACGCTGCCCCTTGCTTGATGATCACAGCTGTCTGCTGTATGACGCCCGCCCGATCATCTGCCGCACCCACGGTCTGCCGATAGTCTATACGGAAGGCCATGAGCAAAAGTCCGACTGCTGCCCTCTGAACCTGAGTGAAGAGGGACAGTCGGTTCCGGGTTCGGCCACGATTGATCTTGATCGGCTCAACACGCTGCTGGTGGCGGTCAATGCTCTCTTTCTTTCTTACTCAGATATCGATGGCCTACCCGAACGCATGACCATTGCCGAAGCGCTGAAAGTGAAACCATGACCAAAATCCGTTTGAAAAAACATGAAGACCGCCGCATCAGATCAGGACATCCCTGGGTTTTCAGCAATGAGATCGAACGGATCGACGGGGCGTGCGATGCCGGCATTTCCGCCGAACTGTTTGATGTTGCCGGCAGTTTTCTCGGATGCGGTTACTATACCCCCCAATCACTGATAGCGTTCCGGATGCTTTCACACCAGCGGGAGGATGTGGACAGTGTCCAGTTCTATGAACAGCGCATTGCAGCTGCCCTGAAGCATCGTCGCTCCATCTATCCCGCCATGAAGACCTTCCGGGCCGTGTACGGTGAAAGCGATTTTCTTCCCGGTCTGGTGGTGGACAAATACGATGAGTATCTGTCTCTTCAGATGCTTTCTGCCGGCATGGAGCGGCGCAGCGACCTGATTCTGGAAGCTCTGCAGCGGGTTTATTCTCCCAGGGGTGTCATTGCCCGCAACGACGTGGCCGTACGTGCCCTGGAAGGACTGGATCAACAGATACGGGTACTGGCAGGAGAGATCCCCGAACTGGTGGAGATGGAAGAGAATGGTCTGCGCTTCCTGATAAACCTGCGTGAGGGGCAGAAAACCGGCGGGTTCCTGGACCAGAAACAGAACCACCTGCTGCTGCATGAAATCTGCCGGGACAGGGCGGTGCTGGATTGCTTCTGCTACGCCGGGAGCTGGGCCGTGCATGCCGGACATTTCGGGGCTGCTTCGGCCCTGGGTCTGGATATCTCAGCCCGGGCCGTGGAACAGGCGTCACACAACGCCGGGTTAAACGGGCTGGCAGACCGGGTTGTCTTCGAGGAGTGCGACGTCTTCGACCGGCTGCGATCGCTCAAACATGAGGGGAAAAAATTCGGGGTGATCATCATGGATCCCCCCGCTTTTGTCAAGAACCGCAAAAGCATAGCCGAGGCCACCAAAGGCTACCTGACCGTCAACCGACGCGCCCTGGAACTGCTGGATCCGGGCGGGTATCTGATCACCTGCTCCTGCTCATTCCACATGGGCCGCGAGCCCTTCCGCGAGATGCTGATCAACGCCGCCAAGCTGGCCAGGCGCGAGGTGCGGCTGGTGGCCACCTGTTCCCAGGCCCCGGACCATCCCGTCCTGTTGTCGTTCCCCGAGTCCGAGTACCTCAAGTGCTTTGTACTGCAGGCAGTTGCGTAATAAAAAGGGGTGACTCATGGTAAAAGGCAGTGAAAAACGTCAAGCGGATCATCCGGTCGAGCGGCTCTTCGTTGATCGCTGGTCGCCGCGGGCCATGTCGGGCGAGGAGATACCCTGCGAGGAACTGTTGACGCTGTTCGAGGCGGCCCGCTGGGCGCCGTCATCCATGAATAACCAACCCTGGCGCATGCTTTACGCCACCCGCAGCAGTCGCCATTGGGCCTTGTTCTTCGATCTGTTGGTGGACAGTAATAAGGTGTGGTGCGCCAATGCCGCGGTGCTGGTGGTTGTGATTTCCAAAACCACCTTCGATAACGGCAAAGCGTGCCGCACCCATTCCTATGACAGCGGTGCGGCCTGGATGAACCTGACCCTGCAGGGCAGTCTGCTGGGGCTCGTAGTGCATGGAATGCAGGGTTTTGACTACGACCGGGCCAGGGATGCCCTGGGAATACCGGCGGAATTCCAGATAGAGGCCATGGCCGCCATCGGCAGACCGGGCAGGGTTGAAGATCTTCCGGAACAGTTGCAGTCCCGGGAAGCGCCCAATGACCGGAGGCCGCTGGCACAGAGCGTCTGCGAAGGGCCGTTTTCGCTGTGACAGGTGGAATTGCCATGCCGCCCCGCACCTTTGTGATCGGTGACATCCATGGCTGTGCCGCTACCCTGAGGCGTTTGGTGAATGAAACGCTTCGACCTGCCCCCCATGACCGCATCTACCTGCTGGGCGACTTGATCGACCGGGGACCGGACAGCAAGGGGGTGCTGGATTTCATCTTCGAACTGCGGGCGCGCGGAGTGGCTGTCGATGGTGTTCGCGGCAACCACGAGGAGATGTGTCTGCATGCTGGTGAAGATCATTACTACCTGAGCCTGTGGTCCGCCAACGGTGGGCTGACCACCCTGGAAAGCTTCCAGGCCGACGGCCCGGGTGACATCCCTCAGCGCTACCGTGAATTCCTGACCGCTCTTCCGCACTACATCATGCTGACAGATTTCATCATCGTCCACGCCGGCCTCAATTTCGATCCCCTGTGCCCCTTCGAAGATACCAGCGCCATGCTCTGGACACGCTCCCCGGTTGTCGACCGGCAGCGCATCGGCGGCCGGCGCCTGATCTGCGGCCACACGCCTGTCTCGCGCGAACGGATCGAGGCATCGCTGGAGAGCGACAAGATCATGCTCGACAATGGCTGTGTCTTTCTTGGACGGCCCGAGTTGGGGGCTCTGGCGGCGCTCGAACTGGAGAACATGACCGTGCATTTTCAGGAAAACTGCGACATTTAACCCCTTGCGGTGATGTATTCTGTCGCACCACGGTGGTATCCTTTCCCCATGTTTTCACTCCCCCTTGAACAGCGCCTGGAGATCCTGGCCGACAGCGCCAAGTACGATGTCTCCTGCTCATCCAGCGGCAGCATCCGCTCCGGCAAGGCCGGGGCCCTCGGCAGCACTGCTGCCAGCGGTATCTGCCACACCTGGAGCGCCGACGGCCGCTGCATCTCGCTGCTCAAGATCCTCCTGACCAACGCCTGCATCTACGACTGCGCCTACTGCCTCAACCGCCGCTCCAACGACATTCCCCGCGCCGCCTTTACACCCGACGAGATTGTCGATCTGACGATGAACTTCTACCGCCGCAACTACATCGAGGGGCTGTTCCTCAGCACCGGCGTGATCCGCTCCACCGACTACACCATGGAACAGCTGATCGCCGTGGTCCGCCGGCTGCGAGAGGTGGAACGTTTCAACGGCTATATCCATCTCAAGCTGGTGCCGGGGGCCGATCCGCTGCTCATTGCCCAGGCGGGGCGCTATGCCGACCGGGTCAGCATCAATATCGAACTCCCCAGCAGGCAGAGCCTGGCTCTCTTGGCGCCGGACAAGCCGCGCGAGTCGGTCATCAACCCGATGCGCCAGGTCAGCGGGCTGCTCCTCGAAGCCAGGGAAGAACGTACGAAGTCGCGTCGTGCCCCCCGCTTTGCCCCGGCCGGGCAGAGCACCCAGCTGATCGTCGGGGCCACGCCGGAGAGCGACCGCGACATCATCACCCTGACGGAGGGGCTGTACAGGAAACTGGAGCTGAAGCGGGTTTACTACTCGACCTATATACCGGGATCCATGGACAGCCGTCTGCCGGCACTCCCCACACCGCTACTGCTGCGGGAGCATCGCCTGTACCAGGCTGACTGGCTGCTGCGCTTCTACGGTTTCAGCGCCCACGAACTGCTGGACGAGACGCGTCCCAACCTGGATATGCGTTTCGATCCCAAGAGTGACTGGGCCCTGCGCCACCTGGAGTTGTTCCCGGTGGAGGTCAATCGGGTGGAGTACGAGGTCCTTCTGCGGGTGCCGGGGATCGGCGTCCGTTCGGCCCAGCGCATCGTGCAGGCGCGGCGCGGAACACGCCTAGGGGAGGTGGAGTTGAAGAAACTGGGTGTCGTGATGAAGCGGGCCCGCTATTTCCTGACCGCGAGCGGCCGTTATCTGGGGGGGATCCGGTTGGACGGACCGCGTCTGATGGAGCGGATGCTGGCACCGACCCGCCGACCGGCGCGCCTGGATCAGCTGGAGCTGTTTGCCGTTGTGCCGGACATCTCGGCGGTGACAGGGGAGTTGTGATGGT
Organism: Geobacter psychrophilus; assembly: GCF_056821595.1. Lineage (NCBI taxonomy): Bacteria > Pseudomonadati > Thermodesulfobacteriota > Desulfuromonadia > Geobacterales > Geobacteraceae > Geobacter > Geobacter psychrophilus. The sequence goes on from NZ_JBXDTU010000004.1 coordinate 3,105,402, forward strand.
GAGTTACCGTTTTGACGGCAGTTTTGAAGGATTCCTCTGCGCGGTGGCAAGCTGCCTGGAGCAGGGGGGTGAATTCCCGGAATTCGTACCGGCGGGAGATGCTGCCGAAGCCGGGCTCTTTGCCGGCGACATCTGCGAGGTGGCAACCGAGCGGGATCGCGCCGTGGACTTTCGGCAGCGGTTTGTGGCAGCCGTGTCGCAGGATGCCTTTGCCACAGCGCGCTATGCCTTTCATAGCCAGCAGGAGGGAGTAGAGCAGCTCCTGTGGCACTATCTTCGGCTGGGTCTGGAGCGGGGCAGGGGGCTGTGCGGGATGCTGGCGAAGGAGCCGGTATATTCAATCAACCGCATTGCCCGGCACGTCTCCCACGAGGCCCACAAGTTCAAGGGCTTTGTCCGTTTTCGCCAGGTGACGGCCGGGTTCCTGTACGCCACCATCGAACCGGAAGCGGATATCCTCCCCTTGATCGCACCGCACTTTACGGAGCGGGTGGGGGATCGCCCCTGGATGATCCATGACCTGCGCCGCAACCAGGCGGCACTCTTTGATCTGCGCTCATGGCGGCTGATCCGGGATATCGAGTTGACCGCGGAACCTGGCATCACCGCCGCCGAACAAGACTATGCCGCCCTGTGGCAGCGCTATTTCCAGCACCACGCCATCACAGAGCGGCATAATCTCAAGCTGCAGCAGAAACACGTCCCGATGCGGGTCAGGAAGCACCTGACAGAATTTACAACCCCGTAACCTCCCGCTCCTTGGGGTACTCCACCACGATACCGAATGTAAGTTCCCGCTTTTCCCCCGCCTTCAGCGGCAGTTTCCAGGTCAGGCGCCCGTCTGCCTTGATCTCATCCGGTTTGATGGACGGTTCGTCCAGGGTTACCTTGATTTCGGCATCGCCGGCCAGCGGCAGCTGGTCGCGGATCGTCACGGTCTGGTCTTCGGCCCGGAAGTTGGCCGCTTCGATGCGGTAGCGGTAGCTCATGCGGTTCTTGCCGAACAGTCCGGCCTCCTTGTGCTGTTTCAACTCCTCACGCTTGACCGTTACCTGATCGTCGCTGCCGAAAAACAGATCGAACTTCTCGCCGGCCGCCACTTTCTTGAGGTAAGAATTGCCGGTAAAGGTGTTACCGGTGAAGATACTGACCCGACCCGGCAGAAGCGGATAGCCGGCGTGATTAACGATCTCTGATTTGAGAAAGACCAGCGGCGAAAGTTTGGGGGTTGCCAGGAATTCCAGGTTGACCGGCAGCTGTTCCATGGCCACTACCGAGCCATGTTGGCGGTTGTCGGAGGGAATATCCACGGTACGGGGAATGCGGAAGCTGACGGAGGTCTGCTCACTGCTGGCCTGGGCCGTCAGATATTCGGCCGGTACGGTTTCCTTCATGACTTCGTCCGATTCAGCCTCTTCCGCGTCCAGCATGGCTCGTCGGGCCTCCATCTTTTTTGCCCGCATGGGAGCCGGGGCCGACATCACCGGGGCGGCCATCGGCATGGGGCGGTAGAAGGAGAGCCGCCAGGGATACAGCTCCGGTGGTGCCCCTCCGGCGGCCGGACGGGCGGTAGAGAGGTTCAGTTCCACATTGGTCCAGTCTTCGCCGGTCAGCTGGCGCACCAGGGCGCGGAAGGTCAGGCCGGCACTTTTCCCATCCGCCGCCAGACGTGCATCGTAGGACGGTTCCCAGCCGGCCTGCCCGGTAACCGCCGAAAGGGCCAGGGTCAGGTTTCCGGGGCGGGTCACCTCCAGAGTAACCTCGACGCTCTTGCTCTCCTTGCGGCCGGCACCGCTGATCTCGTCACGCTGGCGCCGCAGGGCGTCAATCTTGTCCTTGATCTGGCGCTTTTCACCATCCAGGTCGCGGCTCTGTTCCTCGATCTTGCTTACCCCGCTGCCGACAAAACCCGAGGCGTCCTGTAACTCGGCGGTGGTAGGGCGGCCGATGGCCAGCTCCTTGGAGATGCGGTCACCCCAGGCGACACGGATCGAATCCAGAAAGGCCTTCTGGGAAGTCAGCCCGGCCTTGCGGGCGTCAATTGATCCTGACTGGCGTTCCAGAGTGCGGATTTCGTCATCGATCTCCTTGACCCGTTTGTCGCCGCTCTTTTCCAGGAATTCCCGTTTTGTCTCCAGCCCGACAATCGTCACCCCGGCCGTGCCCTTTCCTTCGACCCGCACGGAATCATCCTGGATCAGGGTGGGCAGGTTGTCGAACGCGACCAGGTAGCTGCCCGGTTTGAGGGTCAGGCCGGCGGTGCGGGTCGTCATGGCCCGGTCGGGATAGACGGTCACGGACGTGATGAGGGGTGTCGTCTGCAGGCGCTGCAGGTCGGCACCGAAGGCAACGACCGGTGTCAGCAGCAGGGCCAACAGTAGTGAATAGCGTGAGCAGTGTGACATGGGTATCTCCTTGTGGGTGGAGTCAAAGGTGTTCTGGAGTCGAAGTATAGCAAAAACAGCGGACAATGCACGTGGAGATATTGCAGAACTATGTATGGTAAGGGTGTGGCTGCCTGCGCCGGTTTTACCTTCTGCCCTGTGTGGGATTTACTCCATATACTTGTGCAGGGTTTTCGTGTATGTAATGAGTGTAACATGCCGGTATGATTGTTAATAAAAAAAGAAAGCCGCCCCTCATTTGGGCGGCTTCCTTTTCGTATTGTTGTCGTGTTGTTGTTACTTCGGTGAGCGGGTGCGAGGGGTTGTTGCGGAACTCCCCGGACGTTTGCCCTGGAACGGCCTGGCGCCTGGCCGGGCCGCTGGTTTCTCACCCGGTTTTGCAGCTCTGGCTGGCTTGTTGCGTTGATCCGGCGGAGAATCCGCCTTTGGCCTTGGTCGTGCTCCCGGCTTTATTCCGGGTTGAACGCCCGGTTTGGGGCCTGCTTTCATCCAGGGCTGTTTGTTGCCGCCGGATTTGGACATGCCCGGCTTCTGGGGGCGGGCGATGCTGACGACAATTTCCCGGTCGATCAGGTAGGTGCCGTCCAGGGTCTCGACAACCTCCTCGAGGCTGATGCCGGATGCCATGCGCACGTAGCCGCAGCGCTTGAACTCCCCGGTTTCCGGGTCAATGATCAGGTGCACGGAGGTGACCGTACCCATGACTGAAAACAGCTTCCAGACGTCTTCTTCGGTGGCGTTCTCCGAGATATGTCCTACGTAGATTTCTTTTGCCATGTTAGTTCCTTTAGTGTGTGCGTTACAGGTTGTCGCGGTGAATCGCGAACGGTCCCCAGGCCTGGTCGATGGACATGATCTCCAGGGTGTTGATATTGACATGGGGCGGACGGTTGACAACCCAGGCCACGGTCTCGGCGATATCGTCAGCAGTCAGCGCCTCAGTCCCCGCGTAGACCTGGGCGGCCTTGTCGTCGTCCCCCTTGAAGCGCACCTTCGAGAACTCGGTCTCGGCCATGCCGGGCTGGATGCAGCTCACGCGCACCCGTGTTCCCAACAGGTCACTGCGCAGGTTGCGGGAAAACTGGGTCACAAAGGCCTTCGTAGCGCCGTAGACGTTGCCGCCCGGATAGGGCCAGGCACCGGCCGTGGAGCTGATGTTGACGATATGTCCGCGGTTGCGGGCCACCATGCCGGGCAGGATCAAACGGGTGCAGTACATCAGCCCCTTGATGTTGGTGTCCACCATGGTCTCCCAGTCGTCCAGATTCACCTGATGGGCCGGTTCCAGCCCTAGAGCCAGGCCGGCGTTGTTGAGCAGTACGTCGATCTCGCGGAAACGTTCCGGCAGGGCCTCTACCGCGCCCTGCACCGCCTCGCGGTCGCTGACATCCAGCGGGATAATATGGATCTCGGCTGCTGTGGAAAGTTCCTCCTGCAGCGCCAGGAGCGGGTCAATTCGCCGCGCCGTCAGCACCAGGCGATTGCCGGACCGGGCGAAGCTACGGGCGCAGGCTGCTCCGAAGCCGGACGATGCACCGGTGATGAAGATGGTTTGAGCGCTCATGTCAAGACCTCCTGTATTTTTCTCCGCCAGCAGAATTGAATTGATTTCGTGCTAGGACGGGATCAGTCGCTGCACGGCAGAAAGCAGTTCTGGTGTAGCGATGCCTCTCTGCTCGCATAATTCCAGAAACCCGTCAGGAAGAGGGGCGCAGACCGTCAGTGGTCCGCTGTCCGGACGTATCAGGACTGTTTTGAATGAATGCAGGGCGAATCCTTCGTAATCCGGCAGCTCCTGGCTGCCGTAGCGCTTGTCTCCCAGCACCGGGTGACCAATGCTTTCCAGGTGTCTCCTGATCTGGTGCATGCGGCCACTGATCGGAACGACCGCCAGCAGGGTGCAGCCGGATCCGGCGGTCATGATCTCGTAGCGGGTCTCGGATTCCTTGTCATCCAGCGGCAGGTCGATCACACCACTGGCCGGGGGGGAACCCTCCACCAGGGCCAGATAGAGTTTGTCCAGGCCGGTGTCTTTGACCTGGCGGCCGTAGATGCCGGCCGAGGAGGAGCTTTTGGCGAGGATGACGGTGCCGGATGTCCCCCGGTCGAGTCGGTTGACCGGGTACAGTTTGCACGGGGTGGCCCGCCACTCCATATAGGCGGTGCCCTGTTCGACCAGGTCGTCTTCCAGTTCTGCTGTGCGGTGCATGGCCAGTCCGGCAGGCTTGTTGACTATGGTTATCTGGTTGTCTTCATAAAGGATGTCAAGTGCGGGTCGGTCTTCACGCAGCAGCGCGGTCAGGACGGCACTTTCCTTGAGGGTGACGGTATCGTTGCAGGTAAGCAAGGTATCCGGAGAGGAGGCCGTACCATTCAGCTTGACGGCGCCGCTTTTGATCAGTTTGCGGGGGTAGGCCGCGGCAGCCGTCGGCAGGAGGGTGCGCAGGAAACTCTCCAGCCGGCGGCAGTGATCACAGGGTTTGATTATATAGGTCAGCATGGGTCAGATGATCTTGTTCAACGGGTATTCAATGATGCCTTCCGCTCCCAGTTTGATCAGTTCCGGCACGATCCGGCGGACCTCTTTTTCTGACAGAATGCTTTCGATGGAAAGCCAATCCGACTTGTACAGGTGCGATACGGTCGGATTTTTCAGGCTCGGCAGCATGTTGGTGATGGCTTCGATCCTGTCGGCCGGTGCATTCATCTTGAGGCCGACCATGCCCTCTGCGGCCAGGGATGATTTCAGCAGGGTGGCGATCTGGTCAATCTTGGCGCGTTTCCAGGGATCTTCCCAGGCCGCCTTGCTGGCGATCAGGACCGGCACAGATTCCATCAGTTCGCAGACAATGCGCAGGCCATTGGCCTTGATGGTCGAACCGGTCTCGGTCACTTCAACGATGGCGTCGCACAGGCCGTCCACGACCTTGGCCTCGGTGGCTCCCCAGGAAAACTCTACGTTGACCGGGATGTTGCGCTCGGCGAAGTAACGGGTGGTAAATCCGACCAGCTCGGTGGAAATGGTGGCTCCGTGCAGGTCCTCAGGGCCCTGGACCTTGGAGTCACCGTTGACCACCAGTACCCAGCGGGCCGGACGGCGTGAGACCTTGGAATAGACCATCTCGCAGACTTCGATAACGTCGGAATCGTTCTCACGGACCCAGTCGCGCCCGGCGATGCCCGCATCGATCGTGCCGCGCTCCACATATTTGCCCATTTCCTGCGGACGGATCAGCTTGCAGTTCAATTCCTCATCGTCCACACCGGGAAAATAGCTGCGTGACGAGATGCTGATCTGCCAGCCGGATTTCTTGAATAAAGCAACGGTTGCTTCTTCCAGGCTCCCCTTGGGGATACCGAGGTTGAGTAAATGGCTCATTTTTTATAGACCTCCTTGGGATCGAACAGCGGGTTCGAGTGCTCCACCCATTCCCCGTTTTCCCATTTTACGTAGAAACAGCTGCGATTGCCGGTGTGGCAGGCGGCCGGACCGTTCTGTCTGACCTTGATGATGACGGTATCGGCATCGCAGTCAGTCAGTACTTCGACGACATCCTGGGTGTTGCCGGACTCCTCGCCCTTCATCCAGTATTTGTTGCGGGTGCGGCTGAAAAACCAGGTCTTGCCGTCTTTCAGCGTCAGGTCGAGGGTCTTCTTGTCCATGAAGGCCACCATCAGCACTTCGCCGTTCTCATGGTCCTGAATAACGGCCGGTATCAGGCCGCCCATCTTGTCAAAATCGATCTGGATCACGCTATTCTCCTTGAAGTACGTAGTCCGGATAAACCGGATAAGTGCGTTATCGAAATGACTTTTTTCAAAAAGCGAAAAAACATTTCGAACTTACATAATAGTGCCGAAGTATATGGTTTCAGGCGATGAAATGCAAGCATCCCCTGATGGCCGGAAATAAAGAAAGGCGCCCTGTAAAGGCGCCTTTTGAATGGTGGCTGCTCAGGGACTCGAACCCCGGACCTAGCGAATATGAGTCGCTTGCTCTAGCCAGCTGAGCTAAGCAGCCAAAAATTTAAGAACGCCCCTTTAGTCCAGAGAACCAAAGAGGCGATATTTGTTTTGGTTGCGGGGAGAGGATTTGAACCTCTGACCTTCGGGTTATGAGCCCGACGAGCTACCAGACTGCTCCACCCCGCGACAATTGAAGAAACATGTTTATAGCCTACGGAGTAGCTCAGGTCAATAACTATTTTCGTGCTGCAACGGTCATATTATAATAACTGCTGAAGTAACGATGTGTTACGCTATTAAATTAATTTGCTGCAGAGTTTGTGTGCTCTGGCCGTCATGATGCCAGGAACTGCAGAAACACCTGGTTAGACAGCAGCATACCGCGTCGCGTGAGTCGGACTCCGGAAGGCTTTTTTGACAGAAGTCCCTGTTTCTGTGCTGTAGCAAGCGCTTTCCCGAATAAATCCTCAAGCCCGGTTCTGAACTTCTGTTCAAAGGTTTCAAAGATAACGCCATCCGACATGCGCAATCCCAGGAACATATGCTCGGCCATTGCGTCTTCACGGGAAAGCTGTGTGGTGTCACGGCGGGGAAGTTCACCCTGCTGGACTGCACGGGTGTACTCATCCAGGTCAGCTACATTACTGAAGCGGGTTCCGTAAGCGGCATCCAGCAGATAGGAATGGGCTCCGGCACCCATTCCCAAATAGCCGTCTCTGTGCCAGTAGCCGCTGTTGTGCTGAGAGCGAAATCCGGGCCGTGCGTAGTTGGCAATCTCGTAATGTTCGTAGCCGTGTAACCCAAGCAGGTCGTCTGCTGTCTCGAACATCTCCGCAGCCAGGTCCTCATCCGGGAGCAGTGTGCTGTCCTCTGTGTACAGGTCAGCGAAGCGGGTATTTTCTTCAATGGTCAGTCCGTAGACCGAGAGGTGTTCCGGGGCAAGCTTCAGGGCCTGCTTCAGGTCTTTGCGCCACGCTTCCAAGGTCTGCCCGGGGAGGGAATTGATCAGATCAATGCCGATGTTATGGAAATTCGCCCTGCGTGCCGCGCTGAAGGCCGTCTGGGCCTGCTTTGCTGTATGGATGCGCCCCAGTTTTGCCAACATCCGGTCATCGAACGACTGGATGCCCAGAGAAAGGCGGTTGACCCCGGCCCGGCGAAAATCAGACAGCCGCCGGAAGTCAACGGTTCCGGGGTTGGCCTCCAGGGTGATCTCAGCACGGTCTGCAAGCCCGAAGGTGCGTTCTGCCTGTTCCAGCAGGAGGGCTATCTGCCGGGGATCCATTAATGACGGAGTACCGCCGCCGAAATAGATGGAATCCAGCTTCGGCCGCGTGGCTGTCTCTTTTGCAACGAGGTTCATCTCGCTGCACAGCAGCTCGGCATAGCGGTTCAGATCATTGCCTGAATGTTCTTGAGAGTAAAACGCACAGTACGGGCATTTTTGCTGACAGAAGGGTATATGGATATAGAGGCGTGAGAACATAATGAATTGCAATTTTATCTGGAACAGGTAGAATAAGTCCACTTTAAACTGAGGTGAGGGGAGGCGGTATGAGACGAAAAGTTTCTGTGGTTCTGGTGTGTGCGGCGATCTTGCTACCTGCCGTGATTGCACGGGCCGAGAGCAGGGGCGAGCAGCTCTTTAATCAGAAGTGTGCCATGTGTCACCGTGTCAAGGCTAAAGGCGGCGCCATTGGACCCGAGTTGACCAAGGTGGCTTCCCGATTGAACGAAGGTGATCTGAAGGCCCAGCTTGAAAATCCCAAGAAACGGAATGCCTCAAGTTCGATGCCCTCATTCAGAACACTGTCAAAGCCGGATATGGATGCCCTGCTGGGCTTTCTGAAAACATTAAAGTAAACGGGATGTTCCCTGAAGGGCCTGCCGGAAGGCGGGCCTTTTTATTTGAGGCTCTATGCGATTAAAGGAAGATCAGATCCATCGGTTGTCCGAGAAGGTATACAATGACCTGTCCGCTGCCGGCCTGATAACGCCGCGGCGCGAGCGGGGGGCAGTGGTTGAGGGGATTGCGAAAGCCATTGCCGGGGATATCAGCAGTGAACAATCCCTGGAGCGGGACGCCGAGCGTTTGCTGGATGAAACCATCGCCGGCCTGGGGCGGGCTGCCGCTGACATCGACCGCCGCAAAATGCTCAGGATGATCAAGGAAAAACTGGCAAAAGAGCGGAAGATAGTATTATGAGGGTGTTATGAGTATATCCGAAGACCGCATATCACATCTGGCCCACCAGATTGTGGAGCGCATCTGGCGCGACGACCTGGCTGACTGGACTGACGAACGACGTGCTCTGGATTGTATCAAGGAGTCGTTGACGGCATATTTTCATGTCGCTGAAGAGATTGAAGAAGCGGTACGCGCCAAGCTGAAAACAAAGGTTCCGGGCAGCCGCGACTGGGATATCCTGTACCACAAGTTTTATCAGGAAGAGTTGACCAGGCGGAAGTGGTAATGTAAGGCCGGCCGTCTCCTTATTGATTGAAGGGTTCATAATCGCAATGGCCAAGGGCGTCTGCCCAGGGCCATTTTTTACGAAAGGCAGGTTGCATGTTGCATTATTCTGTAAAATTGATTGCCGTTGCCGTAACAGCTGTAGTTCTCCTCTCTCCGCCACCATGTTCCTCAGGTGCCGATGATCTGCTTGCCCAGGCTGCTGCGCAGTTTCGCGACAAGGACTATATCGATGCGGTTCGTATAGCCAAAAAGGCGGGTGATTCTCCACAGAGGACATTTCTGCTGGGTGTGTCGCAGCTGCGAATGGGAAAGGCCGAAGAGGGGCTGCCGCTGCTGATTGAAGCTGAGTCGAAACTGCCGCTTGCGGCTGATTATGCCGTTCTGTACCAGGCCGAATCGCTGCTGAAACTGAAAAGATATCCGGAAGCAGCCGCTAAGGCTGCATCCATGCCGAAGGGGTTCCCGGCGTCGCTGCTGCTTCGCCGCGCTGCAAAACTGCATGCGGATATAGTCTACGAGTCTGGTGATTATCCTGCTGCCCTCAAGGCCTATCAGGCGTTTGTGGAAAAATATCCATCCGGCTCTGATTCCGTGGAGGCACTTTATCAGGCTGCCCGCTGTCGGGAAGAAACAGGTGACAGGAACGGCAGTGTCGCGATCTATCGCACGATCTGGCTGAACAATCCGACGGCTGTCCAGTCGGCGAAATCCCAGGAACGGCTCAAAGAACTGGAAAAATCCGGCGTAAAAAATGCTCCCTATACCACTGAAGAGCTCCTGAAACGGGCATCGACGCTTGCAGCCCAGAATGAACATTCCGGTGCGCTGCGGGTACTCCGGTCGATCCCGACAGAAGGACAGGCACCGGCTGTCGCCGACCGCATTGAGTTGCGCAGCGGCATGGCTCTCTACCGCCTGAGAAATTGGAAAGAGGCCGAAAAGAGTCTGACAAAGGCAGCCGGTACGACGATCCCAGGGATTCGTTCCGAAGCCCGTTTCTGGCTGGCCAAGACGCTGGAGCGCCAGGACAAGAACGAGCGTGCGTTTGAACTGTATATGGAGTTGGCCGGAGAAGGCAAAAAACAGGAATATGCGGATGATGCCCTGATGGAAGCTGCCGGACTGCGCCGCAGCCAGGGCAGTTATAGTGAGGCGGCGCGCCTGTACAAGCAGATCCTCAAAAACTGCCCGGATTCAAAATTCAGTTCCCGGGCCGCATGGGAATCCGGCTGGTGCCATTATCTTGCCGGCGAATATGCTGTTGCGGCAGAAGTGTTCAAACCCTTGCTCAAAGATGAAGCTATACGGGAAAAAGTCATCTACTGGCTGGCCCGGACCCTTGAACATACCGCCAGCGCTGAAGCGGACTCTTATTACCGCGTATTGCTGAATGACTACCCGGCCGGTTTTTATGCTACCTGGTACCGGGATCAGAAGGGGATCAGGGATGTGCGCGAAGCGCTGGGCCAGCGCAGTGCGCTGGCTGAATTACCGCTGGCTGCCGGTTTTGAAAAGCCCCGGCTGTTGGCGCTGTTGGGGATGGCGGACGAGTCCCGTACGGAAATGACGGCAGCCCGGAAAAAGGCTGGTGACAAGAAGTCGCTCTTTCCCGGCCTGGCGCGCACCTATCTGGAAATGAAGGACTACAGTTCGGCCATTGCCCTGTTTCTTCATAATCGGCCGGTGAAATGGGATACGGCCAGTCTGCCGCTCTGGAGTGCCGGATATCCGTTAGTCTACAGCGCTCCTGTTGCCCGGTACACCGCAGACAATTCGCTTTCTGAGGGGTTGATCTATGCCCTGATCCGGGCCGAAAGCGGGTTTACCCCTGCGATCAAATCACATGCCGGCGCCATCGGGTTGATGCAGCTCATGCCGGCCACTGCCAAGGCTACCGCTCGCGAGAATGGTGCCTTCAATCCGCAGAATCTTGTTATTCCGGATTATAATATCAGGCTGGGCACGCGCCATTTTCGTGATCTGTTGAAAGAGTATGACGGGGATGTTGTGTACTCGATAGCAGCGTACAATGCTGGTGCCGCGGCAGTGGATCGCTGGAGGAAAAATTACAGGGTGCTGAAGAAGGACGAGTTCATCGAGAGCATTCCGTATCAGGAAACGCGTGATTACGTCAAAAAGGTTTATGCCTCTGCAGCAACCTACCGGCAGCTGTATGGCCTGAAGTAGTCAGCAGTTTCAGGGAATTGCCCGGTTCAGGCAATGATGAAAACAGCAGAAATCAGCATCACTTTTCGGTGTCGAGCTCTCTTTCTTTCCGTATGGCGACAAGCCCTTCTGCCAATGGTTTTTTCCACATCCACTCCTTGAAGAGTTTGCGCAGGTCATCAAGCGTAAAACGTTCGGTCAGGTGAATCAGATTGTAGTTCTTGAAATCACGGTCCTGAAATTTTCGCTTGATTTCTGCCAGGTCCTTGCCGAAATAGCAGGTTACATTCAGCCCTTTTTTAATTTTGTTGCTGAAAAGGGTGTGCAGGTCAAGAATGAAATTGCTGTTGTCTTCAAGGTAAGGGTTGGTCTGCAGCCGTTCCAGATTTTCTTTCTGCAGCACCGAGCCGAGCTGGCGCGACAGGTCGCCGATCACATCGTAGAGACCTTCGATATATTCCTGCTGTTTCTCGTAATGCCGTTTATACTTGTCAAGCTGATCCTGCAGCTGTCTGATCGTTGCATCTGCCTCTTCCAACTGGGCCTTTTTTCCAAACATGTCGGGTATCTCCTGGTATGGATTGTCTGAAAAACACCTGATTTGTACTGTCCTGCTGTTACCATGTTACTGAATTCCTGTCAAATATCCCGTTGCCTGAGCCATTACTATATCGAAATATTGTGCTGATACCACTGTCTTTCTCAGTAATACACCGATACACCCATCAGAATCTTGTTGGAGTTGATTGGTTCGTTGGGACTGGCGGTGCCGGCGTTGGAAATGTGATGATAGCGGTATTCCACATTCAGCGCGGTGTTCCGGTCTATGAAATATTGCAGTCCGGTGCCCCCCTGATAGCTGAAGCAGAGTTTCGTCCCCATGGTCGGCAGTCCCAGGTCCACGAACAACGGTCCGCCCCCGGCCAGCACATAGGGGGTCATGCCATCCAACGCAGTAAAGCGCCAGTGCCCGAGCATATATCCGCCCACCATGGAGCGTCCGCCATAATTAATTGCCATGTGGTAGGGCAGTTCCAACAGCAGTTCGTGTCGTCCCTGATACCAGCTCCCTTTTCCAACGTCCTCCGAGAGGAAAAAGCCAGCCCGGATAATCGCATCCAGGGTCTGTACCTGGTGCCGAGTTGTGCCAAAACCGACGAAGGAGCTGCCGTAGCCAGCCAGTAAGCCGAATTCACCTTTGGCGGTGGAAACCACGTTGTCGCCCCTGGCAGCAGGAGGAAAAAACAGTACGATGAGTGTGAAGATCAGGGGCAGGCTTATTCTTGACATAGGTGTGGTTCTCCGTGTTGAAACTTTATGGATAGAGTGTGTAATTAAATTACCATTTTTGCTTCATCTGAAAGGCAAGTATCTCCGGCAGATGGCTCAGAAATGAATAAAAACTGTGGGGTGATTTCCAGAGCATCCTGGCATAGCCTAGAGTGATGCGCGGGCGATGGTAGAACCGGCGGATGAATTCGTCATACAGACCATTGATCTGCTCCCTGGTCATTCCCTTTGGAACGAAGACGGTGTTGATGCAGTTCATCAGCTCCCAGTTCTCGTCAAATTCCCCGAATTCGCGGATGGTGCTGTAGACCGGGGCGCCGGGGAAGGGGGTGAACTTGGTGACGTTGATCTCGTCCAGCGGCAGCGACAGGGCATAGTCGATGGTGCGGCGGATGGCGGCCTCATCCTCACCCGGCAGGCCAACCATGAACAGCCCTTTGACCCGCATGCCGGCTTTTTTAACCATCAACAGTTTCTGTCCCACCTCATCCAGTCTGTAAAACTTGCGATGCTGCTTCAAAATCTCCGGGTCACCCGACTCGATGCCGAAGTTGACCTGCCAGCAGCCGGAACCCTTCAGTAATGCCAACAGTTCTGCGTCCACATGCTCCAGGCGGGCGATGCAGTTGTATTTGACCCTGATCCCCTTTTTCGCCTTCAGTTCGCAGAACTCTGCTACCCGTTTGCGATCAAAGGTGAACAGGTCATCGTAAAAGAACACATGGCGGATGCCGTAATCCCGGTTCAGCATGGCCACATGCTCCAGGATGTATTCCGGTGAATTGAAGCGGAAGCCGCGGGAGAAGACCGAGCGGTCGCAATAGGAGCAGGCATAAGGGCAGCCGCGGCTGGAGATGATGCTGGTGTTGGGGGATTTGGCGTAGCTGAAGAGCGGCAGCCGGTAGAGCCGGGGAAAATCGGGCAGCAGGTGGTAGGCCGGGAAGGGGAGGCTGTCCAGGTCCGTGATCAGCTCCCGCTGCCCGGAGCAGACCCCCTTGCCGTCGTTACTGCGATGGGCAATGCCGGGAATCTGTTCCACGTTGCAAAACCCGGCGCGGGCCAGGTCCAGCATGGTATTTTCCCCTTCACCGATTACCAGGTAATCCAGGGCCGGATAGGAGTCCAGCAAAGGCGCGCCAATCGTACAGGCGTGGGCCCCTCCGAGAACGGTGGTTATCTGCGGAGCCTTTTCCTTCAGTAATGTGGCGATGCGGTTTGTTTCGGGAAACGACGAAGTGGTGCAGGAAAAGCCGACTGCACTGCAGCCGGATGCGATAATTTTGGCGACCATCACTGCGTGGGATTCCCGACTGGCATACCCGTCGATAATCTCCACATCAATGCCATGCTTTTCCAGCCAGGCCGCGATGCTCAAAATCCCCAAGGGCGGCATCAGGTTGAAGATGGTGGTGATGTCATTCACACCCTTGATGAAGTTACTGCCATAGGGGTGAAGAAATACTATTTTCACTCGAATACTCCGCTTGGAACAGGTTTTCTCTGGTTCACACTGTTTCCGGCTGCCGCGTGAATACCTATACCACAGAGTCGAGGGAAAAGCAGTTGCGTAAATCCGATCTCTATCGGAAAAACATTTGACAATGCTTATTGATTACGTCAGTGGTAGATAATCTCACGGAAGTATGTACCGGTTTTATTCTCTTAACAATCACCCGGGGGGGCATGCTCACCGGTTGTGGGCTTTTTCCCGAGGTTCCCGCTCACGCTCTTCAGATGATAGACTGCAGGCCGCAGCAATGTAACGGCTGATGTCATTATAAAATTTCGGCGTAATTTACTGAATTATCCTTTACGGAGTTGTTGTGATTACAATTTTGAATCTTTCTCCCCGGAAAAACGGAATCAATGATATCCTTTGCCAGCAATTGTGCGACGGTTTAGACAGTAACGACAAGAAGTACCACTATATAAAGCTCAGAGACATGAAGATCAAGCAATGCAGCAATTGCCGTGTGTGCATGAAAGCTCCTGAAGAGACACTTGGTGAATGTTATCTTTCAGATGATATGGACAATCTGTTACAATCAGTACTGATATCAGAAAAACTTATCGTCTCATCACCGGTCAATTGTTACGATCTCCCTTCAATAATGCGGATCATGCTGGAACGGATGGGTGTTTTCTGTTACTGGTCTGATAATATGTACTCACCGAAAATCAGGCCGATCAAAAAGAAAATTAAAGGCATGTTGATTACAACCAGCGCATTGCCCGGGCTGTTGGTACCCGTATTGACAAATGTAAGAAAAACGTTTCGCCTGTTCGCCAAGCCGATAGGTGTACAAAATATTGAATATTTTCATATAGGGTTAAAAGGAAGAAGGGTGGATTTGAATTTTACTGATAAAGATCGAAAACTTTGCAATAAAATTGTAGACAAATTATCATGCTGAATCCGTATGCACAATCTATTGGCTGCTGCGAAGAATAGCTGATGCACGTATGCCAAAATATCTTGACGGTTGATGTAGAGGATTGGTATCACGTATGCGGAACCGGCGGGGTATCGGCAGTGCATTCCGGTGACACATCGCGGTTGAACGGTAATATTGAGAAAATACTGGCACTGCTGTCAGAGTACAATCAAAAGGGGACATTTTTTATACTCGGTTCTGTCGCGGAATCGGACCCATCCCTGGCGCCAATGATTGCTGCAGCCGGTCATGAGATCGCATCCCATGGGTATTCCCACACCCTGGTGAGCCAATTGTCTCCTGATCAGTTCCGGGATGAAATCAAACGCACTGACAGCCTCCTGCTTGAACAGACCGGCCAAAAGCCGGTAGGGTTCCGGGCTCCGCAATGGTCTCTGTCCGAAAAGCAGCCATGGACTTTTCAAATCCTGAAGGAAGAGGGGTACCTGTATGACTCCAGTCTCAATCCGCTTCCGTTTGTCGGCAACCGGAACGGCAGCCGGACCCCCTTTGTTATGAACGAACGTGCTGGAGAAATCACCGAATATCCACCGATGGTGACTCCAACGATTCTGGGAAATCTGCCGACAGGTGGCGGCTGGGGATTCAGATTTTTCCCTTTGACCATGATCACAAAAACCATTGATACGTTGAACAGCTTGCAGCAGCCGGCCGTTCTGTATCTTCATCCTCGTGAAATTGATCCGGATGGTCCCCGGCTGGAATTGCCATTGCTGAAGAGTTTTGTTGCCTACGGAACACGAAGGGATGCTGCTCCACGATTAAAAGCGCTTCTGAGTCATTATCGCTTTACCACCCTCAAGGAACTAGCAATCAATTGACTACTCCCTGCATTTTGATCCCTGCATATAATGCAGAAAAAACCATTCTGGCCGTGGTTCAGGAGTGTCTGGGGCATGGCCTGCCGGTGGTGGTTGTGGATGACGGCTCTTATGATGATACGTCCGGCCGGATATCGGAATTGCCGGTGTCGCTGCTCCGCCATGAACACAATCGTGGCAAGGGCGCTGCCCTGAAAACCGGATTTGCCTGGGCGATTGCTGCCGGTTGTGATGGTGTGGTCACGGTTGATGCCGACGGCCAGCATGACGTTTCAGCTATTCCAAAGCTGGTCGCTTCTGCGCAAAGCGGGGGCTGGGGAATCCTGATTGCGTCCCGGCACTCCCAGTTCGAACAGATGGCCGGTCTCAGGAAATTCTGGAACCGGGTGGGTGTCTGGTGTATCTGGAAGCGGACCGGTTTTGAGATTACTGACAGTCAGTCCGGTTTCAGGTACTATGACTGTGAGGTATTGAAAAAGGTATCACTGCAGTCGAATGGCTACGCTCTGGAGATGGAGATCTTCCTCAAGGCCTGGAAGTGTGGTTTTACGGTCGGTTCTCTCCCGATTGAAGCACGGGTAGCCGATGGTCGCTCAACCAGCCACTATCGGCCGTTCAAGGATACGGTCAACATCAGTATGACATTTTTACGCAATATGTGACGAGGCATCTACAGCATGATTAACACCCTCAAAACCTACACCAGAGAGAAAGTGCTTTCCTATCTCCTGAACATGGCGACCAATTCATCGGATGAAACCCTGATCAAGATGACCCATCTGATGGAAATGATCCCCAAGAAGGACTACTACAAAGAACGCATCCGCTGGATCAGGGGTCTGGTCCGTGACAAACACCCCAGCATCGAGTTTCCACGGCGGATTCTGCGTGACCTGCACCCCAACCAGCGTGACAAATGGATCAGCAACCTGGCCATCAATCACCTGCTGAACGGGACAAACAAGCGTAAGGAATGGGCCGATCTCAACGGCTTCTACCCCCCTTCAACGGTGGTGATCAGCCCCACCATGAAGTGCGACCTTAAATGCTACGGCTGTTATGCCGGTGACTACGGCAAGTCGCTGGAACTCTCCCTGGAAGAGCTGGATTCGGTGCTGCTGCAGATGAAAGAGATGGGCATCTACTTTGCCGTTATCTCCGGCGGTGAACCCTTTTACATGCAGGGCATCTTTGACATATTCAGGAAGCACAGCGACATGGCCTTTCTGGTCTTCACCCACGGCGGCCTGATCGACGAGGCCATGGTTGAGAAACTGACCGAGGTGGGCAATGTCATGCCGTCCTTCTCCCTGGAAGGGTATGAGCCGGAAACCGACGAACGCCGCGGCGCGGGGCATTTCAAGAAAGTCATGCGGGCCATGGATCTGCTGCGCGAAGGGGGGCTCTCCTTCTGCGGCTCCTTCACTCATTCCAGCAAAAACTCACACATCATCACCAATCCTGAGTATATAAACATGCTGCTGGCCAAGGGGGTCTTTGCCCTGTGGCTGTTCTCCTACGTCCCGGTCGGGAGAAAGCCGGATACCGGGCTGATGCCCACCCCGGAACAGCGGGATGGTCTGCGCCGCAGCGTGGCCGGGTTCCGTGACAGCAAGCCGATGCTCTTCATCGATTTCTGGAATGACGGTCCGATCGTTTCCGGTTGTCTGGCCGGTGGGAGAAAATATTTTCATATCAATGCCAACGGCGATATCGAACCGTGTGTCTTCTGCCATGTAGCCGTTGACAATATCCGGCGCACAACCCTGCGGGATGCGTTGGCATCACCGTTTTTCAGAAAGATCAGGGAAAAGCAGGGCGGGCATGACAACCTGCTGCGGCCCTGTATGCTGATTGACCATCCCGATGTCGGGCGTGAAATTTTTCAGTCGGAAGGTGCCTATGCCACTCACGATGGTGCGGACGAGATCTTTACTGCGCTTTCTGACCAGATGGATCAATACTCTGATGCCTATGCGGAGATAGCCGATACGGTCTGGGAAGAAGAGTTCAAGGATCATCCGCGAAAGTCCAAGAAAACCGGAAGCAAGAAATGACGTTCCTGGTACAGGCACCATATTCATCACCAGTTGCTGACGAGACAGCACGTTGACATTTTACAGCAGCCTCAACCTGTTCTTGATCAAGCTGTTCACCATCCTGGTGCCGCGCCGGCTGTTCCCCCCCTTCACCTTTTTCTGGGGCGGTCTGTTTTACCTGTTGCTGACCGGTACCCGGCGGGCTGTGCGTTCCAACCTGCGGGTTGTTACCGGCAGGAACCGTGTGGAACCGCTGGTGTTTTCAGCCTTTCGCATGTTTGCGCACAACTGGTGCGATGTGATGCTGATGATGCGGCTCAGGGGTGAAAAACTCCAGGCCCTGATCGGGCAGCGCAGCAGCAGTGCACCCCTGGATCAGGCGCTGGCGGCCGGTACCGGCGCAATTCTGGTGTCGCCTCATCTTGGCAACTGGGAACTGGGCGGGTTGGGTCTGGCCGACCTGGGGTACACGGTCAATGTGCTGACCTTCCGTGAGCCGGATGAAAAAGTGAATGACCTGCGTGAGGAGGTCCGGCAGGAGCGTGGCATCCGCTTCATCTACGTCGACCGGCATGATGCGTCGCCGTTGGCGATCATCGAGGCGGTCAATGCCCTGCGGCGCAACGAGGTGCTGGCGCTGCTGGGCGATCGTGACGGCTCATCCCACACAATCAGGCTGGATTTTTTCGGCATTCCTACTGATATCCCGGTCGGGCCGGCCTATCTGGCACTTGCCAGCGGCGCGCCGGTTATCCCGGTATTTGTTCCCATGGAAAACGGGAAATATTCAACCCTGATGGATGAGGCGATCTACTTCAGGGGCGGGCACGGTCAGCATGGCGAGGCTATCCGCAGCGGTATGCAGTGTCTGGTGACGGTTTTTGAACGCTATATCCGGCGGTATCCCGACCAGTGGTATAATTTTTATAATTTTTGGGGTTCTGAATAAGATATGAATATGCAGCGATAAAAGCGCACAGTATTAATGAAGGTCGGCTCAAACATTGACAATATTCCGGCGCATGGAAACAAGAATACAGATACGTAGTTACTTTACAATGAGGTGTAGAAGATGTCCGAAGAGTTGATTCCGAAGGTTAAGCAGTTGATCATCGATAGCCTGCGTATCGAGGGCATGACGCCCGACGAGATCGAGAACGATGCCCCCTTGTTCGGCGAAGGGCTGGGGTTGGACTCCATCGATGCCCTGCAGCTGGTGGTGGCCATGGAGAAGGAATTCGGCGTAGTAGTCCCTGATGCTGCTACCGGCAGCACGGTCTTTGCCTCGGTGCGCAGCATGGCTGCCTATATCGGTGAACACCGCAAATGAAAGTACTATTGATCTCCCCCGGCTGGCCCAAGGGGAGGTTGTGGGGCGAACTGGCCTTCAAGTTTCCCTCGCTTTCTCTGGCTGCGATTGCCGCTGTTACCCCACCGGAATGGGATGTGGCATTGTGTGATGACAGTATTGAGCAGATAAACTTCGACACGGATGCAGACCTGATCGCGCTGACCGCCATGACCCCCCAGGCACCGCGCGCCTATGAAATCGCCGCCGCTTTTAAAAGCCTCGGCAAGACCGTGGTCATGGGCGGTTTTCACGCCAGCAACCTGCCGGATGAGGCGCTGACAAACGTTGATGCGGTGGTCGTGGGAGAGGGGGAGGTCGTCTGGCCCCGGCTGCTGGCGGATTTTTGCGCCGGCACACTCCAGCGGACCTACAAGCCGGATACGATGATCAGCATGGCCGATATTCCGGTTGCCCGCCGCGATATTTTCAAAGGCAAGGACTATCTGCTGACCAATACCATCCAGACCACCCGTGGCTGCCCCTTTGACTGTGAATTCTGCTCGGTAACCGCCTTTTACGGGCGCAACTACCGCAAACGCCCGGTGGAGCAGGTGCTGGCCGAGCTGCAGGGCCTGAAGAAATCCAATGCCTTCGTCTTTTTTGTGGATGACAATATCGTGGCTGACCGCAAGTATTCCCTGCCGCTTTTCCAGGGGATGAAGGGCATGGGCTTCAAGTGGCTCTCCCATGCGCCGATCGATTTCGCCGCTGACCGCGAACTGATGCGGGCCGCCGGGGAGTCCGGCTGCCTGGGAATGTTCGTCGGCTTTGAATCGCTCAGCCAGGATACGCTGGCCGCTATGGGCAAGGTCACCAACCGGGCCCAGTCCTTCATGTCGGACGCCCAGGCCTTCCGTGACAACGGGATCGGCATCCTCGGCTCCTTTGTGCTCGGCAATGACGGCGATACCCCCGAGATCTTCCCGAAACTGCTCCGTTTCTGCGAGGATGCGCGTCTCGAAGCGGCCATTTTCCCGCTCTTAACCCCCTATCCCGGCACCGCTGTCCGGCGCCGGCTGGAAGCGGAAGGTCGCATCATCTCCAGCAGCTGGAGCGACTATGACATGGAACACATCAACTTCCAGCCCAGGGGCATGACGATACAGCAGCTGCAGGAAGGCTACGACTGGCTCAACAGCTCGTTTTACTCCTTCCCTTCCATGTATCGCCGGCTCTTTAAGCTGCACCGTTCGGTACAGGTCTTCGGACCGATGAACCTCGGTTTCCGGGCTGCCATCCGGCGCAAGAGGAGCGGGGCATGATCTGCTGGATGTTTCCGGGCCAGCCGATAGCCTTTGCAGATATGCCGCGCGACGATGCGGACTTTCAGGACATCGCCCGGCTCTGCCGGGATACATCCGGTTTTACTCCACTGGATGATGGCACAGCCGTTTCGGGACTCAGTGAGAGTGTCCGGCTGCAGCTCTTCGGCACCTGCGTCAGCCTGTATCGCAGCAACCAGCTGACGGAGCAGGGAGTCGTGCCGGACCTGATTGCCGAACACAGCATGGGCATCTATCCCGCACTGGCGGCAGCCGGATCGATTGATCGTGCCACCGCCCTGGCCCTGACCGGCCGGATCGGTGTTGCCATGGCGCAGATGGGCCGGCAGAGGGCATATGCCCTGGGAAGCGTCATCGGGTTGCCGCTGGAAGCGCTGGAAACAATTGCGGCGGGCAACGGTGTTCATATTGCCAACCACAACACCTCGCGCCATTTTCTGCTGGCCGGTGAGCACATGCGGGTGGAGGTGGCGCTGCGTGAGGCCGAGGCCGCCGGCGCTTTTTCCGTGCGTGCCTTTCCCTGTGATGCCCCGCTCCACACACCACTGATTGCGGAGATAGCCCCAGAGCTGCAGCGGATTGTGGCGGACTACAACTACGGTGAACCCCGCATACCAATTATCGAGCACATCGGACAAACACCCCTGACAGGCGCCCAAATTGCCGGTTTTCTGGTGGATGAACTGCATCGCCCGGTGTATTGGGGGGCGACCTACCGTTATCTCCATTCCCGGGGGGTGACGCGTTTCCAGGAGCTGGGAGTCGGCTCGGCGCTCGCCAAATTCAACCGCTGGATCGATAGTGAACAATGAAATATCACGAAACGAAAATTCGCGTCCGATTCAATGAAATCGATGCCTACCGGGTGGCCTGGCACGGCCATTACGTGGCCTGGCTGGAGATCGGCCGCAACGCATTGGCCGGCGAGTTCGAGCTGGATGCCTTCCAGCTGGCGGCCGCCGGTTATCTGGGGCCGGTTATCAGCCTTGATCTGAAATATCTGCGCCCGGCCCGCTTTAACGAAGAACTTACGATCAAAACCTCCCTGCGGCGCACCGCCACCGCCACCCTGGAATTTGTCACCATCATCGCCGGACCTGACGGTGCCAAGGTGGCCAGCGGTACCACGACCCATGCCTTGACCGATCTGGATGGCGTGCTCCAGTTCCAGCTCCCGAGTGTGCTCGAAGAGCGCATCAGTCGGATGCTGGCCTGGCTGGAGGTGCCGTGAAGCTGCTGCTGATCTCTGCCAACCGTGAGCGCGATCCCTATCCGGTCTTCCCGATCGGGCTGGCCTGTCTGGCCGGACCGCTGGCAGCTGCCGGTCATGAACTGAGCGTGCTCGACCTCTGTTTCGAATCCGATCCCGCACTGGCCGTTACCTCTGCACTGGCCGAATTTTTGCCCGATGCCGTTATCATTTCCCTGCGCAACCTGGACAACGTTACCTGGCCGGGCACGCGCAGCTACCTGGAAGGATTGGGGGACATCGTCGCCCTGTGCCATGGCCGGGTCGTGACGATTATCGGCGGCTCCGGATTCTCACTGATGCCGGTCGAGATCCTGGCCGCGGTCGGCGCCGATTACGGTGTGGCAGGGGAGGGGGAAGAGGTCCTGCCCCAGCTGCTGTCCTGTATCGAATCGGGTGCTGATGCCTCAGCCCTGCCGGGAGTGGTCGTGTCGGGAGCGTCATCTTTTCTGCCGCCCCGCCTGATTTCCCGAATCTATACGCCGGAGCGCGCCCTGTTCAATGTGACCCGTTATCACAGCGAAGGGGGCATGGCCAACGTCCAGACCAAACGCGGCTGTCCCTTCGGCTGTGTCTACTGCACCTACCCGCTGCTGGAGGGGCGCTGCATGCGCCTGCGTCCGATCGTGGAGATCATCGCCGAGATCCGTACCCTGGTGGTTGATTTTGGCGTTTCCTACCTGTACTTTGTTGACGACATCTTTAACTATCCTCCCGAATTTGCAGCTCAACTGTGTCAGGCCATGAAGGCGGCCAAGCTGCCGGTCAACTGGTCGGCCTTTATCAACCCTGATTTCATCACAGCCGGGTTGATGGACGACATGCTGGCGGCGGGCTGTGATGCTGTGGAGTTCGGCACGGATTCGGGATCACCGCAGATGCTGAAAAACCTGCGCAAATCATTCACCGTTGAGGACCTGCGGAGGGCTTCCCGGCTTTGCACAGAGTTGGGAATGGATTTTGCCCACTATATGCTGTTCGGCGGGCCGGGGGAAACGCGGGAAACGATCCTGGAAAGCTTCGCCCTGATGGACGAGTTGGAGCCGACAGCGGTCATCGCCATGACCGGTATCCGCATTTATCCGCATACCGACCTGCATCGCTGTGCTGTTGACGACGGCATCATGCAGGAGTCTGCTTCACTTCTGGAGCCGGTGTTCTACATTTCACCGCAGATCCGGGACGGTTTTGCCGACCTGATTACCACGGAGGCCATGAAGCGCAGGAACTGGATTGCACCCGGCCTGGAGATCAATGCCAGTTCCGCCATGCTGGACGCGATCCGCATGTTCAAGGTCAAGGGGCCGCTCTGGAAGATGATCAAACGGCTCGGACGAAGCCACCACCGGCCGCTCAGCTGACCCCTGCAGCGATCCGGCACCTGCCGGCTGCGGCTCAATTCGCCACACACTGGACTTTTTACGGTGTGACCAGTATAGTGATCTTTGAATTATGTATCAGTACGCTGAAGATATTCCCGGGTGTTTGACGGATTTTATTTTGTAACTGTACGTATCCATGTGTATCAGGGTTAGGGTGATTATGGAGTTCAGGGATTCAACAGTAGTTGTCACCGGCGGGACCAGGGGTATCGGCAGGGCCATTTCCCTGGCATTTGCCCGTGCCGGCGCCACAGTATTCGCCGCCTATCTGGCCAATGACGGAGCAGCACAGGCTTTGACCAACGAGGCTGACGGACTGCCGGGAACCATTACCCTGTTCAAGGCCGATGTGTCTACCTCCGCGGGCGCGACTGGATTGATCAACTCCGCCGCGGCACAGTCAGGGCGTATTGATGTACTGGTAAACAACGCCGGCATTGTCAGGGACTGCTATCTGGCCATGATGTCGGACGATGACTGGGAGGCGGTTATCCGCTCAAATATCAATCCGCTGTTTCACTGCTGCAAATGGGGGCTGCGCAAGATGATGGGGCGCCGCTCCGGCAGCATTATCAACATCTCCTCCATCTCCGCTCTGATCGGAACCCAGGGGCAGACTAACTACGCCGCCTCCAAGGGGGCTGTCATCAGTTTTACAAAGTCGCTGGCCCGCGAAGCCGGTCCGATGGGTATCCGGGTCAACGCCGTCGTGGCCGGGATGATTGCGACCGACATGACCGCGGCCCTGAAGCAGGACGTGGTGGAGCAGGTTGTCAGCAGATCGGCACTGGGCAGGATCGGTACAGCAGAGGAAATTGCGGCCGTTGTCCTGTTTCTGGCGTCGGAGCAGGCCTCGTATATCACGGGGCAATCCATAATCGTTGATGGCGGTATCGTATGAGCAGAAAACGCGTTGTTATCACCGGCCTGGGGATGTTCTGCGGGGTCGGAAAGAACATAGCAGAATTCAGCGAGGCGCTCTGCACAGGCAGAAGCGGCATACAGCCGTTGGACCTGTTTGATGTCTCGCCCTTTGCGTCAAAAATAGGTTCCCAGATCAAGGGCTATGATCCGCTTGATTATTTCGATGCCCGCACAGCCCGCAAATTGTCCCGCACCGATCAGTTCGGTGTGATTGCCGCCGGCGAGGCGCTGCGCGACAGCGGCGCTGGAGAGTGCTATTCCCCGTACGAGATGGGCGTTTCCATGGGCGGGGGCGCTGCCGGCATGTTCCAGGGAGAAATCTGGCTGAAGGCACATCTGGATGGTCTGGATGAGCACCCATCACTTTTGCGCGGCATCCTGCCGGATCAGACCTCGACGGATATTGCCCGGACCTACAATCTGTGCGGCTATCAGGGTACGGTCACGACCGCCTGTTCCTCCTCCGCAACCGCCATCGGCTGGGCTGCCGATCTGGTGGCCTGCGGACACCAAAAACTGGTAGTGGCAGGCGGCGCCGATACGTTGTCCATGCTGACCTTTGCCGGCTTCAATTCACTGCGGGTGGTCGATCCCCAGCCGTGTGCCCCGTTCAGTCTTGGCCGTCAGGGCATCTCCCTGGGTGAGGGGGCGGCTTTCGTGGTACTGGAGCGCGAGGAGGATGCCCGGGCGCGGGGCGCCAGGATTTACGGCGCTGTGCTGGGCTATTCCCTGGCGGGTGAAGCCTACCACATGACGGCACCCGAGCCGGGCGGAGCGGCGGCGGCGCGGGTCATGCGCGAGGCCCTGGAACGCTCTGCTGTGGATGTGTCGCAGGTGGGCTGGGTCAATGCACATGGTACTGGAACCCCGCTCAACGATGTGGTCGAATCGAATGCCATGAAACTGGTCTTTGGCGAGCGGGCTCCCCGGGTTCCGCTCATATCCACCAAAGGGATGACCGGGCACTGCCTGGGGGCGGCCGGGGCGATCGAAGCCGTTGCAACGGTGATTGCACTTAATCGGAAGATGCTTCCCCAGACGCTCAACTATCGTGGCCGGGACCCGGAGTGTGATCTGGAGTACTGCCATGCCGGCAGCCGTCCCACCGATTGCACGATTGCCATGTCCAATTCCTTTGCCTTTGGCGGCAATGTCACTTCTCTGGTGCTGTCACTATGAATACTCCCATCTCGGAAATCGTTGTTACCGGTTACGCCGCCATATCCGCTGCCGGAATAGGTGTTGGCGCCATTCAGGAACTTATGCGCACCGGCGGCGACGCCCTTACGGCCATGCCGACTGAAGTGCTCGGAAGGGACGGCTATCGCTGGGGGAAGGTGGATGGTTTCAAGGCCTCCGATTTCATGCCGCCGATGAAGGCCCGCAAGATGGACCGCTGCAGCCAGTTTGCAGTAGCCATGGCCGGTCTGGCGATGAAGGATGCCGGCCTTGATCTGAAATTGCTGCAGCCGGAACGGGTCGGCATAGCTCTCGGCAGCGGCTTTTGCGGCGTCTCCACCTCCGCCGAATTTCTGGATGGATATTTTTCGGGCGGTGTCGAGGGATTGATCCCGATGATATTTCCCAACACCGTCCCCAATTCCCCGGCCAGTAACGCCTCCATCGAACATGGCATCAAAGGGCCCAATGTCACACTGGTGCAGCGCTTCTGCTCGGCGGAATCGGCCTTCATGCTGGCCTGCCGCTTTATTGAGGAAGGGCGGGCCGATGTCATGCTGACCGGCGGATCTGATGAAATGATACCGCTGATCATCAAGGGCATCAATGCCCTGGGCCAGATGACCCGCACCTCCGTACCGTTCGGCGAAGGATGCGGTGTTATCGTGCTGGAGAGTGCGGCCCATGCCGCCCGGCGCAAGGCAGCGGTCAAAGCCCGTGTTGAAGCCATTGCAACCATCGGAATGCTGGCCCCCGGATTTGAACGGGAAGGGCTCGACCTGTTGACCGCCTCCGCAGGCAGCTGTTCCCACGTCTCGCTCTCCGGAACGGCCACTGACATGCCGGTGCTTCTGGAGCGGTTTACCGGCTGTACCATGATCGATACCGGGAGTGTTACCGGTCGTTCGCTGGCCATGGGAGGCACCGCCATGGCTGCTTTGCTGTCCTTCCTCCAGCCCGGCCGGTCCGGTCTGCACCTGGTTGCCTCGCCCGATGGTCCCTACTTCTCTATCCGGTTCAGTGGTGGCCCTTCTGTTTAATCCCGATCCGGCCTCATATCTGCCGCACCGCTACCCTTTTCTGCTGCTTGACCGGATTATCGAGCTGGAAGCGGGCGTACGCGGAGTTGCGCGGAGCGGCGTCACCGCGACCACCGGCTTTCCCCAGATCCTGAT
Source organism: Geobacter psychrophilus (assembly GCF_056821595.1). Classification (NCBI taxonomy): domain Bacteria; kingdom Pseudomonadati; phylum Thermodesulfobacteriota; class Desulfuromonadia; order Geobacterales; family Geobacteraceae; genus Geobacter; species Geobacter psychrophilus. Next base: position 3,131,564 of record NZ_JBXDTU010000004.1, read on the forward strand.
GATCGAATGTGTGGCCCAGTTGTCCGGCATAGTTGTTGCCCAGACAGAGGGGGAGGGCGGTTTTCTGGCTTCCATCGATCATGCCGAATTTTCCGGTTCCCCGGCTGTCGGGGATCTCCTGACAATCTCGGCCCGGGTTATCAAATCGTTCGGCCGGCTGTTCATGGTTGAAGGGAGTGTTGTCAGCGGAACCGACCGGCTCCTGACCGTGCAGCTGACCCTGGGGGTGGGTAAGCTATGATGTCCAAGGCGAATGTTCACATATTCATTTTGTTGCTGCTGGCGCTGCTGCTGAACAGCTCTCCCTGCCAGGCCCGCAGCATCTCCCCGGTTGACGGGCTGGAGGCCCTGCGCCGCTGCTTTGCCGGCATTTCCGACTTTACGGCCGACATTACCCAGGAAAAACGGCTCACGCTGATGAAACGGACCATGGTGATGAGCGGCTCGCTGCGCTTTAAAAAGCCCGATCTGTTTTTTATGGAGATAAACCCGCCCTTCAGCAGCCGCATGCTGCTGCACGACAGCGTCATCGAACAGAGCGCCGGCAAAGACCGGACACCCACCAGAATCGTGCTTCCACCGGAGCAGGGGTTGAAACAGTGGTTTTCCAAGCTGGCTTCACCGGTCACGTCCAAGCCGGACGGCGTGGATGTGCAGGCCGATTTGACCAATTCCGTTTATACCCTGACGATCGCCTCGCAGGGCAAGGGGCAGGTCAAGGATATTTCCATCGTTTTCCTGGCGGACGGCACCATCAGACGGCTTGTCATCAGCGAGCAGAACGGCGACAAGTCCACCATGACCCTGAAAAAGGTACGGCGCAATGTCGGCCTGAGCGAGCGGGATTTCCGACTTGACTAGATTAGCTGTTACGAAAGATCACTCTATGCCGTTGTATCGATTCTTAAAACTCCTGCTGCCGCTTCTGCTGCTCTCCGCCTGCGCTACAATAGCAACACCACCCCTGGACTACCGTCCGGGCGCTGTCGTGGAAACGCTTTCCTCGGCTGTTTCCCTCTCGATCCATTCCACGGACAGCAGTATGGCGGGGAGCGGCTATATGGTCTTTCGTCGCCCCGATCAACTCCATCTGGTGGTGCTGTCACCTTTCGGAACGACCATGATGGAGGCCTATGCCCTGGGAGACCGCATTACGCTGGTCTACCCGTCAAAGTCTGTGGCCTATGTGGGCAGTTTCGACGAACTGCCTGTCAAGGGCGGTCTTCAGGGGTGGAGCATGATGCGCTGGGTGATGGATGCCGACCCCAGGGATGCTGATCATTTGAGCGGGATAGTGGAACGCACCAGTAAACTGGGTTTTACCGAAAAGGTAACCTACGAGCATGGACTGATCACGGCCAAGGAATCCCCGGCCGGCGATCATGTCTATTACGGCAGGTATGCCCTGGTCAATGGTGTCCCGCTTGCGACGGAACTCGATATCCGCAATGGCCGCGACGACCGTATCCGCATGGTGCTGGATGAGCCGGAGGTCAACACACCGCTTGAAGACGCCGTGTTCGCACCCCGTCTTGACGGCCTGACGGTCCTGCCGCTTTCCGCCATCCAGGGGCTGTAGAGCCCCATGCCCCGGACCCTGTTCTCCAAACTGACATCCCAGTTCAATTCCCTCACCCGCCGCCACCTGGAGTGGGTCTTCCTGGTCACCACCACCAGACCCCGCGCCGTACTGGGTGCCTTTCTCCTGGCGCTGCTGCTCTCGGTCGCCGTGATCTGCACCACCCGTTTCGATGCCGATATCTTTCAGCTCTTCCCGGCGCGCCAGCCGGCCTTGAAACTCCTGCTCGACTCACTGCAGTGGAGCGGCAGCGCCAATGAGGCCTATTTCCTGCTGGAAGGGGAGAAACAGGTGCTGCCCGGCGAAGCGGAGCGTTTTGCCGAGCGGCTGCGTACGGCACAGGTGAATGGACAACCGGCCTTCCGGCGCATCACCTGGCGGGTCTTCGATGATAACGAGGCCGCTGCCTTCAACGCCTTTATCGCCTATGCCGTAACCCGTCCCCAACTGTTTATCGGCCCGTCGGATGTCCCCGGACTGCTGCAGCGCTTTGCACCGGCAGTGATGGACGATTCCCTGCGCCGACTCCAGGGGGATCTGGCCGGTCAGTTTGGCGGCGCCATGAGCGGACTGGCCAGTGCCGATCCGCTCTACCTGCGTGACCTGATCCTGCCGCGGCTCAAGGCTGGCAGCCAGGCGCTCGACCTGGACCCGACATCGCCCTACTTTCTGTCGCGGGACGGCAAGGTGCTGATCATGATCGCCGAACCGGCTCGACCAATACAGGACATGGTCTTCGCCCGGGCACTGGTGACCACCATCAACCAGGCCCGTGCCGGGTCGAAGGTGGCAATCTCCTGCGCCGGTGCCCATATCAGCGCTGTGTTGGACGAGGCGGCCATGAAGTCCAATATCCTGGCCTGCATCCTCTCTTCGCTGGCGGTGGTGCTGGCGATCTTCTATGGGGTCTACCGCCGAATGCTCCCCACGCTGCTCCTGCCGCTGATCATCGCCGTCGGGGTGGTTTTGGCGCTGGGGACCGCCGGACTGATGCTCCCTTCGATTCACATCATCTCCTTTGCCTTCATGGCCCTGATCATCGGCCTGGGAACCGATTACTCGATCCACCTCTACGACCGCTTTCACAGCGAGCGAGCGGCCGGCAACGGAACGGATGATGCGTTGCGTCTGGCTGTGGTCGATACCGGTCACAGCCTCTTTACCGCTGCCACCACCACGGCCATGCCCTTCTTCGCACTGATGGTGTCCGATGTGCGCGCCTTGTACGAGCTGGGACTGCTGGTCGGGCTGGGGGTGGTCTTCTCACTGTATGCCACCTTTTTCTTTCTGCCTCCTCTGCTGGTCTATATGGAACGTCGCTTTCCCGCAGAATACCGGCCAATCCCGGGCCTGGGCATGGGTGCGGTCTGGCGACTGACCGGCAGGTTTCCCCGTGCGGTGGTCGGTCTCTCCATCCTAGCAATCTGTCTTATGGCTGCGGCCTCTACGCGAACCTTCTTTGACGGTGATCTGAAAAATCTTCAGCCGCAAAATTCAGAGGCCTTTCTGGCCCAGGGCAAGATCGAACTCCACCTGAGCCTGGCGCCTAAACAGATGCTGGTGGCGGTGGAGGGGCCGGAATTGACCGGGGTCCTGCGGCGTGCAGCAAAAGTCGAAGGGCTGGCCCGAAATTGGCTGAGCAGAGGCGCTATCAGCAGTTGGTCATCTCTGGGACAGATCATCAATAACCGGGACAGCCAGCTTGAAATTATCCGCGCGGTCTCCAATACGTCAGGCAGCGGACTGCCGGTTGGCGAATTGAATGCCGCGCTGATCAGGCAGGGCTTTGAAACGGGGCCGTTTCAGCCGTTTATCTCCGCAATCTCTGCCGGCACGGCTCAGACTCCGGTACCGGAAGAGGAGGCCATTGTCCGGCTCAAGGCCTCACCGCTGCGAGGTGTGGCGGACCGCCATCTGGTCAGGGATGCGAGTGGGTACCATGCGCTGGTGTACCTGTACTACCAGAATACCGGCTTCGATCAGGCCCTGTTTCTGCGGGAGCTGACCGGCATCGATCCGCTGGCTCGGGTTACCAGTGTGGATCTGGTCAGTTCACAGCTGGCTGCTTCGGTCAGGAAAAGCTTCCAGTGGGGCTTCCTGGTAGGCGGTCTGCTCGTGTTGTTCCTGCTGCTGGCCCATTTCAAATCACCCAGTGGTATTTTCTACTCCATGTTCCCGGTGGTTGCCGGTTCGCTGGCCATGCTGGGTGTCATGGCGCTGTGCGGGATGGGACTCAATTTCATGAACGCCATGGTGCTGGTGACGATCATCGGCATGGGGAGTGACTACGGCCTGCACATTCGGCACCGACTCATTGCGGATGATCAGCAGGAACGGGAGGGGCGTTTCATTCAGGCCGGCCGAGCGGTACTGTTGTCGGCGCTTACCACTATTGCCGGTTTTGGCTCCCTGGCACTTGCTGACTATCCCGCCCTGGCATCCATCGGCTGGGCCACCAATTTCGGGGTCGGATTCACGGTCCTGTTTGCGCTCCTCACATTGCCGGCTGTGATCGTGCTGCTTGCAAGGCGCAACGGCTCAACAGCCAGCTAGCTATTATTTCATCAAACCTGGAAAGAACGAGATACCCCATGCTCCTTATTGGTAACTACAATCAGTTGAAAATCGCCAGAATCAACGCTTCGGGCGCATTGCTATCGTCAGACGAAGGCGAAATCCTGCTCCCCGGGAAGCTGGTACCCAAGGGGGCCGAGCCGGGCAGCCTGCTGAATGTGTTCATCTATGTTGATTCGGAGGATCGTCTGACGGCCACGACCAGGAAGCCCCGGGCGGTGGTGGGTGATTTTGCCATGTTGAAGGTCAAGGACAACGTGACCGTCGGCACCTTCCTGGATTGGGGTCTGGAAAAGGACCTGCTGCTGCCATTTGGTGAACAGACGGTTCCGCTGCGCAGGGGCGAAGATGTGCTGGTGCGCGTCTATCTGCACAGCAGCGGCCGGATTGCCGCTTCAACCAAACTGGAGAAATTCCTTCTGCCGGTGGATTTTTCCCTGGCCGAAGGTGACATGGTAGAGCTGCTGGTCTATGCCCTCAGCGATCTGGGTGCCAAGGTTGTGATCAACAATGCCTTTGGCGGTCTGCTGTTCCGCACTGAATTTTTGATCGAGCCGGCCTGTGGCGAGCGGCTGCAGGGCTATGTGAAAAAGATCCGCGAGGATGGCAAGATCGACGTTACGTTGCGAATGGGCGGTCTCCGTGAGGCTGCCAATGACCGTGAGGTGATCCTGGATGCCCTCAAAGCCCATAACGGTATACTTCCCCTGAACGACAAAAGCTCGCCGGAAGCGATCGCCACTGTGCTGCGTCTGAGCAAGAAGAGTTTCAAAAAAGCGATTGGCGGTTTGTACAAGGAGGGGCTGATCGACATGACCACCGAGGGTATCAGGCTGCGCGCCCGAGTTTGACCGTGGGGCAGGGGCGCGGCTGCCGGGATACCCTTCACGATTTATTTCCTTCCACGACATCATCTCGTACAGATATTTTCTGCAAATCCGTCCAACTCCCTGGCTTTCTTGCATCAGAATGTGAAGTTGCGCTGTACAACTGCATTTATTTGGAATTTCCGGAATGCTGTGGTACGTATTGGGTCAGTTAGTCTCTGGAGGGATAGATGACCCAGCCACCGTCACGATACCGGAAAGCAAGCATCAAGACCAAGGTAACCCTTACCGTACTGGTGACCGTCTCGCTGCTGATGATGGCCCTGTCTTGGAATATCTACTTTTACGTACACAGCATGATGAGCAGGAACATCATGGCCCAGCAGTCCACATTGGTGACCGAAATTGCCGACCAGCTCAACGGCAGAATCGAGCTGGCCCGTCATCAACTGATGCTTGCGGCCACAGACATTAACAGCCAGTCCCTGACAGACGCAAATAAACTTCAGCATATCCTTACCCAGTCCAGCCCGATCCAGATGATTTTTGACGCCGGCCTCCTGGTTATCGGGCGAGACGGGCGGGTCATTACCGAAAGCATGGGTTTTCCGGAGCTGGTCGGTGTGGATCTGCGTTTCCGTGATTACGTGAGTGAGCCGCTGCGAACCGGCAAACCCTTCATATCGGCCCCATTCCGCCTGAGCATACCGCCCCACACACCCCTGGTCGCCATGGTCGTGCCGGTCAGGGATAACAGTGACCGTATCATCTGTCTGCTGGCAGGCTACCATACTCTCGGAACAGACCAGTTCCTGACCAGTCTGTCAGCCAAGCGCTTCGGCTCCGGCGGATATCTGTACCTCCTTCACGGCCGCACCATTATGATGCACCCGGACAGCGCCAGGATCATGGAGACGATCCCGCCAGGAAAAAACCTGGGGATTGATAAGGCGCTCCAGGGCTTCGAGGGCTCCCTGGATAATGTCAACTCCAAGGGGCAGCATATGTTGAGCGCCTTCAAGCAGGTCGGCCAGACTGGCTGGATTCTGGCCGCCAATATTCCCCACGATGAAGCATTCAAGCCTCTGAATCAGCTGGCCGTCAATGCTGCCATCATTTCTGCTGTCGGTATCCTGGTCTCTCTGGGCATCGTCTGGCTGGTAACCCGCCGTCTTACCAAACCGATTCTGCACCTGATACAGCATATTGATGGAGCTGCGACCGCCGGTGACGAGTGGACTCCTCTGGCGGTGAGGACCGGCGATGAGATCGAGCGTCTGGCAACCACCTTCAATACCATGATGACCGAGGTTCGGACCGCCAGGCAGGCCCTGGCGGATGAAAAGGATTTTTTTAGCGGGATCATACAACATACCGCTGCCCCGCTGTTTGTCATCAACCGTGACCACACCATCCTGTTCTGGAATAACGCTCTGGCCAAACTAACCGGCAAGAGCTCGTCCCAGATGATACATACCAAACAGCAGTGGTCGGCGTTTTATGCTTCAAATCGTTCCTGCCTGGCAGATCTTGTTATCGACCGTAACATCAAGGTTATGGCGGAATTTTATTCCAATTCTGAAAAATCCATGTTTGCGGACGGCGCCTACCAGGCTGAGGGATGGTTTGACGATATCGGGGGACAGAGGCGTTATCTGTTCTTCGAGGCTGCTCCCATCTTGAACAGTCGCAATGAGATCGTGGCTGCGGTTGAAACCCTGGAGGACATCACCGAGCGCAAACTGGCCCAGGAGGCGATGGCCAGCCACAATCTCTTTCTGCAGGAAATTCTGGATGCGATACCTACACCGGTATTCTACAAGGATACAACTGGTGCCTATATCGGCTGCAACAAGTCGTTCCAGGCCTTTGTCGGTCGTACGCTCGCGGATGTGGTCGGCAAAACCATTGCTGACATCATGCCCGATCTGTATGCAGAAAAAACAGAGCAGCATGATCAGGAGGTCATCAAGGAAAGGAGTGCATTCAGCTATGAAGGTGAGCTGATGCGCTATGACGGCCAGGAGCGCACGGTGCTGATGAGCAAAGCGCCGTTTTTTACGGGCAGCGGTGAACTGGCCGGCATCGTCGGCGCCTATGTAGATATCACCGAACAGCGCCAGATGGATGAGCAGATCCGTAAAATGTCGCGGGCGCTTGAACAGAGCCCGGCTACCATTGTCATTACGAATCTTGTTGGCGACATCGAATATGTGAACCCGAAATTCTGCCAGACCACCGGATACACCGCCGAGGAAGCTATCGGCCGGAACCCGCGCGTACTCAAGTCGGGTGAGATGCCATCCGATGGGTATGCCGAAATGTGGCAGACCATCTCCTCCGGAAAAGAATGGCGCGGTGAATTTCACAACAAACGCAAGGACGGCACACTCTTCTGGGAATATGCCTCTATCTCGCCGCTGTTCGACAAGGGCGGCCGCATTACCGGCTATCTGGCGATCAAGGAGGACATTACCGGGCGTAAGGCGGTTGAGGCCGAGCTAGCTGAGAGCCGCCTGGAGCTTGAGGCCAAGCATGTCGAACTGGAGCAGCTCTTCGATCAGGTGGCACATGCCAAGCGGGAATGGGAGCAGACCCTTGACCATCTGCGTGATTTCGTCATCCTGACCGATGCCGGACACCGCATCCGGCGCTACAACAAGCTGCTGTCCGATATTACCGGCAAGCCGATCAACGAGCTGGTCGGTGCAGACTGGCAGGAGCTGATTAGCAAGGCCGGGTTTCAATTTGTCACCTTCAACGGCAGCAGCGGTGAAATTTTTCACAAGCCGTCGCAACGTTCCTACGATATCACCATCTATCCCATTGAAGACCAAGGGGTGGTGACCGGCCATGTGGTCTCGATCAACGATACAACCGACCTGCGTGCCACCACGCAAGAACTGGAAAAGGCCTACGCAGAACTGAAGGAGGCCCAACTGCAGATCTTCCAGCAGGAGAAGATGGCCTCCATCGGACAGCTGGCGGCCGGGGTGGCACACGAGATCAACAACCCGATGGGCTTTATCTCCAGCAATCTGGGTACGCTGAACAAATACATCGATCGTTTGGCCGAATTCATCGCTGCCGGTGATCAGTCGCTGGCAGTGTGCGCCGGGAGCGGGGAGGCCGAGAAACTGAAAGATCTCAGGAAGCGGCTTAAAGTTGACTTTATAATGGAAGATGCCCGCCAGTTGATCAACGAGAGTCAGGATGGCGCCGGTCGGGTGCGCCGCATCGTACAGGACCTGAAGAGCTTCTCCCGGGTCGATCAGGCGGAGTGCGCCCTGGTAGATCTGAATGAATCTCTGGAAACCACCATCAACATCGCCTGGAACGAAATCAAGTATGTTGCCACCCTCAACCGGGAGTTCGGTGACATCCCGGACATACTCTGCTACCCCCAGCAGCTTAACCAGGTCTTTCTCAATCTGCTGGTGAATGCCGCCCATGCCATAGGAGAGAATCAGGGTACTATCACAATCCGCACCTGGGGTGAGGGTGATGATGTGTTTGTGTCGGTGTCAGACTCCGGCTGCGGCATCCCGGAAGAGATCCGGCAGCGCATTTTCGAGCCGTTTTTTACCACCAAGGAGGTCGGCAAGGGCACCGGGCTGGGGCTTTCCATCAGCTACGATATCATCCGCAAGCATGGCGGAGAGATACAGGTGGAAAGTGAAGTCAACAGAGGTACCACCTTTATTGTCAGGCTGCCGGTACACGGATCGCAGCCGGAATAACCTCCAACGCCCTAAAAACGGTGCCTGACTTGGACTTTCCCCAAGCTGTGATATACTCCAATATCTTTGTGGTGAATTCTGGCAAAGCCGTCGGAATTACATAACCGTTCAGATATTCCATGGCAAGAACGGCATAAGGATCCGTAACGAAACAACAAAAATGAACTGCTTATATCGTAACGGCTCCTAAGGACAACACCGATGAATCAAATTTCCGCTGAAAAGCTCTTGGACAGCCTGTTTGACGGCGTCTACTTCGTGGACCGCAACATGCGGATCACCTACTGGAACAATGCGGCCGAGCGGATTACCGGATTCGATAAAACAGAGGCCATCGGCATCCGCTGCTCTGACAACCTGCTGCGACATATTGATGCGAATGGGTGCGAACTCTGCCTGTATGGTTGTCCGCTGGCCGCTACCATGCAGGACGGCACGTCACGCGAATCAAACATGTTCCTGCATCACGCCTTGGGACATCGCGTCCCTGTTTCGGTCAGAACTTCCCCGGTTCGTGATGATAACGGCGAAATTGTCGGGGCGGTCGAGATCTTCAGCGATAATTCAAGCTCGCTGCAGATTCTGCACGAATATGAAAAACTGAAACAGGACGCCTATCTGGACACCCTTACCGCTGTCGGCAACCGCAGATACGGAGAAATGACCCTTTCCACACGCATCTACGACCTGCAAACCCACGACATTCCCTTTGGCGTCCTGTTCATGGACATAGACCATTTCAAACGTTTTAACGATTTATACGGCCATAAAACCGGGGATGATGTGCTGGTCATGGTGGCCAGATCGATTTCACTCTCCTTGCGGAAAATGGACGTTGTTGCCCGCTGGGGTGGCGAGGAGTTTATCGTCATACTACCGGGGGCCACCGGGGTGGTCATCAAGTCATTATCGGAACGCATCCGTCTGTTGATCGAAAACAGCTTTCTTACCGTTGGACATAACAATTTGCAGGTCACGGTATCGATCGGGGCGACCATGTCCCGGATTGACGATACGGCTGAGACTGTGGTGAGCCGTGCAGACAGGCTTATGTACCTCAGCAAGAGCAGGGGACGCAACCGGGTTACGGAAGATGGGGACAATGGGTGAGCTGAATTCAGACATACTGCCACCACAGCAGGAACACCAGATTACGATCCCGGCCTCTCCCCTCAAACGCCTGGTTAGCGGGCTTGCCCTGCTGGCGGTTCTCGTCGGGGTGTTGGGGGTATTCCTGCTGTTTCATACGCGCAGACTGGCACTGGAGCAGGCCGAAACAACCGGCAGGATGCTTACGGGAACACTTCAGCAAACCATCGGCGAGATGATCCGGAATTCCGACATGGCCGTCCAGAACGTTGTCGGCGAGATTGTTCATCAGTCTGCAACGGGAGGGATAGACTCTGAAACCTTGGAGAGATTCATTGATCGCCAGTATAACCTGATCCCCGAGCTTGAAGGGTTGAGGGTAACCGATGCCAGCGGCATGATTGTCCTCGGCAGCGGCAAAAGGCCCACCATACCGATCAGCGTGGCTGACCGCGATTATTTCATCTACCTGAAGGGACACCCGGAAGCCGGGCTGTTTATCGCCAAACCGCACCTGGGCAGGATCTCCAACAACAGTGTCGTTTCCTGCGTCAGGCGCATTTCCCTCCCCGACGGCTCGTTCGGCGGCGTAGTTTACGGCGCCCTGCCGCTTCAGCGCTTCAGAGACCTGTTCAATAAAGTTCCGGTAGGCCGCAATGGATCCATCGCTCTCCGCCGGGACGATCTTTCCCTGGTCACCCGCTACTCAACGGCACAGAATGAAATAAATGAGCCGGCAGCCGCTTCCGACCTTGTTTCGGAGGCCTGGCGGACACTTCTCAGCCAGGGGAAAACCGAAAACGGTTCCTATACCGCCACGAGCAAGGCCGACGGCATCAGTCGCATCAATTCCTACAGCCGTGTAACCCGCTACCCGTTATATGTCAACGTCGGTCTTGCGTTGGACGATGTCCTGGAGGAAACACGACAGGAGATGCTCGTGTTCGCCGGCTCGTTCACAGTTTTCCTGGCCCTTGCCTGCGTCTTGGTCTGGCAACTGCAGCGTAACTGGCAGAGATCTTCTGCCGCAAAGCATGAACTGAAGCGTAATTTTGAGCGTCTGAAATTGATGCAGGAGGTCAGCCAGTATCATGCCACCACGGTCCAGGACCTGCTGGATTTCTCTCTGGGCAGAGTTATTGCGTTGACCGAAAGCAGCATCGGCTACATCTATCATTACCATGAAGAGAAGCAGGAGTTCGAACTCAACACCTGGTCGAAGGGGGTCATGGAGGCCTGCAATGTAGCCGAACCCCAGTCTATCTACCATTTGGAAAAGACAGGCCTCTGGGGCGAAGTGGTCCGGCAACGGCGGTCGATCATGGTCAATGACTACGCTGCCGCTTCTGAGTTTAAAAAAGGGTATCCGCAGGGGCATGTTCAGCTTGCCCGTTTTCTGAGCATACCCATATTCGATAATGACAGGATCGTGGCGGTGGTGGGTGTGGCCAACAAGGAAGACGCCTATGACCAGTCTGACGTGCTGCAGCTGACTTTGATGATGGAAGGGGTCTGGAAGATTACCGCGCGCCTGATGCTGGAAGAGCAGGTAGTGCACTCCGCCCATGAATGGCAGAGCACCTTCGACTCCATCAGCGACAGCATCGCGCTGATAGATGCCGAACAGCGGGTCATTCGCTGCAATCGTGCCACAAGTCAGGTGCTGGATCGCGACTTTGCCCAGATCCTCAACCAGCCCTGCTGGAAGTTGTTTCATGGTTCTGACGCGCCCATAGCTGATTGTCCCATGAGTAAAGCGAAGCGCTCACTCAGTTCGGAAACCTCGACGATTCAGCACCACGAGCGCTGGCTGGAAGTGACCGTCGACCCGATGCTTTCAGAGGATGGTGTTCTGACAGGTGCGGTGCATATTGTTCGCGATGTGACGGAGCGGGTCGAGCTTGTCAAGTTGCTTCAAGAAGAAAAGGCCCTGTACAAGGACCTTGTCGATACGCAGCCGGCCGGCATGTACCGCCTGCGGGTCAGGTCACTGCCAACCTGTTCTGCTGAGGAATGGCGTGAGGTGTATGCAACTCATTATTCGGTCGAAATGGTCTCTGAGCGTTTTTGCACCATCCTGGGGATCGATGCACCCGAATTTAAAGACAATCCCGGCATCGTGCCTGACCTGATAATTCCGGATGACCGGGCTGATTTTGCAGTGGCTAATGTCCGGGCAATTACCGATCTGATACCTTTTACATGGGAAGGTCGCATCACGAAAGAACAACACATCCGCTGGATCCGTTTTGAATCCCTGCCGAGGAAGCTCGATAACGGCGACGTGCTCTGGACCGGCGTTGCAACAGATATCACCGATTCCAAACTGTCCGAAGCAACACTGCGTGAAATGCAGGCCCAGATGATGCAGAACGACAAATTGGCCACCATCGGACAGCTGGCTGCCGGTGTGGCCCATGAAATCAATAACCCGATGGGGTTTGTCGGCAGCAATATGCTGACACTGACCAAGTACATCGAGAAATATAACCGCTATATCGACCGGATTGAACAGGAACTGCGCGCCGGTTTTTCCGGTGAGCTGCCGGAAGCTATCCTGGAGTTGCGCACGTCGCTCAAGCTGGAGTATGTCATGCGCGACATCCTGGTGCTCGTTGATGAGAGCAATGATGGCATCGAGCGTGTCAAACGCATCGTCCAGGACCTGAGAACCTTCTCCCGCGCCGATTCCTCCGCAACCGGTTCGGCCGACCTGAACCGCTGCATGGACAGCACCATCAATATTGTTATCAACGAGATCAAATACGCGGCCGAAATCAAGCGTGAATACGGCGAGCTGCCAAAGGTGGTCTGCAATGCCCAGCAGATCAACCAGGTCTTCATGAATCTGCTGGTCAATGCTGCCCATGCCATCCAGGCCAAGGGTGAAGCTATCGGTGAGATTGTCATCCGCAGCTGGTGTGATCAGGACAATGTCTTTGTATCGGTATCCGACAGCGGCTGCGGCATTTCAGCGGAAAACTGTGAAAAGATCTTTGATGCCTTTTTCACTACCAAGGAGGTCGGCAAGGGGACCGGGCTGGGCCTCTCGATTTCTGCGAACATCATACGAAAGCATGGCGGCGAAATCATGCTGGCGAGCGAAATAGGCGTCGGGTCGACCTTTACCATCCGACTCCCGTTGGTGCCGCCGCAGGTTGAGGGAGGTCAACAATGAGTGATACCCGGGCTGAACATGGCGAAAAACTGCTGCTGGACCGCCTCAATCAGCAGTTGCGTTTTACCCAGGAGATTATCAATGCCATCCCCACGCCGGTCTTCTACATGGACCGTGTCGGTCATTACATCGGCTGCAACCGGGCCTTTGAACAGTTTTTCGGCCTGCCGCAGCACGAGTTGATCAATCGCAGCATCCGGGGCATAAACCCCATGAAGCCGCATGAGCTGCATGAACGGATGGATCGGGAATGCCTGACGACCAACCAGCCCTGCCGCTATGAGGCCCGCCTGGCGAATGTCAATGGAGAAGCGATTGATGTGATCATCACCAAGGCCCCTTACCTGGCAGACATGGGTAAATCAGGCGGTGTTGTCGGCACCTTTACCGACATTACCGAACGCAAGCAGAGCGAGATTATGTTGCAGCAGATGCAGGGACAGATCGTGCAGCAGGAGAAGATGGCCTCCATTGGCCAGCTGGCAGCCGGTGTTGCCCATGAAATCAACAACCCGATGGGGTTTATCACCAGCAACCTGACCTCCCTGGCTAAATATGCAAACAAGCTGGATGAGTATATCGCCGCACTGCAGCAGTCTCTCGGCTCCTGTCCCTCGCACCCTGACACGGTCGAGATCGACAAGCTGCGCCAGAAGCTGAAGGTGGATTACATCATCAGCGACGTGTGCGAGCTGGTCAACGAGAGCCTGGATGGTGCCAACCGGGTCCGCCGCATCGTCCAGGACCTAAAAAGCTTCTCGCGGGTGGATCAGGTGGACTGTTGCCGGACCAACCTGAACGAGGCGCTGGAAACAACCATCAACATCGCCTGGAATGAGCTCAAGTATATCGCAACGCTGGACCGGAATTTCGGCGAACTGCCCGAGATACTCTGCTATCCCCAACAGCTCAATCAGGTGTTTCTCAACCTGCTGGTCAATGCATCCCAGGCCATGGAAAAGCAGGGCAACATCACGGTTTGCAGCTGGTGTGACGGTGATAATGTCTATGTCTCAGTGAAAGACAACGGTAAGGGCATGCCGAAAGATGTGCAGAAACGGGTATTCGAGCCGTTTTTTACCACCAAGGAGGCCGGCAAGGGCACCGGTCTGGGGTTGTCTATTTCGGCCGATATTATCCGCAAGCATGGCGGCGAAATTTCCGTGGAAAGCGAAGTCGGTGAAGGCACGATCTTTACCGTGAGGCTGCCGGTTAACAGCCCGCTGCAGCAGGCAATACATGTCGATGAAGCAAAAGGAGCAAACAATGACTGAAAATCCTGAACAGATCAAGATACTGTGTGTTGATGACGAGCGCAATGTACTGCGGGCCCTGGAGCGAATTTTTCTGGATGACGATTACGAGATCGTGCTGGCCGGCTCGGGTGATGAAGGCTTGAAGATCATGGAAGATTCCGGCCCTTTCCAGGTGGTCATTTCCGATTATCGCATGCCGGTCATGAATGGTGTCGAATTCCTCAAGGAGGTCTACGGCCGTTGGCCCGAAACGGTCCGGATTGTGCTGTCAGGTTACGCCGATGCCGGTGCAATTGTAGCGGCCATCAACGAGGGGCATATCTATAAATTCATCCCCAAACCCTGGAATGACGACGAACTGCGGATCACAATCCAGAACTGCCTGGAACGTTTTTTTCTGCTGAAAAACAATCGCGAACTGCTGGGAGAGCTGGCCGCCGCCAACCAGGCCCTGGAAGAAAAGGTGCAGCATCGCACCGAACAGCTGGAATTGCGCAACCGTGCGCTGGAGTTTTCCCAGAATCTGCTCGGCAACCTGCCTGTTGGGGTCGTCGGGATAGACGAAAATGGCATGATTGCCTATTGCAATGCCATTGCCATGGAGAGGTTGAAGCATGTTTGCTGTGACATTTTCGGAGCGAATGTGGCACACTCCTGCGATGTCTCATTTGGTGCCCTGGTTGAGCAGGTCCGCCGTGAAAAAAGCGTGACTGCCGAGATCACTCTGGGTGGCAAGCCCTGCCGGGTTTTGGCGCGTACTACGGCGTTTTTTGAAAGCGAAACGGTTGTATTGGTATTTTTGGAGGTATAGCCTGTGCGAACCGTTCTTTTTGTTGATGACGAGCTATCAATCCGCAACGCCATTGAACGCATGTACCTGGAGCGTGACGATGTGCGCTGCCTGTTTGCTGCTTCCGGTCAGGAAGGGCTGGAGATCCTGGCTCGGGAAGAGGTCTGGGTGGTGGTTTCGGACTACCTGATGCCCGGCATGCGGGGGATCGAGTTCCTCTCGAAGGTCAAGGGGGTGCGGCCCGACACCGTACGGATCATGATGACCGCCTATGCCGACCTTTCCATTGCAATCGACGCCATCAACAAGAGCGAGGCCTATCGCTTTGTCACCAAACCATGGAATAACAAAGAGCTGATGGATACCGTCGATGAAGCACTGATGCGCTATCAACTGATCCAGGCCCTGGGGAACGCGGACGAGACGGTCTATCTTTCCCTGGCGCAGACGGTGGAGCTGAAGGATCCGTACACCAAAGGGCACTGTGACCGGGTGGCCCGCTATGCCGTTTCCCTGGCCCGGGCTGCCGGTTTGAGCGCTGACATGATCAACGATATCAAACATGGCAGCTGGCTGCACGACTGCGGCAAGATCGGGGTGCCGGAGGGTGTGCTCAATTATCCCGGCAAATTGTCCGAAGTCGAAATGGAGACAATCATGCAGCACCCCCGCTGGGGATCGGAAGTTGCCCGCCAGGCCCGCATGTCGGACACGGTTATCAATATCATCCTGTACCATCATGAGCGCTTCGACGGGAAAGGCTATCCATCGGGACTTGAATCTGGGCACATCCCTATCGAGGCCCGGATTGTCGCTATTGCGGATGTGTTCGATGCCCTCTATTCCGATCGCCCCTACCGCAAGGCATACGCATTTGACCAGGCGATCGAGATCATGCATGAGATGACAAAGAATCACTTTGATCCGATGCTGATGGAACTGTTTCAGCCGATTGCCGAGGAGGTGCGCACCAATGTCTGAAGAGCAGCAACGCATAACCGTCATGCTGGTTGATGACGAGGAAAATATACTGAAGTCCCTGCAGCGCCTGCTGATGGATGAGGATTTCGACATCGAAACAGCAACCTCTGGCGAAGCCGCCCTGGAAAAGCTGCAAACCCTCGACAATGTCGGTCTGATCGTTTCCGACCAGCGCATGCCGGGCATGAACGGCGCAGAGTTCCTGGGACGTTCGCAGGAATATGCCCCGTTGGCCCTGCGCATTCTCCTGACCGGTTATTCTGACATCAATGCAACCATCGATGCCATCAACACAGGTGGTGCGTATCGCTATCTATCCAAGCCCTGGAACGATGACGAGCTTGTCCAGACCGTTCGTGACGGGGTGCGTCAGTATGCCCTTATCTCAGAAAACAAGCGCTTGAACGATATTATCGTACAGCAGAACGCGGAACTGCAGGAATGGAACACAAACCTGAAAGAACGGGTGCTGCAGCAGACAACGGCCATCCGGAAAAAAAGCGAAGAGGTACAGGCTGCCCTGGAGCATGTGCGGGAAGACTACCAAGGCATGATCACGGCACTGTCAAGTCTCGTGGAGATGCGCGGAGAGGAGGTGCGTCACCATGCCCGCAAAGTGGCGGAGCTTTCCGTCAATGCCGCCCGGGAGATGGGGATCGGTGGTGAAGAGCTTGAGACAATCCGCATTGCCGCATTGCTCCATGATATCGGTGAAATCGGCATACCGGAACGAATCCTTACGCAGCAGCCGGAAACCATGGATGCGGAGGATTTTTCCCTTTACAGCCTGCATCCGGTGCGGAGCCAGATGGCTCTCGTCAACATTGCCGGGCTGCGCAAGGCCGGCACACTGATCCGGCATCATCACGAGCGCTATGACGGCAAAGGATTTCCCGACGGTCTGGCAGGTGAAGCAATCCCCCTGGGCTCGCGGATTCTGGCTTTTGCCGACCAGATTGATCGCGCGGCCCGGACCGCAACAGGAGCAGTGGCGGAGACCGTTCTAGCGCGTCTGGAGCTGGATCTCGGTGCCAGGTTCGACCCTGCTCTCATGCGGGTTTTTCGTAAAATAGCCAAATATGCCTACTTCGCCATGTCATCCGGTGATATCCCTAAAGACATAGAAATAGAGTTGCGGCCCGAGGAGGTCAAGCCGGGGATGACTCTTTCCCGCAGCGTAGTCAGCGGATCGGGTATGCTTCTTCTGTACCGGGGAATTGCGCTGGATGAGACAATGGTCAGGGCGATCTGCAGCTACTATGAACTTGATCCTCCCAAACGCGGAGTGTACGTCTTGACAAAACATTGACATGATCGAATTCGACGAACAGCAGAAAAAAATGGTGCTCAAACTGGTCTACTACGGCCCGGCACTGTCCGGCAAGACCACCAATCTTCTGACACTGCATGACCAGCTTTCCCTGGACGGGCGCGGCGAACTGATGATGCTGGACACCACCGAGGACCGCACGATCTATTTCGACCTGCTTCCTTTTTTCTATGAGTCGCCACTGGGGATGAAGATCAAGCTCAAGGTCTACACCGTGCCGGGGCAGGTGCGCCACGACGCCACCCGCAAGGCGGTGCTGCAGCGGGCCGATGGCGTGGTGTTTGTTGCAGATTCCCGGGTGGATCAGATGTCGGTCAATTTCGAGAGTTTTGATAACCTGGAGAAAAATCTGAGCATGGTGGGACTTGCCATTGAGCGCTTGCCGCTGGTGGTGCA
The DNA here is from genome assembly GCF_056821595.1 of Geobacter psychrophilus. NCBI lineage: Bacteria > Pseudomonadati > Thermodesulfobacteriota > Desulfuromonadia > Geobacterales > Geobacteraceae > Geobacter > Geobacter psychrophilus. Next base: position 3,149,304 of record NZ_JBXDTU010000004.1, read on the forward strand.
GTTCAATAAACGCGATCTGACGGAGATCGTCCCGGAAGATGAGGTTCGTCGCGCCTGGGGGCCAACCGGCCTGCCGGTGTACATGGCATCGGCTCTCCAGGGGTGGGGGGTGCAGGAAACCTTCCGGAAGGTGTTGGGGCTGACCTTCGATGCGGCCAATGCCCGCCATGGATTGACAGCGCGATACGGGGTCGAACGGGAGCTGTTTATGTCCCAGATACTCAAGGTGACGACATGAGTACCGCTACACCGCAGGTAACATTCATCGTAGGCGAGGAGCGGCGCCTGGCCGAGATCATTTCCCGGGCCGAAATCGAGCCGCTGCTGCGCAGCCTGGTCAAGGCCGGACCGCTCTGGGCGGCGGTATTGGATGAAGACGGATTGCCGTTGTGCCGTCAGGGGGATGACAATCCCCTGGAACCGCTGCGGGAGATTCGCCACGGCCTGCTGGTGGAAGGCGAGCCCCAGGGAATGCTGGTGATAGCTGTTGACCCGGCTGTCGGCAGCGATGCCGATGCGCTGGCCCTGCTGGCCCGTGATGCCCTGCAGCTGACAGTTACCAATAATCTCAAGCGGATGCTGACGACGGAGATGCATACGACCATCGTACAGGAGTCCTACGATCAACTGCTGGCAACCAATCAACGACTGGTCGAGTCTGAGAAGCGCTATCGGGAATTGGCCCTGCAGCTGGAACGGAAGGTGGAAGAGCGTACCGTTGAGCTGCAAAAAGCCTACAGCCGCATGCTGCAGCAGGAAAAACTGGCGGCTGTCGGGGGACTGGCGGCCGGCATGGCCCACGAGATCAACAATCCCAACGGTTTTGTGCGCAGCAATCTGGAGACCTTCAACCGCTATTTCCGGAAAATGCAGGAAATGGTCAATTGTTATCAGTTGCTGATAATGAATAATACGGCATTGCCCCTGCTGCAGCAGCAGAGCGAGCAGAAACGGCGGGAGCTGAAGCTTGATTACATCATTGCCGATGCCGCCGAGCTTCTGGCACAATCAATCGAAGGATCAGACCGCATCGCCCGCATTGTGGCCGACCTGAAGAGTTTCTCCCATGTGGATGAAACCGGCCAGGCGGATGTTGATCTGAACACCGAGCTGGAGCGGACCGTTGCGGTCTGTTCGCCTCAGTGCCCCCCGGATGCGAAAATTCTGAAGGAACTTCAGCCATTGCCGCCCTTCGGCTGCCATCCGGGGCTGCTCTCCCAGGCGTTCCTCAATATTATCCAGAATGCTGTCCAGTCCCGTGCTGAAGGCCTCGAATTACAGCTCTTCAGCAGATATGCGGACAATGAGATTGTCATACGCATCATCGACAACGGCTGCGGTATTCCGGCAGACAATCTGAAGCGGGTTTTTGAGCCCTTTTTCACCACCCGCGAGGTGGGGAGTGGCACGGGGATGGGGTTGACGATCGCCCGGGAGATCATCAGGGACGCCGGAGGAAGTATCGAGATCGATTCCCTGGAAGGAACGGGTACTACGGCTACCATTCGGCTGCCGATCAGTGCAGAGTGTTGAGAGGGTTGAAAAGGTGAATTATGAGTAAATATGCCGAACTCTTCAAATCCATGGGTGGCCAGACAGCTGCGACTGAAACTGTTGACGGGATCGCTGCGCTGGATGCTCCCGGGGCAACGGAGCAGGGTTTTACCCTGTTGTTTGTTGATGATGAAGAGAATGTCCTCAATGCCTTGCGGCGCATCTTTCTGGAAGAGAACTACACCATCCTGACCGCCACGTCGGGACAGAAGGCACTTGAAATCCTGGGCCAGCAGCCGGTACAGTTGATTATCAGCGACCATCGCATGCCGGGTATGAGCGGTGCCGAACTGCTCAAAACCGTGCGCGAAAAACACCATGACACCATCCGCATCATGCTGACCGGCTATGCCGATGTCAACTCGATCATGGGTGCCGTCAAGGACGGTGCGGTCTACAAGTTCATTACCAAGCCCTGGAACGACGAGGATCTGCGGTTGACGGTGTCGCTGGCGCTGCAGCAGTACGTCCTGATGCACGAAAATCGCCATCTGAAGGAGTTGGCCCGGCAGCAGCAGACCAAGATCAAAAGCTTTGCCGGCCTGTTTGAACAGAACCGCGGCATGCTGGGGGATATCCTGGTCAAGGCCGGATTGATCGGCCCTGAAGAGCTGGAACTGGCCCGCCGCCAGAAGGATGCCAATGAGTACCTGGGTGATTTCTTTGTCAGGGTGGGTGTCCTGACCGAATCCAGGATCATTGCCGCACTGCAGAAGCATCTGGGGGTGGAGTACATCGACCTGCGGGAGATAACGATCACCCAGAATGTGGCCCGCTGCCTGCCCCGGGAGTTATGTGAAAAAAGCCGCCTGGTGCCGGTCAGGCTCGATGGGAGCGCCTTGACGGTTGCCATGGCCGATCCCTCCGATATCATCACCTGTGACAATATCGGGCGGGTGACCGGGTTGCGGGTTGTGCCGCTGCTGGCAGCCTCGTCCCAGATCGTCGAAAAGATCGTGCAGGCCTGGAGCGTAGTCGAGGATGGTGGCGATCTGGGTGATTTCAACGATCTGGAACCGCTGGACGAGATCGACATCGTCCTGGACGAAGAAGAGGAGGAAGCCAGTGTCGAAGAGCTGATCGGCTCATCCAAGGTGCCGCCGGTGATCCGCATCGTCAATGCCGTCATCTCCGAGGCGATCCGCTACGGTGCCAGCGATATCCATGTCGAGGCCAAGACCAAGTACACGGTGATCCGCTACCGCATCGACGGCATGCTGCACGCCAAGATCCGCATCCCGGCCGATCTGCACGCTGCAGTGGTCTCGCGCCTCAAAATCCTGGCCAAGATGGACATATCCGAACGGAGGCGTCCCCAGGACGGACGCATCACCGTCAAGTCTGGTACGCGCATTGTGGATATGAGGGTTTCATCGCTCCCCACCATAAACGGCGAAAAGATCGTCATGCGCATCCTGGACAAGAGCGCTGCCATCAAGCGCCTGGATGAGCTGGGCGTGCTGGAAGAAGACTTCCGCAGCATCACGATCATCAGCCGCAAGCCCCAGGGGGTGATCATCGCCACCGGCCCGACCGGCAGTGGCAAAACCACCATGCTCTACTCGCTGCTGTCGGCCATGATGAACCCCAGCAAAAACTTTGAGACTATCGAGGAGCCGGTGGAGTATTTTCTGGAAGAGGCCAATCAGGTTGCGATCCATGAGAAGATCGGCCTCTCCTTTGCCCAAGTGCTGCGGGCCACCCTGCGCCAGGACCCGGATGTCATCCTGGTCGGAGAAATCCGCGATTTTGAAACCGCCGATGTGGCCTTCAAGGCGGCCCTGACCGGCCATATGGTGCTCTCGACACTGCATACCAACAGCTCGGTGGCGTCCATCACGCGCCTGGTTGATATGGGCATCAAACCCTATATTCTGGCCTCTGCCCTGGAAGGGGTGATTGCGCAGCGCCTGGTGCGCAAGGTCTGTAGCGGGTGTGCCACAAAGGTCGCTCCGGATACTGCCTTGCTGGACCTGCTGCGCCTGCCGCCGGATTTTTTCGGTTCAGCGGTTGAAATCGGCAAGGGTTGTCCGCAGTGTAACAACACCGGCTACCGCGGCCGGGTGGGCGTGTATGAGATGTTTGTGATGAACGATGATTTCCGTCAGTTGATCGGGGTTGATTACAAGGAATCGGACCTGCTCAATCTGGCCCGTACCAATGGCATGCGGACGCTCCTTGAGGATGGTCTGGAAAAGGTGCAGCGCGGTTGGACCACCCTGGAAGAGATCGTGCGGGTTATCGGTCCGACGGTGCGTCTGGAGAGGTCGTGCGAGGCCTGCGGGAAAAACATCGATTCCAAATTTCTGTTCTGCCCCTACTGCGGGTCATTCCGGCACAATTGCTGTAAAAACTGCCGCATGCCGCTGGAGGAGGGGTGGAAGGTCTGTCCTTTCTGCGGTGAGGGGCGGTAAGCAAAGTACTCGATAACGATTTCAAGGAGTCATGTCATGAAAAACAGAATCCTGCTGGTGGATGATGAGTCCAACGTACTGTCCGCTCTGAAGCGCGCCCTGTTCGATGAACCTCTGGATATCACCTCTGTAACCAGTGCAGAAGAAGCACTCGGGATTTTGAAAGAACATTCTTTCAAAGTCGTCATATCTGATGAGCGCATGCTGGGGATGCAGGGTTCTGAGTTTCTGGCACAGGTTCGCATAAACTACCCCGACACCATCCGGATGATGCTGACTGGTCATGCCACCCTGGAGGCGGCCATGAAGGCGGTCAACGAAGGGGAGATCTATCGTTTTTTCTCCAAGCCGTGGGACGACCATGATCTGAAGTTTGCTATCCGCGGCGCCGTCGAGAAATATGATCTGGAGGCTGAAAACCGGAGGCTGTTGGCCACGGTAAAACAGCAGTCGCTGGAAATCAAGGTGCTGGAGAAGCGTTATCCCGGAATTTCGCGGGTTGAGAAGGATGACCGGGGCGTTTTTGTGTTGCCGGATATTCCGGAGGATGAGATTCAAAATATGCTGGCCGAATGCGAGCAGGAAGTCAGGTAACAAATTTCATGGGAAGCTGATGTACTGCCCCCATTCATTAACCCCACAAGAAAAGGCCGTCCGGAGACGGCCTTTCGTGTTACCTGTTTGCTGTTGTCAGCTTATGGGTAGACGTGGTCAAGTCCATCGGCGTAGGTCAGGGTGATCGGAAGTGAACCGCTTGCATTCACGGTGATATTCCCGTTGCCGGTATTGGTAATCGTTACAGCGGCAGTACAGCTGTTGTTGACCGCTACGACGCCATTACCGGTGTTGGTTACGGTCAGCAGCTGGCCGTTGTTGACGATGTTGATCGTACCGGTTCCGTTTTCAGTAACCGCAACATGGCCGCCATTGTTCTGGACATTGATGTTGCCGCCGGTAGCTGCGGTTGCAACCACATCAGCTGCCTGGGTACCGGTCACGGTAACGCCGGGTACAGCAGGAACGACTGGTGGTACGACAACGACGGGCGGTTCAATGACAACCGGTGGATCTACAACAACGGGTGGTTCAACCGCTACAACGGTCACACCGGGAACATTGATGGTGGTATTGACCAGGGTCACGGAAGCATGCAGGGCCAAAGCCCGGCCGTTCAGTGTTACGCTATCGACATTGCCGGCAGTAGAGGTCGAGATGCCGGAAGCGGCGATGATCGTTCCTACCATGGTGCCGCCGCCGGCGGCATTGATCGTGGCTGCGCTGCCGACCTGCCAGAATACGTTTTTGGCCTGGGCACCGTTAACAAGAATGACGCTCTGGGGGAATGCCACTCCCGGGCCGCCGACCAGCAGTGACGTTCCCATCTGGAAGACAAAGATGGCATTGGGATCGCCCTGGCCGTCAAGGTAGAGGTCGCCGCCCTGAATGGCATAGGTTCCGGGTGCGGATTTGTAGACGCCGGGGGCGAGGGTACGGTTGCCCAGTTCACCGGCGCCGCCACCCAGGGTTGAAACATCGATCCCGCCCGGAAGTGCGGCAGGAGACAGGCTGTCATAGGCGCTCTGGATATCGAGTGCGGCTGCGGCTGCAATGGCATTGGGAACGGAACCGGCCGGAGCAACAGCGGTATGGGCTGTCCCGTTGACTGTTCCGATGTTCATGGTTGTTTCAGTAAAGACTGCGTGCAGGTCGTGGTAGCCGGTAACCAGCGTCGAATCGGCAGTCGTCCCGATATCGCCGTTAACAACCGTATTCAGGCCTTGGTTGGTCATCCCGGCGCCGCCGCCGAAAACACCGAAATTTGCGGCCGATCCAAGAGTGCCCGGATCAGCGACTGCGGCTGTCGGTACATTGCACATAAAGGCACTCAGAACCGACAAGGACACAAGACCTGCTTTTGTTGACATAAAACGTTTCATAAAAAAAATCCCCTTTGACATTGGTGCAACCGGTTATCCTTCACTGAACTTCTACTGCGCATCCGCTAAACGTCTAACCTCATAATCACTGCAACACTCCTCATGGTTCTATATTCCGCTAGCTCAAACTGATCTGAAATTGTTGTGGTCGTCATCATTCTGTTGTTTTAGTAAAGGCAAGTAGCCTGCCAATAACCGCAGCAGGGCAACAACAATAAAATACGCCTGCAATAACAGGCTGATGTGACGGCAGAGGAGCCTGTCGGGCAGAATAATCCAACGTGGAAATCCGCAGAAACTTGTGGTTATCTGAGGTTTGTCCGCAATTTCAGCAGATATCTGTGGGGATGAGGCAAGGGGCAGGCGGGTCCAGGGGCCTCGTACGAGCCCGCCCCGATGAATCCGGAATTAACAGCTCTCTTGGCCGTAAAAGTACGCACGCACTCGATGATTTGATGTAGTACATGGTTTGTCTTTGAGATGAAATTGCACCAGATATCCGGTGGAAGTTCTGTGGAGTCATGCGATGGGGGAGGCTGGTCGTCAATGAACGATCCGGATGCAGTGGAATAGCTGACAGAGGTGTCCTGATTTCTGGCTGTTGGGGCAGCCAGTATGCAGGCTGCCCGTTTTGACCCTGATAAACAGGATAAGTAAGTTAACGAAATTATTTTCTTGCCAAAAAGCGCAGAAAATAATTTCTAACTTACTAAAACTATTGTGACGGTACTTCGCTGACCGGGAACGTTGCTGATTCCATGGGCGGCTTTTGCAGAAACGCCCAGATCGCATTCGTGTTCAATCCCATTGCCAGAGCAATCTGTGCGACATTCAACCCTTCAAGTTTCATGGATCGTGCACGCGCAGCGCTGGTTATATGTACAAAATCTATTTTTGGCAGAAGTGATGACCTGTCCTCTTGTATCGGCATGATCACCACCGCAGGTGTAATTACTGGAAGCGCTACGGCTCTGCCATTGATTCCATCGTACGTCATAACATTATCCTTTTTGTATTGCCCATAGATACCGGTGTTGCGAATCGTTACAATGGCCCATCCCCAACTCCAGCATATCCTTTTTCAGTTTGTCCGGCAGATTGACTAACTCCGGTTCCACACCCCTGAACCGCGCACATTGCATCCATACGGAAAGGAGCTGCAGCCCGCTGATGTCAGCGGATTTAATCTTGTCGCAAATGACCTGGATTTTTTTCTCTCCGGCAACGGTTGCCAGATGTAATGCCTCGGCCAGCGAATTGATGATATTGAGGGTAACTCCCGCGTGGGTCATGTCTCCCTGCAGATGGGTAGTTGTACCTTCCGAATAAAGCTCCATGTTTGTCTCCTTTCCATGCCATTAATTAATTCGGGTTTTTACAAGCAAGTAGGGTAACGCAAGTAGCCTGCCAAAAACATTTGAGCCAAGGCAGGTCTTGATTCGTCCTGTAATAACGGCATATTGGGTGCTGAGAAGAGAATGTTGTGTTGAATGGAGTGGTTGATTATTCCGCAGTATTTTGTGGCAGCCTCAGGAAGCTGTGGGAGAGAATTACCCTGAGGGGCTCCCTCAGGTAGCTGAAATGTAAATGGGAGAGGTGTATCGCCAACAGCTTTGAACTGGAGCAAAATTGCTGCAGTACTACGAAGTAAAAATAAGAGAATATACGTGCGGGTGTGACTGCAGCAGGTTTCGAATACTGCTGTGGGTTAATTTTTGCTAGCCAAGCTGGCCCACTTCTCAATGATCGATACTAATTCCGAAAAAATGATCGGTTTACTCTGATAATCGTTCATTCCGACGGCAAGGCATTTGTCACGGTCTTCCGGCATGGTATAGGCTGTGAGCCCGATTACCGGTGTTTCGTGGTTTAAAACTTTTGATGTCTGATCGCGAATAACTGTCGTAGCCGTATAACCGTCCATTATCGGCATCGAGCAGTCCATAAGTACCAGGGTGTATTCTACCTTTTCCAGCATATCGACGGCTTCCCGGCCATTGTTGGCCAGATCCACCCTGTATCCGGACCTTTCCAGGATCGTCTTTAACCCGACCTGATTAGCCAAATCATCTTCAACCAGCAGTATGCGGATGTTTCTCCCGGTTGGTGTGAGAGGTAGATGCAACCCCCCGTCGGATCTCTTTACCGGGGGGGCTCCTGTTTTCTTTTCCTGCTTAGCCAATGTCACCTCAAACCAGAAGGTACTCCCCTGGCCCTCCACGCTTTCTACCCGGATAGCGCCGCCCATCAGTTCAACAAGCTTCCGGGAGATCGCGAGACCCAATCCGGAGCCGCCGAAACGGCGGGTAGCACTGTTATCCGCCTGGCTGAATGGCTCAAATATTTTTTTAAGCTGGTTATCTGCTATTCCGATACCCTGGTCACGCACGGTGAAGCGCAGGTTCGCCTGGTGTTCCTGTTCCGCAACCTTACTGATCCGCAGGCAGACGGAACCATTTTCGGTAAACTTTATGGCATTATTGACCAGGTTATTGATGATCTGGCACAAACGGAAGGCGTCACCCTTCAGGAGTCGCGGCACATCCGGTTCTATCTGTGTGTCTAACAATAGCCCCTTGTCTTTGGCACAGAGTGCCAGGATGGCCATGGCAGAGTCAATCTCTGCCTGTAGATCAAATGCCCGTATCTCCAGCTTAATTCCGGATGACTCGATCCGGGAGATATCCAGGATGTCATTGATTAAATTCACCAGGTTATTGCCTGAATCCTTCAGAAGCCCTACATACCGCTGCTGTTCCTGAGTCAATCCGGTCTCTTCAAGAAGTTTGGCCATGATGATAACCCCGTTCATGGGGGTGCGGATCTCGTGGCTCATGTTGGCGAGGAAGCGGCTCTTGGCAATGTTGGCAAGGCTGGCTGTTTCGGCCTGCTCTTTGGCAACTTTCAATTCCTCAATAAGTTTTTCAGAGGTTATCAATTGCTGTTTCAAGTCGGAATGGGTCTGCTGCAACTCTTCGTTCTGCATCTCCAGTTCCACTTGGCGAACCTGCAGTTCGTGCAGCAGTCTCCTGGCATCCATCTCTTCGGCGAACGGTTCCTCGCTAGCAGGTTGTGAGACCAGCTTGGTCTCGGCTTTCCTGCGCAGTTTTTTTAATGCCGTATCGGATGTTGCCTCGTTGTCCATGCGTTATTCCCTCATCGTTATAATAATCTACTCTTTGGGTTTTTCAACCGACGCCCGCATTTAGCTTCGATCGATGTGTCAGCGGTCATATCGTTAAAGGTAATGACCACCCCAGCGATCTTGTTGCCCATGGTGAGTACGGCTTGATTCGTAGCTGATAAGGTGGGTTGGTTTTGATGAGCCGGTTTGATGGTGACGATTGGCTTCATAATCGTTACCAGAAAAGCGGAACCACTGCGAAGCTGTGGATTGGCGGATATTGGCATGGAAGGTGCGAATCTTTACACTCATTACTATACTACTGGTGATACCACCACAGATGCCACGCTTTGGCCTCCTCGTTAAATCACCCCATCGGGGCTAACAAGCCCGTCGTCCAGTAAGTCAAGGTTGTAGGTTTGCGGTGGTACGAAGCCTTAACCTTACTGGCAAGCCAATATACAGGCGGCGAGGTGTAGCCAAGTGGTAATTGATAATGCCGCTAGGCGTTATACTAAAGCCGGTACGGCTAGGTAGAGTGTCTTAAACAAAGTCCCGTCAAAAGTCACGTCAAGTAAATAGAAAAGGCCATGCTGTGAAGCATGACCTTTTCAATAAACCTAACAAATATAGGTGGTTGTTTGGAGGCGGCGAGCGGATTTGAACCGCTGAATAAAGGTTTTGCAGACCTAAATGCCTTCCGAACGGCGCTTCTCTATAAATCTCACATTGTTTCGTCGTGTCTCGTAAAGCTTGCGTAACATATTAACATAACTTAGATAATTGTGCTTCAATTAATCTTGATTGTCTCTTTGTGTATCATGGCGTATTATCGGTCGTCTCAATAAATCTTATTCATATGAGGCCACGTATAAGCCACGTCAGTTACTTGGGGGCAACATGCCAGAATTCAAGGGCAAATTATCGGATTTGTACCTTAAAGCATTAAAAGCAGAAATCAAGAAAAAATTGCTAAACAAGGAGTATGATCTCAAGGAGTATGATCTACGTGAAGGTCATGGTTTTGGTATTCGCGTGCGAAAAACAGGAGTGATAACGTTTTTCTATATGTATCATTTTGATGGAAAGCGGAAGTTCCTCAATCTTGGAATTTATCCAGATATTTCTTTATCAGATGCACGCCAAGCATATTCAGACGCAATTTCAAATGTCAAAAAAAATATTGATCCTAAAGCCCCACCTCCGCGACTTCCACCAGAACCTGAAATATTGACGGTTTCAAAGTTAAAAACATCATACATTGAACACATTAAAACTCATCTAGTTGCACGCTCTGTTATGCATCAAGACAACCGGCTAGAAAAGCATTTAATACCCGTATGGGGCGACCGTGATGTTAGTGGCATTTGCCGTCGTGACGCCATATTGTTGATCGAAAGCATTGCGGAAAAAAAGCCGGGGGCAGCGCGTAATGTGTTGCTTGCTGCAAGAGCAATGTTTACCTATGCAGTTCACCGTGAAATGATCGAGTACAATCCCTTTAGTGGCGTTGGCCTGGCCGTACCACAAGCATCTCCAAATTCGAGGGAGAGAGCACTATCTGATGATGAAATTAAACACGTTTGGCACTCACTTATAACTAAAAGCGGATCTGATATAATACCTCGCGCTATTTTGTTTGTCTTGGTAACTGCCCAACGGCCCGGAGAAGTGGCAGGAATGCATATCAGTGAATTTTCTGTGGGGGAGGGCAAAGCTCTTTGTCTAACCTGTAAACGGTGCGGCTGGTGGACGATTCCCGCCAATCGATCTAAAAACGGCAGAGAAAATCGAGTATATTTAACCCCTCTTGCCGTGTCTCTCATGCCATCGTTTGATGAGCACATATTTAAGGCATCAAGGGGGGCTGAAGGTCCTGTATTGGTAAATTCATTGAGTCACCATGTGACTCACAACAGTAATCCACCATTCTTTGGACTTGAGCGATGGACTCCTCACGATCTGCGCAGAACAGCTGCTACATGTTTGGCATCAATTGGTTGTTCTGACGAGATTATTGATGAAATTCAGAATCATAAAAAAAGAGGGGTAATACGAACATATAATCGATATAAATATGAAAAAGAGAAAAGAGTATGGCTTATGAGGTGGACGGAGCATATAGAGAAACTTATAAATGGAGTCTGATATAATCATGCAATCACCCACATTGAAAACCTATATCCGGACCCAGTTCTCGAAATTCGACTGTAGTGATTTTTCTCCATTGCCAGGAGTTCGCAATGCAGCTGTGATTTTTATGGCGTGGACATTACCTGCCGTTCTTGCCGTTACTTTTACGAACTGGCGTGGTCAATATACAAGTGTGAAGTATCTTAATGCTGCTATCTCTGAAGGTATTGGCCCACACCTTTGGAATGTAGTTGGCGCCGTCGGAATAGCTCTCTTTGGCCTGTTTATTCTTGTGCCACACTCGAAGTGGCTTGCATTGGCAGCCAATAATGTTTTGGTTAATACGTATGCCATTGGCGCTCTCACCTTCGGCATACTGTTTGGGCAATGGGCAAATGCTTTCGCTACAGCAAATCTCGACCGGTGGCAGGCATGGGCAAATGGGGTTGGTTTCGGCTTCCTATTTACCATAGTAATCACGCTCAATTTCATAATTTGGTATCTCGGCTACCTTTCGATGCCGGCGCGAAATAACACTGGTTTCGCTGCCAAGTTATCGACTGTTGATCTTCGAGTACGCGCCATTTTTGGTGTTCTATTTGTAACCGTTCCCACCATCTGTCTTATGTTGGAGAAGTAGAAGTTTAGTCGAACCAATCAACCGGAGGCTTAGTATGGAAAATAAACCAATTGATGAATGGTTTCGAGATGACCTGAACGTACTTTTAAATATAGTGCGTTCTCAGGTTGTCGCCTCTCATGTAATTGTTATGGAGGAAATCCGCGCTCTTCAGGGCAAAACCTTTGACTGTGACGCTGAGGTTAGTCGGCTTGAGGAACATCGAAGAGGCCTCGTAGAGCATTTTAATATCCCTTACGATGCCCTGGCCCGTGTTTTAAAAAATAAACAAGAGTCACTTTAAGAGTAGGTGAAGCAAGTTTCATAAATAGGCGAGCGAATCTTACAATTTCATTCTAAACAATTATGGGCCGGATTTTTCCGGCCCATTTTTTGTAGTTGTGAACTGACTAGTAATTTAATTTACACTTCATTAAGTTTATATCGCAATTTGATTTACACTACATTCAATTTAAGTGTCAACATCCCTTCACTGCATTTACACTACATTTAACTTCCTGTCAACATAACCTAACTAGCTGAAATAATTGATAAATATGTTGACATCTGACACAGTATAACGTACTAAAGAACATATATGGATCAGATTAAACTCCATAAGACAAATATTAAAAGGGGGAAATAGATATGCTCGAACAGCAAGGTGATAGGTTCCTGCGGATACCCACTGTTTTACAAATACTCGGGATTTCCAGAGCTACGTTGTATCGATTCTGTCATCAAAATGCAGGTTTTCCAAAGTTACAAAAGCTTGTACAAGGCAGCGGAAGTAGGTGTGCTTCGGGTTTATGGGCCAGCACATTGTACGGCTGGATGGAGAATCAGAAGCAGAAAGAAACAACCCCCCAGGTAAACTAGCGTGAACTAGTTATACCTGAGGGGCCGGACGGACGGGCGTCTGCAAACGACCGTTCCTGGGTTGGAACCCTAGGAACATCCTACCATTAACTCATTGCGACTGCAATCGTGTGAGTTCCTTGCTACCAGCCCGTCCTCCATTCAAGGAGGGCAAGATGTTCAGACATTGTTCACGGTGTCAGCCGTGAGTCAGAACCAATGTATTTCTATAAAAAAATCAGTCATAAACCTGTTGGCCGATGCTGTAGCCATCGAAGAAGAAACTGCCAAAGAAGCTGGGATGATAGGCTACATGGCAAGGGCAATGGTACAGTCAACCATGCCAACGAAAGACCCTAAAACAACCCACTTTGAGCGAAAGAACGGTTTTATTACGCTTACAATGGTAGCCATGAAAAAGGATATTGGATTACCGTATGGCGGTATTCCGCGCCTTATCATGCCATGGATAGGCCGTGAAGTGGTGAGGACAAGGGAACAAAAAATTTTTCTTGGTGGTAGTCTGTCCGATTTTTTGAAAGAGCTTGATCTGCACCGCACCGGAGGCAAGAGGGGCGATATAACCCGTTTGAGGAATCAATTAACACGGCTTTTTTCGGCGGGAATATCGGCGGTATATTCAAGCAATGAGCGTATGGCATTGAAGCAAACGCTCATTGCAGAGGAAGCTGATCTATGGTGGAACTCTAAGGAAATACACCAAGCGGGACTATGGGAATCCACCGTGACGCTAGGAAGTGGATTATATAAAGAACTGTTGGAGTGCGCCGTACCAGTTGATATAAGGGCGTTGAAGGCACTCAAAAACAATTCAATGGCTCTAGATATTTACAACTGGCGATCATACCGGAATACCTACTTGTATAAATCCACGCTGATACCGTGGGAAAGTCTGCACAGGCAGTTTGGGGCTGATTATAAGGCGACATATCATTTCAAAGCCGAATTTCTAAAGAATCTGAAAAAAGTGCAGGTTGTCTACCCTGAATCACGGCAAGACGTTACGGACAAGGGGCTTATAATTCAACCTTCAAAGACGCACATCATACGATGATAACCCTGTTTATAGAGTGAGTTGTTTGCGCTGATTTACTGATATACTGATTTATTTGTGAATCGGCATGCAATATTGACCCACTTAGGGGGATAATCGGCGTCCAAAATTGACCCACCTCAGCACCTTCCTCCATACTCTCTGGAACCAACCAGAGAGAGGAGTACCGAAAGGAGATGCTGAACGTGGAAACCATCCGCAAAGTCCGTCACGCCCACTACCGAGATGGCAAAGGCATCCGGGAGATAACCCGCGAATTCAACCTTGCCAGGAACACCGTCAGAACCATCCTCCGCACCGGCATGACCGACCAGAAGTACGTAAGGACTGAACAGCCACGTCCGAAGCTCGGCTCCTTTGAAGCCAGCCTTTCTGAATGGCTGGCTGAGGACAACAGCAAGCCTGTTCGCCATCGCAGAAGCTCTCAGATCCTGTTTGAGCAGCTACAGCGTGCAGGATACGAAGGAGGCTATGACAGCGTCCGCCGCTATGTGAGCAACTGGAAGAAAGCAGACGGCACGGCTGCTGTAAAGGCCTTCATACCCCTTGCCTATGACCCTGGTGACGCTTTCCAGTTCGACTGGAGTTACGAGAAGGTCGAACTCGGTGGTGTCCCCGTAGAGATAAAGATCGCCCACTTCCGCCTGTGTCACAGCCGCAAACCGTTCTGTGTCGCCTATACCCGTGAAACTCTTGAGATGGTCATGGATGCCCATGTCCGGGCCTTCGAGTTCTTTGGCGGTGTCTGCAGGCGAGGCATCTACGACAACCTGAAGACGGTAGTTACCAAGGTGCTGATGGGCAAAGACCGGGTGTTCAACCGTCGCTTCCAGAACCTGGCCTCCCACTACCTGTTTGAACCGGTAGCCTGTACGCCAGCCGCAGGTTGGGAGAAGGGACAGGTCGAGAACCAGGTCGGCGTAGTCAGGAAACGTTTCTTTGCCCAGCGTAGGCGGTTCAAGGACGTGGCTGAGTTGAACGAATGGCTACTGGACCAGTGCCGCAATCACGCCGCCACTTTCAAGCATCCCGAGCTCAGGACCAGAACCATTGACGAGGTGTTTGCCGAAGAGCGCAACCGTCTGCTGAGTATGCCGTCTCCGTTTGATGGTTATCAGGAAAGCGTTGCGCGTGTGTCGCCGCAGCTCCTGATCAGCTTCGACCGCAACCGTTACAGCGTCAATGCGATGGCTGTCGGTAAAACAGTCTCAGTACGTGCATACGCAAGCCGGGTGATCATCGTAATGAACGGCACAACGGTTGGAGTCCACGACCGTAACCTCAGTCGTGACAAGGTCATCTACGACCCCTGGCATTATATCGCCGTACTGGAGCAGAAACCGGGAGCCTTGCGAAACGGTGCCCCCTTCAAGGAATGGGATCTGCCGGAATCGATGGGTGAGGTCAGAAAGATACTGGCGGAACGCAGCGACGGAGATCGCCAGTTCGTGGGGATATTGAGCGTCGTCCGTCGTTATGGCTTGGAAGCCGTGGCAGAAGCGTGCGCCAAATCGATAGCCGACAAGACGGTCAGCAGCGATGTCATACTCACCATTCTGTCACGCACACACGATGAGCCGCAACCGGAACCGCTGCAGCCGTCAGCACAGTTGCCGCTGCTCAGGTTGGTCCCGGTGGTGGACTGTTACCGCTATGACCGCCTCCTCTCGGGAGGTGCCTATGGTACTGCGTGACCGACTGATGGAAGCCATCGGGACGCTCGGACTGTACGGAATGAAGTCCATCCTTGATGAGGTGCTGGCGGCAGGGATAAAGAGTCGGGCCACTCCGGACAAGATACTGTGCGACCTCCTGGAAGCGGAGATGGCGGAGAGGAAGTTAAGAAGCATCCGTTACCGCATGAGTCTGGCCAGGTTCCCGGTAGACAAGGATCTCGACCGGTTCGAGTTCGCAGCCACACCAGTCAATGAGATGCAAGTCAGAACCCTCTATGATGGCAGCTTCCTGTCCGATCACAGCAACATCATCATGGTCGGCGGTACCGGAACCGGCAAGACGCACCTTGCCATCTCCATAGCTCGGCAGAGTATCAGAAATGGCAGGAAAGCCAGGTTCTTCAACGTACTGGATCTGGTGAACCAGTTGGAGCAGGAGAAACTCGACAACCGGGGTGGCAAGCTGGCGGAACACCTGGCAAGGCATGACCTGGTTGTCCTTGACGAACTGGGTTACCTGCCATTCTCCAAGAACGGCGGCCAACTCCTGTTCCACCTGATCTCGAAGCTTTACGAGAGAACATCGCTGATCATAACAACCAACCTGACGTTCGGCGAATGGCCACAGGTATTCGGGGATGGAAAGATGACGACAGCCCTGCTGGACAGGATCACTCATCACTGCGAGATAGTGGAAACCGGAAATGAAAGCTGGAGAATCAGAACGAGGATAAACAACTAAAAACTACTGCTGGGGTGGGTCAAAATTGAACGCCTATAGCGGGTCAAAATTCAATGCCGATTGACAGTTCAGGGGCGGGAAAGGCATTAATAGGCGGTGTGAACCCAACTACCGGGGACAGGGGCGGCATTCTGCCTACTCTTGGACGCATGACAGGGGTAACTAACCGGGTGCAAAGCGCAACAGACCAATTGAAGGATATGGGATCTGATTTTGGTGGGAAAGTGGCTCAAAAGTTTGGATCTAAAAATAGTTCCACACCACCACCAGCTGCACCAAGTGGCGTTGATCTAAGATCTGATAAGCCGGATTAGTTAAGAGGGTAGTGATATGTCAGCCAAAATTATCAGTCTTTGCGAGTACCGTGAGCTGCTGCAACGGATCGAGGCCGAAGCTCTTGAGCTGGAACCATTGATAAATCTATATGAATCTGACATGGCCGTGAATGAGCATTTGTGGTTGATGGAAATAGCCAGGTCAATTGTGTACCCGCCGTTGTATTGTATCCAGGGTGGTAAAAAGTGATTCAAAAATGGTCTAAATTTGGTCTAAAAATGGTTCGATTTTGTTCAAATTCGAGTAGAAAAAGTGTCGGAAATATGCCGGTTTTGGGAGATAGTGAAACTTTAAAATATGGGTGTTCCCCTAAAGGGCCGTTCTGGAAGGTTTCACCCCGAACCACGCCATGAAACCGGCGAGTTTCAGCCCTGACGGGTTCCGGCCACTGAACGCAAAAACTTTAAATCAGCGTACCAGGGAGATTGCAACATGGGAAAATACAAATACGAAAAAGTGTCACATGGGATACATAAGGTTATCAATAAAAACTCAAAAAATCCCTTCTTCGTTTTCTGCCATATCAACCAGGAGCAGGTAGACAGGCTTTTGCAGCTATCAGCACACACAGGATTCACTCCTGATAGAATAGTTGCATTCGCCACTATGAGTCACGTGGATACTGAGCTTGCTAAACTGGCAGCAGGGGAGGGCATTACGACCAAAGATACCGTGCCCGATATTGAGGTCATAAACTGTGAAACTTGATTCAAAATCAGCTAATTAGGTTCTGAATTGCAACCCCAAATAATTCAAAACCAATGTAACATTGATTCGAAATTGAACAAAATTTGCTTCATGCTTGATTCAAATAAATGTAATCGGTTTGTATCACCATAAGGCAATGGTCTTTGAATCCCCATTGCCTTAACCGCTTAGTAGGGGTGCTATGTCAAGTACACTGTCGGAAACAGTAAATGTTGGCTGTTTAATAATGTGCCAATAATAGAAATGAGAACTGAAAGGTAACGTAATGGTAAAACAGACTGATTCAATAGATCATATTGCCCTAGCTCGACTCGTCGAGGCCGGAGCGATTCGGGGAGCGGATGTGGTAGGCCAACCGGGAGGTTGGGGGGTTGTTATAAAGTATGGCATGGTGGAGCGGCCACTTGTTGCACGGAGCGGTCGGCTCCGACTCTTCAAGCGATTTGAGACGTTGGTGGTTTATTTGAAGGATATAGGCGTGTCCAAGTACAGTGTAGATGCATCCAGTTATGATCCTGATTCAGCCAATAAAAACTTGGTGCGTCGTCCGGATGCTTCAGCGCGGTTGCGGAAGTTACATGAAGCATATACGAAATTATCAGATTAATGAGCTTTTGACATGCTTTACGAATTATTCAATATTTATGGTCAAATTGATTTGCTGTGTAAATACGGATTAATCATCTCCATGGCCTTCTCGGCGTTCATTTTGGTGAACACGGTCGTTATCTTTTTCCTTGTCATGACCATGCTTTTTGCTGCTCTGGTTCATATTTAGGATCACAACAGGTCCGGAAGTCAGGGGCGTGTTTGGAACAGCAACACCGGTGGTTGCAGTAGTTGACATCATCATTGGTGCGGCGGGCGCGGGAGAGTCACTGCCGATGATGGCAAGGTCCTTGACCCGTACCGATCCCAGCTGGATGATAAGTGGGTTCATGAGTTTCGTCGTGCCGACAACATTCAAGTAGGTACTGTCATAACCCCCCTGCAAGGTAACATCAATTGCTCTGGAGGCGGTCACTCCTTCGTTCAAAGTAATCCCCCAGATATTTATGACATCGCCGGTGAAGGCATGATTGTAAGCTTCCTGGAGCGATGTGTAAAAAGTGCCGGATACATTAATATGCTTTGTCGTATCAATATCGAACGTTGCGGTAGCCGTTGTATCGGAATTCAAGGTCACCTGGCAGTTTGTCTCAGGGCAAACCCCATTCGACAACGTCCAGCCGTTGAATAGGGAGTATTGGTCTGGTGCAGGGGTCAATGTGATTAATTCTCCAGTGGGAAACGTTGATGAACAGTTTGTATTACACGCAATACCCTCAGGGCTGCTAGTGACAATCCCTCCACCTGTGCCAATGAAACTGACTTGTAATGTCGAAATCGATGTAGTGAATCCGTATGAATTCCCGGCAAGTTGGTAGACAGGAAAGTATGCGCTGCTAATGGAGAGAAAGTGGTTATTTTCATTATTGGAGATGCCGCTGCCAAAGTCATTGGCGATTGCTGCTGTAAACGACTTGTAATCGATGCGGATGTCACCGTTTTTGAACAGGACCACTTCAAAGTTGTTCGGCAAGGCAAGCCCTTGATCGGTATAGGATTCCGCCTGCCATTCAATGACAACCCGGTCGCCTTGAGGCAGATCGGTCTTGTGCAGAACAAAGACACCACCATTGAAATACGACGTAAGGTCATTGTTCCAGGCGGCGATGACAGGCCCGGTAGTAGGCAGATTGAATGAGTTTACAGAACCGGCGGAACCGAACCAGATGTTACCGTTGGTGTCAATGGTGATCTGGGTATATGTTTGACCGTAGAAGGTAAATGCAGGCCATGTCTGAGGTAGTTGATAGATCAGAGATGCATCGTCGCCATAGACATAATCATACTCGGAGGATGTGTCCGCGATCAATCCGGAGTCCGCGCCATCCCAGGATGGAGTGAGTTTCTTGTTTAAACCGTAGATACCGTCTGTGGAGGCAAATGCGTTAATCGAGAGGGTCAACATCAAGAGTAATGCCATTATGGTGAGTGGTTTCATGTATGGTGCTCCTGAATCAGGATTGTTGCACAGTCTGTCAATTTAACATCTCTAGCGAATATTATTGTACAGGTAACTAGTCTTCACGAAGTTATGTTCGGCTCTATTCGGGTCTGCCCCCTAGGGCTTTTCAAATACTGGTACGTACCAATATGCTCGCTTATTGCGAAACCATTCTGAAAATTGTTGACAATCAAATACAGCTAATTGCCGCATAGAAATTTCATAACGGCGGAACATCGCTAATAATTCTCGCAATGTCGTTTCGTCTATTTCATCTTTGTTCACAGTAATATTGATGGTGTCGCCACGACCTTCATATTTTATGGAGCATTTTAATTTATCTAGCCATTCAAAAAATGCGGCTTCATCATATGCAGAAAAGAAAACGACTCTTGTAGCTTCTAATACAACTGCTTTGGTATTATTCATCGAGTTTTCCCTCCTGGATAAACATTTGTATAACCACCACCTGGGGTTTGAACGTCCCAATGTGGACCTCCATGTGCCCCTGCGCCTGGTCCTGTTGGAACCCAAACTCGACCTCCCTTATCTGGGTAGCCTCTTCCAGGACCATTGGGGTTAGGAACAGTTTGTCCGTCCCATCCTTTTGGAGGTTTATAGCCATCAGCTGGACCAGGAGGACCCGGTGCTTTTGCATCACTACTTGGCGGTGTCGGAACATTATTCTTGTTTAGCAAAGGGTTAATGATATTGTTCCACAGTGCTTGACCACCGATAACTCCAATTCCTAAACCAATTAACCCCCCTATTGCAGCACCAGGAGGGCCACCTATTGCACCTCCAACTAATGCACATGGAACCGGATTAAGTCCATAAGGGTCAATGAAGTTTATCGGATCATTTTGGACATATGAAAATACATTTATTCCTCCGTTATAGGAGCTCGGATCTTTAGATATAAACCTTCCTTCCCTCGGATCATAATACCTCGCTCCCATCTCCGTCAGGCCACTCTCTAGGTCATATTCCTTGCCAACGTACATAAAACTGTTGCGGAAAGGTGTCGTCTGCTTTGGCACTCCAAAGCTGTCGTAACTGTAAGTCTGGACGGGAACCGCTGATTCGTTGGAAATGGCCGTGATGCTTCTCAATCCGTCTGCGTGGAAAAAGTAATAAGTGCCGTCTCGATCCATGGCAAGGTGTTCATCGACACCGGGACCGTGGATGTAATAGGTTGTTGTGGTGCCGCTGCTGTCGGTATAGTACTCAACGGCAATGTTATTCTCGTCGTACAGGTATTGCCAAGTGCCAATGACCTTCGGATCATTACCGGTGATAAACGTGGTCACCTTCTTCTCTATCCTTCTGTCGAAAGGATCGTATTTGAAGTCAACGGTCCTGCTTTCCACAATAACGTTGTTGACCTTTCTGAATATGAGCACCTGAGTCAGCCGGTTCTCTAGGTCCCAAGTCAGCGTCCAACCCTTGTTAGGAGCATTGGGGATGGTTCTTGTGATTTGGTTGCCTGCATCGTCATACTCGTAGCCAAGTTGTTTGCCGTGGGTCATGCGGTTGGCTGCGTCATAAGCGTAGGTAGCGAGAGCCAGCGATTCCTTGGGACCGGGACCGCCTGTCCTGTTGCCGACATCATCATAAGTGTACTTTTCAGAGCCTTTGGGGGTATCGGTCTGGGTCAGACGGTAGATTTCGTCGTAGTGGTAGGTTTCGGTGCTGTTAGGTGTGATCTTGCTCTTGCGGTTGCCGGTCTTGTCAAAACCGGAGTAGTTGGCAAAGGTGATGGATGCTGTGCTGGTGGAATGCTTGATCTTTTTGAGCCGGTCCAGATTGTCATATTCATGTTCCACGGTGATACCGACAGGTTGATAGGTAATGGTATTCCGTCTACCCAGCTTGTCATAGAGGTAAGTAAAAATTTTGGTTCCGGCTGTGATGATCCAGGGGCGGTTGGCTTCGTCGTATTGGTACGAGATTGACCTTGAACCGGTTGTACCGCTGTAGGTAACCTGTTGTCGCTGTCCCAGCTTGTCATATTGGTCGTAGCTGACCGTCCGGGTGTTGGTATTGTCCTTAACACTCTTCAGCCGCCCTTTGTAGCTGCCGCCAGTGTAGTTGCTAAAGGTATAGCTGATGTTGGCGTTGCTGGCGGCATTTATCCTGCCGTTGCTGTCATAGCCATATGATGAATTGGGAGTACTGTTGTTGTCATTGTATTGTTTGCTGATTATCTGACCGCGATTATTGTAGTCATAGGTAACTTGCAGGATATCCGTGTCCACAACCACTTTGAATTTTTTAAAGAGTTTCCCATTGGGGTGATAGGTGTAGTGGTACTTCTTGCCCATGGGGTCGGTTTCGTACTCCAGACGACCGGCCTTGTCATAGGAATAGATCGTGGAACGCTGGTCGGAAGGTTGCTTGGAAAGCTGATTGGCATCCGTGATGCTGGTGAGTTTGTCCGCGCTGTTGCCACATGAAGGACAGCTGGTACCACCATAGACCAGGCTGGTTTGTTTCTGACGGGCATCAGTGATAGTGGTTATTTGGCGGTTGAAATCGAAAAGATATGTTGTCGGCTTCTGTTCGGCATCCGTGACTGAGTTGACGTTATCATTTTTATCGTAACCGTAGGTGGTGACGATGTCCGGCTGGCCGGTAACGCGGGTAGTGACGGTGTACAGGCGGTTCCGGTTGTCATAGACTGATATAACCATCTTTCTCTGCGTACCGTCCCTGTCCAGGATCGCATACCAGATGTTATTGCCGTTAGCGTCGTAGGCGACATTGAGAAGGCTGGGGTCAAAGTAGCTGGTGGTGACTCCATCCGGAGTGACCACAAATTTCAGGAATCCAACAACCTTCGCAGTCCGGTTTTCCGGAGTGTCTTCATAATAGCTGTAGGTCGTCACCTTCTGATTAGAGTCGGTAATGTCCTTGATCTTGCCGTTACTGAAATAGCGGGTGACAGTGGTTGCCTTGGTTGGATCGGTAACAGTGGTGACCAGGTAGCCATCTGTATCAACAGTATAGCTGTAAGTGGTGGTTAGAATGTTCGCACCACGTTTGTCGTCCATTCTGGTGATGAGGTTCTTGAAAGCGGGATTTGTGTTGTTTAGGTCATATGTGTAGCTGAAAGCAAACCTGCTATTGATGCGGCTGTCGCTTGCAGGATCGCCAACCAAGTCCGGGTCAATACCTAATGCGGCTATATCCAGAGGTTCTGTCTCACTGGCCACATTACCCATGGCATCATAGATATAGAAAGTGGTGTAGCGGATGTCGTTCACTGGCGGAGCTGTTATAGATTTACTGAGTCCATTGGGATAGTAGGTATAGCTGGTAGTGTTCCCAAGAGGGTCGGCCTTACTGCGTATGTTCTCGCTTAAACTGTCGTATGTAAATTGCCAGTTATTCTGATCTTTGTCGGTAAGTGTAAAATTCTTTATCGGGACGTATGACGTTTTATTGTTGGAAACCACGATCATTTGTAGTGGAAAATAGTCGGGGATTTTACCTGCTGAAACCGGGGCTGCAAATACGTAATCACGATACTTTTGATTATTATCGGTGGCTTTAGTAACCTTTTGACCGGTGTAAACATATGTGGTTGTAAATTGTCCCGGATCAGTCTTGGTCTCAAGTAATCCGTTCGAGGTATTATAGGTATATCCCCAATGATCGCCACCAGGAAGCGTCAAGGTATCGAGCTTTCCACTAGGGTAGCCGAGAGTGTAATCCTTGTCGTTTGGGTCCTTAATTGTTGTGAGCTTGCCGCTTGTTGGGTCATAGCTAAAGCTGACGGTTCTTTTGCTCGGGTCGGTAACCCCGGTAAGCTTGCCGTTGTTGGGATCGTAGGCAAAGGTAAGAGTGTTTCCGTACTTATCCATCAGAGAGGTGATGGTGCCAGAGGAGTTAAAGTTACGTTTCAAGCCGTCCGGTTCTGTGATGGTCCAGGTGCCATCACTATTATGGATCAGAGTAGAATTATCACCTTTTGGTGAAACATATGCTGTGTTGTAATTGTTGTAGATGCGGCGCTCCCCATGATACCAAAACACTTTGGAGCTTCCGGCGCCACTTTGCAGCGTCATTTCATAGGTACGACTCCAACCATTACCGATAGTACTGGGGGCAAATGGATTGCTACCGTAGTAAAGTGAAATGTCTAGGGCAAGTGGTTGGCCGCTGTTTACCGAAAATACCCTTTGGTCGTGAGAGAGACTGCCTGTAACCAGGTTTACGGACGAACCAGCTGGCAACTTACAAGCATTGTTAAAGTCACCGCCCTGGCAGTCGGGGGATGCCGAAGGGATTATAAAGGCTTCTTTGAATACATCAGTGTGTAGCTGCCCTGTTGCATAACCGCTCATTTGCTTATTATCAATCAGTCCGGTATACGACGGACTGATTGCAACAATATGGGAGCCTTCTTTGTTGCGAAACACCCTGTATCCAAAGCTTTTCCACGGGTTGGTAATGGTTGGTGGCGAAGTGTACGTATCTGTATCTGGGGCAAATACTACAACTGTGCCGTTTGAACATGAGACCAAATTGCTGAGGTAATAATATGTTGAAGCATCGTTAGAACCTTCAGAAAAACATTGGTAGGCTACCCACTCGGCACCAATTACCGAGTTTCCAGATTGTGGGTTGCATGAAGTTGAAGCAAAACACACTGTATGAGAAAACAAGATAAGTCCAACAAGTGACAGTAAACGGAAGGCGGAGGCGATACCGGAGAATTTACGCGGCATATCTAAACTCCTTTGGAAGGATGTTATGAGAAGGAAGTCATGGCAATTTTCGTGCAAACTATCACCAAGCAGCATTAAAAACAACATAAATTAGTGTGTTTTAGATGAGGGGGAAGTTCATTGATTACGATTATCAAAGAAGAAACCATAAGCGATAAACTTCGTAAGAGCGGCCTATTGCATCCAGTGAAACGCATGAAAGATGTTGGTGCATATTAAAGTACAACGTGGCCGCATCTAGTTATGATCCGGATACGGCCAAGAAGATACTTATCATTCCGGATGTTTCAAAACGACTACGAAGGTGTTTGACGCTTATAACGGGTTTGTGGAGTTAATTGATAGGGGGGCTGTATCGAACGAAATTGGAAATAAGGCCACGCGATAGGCCACGTTAAAAGCAAAAAGGGTTACCCTGTACTAGGCTAACCCTTTGTATTTATTGGAGGCGGCGAGCGGATTTGAACCGCTGAATAAAGGTTTTGCAGACCTCTGCCTTACCACTTGGCTACGCCGCCATATACAATTGAGAAGAGTATTTATATAGAATCATCCCCCGTGTTGTCAATCCCTATTTGAACCTGATTGCAATTCCGGTGGCGCGGTACTCAGTTGTCGGCATAACCAGGTAGGTAGTCGTATGTCCGGTGACCTCCGGCAGGATAACGGCATCGGCACCCATTTTGGCGGCTTCTTCTCTGATGGCGTTGAAACCCCATTCGCGGATATCAGGGGTAAGCTGGTAGTCGGCGATGCCGTAGACTTCGCGGCTGACCTGAATCCGCCCCACCTTGGTATAGGTCCTGATAAGTTCATCCTGCGCCAGGATGGGCGGCAATTCATGCATCGGGGGGAGTGTAACGCATGCGGCTAACATCAGCAGCAGGAACGTTATGGGAACAAGCAGCAACCGGTTGCGATGAGTGAGCATGACTGGTCTGTCCTTTACAGGGGCTTTTTAGTATGGACAGCGGGTAGTCAGCATGCTACTATTTGCCGCTTTTTCCGGCAACAAAAAAATGCTTTTTACATTAATCTCTAAGGAGCGGGAAAGATGTCTGGACACAATAAGTGGAGTACGATCAAGCACAAGAAGGGTGCGGCTGATGCCAAGCGCGGCAAGGTCTTTACCAAGATCATCAAGGAGATTTCCGTGGCTGCCAAGCTGGGCGGAGCTGATCCGGTTGCCAATCCGCGCCTGAGGACGGCGATTGACAAGGCCAAGGCCGAGAACATGCCCAAGGACAATATCGAGAGGGCCATCAAGAAGGGCTCCGGCGGCATGGAAGGCGTTACCTACGAAGAGATCATCTACGAAGGCTATGGACCGGGGGGGGCGGCCGTACTGGTGGAGGTGTTGACCGACAACCGTAACCGTTCGGTATCCGAGGTGCGCAGCATCTTTTCCAAAAACAACGGCAATATGGGTGAGGCAGGCTGCGTTTCCTGGATGTTCAGCAAGAAAGGGCTGATCATTTATGACAAGTCCGTTGATTTCGATCAGCTCTTTGAGGCTGCCATAGAGGTTGGTGCCGACGATGTGGCTGAACAGGACGAGCAGTTCGAGGTTACGACCGAACCGGGTTCCTTTATCGAAGTGCGCGAGGCGCTGGCGGCCAAGGGCTTCAAGCATGTCAACGCCGAGATCACGATGATCCCTCAGACTCTGGCGGTCCTGGAGGGGAAGCAGGCCGAGAGCATGCTGAAGCTGATGGACAAGATGGAGGATTGCGATGACGTCCAGAACGTCTACTCAAACTTTGATATCTCGGCGGAAGAGATGGAAAATATGATGTAAGAGAAAGGGGGCTTCGGCCCCCTTTTGCGTTACTGGGTAAAGCGTTTCTGAGAGTTTGTTTATATGTGTCTGGAGGATCAGATGGAAAAAGCCACCTTTGCAGCCGGCTGTTTCTGGGGTGTCGAGGATGCCTTTGTGACTGTACCCGGAGTCCTGTCAACGCTGGTCGGGTATACCGGCGGTCAAATGGAACATCCCACCTACCACGATGTCTGTACCGGTATGACCGGTCATGCTGAAGCGGTCGAGGTGACCTTCGACCCGGCGATCATTTCCTATGACCAGCTGTTGACGATATTCTGGCAATGCCACGATCCGACCCAATTAAACCGCCAGGGCCCTGACCTGGGGACCCAGTACCGGTCCGCGATCTTCTGTCACTCCGAAGAGCAGAGGGTAGTGGCGGAGGAGTCGCGTGAGGAGCTTGATCGTTCCGGCCGACTGCGCCGCCCGATTGTTACCGAGATCGTGCCGTGTGCCACCTTTTGGACGGCTGAGGAGTATCATCAGAAGTATCACCAGAAGCATGGCGGGGGCTGTGGGTTCTGATGCGAGTACTCGGTATAGACCCCGGTTCACGCATCACCGGCTACGGCATTGTGGATCAGTTGGGCAACCGGCTGGTTCATGTGGATAACGGTGCCATCTTCACCGATAAGGCTGCGGATTTCGCCGGGCGACTGAAGCGGATCTTTGAAGGCCTGTCTGAGGTCATCGCCGAATACCGCCCTGATGAGGTTGCAGTGGAGAATATCTTTTTCTCCACCAATGTGCAGAGTGCTCTCAAGCTGGGTCAGGCCCGAGGTGCCGCGATCGTCGCGGCTGTCCATGCCGGGCTGCCGGTTGCCGAATATACGGCGCTGCAGGTCAAGCAGGCCGTGGTGGGGCAGGGGCGGGCCGAAAAGGGACAGGTACAGAAGATGCTCAAGATTCTGCTCGGACTGCCTGAAATAGCGCAGGAGGATGCCTCAGATGCCCTGGCGGTTGCCGTCTGTCATATCAATTCCCGCGAACTGCTGCAGAAAGCAGGTCCGGCAATCCCGAAACGAAAGACCTCTTGGAGGAACTACATACCATGATTGCTCTGCTGACCGGAAAGATCGCCTATAAATCCCCTGATCATATCATCCTGGATGTGAACGGGGTCGGCTACCGGGTTATGATCCCTTTTTCCACCTATTACGAGCTGCCAGAAGAGGGTACCGTCAGTCTGCACATCCATACCAGCGTCCGTGAAGATGCGATCCAGCTGTACGGATTTCGTACCCGCCTGGAAAAGTCTTTCTTTCAGTTGTTGATATCCGTATCCGGCGTCGGCCCCAAGCTGGCCCGCGATATCCTTTCCAATATCCAGCCGCAGGCTTTGTCCCAGGCCCTTATGCTCAGCGACATCCACAAGCTTTCCACCATCCCGGGTATCGGCAAGAAAACCGCCGAGCGTCTGATACTTGAGTTGAAGGACAAGGTCGGGAAACTGGATATTTCCGCGCTGCCCGCAACAGAGGCACGCGGAATACCCGCTGAAGATGTTCTTGAGGATGTGGCCTCGGCACTGCTGAATCTGGGATACAAGGAGCCACAGGTCAGGAAGGCGTTGGGCGGATTGGATGCCAGCGGAGACGCAGGCGTTGAGGTATTGTTGAAACAGGCATTGAAGATCTTGATGAAATGAGGATGGTTGTGTCCAGGGAGAGAATTATTTACTGCTGTCAGTGCTGATATGATGCTGTGCAGAAAATACAAAAAAGGGTTTAACCGCTAGCGGTTAAACCCTTGAATTGTCTGGTCGGGGAGACAAGATTCGAACTTGCGACCCCCTGCTCCCAAGGCAGGTGCGCTCCCAGACTGCGCTACTCCCCGACGAAAGAACATTATGTACCATGGAATAGATGCTTTGGCAACAAGTAAGTTGCTTTCTGATGAAATTAGTCCGGAATGACAAGCGCCGTTTTGCCCAATTTGCCTGCCAGTTCCTTGGCCGCCTCCTGATCCAGTCTTTTGCCCACACGTACGCGGTACCAGATTCCCTTGTCACCCTGGTTTGAATCCACGATATATGCCTGGTAGCCTTTGGCCGCCAGTTTGCCTTTCAGGGCCTCAGCTTCTGACCTGAGCGGGAAGGATGCCACCTGGACGGTAAAGGAGCTGTTCTCGGAGTGCCTTGCTGCTGATTTGTCTCCACCGGCAGGTTTTTCCGGGGCTGGCTTTGTCGGTTCGGAGGCCGCTGACCGGTTCAGATTGGTTGGGATGGCCGCCTGAAGCGGCTGTTTTGATTTGTCATCCTTTGTATTGATACCTGAACCGAGTACATTGCCCTTTTGCCCGCTGGGCAGGGTTTTGTAGAAGCTGAGCGGCGGGTCGCTTGTGGCGGTGCCGGGCGCTGCAGACGGCTGTTGCGTTGTGGCTGGAACAGGTTGTGAAGGGGCAGTTGTTGCCAGTTGAGCTGCTTGGGGTGGTTTGGGTGGCGGAGTCGGCTCTTTTACTGCGGAATTTTCCAGGCTGTTCTGCTCGGTTGCCGCCTGAAATGATTTCTTGGCGGACTTTTGCGAGAGGAACCAGCCGGTTCCGAAGCCTGCAATGAAGATGAGTCCCCCGGCTATTATCAGGATGGTCGTGAAAAGTCCATTCGACTCTTTGCGCTGTCTGCCTGGCCCCTGGGGGGTGACATAGGATTTTTTCGGTTCGCTGTAATCAATCCGCATGGGAGACTCCGTTACATTCTTTCGGGTGCCGATATACCCAGTATGACCAGGGCATTTCGCAGGGTCTGGGCGGTACGTTTGAGTAAATACAGTCTGGCTGTGGTCAGTGCCGAATCTTCGCTGATCACTCGATTCTTGTTATAGAAGCTGTGGAAGCAGCCGGCCAGTTCCGTCAGATAGTAGGTCAGGCGGTGTGGTTCGAAGTGCTGGGCGCTGTCGTCAACCGTATCGGGCAGAGCTGACAGCAGTTTGATCAGCTGCAGTTCTTCCGCTGTGTTCAGAACCGCGAGATCTGCCGGCTGCGGATTCTCCGGTGCAGTGAAGCCCTTTTCACGGGCATTCTCAAAGATGCTGCAGATTCTGGCGTGGGCATACTGTACGTAGTACACCGGATTGTCCGGCGATTGCTCTTTTGCCAGATCGATATCGAAGACGAGCTGCGAATCCGGTTTGCGCATGATGAAGAAAAAACGGGTGGCATCACGGCCGACCTCATCGATCAGGTCCCGCAGAGTGACATAACTGCCGGCACGCTTGGATATCTTGACCTCTTCACCGCCGCGCATGACGGTTACCATCTGGTGCAGCACGTATTCAGGCCATCCCTTGGGGATGCCGCAGTTCAGGGCCTGCAATCCGGCCCGCACACGGGTAATGGTGCTGTGGTGATCCGAACCCTGCTCATTGACCACCCGGGTGAAGCCCCGCTCCCATTTGTTGCGGTGATAGGCTATGTCCGGCACAAAATAGGTGTAGGCGCCATCGCTTTTGCGCATGACACGATCCTTGTCGTCGCCGAAGTCTGTCGTACGCAGCCACAGGGCTCCATCCTGCTCGTACGTGTGGCCGTTATCGCCGAGTTGCTGTACGGTTGTTTCAACACTGCCATTTTCATACAGGCTTGATTCAAGCGTAAAGACATCAAACTGCACATCAAAGGCCTTGAGATCCAGGTCCTGCTCGCGACGGAGACAGGCTACGGCGAAGTCCCGAATGGCATCCAGATCCTCCGGATTGCCAAGGGCTGTCACGTGGCGGTCATTGGAATCCACGGTTTCCTTTGCCAGATAGGCCCTGGCCACATCCTTGATGTACTCGCCCTGGTAGCCATCTGTCGGCCAGCGTTCATCGTCCGGCCCGATATCCTGGCAGCGGGCCTGTACCGAGAGGGCCAGGTTGGTGATCTGCTGTCCGGCGTCGTTGTAGTAAAACTCGCGGGTTACATCCCACCCGGTCGCATCCAGCAGGCGGCAGATCGTATCGCCGATAGCCGCACCCCGGCCATGACCGATATGCAGGGGGCCGGTGGGGTTGGCACTGACGAATTCCACCTGTATTTTTTTTGCTGCGCCGGTAGATGTGCGGCCATATGCTGCACCCTGTGACTCAATCTCAAGCAGGGTCTGCTGCCAGGCGGATGGCGCGACAATGAAGTTTATGAAACCTGGTCCGGCGATCTCGCACGAGGACAGCAGGCCATTTCCGCTGCCGATATGGCGGATGATGATCTCGGCGACCTGACGGGGCGCTTTACGCTCACCTTTGGCGGTCTGCATGGCGATATTGCAGGAAAAATCCCCATGCTCAGGATTGGCCGGCGTGCCGATAATGACGGCAGGAAAGGGTGACGTGATCAGTTCATCTGCTGTGGCAGCAGCTTTCAGGGCGGATTCGACGAGGGCGGCTATTCTTTGTCGCATCATATCTAATGGGGTTCCTTCGTAAGTTGGCAGTGATTTTCTGAACAGGAACTGGCCGAAAATAACGTAGTTAAAACAGGTGTTCTGATGGCCAGGGCTTCAGTCTGTTGATTGGGAGGTGTCTTCGCGCAAATCCTTGATGCTGATATCACGGGAAAAGTCGGGGCAGCGCGCCCCGCCGTCGCAGACACTGAACCGCTTGTTACAGTTCTCGCGCCAGGCACAGATGGCACAGCTTTGTCGTGGCATGGTTATTGTTCCTGCTTCTTTTCCTGGGGGAATTGATAGATGACTTCGTTGCTACGAACCAGGCCGAAGTCTTTGCGGGCAATGCTTTCCAGGTAGCGACGGTCGGTCTTGAGGGCGACTATTTCGAGTTTCAGCCTCTCGTTCTCAACCTTGGCATCTGTCAGGCGGGCGTTGATTCTGGACTTGTCGTGCCTCAGTTCATAAATA
This sequence comes from Geobacter psychrophilus, assembly GCF_056821595.1. Lineage (NCBI taxonomy): Bacteria > Pseudomonadati > Thermodesulfobacteriota > Desulfuromonadia > Geobacterales > Geobacteraceae > Geobacter > Geobacter psychrophilus. The sequence goes on from NZ_JBXDTU010000004.1 coordinate 3,179,919, forward strand.
CGCAACAGTCCCTTGTCACCGAATACGGTAAAAAACAGGATGAAGGCGATGCATCCAGCAGGAATAAGGTACATCCTTTTTTGAAAGGAAACTTTCACGTGCTTACCCCTTGCGAAGGCGGCCGGAAAAATATGCTGCGGTGCTGCGGAGCCCGCTTTCCAGATCTATTGCAGGCTTCCATCCCAGTTTTTGTGTTGCCAGCGAGATATCGGGTTGCCGTTGCTTCGGATCGTCCTGCGGCAAAGGTTTGTTGATGATCCCGGAATTCGATCCGGTTATTGTAATGATTTTCTCGGCAAATTCAAGGATTGTATTTTCGACCGGGTTGCCAAGATTGACCGGCCCAATAAAGTTATCGCATTCCATCATGCGAATCATCCCCTCCACCAGGTCGGAGACAAAGCAGAACGAGCGCGTCTGGGAACCATCGCCATAGATGGTAATATCCTGGTTCCGCAGGGCCTGGAGCATGAAGTTGGATACAACCCGCCCATCATTTTCAGCCATACGCGGACCATAGGTGTTGAAGATGCGGATGATGCGGATGTCGACGTTGTTCTGGCGGTGGTAGTCCATCATCAGGGTCTCTGCCACCCGCTTGCCTTCATCGTAGCAGCTGCGGATACCGATCGGGTTGACGTTGCCCCAGTAATCTTCCCGTTGAGGGTGAACCTGGGGATCGCCATAGACCTCGGAGGTGGATGCCTGCAGGATTCTGGCCTTGACCCGCTTGGCCATACCCAGCATGTTGATGGTGCCCATGACGCTGGTTTTGACGGTCTTGACCGGGTTGTACTGGTAATGTACCGGTGAGGCCGGGCAGGCCAGGTTGTAGATGCGGTCAACCTCCAGCAGGATCGGCTCGACGATGTCGTGGCGGATGACCTCGAAGCGGTGGTTGTCCATCAAATGGATGATGTTGTCCTTGGCTCCGGTGAAAAAATTGTCCAGGCAGATCACGTCGTGACCTTCATCCAGCAGACGCTCACACAGGTGTGACCCAATAAAGCCGGCTCCGCCGGTGACCAGGATGCGCATGGCTATTTCACCATCCCGCAGGTGCTGCCGCAGCGTCCCAGGGGGATGTAGCGGAAGCCGGCAGTTGCCATGCGGTCAGGTTTGTAAAGATTGCGGCCATCCACGACCAGGGGGGTTTTCAAGACAGACTTGATGCGGTCGAAATCCGGATTGCGGTATTCGCTCCAATCGGTGATAACCACCAGGGCATCGGCGTTGGCCAGGATGTCATACTGGTTATGGCTGAACTCGATGCGGTCACCGAACACCTTTTTGGCTTCTTTGATGGCCTCGGGATCGTGGGCCCGGACAGTGGCACCGGCTGCCAGCAGGCGTTCGATGATCGTGATGGACGGGGCTTCACGCATGTCATCGGTGCGCGGCTTGAAGGACAGTCCCCAGCAGGCGATCGTACGGCCGGTGAGTGGCTGCTCTTCATCCGGGGCACCGAGAGCTTTGATCAGCTTGTCGGCCAGGACCTCTTTCTGGAGTTCATTGACCTCTTCGACCCCCTTGAGCAGCAGGAAGTCGTAGTTGCATTCCTCGGCCGTCTTGATCAAGGCCTTGACGTCCTTGGGGAAACAGGACCCGCCGTATCCGGGACCGGGAAAGAGAAAGTCGTAGCCGATGCGGGTATCGGAACCGATGCCTTCGCGCACGGCAGCCACGTCGGCACCCATGCACTCGCACAGTCCTGCAATCTGGTTCATGAAGGAGATGCGTGTGGCCAGCATGGCGTTGGCGGCGTACTTGGTCATCTCGGCACTGCGGATATCCATAACGATCATGCGGTTCTGCTTGCGCATGAACGGGTCGTAGAGTTCCTTCATGATCTCGGCAGTGCGGACGTTGTCGGTACCGATCACGACCCGGTCGGGTCTCATGAAGTCATCGATGGCGGCGCCTTCCTTGAGGAACTCCGGGTTGGAAACTACGTCGAACTCCAGATTGATCCCGCGCAGGTCCAGTTCCTCCTGTACGGCAGCCCGGACCTTGTCGGCGGTTCCGACCGGGACGGTAGACTTGTCGACGATGATCTTGTAACCGGTCATGGCGCGGCCAATCTCGCGGGCAACACCCAACACATATTGCAGGTCGGCAGATCCATCCTCACCGGGCGGGGTGCCGACGGCAATGAAGCTGATCAGCGATGACTGTACGGCGGCGACTGTATCAACCGAGAAAGAAAGTCGCCCCTCGGACTGGTTGCGCAGCACCATTTCTTTGAGGCCAGGCTCATAGATCGGGATGATGCCCTGTTTGAGGCCTTCAATCCGGTCTTCATTGATATCAACGGTGATAACGCTGTTGCCGCTCTCGGCAAAACAGGCCGCAGCCACCAGTCCGACATAGCCGGCACCAAAGATACAGATTTTCATTGTAGGAACTCCCAAGGAAGATTAATGGTTTTACATAGCATATTATCCACCTGTAATTCCAGCACTATTTACATCGATTTCGCGTCATTCCTCAGTTGCAGCGCTTCGGCGTAGGTCTCGCTTCTGGAAATGCCTGTTATCAGAGCAGCTTTCTTGGCAGCGTCCTTCACGGAAAGCCCTTCTTCTTCCAATAGCCGTCGCAGCAGGCCCGCAAGCGGTTCAGCCTCGGTCGGGACAATCTCTCCCGGAGCAATCAGGATGACGACCTCGCCCCGAACCTTGCCCCGGGCGATGTGTGCCAAGATTTCCGGAGCCGTACCGCGGATGAATTCCTCATAGATTTTGGTCAGTTCCCGGGCTACCACGACCTGCCGCTCACCCAAGACCGCGCGGATATCAAGCAGGCAATCCTCCAGCCGGTGGGGCGCCTCGTACAGCACCAATGTTCCGGGCAGGGTGTTCATCGCAGTCAGGAAGGCCCGGCGCTTGCCTTGCCGGGCAGGCGGGAAGCCGGCAAAGGTGAAGCTGTCACTGGGCAGTCCTGAACCAGCCAGGGCCGTAATCGCGGCACAGGCACCGGGGATCGGGATCACCGGGATATTTTCTGCCACGGCGTCGCGCACCAGGTTATAGCCGGGGTCCGAGACACAGGGGGTGCCGGCATCAGAGATCAGCGCCACATTTTTCCCCTGGCGCAGGCTGTTCAGGATGCGCTCTCCCTTGAACTGCTGGTTGTGGTCGAAATAGGAGGTCAGGGGTTTGGAGATGTTGAAATGATTGAGCAGCTTGAGGGAATGGCGGGTATCCTCGGCGGCGATCAGGTCCACTTCGCCCAGGATGCGTACGGCCCGGTAGGTGATGTCCTCCAGGTTGCCGATGGGGGTGGCGACTATGTAGAGGGTGCCGCTCATCTATTTCAGGCTTGAAATATACCCGCGTACACCATCCAGGATGCCCTCGGCGGTCATCTCCAGGTAGGCCGGGTCTTTCAGTCGGGCTTCCTCGGTTGCGTTGCTCAGAAAGGCGGTTTCTACCAGGATGCTGGGCATGGTAGCCCCCACCAAGACGTAGAAGGGACCCTGCTTGACCCCCAGATTCTTGACGTCGACGTGCTTGCCGCGGATTTTTTTGTGCAACGCTTTCTGGACCTCATCCGCCAGGTGGGCGGAGTCGTTCAGTTTGTAATTGGCCATCAGGTCGAACAGAATCGCCTGCAGCACGCTGACCTTCTCCAGAGACGTGCCGTTCTCTTTGGCGGCCAGCTGGGCCGCCTTCTCGGTCTTGGCCAGATTGAGGTAGTAGGTCTCAATGCCGGCGGCATGGCGGTTGGCGGCTGCATTGGCATGCACCGAGAGGAACAGGTCTGCATTGACCTTGTTGGCAATGGCGGTGCGCTCCTCCAGGGGGATGAAAACATCGGTAGAGCGGGTCATGACCACATCCAGCCCCAGTTCCTCCTTGAGCAGATCACGCAGTTTGAGACCGACAGCCAGCACAACATCCTTCTCCTGGAGGCCACTGGGACCAACGGCACCGGGATCGTGTCCGCCGTGGCCGGGATCGAGTACGATCCTGCGGATCTTGGAGATACCGGGTTTCTTTGAGGTTCTGGGTTTCTTTTCGACAGCAGCAGGTTCTTCGTGTTTAGGCTCTGCTGCCGGTTCGGGGGCGCTGGTTATGGATGGTTCCAAGCGGCTGATCTCGGCAGGGCGCTCTCCGCGCACATCGATAATCAACCGGGTCGGCTCGGAAAGGGCAAAGACTTTGAAGTCCTTGATGTTTACCGTGTCGAGAACCACGCGTACCACGTCAGCCTTAAACTGTCCTACCCGGGCGCCCTTCAGCAGGCCGTCACCGATGGTGATATCTTTGACGTTCCTGCCCAGTCTGGTGCGGTTGATATCGATGTAGACCCGGCCGGGGCCGACCTTGCCGAGTTGATGTGCCTCCCAGGTGACATCCCGGTCCAGTTCCAGTGAAATGCGGGTGTAGTCGGGGTTGGACCAGTGTTTCATCTCATTCAGCAGTGCCGGGGGTCGCACAGAGGCCGAGGACTGATCAGTGAAGACCGGCTGCTTTTTTTTGATGCCCTTCTTCTTTCCGGCCTGGGCAGAAAGCGGGAGCAACAGGCAGACGATCAGCAGGCAGCTAAGTATGTGAAAAAATCGATTCATGGGGTCGCTTTATTGTCAGTTGGGTCTGTTTGGAAAGGTAACGTGTTCTTTTAACAGAATTCTCTGCATTTAACAACTGTTGTCATTTTTTTTGCTCTGCTGCCGGAATACTCTCTGTCTCTGTGATGTCTTAGATTGGTTCAAGTTACAAAAAAAGCCACCCTGTTTGCGAGTGGCTTATAATGAAAAACTGTCAGAAGATCTTATGGACTGATTGTTATTCCGTCCACTCTTAGGCTACCACTTAGAACAGATATGGTACCTTTAATTGATATGTTTTTTACGACCGCATCTGCATTCTGGATGCTGATTGAACTGTTCAGCGTCGTCGCTGCGCCGGCAGGTGACTGATAGAGCCCGTTCCATCCCCCTGTCAATGTCATGGTTTTATTGAGGATCAGCGAATTGATCGTTAGTTCCGTGGCCAGCATCCTGATCTCGTCACCGGGGGATGCCGATTCCACAAGTGTCTCGAGAGAGTTGTCGAGAATGCCTTGTGTGATGTTCTTATAGTTGAAAGCACGGGAGAATATGGCGGAAACCGTCTTGCTGCCGGTCATTTCAAGGTTGCAAGTATCAGCGGTGCAATCTCCTCCCCATGTTGTGAATAGTGAAATAGGGTCCGGCGTGGCGGTAAGGCTTACTTTTTTCCCATAATCAAATTGTGCGCTGCAAAAGCTCTTCGGACAGAAGATACTGACCGGTGGATCGTCGTTGCTGGCCAGGTTTGCCAGGACATCGCCCGTGCCGGTACCATCAGCCAGGGTTACCGCAAGAATGTAGGTCTGAACCGAGGCACTGCACGTTGTAGGTTCCGTGCCCACATCCCCCTGACAGACCCAGCTCCAAGGATGGCCGTTGCCAGATACCGCCGACGGAGTGCCTTTGGCACAGAGCGATGCCGGGGCAAGTGCGGCAAGGACTTTGCCGTTATCTCCGCCACAGTCGCCGGCAACAGGAGAGCGAATAATGGTGATTCCCGTACCGGGCGTTTCAATAATTCCTGCGATTGTGGTTGCCCGGCTCACTACGGTATATGATCCGAAAACAGGCAAGCTCAGGTCAATGCTCCACGAACTGGTGCCTGTGGCAGGCAGCCAGGTGGTGCCACCATCGCTGGACACTTCCACCAATGAGACCGAATCGCCTGCTGTGCAGTCAGCCGTGCCTGATATGGAAACGCTTGGAGTGTTGGTTATAAATCCCGAATCCGGGGTTGAGATGGTTGATGTGGCGGTTATGCCGATGCCGGTCAGGCTGACAGTCGTCGAGTAATGGCCGAAGTCATTCGAGACTATTTCCAGCGTGGCGTTTTTACTGCCGGTTGAAGTGGGAGAGAAGGTGACATCGATGCTGCATTGTCCCCCGGTGGTGACGATGGGGGTTAGGCTGCCACAGGTCCCGGGTGCGATGCTGAACAGGTCGGCATTCGTGCCGGTCAGGGCCATGCTGGTTATGGCAAGGTTACCCATCCCGATCAGTTCTGGTATCCCACTGGAGATGGTTACCTGCCTGGTCAGGGAACCATGTGAATTGATTTGATTGAATGCCAAGTTATACGTGGACAGACTCATCACCGGAGCGGCAAGAGCTGTTACGGCAAACACGGTATGGTCACTTGCAAAGGAGGGGGATACGGACAGGGAGGCCAATTGGTTGCTGACGGCAAAGTCCGAGTTCGATGCAGACCAGGTGCCGCCGCCATCAATGCTGTTGAAAACGTTGACGCCGAACATCCCCGCAAAAAGTGTCTGATCGCTGGGGTAATTGGGGGAGAGTGTCATCGCGTTGCCGAAGTTTCCGTTGTTCATCTTGGCCCAGTTTGCCCCCCTGTCGGTGCTTTTGTAGACACCTGTGCTGGTATTCACAAACAGAGTCTGGTCACTGGCATACCCCGGAGAAATTCTCAGGGCATTTATCGATCCCGATACTCCGCTGTTCGACAGGGCCCAGGAAGAGCCGCCATCAGTGCTTTTGTACATGTTGGATGAGATAGCTGCAAATATTGTTTGATCGCTGGCAAAGGCGGGAGATATGGCCAGTGACAATGCTGCTACGTTAGTTGTCCCCGTGTTCGCAACGAACCATGATGCACCACCATCAGTGCTTTTGTAGACCTCGCCGCTATTCCCGGCAAATATCGTATGATCGTTGGAAAAAGCCGGAGAGATTGCGAGCGAAAAAACCATCGTCGGTGTGAGTCCAATATTTGAAGGTGACCAGGTAGAACCGCCATCTGTGCTCTTATAGACACCGCTGAGAAATGTTCCTGCAAAGACCGTTCGATCGGTCACATACGCAGGGGATGCGGCAATTGCTTGTACCATGTATCCTGACAGGGGCTTGGTCCAAGTGTCACCGCTGTCCGTACTCCTATATATCCCGTCCGCTCCGAGAAAAAGGGTGTGATCGCTGGCATAATTTGGCGAAACGAGCAGTGGTTTTGCACTGGTGTTCAGGTCGATACCCGTTTTTCCTGCGGTCCAGGTGACGCCGGCATCACTGCTGCGATAGACGATTCCGCCTGCCTGGGCGGCAGAGCAGTTTACTGTTGAACCGTTGTTGAGCCCGGTACAGCTCCACCTCCACGGGCCGATACCGGTAACAGTTGAAGGTTCGCCGCCAGAGCAGAGGTTTGTGGTCGGGGCTGATGAATATCTTTCGATGCTGGCACTACCGCAGACGCCGATGTACTGAACCGGAGCGTTCAATAAAATTGAAACATTTCCCGCTCTGTCGCGCAGCCTGGCATAAACGGTCTCTGGCAAGCCGGCAGTTACGATACTGTACTGTTTGGTTGTGTTTGCAGTTTGCCAGGGAGTCCAGCTCATGCCGTCGTAGCTTAGCGAAATCTCCATGTAGCCACAAATCGGAGCCGGATAGATTTGAATACAGGCTGTATCTGTATCGTGGGCATTGGCATTCAGGCCGACTGTTAGTGAAGAGCCGTCTTTATACACGGCACTGAGAATGGTGCCGGTTGGAGCCGTACGATCAATGGCAATGGATATTTCGGCCGATGGTGTTTCAATAATCCCGGAGCGTGTGGTCGCCCGGCTCTTGATGATATAGGTTCCCGCAAGCGGGAAAGGAAGGTCGATTCTCCATGATGTCGTGCCGGTGGCAGTTTGCCAGGTGGCACCGCCATCGGTGGAAGCCTCCACCAGCCTCACCGGATCATAGACAACACTGACTGTTGTTCCGGAAACGGAGACGCTCGAGGCATTTGTGATATACCCGGTAGCAGGCAATGTTATTGCTGAGGTGACGACCGCGTGCAATATCGGCGCACTCAAAATCACCGATACATTCCCGGCTTCGTCACGCAGCTTGGCATACACGGTTGTCTGCTGGCCGACCATGGTAATGTTGTACTGTTGCTTTGCGGTTGCCTGCACCCAAGGGGTCCAGGTAACACCATCATAACTTAGGCTAATATCCTGATACCCGCAGGCGATCGGGAGCACATCCAGGCAAAACATGTCTGGGGTATTGGCGCGGGTATTCAAGGCAATAGTAATGGATGTCGCGTCGGTTGATACGGCGCTGAGAATTGTGCCGGTTGGAGCCGTACGGTCAATTGTGACAGTTATCCCGGCCTTGGGTGTTTCAACAATGCCTGCGATTGTGGTTGCCCGGCTCTTGATGGTAAAGATTCCTTCAAGGGGAAACACAAGGGTTCTGCTCCAAGATGAGATGCCGGTAGCCGGCAGCCAGGTTGTGCCACCATCAGCGGAAACCTCCACCAACGTCACGGTGTCGCCGCCTGCTGCGGAAGCAGTCCCTGAGACGCTGACGCTTGTGGCGTTTGAGATATGACCCGTGGCGGGGGTGGTGATGGCCGAGGAGACGGAGACGCCGGTCCCACTCAGGGCGATACTTGTCGGACTATTGAACGCATCGTACGGCGTGAGCGTCAGCGTGGCGCTTTTGTTGCCGGTAGAGGTGGGTGTAAACGTGATATCAAAGGTGCATTGTCTACCGCTGACGACTGTTGGAGTCAGACTGACACAGGTCCCGGGAGCGATGCTGAACTGGTCGGCATTCGTGCCGGTCAGGGTCATGCTGGTTATGGCAAGGTTACCAGTACCCTTCAGCCCGGCTATTCCGTTGGATATAGTCACCTGTTTGGTCTGGGATGCTCCATTTGATTTGACTTGATTGAATACCAGATTGTTCGAGGACAGACGCATCATCGGAGCAGCAAGCGCGGTTACGGCAAACACGGTATGGTCGCTTGCGAATGAGGGGGATGCGGACAGGGAGGTCAACTGGTTGCTGACGGCAAAGTTTGAATTCGATGCAGACCAGGTTCCGCCAGCGTCGGTACTGTTGAAAACGTTGACGCCGAAAATTCCAGCGAAAAGAGTATGATCGCCGCTGTACACAGGAGAGAGCGCCAGGGCGCTGTAGTTGCCGCTGGTGATGGCGGACCAGCTTGCACCCCGATCGGTGCTTTTGAATACAGCGTTGCTGGTGGTGACAAACAGGGTCTGGTCGTCGGCGTAGTTGGGTGACAATTTCAGGACTGAAGGCGAGCCGGTAATTCCGATATCGGACAAAATCCAGTTTGCGCCGCCATCGGTGGATTTATACAAATGAGAGTGAGGGCCGCCACTTCCATACTGGCCATCAGTTGTAGCTGCAAAAATGGTTCCATCACTGGCAAAGGTCGGGGATATGGCAAGCGACAGGGGGGATACCGCTCCCATTCCAGTGTTGGATGCAGACCAAGTAGCACCGTTGTCGCTGCTCTTGAACACTCCGGCGCCATTTGTTCCGGCAAATATCGTATGGTCGCTGGAAAATGCGGGAGATATCGCAAGAGAAAAGACCATAGTTGGCGACAGCCCGGTATTCGAAACAGTCCAAGTAGTGCCGTTATCGGTGCTCTTGTAGATACCGCCCAGATACATTCCGGCGAACATTGTTCTGTCGCTGGCATAGTTCGGTGAAGCGACCAAAGCATTTGTTTTGTACCCAGTCTGCGACATGGTCCAGGTATCGCCACCATCGGTGCTTTTGAGGACACCGTCTGCCCCGAGGAACAGGGTGTGATCGCTGGCGTAACTAGGGGAAACGAGCAGCGGTGATGCATTGGTGTTCAGGCCGATACCTGTTTTGCCTGCGGTCCAGGTGACACCGGCGTCGCTGCTCTTGTACACAACACCACCCGCCTGCGCAGCGGAACAGCTTGCCGGTGTGCCGCCGTTGAGACCGGCACAGCTCCAGAACCACGGGCCGATGCCGGTGACGCTTGAAGGGGTGCCGGTGGCACAGAGGTTTGACGCAGGTGCCATTGAGTAGTTGACGTTATTTGCACTGCCACAGATACCGTCGGCTATAGCTTGTGCCGTGAATGTTGATAGGAGGATGGAGTTGGAGTTTGCTCCAGTGCCGTCGCTCTTCCATAGCTCCTGGCCAATGAAACCGCCATTATTGGCGGTAAAGTAAAGCGTTCCGTTGACATTGGTCAGGTTGGCGGGGGAAGAACCGGTGACGCCGGGATAGATGTCCTTTACAAGCCGCGGGGTCGCAGCGAAACCCGGCGCTGCGCTGCATAGTGTGATGCCTATGAACAAAGCACAGAAAGCCATCATTACCAAAATTGTATTCCTCAAGGCACGTTTCTCCATCCAGGTCATAAGCCGCAAGTTATTCATATCCATGTTCCCTCTTGTACGCACGTTCATTGAAATTTGTAGTCGAGCCGGGTAACCATGTCATCACGCGTACGGTATGTATTTGTCGTAATGCTATTCCTGCAAGATCCGATTTTTGGAATGCATATTCGGCATCGACAATTCAGGCGTGTACCCCATCATCCTCTCACACCCTGCTTGTTCCAGCTTGTGCAGCAGCTCACTTGGCCATGCCTGTGACGGAGTGGGGAGCGGTCCCGGCGGCAACGGAAGCTAGCGACATGGTGGTCAGGGTAAGCAGGACGAACAGAGCCACTATTAGTGTATACAAAATATGCCTACTACGCTTCCTGGTAGGAATCAACTACAAAGTTAAATGGTTATGTAAATGTGGTGTGTAAAGTATCTTTACGCTTTATTTATAACTGGAGTGATACCAGTGTGTTATGCGAGTGTAAAATTTCTTTACATATTGCGTAACCAGCAGGATTTAAATGGAAATAAAAAATGAGGTGTTTTGAATAATCAAGTGGGTAAGGGGGGGAATCGCCTTGTCTTGCAGTGGAGGATAGTGTCATTGTTTATCCCATCTCACACCATCCGCTTCAGCTCATCCAGCAGGTTGAGCGCCTCCAGCGGGGTCAGGGTGGAGATATTGAGCTTCTTCAGGCGCAGGCGCAGCTGATCCTCGCTGGATTCGAACAGGGAAAACTGGGGTGAAGGTTCACGGATCGGCTGCTTGCTGCCTTTGGCCAGACGTGGTGCCCCCTCCTCGAATTCGCCGCTTTCCAGGTTGTGCAGGATCTCCTTGGCGCGTTCGATCACGTCGGCCGGCATGCCGGCCAGACGGGCGACCTGGATGCCGTAGGAGTGGGAGGCGCCGCCGGGGATGATGGTGCGCAGGAAGATGACCTGGTCGTTCCACTCCCGGACCGCCACGGTGAAGTTCTTGATGCGCTCCCGGGTGGTGGAAAGCTCGGTCAGTTCGTGGTAGTGGGTGGCAAACAGGGTCCGGGCCCGGCAGGTCGGCACGTCGTGGATGTATTCGGCCACGGCCCAGGCAATGGACACACCGTCAAAGGTGGAGGTGCCGCGGCCGATCTCGTCCATGATGATCAGGCTGCGGGGTGTGGCATTGCGCAGGATGCTGGCCGCTTCCATCATCTCCAGCATGAAGGTGGACTGGCCGCGGGCCAGGTTGTCTCCGGCCCCGACGCGGGTAAAGATGCGGTCGGCGATGCCGATGCGGGCTGCAGCTGCCGGGACGAAGCTGCCGGCCTGGGCCATCAGGGTGATCAGGGCCACCTGGCGCATATAGGTGGATTTACCGGCCATATTGGGGCCGGTGATCATCAGGAGCTGGTTTTCGGTAGCATCCAGGCGGGTGTCGTTGGGGACAAAGCGTTCGCCCAGTTTCATCCCTTCGATGACCGGGTGGCGGCCATCCGTAATCTCGATCACGTCCGATTCGTCCACCAGCGGCTTGCAGTAGCTCCGTTCATCGGCCACGATTGCCAGTGATATGAGTACATCCAGTGTCGCCAGGCCATCGGCGGTCCGACAGATGCGTTCGGAGCGGGCGGCAACCAGCTCGCGGATCTCCTGGAACAGGCTGTACTCCAGATCGCAGATGCGATCCTCGGCCCCCAGAACCTTTTCCTCATAATTCTTCAGCTCTTCTGTGATGTAGCGCTCGGCATTGGCCAGGGTCTGGCGGCGGACGTAATCGTCCGGAACAGCCGCCAGGTTGCTTTTGGTTACCTCGATCGAGTAGCCGAAGACCCGGTTGTAACGGATCTTGAGGGTCGAGATGCCGGTGCGGGCCCGTTCCTGGGCCTCCAGGCGGGCTATGAAGCCTTTGCCCTCCTGGCTGATGGCGCGCAGTTCGTCCAGTTCTGAATTGTAACCTGACTCGATGACACCCCCTTCGCGCAGTGAAAAGGGGGGCATTTCCACGATGCCGCGTCCGATCAACTCGCGGATGTCATCCAGGGTGTCGATACTGGACGCTAACGAGCGCAGCAGGGTACTTTGCAACGATTGGAATTGTTCCAAAAGCACCGGGAGCTGTTGCAGAGAGTCGTACAGGGCTCGCAGGTCGCGGCCCCCGGCACTGGCCATGCCGATGCGTCCGTTGAGGCGCTCCAGGTCGGAAATCCCTTTCAACTGCCCGATGAAACCGTCGCGGACCCCAGCCGACTCCAGCAACTCCTCCACAGCATCCAGACGCTGGCGGATCGGCTCCAGGCCGATCAGGGGGTAGTTGAGCCACTGCTTCATGCGGCGGGCACCCATGGCGGTACAGGTTTTATCCAGGCAACCCAGTAAAGATCCGGCCTTGCGCCCTTCGGCCATGGTGGCGGTGATCTCCAGGTTGCGGCGGGTTGCCGGGTCGAGAGCCAGATGCTCAGAACGCTGGTAGACGCGGATGTCGCGGATGTGAGGGATGGCGGATTTGCGGTTCTCACGCAGATAGTACAGGGCTGCCCCGGCCGCCATCAGCCCGGCCGGCATGCTGTCCAGCCCCAGTGCCTCGGCCGAGGCTGCGCCGAACTGACCGCAGAGCAGGGTTGTGGCGTAATCCCGTTCGTAGACCCAGGCCGGGGCCCGGGAGATCATCCGCTCTGCCAGCAGACTCCGCAGCTCAACGGCCACCGTATCCAGCTCCAGCCCATCACTCAACAGGATTTCCCGGGGACTGACACAGACCGTCTCAGCGGCAGCGGCTCCGCTGCCGGTCAGCTCGGTTACGCGGAATTCTCCGGTGGAGAGGTCCAGCCAGGCCACGCCCCATTGTTCTCCGGCACCCTGGCAGATGGACAGCAGGAAATTGTTCTCGTCCGGCTGGAGGCTTTCGGCCTCGATCAGCAGGCCGGGGGTGATAACCCTGACTACCTCGCGCCGCACGATACCCTTGGCCTGCTTGGGATCTTCCACCTGTTCGCAGATGGCTACCTTGTGGCCGGTCTCGATCAATTTTGCGATATAGGGAGTGACGGAGTGGTAGGGTACTCCGCAGAAGGGGATTTCATCGCCGCTCCCCTTGTTGCGGGAGGTGAGGGTGATGTCGAGGATGCGCGATGCCAGTAGGGCGTCGTCCAGAAACATTTCGTAAAAATCTCCCATGCGGAAAAGCAGGATCGCATCGGGGTAACCCGCTTTGATCTCCAGGTATTGTCGCATCATGGGGGTCTGTTCAGCCATGGTTACGTGCCTTTTGGTAGCGTTGATATGGGACCTGTCCCGTATATAGAATCCAGGGAAAAACGACCGTGTGGTTGTAGCACAGGGGTGCTGGAATTTCAAGGCGTTGCACGCCTCACCGCATCGGATGTAGAGCAGTTACTTGTGGAATCAAAAATCCATGCTAACATATAAAATTTCCAACACGCACCGGCAGTCGATCAACACTGCCTTACTCGACAGGAACCTGCATGCATTTGAATCTAAATCTGAAACGTAAAATTATAGGGATAATTATTACCATTATTTTGATGCTGACCGCTGTATTCGGCTATTTCATGAAAACGGCCGTGTATGCATCTCTCCAGGAGGAGGTTGACAAACGGGCTCTAGCCATCGGCAAACACTTTGCCGAGTTGTCCGCAGAGGCCGAGCTTACCGACAGCACATCCGTCCTGAAGACCCATCTTGCCGATTACATCGCCACGGAAAGCTATCTTGCCTATATCGTCATTATTGACGGTGACGGCCAGGTTCAGTCCCATTCTTTCCCCTCAATTGTTCCGCCCGAGATTCTCACAACTCTCCAGACACGCAACAACGATGAATCGGTCCATTTTTTCCGTCGCTCTGACGGCATTGAACTGGAAGACTTCTCGATCAAGATCGGGACCGGCCTTGAGGGAAACGTTCATGTCGGTATATACGAAACAAAAATTGTTGGTGCGATCCACCGTCTCTTGTTCCGTCTGATTCCTTTTTTGCTGACGGTGATTCTGGCCGGAATACTGGTTGCCTTCCTTCTGGCAAGCGCCATCACCCGTCCGCTTCAGGTGTTGTCGGACGGCGTCAAGCGGGTTACCCGCGGCGATCTGGATTTTCTTATCAAAGTCCGTACCGGGGACGAGTTCGGACAACTGGCTGAAGCATTTAACCAGATGACCGGAAACCTGCGGGAAAGCACTGTATCGCGGGAATTCATGGAAAAACTGGTCAATACCATGAACGATGTACTGGTGGTGATTTCTCCGGAAGGTGTAGTCATGAGTGTCAACAGGGCCTATTACGAGTTGTTCGGCTCTGTTCCTTCCGAAGTTATCGGACGGAGGGTGGATGAATTTGATCCGAACGATACTCCGGTCAGGATGTTTGCCGCCTATGAACAGTCGCTGGAAGACGGTCAGGTGCAGGGAATTGAAAGCCTGTGCTACTCGGTAACCGGAGAGCAGATATCGCTTCTGTTGTCGCTGGCTGTTATGCGCGACGAAGATGGTGCACCCCAGGCGATAATCTGTGCAGCCCAGGATATCAGCGACATAAAGCAGGTCCAGTCAGAGCTGCATCTCAAACAGGTGGAACTGGAAACACTCAATCAGCAGCTGGAAGACCAGGTTGCTTCACGTACCGCAGAACTGGCTATCACCAACGAAGGGTTGCGGGCTGAAGTGGCTGAACGTATGCGTACCGCCGATGAACTGGTACTGGCCCGTGATGTTGCCGAGGCTGCCAGTCGGGCCAAAACCGAATTTCTCGCCAACATGAGCCATGAAATGCGCACCCCGTTGAATTCGATTATCGGCGGCGCAGAATATCTTGAAGGTGCGGTAGTCGTGCCGGATCAGCAGCGCTGCCTGGAGATGATCCGCCAGGCAGGCGACAGCCTGCTGGTATTGGTGAATGATCTGATCGATCTCTCGCGCATCGAGGCCGATCAGCTGGAGTTGGTCAAGAAAGAGTGCAATCTGGCAGATACCCTGGAAACAGTTGTCTGCATGCTGGGGCTGGAGGCTGGGCGCAAACAGCTTGCATTCACTCTGGAAATGGCACCGGACCTGCCCCATTTTGTGATCGCTGATCAGGCCAGGCTCCAGCAGATCATGGTCAACCTTGTCGCGAATGCCATAAAATTTACCGGAAATGGCGGAACCGTGACCGTGTCGGCGCGACCTGCGCTCATTGAGGATGGTATTGTTCAGGTTGTGTTTGTGGTTCGCGATACCGGTATCGGTATTGATGCCAGTAAAGTTGACATGATTTTTGAGAGCTTTGCCCAGGCGGACTCCTCCATTACCAGGCGTTTCGGCGGTAGCGGCCTTGGACTTGCCATCAGCCGGCGGCTGGTAGAAACAATGGGGGGGGAGATTAAACTGGAGAGTGTTCCGGGAATCGGAAGTTCATTTACCTTTTTGATCAGTTTTCCATTGGTTGATCATGGGGTTGCATCACCGCAACGTTCGCCGGAAAAGGTTGTCTGGGGAAATGATGAAACTCAACCCGCTGGTGGAGATTCCCTGGCGGACTCGTCGCGTGTGCTCCTGGTGGATGATTCTTTCGAAAACCGGGAATTGATACGCCTCTTGCTGTCACGGCAATCTCTGACCCTGGACGAGGTTAATAACGGCCGCGAGGCTGTGGAAATGTTTGAACAGCATGAATATGCGCTGATACTGATGGATATCCAGATGCCGATCATGGACGGCTATACCGCTACCCGTATGATACGCAGAATCGAGGAACGGCGTGTCTTGCGACGGACGCCGATTGTGGCGCTGACCGCTCATGCCTATGAGGTGGATATTCGCCGATGCAAGGAATCCGGTTGTGACGATCACATTGCCAAGCCGTTCAAAAAAAAGGTGCTGCTGCAGTGCCTGGCGCGATTTGTCCGGGGAATTGAACATGGATAGCAAAAAAGCTGTACCTATTCTGATCGAGGTAGAGCGGGAACTGGTTTCGATCGTACCAGATTATCTGAAAAACCGTGTATCAGACTGCCTCTTGATCGAGTGTTTGCTGGACGCAGGGCGCCTGTTTGAAATCCAGTCGCTGGGACACCGGATGAAAGGTTCCGGCGGCAGTTACGGGTTTGATGAAATCTCTGAAATTGGTGAGGTGCTGGAATGTGCAGCTCTGGTTCCGGATGCAGATGCAATCAGGTCTGCCGTCGATCGCTTGCGCAGATACCTGTCGAGTATTACGGTGTCGTATATCTAACGATCTGTTTTCATACATCCTGCAAAAAAGAGGGTGAGCCCGCACGGGCTCACCCTCTTTTCAGTTATACCCGTCAGCCGATTTATCCCTGTGATGCCTGCACTGCAGTAATGGCGGTTACATTGACGATATCATCCACAGAACAGCCGCGGGAGAGGTCATTGACCGGTTTGGCCAGTCCCTGGATGATCGGTCCGACCGCTTCGGCTCCGGCTACGCGTTCTACCAGTTTATAGGCGATGTTACCGGCATCCAGGTCAGGGAAGATCAGGACATTGGCTTTGCCGGCCACCGGGCTGCCGGGAGCCTTTTTGTCGCCAACCTTGGGAAGCAGGGCGGCATCAGCCTGAAGTTCGCCGTCAATCTGGATGTCCGGTTTGATCTGTTTGGCGATTTCAACGGCCTTGGTGACTTTATCTACATCAGCGTGACTGGCGCTGCCTTTGGTGGAGAAGGAAAGCATGCCGACGCGGGCCTCTACATCCAGAAAGGCCTTGCAGTTTCCGGCTGTTGCTACGGCTATTTCTGCCAGGGCCTGTGCGTCCGGGTTCGGATTTACGGCACAGTCTGCAAACAGAATGATGCCGTTCTCGCCGAATGAGGGGGTCTTGGTGATCATCAGGAAGAACGAGGATACGGTCTTGATGCCTTTGGCCGGCCCGACGGTCTGAAATGCGGCCTTGAGCACATTGCCGGTGGTGCCTGTGGCCCCGGCCACTTCTCCCCCTGCATCACCATTGCGCACCATCATGCCGGCGTAGTACAGATTGTCCTCGGCGGTCAGGAGCTTTCTGGCCTCGTCAGCAGTCAGCCCCTTGCTTTTGCGCAATTCGACCAGGTCGGCTACATACTGCTCCAGCTTGGGGGATGAAGCGGGATGAAGCAGTTCGACTCCGGCAAGGTTGATACCTTTGGCGGTGGCTTCGGACATGATTTTGCCGGGATCACCCAGAACAACGATACGTGCCAGCCCTTCCTTGACGATTTTTTCGGCAGCAAAGAGCATTCTTTCATCATAGCTCTCCGGCAGTACCACGGTCTGCAGGTTTTTTCTGGCTTTTTCCTTGATCTGATCGACAAGATGCATGCGGGTAACCTCCAACAAAAAATAATAAAACAGGGGTTGTATTTATAGTCGAAACGCAGGGAACGGTCAAATAAAAAAAGCCTGAAATATCAGGCTTTAGCAAGGCTAAAAAACTTTATTTTTCCTGAAGTTCGGATGCCGCCGCAGCAGTTGCATATGTAATCGGGTCCGTCATGCCGGCTTCAAGAAAACCCTTCAGGCGCAGACGGCATGAGTCGCATTGACCGCAGGAATGTCCTGCAGGGGAGGGGTCGTAACAGGAATGAGTCAGCCCATAATCCACACCCAGGGCGACACCGGCGGTAATGATCTCTGCCTTGGTCATGCTGATCAGCGGGGTGTGGATGTTGAAATGTCCTGTGCGCTCCACACCGGCCTTTGTAGCCAGGTTGGCCATGGTTTCGAAGGCAGCTATGTATTCGGGGCGACAGTCGGGATAGCCGGAATAATCCAGGGCATTGACACCGATGTAGATGTCAAAGGCACCCAGTACCTCTGCCCAGCCGAGGGCGAAGGAAAGGAAAATCGTGTTGCGGGCCGGGACATAGGTCACCGGGATTTCATCCCCGACCCCATTTTTCGGTACAGCGATATTTGCCGTCAGGGCACTGCCACCCATCAGTCGCAGGTCAAAATCCACCACAAGGTGTTCCTGTGCACCCATCCGCTTTGCATTGGCCTTGGCAACCTCCAGTTCGTAACTGTGTCGCTGGCCATAGGAAAAGCTGATGGCATACGGAGTAAAGCCTTTGTCAATAGCCATTGCCAGGCAGGTGGTGGAGTCCAGGCCACCGCTGTAAAGAACAACTGCGTTTCGTTTCATCTATCATTCACCCCGTTTTTGACGTTTCAGAAGCACTGATTTCGTGATAGTATCAGAAAAGCGTTGTTGGTAAATCCAAAAAAGGGGATTGTATGAAAAAGATCATGTTCCTGTCCGCGTCACTTTGTACTCTTATTGCAGCTGTTGCCATAGCTGCTGAAACACCTGCCAAGCCGGCAGTTGCTGCGGTTGAATCGGCTGCACCAGCAACAAAGCCAGGGCATCCTTCCATTCCGGCAGATCCTGCTCAGGCCGCTCCAGGTGCTCCCGCCGCTCCATCTGCACCTCAACCGTTGTCCGGCAAGGTTATCCAAACCATGAGCGCCGGTGGCTACAGCTATGTGTATATCGAGCAGGCAGACGGCAAGAAAGTCTGGGTGGCGGTTGCGCAAACTCCCGTCACGGTTGGATCCGTGATGAGTTTCAAGCCGGGTATGGAGATGGGGAAATTCGAGAGTAAAGCCCTGAAGCGTACCTTTGATTCCATCATCTTCTCGGATGGCGTCATTTCAGGAGCTGCAGCAGGGGCTGGTGCTGATCCAGGAAAAGGTGAGGGAACCTCTCCCGGCAGCAGTGGAGCTGTAGCAGCCAAAACCGGGAAGATCTCCGTGACAAAGGCAAGCGGAGCCAATGCCTACACAGTTGAAGGTGCAATTAAGAACAGCTCCAAGCTTCACAAGAAGAAGGTTGTCATTCGCGGGCAGGTCGTGAAGGTGTCCGGCGGCATCATGGGGAAAAACTGGATCCATATTCAGGACGGCACTGGTACGGCAGCCAAGAAAAACCATAACCTTGTTTGCACCTCTGTCGCTGACAGTGCTGATGTTGGTGATGTCGTTACGATTACAGGGACACTTTACAAAGACAAGGATTTTGGCTCTGGTTACAAATATGCGGTAATTGTTGAGGATTCCAAGATCACCAAGTAAAAAACCGGATACCAATTACATGTAAGAAAAGCCTCTCCGGATCGGAGGGGCTTTTCTTTGAACTGATTACAAGGGATGCAGATCAATGTATACGTTAACGATGGAAAATATCCTTAGTTAATATTTACAAAAGAGTTCTGTACCTGCTATAGTGATAACATTAAATGCAGCACATATATTGCTTTTGGAAGGAATCAGGTATGAAAAATCGTCTCGCTATTCCCGTAGAAACCCTGCTTCCGCTTCTGGTAGCATGTCTTATCTGTCTTACCCCAGTGCATTCATCTGCTTTTGTTCCTGAGGACCTTGAGCGTCTCACAAAGCTGAAAAACTGTCCGGGGTGTGACCTTAGGGGAGCTGACCTGCGGGGTTTTGACCTGTCTGAAGCCAAGCTTGAAGGAATTAATCTGATGGGAGCCAATCTGGAAGGTGTCAATCTGGAGGACGCGACTCTTGAGGATGCCGGTCTGGAAAAGGCCAATCTGCGGAATGCCAATCTGCATGGCGCATCTTTGGATCATGCCAGTGTAGAAGATGCTGATATGGTGGGAGCAGATCTTCAGGATGCCACCTGGATTGATGGCAAGGTCTGTAAAAAAGGGTCGATTGGCCGGTGTAAATAGTCAGCTTACCATGCGTGGATCGGAACAAAACGGGACACCTCCCATAGATGCGAGGGTGTCCCGTTTTTTTATGTACCCGAGTGTCCTATTTGCCGGCCAGTCCGGCAGGTGTTGAACCGAAGCCGAAAGCACCCATCAGGTTGAAACTGACCATGAACGATTGACCGGGATTGGTGACACGCCGATCGAGGAACGAAAGGCTGACACTCCAGCACTGGTGCCGATATTCGGCTGAATAAACGGATTCAAGAAAGTTTTGACGATCAAAAGAGTAGCGTGTTGTGTAGCCGAATGCCCACGGTTTGAATATCCTGGTGGCCAGCCGTCCTTCCAGATACTCGACTTGGTTATGTGCCATGTGATAACTGATTCCCGCGGTTGTGCCGCGCCTGTCATCAACCTGCAGGCCCGGAGTAGCGCTGGATATGTAGTTTTCGTAAACATTGTATCGGGCATCAAAGCTCAAGCGCGCCTGGGGAAGCAGCCATGTGTCCGATTCCAGAATCACATCCGTCCAGGGTCGCTGGGTATCAACCATGGTCAGCAGATCCTGTCTGCTTCCATCGAAGCTGTAGCCTTGTGAGAGTTTCAACCGCATCAGGTCACGGTATTCAGTTGTTTCTCCGCTGCGGAATTTACCGCCCAGATAACTGGTCAGTGAGTAGTACAGGATATTCTGGTGGACGATGCGGTCGGTAACATCGTAGTGCGGCAGGCGGTGCTGATCTTGCTGAGGCGTTACGGAATAGGCCAGCTCCGGTATCATCTCATGCCGCAGTTTTAGAAGTGTTTCTCCTCCTGAATCATAGACCTTGCTGAAGGCGGTGGAAAGGCGCAGACCCGCTTCAGGAAGCAGGCTACCGTCGTGTTCATTCACAGAACTGCCGGTCGAGATATTTTCTGTATTGTATGCCCGCAGGTGGGCACCGGCATAGGCCGACAGGTTGAGATAGCCAGGGATCCCGGTCACCAGTGTCAGGCGCGGGAAGCCGTAGAGGCGCTGTCCGCTGGTTCCGCTTTCACGGTAAAAGTTGGTGGCACTGGAATCGAGATCAAAATACACAGGGGTGGAAAATATCTGCTGACGAACAGCGGCCAGGCCGATTTCCGGAAGGGTTTGCAGGGTGCTTTTGTTTGATACAGCGTAATAATCCTGGGTATAGCGCAGGTTGGTTGTCAAGGCATAATTTTGCCAGGTTTTGAGGAAATTGACGGTGCTGTCGTTGGATTGGCGATTATAGTCGCCGCTTTTTGTTCCGTAGTCATTGAGAAACAAGCGGTCGGTCGTCATATTGATCAAAGTACGCAGATTCATCTGCGGTGAAAAGATCTCGCGGTGGGACTGGGAGATAACGCCGCGAGGGCTATCGGTATTCAGGTCATAGATCAGGTAGCCGCCCAGATTGCCGGTACTGCCCTGTTTGCGCAGGTAGCGGTAGTCAAGACCTGCGCCAACGCCGCGCTTGCTCTGAATGTCAAGGTCAATGGTGGCTTCCTGGCTGGGAGAAATAGCCCAGTAATAAAAGATATCGACCTCAGCCCCCTTTTTTCTGGAAAAGTCGTAGCCGAAGCGGGGGAAGAGAAATCCTGATTGCCGTTCGCGTTTGACCGGAAACACAGCGTAGGGGAAGTAGAAAATCGGCACGTTCTTGATGTAAAAGACAACATCTTTTGCAGTGCCGTATTCATCGAGGGTCATGTCAAGATTACTGGCACTGAATTTCCAGGAGGGGATCTCGGCATCGCAGGTGGTGTAACTGCCCTGACTGGCTGAATAATCATTTTCTCCCGTACGAGAAACGGTGTTGCCGCTGAAATGCATGTTGTTCTGCTGCAAGAATATCCTGCCCCTGGCCAGTTCTCCGCGACCGCTTTCCAGTTCGACAGTGACCGAATCGCCCTTGATTGTGTCACCACCCTTGACAATGACGACATTGCCCGCGGCCTTGATACGTTGGTTCGTGCGGTCGTACGTAGCATTGTCTGCTGTAAGGGTTGCTCCCTGCCACAGCAGCACAACATTTCCCTTGGCCGTAATAACGTCATCCGCCTGGTTGTGCTCCATCGAGTCGGCATTGATACGTATGCCGTCATCGGGCTGACCGGCTGCATCTCCCCATGCCAGGGCTGATGCCAGACAGACAATGCAGAGGGCAGTCATGAACGTTTTGATTATGATTATCGGCTGCAGTGACTTAGCCACGAATTCCCTCGAAGTTTATTCCCGCAAGCCAGGCCTTTGCCTCACCAACAGTGAACAGCGAACCGCACACAAGAATCAGGTCATCGTTGCCGGCTTCCCGCTGGGCGCAGGTGATTCCGTTGGCAACGCTCCCACAGGCCGTAGCTGGAATTCCGAATTCCGAGAGTATGGTGGCCAGATCCACATCCTCCATGGCACGGTCTACCGCGGGGCTGACACAATAACATGTCGTCGTAAGCGGCGCCAGTGCGGAAATAATCTTCCGCACCTCCTTGCCGGACATAATGCCAAGCACCAGTAACAGCTTCCGATAGTGCTGGTCCCCCAAGGCTTCGGCCAGCGCAGCAGCGCCGGCTGCGTTGTGAGCGCCGTCAAGCAGCAGGGGAGGGCTGCCCGGTATGAATTCCATACGACCCGGCCAGCGCGCGTGCAGTATTCCTTGTCGCAGTGATTCGTTTGATATGCTGAAGCCAGCGGAGCTTGCAGTTTCGGCAGCTGCCAAAGCCAGGGATGCGTTCTGCGACTGGTAGCGTCCAGGGATGCCGGTGGTGAGATTATTCAGTGTCGTACGGAGCCCGCTGTACGTGAGGGTTCCATCCGCATTCCAATGGGCAGACACCGTTGAGTCGGTCCAGACCAGTCTGTCGTTGTCATGCGGAAAACAGGAGACAATGGCGCTGGTCGCTTCCTGGGTCTGGTGTCCGATAATAACCGGGGTATCAGACTCAGCGATGCCGGCCTTTTCAACAGCGATCTGTTCCAGGGTCGTACCCAGATAGTCGCAGTGATCAAGGGAAATGGGGGTGACCACCGTCATGAAGCCCTTCAGGGCTGCGGTCGCATCGGAACGACCGCCCATGCCGGCCTCCATGATGGCGATTTCAACCTGCTCTTCTGAGAAATACAGCGCGGAAAGCGCCGTAACAATTTCGAAAAAGGTTGCTTCTTCGGGGGCTGCGGCCATGACGGACTCGAGTAGTGGTTCGAGTCGTTCCGCAGAAATCTCGGAGCCGTTAATCCGGAATCGCTCGCTGAAGCTGACCAGATGGGGGGAGGTAAACAGCCCAGTGCGCAGGCCGGATGCGGACAGGATGCTCGCCAGGTACGCCGACGTAGAGCCCTTGCCATTGGTGCCGACAACATGAATGCTGCGGAAGGAGTGCTCGGGGCATCCGAGGCGATCCAGGAGAAGCCTTACTCTGTCGACTCCGGGGCGGATGCCGAAGCGCCGCCGGGCATAAAGTTTCTCCAGGACACCATCCAAGGACATCTCAGGCTGCAGGGCGGTGGAGCATCTTGAGGATGGAGCTGATTTTAGACCGCATTTCCGTGCGGGGGATGATGACGTCCACCATACCATGGTCAAGCAGGTATTCGGCACGCTGGAAGCCTTCGGGAAGCTTCTGGCGGATGGTCTGCTCGATGACACGCGGTCCGGCAAATCCGATCAGCGCTTTGGGTTCGGAAATGTTGATATCCCCAAGCATGGCGAAGCTGGCGGTCACCCCACCGGTTGTGGGGTCGGTCAGGATGGAAATAAAGGGCAATCCGGCCTTTTTGAGTTTGGCAAGTGCGGCCGAGGTTTTGGCCATCTGCATCAGGGAGAGGATGCTTTCCTGCATGCGGGCGCCGCCTGAGGCTGAGATGATAATCGCCGGCTGCTTGTGTGCCAGGCTGCGCTCGATGGAGCGGGTGATTTTCTCGCCCACCACACTGCCCATACTGCCCCCCATGAAGGAAAAGTCAAAACAGGCGACCTGAACCGCAGTGCCGTCGATCGTTCCCTCGACACAGATGACCGCATCCTTGGAACCCCCTTTTGCCAGGGCCGCATCGATACGCTCCTGATAGCTCTTGGCGTCTTTGAACTCCAGGAAATCAACCGAGGTGACCCCTGCATCAAACTCCTGCCAGGTACCCCCGTCAAGCAGCACTTCAAGACGCCGGCGGGCAGAGATTCGGTAGTGATAGCCGCATTTGGGACACACGTTCAGGTTGGTGTCGATATCCTTGCTGAGAATGGTTTCCGAACATCCCGTGCACTTGACCCACATGCCCTCGGGAACCTTTATTTTTTTGCCCTCGGATTTGTCTATGCCCGCTTTTTCTCTATTGAACCAGCTCATGGTTGGACCTCGTATATTTAGTTTCGCTCAAAAAATTTAACGTAAATGAAGTTGCTTGGTAACAGAAATGCCACGTGCTGTCAAGTCAGATTACTGCGGGAGTATGGCCTGTTTGAGTGCCTGGACAAAGCCCTTCAGTTCGTGTTGCAATTGAGTTCCGGAATACTGCTGGAAGAGCTTGACAATGGCGCTGCCCACGACAACTCCGTCAGCCAGTGCGGCGACACTGGTTGCCTGTTCAGGTGTCGAGATTCCAAACCCGGCCATGATAGGGAGAGTGACCTTTTCTCTGACCCGTGCCAGCTCACTGGCAAGGGAACCGGAAATCTCCTGTCTCGCACCGGTAACCCCGGTGACGGTGACATAATAAATAAAGCCGCGCCCAAGCCTGTTTACAGCATCAATGCGGGATGAGTCAGAGGTGGGGGTGAGGAGGAAGATGACATTCAAGCCATGTTTGTTGGCGGTTCGCAAAAATTCATCAGACTCTTCGGGCGGCATGTCTACCAGCAAAACACCGTCAACACCGGCCTGTACGGCATCACGGCTGAAACGCTCATAGCCGTAGGCGTGGATCGGATTTAGATATCCCATCAAAATAATAGGAATTTCGGTCGTTTTGCGGACATTCCGAACAATAGCAAGGATTGCTGTCAGGGTCGCGCCCGCAGACAATGCCCGCTCAGAAGAAAGCTGGATGGTCGGGCCATCAGCCATGGGGTCGGAAAACGGAACACCGAGTTCGATAATATCTGCTCCCGACTCTTCCAGCAGGTGGATCATCTGCTCCGTTGTTGTCAGATCGGGATCACCGGCGGTAATAAACGTTACCAGGGCTTTTGATTTCGATGATTTGAGTGCCTCAAGGCATTGAACAAGCCTGCTCATGGTTCATGTCTCCGTGTTGTTGATCTCAGATCTTGAAGCCCGACATTTCTTTCTCGAGCAGGTCGATCTGCTTGGAGAGTCCGGTTACGGCACCTTCCATTACTTTGGCTGCCTCGGTATTGGCAGAAGTCGATGACTGGATGTTGCCGACCGACTTGGAAATCATGGCGCTACTCTGGGCTTGCGAACCGCTGGCTTTGCGGATCTGATCGATCAACGTGGTGACATCTTCCGTGGCGTGAGCGATCAGATTGCTGGTACGGCTCTGTTCACGTGTGGAGGTCCGCACATGAATGGTCAGATCTTTCATCTGTTCGACCGCCGTTGTGATCAGTTCACTGCCACGTGAGTGCTCACGGGCCGAACTGGCGATATGCCCGACCATCTCCTCGACGCTTTCCATGGCCTCTTTGATGCTCTGACTGCCGCGAGCCTGCTCGACAGTGGCGCGGGCGATCTCGCGGACCTGGACGCTGGCTTTCTGCACACCGCTGACTATCTTGGCCAAGGCTGTGCCGGAATGCTGGGACAGTTTCTCACCCTCGGTAATGCTTTCTTCGGCCTGGTTGATGGCGTTCACTGCCCGACGGGTCTCTTCCTGAACACCCATGATGACTGTGGCGATCTCTCGGGTTGAACTGCTGGTGCGCTCGGCTAGTTCCCGGATCTCGTCGGCAACCACAGCGAAACCCTTGCCATGCTCTCCGGCCTGGGCAGCAATAATGGCAGCATTCAGTGCCAGCAGATTGGTTTGCTCGGCGACTTCGTCGATGACCGAGAGGATGGCGCCGATGTCGTTGGCTCGCAGAGACAGGTTTTCTACAACCTCGGCCGTGATGCGCGAAGAACTGCGGATGGCCTGCATGCCGGCAATTGCTTCTTCCACGGCCAATTTGCCTGTTTCGGCATCCTTTTTAACCCCTTCCGTAATAACGGAGGTGTCCAGAGCATTCTTTTCTACCTGCTTGATGGTTGCATCCATTTCGGCAATGGATGACGCCGTCGTACTGGAGGCATCCAGCAGGTTGACGATGCTGGTACTGATCTCTTTGATAGAGGCGGTCATCTCGATAATTGACGAGCTGACTTCATCCACCGAATCACCCAGTTTTTCAGCACTGATGGCCACCTCCTCAACGCTGGCGGCCATTTCAAGGATGGAAGCGGATGTTTCCGAAGCCGAGGTGGCAAGCTGTTCGATACCTTCTGATACCTCTTTGACGGACGTATTGATGTAGTCAACGGCCCGGGATGTTTCAAGTACGGCGGCTTCCTGAAGATGTGCGGAACTGACTACTTTTCGGGAGGCCTTCTCGATGTTGTTATCGATAGCGGTAAGCACCTCGGAGGTAGAACTGACCCGTGATACCATGCTGTGCAGGTTTTCGGCCATGGTGTTCATGGCAGTGGCAAGATCAGCTGCTTCTCCCCCGCCTGTCACGGATAGCCGGGAATCAAGCTTGCCGTCGGCAACAGCGCGGGCAAATTCGACACAGGCGCGCAGCGGCCGTGTAATGGAAATGGTAATAAAAAACGAGAAAATAGCGATCACTCCGATCGCAATCAGCGTGATGATCCCTGAAAGAATCATTTTGGCTTTTATGCTTGAGGCAACCCGCTCTTCGGTTGTGCTGACATCCTTATGGATGATAGTGACCATCGATGCCACGGCAGTGCTGAAGGTGCTGAAACGCTGGGCCTGCACGCCACTCATCAGGTAACTGGCCTTGAGGATATCTCCTGACCCGGCGGCGGGCAGTACCTCGTCCAGCAACGTTTTTTTGTATTCCTTCCAGATCGTTTCCGCCTTGTTCATCGCTTCCCGCTTCTGGGGAGATTCAAGTGATTCAAGTACGATGCCGAAATTCAGTTCGACGTCAGACACCAGATTCTTGATGGTGGCCTCACTCTTGTCGGCAACACTTTTGTCGGTTTCCAGCATGAAGTTCTGCATTTCACTGTTGATCTGGAAGAGATCTGATTTTAAGAGGGCGATGCTTTCAAGGGCATCCTTGTTGTTTTGAATGATCCTGTAGGAGGAACCGCCGATTCTGGATTCGTTCAGGAGCATCAAACATACGATAGCCACAAGCAGGATGCAGGTAAAGGCTGCTGCTGAGAGCAACACCATTTTTGTGCGCAGAGTGAGGCCGTTGGCGCCGTTCTGAGACGAGGATGTCTTCACTGAACAACTCCTTGTGAATCGTGAATGTACGCAGGTAAAGCCGCAAAACTATACCAGAGCAGCAGCTTTCTTATCAAGCAAAAAGACCCCGCACCAGACCTCTCAGCGGATGCCGCGCAGCATATTCCGCAAACGGTTGATGGCGGCTTCGGGGCGGTATTGCTCAGGAACAATCAGGGTGTCATGCTTTTCTACGGGAATGATCATCTCTCCCCAAGGATACTCCAGGTGGAGTCTGGCGTTCATCCGGTAGGGGAGCTTGTCCAGATCGGGCTGTCGCTTGATGATCTCCAGCAGATCGCTGAATTTAAGATGGACCGGCAGACGCATATCGGTTTCTTTCCCGGAGGGAAAGATAACGGTTTGCTGTGTACCGCCGGTTGAGAGGGGCAGGGTCATGACGCGCAGGTCATAGGTGTAACCCAGCAGTGACAGATCGAAGGTGTTGGGATTGCTGATTCCAAGGTGAAATTCGATATCCACCCCGGAAGAATCCAGCCCGACCAGGCTGGTTCCTTTAACCGTAATACAAGGTTCCTGGATGAATGCTGCGCAGCCCGACAACAGGGTTTGCAAGATTATGATTGCGATGAAAACACGCACGCGATACATCAGCGTGTTCTCGTTCCTGACTCATCCATCGCCAGTAGTTCGGTCTGGCGACCCAGGTCGCCTCGCAATTCCACGCGAACCATCCGGATTTTTTTCAGGTAGGCATCGGCTTGAGGGCCCTGACCGCAGTACAGTTTTTTTGCCCGTTCCAGATTTCCCTGAGCCATGGTGAGTTTTGTGTACAGTTCGCGTACGGCTGCTTCGGCACATTTTTCATCGTTTTCCATGTCAGACGGTGCATAGCCGTGACTCATGGCGCGGCGCGGCATGAGTTGCCAGACGCCCAGTGCTCCCTTGCTGGAAACAGCCTCGGCCGCCAGTTGATGGCCACCAGTCTCAGCCAGGGCGATTTCGGCCAGGTCGAAAGGCATGAACGGAGTTCCGAGGGTTTTTGTGAAACAGAGAGCAGCCAGTTGGCGTGAACGTTTGGGGGTTGTACGGCGGGCAAAGGCGGATTCAATGGCTGCTACCTGCCGTTTGCGCTCGCCCATGGAGATACCTTTCTCCAGAAGTCCCTTGATTTCACGTTCGAGGGGGGTCTCGGCCGAAACGGTGGCTGCAGGAGGCAGTTCCGTTTTTTTGACCGAAGCAGATTCGCATGCTGCGAGTATGAGCAGGCATGACAGATACATTAGTTTTTTTCGCATAAGTAAGAGTGGGGTCAGTTGTGGGGGCTTTGCCGGACCGGCGCGAGCGCCAAAAACAAAATGAATTCCGGCTGGATACTCCTTTCAATGGGGATGTCCCGAAAAAGCCAAAGTCCCGGTGGTCCGAGACTTTAGGTTGGCTTTATTCAGGTGGAATGTTTCTACACTACTGAATAACAAATGTCAAGTTAATCAGGGAAAAACCGTAATAAAACAATGAGTTATAGTGCGATAGCTACCCCTGGATCCTCCCTGGGTTGCCTGCTGAAAATTCACGAATAAGTCTGCGTTTTACTTTAGCCGAGTAGGCGAAAAGACCACCGGGGATTCATTGTCCCCAGTGGTCTCATTTGGATCAATCTGTGCTTTCAATGAGATAACTTAGAATCGATAGCCAACGCCCAGGCCGAACAGGTGCGGATCAAGGGCAAGGTCATACGTATTGGCACCCACCTTCATTTTTGTTTCTACATTGAGATATTTATAATCAATATTGAAATACAGGTTCTCTTTGATCTTGATGTCGGCACCTGCCTGAGCCGCCCAGCCAACGCTATTATCAATTGTGAAATCAGGATCTACTGCGCTGATCTTGGAGTTGAACGGAAATACGAAATTAACACCGAAGCCGACATAGGGGCTCACCAGGCTTCCTGCAAAGGGGTGATACTTGGCTGTTACGGTCGGTGGAAGCAGCCAGGTCGAGCCGGCAAACGCACCGTTGAGCTTGATGTCATGACGGGTTACGGCAGCAATCAATTCGGCAGAAACGTTCTTTAAAAAGAAGTATTCAAGGTCAAGTTCCGGAACGACATCGTCACTAATGCTTACCTTTGCAGCTGTGAAATTGGTGCTTTCATCCGGTTTAACATAGATTGCCCTCATACGCACACCGAATTGCTTGAAATCCTCTGCAGTTGCGTTTCCCGCCACAGCTAAGCCCATAACCAGTACAGCACCCATTACAGCCAACGCATTTCTTGTCATCTGTCGCTTCCTCCAGTTGCTTATTTTGAGGGGCTACCTCAATCTGAAAAAGGATCGAATTAGTGAGCAGACAAAGAAGATTCTGTTGATCTTATTTAGTTAAAAAAATGACGTAAGTCAAGTTTAATTTGATATAAATAAAAAATATTTTGATATTTAATAAAATTGCGTAAGAAGTAAGAACAGAGGAGGGGGGCAATTCACGGAGTCGTGGGCAGGATACGCTGTCTGTGCGGTATGTAGAGCGATCAGAGTTGCAGCTGGATGGATAGTAGTACGAAACGTTGCTTCGGCACCAAAATATGCCAAAGTCCCGGTTACCCGGAACTTTGGCATATTTGTCGGTCAGACGAAGAGTGCTGTGACGTCCCGGGACATTAGTAAGCCTCGGAATTCCCGATAATATCCTCTTCGCGGATTCTTGCCCTGAAGATGCGATAGACCCAGATCTTGTAGCAGATAACGGTTGGTACAAATATCAATGCAACAACCGTCATAATCTTCAAGGTCAGCAGGCTGGAAGACGAGTTGTAGATGGTCAGGTTCGAGGCTGCATCCAGGTTTGAAGGGAGCAGGTTTGGAAAAAGTCCGGCCACCCCGGTAAAGACAACGAAAACGATCGTCAGGCATGAGAAGATGAATGCTTTGCCAGTCTCGCTCTTTCCGGCAAACACCTTCACCAGAAGCAGTGAAGCAACCGCAATAACCGGAATGATCAGCAGAACAGGTGCCTTCATAAAGTTGCCATACAGCTTGGTGGCTGGCCAGGTGTAGCCGAGGAATACCACAGCAACGATCAAAAGTGCGGGCCAAAGTCTGTTGGCCATGGCGGTTGCCCGATTGCTCAGGTCACCCACGGTTTTGAGAGAGATGTAGAGCGATCCGTGCACGGCAAACAGCAATACAAACAGGACCCCGGTGATCAGGCCGTAGGGATTCAGCAATCCGATCAATGAACCCTCGTACGCGAATTGCAGCGTCGTAAAGTCATTGCGCATGGGGATACCGCGGAAGATGTTGCCGAATGCCACCCCGAACAGCAGGGCGGGCAGGAAGCTTGATACAAGTATGGCCTTGTCCCAGGTCTCTTTCCAGAGTGCCCCATCAAGCTTACCGCGGAACTCGAACGATACGCCACGAACGATCAGGGCAAAGAGAAGCAGAATCAGGGCCGAATACAGG
Source organism: Geobacter psychrophilus (assembly GCF_056821595.1). NCBI lineage: Bacteria > Pseudomonadati > Thermodesulfobacteriota > Desulfuromonadia > Geobacterales > Geobacteraceae > Geobacter > Geobacter psychrophilus. Next base: position 3,210,600 of record NZ_JBXDTU010000004.1, read on the forward strand.
TTGCTGAACATGAGCGCATAGGTGGTGGGAAATGCGGCAAAGGTTGCTCCACCAGCTGTCAAAAGCCAGACCTCATTGCCGTCCCACACCGGTCCAATGGCATTGATCAGGATGCGCTTTTCAGTGTCATTCTTGGCGATGAAAGCGGACAGAAAGCCGGTCCCCAGGACAAAACCATCGAGCATGAAATATACTGCCCAGAGAACACTCCACAATACGAACCAGGTGATTTGGAAAACTGAAATATCCATGGATTATGCCCTCCCCTGAACATTGATGATGCCGGAAAGGTCCTTATCGGGACCTTTCTTGGCGTATTTGACCAGCAGGAAGATATCTACTGCCCCCAGCAGGCCGTACAGTACGGTAAAACCGAGCAGGGAAAGACCGACTTGCGTAGCGGTAACTGATTTGGAGACCGCGTCGGCCGTTTTCATCACCCCGTAGACTATCCAGGGCTGACGGCCAAGTTCAGCCACCAGCCAGCCAAATTGTTCGGCCAGATAGGGAGCCGGAATTGCAAATACCATGAGCAGCAGGAACGCCCGCTGATCAACAAAATTATTCCTGCGGGAAAGGATGATTGCCAGCAGACTGGCCAGGATCATGAACGTGCCGATTCCGGCCATGAGGCGGAAGCTGATGAATGTCGGCGTCACCGGTGGACGGAGCTCTACGGGAAAAGCCTTGAGGCCCTTGATTTCGGCGTTGGGATCCTTGAAGGCCAGAAAGCTGAGTGCATTGGGTATGCAGAGCCCCTCTATCGAGTTGCACTCACCGGCTACGTTCGGGAAGAGCAGAAGGTTCATGCCGACTCCGCGTTGTGTCTCCCATTGTGCTTCCATGGCGGCAAACTTGGTGGGCTGGGTTTTTGCAATTTCGACAGCGTGGAAGTCGCCGCTGATTGCTACGATCAATGATGCCGTAAATGCCCAGACAGCTGCCATCTTGAATGAGCGCGTAAAAAAATCGACTTCATTCTTCTGGAGCAGGTGCCAGGCGGATACGCCCATAATGACAAATGCTGCCAGGGCATAGCCGGAAAGCAGAGTGTGTGAAAACTTGATCCATCCATAGGGATTGGTAAGAACGGTGACAAAGTTCTCCATTTCCGCTCTGCCGTTCCGGATGACATAACCGACCGGTTTCTGCATCCAGGCATTGGCGAGAAGTATGAATAGTGCGGAGAGATTCGTTGCGATTGCGGCAAGCCAGATGGAGAGTGCGTGCACTTTTTTTGGAATCTTTTTCCAGCCGAAAATCCATACTCCGATGAATACCGACTCAAGGAAAAAGGTAAGGGTGGCCTCAATTGCCAGGGGTGCGCCAAAAATATCCCCTACATACCGGGAATATTCTGCCCAGTTCAGGCCGAACTGGAACTCCATGGTGATACCGGTGACTACACCCAGTGCAAAGTTGATCAGAAACAACTTGCCCCAGAACTTGGTCATGCGTAACCAGGTTTCATCACCGGTTGTTACATACTTTGTCTCCATCCAGGCTGTCATAATAGACAGCCCGAGTGTTAGTGGAACGAAAATCCAGTGAAACATGCAGGTTGCTGCAAATTGAAGCTGACTGAGCGTTACTACATCCATACTTCCCCCTTGTTAGGCTGCGTGTTGAAATCGTGTATCTTGGGCTGTTGCACATAGTGATGTATTCATAATTGTTTGTGAGTCAATAATGGTGCGGAAAAATTAGATGTAACTGCTGATTGATGTTTATGTGATTTTAATGGATATTTGATGAAAAAATAATATGTTTGCTTATATCAAAAATATAGAACAAACAAGAGCCTTTTTATCTTTAAGTCAGGCGAAAGAAATTGTCAACAAAAAATAATGTTAACAGTTTGAAAGTTTTTCAGGATTGTTCCAGGCGAATGATTGAATCACCAAGCGCCAGGCAGGCGGGACGATGTGAAATGACAAGGAGAGATGTGCCTCCAGCGCCCCTGAAGCGTTTGTTGAGGCGCGACACCACCTCGCGTTCAGTCGCAGCATCCAGACCTTCGGTCGGCTCGTCCAGCAGCAGAATGGGCGCATCCTTGAGCAGCGCCCGCGCCAGGGCGATACGGCGCGCTTCACCGCCGGAGACAGCAGAGCCGTTGATTCCCACCAGTGTGTCCAGGCCCAGCGGAAGCCCCGTTACCCAGGTTTCAAGGTAACAGTCACCGAGGACCTGGCGGAGTTGTTCCTCATCGGCAGCATCGTTTCCAAGCAGAATATTTTCTCGAATAGTACCATTGAACAGGTGCGGACGCTGAGGTACCGCTGCAATCATGCCGAGTAACTCGTCCTTCGCCAGATCACGGATTTCAATGCCTCCCACGGTAATGCTCCCCTCATAGGTGCGAAAGCGGAGCATGATCTCTACCAGCAGGCTTTTTCCGACACCGCTTGAGCCGTTCAGGACAACGCTGCTGCCTGCGGGGACTGTCAGGGAAATATTCTGCAGAACTGGTATTCCCGGAAGGTAGCAGGCTGATACACCCCTGAAGCAGATCTCATTTCCGGTCGGCCGCTTAGCCGGGTTCGGAATGTCGGGCACCGGTACGGGGGCATCCGCAAGTTCAAAGATGCGTGCTGCCGACTCCCGTGCCGCCGGCAGCAGCTGGAAGGCTGCCGGCAGTTGGCCGACGGCTTCAAAGACAGCAGCAGAGAACAGCAGCAGCATCACCAGCTGCGGTGGAGGGATCTGGTGGGCAACAACCTGCATGCTGCCGGTCAACAGTACCGCAGCTACTCCGGTACCGGCAAACAGCGCCATTCCGCCAAGGGAAAGGCCGTTTATTCGCCCTAAGCGCTCTTGCTCAGCGATCAGATTTCTTGACAGTTCATCAACCGCAGCGGCCTGACGTTCCACTGCCCCCAGAAGGATCAGCTCTTCGCCCCCCTGCAGACCTTCGGTCACCCTGCTGCGCAGATCCGCGGACAATTGGGCGGATCTGCTGCCCGGCTCTTCCGAGATTCGGCGAATCAGCAGGGGAAGCCCCGCACCAGCCAGCAGCAGAAACAGCAGCATCATCGCAGCGGACGGAGGGCTGAACCAGAGAAGAAAGACAAGGGCTGCAGCTATGGAAATTGTTCCCACCGCAAGCGGTGCAATGATTCTCAGATAAAGGTTTTCCAAGGCATCCACATCGGCCCGCAACCTGCCAGCCACATCGCCGTCCGCATACCGCTCCAGGCCGGCCGGAGCCAAGGGTTCGAAGCGCTTGAACAGCCATACCCGCAGTTCTGCAAGAATTCTGAAGGTCGCCTCATGGGAGACCAATCGCTCCCCGTAGCGCCCTACGGTCCTCGTTATGGCCAGAAAGCGTATGGCTGCCGAAGGAAAGAAATAATTGAAGGCCGCCCCACTGCTGCCGGATATTGCCATGGATGCGATAAACCAGCCGGATACAGCCATCAGTAGTGCGTTTGCTGCAATCACCACCACGCCCAGTACAATTCCGACGGACATCCAGAGCCATTGACTGCGGGAAATTTTCAGGAAACGGACAAAGTGGGTCACACCGCATCCTCCTGCAGCATCAGAAAGCCTTTCGGAGAAACGACCCGGTCTATGCGGCCATTGATCATCTCCGCCACTCTCCCGGCACACAACAGGGTCTGCTCACGATGGCTGATAACCAGAACCGTACGCCCCACGGCCAGCCTTTCCAGTGCCTCGCACACCAGTCGCTCATTTTCGGGATCAAGTCCTGCTGTCGGCTCGTCCAGCACCACCAGGGTTGCCCGTTGCAAATACGCCCTGGCAAGGGCCAGGCGCTTTAACTCGCCACCTGACAACCCGGCGCCGCGATCCCCCAGCAGGGTGTCCAGGCCACGAGGCAGCCGATTGATGAAATGGGCGGCTGCAGCGGCTTCGAGGGCGCTGTCAATCTCATGTTCTTCGGCATCCGGTCGACCCAGAAGGAGATTGTCACGCACTGTTGCCGCAATAAAATAGGGGCTCTGGGGGACCCACGCCAGTCTGGACCTCCATGAGTCGGGCGCCAGCGTGGTCAGGTCCCGGCCATTGATCAGGATGCGTCCTGATTCAGGCCGGGCCAGTCCGATCAGAAGCCGCGCCAGCGTGGACTTGCCTGCGCCGCTCTCACCTACCAGGGCGGTGATGCTCCCGGCCGGCAATTCCAGATCAACACCGTTTACACCGCCCCGGTTGCCGCCATAGCGGAAAGAAACCCCTTCAAAGAGCACAGTCGGGGGGGCTGCCGGGGGAAGCAGGGATCCGGCAAACCCTTCAGGTAATGGTCTGGCCAGGAGCGGTGCTATCCGTTCTGCGGCCGCCATCCCCTGCATTCGGGCGTGATATGAGAGTCCCAGGTTGCGCAGCGGCAGGTAGAATTCCGGAGCCATGAGTAAAACGAAAAGCCCCTCTCCAAGGGACAGGTTTCCCGCAAGAAGCCTGAAACCAACGATTACAGCAACCAGTGCCGTCCCTACGGTTGCAAAAAATTCCAGTGTGAAAGCGGAGAGGAAGGCAACCCGCAATACCGTCATGGTTGCTGAGCGATATTCTTCCGAAACGCGGGCTACAACCACCGCTTCTTTTTTTGCGGCTCCGAAGATGATCAGATCAGGCAAACCCTGAACCAGGTCGATCAGATGGCCGGCCATTCGGGATAGACGGCTCCACTGGCGCCGATGGAGCTGTTCTGAACCGCGGCCGATCAGCATCATAAACAGGGGGATAAACGGGGCGGAAAAGAGCAGCACAAGCCCGGAGCGCCACTCGGATGGGATAATTATGGTCAGGAATATGAGCGGCAGGATCGCCGCCAGGGAAAGCTGGGGGAGAAAGCGGGTGAAATAGGGTTCCAGTTCATCGACACCCTTGGTGACGGTTTCGATCAGCGAACCGGTTTCATCCCCAGCCAGTCCGGAAGGACCCAGGGATTGAATCTTGCGATACAGTCTGTTGCGAACCGCCTGCTTGACCCGGGCAGCGGCCGCTGCTGACCTGGTTTCCAGGATGTAAGTGCAGAGGCTCCGTCCTGCTGCCAGCAGAACCAGCAGCAGTATTACCGGCACAACCGACGATACATCGTCACCCTGCATAACGACACGCTGGCAGGCTGTTGCCAGCAGGCGGGCCTGGAACACGATCAGCAGGCCGATTATAACGGCCAGGCAAATAATGCTCACCAAGAGCCAGCGGATATCCCTGGCTTCGGCAAACAGCAACTGCTGTGCGCTGCTTGCCCCCTGATCGCTGCTGTCGGTGTGCTCTTCGGATTGTTCAGTCATAGGGAGAGATGTATGCAGGGGCTGAAACTGTTCCCAATCATCTGTTGGCGGGGTGTGCAGGAGTTATGGCAGGCGTGATGGATGCCGGCTTTACTGATTGTTTGCCAACTCTTTCAGGCTGACGCTGGCGAGAATTTCTCGAACCTGTTTCTGTACGTTGACCCACACCGGATGCACCTTGCAGGAAGAGGAACGGTCGCATTCATCGCCCCCTGGAACGCATCTGTTGGGGATGATCGGGCCTTCAACCGCTTCGACTACTTCCAGGAGGGTGATCTTGTCGGCTGCACGCCCAAGGATGAAGCCGCCCCCGGTGCCGCGATATGATTTGACGAGGCCCATTTTGCTGAACTGCTGGAAAATTTTGGCAAGAAAGGTGGGAGGGACATCAACAGCCGCTGCAATATCGCTCAACAGGCAGACCTGGTCGCCGGGACGGGTGGCCAGATACACGATGCCGCGGATTGCGTATTCACCTTTGCGAGTAAGCTCCATCATACAAATACCCTCTAACCCTTAAGTGCAGGAAACCCGCAGTAATAAATTGATTTGGCCGGACATCTTAAATAATGCGGGTAATTCACAAAAACTGTTTCAAAAAAGCTGGACTTATATCGTTCGACAATAACTGCAGAATTTATTACATAATTTATTAAAAGACTATTTATGTCTTTTTAGAGGTTTTTGCAGGTACTGTCAATAAAAAAACACGAAGTTTTGCGTTTTCGGTTCAACGTCCCATCATGATACCGAGATCCTCGGCTGTTTGAACAATTTCACCGTTCGGATCAACCAGCTTCAGGCTGCGAGTGGCCTCCTCTATGCTGACCGAGGTGATGCTGCGACCTTTCAGGCAGGCCATGCGTCCGAATTCTCCGTCAGCCACCATCTGCACCGCCTTGGTGCCGAAGCGGCTGCCCAGGGCGCGGTCAAAGGTGCTAGGTGAACCGCCGCGCTGCAGGTGCCCCAGAACGGTTACCCGCACGTCCATCTCGAGGCATTGTTCGATCTGTCTGGCAACGTACTGGCCGATACCGCCCAGGCGTTCGATTGTGTAGCGTTCGTCGGCAGTTTTGGCAACCACCCGGTCGCCTCCGGCAGGGAATGCCCCTTCGGCGGCCACGACGATGCTGAAGCGGCTGCCGCGGGCAGCACGTGCCTTGACTGCTGCACAGATCTTGCCGAAGTCATAAGGGATCTCCGGGATCAGGATCACGTCTGCTCCGCCGGCAATGCCCGATTCCAAGGCGATCCAGCCGGCATAGCGTCCCATGACCTCGAGGATCATCACCCGGTGATGGCTCTCGGCGGTGGTATGCAGCTTGTCAAGTGCATCGGTTGCGGTTTCCAGGGCGGTGTTGTAGCCAAAGGTAAAGTCCGTCTCGCGCAGATCATTGTCAATGGTTTTTGGTATCCCCACTACCGGTACACCTTTGTTCGCCAGTTCCAGCGCAATCTTGAGCGAGCCGTCACCCCCCACCGCTATCAGTGCATCGATACCCAGGGTGCGGATGTTCTCCATAACCCTGTCGGAGATATCCATGCGGATGGTCTTCCCATCCCGCTCCACCGGATAATCAAAGGGATTGCCACGATTCGTGGTACCCAGGATCGTTCCGCCGCGGGGCAGGATGCCGCGTACGTTATCCATGGTTAACGGTTTGCATTTACTCAGATCCAGCAGGCCATCAAAACCATCCTCGATACCGATTACCTGCCAGCCATGGCGAATGATGGCTGACTTTACAACGCCGCGAATGACGGCGTTCAGACCCGGACAGTCCCCGCCGCCGGTGAGGATGCCGATTTTCTTGTTCATACATGGTCTCCTGGGTCAGGTAGCGGGGAGTTCCGGTTCTGCGACAATACGTTTTTTGCCGAAAATCAGGGCAACCCACACGCTGACTTCATACATCAGGTAGAGCGGAACCATGATCACGAACATGGTGATCAGGTCGGCATGGAAGGCGGAAATGATGGCGCTGGCCAGCAGGGCGTACTTGCGCTTCGGGGCCAGAAAGGCGTAGCTGACAATGCCGAAGCGCGCCAGCAGCAGGGTAATTACAGGCAGCTCGAAAATCAGCCCGAACATCAGGATCAGACGCAGGCAGAAATTGACATAGGCGCTGATGTTGAACCAGCTCTGCAAACCTTCTGCTTCGTACGAAAGAGAGAAATTGATGATGACCGGCCAGATAATGATCAGAAAAAACATGGCGCCGACGCAGAAGGTAACGGTCGCAGCGGTGATGAAGGGGATTACCAGGCGCCGCTCCTTGCGGGACAGTCCCGGGGCGATGAAGAGCCAGAGCTGGTGGAAGACGATCGGCAGGACAATAATAAAGCCGGCCAGCATGGAGATCTTGCACTGGATGAAGAACGGTTCCAGAGGTGCGCTGTAGTTCAGGGGACGCTGCTTGATTGGAGCGTTGACCTCCTGCTCCAGTTTGTAGCGGGTATACAGAGCAGGCGACCATTCCTTGACCTGGGTGTAGACCTTCTTTTTGATGCCGGTCAGGTAGGTTGTGCCTTTCAGGGGCTTTTCGATGAAATTGAGCAGTTCTGTGGAAAAGTTCCATGCCACCCCCATGCCGATCACGACGGCTATAACGATGACCATGAGACGCTTGCGCAGCTCAACCAGGTGTTCAATAAAGGGGAGGACTTTTTCTTCTGACATGCATCTTACCTACCATAGTGGCGTTCTGTTGCGCAACCGGTTTAGCGTCTTTTTTTTCGGGATGACTGCGAGCCGACTGGAGTTCGGGCTTTGCCGGCACCCTTTTCCTGGCTGAGTCCAAGGTTACTGACCCGTTTGCCCCTGACCGGGATGCGGGGATATTCGATCTGTTGGATATCAGCCACAGCCAGCATGTTCGGTGGCGCCGAAGTGGTGTGCCCAACCAGGGCAAACTCTATCCTGCGTGTAGCCGGAATGACCGCTGCCACCGTGACCCTGGTCTTGTCGCCGATACGGAAGACCCGTTTGAGTCGCCGGCCGATCAGGGAGTGCTGTTTCTCCACAAAGGTGTAGAGGTCGTCATTCAGGGTGGTGATGTGCACCAAGCCCTCCACGAACAGTTCCTCCAGTTCCACGAAGAAGCCGAAAGCGGTCACGCCGGTGATGAAACCGTCGAATTCCTTCCCCAGGTGCTGCTGCATGAACTGCACCTTCTTCAGCTCGACCACATCCCGCTCGGCTTCCATGGCAACCCGTTCGCGTTTGCTGGTGTGTTCAGCGATCTCGCCCAGGCGCTCGGTGGCGATGGCGAGCTGCTTCTCGGCCCGTTTGTCACCCGTGTGCTCTCCCGCTGCCAGGGCCGCCCGCAGGATGCGGTGCACCACCAGATCCGGATAACGTCGGATCGGGGAGGTGAAGTGGCAGTAGCAACGGGATGCCAGGCCGAAATGTCCTAGGTTCTCGGCCGCATAGCGGGCCTGTTTCATGCAGCGCAGCAGGGCGTAGTTGAGCATGCGTTCTTCCGGTTTTCCCTCGGCCTGGGCCAGCAGACGCTGCAGGTCGGCAGGATTGACCCGCTCCTCGACCAGGGCGAATTCATAGCCGAAGCCGTAGACGAATTCCTGGAAATTGACCAGCTTGGCCGGATCGGGGTTCTCGTGGACCCGGTACAGGAAGGGGATGCTCCTATCGGTGACGTAGGCGGCCACCGCCTCGTTGGCCGCCAGCATGAACTGCTCGATCAACTGATGGGCCAGGTTGCGCTCGGCGCGGATGATCCCTTCAGTCTGGCCGGTCAGGCCGATGATGATCTCCGGTTCCGGCAGGTCGAAGTCGATGCTGCCGCGCTGCTTGCGCATCACCATCAGGGCCAGGGCCAACCCTTTCATCTCCATCAGCATGGGCGCCAGGGGGCGGTGCTTGTCCGTTGCCTCCGGGTCATTGTCAACGATGATCTGCTTGACGATCGTGTAGGTCAGGCGGGCCGTGCTTTTGATGACGCTGGGGTAGAAACTGGATTCCAGCATGTTCCCCCTGGCGTCGAAGAGCATCTCGGCCGTCATGGTCAGGCGATCCACATGGGGGTTGAGCGAGCAGATGCCGTTGGATAGGCGCTCGGGCAGCATGGGGAGGCAGCGGTCCGGGAAATAGACCGAGGTGCCGCGCAGGTAGGCATCACGGTCCAGGGCGCTGCCCGGCCGGACGTAGTTGGAGACATCGGCGATGGAGACCCACAAACGGCTGTTGGTCCCCTCGCGGCGCAGGGAAACGGCATCGTCGAAGTCGCGGGCGGTCTCGCCGTCGATGGTGACAGTCGGCATGCTGCGCAGGTCCACCCGACCCTTCAGATCCGCTGCTGAAACGGTTTCCGGCACGTTATCGGCTTCGGCCAGTGCGTCCGTGCCGAAGACATGCTGCAGGTCAAAGCGGCGGATGGCCGACTGCACTTCCACCTCGGGATCGTCCGGCCAGCCCAGTACCTCCACGATCCGCCCCTCGGCCGGGCGGCCGCCGATCGGGTAGGAGGTCAATTCAACCACCACCTGATGGCCGTCCTCGGCTTTGCCGCGCCCCTTGGGGGGGATGGCGACCACCAGGTTGAGGCGGCTTTCCTCGGGGATCACGACCGCACCCCGGCTGGTCTCCTCGTAGCGTCCCACGATCCGACTGCTGGCCCGCTGGGCGATGGCCGTGATGCGCCCCTCCTGTTTGCCGCCACCCATGCGGCTGCGGCCGGCCTGTACCTCGACCGTATCGCCATGCATGGCGCTTTTCATGTAGCGCTGGGGGATAAAGATATCTTCGCCGCCCCCTGTTGGGGTGACAAAGCCGTAGCCGTCACGGTGGGTGGACAGGGTGCCCCTGATGCTCTTGACGGCCGTTGCCAGCGCGTAGCTGTTGCCCTTGAAGCGGATGAGCTCACCGTCATCAGCCATATCATCCAGCATGCGCTTGAGTTCATGTTTGACGTGGCGTCCACCGAACTCCCGCAGCAGTCCGGCAAACGGGATTGCTCCATCCTGTTCTTTCAGAACCGCCAGAATATTTTTCTTGGAAAGTTGCATGGTCTGTTCCTATCGTACGATTGTGAAGGTTGTTACTGCGCTTATTCAGCCAAAGAGCGCTTCTACCAGGTCAGTTCGCGTTCGGAGCAGAATACCCTGTCCTTGCCGCTGACCGGATCGCGAAATCTCACCGTCTTGGCAATCAGACGAAGCGGTTTCACGAAGTCATCGGCCTGCTCCGGTTGCAGCTCAGGGTAATAACGGTCATTGAGTATTCTGAATCCCAGGCCGCTCATGTGGATTCTCAGCTGATGGGTCTTGCCCGTAATCGGGATCAGGTCAAAGCGGGCGATGTGACCAACTTTCTCCAGCATGCGGATGGTCGAACGGGCATTCGGGGGGCCGGGAACGGTCTGCATCCGAAACCAGGGCTCGCCCTTGACAATCCGATTCTCGACGGTCCAGTCGGTCTCTTCCGGAACATGAGGGCATTCGGCCAGGGCCTGATATGATTTTGCTATCAGGCCGTTCGCGAACAGCCTGGCATACAGCCCCCTGGTTGCAGGGTTGACGGAAAACATGACAAGCCCTGCCGTCTCACGGTCGATGCGATGCAGCGGCACCAGATCCACATTGCCCGTTCTGTTTCTCAAACGGTTCAGCAGGCATTCATTGACATACCCTCCCCCCGGTATGACGGGCAGGAAGTGTGGTTTGCAGGCCACCAGCAGGTGGTCATCCTGAAAGAGGATCTGCTCGGTAAACGGTATCACCCGCTCCTGTGGCACTTCTCTGAAATAGAGCAGCTGCTTGTGCGGGACATAAGCTGTATCGGCAGATATCGGGACATGGTCGGCATTGAGGACCTTGCCGTCATTGATGCGCTGCTGCCAGCAACTGCTCGCGACCTGTGGAAAACGACCGGTCAGAAATTCAAGAATCGAAGGGTAGGGCGACGCGGCAGCCGGCAGGGTGACTTTTGAGGGGGTGGCGGAAATCGCCATCAGCTGGTCCCGGTTGCCTTGGCCAACCGTCGTTCGTGCCAGATCCGGGCAGAGTCCACTTCACGCATGACGCCTCCGACATCAGCCGGTTTGGCGCAGGGGGTAAACTGTCCGGTAAGTTTGGTCGTAGGGGTGAGCTGGCCGCTGGCGTAGAGCTTCCAGATCTCCTTGCCGTATTCGCTGGTCAGGAGTTCGGGGGCAAAACGGCCAAAATAGGCGGTCATATTGGCCACGTCACGTTCGAGCATCTTGCCGGCATTGTTGTTACCCGCGGCATCAATGGCCTGGGGCAGGTCGATGATGACCAGTCCGTCTGCGCCGACCAGGACGTTGTACTCGGACAGGTCGCCATGGACTGTCCCGGCGCAGAGCATGAGGACAATCTGCCCCATTATGGCGCTATGGTAGTCGCGGGCCTGCTCAGCCGTCAGTCTCATGTCGTTCAACCGGGGTGCGGGATTGCCCTGCTCGTCGACCACCAGTTCCATCAACAGGATCCCTTCGACGTAACTGTACATTTTCGGCACGCGGACACCGGCGTCAGCTAAACGGCCCAGTGTCTCAACCTCGGTATTCTGCCAGGCTTCCTCCTGCTCCTTGCGTCCATAGCGGCTGTTTTTCTCCATGGCGCGCGCCTGGCGGCTGTTCCGTACCTTGCGCCCTTCCTGATACTGTGACTGCTGGCTGAAGCTCCGTTTAGCGGCCTCCTTATAGACCTTGGCGCAGCGGATCTCTCCGTGAGACCGGACAACGTAGACTTCGGCTTCCTTGCCGCTCATCAGCTGGCGGACAACCTCATCGACGAAGCCGTTGATGACAAGTGTTTCAAAGCATTTTGGAATTTTCATATGTGTGCAATCAGCCTTTTTCTATAACGTTTGTATGCCGTTGTGAATTATTCACCGCACATACTAGCATACCCGGCAGTCCAGTTGGACTCTTTTTTGATGATGTATGAACATGTCCTGTGCAGAATATGCATTGAATCAGGTAGACCGAAGATGCTACATTCCAGTCTAAGATGCACTGATCCCCGCCCTCCGGATATATTTGTGAAAACCTTTCAAGTCACCCTGTTGTTCATCGTACCCTGTTATATGTGTGTTTGTCTGATGTCCTCACCTGTTGCCGGGATCGAATTCCCTCCGGAGCTGTCTGAACTCACAGAACAGTCGGGGGCCGCACGTCCTCTGACCTCAGTCTGCATGGATTTCAATGCACTCAATACCCGTATCCGTGACAACAGGATCGACAGCAGGTCTGCAGGGATCGAAATCAAGCGGCTTCTGTCAGAGGTGCGGAATGTGTATTACCGGGCTGGCGGCGGCGATTATCCGAAATCCGCCTGGGCCTTCCCTTTGTCTGGATATGATGCCAGGGCGATTGGCGGTGGCAGGCGGCATGGTTATAGCGCTCGTGGCTACGACTTCTTCAGCGGCAACCGTCATGGCGGACACCCCTCCTACGATATCTTTATCCATGACCGCAACCAGGACGGACTTGATGACCGCAGCGGCCTGCCGATAGCGGTCCTTTCATTGACCGGGGGGATAGTCGTGGCACTGGAGAAAAATTGGGTGGCGGGAAGTCCTTTGCGGGGGGGGAATTATATCTGGGTCTATGATCCTGTGTACGACCAATTGGTCTACTATGCTCACAACGCAGATGTTCTGGTGGACCTGGCTGCAATTGTCAAGCCGGGTGACCCGCTTGCTACTGTCGGGCGGACGGGTCGTAATGCTGCTAAACGGCGCTCGCCGACTCATCTGCATCTTTCAGTAGTAAAGAATCAGGGAGGACGTCTGATCCCGTTTGATGTTTACCATGACCTGGTTCGTGCCGACAGACGGCAACACCGTTCCTAGTTGCTTTTGCAAATGTATCTGCAATCTTCTCCCGTCCTGACTCGATCTGTTCGTAGGGCACTGTTCTCAGTAGTTCCTCAAGGGTTGTCTCACCTGCCTGGACCCGCCGGAAACCATCATCGATCATGCTGAGACGGTTCGTTGATGAAAATACAATATTTCGCAGGGAGAGATTGTCGGGGCGGCGGTTGATAAACAGCAACTCGTCACGGTTGGGAATCCAGAGTTCTACGATAGGAAGGCGGCCGCTGAAGCCGGTATAATGGCAGTCAGGACAGCCCTTGCCCATATAAAAAACCATGCTGTCCAAGGATGGAATGCCGAATTCTTCCAGGAGTTTTGCGGGAGGTGAATAGGACACCTTGCATTTCGTACAGATGCGGCGCACCAATCTTTGGGCAAGGACACAACGAAGCGTCGTTGAAATCAGACTTGGTTCAACACCCATATCAATAAGCCGCGTTACCGAACTGGTTGCATCGTTGGTGTGCAGGGTTGATAGTACGGTGTGCCCCGTGAGTGCTGCACGCATAGCAATTGTTGCGGTTTCAAGGTCACGGATCTCACCGACCATGATATTATCAGGATCCTGACGCATAAAGGCCCGCAACAGTCGGGCAAAGGTATTGCCGATAATCTCGTTTACCTCGGTCTGGATGATACCGTCTATGCTGTATTCAATCGGGTCTTCAATAGTCAGCGTTTTTGATCCGGGGGTATTGATATGGGAGAGCGCGGCATACAGGGTTGATGACTTTCCCGAACCGGTCGGTCCGGTAACCAGAAAGATGCCGGTTGGTTTGTCAAGGGCCTTGTAGAACGCTGCAACATCTTCGGGAGCGTATCCCAATCCCTCCAGAGTAATGGTTCCAATCCGTTTGTCCAGAATTCGAATGACCACATTTTCGCCGTATTGCGTTGGCACCGTCGATACTCTGAAGTCAACACTGCGAACCTGTCCTTCCTTGGATACTTTCATTTTGAAGCTGCTGTCCTGCGGACGGCGACGCTCGGAAATATCCATGTCGCACAGAATCTTTATCTTGGAGACAATCTGCCGGGCGTTAGCGCTAATCAACGCCCCATCGGCCCCCAGATCTATGGTCTGCAGGATACCATCCAGGCGATAGCGGATCTCCATGCCGTTTTCGGTCGATTCAAGATGGATATCGCTGGTGCCATCCTTGATGCCGGAGGTAATGATCCGTTTGGTAAGGTAATCCACATCTGCGCTGATAAAGTCATTTACGTATTTTGATCTGACACCGTCGCGTTCCTGATCTTCGGTAAGTTCGAAGTGCAGCTTTGCATGCTCGGAAACCCCGGTGATTTTGAAGATTTTTTGTTGAGCAATTATGATATCGCTCTCTTTGGCAATGACCGGGGCAATGTGCATCTTGCAGCATCTTTCAAGTTGAGCAAGTTCATCCCGCTGGATAGGATATGCCATGGCGATGGTCAGGATATTGTCCCTGCAACGGATGGGAACGATCCGTAGCCGTTGGGCAAATGTCGCATTGACGAAGCTGGAAAGCGAAGAATCGAACCGTACGCCGGCCAGACCGACGAACTTCATATCGTGCTGGAGGGCTATGGCACGGGCAACCTGTTCTTCATCGAGCAGATGCTGCTTAATGAGTGCCCTGCCGAGCGGGACATTCTCTTCTGTACTCAATTTTAAAGCATTTTTTAGCCGCTCTTCGCTGATCAAATTCAGCGAAACCAGTATCTCCCCCAGTTTTCTACGCTTGTTGTTGTGGTCAAGAACGAATTCCAGATCATCAGCTTTCAGAAACCCCATCTGACACAATATCTGGCCAATAGGCAGTTCAGGATTGAGCTGCTGCATTTCCAGCGCCTGATCAAACTGCTCATTGGTAATCATTTTGTTGAGTATCAGCAATTCACCGAGTTTTACTTCCGGCATAACGACAACCTTTACGGGACTGGATAGAAAAAAACAGGGGGAGATCTTTGCTAAAGTTTACCGCTGCTTTTGCGGAATGCAATTGACAGTCAGTAAATGAGGATCAGAGCCGAAACGATGTGGACAGCATGCGCCAGCTTGCGATCAGGGTAAACAGCAGATACAGGATCAGCGTCATGGCCGTAAGTCGCCGCTGAATTGACGGGATGACCTTGGAAAGGCTTGTACAGGAGGAAAAGGTTGCCAGCGCCCCCACACCCAGGCCGCCGACCGCCCCGCCCAGCAGGGTGGCGTAGAGGGCGTAGCCGATGTAGCGATACTCCTTCTGCAGGATGCAGAAGGGGCAGTGATGGCTGGGGAGTTCGTAGAAATAGAGGCAGATGAACGAAACCAGTGCAGCGGCCGCGACGATAAAGGTCAGGCTGCTGAGGGTTGAAAATAAAATTGCCCCCCGACTTTTAACGTAGAAGAAACAGCCGCTGGCCACGGTGGCGGCCATGCATACGAAAAATGCCAGCTGCATGGGGCCGTTCGGCAGGCCGGCAATCTCCCCGGCAATGCTGTGCGTGTCGGTACTGAACAGGCTGCCGCAGCAGGAGGTGATCACATCGGCTTTCAGGTTGTAGAAATACACAAACTGGAATATGGCTTCCAACAGCACCAGCGGCACCAGGATATTGAGCAGTCCGTATTTGGCCTTGATCAACGGATAGTCGTAGCCGCGGGTATCGACGTGGTTGATGATCAGCCAGACCCCCGCAAGCAGGCAGTTGACAATTTTCAGGATCAGGACCGGGTAGCCGTAGCTGTTGACCCCCAGGCTGCCGGCCGCGCACATGGCGCCGGTGAACTGGCTGTGCAGGTTGTCGGCGGTGAATATGTACAGGAACAGGGATGCTATCTGGAAGAGCAGGATGTAGCTGAGGATGATGGAGATCAGGTAGGTGCGCCGCTCAAGGTCCAGCTGCAGTTCGCTACCGCTCTGCAGATCCCATTTTTCCAGGATGCGGGTCCCGTACCAGCCGGCGTAGATCAGCATCAGCGACGTCAGCAAGGATGCAATTGTAAGTGCCAGGATGGCGGGGTGCTGGATCATGATGCGCCCGTGATGTCGGTAATCCGGCCGTCCCGCATGCCGACAACGGTGTCGGCCAGCCCGGAATCAAATACCAGCGGGTCATGGCTGGCGATCAGAACCGTCTTGCCTTGTGCCTTCAGGTCGCCGACGATGGTCATGAATTCAGAGGAAAGCTTGCTGTCGAGATGGGCGGTCGGTTCGTCGGCAATCACAATGGCCGGGTTGTTGATCAGGGCGCGGGCGATGGCCACCCGCTGCAGTTCTCCGCCCGACAGCCAGTCAATCGGTGAGGCCGCAAGGCGTGAAACCGAGAACAGTTCCATCAGCTCCAGGGCGCGCCGGCGGAAGGCTGCCTGGCTCTCACCGGTCGGATAGGCCGGCAGCATGATGTTTTCCAGTGCGCTGATCCCCTTGACCAGGTTGAACTGCTGGAAGATGAAGCCGAAGGTCGTACGACGGATCTCGGTCAAAAACCGTTCCGGCAGGCTGGTGATATCCAGTGCGGCCTCACCACCGTTTTCCGGGAAAAACGAGGTGTGGATGCCCTGCAGACGGATGCGGCCTGAACTGGGACGGGCCATGCAGCCGATCAGTGCCAGGAGCGTTGTCTTGCCGGATCCGCTGGGACCCTTCAGGATCGTCAGGCCTCCCGGCTGTATGGCCAGGTTCACCGCATCCACCGCGGTAAACTGGTTGTGCTTGCCGCTGTTGTAGGTCTTTGTCACGCTGCTGAGTTCGATCATGCTTATGACCTCATGGCGGCATCGGGTGGTACGGTGGCAGCCAGCCAGGCCGGAATGATGGTTGCTGCGGTATAGGGCAGTACGGTCAGGAAAAAAAGTACCGTCAACTGATAGGCGTCGATAACCGGGGTCAGCTTGAACTGGGGGTAGATGACCGACCACCCCTTGAGGGCGTGCTCGAACAGCGCTGCCGAGAACAGGAATACATGGCCGTAGGCCAGCACGGTCCCCACCAGGAAGGCCGACAGCGAGATCACGATCCCTTCCCAGAATTTGAGCAGCAGCACATCCGAGGTCTCCCAGCCGATCGACTTGAGGATGCCGATTTCCTTGCGCTCCTCGGCCGAAAGCCCGGTGGCCTTGTCCCAGGCGAAGATGATGAAGGAGAGCACCGCCACGGCCAGCATGACCACCATCATGCCGCCGCGCCATTCGAAGAGCGAGTCGTAGGTTCTCAGGATCTCGCTTTTGAGGATCGGGCGCGTGTCGGGGAACAGTTCCGCGATCTTGGCGGCGACCGTGGTCTGTTCCCGGGGGTTGGCGACGGTCACGGCCAGGTCGGTGGCGTAGCCTGCGGGCAGGTTGAACATGGTCTGGAAATCCTCTGCCGACAGTACGATCAGGTCGGAAGAGATCAGTTCGGAGCTGCTGGGATAGATACCCTGCACCGTGAGCAGCAGGGTGGCATTGGCGGAGGAACGCAGGGTCAGCATATCACCGGCCTTGACCCGCTGATTACGTGAAACCCCCGGGCCGATCAGGATGTTGCCCGGTTCGATGGTCGGCTCTTCCGGCACCAGCAGGGTGTAGTTGGCGCCAAAGACCTGGTCGTAGTAATAACCCCACAGTCGTGGCGATACAGCGGTCACCCCCCGGATGGAGCTGATCTGCCTGCCGTATCCGGCCGGTATCAGGTCGTGGCGCCCGGCGATCATCCGCTGTACGACCATATCGGGTGCCTCCTTGAGGAGTTGGACCGCTTCCCGTTTCATGGCCTGCACGAAAAAGATCAATGAGGCGATCACAAAGACGATCAGCGCATACACGATCAGCAGGGAAACGTTCTTCGACTTCCTGCGCAACAGGGAAGAGAGGGCAAAGTCGAGGATATTGCCGTGGCGGTTAAGGGGTGCGCTCATGGGGCCTCTGGATAGGTGGCGTTACAAATGATCCGGACGGGAAGTGCTCCAGTGCCGTGGGGTGGTCCTGGAACGGGGCAAAGCGGTCGGCCATGGCCGGATGGCGGGTATATCGGGCTTCGGTAAACAGACAGAGATCGGTCAGGCGCAGGGTTTTTACCAGCCCGACTCTTTCCTTTTGCTCCGGAGCGGATGAACTTCGGCTCAGATATGTGTGCAGCAGCATGCCAAAAATAAGCACAACGTGTGTTGCCGTGAAACAGATGTAGGCAGTTGATTTGCGCATCAGAGGATGACCATTGCAGGGTTATTCCATGGACTTCAGGATTGCCGGTGAGACCTCATTGAAGTGCAGAACCTTTTTGCCTTTGTGGTCCTTGAAAAAGGCCTGGGCATCGACCGCTTTTCCAAAAGGCACCAGTTCTTTTCCCATGGGGCCGTACACATCGCTGCCAACAACAAAATATGACTGCCGGGCGTCTATTGGTTTAAGGGTATAATAATCATGGACGGTTACGGCCGCAATGGAAGCCTGTCTTTTTGCGGGGGAGTGCTTCTGCATGCTGTGATAGTAGGTAAAGAAATCCTTGGCCCCGTCAAAAAACAGTGTGGAGGAGTCTGCAAACGTGATGCTGACGACCCAGTCCGGGTATTTGCTGACAAACATCCCGCAGACCGGGCATTTGTCCTTTGCCGCCGGGGTAGGGGAGGCTTGAGGTGTTGCAAAGGCTGCTGAATACAGTAACGTCAGACTGAGAAGCAGTGTCGCCAGAAATCTGAATGATTGCATGGTAAATCCTTTGTTGATCTCGAAAAATCCTGGTACCAGGGCAGCCGGCAGGTACGAAGCCTGCCGGCTGCCCTGAAATACGTACTACATTTTATGGTCGCCATGCCCCTTGTGTTCCTGGGGCTTCTTGTTTTGTGTCTTGTCGCTCTGTTCCTTTTCGGCGGCCTTGAGAGCCTCGCCGAATGTGGCCGGCTTGCCGCCATTGGCCTTGATGAAGGCATCGGCCTCCTTCTTGTCGGCAAAGGCCCATTTTGCGACCGGCGTCATGACTCCTTTCTTGGTACCACCGATAACCCAGGCGGCACTTTTGGCGTCAATCAGTTTTTTGGTGTTGTAGTCAGCCACCTGGAATGATTTGACGGTCTTGGCTTTGTTTTTCGACAGGTCGGTTACGATGCAATTCAGGCTGCAGGTGCCGGCGCTGCTGCTGTCGGTGTAGGTTACGATCATGCGGCTGTGGGCGAACTTGGTGCGATCCATGCCGCAATGTACACAGGCATCCGGGGCTTCGACCTTGTCTGCAGCCAGACAAACGGTGCCGAGCGACAGCACAAGCAGCATGGCTATCCAGAGTTTCTTCATAAGGTATATCTCCTCTTCAAAGATTATTTTTTGGTCTTCGACGGTTGTTTCACCTTCACCATGTCCTTGTCACAGCCGCACTTGCCGGGCTTTTGGCTGACGGAACCGCAATCACACCCGTCGCCGCAGCCGCAGGCATACTTGCCGTTGATGGGGGCGGACATTTCCTTGCCGTCCAGCGCGTAATATACCTTGGTCTTGTCAACCTTTGTGACGGTGGTTTTTACCAGATCCTTGCCGCAGCCGCACTTGCCTTCCTTCTTGGCCAGGCTGCCGCAGTCGCAGCCTGCGCCGCAACCGCAGACATAGATGGTATCGCCGGCTTTGGTTTCGAACTTTGCTTTTACTCCCTTGTCCGCCATGACCATGCTGACAGTCGACAGAACAAACAACATTGACAGTACTACCAGAACAAATCGTTTCATGGTGTTACCTCCTGTGAAATTTGTCTGAAAATCTTACCGTGGATACCATGGAATGTCTAGGTACATTCTGCCGTATCCCGGCAGTTTCAAGATTTCCAAGGTCAATCGCCCTGGGACGGTACGTATCTTTTTCTCTGCTTATTGAAGCCGGAAATGTACCGGCATGACAATCTCTGCAGCGACCGGAGGGCGCGGGAACGGTGCCACGGCTTTGACGGTATCAATGGCGCACGTGTCCAGAACCTGGTAGCCGCTGCTGTTCCTGATCTGCAGCGAGAGTATGCTGCCATCCTCGGCGACAATAAAAGCCAGTACTACTTTGCCGCTCCACCCCATGCGGCGGGCAACGGCAGGATAGCTCAGCCGCTTTATTATCAGGTCGCGGATATAGGAGAAGTGTTCCTTGAGGTATTTCTGCTGGGCTTTTTCCGGTGTTATCTTCTCTTGATCTCGCTGGTCCGGGCGAGATTCTGCAACGGATTTTGATACTGTTGACTCGGCACGGATCTTTCGTGGGGCAATCTCCGTGACCACTGTGTCAGACGGAGCTATGGCATGTACCGGCAACGCTTGTTGACCGACGACCAGCACCGGTTGCGGTGCCGGCGAGACGTGTTCCTTCTGAACCGGTCGGGGCGATGGAGAAATCGCCTGCTTGGAGGTGACAACCTGCTGCCCGGGTTTGTACATCGTGTGATATTCGCGGGCCGGAAAGTCATTGAGTGTGAGATCGATGACTACCGGCGAAGTCAACGTCACGTTTTTAACAGTCAGACTTAGCACCAGCACCAGTAATCCCAGGTGCAGGACGAACGAAATGGCCAGCTCCTTTGCCAAGCTACCCATTGGATACCTCCGTTTCCAAGCATACGGTATTGAGTACCATGTCGGACTCCACATCCTTGTAAGCGCACGATTGTGTACTTACAAGAAAATCAATTCTCAAAATTTCACGGTAAGTCCGGCATAAAATGAACGCCCCATCCCGGGTACAGGGATGTTTGCGGGAATCGCGGACCCCGACATGGTGGCACCCTGACCGGTATAGACTCCTCCCAACGGCAGGTTGTAGAACCTGTCAAAGAGGTTGGTGATGCCCAGATCCAGACGTGCATATTTCCATTCGTAACTGCTGCGCAAATTGAACAGGCTATATCCGCCGGTCTTGAGCTCATCCCTTACCTGGGAGACCTCCTCCTTGTCAGCAACAAATTCCGCTTCGACACTATTTGACCAGCCCCAGATCTTATGAATAATCACCAGTTTTGCGTTTGGCGGCATGATGTTGTACAGATTGTCGCCGGTTGTCTCGTTAGTGCCCCTGACGTAACTGAACTTGCCGGTCGCTGAAAAACGGCCGAAGTTGTCGGTTGTTGCCAAGGGGACATGGCCGGAGATATCGAGCCCGTAGAATTGGGCGGATTGGTTCGCAAACTGGAGATACACGAAACCGCTCCTGGCGGTCAGGCTGTTCTGTACCGCCGTACTTGTGCCGCAGACGCTGGTTGGGCACCGGCGGGCATCGATGTAGTCCTGGACATAGGTAAAGTAGGGCGTGATCTTCAGGCCCCAGCTCTCCCCGGCAGGATCATGCCAGTCGGCAGTGGCACTAATGGTGTGCGCCACTTCGGGCTTCAGGTCGAGATTGCCGATGTAATAGTTGCCGTCGCCGGTGAAATTGATCATCTCCATCGCCATGGTGTTTGGCGACCAGGCATACCGTTCGTAGAGATTGGGTGAGCGGGTTTTCATGGCATAGCCGCCCTCGAAAGACAGCATGGCACTCTGGGTATGGCGGGCCAGGGTGGTCAGGTCCAGATTGTAATCGGAGCGTTGGCGGTGGCGGGCATTGAAGGTGGTAACCGGGAACAATGGTGCGCCATTGTACATGGGTCCGTTGTTATAACCCTGTATGGTACCGGTATCCATGTCGACCCACTCGCCGCGCGCTCCGGTCAGGGTCAGCCACTCCGGATTCCAGCGGGCCTCCCATTCGGCAAAAATGGCCAGGCGGTCCCGTTGGCCGTCATTGATGTTCTTGAACGTGTTGGGGGCCATCCCTCCCGTGGTGAAGCCGGGCGGCAGGACGGACGGAGAAGGGGGCCACCAGTCGTCCAGGCGGTAGCGTTGGTATTCGGCCCCCATCCGCAGGATGTCGCGTTCCGAAAGCACAACATCGGCCTTGAGTAAGGCGCCGGTGTTATTGCCCTCGGTCTCCATGGGCATGCCGGGAGCCACGAAGGTTGCAGCGCTGCCGTAGAAGTACTGCTTGTCGTTGGCGAAATTCATGGTGTGCCGCGTATGTTCATTGTACAAGCGGGTTTCCAGAGATCCCCATTGATAGTTTCCGGAATACCTGAGATTGCCCTGAAAGCTTTCGTTAAAGGTCATGTCCATGCGCTGGTTCGGGAAGCCCTGATAGGGTATGTGCTGATAGCCGAAGTTCAGGTTCAGCAGATGGTTTTCATGACGCAGAGCGACGTCGAGCAGGTGATTCTCGGACCGGTAGCTGGACGAGCCGACCTCATCGCCGGCGATCCAGTGAGGGCCGTCAATGGTACCGGTGGCCTGTGTTCCCGGCTTGAAGTTCCTGGCGGCCTTGTAGTTGCCTGATTGCGCGATTGAGCCGTTGTAGCTGGCGCTCGCGGTTTCATTGGCAATCGTTGCCGACAGGTTGGAACCGAAGGCATCACCGTTCGAACGATAGAAAGCCCCCAGTTCGCCGGTGGTCAGCAAACCTTCACCGTGACCGGCAAAGCGCGGTGTCCGTGAGTTGACGATGATCGTGCCGC
The DNA here is from genome assembly GCF_056821595.1 of Geobacter psychrophilus. NCBI lineage: Bacteria > Pseudomonadati > Thermodesulfobacteriota > Desulfuromonadia > Geobacterales > Geobacteraceae > Geobacter > Geobacter psychrophilus. The sequence goes on from NZ_JBXDTU010000004.1 coordinate 3,233,171, forward strand.
CGATGCTGTCACCGCCGACGCTGACCGGGGCCAATCCTGCAAAAACCTTGACGTTCTCCACATTGGTCGGATTGATGTATGAGAGCGGCGGGTTCATATGGTTGGCACAGGCCGAGATGAGATCCATGCCATTGACCTTGGTTCGGATACGGTCGTCGGCCAGCCCGTGAATGACCGGCAAGCCGGAAACTCCGCCGGCGCTGTAAAGGGTGACGCCCGGCACGTCGCCCAGCAGTTGGGATGTGTCGTTTACAGAGGGACGCTGGGCGGCAATAGCGGCGGCATCCAGGGTGTCGGTATCGGCGGGTGCCGGTTGCGGCTTGGCGCCGATAACCAACGCATCATCAAGCTCCAGCTGTTGCCTCTTTGGCTCTTCGGCTTGCACCGCGCAGGCAGTCATGCCCCAAGCCAGGATTGTAGCGATAGTTGTTTTATTCATTATGTAAATCTCCTTATCAATTCATGAATTATTCCGATACAGGTCGTACCGTGTATTCACCGCTGCCGCGATCGAGCAGCAGTCAGATGCATGCTTGCCGCGCACTGTAGGTGCAGGAATACGTCAGCATCGGCACGTGCAGATACGCCTTGATTCTCAGGTGTACGAGGCGTGAAAACACAAGTAGGCAGCAGCGCCACAATAGGTGCTTACAAATGCTGCAGGGAACATTCAGACGAGCGGAGTAAGCCTTGGGGGTGGATCAGGAGGTTCGCCGTGGCGGGATGTCAGGCGTTGGGTTGGGTTGGTATAGGTGGTATCAGTGTGGGGGATACTGAATTGTTCTGTGAAATGAAAAGGCAATATTTCAGATGTGTCGTTGACTGACAGGGCGGGGTGTTTCCCGCTTCCGCAGGGGCAGCCGCAGGCGATAATGGTCTTCTTTTCAACCGGTTTCTTCTTGCAGCAGTCAGATATGCTGTCTTGATCTTCTTCGTGTGCATAAGACTGTTGTTTCAGTTTTTGCGCACAGCAGCAGGTTTTGTTTGCCCTGTTTTCCAGTGAACAGCCACAGATGTTGCAATCACCAGAACATTCGCCTGTTGCTGCATGGGCGGTGCTTGCAGGATGCAGGGTAAACGATACCAAAGGACTCAAAGCCATAAGCAGGTACATAACGGCTAAAACTGTAGCCATCAGGCGGCGCGACAAGCTATTATGCCGATGTCCTTTAGATAACGTGTCCATTATTTTTATAAGTATTGTCATCTTGACCTGGTTAGTCAAGATGTTTTAATCCTGCATTCCTATGAAAATGCTTAGTGATGATAAAATGCCGATTGCTTCCCTCTCACATCACGGAATTTTGCCACTCTTTCACGAGGCCCTCATAACTGAGATTGTAGCTTTGCAGGGCCGCTGCAACGGCTTCATTGATCCCTATTCCCTGGCCAAGTGCTGTGAGCATCTGCTGAACCCTGTGCCAACCGTAGGCGCTTACCACATAATTCACCAGGCTGTAACTCTGCTGGTAGGCGATATTCGCATCGGCAGTAGAAAGACCGGTAAAGCTTCCCTCCAGCTTGCGAATGTCAACGGCGGCAGCTTTGCTGCTGCTCTGCAGGTGTGCTGCCCTGGAATCAGCCAGCTGCTTGCGGCCAAACATTTCGGCAATGCCTTCGTTCAGCCAGATGGGACAATTGCCTTTGGTCAGGTCATAGACCACCACATGGGCGTATTCGTGGAAGAGTACCGAGCGCAGGCCGGCGCTGATTTCGCTCAAGGCCCCGAAGGGCAGCCTGATGGTGCCGTCGTACACCCCGCCCGACCAGTCAGGGGAATTGGTGACGGTTTTGTAGTCATCGCGCTTGTAGATTACTACCGGTACCCGTGCTTCGGGGAAATGCCCCAGTTCTGCGCCGACCTGGTTGGAAGCGGACTCCAGGACATCCAGGACATCCAAGGCAAACGCAGTAGGCACTCCCGGATCATAGGTCAGATTGAACCGGGAGCTGTGCCCCCGGTCCATCTTTTCCTCGACAACGGCTTCTTTGCGGGCCTTCTCCAGCAGTTGGACAATATCACCGCGTGCGGGGGCCAGTTTGAGCGCCTGCTCCCACAACTGCACCGCTTCCAGGCGGTTTTCAGTCTCATACAGCACCAGGCCGAGATACACGAGTGCTTCAACGGATTCCGGCTGCAGCGCGCGGACACGTTCCAGTTCGTAGCGGGCAACATCGTATTTTTTCATTTGGAACTGGCAGACGCCGCGCAGCAGTATGTATACCGGTTCGTCTGGATACAGTTCAAGCGCCTTGACAAACTGCCCGTCGGCCTGTTCGTACTGTCTCTGCTTGAAGTATGTCTGACCGTAAGCTGCATACCCTTCTGCCAGGTTGCGTTTGAGGCCCTGGTTGAGAGGATACAGTTCGTATGATTTGCGGGCCTGTTCGAGCTTTTTTTCGGAGCTTTCAGAACTGCGGGAGCCCGGCGGGGACGTCTCGTTCGAACCGGCGTGCAGCTGGAACGGAGCTGAAAACAGTACAAGGGTGGCAATCAACAGAGACAGGATGTTGCGGTGTCTTCTCATGGTCATGATCGGGACAGGAAGCCTTGAACTGACCTGCTGATGCCTGCCGGATCCAGGCCCAGCTGGGCGCGCAGCTCATGCTGTTCTCCCTGGGGGATGGCGTTGTCAGGGTAGCCGAGACGCAACACCCGTGTGCCGCTCAGGCCATGTTCCTCCAGCAGCTCCAGCACTGCTGTTCCGAAACCGCCCTGCAGGGCATTTTCCTCAATGGTGATCAGGGAGCCGTATTTACCGGCCAGTTTCAGTATCAACGTTGCATCCAGCGGTTTTACAAAGCGTGCATTGACAATTGTCAGACGGATGCCGTGCTGCTGCTCAAGCTCAGTTGCGGCTTCCATTGTCGGCGCAACCATTGATCCCAGGGCCAGCACAGCACCATCACACCCTTCTCGCAGGATTTCTGCGCGTCCGACGGGGATCGCCTTCAAGGTCTGGTCGAGCGGCACACCGTAGCCGTTGCCGCGCGGGTAACGCACGGCAGCTGGAGTGCCCAGGTCAACAGCTGTTGCCAGCATGTGCTGCAGCTCATTTTCGTCTTTGGGGGCCATCAGGGTCATGTTGGGCAGGTGCCGCAGGTAGGAAAGGTCAAAGGCGCCGTGGTGGGTCGGGCCGTCGCTGCCTACCACCCCTGCGCGGTCAAGGGCAAAGGTGACCGGAAGGTTCTGCAGACAGACATCGTGAAATACATGATCGTAGGCGCGCTGCAGGAAGGACGAGTAGACGGCAAATACGGGCCGGAGTCCCTCGGCGGCCAACCCGGCGGCAAACGTGACGCCATGCTGCTCGGCAATACCGACGTCGTAGAAACGCTCGGGAAATTCCTTGGCGAAGCCGGACAAACCGGTGCCGTCCGGCATGGCGGCAGTGATCGCCACAATCCGATCGTCTTCAGCAGCCAGCCTGCAGAGTGCCGAGCCGAAGATGGCGGTGTAGGAGGCGGCCCCCCCCTTGCCTTTGAGAACCTTGCCGCTTGCGATATCGAACGGCCCGACACCGTGAAACAGTGAGGGGTTGTCTTCGGCCGGTTTGTAGCCCTTGCCCTTCTTGGTCAGTACATGGATCAGTACGGCATCATTGAGCTTTTTGACACTCTGCAGGGTTTCGATCAGCATGGGCAGGTCGTGGCCGTCAATGGGGCCGATATAATTGAATCCGAAGGCCTCGAACAGCATGCCCGGTGTGAAGAAGCCCTTGAAGGAATCTTCTACTTTACGGGCAATGTGCAGGACCCCTTTGCCCACATCCACCCGTTTCAGGAATGATTCCACATCCTTTTTGAAGCGATGCACGAACTCGCTGGAAGAGGTGCGGCTGAGAAAGTTGGAGAGTGCGCCGACGTTCTCGGCGATGGACATTTCATTGTCGTTGAGGATAACGATCAGGTCCTTGTCCAGATGCCCGGCGTGATTCATCGCTTCGTAGGCCAGACCGCCGGTCATGGAACCGTCCCCGATCACGGCCAGTACCTTGTTTTTCCGTCCGTCCAGGTCGCGGGCTGCCGCAAATCCGGTGGCCGCCGAGATGGATGTGGACGAATGGCCGACGTCGAAGGCGTCGTGGGGTGATTCAGCCCGCTTGGGAAAACCGCTGATGCCGTTCAGGGTCCGCAGGGTGCCGAAACGGTCGCGACGTCCGGTCAGGATCTTGTGGGCGTAGGCCTGGTGCCCCACGTCCCAGACGATCTTGTCGGCCGGCGTGCTGAACACCTTGTGCAGGGCTATGGTCAGTTCGACCACTCCCAGACAGGGTGCCAGGTGTCCGCCGTTTTTGGCACAGGTTTCAATAATCATCTGGCGCAGTTCTTTTGCTACGGCAGGAAGCTGCTGGGCAGAAAGTTTTTTCAGGTCGTCAGGGGAATTGATTGTTTCAAGAATGGACATAGATACCTTAGTTTTTCCGTTTGACAATATACGTGGCGATCTCCCGCAGCGGATCCGCTTCGATGCCGAATATCTCCAATGCCCGCATGGCTTCGTCCATCATGGCCTGGGCCTCTTCCTTGGCCGCCGCCAGCCCCATGACAGCCGGGTAGGTGGCCTTGCCGCGGGCCTCGTCACTGCCCGCATCCTTGCCGATCTCTTCGGTGGTGCCTTCGATATCCAGGATATCGTCGGCGATCTGGAAGGCCAGTCCGGCAGCTTCGCCATAGCGGGTGATGGCGGCCAGTTTCGGACCTGATGCGCCTCCCAGAAGGGCGCCGGCAACGACGGAGGCCTTGATCAGGGCGCCGGTTTTGTGGGTGTGAATATACTGTACGGTCGGCAGATCGATGTCCGGTTTGCCTTCGCTTTCCATGTCCACAACCTGGCCGCCGACCATGCCGTAGGAGCCGGCACAGGTGGCAATTTCGTGTATTACGGCCAGTTGTGCAGCCGGGTCGCTGGCGCCGGTACTGCGCGGGTCGCTGACCAGTTTGAAGGCCTCGGTCAGCAGGGCATCACCCGCCAGAATGGCAATCGCCTCGCCGAAGACCTTGTGGTTGGTGGGGTTGCCGCGACGGAAGTCGTCATCGTCCATGGCCGGCAGATCGTCATGGATCAGGGAATAGGTGTGGATCATTTCCATGGCGCAGGCAGCCGGGATGGCCCGCTCCGTATCGCCGCCGACCGCCTGGCAGGCTGCCAGCATCAGGATCGGCCGCACCCGCTTGCCGCCGGCAAAGACCGAATAGCGCATGGCCTTGTGCAGGCTGTGTGGCAATTCCGATTCCTTCGGTAGAAATCTGTCCAATGCGGCATCGATGCGGGCGCACTGTTCTTTAAGATATGATTTTAAATCCATGGGAGTGTCCCCTTATCCTTCTTCAGGTTCAAATGGTTCACGGGAAAACGTTCCGTCCTTGCGCTTGAGCAGTACCTCTACCCGTCGCTCGGCCTCGTCAAGTTTTTTTGCGCAGAAGGAGGAATGCTTGACCCCTTCTTCAAATGCCTTGAGAGAATCCTCCAGGGAAAGTGAGCCGCCCTCAAGCCGTCGCACGATTTCTTCCAGTTTTTTCAGGGATGTTTCGAACTTTTCCGTTGCCATAGCATGTGTCCTTAAAGTTGTTAATTATTTCAGAAACTCTCCAAAGCGTCAAGTTTTACGGTTCCTCAAGACCTTCCACGCGACAGATCGCTCTGCCGCGGTACAGCTGGATGGTGATGCGATCATCTTCGGCCAGTTGGGCAATATCGGTCACGACTGTTCCTACACCGATACCTGCAATGGCGTATCCGCGGGAGAGTGTACGCAAGGGTGAAAGAACCTCCAGGCGTGCCGCTACGCCACTGAAGGCCTGTTTCAATCCCTGAGTCTTGTTCAGTATCAGGCGTTCGGATTGCAGGGAAAGTGTTGTGAGCTTTTGCCGAAGTTTATCTGTCTGGCGCTCCGGGCTGTGAAATGCCAGCACGGAGTGCAGCCGTTCGTACTGCTCCCGGCGTCGCAGGGTGGCATTCTCCAGCGCCAGTTCGAGCCGTTCTGTAAGGTCGTCCACCCGTTGGGTAAGGTGACCCAGCATGGTGCTCGGGTCATGCAGAGACCTGCGCAGCGCATCAACACGGGCATCCAGGGCTGTAAGACGGGATTCCATTGCCATGCGCAGATGGTGCTGGAGTGCCTCCAGTTGTCCGCGCAATTCCAGGGAACTGGCAATCACCAGTTCCGCTGCCGCCGATGGTGTCGGGGCTCGCAGATCGGCCACAAAATCGCAGATCGTCCAGTCCGTTTCGTGGCCGACCGCCGAGATGACCGGCAGTTTTGAACGGTACACCGCCCGTGCCACTGCCTCCTCGTTGAAGGCCCATAAATCCTCCAGGGACCCACCTCCGCGCCCGACGATCAGCACGTCCACCAGGCCCAGGCGGTTCATGTCATCAATTGCCCGGGCAATCTCCAGTGCAGATCCTTCACCCTGTACACGCACCGGGTAGAGCAGTATTTCCAGGGAGGCGAAGCGTCGTTTCAGGACGTTGAGTATATCATGGATGGCAGCACCGGTGGCCGAGGTGATGACCCCGATGCGGCGCGGGAAAGCCGGCAGCGGCTGCTTATGGGCTTCGTCAAAGATACCTTCCTTGGCCAGGCGCTCCTTGAGCTGAACAAAGGCCATCTGCAAGGCACCGATGCCGGCTGGTTCGAGGTATTCACAGATCAGCTGGTATTCGCCGCGCTGGTCATATACCGATATGCGGCCCCGGGCGATCAGTCCCATGCCGTCGGTCGGCCGGAATTTCAGATTCTTGACCGAACCCTTGAACATGACACAGCGCAGTTGGGCGCCCGTATCCTTTAGGGTGAAATAGATGTGGCCAGATGAAGGTGTCGAAAGGTTGGATACTTCTCCCTGCACCCAGAGCTGTTCGAAATTTTCCTCCAGAACTCCGCGCAAAAGGGCGGTCAGGCGGCTGACCGTCAGAATTGTTTTTTCGGCAAAAATATCCATATGTCCGCCATTGTAAGTGAAAACCTGGTCGGGTCAATAAAAAAGCCCCGATCCTGATAAACAGGATATGTGCGTTTACGAAATGTTGAGGGCCGGCATTTCTGTCGGCCCTCAACAAACATTTAATGGTTTCATTCCTCTAGCAGGTCGGGCAGCTCATTAACGTCGTCGCGCCGGCGGGGAAAGTGTTGGCGGAGGACATCGCCCATCTCGGCAATCACGCCGACCAGCGCCTCTGTCAGCTGTCCCTGGCGAATGCCTGAGGTGAGAGTGGAGGCGAGCGCGGTCCAGCGCTCTGGCGAGATGACGGTGTTGATGCCGCGGTCCCCCAGGATCCACACCTTACGCTCCAGCAGGGAAATGAAGATCAGGATGCCGTTCGCATCGCGGGTGCGGTGGAGTCCGTTTTCGTAGAAGACGTGCATCGCCTGTTGGCGCACAACCTCACTGACACGCGCGGCTGGGGTGAAGGCCAGCTTGAGCAGCGGCAGGCGGCGCACAGCGGCCAGAGTCGGGAAATAGAGCACAAAGGCCGCAGGGAGGAAAAACCAGACCGAAGTGTCATGAATGATGAGCGCCAGGGCCAGGGCCAGGGCGGCAGAAATGATCGCTGCCGCCTGTACGGCCGCTTCACGGTAGTCGTCGCTCTGCGCCACCAGCAGGGGGACGATCTCGCCCGACGTGTGCGCCTCGGCCTGGCTCACCGCAGCCCGTATGGCTGACTGTTGATCTGTTGTGAGATGCGTTGTGATTGTCGTTTTTATTGTCATGCCAGTCACCAGTCTCCGGATGCGCCGCCGCCGTCAAAACCGCCGCCACCGCCGGAAAATCCGCCTCCGTCGCCCCCAAATCCTCCCCCGCCGAATCCGCCACCCCCGTAGAATCCGCCGCCTCCGTGACCGGAGCGGGCCATGCTGCTGAGCAGAAAGCCCGCTATCAGCCCCACTACTACCAACAGGAGCAGAATCCCCAGTCCCAGGCCGGAAAAGGCCATGCCTGCGGCCAGAGGCAGGCCGACTCCCCCGGCCAGGCCGCCCAGGTAACGGGAGATGGAGCCCAGGGCCACTGCGGCAACCCCGGTGAAGATCAGGAAGGTCAGCAGTGTTGAAGATCCGTTATGCCGCGGTTTGCTCTTCCGCTCGGCAGGGCTGGCCTTGAATTCACCCTTTGTGGCGGCCATGATCCCGTCCACACCCGCGTCAATGCCCTGGTCGAAGTTGCCGGTTTTCAGATGCGGCCGCATGACATCCCTGATGATCCTGCCCGCTGTTAAGTCGGGCAGTACGCCTTGTAGCCCCAGACCGACCTCTATGCGCACCTTGCGTTCAGCCTGGGCCAGGACCAGCAGTACCCCGTTATCCGTGCCTTTTTGGCCGATCTTCCACTGATCGGCCACCCGGATCGTAAACTGGTCGATATCATCACCCTGGAGGGAGGGGACGGTCAGTACGACAATTTGTGTCGTCTGGTCACGTTCGAACGCGGCCAGTTTCTGTTCAAGGCGCGAGGCGGCCTCCGGGGAGAGCATCCCGGCGTAGTCGTTGACACGTCCGCTGAGTTGCGGTACATCCAGCGCCAGCAACGGGAGCGGCATGAGCAGCAGGATGGCCAGTAGGAGTATGCGCTTGATGAACATGTCTAGATGCCTTGTCCTGTCAGAACTTTACCTTGGGAGCCACCTTGGCGCCTTCTTCGGCCTTGAATGCCTCTTTGCGCTGCAGATGCAGCATCATCGAGTTGGTCAGGGAATTGGGGAAGGTGCGGATGCTGGTGTTGAAGATCTGTACCGATGCGTTGTAACGCTCGCGGGCCACATTGATGCGGTTCTCGGTCCCTTCCAGCTGTTTCTGCAGATCCATGAAGTTCTGGTTGGCCTTGAGATCCGGGTATTTTTCAACCACCACCATCAGGCGGGAGAGGGCACTGGAAAGCTGGCCCTGGGCCTGCTGGAACTTGTTCAGACTATCGGGGTTGCTGAGAACGTCCTTGGAAACCTGCATGGATCCGACCTTGGCACGGGCCTCGGTGACGGCCTGAAGCGTCTCGGACTCATGTTTGGCGTAGCCCTTGACGACTTCGACCAGGTTCGGGATCAGGTCGGCACGGCGTTGATAAGCAGATTCTACGTTGCCCCAGGCGGCGGTGACCGCCTCTTCATTGGCCTGCATGGTGTTGTAGCCGCAGCCGGACAGGAGTGTCAGCAGCAGGAACAGGGGGAACAATGCTGATGGGCGTTTCATGGTTTTTACCTCCGTGAATTTTGGGTTGTATCAGTCATGCACTGCATCGTTGTTGCGGTAATGTACCTTCAATATAGTAAGCATGATGTTACAAATCAAGGGCACGATGTTTGCCAGAACAAGCGGCAGGTCGTGGATCAGGACACCGTACATCAGCCAGAGCGCAAGACCGATGGCAAGCAGAAGCGGCTGCCAGATGGAGATGTCACGGGCATGTTTCGTCCGCAGGGTTTTTACCAGTTGAGGTATGGCGGCGATGCTGGTAAGCGCCCCCGCAACGAGGCCGATTGTTGTGGGGTTCACGATCGCTTTCTCCCGTCGAAGCCGGAGCTGGCCCACTCGATCTGGGTCAGCATGCCGCGCAGGATCGAGACCTCACGATTGTCCAGTTCAGATCGGAAGAAGATGCGCCGCATTGAGCGCATGATGTGACCCGGGTTCTGCTCGTTCAGAAAACCGATTTTTTGCAGGCAGCTGTCCATTTGCAGGAACATCGACTCCATTTCGGCCGATGTGGCGATCTGCAGTTCCCTGCCGCCGCCGGGCGATTCACCGGCCTTGCCCAGTTCATAACAGAATACGAGCACTGCCTGGGAAAGGTTGAGCGAACCGTACTCCTCTGCCGTCGGGATTGTCGCATGCCAGCGGCACAGGGACAGCTCGTCGGTGGTCAGGCCGCTGTCCTCGCGGCCGAAGACGATGGCCGCCCGGCATTCCGGCCCGGCCTGTTCCCTGAAGGTGCTTGCGAGTTCGGGCGGAGACATGATCTCCTGGCGATACTTGCCGTGGCGGCGTGTTGTGCCGGCCGTAAGGGTGCAGTCGGCTAGGGCAGATGCCAGGTCAGGGAAGACCTCGGCGCTTTCCAGCAGGTCCCTGGCCGATACTGCAAATTTAAGCGATTCCGGATGGAAACGGTCGCAACCATTCACCAGGCGCAGGTGTCTGAATCCCATGTTTTTCATGGCGCGGCAGGCCATGCCGATGTTGCCGGGTGATTGCGGTTCGACCAGAACGATGACCGTGTTGTCAGTGAATGTACTCATAGGTGTACCTGATCCTGATAAACAGAAGATAGCATCTAACTCGCTGCCCCAAAATCGGGATAAGTGCGTTAACGAAACTTTTTTCTGCAAAAAACGCAGAAACCAGATTTCTAACGCACTAATTGAGACCTGCGTAGAGCCCGCATGCGCTCAAGCCGGATGCGGGCCGGTTTTTTTACTTTCCAGGCGTGGTACATATGGCCGCACCACGCCGTCATGATAAGTCCAATGAGTGCCAGCAGCAGATAATGTTCATATTTGCCGACATCTTCGAGAAACAGTGAGGCGCTTTTGCCAAAAAGGTATCCGGCCAGAGAGAAGATGGTGGCCCACGCAAACGCACTGCACAGGTTTATCAGGAAAAACGTACGTGGAGAAAGGTTGGTTATTCCCAGGATGATTGGAAGTATGATCCTGAAGCCGTAGGTGAAGCGGGAGATGAAAGCCACAAAAGCGCCGTATTTTCCGATCAGGCGAATGGAGTCGCGGAACCTGCGTGCGATGAAATGGAAGCGCCGCAGCAGTGATGTACCCTGTATCCGGCCAAGGTAAAAATAAAACTGATCGCCGAGAAAAGATCCGGCAAAGGCGGTCAGAATCACTCCGCTTATATTCAGATAGCCTTGGAAGGCCAGGAAGCCGGCCATGATCAGAATGGCCTCTCCTTCCAGAAAGGTTCCGATAAAAAGCACCCAGTAGCCGTGGAGTTCAAGGTAGTCTCTGAGAATTTGCTGGAAATGCACTAACCGCACCCGCCGGCAGGGCCAAAAAGCTGATAGAGGCAGCTAATCCTTGCCCTGATACCCAGGATCAGTGCGTTAGCCAAATTCTTTTCTGACGGAAAACCGCAGAAATTAATGTGTGGCTTACAAAACAGCAAGACGACCAGCAATCTCTGACCTCATAAGGTCGATCATTTCGTCAATACGGGCATGACTGTCGATGATTCTGGCTTCATCCTCCAGGCGCGAGAGCAGTTTTTCTGTCTTGTCGTTATCCAGCAGGACAGTATAGCCTCCGGCTTCGCCAATACATTTCTCGACAAGTGTGCGTCCTTCCCGAGAAAGGTACGCCATAGCCACTTCCTGGAGGTCATCGACCAGTTCAGTCAGTTTTTCCACGCTGTGCGTTTGGGGGCTGTCGGGTTGTGGGGTGGGGGGGATGACAGGTGCTGAAAATGCTGAAAATTCTTTGGGCTGAGTTGCGTTTTTTTGAGCCTGAGACGACGCTTCTTTTATCTGGGAAGATATTTTCCGGGAGCTGGCAGTTTCCCAAAGCTTGCTGAGATTGACCATCTGCAGAAGGTCATACAGCATGAGCTCTTCAATCGGCCTGGTAGAGCGCACTTCAAGGCGTGCACCCGGCAGGGCGGCAATCTTGCGGGATTCATCAGGTGATGTTTCAATGGCCCGCGAACCATCGTGATAGAACCCGATTGGCAGGCCGTTGCTGTAAAACATCATGGCATAACGGTCGGCGGTATAAAAATGGACAACTCCATTCATGTCCTGATTCTTTATGCGTGCAAGCATGCTTTTTATGTCTACCTGCCTGACTTCATCCCCATTGAAAAGTTTTGTGCCGAGAACCAGTGCGTGGGCGCACATGGCGAGATCGGTCGTCATGCGGTAGACATTGATCTCGCCTCCGGCGCTGAAGATTTTGTCAAACATCTGCGTGATGGCCTCAAATCCGGTTTTATCTTTATCCGCCTCAGAACTGACAGCGCAGATCAGTTTTCCCTTTGCGAAAATGCAATAAGCCTCGAAACCGGCGGCAGTATGACTAAGGTAACCGGTGAAGTGGCCTTTGCCAAGTTTTTCAAGTATATCGGGGATGATAACTTTGTCTGCGGAAATTTGCTCGTAGAGCGGGTTTGCTTTAGGCAAAAAATGCATTGCCACTGCCTCCGATGTAGTATTGGATGCGCTTTTGAGTGCTGGAATCAGTCAAAGTGCTTGAATGTCATGCGGTTGATAACGTAAAGTATTTTAAGGATCATGTCAAAAACTAAATTTAATCGCCGATCGTGCTGAAAATACTAATATAACCAGGTTATTGTACTTGACATTAATAGGTTTGTTACAGTACTTTCATCCTGTTTTAATCTTAGCTTTACTAGATAATAGCGTCAGTGGAGACGAAAGGAACACCAAGGGTGAGTTCTAAGAAGGATAAACTCATAGAGGAAGCCCAACGACTGGCATTGCGCGGGCAGCTCGATAAGGCCATCAAAGCTTATGAACAGGTGATGGCGCTGGATCCTTCCGCCCTTAATCATCGACAGAAGCTGGCCGAACTTTTGGTGAGGGCCGGTCGGTCTGATGACGCGCGTGCCGAATTTGAAGCGATCGGTAAAAAATTCACTTCCGATGGCTTTTATCTTAAGGCTATCGCCGTGTACAAGAAGCTGCAGGGGCTTTACCCAGGAGACATTCCTATTACACTGACCCTGGCCAGCCTGAACGAGAAGCATGGTCTGGTGGCCAATGCCTTGGCGGAATACAAACAGGTCTACGATTATTATGAGAGAGCTTCCAACAGGGAAGATGCACTCACTGTGTTGGAGAAAATGCAGAATGTTGATCAGCAGAATATCAACGTAAAGCACAAGCTTGCTGAGGCCTATTTCCAGCTTGGCAAAAAAGACGATTCCTATGCAGTTTTCAGTAAGCTTGCAAAGATCCTGCAGGATCGGGGCGATGCAGTCGCGTTTGCGAAGCTTGATGCACGTATTCAGCAACTCTTCCCCCAAAAATCAGAATTTGCCCTGGAGATCCTAGCCGAGCAAATTGCTAACGGCAATGCCGCCAGTGCTGTTACCGGTCTTCAGGCATTGCTGCGCACCAATTCCAATGACAAACGCATCTGGGAATTGATTGTAGAGGCATTCACTCAGCTGAATCAGCCTCAAAAGGTGAAGGTCGCGTATCAGCATTTTCTCAAATGTTTTCCGAACGAGCTTTCTGCGCAGGTTGGTTTGATTGGATGTCTTGTTTCTGAAAAGGATCTGAAAGGTGCCTTGGCACTGCTTGACAATTACGAACTGGGATTGTTCGCAGGACGTTTTCTGGAGGATCTTGAGCGTATCTATCGTAGCCTTGATACAATAGACCCGATCAACCTGCGTGTTCTTGAGGGGCTTAATCGAGTGTGCATGGCTCTCGGCAAGGCTGAAGATTCTGCTGCTCTGCAATCCAAGATACAGTCTTTGCAGGGAGTATCTGATAAGGGGCCTGACGTTGCTGCGCACGTTCAGGAGGATTCCTTTGAAGAGCAGTCTTTTTTTGGCGGGCAGGCTAGCGATGAACCTGAATTCGGTGAAGTGTCTTTTGCCGACATAGACACTGAAATCTCATCAGCTGATAGCCGGTCTGTTTCCAGTGCACCTGTTGACGCAGGAGTCTTTGAAGATTCGGAAGACGAGGTTGATATAGAGGTTGAGTTCGATGTCGATGATGACGACTTTGAAATCCCTCTGGACACGGCTGATACCCCAGGTGATGATTGGCTCGATGCGGCCGGAGAAATATTCGATAACATTGCAACCAAGCCTCGCGGGGTCAAGTTTGCCAGTGGACTGGATGGGGCAGATGCTCAGTCCCATTATGATCTTGGCGTGGCATTCAGGGAAATGGGGCTTTACGATGAGGCCATAAACGAATTTCGACAGGCATCTGCCGATGGTGGCAGACGTCTGGAGTGCCTCGTACTGCAAGGTGCCTGCCTACGCGATAAGGGCGACCTGGTAAACGCTGAAAAGGTGTTGAAAACTTTAATGAATCCGGGTCTTGGTCTTGAAGATGCCAGCTCTGTTAAGTATGAGCTTGCTTTGACCTATGGAGCCATCGGCAAGAATGATCAACTTGTAGAGTTGCTTACTGAGATAGAAAAGTCAAATTCGGGATATCGGGACGTCCGTGTTCGACTGGTTGCTGCCGGCAAGGATAAGAACTCTCTTGATTTTTCCGATGATGAATTACTTAAATTTGATCTTAATTGACTGTCCGCGGCATTAAACTACACCCTGTATATGAGCTTTTGTTGCTGTGAACGACGTTGATAGAAAAAATTGCGATGAAGGAGGTTGATGCATGAAGAAAATGGTTCTCGGTCCGGTAGGAACGTTGTGCCTGTTTGCGGTTTCAATTGCTAACCCTGCATTGGCAGCAGAGCTGCTCGAAGTCAATCCTGTAACATCCGGTTCTGGTGTTGTCATAGAAGTATCGGCAGATATTCCTATGACCTATACCTATTACAAGGTGCCGGGGCAGGCCCGTGCTGTGGTTGATATTGCCGACGCCGACCCGGAAAAAGTTGAGCCGCTGATCGTCGTAAATAAGGGAGCTGTGTCCAGTATCAGTGTCGATAAGGCCCTGATTTCGGATATGACCGTCAGCCGTCTGGTCTTTAACCTTGTGGCGGAATCTGATATTTTTGTCAAGCATGCAGCTGATCGAAAAAAACTATTGATTACTTTCGGTAGCGGAGCGACTGTAGCTGCTGATGCACCCGCACTGAGTCCCGTTCCGGTTGCTGAATCTAAGCCCGTTGCTGTACCTGTTCCTGTAGAAGAACCTAAGAAGCCTGAGGTGGTGGCTGTTGTTGCTCCGGCCAATTCGCTTACCAAGGAAGAGGAAGACCCGCTTGGACTTGATGAGCCGGCTCCTGCTGCAGCCCCGGCTGCTGCCCCGGTCGCAGCCCGTTCTGAAAAAGCAGAGTCGGTTGAGTCTGCTATTGTTGACCAGTCGCCCTCCAAGGCCGTTGTCAAGGGGATTGTCATTGGCTCATCCTTTATCGATATCCAGGCATATGGAAATGTTGATAAAATAAAGCACGTAAAGCTTACCCAGCCGGACCGCTTGGCAATTGATATTCCGGGTGTGACCACATTAACTGCGAATAAGGTACCGGTTAATAAATTTGGTATTGCAAAGGTTCGGATTGGGACTACCCCTGGTGTTGTTCGTGTTGTGCTGGATGCATCCCGGTCGCCTTTTCCTCCCTATTCAGTTGTTTTTACAGAAAATGGTGTGCGGGTTAACTTCAAATAGACTCTTCTGAATATGTTGGTGAAACAAAAAAAACAGCCTGCGTACGCAGGCTGTTTTTTTGTTGAGCTAAAAAGAAATTGGGGTTTTAGAAAAAGCTATTTCTTGTTTTCTTCCATAATGTAGTTCAGAAGAACAACTGTTTCCCTGATCTCCTGTTTGTTCATGTCAGAATTCGGCTTACGCAGCATCTTGATGCCATAGGCCTTTATTGCCTGTCTGTCGAATGTCTGACCGGTTATGGGAGCGCGACCGGTTTGAACTGCGATGACCGTGCGCTCCATGGTGTGACACTTGACGCATTTCTTTGACATCATCTCGAACGAAGCCTGGTACTGCGCAGGTATACTTGCAGGATCAAAATTCATGACCGCACCACGTCCTTTAACTTTGACGCGTGCATCTGCATTGACTGAAATACTAAATGTGATAAGTGCCGTCAGGAAAAAGAGTTTTCTCATAAATACTCCTCGGTGCAATGTGTTCGGTTTCTTATAGCAATAAATAAAAATATCTGCAATCTACATCTTAACTAACTGTTAGAAACTGAATGTTGCACCTAACGTCCCGATGCGGTTGATAACGGTCTGTCCGATTTCATATTTGAACTCAGTGGACAGCTTGAAGTTCTCGAGTGGAGTGTAGCCAAGGGTTGCAATGTATCGTCGTGAGTTGTTTCTCTCAAAGAAGGCGCTTTCACTTTCATTCTGCAGGAATTCAAAGCGTGCAGCAGCAATCAGATTGACCAGGAGGGTTACTTCACCTTCGACTGTGAAAGCCTTGGAGATAACCTTGGCCCATGGGTGTGCAGCAAGTGCTGCATTGTCATCTTCTCCTATATTTGCCAGCATGCGCAGACGGTAAATCTTGTAGAGAAGTTCAGTGTCTACACCGGCACGGTAGTACGTGTTTCTTGGATCATTTGAATTGCTTTTACCATTTTTGCCATAATAACCATAAGCGCCAGTTGTTACGGTCAAAAAGTCGAGGATGTTCTCCTCCTTGTCCAAGTCAATATTGGGCTCGTTACCCAGGTAATCTGCTCCACCGAACTTATAGGAAACATGTCCGTAGGCGTCCTTCTCGTTCTGACCTTTGCGGTTGACGAGGCCGGCGGCTACAAAGAAACGTTTGCCCAGGATACTGTTCAGTTCCAATGCATCCTGGGGCTGCTGAATCCTGAATTGTGATTCACTACCGACCGAGTAGGAGTAGGGGACATAATCGTTCGTGACAGAGAGCTTGTTATTGGTCTTCCAGAGTCCAAGCTTAGGCTGCATGCGGCCGATTTTAAGGTTGACAGGGGTGCCCAGCAGATTGCGCCACTGAATGAAGAATTCATTGATGTTACTTCCGGCGTTCGACGGAGTCGCACTTGTATTGGAGTTGCCTGATCCTTCAGTATAGGCAACATAGGTGCCAAAGAATCCAATCTTGTCACGGAAATTACCCGCAGCATGCAGTTTGAACGAGCGTGCGGCGAAATCTACCTCGTTGCCACCGACGATATTTCTTCTGTCGCCGGTATAATAATTGATCGAGCCTGTAAAAGATATCGGCAACTGTTCAGGAATGCCGGCCAGGATCATTCCTTCTGACTGGGTCTCTTCCGGCTCAGCAACTACGGCAACCGCGACAGGTGCTGCTTTCGCAGTCTGAGGTGCAGCATCTGCGCCCATGGCGCCGGCTTTCAGCTTGCTCAGCTTCGCTGTATCACCATCACCCTTGACGTTAGGTGCATCAGCGGCTGGGGTTTCAACTGCAGCAGCAGTATTTTTTGCAGGTGCCGAAACAGTTTTCTTGGCGGATTTGCTTCCCTTGCCGACATACACATAGGAGTTTTTGAGGAAGGCATCGCCGTACTCGTTCAACTCAGGGTAGATGGTGTGACAGGTGGTACACTCCACCTTGTGGGCGCGGCTGAAGGCTGGTACAGCGTGTGACGTTGAAACATTGATTACGAGCATCATTATGCATGTAATGCTAAGTACTAAAAATTTCATAGGACCTCCTGATTGTAAATGTTCTTTAGATGGATAGCATTGTTTCAATAAACAGGGTTATTTATATCGCTGCCTGGTCGCCAATTGCGAAAATTCTTTGAAATATAGACAGTATAACCTAATGTACTGTTTCTGAATAAATAGGTACAGGCGGCATCCTTCTGCTCTGCAGTCAGAGAAGCAGATGATTGAATTGCAGCTTCAACGTCAGAATAATAGCCGGCCGTGTTTGTCGTTGTTTTAACGTCGTTGTCGAAGAGCCAGCTGATGGAATCATAAATCAGACGTTTGGCATAGTAACGGTTGTGGGCGAATGCACCGTAATCATGGTGGAGCAGGTTATAATTGAAGGCAGCTCCCATATTGTTGTCACCTGTACCAGTTATGCCGGGTGAAGCGGTAGCAGAACGACATGTTTTGGTTGCGGATACATAGGTAAATGATGTTGTTCCACCAGTTTGCCAGTTTTTTACTGCCTGATTTTCCGAGCAGCTTCCGGATTCCACGTAGCCGACAACATATGGTTTAGTGAAGAAATAAGGATTGGTAGTTGCGAAGTAAATAAACAGTTTTTCTTTAATCATTACATTCAGAGCTTCCATCGCAGCGTGGAATTGTTCTCTCTCGTGATTTATAACATCGGCGCTCATCGCGCTGTGGCAGTTGGCGCAAATTGTGCTGGTCAGCTCAGTGGCGATGGCTGTTACTTTGTCATTGCTGCTCTTTTTAACCGGCAGAAAGGTGTGTCTGCCCGGCTTCATGTGGCAGGTAATGCAGGGACCAGAAGTACCGGTGTTGCTGTAATTCCCGACGCCAATCCTGTCGTGAGCATATTCAGAAGGATTATTGTAATACTGCGAACTGTAGAACTCAAATCCGCTGGTTCTAAATATCGTCGCACCAGCTGTCAGGTAGTGAGAATTTTCGAACCCGGCATTTGTGAAGTTATAAGGACCGCTCGGAGTGATCACTTTGTTATCTGTCTTGGTCGGGTTTGCCAGCTCTTTGATGACTTTTCCGTTTTCCCGTCCCACATGGCAGTTCAGGCAGATATTTGACTCTCCGATATTGGGGTAGGTAACAGGTATGCGAACCCGCATTTTGCTGACGGTAGACTTGTTGTAGTAGGCCGTTACCTGCCCAACTGAACGTCTCTTGTAGCCGTAAGCGTAGCCTTTGCCATCATCATGACAGACGTTGCAGGCAAGTACTTCTTTACCATCCGTCTTTGAGGTGCCGCCGTACGCTGGCGCAATGCTTTGATTTGCCAGGAAGTTGATGTGACCTGTCGCAGTGTGACAGCGAACGCAGTCAGCACCAAAAGAGTTGGCTGGAGTGGCCCCTGGGGTTGCTGTGCTGCGGGCTGGATCCCTGCCAAAATCATAGTTTCTCCATGGAAGAGCTGTGACATCTCCTTTACCGCTGCGCGCCCATTGGCGTAATTTCTCCATATTCGAGCTGGTGTCATGAGGGTTGTGGCATTTTCGGCAGTTTGATACATAATTTTTAGTGACGTAGCGCGCATTGTATGCGCCGCTGGTGTATGCTTTTAACGTTGGAGTTGAGAAATGATCTGTAAGGGTGTTGGTGATTTCACCCCCGAAATCCCTGCTGGTACTGTAAGCATTATTAGCGTTGTTGATGTTGTGACAGCCTGCGCATTTACCCGCATCATCAGGATTCTTGATCGGGTTGAATGCGGCACCGATTGTGTGACATTTATTGCACGATGCGGGATGGGTGAAGCCTGTGCCATGACAGTCTCCGCAGCCTGCTCCGCCTTTGGTGTTGTGGGCGGAAAGTTTCCACTCGTCCACGACATTCTTGCCAGTGCCTGGTGTCACCCAGCTAACATCTTGGTGACAACTGATACAGGCTGTTGAATCATGTGCTGCTTCGGGGCTTGTCCCGCCCGAACCGCATCCGGCAAGCAGTAGAGCCATGCCGATAGATATAAACAGAGAAGCAGAGTACGCTAATTTCATTGGTTCAAACCTCCTGAATCCGAAGTGGAGCAATCGGACTTAAAAAAGGCGGGAAAACCCGCCTTTTTGAATTATTTGAGTAGTCGGTAGATATACATGAAGGTGCCACCGACGGACAGTCCTGAGAGCAGACCTGCATACCGGTTGACGGCTTGGGAAAATCCAACCCTGAGAGGATAGCTGTCAATATCGGAGGTTTCTTCAGTCATAACGGCGATAATGTCCTGCCAGTCCTTGTCCCACTGGAAAACCTGAAGGTAGAGTTCTGATCCCTTCCAGAGGAAGATGCAGATAAATACGATGCCGAACGCAATAAAACCCTTTGAAATCGTAGCGTCCTTGATTGTTTCGTAGATCTTTCGAATGATTTCGAGATTCATGACGCACAAGAAAACCCAGATGGCATTTTCAACCATCTTGATGTTTCTGATGGTGTTGGGACTCGGGGTCGGGTTGACAAGCAGGAACAGACCCGAAAAGGCCAGAACGGCAACGGTTGATAAGTACACGTACAGTTTTTGACCGGAGATTTCGAACGTCTTGCAGAAAACGTAGTATTCGAGGAATCCGTGGGTGATCAGCATGATCGCCAAGGTTCCTATGATGTAGTGAAAGGCAGAAAGCTTGTAAAAATGTACAAACGGGTTGATCGCATAGGCCTGGCCGAGAAAGATAAGAAAGAATCCGATCGAGATACTCGTCCAGACACGTGCGTTTCCTAAGCTGAAGTAAAAGCTGACGGCTCCTGCAACACCCCAGAATATTACCTGGATGAGATCGAACGGATTAAGCTGGGTGAGCAGTTCGACGAGATTTTCCATATACCCTCCAATGAAGACCAGTTTTGTAACTTAGGAATTATTTCCTGCGCGTTTGGTAGAATAATTTCATCAACGCACGATTTCTGTGTGTCAGGAGTAACGCTAGAATTCTGATTTTGACACAGTTATGAGTGTAGTAAGTTTTTCCATCAGCAGTTTGGTGTTTGTGCCACTGATCAGCAGTTTTGCTGCCCGCTCAACGCCGTTAAGAAGTTTTGTTGAACCAACATCGTCAATTAAGCAGGTGTTTCCGCCCAGGTCTGAGATTTCTTTGTCGACGATACCGCGACCAACCTTGCCGATGTATTCAATCACGATGTTCTTGAACTGATCTTCCAGCTCAGATAGCTTGAGCGAAACGGATTTCTTATCCCGCTCATCCCGCTCTTTGTGGATTTTATCCGTATCCAATTGGTGGCGGGAAACAGATGTGTCCCAGATCTTCTGGATATTGGCTACCTCCAGAAGGTCCACTCCCATCAGTTCCTCCACCCCTTGGGTCGAGAACAGGTCGATTTTAGCGCCGGGCATCCCGGCGATTTTCTGGGATTCGGTTGAAGATGTCTCGATGTCGTGAGAACCGTCATGGAAGAATCCGAGCGGGTTGCCGTCCTTATAAAAAATCATGGCGGAACGGTCTTCTGTAAAGATGCGCAAACAGCCATTCATCTGGTCGTCCTTGATCTTTTCCAGCAAGGTCTTGATGTCGATCAGTTTGAGCTCTTGGGCCTTGTAGAGGATCTCTCCCTGGAGCAGGGCATGAATGCACATGGTGAGGTCTTTGGAGAGTTTGTAGACATTCATGGCGCCGCTGTTTGAGGTCACCATAAGTTCTACCAAGGCGGAAAGGGCTTCAAAGCCCGTCAGTCGCCCACCTTTCTGTTCTTCAAGGAGTACGCTGACCAGTTTACCCGCTTCAAACACAAGGATGGTTGTTGATGACTGAAAAACAAAACTGGCGTAGCCGGTAAACGCACCTGAGCTCAATTTTGTCATGACTTCCGGCAGCTTAAGCTTGGTGGCTGCCAGGTTTTCAAACAGGGGGTTGCCTTTGGGAAGAAGGAACATCTGCGCCTCCTGAGTCGGATGGGCTTCGGACAGCCGTGTAAAATGATGACAATCTTTAAATCAAAACAGTCGTGATGTCAAAACAAATTATGCGAATTTTATATGGAATTGCTTGTAATCACAGCAATAAATTCAAAACCAGTTTTTCGGCAAATAACTGCATGTGGAATAAAACCTCGTTATTTCGCGTATCTAGGGCGTTGGTTGATCTTGCTATTCAAAAGCATGTAACTCCCTGAATATCAATAAAAATAACTTTAAAAGGCAGGAGGTTGAGCTGATGAGCCGGTACCTGCTGCCTTTATAGGGTAAAGATTAAGCAATATTTATGCCATGGTCGCCTTTTAGGTAGCTTGGGCATCCACCACGGCAATAGCGGCCATCTTGACGATGTCATCGACACTGTCGCCGCGCTGCAGGACGTGCACCGGTTTGTTCATGCCCATCAGGATCGGACCGATGGCCTCGGCGCCCCCCAGGTGGTGCAGCAGCTTGTAGCAGATGTTGCCGGAGTTCAAGTCCGGGAAGATCAGGATATTGGCGTTGCTCTTGAGCTTGGAGAAGGTGAAGCCTTCCAGCAGTTCGGGAACAACGGCCGTGTCGGCCTGCATCTCGCCGTCCACGATCAGCTCGGGGGCCCGCTCCTTGACGATCTCCACCGCCCGCCGCACCTTCTTGGCCTGGGGGTGGTTGACCGAACCGAAGTTGGAGAAGGAGAGCATGGCTACCCTAGGTTCGATATCCAGCATGCGCACCTTCTCGGCCGCCAGGATGGCGGTCTCGGCCAGTTCTTCGGCGGTCGGATCGATGGTGACGGTGGTGTCGGCCAGGAAGTAGACGTCATTCTTGAAGACCATCATGTAGAGGCCGTGCACGCTGGAGAGTCCCTGCTGCTTGCCGATGACCTCCAGGGCCGGGCGGATGGTTTCGGGATAGTGGGTGTCGATGCCCCCCAGCAGGGTGTCGGCATCGCCCATGCGCACCATCATGGAACCGAAGTGGGTGCGGGACTTGCGGCGCAGGATGCGCTGGGATTCGGAGAGGGTCAGTCCCTTGCGCTGGCGCAGGTTGTAAAGATCTTCGGCGTATTTTTCCGTCAGCTCCGAGTCGGTCGGGTCGATGATCGGTATCTCCAACTCAATATTGAGTTCCGCCAGCTTCTGCTCGATCTTCTTTTTGTCGCCGATCAGGATCGGATGGGCGATCCCTTCTTCCACCAGTTCCTTGGCGGCCCGCAGGATCTTTTCATTGTCACCTTCGGGGAAGACGACGGTCTTGGGATCACTCTTGGCCTTGTTGATGATCATGCGCATGATCTCTTTGGATTTGCCCTGGGTCGATTCCAGGTGCTCGATGTATTTGGCCATGTCCTCGATCGGCTGGCGGGCCACGCCGGTCTCCATGGCAGCCTGCGCTATGGCCGGAGCGACGTGCAGCAGGACGCGCGGATCAAAGGGTTTGGGGATGATGTAGTCGCGGCCGAAAGCGAATTTCTGGTTGCCGTAGGCCTTGCAGACCGAGTCGGGCACCTCTTCCCGGGCCAGCTGGGCCAGGGCCTTGACAGCCGCCAGTTTCATCTCTTCGTTGATGCAGGTGGCGCGGCAATCCAGGGCGCCGCGGAAGATGAAGGGGAAGCCCAGCACGTTGTTGACCTGGTTGGGATAGTCGGAACGGCCGGTGGCGATCATGACATCCTTGCGTACGGCATGGGCATCTTCCGGGGTGATCTCCGGGTCGGGATTGGCCATGGCGAAGATGACCGGGTTGGGGGCCATGCTGGCAACCATCTCCTTGGTAAAGGCCCCTTTGGCGGACAGGCCGAACAGGACGTCGGCACCGTTGGCGGCCTCTTCCAGGGTGCGGAAGGGGGTGTCGGCGGCGAAGAGCTCCTTGTAGGGATTCATCCCTTCGGTCCGGCCCTTGTAGATGACCCCCTTGGTGTCGCACATGATCATGTTATTGGGCTTGACCCCCAGGGAGATGGCCAGCTTGGCGCAGGAGTTGGCCGAGGCGCCGGCACCGTTGACGACGATGCGGATATCCTCGATCTTTTTGTCCACCAGGTACAGAGCATTGAGCAGGGCGGCGGAGGAGATGATGGCGGTGCCGTGCTGGTCGTCGTGGAAGACCGGGATCTTCATGGTCTTCTTGAGGGTCTCTTCGATGTAGAAGCATTCCGGAGCCTTGATGTCCTCCAGGTTGATGCCGCCGAAGGTCGGTTCCAGCAGCTGGCAGGCCTTGATGATCTCGTCCGGGTCCTCGGTGTCCAGCTCGATGTCGAAGACGTCGATGTCGGCAAAGCGCTTGAAGAGGATGCCCTTGCCCTCCATGACCGGCTTGCCGGCCAGGGCGCCCAGGTTGCCCAGTCCCAGGACAGCGGTGCCGTTGGAGACGACCGCCACCAGGTTGCCCTTGGCGGTGTACTTGTAGGCGTCTTCCGGGTTCTGCTGGATGGCCAGGCAGGGCTCGGCCACACCCGGTGAGTAGGCCAGCGACAGGTCGGCGGCGGTCTGGCACGGTTTGGTGGAGATGACTTCGATCTTGCCTTTGCGACCGGTGGAATGATACTCGAGCGAGTTCTTAAACTTTGCCATCTCTTCCTCCATATTTTAGTTAAGTTAAAATAACATCGGTTTATTGGGTGTTTATGACGTATACTTTTATTAAAAGTGAAAAAGGATAGTCTTCCTCCTTCATATTTGTCAAGCAGTTAATGGTAGTCAGTAAAAAATCATTCTATTTTATGTTTACTGCACTAATATCTTGCCTCTTTCGGATCTGCTGATACAATTTAAGCCCACATTTAACTGGAACAGGAGGCATGCATGGAGCGGATCTGGGCACCTTGGCGGATGTCATATATCAATAATAATACAGCGGATCATGGCTGTATATTCTGCCCTTCAGATACCGCTGATCGCGAACGTCTGATACTTGCCCGGAGCGACGCATCCCTGATGATGCTCAATCGCTATCCTTACACAGGCGGCCACCTGATGGTGGCGCCTTTGCGGCATACAGCCGGACTGGACGATCTCGGAGATACGGAATTGCTGGATCTCATGCACCTGCTTCGCAAAGGGAAGTCTCTGCTGCAGCGGGTTGCCAAGCCGGATGGTTTCAATATCGGCATCAATCTGGGCAAGGCAGCCGGCGCGGGCGTGGAGGAACACCTGCATATACATATTGTCCCGCGCTGGAACGGTGATTCGAATTTCATGACCGTTGTCGGCGATGTGCGGGTGATCCCTGAGGGGCTCATGACCTGCTTCGAT
This sequence comes from Geobacter psychrophilus, assembly GCF_056821595.1. Lineage (NCBI taxonomy): Bacteria > Pseudomonadati > Thermodesulfobacteriota > Desulfuromonadia > Geobacterales > Geobacteraceae > Geobacter > Geobacter psychrophilus. The sequence continues at coordinate 3,257,605 of NZ_JBXDTU010000004.1, forward strand.
CAGTTGGCGCAGGCGCTTGCGGTGGAAAATTGATGGATAAGCTTTTAATCGGTATAGATATCGGCGGCACTAACATGCGCTGCGCTCTTGTCGACAGAAGTGGGGCCATTTTCGAGCGTCGTCGCTGTTTCAGCCAAATAGGAGAAGGGCGGGAAGCCTTTTGTGGACGCCTGCTATTGGAAATTGAGGAACTGAAAGATGCGGCGTTAGTGCGCGGCAGACAGGTGGGGGCCATAGGGATAGGTATTCCGGGGCTGATTGCTAAACACGGCCTGATTCATTCTTCAGTCAACATGAGGCCGCTGGAGGGTTTCAATCTGGCAGGATTTGTCGAAGCACGATCAGCTCTGCCGGTGGTTTGCGGCAATGATGCCAACATGGTTGCGTTGGGTGAACAGCGTTTCGGCGCTGGTCAGGGATTTTCCTCATGTATGGTGATTACGATCGGCACCGGATTGGGGAGCGGATTGATTCTTGATGGCAAGCTCTGGACCGGCTGTGGAGGGTTTGCGGCGGAATTCGGTCATATAACGGTTGATCCGGAAGGGATACCGTGCCCTTGCGGGAACCGGGGCTGTCTGGAGCAGTATGTCTCAGCCGGGGCACTGGTTCGATTTGCTCATGAAAGGATGTCCGGACAAGCAGCTGATGTATTGACGGCTGAAAAGGTTGCCTGGCTTGCATGCCAAGGTGATGCTGTTGCGCAGTCAGCTTTTGACCAGCTCGGCTACTGGCTGGGTATCGCTCTTGCATCCCTGACTAATATGCTCAACATTCAGGCTGTAATCATTGGTGGCGGTGTTGGATCCAGCTTTGAGCTTCTGCAGCTGGCCCTGCATCAGAATCTTCAACAGCGTTGTTTTTCGCTGATGTCTGATGGTCTTGTAATAAAAAAGGCCCAGTTAGGGGATGATGCCGGCTTGCTGGGGGGCGCGTCCCTGGCAGTGGATACCATTTGACCGTCACAAGGAAATAACCGTGCGTAAGAAGTTGCTGTTCATCTGTATCTATATGCTAGCCACCGCAGCCACGCTTTACGCCGGTCCTGCTTCGCCCGACCCCATTGATATCAAGCAGCCCGACGGAAGCTCTGTCAGAGCTAGAATTCGTGGAGACGAATTCCAGAACTGGACCGAATCCGAAGTGAGCGGACACACAATCCTCCTGAACAAAGCGACGAGATACTGGGAGTACGCAGAACAGAACAAAGATGGCACTCTCAGGCCAAGCGGTATGCGTGTGTTATCCAAGGGACTCAGGGCGCCTTCATCGCTACCAAAGGGACTCAAACCACCACGGGACAACGAGCTTGAGCGACGTCAGCAGCACATGCTCAACGACGTCTATCAGGAACGTTTGAAGAGTTCACTGATGACTGCTCCTGCATCTTCGATGTCCTCTGATAGTGCCACAGCAGAGGCTGCTCCGGGAGACTGGGTGCCCGTACCGGTGTCCGGATCTAAAAACGCGCTGATTGTGCTTATAAGTTTTGCAGACAGGGCCATGCAGACATCTGCTGCCGACTGGTACACAACCGTATTTGATGGGGGCGCTGCGTCTGTTGCCCGGTATTTTAATGACAATTCTTTCGGGCTTATGACCTTTTCTCCTGCGCCGCACTCGCAGACCGGTAATCCCGCAGGCATTGTGAGTGTTGCTATCGCTGACACGCATCCCAATTCAGGAAAATCCTACAACTATACGACCGAAACAAACATCCTGAATCATGCGCTTGCGCAAGCGGCCTTATATGTGGACTTTGCCAGTTTCGACACCAATAACAATGGAATATTGGCACCATCAGAGTTAAGCATTTACTATATCTATGCCGGTTACGAGAGATCCGGAACAACTCTGGAACCCAACATCTGGGCCCATGCCTGGGGGGGGGCGATTACTGCCGGGACAAAGACCGTTACGCAATGGGCTCTCAGCGGAGAACTGAATAATTCCAGCGTGCAGCATCCGATGGGCGTTATTGCCCACGAACTCGGACATGCACTGTGCGGACTGCCCGACCTTTACGATGTTTCTTTTACCTACAACCCTGAAAAACATACAGCTACCGGCAACCAGGCCATGGGTGCGTTTTCACTGATGGCCAGCGGCAGTTGGGGAAGGGATTCTGCCGACCTGTATAGCGGAACGACTCCTGTGTCGCTCGACGTCTGGTCCCGTGAATTCCTTGGCTGGTCATCACCGCTTGTACCCGTAACTTCCGGTGCGATCAGTATTGGACCTTCGCTGGCTGCAAACAACTCGGCCTACAAGCTGATCGTTCCAACGTTGAGTATGACGGAGTATTTTCTTGTCGAAAATCGTCAGCCGGAGAACTGGGACAGAGGGCTGAAGCGTTGGCTCGGAGCGGAGTGGCAAGGCGGCCTTCTTATTTTACATGTCGACAACGCCGCTGGCTCATACCCGAGCAACAATATCAACAGCTCTACAGCCAACAACGCCTTTTCAGGGGGGCATCAGGGGGTTGTTCCCCTGCAGGCCAGCACCGAAACCTGCAATATGCTGTCGAACGGTTCAACCTGCAGTGGCAATGCCACCACGCTCTATTATGCCGCGAACAACTCCAGTTTGACACCTGCCAGTTCACCCAGCTCCAATTATTACAGTGGTTCAGCGACTAATTTCAGCCTGACGGGCATATCTGCTCAGAGCAGCATCATGTCGGCCTTTCTCCTGCTTCCGCCATCCGCCCCCGGAGTTCCTGAGATCACATCCGTTGCGGCCGGCAATGCACAGGCAAACATATATTTTCAACAGCCTGATTACGATGGCGGCAGTCAGATCATCAGCTATACAGTTGCGTCAAACAGCGGACATTCAGTTTCGGGTGACACGGTGCCAATTACTGTCTCTGGTCTTGTCAATGGCCGATCCTACAGTTTTTTCATCAGAGCGACAAATGCTGTTGGTACGGGTCCGGCTTCAGATGAATCCATCAGTGTGACTCCGGGTATAGTTTTTATTGATGATGCCTATGCAACGGGATACCAACTGCTGCAAGTTGCGTATGATGCTGATGTGCTTGAAAAAAAGATCAAGATCCTGGCCGAAGCCAAGGTCGGTGAACTTGCGGTCTCCCCTGCAAATGTCAACGGTTCGATTACCATTAATGGTGGTTATAATGACGCCTTTTCTGATGATGATGGACTGCCCGCAATCCTGAGTAAGGTAACCCTGTCGGCCGGAATGACCAGGTTAAAGAATGTGGTTGTGAGATCGCCATAACTGAATTGAAATCACGCGCAGCACTCAAAAGCCCCGCAGGTCTTTCGACTGGCGGGGCTTTTGAGTGCTTGAAAAAAGGCAGCAGTGGCGTACAATACGATAAAAATAATCCAAAACGTTGCGCAGAGAGGGCCATATGGATAGGCGATCATTTTTGAAGGCCGCGGGAGTTGCCGCGCTGTTGTCACCCACGTTGGTCAGGGAAGCGCTGGCGGCAAAGGAAAAACCGCAGGTGGCGGTGGCTGAAGGCACGGATTATCCTTCCATTACACGCAAAGCCATCAACGCTCTGGGTGGCATAAAGCGTTTCGTTAAGCCGGGTGATGTCGTGGTGGTCAAGCCCAACATGGGCTGGGACCGATCCGCTGATCTGGCTGCCAATACCCACCCCCAGGTAGTCAGGGCGGTGGTGGAGGAGTGTCTGGCCGCTGGTGCCAAAAAGGTCAAGGTGTTTGACTATACCTGCAATGATGCGCGGCGCTGTTATGTGAACAGCGGCATCGAGGGGGCTCTCAAGGGGATGAAGAACGTAGAGTGCAAGCAGATCGAGCCGGAACGTTTCAGGAAGGTCGCCCTCAACGGCCAGTTCCTGAAAGAGTGGGAGTTGTATGACGAGGCGCTCTCAGCCAATGTCTACATCAACGTGCCGATCGCCAAACACCACGGGCTCTCCAAGCTGACGCTGGGGCTGAAGAATGTCATGGGTATCATGGGAGGCAACCGGGGGTACATCCACCGCAACCTGGATGCAGCCCTGGCAGATGTCAACTCGCATGTAAAGACCCATCTTACGATTATCGATGCCACCCGCATCCTGACGGCCCATGGCCCCCAAGGCGGAAATATTGCAGATGTGAAGGTGCTTAACAAGGTAATTGCCTCAACCGACACGGTCGCTGCCGATGCATTTGCAACCACACTGTTCGGCATGAAGCCGTCCGATATCCCGGTGACGGTTGCTGCCTATAAACGCGGCCTGGGAGAAATGAACCTGGACAGGATCAAGATTGTGAGAGTGTAGAAACGTGAAATCTTCACCGGCGCGCATCTGTCAGTTGATCTTTCTGACCCTGTTTCTGATCCTGTTCATTCAGACGGAATACCGTGGTCGTGATGAAATCAATGCTGCCGTTAATACCTTTTTCAGGGTTGATCCGCTGGTGCTGGTCAGTTATCTGCTGGCCGCAAAGGCATGGACCTGGCTGCTGCTGCCGGCAGTGATGATGGTCGTGGCCACGCTGCTTCTGGGGCGTTTTTTTTGTGGTTGGATCTGCCCGTTGGGCACGATCCTCGACCTGCTGACATCAAGAATCCGCAAGACGGCTCCAATCAGGGTGCTCAAGGGGAATACCAAGTACTGGCTGCTGTTGCCGTTGTTGTCGGCTTCGTTGTTCAATCTCAACCTGATTGGTTTGCTGGACCCGATTGCCATTCTGCTGCGCGGTCTGACATTTTTGTTTTATCCTCTGCTGGGACTGGCGGCCAGGGAAGGCTGGGTGGAGTTGTATCACCTGATCGGTGAGCGGCGTGATATCCTGGCGCCGGCGTATAACCTGATCCGTGACAATCTTCTGCCGTTTCGCGATACGATCTACCCGCTGGCGTTCCTGTCAGCTGCCATGCTGCTGGGGGTGATCGCACTGGAGCGTTTTGAGACGCGCAATTGGTGCCGGAACCTCTGCCCGCTCGGCACACTGCTGGGCTGGCTGGCACGCTTTTCACTGTTCAGCCGTATTCCTGAGGTTATTTGCGGAGATTGCGGACAATGTCGTGATTTTTGTCCGACCGGTTTTGACGGAGATGCTCTGCTCAAGGAGGAGTGTATCCTCTGTATGGAGTGCCGGCAGGGGTGCCCTCATGACCGGATATCATTCCGTCCGTCGCTGAAGCTGAAGGGCGGGGGTCCATTTCTGCCGGCGCGCCGTCTGCTGTTGGGCAGCATGGCCGGCGGACTGCTGCTGGCTGTGCCGGCGCGTTTCCGATCGCCGGAAAAGGAGCTGCGCCTGCTGCGTCCACCCGGGGTGCGTGATGAGGATGAATTTCTGAAGAAATGTGTTCGCTGTGGGGAATGCATGAAGGTCTGCCTGAAAAGTGCTTTGTACCCTGCGGCATACCAGGCCGGTCTTGCCGGCATGTATACGCCGCTGGTCATTCCCCGACTGGGATATTGTGAGTACAATTGCACCTTGTGCGGCCAGGTCTGCCCGACCGGGGCAATTCCTTCACTGCCGGTGGAGTCCAAGCGGTGCGAAGTAATCGGCAAGGCGGTCTTCGACAAAAATCATTGCCTGCCGTTTGCCCGCAAGATCGACTGCATTGTCTGTGAAGAACATTGCCCGATTCCCGAGAAGGCCATCCGCTCCCGCGACGTGCAGATTATCGGATTGGACGGACTACTCAGGACGGTCAAGGAACCCTATGTGATGGAGGAAATCTGCAACGGCTGCGGTATTTGCGAGAATGTCTGTCCACTGGAAACGAAGGCGGGCATTGAGGTGTTTGCCGTAAAGAACCGGGCGCCCATCCGCCCGCAATCAGTCGGGCAGGAGATACATACTTCCAGTGGCTATCCCTGATGGTTAAAATTGATGTGTCACGTGCCTGATTATGTATTCCGGGAAAGCAAACTTTCATTGACTTAAACACATATCTTTATTACTGTCTGCACTCAATTGGCACTCAGTGATTAATTTATCAAACGGGACGTTCAATATGCAAAAGATACCGTTAATGCTTGCAGCTGCCGACATGGTGCTTGCCCGCGAAGTCTTCCGAGGAGACAGCCCAGCTGGAATGCCGATCTGTGGCAAGGGTACTGTGTTGACGGATGCGTTGATTGCCAGGCTTGATCACCTTGATATCCAGTCGGTCTATGTTGAGGGGCATCCTGTCTGGGAAGACGGTGATCGCTCGCTTGACGATGTACTTTGTGATCTGGAAAAACGCTTTGTGAAGGTTGCTGATGACCCCTTGACTGCCAAACTTCATGAAATTTACAAGGCTTACCTGATCAAGTCTATGGGAGATGACAGTGGACGAGAAGCGTAATGAACTGAAAAAGATTATTATGGACACCAAGACGCTGCCCACGTTGCCCGGTGTCATCAATAAGCTTAACTCCCTGTCGGAGAATGAAAAATCTTCGGTTCAGGAGATGGCCAAAATCGTCTCATCCGATCAGGTGTTGTCCGCTCGTATTCTTCGATTGGCCAATTCCCCCTCCTACGGCTTTTACCGCGTTTCCACCATATCAAATGCCATGATTCTGTTGGGCGTTAACGTGGTGAAAAGCCTGGCGCTCTCGTCCTCTATATTCGAAATCATGGAGAAGAACAGTGTCGGCCTCTGGGAACATTCATTGGGGGTCGGCGTTGCCGCCAACCTGATCGCCCGTAAACTGGCCCTGCCGGAATGTGAAGAAATTGCCACTGCAGCGTTGCTTCATGACATCGGTAAAGTCATTATCAGTCTGAAGTGCAGCGAGGCCGAGGTTGCAATCCGCCGTACCATTCGCGAACAGGATATCTATACGCGGGAAGCAGAACGGCAGGTGCTTGATACCGATCATGCTGAAATCGGTGCCTGGCTGGCGAAGAGCTGGTTTCTGCCGGACAAGCTGAGCGAGCCGATTGCCTGCCATCATGATGTGGCTCAGTCGGGGAACCACCGTATCAAGACCTCTGTTGTCCATATCGCTGATGTCCTTATCAAGGCCAGCGGGTTTGGGAATAGCGGTGATACCTACGTTCCGATGATTCAGAAGATCGCCTGGGAAACCCTCAAGCTCAACGAGCAGCTCCTGGCCGAGATTGTCGAAGAGATCGAGGACAAACTGGTAGAAGTGAAGAATTTCAGTCTCGAGCTGCAAAACTAGCATGCCACAGCCTGTCCGGATATCTCTTGTATCCACGGACCAGCAACTTGCCTTTCACATCCAGCTGCGCTTGCAGAGCAAGGGGTATCAGGCCGCCAGTCTGTCCTGTATCTCCGGTGTCCTGGGCGCCTTCTATTCCGACCCTCCTGATCTTCTGATTATCGACCTTACTACTTCGGACGAACTCTGCACAAATCTGATCAAAACCCTGCGAAACGACAGTTTTTTCAGTGCCATTCCCATCCTTGGCCTGATGGGGCCGATAGATTGTGATGCCTTCAATTTGCATGACTGTCTCCTTGATGATTTTGTTCATCTCCCGCTTGACTTCAATGAGCTGTTCTGCCGTATATCTCTGTCTCTTTCACGTCTTAAGCGCATTTTCGACAACAATCCCCTGACGCGACTGCCTGGTAACACATCCATTCATCGTACCATCGAAGATGCCATGGGCAAGGATCTGGCGGTCTGTTATGTGGATATCAACCACTTCAAACCCTACAACGATGTGTACGGTTTTTCCCATGGCGACGAGGTCCTGCGGATGCTCTCTCGAATCATGTTCAACGCTGTGCGGGATTCGGGGGGTGGTTTCTGCGGTCATATCGGAGGAGACGATTTTGTCTGCATCCTGCCGATTGAAAAGGCGGAGGGGGTTTGTAAGACCATTATTGATTATTTCGACCAGATCGTGCTTGATCTTTTTGATCAAGAGACCAAACTGCGCGGCTATTATGAAGGGTGCAACCGCAAAGGGGAGCGGGAACATATTCCCCTGATTTCGGTGTCGATTGGCGTGGTGCTGATGAATTCCCCCAAGATCCTGCATCATGCCAAGGTGGCTGAGGTGGCCGCCGAACTGAAAAAACTTGCCAAGGGCTCACACGGCAGTCGCTATGTAGTTGATCATCGCAAGTCGTAGAGCGTCAGAGGGAAGCTGTTTATAGTAAAAAAAGGCGCACACCGTTTCGGGTGTACGCCTTTTTTATGTATGTCCATGCGGTAAGTGGGACGTTACATCATCTTATGGCATTTGATGCAGTCATCAACATCGAAAGCATCTTTCCCTTTGCCGTGACAAACTCCGCAGGCTTTGCCCTTTTCCATGTCTGCCATGGTTGCTTTGGTCGCTCCAACCCGGTAGGGGAATATCTTGGTATGACAATCGGCACATTTGTATGATTGCAGGTGGAATTCGTGACTGAACGTGGCCTGGCCGGCCGGTTTTGGAACCATATAGCTGAGTGTGCCGGGTTTCATGCCCTTGTGACATTTGGCGCAGTCGCCGGTTGAAGCAAAGACGTCCTTGCCATTGTGGCACGTGCCGCAGGATTTACCCTTGGCCATGTCGTCCATAGTGGCTTTTCCGACAACCGTTTTGTAGGGGAATGTTTTTGTATGGCACTCCTTGCATGAATAAGCGGCCGTATGAATAGTGTGGCTGAAGGTGGCGGGGGTGAACCCCTTGAGGTTGAAGACAATGTCTTTCGGTTTCATGCCCTTGTGGCAGCGGTCGCAATTGGCGGACACTGCAAAGGCCTTTTTGCCGTTGTGACAGGCGCCGCAGGTTTTGCCCCGTTCCATCTCGGACATGGTTACCGTCTTTTCCTTGCCGGTGATGACCTTCCCGTTATGGCAGCTTCGGCAGGCACCACCGGTTTTGGCAATATGAACGGCGTGGCTGAAGGTGGCATCTCCAAGACCCTTGATTTTATAGGTTATATCACGCGGCTTGCCCTTGTGGCATCTGGTGCAATCCTTCTCGGACGACACGCTGAATGCTTTTACCCCGCTATGGCAGGCGCCGCAGGACTTGGTTGTTTCCATTTCGGCCATGGTAAAGTGCTTGCGGTTTCTGAGATTATAGATAGCGTCGTGGCAGATTTTACAATTATTGTTGTATTTCTTCAGGTGCACGGTGTGGCTGAAGACAACCGGTTCGGCGTTTTTGAAAGGGAATCTGATGTCCTTTGTTTCTGCAGCACCGGCGTAGACTGCGCTGAACACTATAATCGCACAGGCTAACAGCATGGATAGATGTTTCTGCATGGTACCACTCCTCTAGCGTAATAAAATTACATTTTCAAGCCGGTTACTATACAGACTGACCAGTTCATCGTCAATTGTAAATTAGCGCAGGGGATGAGCGGCCTGAAACAGCGGTTTTGCGGTTGATACACTGCCATGACCTGTGCTATAGATGGTCACATTTTACGCAGAGGCGGAACTATGATGCTTTCTCTCGACCGATTGATTGAACAGGCACTGCTGGAAGACATCCATACCGGAGACATTACCACGCAGGCGGTTGTCCCGGACAAGCGTCCAGCCTCGGCCCGCCTGATAGCCAAGGAACCGCTGGTTCTGGCCGGGCTGTTTGTCGCTGAACGGGTGTTTTTGCGTCTCAACCCCGCTGTTCGCTTCACAGCCTGCCAGGTTGAGGGATCTGCTGCCGACAGGGGCGATATCATCGCAATGGTTGAGGGCAATGCCTCCGACCTGCTCATGGCCGAGCGGGTGGCGCTTAACCTGCTGCAGCGTATGTGCGGTATTGCCACGCTTACATCCCGCTATGTCGAGGCGGTCAACGGCACAAAGGCCCGGATTGTGGATACCCGCAAGACCACCCCGGGACTGCGTGAGCTTGAAAAATATGCCGTTCGGGTTGGTGGCGGCATCAACCATCGCACCGGTCTCTATGACGGTGTGCTCATCAAGGAAAACCACATCGTGGCCGCCGGCGGAATTGCCGAGGCGATCAGACGCGCCCGCGCCTATATCCCTCATACGCTCAAAATAGAAATTGAGACCGAGACAGCGGAACAGGTTGGAGAAGCGCTTACCGCCGGGGCTGACATCATCATGCTGGACAATATGGACTGCGACACCATGCGGGACTGTGTAAAGCAGATCGCCGGACGGGCCCTGGTGGAGGCTTCGGGCGGTGTCAACCTGGATACGGTGCGGGCCATAGCAGAGACCGGCGTTGATATTATTTCGATCGGTGCCTTGACCCACTCTCCCCGCGCCATGGACATCTCCATGCTGCTGGATTAAGCGGTGTCGATTGCTGCCGCCACCATACTGCGTCTGTTTCGCGAGGCGGGTAACAACTATGTTTCAGGTGCCTTGATCAGTCGTGAACTGCAGGTGTCGCGCACCGCAGTATGGAAACATATCAATGCCCTTCGCACGGCCGGGTACGTGATTGAGGCGATCCCGTCGCGTGGTTACCACCTGGCCTCAACGCCGAATATTCTCAGTGAAGAAGAGTTGCGGGAAAGATTGCATACAGCGGTCATCGGTCGCCGGCTGGTCTGTCTTCACGAGACGTCATCCACCAATGCTGATGCCTTCCGACTGGCAGAGGATGGTGCTGACGAAGGAACGGTGATCATTGCTGATGCACAGTGCGGGGGCAAGGGGCGCATGGGTCGGGTCTGGTCATCGCCGCCGGGTATAAATCTGTACTGTTCGGTGATTCTCCGGCCGACCGTGAAGCCGTATCAGGCCCCGCAACTGACCTTTCTTTCTGCTGTTGCTGTAGCCCGGTCCATCGAGCTGACTACTGCCCTGAAACCGGAGATCAAGTGGCCCAACGACGTGCTGATACGCGGCTGCAAGGTGGCCGGACTGCTCAATGAAATGAGCGCCGAAACCGATTGTATCAACTTTGTTATCCTCGGTGTCGGAGTTAATCTGAATATGTCTGCAACACAGTTTCCCTCCGACCTGCGCACCCCGGCGACCTCACTGCAGCTGGAACTGGGGCGGCCGGTCAACAGGGCGCAGTTTGCAGCAACCATGCTGCATGAGCTGGATCGTCTGTATGGTGATTTTCTTCTGTACGGCTTTGGGCCGGTTCGGGAAGAGTGGCAACAGCGCTGTAACGCCAATGGTCGTGAGGTCAGTGTGAGTGATGGCGGCGCCGAAACCATGCGGGGCATGTTCGTTGGTATCGATGGCGACGGCGCCATGCTGGTCCGGCTAGCGGATGGCAGGGTGGAGCGTATTTTAAGTGGCGATGTGAGGGTGATCTGACATGCTTCTGGTAATCGATGTCGGCAACAGCAATATTGTACTGGGGGTATATAACGGTCTTGAGCTTGTTCGCAACTGGCGACTGTCAACCGACAAGTCACGCACTTCGGATGAGTATGCGGTTCTGCTGCACAGTCTCTTCGATCAGGCAGGCCTAGGCTTTGCTTCGGTCAAGGCCGCTATCATCTCATCAGTGGTACCGCCATTGACCGGGGTGATGGAAGCCATTGTCCGTGATTTTTTTCATCACACCCCCTATGTGGTCGGCCCGGGTATCAAAACCGGCATGCCGATCCAGTATGACAATCCGCTCGAGGTGGGTGCCGACCGGATTGTCAATGCCGTTGCGGGGTATGAAAAACACCGCTGTGCCCTGGTGATTGTCGATTTCGGCACCGCCACAACGTTTGATTATATTAATGCAGGGGGTGAGTATTGCGGCGGAGCCATTGCCCCCGGGTTGGCAATATCGGCTGATGCCCTGTTCCAGCGGGCGAGCAAGTTGCCGCGCATCGACATTGTCAAACCACCTCAAATCATTGCCAAGAACACGGTCAATTCCATGCAGGCCGGTATCTTTTTTGGCTACGTCGGCCTGGTGGACGAGATCGTCAGCCGGATCAAGCTGGAGAGCAAGGATTCCCCCAGGGTTATCGCCACCGGTGGACTGGCAAACCTGATCGCACCCGAATCCCGCACGATCGAAGAGGTGGATGTCTTCCTTACCCTTGATGGGTTACGGATATTATACGAACGCAACAGGTAAACCGCCGGAATACCAAAATTGTTGCATGAGAACCTGGCACGAACGACATAAGGAAGCCGTAACGAAACAACCGGGAGTGTGACCGTTCATTCGCAACGGCTCCTGATTCGATTGTTCATATCATTCAACTCAAGGAGGAGAAAAGATGGGACAGTTTGACACGGGCAAGATCCGCAATCTTGGCATTGTTGCACATGGTGGCGCCGGAAAAACCTCGCTGGCTGAAGCGATCCTCTTTGATACCGGTATGATCGACCGTCTGGGGCGGGTGGATGATGGTTCATCGACCATGGACTTCGAGCCTGAGGAAATCAAACGCAAAATCTCAATCACTTCAGCCCTTGACCACTGCGAATGGGATGGACACTCCATCCACATAGTGGATACTCCCGGGTACGGAAATTTCATTGCCGATACCCGCGCCTGCATGAGGACCCTTGACTGTGCCGTGGTGATCCTGTCTGCAATCTCGGGTGTCAAGGCCCAGACCGAGGAGATCTGGAACTGGGCCAACGAATTCGAGATACCCCGCATCGCCTTCGTTAACAAACTTGATCGTGAAAGGGCCAGTTTTTTTCGGGCGATCGATGATATGGAAAAGGCTTTAGGGGCCCGTGGTGTGGCCGTCCAGATGCCGATCGGCAGCGAAGCTGATTTTCAGGGGGTGATCGATCTGATCACCATGAAGGCCTGTTTTTATGCCAAGGATGGTTCCGGCAGCTTTACCGAGGGGCCCGTGCCGGCTGAGTATGTCGATGAGGCGGGCAGATTGCGCGAACAGATGATCGAAGTTGTGGCAGAGGCCTACGATGCACTGACCGAAAAGTACCTGGAAGCGGGCGAACTCAGCGAGGAGGAGATCCTGGACGGCCTGCGGGTCGGGACCATGCGCAATACCTTCACCGCTGTTCTGTGCGGTTCCGCCACTGCCAATATCGGAGTGAAACAGCTGCTGGATGCCGTCTGTGCCTATCTGCCGTCGCCGCTGGATCGTACCAAGGCGGTCGGTACTCACCCTAAAAGCGGTGAAGTCATCGAACGGGCCCCCGATGAAAAGGAGCCCTTTTCCGCACTGGTGTTCAAGACCACGTCAGACCCCTACACCGGCAAGATCACCATTTTCCGGGTCTACTCAGGTGTGCTTAACTCGGATTCCACGATTTTCAACTCCACTAAAGGGATTGAAGAACGTATTGGCCAGATCTATGAACTGGAAGGCAAGAAACAGCATCCCATCAAACAGGCGGTTGCCGGTGATATTGTCGCCGTCGCCAAGTTGAAAGAAACCGTTACCGGCGATACACTCTGTGATGCTGCCAAGCCGATTGTCTATGAGCCGGCCAAGCAGCTGCTTCCGGTCATTTCCTATGCCATTGAGCCCAAAACCAAGGCCGATGAAGACAAGATTCACAGTGCGTTGCACCGTATGATCGAGGAGGAGCCCACTCTTGAGTCGCATCGTGATGACAAGACCAAGGAATTTATCATCTCCGGAATGGGGCAGGTGCATCTGGAAGTCATTGTTGAAAAGCTCAAACGCAAATTCGGTGTCGAGGTCGTCCTGAAAACGCCGAAAGTGCCCTATCTTGAGACGATTCGGGGTACGGCCAAGGTACAGGGCAAATACAAGAAGCAATCCGGAGGACGCGGCCAGTACGGCGACTGCTGGATTGAGATGGGGCCGACCGGTCGCGGAGAAGGTTACGTATTTGACGATAAGATCGTAGGAGGCGTCATACCGCGCCAGTATATTCCGGCCGTAGACAAGGGGATCTACGAGGCATCCCTCGAAGGTTATCTGGCCGGTTATCCGGTGGTTGATTTCAGGGTAGCGCTCTATGACGGTTCATTCCATACGGTTGATTCTTCGGAGATGGCCTTCAAGGTTGCCGGTTCCATGGCCTTCAAAAAGGCCATGGAGATCTGCAAACCGGTCCTGCTGGAGCCCATTGTGAATTTGAAGGTAACGGTGCCGGATGAGAACATGGGAGATGTCATCGGTGACCTTAACTCACGCCGGGGCAAGGTTGTGGGGGTAGAACCGAAAGCCAATTCCCAGATCATCCGGGCGGTCGTGCCGATGTCAGAGGTGCTGGCATATTCCAATGACCTCAAATCAATGACCAGCGATCGTGGCCTTTTCAGTACGGAGTTTTCCCATTACGAAGAACTACCTTCCCATTTATCCCAGAAAGTTATTGCCGAGGCTCAGGCTGGCAAATAGGAATATCGTGACGGTCTAATTTAAGGAGGCATATCAATGGATATCAAGTTCAACAAGGATTCGGAGGGCGGCCCCCAACGGGGTGTGACTGAAGAAAAGGGAAAACAGAATGTACTGCTGGTTGTTCTGCTGATTCTGGTGGCAGGTTTTGGTTATATCTATTTTTTTACCGGGCTGATCAAGCCGACACAGGAGCAGAAGGTCGCAGAGGTGCCCCTGGTATCGCAGGTTGTCAAGAAACCCTTGCCGTCTTCGGATGGCGAACCGCTCAAGGCTGACGCAGGCAATAGCGCGGAGAAAAAGGAAGCCGCACTACCTGCGAAGCCAGAGCCGGTCAAGGCCGAACCGGCACCGGTTGCCGCAGCCAAGCCTGCGGCAAAAACGGTTGCCAAGCCCGCTGATGTCGTGAAAAAAAGCGAGACGCCTCAGCCTGCTGTAATGAAACCTATGCCGGTCGCTGGCAAAGCCGGGGAGAAGAAGTCGACTCCGGTAGAGAAAAAACAGCCGGCGGTAGCCGAGAAGAAGCAGGATGTTGCCGAGAAGAAGCCGCTTCCGCCAAAAAATGTCGACAAAAAAACCGCAGATGCGAAAAAAGTTGTCGAAAAATCCGGCACAGCAGCTGTTATTCCGCCTCAGCCTAAAAAAGAGGTTGCGAAGACAGCCAGGAAAGAGCCTGTTGTTGCGGGTGATGCGGCCGTTTCTGGCCGCTGGACGGTTCTGGTGGGGAATTATGTGCTGGAAGAAGCCTTGGCGACTGATTTAGCCCGGGTCAGGTCGGCCGGTCTTGAAGCCTATGTTGTCCAGGGCGGCCAGAAAAAAACCCATATGAATCGACTGTTGCTGGCGCAGTATACTGATCGTGCATCCGCCCAGATTGAACTGGATAAATTGAAACGCTTTACATCCGACGCTTTTATTCTGGACAGCCCAGGAATGCATAGTGTGTATGCCGGTTCATACCTGCTCGATGCACGGGCCTCTTCCGAGCGGGAACGGCTTTCTGCGTCCGGGTATACTCTGACCCTGAAGCGTGCCGATGTAGCAATTCCATCGAAAAATTTGACCGCCGGTTCCTTTACCGACAAGAAAGCGGCTGAGGATGTCCTGAAAAAACTGCGGGCAGCGGGCGTCAAGGCAACGCTGACACGCTAAGCCGCTGGATTGAACAACCTGCTACATTACTTTAACAAGAACGGCATAAGGAGCCGTAACGAAATAAACTGGATCCCCTCCGTTTTTCGTCACGGCTCCTAATCGAGATGTATGGCTGATCCAATCAGGTTTAAAATATCTTCGGCAGTTGCAGCTTTTGTCAGGCCCGGTGTGTCAGTCGACCAGAAACAGTCAGGGCTCGAAACGGCTTCGTCTCTGGGACCGTTCGACCGGGTGACTCTTATCTACTGTTTGATGAAGGATGCGGATGTTGATGTCAAACGGGCAGCCGGCCATTTGTTTGCCGGACTGCCAGAAGATGTCATTCTGCAGTATGTGAATTCTTCCGAAGCCCATCCTTCCGTCCTGGATGCAATTGCCAGGATTCATCATGCCAGGCCCTGGGTTGCACAAGCGCTGCTGGGTAACGAGTTTTTGTCCGGACCTGCCAGGGCTTTTTTGCAGAAGGGGGAACTTTCCTCTTCCGCGCTGCCTGTGATCGCACCGGTAGCGGAAAGTGACCGGGAGCCTGTTGCCCAGAGCCCGGCAGATCAATTGGATGACCTGGCTGATGATGCGACTGACGCGTCAGTTGATGAACCCGAGGAAGCGCTCGCGGAAGAGCCCGCAGCTATTGATGAAGATGATGAGCAATATCTCAGCAAGTACAAAGTCGCCATGATTATGGGGATTAGCGAGAAGATCAAGATGGCTCTGTCCGGTGATAAGGAATGGCGTTCGATCCTCATCAAGGACTCCAACAAGCTTGTCTCGGGCAGTGTTATCAAAAATCCGCGCATAACGGATGGCGAGATCCTGACGATCCTGAAGGTCGGTGTCCAGAATGATGAAATCATCCGTTTGATCTGTGCCAACAAGGAGTGGACCAAGAATTACATGATTCGCAAGGCATTGATCGACTGCCCTAAAACACCGCTTCCCAACTCCCTGCGCTACCTGGCGTCATTGAATGAGAAGGACATTGCGAGTTATGCAAAAAGCAAAAATATATCTTCGGTACTTTCTACGCAGGCCAAACGACTGCTTCTTGCCAAAAAACGCTAGATTTGCAAACAAAAAAATGTTTTCTGCACGTATCCAATTTTTCTGGACTTGGAGCATAGATGGCACTCATTAACCACGCCAAGCGTGAGATTAACGCCAAAATTGTATACTATGGCCGCGAGGGGGTCGGCAAACGCAACTCTCTGCAGTATATCTACGACAGAATCAAGCCCTCATTGCGGGGAGATCTGAAATCACCGTCAGGCAGTGGCGATTCGTTGTTCTTTTTTGATTTCAGCCCATTTGAAAAACCGATGTTTGGGGATTATCGCATTCGCTTTCATGTGTATACCCTGCCGGGAAAGGTCGCCAATCCTGCTGCCTGGAAAATGACACTCAAAGGGGCAGACGGGCTGGTGATAGTCGCAGACGCCGCTCCGGAATCTGCAAACGCGGAACTCGATTGCATCTCTGTGTTACGGGGCTTTCTGGCCGCGTATGGGGTGGGGGTGAATGACATCCCCAGTGTCCTTCAGCTTAACAAGGGCAGTAGCAGTCGTGACATGTCTGCCGCAGGTATGGCTGCTGCGCTTGATCTGCCGAATATTCAGGTCTGTTTGTCTGATACCTCTAGCGGTGAGGGCGTGCTGGAGTCACTTTCGCTGCTTTCCCGCGAGATTATGACACGGATTGGGAACGACGATGCATTGCGGCTTGGAGAAGGTGAGATGCCGCCGGTGGATGGGGATGGCGTAGAGGTGTCTGCAGCGGTTTACTCCCCTGGCATGAAAACAGATGAACCGGTCAACGGATCGCTTCAGGTGATTGAAGAAAATACCGTGTTAACAAAAGTGGAGCATGAAACAGGTGACAATCGGCTACAGGTGGTGATGGCTGTGGAAGGTGCTACCTGCAAAGATGGCATCATCAGGGTTCCGCTGGAGTTTGCTCACGCCGGTTCAATGTGCAGGCTGGTAGTGTCGATTGCACTTGATCCGGTGTAGTCCCTGCACAAATTGTACATCACGTAACAGAAAAATGAATATCGCCGTCAAATCACTGCTTGTAGTTACGTGAAGCAGGGATTATAAAGGGTACGCGTTGCTGGTACCCCCTGTATTCTTCTCCAAATGATTCTACAAGCCGGCGCTCCTCGATCAACCCACCTATGATGAAATATACCAGGGAATAGAGTGTCAGCAGGAGCCATTGGACCGTCATTACAGGATTCAAAATCAGAAAAACGAGTGAGTAGAAATAAAGTGGATGGCGCATATGGGCATAGCATCCGTTGGTGACCAGCCTGTGAGGTTGTGTGTCGGTTGAGTGAATCTGGCTGGTGCCGAGGAAATCACCTGCACCGGTCTGACGTATGCACCGGAATATGATACCGGCTGCAAGGAGCTGTGCCGCGTACATAACCAGACTCCAGATTCCGGGTGCGAAATAAAGCACCGGGGATGTATGGAAGGCCGCCATGACCCAGACAAGCATGGCGCACGACGCCAGATTGTAGCATAGCCGGTAATAGTGGGGCGCGCTGGCTGCAATCCGGCTAACAATCAGTTTTACCCGGTTCGCAGCGAACAGGGAATGTACAACGGCGAAACAGGCAAAACGTACGGTGAAAACCAGGTAATCAGGCAGAATTGACTCCTTGAAAAAGAATATGGGGAGAAAAGTAGCATTACCTTCTTGTTAACACAATCACAACATGATATATAGCGCGACAGCGATTAGAACGTAGAGAGGAGTGTACATGGCAGTTATTACTATTTCGCGGGAAATGGGTACGGGTGCTTATCATATCGCCGAAGAACTTGCTCGAAAGCTCAAGTACACACTGGTCGATGGCGAACGTATCGGTGCCAGTGCGCAAAAATACGGACTCGCACCAGATATGCTTCAAATGGTGGACGAAAAGCCGCCCTCCTATATTACTGCTGAGGACCGTAAACGTGCCGCGGCGCTTAATACCGTTGAACTGATCCTGCTGGATTTCGCCCGCAAAGGGAACGTCATCCTGTATGGCCGTGGTGGCCAGGACCTGTTGAAGGGCTGCAGAAATGTTCTCAGGCTGCGCTTTACTGCCGATTTCGAGGAGCGCGCCGAGCGCTTTGCAGAACGGGAATGGATTGATCCGGATTTGGCGCGATCCATGATTCGCCGAAGTGATCATCAGCGGGGCGGGTTTATTCACTTCTATTTTGATCGCGACTGGAACGACCCGTTAGGCTATGATATGACCTTCAACACGTCGCGCCTGTCCGAAGAGTCGATCGTGGAAAGTATTGTCTCCTGCGTAAAGGATCCCGGTCTTAAGGATGCAGAGAAGGGAGCTGTGGAGCTGATCGACAATACCATTCTGATGAAAAAGATAGAAACAGCCTTGCTGAATGCTGTTGATCTGGATTACCGTCCCTTCACTATCGAGGCAGAGAAGGGGGATGTTGCCGTAAGCGGCTATATCGCCTCTGAAGAAGAAAAGAAAACAGCACTCAAAATCGTCAGCTCGATCAAAGGGGTAAAGACGGTTACCGAGGATATTCAGGTCGTTAATTACAAGGCCTACAAAGACAAAAGCTGACGTTGCCGTTCAGACATGCGTTTCCTGAGGGGGGCGAGGAGGGCGTCGCTAAAGCCGATGCCGCCTCGCCCCTTTCCCATTTCCAGCCCTTCTTCGATTCCGTGAAAATCTGATCCTGCGGTCACCAGAAGTCCCGCATCATCCGCTAGACGTCGTAGAAACTCCATTTCGTCCTCTCTGGCCATGTTATTGAACACCTCAATGCCATCAAGCCCCATATCCGACATTTCAAAGATAATATCACGTAATTCCTGGCGATCGGTGCTGACGGTGGTCGGGTGGGCCAGGACGGCAACCCCCCCGATTCGCCTGATCTCCTTGATGGCATCATCGATCGGCCAATAGCATTTGGGAACATTGCAGGGGACCAGGTAGCGCCGGAAGGCATCTTCGACGGAACATGCGTAGCCTCGTTCCAGCAGGGCGCGGGCGATGTGTGGGCGGCCGATGGCGTCCCGCGCGAAGTCCAGCACCTGGGAAAGTTCGATGGCTTCACGATTCTCTTCAACAAGCATGACATTGACCCGCTCCAGGATATCAATGTTGCGATGTTCCCGCCGCTCACGAAATCCATTCAGTTTTTCAAGAAACTTGCAGTCAGTCACATCAATGCCGTAGCCTAACAGATGCACGTCCTGCCATGATTTGAACTGAACCGAGAGCTCTACCGCAGGAATGACATCAATGTTGCAGAGCATACCGGCTGAAATGCCCTCGCTCACACCCGCCACCGAATCATGATCAGCTATGGCAATTGCCACGAGTTCAGCTTTAGATGCTTGAAGAACCAATTCTTGAGGTGTAAAGGCTCCATCTGAATAATTGGAATGGATGTGGAGGTCGATAAAATTACGGTTGTCGTTTTTCATGGAGTCATCATAGCGTCAATATGATGAAAAGTAAAACCGGTCTTGTGTGACTATCTGTGTTGGGGTAGTATTTCCAGAATGAATTCAGATAATATTCATAGAGTCATTGCCATTCTGCGGGAGGAATACCGCTCATGGAAGACACCCGCAGTCACGATCGTTGCCCAGTGTGATCACAGCCCGTTCAAGGTGCTGGTATCCTGTATCATCTCGCTGCGGACCAAAGATGAGGTCACTGCTCTGGCTTCGGGCAGACTCTTTGAAAAAGCCGGAACACCTGCTGAGATGATGAGACTGCCGGTTGAAGATATTGCCCGTCTGATTTACCCGGCCGGATTTTACCGCAACAAGGCTGCCCAGATCGCTGATATCTCTCACAGGCTGGAGAAAGACTATGGCGGAATTGTTCCGGATGACATCGATGAATTGCTGAAATTCAAAGGGGTAGGACGTAAGACCGCCAATCTGGTCGTAACACTTGGTTTCGGTAAGCCGGGAATCTGTGTGGATACCCATGTTCACCGTATATGCAACCGCTGGGGTTATGTTGCTACCAAATCGCCTGACGAGACGGAGTCTGTCCTGCGAAAAAAGCTGCCGGCCGAGTATTGGATTGAGATCAACGACCTGCTGGTGGCTTTTGGCCAGAACCATTGCCTCCCGGTATCTCCGTACTGCTCCAGCTGCCGTCTTGCAGGAATGTGTGACAGGCGGGGCGTCGCTTCGTCGCGCTGATCTGCTGATTTAAAAAAGTGTTATTTTTTGAACTAGGGTGTTGCCAGCGGCATAAATACCATGTAATATTGCGCTGAATTTAATTATAAATTATATCCTATTTCAGGAGGCTGCAGATATGTTGCGAAAGATCGGTTTTATCGGGTTGGGTACCGTAGGGAAGCATATGGCCGCCAACCTGACCAAGGGTAATTATGAATTGACGATTTTTGACAGTAATCAGGCGGCCGTTGCCGAGGTGGTCGCACTGGGTGCCATGGCTGCGTCTTCAGCTGCAGAGGCTGCCAAAGGGCGTGATCTGGTGATCGCCATTGTCCCTGAAGGAGATGAGTTGGGCGGCCTGTTTTTCGGAGATAAGGGGATTCTGGCAGGAATCGATCCCGGTACAATACTGGCTGACATGGGATCACACTCGCTGGAAACCACCTTGAGGATGTCTGACGAATCGGACAAGAAAAAGGTGCTGTACCTGGATGCGCCGGTATGGGGGAGTAAGGACCATGCCGCTAACGGACTGTTGACGATTATCATCGGCGGTGACACGTCACTGGCAGGCAAATGCCGAGAGCCGTTCTCTTTCTTTGGCCTCAACACGATTCACGTAGGCAAGATCGGTGATGCCACCAAGATGAAGTTCATCGTTAACATGGTGCAGGCCGAGTTGGTGCAGGTACTTGCAGAAGGCATCGTATTCGGGGAAAAAATGGGCTTCGACGCTGATAAGATTCTGGAGGTGCTCGATACCCGCGGGGTGGCTTCGCCGCTGTTCCACTTGAAGGGGCGCGCTATGGCACGCAACGACTTTACCCGCAGCCTGGCACTCAAGTATGTTCATGAACAGCTTCACATGGTCATGAGCGCAGCCCGCTTGATGGGGCTTCATCTTCCTGCAGCCGAAGCGGCTGCAAAGGTTTACGAACAAGGTGTCGAGGCGGGGTGGGGCGAAGAGGATTTCTCGGCAGTCATCAAGGTGTTGCGCAAGTAGGTTGGTGTAACATTCTTCGCATCTGATACAGATTGAGGCGTCCGGCAGGTTGGACGCCTTTTTTTGTCAAGGAGTATGCAATGAGCACTCAGTTCTGTCCCCGTCAGGTCTATGTCGCCGCATCATGGATGGCACCAGTAGGGCGCTATAATGGCAAGGATAAGGAAAACCTTTCCTTTCTGGAGATGGCCGAGCGCTGTGGCGAGGTGTTTGCCGGTGGTCCTGTGCGGCGTCGCGATATTGAGGCGGTTGTAGTCGGCAGCCAGAACCCCTCAGCCTTTTCCGGGGTGGATAATACCGCAGCCAAGATTGCCGGCATCCTGGGCATTTCCGGGGCCAAGTCGGTGCTGATCGATACCGCTTCGTCTTCGGGTGCCTCGGCTTTCGAGAATGCCTACCTTGAAGTGGCTTCGGGGCGCTACGACTACGTGCTGGCCATCGGCATCCAGAAGATGAGTGACGCCTCGACACTGGATTCGACCCGGATTATCGCCGGGGTGATCGATCGTGACGAATCGGAATTCGGCCTGACCATGCCGGCCTGCGGCGCCCTGGTGGCGCGGGCACTCAAGGAACGGCTCGGTCTCAGCGATGAGGAGTGGACCGCCTATTCGGCCCTGCTGACTCAGCGCAGTCAGCGCTTTGCCGCGCAGAATCCGGATGCCCATAATAACCATGCCCTTGAAGTGGCGGACTATTACCGGCAGATCGCCAGCAACAAGAATTACCGCTACTGGGACCCCTTGCGCTACCATGATTTCTGTCCCATGTCCGACGGCATGGCAGCGGTCATCCTGACGTCAAAACCGCAGGATGTGCTGGTCAGCGGAGTGGGAAGCGCCACGGATATCCCGACCATCGCCGACCGCAACTATTTCCATTCCTTTCCGGCCACGGTTATTGCTGCCGGCTACACCTACGGCATGGCCGGAATCAAGGATATCCGCTCCTTTGCCGGCAGGCTGCACGTCAATATGCATGATCCCTTTAACGGCTTCGGCCCGATCAATATGGTGGACCTGGGGATTGTGGGTCGCAACCGCCTGATGGATGCACTGTTCGATGATGACCTGACCGGGCCGAACGGCGCGTTCCCTACCAACCTGACCGGCGGGCTGAAAGGTCGTGGCCATCCCCTGGGGGCGACCGGCATGGTGCAGATTGTGGAAAACCACCGCCTGATACGTGAACGCGGTTTTGCCGCCGGACTGTCCCATTCCATCGGCGGGCCGATCAACAACAATGTGGTCGTACTGCTTGAGCAGAGCGGGCACTTTCAATCCCGCCGGCATGAGCCCTTTAAGCCGTGGGGATTGCCGTCACTGGGGAGGCTTAAGCCCAAAGGAGTTACTATTGATGCTCTGCTGACGTCAGGCGGGCCGGTTGCAGGCGCTTTTGTAACGTCGACTGCCCGCTTCAACTACCGCAGCGGCAAACCTGAAGCGGTCATCCTTATTATCTCCTGTCGATTTGAAGGTGCCCGTTATCGCTTTTTGTTCGGCATTGATGGCGAACATTATCCCCAGATTGCGGTGTTCAACGGTGGTGATCCGGTAACGATAGAACGTGTCGACGGCGCCATCATGGTCAATCGCATGCCGGTGCGCAAGTTCTACACCCGCACGATCAACGGTCTGGTGGAGTTGGCCGGTACCGGCTGGAAGAAATTGACCGGCAAAGGATAGGCCCTTCGACTCCGCTCAGGGAACGGAGATGTACGCTGAGCGGAGTCGAAGGGAATGTAAACTCTATTTCACCGTGTACCAGAATTTCGCCTGGCGCACCTTGCCGTCTTTCGGCTTGAACTTGCACATCACACCGTATTTCCCCTTTTTGGCCATCTCAAAATCTGCACCGAAGTGTCCGTGCATGCCCATAAGCTCCCTGGTCTGTTCTTTCTTGTCCGGTCCCTGCATCTTGACGGTAGCTTCGC
Organism: Geobacter psychrophilus; assembly: GCF_056821595.1. Lineage (NCBI taxonomy): Bacteria > Pseudomonadati > Thermodesulfobacteriota > Desulfuromonadia > Geobacterales > Geobacteraceae > Geobacter > Geobacter psychrophilus. The sequence goes on from NZ_JBXDTU010000004.1 coordinate 3,281,019, forward strand.
CCTCAGTCAGGGCCTTGCCGCTTTTAACATCCTTGAGCGCCAGAGAAATGTGATGGGTTTCCTTGACCCCTTTGGGCATATCCATGCCCATGGCCTTCATGGCATCCGCCATGGTCTGGATGGTGAAGGTGGCCTTGATGCCGTCCACCACCTCTTCATGGGCAACACCGCTCATGTCGGCGTGGCCGGCGTGCATGTCGTGGCCCGTGTGGTCGGCGGCGAAGGCCGCCGGTGCGGCCAGGGCCAGGATTGCTGCGATTGCGAGTACCAGTTTCTTCATTGTCAGTTCTCCTTTGGTTTGTTTGTTGAACGTCTTTAGTGTTTCATTCCGCTGTATTTCAGCCTGCCCTTCCGCAAATCCCGTTTCTTCATCATCACGAATATCACCGGCGTCATGATCAGCACGTGCACAGCCGACGAGATCATGCCGCCGATCATGGGGGCGGCGATCGGTTTCATCACATCGGCGCCGGTACCGGAAGACCACATGATCGGGATCAGTCCCAGCAGGGCCACAGCTACGGTCATGAGTTTCGGCCTGAGTCTGAGTACCGCGCCTTCGAAGGTGGCGTCATAGATATCCTGCTCCGTGCAGGGGCCATCCTTCAGCTTCTTGTCCAGCGCCTCGTGCAGGTAGATCACCATCACTACCCCGGTCTCCACGGCGATACCGTACAGGGCGATAAAACCGACCCACACCGCCACCGACAGGTTGTACCCCAGGGCCGAGACCAGATAGACCCCTCCCACCAGGGCGAAGGGGACCGAGAGCATGACCATGGAGGCCTCCAGGGCCGAGTGGAAGGTGAAGTAGAGCAGGATGAAGATGATCACGATGCCGATCGGCACCAGCATCTGCAGGCGGGCCTTGGCCCGGACCTGGTTCTCCCACTGACCGGACCAGGCCACATAGTAGCCGGGCGGCAGCTTGAGATTCTTTTCCAGGGTCTGTTTGGCCTCGGTCACGAAGCCACCCATGTCCCGACCGCGAACGTTCAGGAACACCAGGGATCGGAGCAGTCCCCCCTCGCTGTTGATCTCCGGTGCACCGGTGGAGATCTTCAAGCGGGTCACCAGTGAGAGCGGCACCTGGGTGCCCCCCATGCCGCTGACCAGGATGCGGCGGATGGCCGGGATATTGTCCCGGTAGTCCCGCAGGTAGCGGATACGGATCGGGAAGCGGTTCCTCCCTTCCACGGTAGTGGAGAGCGCCGCGCCCCCCAGGGCGGTCTCGATGACATCCTGAATATCACCCACATTGACGCCATAGCGGGCAGCAGCCTCCCGGTCGATGTCGATGTCGATGTAGTTGCCGCCGGTGACCCGTTCAGCCACCACATCGGCGGCACCGTTGATCGGCTTGAGGATCGCCTCGGCCTGAATCGCCAGGTCCTTGAGCACGTTCAGATCGGCCCCGAAGATCTTGACCCCCAGGTCGGTGCGCACCCCGGTGGAGAGCATGTTGATGCGGTTGATGATCGGCTGGGTCCAGCCGTTTCTGACACCGATCTGCTGGAGTTTTGCGTCCAGCTCGGCCACAATGTCGGCCTTTTTCATCCCCGGCCGCCACTGCTCCTTGGGCTTGAGGATGATGATGCTCTCGAACATGGAGACCGGCGCAGGGTCGGTGGAGGTCTCGGCCCGGCCGACCTTGCCCAGGACATGCTCCACCTCGGGCATGCTCTTGATGATGGTGTCCTGAACCTGTATCAGGCGCTTGGCCTCGGTAATGGAGACATTGGGCAGGGTCACCGGCATGTAGAGCAAGGAGCCCTCGTCCAGGGGTGGCATGAATTCGCTCCCCAGGTTCATGAAGAGCGGTACGGCAATCAGCAGGGCCATGACATTCAGGGCGATGGTGGTCTTTTTCCAGACCAGCACCCAGCGGATGACCGGTGAATAGAGCCGGATGAAGAAGGTGGAGACAGGGTTGGAGCTCTCCGGCGGCATCTTGCCCCGCATGAAGTAGTACATCAAGACCGGCACCAGGGTGATGGCGATCATGGCAGAACCCATCATGGAGAAGGTCTTGGTGAAGGCCAGGGGGTGGAACAGCTTGCCTTCCTGTCCCTCCAGCATGAACACCGGCACAAAGGAGAGCACGATGATGGCCAGGGAGAAGAAGATGGCGCGGCCGACCTGCTTTGCCGAGGTAATAACGAGCTCCAAGCGCTTCGCCGCTCGCTCTTCCGGTGGCATCTCCGACAGGTGGCGATAGCAGTTCTCCACCATGATCACCCCGGCATCCACCAGCACACCGATGGCAATGGCGATACCACCCAGGGACATGATGTTGGAGGTGACCCCCATCAGCTTCATGGTGATAAAGGCGATCAGGACGGAGATCGGCAGGGTCAGCACGATCACCAGGGCGCTCTGGAAGTGCAGCAGGAAGACCAGGATCACCAGGGAGACGACGACCGACTCCTCCAGCAGGTTCTTCTTCAGGGTTTTAATGGCCCGCTCGATCAGGTCGGAGCGGTCATAGGAGACCATGATCTTCACGCCCGGCGGCAGACCCTTCTCCAGTTCCTTGATCTTGACCTTGACCCGGTCGATGACGTCCTTGGCATTCTCGCCGTAGCGCATGACCACGATGCCGCCTACCGCCTCCCCCTCGCCGTTCATGTCGAGCATGCCGCGGCGGATGGCGCCCCCCATCTGGACCGTGCCGAGATTCTTGACGTAGATCGGGGTGCCGCGCATATCGGCGCCGACCACGATATTCTCCAGATCTTCCTTGGACTTGACGTAACCGCGGCCGCGGATCAGGTATTCGGCGTCGGCCTGTTCGATCAGCCGGCCACCCACATCCTTGTTGGCCGCCTTGACCGCCTCCATGACCTTGCCGGAGGTGACCTTGTAGGCGAAAAGTTTGGTCGGGTCCAGATCGATCTGGTATTCGCGCACCAGACCGCCGATGGAGGCCACCTCGGCCACCCCCTGGACGGTGTTGAGCTGGTAGCGCACGAACCAGTCCTGCAGGGTGCGCAACTGCTCCAGGTCGTAGCCCTTGCCTTCGATGGTGTACCAGAAGACATGACCGACACCGGTGCCGTCCGGACCGAGGGTCGGCACCACGCCGGGCGGCAGCAGCGAGGCGGCATAGTTCAGCCGCTCCAGCACGCGGGTCCGGGCCCAGTAGATGTCGGCCTTGTCTTCGAAGATCACATAGATCATGGAGAAGCCGAAGGCCGAAGAAGCGCGAACGGCCCGCACCTGGGGCAGTCCCTGCAGGTTGACCGCCAGGGGGTAGGTGACCTGGTCCTCCACCACCTGGGGCGAGCGGCCGGGGTAATCGGTGAAGACGATCACCTGGTTGTCCGACAGGTCCGGGATGGCGTCCACCGGGGTGCGGTAGACCGACCAGAGGCCCCAGACGATGACAAGCCCGAACATCATCAGGACGATGACCCGGTTGCGGGCGGAGTATTCGATAATTTTTTCGATCATGAGTTAGAACCTTATAAGGCGTTTAGCCACAGAGTACACAGAGATCACAGAGCAGAACAAAACAGCTGGCAATATATCTACAATAAATACCTGATTTTTTCTGAGTCCTCTGTGCTCTCTGTGGCAGAAACAGATTTTACATCTTCATATCATCCATCTTTAATGGTTCCTTCTTGGGCAATGTAGGTTGCCCCTTGGTATCCGGCTTGGCCCCGCCGGTATGCTGGCTGTGGTCCTGCCCACCGCCCCCCTTGAGCTGCGATTCGGAATCGATCAGATAGCCGCCGGATACCGCCACCTTGTCACCCGCTTTGAGGCCTGACAGGATCTGGACCTTCTCTTCGATCCGCTCACCGACCTGGACATCACGCGGTTCAAACATGCCCGGTGTTGTTTCCACCCAGACTACCTGGCGTTTGCCGGTATCGATAACCGCTGTGACCGGGATGATGATGCCCTTGACCAGCGGAACCCTGATGATGGCATTGACGAACATGTCCGGTTTCAGGCGGTGGCCGGGGTTGGGCATTTCCACCCGGGCCTTGACCGTATGGGTCTTGGGGTCATGGAACGGATAAATGAAGCTGATCCGCCCCTTGAAGGACTCGCCATGTTCGACTGCGGAGCGTATTTCCACCTGCTGGCCGACCCGCACATAGGGGACTTCATTTTCGAAGACATCGATCTCCACCCAAACCTTTGAGAGGTCGGCGATATTGAACAGCACCTCACCCACATTGACGTACTGACCCTGCTGCACCATCTTTTCGATGACGATACCGGAGAGCGGCGTATAGATCGGCAGGCGGATGGTCGGTTTGCCGGCCTTTTCCAGCTCGGCGATCTGGCTCTCCTTAACCCCGTACAGCATCAGGCGCTGTTTGGCCGACGCTACCAGGCCGTCGCCGTTCTGGGAGATGGAGGGGATCGGGGAATTTTTCAGCTGCGCCCGGCTCTTGACCGCCAGCAGGTATTCCTGCTGGGTTGCCAGCAAATCTGGCGAATAGATCTCGGCCACCGGCCTGTCCTTGGATACGAAGGCGCCAACGGTATTGACATTGAGCCTGTCGATCCGACCGGCGATCCAGGCGGTGACTTTGGCCTGCCGCGACTGGTCGAACTGCACGATACCGACGGCGTTGATCTCCTTGTTCAGGGAGCCGATTTTGGCCTCGATGGTGGCCACATTGGCCATGACCCGCTGGGTCGGGGAGAGCGAGACATGGCCCAGCATCGCGGCCTGCTGCTTCTGTTCCGGGGTCTGGGGGGTACCGTCGGCAGGTGCGCTGTCGATTTTCTTGATCAGCTCCATGCCGCAGATCGGGCAGGTGCCCGGTTTGTCCTTGATGATGAAGGGGTGCATGGAGCAGGTGTAGAGTTGCTTGCCCTGGGCTGCCTTGCCTTCGGCGGCATGGTCGTGTCCTTTGTGCTGCCAGGCATACCAGCCTCCGCCTGCCAGCGCAGCGACAATAAGTACGATCAGCGGGATTGCGATTTTCTTGTTTATTGACATACTGATGACCTCGTATTTTTTCTCCCCCTCCCTTGACGGGAGGGGGTTGGGGGGTGGGTGAAGTTGCGAATGGTGAGCAGGTTGCACTTTCCCCCCCACCCTAACCCTCCCCCGCAAGGGGGGGGGATATTATTTTTGTTTTTCCAAAGTCGTAACCAGCTCAACCCCGACCGCCGCTTCCAGCTGCGCCAGTTTCATCATGTACTCAGCCTTGGAGTCGTACAGTTCCTTCTCGTAGTTGAACAGGTTGACACGGCCGTCCAGCAGGGTCAGGAAATCCACCTTGCCCACCCGGTAGCTGATGACAGCCGACTCCAAGGATTGCTCAGCCTGGGGGATGATCCCCCCCTTGTAGAGCTCTACCAGTTTCCTGCGCCGTTCCATCTGGGCCAGGGTATCGCTGATGGCGTAGCTGATGCTGTTTTTGAGGCTGTTCAGCTCTTCCATGGACATGGTCGTTTCGGAGGAGGACTCGGCCAGCATGGCCCGGCGTTTCTGCTGCTGAAAGGGGAGATTGAAGGTAACCCCCAGGCTGAACATGTTATAGCCGGGGTCATTCATGGAGGCTTCGCGGAACATGTACTCGAAGGAGAGGTTGAAATCCGGATAGAATTCCTTCCGCGCCAGCCGGTGTCCGGCCATACCCTTGTTGGCCAGGGTAACCAGATTCTTGACCTGGGGGCGGGTGTCATAGGCCAGATCATTCAACTGTTGGGCAGAGAGAGTGATCTGCGGCAGCTCAAAATCGGCCACCGGTCCGACGGGTGTATCCGATGGGCGATACAGCAGGTAGTTCAGGTTGGCGGTCAGGCTCCGGCGCTGCTGCTGCAGGGTGATCTGCATGTCCAGCATCTTGGAGCGTTCCAGTCCGGCCTTGAAGATATCCTGCTGGACCCCCTGGCCGACAGAGTAGCGGGATTCGGCAATGGTTACAAAGTCGTTGATGATCTGCAGATTCTTTTCGATGATCTCCAACGCCCTGTCCACTGAGTAGAGCTGGTAGTAGGTTTCCGTGACCATCCGTTTCAGTTCGAGCCTGCGTTCCTCCGTCTGCCAGCGGTACGACTCGGCCTCGTAGCCGGCAATCTCCTTGCGGATGGCCCGTTTGCCCCAGAAGGGGAGCTGCTGACTGATGCCGACCACCTTGGCGGACTGGGGGTCCTTGTTGAAGACCAGCGGTTCGCGGGCCATCATGTTCTGCAACTTGAACATGAACATGGGGTCATCCAGGCTTCCGGCCTGGCGGGCCTTGCCGACATACATCTGCCAGCGGGCCTGGGAGGATTTCAGCTCGGGGTTGTTGGACAGGGCGCTAGCGATCAGGGTGGGCAGGTGTTCGACTGTTGCGATGGTTTCGGCAGGGGTGGGTGTTGCGGAGAGGATCATCAATGCAAGTAAGGCAATTATAGCTTTCATGGCAGCCTCGCGAATCTCTGGGATAGTACCCTGAAGTATACATGGAGTATGCCAATTTACAACATGCTGTTTTTTTTGAATATTTTTTACAGTTGTTGACCGGGAACTCTGGGGTTGTCGAATATTCTACAATCCCATGCGAATATTCTCCTTATGCTGTTGCATACAACAAAGCCGCTCGTGCATGTTATCCTGCGTTGCCGGGCTGGACAGGAAGGTGATGGCGTGATGCCTGTCAACATGGTTCTTCTGTTTGATTGCCGTCAACCAGCTGCCGGGAGTCGGGCGATTTGATAACGCAGGCATTCTATGGTATTTTTATGCCACGGACTCTTACATCAGGAAGAAAGGCATGAACATGGCGGTTATATTCCAGGCGGATCTCAGCTTCATGCCATTCCAGGACATATTCCAGTGGATCGATATGAACCGGTTGTCATGTTGTGCCACCATATCCCGGGAGGGCGACGAGGATGTGACCTTTTACATGGAGGAGGGTAAGATCATTTTTGCCGCCTCCCAAAAACCGGGGTACAGGCTGGGAGAATGTCTGGTCAAGGTTGGCGCCCTGACCGCATCCCAGGCTGATCAGGCCCTCAGAGAAATTACCTTGTCCGGTGCCCTGTTCACCCGCCTGCTGGTGGACAGGAAGTGGGTAACGATCGAGACCTTGACCACGGTGTTCGAAGATTTGGTGGAGAATCTCCTGGTCGACATCTTTTCCCGTACATCCAGCATGGTCACGGTCAGCACACCGCTTCCAGAATCGGCGCTGAAGGGCCCGATCCAGCTGGAGACCGGCCGGGCGGTCTTCGATGCCGTGCGGGTTATGGATGAGGTCAGAAGGGATGCCCGTACGCTTGACAGTGCCTATGAGGAGATCAATAAACGGCTTTTCGACGAGGAATTCGAATTACCAGCCATGCCTGGCATCATCTCGCATCTGGTCCGCATCATGGAGGACGAAAAAAGCACCTTTCAGGACATGGCAAAGCTGATCATGACCGATCAGGTGCTGATCTCCAGCATCCTCAAGGTCGCCAACTCGTCATTTTACGGCGGGACCGGCAAAGTCGATTCACTGCAGTTCGCCATCGTGAAGCTGGGATTGAAGGAGATCAGGAATATTGTCACTGCGATCCAGATCCGCTCCCTGAAATTTAAGGATGTACCAAGGGAGCAGTTGCAGGAGATCCTGGACAACTCCATGAAAATCGCCTTCATTGCCAGCGGCCTGGCACGCAGCTGCCGTCTCGACCCGGAAGAGGCCTTTATCGGGGGGCTGCTGCTTGACTTGGGTAAGACCGTGATCCTGAATGTTGCCAAGGATATCAAAATCGAGAAGAGCCTGCTGGATAATCTGATTGACACCCGCCACGCCGAAATCGGCGCCATGATCGCCAAGAAATGGAACTATCCCGAGACGATCCAGAACATGATCCGCTATCACCATTACCGCAATTTCGGCGAGTTTTCCAACAGGATGATCGAGATGATGCAGGTTGCGGACCAGATCGTCCAGATGGACGGAGAGGGTGAAATTGACCAGGAACGGTGCGTGTCGCTCGGCCTCTCGTATGAGATGATCATGGATGCCTACGACAATGCGATGGACACCTTCGGCCAGATCAAGTCACTTTCTGATTGACGCACATCGTGCGCCAATCCCTTCTCCCAAAGGAAGAGCCGGTCGAAGGCGGGGTGAGGGGATTTGTCTCCGATCTTCACACACCGGGCTTCTCCGGCGGAACGATCCCGTACTTCTCCATGCGGTAGATCAGGGTATGCCGCGGTATCCGCAGGAAGCGGGCCGCCGCGGTCTGGTTCCACCCGTTGCGCTCCAAAGCCTGCACCACCACCTCCCGCTCCAGCTGCTCCAGTGAATAGCCTTCGTCCGGCAGGTTGATCACGATACCAGAGGCCGTTGAAACACCCGCTGACACAGAAATGTTGCGGATCTTATCCGGCAGGTCGTCGCAGGGGATGGTGTCGCCACTGCGCATGATCAGCAGCCGCTCCACCAGGTTTTCCAGTTCACGCACGTTGCCCGGCCAGGCGTAACGTGTCAGGAGTGTCAGGCACGGTTTGTCAAAGTTCACCCTTGCGGCATTATGTTTGATGCAGAAATGGCGCAGCAGCAGGGGGATGTCGTCACGCCGCTGCCTGAGCGGCGGCAGGTGGATCGGGATGACGGAGAGACGGTAATAGAGGTCTTCGCGGAAGACGCCGTCGCCTATGGCCTTCTCGATATCCAGGTTGGTTGCGGTTACCACCCGCACATCCAGTTTCTGCTCCTGCGTGCCACCCACCGGCACGATCACACGTTCCTGCAGAGCCCGCAGCAGCTTGGGCTGCAGCTCCAGCGGCAGTTCAGCCACCTCGTCCAGGAAGAGTGTGCCGCCATCGGCCAGCAGGAATTTGCCGGTCTTGTCCTTGATGGCGCCGGTGAAGGCCCCCTTGACATGACCGAACAGCTCGCTTTCCAGCAGGTCGTGGGGGATGGCGGCACAGTTGATCGCCACGAAGGGACCATTCCTGCGACCGCTGCCTGCATGAAGCGACCGGGCCACCAGCTCTTTGCCGGTACCTGATTCACCGGTGATCATGACCGACGCTTCCGTGTCAGCCACCTTGCGGACGATTTCAAAGATCTTTTCCATGGCTGCCGATGAGCCGACCATGCTGCGGAAATCGGCCCGGTCGGACAGTTCACTCTTCAGTCGCTGGTTCTCGACCGCCAGTCCGCTGAACTGCAGCGCCTTGGCTACTGTCAGGCGCAATTCGTCACGGTTGAACGGTTTGGTGATGTAGTCGTAGGCCCCGGCCTTCATGGCCTCTACGGCGATATCGACGGTGCCGAAGGCCGTAATCATGATTACCAGCGTTTCGACCGAGCGTTCCTTGATCGCCTTCAGCACCTGCATGCCGTCCATGCCGGGCATCTTCATGTCGGTGATCACCAGGGCAGGCGAGACCTCTTCGAAGCGCTGCAAGCCTTCCTCACCGGAAGCGGCGGTGGCCACGGCATATCCGGCTTCCTGGAGGTTGTATTCCAGTACCCGCCGCAGCGAGGTATCGTCGTCGATGATCAGGATGGTTGGTTTCATGCGGCACCCTCCTGCAACGGCAGTCTGACGGTTACGGTTGTACCTTTGCCGGATTCGCTTTCAATTTCCAGCGTGCCGCCATGCCCCTCGATAATCTTGCGGGTCACCGCCAATCCCAGGCCGGTGCCGTCCGCTTTGGTTGTATAGAATGGCTCAAAAATGCGCTGCAGATTGTCCGGGGCAATCCCGGAACCGCTGTCGCGGAAGGTGATAGCAAGCCCTGACGCTCCCCGGCTGAGGGTGATACTGACGCTGCCGCCGGTGGGCGTGGCCTGCAGGGCGTTAATGACGATGTTGAGGAAGGCCTGGCGCAGCTTTTCTCCATCACCTCTGATGTCCGCCTCTTCGGTCCTTGGCTCAAAACGCAGGGACACGCCCCGATCCTGGGCGTCCTTTGTCACCAGGGTGACGATGGTCTCAAGCTCCTCCCGGATGGAGCAGGCACGCAGTTCCATCGGCTGCTGGCGCGCCATGCGCAGGAAGTCCTCGACTACATGGTTGAGGCGCTCGGTCTCTTTGATCTGGATCTCGATAAATTCGTGCTTCGGATCGCCGGGCTGGTAGTCGTCGCGCAGGATCTCGGCCGTACCGCGGATGGAGCCGAGCGGGTTTCTGATTTCGTGGGCCAGTACTGCAGCCATCTCACCCAGGGTGGAGAGCTTTTCGGAACGCCGCAGCTGTTCTTCGATGGCAATGATCCGCTCGGACTGGGACTGCAGTTTATGGCAGGATTCCTCCAGCCCTTCTGCCGTGCGCTGCAGCTCCAGGCTGCGTTCCCGCTCACGCTGGGCCAGCAGGCCTGTCACACCGCCGACGACGTTGTACATCACGATCTCCAGATACTTTTCCATCTCCATGGTCAGCTGCCCGCCCCACTGGAACAGTATATGCGGGGCGTAGACTATGCTGACGACCAGAGAACAGGTCAGTCCGCCCCGAAAGCCGAACCAAAGGGCTGCCAGGATGATGGGGAGATAGTAGAAACGCTGAAAGATGTCATGCAGATAGTGAAGATGCAGCGGCGTCAGATAGTGCAGCAGGCTGATGCCAAGGATGGAGAGGCCCAGCAGGCCGATGCGGAAGGCGGACGGTTTCATGAGTTCTTTTATAGCCCAGAACCTAATTATTCACAACCTTGCCGTCTTTCAGGTGGATGGTGCGATCGGCATAGGTTCCGTTCTCCGGGTTGTGGGTGACCATGACCACCGTCTGTCCGGCTGCGTTCAATTCACGAAATAGCGCCATGACCTCCTCACTGGTCCTGGAATCCAGGTTGCCGGTCGGTTCGTCGGCCAGAAGGATGTGAGGATTGTTGACGATTGCCCGCGCTATGGCGACCCGTTCCTGTTCTCCACCGGAGAGCTGGTTGGGCAGACGGTCAAGTTTCCCCCCCAGGCCGACCCGTTCGAGTACCTGGCGTGCAGCATTCTTTTTGGCCGCTGTACTCATCCTGACAATGGCTAGCGGCAGCATAACGTTCTCGATTGCGGTCAAATAGGATATCAGGTTGAACGACTGGAAGACAAACCCCAGGTTCTGCGCCCGGAAGTCGGCCAGCCCCTCGCCGGGGAGTTGATACAGTTTGATGCCGGCCATCTCCACATCTCCGGAGGAGGGATGGTTCATGCCACCCAGGACGGACAGCAGGGTACTTTTGCCTGATCCCGACTGGCCCATGATGGTGATGAATTCTCCTGCTTCAATGTGTATGTCCACACCGCTCAGCGCTTCGATGACATCATCACCGCTGGAGTACTGTTTCTTTACGTTTTTGATTTCAATCAGTGCCATAGTATCCTCAATTTTATAATGCTCTCAGGGCTTCGGTCGGGTCCATCTTGCTGGCATGCAGTGCCGGGTAGAGGCTGGCCAGGATTCCCAGTATCAATGCCAGCCCGATGGAGCCAAAAGCGACCTTCGAGTCCCAAATCAGATGGGCATTCCTGCTCTCCGCCATGAAGGGCAGGGCCAGTTTGGCGCCCCCCATGCCGACGGCATATCCCAGAAACCCGGCCAGCAGACTGACCAGGGCCGCCTCCAGCAGGATGATCCGCATGATATGACTCTTCCTGAAGCCGATGGCCCGGAAGATGCCGATCTCGACTGTCCGCTCGTTGACACTCCCCATCATGGTGACGAAGACGATCAGGGATCCGATGAAGACCACCACCCCGGCCATGGCATAGGAAAAACGCCTGAACTGATCAAGTGCCTTGAGACGCCCTTCAACCACCTGCTGGATGGCCGAAACCTTGGCATCCGGCAGTTTCTCCGCGATCTGGGTGACCATGTCGCCGATCGGACAGCCGGAGCAGAGCGCCGCTACCTCGGCCATGCTGATTTTGCCCTCCTTGCCCAAAAGTTTCTGGGCCTTGGGCAGGCTGGCAAAGACCAGCGCGTCATCCTGTGATCCGGTCTGCTCCAGAACACCTGAGACCTTGAAGGCTTCCCCTTTGATGCTCAGGCTGTCTCCGGGAGTGACGTTAAGCACTTTAGCTGCGTCGGAACCGAGCAAAAGGTCGTGATCCGACGCGGGTTCGTTGCCGAACACCTTCCACCACTGCTTCATCTTCAATTCGCTGGCGAAGTTGACACCAACCAGCAATACATCGTGGTTTTGTATTTTTATGCCGCCCAACACCTTGGGGCTGACAGCCGAAATGTTCTTATGGTTGGTGATGGTCCTGATCTTCGCCAGATCGTCTTCACGAATCTCGCGTTGATCGAAGGTTACACCTCCCAGGCTGATGCCGCCGTAGTTCATGGACAGCCCGTTGCTCTGGGGGGTAACGAGGATATTTGCGCCGAACTCATCCAACTTGCGTTCGATGTCGCTGGACATGGAGCGGGTCAGGGTCACCAGGGTGACGATGGTGGCGATACCCACCATCAGACCGATGGTTAGAAAGGCCATCTTGGCCTTGCGCCGCTTGAGGTTGTTGATGGAGATAGTGTGCAGTTTCATCAGAAGTATCTCGCTCCGCCCCTGAGGTCATTTACTGAAATAGAAATAGTGCTTCCGTTTGGTTGATAGGGAAGGTAGCCGGGGTTGCAGCCGCCGGTTGCGTTGGGACCCAGACGGTTGATGGCGAACTTCTGGTTGCAGTTCTTGCAGTTCATCTTGTCCCCCTGCTGCTCATACCCCTTTTTGGACTTATAACAGGCATCGCAGGCATCAAAGGCTGTTTTTACGGTGCCATCGGGGGTCTTGACCGCGAAAAAGTTGATCTCCTTGCCGTTATCCACAAATTTGTAGAAGCGGGCCTTGCCGTCGGACAGCTTGGCAACGGGGATTGTTATGACAGTGCCATTGGCCTTGACCGTTTCATACTTGCCCAGCGAGAAGGCAAACACAGTGACCGTCCCAACCAGCAGCGCCAATACTACAACACCTGCCCATACAACCTGTTTTGTGCAATTTTTTGCCATTTCAATCTCCTTTTAGTAAGTTAGAAATCATTTCCTGAGTTTTTCAGGAAATGATTTCGTTAACGCACTTATCCTGATTTTTTGGGCTAGTAAGTTAGAAATCATTTTCTGAGTCTTTTCTGGAAATGCGTTCGTTAGCGCACGTGTCCCGTTTGTCGAGATTAGTTCTGATTATTTTTTCGAACCACAGCCACCCTTGGTACCACAACCACCGCAGCCACCCGAAGATGAGCCCTTCTTGCCAATGTCCCTGCCAGTTACCTGCTTGAACTGCTCCGGTGTCAGCACCTGCTGTACCTTGCTGACAAAGCCGGCACGATTTATTGTATTGGCCAGGGCCTCTGGCTTTACGGCAGTTGTGTCATAGCCCACGACCACCCAGCCCCCTTCAACATCAATCTCGGTAACCGCCACCCCTTTCAACGACTCAAGCGCTGTGGTGATCTTGCTTGAGCAACTGCCGCAGGTCATGCCGCTTGTTTTCAGGACTGCGATTGAATCAACGTTTACTCTGGCGTTCACGCGAAAAGCCAGCGCAATCAAAAGCAGGGCTGCTGTTGTGATGATGATGCCGTTTATGATGGTGCCGGATTTCATAAAAGTGTCTCCGTAACTTGTGCTCAGCTTGGTATGTAATTCAACTATCCAAGTGTCGTGCCAATAAGATGTATGTGTGTAACCAACTAAAATTAAAGTATTTTATGTCGTTGTTGGAGAGTGCCTATGCATTTGAAGGAAGAATATCCTTCAAAAGGTGTAGATTATTCTACATCATGCAACGAAGTGATTTTTCCGGATTGGGTGCAATGCTACAATTGCGGAACATGGATGGCTGACGAAGCCTTGAGATGACTAGGGTATTGGAAATGGGCGATCATGTGTATACGAGTACCTTGGGAAAATACTTGAAATGCAGACATGACAGTGATATTTTGTTAGCAGTCAGCTAGGCAGAGTGCTAATTATCAGAAATGAGGAGCGGGTCATGGTAGCACAGTTACCGATTGTTTCCGACAGCTTGTCGTTGTATCTGGCAGAAATCAGGAAGTTTTCCGTGCTGAGTGAAGAGGATGAGCATCGCATTGCGGTGAAGTTCTTTGAGGAAAAGGACCTTGAGTCGGCCCATGCGTTAATAACCTCTAATCTGCGTTTTGTCGTCAAGGTAGCGGGGGAGTATCGCCATTATGGACTCAAGGTGCTTGACCTGATACAAGAGGGAAATGTCGGCTTGATGATGGCGGTGAGAAAGTACAACCCCTACAAGGGTATTCGCTTGATTTCGTATGCCGTATGGTGGATTCGTGCCTATATCCAGAACCATATCATGTCCATGTGGAGTCTGCTGAAAATTGGTACGACGCAGGCCCAACGCAAGCTGTTTTTTAAGCTGAGGGAGACTAAAAACGCCATCCTCAAGATGAACGATGGCGAAAATGCTTCCCATTCTGCAGCACTGGCGTTGAATGTCTCAGACAAGGAAGTTGCTGAAATGGAGCAACGCCTGCAGGGTGATTACTCTCTGGATGCCGAATTGTCGTGCGGGGACGGATTGACTGCGCTGGAAAGTCTGGCGGACGAGCGTATGAATCAGGAAGACCTTCTGGCTGAATGCCAGGAAAGCCGGCAGTTACAGCAAAAGGTTGCGCAGGTGGTTGCGGTTCTGAATGAGAAGGAGCGCTTTATTATTGAACGTCGCATTACATCTGACGAGCCTTTGACTCTTCAGGAAATTGCCACCCATTTTTCAATTTCCCGGGAACGCGTGCGCCAGATTGAAGAGGGAGCCTTGAAAAAGGTCAGAAATACATTGATACCATTGTTATCCGCAGCCTGAAAGGGTTCGTGGTGAAATTGCGATGCGTCATTCCGACGGAATGGCGCATTTTATTTTTTTTGACAATAAAAAAACTTGACAACTTCAAGCAAACTCTTTAAATAAACAAGTTCTGTTTTCATGCCAGTTATGAAAAATAGATTGGCCCCGTTAGCTCATACTGGTAGAGCAGCTGACTTGTAATCAGCAGGTGATCCGTTCGATTCGGATACGGGGCTCCATCGAATCATTAACAGTGTCATCATCCCTGGAGGGATTCCCGAGCGGCCAAAGGGAACAGACTGTAAATCTGTCGTCATCGACTTCGGAGGTTCGAATCCTCCTCCCTCCACCATACAATCTCCGGAAACCGGCAACAGGGTACGACTCAGGAGACATTGGTCGCACGTACTGGTAAGTGTTCGGTTGGATGGTTTCCAAATATCTTCGTCTGGTAGCGCGGGAGTAGCTCAGTTGGCTAGAGCGTCAGCCTTCCAAGCTGAGGGTCGCGGGTTCGAGTCCCGTTTCCCGCTCCAGTAAAGCCCACATAGCTCAGGAGGTAGAGCACTTCCTTGGTAAGGAAGAGGTCTCCGGTTCGAGTCCGGATGTGGGCTCCATATTTTACGCAACATAATTCTGCAGAGCAGGTACACCAACAACATTTGGACCGAGGAGGGCCTTACCCATGGCGAAGGCGAAATTCGAGCGCAACAAACCACATTTGAACATTGGCACAATTGGCCACGTTGACCACGGCAAGACAACCTTGACGGCAGCCATCACCAAGGTATTGGCCGGAAAAGGTCAGGCCGAGTTCAAGGCATTCGATCAGATCGACAATGCCCCTGAAGAGCGTGAGCGCGGTATCACCATCGCCACTGCCCACGTTGAATACGAGACCGACAAGCGTCATTATGCTCATGTTGACTGCCCCGGTCACGCCGACTACGTAAAGAATATGATCACCGGCGCCG
This sequence comes from Geobacter psychrophilus, assembly GCF_056821595.1. Taxonomy (NCBI): domain Bacteria; kingdom Pseudomonadati; phylum Thermodesulfobacteriota; class Desulfuromonadia; order Geobacterales; family Geobacteraceae; genus Geobacter; species Geobacter psychrophilus. The sequence goes on from NZ_JBXDTU010000004.1 coordinate 3,296,724, forward strand.
CCCAGATGGACGGAGCGATCCTGGTCGTATCCGCCGCCGACGGTCCCATGCCTCAGACACGCGAGCACATCCTGCTTGCCCGTCAGGTAGGCGTACCTTATATGGTAGTATTTCTCAACAAAGCCGACATGGTAGACGACGCTGAACTGCTTGAACTCGTCGAGCTCGAAATCCGCGAGCTGCTTTCCAGCTACGACTTCCCTGGCGACGATATTCCAATCATCAAAGGCTCGGCACTCATGGGTCTCAATGGTGAAAAAGGCGAACTTGGCGAAGACGCCATCAACGCCCTCATGGATGCCGTTGACAGCTATATCCCGCAGCCTGAGCGTGCCATCGACAAGCCATTCCTCATGCCTGTCGAAGACGTATTCTCCATCTCCGGTCGTGGTACTGTTGCTACCGGTCGTGTCGAGCGCGGCATCGTCAAGGTTGGTGAAGAGGTTGAGATCGTCGGCATGAAAGCCACTGCCAAGACCACCGTAACCGGTGTAGAGATGTTCCGCAAGCTGCTCGACGAAGGTCGTGCCGGCGATAACATCGGCGCCCTTCTGCGCGGTGTCAAGCGCGAAGACATCGAGCGCGGTCAGGTACTTGCCAAGCCGGGCAGCATCACCCCGCATACGAAGTTCAAGGCTGAAGCCTACGTACTGACCAAAGAAGAGGGTGGTCGTCACACCCCGTTCTTCAACGGCTATCGCCCCCAGTTCTACTTCCGTACAACCGATGTAACCGGAGTGGCCGAGCTTCCAGCTGGTATTGAAATGGTTATGCCAGGCGACAACGTAGCCATGACCATCAAACTGATCACCCCGATCGCCATGGACGAAGGTCTCCGTTTCGCCATCCGTGAAGGTGGTCGTACCGTTGGCGCCGGCGTCGTCAGTTCGATTATTGAATAACTTAGCAGATTGTGCGTGGCGATTTTAATCGCTACTTGTTATAGCCACTGCTCATATAAAGGATGCTGCAATGAGAGACATTATTACGCTCGCCTGCACTGAGTGCAAGCAGAGAAACTACACAACCACAAAGAATAAAAGAACAAAACCTGAGAAGCTCGAGTTTAGCAAGTACTGCCGTTTCTGTCGTAAGCATACTCCGCACAAAGAGACCAAGTAGCTTTTAAGGTTTGGTTGTTAGACGCACAGGGCAGTAGCTCTAACGGTTAGAGCACCGGTCTCCAAAACCGGGTGTTGAGAGTTCGAATCCCTCCTGCCCTGCCATTAAACCAAGCCGCTTACGCTCAGGCTGAAACGCGAGTATGCATGTGGTTGAGTCGCGCCAGAAATAATTCTGAACAGGCGTATTCGTCAGGAGTTGTCATGCAAAAAATTATGACGTTTATCGAATCGGTCAAGCTGGAGCTTGGCAAGGTTACATGGCCTACCCGTAAGGAGACTGTCGCAACCACAAGTGTGGTTGTAATGATTGTTTTTATTATTTCGCTCTATCTGGGCGCTTGCGACATCGTGCTGTCTAAACTGATGCGATTGATACTGGGATAAAGGATTTATATATGTCCATGAAATGGTACGGGGTTCATACATATTCCAGTTTTGAGAATAAAGTAAGGCTTAACCTGCTGGAGCGTATTAAAAATGAAGGAGTTGAAGAGTTTTTTGATGAAATTCTGATTCCTTCTGAGACCGTTGTTGAGCTTAAAAAAGGTGAAAAAAAGACCTCTTCGCGCAAGTTTTTCCCGGGATATATCCTTGTTAAAATGATATTGACGGATGAAACATGGCATATTGTCAAGGAAACATCCAAGGTAACCGGTTTTGTAGGCGGTAATACCCCATTTCCAATCGCTGATGAGGAAGTATTCAAGATAACCAGGCGAATGGAAGAGGGAGCGGAGAAGCCTCGACCTAAAGTTTTGTTTGAAGTCGGCGAAACGGTACGTGTCATTGACGGACCTTTCCTTAATTTCTCCGGCATTGTTGAAGACGTCAAGCCTGATAAAGGCAAGCTTCGCGTGACCGTAACCATTTTCGGCAGAGCAACTCCGGTAGAATTGGAGTTTATGCAGGTTGAAAAGAACTGATTCAGCTTAAAATATTTATAGAATAAGGCATTTGGCACACAAAGGAGCACCACATGGCAAAGAAGATTACAGGCTATATCAAGCTGCAAATCCCCGCCGGCAAAGCGAATCCATCTCCACCGATCGGACCTGCGTTAGGTCAGCACGGTGTCAATATCATGGAGTTCTGCAAGGCTTTTAACGCTAAGACTCAGGCTGAAGAGGGTACCATAACCCCGGTTGTCATTACGGTGTACGCAGATCGCTCCTTTACCTTCATTACCAAGACACCTCCGGTACCCGTTCTAATCATGAAATCAGTTGGTATTACAAAAGGGTCTCCCGTACCTAACAAAACAAAGGTCGGCAGTTTGACAAAAGCGCAGGTCGAAGAGATTGCAAAGAAAAAGATGCCCGATCTTAATGCAGCTTCTGTTGAGGCAGCCATGAGAACTGTCGAGGGAACGGCTCGATCAATGGGCATTGATATCGTCTAATCAGTTTCCATATATTTAAAGAACCAAGAGAGAGGTTGTATCATGTCGAAGAGTGCTAAAAAACATACCGCGGCAATGTCACAGATTGACAGATCCAAGGTCTATGAACTCGGAGCCGCCCTTGATGTCGTCAAAAAGGCCTCGTATGTAAAATTTGACGAAACGGTTGATGTTGCCGTTAAGCTGGGGGTTGATCCGCGGCATGCCGATCAGATGGTACGTGGTGCGGTTGTGCTTCCCAACGGCCTCGGCAAGGATGTGCGGGTTCTTGTATTTGCCAAGGGTGAGAAGGAAAAGGAAGCCCTTGATGCCGGAGCTGATTATGTCGGGGCTGATGACCTTGTCGCCAAAATACAGGAAGGCTGGTTTGAGTTCGATACCGCCATTGCAACACCTGATATGATGGGCGTTGTCGGTAAAATCGGCAAGTTGCTTGGACCTCGCGGCCTGATGCCCAACCCTAAAGTCGGTACGGTTACCTTTGAGGTCAGCAGGGCTGTCAAGGAGTCCAAGGCCGGCAAGGTTGAGTTCCGCGTTGAGAAAGCTGGTATCGTACACGCACCGGTCGGCAAGGTGTCGTTTGATGCTGAGATGCTCAAGGGCAACATTTTGGCGATTGTTGAAGCTCTGGTCAAGGCCAAGCCTTCCGCTGCCAAGGGTACCTATATCAAGAAAATCAGTGTGTCATCCACAATGGGGCCTGGTATCAACCTTGATATCAGTGATGTAACATCCCAAATCTAATACAGTTTATAACAGTTCGCCAAAGTTAATGACAGCAGGTGCACTCAGCTTAAACCGATGTGTATCGCGGACCTGCCGAGACTTGGGTAACGTAAGGTATAACCTTGCGCTTCCTGGCTTTGGCCGGGGCATTGCCCCAGATACCAAAAGAAAGGAGGAAGTCGCTTGAACAGAGATAACAAGCAGGAACTGGTAACAGAAATGCATGAGCGGCTCACACGCGCCAAGGCAGTCTTTTTAGCTGACTTTCGCGGGATGAGTGTAGAAAAAGCCACTACTCTGCGGAATGAGCTTCGTGGCGCTTCGGTTGAGTACAAGGTGTTTAAAAACACCCTGCTTGATCGTGCCGCACAGGGCACTGATATGGAATGTCTCAGTCCCTATCTCAGTGGACCTACAGCCATTGCCATTTCGTATGATGATCCGGTCAGTGCTGCCAAGGTTCTCAGCAAGTTTGCAAAAGACCCGCAGGGAAAGTTTGTTCTGAAGGTCGGGGTACTTTCCGGTAAGCTGCTGGATGTCAAGCAGATACAGGCACTTGCAGAATTGCCTTCGCGAGAAGTTCTTATCGCCAAGATGCTCGGCTCAATGCAGGCACCTGCCACCAATTTTGTCGGCGTGCTCGCTGCGCTGCCGGGTTCGCTGGTGCGCGCACTCGATGCCATCCGGGCTCAAAAAGCCGGCAACTAACAAGAGTTATTTATTTTACCAACTATATAAATTCGGAGGAATACACCAATGGCAATTACCAAAGCAGAAGTCGTCAGCTTTATCGAAAACATGACCGTACTGGAGCTCTCCGAGCTCGTTAAGGAACTCGAAGACAAGTTTGGTGTTTCTGCCGCTGCACCTGTTGCAGTAGCAGCAGCAGCCGGCCCCGCAGCATCCGCTGAGCCTGCCGAAGAGCAGACTGAATTCGATGTTATCCTCAAGGCCGCTGGTCCCAACAAAATCAACGTCATCAAGGTTGTCCGTGCTCTGACCAGTCTTGGTCTCAAAGAAGCCAAAGATGCTGTTGACGGCGCCCCTAACGCAATCAAAACCGGCGTTACCAAGCAGGAAGCTGAAGATGCTAAAAAGCAGCTGATTGAAGCCGGCGCTGAAGCTGAGATTAAATAATACGCAGTACCTTTGATGTAATGTAAGCCAAGGTCGCCTTGTGCGGCCTTGGCTTGTGCTGTTTGGGCAGGACCCCCCTTCCGTTCCGGTAGTCAGTGATTCCAGTCGGTTATATTTCGGCTGGACGTCTTTATGATACTCGCCAAAGGAGAAGCTATGGCTTATTCGATCGCCAATAACCACCTCTTGCGCAAAAACTTCGCCAAGATCAAGAACATCATTGATATTCCCAACCTGATAGATATTCAGAAAAACTCCTACCGGCGTTTTCTCCAGCAGGAAGTCCCGCCGGAGTTGCGTAAAAACTCTGGTCTTGAGGCCGTTTTCAGAAGCGTATTTCCAATCAAGGACTTTAGTGAAAGTGCTTCACTGGAATATGTTTCCTACGTGCTCAACAAGCCAAAGTACGACGTTGAAGAGTGTCATCAACGTGGTATGACATTTGCCGCCCCTATGAAGGTCAAAGTGCGGCTTGTCATCTGGGATACCGGTAAAGAGTCTGGTGTCAGGGCTATCAAGGATATCAAGGAACAAGAGGTCTATTTCGGTGAAATCCCGCTGATGACCGAAAATGGAACTTTTATTATCAATGGTACTGAGCGTGTAATTGTCAGCCAGTTGCATCGTTCACCAGGCGTGTTCTATGATCATGACAAGGGCAAGACGCACTCCAGCGGCAAGGTTCTCTATTCAGCCAGAGTAATTCCCTATCGCGGATCCTGGCTGGACTTCGAGTTTGATCATAAAGATATCCTTTACGTTCGTATTGACCGTCGTCGCAAGATGCCGGCAACAGTATTGCTTAAGGCGCTGGGTTATTCTGCCGAGCAGTTGCTGAACTATTATTATAAAAGTGAAGACATCTACCTTTCTGGTGAAACCCTTACCAAAGGCATTGAACCGGAACTGCTGACTCTGCAGAAGGCTGTTGTTGATGTCGCTGATCCAAAAAACGGCGAAGTCATTGTCAAGGCCAATCGAAAATATACCAAAGCGTCCATCAAGAAGATGCTTGACCATGGTATCAAAACCGTCCCGACTGTTATGGAAGGCGTTATTGGTCGTTATGCTTCGTCGGATATTGTAGATCCTGCAACGGGTGAAGTACTGGTGGAATGTAATGAAGAAATCACGGTCGACAAGTTTGAAGATATCAAGTCCCGTGGTGTCTCATCTTTCAAAATAATCTTTATTGACAACCTGCATATTACCTCATCGTTCCGCGACACACTGGTGGGTGACAAGATTAACAGTTGTGATGAGGCGTTGATAGAAATCTATCGTCGTCTTCGTCCGGGTGATCCTCCTACACTCAAGAGCTCTTTGGCCTTGTTTGATAACCTGTTTTTCAATCCGGAACGTTATGATCTATCAGCTGTAGGTCGTCTCAAGTTGAATTACAAACTCGATCTCAAGGTGTGGGAAGACTGTACTGTCTTGAATGCCCCGCGTATGCTGGGCTCCGAAGATGTGAGCAGTTTTGAAAACCTGGTGGCAAAGCTGAGCAGCGGAGATGATCAATTTTCGCAATATCTGATGCAGAAGCTTCCCGCGGATCTGGCGAAGAATCTTAAGAAGATCGATTCCACCCATGTAGCAACCGAGAAGATCAAGGAACAACTGATTCAGGAGTTTAATAATCTGATCAGAGACAATGATTTTTTCCAGAGGGAGGTATTTGCTTCACTGCCTCTGGGTGCTGCAACCGTCAAGCTGACGGAAGCTATTGAACAGGGTGGCTACGACGAAAATCGACGTGCTATTGAGATGCTTCGACGTAACCGCATGGTATTCGAGGATCTCTATAGTGATGTGTTCCTGAAAAGCGACCGCAATGACATTCTTGAAATTGTTCATTATTTGATCGATCTTAAAAACGGCCGTGGTGCTATTGATGACATCGACCACCTCGGAAACCGTCGTGTCAGGGCCGTTGGCGAACTGCTGGAGAACCAGTACCGCATCGGGTTGGTCCGTATGGAGCGCGCCATCAAGGAGCGCATGAGTCTGCAGGAGGTTGAGAATCTCATGCCTCATGACCTGATCAACTCCAAGCCGGTTTCGGCGGTTGTTAAGGAGTTTTTCGGATCGTCACAGCTTTCCCAGTTCATGGACCAGACCAACCCTCTGTCCGAGGTTACCCACAAGCGCCGTCTTTCGGCCCTCGGACCTGGTGGTCTGACCCGCGAACGAGCCGGCTTCGAAGTCCGAGACGTTCATCCGACCCATTATGGCCGTGTGTGCCCGATCGAGACCCCGGAAGGTCCCAACATTGGTCTGATTGCGTCGCTTTCCACTTACGCGCGGATCAATGAGCACGGTTTTGTCGAAACCCCGTATCGTATCGTCCAGGAAGGCAAGATAACTACTGAAGTCCGGTTCTTTTCCGCTCTGCAAGAAGAGGGTCATGCCATTGCCCAGGCTAATGCTGAAGTTGATAAGAATGGCCGATTTGTAAATGATTATGTCTCTGCTCGAAAGAGCGGTGAATTTATTCTGGTTCATCGGGATGAGATTGAGCTGATGGATGTTGCGCCGATGCAGCTGGTTTCAGTTGCAGCGGCATTGATCCCATTTCTGGAGAATGACGACGCCAACCGTGCTCTGATGGGTTCAAACATGCAGCGCCAGGCAGTACCACTGCTGCGTGCTGATTCTCCCCTGGTGGGAACCGGTATGGAGCGTATTGTTGCCAAGGACTCCGGCGTTTCCGTTATTGCTCGCCACAACGGCGAGGTCGAATCGGTGGATGCATCCCGCATTGTTATCAAGATCGATGAGGATGAGCATGATGAGACCGGTACAGGCGTCGATATCTACAACCTGATCAAATTTGCCCGTTCCAACCAGAATACCTGTATCAACAACAAACCGGTAGTGAAGGTTGGTGATAAGGTCAAACGCGGCGCCGTCATAGCTGATGGTCCTTCCACTGAGATGGGTGAACTGGCATTGGGGCAGAATGTGATCGTTGCCTTTATGCCATGGGGCGGCTACAACTTCGAGGACTCCATTCTGGTCTCGGAGAAGATGGTCAAGGACGACCGCTACACTTCCATACATATTGAAGAGTTCGAGTGCGTTGCCCGGGATACAAAATTAGGTAAAGAAGAAATTACGTCGGATATTCCCAACCTGGGTGAAGAAACGCTCAAGGATCTGGATGAGTCCGGTATTATCCGTATCGGTGCTGAGGTTAAGCCTCAGGATATCTTGGTTGGTAAGATTACACCAAAGGGCGAGACTCAGTTGTCTCCCGAGGAAAAACTGTTGCGTGCCATCTTCGGTGAAAAAGCCGGTGATGTCCGGGATACCTCTTTGACTGTTCCTCCAGGTGTTGAGGGTACCGTCATTGGTGCCAAGGTTTTCTCGCGTAAAGGCAACGACAAGGATGCCCGTACGGAACTGATCGAGAAGGCTGAAGAAGATAAATTGCGCAAAGATGAATTGGACGAGATCCGCATTATCCGTGATTCGGCCGTAGGTAAGCTGAAAAAGCTTTTGCTGGACAAGACTCTGGCTGTCAAGATGGAAAAGAATGACGGAACACTTATCCTGGCTAAAGGCAAGAAAATAACAGAAGAAGCGCTCAAGTCCCTGCCGATTGACGGCTGGGGCAGTATATCCGTCAGTGATGGCGGGGAAACCGATGACAAGGTTCACCAGGTTCTGGATACCTTGAATCGCCAGATCGACCTAATCCACAGTGTTTTTGATGACAAGATTCAAAAACTCAAACGTGGTGACGATCTGCCCCCCGGTGTTATCAAGATGGTCAAGGTCTATATTGCCATCAAGCGTAAACTGCAGGTTGGAGACAAGATGGCCGGCCGTCACGGAAACAAGGGTGTTGTTTCCAGGATCCTGCCGGAAGAGGATATGCCGTATATGGATGACGGCCGTCCTGTTGAGATCGTTCTCAATCCGTTGGGTGTCCCATCCCGTATGAACGTTGGTCAGATACTTGAGATTCATCTTGGGTGGGCTGCAAAAGGTATTGGCTGGAAAATTGAGGAGATGCTGCAAAAGCATACTTCTGAAGATAACCTCAAAAAATATCTGAAAGATGTATATAGCGACCCTGAAGTCTGGAAATTCATTGAAGGAATGGATCGTGATGAATTGCTGAAAGTTTGCCGCAGGCTGCAGCGCGGCGTTCCCATGGCATCTCCCGTTTTTGAGGGAGCATCTGAAGAAAAGATCAAGGGGATGCTCGCCAAGGCCGGGTTCCATTCATCCGGGCAGGTAACCCTGTTCGACGGCCGCACCGGAGACCCGTTCAAGCACAAGGTAACTGTAGGCATAATGTATATCCTCAAACTGCACCACTTGGTTGATGATAAGATTCATGCCCGTTCCATCGGACCCTACAGTCTCGTTACCCAGCAGCCGCTGGGCGGCAAGGCCCAGTTCGGTGGTCAGAGACTGGGAGAGATGGAGGTTTGGGCCATGGAGGCTTATGGAGCGTCCTATGCCTTGCAGGAGTTTCTGACGGTAAAGTCCGATGACGTTTCCGGCCGTACACGGATGTACGAGGCCATTGTCAAGGGCAAACACACCCTTGAACCAGGCCTGCCGGAATCCTTCAATGTTCTTATAAAAGAGCTGCAGTCGCTTTGTCTTGACGTAGAACTGCTGGAAACAGTCGAAGAGTAGGGCGGATTACCAAGATAATCAAAGCAATCCGCATGTGAGTATGTACAGCTCTTTACCATGCATCGCCACGAATAACGGAGGAGAACATAGTGGAAGATTATTTCAGCTTTTTTGATAAGCCCAAGGATCCGCTCCATTTCTCGGCCATTCGCATATCGGTTTCGTCCCCGGAAAAAATTCGGGAACGCTCCCACGGGGAGGTTAAAAAACCGGAGACCATCAACTACCGCACCTTTAAACCGGAGCGTGATGGACTTTTCTGCGCCAAGATATTTGGACCAACCAAGGACTACGAATGTAATTGCGGCAAATACAAGCGCATGAAACACCGTGGTATCATCTGCGAAAAATGCGGTGTCGAGGTTATCCCATCCAAGGTTCGTCGTGAACGTCTGGGTCATATAGACCTGGCCACGCCGGTTGCACATATCTGGTTTCTCAAGTCGCTTCCTTCGCGAATCGGCAACCTGCTTGACATCACGCTGAAAGACCTTGAAAAAGTGCTTTATTTCGAGGGTTTTGTCATCAGCAATCCCAAAAACACCCCTCTCCAGTTTTGTGAAGTGATGGCTGAGGATAAGTATATCAAGCTGCAGCAAGAATACGGTTCCGATGCCTTTGAAGGCGGCATGGGGGCTGAGGCCATCCGGGAGTGCCTCAAGTCGCTTAACCTGGATGAGCTTGCAGTCCAGTTGCGTACCGACATGATGGAATCAACCAGTGAGGCCAAACGCAAGAAAAACGCCAAGCGCCTCAAAGTTGTGGAGGCTTTCAAAAATTCCGGTAATAAACCGGAGTGGATGATTCTGGAGTGCATCCCCGTTCTGCCGCCTGAGCTTCGCCCCTTGGTGCCGCTGGATGGCGGACGGTTTGCGACATCGGATCTTAACGATCTTTACCGTCGTGTCATCAACCGAAATAACCGCCTCAAACGTCTCTGCGAACTGCAGGCTCCAGAGGTTATCATCCGCAATGAAAAACGTATGCTGCAGGAAGCTGTTGACGCATTGTTTGATAACGGCCGTCGCGGTCGTGCCATTGCCGGTCCTAATAAACGTCCGCTGAAGTCGCTCTCGGATATGCTCAAAGGCAAATCCGGCCGCTTCCGTCAGAACCTGCTCGGAAAGCGTGTTGATTACTCCGGTCGATCGGTTATCGTTGTCGGTCCGGAACTGAAACTGCACCAGTGCGGTCTTCCGAAAAAAATGGCATTGGAGCTGTTCAAGCCTTTTATCTATAACAAACTTGAAGAACGTGGGCTCGTTACAACCATCAAGAGTGCTAAAAAGATGGTTGAAAAAGAGCGGCCGGAAGTCTGGGATGTACTTGAAGAGGTTATCAAGGAACATCCGGTTATGCTGAACCGCGCTCCGACACTGCACCGACTCGGTATTCAGGCATTTGAACCTGTGTTGATCGAAGGCAAGGCTATACAGTTGCATCCGCTGGTTTGTACCGCTTTTAACGCCGACTTCGACGGTGACCAGATGGCGGTGCATTTACCCCTTTCAATCGAGAGCCAGGTCGAAGCGCGCGTATTGATGATGTCAACCAACAACATCCTGTCACCGGCCCATGGTAAGCCGATCATTGTGCCATCTCAGGATATGGTTCTGGGTGCATACTACATGACCCGTGACCGATTATATGAGCCTGATGTAGATGAAAAAACATCACGGGCCAGGATTGATGCTGAAACCGGTAAACTGATCTATCGTGCGGTAAAAGGTACCGGAAAGATATTCTCGTCCACCGACGAAGTCAGGATCGCCTTTGATGCCGGTGCAGTCGACATGCAGGCCAAGATTCGTGTGCGTATGAAAAATCTTGCCTCAGATGAGAGCGTTCAGCTTATTGATACAACTGCTGGCCGGGTTGTCCTGAGTGAAATCTTGCCGGATTCGGTTCCTTTCAGTGCCGTCAACAAGGTCATGAACAAGAAGGAACTCTCCAACCTTGTGGATACCTGTTACCGTTTGGCAGACAGCAAAGAGACCGTTATCCTGGCTGACAAACTGAAGGATATCGGATTCCGCTACGCCAATCTTGCCGGTATCTCCATCTGTCTTGATGATATGGTTATCCCGGAAGGCAAGCAGGGTATCATAGATACTGCCAATGAAGAAGTCAAAGAGATCCAGAACCAGTATACCGAGGGTCTTATTACCGACGGAGAACGATATAACAAGGTAATCGATATCTGGGCAAAGGCCACAGAGGACATTGCCAAAGAGATGCTTGAAAACCTTTCCAAAGAAACATATATCGTCGAAGGTATCGGCGAAATCAAGGAATCTTCGTTTAATGCCATTCACATGATGGCCGATTCGGGTGCTCGTGGTTCCGCACAGCAGATTCGCCAGTTGGCCGGTATGCGTGGTCTGATGGCCAAGCCGTCGGGCGAGATTATTGAAACCCCGATTACCGCCAACTTCCGTGAAGGTCTGACGGTTCTGCAATACTTTATTTCCACCCATGGTGCCCGTAAAGGTCTTGCGGATACGGCACTTAAGACGGCTAACTCAGGTTACCTGACCCGCCGTCTGGTTGACGTAGCCCAGGATGCCATTATCACCGAAGACGATTGCGGTACATTGGATGGATTGGTTGTGTCTTCATTGACCGAGGGCGGGGAAATAATCGAGCATATTGGCGATCGTATTCTTGGTCGTGTGGCTTTGGACGACATTCTCGACCCGATTACCGGAGAGGTTCTGGTTGATACCAATCACCAAATCGATGAGAACCTGGTCAAGCGCATTGAAGATGCCGGCCTTGAGAAGGTCAAAATTCGCTCGGTGCTAACCTGCCAGAGCAAGCGTGGTATCTGTGCCAAGTGTTATGGTCGTGACCTGGCACGTGGTCATATTGTTAACATGGGTGAGGCGGTAGGCGTAATTGCAGCCCAATCCATCGGAGAGCCGGGTACTCAGCTGACGATGCGTACGTTCCATATCGGTGGTACCGCTTCACGTCACGCTGAACAGACCTCACTTGAGGCGCGTACGGATGGAACGATTAAATACATAAATCTTAATACCGTTGTTAATCCTGAAGGGCACCACATCGTTATGAACCGTAACGGTGAGGTTGCCGTAATTGACGATACCGGCCGGGAACGTGAAAAATACACGGTTGTATATGGTGCCAAGATTAAAATAGCACCGGGCGGCAAGGTTAAGCAAACTGCCACCATTGCTGAGTGGGACCCCTTCTCCATGCCTATTCTGACAGAGTTCGCCGGTAAGGTTAAGTTCGGTGATATTGTTGAAGGTGTGACAATGGAAGAGCAGTTGGATGAAGTTACCGGTCTTTCCCGTAAGGTTATTGTCGAATCCAAGGATAGCGATAAACGTCCACGGATTGCTATCAAGGACGCCAGCGGAGACAGCACTGCTACGATTGGTCGTTACTTCCTTCCGGCCGGGGCTAACATTTCAGTACACGATGATGCTATCATCAGCGCTGGTGACATTATTGCCAAGATCCCTCGCGAAACCACAAAAACAAAGGATATCACCGGTGGTCTTCCACGTGTTGCCGAGTTGTTTGAAGCAAGGAAACCCAAGGATTTTGCTGTGATCACCGAAATTGATGGACGTGTTTCATACGGCAAAGATGCCAAGGGCAAGCGCAAGGTAATTGTGACGCCAGAGTTGGGCGAGCCAAAGGAATATTTGATTCCAAAGGGTAAACATATCAGCGTACATGAAGGTGACCATGTTCGCGCAGGTGAACCTCTTATGGATGGTTCTTCAAATCCGCATGACATTTTGCGCGTTCTCGGAGTTAAGGAACTGGCCAAATATCTGGTTGATGAAGTCCAGGAGGTCTATCGTCTGCAGGGCGTAAAGATCAACGATAAGCATATTGAGGTCATCGTCCGACAGATGCTGCGACGTGTTCGAATTAAGGACGTCGGTGACACCACGCTGCTTGTGGACGATCAGGTTGAGCGTTTTGTGTTTGAACAGGAAAATGAGAAGGCACTGAACGACGGTAAGCGCCCAGCTGTTGCAGAACCGTTATTGCTTGGCATTACCAAGGCCTCGCTTTCAACGGAGTCATTTATTTCTGCAGCATCGTTCCAGGAAACAACCAAAGTTCTGACGCAGGCAGCTATTGAGGGTAAGATCGATTTCCTGAGAGGGTTGAAAGAAAATGTTATCATGGGCCGTTTGATACCCGCTGGTACTGGTTTGGCCCGCTATCGCAATCTTCGTATTCAGTCCGGGGCTTCTGTTGTAGAGGCATCCCAGGCTGATCAGGCAGATGACATGGCAGAAATGCCGGAAGCTGCCTGAGTTTCATGAGATAGAGTTGCCAAGGGCGCATTTCTTTGCGCCCTTGGTTTTGTAATTTGCTGCAAGCAGATATATTTTTTGAACATGTTGTTTTTATGTTGACAAACACCCTGTTGTCTTGTATTTAATACGTCTCTTTTGAGGTCAGTGCCCAAAGCAAATAGCTTTGCGAACATGAATGGAGCTGTCGGTTTAATTCCGGCCCTACACCTATTCCATTCCCCACCACGTTTATGTGCTTCCGCGCTGAACCGGCCACGACCTCAAGCCACCTGTATGACCAGTTAGTTGATGATGAAGTGAGTTACTGTGCTTGGCAGAAGAATGTCTGGTGGAAAATAAATAATTCGTGTAAATGAAAAATAAATTGACAGTGTGTTAATAAATTTGTTAATGTCGCGATTCGCTTCTTTCGAGCGTGCGACTTGGATATTTTGTGTTGGGAGATAATAACGACTATGCCGACAATTAATCAGCTCATTCGTATGGGCAGGGAAAACAAGAGAGATAAGTCAACTGCGCCTGCGCTCAAGTGCTGTCCTCAAAAGCGTGGTGTTTGTACGAGGGTTTATACAACGACTCCTAAAAAGCCAAACTCTGCTCTCCGTAAGGTTGCGAGGGTTCGCTTGACAAATGGTATAGAGGTTACTTCGTATATCCCGGGTGTAGGGCATAACCTGCAGGAGCATTCCGTGGTTCTGATTCGCGGCGGCAGGGTCAAGGACCTTCCGGGTGTGCGTTACCATATTGTACGCGGTACGCTTGACTCGGTTGGCGTAAAAGGTCGTATGAAGAGTCGTTCGAAATACGGCGCAAAGCGACCGAAATAATAGCACTGATTCGTTGAGGGGATAGATATGCCAAGAAGAAGAGAAGTTCCCAAGAGAAATATTTTGCCGGACCCAAAATATCATGACAAGACGGTTGCCAAGCTCATTAATATCATGATGCTGGCAGGCAAGAAGAGTATTGCCGAGTCAATCCTTTATGGTGCACTCGATCTGGTTGCCCAGCGCGCCAATGACGAGGCTGTCAAAGTTCTCAAAAAGAGTCTGGATAATATCAAGCCGATGCTGGAAGTGAAGTCCAGGCGTGTTGGTGGCTCTACATATCAGGTGCCAATCGAAGTTCGCCCGGACCGACGTGTATCGCTGGCCATGCGCTGGTTGATCAAGTATTCGACGGCACGTAGCGAAAAGACCATGAAGGATAAGCTTGCAGCTGAGATACTTGATGCATTTAATAACAGGGGTGCCGCTGTTAAAAAGCGCGAAGATGTACATAAGATGGCCGAAGCCAACCGTGCTTTTGCTCATTATCGCTGGTAATATAGCATAACTAGTTTTTGGAGGATTCAGTGCCCCGTTTAACGCAGCTTGAAAATTACAGAAATATAGGGATCATGGCCCATATTGACGCCGGTAAGACGACGACAACTGAGCGTATCCTTTATTATACCGGTGTTTCCCATAAAATTGGTGAAGTCCACGAAGGTACTGCCACCATGGACTGGATGGAGCAGGAGCAGGAGCGTGGGATAACTATTACGTCTGCTGCTACAACCTGCAGCTGGCGTGACTATAATATCAATATCATTGATACACCGGGTCATGTTGATTTTACAATTGAGGTTGAGCGTTCGCTGCGTGTTCTGGATGGTGCCGTTGCTGTGTTCTGTTCAGTAGGAGGCGTTGAGCCGCAGTCTGAGACTGTTTGGCGTCAGGCCGATAAGTATGGCGTTCCCCGGCTTGCTTTTATCAATAAGATGGACCGTGTTGGCGCTGACTTTTTTCGCGGCGTGCAGATGATCAAAGATCGTCTCAAGGCGAATCCGTTGCCGATACAGCTCCCTGTTGGTAAAGAAGAAAATTTCAAGGGCGTTATTGACCTTGTTCGTATGAAAGCGGTTATCTGGACAGATGAATCACTGGGTGCTGATTACAGTGAAATGGAAATTCCAGCCGAATTGCTTGATGAAGCCACTGAATATCGTGAAAAAATGATTGAGGAAATATCCAGTCATGATGACGCGCTGATGGAAAAATACCTTAGTGGAGAAGCGTTGACTGAGCAGGAAATAATGTCCGCCATCCGTACCGGTACTATCGCCATCAAATTCTGTCCTGTAATCTGCGGATCTTCTTTCAAAAACAAAGGTGTACAGAATCTTCTGGACGCAGTTGTTGATTATATGCCTTCACCGATGGATATTCCTGCAATCAAGGGTATCGATGTAGACAGCGGTGCTGAAATTGAACGTGCTGCTTCTGATACTGAGCCGTTCTCTGCTCTCGGTTTTAAGATTATGACCGATCCTTTTGTTGGTCAGTTGACATTTTTCCGTGTCTATTCCGGTGTAGCAAATGCCGGGTCCTATATTTATAACTCGACCAAAGGCAAAAAAGAACGTCTTGGTCGTATTCTCAAGATGCACGCAAATAAACGCGAAGAGATTAAAGAGGTTTTTGCCGGTGATATTGCCGCTGCAGTTGGTCTTAAATATACAACGACGGGCGATACTCTGTGCGATGAAGATAAGCAGGTTATTCTGGAATCAATTGAGTTCCCTGAACCGGTTATATCGATTGCAATTGAACCAAAAACAAAAGCAGAACAGGAAAAGCTTGGTTTTGGTTTGCAGAAATTAGCCAGTGAAGATCCTTCGTTCCGCGTCAAGACTGATGAAGAAACTGGCCAGACCATTATTTCCGGTATGGGTGAGCTTCATCTTGAGATCATTGTTGACAGGCTTAAGCGTGAATTCAAGGTTGAGGCCAATGTCGGTAAGCCACAGGTCGCTTACCGTGAAACCATCACCAAGAAGGTCAAGGTTGAAGGCAAGTTTGTTCGTCAGTCAGGTGGTCGCGGTCAATATGGACATGTCTGGCTCGAAATCGAACCGCAGGAAGCAGGTAAAGGTTTCGAATTTGTTGATGCAATTAAAGGCGGTGTTGTCCCGCGCGAATATATTCCCGCTGTCGGAAAGGGCGCTCTTGAAGCAACCGATAACGGTATCCTTGCTGGCTTCCCTGTTGTAGACGTAAAAGTGACCCTGATTGACGGTTCTTATCACGAAGTTGACTCTTCGGAGATGGCATTTAAGATTGCCGGATCTATGGGATTCAAAGAAGGTTGTGCCAAGGCCTCTCCAATTATTCTGGAGCCCATTATGTCGGTCGAGGTTGTAGTGCCTGAAGACTATATGGGTGATGTAATTGGCGACTTGAATTCAAGACGCGGTCGTATTATGGGTATGGATAGTCGTGCGGGAGCTCAGGTTGTGTCTGCAATGGTTCCGCTTGCATCAATGTTTGGTTATTCAACGGATCTACGCTCTGCCACGCAGGGTCGTGCAACCTACGCAATGACTTTTGACCACTATGAGCCTGTTCCTAAGTCTGTAGCTGAAGAGATCGTTGCTAAAGTAAAAGGTTAATCTTAATAAATAGATAGCAGAGGAGGACCTGAGCAATGGCGAAGGCGAAATTCGAGCGCAACAAACCACATTTGAACATTGGCACAATTGGCCACGTTGACCACGGCAAGACAACCTTGACGGCAGCCATCACCAAGGTATTGGCCGGCAAAGGTCAGGCCGAGTTCAAGGCATTCGATCAGATCGACAATGCCCCTGAAGAGCGTGAGCGCGGTATCACCATCGCCACTGCCCACGTTGAATACGAGACCGACAAGCGTCATTATGCTCATGTTGACTGCCCCGGTCACGCCGACTACGTAAAGAATATGATCACCGGCGCCGCCCAGATGGACGGAGCGATCCTGGTCGTATCCGCCGCCGACGGTCCCATGCCTCAGACACGCGAGCACATCCTGCTTGCCCGTCAGGTAGGCGTACCTTATATGGTAGTATTTCTCAACAAAGCCGACATGGTAGACGACGCTGAACTGCTTGAGCTCGTCGAACTCGAAATCCGCGAGCTGCTTTCCAGCTACGACTTCCCTGGCGACGATATTCCAATCATCAAAGGCTCGGCACTCATGGGTCTCAATGGTGAAAAAGGCGAACTTGGCGAAGACGCCATCAACGCCCTCATGGATGCCGTTGACAGCTACATTCCGCAGCCTGAGCGTGCCATCGACAAGCCATTCCTCATGCCTGTCGAAGACGTATTCTCCATCTCCGGTCGTGGTACTGTTGCCACCGGACGTGTCGAGCGCGGCATCGTCAAGGTTGGTGAAGAGGTTGAGATCGTCGGCATGAAAGCCACTGCCAAGACCACCGTAACCGGTGTAGAGATGTTCCGCAAGCTGCTCGACGAAGGTCGTGCCGGCGATAACATCGGCGCCCTTCTGCGCGGTGTCAAGCGCGAAGACATCGAGCGCGGCCAGGTACTTGCCAAGCCGGGCAGCATCACCCCGCATACGAAGTTCAAGGCTGAAGCCTACGTACTGACCAAAGAAGAGGGTGGTCGTCACACCCCGTTCTTCAACGGCTATCGCCCCCAGTTCTACTTCCGTACAACCGATGTAACCGGAGTGGCCGAGCTTCCAGCCGGTATTGAAATGGTTATGCCAGGCGACAACGTAGCCATGACCATCAAACTGATCACCCCGATCGCCATGGACGAAGGTCTCCGTTTCGCCATCCGTGAAGGTGGTCGTACCGTTGGCGCCGGCGTCGTCAGTTCGATTATTGAATAACACGTTACGAGGATAACAATGCAGAGCCAGAAGATAAGAATTCGCCTTAAGGCATATGACCATAAACTCCTGGATGTATCAGTTGGGGAGATTGTTGACACTGCAAAACGAACAGGTGCTCGTGTAGCAGGACCCATACCGTTGCCGACCGTAATCAACAAATATTGTGTGCTCCGTGGCCCGCATGTTGATAAAAAGTCTCGTGATCAGTTCGAAATCCGCACACACAAGCGGTTAATCGACATCCTTGACCCTACTCAGCAGACTGTGGACGCCCTCATGAAATTAGATCTTTCAGCTGGCGTGGATGTTGAGATTAAACTGTAGCTGGTTATCACTACTTGGATGGGAAGAGCTATGAAGAAAGGTATCATTGGAAAAAAACTGGGCATGACCCAGATATTTACTGAGGACGGAACTCGGGTGCCGGTTACTGTAGTACAGGCAGGTCCCTGTTTTGTCACTCAGAAGAAGCTTCAGTCGACTGATGGATATTCGGCAGTTCAAGTGGGCTTTGAATCAGTCAATGCCTCAACTTCCACAAAACCGAAACTCGGTCACTGTGCCAAGTCCGGCAATGGTGTTTTCAGATACCTCAGGGAAATGAAGTTTGACAACGTTGCCGATATGAATTTGGGAGACTCTCTCACTGTAGATCAGTTCCTGCCCGGCGACTTTGTTGATGTTACAGGTACGAGTATTGGTAAGGGTTTCCAAGGCGTTATTAAGCGCTGGAACTTTAAGGGCGGTCGTGCTTCACACGGCTCCCGGTTCCACAGAGCCCCAGGTTCGATCGGCGCATCTGCAACACCTTCTCGCGTTTTCAAGAACAAGAAAATGCCCGGTCAGATGGGAAACGAAAAAGTTACCGTGCAGAGACTTCAGATTGTTCGTGTTGATTCTGCTGATAACCTCCTTTTAATAAAGGGAGCTATTCCAGGCCACAAGAATAATATTGTCCTAATTAAACAAAGTATAAAGTAATAGTTCGGGAGTTACGAGTATGCCTTCGATAGCATTATATAATATGACCAGGCAGCAAGTTGGGGAAATACAGTTGTCTGATGATGTGTTCGGTGCTGAAGTTAAAGAGCATTTGATGCATCAGGCTCTTCGTATCCAGCTTGCAAACCGTCGAGCTGGTACAGTCGCAGTAAAGAATCGCTCTGCAGTATCTGGCGGCGGTAAAAAACCTTTCAAACAGAAAGGTACCGGTAATGCTCGTCAGGGATGCAGTAGGGCTCCACAGTATCCTGGTGGTGGTGTCGCATTCGGGCCTCAGCCAAAAGAGTATAATCTGAGCATGAACAAGAAGGCGCGTAATGCTGCTATACGCTCTGCTTTGTCCATGCAGTTAAAAAATGACCGCATAACCGTTGTCGACAAATTGGTGTTTGAGTCAATTTCGACCAAGGATTTTGTGGTGTTTATGAAACGATTTGATCTTGAGCGCTCATTGATTGTAACTGATGAGATAAATCATAATCTCATTCTTTCAGCCCGCAATGTACCACATGTTAAATTGCTAAAGCACGATGCTCTTAATATTCATGACATGCTGAAGTATAAGCACATCATTTTTACCCAGGGCTCGGTTCTGACTGTTGAAGGAGTGCTGCAGAAATGAACATTTATTCCGTTATAAAGAAACCGCACGTCACGGAAAAAACTTCTCTTGGTAGCGATTCAACCAACACAGTATCATTGGTTGTTGACAGGGATGCCAACAAGATTGAGATCAAACAAGCTGTCGAATCCCTTTTTAAAGTAAAGGTTTCGGGAGTAAGAACGGTCAACGTGGCTGGCAAGATGAAGCGCTTTGGAAAAACAAGTGCGAAACGCTCAAATTGGAAAAAGGCGTACGTGACCCTCCAAGAGGGGCAATCCATAGATTTCTTTGAAGTCTAATTAACACGTTCGGGGTTCACAATGGCAATCAAAAGTTATAAACCTACATCAGCAGGACGCAGACACCAGACCTGCTCGACGTTTGAAGAGATCACGAAGACAACGCCTGAGAAATCTCTGCTTGTTTCCCAGACTAAAACTGGTGGCAGAAACTCTTTTGGCCGCATCACTTCTCGTCACATAGGCGGTGGTCATAAGCAGAAGTATCGCATTATTGACTTCCGTCGTGAAAAGACCAGTATACCTGCGAAGGTTGCAAGTATTGAATACGACCCGAATCGTAGTGCTCGTATTGCTCTTCTTCACTATGTTGACGGTGAGAAGCGATATATCCTTGCACCACTGAATCTCAAAGTCGGTGATACAGTGATCAGTGGACCTGAGGCTGACATCAAGCCTGGGAATGCGCTTCCGTTACGCGCTATCCCGCTGGGCACAATCATTCACAACATTGAGCTCAAGATTGGAAAAGGCGCTCAGCTTGCCAGAAGTGCTGGAACATTTGCGCAGTTGATGTCGAAAGAAGGGAAATATTCGCAGATTAAACTTCCTTCCGGCGAAGTGCGACTGATTCTGCAGGATTGTTATGCAACAATTGGTCAGGTAGGTAATTTGGACCACGAAAATGTTAATATTGGCAAAGCCGGTCGCTCCCGTTGGCTGGGAAAACGTCCAAAAGTCCGTGGTGTTGCAATGAACCCGGTTGACCATCCACATGGTGGTGGCGAAGGACGTACTTCTGGTGGTCGTCATCCGGTTACGCCTTGGGGTATTCCTACTAAAGGCTACAAGACCAGAACCAACAAGACTTCTGATCGGTTTATAGTAAAAAAACGCAGCAAATAATATCGAGAGGCTGACACTTTATGGCACGTTCAATTAAAAAAGGTCCATTTGTCGATGGACATCTGATCAAGAAAGTTTTGGCAGAAGGTCCGAGCTCAAAAAAGATCATTAAAACATGGTCGCGGCGTTCGACCATAACTCCAGACTTCATTGGGTTGAGTCTGGCAGTACATAATGGTCGCAAGTTCATTCCTGTGTTCGTTACCGAGAATATGGTTGGACATAAACTGGGTGAGTTTTCACCGACAAGAACTTTTCACGGCCATGCAGCCGATAAGAAGAGCAAAGTTAAGAAGTAGTAAGGGGAATTTATATGGAATCCAGCGCTAAACTTGTATCTGTACGACTCTCTCCCAGGAAAACGCGCCTTGTTGTTGACCTCGTAAGGGGAAAAGCAATACAGGATGCACTTAATACGTTAAGATTTATGCCAAATCCGTCGGCAAAAATGCTTACAACACTCCTTCGTTCCGCTGTTGCTAATGCTGAGCAAAAGGGGATAGCTGATGTTGATCGGTTATTTGTTAAAACAATTTTTGTTGATGGTGGTGCAGTGCTGAAACGATTTGTTCCACGTGCTATGGGGCGTGCCAGCAAGATTCGTAAACCTACCAGCCATATTGCAGTCACTCTTTCCGATACGAAGTAGTTTTTATTTTTCCGGAGGTGTAGTTTGGGACAAAAAGTACATCCAATAGGTTTCAGGCTTGGTGTTATCAAAACATGGGACTCCAAGTGGTACGCGGAAGCCGATTATGCAAAATATTTGCATGAAGACATCTCAATTAGGAAGTATCTGAAAAAGCGCCTTTATAATTCGGGTGTCTCTAAGATTGAGATTGAGCGCGCTGCTAATAAAACAAAGATTAATATTCATACCGCCAGACCGGGCCTTATTATCGGTAAAAAAGGGTCTGAGGTGGAAACTATAAAGAAGGAGCTTTCATCGCTCACTTCAAAAGAAATATTTATTAATATTCATGAAGTACGTAAGCCTGAGCTTGATGCTCAACTTGTAGCCGAGAATGTTGCGTTGCAACTTGAAAGAAGGATTGCCTTCCGTCGCGCTATGAAAAAGAGTGTTACATCCGCACTTAAATTTGGTGCAAAAGGGATCAGGATTACCTGCTCAGGACGTCTTGGTGGTGCTGAAATGTCCCGTACAGAGTGGTATCGTGAGGGCAGGGTGCCTTTGCATACACTACGCGCAGATATCGATTACGGTTTTGCCGAAGCAAAAACAACGTACGGTCTTATTGGTATAAAGGTTCTCATTTTCAAAGGTGAAATTTTACCTGGTCAGTAACACTTTTAATTTGCATAACAGGAGCATGTATCAATGTTAATGCCTAAAAGGGTAAAGCATAGAAAGCAGATGAAGGGCCGCATGTCCGGCAAGCCTTGCCGTGGTATCACTCTTTCATTTGGTGAGTTTGGGCTTCAGGCAACTGAATGCGGTTGGCTTGATTCTCGTCAGATTGAGGCAGCTCGAATTGCCATGACACGATATATCAAGAGGGGTGGTAAAATCTGGATACGTGTGTTTCCCGATAAACCACTGACTGCTAAGCCTGCTGAGACAAGGATGGGTAAAGGTAAAGGTTCTCCTGACTCATGGGTTGCTGTTGTTAAGCCGGGGACAATTTTATATGAGATGGAAGGCGTTACAGAAGAAATTGCGCGTGAGGCACTCCGACTCGCTGCACATAAATTGCCTCTCTCTACAAAGTTTATAGCACGGGAGGTAAGCCATGAAGCCAAGTGAATTACGTAAATTGACTGCCGAAGATCTTACAAAGAAACAGGGCGACCTCACTCAGGAGCTCTTTAATCTCAAGTTTCAGCTGCATACCGGCAGGCTTGAAAATACATCCAAGCTGAAAACTATCCGTAAGGATATTGCTAGGGTCAGCACAATAATTACTGAGAACAAGGCATAGGGAGCATCAGATGAGTGAACGCGGTCACAGAAAAACTCAAGTAGGCGTTGTGGTAAGCGACAAGATGGAGAAAACTGTTGTTGTTAAGGTCGACCGTCTTGTCAAGCACCAAGTATATAATAAATATATCAAACGCAGTGTGAAGTATAAAGTGCACGATGAGCAGAACTGTTGTAAGGTAGGTGATCGTGTTCAGATTATCGAATGCCGCCCTCTCAGCAAGGATAAACGTTGGAGCCTTAAGCAGATCATCGAAAGCATTTCTTAGAACAGGGGTATTGAGTAATGATACAAATGCAATCAATACTGGATGTCGCAGACAACTCGGGTGCCAAGAAACTTTTTTGTATTAAAGTTCTGGGCGGTTCAAAGCGTAAATACGCTGGAATTGGTGATATTATAGTCGCTTCTGTACGCGAAGCACTTCCTAACTCCAAAGTTAAGAAGGGTGACGTTGTTAAGGCAGTCATTGTTAGAACTGCAAAGGAGCTTGGCCGTCCTGATGGTTCGTATATTCGATTTGATGACAATTCGGGTGTAGTCATTAATAACGCAAAAGAGCCGGTGGGAACACGTATCTTTGGCCCGGTAGCCAGGGAATTACGTGCCAAGAAGTTTATGAAAATCATTTCCCTTGCGCCTGAAGTACTATAAACGGAATCGGAGAAAATGATGCAAGCCACGAAATCTCATGTAAGCAAGGGCGATACGGTAATGGTAATTGCCGGCAAGGAGAAGAGCAAAACCGGCCAGATTCTCCAGTTATTGCCCAAAAAAGATAGCGTTGTAGTAGCAGGCCTTAATATGGTAAAGCGCCATTTAAAGGCTAAAGGCAACGAGCCGGGTGGGATCACTGAGAAAGAGGCCCCAATCCACATTTCCAATGTTATGCCGTTCTGTGCCAAGTGTGCCAAACCGGTTAGAACTCGGAAGAAGGAACTTGAGAATGGTGACAAGCAGAGAATCTGCATTAAATGTGGAAGTTCTCTTGAGAAATAGACTGGAGGCATTAACAATATGTCGCGTTTAAAAGATATTTATCAAAATGAAATTATTCCCAAGTTGCGTTCTGACTTCAGTTATAAGAATGTAATGGAAGTTCCTAAAATTGAAAAAATTGTTCTGAATATGGGACTTGGTGAAGCAATCCAGAACGTGAAGATTCTTGATTCAGCTGCTCTTGAGTTAAATGCCATTTCAGGACAGAAGTCTGTTATTACAAAAGCAAAGAAATCTATTGCAACTTTTAAGCTTCGTCAAGGTATGCCCATTGGCTGCATGGTTACTTTGCGTCGTGATAAAATGTATGAATTTCTTGACAGACTCATGAATGTATCGCTTGCAAGGGTACGTGACTTTAAAGGTGTTTCAGGGAAAGCCTTTGATGGTAAAGGCAACTATACCTTGGGCATCAAAGAGCAACTGATTTTTCCGGAAATCAATTATGACTCCGTTGATAAGATTAAAGGGCTCAATATAACGATTGTGACGAGTGCCAAGACAGATGAAGAAGGTAAAGCCCTTCTCAAGTATCTAGGTATGCCGTTCAGGAACTAAGACAACTCCGGGAGGATTCCGTGGCAAAAGTTTCAATGATTATCAAGTCTCAGCGTAAACCAAAGTTTAAGGTTCAAGAACACAGTCGATGCAAGATATGTGGAAGACCTAAGGCTTTTTATCGCAAGTTTCAGATGTGCAGGATCTGCCTTCGCAAGTATGCTTCTGCAGGCCAGATACCTGGCGTGATTAAATCCAGCTGGTAAATATTATAAAGCTTGAGAAATAGATAGGAGTTACCCAAGATGTCCATGACAGATCCCGTTGCTGACATGCTAACCAGGATTAGGAATGCTAATATGGTTAAGCTGCAGAAAGTAGACATTCCTTCTTCAAATCTGAAGGTCAGTATCGCCAATGTTCTTAAGCAGGAAGGTTTTATTAAGAACTACAAGGTTATATCTGATAACCTCCAAGGGATACTCAGGGTTTATTTGAAATATGTTGATGAGAAGGACAGTGTCATCAACGAAATAAAACGAGTAAGTAAGCCTGGCGGTCGTGTTTATGTAAAGTCGGAAGATATTCCGGTTATCAAAAGTGGACTTGGAGTTGCTGTTCTGTCTACATCTAAGGGTGTTATCACCGATAACGTTGCTCGTAAGGCTGGCGTTGGTGGTGAACTTATCTGCACCATCTGGTAATTATTGCGATCAAGGAGTATGAACAAATGTCGAGAATAGGGAAGCTTCCCATAGAAATACCCAAGGGTGTCAAAATTGGATTTGTGGATTCAATACTTACGGTGCAGGGGCCTAATGGTAAGCTTGTCCGTCCCATTATGTCCTGTGTCACTCTAAATATAAGTGAAACTTCTCTGGAAGTTACCAGGAACGATGAGACCACGAGTTCACGGTCTGCACACGGTCTGACCCGTACTCTTATCAGTAATATGGTGGTTGGAGTAACCAAGGGCTTTCAGACAGATCTTGAGATTAATGGTGTCGGATATCGTGCTGAAGTCAAGGGTAAAGAACTTGTTCTCAGTCTAGGTTACTCTCACCCGGTGAATTTTCTTATCCCTGATGGAATATCCATTGAAGTTGAAAAAATGACTAAACTGTCAGTTAAGGGCTATGATAAGGAAATGGTTGGTCAGACTGCCGCTAAGATCAGATCCTTCCGCAGTCCAGAGCCATATAAGGGCAAGGGTATCAAGTATGCTGACGAGACTATACTGAGAAAAGCCGGTAAGACAGGCAAGAAATAGTCTTTATAAGGAGAAAATTGTGGCTAAAACTTCACTCAAAACTATAACAAGGCTCAAACGTCAGGTTCGCGTACGTAAGAAAGTCCGTGGAACAAGCGAGCGTCCGCGACTCAATGTTTTTAAAAGTTCTCGACATATTTATGCCCAGCTAATTGACGATACAAAAAATATAACTCTTGTTGCTTGTTCTACTTTGTCATCTGGTACTGGTGAACTTTCCTATACCGGTAATGTAGCGGCTGCTGTACATGTTGGTAAGGAGATAGCCCGACTGTGCATTGACAAAGGTATTACATCGGTTGTATTTGACCGAAATGGTTTTTTGTATCATGGCAGAATCAAGGCACTTGCAGATGCCGCCCGCGAGGGTGGGCTTCTTTTCTAAAGCAATAGAGGAGGCTTTCATTGAGTAGAATCAATCCCGCAGAACTTAATCTAACAGATCGTGTTGTACATATTAGCCGCGTTGCCAAAGTAGTAAAAGGTGGACGACGATTCAGCTTTTCTGCACTAATTGTTGTTGGTGACGGAAACGGTCATGTTGGCTATGGTCTAGGTAAAGCAAATGAAGTTCCTGAAGCTATACGTAAAGGTGTAGAGCAGGCCAAGAAAAATCTTATTAAAGTGCCTGTTAATCAGAATCAAACGATTCCTTTTGAAATTGAAGGCAAGTTTGGCGCAGGCAAGCTTTTGATGAAGCCGGCGTCTGCAGGTACCGGTGTGATTGCAGGCGGCGCTGCACGAGCAATATTCGAGGCTGCAGGCATAAATAATATTTTGTCAAAATGTCTCGGTTCAAACAATCCTCATAATGTTGTTAAAGCAGCTTTTGCAGGATTGCAGCGGCTTAAGACTCCTGAAGAGATCGCAGCTCGTCGCGGAATAACAGAATAACTTTTTTTTGAGGTGATTGTATCATGAGCTCCAAATTACAGGTAACGCTCATCAAGAGCACAATTGGTAAACCTAAAAAACATCGAGACATAGTAGCCGGTCTTGGCTTAAAAAGGCTGAATCATTCAGTAGAACATGCTGATACACCTGAAATTCGCGGCATGATATCAAAAATCAGCCATATGCTGAATGTAGCACAGTAAAAAGGGGCGCTTATCATGGATTTGAATACACTCAAACCAGCACTAGGATCAACGAAAAATAGAAAACGTATTGGTCGCGGTCCAGGTTCTGGTCATGGAAAAACGTCGACTAAAGGCCATAAAGGTCAGAAAGCACGTTCTGGCGGTAGCATTAAAGCGGGATTTGAAGGTGGGCAGATGCCACTTCAGCGCCGTCTTCCAAAGCGTGGGTTTACACCTTTGACCCGTGTAGAATATTCTGTTGTTAATCTCAGTCAGCTTGATATTTTTGAAACAGGTTCGACTGTTGATGCAGCTTCACTTGTTACCAAAGGTTTAATCAAGTGTTCGCTCGATTCTGTTAAGATCCTGGGGAATGGCGATTTATCAAAAGCATTGAAAATAACCGCAACAAAATTCAGCCAATCCGCCAGAGACAAAATAGTAGCTGCTGGTGGTACTTGTGAGGAGACGGCATAGTGCTTGAAGCACTCAAAAATATATTTAAAATTCCTGAATTAAAGAATAGGGTTCTTTTCTCTCTCGGAATGTTAGCTGTTTATCGTATTGGATGTTTTATTCCAACTCCGGGTATAGACCGTATTGCATTGGCTTCGTTTTTTAAACAGGCTCAGGGTACTTTACTTGGTTTGTTTGACATGTTTTCCGGGGGTGCATTGGAGAGGCTTTCTGTATTCGCACTTGGAATCATGCCTTACATTTCTTCTTCGATTATTTTCCAGTTATTGACTGTGGTTGTCCCTGCAATCGAAAAACTGTCGAAAGAAGGCGAGTCGGGTCGTAAAAAGATCATTCAGTACACACGCTATGGCACAATGCTTTTAAGTGTTGTACAAGGTCTTGGCATTGCTATAGGTCTTGAAAGCATGCGTGGTCCCGCTGGTGAGCTGGTTGTACCAAATCCTGGCTGGTCCTATCGATTGATGACCGTAATTACACTTACTGCTGGTACCGCCTTTATTATGTGGCTTGGCGAGCAAATGTCTGAAAAAGGCATTGGTAATGGTATTTCACTCATTATTTTCGCCGGCATAGTCTGTCGTATACCGACAGCTATAGGCAATACAATTAAGCTTGTTAATGCTGGTCAGTTATCACTTTTTGTTATTATTTTCGTGCTTGCCATTATGTTTTTAGTAATTGCTGGCATTGTTTTTGTTGAGCGCGGTCAACGTCGTCTTCCAATTCATTATGCTAAGCGTGTTGTTGGATTGAAAACTTTCAACGCTCAGTCTTCCCATCTACCCCTAAAAGTTAATATGGCGGGTGTAATTCCTCCAATATTTGCTTCCTCAATAATCATGTTCCCAGCAACGATAGCGAATTTTATTAATATCCCCTGGGTTCAACAGGCAGCGAAGAGCTTGACGCCGGGAAACTGGATTTATAATATATTTTTTGTTGCGTTCATAATATTTTTCTGCTACTTCTATACGGCTGTAACATTTAACCCAATTGATGTGGCTGAGAATATTAAAAAACACGGTGGTTACATTCCAGGCATTAGACCGGGAAAAGAAACATCCGATTTTATGGATAGTGTTCTTACGAGGCTGACTTTTGCTGGAGCAATATATATATCTGTAGTTTGCGTCCTGCCTTCTATACTTATTGGAAGATTTAATCTTCCTTTCTATTTTGGCGGTACGGCGCTGCTCATTGCTGTCGGTGTTGGAATGGATACTGTTGCTCAGATTGAATCGCACTTAATTACTCGTAATTATGAAGGTTTTTTGAAAGGTGTGCGTATCAGGGGGCGTAAGTAGCAGATGAATCTGATTCTTTTTGGTCCACCTGGTGCAGGTAAAGGCACACAGGCCAAGTTTATAGTTGAAAGGTTTCATATCCCTCAGATTTCAACTGGTGACATGTTGCGTGTCGCAGTTAAGGATAAGGCTCCGCTTGGTTTGATTGCCAAAAAGATTATGGATGCTGGTTCGCTTGTGCCTGATGATGTTGTTTTGGGATTGATTGAAGAGCGTCTTGTAAGATCGGACTGCTGTGAAGGTTTTGTGTTGGATGGATTTCCAAGAACAATTCCGCAAGCAGAAGCCCTTGTGTCAATATTGGATAGCATGGGTAAGTCCATTGACCATGTCATATCACTTGATGTTAATAACTCTGAGATAGTAGTCCGGCTTTCTGGTCGCCGTACTTGCTCTTCATGTGGTAAAGGTTTTCATATAAAGTTTGATCCTCCCAAGATGAATGGTGTTTGTGATTCATGTAATTCGCCATTGGTTCAGCGCGATGATGATACAGAAGATACGGTAAGAAATCGTTTGTCCGTTTATGACCAAATGACTGCTCCGTTGAAAAAATATTATGAGTCACTTGGTTTGTTGCGGCATGTAGATGGTAGTGGCTCAATACTGGGAATACAAAAGCAAATTGAGTCAATACTTCAAGGAGTAACTGGTGATCGTCCTTAAGTCTCCTCGTGAGATTGATCGGATGAAAGTTCCTTGTAGGATGGTCGCTGAAATCCTTGCCCTTCTTGAAGAGCGCGTTAAGCCAGGTGTAACCACTTTTGAATTAGAAGCATTAGCCTCTGCAGAAGCTGCTAAGCGAAATGCAAAAGCTGCTTTTAAGGGTTACTGCAATTATCCGAGCGCTTTGTGCTGTTCTCCGAACAGTCAGGTTGTACATGGAATGCCAACCAAAGTTCCTCTTAGGTCCGGTGATATTCTTAGTCTGGATTTCGGAATTTTATACGACGATTTCTTTGGTGATGCAGCCATAACGGTTCCTGTTGGTGATGTTTCAGTGGTTGCGGAATCATTAATCAAGACAACTCAAAAGTCTTTGTTGGTCGGGATTGATAAAGCGGTTCCAGGCGGAAGGCTTTTCGATATATCTCATGCTGTACAGTTCTATGTAGAACAGCGCGGTTATTCCGTAGTTCGTGATTTTGTTGGTCATGGTATCGGTAGGAAGTTGCATGAAGATCCGCAGATACCTAATTATGGTCAGCCGGGTAGCGGGGTTAGATTAAAGGTTGGAATGGTTCTGGCTATCGAACCAATGATCAATGAAAAATCATTTGAAGTTAAAGTTCTTGAAGATGGTTGGACTGTTGTAACCTGTGATGGTGGGCTTTCAGCGCATTTTGAGCACACTGTGGCTATAACAGAAAATGGGCCTGAAATTTTGACACGTGTTAGTTAAAGCGTGAAGGAGAGTTACATGAAAGTACGTGCATCTGTTAAGAAGATATGTGATAAGTGCAAGATTATAAAGCGTAAGGGAGTTGTCCGTGTTATTTGCGACATCCCGAAGCATTCCCAACGTCAGGGATGAGTAATTAAAGGAGGACATTCAATTGGCACGCATCTCAGGCATTGATTTACCCAAAAATAAGCATATCGTTATCGCCCTTACTTATATTTATGGTATTGGCAGATCAACCGCAGAGAACATTGTTGCTTCCGCAAAAATTGATCCGGACACCCGTACGGATAAATTGACAGAGGCTGAAGTCTCTAGACTGCGTGATGAAATTGATCGCAATTGTAAAGTTGAAGGCGACTTGCGTCGAGAAATATCCATGAATATCAAGCGCCTCATGGATCTTGGATGCTATCGTGGTCTTCGACATAGAAAAGGCCTTCCAGTGAGAGGCCAGCGTACCAAAACAAACGCTAGAACTCGTAAGGGCCCTGCCCGTACTGTTGCTGGTAAGAAGAAATAATTCTATTTAGCACTTTGGAGAACACGAATGGCAAGTCCAGCTAAGAAAGTTGTACGTAAAAAAAAGGAACGTAAGAACATCAGTAATGGTGTTGCTCATATTCAGGCGACCTTTAATAATACCATTATTACTATAACTGACCCAGTCGGTAATGTTATTGCGTGGTCAACAGCAGGTGCAAAAGGCTTTAAGGGCTCACGCAAAAGCACTCCTTTTGCAGCTCAGATTGCATCAGAAGACTGTGTTAAGAAAGCTCAGGAGCATGGCCTCAGGAGCGTTGAGGTTTATGTTAAGGGTCCAGGTTCTGGTAGAGAATCTGCTTTGCGAGCGCTGCAGTCAGCTGGTCTGAACATCAGTTTCATAAAGGATGTCACACCGATTCCTCACAACGGTTGTCGTCCTCCAAAGCGCAGAAGAGTCTGATTAAGTTTTAACATATCAAGGAGGTTTTCATTGGCTCGTTATACAGGACCTTCATGCCGTTTGTGCAGAAGAGAAAACATGGAATTATTTTTGAAGGGTGAACGTTGTTATACTGATAAGTGTGGTATAAAGCGACGTAGCTATCCTCCCGGCCAACATGGTCAAGGTCGTTCAAAAACATCTGCTTACGGAGTTCAGCTTCGTGAAAAACAAAAAGTACGACGAATTTACGGTTTGCTTGAAAAACAATTTCGTGGTTATTTTGCAGAAGCAGATCGTATGAAGGGTGTAACAGGTGAGAACCTGCTTTCTCTTCTTGAAAGACGTCTTGACAATACGGTGTATCGATTAGGGTTTGCCTCTTCACGCACTGAATCACGGCAGTTGGTAATGCACGGTCATTTTTCTCTTAATGGTCGCAAGGTAAACATTCCATCGATTCAGCTGAAATCAGGCGACGTAATTGAATTGCGCGAGAAGAGCAGAAAAATTGTAACTGTAAATGACTCTCTGGAAGCTGTTGTCCGTCGCGGTATCCCACAGTGGCTCGAACTTGATCGGGATGCGTTCAAGGGGGTCCTCAAAGGATTGCCTGTTCGCGAAGATATTACTACCCCGATTCAGGAGCAATTGATCGTCGAGCTCTACTCCAAGTAATCTTGGGATCATAGTTTATCTACCCGTAACGTCGACAACCGGACAATACTCTCCGGAGGAGGTTGTAATGTATAAAAACTGGCGAGATCTTATCAAGCCGAAGCAACTTCAGGTTGAAAAAGAATCTCTTTCAGCAACATATGGTAAATTTTTTGCAGAACCGTTTGAACGTGGATTTGGCACTACTCTTGGTAATTCTTTAAGAAGGATTCTGCTTTCTTCTTTGCAGGGCGCAGCGATTACTGCCGTCCGTATCAAAGGGGTTTTGCATGAATTTTCTACAATTCAAGGTGTAACGGAAGATGTTACTGACATTATCCTCAATTTGAAGGGTGTAAGGCTTAAGCTTCATTCTTCTGATGGTGCAACTATTCATATTAAACATAAGGGTGAAGGACTGATTAGCGCTGGTGACATCCTTGTAGGGCATAATGTTGAAATAATGAATCCTGAGCATCATATAGCCACTTGTGGAAAAGATGCCAATTTCGAAGTTGAACTGACTGTTCGAATGGGCAAGGGGTATGTTACTGCTGATAAAAATCGTGATGAGAAGGCGCCTGTTGGTACCATACCAATCGATTCAATATTCACACCGATTAAAAAAGTAAATTTCGCGGTTTCAAATGCTCGTGTTGGACAAATGACTGATTATGATAAATTAACAGTTGAAGTCTGGACGGACGGCAGTGCTAAGCCTGAAGATGCTATTGCATATGCTGCTAAAATAATGAAGGAACAGCTTACAATCTTTATCAATTTTGATGAAGAAACTGAACCTCAGTTATTTGAAGAGTCACAAGAGGAAAAAGACAAGGTAAATGAGAATCTTTATCGTACGGTAGAGGAGTTAGAACTTTCTGTACGTTCAGCCAATTGTCTCAAAAATGCTGGAATCAAGCTGATTGGTGAATTGGTTTCAAAAACTGAGGCTGAAATGTTGAAAACTCAGAATTTTGGACGTAAGTCGTTAAATGAAATCAAGGATATTCTGAATGATATGGGACTTACATTCGGAATGAAAATAGATGGTTTTCCTGACCCCGAATTTCTGCGTAGACTACGTGGTGAGCAGAAAGAAGAAGAATAGTCCTCTGAACAGTTAATTGCATCAGAAAGGAAAAATGTTATGCGTCATGGAAATTCAGGTAGGAGATTGGGTAGAACCACTAGTCATCGTGAAGCGATGTTTAGAAACTTGGTAACCTCATTTCTCAACCATGAAAAAATTACTACAACAGATGCAAAGGCAAAAGAGATTAGATCCGTTGCTGAAAAGATGATTACACTTGGTAAACGTGGTGATCTTCACTCTTTGCGTCAAGCGGCATCTTATATACGCGAAAAATCTGTTGTAACTAAATTGTTTACTACCATTGCTCCTCGTTACAAGGATCGCCCTGGAGGGTACACTCGTATCGTTAAACTTGGAATTCGTCAGGGAGATGCTGCACCTGTTTCGATCATTGAACTTGTAGAAGAAGAGATGACGCCCAAAAAGGTGCGTCAGAAAGCTGTAGTGGCTTCAGCGCAACCCAAAGTTGTAGTAACGCCAGCATCTAATGTTACAAATACAGCAACCGATGCAGTTATCGAAACCGCCGAGGGTTCTGAGACACCTGCTAATTAATACCTTTTATTGACTTGAATAAAGGCAAGGGTTATGTTTTACCCTTGCCTTTTTTTGTTTTAACGACATTTTGTGTCAAGTTATTAAATCTACAACCAAACCTTTGATGCCGATTACTTTTTCAGTTATAGCCATATTGTTTTTTTGTTCGTGAATGATGAGATTATAGAGTTTGTCTGCCTCAAGATTGATTGTGGTGATAATTTCAAAATAACGAGGATTCTGTGGTGTTCCCCCGTATTTGTCCAAGCGGTATGCTTCATTGCTGATGCGTTTTACTAACCTGCTTAGAATATCTCGAAAGCTCAGAAAATTTGGAATTGTTGGTTCCTTTTCAAGTTTCTCCCCTGCTAAATCAATTTCCTTTCGTAACTCATCAATTTCTTGGTTGTAGCCATTAACTTCTTTATCCTGCTGAAGCATTTCAGTTGAAAAGAGTGATCGTGCTACAGAACCATTATTAGCGGAAGAGGTGTTAGTTTTCTTTGTCTCAATTTTACGAGACGTCAAAACATCGAGAATTCGCATAATATCTCCTTTCATTATAGTTGCTATTTGTATCACATCGCCAGGATTCAGGCAAATGATGCATTTTTGCAACAATCGCATTTGCATCAACCTCTGCTTATGGTATATTCCGCGCATGGACACTAGGATCACAACATACGAAAGAAATAAACGCATCCGCGAAGCTGTGATTATCTGTCTTTCCATACTTTTAATCATATTCCTTACCAGGGCTGAGATTCGACTCACTCAGATAAGTGCCGATGCTCCCATGGGTAGTAATATCGCCATTTTTGGTGTAATTAATATTGTGATTTTACTTGTAATTTTACTTGTTTATCTTGTCTCTCGAAATGTTGTAAAGCTATTTATGGAGAGTCGCGCAAATCCTTTTGCGACACGACTTCGTACAAAGCTTGTACTTTCTTTTGTTGGGTTGTCACTAGTTCCCACCATGTTGCTGTTTTTTGCCGCTGCAGGTTTTATCAATAATACTGTTCATAACTGGTTCAACACTCAGGTCGAAAGCTCTCTCAGCGAATCATTGGAAGTGGCTCAAACGTATTACAAAAATTCTGCATCGAATGCACTGTACTATGGTCGTCAGATCAGTGGTTTTATAAAGACGAATAAACTTCTTAACCAGGACAATTTACCGCAATTAAAGGAATTGATTCGTCAGAAGCAGAAAGAATACAATCTGGGGGTTGTAGAAGTATACTCTGCTCAACGTGAAGAATTGGTTCAAGCGTCTAACCCGGATGTTCCAAAGGGAGAGTTTACTAATCCGGCATCGGAAGATATTAACAGAGGATTGGCAGGCAGTGAACTGACCCGTATTAACCAGGCCGGTAAGGCTGATTTAATTCGTGGGATTGTTCCCGTTTATTCTACCTGGAATCAGAAGGATGTTGTCGGTGTAGTCGTTGTAAATTACTACGTACCTTATTCCTTGGTCAATAAGATGAAGGAGATTACTGCCTCGTATCATGAGTTTCGCCAACTCAAAATTCTGAAAAACCCGATACGGACCGGGTATATTATTACCCTGTTCCTGATTACGGTTGTTATTGTTTTTTTTGCGTATTGGATGGGAGTATATCTTGCCAACAGCATGACCCGGCCATTGCAGGAATTGGTCGAGGCGACTCGTGCTGTTGCGGACGGTAATCTCAGTGTTCATATTGATTCATACTCGACCGACGAGATTGGTATGTTGGTGCAGTCTTTTAACAGGATGACAGACGATTTGCGTGCAAAACAGCAGGCTCTTAATACATCCAATGATGAACTGTATCGTATCAATCAGGAGATTGAGCAACGCAGGCGTTACATGGAAATTGTTCTGCGTAATGTTGCTGCCGGTGTAATATCGGTTGATAGAGAGGGGGTTATTACAACCATCAACACGTCTGCTGAAAAGCTTCTTAAAATAAATACCGGTTCTGTGATGGGGAAAAATTTTCGGGAAGTGCTGCGTGAGTCTCATCTGGATATTGTTAAGGAAAGTTTGAAAGATCTTGTGATCGCTAAACAAGACACAATCAACCGTCAGATCACCCTTGATATCAGTGGCACACGGCTATCGCTTCACTTGCACCTTACTATGTTGCGGGATGAAGCTGGAAATTTCATGGGAACCGTGTTGGTACTGGATGATTTGACCCAAGTGATGAAAGCTCAACGTATGGCTGCATGGCGTGAAGTAGCCCGGCGGATTGCCCATGAGATAAAAAATCCGCTCACTCCTATCCAGCTTTCAGCCCAGCGTCTCCGTAAGCGCTATCTTTCCCGTTTTGGTGACGACGAGAAGGTTTTCGATGAGTGCACTGAAATGATAATAAAGTCTGTAGATGACCTGAAGAATCTGGTTAATGAATTCTCTAATTTTGCACGAATGCCGGCTATCCAACCGGAGCTCAATGATTTGAATGCGATTATCCGAGAGACCCTCACTCTCTATCAGGAGGCTCATCGCGGTGTTACGTTTGATTACATCCCGGATGAACATCTGCCGCTTCTTAAAATAGACCGTGACCAGATCAAGCGGGTAGTGATAAATCTTCTAGAAAATGCAGTGGCCGCCATGGATGAGAAAGGCACCATCCAGATTACCAGTCACTACGACCCGGAACTCAAGATGGCCGATTTCCGTATTAGCGATGACGGTCCCGGAATCCCGCTTGAGGATCGGCCCCGTCTTTTTGAACCATATTTTTCAACAAAAAAAACCGGTACAGGACTTGGCTTGGCGATTGTCAACAGTGTCATCACCGACCATAATGGTTTTGTAAGGGTCAAGGATAATCATCCGCGGGGAGCCTGCTTTGTAGTGGAGTTACCGGCGGGGTAATTTTGGTTGCACGGGTACTTTATAAATACGTGAGATTCATATACTGAGAGGGCCCATAGCGTGTCAAAAACCATACTTGTTGTGGATGATGAAAAAGATATCAGGATCTCACTGACCGGGATACTTGAGGATGAAGGATATCAGGTAGTAACTGCCGCAAGCGGGCTGGAAGCGTTGGAGTCCGCCCGGGAGGAGTTGCCGGACCTTGTACTGCTTGATATTTGGATGCCTGGAATGGACGGACTTGAGACGCTTGAAAAATTGAAAAGTTTTTTTCCCTTTATCACGGTCATTATGATATCGGGCCATGGCACTATAGAAACCGCTGTACGGGCTACAAAACTTGGTGCATTTGACTTTATTGAAAAACCGTTATCGCTTGATAAGGTGTTGATCTCTGTCGTAAATGCATTGCGGATGAAAGATCTAAGCGTAGAAAATGATGAACTTAAGCGGGTTGTCGGCAATGAACATGAATTGATTGGAGCATCGGATGCAATTGTTGCTTTGCGTGAGCAGATCATGCGTGTCGCACCGACGAATGCCTCAGTGCTGATAAGCGGTGCCAATGGAACCGGTAAGGAGTTAGTCGCCCGCTCAATCCATTATTACAGTCAACGCCATAATAAGACGTTTGTAGCAATAAATTGTGCTGCCATTCCTGAGGAGTTGATTGAGAGTGAGCTCTTCGGTCATGAAAAGGGTGCTTTTACCGGAGCATTAGCGCAGAAAAAGGGGAAATTTGATCTTGCGGATGGCGGTACACTTTTTCTGGATGAAATTGGTGACATGTCCCTCAAGACCCAGGCTAAAGTGTTACGTATCCTTCAAGAGAGGTGTTTTGAAAGAGTTGGCGGTACCCGACTGGTTGCGGTGGATGTGAGAATTATCGCTGCAACTAACAAAGATCTCGATGATGAAATCCGTCAAGGGCGATTTCGTGAAGACCTCTATTATCGCCTGAACGTGGTTCCATTTCGTGCACCCGCACTGCGTGAACGTTCTGATGATATCCCGCTTCTGGTGGAGTACTTTGTCAGTCTGTTCTACCGGAAGGAGGGACGTGAACCCAAGCTTTTTCTTCCTGAAACACTGGAAATCCTCAAGCAGTATCATTGGCCAGGAAATGTGCGTGAGCTCAAGAATATCATTGAACGAATTTTAATTATGACGCCTGGGCGGATGATATCAAGTCACGATGTTCCAGACCTGACAGGAGGTCACAATGAGATCGAATGCTCCTACCCAGCGCATGATGGAGCTCTTGCACTGGCCACCTTGCGGGAAGCTCGTGAGGAGTTTGAACGAGAATTCATCATTCAAAAGCTCGAGGAAAACGACTGGAATATCTCGCGGACTGCCGAAGTAATTGAACTGGAACGCAGCAACCTGCACCGTAAGATCAAAAGCTACGGGATTGATGTGAGACATAGAACTGCTCAGGATTAGTAGTAACGCATTGATTGGTTCCTCTTGTATGTCAGATTAACTACACCGAATACACCAATGTTTCCGATCGCAATGTAACGGCAGTACTGCTCTTGAGAGCCGTTAGTACCTGCTTGAGAGATGGTGTCGCACTTTAATTGTTTTTTATGGAGCGTTTTTTATAATGAAAAAAACAGTATCAAAAACCTTGATAGCTGTTGTTCTGGCAGGCATCTTTCTTTGTCTTGCGCTGATCCTTATGAATATCTGGACACCGCGGGAAAAGAATTCCGATGCCGCATATCTATCACTCTTGCAGGAAGCCTTTTCATCAGTAAACAAATCGTATGTGGAAAAGCCTGATGGGAAGAAGCTTGTCCAAAGTATGGTTACTGGCATGTTGGCTTCATTGGATCCGCATAGTGCCTATTTGCCCCCTGAACCGTTCAAGGAGATGGAGGTTCAGATGTCGGGAGCATTTGGAGGTGTTGGCATCGAGCTGGGGACAAAAGAAGGCAAATTGACGGTAATCGCTCCAATAGATGACACACCGGCTTTTCGTGCAGGCATTCAGGCTAATGATCATATATGGAAAATTGACGGTACCACAACTCGTGATATGAACATATCGGCTGCCGTCAAGCGCATGAGGGGTGAAAAAGGGACTCTGGTAACGCTGACTATACTGCGAGGTGATTCTTCAGCGCCCCTGACCTTCAGCCTGGTGCGTGACATCATCAAAATAAAGAGTCTGAAATCGAGGTTACTGGAACCAGGCTATGGTTTTATAAGAATAGCCCAGTTTCAGGCACGTACCGGTAGTGATTTTCGACAGGCACTGCAGGAATTGCACAATGCAAACGGAAGCACGCTAAAGGGGCTGGTAATTGACCTCCGCTATAATCCCGGCGGGCTACTAGGCTCGTCAATCGAAGTGGCAAATTGCTTTATTGGGGATGATATCAAAAATACCCTGATCGTTTCCACCAAAGGTCGTGCACCGTCAGCCAACCATGAATTTAATGCGACTCTGGGAACCAAGGAACCACGATATCCTATTGTTGTTCTGATTAATGGCGGCAGCGCCAGCGCCTCCGAGATTGTCGCCGGTGCACTCCAGGATCATAAGCGGGCAATAATAATGGGTAAGCAGAGCTTTGGCAAAGGGTCTGTGCAAAGCATCATTCCGCTGCGAGGAAATGCTGCTCTCAAGTTGACTACGGCTCGTTACTACACACCCAGTGGTCGCTCGATTCAGGCCAAGGGTATTGAACCCGATATTATTGTTGATCGGGTGAAGCCGATACCTGCAAAAGGGAATATGGAAGGAAATCTTAAGGAGAACGATCTTGAAAACAGGCTGGCTCCGGACAGCGCTAAAGTATTGCAGATTCCTGCCCCTGCCTTACAAGGCGCTGATGCAGAGATTGCTAAAGATTACCAGCTCCAGCGGGCGCTGGAGCTGCTGCGATCGCTGCAGATGATTAAAGAGCAGGGGTTCAGTTTCAGATAGTAGGTGGTATCTCAGGTTAGCCCGCGATTACGGAAAATTCGCATTAGCAGAACGCCGAGGATTGATAAGCAGAGTCCTACGCATAAGAACAGATAGCCGATGGAACGGCCTTCTCCCCAGCCAAAAAGGTCGCGTCCCTGCATGAACATGATAAGGCCTACACCGCCAAAGCAGCCGATGCCGCCAACAATATATGCCACAAAAGCAATGACAGCCAGTCCGATCCCTTGTATCTTTGCCATCTGATCCTCCACAAGCGTCTGTTAGTCGTTCAGCAGTTCCTGTAATTTGGCTGCGATATCTGCTTCCCGCATCAGTGATTCACCCACAAGAAAAGCCCCGGCCCCGTTGCCTTTAAGTCGCTGTATGTCGGCGCGATTGTTAATGCCGCTCTCGGTCACCAGCATGCAAGTGGAGGGCATCATGCGCGCCAGGCGGCCGGTAGTACCCAGATCGATGGCAAAGGTCCGCAGATTACGATTGTTGACGCCGATAAGAGAACACTCCGTTTGCAGAGCCTTTTCCATCTCGGTTTCGTCGTGAACCTCCAGCAGCACATCAAGATGCAATTCATGCGCGACTGCCGTGAACTCCCGCAATTGTGACAGTTCAAGGCAGGCGGCGATCAGCAAAACCGCGTCAGCTCCGGCCGCGCGTGCCTCGTAGATCTGGTATGGGTCGATGATGAAGTCTTTGCGTAACAAGGGCAGGGAAACGGTTTCGCGGATCAAAGCCAGATAGCGCAGATGTCCCAGGAAGAAATGCTCGTCAGTCAGTACCGATAGGCAGGTGGCTCCATTGTTCTGGTAGATTTCTGCGATATCCAGCGGATCGAAGTCTGGTCGGATAATGCCCTTGCTGGGAGAGCCTTTTTTGATCTCGGCGATGATGGCGGTCCAGCCCGTTGCCGCGGCATCCCGCAGAGCCCTTTCGAAGCCGCGTGGCGTATCTTCCAAGTCGGCTATGTGAGCCTTCAGTTCGGCCACGGTTGTGTGTGTGCGAGCCGTAGCAACCTCTCCACGTTTATACTCGACGATCTTCTTCAGGATGTCCGGTGTGTCATTCAACGTCTGTTTTCCCTGCACAAAGCCCCCGGGTGCTTAAATATTGGTAAGTGACACAAGCTTTTGAAGCTGATTCATTGCTTTTCCGGAGTCAATGGCTTGTGAAGCCTGAAATATGCCTTCAGCCGGTGTGTCAACTGTGCCAGCCGCTACTAAGGCGTAGGCTGTATTCAAGAGGACAATGTCTCGCCGCGCACCCTGCTCGCCTCCCAGCACTGATTTTACAATCTCGGCGTTGGCGGTGGCATCCCCGCCGCGCAAAGCATCCATGCTGCAACGGACAAGACCGAACTGTTCGGGATTGATGGTTCCCAGCTTGACCCCCGCCGGCGTGACCTCGGCAATCAATGTGTCGGCGGTGAGGGTTATCTCGTCCATTCCATCCAGTCCGTGGACGACGAAACCATGCCTGCAGCCCAACTTGTGGAGTACACCGGCCAGTTTTTCCACCAGATCGGCACGATAAACACCCATGACCTGACAATCCGCTCCGGCCGGATTGGTCAGCGGACCAAGAATATTGAAAATCGTGCGAATGCCTATCTCGCGGCGTGGACCGATGGCGTGTTTCATGGCACCGTGTAGAGCCGGGGCAAAGAGGAAGCCGACTCCGATCTCGGAGATACATTTTTCCACGATCTCCGGGGCGATATCCAGGTTGACGCCCAGTCGCTCCAGGACGTCGGCACTGCCACAGATCGATGAGACCGACCGGTTGCCGTGTTTAGCAACTTTGACGCCACAGGCCGAAACCACGAAAGCAACCGTAGTGGAAATATTAAAGGTGTTGGTGCCGTCTCCGCCGGTGCCGACCACATCGAGGATGGTTTCGCGGTCAATGTTGATGTCGTCACGATCCAGATCGAGCACGTTTCTGCCGACCCTGATGGGTGTGGCCCGCTCACGCATGACCCGGGCCGCGCCGGTGATCTCCTCGACAGTTTCGCCCTTCATGCGCAGGGCAGTAATGAAGGAGCCGATTTGAGCCGCTGTGGATTCACCGGACATGATCTGGTTCATGACCTCGATCATCTCCCCTTCAGAAATATTTTCTCTCTCGACAACCTTGGCAATGGCTTTTCTGATCATTGGTGCGTCCTCCTGGCCCCGATCAACGGGATAGTACGTTCATGAAATCAATTCTTACGTACTGGCATGGAAAAATAAAAATGGGGATGCGTGAACATCCCCATGTTTGTGACGGTTTTGAACGGGTGTAGTCTGTTCTTTACATGCCTTCCTTGATTTTGCGGATGG
Source organism: Geobacter psychrophilus (assembly GCF_056821595.1). Taxonomy (NCBI): domain Bacteria; kingdom Pseudomonadati; phylum Thermodesulfobacteriota; class Desulfuromonadia; order Geobacterales; family Geobacteraceae; genus Geobacter; species Geobacter psychrophilus. The sequence continues at coordinate 3,337,813 of NZ_JBXDTU010000004.1, forward strand.
CTTCCTTGATCATGGTTTCGGCCAGATCAGGCACGACTTCCCATACGATACGTTCGATAACTTCCTTTGATGCGCCAGCCAGAGCAGCTCTGAGTTGATCTTCGGTCATCGCAGCCGGAATTGCCGCTACTGATGGAACGGCTTCCGGTGTTATCAACGGGGCAGGGGCTGGAACTGGCTCCTCAAATGAAAGCGCTTCAGGTTCATTGACAAGAGGTGTGGTCACAACAGGAACAGCCTGTTCTTCCGGCTCAGGCACGCTAAATTCGAAAGCACTGTCTTCAATCACCGGCTCCGGTTCAGCAAAGGCAGATACGGAAGGCTCCGCAATGATGGTTTCCTCGAATTCAAAGGTTTCTTCTTCAACCGGAATCCACTGAGAACCGGTACCATCACTTGCCGGAGGCTCGACAGCTTGCTCTGCTGCCGTTTGCACCACTGGTGCCTCAGTGACCATGGAAAAAATGTTTTCATCCAACACCGAAGAACTTGCTGCCTGTGGGGCTTCCACTGCAGGTTCTGCCGCTTCTCCAGGAGCGGTGAAGGCACCCCAGATATCATTGGTTGATGCGGTCTCTTCAATCGGCGGGGCTACTGTGGGCTCAATCTCGAATTCCGCATATGCGGGGGCTGCCAAATCCGCTTCAACCGGTGCAGCCGTTGGTGCTGGCGCTCCGGAACGTGATGCACCCAGGTCAAAGAGTGCCTTGACCTTGGTAATAATCTGCTGGGATTCAAAAGGCTTGGCCAGGAAATCATCAGCCCCGCAGCTTTTGGCCTTGTTTTCATCAAACGGTTCGAAGGAACCGGTCAACAGCAGTATCGGTTTAGTTGCCAGAGACGGGGTTGCACGGACAGCTTCGCAAACCTCGTAACCTGACATGCCGGGCATGAGGGCATCGATGAGAAGGACATCAGGATTCTGTTCCTGAGCCTTTTCGACGGCGGCCTTGCCATTGTCCACCACGGTGAGGGAATAGTCTTCGCCCCCGAAAATGATGCCGACCACCTTTTGAATGGTGATGCTGTCATCGGCAAGGAGAATCTTGATGCTCATGTGCCCCTCCTGGTCAGGTTCATAATGGAACGCAAAAAAAAGCTCAAAAAAATTATCATACCGGCGCTAACGTGTCAAGTTTTAAGCGGTTCGGGGTTGTTACATATTTTACAGTACTTCGCGGGCACTCGGAGGGGGTGAAAAAACCGATGCGGCGATGGTGGATATGTCGCTGCGCAGACGGTTGATGTGACGGGTATCACGGTAGTTGAGCCTTACTGTTAGCAGGATTACGAACAGGTCACGCTGGGGGTCGATCCAGATGGAAGAACCGCTGTAGCCGGTATGGCCGAAAGACATAGCAGAGAAAAAACTGCCCCGCGGCGACGAGTAGGGTGAATCTATATCCCATCCCAAGCCGCGCACTACGTGTCCGTTACTATAGAAATAAGGTGAGGTCATCTGCGACACGACCCGTTCGTTGAAGACAGGTATGCCGTGAAGTTTGCCGTTATTGAGAATCATGGCGGCAAATCGTGATAAATCGGATGCACTGCTGAACAGCCCGGCATGTCCGGCCACTCCACCCAGAAGACGGGCATTTTCGTCCTGGACAATCCCGCTGAGCAGTTCGTTAGCGGTTCCGATGGTCGGAGCGATGCTGCCGGCCCGTTCGTGGGGCGGAAGGAACATGGTATCACCCATGCCGAGTGGCCCGTAGAAATTCTCCCGGCAATATCTGTCAAGCGGAACCCCGGATGCGCGCTGGATCAGTTCAGCCAGGAGAATGAAATTTATGTCAGCGTAGCGGAAGCTGGATCCGGGAAGTCTGCCGCTCCTCTGGATGCCCATCTTGTAGATGGCCGTTTTGAGTGGCTCGACACTGCTGAATGCAATATCATTGAGTCCCGAGGTGTGGGTGAGCAGGTTGAGTATGGTTATATCTTCCCGGCCTGTTCCCTCGAATTCGGGGAACCAGCGGGTCAACGGATCCAGCAGGGTAATGCGACCCTCTTCCAGCAGTTTCATGATTGCCGGAGCAGTTGCAACAACTTTGGTAAGTGACGCGATGTCGAACATTGTTCGTTCGGACAATGTTGCTGAATCAACCGAAAATCCAACCTTGCCGCGAGAGGTTGTGTAGATGACTCCCTCGTGATTCCCGACCAGGACAACACCACCTCCGATGTAGCCTTGAGCCACGGCCCTTTCCAGCATAAAATCAATCGTAGCGGCCCGGCCAGCATCCAGGAGTTCATCTGCTGCATACAGTGGTGCCTGATTGAAGTAAAGACAGAATGAGACGAGAAAGCAGACGATGTGCAGGAAGTTGCCTGCCCGGGTCAGGTCTGGCGGTATGCGGGTAGTATGGACGTCTGCCGCTTTGGGTGACGAAGTGCAGCGCGCCAGTGCTGCATCTTCGTCAGGTGCGGTAATCGGCATTGATGTTGATATATTCATGGGACAGGTCGGATGTGTAGACTGTTGCCACCCCGGCAGCGAGGCCGAGATCGACGGTAACGGAAAATTCTTTCTGCTTCAGCACTTCTGTGCCGCGAGCCTCGGCATCACTACCTGCAAATACGCCGTTCATGGCCATGCAGACATCGTCAAAGTGAAGTGACAAACGTGTTTGATCAACAGTCGCACCCGAATATCCCACTGCAGCAAAGATGCGGCCCCAGTTGGCATCCTGTCCGAAGAAAGCGGTCTTGACAAGGCTGGAGTTGGCAATGGCCAGTGCCGCACGTTTAGCATCAGCGTTACTGGCTGCACCGGTCACCCGGATCTCAACAAATTTGGTGGCCCCTTCACCGTCCTTTACAATCTGCTTGGCCAGTGAGAGCAGCACGTCATGCAGAACTGTTTCAAAAGCGGCGGCCTCCGGGCTGTCGGCAGCAATCAGTGGATTGCCGGCCATGCCGTTGGCCATGATCAGGCAGGTGTCGTTGGTGGACATGTCACCGTCAACGGTGATGGCGTTGAACGAACACTCCACGGCGTTCCGGAAAGCAGCCTCCAGAAAAACGGTTTCCACTGCAACATCGCTGATGATGAACGACAGCATGGTGGCCATGTTGGGCATGATCATGCCGGCCCCCTTGGCAATGCCGGCGATGCTGTAGCTGATGCCGCCGGCCTGGCCGCTGCGGGCCTCCATCTTGGGAAATGTATCTGTGGTCATGATGGCCTGGGCAATATCATCCAGTGTGCCGGATGAAAGACCGTCAAGCAGGGTCGGGATGGCCGTCATGATCCGATCAGTCGGCATCTGTACGCCGATAACACCGGTGGACGAGACCTGCACGGCATCATCAGGGATGCCGAGGCCCGCAGCCACGAGATGGGAGGTCTCCCTGGCCACATGCATTCCATTTTCGCCGGTGCAGGCATTGGCATTGCCGCTGTTGACCAGCAGGGCCTGTGTGTTGCCGCTCCTGATACGCTCGGCAGAAAGCAGCACCGGTGCTGCCTTGACGGCATTAACCGTAAAAACGGCGCAGGCCTGGGACGGAATCTCTGAGAAAATCAGGGCCAGATCCTTGCGCCCCGGCTTCTTGATCGCCGCTTCAACGGCCGAAAATTGAAAGCCTTTGATATCCATGTCTATTTCCCGCAACACTTCTTGTATTTTTTACCGCTGCCGCAGGGACAGGCATCGTTTCGGCCGGCCACCTTCTGACTTTTGGCCGGTTCATGGGCATGCTCATCATCGGCAGAAAGGTTGAATACCAGCTTCTGGCTGCGCTGCTGCTGCTCTTCCTCAATTTTTTCAACCTCATCCGGGTGTTCCACCTGTACCCAGTAGATGCGCTCAACCACTTCTTCGCGGATGCGGATGATCATCTCCATAAAGAGGTTGTAGGCCTCTTTCTTGTATTCCTGTTTGGGATCCTTCTGCCCGTAGCCGCGCAGTCCGATACCTTCCTTGAGGTGATCTATGTTGAGCAGGTGGTCTTTCCAGTGGGTGTCGATGGCCTGAAGCATCATCACCTTGATCAGGTGATCGATCAGTTCATCACCCATTTCATTGACCCGGCCTTCAAAGATGGCATGGGCCTGCTCCTTGAGGGTGTCCCTGAAGTTGGTCGGATTCAGCCGACCCATTACCTCGTGCGGCAGATCAAGCTGCAGGTTGAAACACTTGAAGACGATCTCGCTGATGCCCTTCCAGTCCCATTCATTGGCCGGGGTCTTGTCAATGGCGTAACTGGCGACGATCTCCTCGATGGTTTCATCCAGCATCTCCAGGAAGCTGTCGCGGATCTCCTGTCCGGCCAGAATCTCGCGGCGCTGGGTGTAAATGACCTCGCGCTGTTTGTTCATGACATCGTCGTATTCGATCAGGTGCTTGCGGATATCAAAGTTGTGGGCCTCAACCTTCTTCTGGGCATTCTCGATGGAGCGGGTAATCATGCCGTGGGTGATGGCTTCTCCCTCTTCGATCTTGAGGATGTCCATGATCTTGGCCACCCGTTCAGAGCCGAAAATCCGCAGCAGGTCGTCCTGCAGCGACAGGTAGAACTTGGAAGATCCGGGATCGCCCTGGCGACCGGAACGTCCGCGCAGCTGGTTGTCGATGCGGCGCGATTCGTGGCGTTCGGTACCCAGGATGTGCAGGCCGCCCAGCTTGATCACCGCATCATGTTCCGCTAAGCATTCAGCCTTTGATTTTTCAAGAACGGCCTGGTATTCCTCGTCGCTGGCTTCCGGGTTGGCCTTGCGCCACTGTTTGGCCAGGGCTTCACCATTGCCGCCCAGCAGAATGTCGGTACCACGGCCGGCCATGTTGGTGGCGATGGTGATGGCCTTCAGGCGCCCGGCCTGGGACACGATCTCGGCCTCTTTTTCGTGCTGCTTGGCGTTGAGTACGGTGTGCGGGATACCCTGGCGCTTGAGCAGTTCTGAAAGTACCTCAGATTTTTCGATTGAGATCGTACCGACCAGGCAGGGCTGGCCGACGGCGTAGTGTTCCTTGATATCTTCGATGACCGCGTTGAACTTCTCCATTTCGGTCTTGTAGATCACGTCCGGGAAGTCGGGGCGCAGGAGTGGCCGGTTGGTGGGTATCACCATGACATTGAGCTTGTAGATCTTGTGGAATTCTTCGGCCTCGGTATCGGCCGTACCGGTCATGCCGGAGAGTTTGGCGTACATGCGGAAGAAGTTCTGGAAGGTGATCGTAGCCAGGGTCTGATTCTCGTTCTCGATCGTGACCCCTTCCTTGGCTTCAATAGCCTGGTGCAGTCCGTCGGACCAGCGGCGGCCCGGCATGAGACGTCCGGTGAACTCGTCGACGATCATGACCTCGCCGTCTTTTACCACGTAATCCACATCGCGCTTGTACATGGCGTGGGCCCGCAGGGCCTGCTGCGTGTGGTGCAGGAACTCGATGTTGCGCGGGTCGTACAGGTTGTCGACCTTGAGCAGTTTTTCGACCTTGAGGACACCCTGTTCGGTCAGGGTGGCACTCTTGGCCTTTTCATCGATGGTATAGTCGCCGCTGTAGGCCTTGCGTTTGCCGGAGAGGGTGTTGGCCTCCACGTCATGCATCTCGCCCCGTTCCAGCTGGGGGATGATGCGGTCGATGATGTAGTATTTATCGGTGGATTCCTCCGTTGGTCCGGAGATGATCAAGGGCGTCCTGGCCTCATCGATCAGGATGGAGTCTACCTCGTCGACAATGGCGTAGTTGAAGCCGCGCTGTACGTAGTCGTCCAGGGAAAATTTCATGTTGTCGCGCAGGTAGTCGAAGCCGAATTCGTTGTTGGTGCCGTAGGTGATGTCAGCGGCATAATTGATGCGGCGCTGGTCGTCCTCAACTCCATGCACGATGACGCCGACGGTCAGCCCCAGGAAGCTGTAGAGCCTGCCCATCCATTCCGAGTCACGCCTGGCCAGATAATCATTGACCGTGACGACATGCACACCCTTGCCGCTGATGGCGTTCAGGTAGGCGGGCAGGGTGGCCACCAGGGTTTTACCCTCGCCGGTCTTCATCTCGGCAATCTTGCCGGCATGCAACACCATGCCGCCGATCAGCTGCACATCGAAGTGGCGCATGCCCAGTACCCGTTTGCCGGCTTCACGACAGACGGCAAAGGCCTCGGGCAGCAGGGCGTCCAGGGATTCTCCTCTGGTGTAACGCTCCTTGAATTCAGCTGTTTTTCCGCAGAGTTGCTCGTCGTTTAACGCTGCAACGGAGGACTCCATTGCATTGATTTTCGCTACGATCGGCCAGAGTTTTTTGAGCTCGCGCTCATTTTTGCTGCCGATGAATTTCTTGATAATTGAACTGAACATTTACTACTCCAGGATGTTATATGATTGAAAAAAAGCTTCTAAAGCTAGCACAAATCATGTTGCGACTCAATAGAAAAGGGGAACAGGCCTTGTCTGAAATGCCGGTCCCGTTGCGACCTGTATACGCTTACCGGCTTGCAAACAGGGGATGGTGGTGTAAGATTCAACTAGCCATTTCACTTCAGGAGACAACCCATGTCGTTAGTCATAACCACGCATAGTGACCATATCGGGACCATTACCTTCAATCACGCCGAAACCCGCAACAGTCTTTCCAACCAGCTGCTCAAGGAACTGATCGAGGCGCTGGAGTTTTTTGAGAAGCGAAAAGCCCGTGCGGTGGTCATTCGAGCGGCAGCCGGTGTCAAGGTCTGGTCATCGGGCTTCGATATCACCGAACTCCCTGTTCCCGGCCGCGATCCGCTCTCCTACAACGATCCTCTGGAACAGGCCCTGCGAGCGATCCAACTGTTCCCTGCACCGGTGATCGCCATGATCGAGGGGAGTGTCTGGGGCGGGGCCTGTGATCTCTCCTTTATCTGTGATATCGCCATCGGCTGTCCAACGGCCGCGTTTGCCATCACACCGGCCAAGATCGGTGTACCGTATAATTCCACCGGAATCCTGCATTTCATCAATGTGGTCGGGCCGCGCATGACCCGCGAGATGTTTTTTACCGCCAAGCCGATCGATGCGGAGCGAGCACTGCAGGTCGGCATACTGAACCATCTGGTGCCGACTGATGAACTGGAGGCCTTCTGTTACGCCATGGCGGCGCAGATATCGGAAAATTCACCCCTGGCTATTGCGGTCATCAAAGAACAGTTGCGTCTGCTGGGGAATTCCCACCCTTTAAGTCCCGAGACCTTCGAGAGGATTCAGGGCCTGCGCAGAAGGGCCTATGACAGCGCCGATTATCTGGAAGGGAAGAATGCCTTCTACGAGAAGCGTAAACCGGTATTTAAAGGGGAGTGATCTGCACTGTTCAGGTTGGTATAAGCCGGGAGCGGCTGAAACAATCGCTCCCGGCTTGCATTACACGTGGTTGCGCAGCATCAGTTCAGCCGGGTGGGGCGCAAGATAAACCTGCTGCCTGAGGTAGGATTGATCATATTTTGCAACATAGTGCTTCAGCAGGGTCAGCGGTACCAACAAGGGAACCAGCTGGTCATGATACTGTCGGATCGTTTCCAGTAATTCGCTTTTCTCCGCAGAACTCAGCTGCTTTTTGAAATACCCCATGATATGCATCAGCACGTTGGTATTCTTCTTTGCCGTGGCGTGCAGTGACAGCCCCTTCATCAGCAGTTCCTCGTAGCGACGGAACAGTTCCTCCTGCTTCATTCCCTTGCCATGCGCCACAAGTATACCCATGTCGCGGTAGATCTGGGGACTATGGGCCATCATGACCAGTTTGTGGCGGGTGTGAAACTCCACCAGGCCGCCAATATTGGCCGGGCCGCACAGAAAATCCTTCCAGCGGCGATAGCTGAAGACCCGTTCGATGAAGTTCTCACGGATGTGCGGGTCAAGCAGACGACCTTCCTCTTCCATCGGCAGCAGTGGAAAATGTCGGGCCATGGCTGCGGCAAACAGGCCGCTGCCGGTTTTGGACGGCATTCCGGCCGGACCGTAGACCTTGACCCGGAACAGACCCGAGCTGGGTGAATCCTTCTTGAAGATGAAGCCGCACAGGTCAGCATTCTCCAGTTCCCGTGTTGTGGATTCGCAAAAGGCCAGCATCTGGCCGGTCTTGTCGATGCGGCTAAGCCGTGTCATCAGGCGCGGATTGGCCGGATCACCCTCCAGTCGCATGGCCTCGCGCGGCGTGCTCATGCCGCAGCCCACTTCCGGGCAGACCGGCAGGAAACTGAAAAATCTGCCCAGGGTATCGGTGACATAGTGGTCGTGCTTGTGGCCGCCGTCGTAGCGGACATGCTCCCCCAGCAGGCAGGCGCTGACGCCGATTCTTATGGGGGACGTCATTTCCTATTTATCCTTGCGGGGCACAACCACGATGCCGGACTCGGTAATCGTATATCCCTTCCTGCGGTCATCATCATGATCATAGCCGATGACGCTTCCATCCGGGATCACGACATTTTTATCAATGATGGCTCTCTTTATCTTCACATGGCGCCCGACATTGACATTTTCAAAGAGGATCGAGTCTTCAATCAGGCTGTAGCTGTTGACCTTGCATAAAGGACCGAGGATGGAGCGCCGAACCGTGCTGCCGCTGGTGATGCAGCCTGCGCAGACATACGAATCGATGTTTACCCCGCGGCGGCTGTCATCGTCAAACACGGTCTTGGCCGGCGGCAGGTTGCCCTGGTTGGTCAGGATCGGCCATTTGTAGTTGTAGAGATTCAATTGCGGCGACACATGGATCAGATCCATATTGGCCTCATAATAGGAGTCGAGGGTTCCCACATCCTTCCAGTAGCCGCGCTCTTCGGCCTTCATACCGGGAATCACATTGTCGTTGAAGTTGTAGGCAAAGATCCGGTCATTGGCTTTCAGCATCATCGGGATGACATGCTTGCCGAAATCCAGGTCCTCGTGCAGTTTCTTCCCCTCCTGCAATATCTCGATCAGTTTTTTCGTCGAGAAGATGTAGTTACCCATGGAAGCGAAGCAGGTTTCGCGACCCGGTATGGTTTCCGGTGTCTCGGGCTTTTCCGTAAAGTCGGTGACCCGGGAGTCATCATCTACCGATAACACCCCAAAACGGCTGGCCTCTTCACAGGGAATCTCCAGGGCGGCGATGGTGATGTCGGCCCGGTTCATGCGGTGGTAGTTGATCATCTGGGTGATGTCCATCTTGTAGATGTGGTCGCCGCCGAAGATCGCCACGTAATCGGCATCCGAAGATTCCACAAAACGCAGGTACTGGATGATCGCGTCGGCAGTCCCTCGGAACCACTCCTCGCTTTCGCTGCTGGTCTCAGGCGAGATCGCCACGTAGAACTCGCCCAGGCCGGTCCATTTGCCCCAGGATTCGCGGATATGCTTGTTCAGTGAAAAGGCCCGGTACTGGGTCAGGATGTACACCTTCTTGATGCCCGAGTTGAACATGTTGGAGAGGACGAAGTCGATAATCTTGTATTTTCCGCCAAAGGCGACGCTCGGTTTGGCCCTGCGCTCGGTCAATGGACTGAGCCGTTCGCCCTTGCCGCCGGCCAGCACCATTGCAATCGTGTTTCTGCCCACATTGTCCATGGAATACATACGCATTCCTCCCCGATATAGTTTTGTGCCGATTTTTTGTATAGTAGTTACATTGATCTTTATATTCAAGTGATTCTAGCTAGTTTATGCCAAGGAATGTGGATTTCGTTGATTGTATGAAAAAATCTTACTCTGGATCGGCTCTTTGGAGTGGATAACAGTACTGTCGGGAAAAGCAGGGTGGACAGCGAACCAGCAACTCACCGTCCAGTGAACGGTTGATATTTCCACTTATTTGTTGGCCTGAACCAGCTTGTGGCACAGTAAGCACTGCTCTTTTGGCGGATGTGACTTGGGCAGGGGAATAAACTGGATGCCGTGGCAGGCGGCACAATCCTTTTCCACCCTAGCCCGGTCTGCTCCCGTACGTAGGGCATCATGAAACCTGCTATGCCTGTCGTCGTACGGAACGCTTTTAGTCTTTACCCTGTCTGTGCTCATGAAGAGTGTACCGAGAACAGCAACGATGACAGCAGCAAACAGCAAATCTCTCTTAGAAAATTTCATGGGGTTCCTGGATGGTCTCTTTAAGCTCGATTACAAAATTGACCCAACGGTGTTCAGGCTGACCCGCCTTCGACGGGTCTTTCCGAAGGTTGGGCCGAGTCATGTTCTTTTATTAAAAGTTGTAACATAAAAGCTTTGACCTAATTATATATTGTTGTTACATTAAATCCATGATCATTGAGTTCGATACCGTCAAAAGAGAAAAGACCCTGTTGGAGCGTGGGCTTGACTTTGCTGATTCTGACAAGGTGTTTGCCGGTATTCACTTTGTTGCACCTGATGATCGTCTTGATTATGGCGAGGAGCGTTTCTTCACCGTTGGCCTGTTGGATGGCCGAATGGTGGTGATTGTCTGGACTCCGAGAAACGACGCCCGCCGAATTATTTCTATGAGGTACGCCAATGACCGCGAAATCAGCCGTTACAAAAAACACCTTGGTTGATCCGGACGATGCTCCGGAATTGACCGATGCCTGGTTTGAAAAAGCCGACCTTATGCAAGGCACCAAACTTGTCCGTCGTGGCCGTCCTGCCGGGCAAACCAAGGCATCACAAACAGTCCGTTTTGATCTGGATGTTCTCGCAGCCTTCAAGGCCACTGGCAAGGGATGGCAGACCCGCATGAACGAAGCATTGCGGGAATGGTTGAAGGAACATCCGATGAAGCATGCGTGAGTTAGAAGTCCGTTTGATCTCCAGCGTTTTTCTCAAATTTAGATTTAACAAAGTGGGCAAACTTCGAATGAAAGTAACCAAGGCACCCATTGATTCACCTCTTTCTTCGTTAAGGCATGCCAAACCCACTTCAGGCGACATTCAGGGCATCGGATCGAAGTACAAGCAAATATTCCCACGCACAATTCCGGCAGCAATAGAAATCAAGTCAATGTAGACAGGCAGTCTGCCGACTTCCTGCATTTGGTTGATTCCATAAAACATGCCTGCGGGGCAAGCAAGCAGGCCAAGGAAGCTACTGTATAGTTTCCATTCCTGCTTGGTTGTTCTTATCTTTGAATTAGTTGTCATTTTCATCGTCCAACGGCTGGGCAGAACACCGGCGGTTTTAGGCCGGTGCTTCTGTCTGGTTATACCTCGCCTTGCGGTGGGGCAGGAAGGGAGGCGGGAGCATGTTTAAGGATTTTTATACATTAATTGTATGTCACGATCTAAATCTTTTGAAAATTCCTTTGGGGTTAGCGATTGAATCTGTTTTCTATATTCTTGAAGTAATTTGTCTCTTTGTGGCCGCGAGTCTCCAAATTGCCCAACTCCGTCTTCAACGACAAGTATCATTTTTGTCAATGTTGTTACTACTTTCTGGAGTTGTTTTTGTGTTACTGCAATGTCTTGTTGATTTGCTGATACCTCATTTACTTTCGAGTCAATATATTTTACTTGCTGTTCTAACGTTATGTATGGGGTGGTTACCTTTGTGTTTGGATTATTTTGAAAAAATAGGAGTGTTGCCGTACGAGAACACAAACAAGAGAATATCCAAAAATAGCGGTTGATTTCATGCGGTACGCGAGAGTTGGAACATCCATTTGTCATCTTGATAGCAAAGTGACGACGAAAATGAGCAAAGCAATACTCGTTAAAATAATGACAAAAAACCAGAAGTTGCCAATCTTTTTTCTGAAATCAATTAAGAACCAACCCTCAAAATACGCGCCTAAATACATTATGGGCAGCAACAACAACGCAAGAAGGATCCAAGAAAGTTTCATATCGGTGTCTGGCCTGTAGGATCAGAGCTTACCTTGTAGACGTGCTTGTTCTTGACTTTGTTGTTTCGTATCTCTTGGAGAATTTCTGACAAAGTCGCTTCACTTGATGTCTCTGCTCTGTCCCCTGCCCAAATTGCCTGAAAAATAAAGCCTCCTGCTTCCTCTGCCAGCACTTGCAGCGCCGTTGCCAAAGGTTCTAGTATTTCTGGTTCTAGGTCCCACACTGGCTCGTTCCAGTCCGCGTTATCCGACAAAAGCGAACATGAGCATCCACCGTCACGCGAGAACAAGAGGGCTCCTTTATATGGCTTATTTAGCTTTTCAACTCGCAGTCCTGAGAGCTTTGACAACCTCTGAGCACTTACCCGGTTTTCTTGTGATGGGATTGCATATGCTTGAAGGCACATTTTCTTCGTCTTCCTTTTTTACCTTCCAACGTCTCAAGGCACCAGCGGCGGAGCGTCAGCGGAGACCGCTGTTGCCGCTGGTTATCTGTTTCAGTCAGTTGTCTTTTCATAGCTGGCGATGACTCCGCTACTCATCTGGACCTCTAACTGCGCACACGTTCCGACATTCCTATGCCACCCACCTGCTGCAAGCCAACTACGATATCCGCACCATCCAGACCAAACTCGGTCACTCCAGTTTAAAGACCACCATGATCTATACCCATTGCGTTCCGGTCAGGACGATGAAGGAGGCAAAGAGCCCGCTGGATTTCTGAAGACAGCACATGCTTGTGCGTGCTATTCCACGTTTAGTCACTAATTGCACTTAACGGAATTCCGAGGAATCCACTCCATGCGTTTTGGCCTCTGCTGCCTGTTTCACAATGAACCGGTTTTGTTCCGGACAACCACCGCCAAGGCGCTGTTTGCCCTGGGTCGCGCAGATCAATTGCTCAAGCTGTCCGGCATCTGCCTGCACAATGTCCGCAACCTGCTGCTGGCGCTGGAGGTGGTCCAGCGTCTCGGCATACGCGCCTTCCGGATCATGTCGCCGCTCTTTCCCCGCATGACGCATCCTAATGTGGGCTACCTCCTGGGCGATCTCCCGGATGGAGATGCCATCGCACTCCTGCTGGGCACGATCCGGATCTACGCCCAACAGCATGATATCCGGCTCAGTTTTCACCCGGACCAGTTTGTCGTATTGTCGTCGCCGCACCCGGCGGTGGTGGCAAATTCCATGCGGGAGCTGGAATACCAGGCGGGGTTGGCTCAAATCCTGGGCGCTGATGTTATCAACATCCATGCTGGCGGGGTGTACGGGGACAAGTCAGCGGCACTGCAGCGCTTCTGCCGGGTGTTTCCGGGGCTGCCTGAAAATGTCAGAGCCCGCCTGACACTGGAGAACGATGATGTCAGCTACACGGTCCGGGACCTGCTGCCGGTCTGCCAGCAGCTCGCAATCCCGCTGGTGTATGATGTGCACCACCATCGCTGCAACCCGGACGGACTGTCTGTTGAAGAGGCGACGCTGCTGGCGGGTGAAACCTGGCAGAGGGTGGGGCGGGAGCAGTATTGCCATCTCTCCTCGCCGCGGGCCGGCTGGGGGGGCGGCAACCCCAGGCCGCATGCCGATTATATCGATCCGGCCGATCTGCCCGACTGCTGGCAAGGACGGGAGCTGACCGTGGACATCGAGGCCAAGGCCAAGGAACTGGCGGTGGTTCGACTGATGGACGATCTGAAAGGGTGAGTACCCACGGGGAATCAAGCGAAGGCCGGATTCCTGCTGCCGCTCGGCATCTGTTATTGTGAGACAACATACCCGGCAATCGTCCGGGCGATTTTCTCCGGGGTGCAGCGGTCGTTATTGAACAACAGATCGTAGAGTGCCGGGTCATGGTCATTCTGGCTGAGAAAATCCCGGGTGAAATGATCCCGCGCTTTCTGCTGACGATGCATCAACCTTTCCGCATCCTCCGCTGCAAGATTCAAACGGCGGGCGAGTGTGGCTGATTTGAATGTGTCGGAGGCATACATCCTGAAATGATGGGAATGTGCAAGATGCCGGGTGATGATGGCGCCCCCCAGCTCGACAATAATCACATTCCCCTGTTCTGCCAGCGCCACCACATGGCGGGAGAGCAGCCTGAAATACTCCTGATCGCTCTTCCAGCGGGGCGAGAAGGTTGCCAGGACTTCATCCAGAATCCGGTTGTTTTCCCCCAGCGTCTGCAGGATCTCCTCTGAGATATTATGGCGACGGGCCACCTCTTCCAGAACAGCCTTGTCGATCAGCACCCATTCATCGCCGCTCTTCTCCATCATGATCTCACGCAGCTGTTCGGCCACCGGATACCCTTCGCAGCCGTATTCCCGCGAGATGGTGATGCAGGGGCGCGGCTTCGGTTGTCCGTGCTTTGAAAACGCCTTCTCTTTCTGTCTGCGGTTGTACTCCTCAAGTGATCCGATCCTCAAATCTACCGAGGGAATTAACAAATTATCCGGCATGCTACCTCCTGTAAATTTTCATGACAGTCGTATCAGACTGCGCTATAAATGCAACTATGGTGTGAACGGATTATGGGTATATACAATAATGAAGGTTGGAAGGAAAGCATGCAGACCAGATCGGGGAGAATTTTTGTTATGACCATCGGATTGCTGGGGATTTTGGGATGTGCCGGTGAGCGCCCCAACAACCTGGGTGCGCGGGACGGACTCCTGGCTGCATGTCCCGATTCTCCCAACTGTGTATCGAGCCAGGCTGCTGACGGTGGGCACCGGATCGCAGCGCTGCTGTTTAGCGACGATCCCGATGCGGCCTTTACCCGCTTGAAACGGGTTCTCGGACAACGGGGCGACACCACTATCCTGGAGGATTCGCCCGGCTATCTGCGGGTGGAACTGCGTACGCTCCTGTTTGTGGATGACGCTGAATTCCTGCTGGACCGCTCGCAGCAGGTTATCCATGTACGGTCCGCTTCACGACTGGGCTATTCCGACCTGGGCAAGAACCGCAGCCGGATGGAGCAGATCCGTAAAGAATTTACTGGCGATGGGAATAAACCTTGAGTCTGATTAATTTCACCGCATGAAAGGAGTCAGGTGATGATCATTTTCACTGTTAACGGCACAGAACAACGAATTGAAGTTAGCCCGGATACGCCGCTGTTGTGGGTTTTGCGGGAGAAGCTGGGGCTGACCGGCACCAAGTACGGCTGCGGCCAGGGGTTGTGCGGCGCCTGCACGGTCCAGATCAACGGCACCCCGCAGCGCTCCTGCATCACTCCGGTGGGGGATGTTCAGGGGAAAAAGGTGCTGACCATCGAGGGGATCCCGGAAAACCATCCGCTCAAGAAGGCCTGGCTGGCCCAGGAAGTCTCCCAGTGCGGCTACTGCCAGCCGGGTCAGATCATGACTGCTGCGGCGCTGCTGGCAAAGAAGCCAAAACCGACCGATGCCGATATCGATAGCGCCATGAGCGGCAACCTGTGCCGCTGCGGCACCTATGGCCGTATCCGTCGGGCGATCCATGCTGCCAGCGCCAAGGCTGCTAAGAAGGGAGGGCGGAAATCATGAGCACCTCATCCAAAATGAGCCGGAGACAGTTCATCAAGACCAGCGCCCTGGCCGGTGGCGGTCTGCTGCTGGCCTGCCACCTCCGTATCGGAACACGCGAAGCAGCAGCTGCCGGCGGAACTGATTTTGCCCCCAATGCCTTCCTGCGCATTGGAACAGACGAGTCTGTGACGGTGATCGTCAACAAGTCCGAGATGGGGCAGGGGGTTTACACCTCGCTCCCCATGCTGGTGGCCGAGGAGCTGTGCTGCGACTGGAAGCGAGTGCGTTTCCAGCCGTCACCGGTGGCCCCGGAGTACAACCATGCCCAGTTCGGACCGATTATGGTCACCGGCGGCAGCACCAGTGTGCGTTCCGAGTGGGACCGGCTTTCTCTGGCCGGGGCTGCGGCCCGTGAGATGCTGATCGCCGCGGCTGCAGGGCAGTGGCAGGTCGAACCGGCCGCCTGTCGGGCAGAAAATGGCGTTGTACACGGCCCCGGCGGCAAACAGCTCAGCTTCGGCAAGCTGGCCGCCAGGGCCGCCAAGCTGCCGGTGCCCAAGGAGCCGAAGCTGAAATCGAGTGCGAAAACAGTGCTCGGCAAGCCGCTCCACCGCCTGGACAGTCCGGCCAAGGTCAACGGTACGGCGGTTTTCGGCATCGACGTCCATGTGCCGGGCATGCTGACTGCTGTGATTGAACGGCCGCCGGTCTTCGGCGGCAAGGTCAAAAGCTTTGAGCCTGCCAAGGCACTGGCCGTCCCGGGCGTTAAACAGGTATTGGCGGTTGATGCGGGTGTGGCCGTGGTGGCCGACGGCTTCTGGCCGGCCATGAAAGGACGCGAGCTGCTGCAGGTCGTGTGGGATGAAGGGGCGGGTGCCAAGGTATCGACCTCCGCCATGCGGGAGGAGTATGCCCGCCTGGCTATCACCCCCGGCCTGGTGGCCCGCAGTGAGGGAAACGCAGCTGCTGTGCTGGCCAAGGCCGGCAAACGCTTCGAGGTTCAGTACGAGGTGCCCTATCTGGCCCATGCCCCCATGGAACCGCTCAACTGTTTTGTTGACCTGAAGAAGGACAGCTGTCTGATCCGCACCGGCAGCCAGTTCCAGACCGTGGATCGCAATGCCGCGGCGCGGGTGGCCGGACTCAAGCCGGAGCAGGTCTCCCTGGAGACTACCTTTCTGGGGGGCGGCTTCGGTAGGCGGGCCTGTACCGGCTCGGATTTCGTGGTCGAAGCGGTGCAGGTGGCGATGAAAGTTGGGCAGCCGGTCAAGGTAATCCGCACCCGCGAAGACGATATGCGGGCCGGTTACTACCGTCCCCTGTGGTACGACCGGATTGCGGCCTGCCTGGATGACCGGGTGCTGCCACTGGCCTGGCAGCACCGCATCGTGGGGCAGTCGATCATCGCCGGCACCCCCTTCGAGTCGGCCATGGTCAAGGATGGCCTGGATGATACATCGGTGGAGGGCGCCGCCAACACCCCCTACGCCATCCCCAACCTGCAGGTGGAGCTGCACAGCCCCCGCAATGCCGTGCCGGTGCTCTGGTGGCGCTCGGTGGGGCACTCCCACACCGCCTTCGTGGTGGAGAGTTTCCTGGACGAACTGGCCCATGCCGCCGGTCAGGACCCTTACCAGTACCGCCGTCGGCTGCTGACAAAGCACCCCCGCACCCTGAAGGTACTGGAAACCGCCGCCAAAAAGGCCGGATGGGGTAAGCCGCTTCCCAAGGGACGTGGAAGGGGCATTGCCGTGCATGAATCGTTCGGCAGCTTCATCGCCCAGGTGGCCGAGGTGTCCCTGGACAAAAAAGGCAACATCAGGCTGCACCGGGTGGTCTGCGCCGTCGATTGCGGCCGGATTGTCAATCCGGACACGATCAAGGCCCAGATGGAATCGGGCATCACCTTCGGTCTGTCGGCGGCCCTCTACGGCGCGATCACCCTCAAGGACGGCCGGGTGGAGCAGGGTAATTTTCATGACTACCCGCTGGTGCGCATGGCGGCCATGCCAAAGGTGGAGGTGCACATCATCGACAGCACAGAACCGCCGGGCGGTGTGGGCGAACCGGGTGTGCCTCCGATTGCACCGGCCGTGGCCAATGCACTGTTTGCGGCCTGCGGGGTACGGCTGCGCTCACTGCCCATGACGCCGGAAAAGATTGCAGCTGCACGAAATAAGGGGTGATCGATTGACCGATCTGGATCTGTATGAGGAAGTGGTACGGCTCACCCGCCGGGGTGAGCCGTTTGCGCTGGCTACCGTTATCGCCAGCAGCGGTTCATCACCCCGCAAGGCCGGTGCCAAGATGCTGGTGCGCAGCGACGGCAGCTTTTGTGGCACAGTCGGCGGGGGGCGCGTAGAAAAGGAATCCGTCGCGGCGGCGCTGGCGGCGCTGGCGGATGGCGCAACCCGCACGCTGGACTATGTCCTGACCGCTGAAAACGGTTTTGCCTGCGGCGGGAGTATGTCGGTCTACATCGAACCCCAGGGGCGCAGGCCGCTGCTGGTCATGTTCGGCGCAGGTCATGTGGGGCGGGCGGTGACTGCTCTGGCCCGCGGCTGCGGCTTCCGGGTGGTCGTGGTGGATGATCGTCCCGAATGTGCCGTTGCGGAACTGCTTCCCGAAGCCGACGAGATAATCTGTGCCCCGGTGGATGGTGCCTTTGCAAGCCTGAAGTTGGACCAGGAGAGTTTCGTGGTGATCGCCACGCCGGGGCATCTGCACGATTTTGCCGCGGTGCGGGGCTGTCTGGCTACCCCGGCCGGTTTTATCGGGCTGCTGGGAAGCCGCCGCAAGCGGGAGACCCTGCTCAGAGCCCTGGAAGAGGAGGGTTTTGATGCCGGACAGCGGGCCAGGGTCGTCACCCCGGTGGGGCTTGATATCGGCGCCCAGACCCCGGAGGAGATCGCCGTCAGCATCGTCGGGCAGCTGATTGCTCTCCGGAGCGGGATGTGACCTGCCGAGTTGCTGCCATCCTGCTTGCGGCCGGAAAATCCCGACGCATGGGGAGCTGCAAGCAGTTGCTGCCGCTGGGCCACTGCACGGTGATACATCGCTGTCTCGACGCACTTGCTGCGGGCGGGGCCGACGAGATCGTGGTGGTCGTTTCGGAAGAGGGCTCTGACGTGGCCGAGGCGGTCCGTGCGTACCCGGCCAGGTTCGTGATCAACACGGCAGTGGATGGTGACATGGCCTCCTCGGTGCGGGCCGGTCGTGATGCCCTGACGACTGCGGCGAGTGCTGTGATCGTCCTTCCCGGCGATTATCCGCTGGTCACTGCCGGCACCATTGCCGCCCTGATTGCCGGGCATGCTGCGTCACCGGACAGGATCATCATCCCCTGTCACGACGGCCGGCGCGGGCATCCGCTGCTCTTCCCCCGCTTCATCCTGGATGATCTGGCCAAGGGCTTGACCCTGCGTGACCTGGTGCGGGGGGATCCAGACCGGATCAGCTGTATTGATGTGGCCGATCCGGGAGTATTGCATGATATGGACACCCCCGAGGATTATCAGCATATCCGCAGCATGATTCAATCAATCGAGGAATCTTACGAAATAATGCCAGAGACCGTGATAGAAAACGATGAATGGGAATCCCGCTGCCATGGCTGCGGAGAGTGCTGTTTTGAAAAGATTGAGGACGACCAGGGGACGATTTTCTACCTGATGTCCGCATGCCGCTATCTGGACCTGGAGACCCGTCAGTGCCGTATTTATGAAAATCGTTTTGTCATCAACCCCGATTGTGTCAAGCTGACCGCCGAACTGGTGCCGACCCTGCGCTGGCTGCCACAAACGTGCGGCTATCGTGCGGCAGCCCATCCGGATGTACCGCCCATGCCGCAGCGGGGGCGGTCACGCAGGAAAAAGAGCCGCTGATGTGCATAATGGGGCTTCGAACCCATTGGAGAAAAGCTGATGGCTGATTTTCAAAATCCCCTTAAAAACTCGCGTTTCTCCCATCCGGATGCCTTTTCTGGGTACAACGACTATGTCGAAGCAGCCAGTTTTGCGGTCCTGGGCTGCATCGGCGGGCTTGATTACATCACCGGCTACGAATTCGGTTTTTTTATTTTCTACTTTATCCCGGTAGCCATTTCCTCCTGGTACTGCGGCCGGCGTCTGGGGCTGCAGGTTGCCTTCGGTTCGGCCATTGTCTGGTACCTGTCCGACAAATTCACCCACCATCCCTACTCCCACTCCTATTTCATCTACTGGGAGATGTTTATGCGCCTGGTCTCGTTTCTCACCACGACCCTGACCATCTCTCGAATTCGTGAGATGGTCTTGAAAGAGGAACAGATGCTGAAGGAATTGATGGTTGTCAGGCAGGAACTGGACAGCATGAAGCAGGGGGGCAGTCACGTCCGCTAGTGTCACGATGCCGGCGATAGTGGAACCGTACCTCTGTTGAGAAAGATATGAGCCAGCCGCCGGTGTTGCGCTTGGCCGAGGCTGCCGCGTGTGGCAATTCATGGGATTGTAACTCTGATCTGCTCCGCCCGGCTTATTGTTTCGCTGGTAGCCATAGCCTAAAAGAACAAGCCTAGTCCCGTTGTCTTCCCGCCCTGTTTCTCTGGATACCACTTCATACGTACGATAATTCCGGAACAAATTCCGCTGATATTCCAGCGGGCAATCGACCCTGGTCAGCAGTTCGGGTACGGGTAACCATGCGCATAAATTATTTGCGCCGCCTCCCAAAAAGTATTAACGTGGAACAAAAGACAGAAAAGGTCTTTAATTGGGTGTTAGTATGAATACAGTGATCGCGCTGGAGGCAACGCTCGTATCCTACGGTATCGTTTGGGGACCTGCTGCCAAGAGGAGATTTGTTGCACCTGCTTTGCAATCTGATAAACCAACACACTGCCGGAAATAACTGAAAGGAGCTCATCCATGACCACCCGCCGCATTGCCAAGATCTTCAAAAGCCGTCCCACCGTCGAAGGAGCCGGTGTTCATCTGAAACGGGCCTTCGGCAATTCCCAGGTGCCCCAGTTCGACCCGTTTCTGATGCTGGATGATTTTCATACCTCCAACCCGGACGAGTATCTGCTCGGATTTCCCTGGCACCCCCACCGGGGTATCGAGACCATTACCTATGTGCTGGAGGGCCTGGTGGAGCATGGCGACAGCATGGGCAACAAGGGGGTCATCGGGGCCGGTGATGTGCAGTGGATGACCGCCGGCAGCGGCATTATTCACCAGGAGATGCCACAGCTGAGCCCGACCGGCACCATGTGGGGATTCCAGTTCTGGGCCAATCTGCCGGCCAGGCAGAAGATGATGGCGCCCCGCTACCGCGACGTCAAGGCCGCTGACATCCCGGAAGTTACCCTGGAGAACGGCGTAAAGATCAAGGTGGTTGCCGGTGAGGTGGGGGGCGTGAAGGGACCGGTGGGAGATATTGTGATCGAGCCGGAAATGCTGGATATCAGCGTGCCGGCCGGCACCAGGTTTTCACACTCCTTGCCGTCCGGTCATACCGCCTTTGCCTACATCCTGTCCGGTGAGGGCTATTTTGATGATCAACGGGATGCCTATGCCTATGAGATGATCGGTCACGGCTGGTCGGATACGGAGCGCCGCTGTCTCTGCGGGATTGAAACCGTGGTGCTGTTTGAGCATGCCGGTGCTGCGGTGGAAATAACGACGACTGACAATGCGCTGCGCTTCCTGTTTGTTTCCGGCAGGCCGCTGGGCGAACCGGTGGCCTGGTACGGCCCGATCGTGATGAATACCCAGGAGGAGTTGAAGACCGCTTTTGAGGAATACCAGCGGGGGACGTTCGTCAAATGACCCTCCGCTTCGACCGGACCCTGCGCCCGGTCCGCAGAAAGGAGTTGATCGTGTATGAATGCAACCATAACCGCAGGTGAACTGCAGCAGCTGATCTCCAGCGGTTCTGTCACTTTGCTGGATGTCCTGCTCCCCGAGGATTTTGCCTGTCGGCATATCGCCGGGGCAGAAAATGCCTGTGTCTACGAGATGGTTTTTCTGGAACATGCCGCGCAATGTGTGCCGGACCCGGAACAGACCGTCGTTGTGTATGATGACAGCGGCTCGACCCTGGCCGCCCGCACCGCCAAAGAAAAACTGGAGCGCGCCGGGTATCGCACGGTAAGGATTCTGGAAGGAGGCCTGCAGGGCTGGCTGGCGGCCGGATTTGCGGTTGAACAGAGCACCCCGTATTCTCCGCCAATTGTCCTGGACGGTGTGTATGCGATTGATACGGAAAAGAGCGTTGTGGAGTGGCGCGGCCGTAATATCAATAACCGTCATTTTGGCCGGATCACGATCTCCGGGGGAGAGGTGGCCACGTTGAACGGATTGCCGGTGTCGGGCAGATTCGTGCTGGATATGAATACGATCACCAACCTGGATCTGCAGGATGAAGGCTGGCGAGGCATGCTGCACAAGCATCTGAAGTCAGAGGATTTCTTTGACGTGGAACGCTTTCCCACCGCATCCTTCGAGTTGCGCGGTGCCGCTCCGATTGCCGGGGCCACACCCGGAACAGCGAACATGGAAATTGCCGGTGTACTGACGATCAAGGGCACAGCCCGGCCGTTCTGTTTCCCGGCGATGATCGCGGCGGAGGAGGATGGAATACTCAAGGCCCAGGCCGCCATCGATCTCGACCGTACGCTCTGGGATGTGAGCTATGGATCGGGCAAGCTGTATGAGCGGCTCGGCATGCATCTGGTGCATGACCTGATCAGTATCGAACTGTTTATCGTTGCACAAAAAGCGACATAATTAACAGGAGGAGCAAATCATGTGCAAGGTATTGATAGTACACTACAGTATGTACGGCCATATTTACCGGATGGCCGAGGCAGTAGCCGAGGGTGTTCGTGAGGTGCCGGGCTGCGAGGCGATCATCAAGCGCGTTCCCGAAACACTGCCGGACGAGGTCCTGGGGAAGATGGGGGCGCTGGAGGCCGGGAAGGGGATGGCCCATATCCCGATCGCCACGATCGATGACCTGGCCGATGCCGATGCGATTATCTTCGGTACGCCGACCCGTTTCGGCAACATGTGCGGCCAGATGCGCCAGTTCCTGGATGCCACCGGCGGGCTCTGGCTGAAGGGGAGCCTGGTGGGCAAGGTCGGCAGCGTTTTTGCCAGTTCCGCTACCCAGCACGGCGGCCAGGAATCCACCATCCTCAGCTTCCATACCACCCTGCTGCATCAGGGCATGGTCGTGGTCGGGCTGCCGTACTCCTTTGCCGGACAGATGGGGGTAGGGGAATTAACGGGCTGCTCACCCTACGGTGCCTCAACCATAACGGGCGGTCAGGGTGAACGGATGCCCAGCGAGAACGAACTGGCCGGTGCCCGTTTTCAGGGTGCCCACGTGGCTAGGATTGCTGCCAAATTGAAAGGGTGAACCTGATAAATACTCGGCCACAGAGTACTCAAAGCTCACAGAGGGAAATTCGAAAGATATAGTTTGTGCCCTTCTGCACGCACAAATTCTCTGATGAATAGCTTACTGCAGAGATTTTCTCTGTGACCTCTGTGGCAATCGTTGCTTTTGAAGGATCTTTTGAAAGGAGAATCACCTATGGGATCAAAAGGACGTGAGATTATCGGGATGGATGTGGATGAGCTGCTGGGGCTGTTGCGCAGTGCCTACAGTGACGAATGGCTGGCCTATTACCAGTACTGGCTGGGAGCCAAGCTGGTCAAGGGGCCGATGAAGGATGCAGTCGGCGCCGAATTGCTGCAGCATGCCACCGAAGAGCTGCTGCACGCCGATATGGTGGCCATGCGCATCATCCAGCTGGGAGGAACACCGGTCACCAAACCGGAGGAATGGTACAAATTCACCAACTGCGGCTATGAAGCGCCGGACGACCCGTTCGTCAAGACACTGCTGATGCAGAACATCAAGGGCGAGCAGTGCGCCATCGGTGTGTACAAGCGGCTGATGGATCTTACCAGGGAAAAGGACCCGGTTACCTACAATATGGTCCTGACCATCCTGCAGCAGGAGGTGGAGCATGAGGAGGATCTGCAGGCGCTGCTGGAGGATTACGAGCTGATGATCCGGGCCTTCAAGGAATAACGTGACCGGTTTTTTTGAATCAGGCGGATTTATGCTACGCGCCTCCGGTGTTGCCGGAGGCGCGTAGCTATTTCGCAGCCACGATATTCCAGGATTCGGTCGTGACATCGTACACCACCCTGGCGGTATGTAACTCCAGCTGACGGCGTACTTGGGAGACCTTGTCATCAAGCGTATAGCCTGAATCCCCCAGATCAGCCCACTCCCGCGTCACAAACTCCCGCAGCATGTTCAACAGGGTGTCCGGGTTGATCTGTTCAAAGGGTATCTCTATCCCTTCCTCCTGCTGGTCATTCTTTTCCTGAGTCATTACAGCTTCCCTCAACATACAGATTTATACATAGGAGACGGTCAGATATAGCGCAAGGCTCCCACCAGGGCCCACCCCAGTGCGCCAACGGTTGCCAGGCCGCACAACAGTGCCAGGGCCTGATCGAACGTGTTTTCACGCCTGCGCTCGTTGTAGCCCAGGAGTGCGCCAACAATGATGCCGCCCAGGATCCCGCCGCCGTGGGCCCAGTTGTCGATACCCGGGAAGATCAGTCCGAAGATGAAGAGCGTGATCACCCAGCCGCTGACTTCACGGTATACCGATCCGCCATAGGCGCCGCCCCGGCTTTTTCCGTAGAAGAGCAGGGCGCCGATCAGGCTGCAGACCGCTGCCGAGGCGCCGATGGTGAGCGGAGTACCGGCCAGGTAGGAAAACGTGTATCCGCAGACACCACCCAGGGTGTAGATCGTGAGCATGCGGCTACTGCCGTACTCGCTGGACACCCAGGGTGCGATCTGTTTCAGGGCCATCAGGTTGAAAATGATGTGCAGAATGCCGCCGTGCAGGTAGTTGGCGCTGAGCAGCGTCCAGGTCCGGCCGAGGTGGTCGATCGGATAGGTGCCGGTGGCACCCAGCAATAAAAGACTGGTCTGACCGGGTGACAGAAAACCACCGGAGCCGCTCTTCAGCATCAGTGAAAGAGCAAAGTACAGCACGTTGACGGTGATGATTGCCTTGACCAGCCAGTCGCCATCCACGGTCCCCCGTGTCCAGTTAAGGAACTGCCACCAGGGCGCGGAGCGGGCTGTGCCGCACCAGGAACAGGTTGTTTCTTCGCTGCCGATCAACTGTCTGCAACGGGGACAGAGTTTTGCCCGTTGTGCCATGCCTGCACCTCGTTCGTAGGGTTTTAGTTTTAATGTTACGGAGGTTGTTTTATCTCAGCAGTTCTACTTTCAGCTGTTCATCGATGCAGCTCTCTTCAATCGCATCCCGGGCCCACGTTTCCGGGCAGCGGGCCAGTACCCGTGCAGCACCTTCGGCCACAGCGGTAATGTTGCTCCAGAGTGCGTTGCGAATCGAGTGCAGTTCATTCGGATCGGCCTTGCGGCCCTTGGCCAGGCCGCGGCAGCGTTCGCAGAGCAGGGCCAGGCTGTCGATAGCGGGCTCGCTATCCGGACGATATTCCCAGGGGCGCAGATCATCCTTGCTGTCGCACCATTCGCACTTGAAACCCGCACGCTTGCCGAGCGTCTTGCCGAGGAGCTGGATCGCTTCCTGATGCGCCCTGTTGGCCTGGTATCCTTTGGTCATATGTATGTACTCCGCTCTGGTACAGATGTCGTTGGTTAATACCAATTCCATATCAAGGCCCTATCTTCGTTGGCTCGTCTTAGTGAGTTAGAATGTGAAACATTCGTGAACGAACTATTCTGACTTGTCAGGGCAGGCCGCTCAACGTACTGCCCTGTACGCCTCGCAGCTTCACTCCTCGCCGCCTTGATATCATCCTTGATCTGGAATTGGAATAAGTATCGGATGCTGTTGGTCTCGCTTCAGGAATCAGCGGCCCAGTATATGGCATTACAAATCAAATGGCAAAATATCCTCGTTGCTCCGGACAGCAAAAGGGCGGTGAGTCTGCTGAACTCGCCGCCCTGTCTGTTTGTGCTGCCCTGCCTTGTACCTTGCTAATGGGATATGAGGATCGGGACGGTCATGAAATTCAGAAGATGCCGGGCAACCGGGCTGTGCATGAAAACCCCCCGTCGTGACTGGGCATAGGCCCCCATGACGAGCAGGTCTATTTTTTGTTCGCAGGCGTGATTCAGCAGCAGATCCCCGATGGACATGCCGGAGCTGGCCTGGATCTGTTCGTGTGCAGCCCTGACAGCATGTCTCCCCAGGTGGGCGCAGATGCTCATGGCGTTGTCCGCATCGCTGCTGTCGCTGCTGCCGGCCGGGGTGATGGTGACAACACTGACGTGGCTGGCCTTTTCCAGTATGGACAGGGCGTCATTGGTAGCGCGTACCGCTTCCCGCCCCGATTTCCATGCGATCATGACCCGCTCGCCGACCACGGAGAAGTCCCCGGCATAGGGCACTACCAGCAGCGGACGACCGGCACCCAGGCCCAGGCGCTCGGGGAGATCAAGCGGAGTGCTCTTGTCCGGCGAGCTGTGGTCGGGCTGGCCGATGATCACCAGGTCGGTATAATAGGCATACAGATTGAGAATTTCGGTGACGCTGACGCCGACAACCGACCAGTCTGCAAAGAGCCATTCTGCCGAAATGCCTGCCTGAGCGGTTCTCTCGCAAAACAATTCTTCCGCCTTCCGGGCTGTCTCGGTGGCTCCCATGCCGTGTCGCGGTGCATAATAGGAGTGGGAAAGCACGTAGAGCCCCTTCAGATGGGCACCGTGGGTGCGGGCCAGGCTGATTGCCAGTTCAAGCCTGTGCGAACAGCTGGGAGAATTGTCAATGTGCAGCAGGATGTCCTTGAGAGCCATATAATCTCCTTCGAAACTGCGCCATGCCGGGCGGCGCTGATGCCAGCCGGTTTACCCGGAAGGCGGGAGCTGGAAGCGTTCGATCATGCGGTAGCGGTAGTCTACGATCTCTTTGCGCAGTTGGGCCAGTTTCGACATCTTTTCGTCAAGTTTGTTGATATGGACATCGAGCATTTCAATCAGGCGCGGGATGATCTTGGTGGTCTGCTTTGCCTCGGCATAAGCGGCGTCCAGTTCCTGCATCTCCTTGATGCTCAGCCCCATTTCCTTCAGCCTGAGTATGAATTTGAGCTTTCGTACGCCGCTGGCCGAATAGGCCCGGTTGCCCCCGTCAAGGCGATGGGGCGGCTCCATGATCCCGACTTCCTCATAGTAGCGCAGCGTCCTGGTCGTCACACCGATAGTCCTGGCAAGTTCACCGATAGAAATGTATTGCTCGTTGGATTCACTGGTCATGGGTATCACCTGGTGTGCCTGGTAGTATTCTCGCAAAAATCCGGCCTGTTCACAGCCAACGCTTTCTTCTCCGGTAGTGTTTGAGCTCCCGATAACTTTTCTTCTCGGCGCTGTCGGACATGCCGAGGTAAAACTCCCGAACGTCTTCATTGTCCTTCAGCTGTTCGGTGCTGCCGTTCAGTACAATCCGGCCACCTTCCATGATGTAGGCGTAGTCGCAGATGCTGAAGGCCACATTGGCATTCTGTTCCACCAGCAGGATGGTGGTTTTTTCTTCGCTGTTGATCTTCTTGATCAGCTGGAAAATCTCCTGTACCAGCAGGGGAGCGATCCCGAGCGAGGGTTCGTCCAGCAGCATCAGTTTCGGCCTGGCCATCAGTGCGCGCCCGATGGCCAGCATCTGTTGCTCGCCGCCGCTGAGATAGCCGGAAAGCTGATTTCTGCGTTCGCGCAGACGGGGAAAGTAGTCATAGACCAGGTCCTTGTCACGTTTGAAGCCGGCCTTGTCCTTACGGGTATGCCCGCCGACAATGATGTTCTCCTCAACGGACAGATCTTCGAACACCCGCCGTCCTTCCATGACCTGGAAGATGCCGCGGCGGACGATCTCTTCGGGGTCCCTGTTGTTTATCGATTCCCCCATGAAATCTATCGTACCGTCGGTAACCTCTCCTTCCTCAGATTTCAGGAGGCCGGAAATGGCTTTGAGGGTGGTGCTTTTCCCGGCACCGTTGGCGCCCAGCAGGGCCACGATCTTGCCCTCCGGGACCTCCATGGTCAGTCCTTTCAGGACCAGGATGACACGGTTGTAGATGACTTCTGCGTTGTTGATTCTCAGCATGATGATAACCTCAAGTTGCTGCAGAGGGCCTTTCAGCCCCCTGCAGCCGGTTCAAATTACAGGCCGAGCCATTCCTTCCTGCGGGGTGTTTCCTGGTCTTCAACCTTGGCCAGTTTGCCACCCTTGATGACATAAATGGTGGTCTTGGTGGTCGGGCGATGGTCGCTGGCGGTGTAGGTGATCGGCGGAACCAGACCTCCGGTATCGAATCCTTTCAAGGTCTCCAGGGCTTTCTTGACCCCTTCGCCGGTCAGCTGCTTGTTCTTGTCGGCGATGCGCAGCCCCTCGGCCCAAGTCAGGCCATAGGCCCAGCCGCGCACGTAGACGGTATCGGGGTTTTTGGTAGGGTGTTTCTTGTTCCAGTCCAGAATCTGCTTCATGCCCGGAACATTGGCACCGTATGGAGCGTGGGTTGTCATGCCGTACACACCTTCAGCAGCATCCTTGGCCAATAGCGGCAGGGCTTCGGTCATGCCGTAGTTGCCCAGGAAAAACTTGGTTTTGATGCCCAGTTTTTTTGCATCCTTGAGAAGGACTGCACACCACGACACGGTTGTCTGGACATAGGCATAGTCGGGGGCCTTTTTCTGCATGTTCAGCAGGTTTGAGGTGACGTCCTGGAAGCTGGCCGGGATTATCTCTTCGTGCACCAGATCAATGCCCAGCTCCTTGGCATACTGTCTGCCCGCTTCAATGGGGGCCTTGCCGAAACCGTGATTGGGATAGATGAAGGCTACCTTGGGAGCGCCTTTGCCTTTAAAGTCTTTTTTTACAAACTGGAGGAATCCACGGATCTGGTCTGAGTAGCTGGCGCCGACGAAGAAATTATAGGGGGTCTTGCTCGGGTCGGTCAGGTGCCCGGAAAATGAAGCAGAAAAATAAGGAGTCTTATCCTTGGTGCAAGTGTCCTTAAGCGCTTCTGTGTCACCAGTGCCCCAGCCGTTGATCATGACAACTTTATCCGACTCGCAAAACTTTTTATAAGCAGCGGTGGCTTGAGGAATCTTGTAGGCATAGTCCACGTTGACCAGTTCGATCTTCTTGCCGTTGATGCCACCTTTTCCGTTGATCATGGCGATAGCGTCCTGAACTCCTTCGGCGAAGGGTTTGCCCACATCAGCCGTTACACCGGTCAGGTCCCACAGTCCACCGACCTTGATGGTCTCCGCGCCCCAAGCCGGGAGTGCCAGAAGTGTTGCTGCCGCCATTGCCAACAAACTCTTGTACATGCTCATACCTTCCTCCTCGTTGATGGTTAATACTGCCCTCTTGAATGCTACGCCCCAGACTTCAGACAGATGCTGCAAACCGCTAGATATGATTCAGTGTGAAAACGGATACAGTTTCCAGTAATTTTTGATGGTGTACCACCTG
The DNA here is from genome assembly GCF_056821595.1 of Geobacter psychrophilus. Taxonomy (NCBI): domain Bacteria; kingdom Pseudomonadati; phylum Thermodesulfobacteriota; class Desulfuromonadia; order Geobacterales; family Geobacteraceae; genus Geobacter; species Geobacter psychrophilus. The sequence continues at coordinate 3,366,625 of NZ_JBXDTU010000004.1, forward strand.
GCAGCCATGCCGGACGGTTCGAAGATCAGGAATACGATAATCAGGATCCCGAAGACCAGTTCCTTCAGGGATGAAAAGATTGTGACGAGATCAGGATACGAGGCCGAGAGTGCCGTTGTGATCAGCCGCAGAATCTCCGGCAGCAGGGTAATGAAAACCGCCCCGAAGATTGACCCCAGAATGCTGCCCAGGCCGCCGATGATGATCATCCCCAGGTAATCGATGGCAACCGTGATCGGGAAGGTTTCCGGGGAGATGATCTTGGCCTGGTATGCCATCAGGGCCCCGGCCGTGCCGACAAAATACGAACTGACGCCGAACGAATACAGTTTGTACTTGAGCAGGTTGACGCCCATGACCTCGGCCGAAATGGCCTGATCGCGGATGGCGATAAAGGCCTTGCCCGGTTTGGTGCGGAACAGGTTTCTGCTGAAAAATACGGCTGCAATGACCACGATATAGATCAGGTAGAAAATCTTCTTGTCGCTATCTAGCGCAAATTCACCCAGCTTGGGGGTCGGTATGGTCAGGCCGTTTACGCCTCCGGTAACCGACTCCCATTTTACAATCACGAACTCGACAATGAAATGGGCCGCCAGGGTGGCCATGGCCAGATACAGACCTTTGATCCGCAGCGATGGGATGCCGATGATCATTCCCAGGCAGGCGGTCATCAGTCCGGCCAGCGGGATGCAGAAGTAGAACGGCAGCCCGAAGCGGATCCCCAGGTAACCGGCCGAAAAGGCGCCGATGGCCATGAAGGCCGCGTTGCCCAAGGAGATCAGCCCGGTAAATCCGGTCAGGATGTTGAGGCCGATGGCGCCGATAATGGCGATACCGATCCGGTTGCTGACGTCCAGGACATAGTTTGACGAGTAGAAGGGTACTGTTAGAACCAGGCCGACGAACAGAACCACCAGCATTCTGGTGAGCCGGGAGTCAAAGATCGTCATGTCCGCGCCGTAGCTTGTCTTGAAATCACCGCATTGCATATCAGACCCTTTCTATTTTCTTCTTGCCGAACAGGCCATAGGGTTTGAACATCAGGATCAGGATCAGGGCGATATAGGGGGCGACTTCCTTGGCGCCGCCGCCGACGGCCGGATCAATGTAACCGCCCGAGAGATTCTCCAGGATGCCGATGATGATGCCCCCCACGATCGCACCCAGGATGCTGTCAAGCCCGCCCAGGATAACCACCGGCAGTACCTTGAGCCCCATGAAGGCCAGCGACATGTCGACCCCGCCCCGGATGGTGCCCAGCAGGATGCCGCCTACCGCCGAGACAATGGCCGAGATGCTCCAGGCCAGGGCGAACATCTTCTTGACGCTGATGCCCATGGAAAGCGCAACCTGCTGATTGGAGGCCGTGGCCCGCATGGCGACGCCCGCTTTGGAATACTTGAAAAAGAGCGTCAGCAGCGCCACCAGGAAGGAAACGCAGACCAGGGCATACAGATAGCCCTGGGAGACCGGGATCGGCCCGATCTGGACCGGCGTGGACGGAAAGATCTCCGGGAAGGGGATGGTGTTGGTGCCGTACTTCATCTGAATCAGGGCCTTGAGGATGCTGCCGAGTCCCAGGGTAACCATGATGACCGATATCAGGTGGGACCCGATCAGGGGGCGCAGGATGACCCGTTCGATCAGCAGGCCCAGGATTGCCGAGAATGCCAGGGTGATCAGGAATGACTGGAAAAAGGGGACATTGTACTTTGTCAGCAGGTCCAGGCAGATGTAGGCGCCCACCATCAGGAATTCCCCCTGGGCCAGGTTGAGGGCGCTGGTCGCCTTGTAGATGATGACGAAACCGGTGGCGACCAGGGAATAGATGCTGCCCACTACCAGGCCGTTGATCAGCAGTTGAAACAGAAAGGTCATGTCCATAAGGATGTCCCCTATAAATTTCTGAAGTGGACCGTGGTGTTGATCCGGGTGCTCTTGCCATCTTGCAGGGCAATGGTGATGTCGACCGGCATGCTGGTCACGCTCTGATACAGTCCTTCTATGATGGCGTGGTAGCTGTGATCGATGACCGCCCGCCGCACCTTGCCGGTCCTGGTGAGTTCATCCTCGTCCGCGTCCAGATCCTTGTACAACAGCGCAAAGCGTTTGATCCGGGCTGCTTCCGGAAGTCCCTGGTTGACTCTGGCCAGCTCTTTTTCAATGAAATCGGCAACCTCCGGTTTGGATGTCAGGTCGCTGTAGGTCGTATAGGCGATTTTGTTGTCGCCGGCCCATTTCCCGACGATGCGGCCGTCGATGCAGATCAGCGCGGTCAGATGCGGCCGGCCCTGGCCAATGGCGACCGCTTCCTTGATATACGGTGAAAACTTCAGCTTGCTCTCCACAAACTGGGGCGCACAGCGTGACCCGTCTGTCAGCCGGAGTATGTCCTGCAGGCGGTCGATGACCACCAGATGGCCGCTGGGATCGAGCTGCCCTGCGTCACCGGAATGGAGCCAGCCGTCCTTGAGCGCTGCAGCGGTGGCCTCGGCATCCTTGTAATAGCCCTGGAATGTGCCGGCGCCCTTCAGGAGGATCTCGCCTTCGGCTGAGATGGAGATTTCGGTGCCCGGCAGCGGCAGGCCGACCGTGGCGCCCTGGATATCCCCATCCCGGTGGATGCAGGAAATGCCGGAAACCTCTGTCAGGCCGTAGACCTGCTTGAGGTTGACGCCGATGGCGTGGAAAAATCGGAAGACATCCGCTCCCAGGGCGGAACCTCCGGTCAGGGCCGACCTGACACGGGTCAGGCCGAGCCGGTCGCGCAAGGCCCTGAAGAGGCAGACATGGGCCAGGGCGTACTGGATGCGGGCAATCAGCGGGATCGGTTTGCCGGCCAGCTTCAATTCCGCAACCATTTCTCCGATGGGCATAAAGGTGCTGTACATGAAGCGTTTGAAAGGGGTCGTGTCCATGATCCTGACCTGGACCGATGAGGCGATGCCTTCCCAGACCCGGGGAGGGGAGAAGAGGATGTGCGGCCCGATCTCCCGCAGGTCGGACAGTACGGTTTCCGGTTTTTCGGGGAAATTCACGGCAAAGCCGATCGAAAGTGCACTGACCAGGGAGATCATCTGCTCGCCGAACCATGCCAGCGGCAGAAAGGAGACGAATTCGTCGCTGTCGCGTTTTGTATCCACCTGATTCAGGCTGACAGCCATGCTCAACAGATTGCGGTAGCTGAGCAATGCGCCTTTCGGTTCGCCGGTGGTGCCGGATGTCGTGCAGATGATCGCCAGGTCGTCGCCCCGGCCCCGGGCAATGCGCTGTTCAAAGCTGCCGGGGTGCTGCTCATCAAGCAGCCCGCCGCGTCTGAGCAGCTCTTCGTAGGAGGTGAGGCACTCGTCCTTGTAATGGCGCATGCCGCGCGGGTCGCAGTAGATAACACCGGCCAGTACGCTGAGGCGGCCCTTGATCTCCAGAATCTTGTCCACCTGTTCCTGGTCTTCCGCCACGACGTATCTGACGTCGAAGCGCTCAAGAAGAACTGCCAGTTCCGCTGGTGTGGAATCCTGGTACAGGCAGAGTGCTACGCCGCCGGCCGCCTGGGCGCCTACAACCGCGAACAGCGATGTCGGGCGGTTGTTGCCGATAACGGCCACGGTTTCTCCCGCCTGGATTCCAAGGGAGGTAAGTCCCAGCGAAAGCAATTTTACGCGCTCGTAATATTGCTTCCATGAAATCGCCTGCCAGATGCCGCGGGTTTTGGAGCGCAGGGCGGTTTTTGAGTCGCCGAAGCGTTCCGCATTGGTGTGCAGGAGCTTTGCGAGGGTAGTTTCATCCAGGTTGATGTTCAACGGCAATCCTCCTTGATGACGTCAGTTTCCACGGTACATTACTCGTCTTCCTCGCCAAGATAGGCCTTGATGACGTGCGGGTTCTGCTGCACCTCTTCCGGTGTACCGCAGGCGATCTGTTTGCCGAAGTCCAGAACACATACAGAATTGGAAATGTCCATGACTACACCCATGTCGTGTTCAATCATGATGACTGTGACCCCGCGTTCCTCGTTGGTATCGATGATGAAGCGGGACATGTCCTCTTTTTCCTCCAGATTCATACCGGCCATCGGCTCGTCCAGAAGCAGGATCTTCGGCTCAAGGGCGAGTGCCCTGGCAAGTTCGACCCGTTTCTGGAACCCGTAGGGAAGCGTTCCTACGATCTTCTTGCGGATGCTCTGGATGGAAAGGAATTCGATGATCTCTTCGACGAACTCCCGGTTGATGATCTCTTCCTTCTGGGCCGGACCATAGAAAAACCCGCCCTGGATCAATCCGGCGTGCTGATGCAGGTGTCTGCCGATCATCAGGTTATCGATGACCGTCATCCCCTTGAACAGGGCGATATTCTGAAACGAACGGGCTATGCCCATCTTGGAGCGCTGGAAGGGGGGCAGGCCGGAAATATTGGTGTCTTCGAAGATGATTTTGCCCTTCTGCGGCTGGTAGACCCCGCTGATGCAGTTGAGCATGGAGGATTTTCCCGCACCGTTCGGGCCGATAATGGCGAAAATCTCTCCCCTGATGACCTCGAAGGAAACACCTGACAGTGCACGTACGCCGCCAAAGTTCAACTGAATGTCGCTGCAGGAAAGTTGGACCATTGTAAATCGGCTCCTTTTGCTGAATGAATGCTTCCCGATATAACAAAGTTCTAGCAATGAGACGACAAAGCATTTTTCTTGAGGGTGTAGTTGCTGTCAGTAGAAGTTTGTTTGTAAAAGCTCTGTATAAGCTGTGATTGTGCGGTGTGTTGACGTAAGGTGCAAAGCCTGATGTGGTGCGGCAATAACGCCTAATTGCTGCTTAAGAACGATCGTCTTGAAGCTGATGTGAGGTGACTATAGCAGTTTTATTTCAAATTTAAAACAAAATTTCCAGTATAGTAAAAATATGTTTTAATACTGCTTGACATAAACGTAAGCTGTAGATAAAACTGGTGCATGATGTATGGCTCAGCTAGGATTAGCCGGCATTTCTCCGCACAACAGTCTGTGCAGGGCCGTTTCGGAGCACGGGACGCCGGAACGCAGTTGCTTGACGTAAAGAGCCGGACGTACCTAATGCCAGTTTGCAGAATCGGGTCATGTCTATGGAAAGTTCTGAAGGAACATGTACTATAGTCGTATGAGCAAACTACCTGGAAATGAGCCGCTGTTTTCGCAGCAGGGACGCGAGTTGTCGTGTCTGGGCGATATCAACGCCCTTGAGCTTGACGAGAAGGAACGTATCTACACCACCATCATCCCTGCCCGCATTTTTGAGCTGGTGGATATTTCGCCCCGCACATTATGCGGAGCGGATGGCAGGCGCCGAGTGACCATCATTGCGCCTCAGGGTATGGGGCTGGCGCGGATAGAGGTCCGGCCGGATCCGGATGATCGTCATACCGTGTTCTTCCTTGATATTGCGGATACCCATTTCCGACAGATGGAGCTGTCGTTCTGCATCATTAACGATCCCTGTGCGCCCCGCTTTGATGTGGATGTTGACGAAAACGGCAACAACAACTGCTTTGCCACTCTGGGTCGCAACCGGCCGGAGGAGATCAGGAGCATGCGGGCGGGACTCTTTCCGAACCAGACCAGCCGGGGACTCAAGATGTTCGGGGAGTTCTTTTCCAGATTTGAGCGTTTTGTCGATGCCCTGGGAATGGACATGATCGTTGCTGAACCGCTGACCTATGACAATGCCATCCGTTTCGAGAAGTACGGCTTCGATTATCTCAACGGCCGGCGCATGATGGAGGAGATCAATCGTGAGTTCCGACCGGGTGGAGTCCTTTTTCGCGACTTGGACGGCTCCTCGCCTTTCCGCATGCCGGGCATGGAAAAAACGGTGCATGGCAGGAGCTGGGCCATTCATGACGGGATTCTCGACGAACCGTGGGATGATGTCTCGGTCGATAAAATCCTCGATGAACCGTGGGACGAGGTCAAGATTTATAAAATGATCGGGCAGCATGCCGGTCTGAACACCTTTCCGGACAGACAATAATAATTCCGTTGCTATGTTGGAGGATGTACATGGATGTGCCGAAGCTTAGAGAATCGCTGCTGGAGGTGGAGAACCGGGTTGCTGTGCTGACCTTCCAGCGCGACGATGTCCGCAATGCCCTGACCGGTACGGCCCTGGTCGACGACCTGCTGCAGACAGTCAGCTGGGCTGACGCTGAAACAGGGGTCTCGGTCCTGATCATCACCGGTGACGGGGCGGCTTTTTCCTCCGGCGGCAACGTCAAGGAGATGCAGGAGCGCAGCGGCACCTTCGCCGGATCGGCGATTGAAATTCAGGAACAGTATCGCCGCGGTATCCAGCAGATTCCGCTGGCCCTGCACCGGACCGAGATTCCGCTGATTGCAGCTGTCAACGGACCGGCCATCGGGGCCGGCTTCGACCTGGCCTGCATGTGTGATCTGCGGATCGCATCCAGTCGGGCGCTGGTGGGCGAGACCTTTGTCAATCTTGGCATCATTCCGGGAGACGGCGGCGCCTGGTTTCTCCAGCGCCTGGTGGGGTATCAGCGGGCTGCCGAACTGACGCTCAGCGGCAGGCTGGTGAAGGCCGAGGAGGCGCTGCAGCTGGGCCTGTTTCTTGAGGTAGTTGCACCGGAAGCATTGATGACGCAGGCCCGGGAACTGGCAGGCCGGATTGCGGCCAAGCCGCCCCAGGCTGTGCGCCTTACGAAACGCTTGATGAAACTGGCACAACGATCTGAATTGCCTGATTTCCTGGAGACCTGTGCGGCCTTTCAGGCAATGGCGCACCATACAGCAGACCACCAGGAGGCGGTCAGCGCCTTTCTGGAGAAGCGCGACGGCAGATACAGGGGCGAATGACGGTAACGGTTGTACGGTTGGACGAACAAGGAGGGTGGACCAGTGAAACCATATCCGACACTAAATTTTGATCTGGGTGAAACCGCCGACCTGTTGCGGGATACTGTCCAGGGTTTTGCCGGGGCAGAGATTGCCCCCCGCGCAGCGGACATCGACCGCGACAATCACTTCCCCATGGACCTCTGGCGCAAGATGGGGGATCTGGGGCTGCACGGCATCACCGTATCCGAAGAGTACGGCGGGGCCGGCATGACCTATCTGGAGCACGTCGTGGCCATCGAGGAGATCAGCCGGGCCTCGGCCGCGGTTGCCCTGGCCTATGGCGCCCACTCCAATCTCTGCATCAACCAGATCTACCGTAATGCCAGTGAAGCGCAGAAGCGCCGTTATCTGCCCAAACTGATCAGCGGCGAGCATGTCGGTGCCCTGGCCATGAGCGAGTCCGGTGCCGGTTCCGATGTCGTCAGCATGCGGCTGCGGGCCGACCGCAAGGGTGACCGCTTCATCCTCAACGGCACCAAGATGTGGATCACCAACGGTCCCCATGCCGACACCCTGCTGGTCTATGCCAAGACCGACATCAACGCCGGTTCCAAGGGGATCACCGCATTTCTGATCGAGAAGGGCTTCAAGGGGTTCTCGACCGCCCAGAAACTGGATAAGCTCGGCATGCGCGGCTCCGATACCTGTGAACTGGTCTTCGAGGAGTGTGAAGTACCGGAAGAAAATGTCGTGGGGCACGTGGGTGACGGGGTCAGGATCCTGATGAGCGGTCTGGATTACGAGCGGGCCGTGCTGGCTGCCGGTCCCCTGGGCATCATGAGGGCCTGTCTGGATGTGGTTATTCCGTACATCCATGAGCGCCGCCAGTTCGGAAAAGCCATTGGCGAGTTCCAACTGATGCAGGGCAAGCTGGCCGACATGTACAGCACCATGAATGCCTGCCGGGCTTACGTCTACGCGGTTGCCCACGCCTGCTGCGGCAAGAACGCGATCCGCAAGGATGCGGCCGGTGCCATCCTCTACGCCGCTGAAAAAGCCACCTGGATGGCGCTGGAGGCGATCCAGATCCTGGGCGGCAACGGCTATATCAATGAGTATCCCACCGGGCGCCTGTTGCGTGACGCCAAGCTCTACGAGATCGGTGCCGGAACCAGCGAGATCCGCCGCATGCTGATCGGCCGCGAGTTGTTCAATGAAACCGCACCGTAGTCAGGGTATCCAATGACGCTGAAAGCCACAATGGAAGAACATACATTCTTTGTGCGGGCCGGCGGCCACAACCTGCGGGTCATGACCCTCAGTCCCGGCGGAACGGTCCAGGATGATGGGGCGACGCTGGTCTTTCTGCACGAGGGGTTGGGCAGTATCGGCCAGTGGCGCGATTTTCCCTCCCTGCTGGCGGATTCGACCGGGATGCGGGCGCTGATGTACGAGCGCTACGGATTCGGCGGCTCTGACCCGCTGCAGGAGCCGCGCGACGTCCGCTATCTGGAACGGGAGGCCCACGAGGTTCTGCCGGAACTGCTCTCGCTCTGCGGTGTGACGGCACTGATCCTGATCGGCCACAGCGACGGCGGCACGATCGCACTGCAGTATGCGGAGCGTTATCCGGAAGCTCCCCTGGGGGTGATCACGGAGGCGGCCCATGTCTTTGTCGAGGAGGTCACCATCGCAGGCATCCACGCGGCGGTCAAGGCTTTTGAAACAGGCGGCTTGCGGGAAAAACTGGCCCGTTTTCACGGTGACGGAACCGATGCCATGTTCCGCGGCTGGAGTGATACCTGGCTTCTGCCTGAATTTCGCGTGTGGAACATGGTTGACCGTCTGGACGATATCCGCTGTCCGGTTTTGGCGATCCAGGGTGAGCAGGACGAGTACGGCACGGCAGCCCAGCTGCAGGCCATCTGCGGCCGGGTATCCGGACCCGCTGAATGTCTGCTGCTGCCGGATTGCGGTCATATTCCCCACCACCAAGCCCGGGAGACAGTGCTGCGGGAGATGACGCGTTTTATCGGGCAATTGAAATGACCGGAAGCTATTAGGGAGAAATCACTATATGACAGTTCTCAAGAGTACCATCAAGAGCGGTTCCGAGGAATTCAGCCGCAATGCGGAGCTGATGACGACCCTGGTGGCAGATTTGCGGGAAAAGGTGGCACGCATCACCCTGGGGGGCGACGAAAAGGCCCGCACCAAGCATATCGAACGGGGCAAGCTGCTGCCGCGGGAGCGCATCCGCCAGCTGCTGGATGTGGGGTCGCCCTTTCTGGAACTGTCGCAGTTTGCCGCCTGGGGCATGTACGGCGCCGATATCCCGGCGGCCGGCATCATCACCGGCATCGGCCGGGTGCAGGGGCAGGAATGCATGCTTGTCGTCAATGATGCCACGGTCAAGGGGGGCACCTATTATCCCCTGACCGTCAAGAAACACCTGCGGGCCCAGGAGATTGCCCGCGAGAACAACCTGCCCTGCATCTACCTGGTGGATTCGGGCGGTGCCAATCTGCCGCAGCAGGACGAGGTTTTCCCGGATCGGGATCATTTCGGCCGGATCTTCTATAATCAGGCGACCCTGTCGGGGCAGGGCATCCCCCAGATCGCCGTGGTCATGGGTTCCTGCACGGCCGGCGGCGCCTACGTGCCGGCCATGTCGGACGAAAGCATCATCGTCAAAAACCAGGGCACGATCTTTCTGGCCGGACCGCCGCTGGTCAAGGCTGCCACCGGCGAGGTGGTCACGGCCGAGGATCTGGGCGGGGCCGATGTGCACTGCCGCACCTCCGGGGTGACGGATCACTACGCCGTGGATGACGCCCATGCCCTGGCGATCGCCCGGCGGATCGTCGGCAACCTGAACCGGGTCAAGCGGCCGGATTTAGCGCTGAAGCCGCCGTTGGAACCGCTCTTTGACCCGGCCGAGCTGTACGGCATCATCCCCACCGATACCCGCAAGCCCTATGATGTGCGCGAGGTCATTGCCCGGGTCGTGGATGGTTCGGAATTCGACGAGTTCAAGCAGCTGTACGGTACGACCCTGATCTGCGGTTTTGCCCATATCTGGGGCTACCCGGTCGGAATTGTGGCCAACAACGGCATCCTCTTTTCCGAGTCGGCCCTCAAGGGGGCCCATTTCATCGAACTATGCAGCCAGCGCGGCATTCCGCTGGTGTTCCTGCAGAATATTTCCGGTTTCATGGTCGGCAGCAAGTACGAGGCGGGCGGCATTGCCAAGGACGGCGCCAAGATGGTTACGGCGGTGGCCTGTGCGGCGGTACCGAAATTCACGGTCATCATCGGCGGCAGTTTCGGGGCCGGCAACTACGGCATGTGCGGCCGCGCCTACAGTCCCCGTTTTCTCTGGATGTGGCCCAATGCCCGCATTTCGGTCATGGGTGGGGAGCAGGCCGCCAGTGTGCTGGCGCAGGTCAAGCGGGACGGCATGGAGGCGCGCGGCGAGAGCTGGAGCGCGGAAGAGGAAAACGCCTTTAAAGCGCCCATTCGCGATCAATACGAATCACAGGGGCATCCCTACTATGCCAGCGCCCGCCTGTGGGACGACGGCATCATCGACCCGGCCGACACCCGCATGGTTCTGGGGCTGGGCATATCGGCCGCCATGAATGCGGCGCCGGAGAAAACCCGCTTCGGCATATTCAGAATGTAATACCAATTCCATATCAAGGCCCTATCTTCGTTGGCTCGTCTTCGGCTGCTCAACGTACTGCCATGTACGCCTCGCAGCCTCAATCCTCGCCGCCTTGATATCATCCTTGATCTGGAATTGGAAAAAAGGGGACAACATGGGAACATTTCAGCCGGCTGACCCGCACTTCGAGGAACGGGTGCGGTCCAGTTTTGAGAAACAGGGGATCATGGCAACGGTCGAGGCGCGTCTGAACAGGATTGTCCCGGGGGAGGTGGAGATCGAGTTCCCCTTTTCCCTGACATTGAGCCAGCATAACGGCTACATCCACGCCGGGGTGATGACGACGGTGGTGGACAGCGCTTGCGGATATGCCGCCTATACCCTGATGCCGGTCAATGCCGATGTGCTGTCGATCGAATACAAGATCAATTTCATGTCACCCGCCATCGGAGAAAGCTTCAAAGGGATTGGCAGGGTCGTCAAGGCGGGCCGCACCATCACGGTCTGCGCCGGAGAAGTGATTGCCGTGGCCAACGGGGTGGAAAAGGTGGTCGCAGTCATGCAGGCCACGATGATCACTGTCCAGTCAGAGACGAAATGAGGCAGCTATGAGCGAAGCGACTATCCTTACACAGATTGACGACCAGGGCATCGCCACCCTGACCATGAACCGGCCGGAGGTGCATAACGCCTTCGACGATCTCCTGATCACGGAGCTGACCGCAGCCTTGAAAAGCCTGGCAGCGAACGATCGTGTCCGGGTTGTGCTGCTGACCGGCAGCGGCCGGAGCTTTTCGGCCGGTGCGGACCTGAGCTGGATGCGGCGCATGGCGGACTACAGCTGGGATGAAAATCTGCGTGATGCCCTGGGGCTGGCTGCGCTGATGCAAACTATCAACGATCTGGCCAAGCCGACCATCGCCCTGGTGCAGGGTGCGGCCTACGGCGGCGGGGTAGGGCTGGTGGCCTGTTGCGACATGGCTGTCGCCACGGAGCGGGCCGCTTTCTGCCTGTCGGAGGTAAAACTCGGACTGATGCCGGCGGTCATCTCCCCCTATGTCGTCGCCGCCATCGGAGCGCGTGCCTGCCGGCGCTATTTTCTGACGGCGGAAGCGTTCGATGCTGCAGAGGCCTTGCGGCTCGGCCTGCTGCACGAAGTTGTAGCGGATGATGCGGCGCTCCGGTCACGAGGACAGGAACTCGCCACAATACTTCTGAAAAACGGACCCCAGGCCATGGCTGCAGCCAAGGATTTGATCGCGGCCATTGCCGGCCGCCCTCTGGCTGCGGGGCTGATTGCGGACACCGCCGGCCGGATCGCGGACCGGCGCGCTTCTGCCGAAGGGCGTGAAGGCTTGTCGGCTTTTCTCGAAAAACGTACCCCCGGGTGGGTCAGGCCGTAACCTGCCAGCCACCATCTGAATAAAAAGGACTCCAGCTATGTTCGATAAAATCCTGATTGCAAACCGCGGCGAGATCGCTTGCCGTGTTATCCGCACCGCACGCCAGATGGGTGTTCGCACCGTGGCGGTCTACTCCGATGCCGACGCCGCTGCCCTGCATGTCTCCCTGGCTGACGAGGCCTATCATATCGGACCGGCCCCGGCGCGGGAGAGCTATCTCCGTCCTGAGCTTATCCTGGATGTTGCCCGCAGAAGCGGCTGTCAGGCCGTCCATCCCGGTTATGGCTTCCTTTCGGAAAATGCCGAATTTGCCGAGGCCTGCCTGCAGGCCGGGATCGTCTTTATCGGTCCCCCCACAGCCGCTATTCGGGCCATGGGCTCGAAGAGCGCGGCCAAACGCATCATGGCGGATGCGGCTGTGCCGCTGGTTCCCGGTTATCACGGCGAGGATCAGGATGCGGCCCTGCTGCGCCGGGAGGCGGACAAGATCGGTTATCCGGTTCTGATCAAGGCCACCGCCGGCGGAGGCGGCAAGGGGATGCGGGTGGTGGCTGACCCGGCCTCGTTTGAGGATGCACTGGCGGCAGCCAAGCGGGAGGCCCTTTCCGGCTTTGGTGATGAGCGGGTGCTGCTGGAGCGGTACCTGACCCGGCCCCGCCATGTGGAGATCCAGGTCTTTGCCGATTCCCACGGCAATGCCGTTCATCTCTTCGAGCGTGACTGCTCCATCCAGCGCCGTCACCAGAAGGTGCTGGAGGAAGCACCGGCGCCGGGCATGGATGCAGTGCTGCGGGACAGGATGGGGGCAGCCGCGGTAGCCGCAGCCCGGGCCATCGGTTATGTGGGGGCGGGAACAGTGGAATTCCTGCTGGACGAGGATGGCTCCTTCTATTTCATGGAGATGAACACCCGTCTGCAGGTCGAGCATCCGGTCACGGAGATGATCACCGGCCAGGACCTGGTGCAGTGGCAGTTGAAAGTGGCCGCCGGCGAGCCGCTTCCCTGCAGTCAGGGGCAACTGGCCATCGGCGGGCATGCCATCGAGGCCCGCATCTATGCCGAAGATCCGTCCCGTGATTTCCTCCCCTCCATCGGCGACCTGCGGCACCTGCGCACACCGCGTGAGAGTGCCCATGTCAGGATCGACACCGGTGTGCGCCAGGGGGACAGTGTCAGCATCCATTATGATCCGATGATCGCCAAGCTGATTGTCTGGGATGCGACCCGTGCCGGGGCACTGCGCCGGCTGCGCGCTGCCCTGGCTGACTATCAGGTGGTGGGCGTGACCACCAATATCGAGTTTCTGGCGGCAGTGGCCGCCCATCCCGCCTTTGCCGCGGCAGAGCTGGACACCGGTTTCATCGAGCGTCACCATGCGGCCCTGTTTCCGGAATCGACGCAGGTCACCGACCGGGTGTTGGCACTGGCTACCCTGCATGTGCTCCTGCGCCGCTCCGGTGAAGCAGAAAAGGTGGCGGCCGCCTCCCATGACCGCTGGTCGCCCTGGCACCTGACCACCGGCTGGCAGATGAACGGTGACAACCACCATGTCCTGACCTTGCGTGATGGTGACTCTGCGGTCTGCGTAACGGCCCATTACCGCGCTGACGGTTATCTGCTGGAGCTTCCCGGCGGACAGCTGCAGGTGCGCGGCAAGCTGGATGAGGAGGGCCATCTGCTGGCCGACCTGGGAGGAGCGCGGGTCTCGGCCAGCGTGGTGTGCCACGGAAATGACCTGACGGTCATCACCGGCGGCAGCAGCCATCGTCTCACGCTGCATGATCCCTTGGCCCATGCCGGAGAGCAGGAGGAAGTCGGCGGGCGGCTGACCGCACCCATGCCGGGCAAGATCGTGGCGCTGCTGGTGCAGGCGGGGGCTGCGGTGGAACGGGGCGCCCCGCTGGTGATCATGGAGGCCATGAAGATGGAGCATACCATCACAGCTCCGCGGGACGGGGTGGTCTCGGAGATACATTACGCCGTGGGTGCTGTGGTCAATGAAGGCGCGGAACTGCTGGCCTTTGCCGCTGAAGTGGAGATTGCATGAGGCTTCCCAAATTCGTCAAAATTGTGGAGGTCGGTCCGCGGGACGGCCTGCAGAAAGAGCGGCTGATCGTACCGACCGATGTGAAGATCGAGCTGATCAACCGCCTGACCGCTTCGGGGCTTTCCGCCATAGAGGCCACCAGCTTCGTTTCACCGAAATGGATGCCGCAGATGGCGGACAGCGCCCAGGTGATGGCCGGCATTAGCCGCCGGCCCGGGGTCAGCTATCCGGTGCTGGTGCCGAATATCAAGGGCTTCGAGGCTGCTGTTGCAGCGGGCGCCACCGAGGTGGCCGTGTTCGGCGCAGCCTCCGAGACCTTCTCGCAGAAGAATATCAACTGCTCGATTGCCGAGAGCATGGAACGCTTTGCCACGGTGACCGCTGCGGCAGCAAAAGTGGGGGTACGGGTACGCGGTGCCGTCTCCTGCGCACTCGGCTGCCCGTATGAAGGCGAGGTTCCGCCCGCCGCGGTGGCATCCGTGGCTGCCAGGATGCTGGAACTCGGCTGTTATGAGATCTTCCTGGGCGATACCATCGGGGTCGGCACACCGGGCAAGGCCCAGGCCATGGTTGATGCAGTTGCCGACAAGGTGCCCCGTGAAAAGCTGGCGGTTCATTTCCATGATACCTATGGCCAGGCGCTGGCCAATATCCTGGCCGTTCTGGAGCGCGGCATTTCGGTGGTTGACAGTTCCGTGGCCGGATTGGGCGGTTGTCCGTACGCTCCGGGGGCCGCCGGCAATGTTGCCAGCGAGGATCTCCTGTATATGCTGAACGGCCTCGGTATCGAAACCGGTGTTGACCTTGACACCCTGATAAAAGCGGGTAATTATATCTCCGAAATTATGGGGCGCCCGTCAGGTTCCCGGGTCGCTCGCGCACGGTCCGCTGCCGCTGCTGCTGCCGTCACATGCTGATACGATTCGCACCAGATAACTATTCATGAACCAAGGAGGAATATCCCATGTCCCGACAGATTGATCTCACCGTAGGTGCACTGCTTGATGATATGGCCGTACGTTTTCCAGACAACGACGCCCTGGTGTATCCGGAGCGCAATCTGCGCTACAGCTATCGCCAGTTCAATGATGTCTGCCGCACGGTGGCCAAAGGACTGTTGAAGATGGGGGTGAAGAAGGGCGATAACCTCTCCATCTGGGCCTACAATGTGCCGGAATGGGTCATCCTGCAGTTCGCTACGGCAAAAATCGGTGCCATACTGGTCACGGTCAACACCAGCTACAAGTCAGCGGAGCTGGAATACATCCTCAACCAGTCGGACTCAAACGCGCTCTTCATGGTCAGTTCCTTCAAGGATACGGATTATGTCCAGACTGTCTATGATGTCGTCCCGGAGCTTAAAAACAGCACAACCGGCAGCCTGAGCAGTCCGAAACTGCCCCACCTGAAGAATGTGATCTTCATCGGTGATGACACCCCGGCCGGCATGCTCAACTTCAAGCGCATCCTGGAACTGGGGGCCGAGGTCAGCGATGCTGACCTGGCCGCAGTCGAAGCTACCCTGAACTGCCACGAAACCATCAACATGCAGTATACCTCCGGTACTACCGGCTTCCCCAAGGGGGTCATGCTGACCCATTACAATGTGGTCAACAACGGATACAATATCGGCGAGTGCATGAAGCTGACCGAAAAGGACCGTCTCTGCATCCCGGTGCCGTTCTTCCACTGCTTCGGCTGCGTGCTGGGTGTCATGGCCTGTGTGACCCATGCCACCACCATGGTGCCGGTGGAGATCTTCGATCCGCTCAATGTCCTGCAGACGATAGAAAAGGAAAAATGCACCGGTGTGCATGGCGTTCCGACCATGTTCATCGCCGAGCTGGAGCATCCCGACTTCAAGACGTTCGATCTGACATCCCTGCGCACCGGCATCATGGCCGGTTCCAACTGCCCGATCGAGGTCATGAAAAAGGTCATCAGCGAGATGCATGCCTCCGAGATCACCATCGCCTACGGCCAGACCGAATCCTCGCCGGTCATCACCCAGACCCGCACCGACGATGCCATCGAACTGCGTGTGGCTACGGTCGGACGTTCATTGCCGGACGTGGAGGTCAAGATCGTCGATATCGAAACCGGCGCAGCTCTGCCGCCCGGCAAACAGGGTGAACTCTGCACCCGCGGCTACCACGTCATGAAGGGCTACTACAAGATGCCGGATGAAACCGCCAAGGCGATCGATGCCGACAAGTGGCTGCATACCGGTGACCTGGCCATCATGGATGACCACGGCTACTGCAAGATCACCGGCCGCATCAAGAACATGATCATCCGCGGCGGCGAGAACATCTACCCCCGCGAGATTGAGGAGTTTCTGTATACCCACCCCAAGGTTTCGGATATCCAGGTTTACGGTGTGCCGGACCGCAAGTACGGCGAGCAGGTCATGGCCTCCATCATCCTCAAGAAGGGGCAGGAGATGACGGAAGACGAGGTGCGCGAGTTCTGTAACGGCAAGATTGCCAATTACAAGATCCCGAAATACGTCCGTTTTGTGGATTCCTACCCCATGACCGCCAGCGGCAAGATCCAGAAGTTCAAGATGCGGGATATGGCCATAAAAGAAATGCAGCTCGAAGACGCCGTACCGACCGCGTAGGGTGCGCCGCTTTTTCCCGATCTCCGCGTTGCCCTCGTCGGGAGTTGTGCGGCGTAGCGCTGCTACGCCTCCGCCCCCCTCCTCGGGACGCCTTGACCTCGGAAAAAATCGACGCACCCTCGACTTCACAGCGAGGGTTGCGATATGACCGAATACGATTACTGGCGGATCTTTCCGCGCATGCCCCGCAAGGTGACGATCGGAGACATAACGGTGCGGGATGGCTTCCAGCACGAGGAAAAATTCATCTCCACCGCCGCCAAGATTTATTACCTGGAAGAGCTGATCTTCGCCGGCTGCCGCGATATCGAGGTGACCAACCTGGGCAACCCGCACCTGATGCCCCAATTCCGGGATGCGGAGGAGCTGCTGGCACACCTGCGGGGTGACACGTTCCGCAAGCGCTGCGCCGGCCGGGGGATCAACTACGACGACATCTGCCTGACCGCCATCACCATCCGCGAGTCGGCCGTGGAGCGGGCCATCGAGTTGAAGAAAAAAGGCATCGGTCCGGACCGGCTGCTGATGATGGTTTCCACCGAGGAGCAGCATCACTATGCCAACTCCGGCTGTACGCTGCCCGAGTACTGGAAGGAATGCGAGCGGGCCATCAAGAAGTGCAACGATGCCGGCATGCGCATGTGCGGTACGGTCAGCACGATCTGGGGCAGCCCGATCGGCGGGGCGACAAACCTCGGGGACGCGGTCGAGTTTACCCGGCGCTGGCTGGAGATCGGGGCGGCCGACATCGAGCATGCCGATCACGACGGCAGCGCCTCGGCCCCCGATGTGTACCGCTATTTCTCCATGATCCTGGATGCGATCCCGAACAGCGACCTGCATATCGCCCATTTCCACGAGACCAAGCGGGTCGCCTCTGCATCGGTATTGGCCGCCCTGCAGGCTGGCATCACCCGCTTCGAGGCCACCCTGGGCGGTCTGGGCGGCCAGCCGGCCAACTTCCTGGACGACTGCCCCGTCAAGGGCACCGGCGAGTACTATTACAAGGATCCCCGCTATGTGGGTCTGGTGACGCTGGAAGACACCCTGGTCCAGATCGATGAAATGGGGATACAGCATGGCTGGGATCTGGACCGTCTGCTGGTGCTCGGCAAGCAGCTGGAAAAGACCATCGGCAGGAAGCTGCGCTCCGAAGCCATCATCAACGGCCGGACACAGAAGGAGGGGCATCCGCAATACGCCCGTCACGGTCTGGCTGCTGCAAAGCAAAAACTCGGTGAACAGCCGGGGCAGAATTTTCCGTCCCACTGGGCACCGCAGGCGGTGCTACCGGAAAAATACCGCGGTTAGTAAAATCCCATAAAAAGAAATTTAACCGCAGAGGACGCAGAGAAAACCACATAACAAGTAGATACACCAACAGAAATGAGTCCCAAAAAGGTAAGAATTTGTTTTTCAAGAACCCATTGTATTTCCTCTGCGATCCTCCGCGTACTCTGCGGTAAAATGTTTTTGCTGGTTTGAAATCGCTGCTGATTTGCAAACCCGACGGAGAATACCGCCATGCCCCCCTTGTGTCCCCCCCGTTTCAATGTCGTCCGTTGGTCCATCTATACAATCCTGATCCTGACCTACATGCTGGTGTTCTTCCACCGTATGGCCCCGGCGGTCATTTCGGCCGATCTGATGAAAGCCTTCAGTACCTCGGGTGCGCAACTCGGGTCCCTGGCGGCCATGTATTTCTACATCTATACCCTGATGCAGATTCCGGCCGGCGTGCTGGCCGATACCCTGGGTGCCCGTTTTACCGTGTCGGCCGGCAGCCTGGTGGCCGGGGCCGGCTCGATCATGTTCGGTCTGGCGGGTACCTTTGCCGGGGTTTCCACCGGGCGGGCGCTGGTCGGATTGGGGGTCTCGGTCGTTTTTGTCGGGCTCTTCAAAAGCAACAGCGTCTGGTTCAAGGAGCGCAATTACGGGATGATCAGCGGCTTAACCCTGCTGCTCGGCAATATCGGTGCCATCGCCTCGGCCGGCCCTCTGGCCGGTCTGCTGAAGACCTATTCCTGGCGCACGGTCTTTATTGTGCTGGGGTGTGTCACCATCGGACTGGCGCTGCTGACGGTGCTGATTGTCCGCAACCGTCCGGAAGATCTGGGGTTCCCCTCCCTGCGCGAGATGGAGGGCAAGGCGAGTCACCCGGCCAGCCAGCAGCACTGGTGGGATAGTCTCAAAAGTGTTGTCAGGACCGGGGCCACCTGGCCGGTACTGTGGGTCGATCTGGGCATGGTCGGGAGCATGCTGGCCTTTGTCGGTCTCTGGGCGATTCCGTATCTGCGGGATGTGCATGGCCTGGGTCGCTCGGCGGCAGCGGACTATACAACAACCGCGCTGGCCGGTTTTGCTGTCGGATCGATGCTGTTCGGCTGGCTGTCCGACCGCATCGGGCGGCGCAAGCCGATCATTGTTGCCGGCACCCTGATCTATACACTGGCCTGTCTCGGGCTGGCCTATGCCCCCTGGAGTCCCGGTCCGGCCGGTCTGGCCCTGTTCGGGCTGCTCGGTATCGGCTCTGGAGGCTTTATTGCGACCTTTGCCAGTGCCAAGGAGGTGGTGGCACCGGCCCTGTCCGGCATGGCTGTCGGACTGGTCAACACCGGCCTGTTTTTCGGGGCGGCCGTCATGCAGCCGCTGTTCGGCTGGGCCATGGATCTGGCCTGGGACGGCAAGACCGCCAACGGCCTGAGGGTCTACGCGGCCGGGGACTATCACTCCGGTTTTCTGTTCATGCTGGCCTTTGCCGTTATCGGGGTCTGCGGTGCGGCCAGGGTGCGGGAGACGCACTGCCGTAATATCACCATCTCAAATTAACCTACCGCTATGAAAAATCTAAAACCAACCCCCCTCAGTCCCCCCTTGTCAGGGGGGAAGATTAGAAGTCTCCCCTGACAAGGGGAGATTTAGAGGGGTTTGCTGGAGGTGCCGGATGGCAGATGTCTATGCCACCATCGCAGATGCGGAACATGAGGTGCAGGAACGTCTGGTCACAGTGCTGGAACGCCGGGCAGCCGATCGTCAGCAGCAGGAGATGCTGCGGACGTATCTGGCTGATATCGAACTGGAGGAGGGTGCTGCGGTGCTGGATGTGGGCTGCGGCACTGGGCCCGTCAGCCGCGAACTCGCACGTCGTCCCGGCATCGGCCGGGTGGTGGGGATAGATCCATCCCCGGTGTTTCTGGCTGCGGCCCGGAGACTCTCGGCCAGTCTTCCCAACCTGAGCTTCATGGAAGGTGACTGCCGAAACCTCCCCTGTCAAGACAACAGTTTCGACGCGCTGGTCTTCCACACGACCCTCAGCCATATACCCGGTCCGGCCGCGGCCCTGTCAGAGGCCTACCGGGTGCTGCGCCCCGGCGGTCTGCTGGCGGTATTTGACGGCAACTACACCACGACCAGTCTGGCCACCGGTGATTTCGATCCGTTGCAGGCCTGTGCCGATGCCGCCATGGCAGCCCTGGTGCACGACCGCTGGCTGATTCCCCGTCTGCCGGGGCTGGTCACTGACGCCGGATTCACCATCACCAGGCAGCGCAGTTTCGGTTTTGTCGAGACCACGACACCGGATTACATGCTGTCTATTGCGGATCGCGGGGCGGATGTGCTGGCTGCATCCGGCCGTATCGGCGAGGAACTGGCAGCAGCGCTCAAGGCAGAGGCCCGGAGTCGCGTTGCTGACGGGAAGTTTCATGGTGCGATTGCCTATACCAGCCTGGTGGCAAAAAAATAGCCCCGATCTCCTGCAAGCGGTTCTTGCACTGATTGGGGCTGGCTGTTCAACAACAAAACAAGCCCTGTCATCCCGGAAAGTTTCCGCAGAAGACAGGGCTTGTTTGTGTTCGTATGCAGTGCGCCTCAGTGCGCGATCGACTGCCGGAACTTGTTGATCTCCCTGATCAGTTCGGTGCGGTCGAAGTAGATCTCGTTGCGCCTGATCTTGCCCTGGTCGTCGAACTGCAGAAAACAGAGCGCCGTGCACTCGACAACCACCCGGTCGCCGACCGGGATGCGCGCCTGCAGCCGGTTCATGAAACCGCCTTCCAGGGGGATCGGCTCCAGCTGGGTCCAGACCCAGGTCGGATTATGCCCCAGCACCTTGGTGAAATAGACCGTCAGCTGATCCTTGCCCTTGATGCCGGCCGGGCGGCCCGGATCCAGGAAAAAAGCGTCATCGTTGTAGAACTCCAGCAGCTTTTCAGGCTTGTTTCCTGTCCAGCACGGCAGCCAACGGCTTGTGAATTCTCTCGCTTCTTCGGTTGTCATCATGGTGTGATGCTCCTTGATCAGGGGATTGGCGTTGTTGGAAATACTGCTAAGCGTGATTGCAGCGGAAACGTATTCAATTCTATACAGAGAACCGATGAAATCGTCAATCCATGTCTGTCTATTTGGCCCTGCGCAAACGATTATTAAGGGCCTGCCGGGTGATGCCAAGCATTCCGGCGGCCGTGCCCTGATTGTTTCTGGCGATTTCCAGTGCCCTGTTGATCAATACCGTCTCGGCCTGTTTCAGGGTGGGAAAGGTCGGGAATGAGATGCCATGTGGATGACCGTTGATTTCTCCGCTCTCCACTTCGTGAAAGGCCCTGGCAGGCTCCTGTTCCCGGGCGATGATGGTTTTGAGGAGCGTTGTGGAAAGCTTGGAGGTTGTCGTCCTGCTGACAAAGTCGTGGACGATCGATTGCAGTTCGCGGATATTTCCGGGGAACTCGTAGGTGGCAAGGAAATCGACCAGTTCCTTGCGGTAGGATAGTTTCCCTTTCCCCATGGCCTGTGCGGCCTGCCGGATAAAATGGTCCAACAGAAGCGGGATATCGCCTGTCCGTTTGCGCAGCGGCGGGATCGCGACCTGGTGGGTGCAGAGGCGGTAATAAAGATCCTTGCGAAACTTCCCCTCATTCATGCAGAGCCAAAGGTTTTTGTTGGTCGCCACAACCAGCCGTGCGCTGCTTTTGAGCGGGGTATCGGAGCCGAGCTGGTAGTATTCGTTTTCCTGCAGCAGTCGCAGCAGCTTTATTTGAGAAAGCTCGTTCAGGTCTCCTATCTCGTCCAGGAAGATGGTGCCATTGGCCGCCTTCATGATCAGGCCGTCGCGATCATTCAGTGCGCCGGTAAAGGCACCCCGCCGGTGTCCAAACAGGGTATCGGAGAACATCTGGTCGTCCAATCCGGCGATGTTGATACTGACAAAGCCCCCCGCACAACCGCTCAGTGTATGTACCGCCCGTGCCACCAACTCCTTGCCGACTCCGGTCTCACCGGAAATAAGCACCGGCTGCCTGGATTTTGCCACCACAGTGACATACCGCAGCAGCGTCAGCATTTCCCTGTCCCGGGTAATGATGGAAGGGAGGTGCGGCGCCTGGTCAGTGCTGTTCTCGTCGCCGGACTTGTCCAGCAGCATGATGTCCTCATTCAGGCTGCGCAGTTCCAGTGCCCTTTTGACACTGGCGATAAAGCGATTGATTGAAATCGGCTTGGTCAGATAGTCGACCGCTCCTGTTTTCATGCAGTCGATGGCAATGTCGATGTGGCTTTCGGCGGTCACAACGATTACCGGGATATGTGGTTTCAGCGCTGAAAACATCTCCAGCAGGTCCCTGCCATGCAGCTTGGGCATTCTCAGGTCGATCACGACCAGGGCTGCCTCCTCTGCTTTGAAATATTCCAGTGCCTGTTGGCTGTCGTCGTAGGTAATTACATTCTGGAATCCTTCGTGGCACAGGAACGACTTCAGTAGTGACAGGGCATCCACCTCATCGTCCACCAGCATTATGGGATAGGAACTGAAATCTTGAGGGTTCATGTCAGAGCTCCCTTTTGATGTTATTTATTCAGGAACTGAAAACGATGGCATACTGCATAAACTAGATATATTTAATTTTGGCAATGATCAAGCTGATTCAGGTCGTTGAACTCATAGAGCAACAATTATTGCATGTCTCACGCAATATTGCATCAGGTCATAGCCAATTGCTGCCGGATTAGAATCCACCCCTTTCCATTAACGACGTTCTAATTATTCAACAGTTGCAAATCCGCTTGATAATCTTATAGTTGGAAAATATATAAGGGCTAAGTCTCGCGCTGGAGGAGCTCTAAATGGATAATATGCCATGACCCCGATAATCAGTCGTTTCAAGCGCTATGGCGCGTCCGTATTATTAATTGCCGCGGCTTTTCTGCTGCGCATTGTCATCGAAGAGCTGGTAGGTTCCGGTCTTCCGGTCTACATCACATTCTACCCCGCCATCATGTTCATAGCGCTTGCCGCGGGTCTGGGGCCTGGCCTGCTGGCCACTGCCACATCAGCGATACTGGTTGACTACTTCATTATTTCACCACGAGAATTCGGTAATTGGAATCATGGAGAGGCCGCAAACCTGATCCTCTTTACCGGCATGGGTATCTTTCTGAGCCTGGTCGCGCGTCGCTATCGCCAGGCTCAGGATCAACTGGAGAGCAAGGTTGAAGAACGTACCGAGAAGTTGAGACTCGCCAAGGACGAATGGGAGCGCACCTTCGACAGTATTCCGGACCTGATTTCCATCATTGACAGTCAGTACCGTATCACACGTGTTAACAAGGCCATGGCTGACCGTCTTGGAAAGACTCCGCAGCAATGCGTCGGTCAGACCTGTTACTCGATGATCCATGGTTGCAGCAGCACCCCCGGGTACTGCCCTCATACCATGTCCATGACTGACCACAGCGGGCACGAGAACGAGGTCTGCGAACCTGTACTCGGCGGTCATTTTCTTGTCACCACAACTCCGTTATTCACCCAACAGGGTGATGTCTACGCCACGGTCCATGTGGCCAGAGAAATTACGAAGCTGAAGCAGACCGAAAAGGCTCTGAGCGACAAAGAAGAACGGCTGCAGCTTTTTATCGAACACGCCCCGGCGGCCCTGGCCATGTTCGACCGGGAGATGCGCTACATTAAAGTCAGCCGCCGCTGGCGCAGTGACTATGGACTGGGAGATCGTGATGTAACCGGCGCATGTCACTACGATGTGTTTCCTGAGATATCCGAACAATGGAAAGAGGCCCATCGCCGCGCACTGGCGGGTGAAGTGCTGAGTGCGGAAGCCGACCGATTCGACCGGGCCGACGGCTCGGTTCAATGGGTGCGCTGGGAAATCCGGCCTTGGTACGATTCAGAAGGGAATGCCGGGGGGATCGTGATCTTCTCTGAAGACGTCAGCGAGCGTAAGCAAATTGATGATGTCTTACGGTTTCTTGGGCAGTGTGGTGTCAGCGGTTCAGGAGAAGGGTTTTTTCAGGAACTGGCGCGCTACCTGGCGCGGTCTCTCAACATGGACTTCGTCTGCATCGATCTGCTGGATGAGGACCGGTTATCCGCCCGGACACTGGCCGTATTCCACAACGGCCAATTCGAGGACAACGTCTCCTATACCTTGCAGGACACCCCCTGTGGTGATGTCGTGGGCAAGAGCATCTGTTGCTTCCCGCGGAATGTGCGGGGGCTGTTTCCCAAAGACGAGGTGCTTCAAGACCTGCAGGCGGAGAGTTACCTCGGCACAACGCTCTGGAGTTCGCAGGGAAAACCGATTGGCCTGATCGCGATCATCGGGCGGCAGCCGCTTGCGGATACTCGGCTGGCGGAATCGATTCTGCAAGTGGTGGCGGTGCGTGCGGCGGGTGAGTTGGAGCGCCAACAGGCCGAGGAATTGCTGCGCCTTGCCCATGACAATCTGGAAATGCGCGTCGCGGAAAGGACGGAGCAGCTGGCGGAGACCGTGGAGACCCTGCTTGATGAAGTTTCCAACCGGGTCGTGGCGGAAAAAAGCCTCCTGCGTCTCAATAGACTCTACACCGTGCTGAGTGAGACCAATCAGGCCATATTCCGTGCCAGCGATCGCGATGCCATGTTCTGCGATATTTGCCGCATAGCCGTGGAAGACGGCGGCTTCCTCCTCTCCTGGTTGGGGTTGCTTGACGAGGATAGCGGACAGATCAGGATGGTGGCATCACACGGGGCAACCAGCTATCTGGATGACATCCTGATCACGAGCATGGAGGAGCCTGCAGGTCTTGGGCCGACCGGGATCTCAGTGCGGGAAGGCACCTATTATGTATGTAACGACTTCCAGAACGATCCCTGCACACAACCCTGGCACGAACGGGGCAAGGCTCACGGCATTCAGGCCTCGGCGTCCATCGCTCTGAAGGAGGAGGGGCGGGTGGTTGGCGCCCTGACCCTGTACGCGGGAGAAAAGGACTTTTTCGACCATCAGCATGTGACACTGCTCCGGCAGATGGGAGAGGACGTTTCCTTTGCCCTCGATTACCTGTCGCGTGAAGCGCGCCGCCAGAAGGCGGAACGGGACCTGCGGGAGGAAACCCTGGAGCGTCTGCGCTCCGTGGAAGCATTGCGTGAGAAGGAACAGATGCTCCTGCAGCAGAACCGCCAGGCTGCCATGGGTGAGATGATCGGAAATATTGCCCATCAATGGCGTCAACCTTTGAACACCCTGGGGCTTTTTACCCAGAGACTGGGGTTCTTCTATGGTTCCCCCAGTTTCAACAAGGAATTCCTGGACACATCGGTCGCCAAGTCCATGGAAATCATCCAGTATATGTCACGTACCATCGATGATTTCAGGTCCTTTTTCTCCATAGAGCGGGAGAAATCGGAATTCAGTATCAATGAAGCGGTAAACAAGGCGCTGTCACTTGTGGAAGCCGGCTTCAAGGAGCGCAGAATCATCATCGATCGGGAGGAAAGCGGGGAGGTCATGATTCACGGTTTTGCCAACGAATATGCCCAGGTCCTGCTGAATATATTCAGTAATGCCAGGGACGTGATGAATGAACGCTCAATCGAGTCTCCCCGGATAAACATCACCATCGGAGTTGAAAACGGGGTGTCAGTGCTGACCATCTCGGACAATGGCGGCGGCATTGCCGAGGATATTATCGACAAGATATTCGACCCCTATTTCACGACCAAAGGACCGCAGCTGGGGACAGGCGTCGGCCTGTTCATGTCAAAGTCCATCATAGAAAACAACATGGGGGGCAGACTTTCGGTACGCAATACCGAAGTGGGGGCCGAGTTCCGGATTGAGGTCTGATGTGAGCCTGCAGAAACCATTATCGATCCTGCTGGTAGAAGATGATGAAACCTCACGGGAGATCATCTGCTCCATGCTGGAGATGGGATACCCCCAAGCACAGATCTATAGCGCCGGCGACGGAAATGCCGGCCTTGACAGTATCCGTACGTATCTGCCGGAGATTGTTATCACCGACATCAGCATGCCTGAACTGGATGGAGTCCGGATGCTGGAAAACATATCAGCGATCAATCCGGCTGTCAGGGTAATCGTTATAACTGCGCACAGCGACAGGCAAACAATCCAACGGATCAATTCAACAGGGTTCGATTTCGAACTTGTTCCCAAGCCAATCGACTTCGAGACCCTGTTTGCATCGATCAACCGCTGTATCGCATCACTGCCATGAGTTTATAAAACAGCAACAATTGTGACACCGCGCAACAAATGTCTTGGTATTGATCTTCGCCAGACATCCCGCCTTTTCTCTGATTCCACCCTGAATATCTGCAATTTATGTTGCAGCTCCCGTTAGTCGTGTAGCAGTGAATACGGTCGTAACTATCCAATATTTCACACTAGTTTGGTTGAGGCGAATTGGTTCGTTTTCTGCTTTGCATTCCTTTGTATGCGACATTATCACAAGCGATCAAAGGAACCACCATGAGCGATATGACCGAAATGATGACAAAGCAGATGTTTCTGGAAGTATGCATGGATATCGAAGGGCTTTGTGCGGGGTTGTACCATTATTACAGCGAGATATATGAAGATATTCCTGAAGCGGCCAGACTCTGGAAGAAAACGGCCCTGGAGGAAGAAAATCACCTGAGACAGTTCGGACTGGCGTTGCGACTGATAAACGAAACAAAATTCGAAGTCTTGAAGGACAGCCTGAAACGGGCATATTCAACCCAGAACAAACTCCAGAAACTCATTGATCACATTAAAAGCAACAAGCCTGATCTGATGACTGCCGTTTCAAAAGCGGTCGAGATGGAAGAAACAATTGCCGATCTTCACGCCCACAGCGCACTCATTTTCAAAGAGGAGTCCATTCAGAAACTGTTCAAATCACTGAGCGAAGCCGACCATGACCATGTGGCCGACCTGCAGCGCTTCCGGACAATCCTTTCCCTGCCGCTCTGCGACATGGCAGGGTAAGAACTGCTGCCTGGAAAAAGCACATCGTTTCCGTGAATTTCGGAAAGCAGGTAACGTACAATATAGCCATGATGGAGAGACGCCCTATGATCACACAACCGATAAAAAGCCTGTTAGAAAATACCTCGTACGTGTTTGTCGCGACGGCAGATTTGTGCGGTCGACCCCACATGGCCATCGGGGAGCAGGTTACCATTTCAGGCGATTCCGTGCTGATCTTTGAAAACTGGTTTTGTCCGGTAACACTGCAGAATATCGCCTGCAACACCCAGGTGTCGGTTGTGGCAGTAGTGCCGGACACGGGAAAGGGCTACCAGTTGCTCGGATCGGTCATCCGGAGCGCGGATGTGGCCATCCTCAATGGCTATGATCTCTCCGTCACGATGCCTGATGTACCCCAGGTCTTGACACGGTTTACCGTCAAGGTCGACAAGGTACTGGAATTCACCAGCGGGATTCATACAGACATGCCGATCGTTGTATAACGCACCAGTATTGGTTGCAGAAATTTCACCAGATGAAAGGAGACATACCAATGACGTATGCTGCCAAGGATTTTACAAAGCTGCTGGATATGAAGGACTTTAGCGAAACCCTGCTGCAAAATCACTTTACGCTGTATCAGGGCTATGTCACCAACACCAACAAGCTGCTGGAGTCACTGGAATCCCTGCTCAAGGCCGGCAATGCCGCCCGCCCCGAATTCGCAGAGATGAAGCGGCGGCTGGGATGGGAGTTCAACGGCATGCGCCTGCATGAACTGTATTTCGGCAATTTGGGTGGATCCGGGACACTTGATCCGGGTGGCACGCTTTCAAAACAGCTGACAGCCTCCTTCGGCAGCAAAGAAGAATGGGAAAGCGACTTCAGGGCTACCGGGGCAATGCGCGGTATCGGCTGGGCCGGGTTGTACCAGGACACGACCAATGGCAGTCTGATGAATTTCTGGATCAACGAGCATGATGTTGGCCACCCGGCCGGATGTACGCCGCTCCTGATCATGGATGTGTTCGAACATGCCTTTATGCTGGATTACGGACTGAAACGGGCTGTGTACATCGACGCATTCTTTGCCAACATCGATTGGAAATCAGTAGAGTCGAGACTCCTCTGACCTTGCTTGAAGCGGCTGTCACCAGCCGGTTAAAGGTAATGACTATATGTTCAGCAGTGTTGCTGCAGTTCCGTAGCCTGATAGATTCAAAATAAACGGAGGAGATCCATGAAAGTTTTTATGAGAGCAAGTGCGATAGCCTGTTTGTCGATTTTCGGCATGACAGCCGGATTACTGGTAACTCCGGAAGCCGGTGCCGCCGCCATGCAAGGAGAAGTCGGATTCAAGGAATACTGTGCTGCATGCCACGCCGACGGCGGCAACATAATAAAGGCCGACAAGACCCTGTTCCGCAAGGACCGCGAGAAACACGGCATCAAGACCGCCAAGGACATAGTACGTACCATGCGCAAACCAGGCGAAGGGATGACTACATTCGACAAGAAAACGATATCCGATAAAGAGGCAAAGGCCATTGCCGACTACATTGTAAAGACATTCAAGTAAGGTCACGATCTCACCTGTCTTTGCTCAAGGACCTCCTCCGGTAGGCCCGTTTTGGATCCACTGGGAGCAGTGACTACTTCATTCCGCAACAATCGAGAGGAGAAACTCATGAACAGGCGGACCTTTCTTGCAACAACACTGATCGGCTCGGTTGCAGCCGGTATCAACAGCGCAGCTTCGGCAGCCGAGCGTTATTTTCCGCTCAAGGTGGATCCGTCGCTCTTCGACTCGATCAACCGGGTCAAAGTTCCAGGCAAAAAATCCCCCCTGGAAATGTCGCACGCTCCAGTCATCTCGGCACCGAAATCTGTTAAGGCCGGAGAGCTTTTCACTGTAGAGGTCTCTGTCGGCGAAAAAGTCCACGATATGGGTTCCGCACACTGGATCGAGTATATCGAGCTGGCTATCGGAAACGAACCGGCCGGCAGGGTGGAATTCCAGCCTAGAGGGTTCATGAAACCCAAAGCCAGCTTCACTATTGCCCTCCTCAGGGAGATCGCACCGAACGGAGTCGTTACCCTGGTTGCATTCCAGCGCTGCAACCTGCACGGATTATGGGAATCCACTCTGGATGTCATGGTTAGTTGACGCATTGAACCCGATCATGATCCGGTGCATTCCTGTAATCGTCTGTATGGAATAATGACAGATTTCGAGTAAGCGGTCATTTCGTTGCAGGCTGAATTTGATCGATTTCACGCAGAAATGGAGGTGTGGAATGCAAGTGACCCGAAGAACGTTTTTCAAGGTTTGTGCTTCCGGACTGGGAAGTTCCAGTGTTGCCATGCTCGGCTTTTCGCCGGGCGAGGCGCTGGCGGAGGTGCGCGAGTTCAAGCTGACCCGCAGTAGCGAAACCCGCAACACCTGCCCCTACTGTTCGGTGAGCTGCGGATTGATCATGCATAGCCTGGGGGACAGGGCAAAAAATGCCGAGTCGTCCATCTTTCACATCGAAGGGGACCCGGACCATCCGGTGAACCGTGGCACCCTCTGCCCGAAGGGCGCCGCTCTGGTGGACTTCATCCACAGCCCCAACCGGCTCAAGTATCCGGAATACCGCGCCCCCGGCTCCAAGGAATGGAAGCGCATATCCTGGAATGAAGCGTTTACGCGGGTAGCCCGGCTGATGAAGGATGACCGGGACAAGAACTTCGTTGCCAAAAACACCGCCGGCGCCACGGTCAACCGCTGGCTGACCACCGGTTTCCTGGCGGCCTCCGCCTCCAGCAACGAATCGGGTTACATTACCCACAAGGCACTTCGCAGCACCGGCATTCTGGCATTCGACAACCAGGCCCGGGTCTGACACGGGCCAACGGTGGCCAGTTTGGCCCCCACATTCGGTCGCGGTGCGATGACCAACCACTGGGTGGACATCAAGAATGCCAACGTCATCATCGTCATGGGTGGCAACGCCGCCGAGGCACACCCCTGCGGCTTCAAATGGGTAACCGAGGCCAAGGCCAACAACCATGCCACCTTCATCGTAGTGGATCCCCGCTTCACCCGCTCGGCAGCCGTTGCGGACCTGTATGCGCCGCTGCGCACCGGCACGGACATCGCCTTCCTGGGCGGGGTCATCAACTACCTGCTCTCCCGTGACAAGATCCAGCACGGATACGTCAAGGCCTACACCAACGCTCCCTTCATCGTAGCAGAAGGGTACAAATTCGATGACGGCTTGTTCTCGGGTTACGACGGAGCGGCGCGAAAATACGACAAAACCACCTGGGCCTATGAAATGGGTCCGGACGGCTTTGCCAAGATAGACGAGACCCTGCAGCATCCCCGCAGCGTGCTGCAACTTTTAAAAACTCACTATTCCCGCTATACGCCGGAAATGGTGAGCAGTATCTGCGGCACACCGAAAGATATCTTCCTCAAGGTGTGTGAGCACATCGCCACCACCTCGGCACCCGACCGCACCCTGACCTTCATGTACGCCCTGGGCTGGACCCAGCATTCGGTGGGATCGCAGATGATCCGTACCGCAGCCATGCTTCAGCTGCTGTTGGGCAACATGGGCATGGCCGGGGGCGGGATGAACGCCCTGCGGGGTCATTCCAACATCCAGGGACTGACCGACCTGGGTCTGTTGTCCGACCTCCTGCCGGGCTACCTCACCATGCCCAGGGAACAGGAGACCGACTACCATGGCTACATCGACAAGCGGGCCCTCAAGCCGTTGCGCCCCGGCCAGATGTCCTACTGGCAGAACTATGCCAAGTTCCACGTCAGCCTGATGAAAAGCTGGTTCGGCGATGCCGCCACCAAGGACAACAACTGGTGCTTCGACTGGCTGCCCAAGCTGGACAAGGTGTACGACGTGCTTCAGGTGTTCGAGCTGATGCACCAGGGCAAGCTGAACGGTTATTTCTGCCAGGGATTCAACCCCCTGGCCGCCTTCCCCAATAAGGCCAAGATCGGCGAGGCCCTGGCCAAGCTGAAATACCTCGTGGTGATCGACCCATTGGCCACGGAAACCTCCTGCTTCTGGGAGAACCACGGTGAACACAACGACGTTGACCCTACAAAGATCCAGACCGAGGTGATCCGTCTCCCCTCGACCTGTTTTGCCGAGGAACATGGGTCACTGACCAACTCGGGCCGCTGGCTGCAATGGCACTTCAAGGGCGCCGAGCCTCCGGGCGAAGCCAAGCCGGACGCCGACATCATCGCCGGCATCTTCCTCAAACTGCGGGAGCTGTACCGCACGGAGGGGGGCGCCTTTCCCGACCCGATCCTGAACCTCACCTGGAGCTACCGAATCCCCCAGGCCCCGTCGGCAGAGGAACTGGCGAGGGAGTTCAACGGCAAGGCCCTGGCCGACCTGACCGACCCCAAGGACCCGACCAGGGTCGTGCTGACAAAAGGGCAGCAGCTGGACGGCTTCGCCCAGCTCAGGGACGACGGCAGCACGGCCTGCGGCTGCTGGATCTATTCGGGGGCCTGGACAGAGAAGGGCAATATGATGGCGCGGCGGGATAATTCCGACCCCTCGGGACTGGGCAACACCCTCAACTGGGCCTTTGCCTGGCCGGCCAACCGGCGCGTTCTGTACAACCGCGCCTCCTGCGACCCGGAAGGCCGCCCCTGGGATCCGAAGCGCAAGCTGGTCGGCTGGGACGGCAGCAAATGGAGCGGCGCCGACATACCCGACTTCAAGCCGGATGCGGCCCCCGGCGACCCCATGAGCCCTTTTATCATGCTGCCGGAAGGGGTCGGCAGGTTGTTTGCCCTGGACAAGATGGCGGAAGGGCCCTTCCCCGAGCATTACGAGCCGTTC
This sequence comes from Geobacter psychrophilus, assembly GCF_056821595.1. Classification (NCBI taxonomy): domain Bacteria; kingdom Pseudomonadati; phylum Thermodesulfobacteriota; class Desulfuromonadia; order Geobacterales; family Geobacteraceae; genus Geobacter; species Geobacter psychrophilus. Next base: position 3,398,300 of record NZ_JBXDTU010000004.1, read on the forward strand.
GAAACGCCCATCGATACCAACCCGCTGCATCCCAAGGTGATCAGCAATCCGGCGGCGCGCGTCTTCAAGGGCGACATGGAGGCCTTCGGCAAGGGCAAGGAGTATCCCTACGCCGCCACCACCTATCGCCTGACAGAACACTTCCATTTCTGGACCAAGCACACCAATCTGCTGTCCATCATGCAGCCGGAGCAGTTCGTGGAAATCAGCGAGGAGTTGGCCAGGGAGAAGGGCATCAAGGCCGGCGATCGGGTCAAGGTCTGGTCCAGCCGTGGTTTCATCAAGGCGGTGGCGGTGGTGACCAGGCGTATCAGGCCGCTCCTGGTGGGCGGCAGGACCGTCCACCATGTGGGCATCCCGCTCCACTGGGGCTTCAAGGGCCTTGCCAGGAGTGGCTACCTGGCCAACATCCTGACCCCCTTCGTGGGCGATGCCAACACCCAGACCCCGGAGTTCAAGTCGTTCCTCGTCAACATCGAGAAGGCCTAGGAGGTGGCTCATGGCACTGCAATCACTTGATATCACCCGCCGTTCCGCCACCACCACCCCTTCGCCCAGCCAGCGCAAGACTGTTGAGGTGGCCAAGCTGATCGATGTTTCCAAATGTATCGGCTGCAAGGCCTGCCAGGTGGCCTGCATGGAGTGGAACGACACCCGCGATGCCATAGGCCAAAACCATGGCGTGTACGACAACCCGACTGACCTGACCGAAAACTCCTGGACAGTGATGCGCTATGCCGAAGTGGAACTGGAGCAGGGTAAGCTTGAATGGCTGATCCGCAAGGACGGCTGCATGCACTGCGCCGATCCGGGCTGCCTCAAGGCCTGCCCGGCGCCGGGGGCCGTTGTGCAATACAGCAACGGCATCGTGGATTTCCACGAGGAGAACTGCATCGGCTGCGGCTACTGCATCACCGGCTGCCCGTTCAACATCCCCCGCCTGTCAAAAAAGGACAGCAAGGTCTACAAGTGCACCCTCTGTTCCGACAGGGTGGCGGTGGGGCTGGAGCCGGCCTGTGTCAAAACCTGCCCTACCGGGGCGATCGTGTTCGGCACCAAGGAGGCAATGATCCGTCACGCCGAGGAACGGGTCATTGACCTGAAGAGCCGGGGCTTTGCCAAGGCGGGCATTTACGACCCGCAAGGGGTGGGCGGCACGCATGTGATCTATGTGCTGCAGCATGCCGACCGGCCTGAGGTGTATTGCGGTCTTCCCAGGAATCCGACCATCGGTCCGCTGGTTGACCTGTGGAAAGGGGCGGCCAAGCCGCTGGCCTCTTTTGGCCTGGCCATGGTTGTCGCCGCATCCTTTTTCCACTACGTGACCAAGGGCCCCAACGAGGTCTCGGCAGAGATCGAGAAGGAGTTTGAAGATGAAAAATGACCCCGATAAACTGCTCCGCTATACGCCCTTCGAACGGGCCAATCACTGGTTGGCGGCCATAACCTTCATCCTGCTGGCGCTGTCCGGGCTCGCTTTCTTTCATCCCGCCTTCTACCCGCTGACCCAGTTGTTCGGCGGCGGTGTCTGGACCCGTATCCTGCATCCCTTCATCGGGGTGCTGATGGCCCTGTCGTTTGGCGTCATGTATGTTCATTACCGGAAGCTGAATCTTTTGACGCCGGCCGACAAGGAATGGCTCAGCCATGTCCGCGAAATGGTGGATGGCGATGACCTGCATATGCCGGAAGCGGACAAATTCAACGGCGGCCAGAAGCTCCTGTTTTGGCTGCTGGTGGCCAGCATGCTGCTGCTGATCCTGTCCGGCATCGTTATGTGGCGGGCCTATTTTGCATTCATGTTCCCGCCTGCAGTGATCCGCCTCGCTTCTGTCGTGCACGCCATAGCGGCTACCGTTATGATGGCCCTGATCATCTTTCACATCTATGCCGCCATCTGGACCAAGGAGAGTATCGACGCCATGCTGTACGGCCATGTCAGACGCGCCTGGGCCAAGCAGCATCACCCGGCCTGGTTTCGGCAGATGACGGGAGGGGACAAATGAATACCGATCGCCGCATACTTGAACCTGGTCAGATCGAAGCACCGGCCGGACAAATCCGCTTTCTGATCCCCCCGGGGCGCGACCTGTTTGCGCGCCGTGCCGAACGCTTCCGACAACTTTTTCCGGGCCATTCTCTGGGAGATTACCTGGCCTTTCTGGCATTACTGGCAGATGCGCAACAGGAGGCTCTGAACAGCTTTCCCGCGTTGCCCCTGCCTGATCCGGATGAACAGGCGCTTTGTCGCCAGCACGGCATGCCGTTGCTCGGCGCCCATTCCTGGAAACGGAATCCGGCCTGGCGAGTGGCCCTGTCAATGATCCTGCAGCTGATGGAAGCGAATTCGCTTCCATCAGCTGCACGCACGACGTTAGCCGACTTGCAGCAGGCGAACGAATCCGGGTTGGAGGAGATGGCAGACAGGATTCTGGCGGGCGATCTGGCAGCTGTTTCTCCCCGGGAATTGCCGTTTGTTGCCGCCGCTTTGCAGGTATATTGGGTATGGATGGCGTCATCCCTGGGAGAAGATGCCATTGGTCGGCCGGAACAGGGTGGGATATGCCCGGTGTGCGGGGCATACCCGAGCACCGGTATAATACGCTTCGGCGGCTCAGAACAGGGATTGCGGTACCTGCACTGTTCTCTCTGTGCCTCCCAATGGCATATGGTGCGGATCACGTGCAGCAACTGCGAATCCACCTGCGGGATCAATCACCACACCCTGGACGGTTCGGACGGATCGGTAAAGGTTGAGAGCTGCAACAATTGCAATGTCTATCTGAAGTTGTTGTATCTGGAAAAGGACAGCCGGATGGATGCAACGGCAGATGACCTGGCCACCCTGGCACTGGATATGCTGATGGAACATGAGGGCACGGTGCGTGGTGGTCCAAACCTGTATTTTCATCCCGGCAAGTCACTCTGAAAGTTGTGTTCCAAGCCAGTGCCAGCCATTGGAACGTTTGTCCCATGCAGTCTTTAGACACGTGCACCTGGGCTGCAGATGGCATGCCGTTGCTAGAGCAATTGTTTTCGGAGTATGCTATGTTTCATTTATTTACCAACAAAAGGTTAAATCATGAAAGCGTATGTAATCCTTTGTGCATTTTTGCTGGCAATGTCGGGGAATCCCGGACCGGCCGAATGTTCGGCCACAAATGGAGGTTGGAGCGAGGCCGGTGTCCGCATGGGGATTCAGTCCGGGCCAAAGCATGAGTATTTCCATCTGTATGAGCTGTTTGCGGTGTATGAACTGCCATGGGACTGGCGGTCATCCTCGGGGTGGGGGATTGTCCCGCAACTGAATACATCGCTCGGAGCGATTCACACTTCAGCAGAGACGGGGGCTATCGGTTCCCTCGGAACCGGTCTGGTCATATCCAAGACGGGCATCAACCTGGTCCCGGAATTGGGCATCAATGTTGACTTGATGGACAAGCGTTACTACGGAAAACAGGATTTCGGCAGTAATCTTTTGTTCGGGGCCTATATCGGCCTGGCCTATCATTTTGACTGCGGACTCGGCATCGCCTACCGTATGCTTCATCTGTCGAACGGCCACATTTTCTATCCCCAGGATACTCCCAATCCGGGGGTTGACTTGCACATGCTCAGCACAAGCTGGAATTTCTGATGTGCATCATATCCAAAATATTCGGCTTGATACGACTATTCGCTGCCGGTCGCTTTTGCGTACCCGGATGCAATCGGATTCACCTCTGTCTCGGAATTGTCCTGGTCCTCCTGATGGCATCATTCATGACGCCATCCCGGGTCCGGGCACAGGAAATATATGCGCTGGGCGGTTTTCTGCAGAGTTTCAATGAAGATAGGAGAACGTATTCCTGGCAGCTGGAATATATCGAAAGTCTGGGCGAAAACTTCGGCCTGGGAGTGGCCTACCTCAACGAGGGGCATGTACCGAATCACCATCGTGACGGCAATGCGCTGAATCTATGGGCACGCACCGGGTTGCTGGACCGCAGGCTCACTCTGGCAGCCGGTATCGGTCCTTATTACTTCTACGACACCATGCCGGCAAACTCCGGTAAAGGATATCAAAACGACCATGGCTGGGCGGCGATCTTCAGTACTGCCGCCACCTGGCATCTGGACAGCCATTGGCTTTTTCAGCTGCGTACGAATGTGGTGGAAAATTTCGATACCTTTAATTCATTCTCCGCGCTGGCCGGCATCGGTTACAAATTTGACGAAAAGACAACTGTGCGATCCTCCCTACATCAGGGCCTCGTGGATGTTTCAAAAACGAATAACGGGATCACGCTGTATGTCGGCCAAACCATCGTGAACAGTTTCAAATCCCAGAAATCTGAAGCGCTGGCTGTTGAGTACCGTCGCCGAATTCATCCCTATTTTGACTGGACCGCCTCCTGGATGTATGAAGGCGACTCCCGACTTATCCGTCGCAACGGACTAGCCAGCCAATTGTGGGCTGTCAGGGAATTTATGGATGATCGATTATCCTTCGGGATCGGTGGCGGCGTCTATTTTCCCCTGGATCATCGCGGTAATATACTTGAATCACGGATTTCCCGAACCGCGTGCGGCATCGTAACCCTGACCTCAAGCTACCAGCTCATGCCCCCCTGGGATGTGCGCGTGGCCTGGAACCGCGTCATCACCGACTACAATCATGACACCGACGTGATTCTCGGAGGCATCGGATACCGTTTTTGACGGTATAACGCGGCAGCAGGTATTCCATAAATTGTATCAGTCATATCAAAGCCTCCCGCTCGCCTTTCCGGCGCCGTAATATAATGTACCTCCGAAAAACATCGTAGTAGTATTAGATCATAAGGAACGTACTCAGTGAAAGGAGACGGCCATGAAAAGAATTTTCTACCTGTATTTTTTCTTGGCAATGACTGTGCTGATTTCGGCCGGACCTGTTCTGGCTGATGAAGTTGGGGTGAAAGATCAAAAGATGAGAAAGGATGAATGCCTGCTGGTTGCCAGAAATTGTCCCAGCCCCGATTACCGGCTGCAGGAGCGAATCAATCGCTTACGAGACGAAATTGACAGGGGGACAGCCGTTTATAACCCGGAAGAACTGGGTGTGCTGAGACGAAAGCTGGAGGATGCGCGGGCTACTCAGGAGTTCTTTATACACGAAGGCCCCTCGATGCCATATTGAGGCTATGTTTTCCTGGTGTGTCGAAAACTGATGGAAGATAATCGGGCAAGCGAAAGCTGCCCACCCTGGGAAAGGGACTGCTCACTACACCTGTTGCCGGACGTCTGCAATGCTCTGTTCAATAACAGCAAACAATTCAGATAAATCAACCGGTTTAATAATGACATGGTCAAATGCAACGACTATCCCGTCCGGGTTCCGCAGGATGAATTTTCCGTTTGCAGCGGATTCAGCCGCTCTTCCGGTAATGGCTATAACCTTTGTGTCAGGCCTGATTGCCAGGATCGCCTGCGACATCTGCACACCGCACATCTCCGCCATGTTGATGTCTGTGAGTACGATTTCAGGTGTGTGCGCTTTAAAGAGCTCCAGGCCCGTTCTGCCGTTAATGGCTGTGTAAAATACAACTTCAGGGAATTTTGACGTAAGAATGGATACCTGAATTCTAAGAATAAGCTCGTCATCTTCTACAAACAAAATTGAAATTGACGTGTTGGGATCAGTTGCGGATTCCATGTCCCGCCTCAATTCTGAGTTCAGCACCTACGTCGGTGTTTCGCACGGTAAGCCTTCTCCCCATATTCTTCTCAATACTGTTTTTTGACATGAAGAGACCAACTCCCGTGCCTTGCTGTAACCTTTGGTGGTATAACTAAGGGTAGAAAATTCATTTTTCAAGCAAAAAGTCTAAAATCCTGCTGACTTCGTCAAGTTTCTGTTTAAGGTTGTTCAATTCATCAATTGTATAAACGGCTCTACCCTTGGCAATCTCTTCCTTGAGCCTCTCGATCTTGTCCTGGATGGAAACTGCCGAGTTGCCGCAGTTTCTTGCCACCAGCAGGCATTCGTCCTTTTGCTGAATTTGTTGTTCCGAAGAATCCGCTGGATTAGCTTCTTCTGCAAAAATCGGCATAAGGTTTGAGGTCAGTGAAAAGAGTATTGCTGTAACATGTAGAAATATCCTTCTCATGTTAGACTCCAATCTGAACATGGAATTATAGCGTACATCACTCATCTCAGAACGAGTCAACGTGTCAGAAACGGTCACGTCATCCTCTGCTGTGGAGCGTGATGCCGATTCCCGAATCACTCAGCAAGAGATGCCTGGCCCAGGATCCTTTCAGCTTCCGCCAGATCCTCTTCTGCTACCTGAATCTCCTTCAGCAGAGCCCCATCCCCCAGAATTTGCAATGAATATTCAATCCCTCCATGTTTCAGAAGCTGTTCAACCCGGCTCAGGTCGGAGTCTTGTATCGAATCATAAAAGCGTGCCATTCTCATCACCCCCATCCCCGGCAAGATCCCCTTGGTGTTCGAGGTCTGTCCGATCTTGATACCCTTATCATAGCATGAATCGCAGGTACGTTTAACACCCTTATCGTAGCGGATTGGCTATGCATTCCAGGCAGTATTTAGGATATAATTACCTCAGGCAGAAGGGGGTTTCAGATGATCAGCATGCCCGCATTCCCGTTACGTCTCTTCTATGACGGTTCCTGTTCGATCTGCGCCACGGAGGTCGAACGTTACGGCCGCATGGATCGTGATGGACGCCTGATCCTGGCGGATATCAGCGCCCCTGACTTCGATCCGGCCCCTTTCGGCATCACCCGGGCGGAATTCATGTACCAGATGCACGCCATCGACCGGAACAACAGTGTCTTTCGCGGGGTGGAGGCCTTCTGGGCCATCTGGCAGGCCTTCCCGACCTCAACCGTGCTGGGTTTGTGCGGCAAGCTGATCATGCTGCCGCTGGTCAATCCGGTTGCCAGGCTCTGTTACCGCATCTTCGCCGGCATCCGCGGCTACCTGCCGAAACGGCGCAGGGATTGTTCCAGTGGTGAGTGCCGGATCGGAAGGGGGTAATGTGCAATGAACCCCGCTGAAAGATGGGATCGTTACCCCATAGAAACATAGGAGTATAATTGAGGCAGCCGGAAGGAGTGAGTGTCATGCGCAGAGGCATGAGACTCCACCACCATCTTCCCGGTCCCGATCGACCTGATCAAGATGTTCCTGGAGAAGAGCGGCAAGGTCTGACTCAAATGGTGGATGGAATGCTATAATAATGAATATGAATCAGAGTGATATGCAGCGGCCGATACAGCCGTTTGTCGTGAACAAAAGGGGGGAGGAGGCAGCCTATGAAAGCATTGATCCTGAGTGACAATGGTTTTGAGGACTCCGAGCTTCTGGTGCCATATTACCGGATTCAGGAAGCCGGCTATACGGTGGATGTTGCTGCGGAGAAGAGCGGTATAATCCGCGGCATCCACGGCTATGAGGTTCTTGCGGTTAAAAGCTTTGTTGATGTCGATGTCAGGGAGTATGTGGTGCTGATCCTGCCGGGCGGCAAGGCGCCCGCGTCTGTGCGCAAGGACCCGCAGGCGATTTCCATTGCCCGCCATTTTTTCGACGCCAACAAGCCGGTTGCCGCCATCTGTCACGGTCCCCAGACCCTGATCTCGGCGGGACTGCTGAACGGCCGCCGGGCGACCTGTTACCAGACGATGGCCAGGGAGCTGCAGGAGGCCGGCGCGCTCTACGAGGACAGTGAAGTGGTCGTGGACGGCCGTTTGGTTACTTCCCGGCAGCCGGCAGACCTGCCGGCCTTCATGCGCGAACTGATGAAACTGTTGTCGCTCAGGGGTGTGTGCATCCCTGACGAATATTGGGGTGATGATGCTGCGATTCCCTTTGAGGCGACGATTAAGACACGGATGTGATTCGTTGCAAGCGGAGTTGAGGCTCGCAGGATGACGGTCTGCAGATCCGGTCGAGGCAGCCTGGCCGGTACAATCTATAGTTATATGTTGGCCACCGTGAGTCGTGAAATACACACAAGCTTATCCTCTTCGTTATAAATCTTGATTTCCCAGATTTGAGTCGTGTTTCCAATATGGATCGGCTTCGTTACGCCGGTAACCCATCCGCCCGTTACGGGTCGTATATGGTTGGCGTTTATTTCAAGCCCGACAATTCCTTTCTTGTCTGTGTTGATGCATAAGCCTGCCGCGATACTGCCCAATGTCTCGGCCAATGCGACCGAAGCCCCACCATGGAGCAAGCCGACCGGCTGTTTTGTCCTGTTATCGACCGGCATTCTTGCTTTCAAATAATCTTCGCCAATCTCCAGATATTCAACCCCGAGATGTTCGATCAATGTATCCTTTGATCTCTCTGTGAGCTGATCCAGAGTAGCCTGTGTTTTCCAAATGGTCATATTTAGGTTCCTCCTGCTATCTGCCGGCTGATATCCTGTATAAAAGTGTGAGTGTATGCCGCAAATTCAATTACTCTTCTCCCGGCAGGCACCTTGAATTCAGGTAAAATATATCACATATGATCTCTTGCTATATATTGATTTATGCTATTATCCTGTTTTCACATGACAAGCTGGCATGCTGAACTGCTGTTGTTGTCTAACTTGAAGTACCGTGCCAGGCAATCTTTTTTCGGGGAGGAGAAATGTATGAAACGCTTGGTTGTAACTATGGGTCTGCTTGCGGCGGCATCTCTGGCTCTGGCCGGTGGCGGGGCCTCTCTTGAGAAGGGTAAGGAGCTGTTTGTTGGCAAGCAACTGGGGACGAACGGGAAAACCTGCAACATCTGCCATCCCGACGGAAAAGGCCTGGAAAAGGCAGCCGTATATGATGAGGCGGAACTGGATGAGATCATCAATCAGTGCATCAAGAGCCCGCTGAAAGGGAAGGTGCTTGATCCAGCATCATCCGAGTTGAAATCGCTCGTGATGTACATAAAATCATTGGCACCACCCGTGCGACACTAGGGCTGAGCAGGCAATGCAGACAGATTGGCTATATGGAACTACGGGTCTATCTGCCGGACCATGTATCCCTGCGGGGGAAGGGTGCTACAATTTCCTTCCATGGTGAAGTGAGAGCGCCCTCCCGTTTGTCCACTGAATAGACGGCGCCATTGGTCGTGTCCATAATCAGCAGGTTGGAAGCGTCCTGCTGTCCCAGCGGCACATATCTGCCGACTCCGCTGTAGTTTCGATAGAACAGGAACGCCGCCAACATCGCGGCGAGCAGGATACAGGTTTTCATGATGTAGATGAACAATGTTCTTCCTACGCTGTTCAGTGTGCTCTCTGCAGGTTTGCTTCCCGTTACTCCCGCAATTTGCTGCCCCCCCGTTCTTTTGGTACCCATCAGAGGGGAGTAAGGGCCCGCTGCTTTTCCTTCCATATCCTCGCCGTAAAAATCCTGATTAAAGGTGTAGAAAGCCTTCTGGTAGATCGCTTCGAATTCCGACCACGAACGGGCAACATCTTCTTTGGCCCGTTTGCGGGCATCCTGTACATCTTCATTAAACTTGGTGCTATGCCATCCGTCATGACGGAATCTAAGCAGTTGATCGTATCTGGAGCGTTTGACGGGGTCGGAAAGTATTTTCCAGGCCTCGACCAGCCGCACCATCTCCTCGTGGCCGCCCCCCATGTCCGGATGGCAGCGGGCCGCCTTGTGCCAATAGGCTTTGTGGATATCGCTGACCGTCGAGTCTATCGGTATTTCCAGAAGTTCGTAGTAATTCCTTAGATTATCTGCACTCATGGTACCCATTCAATGGGTCATGACAGTCGCTGCTAATAGCTGATGATGAACTGTCGACCTCTTACGGGTTGTCAAATACATGAATATTCAGTTTTGTACCGGGCGGCAGGGCCGGTCCGCTGAAAAGATCGGCTGGCGGACTGACTGTTGCACTGCTGTCGCCGTAGGCATAATCGACAACGCTATGTCGGCCGTTGTCGTCAAGCCAGATCTGTCGATCGTATTCTATGCCGGTCACTTCACCGGCAAGATATGATTTCGAGGCACGGTCCCGGCATTCCAGCGGGTTATTCACCCGGATGATCTCGTTGAGACAGCGCTCGATACGCGCGGCACGTGCCGTAATGTCATGTCCGGCCTTTTCAAGCGATTTCCGGTCTGCAACCTCGAAAAAACCCATGGCTACGGAAAGGGAAACCCTCTCCCAGCCCTGTTCTGACCTGCCGCTGTTCCATGTTGTCACAAAAATCCCGGCCGGACGTTTCTCTACGTAAATCTCTGCCATACATCCCTTCGGTGACTTTCCGGACCAGACCTGGCTGCGGTTGATCTCCCTGAATACCTTGATCGAGCAGTCGGCCAGAGGTCGCAGTTCAAGAGCCTGCGCCGGCAGGCTTATGGCAAGGACAGTCAATGTTGTTACCCAGATTAGCAATCGCATATGCACGTTCCTTTTATCAGCAGATCAAAATCATCTGATTGTATTATACGCCGTTGCAGATGAATTGTGCCCCGCTTATTCCAGTGCTAAGGTCGGGTAACCGGTAGCAAATATATATTCAACCAAAGCGTATTGTATTAAATAACCTTCTATAACGGTATGTTGAATGGATTGATAGTCCTACCTTATTTTGGTATACTTGCATTAGAGGGTGCAAATATATCAGGAAGGAGTTGAGTGAACATGAGAGGCACATCACATCTCAAAGCAGTTCGGGAACACGGCGAACATGGAGATGTACCGGTGATGACAACTGATCGATCTCATGATGCACGGGGTAGCTGGCTGGAAACCACGCGATTGCCTGCCTTGCTGGACGATATGGAACGGATGATGAGTGAGCTTGTCCGTCGGCCGTTTGCAGGCTTCGGTACAACGCCGTTCCGTGGGTTGCTGGGCGACCTGGGTACGATCGGCTCGTCGCCGGCAATTGATGTCTTTGAAGAAGATGGAGCGATTGTAGTGAAGGCTGAGTTGCCCGGTCTTACCCGTAAGGATATCGAGGTCAAACTGATCGACAATACCCTGGAGATCTCGGGTGAGAAAAAAACCGAAGAAAAAATAGACCGAAGGGATTACCTGAAGGTCGAACGTTCCTACGGTAAATTCAGCAGGACATTGCGCTTGCCGGAAGGTCTGGATGGTGAGCACGTCACAGCCAACTTCTCCGATGGCTTGCTTGAGGTCAAAATACCGCGTATCGAGAGCAAACGGGTCGTACATAACATTACGGTCAAATGATGTTCGCTGTCCGCACGAGAGCGGCAAGGGCGGGATGGCGCAGGCTGTCCCGTCCTTGGTTTGTCCTCTTTCCTTCCATTCACTGATCGTACAGATTTGCTCCCTGTCTGCTAAAAACAGGACTTGACCACCCCGCCGTCGACCCGCAAGGCCGCCCCGTAACTGCTTCTCCTTTCCCTATTTCGACCGAATTTTATTTTCTGGTACGCAGAAAATTGACGACTTCCCCGCGCACCTGGATCAAGTCATGATCAAGCCCGGCGGCGGAGGATGACCAGAGAAAGTTGTCACAGAATCTGGACTGCAGACATCCTGTCAAAGAGTTATTGTGTAAAATATTAACAATAACAAGCAATTGCTGACACTGGGCATGTGCCCGGGTGGGGACGCGAGCAACATTGCTTGCAACAGCAGGGACAGGAAGTGCATCTAAACAGCGCGAAGCAGTAAGAATATTGATCGGTACATTATTATTGCAGCTGACATATATGTTGCTGATTGTCAGGTTGATTGTTCTTGAATGGAACAGTGCTGCGAGTCCTGATAAAGCTGCTACAGGCGGGCATGCAGGATATGCTATAATTAACTATGTTGAAAGGGTGCAACGCCCTGTTTGGCAACAGCAAGGAGAGGAGATGAGTACCATGCTGGAAAGTTTCAATGTCACCGCTGAAACGGTGAAGGAGTGCCTGCATCATGGCGACCCGCTGCAGTTTGTTGAAGTGCGCCATCATCACCAGCACGACTGGAGCCTGTTCAAGGCACGGGGTGCATTGCGTCTTGAGAATAACGCTCTGGAACAGCATCTGGAGGAAATCCCCCGCAACCGGCCGATCGTGGTTTTTTCGGACTGTCCGGGAGATGAGCCAAGCTTCCAGGCCGTCAAAATTTTGCAGTCACATGGCTGGAACGATGTCCATAAGCTGATCGGTGGGTTTGATGCATATCTTGAAGCCGGTCTTCCGGTGGAGCCGGTATCAATGTCAGTGCCTGCAACCAGGATCATGCTGCTCTGATGGTGCTGGCAGCTAAAGGTGTCATGAAGAGGAGATTGTCATGAAAAAAACAGTACACATGTGGAAGAGTTGTCTATGGGCAGTGAGCGGCATCATTATGTTGGTGATGATTGTGTGCCTGCGTAGCACTGCACTCGCCTCGGATAAGGCGGAAGCGCAGTCGCTGGTCGATAAATCCAAGGGAACCCTCACCGATCTGATGAGTGATGACCATTATACCTGGCTGCACGATCACCTCAAATCCGCCAAAGGTGTGGTCATCTTCCCGCAGATTCTCAAAGCGGGATTTTTTCTGGGCGGCTCCGGCGGAACCGGTGTCCTGCTGGTGCGTAACGAGGCAACCGGTACCTGGAGCGATCCCGCTTTCTACACGCTTGGTTCAGTGACGTTCGGCCTTCAGTTCGGGGCTGAGGCGGCGGAAGTGGTCATGCTGGCGGTGAACCAGAGGGCCATTGATTCGCTGCTCTCATCTTCCGTGAAGCTGGGAGGGGATGTCTCTGTTGCCGTCGGTCCAATCGGCGGCGGGGCAAAAGGGGCGCTGATGATTCCGGAGGTGCGGGCTGATTTTGTTTCCTTTACCAAGACAAAAGGTCTGTATGGCGGGCTCAACCTTGAGGGATCCGTGATGCAGGTCAGGGCCGGCCTCAACCATTCATACTACGGCAAAGTGGTCACGCCGAAGGATATCCTGATACGGAAAGCGGGTGGTGAAGCGGGCGCCAATGAGCTCCGCTCGGTCCTGGAAAGGGCTTCCAGGTAACTTCTTCTTATCGCATCGGCATGACATGAGGCCGGAATCCGGTTTAGTAAGTTAGAAATTATTTTTTGCGTTTTTCAGGCAGAAAATAACTTCGTTAACGCACTTATCCAGTTTATCTGGGCTTAGGCAGAAAGAGCGGGGCTGCATGCACAACCCCTCTCTTTCTCTTTCTCCTGCGGATGATACTCTTCACACTATATAGTTAATGATCCGGTTCAATTGCTATCGGCTCACAGACGTTGTTTTTGTCGTGGGCCGTGGCTTCACATCTGGCACAGCTGAACTCGGCCTCGCCGGTCAATGTGCCGAGCAGCCGGGAATCGGTCACAGCGCAAACTTTCACTTGTTCGCCTGACATGACATGCACCTCCTTTTTCGTGAACATCCTTCTGCTTCATACCTATTATACTATGCGTTTCCGGCACAAATGAACAGTGTCGCCATAGGGGCGAAAGGCATGCTGAACCGAGCTGCGGATCGTGCTAAAATACAGGTATGGCAGAGTTGGTCGAGCACAGGGGGATGAGGCGCATGAACGACTTTTCTACACTGCGGAAACTGATGGTGGAACAGCAGCTGGTGCCGATGGGGATTTACGACCAGGCCGTGTTGGCCGCCATGGCAGCGGTCCCGCGGGAGGAGTTTGTTCCACCCGACATGCGCACACGGTCCTACGAGGACGGCCCGCTTTCCATTGGTCAGGGGCAGACCATTTCCCAGCCTTTTATCGTGGCCTACATGGCCCAGGTCCTGGAATTGAAGCGCACTGACCGGGTGCTGGAGATCGGGACCGGTTCCGGCTATGCCGCGGCCGTCGTGAGCCGCATCGCAGCTGAGGTCCACAGCATCGAACGACTGCCCAGGCTGGCTGATTCGGCGCGGGTGCGTCTGGAAGGATTGGGCTATCTCAATATCCACGTGCACGTGGGGGATGGAAGTCTGGGGTTGCCCGGCCATGCTCCCTACGACGCCATCGTAGTGACCGCCGGTGCGCCGTGGGTGCCGGAGGAGCTCAAACAGCAGCTGTCTCTGGGGGGGCGGTTGGTGCTGCCGGTGGGGAAACATCTTGATCTGCAGGAGCTTGTCAGGGTACGCCGCACAGGGGCGCACGGGTATTCGACCGAAAGGCTGATGGGGGTCCGCTTTGTTCCCCTGGTCGGTGCAGACGGCTGGCAAGGGGGCTGAAGAGGCTGTCGCCAGAATAGTCCTTTCCTGGAGGCTCAATCGCGTTATACTATCGATATATAATAACTGGTTATCAGCCGAGAAACGAGGTGTCCCATGTTTAGAATTGCAATCATACTGGCAGTGGTCTTCTGCAGTGTGCCTTCCGTTAATGCCGATACCTACAGGTGGACTGACGACAAGGGGGTGGTCAATTTTACAGACGACCCCAGAGTGATCCCGGACAGATACAGAATAAAGGCACAGAAAGGGGAAGATATCACCATTAGCAATCCCAAGGTCCAGCAGGAACTCAAGGCGCAGGAGGAGAAGGCGCGTCAGCAGGAAAACAGCAGGCCGCGTATTGTTCCCACCCCTGACTATGTACCGCCTCCGCTTCCTGTGGTAGTGGCGCCCAAATCCGACTCGGATGAACTCCCGCCCGGACGTCCCAAAAGCCAGCGTATCCGGGAGAATGTTGAACGGCGTGAGGCAGAGGAAAAGGGCCTGCAGCAAAAGTAAGTGTACGAGAAGGTTGCTGGATTATTACCAATGCAGGAAATGATGTACTACGAACAGAATGTGTCGTACGTTGTTTCGCTGTGTGCTGCCTGCCTAAACGACCCCTAAGGTGTAATCCGCACGTGCGTAATAAAAATAAAAGGGGTTGGCCGTATCGGCTAACCCCTTGTAATTTTTGGTGGGCGCTACTGGGATTGAACCAGTGACCCCTGCCGTGTGAAGACGTTCCCCTGACCTAAATAGCTGAATTATAAACAGATATATTTTAGTTATCTGTTTCCCGCCTAGTATTTTGAGTTATTCCTCAGCAGTTTCACACATAACATTCACCATAGGAGGTGACGTATGAACTACATGGATACTCTTCAGGCCATCAACCCTATTGCTGCGCTCAAAGCCCTTGGAATAGAAGCTACAATCAAAGGAGCTTATCTGAACTTCCCTTGTCAGTGCGGGAAGACCGCAGTTCTTAAGGCATATGGAGATAAAAAGAACGTTATGTATTGTCCAGGATGCAAGGCGACGGGTCATATTATCAAAATGACCATGGAAAAGAAAGCCCTTGATTGGGAGGGAGCTAAAAAGTTCCTCAAGGACTACATGCCAACTGACAAGCTTATCGAGAATAAGCTCAGTTTCGAGTATGACCTCCAGTATACCAATCATCTGGAAGCACGTGGGTTAACTAAAGAATTTTGCGCTAAAATGGGTGTTGGAAGACCAAAAGGAAAAACCATGCTTGCCGGAACAATTGCATTTATCATTCTTGATCGTGAGCGTGACCCTATCGCCTACTATGGTCTGAGGATCAAAGACCAGCGTCCAGTCTTTCACAAATCGTTCAATCCAGAACTCTATCTCTACAACTTCCATAATATCGAAGAATACAACGAAGTGTTTTTTACAACTGACATCTGGAAGTGTCTGTATATTATTCAAAAAGGAGGAGCAGCCGTTTGTAACTTTGGCTTGCCCTACCTTTCAATCAGCCACACGGAGATGTTGCAGAAATTCCAAGCCGTTCTGTATGTAAAGGACGACAATATTTCAGAGATTAAAAAACAAGTCCTAAAGATGGACAATTTCTTTAAGTTTGTAGACTAAAAAAAGAATCCCTGCTAGATACTAGTGGGGATTTTTAATTGGGAGGGATTATGTTTAAAAAATCAGATTCAGTTGTCTTAGGATTCATTATGTATATGCTGATTCCTTATGCTGTACTTGGTTTTACCACAGAATCCTACAGCTGGCAGGATTGTGAATCGGCATGCAATATTGACCCACTTAGGGGGATAATCGGCGTCCAAAATTGACCCACCTCAGCACCTTCCTCCATACTCTCTGGAACCAACCAGAGAGAGGAGTACCGAAAGGAGATGCTGAACGTGGAAACCATCCGCAAAGTCCGTCACGCCCACTACCGAGATGGCAAAGGCATCCGGGAGATAACCCGCGAATTCAACCTTGCCAGGAACACCGTCAGAACCATCCTCCGCACCGGCATGACCGACCAGAAGTACGTAAGGACTGAACAGCCACGTCCGAAGCTCGGCTCCTTTGAAGCCAGCCTTTCTGAATGGCTGGCTGAGGACAACAGCAAGCCTGTTCGCCATCGCAGAAGCTCTCAGATCCTGTTTGAGCAGCTACAGCGTGCAGGATACGAAGGAGGCTATGACAGCGTCCGCCGCTATGTGAGCAACTGGAAGAAAGCAGACGGCACGGCTGCTGTAAAGGCCTTCATACCCCTTGCCTATGACCCTGGTGACGCTTTCCAGTTCGACTGGAGTTACGAGAAGGTCGAACTCGGTGGTGTCCCCGTAGAGATAAAGATCGCCCACTTCCGCCTGTGTCACAGCCGCAAACCGTTCTGTGTCGCCTATACCCGTGAAACTCTTGAGATGGTCATGGATGCCCATGTCCGGGCCTTCGAGTTCTTTGGCGGTGTCTGCAGGCGAGGCATCTACGACAACCTGAAGACGGTAGTTACCAAGGTGCTGATGGGCAAAGACCGGGTGTTCAACCGTCGCTTCCAGAACCTGGCCTCCCACTACCTGTTTGAACCGGTAGCCTGTACGCCAGCCGCAGGTTGGGAGAAGGGACAGGTCGAGAACCAGGTCGGCGTAGTCAGGAAACGTTTCTTTGCCCAGCGTAGGCGGTTCAAGGACGTGGCTGAGTTGAACGAATGGCTACTGGACCAGTGCCGCAATCACGCCGCCACTTTCAAGCATCCCGAGCTCAGGACCAGAACCATTGACGAGGTGTTTGCCGAAGAGCGCAACCGTCTGCTGAGTATGCCGTCTCCGTTTGATGGTTATCAGGAAAGCGTTGCGCGTGTGTCGCCGCAGCTCCTGATCAGCTTCGACCGCAACCGTTACAGCGTCAATGCGATGGCTGTCGGTAAAACAGTCTCAGTACGTGCATACGCAAGCCGGGTGATCATCGTAATGAACGGCACAACGGTTGGAGTCCACGACCGTAACCTCAGTCGTGACAAGGTCATCTACGACCCCTGGCATTATATCGCCGTACTGGAGCAGAAACCGGGAGCCTTGCGAAACGGTGCCCCCTTCAAGGAATGGGATCTGCCGGAATCGATGGGTGAGGTCAGAAAGATACTGGCGGAACGCAGCGACGGAGATCGCCAGTTCGTGGGGATATTGAGCGTCGTCCGTCGTTATGGCTTGGAAGCCGTGGCAGAAGCGTGCGCCAAATCGATAGCCGACAAGACGGTCAGCAGCGATGTCATACTCACCATTCTGTCACGCACACACGATGAGCCGCAACCGGAACCGCTGCAGCCGTCAGCACAGTTGCCGCTGCTCAGGTTGGTCCCGGTGGTGGACTGTTACCGCTATGACCGCCTCCTCTCGGGAGGTGCCTATGGTACTGCGTGACCGACTGATGGAAGCCATCGGGACGCTCGGACTGTACGGAATGAAGTCCATCCTTGATGAGGTGCTGGCGGCAGGGATAAAGAGTCGGGCCACTCCGGACAAGATACTGTGCGACCTCCTGGAAGCGGAGATGGCGGAGAGGAAGTTAAGAAGCATCCGTTACCGCATGAGTCTGGCCAGGTTCCCGGTAGACAAGGATCTCGACCGGTTCGAGTTCGCAGCCACACCAGTCAATGAGATGCAAGTCAGAACCCTCTATGATGGCAGCTTCCTGTCCGATCACAGCAACATCATCATGGTCGGCGGTACCGGAACCGGCAAGACGCACCTTGCCATCTCCATAGCTCGGCAGAGTATCAGAAATGGCAGGAAAGCCAGGTTCTTCAACGTACTGGATCTGGTGAACCAGTTGGAGCAGGAGAAACTCGACAACCGGGGTGGCAAGCTGGCGGAACACCTGGCAAGGCATGACCTGGTTGTCCTTGACGAACTGGGTTACCTGCCATTCTCCAAGAACGGCGGCCAACTCCTGTTCCACCTGATCTCGAAGCTTTACGAGAGAACATCGCTGATCATAACAACCAACCTGACGTTCGGCGAATGGCCACAGGTATTCGGGGATGGAAAGATGACGACAGCCCTGCTGGACAGGATCACTCATCACTGCGAGATAGTGGAAACCGGAAATGAAAGCTGGAGAATCAGAACGAGGATAAACAACTAAAAACTACTGCTGGGGTGGGTCAAAATTGAACGCCTATAGCGGGTCAAAATTCAATGCCGATTGACACCTCTCTCTCGCAGTTTGTAAATTGTCAATATCCATCTTAGTTATTTTTCAGTATCCACCAATGATACTCCTACCACTTAAATTTAGAGGTGGTTCATCTGAAACATTCTCGATGTCAAAAATAGTTTTGCATTTCGGACAATGTACCGATCCTGGATTCCATTCCTGGAGGATATGAATCTGTTTTTCTACTATACAAATTGGACATGCAAAATGGACAGGATCACCTTTGAAACGATACACGAAAGCTTTTGCATTCGTTTTGATAAGATCATAATTATTAACTTTATCATCCCAACTCTTTTTCTCCCGCATTTCTTCTTTTAGCTGATGGTTCTCCTCCTGAAGACGAAGCAGATCTTCTCGAACCTGGAATAGGTCGTCCTGAACCTTCCCTATTTTTTCCAAAGCCTCTGATACCTTTTCTTTAACCTTCTGATCAACCGTCTGATCGAGAGTAAATTTCAAAGCATCTTTTGCGAACTTTATCCCTGCATATGCCGCTGCAAAATCTATCATCAATGCCTCCAAATCCTGTTTTTATCAAATTACCACAGTGTTAGAGCAAATATACAAATAATTTAATTATTTATTTACACGTATGCAGAAAACTGATCGCCACGTTATCCGGCAATTTTTAGAACAAGTCGATTGGGTCACTGTTTCCTCAATGGCTCTTTTAATGTTCGGCAATAAGCAAAAGGAGAGCGTCAGAATTGCTAACGCCTGCCTTTATATGATGGCGCGCACCAAAAGGACAGACGCTATCAAGCGCCTTGCCTGTCCCTATGCCGTGGTATATGCCAAAGCCCAGACCAAGCGCAAGCGACTTGGCACCAGCATGTTTGATCACGACAACAAAACTCGTGAGTGCATAGCTAAATATATCCACGACCGAAGCTCTGAGCTTATTCAGAGCCTTCACTTACATGTTCCATCAGACGCCTATATCAAGGATGTCTTTTTTGAGATGGACAACGGCCACATGACCGACAAACAGCTGAGGGAGAAGCTGGAGAGGTATTACACGAAGCCTGGGGCGTTTCAGGTTGTGTTCTTTATGGCGTCGCCATACAAAGCCCACTGGAGGACCAGGGACAGGATTTTAGATGATGAACAGCGCAGACTGAAGAAGATTCTGATTCTTGCAAAGGAGATGTTGCCCCAAAAGCCCAACCGAGTGATTGCGGCTTCCTATGAGCAATTTCTAGAAGACGGAAAGCTTTACAATTTCAAGGGAGAAAATGTTTAATATCCCTATTTCCATGTACACTTTCAAAAAGTATGTTATTTTAATTTAGCCAGGTTGTCGTTGAAAAATATTATCTAGAGTGGAGGATATTTTGCAAATAATTCTCAGGATTATTTTAGTAGCTTGTCTGGTCTCAGTTTCTTTTTCAGATGGATTTTGTTTTTTTGATAAAATATCCGTTTCAAGCAAAATGAAAGATATGGCTAAATCATTAGCCATTAAAACAGTTTCCAATGGAAACAATAGCAAATTAGATGTTGAGAGTGTTTCTGTATTAGAAGTTGGTAAGAATAAGGGGAATGGATCACCAGTTAAATACCAAATTAAGGGATATATAACCTACAAGGATCTTGAAGATTATCCCCCAGGATATACAGGTGGCTTTCCAATTTATATACGGAATATGACAGACAAGAAAAAGCCATATAATAATGTTGAAGTTTTTAGATATTCTACAGATGAATTTGATAAGCTTGTTATTTGTTCAGATTCTGGTGTTTGCTTAAATGAAGGAGAAAAAGTTCAAATTACATATCGTTATGAAGCCTCTTCAAATAACTCTACAGCCAATAATACTCAAGCAGCTAATAATTCATCATCAAATAAAGTTGAAGCTACTAAAGTAACTTTGAGCATAAAATCTAGAAAAAATGGTGAAGATATTAGACGTGATGTAACGGTTGGGAAATTAATAACTCTTAAAAATGGAACTAAAATAAAATTATTGGAATTTACAAAAAATATTGAAAACTTTGCTCCTGAATTAAAAGGTGCTGCTGCAAAAATTGAATACAGTTCTAAAAATAATAAGGTAGTTCAGACAATACTTGTCTATGAAAAACATCACGAGATTAATCAACAACAAAAAACTGATGAAATATTGACATTGATCAAGATCAAATAGCTAGCAAGTAATTGTACTTCTTTTGCACATAATCCACCCTATAGGAATCTCTCCGCTACATTAAAAAGACAGGACCGCTCCGCTTCCCGAAACGTCTTTTCACTATTCTTGACGAAGGACCATAATCAGCCAAGACTGTTTCACAGACATGTCTGCTTACGTCCATTCGTTTTTCTTCAAAGGAAAAAAAGACCATTCAGAATCCTGTCTTTTTAATTCCGCTACGCTCCACCTGGACTAGCTCCGCTTCCCTTTCAGTGCCAAGGAAAAACTCCTTGAGCCTAGAAGGGAGGTTGGTATGTTTAAAAAAATTTACAATATTGAGATTGAAGAGAGTTTGGTGAGAGTGGTTAGCATCAAGGCTGATTCACACTATGACGCTTTGTGTAAAGCTAAGAAACAGTATGATGATGAAGAAATCATCTTGAGTTCTTTCGACTACAATGGAGTTGTGTTTAGAAATGTAAGATAGGATTTTTCCCGATTAAATTCGGGAGTTTTCCTTGTCCCTTTCAGTGTAGCTACGCAGTCAAGGTCCTTACTAGGGTAACCTCACGTTCCACCCCCAGAAGAATTATTCAACAGTACCACCCCCTGTTAAAGATTCAGTTTTCAAACTGAAGGTAAGATTATGTAGATTCAATTCTAGATTATAATGGGAACTTAACTAAGGGGTAACTTGCTGTTAAATTTGTAATTTTTGAGTTAACCAGTTATCTAAATCAATTTTCAATAATCGACTAAAATCATCAAAAAAATAAGAATGAACCACTGTTTCTGAAAAACCAACATGATCTTTACATATTTTTTTATTTGTAAAATATTCGTCAAAAAGTCCTGAAGACATGAGTTTGAAAATTATTGAATCACTTATTTCATCAATATTTATACTGTAACCTCGTTCTTCATTTTCCCATTTGTTGCATATCTCGGAATATAATCTATAGGCGTGGGATGAAAAGAAATAATTTGGTTTTCTGAAGAAAAGCCTATTTATATTTATATCCTCTTTTGGAATATTGTTTGCGCAATATGTCAGTAGCATTGTGTAGACAAAGACATTTATAGCGTGGGGGGGAATACATTCATCAACTTGATACTGAGTAATTCCAAGCATTTTATACGTAAATTTATTTTTATTATATAATTCAATTTTCTCTTCCCATTCATAACATAGATACATGGTAGATATGAAACATAAATAATCAAGTAAACTTCCTTCAAAGATACCTTTCTCTTTAAGTTTCCCAATGTCGTTATAAGCTGTCTGCATCATACCTTTAGAAATACCTAAATCACCTATAATTAAGTCCTGAAAAGGACTTAATTCTCCCATCTTTTCTAATATTTCTAAATAGTATGCATGTTTCTTTAAAATAAATTTCCTGTCCATAATTCCTCCAAGAAATAAAAATATCATTCAAACATATATATGTCAATAATAATAAATTAGGATAATATCCTAAATAATGGGTTGACAATCTGTGTGGGTATTCTATTATCGAATTAGCGTTACAACACACACGTTTAAAATTGTTTTTGGGAGGATAGTATGGCTCACGAAGAGAAAGTGCTTGAATTATTGCAGGTTATAAAGATTGCCGATGATAAGACTATCGGCGAGATTATGGCGCATCGTGGAATTTGGACAGCTGGAACTTCAGCCCGTAACCAATCCAACAGAGCTATGAAGGAACTTGCAGACGTAGGAAAACTTGAGAAGGGAAACGGCTTTTACCGGACTTTAGACTGTAAATCAGAATATAAGGGTCACGCCAAACTTTTAACCTCCTGCCTAGCTGAAATTCTTAAGACCCCACATCACCCAACCATATACAGAGAACAGACATTCTTAAATGGACTGCGAAGTGATGCCGTTATTCTTTTAAATAATAAGGATAAAGCCTCGTGTTTCATTCTCGAAGTTTGCCACAGCGAAACGCATGAATATCTGAAGGGAAAGCATGATGAATGGTTGAGGCAAGGAATATCTAAAACCCTGTCAGAGCTGTTTGGATTCAAAATACCATTTGCGGCCTTTGTCTGCGAAGGAAAGGAGACTGGATTTGCGACCCCGCTTAAAGATGTCCTCTCTAACCTCAGAAAAGGAGATTTGCCATGTTAAGTCTAACTGAATTGATCGTTAACCCTTATTTGTTGTGTTCCCTGGTTCTGATCACTGGCTACATCATCGGAAGAGTACACGGAGAGAAACTGGCGCTTACCGCAATAACCATGAATCAGGTGAAAGCAGACAGTGACCGTGCGTGGCAGGAAACCATCAAAAGATTTGGAGGTGTGAAATGAACGAACTTCAAGCAAGACCAAGTTTTGACCTCTCCACAGTGGCCGGGATGATGGGAAACATCACACCTCACCAGCTTCCATCTCTTAACCCTAACGCTGGAATCTTTGGTGCATGGAAGTACAAAAAGAAAATGGAACTGGCAGCAGCAGGATTTGACGCCGATGCAAGAATTGCAGGAAGTCAGAACGCTATGGTTCAGGCTCGCACTGAAATGATTATGACTGTTCTTTTGGCAGGAGACCGCTTCAAGGCTGAATGTCATAAGCTTGAACATGAAACCATCATGCGGGATTATGACAAGCAGTACCGCCAAGAAGAAGTCACTGGCATTAAGTTGCAGAATCAAATTCTTTACGAACAATCCAGAGAAGCTAAGTACTCAGCCGACACTGCGGAACTGGATTACAGGGCAAGGAGCAAAGCAATCAGGGCGGAATTCGGCGATGATTTCTAATTTTAGGATTGGAAATACGCCGTCGTATTCTCCTGTAAAGATTACGGAGGGCGACCGCTATAAACACATCTTCATTGCTGGAATGCCTGGGGCGGGTAAAACTGCCCTGCTTTCCAATATGTGGAGGCAGGACTGTATTTTGAAAACTGCCAAGGTGCTGATAGATCCTTCAGGATTCTTTGCTCAGGACGCTTACTCGATGAGTGGTGGTATCTATTGTTCGATTGATAATCCGGTCGGCATAAACCCAATGATGGACGGTTATGCACCTGATGACATCGCAGATAATTTGATTGAGTGCATAAATCAAGTTGTTGAATTATCTACTGAAAATGTTTCTTTAACCGTAAGGATGAGATCAATTTTGAGGGAAGCAATTCTCTGGTGTTTGGAAAATAGCCGTAGGCGTTTGGATAGTGTAGTGGATTATCTGAAGAACCGAGCCAATGGACACGCCGAGACGCGCCAGAGTCTCATTGACCGCATCAATCTATTCATTCAGGACAAACGGATGCACACGATTCTTTGTGAAGCGCCTCCGATTAACTGGGAGGATATCATAGAGAATAAGCGGACCTTCATTCTGGACTGCCACGGTATGAGTGAAGACAAGATGATTTTTCTCGGGACTCTCATAACTCATGGAATTAAAAGTTATTTGAGATATTCGAGAAAGACAGAATACAAACCGCTTGCCCTATATATTGATGAGTGCCACCTGTTTATTAATCCCAACTACTTCACTATTTTGAAAGAGGGGAGAAAATACCATGTCTCAGCAATCCTTGCGACTCAGGACTTCGCTAGTATGCCCAAGCAGCTCACCGAAACAATACTTTCCAACGTCGGAACGCTTGTATCCTTCCGTGTCGGATATATGGAAGCATCGCTACTGTCCAGAGAGTTCCCAAGCTTGCAGACTAAAGACCTGCAAAGCCTGCCTAAATTTCATTGTGCATTTCGAACATTCAGTGGGGAGGGTATAGCTAAGACGATGGCTCCTCCGTTTGTCAAAAAGAAAAAACCGCAACGCACTGAGTTATTTAAAGAAAAGTTTAAATTTGGATGGTTCGCATTAGACGGGTCTTGCCCTGCGTAAATGACTTTGACCATATACGCAGCAGGCGTTCGCTGAAGCTCAAAACGAGTGGAAACCTGCCAGCAATGGAGAGGGGTAACTTCTGGAGCCTTCTGTGGCGAACCGTGTCAAGTATCCAATAGGAGAAGGCTGAGGGTATTTGGCTAAAACAGACCATCGTTTTTCACGGCTCCTCTGAACCAAGGGGAGCCTCATTAAGACGGGAGATAAGATGGAACTCTTAACCGCCAAGGACGTTGCAGTAATAATGAAAACCTCAGAATGGTTTATCTATAAGCACTTCAGCGTCTTTGGTGGATTTAAAATAAAGGGTGTTGTCCGTTTCGAAAAATCTGTTGTAGAGGAGGTGCTAAATGGGAGCATATCGGCATCAAGGGAAATGGCGGTTCGACTTCATGAAGAACGGTCAGAGGTACACGGACAGCGGATTCGAAACGAAGCAGGAAGCAAAAGCGGCAGAAGCAGAGGCAAGAAAGAAAATAGGCAAGATAAATACGGACTTCTTGAAACTCTGCACTAAAAAGCTTGAGGACATTGAAATCAAGCGCAGCGCTAATCACTTCCGCGACAACAAGATGATCTTTAAAAAGTTAATAGTTGAGTGGGGGGCAAAAAAGGAAATTACCAGGGACGACGTTGAGGCTTTTCTTAATAATATTGCCCAAAAAAGCCACTACACCGCCAACCGCTATTTGAATCGCATTAAAGCTCTTTTCAATTACGGCATCGAGCGTGAGTGGTTCACCTACAATCCCGCCGGTAAAGTCAAACCCTTTCCTGTAGACAAATCCAAAAAGTATATTCCATCCATTGAGGACGTTATTAAAGTTCTTGACCAAGCCAATCAGCAAGACAGAGGTTATCTCTTGATGGTTATTCATACGCTGGCAAGAATCAGGGAGATTAATTATCTAAAGTGGGCGGACATACACGAGGCATATTTGACCCTTTACACCCGTAAAAGCAGGAATTCAAACCTTGAACCAAGGGATATACCAATCAATGAAGTTTTAAAGGAGGTGATAGATAATTTAAAACCTACGGAAATAAAAGAGGGAAACCTTATTAAACAGTCACCGTATGTATTCGTTAATCCAAGAACAAAAAAGCCTTACGACTATCGGGACAAGTTTATCAAGACCCTCTGCACCAAGGCAGGAGTCAAGCCGTTCATGTATCACAACCTCAGACACTTTGGAGCAACGCTATTATCAAGTGGAGGAAGCGGAACATCTGATATATCCGCGATACTTGGACATTCAAGGGTTAGTACAACAGATGGATATATTCAGAGTCTTAAACCAGGGATGGTTGAGGCGATGAAAAAAATGGAGAATATCAGGTGATTTACCATAACATTCCCCATATTCTTTGTAAATGGTGGGCGCTGCGGGTTTCGAACCTGCGACCCCTGCCGTGTGAAAGCCGAAATTATGTTTTTACCAGTGAACGGCCATATACAACAATAATCAATAAAACCTATTATAAACAGTATATTGAGTCTGATTGCTTGTTTGTCATTGTTTGCCGCATTACCCCGTGATATATTCACAATGTGCTCCATGAGTGCTCCATGAAGTCGCAGGGGGTAAAATGAAAGAAAGCATCGGTGTTGAGCTGTTGCGCAGTAATAAGGTCAATTCCAAAGAAAAGACTTTTGAAATCAACGATACAAAGCTCAAAGGATTCACTCTTAAAATTTATCCTGACACGGTTTCCAAAAAAGGTGAAATAATACCTGGGGCAAAAACGTATCTTGTTCGCTATAGACTGCCAGATGGTAAACAATCACGGATCATAATCGGCAGACACACTTTATATACACCAGCCCAGGCGCGAGATAAAGCTGAAAAAATTCTTCGCAATATCAAGGACGGTATAAACCCGAAAATTGAAAAGCAGCACCCCAAGGTGAGTCACACCTTCAAGTCCTTCCTCGAAGATGAATATTCCCCGTGGGCGGAAGCACAACGCAAAGATGGCAAGGCCACAGTCAAAAGGCTCAAATCCCGTTTTTCTGATTTTCTGGATCTGCCTCTTACGGAAATAACGCCGCTGATTGTCGACAAGTGGCGTACCGGGCGATTGAAGGCCAGCAAACGGCCAGCAACATGTAACCGTGATCTCACCGCGATAAAGGCATTCCTGTCAAAGGCGGTTGAATGGGAACATCTTGAACACCATCCCCTTGCGAAAGTGAAACCGTTAAAAGTCGACAGCGTGGCAAAAGTGCGCTTCTTGTCTGCCGATGAAGAAAAGCGACTTTTGAAAGCTCTCGACGATCGGGAGGAAGTGGCACGGGCAGAACGGGCAACCGCTAACTTGTGGCGCAAGGAGAGGGGTTACCCGTTATATACCGATCTGAACTCTGTCACATTTGCGGATCACTTGAAGCCCATGGTGCTCGTCTCTCTCAATACCGGCATACGTTGGGGAGAACTTGCCAGCTTGGCCTGGGACTCGGTTGATATGAAAAAGTCACTGATTACCGTTATCGGCGACAAAGCCAAAAGCGGAAAGACCCGCCATGTTCCCTTGAACAGTATCGCTTTGAATGCCCTGAAGGATTGGAAAAAACAATCGGGCGGTGAAGTGGTATTTCCTGGCAGGGACGGCAAAAAGACCTTAGACAACGTGAACAAGTCATGGAAAGCTGTTCTGGATGCGGCTCAGATAAAAAACTTTCGCTGGCACGATATGCGGCACCATTTCGCAAGCTGGCTGGTGATGGCTGGAGTCGATCTGAATACGGTTCGTGAATTGCTGGGGCATTCTGATCTGAAAATGACCCTACGGTATGCCCATCTTGCACCAGAACATAAAGCTGCTGCAGTTGGACTGTTGGTCAAGAAGAAGTAACAGTTTTACCTTGGTAGCATCAGAAGATATCTAATCAACTCGGCGTTTACATCTGTACTGTTCGGTGCCTCTTTCATGTGTACACGACAGGCCGTAGTGATGACATCAGCCTTGTGTTCCGGTGATAACTTGACGAGGCCCTGCATTTTTTCGATGTAACTTTCTGCCGCCAGCAAATATGCCTTGAAAATTTCCGCTGGAAAAACCGCCTTACCACCCTTCTTGAAGAACTCAAACATCCAATTTTCACTTGAAATCGTGCTTCTCTGGGCCAGCCAACTCATACTAACATCCAGCGTATCGGCAATGGATTCAAGCTCGTCAACTGTAGGCAGATCATGACCGGCCATTAAATCTTCAACCCTGGCCGTTTCTAAGCCGCTTTCCCCGGCAAGCCACTCTACTGTCCTCTCCCCAAGTTCTCGCATCAACCTTGTGGTGAACAAATCATCGATCTCAATCGTTACGGTAACCGGCCTGCCGGAGTCTCCGATCTTCTCTTTAATAATTCTGACTGGACCTTGGTGAAGCAACAAATTATCTGTAGAAATATTCTCTCTGACACAGAAAGCGATAATTTCTTCATAGGGAAGCGAATTACGAGCCCGCCAAGAAGACACCGTTGACTGTCTAACCCCAAATACCTCTCCCAACGCAGCATCTGAGCCAAGCCCCTTCATGCGCCGTATTTCATCAAGTACTTCGCTTGCGGATCTTGTTATAAACATTGTGGCCTCAAAATGCGATATCAATATTGACATTTAACGCAATATGCGTTAAATGTGTACCATGGTATGACAAAACATAGCATTATATGATTCAAAATTCTACGAAGAACTGAAGGGAGAGCAAATTATGGGGAAGAAATTGTCAGAGCCATCCATCACGCCACGAGGAATGTCTGAAAATGCTGCTGCTGAATATATAGGAGTTGCGGCAATTTCATTACGTCAAGGTCGTTGTGAAGGCCGACGAGAAAACCGCATGCCTCCTCCACCGTACATAAAGCTTGGTCGGAAAATTCTGTACCTGAAAGATGATCTTGACCGCTGGTTGGAGATGTACCGGGTTGCGTTGGCCATTGTGCTGATAATTCTGACCTCACGATAAATGCACTCTGCAGGCGAATTCTACAATCCTTGGCGCCTGTTTATTGGTTGCATTATTCCGAATGCTATCTCAAGGAGCACCGAATTGTCTTCGACAGCAAAACTTGTTTTCGGAAAGCTTTGTCAGTATGCCGGCCAAAACGGGCAGGCGTATCCGAGCTATAAAACTCTTGCCGGTGATGTCGGCGTGGAACGTCGTCAGGCCATAAGGGCTGTGAAGGAACTTGTCGATTATGGCTTGATCAAACCGGTTGGGCGACGGAAGGGTGACGGCGGATTCACCTCCAATATTTATGCTTTTCTCTGGCACCAGACTTTTTCAGATGATGGCCTTACGGACCCTGGTGACAAAAATGACACCAGGGGTGGTGTCACAAATGTCACTACCCCCCAGTGTCATAAACGACACCACCTGGTGTCAGATATGTCACCCAAAGAGAATCATACAAGAGAATCAAATAGTGAAAAGACAACAACAGAAGAAATCAGGTTGTTGTTATCCGGAACGCCGTTGTCAAAAATCTCCGTAAAAGAGGTGAGGATTCTGATCAAGCGCCACGGTAGCGAGAGGGTTATGCAGGCTGCCGACATAGCCGCAGAAACCTGGCGACGGGATCTCAAGGAAATCCGGAACCCCGGCGGCTATCTCCAGGCATTCTGTGTGGATCTCGTCGTACCGGAATGGTATGAGCCTCCGCACGTTCGCGCTGCCAAATTAGAAGATGCAGCAGAACGGAAACGTGCCGAGGACGATAAGCAGGAGGATTTGAAGAAAGCGGAAGCGCAGAAATCAAAAGAACGAGATGACTACTGGCACTCCCTGTCCAAAGAGGACCAAAATAAATTCATCGAAGATGAAAAGTATTCATCGCCCATTGGTGAGTTCCTTCCGGAAATAGGAGTGGTTGCACTTGCCAAGTCAAAGGCTTGGGATCGCCGTTCACAAATGACCACAAATACTGGCTCCACTATTGAACCATCGCCGTGAAAGCGATGATTAATCAATAAGTTGCATGGTATTATGAAACAAACAAAACAGTTACAACTTTTCAGATAGGAGAGATTTTTCGCAGCATCATTGCCCGGTGTACCAAGAGCTGGTGAGTCTTATGGCCCGGCCGGACACCACCCACGGGATTGGCCAACCTAAGCAGAGCCCTTCATGTCGAGGTACACGCACCTCCCCCTCGCATGATCGTATGCAGTCAGAAATCCGAAGACGACCGGAATACCCCCGGTATCGGCGCCCCTGGAAAGGCGTTTCCGCTCAACGATATGTATCTGTTGATCCGGAATCTGAGGAAGGACCGGGAATACCCCCGAAGTCCGGCGCCCTGGAAAGGCATTTTCTGACAGGCACAATCGAGGACCTGTTTGATGTGAACCACCGGTAGAGTCCCGGTTCACGACAGACAGCAGACTATTGGCAGGAATCCTTGCCAGGTCCACATACAAGGGACACTACTAAAAGCAGGAAGGCGGAGCTGCTACCGCTGGCATGGCGATGCCGGAAAAAGAGCATGTCATCTCACCACGCAGGCCGGCAACGGCCAGAGGAACCAAAACATGAATCATCGATGGCCACGATCACCACATTCGCAGACGGAAGCAATATTTCATGGGATTCGTTCGATCCGGGAAATGAAAAAGAGCAATCCATTCGGATTACGCTCCTTCGGCTCCTGGGATTCTTACAGAAGCCATGCCCATCGCTTTGTCGACTTCATGATCGGCAAAGGCCGGACCTGCCTGTTGGACACCCTGTCGGTACACAACGACATGGCGGAGTATCTGGCGCATATGCTGGCCTACTATGACGAAAAGAAACGCTCCCGCCAGACCATGGAGACTTTGCTCTCGGCATTGGGAAAGTTCGAGTATGCCCTGAACCGTTACATCTGTAAGCATTGTCACGACGTCCCGTTACTGGAGACGGAACCAATCCGGCTTGAGTACTATGCCCGGAGCCGAAGAGTGTTGCGAAAATCGAGCAAGGTCTTCGATAACCGGGCCTATCCCGACCCGGTACAGCTCATAGCGACCATCCGGAATAAGACATTCCAACTCCAGGCATCGCTGCAATATGAAGGGGGCTTACGGACTGAAGGGGTGGGCGCACCGAGTAACCGCAGATTAAAGAATCCCCTGACGGCAACTGGCCTGCGCGGCATCAGCACCGATCCGGTCACCCGCAAGCCGATTGGTATCGTTGCTTCCGTGGAAAAAGGCGGAAAAGAAACTGAACATTACGTTTCCTTCCTAACCTATCGGCGCCTGGAGCAATACATTAAAGAATTCGGCAAGCTGGAAAGTGACTACTCCGAATATGTGGCGTCAATCAACCTGGCGGCAAGAGAGACCGGCCAGTACACGCCGGGCCGCGGCAGTCACGGTCTCAAGCACAACTTCGCCCAGGAACGTTACCTGGAATGTATCAACCACGGACTGACACACGAACAGGCCCTTCAGCAGACCTCCCTGGAAACCTCCCATTTCCGGCTGCGGGAAACCCTGACCTACACGAGAGGATGACATGACCGAGCAACTGAACCTGATAACAGGCCTGACGGAACATGAGCGGAAGAAGCTCTTTTCCTGGCTGGCGTCGCTCCCGGAGGAAATGATTATCGAAATTTTCCAGGAGGGAGTGAAGAGATCGTTCCAGCTCAAAGGGGAGCGTCCCGATCTCCCCGGCAGGATCAACAAGTACTGCGCCTTTGTCATGGCGGCCCGCAAGGGGGGATGGGACACCGTGAAGGGTAAAGGGTACCGGGTTGCGGAGAAAGAGCAATACGATGACTTCTCCCACCTGCGCAAGGCCAATGCCGCCATCCTGATCAGCAGGGGGAGGAAGCCGCTCTTGCGACGTCAGATTCTGGCCTACTGGGGCGAAGTCAAGGAGTTGCAGGCTGATGGCATGGGTTTTCGAGTCATCGCCGGATATCTCCACAGCAAGCGCAAACTGAAGGTATCAGCAACGTATCTCAGCAAAATCTGGAAGGAGATGGAAACAAATGGTTGATTTCGAATTCAAGGGAATACGAGTGAACGCCACGGGCGAGTTGGAACGGTTTGACTACAAGGATTCCGGTAATCGTGGTCAGACACGGTTTAACCGGAACATGGTGGTTACCGTTGGATTCTGGGATTTTGTCATCGTCAATGATCTGTATGAGCTGGCCATGGTGAAGTCCACCCTGAGCTACTTCATGCAGGCCTACTGGAAGCGGAGCAGCAAGGCGGGCAGCAAGATCGAACTGGCAACGGCACTTTTTCATGATGATGATTTCAATTCGCAGGCACTCAATATGATTGCCCGGCAGAAAAACAACATTCAGTCCCTGGAAGTCAGTGTGACTAACGACGGCAGACCTGCAGGAGAGGTCTATCTGAGCGCCCAGGAGGTAATCATGCTGGATATTACCATCGGCAAGGCCATCAATCTGCTGTCACCAGACTACAAAATTATCAATGGTGCTCTATGAGACTGTTGGCGCACCTGCATCCTGATCATTCCAGTCCGATCATCACCGTGCATGAAGCTCTGAGGCTGCAGCGGCAGAATCCGGAAGAATGGGGAAGACGATATTTTTACGATCTTATCCTGCTGAGGTACTTGCTGCCGATTGACCGGGGGGCGGCCTCCACCTTCGCCTCCCCCAAAGGCTGTCTGGAAAGGCGCGGCAAGAACTCCAAAGGTATCGCCCACGAACTAGTGCTGAAGTACATCTGCAACCAGGAGTCATGGCCGGTGAAACTGTGCGGGAAAGAGTACCTGCTGGAGATATCATCGGCAATCGACGAATACTTCGTCTATGAATTCCATACCCGCAATAGCTGCTTTGTTGATTGCAAAATATTTCTGAATCCCAAGTCCGGGCTTTACAAAGAGACAACTGGCCGTATCGGCATCGAGATAACCAATCCAATCTGGTGGACGAAGTTCTTTAAGAGAAGAGCACAGGAGAAGTTCGATCTCGCTGTTTTTGAATTGAAAATGCTCCCGGAGTGGCATGTCGCCCATCCGGTCAACTTAACCATCGAAGAGCTGAAGGAGCTACAGGAGAGAATCTTTGACTTTCTGAGCAGGGAAGCAAAGCTTACCTGGCTGTGTAAACCGGCATACGTGAAGATATGAAAGGCTAATGGGAGGTTATCCGATGATCAAATACTATGACGCCCAGCAATGGTTGAAGGAACGGCAGCCGAAACGGGCAAAATTCCCTGCAGTACTGGTTGCCATATTCGTTACCCTGCTGACCAGTGCGGTTGCCGGCCTGCTGGTCGGCCTCTTTTTCCCAAAGTCCTTCTGGTACTGGGCCATCGGCATCGCCTGCATCTCGTTGCCGTACATCCTGATGGACCGGGTGCAGGTACGGCTCTATCACGGCTATGTGAAGGGAAAACCGTTCTGGACGCTCATCAAGTACGCCTACTCCAGCACAGATTACCGACCCTGTTACGTCCCATGGTGGTACTGGCGCTGGTACTACTGGTGGTAGGGGAATATTTAGTATCCCAAAAGGGTGGCTGTTTTGGATACCAATATGGCGCCGTTTTCGCCACCTTCTGTCAATGCCGCATTTTTGGGTACAAAAATGGTACCTTCAATGCGGCATTGTTCCTTTGGTGGCTTTTTAGTATCCAAAACAGGTACCAAAAATGCCGCAACCATTTATTCACCAAAATTGAGAGGCAACAAATAATAGTTGCATGACGTTCTCATTTGGATTACAAATGCAATCATTATGAGAACGGAACTTAAGACAGAACAGAAAAGATCGACAGGGCTTGCAGAAACTCTGTTCAGCGATTACCGGCGGCGCATTCTGGCACTCTTGCTGTTACGTCCCGACGAGCATTTCCATGTCCGGGAAATTTCCCGGCTGACAGGGGTTCCGTCCGGTTCGATGCACCGGGAATTGAAGCTGATCACTGATGCCGGGCTGCTGTCACGACACTCGGCGGGGAATCAGGTACGCTACCAGGCCAACCGAGATTGTCCGATCTTCCATGAACTGGCCGGGATCTTCCGCAAAACAAGCGGCCTGTCTGATATTATTCGGTCAGCCCTTCAGCCGTTGTCCCCGGCTATCAAAGCGGCGTTTATTTTCGGCTCTGTAGCCAAAGGAGAAGAAAAGGCGACCAGTGATGTAGATGTCTGTGTCGTCGGGTCCGCATCCTTCACCGAAGTTGTGGTGGCCCTGGCGGATATGAACCAGAGAATTGGCCGGGAAATCAATCCGGTAGTCATGTCCTTTGATCAGTTCGCTGTCAAGCTGGCTGTTGGCGAGCAGTTTACAACTCGTATAATGAATGAACCAAAATTCTTTCTGATAGGTGACGAGCATGACCTTGGAAAATT
Source organism: Geobacter psychrophilus (assembly GCF_056821595.1). Taxonomy (NCBI): domain Bacteria; kingdom Pseudomonadati; phylum Thermodesulfobacteriota; class Desulfuromonadia; order Geobacterales; family Geobacteraceae; genus Geobacter; species Geobacter psychrophilus. The sequence goes on from NZ_JBXDTU010000004.1 coordinate 3,431,996, forward strand.
TGCTTAACCTGGAAAAAATCGGGCAGTTGAAAAGCCACGTAACCGGAAGGGAGGAGATGCAGCGGCTGCTTGAAGCGGCCCGTCGCAATCTGGCCGATGCCGGCGTTGATGTGATCAGCTGCGAAACGCGCTTTGACAGCGCCTACAAGGCCATCATGCAGCTTGCCCTTGTCGCCATGATGGCGAACGGTTTCCGGCCCGATACCAGCAGGCCGGGACATCACATGACAGTGATCCAATCGCTGCCCCAGACCATCGGCCTTCCAACCGCACGAATGGCTGTACTCGATGTACTGCGCCGCAAACGGAACCTGACGGATTATTCCGGGGGCTGGGTCGATGAAGTCTCCATGGAACAGTGCATTACCGAGGCGAAGGATCTGCTGCGGGATGTCGAGGCATGGCTTCAAGAGCAGCGACCGGAATTGATCTGATTTCACCCATTGAACTTGATGCACAAAGAAGGAAACGCATGCCAACGCTGCACTGGACAGGAAAAGATAAAGTCGTCAAGCATCACCACGAGGTTCCGTTCAAGACCCTGCGGCTAGAGTATATGCATATCCAGCAGGAATACTGACTAAATATGAATATCTGCAGTCGTTGAGAAACATGACTGCTCATACCTGCCAACAGAGACTTATGGTGCTGCTCAATGGATGGCAAAATCAGTGAGTCGAGTGGTTGGCAGGTTAGCCTATTAAATCCTCAGTCTCACCCCAACACAGAACATTTTATTGTAACCATAAAGATTCTTGTATTGTGCTAACATTCCCTGTATTCTTCCGCCATGAAAAGGATTCTATTGGCATGGATTGGGCGAACAGACCTCAAGTCGGGCCTGAATAAGGGCCAAGACGGACTCGGTCCTATTGCAAACGCACTGGATGCCCGCACATTCGATCACGCATATTTCATCAATAACTATCCTGCCAATGAAGTCAATCCCTACATAGACTGGCTGAAATCACGATTTCAGGTTCCAATATCCCATCATGGCGTCGTGCTGACCAGTCCGACCAACTTCGGCGAAATCTACCATGCCGCTGTTGAAGTCATAGAACAGGTTCTGGAAAAGCATGGCAGGAATGTTAATCTCACATTCCATTTGAGTCCCGGTACACCGGCAATGGCGGCTGTCTGGATTCTTCTCGCCAAGACCCGCTATCCTGCTGAACTCCTAGAATCGTCTGTTGAACAGGGAGTACGGACTGCAAACGTACCATTCGATATCTCCGCAGACTTCATCCCGTCTCTTCTGCTGAAATCCGATGAACGCCTTGAACGCCTGAGTGCCGGCTTGCCTCCGGAGGCGCCGGAGTTCGACCAGATCATCCACCGCAGCTCCGTCATGAAGAACGTGGTTGCAAAGGCCAGGCGCATCGCGCTTCGTTCCGTACCGGTCTTGATTGAAGGCGAATCCGGAACCGGCAAGGAACTTCTGGCGCGGGCCATTCACCGGTCGAGTCCGAGGAAGGACAAACCCTTCATAGCCGTGAACTGCGGGGCTATCCCATCTGAGCTGGTAGAGTCTGAATTCTTCGGGCACAGGAAAGGCGCCTTTACCGGGGCGACCAACGACCGTAAAGGGTGTTTTGAAACAGCAAGCGGGGGAACCCTCTTCCTAGATGAGATCGGCGAGTTGCCTCTTTCGGCGCAAGTGAAGATACTGAGAGTTCTGCAGGAAAAGGAAGTGGTCAAGGTAGGAGACAGCGCGCCGGTCAAGATTGATGTCAGGATCGTAGCCGCAACCAATCGCAATCTCATTCAGGAAGTGTCACTCGGAAGTTTCCGGGCCGACCTTTATTACCGGCTGGCCGTGGCAGTGCTCATGCTTCCCCCGCTCCGTGAACGTGACGGTGATATCAGTTTGCTCATTGATCATATGCTTGGGGAGATAAATCGTGAGAGCGCTGGCGAGCCTGGCTACATTGATAAAAAAATTTCTGCTAGCGCAAGAAATATTATGCTTTCGTACCCCTGGCCGGGCAATGCCAGGGAGCTTTTCAACACCATTCATCGTGCTGCGGTATGGTCACCGGATGAAATTATTACCGTCGATGATATTCGCGAGATTCTACTTCCGGAACCGCTTGCAAGCACGCACACGTCTGCGGAACTCTTACATGCCGACGGCGTAAACCTGCCGGAAATACTGGCTAATATCACTCGGGATTATCTGCTGAGATCTCTCAAGCAGACCGCCGGCAACAAGACGAAAGCCGCCAAAATGTTGGGCCTTCCCAACTACCAGACCTTCACCAACTGGTGCGAAAAATACGGTGTGGAAGATTAGTGGCACAACCGTTGCTGTATAGGGAGGCATGAGCGAGATTATGCAATCCACCAACTTTGAAATACTTCGCCCAAGCAACCCTATCCTGGCTGATCTGGGTGGCTTTGCTGAGCAATATGCCTGGCCGGATCCCTCCAGTGCCCTGGTGAAGCTCCGCGCGTATATCGAAACCATTGTAGGAAACCTCTATTCCGCTTACGGTCTACCTCGTCTCTATCAGCCAAGCCTGAACGACCTTATCAATAACCAGTCCTTCCGTGATGTAGTCCCCACTGTCATTCTCGACAAATTCCACGCTATCCGCTACCACGGCAACAAAGCAGCCCATGGCGAGCCGCAGTCCCCGGAAAAGGCCCGCTTTCTGCTCCGCGAGGCGTTCGATCTCGGTTGCTGGTTTTTCATAACCCAGTGTGGCGGCACCAAATCCGATTGCCCGAGCTTTCAGGAAATACCGGCACCGGCGACCAGTGATCTGGAATGGAACGCTTTCAAAGAAAAGAAAGCCGTCCTGGAAAAACTGGCTGCCCAGGAAGCCCGGATGCAGGAGCTGCTGCAGGAGCTGGAAGCCAAACAGGCAGCCATTCAGGTAGCGCAGAAACAGGCTTCCGAGCTGAAGGACATCGCCAAGGCGGGCAAACAGGCTGCCGATGCCCTTGCCTTTGATGAAGAGACCACCCGACTGCGCCTGATCGACAGCATGCTGGCTGAGGCCGGCTGGAACGTCGGCGCCAATGGGAGCAACACCGAGTTTGTCGTCCAGGAGGAAGAGGTCAAGTGGCAACCGACCACTACCGGGATCGGCTATGCCGATTACGTCCTGAGGGACGACAACGGGCGTCCGCTGGCGGTGGTCGAGGCGAAGAAGACTGCCAAAGATGCCAACATCGGCCGCAAACAGGCCCAGCTCTATGCCGAAGGGCTGGAAAAGATGCATGGCCAGCGGCCGGTCATCTTTTACACCAACGGCTTTGACGTCTGGATGTGGGACGACAAGGGGGGCTATCCGCCACGCAAGCTGTACGGTTTCTACTCCAAGGATAGCCTTCAGTATCTGGTCAACTACCAGCGGGATTCCCGCAAGCAGCTCGACAGCGTAATCCCCAATCCGGACATCGCCGGTAGACTCTATCAATTACATGCGATCAAGCAGGTGTGCGAACGGTTCACCGCCGGTTACCGCAAAACCCTCATCGTTCAGGCCACCGGCACCGGAAAAACCCGCGTTGCAATCTCCCTGGTTGATCTGCTGCTGCGGGCCGGATGGGTCAAGCGGGTGCTGTTTCTCTGTGACCGGAGGGAATTACGCAAGCAGGCCAAGAATGTTTTCAACGAATTCATCAACGAACCGATGACCATCGTCCGGGCCGGCACCGCCAAGGACCGCACCAAGCGAATCTACCTGGCCACCTACCCGGCAATGATGAAGATCTTTCAGACCTTCGACGTTGGTTTCTTCGACCTGATCATCGCCGACGAATCGCACCGCAGTATCTATAATCGCTACCACGACCTGTTCCAGTATTTCGACTCATTCCAGGTGGGACTGACCGCCACTCCGGTGGATTTTATCAGCCGCAACACCTTCCGTCTCTTTGACTGCGAGGAGCAGGACCCGACCGCTTACTACCCGCTGGAACGGGCTGTCGATGAGGGGTATCTGGTCCCCTACGAAGTCTATACCCACACCACCAACTTCCTGCGCAGCGGCATCAAGTATAGCCAACTTACGGACGAGCAGCGCCAACAGCTGGAGGACGACGGCGAAGACCCGGAAACATTTGAGTATGATGCCACCCAAGTTGACAAGCAGATCTTCAACAAGGAGACCAACCGGGCCATCCTGCGCAACCTGATGGAGCACGGTATCCGTGATGCCTCCGGCCAGAAGGTGGGCAAAACCATCGTCTTTGCCCGCAGCCACCAGCACGCTCTGCTGCTCTCCCAACTCTTCGACGAAATGTACCCCCAGTATGGCGGCAACTTCTGCCAGGTGATCGACAACTACGACCCACGGGCCGAACAGCTGATTGACGATTTCAAGGGAGACGGGGGCAACAAGGATTTGACCATCGCCATTTCGGTGGACATGCTTGACACCGGTATCGACGTTCCCGAAATCGTCAACCTGGTCTTTGCCAAACCGGTCAAGTCAAAGGTCAAGTTCTGGCAGATGATCGGCCGCGGCACCCGCCTCTGCAAGCACCTGTTCGGCCCGGACCGTCACAAGACCGTCTTCCGGATTTTTGACCACTGGGGGAACTTCGAATATTTCGACCAGAATCGCCCTGAAGCTGAGCCTGTACAGGGTAAACCGCTGATGCAGCGGGTTTTCGAGGCCCGGATAGAACTGGCTGAAACAGCCCTTGCCAAAGCCGAGTTGGCAATCTTCGAGAAGGCCGTAATCCTCATAGGGAAAGACCTGGCGTCCCTGCCGGAGCAGACCATAGCCGTGCGGGAAAAATGGCAGGAGAAGCGAAGTGTCTCCCGGCCGGAGGTGTTAAACCAGTTCTCACCGGCAACGGTGCAGGTTCTCAAACGGGTGATTGCTCCGCTCATGCAGTGGGTGCCGATCCGCGACCATGTTGACGCCTATGAATTCGACCTGCTGGTAGCTACCATGCAGACCGAACTGCTGCGGGGGAGCGGCGTCTTTGCCGACCTGCAGGGGGACCTGATCAACCGAGTGGCAACCCTGCTCATGCACTTGAACCCGGTACGGGCCAAGGCCGAGACCATCAAGAAAGTCCAGCAGCCTGCCTTCTGGGAGTCGGTCAGCGTTCCGGCGCTGGAGGAGGTCCGTCAGGAACTGCGCGCCATCATGCACCACCGGCAGAAAGGGGATGTTGACCCGAGCCAGCCCAAGATAGTGGACGTCAGCGATGGCGAAATCGAGTTTACCCAGCGCAAGGCCAACCTGAAGGAAGTGGATATGGCCGCCTACAAGCGCCGGGTTGAAGAGGCGTTGCAGGAGCTGTTCACCAGCAGCCCGACCCTGCAGAAGATTCGGGCAGGCGAACCGGTAACCGCTGGCGATCTGAATGCCCTCATCTCCCTGGTACTCACCCAGCATCCGGGAGTGAACCTGGAACTGCTCAAGGAATTCTACGCCGAGACCGCAGCCCCGTTGGACTTCATCATCCGCTCACTTATCGGCATGGATCCGGAAGTGGTCAAGCGTCACTTTGCCCTGTTCGTGCAACGTTACCCAAAGATCACGGCCAACCAGACCCTGTTCCTGAGCCTGCTGCAGAACCATATCGCCAAGTACGGCACCATCGAGCTGGCAAAGCTCTATGAGCCACCCTTTACCAACATCAACAGTGACGGCCTGGATGGCGTCTTCACCGACGAACAGCAGATCGATGATCTCCTGACCATCATTCAGACATTTCAGCTACCGCACAACAAGGAGTTTGCCCGAGCATGATTACCGGACCGCTTAAAAGCAGCATTGATAAACTATGGGAAGAGTTCTGGACCGGCGGGGTTACCAACCCGCTGACGGTAATCGAACAGATCTCGTTCCTCATGTTCAGCCGTCTGATGGACATCAACGAAACCCGCAACGAGAAAAAGGCCCAACGGACCGGCAAGCCAATGAACCGAAGGATGTTCAGCGACAGCGAGCAGGATCTGCGCTGGCACAAGTACAAGCATCTTGGCGCCGACCTTATGCTCCCCCATGTGCGGGACAAGGTGTTCCCGCATTTCAAGAGCGTAGCTGTGGACGGCGCCAAGTTCGGCGAGTACATGAAGGACGCGCAGCTCATGGTTCAGAAGCCAAACCTGCTGGTATCGGCAATCAATATGATCGATGCCCTCCCTCTCACCGAAGGGGACACAAAGGGTGATCTGTACGAATATCTGCTCAGCAAGCTAACTACCGCAGGCATCAATGGCCAGTTCCGCACACCACGGCACATCATCCGCCTGATGGTGGAGTTGCTCAATCCATCCCTGGAGAACAACGAGGTCATCGGTGATCCGGCTTGCGGCACCGCCGGCTTCCTAGTGGAGACGATGCAATTTCTGCAGCGCAAGTACACCTCGCCCGAGGGGATCATTGACCATGAAGGTGAGAAAATCTACTCCGGAGACCTGCTGGAGCCGCACCGGGAGCATATCCAGAGCAATCTGATCCACGGTTTCGACTTTGATGTCACCATGCTTCGCATTGCCGCCATGAACCTGTTGTTGCATGGCATTGATGCTCCAGATATCCATTACCAGGACACCCTGAGCAGCAACTTCCCGGACAAGTTCCCCAGGCATGCCCAGAATTTCTTCGACGTGATCCTGGCCAATCCGCCGTTTAAGGGGAGCCTCGACTTCGAGGATGTCCACTCGTCGCTGCTGGCCCAGGTGAAGACAAAGAAGACCGAGCTTCTATTTGTAGCGCTAATTCTGAGGATGCTCAAGAATGGTGGCCGTTCCGCCACCATCGTTCCGGACGGCGTACTATTCGGCTCGTCCAAGGCCCATGTGGCGCTGCGGCAAATGCTGGTGGAACAGAACCAGCTGGAGGCAGTCATCTCCCTGCCATCCGGCGTCTTTCGCCCCTATGCCGGGGTGTCAACCGGCATCCTGATCTTCACCAAGGGGGGCAAGACCGAGGATGTCTTTTTCTATGATATGCAGGACGACGGCTATTCTCTGGATGATAAGCGGACACAGCTTTACGACAGTAACTTTGCCGGTGATCTACCCGGTTGCCTGGCAAGCTGGCAGGGGCGCGACCCGAAAAAAGATACTGATCGCACAGCTAAGGCGTTCTTTGTACCAGTAAGCGAGATTCGAGAGAAGAACTATGATCTATCGCTGAATCATTTCAAGAAGACAGTGCATAAGGAGGTGCAGTACGAGTCACCCAAAGAGATTTTAAAGAAGATGAGGACGAATGAAATTGGGATTATTTGCGACATGAGAGCATTAAGAGGCATGTTAAGATGAGTACCAATTGGAAAAAGTCTAAGCTGTCTAAATTCACAGAAGTCACTTCTGGTCAAGGAGCACCTCAATCAGCTAATGCCTTCGATGAAACAGGGATTCCATTTATAAGGGCTGGGAGCCTTGATTCACTTGTTAAGGGTGGGAGAGAAATTGATTGTGAGCGTGTAAGCGAGGAAGCATCTCGAAAATACAAGTTGAGATTGTTTGCGCCAGGAACAATATTATTCGCAAAAAGTGGAATGTCTGCAAAACTAGACAGAGTTTATCAACTGAAATCTGCTGCTTATGTGGTTAACCACCTGGCCGCTATTATCCCCTCCGATGATTGCGATTCGGTTTTTCTTAAGTATTGGTTGCAATCTAACCCTCCTAGTAGATTAATAAAAGACGATGCTTACCCTTCAATTCGGCTTTCAGATATTGAGGAAATTGAAGTTCCTCTACCATCAACAAAAGCAGAACAGCGCCGTATTGCCGCTATTCTCGACAAGGCCGATGCCATCCGCCGCAAACGGCAGGAGTCCATCCGTCTGACGGAAGAGTTCCTCCGCTCCACCTTTCTGGAAATGTTCGGCGATCCGGTGACAAATCCGAAGGGGTGGGATTTAGTGCCGATTAAGGAGTTGGGGAATGTTACGACCGGAAATACTCCTTCACGTGAAATCTCCGAATATTACGGTGAAGGCATCGAGTGGATTAAATCTGACAATATCAATACTCCATACCATTTTCTTACTGAAGCCAAAGAGCGGCTGACACTTGATGGACAAAAAGTCGGGCGAATTGTTCCAGAGAATTCAACACTTGTAACCTGCATAGCCGGGAGTCCAGAATGCATTGGAAATGCCGCCATTGCCGACCGACCGGTTGCCTTCAATCAGCAAATCAATGCGGTCACTCCTTTTAAGAGAACAGACCCATATTTCCTGTATGTACAGATTCTCGTCGCAAAAAAACTAATTCAGGGACAGTCCACTGAAAGCATGAAAGGCATGGTAAGCAAGGGCAAGTTTGAAAATATTTCCTTTCTCAAACCGCCTTCCAACCTGCAAGCAGATTTCGGAAAAATATTTATCCATTTTCACGGAATGATTCAGAAGGCAGACTCTTCAAACCAGAAAAGTACAAATCTCTTCAATTCCCTTGTCCAACGGGCTTTTCGAGGAGAGTTGTAGACTTTATTGAGAAATCTATGACACTTATCCCGCTTCATACTACGGAAATAACTCTGCCCGACTTGAAATTGAAGGAGCTTAAGATCGGCGGCAATAGAGTTACGCGACATGCTTTCGTTGCGCAGCGGGTAACAGTGACTCTCTTCGAATCGGAACACGCCGGCTGGTATCTGCTGCAAACTGGGTTACCAAGGCCATATGACCGTTTATATCTCCGCAAACCATCAAAGAGAAGTCCTGTCCCTAATCGGGAACTCAGCCTTGAGTTAACAAGATCGTGCACTCTCAATGAAATTGATGCAGAAACGTCCTTCCGCTGGTTACAGCATCCGTCAATGAATGATCAGCGCGATCCTGATGCGGTTGTACACTCTTGGACGGATCAATTCCTTTTTCGTGAAAACAGACCAGATCTGAACCGAGCCGGTTTGCGCAAGCCTCAACTTGGGGCGCTTCATGCGGTATCTGCATATTTTTCAGTAAACCGAGAACTGGAACCTGCAACGGTGGTGCTGCCAACAGGCACAGGAAAGACCGAAGCAATGCTGGCAACACTGGTCTACCGGCAGATACCCAAACTTCTGGTACTTCTTCCTACAAATGCTTTACGAGACCAAATTACGGGTAAATTTCAGGGACTAGGATACCTTCCACACCTTGGTACTGTTCCGTTTGATGTCGCATTGCCATGTGTCACTCCGATCCGGACTGGCATTAGATCCGTTGCTGAAGCAGAAGAACTCCTGCTCCATTCGAATGTGTTTATCGCCACTGCGAGTGTTTTGACTGCCAGCGATCAAGCAGCAGTTGACCGGTTATGTGAGGGGATAACGGATCTTTTCATTGATGAAGCGCATCATGTCTCTGCAACTACCTGGACAAAAGTCAGGGACCGATTTGCAGGGAAAAAAATTGTGCAGTTCACGGCTACCCCATTCCGGAATGATGGCAGTTCGCTGGGCGGCCGAATTATCTACAACTTCACCATGGGAGAGGCACAACAGGCTCAGTATTTTCGTAACATAGACCTTGTCCCCGTGGAAGAATACTTTGCAGGCAAAGGTGATCAAGCCATTGCCTGCAAGGCTGTTGAGAGGCTTCGTGCCGACCTTGCCAATGAAAATGACCATCTGGTGATGGCACGATGTGAAACCAAGAATAGAGCTTCCGAAGTACTCCCCCTTTATGAGCGGCTGGCCCCGGAATTCAATCCGATCATCGTACATTCTGACATGAGTAAAGGAAGAATCAAAGACGCGCTGGATGCATTGTTTTCCCGGAAGTCTCGGATAGTGGTTTGTGTAGACATGCTGGGGGAAGGCTTTGATCTCCCGAACCTGAAAATAGCTGCGATTCATGACATTCACAAGAGTCTGGCTATTACCCTTCAGTTTATTGGCCGGTTTACACGGCAGACTCAAAATGTTGGTGACGCATCAGTAGTGGTCAACATTGCGGAACCGGAAGTCGAGTCTGGTTTGCAACATCTGTATGCTCAGGGTGCGGATTGGGACAGCGTGTTGCGACGAATCTCGGAAGATCGGATTGGTAGGGAAATTCGACTACAGGAAGTAGTGGAGGGTTTAAAGTGTAAGGGAGACCTGCACCATCAGCTATCACTATGGAACCTGCGCCCATCGTTTTCTTCCATGCTTTTCAAAACCAGTTGTGAAAGTTGGCAGCCTGAGCGTTTTGAGGAGATTCTGCCCAAAGCAACGGATCATTGGTTTGCTATTAGCGAAGACGAAAAATTGCTTGTCGTGTTGGCTATTTCCCAGGCCCCTGTCAAATGGGGGAATTATAAAGACCTGCGTGACAGTGTGTACAAGCTGTTGATTGTCCATTGGGATAAGGAGCGGGCTGGACTATTCGTGTTTGCCAACGACTATAAATGGTTCCGAGTCGAGAGATTGGTAGAATTGTTGTGCAGCGAACAGTGTGAGCTCCTTTCAGGGCCGAAGGTCTTTAATGTGTTCAATGGGCTCAAGTATCCTCTCGTAAGGAATCTTGGTGCTTCCCAGATTGGGGCGATCAGTTTCACTCAATACTTTGGCCCGAATGTCACGGAAGGGCTTTCATCAATAGAATCTGCCCAGTCTTACCTCAGCAACCTTGCCGGATTGGGCTACGACAATGGCGAAAAGGTTATCTGGGGCTGCTCACAGAGGAAGGGGAAAATCTGGTCGGTCAACAGCGGATCGATTTCTGATTGGATGTCATGGGTGAAAACTGCGTGGGATAAGGTTACAGATGGGGATGTTGATGAAGCCAATATTACTCGCGATTTCCTTAGGCCCAAGAAAATTTCTTCGCCTTATTCGGAGTATGCCATTGCCATTCAATGGGGTGAGCACATCCAGGCTGATCCCGAAGATAGAGTGATGATAGTATTCGGGGAAATTGAAGTCCCCCTTTATCTGGTTGATCTGAAGATCGTCAACCAAGGATCTGGCTTGCCTTACCACATTTCCATAAGCGATGAGAATAATGAGTCCATATATGCGTTCGCAATCGATGGTGAACTCTCGGCTGGCTATAGTTACTCACTGATTTCCGGGAATCCTGTTTCGGTAAAACGAGGAAATGGAAATCCAAAACCAATAACCGAACATCTCACTACTGATCCATGGATAATTCAGTATGCGAATGGATCATATTCTTACAATCGGTTTCTCATCGAACTGCCTCAGACCATAGGAGAATTTGCAGCCGAACAGATTGACAGTTGGGACTGGAGCGGAATTGATATCACGAAAGAATCAATGGGCAAGAACCGCATAATTACTACAGTCCAGTGGCGTGCATTTGAGCGAATCAAGGATCTTTATGATGTGATTGTGAACGACGATTCGAAAGGAGAGGCTGCAGATCTGGTGGGGCTCAGAATAACTGATGATCAGATTCACCTTGGGTTAGTTCACTGCAAATATTCCGGTGAAGAAAAACCTGGGGCCAGAGTAAAGGATTTTTACGAGGTGTGTGGGCAAGCACAAAAATCGATCCGTTGGAAGCATGCCGGGATAGGTTACCTTTATGAGCACCTGAAAGACCGGGAAGAAATATGGAATCAGGCATCTGCCAGTCGGTTCTTGAAGGGGAGTCTGTCGGATCTTGCTAATATTAAGCGTCGTTCTCGTACTGCAGCCGTTAAACTTCAGGTTTACGTAGTTCAGCCTGGATTAAAAAAAGAAGCTGTGTCTCCTGAAATGTTACGTGTTCTTGGTAGCACAGCTCTCTATCTGAAGAACACGGCTCAGGCAGACTTAGTAGTTGTTGGATCTTGATTGTAAATGAGAGAACTTATGCCAGCTCAGAATCGCGTAACTCCCTTTGGTGAGATTATCTCCTGCCCGGAGAATGGCCTTTATCTTGGCAACAGAGGAGAGTTGAAGGTTGATGATCAACGGCAATTGATCGGCCTCTCCCGCTGGGAAAGGCAAAGCTGGATCTATTGCAGTCTTGACAAGAAATTTGAACCAAAGGAAGGCGATAAGCCGCTAATCTATACCAAACTGTTTTTCATGGATGAAGTTACCGCACTGGCCGCGGGCCATCGTCCCTGCGGATACTGTATGCCGGATCGTTTTGAAGCGTTCATTGCCGCATGGCTGGTAAAAAATCCGGAGTACGGTTATGGAAAGTATGACTACAAGAAAATTGACCGGATTCTTCACTATGAGCGTAAAAACAGTGATCGTAGCAAGCAGACCTATCCGGCAAAGCTCGCAAATCTTCCAGACGGTGTCATGGTAACGCTGGATGTGGCCTCCGGTGAGAGTTTTCTGCTGCAAGACCGCCAGCTTCGCAAATGGTCGCCGACAGGATATGCAGAGCCGATTTATATTGACCCAGGCACGGACGTTCAGGTACTGACGCCACGGTCAATAGTCAATGCAATCAATTCAGGGTTTTTGAGGCCGTGATGATCATCTGCCACAACGTTTTTCGATTCAGGAGCGATCATGAACGACTTCGATAGTTACACTCGTGAGCATCAGGTTACCTGGCGTAGTAATAATCTGAAAAATCAGACCCATGGTGAGCATAACAAAGTAAAGTATCCCTTCATCCTGCCACGAGCTATCTGGCAGGAAGGCTTATGGCATGGAATTCAGGCAGGATCTTCCCAACCTTTGACAACATACCTCCATGATAACCAAATCGACCATCATACCGGCGTACATAACCTGAGAAGTTCCTGGACACTCTGTGCCAATCTGTACTTTCCGTTCCGCCTGGATATGGAGTTGATGGCAGGTTTTCTACGGCAGTATGTTTCGCCTAACATTGCTGAGGTCACAGGAATCGAGCTCGAATACGCTGCCGATTCGCCGTACGACCCGAAAACTTTGCTGGGCGAACCGGATGGATCGCGGGGCAAGAACCAGACCTCGCCGGATGTGGCGTTCATTTTTAGATCCTCGGATGGTGGCGAAGGGATTGTTCTCACTGAAAACAAGTTTGTGGAGCACTCGTTTTATCCCTGTTCCGGCAGGAAGCCGAAATACGGCAATCCCGATGCCTGTCGCTGTCTGAACTTCGATACGATGTACTCCGACAAGGAAAAACAGTGCTATTTGCTCAACTGGCAGGCTGATGGTCGTGAGAATAGAAAATACTGGGACTTCATCAGGATCAGCGATGATGGCAAAAAGCTCCTCAAAAAGTGCCCTGCGGCCGTGGCCGGTTACCAGCTATTCCGCCAGCAGGCCCTGGCAGAGGCCTTCATCCATTCCGGCAGATTTCTACAGGCAGTTTCATGTGTCGCCTACGACGCACGGAATGAAACGTTGCAGCGCTGCCTCAAAAGCACCGGCTTAGACCGAATTGAGGACTGGGGGATATTGTTCAACGGTAAATCCCTGTTCAAGACCTTCACCCACCAACAATGGGTAAACTGGGTCGAGCACAACGACACATCCGGTAAATGGGATGATTGGGTTAGTTATGTCAAAAACAGGTATGGATTCTGATGCGCCGGATATTGATAAGGACTCACGGAGAACACAATGATCATTAAAGCTCTCACCATAGAAAATTTCAAAGGCATCCGCGAACCGGTCCGGATAGAGTTCAAGCCGATCACTCTGCTCTTTGGGCAGAACAGTGCCGGGAAGAGTACAATTCTTCAGGCACTTCATTATGCCAGGGAACTACTGGAACGACAGAATGCCGATGCTGATTTAACACTGCAAGGGGGAGAATTTGTTGATCTGGGCGGGTTTGAAAATCTGGTTCATGGCTATGACCGGAATCAACCTGTGCGATTGAGGTTTGATTTAGATCTGACCAAAGACGATCTGCCCGAATATCATTCCGGCAATCGTTCAGGGAAAATCCATTCGGAACGGGAACGTCAACTCCAGGAATGGAATCTTAGCTCGCGGGTTTCGTCAGCCTGGGTGAGCTTAACTATGATTTGGAGTGATTGGCGCGCACGATCATTTATCAGTCAGTATGAAGTTGGCATAAATGGCGAGCATTTTGCCCGGATAAGTGCTGCAGTAGATACTCGTCGGGTATGGATTTCAGCGCTGAATTTTAATCACCCCTTGTTTATATCAAACGATGACCCGCAACACAGAAATGAAGATGAACCACCTTCCTCACAGCTTGAATTACTTTTTGAAATTGTTACGAATGTAAAGCAATCCACTATGGATTACCCCACAGAATCGGCTATGAGGGGGAATGTCGAAGTTGAACTCGATCAGGATTTTGCAGTTCCTGCCTGGGGAGGATCAATAAACATATCCGAAGGCTGTCTTCAGGATCTGTCAATCCATGGTGATGATTCAGACGTTGTGTATGACGAATTTACTTTTTACATCAACCAATTGATCGTTGGCCCTGGTGAATTACTTCGTGAAGAACTTAAAAAGTTTCGTTACCTGGGACCAATCCGCGAAATCCCACCTCGGAATTATCAAGAATTACGCTCCCCTGACGCCTCTCGCTGGGCAAGTGGCCTTGCTGCATGGGACATACTTTATGCAAGTGATGATAACTTCATTTCAAGGGTTAGCTATTGGATGGATACTAAGCTGAAAACCGGTTACAGCGTCGAAATGAGGCGGTACAAAGAATTAAAAACGTCGTCTCTGCTTTACCATCAACTCATCTCCAATGATCTGCTTGATTCTGAAGTAGATATTCGGAGTGAAATATTGCGGTTACCTGAAAAACGCAGGCTTGTTCTTTATGATAAGGCGCGCGACCAGGATTTACTTCCGCAAGACATAGGTATCGGAATTTCTCAAGTTCTTCCTGTTGTCGTATCGGCTCTTGCGGGAACTGGATTGTTAGTCGCTATAGAACAGCCTGAACTACACATTCATCCAAGATTGCAGACAGAAATAGGGGAACTTATTCTCAGGGCGTCTTTGGATAATCCTGAGAATATGTTCCTTATTGAAACTCACTCTGAACACCTCTTACTTCGAATCATGAAAAAAATGCGTCTTTTCGCTTCAAACATGCAATCTTATGGAGAAGAGATCGTTGATGCTGCAGATGACGCCAGTTATGCTGAAGATACCTTTTATTCTGAGGATCACATTTATGCGGTAAATCCTGACCATGTTGGTGTCTGGTTCATCGAGCAGTGTGACTCCAAGACGGTAGTGAGGGAAATGCCTCTGAACAAGCAAGGTGAACTCGTCAAAGCATGGCCGGATGGTTTTTTTGAAGAAGGGCTGCGGGAGGTATTCTGATGTCGTTGATGTCCGAGTATGCCCTGACTCCTGCGGTTTTTGACGCCATGCATTATTCTAGCGATGAAATCATTGAGAGCAATTTCGCCTTGCTGAAAGAGGCATTGTTTAACGAGGGGATTGTCAGGAACCTGTATGGTGGAGAGTGGCGGGAACAATTCTCCGATCCTGGCCGGTCGTGGCACCAGCGTGGCAAGGAGTTGTTGAAGAAGCTCATCAAGCAGAACCGGCTGAGGCCTCACGCTCCCAGCCATCTACCCTTTCCGGAAAATGATCACGGATGGTGTGAGGAAGCCCTGGCAACCCACGAGGCCGTCCCATTGGGCGGTATCGTCACCACGTCTGAAACCGCCGCACTCTATCCACGGACGCATCCGCTGGTTACCAACATCGGCAAGCTGTCAAGTTCGTTATGGTGGAGCAAAAGGGGGAGTTCGTCTCGTCCTTGCCGGAACACTACTTCGTATCTTGAGCATTTGCGTTTGGTGCTTGAATGTTCCAATTCCATTATGTTTATCGACCGGAACCTGGATCCGACACGAGCGAGTTATCGTGAATTCTTCAGGTTGCTTGAACCTCTCAGGAACAGGGAGTTTCCTCCTTTGGTGGAGATTCATCGTACTGTTTATGCAATGGAACGGGAAGGTAGAAGAACTTACGGTATTGATGAATGGAAACGTAGATTCTGTGATTCCCTGTCAGGGCTCGTCGCCGGAGTCGACTTGAAAGTCGAAGTCTTTATCTGGGATGAGATGCACGACAGGTACCTTATCTCCGACATATTCGGAATACTGGCTCCCAACGGATTCGACATCAGCAGAAATCCCGCTGAATTGACCACCTGGACCTGCGTTTCTCGAAGCGATCGGGATGACATTACCCGTGAATATGATCCTGCCTGTCATCGTCATCATCTGTGTGGCAGATTTGTGATCGCGTAGCTTCCATCGCAGGCTAGAAAGGGTACCCGGCTGACCTTGTGACAAGGGACCAGAGGCCCCCGGATTTGTTGCGACGCGCAGTTTCGCATATTGTCCCGGTGGGCCTTTTATTTAAGCCGTTCGGTGAGTTTACAGCAGCACAGGAGGCAGTGAAAAAAGCACCGAAGGAAGATCACTAGCGCAAGTTATTTTATTGCAAAATAAATTATCTTGTGCTTGTTGCCAACACACAAAAACTATTAACTCTATAACTACTTGTTTTTTTATGCCTTCAACACTGGCACAACCTTTGTAATACAATTGAATAATTGCAAAGCAAATTATGAAAAGTGCCAGTAAGGAGTATCACATGAAAAGGATCATCGTATCGGCGGATGAGTTAATCTCATGTCCAAAATGTTCGTCACAGTTCCCCTTAAAAGAAGGAATAACCAAACAGACCCTCGATAAATACGAGGATGAGTACGATAACGAGTTCAAGCAGCGCGAAGAGGATTTGCGCAAAGAGTTGCAGTCCGACATTGAGCGGCGATTGGTCAAGAGCCATGCTGCGGAAGTGGCAAAGGTTCGTGACGAACTTGCAGAAGCAATGACAGCACAAAAGGAATTGTCTGAAAAGATTGAAGCGGTAAAGGCCGATGCCCGGGCAAAAGCGCTCAAGGAGTTTGAGACTGAAAAGGATGCCCTGCAGCAAGATCTGACAGAACGCGACAGTCAGCTGCAGAAACTGCGTGACAATGAACTACAATTGCGCCGGGACAAACAGAAGCTGGAAGAAGCTCAGCAGAACCTTGAGCTGGAAATGGCTCGCAAACTGGACGAAGAAAAGGCCCGTTTGGTCAAGCAGATTCAGACCGCCGAGAGTCAACGCTTCATGCTGAAAGAGGCCGAGCTGCGTAAGAAGATCGAAGATGCTCAGAAGGCCAACGAAGATCTCAAAAGGAAGCTGGAGCAGGGTTCGCAGCAGCTTCAGGGCGAAGTCCTGGAATTGGAACTTGAGGACCTCCTTAAGTCCGGGTTCCCTTTCGACACCATCGAACCGGTTAAGAAGGGAGCGCGAGGTGCAGATGTCATCCAGACTGTTTCTACCCGTACGGGCCAGGTATGCGGAAAAATTGTTTGGGAAGCCAAGCGGGCTGAAAACTGGTCTAATGGATGGGTCACCAAACTGAAGGAGGATCAGCAGGCGGTTGGAGCAGAAATAGCCGTCCTTGTTACCACTACCATGCCGAAGCATACCTCTGATCCGTTCATTCTGTATGACGGTATTTGGGTAACAAACTTTAGCGCTGCCAGGCCTCTTGCTGAGGCGCTCCGCGAAATACTCGTCGAACAGCAGAAGTCCCGGGCCATTTCTCTGGGCAAGAACGAAAAAATGGAGGCGATCTATGATTATCTCTGCAGCCCTCGTTTCATCCAGCGGATTCGTGCCCTAGTTGACGCATACACAGGAATGAAACGCGATCTGGATTCCGAACGCGCCGCCATGGAAAAAATCTGGAAGAAGCGTGAAAAGCAGATTGAGCGGGTCACCCACAATATGATGGGGATGTGCGGGGAGATTCAGGCAATATCGCAGGATTCCATGCCGCATCTCAATGATATTGGTCAATTGGAACAGATCAGCCAGGAGACTGACCTATTGGAGCAAAATTAGAGCTATTTTGATTTATGGGATTACAGCATGATGTCGTTTGATCTCGTTCATATACGAACCTGAATAAATTTCCGTCCGGTCTATTATTACCCTTGGGGAGGGGCCATGCACAAGTGCTCTGATATAGTCACGAATATACTGGAGAGAAATAACCTCGCCAGTACTGACGGCCGCATGCTCTGCAAATACAGGTGCTCTGAAAACGAATATACAGACATACAGGCCGCGCTGCGCGATGTCATAAGGTTCAGAAATGGCCATCTCCCCCAAAGCAGCATTTTTGAGTCTGCAGCGTTCTGTCTCTATGCCTCTGAATGGTGGCGAAAGAATTATGACTCCGGGCCATGGAAATGGGACGGGATTCTCGTGTCGCTTGGGATGGATGAGGATCACAACAGGATAGACCTCTATGACCCTATTCGACTCGGGTTGAGGTTCTGGAAGAGGAGCCTGTTGACCGTGGGAGACAGGAACGCCTATTTCATTACGCTCGCCTGTGAGGGAGGGCTACCCCTTAAAATTATTCATCGGGAGGGGTACAGCTACCTCCAGCAGTACCTCAAGGCGCTCCTCAATGAATTCCGGGTATATGGCCGAGGAGAAATCAGTCCCTTTGAACTCGCCGGCCGGATTGGGTCGCGCCTACCAAAGGGGCTCCGCCAGAAACCACTGTTTCAGCTATGTGGAGAACTGATTGAACAAGTATGGAATCTACAGTATCGCATCGGTGATACATCGACCCCAATAGAGGACCTGGACCGGACACTTCCCAGCTGGCGGGACGGCTTCCCGCTCGTGGTGTCAGACGAGGCCGCCAAAGCACTCCTGAACAGCCTCATCAAGGATGCGGTCAAGATAGCCAGAATCCAAGAGATCAAGATCACCACTGTTCTGAAAAGAACAGGCTCATCCTTTCGGCTCGAGCGCAAGATACAGATTCCCCCTTACTTTGACGCCCCATCTCTGGCGGAGCAACTTCAGATCCCGGTCAACCAACTACCCTACAACGTGCAGCTCTATTTATGTCAGCAATCGGCCGCCCGTCAGCTCTTGGCGCTGGTTACGAGAAGAACGGCAGGAGATGATGGCAGATTCGCAGCGGAAATCCCCAGCGGCACCTCCAGCACAGTATCCGGTAGTAGCGCGACAGAGCAACTCTGGCTGGATGCAAGATCAAACAACCTGACCAGGGAGATCCGGAACATCAAGGGAAGTCTCGGTCTATCTGATTTGCCATGGGTCTTTTCAGCAAAAGACAGCGATACCGATCAATGGGAGCTAATCGGAGAAGGAGGTCTACGTACAAGACATCCATTCGCGCTCATGGCAATTCCAAGCACGTCAAGCATAACCAGCAGTGATGAACTCTGCGAATACCTGGGAGATGACCAGCTATTAGGTAGGCAACTCTACCGTATCTCGGGAACGGTAGTCGTATCGGACGGTACAAGCAATACGACCATATGCACAAAGGCCGCTGAGGAGGAAAGCGCACAATACGCAATATCAGGAGAGTTCCTCTCTCACGGGACCTTTGGATCCAATATCTACAGAGGATTTCCTAAAATCGTCAGCTATCTGGAAAATGGATCTATCCAGACCATCCCGGCAACTCAGCTCCAATGGAGGACGAGAAAAGGGAATGACGGATGGAAATCTGACCTGATCGACTGCTGCGGGCCAGTTGCCATCCGCCATGTGAAGCAGGGCGAAACGCACTTTATGGCGAAAATCGATGTGGTGCCCAAGACCGGCAAAATAATGTTCATCCCAGGGAGGAACGCTCGTGAAGGCGCTATAGAAATCACCGGGATGGCCGCCATGCATTACGGATGCGCCTCGAATCAAGCAAATCTGCAGATTTTGACATCCTCTATTCCAGATGGGACTCGTTTCGAGTGTATTTCGGAGAGCGATCCGCCTGCGAACCTAGACGTACATATCAGATGGAATCTCGGACAGGAACTTGTCTTGAGCGTGCCGTACCCGGCGAGGGGCGTACGCTTCATAAACCGCGACGGCACCGTCCTGCATACCGACGATATTGTCCACATGTCACGCATGTCGGGAGTAACTGTTCAAGTCATGGACCTAAACCCGAATCTCACATTCAGTATCGAGGCAACAGCGTTATCGAATAGGCTGTCAGGCATTAAGCTGGACAGTATCAAGCTTGTAGAGGTTGCACCTGGCCGCCATGAGATTGACCTCCGGCAGCTGCAGGACGGATGCAATCTGCTATTCGCTGCCGTCGAGGATCTCGATGCGATGATCAGGGTCGGGGTCATTTCCAGCAATTATACAACGTTTCCCCAAAGGATTTATATCGCCCGGTACGACCTGAGCATTCAACCTGATAAAGACTCTGGTGAGGTATACATTCCAGAAAAGGAATTGAAGACATTGAACGGGGACGCGTCTCGATTGGAGTTCAGGGCGTTTCCGTTGACGAACCCCGACCAAGAGTATGAGATTCTGCCGGCCACAAACCCCGGCAGATGGCAGTTCCATAAGGAGGACAGATCTCTGGGGCCATGGCTGATTACCGGATGGGATGGCGATTGGTGTAGGATCAGGCCGTTGTGCTGGACGGTCTATAATGACTCCACACCCATACCGGTGGATACTATAGACAGGTCGTTTGAATCAGTAGCAAAACTCATAACTCCACGTGATCGTTCTGACGCCTGCGACGAACTTCTGGGGCAACTATCTGCAGACCCCAACCATGCCGACTGGAAAAAAATCAACGCCTGCTTCAACCACTTGAAGCATTTGCCTGCAACCACCTTTGACATCATCGGTCGTTTGGCCCGCCACCCGGATGCGGCGGCGACCGTCCTCTTGAAGACTGGTGAAGATACTTTCGACGAGGTCTGGTCCGGTCTGGAGCGGCTGCCGTTTGCATGGTACCTCGTACCGGTGTCGTCATGGATAAAGGCGGCAATAATACGCGAGCAACAAATGAGGGAAGCCCTCGCCCCGCTTGCAGAATCGTTTGACGGCAATCTGGATTCGGTTGTAGATGCCTCATTCAGGACGTTCTTCAATCAAGTCCCTATAAGGCAGGCGGGGATGCAATCTTTGGTGGAACTCGCTAAGCACCAGTTGTTTTCAACGCTGATCCCCAACTTGCAATATCTACACATGTTTACTATGAGGAATGCACACCAGACCATGAAGATGGTGATTCTGACGCCGGCAGAGCAGGACCTGTTACAGATGCACGCAGACGACATTTGGCCCATGTGCCCAGAGCTCGGCGAGGAATGGTGGCCCACCGTACATGGGCATATACCTGAAGAACTCCATTCCCTCTGGAATACCACGATGATGGGGCCAGAGTATCGCCTGTCGGTTCTTAACGCCCCTGTCGCCGCGGCCTTTTGTGCCGCCTTCAACATTAAGCTCAAAAAGCGCATGATTTTCAACATACGGAAGCTCCGCGAGTTCGATCCGACATGGTTTGACGTTTCGTACGGCTTTGCGCTGGCATCGAGTATTGGGTACTGCATATGCAACGACATGGAGATCTGACATGACGAACGAATCAAATTCATATTTTTCAACTTTGGTCAGAGAGCTGGGGCAACGTGCAGCTCGGGCGTTCATCAGCAAATTCAGCCCGGTATCAAACCCATTGCGCCTCCACCTCCATGACGTTTTCGAAAGACCGTCAGGCGAACCGGGGAGTTTTCTCGCTGACCCTGTATTTGAGGCGAGCTTCGGTTGGCAGCAGGCGCCAATGGCCATGCAGGAGTTGGCCGGGAACCTCCTCAATAAACGCCTCGTCAAGGCTATGGATAACCCGCCGAAAGAGTTGGAGGAACAGAAGTTCGGTGCAGACTGGCATCCATATGCGCATCAGGTAACGGCATGGAATGCCTTGAAGGAAGCACCGCCGCGCTCCATTATTGTCAGCAGCGGTACCGGTTCTGGTAAAACGGAGTGTTTTCTGGTGCCAATACTAAGTGATCTGGCCGACCAGTTGGACAAGAAAGAAACTCTCGAAGGCGTGCAGGCGTTGATGCTCTACCCATTGAACGCCCTGATCAACAGCCAGAGAGACCGCCTGAGAGCATGGACGACAGAATTCAAGGGGGGAATCAGGTATGCCCTCTACAACGGAGATACCCCTGACGAAGAAAAAAAATCCGTACAAGCCGAAAAACCCGAGGAGGTGCTGTCCCGCAAGCTACTCCGGGCATCGCCACCGCCCATTTTGGTAACAAACTCGACCATGTTGGAATATATGCTCGTTCGCCAGCAAGACAATCCTATAATCGAAAAATCAAAAGGGAAACTGAGGTGGATCGTTCTCGACGAAGCCCACACCTATATAGGTTCCCATGCAGCTGAAATTTCGCTGCTGCTGAGGCGAGTGCTGCATGCTTTTGGAGTGGAGGCTCATAACGTCCGGTTCATCGCTACGTCGGCGACTATCGGGAGCGCAGGCGATGATAACGCGGTTCGACAGCTTCAGCATTACCTGGCAGATGTAGCAGGCATTGACCCGTCCAGAGTATCAGTGGTGACCGGGAGCCGGTACGTGCCTCCTTTGGACAAGATATATTCTGGAGTGGATGTCCCTCTGCCACCAGTCGCAGAACTCAAGCATCTCGATCCGGCGGCACTCTACGAAACACTGGCAAAAAACAAGAATGCCCGGACAGTCCGGCAATCGCTGACTGACAAAGGACCAATGACTATTTCGGAGCTTTCTGAAGCGTATGTCGGCAAGAAAAACGTGTCACTGGACGATAAAGCGCAAACGCTCGAGCTGCTCGACTTATGCAGAATTGCGAAGCGTGAGGATGAAACTCTCATCCCACTGCGAGGGCATCTGTTTCACCGCACCCAGAGCGGTATCTGGGCCTGTTGCAACAGTACCTGCTCGGGCCGGGAAAACACTCACCTGAACAGCCCCGAGTGGTCCTTTGGAAAAATCTTTATGGAGCGCCGCGAAAGATGTGACGCCCCAGATTGCGGTTCCAGAGTATATGAATTAGTTTTTTGTGACTCCTGTGGGGAGGAGTATTTGTCAGCCGAAGAAAATGTGATTGATGAACAGTCCGTCTTGGTACCGTACAGCATTGATACCAATGAGGATGATACAGAAGACGAGGGACTTGTAGACGACGAGAACCCTGACGAGGAGCAGGAACAGTACCCCTACTCGTTCCCTAGATTAATCACAGATGCAAAGTTTGTCGAAGTACCTGCTACGGTTGACAGGATCACTGGACATATCGGCGATACGGGCAAGAATTCCATACAGCTCGGCCTGACGCACCTGGATGACGGATTCCGCTGCCGTCGATGCGGCCAAAAAGAGAAACGACAGGGACAGCTCTTCAGACCGGCCCGCTCCGGAGCCGCATTCCACCTGCTTATGTCCGTACCGACACTGCTAGAACATACCCCGCCTATTTCAGACAAGGCCTCCAACGTGCCGTTTGGCGGCCGGCGGCTCATAACATTCAGCGATAGCAGGCAAGGCACAGCCAGGTTTTCTCTCCAATCACAGTTAGACGCGGAAAGAAACTACTCTCGTAGCTGGTTGTACCACCAGATATCAGCAAACAAGAGCAGCCACGACCCTGAGGAACTGGCGAAGAAGAAGACTCAACTTGAGCAGTTGGAAGGATTGTATAAGCAGACCCCTATGGAAGCGCTCGCAGTAGCAATATCGAATATGAAGAACGATATAGAGAGCTGTGAATCATCGGTGGGAAGCACGCTATCATGGGGAGACTCTCTTCATCTTATGCAGGCGACAAAAGTCTTGCAGGATTGGATGCCGGAGCAGTGGAAGCACACTGCGTTCAAGCACTTGAACTCGCATCAGATAGCGCAACTCTGCCTGATCAGGGAGTTTGCTCGAAGACCGAAGCGCCAGACGTCGTTGGAAACCCTCGGGCTGGTTTCCCTCCATTATCCGGATCTGGATAGAATCAGCGATACAGACCTCCCCCCAGCATGGAAACAAAGAAGGCTTGGCGTCCAGGACTGGCGAGACTTCCTGAAAATCGCGGTTGATTTCTCCATTAGAGGAGCCTGCGCTGTACAAGTACCTCAAGAGCACTCTCGCTGGATCGGCATAGACCTGCCGACACGCTTCCTGATCGGGCCGGATGAAGTTCCGGCAGGTCGCTGGCAGCTACGCTGGCCGATGGTGCGGGATGCTATCCCCCGCTCACGACTCCCGATTCTCCTCTTTCGTGCTCTTGCGTTGTCCCCAGAGAACCGATCCGATCGATCCGATGTCAATGAACTTCTGGCAGCGGCATGGACGCAGATACGGACGAAGCTGTTGGCACAGGAACACGACGGATTCCGTCTGAGCCTCGAACGAAAGGTGGAGTTCAAGTCAGTACAGGATGCGTGGTTTTGCCCAGTCACCCGACGAGTAGTGGATGTGACGCTGCTAGGGTGGTCACCTTACACGTCAATGGAAATCCCCGAAAGCCTGGCCAAGTGTACGAAGATCCGACTACCCGAGCTGATGTACCCGTTTACCCGAGACAACGGCCAGTCAGTTCCGCGCGAAAAAATCCTGGACTGGCTGGAGACAGATGCCCGGATCGCTGACCTCCGGAAGCAAGGGGTCTGGTCGTCATATAGCGACCGGATCGCCACGTTCAGTGATTTCTACCGGATCAACGAACACTCGGCACAACAGAACAGCTCCCGGCTTAGGAAGTTGGAGGAGGGGTTCAAGTCTGCCCGGATCAATATCCTGAGCTGTTCAACGACCATGGAGATGGGTGTAGATATCGGTGGCGTATCTTGCGTAGCAATGAACAATGCTCCCCCGTCACCTGCTAACTATCTCCAGCGGGCAGGCCGGGCGGGGCGACGTAAAGAATCCGCCGCAGTCAGCTTTACCCTATGCCAAAGCGCTCCGCATGGAGAGTCTGTGTTCTCCAATCCGGTATGGCCGTTCAGAACGCCTATCAAGCTTCCACATGTTTCGCTGCAAAGCGAGCGCATTATTCAGCGGCACATCAACGCGCTTACTCTTACCCGATTCCTGCAGCAGCACGCTCAGGATCTGACCAAGCTGCAGTGCCAGTGGTTTTTTTCTTCACCGTCAGAGGATGCCAGCTCTCCAGCCAGTATTATGGAGCTATGGGTACAAAAGCATGAGGACCGGCTTTCAGATGCATGGTTGATTAAAGGGTTAAGGCGATTGTCTCACGGAACAGCCCTGGAAGGCGTTGAGCCTACACGGTTGCTAGAGCAAGTGGGTCTTCAGCTCAAAAGGATCAAGGAAAGATGGCTCGAAGAAGAAAATGCCCTTCAGCTTGAATTGGAACATGCTGGGGGTGCGCCCACAGATCAATCAAAAGCGTCGCCGGCACAGCTCGCAATCCTGAAGCAATTGAAGCGCATCTACGATGAATATCTGCTGGGGGAGCTTGCCGCGTCAGGGTTCTTACCAGGTTATGGCTTCCCTACGGCAGTGGTTCCATTCATCAACTCTACATTGGAGACTTTACGCCATGATGGAAGGGCATCCAAGGAGCGCGAGGACAACCGCTCACAAAGGCGGGGGTATCCGTCCCGCGATTTGCCGATGGCGATCCGAGAGTACGCCCCAGGCAGCGATATCGTTATCGATGGACAGGTGTTCACATCAGAAGGAGTCACGCTGAACTGGCACGTACCGGCCGGGGACTATACTCAGGCGCCAGAACTGCAGTCGTTTAAAAACGCTTGGCGTTGTCGCAGTTGTGGCTCCAGCGGCACTCGATCGACAATTCTACATAGCTGTCCAGTCTGCGGGGCGGAGTCCGATCTGTTGGTGATCAAGCCATACCTCCAACCGGCGGGTTTTGCCGTAAACATCTATACCGAGCCTCACAATGACTTGTCGTATCGCAAATATATGCCGGTCCATAAGCCATGGATAACTGCCGGTCAGACGCCCTGGTCGCCCCTGCCGCGCCCCGAGCTGGGCCGCTACAGGTTCAGCCACGAGGGGCACATCTTCCACCAATCCGGGGGTTTGATGGGGCACGGCTACGCCATTTGTCTGCGCTGTGGGCGCTCAGCATCAGAGACAGCCACCGGTGGTACTTTGCCATTTGAACTCCAGGACCACTACCGGTTACGGGGAGGCAAGGAGAGAAATGGCCAGTCGTTATGCCCTGGGAATGACCAGCAGTGGGCAATCAAGAGGAACCAGTGGCTAGGGTTGGGGGTGTCTACCGATGTCTTTGAACTGCAGCTCTCGGACCCAGTTTCAGGAGCTCCACTCAACAGTGATGTGGCGGCATATTCTCTTGCGACAGCCTTACGGCAGGCGCTGGCAGAAGAGTTAGGGATCAACGATCGGGAAATAAGCTGTGCGAGTATCCCGTCTCGTACGCCGACCAACCAACTGGCGCGATCCATTGTGCTCTACGACACATCGACAGGAGGAGCCGGCTTCGTTGCCGCTGCCGCGTCCAATCTTCCCAAATTGCTAGAAAGAGCCAGGGAGATCCTTACATGCAAGAAGAACTGTGACACGGCTTGCCACTCGTGCCTGTTAACCTATGACACGCAGCATGATGTGAAACGGCTGAATCGCCATGAGGCCATGGCACAAATTTCCCCGCAGTTACTGAAAGGCTTAAGCCTGCCGAAAGAGCTGCATTTTTTCGGCCCCCAATCCAGACTTGAGTTCGACGAGTTGCATTTTGCCCTTTATAGGGAAATGCAACGGAGCGATGTTGACGAGTTGCGTATCTATCTGGGGGGGAATCTCGAACACTGGGATTTTCTGGACTGGCCGCTTCGATCCTCTCTTCTCAAATGGGCCAGCGAAGATCGCAAGGTGGTATTGCTGGCGAAGAAAGAGGCCATCTTTTCACTCGACTCATCAGTAGCAAACCCACTAGCCAGCTTAATCGAGGCAGGAGGCATCCAGCTACGCGAGATTGTTCCACAAGAGGATGACCTCCATATCCCCAACCTGATTGCAGAGGTAGGGGGTGCCCACAGGACCGTCAGATGGGCAACAACTTCGCCTGACTGCTTAACCCCATCAGAATACTGGGCAAGGGCAAACCAGGACGACCGGTGTGTAAAAGTTTCAAATGGACTGCCGTTGTCGCCGATCAAGGGACTCGTTATTGACACGGGTAAAGTAAGAAGAGCCCCGCCAGGGAGTTTTACCGAGCTGGTTATCACGAAGCAACTGGATGGTCCAATCAACAATTTTGGTGGCCTGTTTTGGCAGCAGGTATGTTCGAAGCTTCCGCATCTAAAGGAACGGTTGGAACAGAAAAATCCGATTGCCAGTGTCGAGTTCAGGGACAAGTTTTTCTCGTCCCCTATGAATGTTAAATTATTGGGAGAAGTAACTAAGGGCCTAAGTGCGTATTTCGGAAAGTTCGACACAGGCGTCAAACTCGTTGTCGAAACGGTCGATTTCGTCAAGCAAAATTACAAACCTTCTGAGTTGTTACATGACGATTGGCAAATCCGTCAGCACAGGAACGCTGCCATAGAACAGCTGTTAAAGGCGTCAGGTGGAGCAATAACAGTAAAAGAGGTGCCAAAGTATCAAGCTCAGCATGCGCGGGATATTTCAATTGTCTGGAGTGACGGTGCCAAGTGCACGATACGGCTCGATCACGGCCTCAGCTTTATGAAGAGCGTATCCATAGTTCAGTTCAACTTCAATGCAGATTCAACGGCACAAGTTGCATTACTCAAGACGCAATCCTTCAATGCGACGAACAGGCTTGGGGCTACTGGAACTTATATTTATCTTTCAGATGTACAAAAGTAAGTAATCATCAGTGCAAATTGAAGAAAAGCGTCACAGAGGTTACACGAGTGGCTACACGGAAGCCATCAAATGGTTAGGCAAATCGACTAATTGACCTGCCTCAAATTTCTATACCAAGTTTTGAATTAGTTTTTTGTCGTTTGTTGAATTTTTCGCGGTTGATTGTCCAATTCTGTCAATGACAACGGATATTGTTGATTTAAAGACAATAGCGTTCGACAGGCAGGAGGGTTCATGCAACCGCAATATTTCAGAAAAAGAAGAAGAGGAACAAAACGCAGTCGCATCGGTAAGGTTGCCAGTGAGTACAGGCCGCTACTCGGTACATGGCTTATTGAAATTGCCATACTTCTTGACTGGCACAGGCCAACTAAATTCGGGAAATGGCCTGATATTTTCTCCGATGAAGATTTCCTCGCACTCACCGGTATCCCTGATCCTTACGATACCGATGACGATGATGAAGACGAAACCTCTGCAAAGATACCAACCGCAAAAAACTGCCTCAAAATGCTTGAAAAACATCTGGCAGCTCTTCAGAAGGTCAAGGTTCCTGACCGTCTGGCACTGTTTGATAACATTGAGCTTCTGGCAGACTTGGTTGGCTTGAACGAAGCAGATCAATGCGTTCTTGCTTTTGCTGCGGCAATGGATCTGTTTCCCCCTTTCAAGGGAGCAATATCTTCCAGGTGTGAGAAAACATCAAACCAGCTTATCTGCCAGATTCTCAGCAGGATCTCCGGATTTTCAGAAGCTGAGTTCCGATCATCAATTGGAGGCGATAGTCTCCTCATCAGTACTGGATTAATTCGTAATTCCAAGGGAGTTGTTGATCTTGAGGATAAACTTGACGTATTCGAAGGTCTGAGCTCAATCCTCTTGTCACCCCACCTGAGTACCGAAGAGCTTTCCGGCAGATTTCTAAAAAGAGCTTCCAGTCCGACTTTGACACTGGAAAATTTTTCCCACCTGAAAAGCGACATAGTTGTGATGCGCGACTATCTATCGAATGTCCTGGATGAGAGGACAACAGGCGTCAACATCCTGCTGCACGGTAAACCGGGGGTTGGCAAAACGGAATTTGTTCAAACCGTTGCGGCTGAAATGGGAGCTGACTTGTATGAGATCGCGTTTTCAGACGAGGATGGAGATCCTATTAAGGGGGCTGCTCGCCTGCGGGCCTTTAACTTCTGTCAGCGACTTCTGGCAAGGACCAGTAATGCCGTCTTAATGTTTGACGAAATAGAGGATGTATTCCCGGCTGATTACGGAATGTTCAGCTTTCTCATGGAAGATAATGGAGGAGGGAAAAGCAGCGGGAAAGCATGGATAAACCGGACGATGGAGCGTAACCCCGTACCGGCAATATGGATAAGTAACCGGATTGGGCATATTGACCCTGCATATTTACGAAGATTCGACTATTCAATTGCGTTTTCAATACCACCGGTCGCGGTGCGACTGAATATTGCAGAGTACCACCTGGGATGTTTTGATCCTCCCCAAGCGTTGATTGAAAGAATTGCCGGCAATGATGAGATAACACCCGGTCAGCTTGATCGAGCAGCAAAGGTCGCAAAAATTGCCAGTGGCGGAAATAATGTACGTGCAATTCAGCTTATTGAGCAAACGCTCGACAGAAGCACAACATTACTGGGTCAGAAGCGAACACCAAGCCGTAATGTTCTTCGAACGGGCTATAAACTCGATTATCTCAACACTGACATCGATATCCCTTCTATCGTTAGTGGGTTGAAGCGGCGCCCGAGAGGAACCTTCTGCTTTTATGGAGCAGCTGGTACGGGAAAAAGTGAACTCGCTCGTCATATCTCCGATGAGATTGGTAAGCCTCTCATTCTGAAGCGGGCTTCCGACATCTTAAGCATGTGGGTTGGGGAGTCCGAGAAGAACATTGCTGCCATGTTCACGGAAGCTCGTCAGCAGGATGCCGTTCTTGTCCTGGATGAAGCTGACAGTTTTCTCGCAGACCGGCGGGACGCCCAAAGAAGTTGGGAGGTAACACAAGTAAACGAGTTGCTTACACAGATTGAAGCATTTGAAGGGATTTTTGTCTGCACGACGAACCTTATGGAAAAACTCGACCAGGCAAGCCTCAGACGTTTTGCCTTCAAGGTCAAGTTCAACCCGTTATCTTCGGAGCAAAGATGGCAGATGTTTTGCCAGGAGCTTGTACGTCTTGGCGGAAGTGAAGAGGATATCGGGCTGTGGGAG
Source organism: Geobacter psychrophilus (assembly GCF_056821595.1). Lineage (NCBI taxonomy): Bacteria > Pseudomonadati > Thermodesulfobacteriota > Desulfuromonadia > Geobacterales > Geobacteraceae > Geobacter > Geobacter psychrophilus. The sequence continues at coordinate 3,461,744 of NZ_JBXDTU010000004.1, forward strand.
GCAAAGATCCGTGGACTGGAGAAACTGACGCCAGGAGATTTTGCTGTAGCTGCACGACAATTCGAACTTTGGGAAGTAGTGGTAACACCCGGTAAACTTTACGAACAGCTCCTGAAAGAATGCGAGGCAAAAGGAGCAATAAATCGCCCCATAGGTTTTGGCGCTCAATAAGCTTACTTCGAGGGTTATTCGTAAAGATCGGCCATTTCCTGGGCAGCCGCTTTTAATTCTTCGCGCATCTCTTCCGGTTCGAGTAGTTCTGCCTCTGGACCGAAAGAGAGTATCCATCGTTTGACATCATACCAGCCAGATGTATTCATGGTGAGAACGATGGAGCCGTTCTTTGACTTGGTAATTTTCTGGTCTTTTGCCCAGCGGCGTTCCTCAATGTAACGAGCCTGATCGGCAGGAAATCTAACTTTTACTGTTACAGGGTCGTCATAAAAAACGCCAAACGCATTATCCAGAAGTGCATCTGGATCAAAATCTTTTGGCTGGTCAAACGGTGCATTCAGAATTGATATGTTCTGTATCCGCTCTACAGCCAGGATTCTGATGTCGCCAAATGATGTAGCCCTGATGAAAACATACAGTCCTCCGTTTCGCTCGAAGAAGCGAAGTGGATCAATTTTGAAGTTTTTAATTTTATCATCACCAAAAGAGTGATATTCAATATTGCATGTCTTTTGCTGAAGAATGGCCTCTGTAAGATCATCGATAATTTTCTCTTTGCCGGTATAATCTTTCGCAAACTGTGATGCAGGGCTAAAAAGTGTCTTAACTTTTTCCAGTCGCTTTTCAAAACCGTCCGGTACGAAGGTGTCAAGTTTCGCAAAAGCCCGGTTAATTTCTGTTTCGATATCCGTTCCTTGGTAAAGACGTGCATGCCCTTTCAGGAAATAAAGGGCAATCACCTCGGTGAGTGACAGGTTCAGGTCAGCCACCTTCATATTGGTGAAACTGGTTACTTGATCCTTTTCCTTGAGGTAATATCGTACGTCGCTGCCCAGCAGAGCTTGATCTTTCGTAATCACAAAGTAGAAATCGTCCTGCAAGGTTTCTATTGTACGGTAGGCCTGCCGCTCGCTGGTTTCCAGTCGTTTTGCCAAATCCTTGATAGTTGCACCGCATGGTTGCGCCAGCAGGTTTATTGCATCGAATAATTTCTTCATCCTGCGTCCACGCATGTGACCTCCGTGTCAACCCGTTAAGAATATGCAGAAGTGGCATATTATTATGTAAGTTGGTTGTTGTCCAGATCTGTCATATATATGCCGTAACCTAATATATATCGTGAGTTATCATTGAGAAGAGGAGGAGTTATGTGTGCAGTTATCAGAGATCCGAGTATGACCCCTATTTCGGTAAATCAGGCTGAAGTTAGGGCGATCAATTCGCTTAATGAAATTCTTTATTCCGTGTTGCCAGTGCGATCACCAGAATCGCGCGAAAGACTATTATTCCTGCTCACTCCTGAAGCGCAACAACAACTGGCAAGCAAAATTTCTGATGAAGAACGAAATCAGGTTGCCGTAGCGATGGCACCAGCAATTGCTGCAGGGGAGAGAATCAAATCCGATTTTTTGTCAAACATCAAGATGGATCAAGAGACATTTACGAAAAAAATCGCAGAAGCTGTTTCGACAGGAAACATTCCGGATGCACTCAGCGATATTTGTAATCGTTGCAGAGGGATTGTTCAGAATGTCGAATGGGTCAATGTCTTTGCTTGGCAATTGCCGATCATGCAGCCAGAAAGCGCTGAATTGCATTTTGATATTGCACGAGCACTGGGTGGTATATTTTATCTGGAAAGATATATGAAGCTGCAGAACACTGGCACTGATAATTTGGCTTCTGAGAGAGTTACTGCTTTATTGAAATTGGTTTTTGAAAATTGATAGATAGTCGCTCATTGATTGCAGATCCAATTATACATTATCAGTCTGTTACCTATAGACATTGAGGATTGAATGGAAAATATAACATGGGGTCTATTAGGACCGGAAGTCATGAGCGGAGAAAGGCGCACTCGTACTCTAGGATTAGGGGCCTCTGTACGGGCTTTTAACGAACTAGCTGTACCAGGTATAGGAGGCACGTGGTTTGGAAAACAGTTGTTTTTGGCAACATTGGGAGTTGCAGTCGCTGAGAAGGCGCGTGCTTTAGGGAAGCGAGTTCATAACATTGAAACAGCAAATGCAATCGAAGCTCTTGCCTGTTTCCTCGCATTCAACACCAACAGCTGGAAAAGTGATTCACGTTTACTTGGTATTACAAAAATGCAAGGCAAAGAGAATGATATACGATTTGAAATTCTGCGAAAACCTGGCTTCTATGTAACTCAGCCCATGCGAATGGCAACTGTTCAAGCATTACCATCGTTAGGACTTGTAGAATCCAATGGCAGCAGGTTCAATGCATTTATATGTTCACAAACGGGCCGTGACTTTATAGAGGCACAGTCGATAGACTACAACCCATGTCATTACAGCAGAAGCATTTTTGATTTCTTAGTTGCTTGGACAATGGGGGAATCTGTCAATATATCCACGAACGATAAATTACGAAGAGCCCTATCGCCTCTTGAGCCTATGACCAAAAGAGGCTGTGAAGTTCTGAGAGACCGCCTTATCCAGGGAAGCATACATGAAAACCTGGCGGACAAAGAACGACGTCGCTCAGCTCTGGAATGGGTTGACACATTGCGGACCAATCCAAATCAAAGTATCGATTGGGAGGCTAAGCCATCCATTATCAATGTCAATCATTGGCATGATTTGCATACAGGTTCTTTATTTTTTGCTACTCGCGATGCTGCGATACAAACACTTGATCTCTTAGAAGCACATATCAGTAATCATACAGAACTAGAATTCAAACTCGGGGACTCATTGCCTGACAATATCAAAGCGTCGATTACGGTTTTGAGAGAATGCGCTCAGAAGTTTCTGAGCAAGGAGCATAATGATGAATTAGGTAATAGTTTTTGCAGAGAATGTGTAGATGAACTAGATAGTGTGGTACTTGCTAACATAGTCAAAAGGGACGAACGCGTACTCCGATTGCGTGGACGGCTAGTATTGCCTGGCCCAGCATTTAGAAACGACTCAAACCAAGAGATCACACCGTCAGATGAGGATGAGACCGAAGAGACGGGTAGTTCAAAATCAATTAAATTGCCAGATGGAATTTCTCATCGGGTAAGAAACTTTTTTCTCCTAAATGCTGATTTAAATTGTGAACTTCACGAATGGCTTGGTCAAAATGAAGCGTTAAACGTAAGGGAGGAGCTATAAGATGTCTGAATCTTTTAAATCTCCTTCTTTGGCCCAACATTTTGAAGCACCTGATAATTTTCGGGGGCGCTTCGGATGGCTATGCGGTTATTCTGCTGACGCGGATTTTCTCAATGATGCAGCAGAACGATTTACTCGACAAACGCAGAGACAGCGTGCATATGAAGGCAGAATCGCACTTGCCCTGATGCTTGATCCAGGAAATCCTCCAGTTAGACTAGATGAAACGCCCGCCGTAATGCACCTGCCAATAAAGGATTCGAATAATAAACCATTTGTATTGCTGCATGCTAAAGTTGCCATTTTGGGATTTCGTCACGAAAGTGAAACGAGTCGATGGCATCTACGATTGATAGTTTCTACAGGAAACTGGACATGCGAAACTTTGGAAAAAAGCCTAGATCTCGCTTGGCGTATAGACATTTCAAGCGAGGACGTAAATAATATTACCGATCCCTTACGACAACACTGTTCCGACATAAGATCCGCTTGGAATCTGCTGAGCTGGCTAGGTAATTATTACGACCTGAGGGCGTTAAACCCTCTATTGCCTGGCAAAGTGGATAGTGAGTCTGACAATGCCAGAAAAACTGTAATGTCCTGGATTGAAGCAACTTCTTTAATTGCTGGACAAACACAACCACGATTTATTGACAATCGTAAAGCCTCATTGTTCAAACAACTTCCAGAAATGATCAAATTAGTTGGATCTGCAGTTAGGCGCAACTATCTCGGTATGGGTTCTGGTTTTTTTGAGAACTCATCAGATGATTCCGTGCCTTCCGTTTTAAAAGATATTGTTGATTCTCTAAAGGAAAATCAGCTCTTGACTGCAAATCCAGAAATAGATGTATTTGTAAACCCTTTGTCATGCCAGGCTGTTGCAAATTCCCTCAAGGCATTATCAAAAGCTGGTTTTACGGTAAGACCGGCAGGACAGCCAACAGATTTGTTCGTCAATCCACTCCTCAAGCGCTCCCTACACGCTAAATTTATATTCAGTGCCAATTACCGAGAAAACTCCAATTACTGTAACAGTTCTTGGCTTTATCTCGGTTCAGGTAATTTGACGGGTCCGGGGTTCAGCAATAAGATGTCAGTTAATGGGGGGAATCTTGAGGCAGGTGTTATTTTTGCTCCAGATAATCTGTATTGGGGAAGAAATAAAGACTTGGCTCCTGAACAATTGATTTTCAATCTGTTACCTGTGCAATGGGAAACTGATGCCACTACTCTTACTGCTCCACTTTCAGCAGGGGCAGAAATGCCTGAGCGGGCCATCCAATTCACCGCACCTCCAGTTGCCTGGATGCTATGGCTCCAGACCGATGGTTTGTCTTATCTGAAATCCCCTGGAGGAGAAAAGGAATCATTTGAAGTTATTGATACAAATGAACAAGTTTGCACATCAGACTCTGAGGGTAAATTCTTGTGGATGTTTGGTAGACCTCGCTTTGCAACTCTGCGTTGGAATTTAAATGGCAAGCCACAAATATCAGCCGTCCCCGTACTTGACGAATATGGTCGTTTAGCCGCGACGGAGTTACCGCAAATTGATCTCGATGAAGCATGGTGGCAATTGGCAAATTTTCCGATTCCACCGGAAGACGAAGAATTACTTCCAAAAGATGATCTTCCCGCTGACAACCCAACAGATCCCCCTGATCCTAATGGTGCAGCATCTTCCTCATCTGAAGCAAATTACCCCATACGAACGATGATGGAGCTAATTGAAAACATTGCGGCAAAGCAAACTTCAGTATCCCGAGATGATTGGACTGCATGGTGCACAAGGCTCGAACAGAGCTTGATACAGGCGAAAAACAGCCCTGTGATCAAATCATTTGAGGCGTTGGGGATCAATTCACTTAGCCCTCTGTGGGAGATGCCCTTTCGCCCAGTTTTTGCTGAAAACGATAAGACCGATGAAGGATTACGCTATGAAGCTGTTTTGCAACGAGTTGAATCAGCGTGGAATTTCACTTCGTTGAGCAAAATCGGAGGAAATAATGAACTCGCGATTTAAAGGGTGGGAGAAAGTTTCTTCCTGTCTACAGGATTATGCAAATAATCCTTTAAGCCTGAAACGAAACTATTCTCTAAATACTGGCCAACGAGCCAGTTTGATTGAAATAGCGAGGCGTATTCCCAAAAATGGAATTATTGTCGCTGATGAAGTTGGTATGGGCAAGACATGTATAGCCGTTGAGTTAGCTCGTAGTGTTGTAGAGTCTGGTGGAAGGGTGGCGATACTCGTGCCCCCTGGCCTAGGGTACCAATGGCGTGAAGAACTGCGTATGGGGGATGTTGATGCTCCGCTCATACTCCGTAGCCTTTTACAGTATCTAAGTGCATGGGAGCTGGATAAAACTGAACATCAAAAGCCTTGGTTTAAACAGCAAGTGGTAGTGATATCCCATGCATTTACAAATTGGAGATTGGGTGCAGATACTGTTCCTTGGAGATGGGCATTGTTGCCGGATTTCTATGCGCATTGGCGTCAGAGAACAACAGGACGACTACCAAGGGGATACAATAATTATATAAAAGATAAATTATCAGATTCATGGGTAAAAAATGCTGTAAAGAGTATTTGCAGCGCAATTCCGGAAAATGAGCAACATCCAGCGTGGCAACTTGCAGCTGAATTGAGTGAACAAACACCATGGCCGGGCGCACTTGAAGCTGAAGAATATGGCAGCAATGAAAACCTAAGACCATGGTTGGAGCGTGCGGTTGGTTTGGGATTGGGAATTTTTGATTTGGTGATCGTTGATGAAGCTCACAAAAGTCGAGGTTACGATAGTGGATTGTCACGACTTCTGGATAAGGTCGTACTGTCGTCGCCAGAGGCACGCAGGCTTGCAATGACCGCGACCCCAGTTGAGTTAGATGTCAGCCAATGGAAACAAACCTTGAGCCGTATTGGACTCACGGATTTTGATATGCTCAATCAGGCAATCGGGAATTATTCTGATGCTGTTCGCCGCGTGCGTCAATGTCCTAACAGTCTAGAGGCACGTGAACAGTACCGGCAATCTTCTTTAACATTTCAAAGGGAAATGTCTCCCTACCTTTTGCGTCGTGACAAGCGGGAAGACCCTGCAGTACAAAGTTTCAAAAAGCATTCAGGTCGGCAAATGAATGAGTATCGCTGTGAAAGGGATATTTCAATTGAGACTTCATCACTTGACCCCGTGTGGAAACAGGCGGTATGTGCTGCAGAGGCTCTTTCCGTTGTAACTAGTCTTTCTGAGAATTCTGTCGCAAAACGTTTGAGGCTGACTTTGGGAAATGGTCATGGTATTTCCGCATTAATAGATCAAAATAAACGAAACGAAAAAGATCGTCATCAAGAAGAATTTGAACAGCAATCTGCTATATCTGCTGCAGTCACAGATAGAATATCTGATCAAAAACGAGAAGACCGCACTCAATGGTGGTTAAATGTTATAAAGGGACCATTTCTTAATGGTGATGATGTTCTGTTTTATCATCCAGCCATTATGGCAGCAGTGCAGGCTATTGAAGTAGTTACCGAGAAAAATGGGAAGGTTTTGGTTTTTGGTCGATTCACAAAACCGTTACACGCATTGGTGGATTTGCTTAACGCACGGGAAATGCTGAGATGTTTGCAAAACGGGCAACTTTGGCCTCAATCGAAAGTTCACGGGGACCCCAGTGATGACATGGAAAACAGTGAATGGCCCGCTCTTAAGGCCGCACATAGTCAATTACAGAGCTGCATTCCACTTCAACAGATTGATAATTTATTGAGCGAGCAATATAAAAAGCTCGAAAATCTAAGAATCACATTACGGCGCCATCTAATTCATACCCTTGAACAAGGTCTCATTGAAATACAAGCCGATGAGCGGTCACAAAATCTATTCAAGGCTTTTAAAGAGTCTATTGACTCGTCAGCTGATGAAGATAATTCGATTAGTCCTCTGACTTTGGTCAGTAATGCTCTGTCTGAATTGCTTGGAGAGCAAAGTGATTCACTCAACCATAGGCAACTCACAGATGCGTTTATTCAACTTCTTAATGCTTTATCTGATCGCAGCGAAGGAGATCACGATGGCGATGGCAAGTTGAGTACGCAGGAAGCATCCGACCTTTGGCCAACTCTTTTAGAAAGGTTAGATGAAGAATATAATCGTCCCCAAGGAAGCTTCGCGCGGCTGATGTACGGAGGGACGAAGCCTGAATCACGTCGAATGATTCAATTAGCTTTTAACCGCTCAAAAAGTTTTCCTAAAGTGCTTGTTGCACAATCTATGGTCGGCCGTGAGGGTTTAAATTTACACAAGGCCTGCCGGACAGTGGTATTACTGCATCCGGAATGGAACCCAGGTGTAACAGAACAGCAAATTGGGCGCATTGACCGAGTTGGCAGTGAATGGGAAGTGCAATTAGAGAAAGCTATTAATTCAGGTTGTCCAGCTGATTTGTTGCCACGAATTGAAGTTTGTCCTGTAATTTTCAAAGGAACATACGACGAGTATAATTGGTCTGTTCTGAGAGAACGGTGGGATGATTTGCGTGCTCAGTTGCATGGTGTAGTCATCCCTTCCAGGCTGGCAGGTAATGATTTGAGCCTTCAATTGCTGATCGAAGAAATTGCCAAATCCGCACCAAATTTTTCGCCTTTAAATCAGTTGATCTAATATAAAATATCTGTTGTTTGTCCAATAATGTCATTCGCCGGGTGTACCTGTAGATCATCACATACTACAGGAGGAACACCCCATGTCAGACAAGGACAAAGAACCAAAAGAAAACGGACTCAATGATTACGGCATTATTTATCTCTCAGGCCCCATCAATGGGGGCACCGCAGAGGGAATTTGCAAGCAGATCATTGAGTACAACATCAAAGGAGAAGTCAACCAGCTTCAGATGATCATCAACTCGCCTGGCGGATCATGCCCAGCCGGTTTTTCCATCATCGACATCATGGAGTGGTCTCGTATCCCGATTTATACCACCGGTATCGGCATGATCGCCTCCATGGGACTCCTGATCTTCATGACCGGTGAAAAGGGCCGCCGAGTCATCACCCCCCGCACTTCAATACTTTCCCATCGTTTCTCTGCATTCAACTTCGGCAATCACAGCCAGCTCATCGCGGGTCGCAAGGAGGAAGACCTGGAGCACGAGCGCATCCTGCAGCACTACCTGACCTATTCAAATATCAAAGACAAGGCCGAACTTGAGACATATCTGCTCAGGGATGTCGATACTTGGCTGTCTCCTGATGAGGCTATAAGTCATGGGCTTGCTGATCTAATTGAACCAATCCGGAAAAGGAAATAGGGGGACGTCATGAATACCGCAAGTATGCAAACAGGCTACTCCCCATGTGATCAGGCTGCTCAGGTTATCGCATTTGCACAGCCAAAAGACCAAACACCTGTATTGCGAGCCTTCAGTGATAACTTTGACCATCTACAGGCACTGGAATTCGAAACAAAACTGATGCTGGCTGCTGCATTCATGCTCAGATGTCAGCAGAAGAGTGTGCCATCTGATGTCCAGTGGAGTGAGTACAGCCTGTATTTCCCTTTTCTCCCCCCAGAGACATCGTTAGAACAGATAAAGGGGCTGTTGCAAAAAACAGCAGAAGAGAACCGTCAGCGGGAAGCGGAATCAACACGCCGCGGAATAAATCTTCTGTTTCCCTTGTTCTGTGGGACATGGCACCTGGAGAGTTTTGAACGCGCTGTAGTCTTGCTTCTGTTTATGAAAGCAACCGCCCCTCAGGTCATAGACATCTTCAAAAAATGCCAGTTTGAGGATGGTAATTATGACGGGATGGAAATTGGCAGCCTGTTGACCATTATCAGTGATTCGCTCCGTGACCATTTGGAGAACCGTCGCTATTTCAGCGTTGATGCAACCTTGAAGCGGGATAGCATCATCATCTTCTGTGGCCATCTTGACGAAAGTACCAATATTCTGAATGTAAGCGTGTGCCTGCACGAGCGGGTCGTGCGTTTCATTCTGGGGGACAACAATCTCTATAACTCGATTTTCAGTGGCATCAAGCGTGAACGAAGTGATGTAAATCTTGGCCAGGTAATCTTGCCTGACAGTTTGAAAGAAGAGATCGAGTCACGAGTCGGCACCTATCTGCAAAGTCGTGAAGATGGCAGCATGCACGAACTTGATGAATTCTTTGGCTACGGTACGGCACTGACTCTTTTATTTCACGGTCCGTCCGGAACCGGGAAAACCATGCTGGCACAGGGTATTGCTAACAGGTTCGGTAAGGAAGTTATCTCTCTAAACATCACAGAGGTCTCCGAGCGTCGCGGGTCGCCAGAAGATCTGCTGGAAGCGGTATTTCACGAAGCTTCGATGCATGGGGCCATTGTATTTCTCGATGAGTGCGATGACCTGTTCGAAAATAACTCAAGAATCAGCAGAGCGTTATTGATCGAAATTGAAAAAGCCCATTGCGTTGTGATCCTTGCCACCAACAAACCCGTTGATCTTGATCCTGCCATGGACCGCCGAATTGCCATGAAAGTCCCATTTCTCCTACCGGACTCAGAACTGCGCTTTGAGATGTGGAAAGCTTTAATTCCTGCTTCGGTGGAACTGTCACCTGACGTAGACCTGAACCAGTTTGCCGAGCGATACCGCTTTAGCGGGGGTCTGATAAAAAACAGCGTCTTTATGGCTCTGGCAGCGATACTGAAAAATGGCGGTAAACGCCCGGTAATTACCCATGAAGAATTGGAAAAAGCAGCAAATCTTCAAACGGCCTCGTTGAGCGACCTGAACCGCATCTGTTTTGTGCGAAAACCTGACAAGCGTATCGATGAATTACCGCTCAGCAGGAAACAGCGAAGTGAATTGAACAATCTGGCAAAGGCTTGGGAATGGCTGAACAGTCAGGATCTGGGATGCAACCTTTTGTTCAATTGTAATGACATCGAGACTGGAGTACATGCTGTTTCCGGGCTTGCAGCCGCTTGCGATATGACTCTCAGAGTTTTCGATTTTGCCCAGGTATCTGCCGTGTATGAAGATGCCAAAGTTATTGATCCGGTATCCCAACGACGGGTGTATCCGATGGTTGCTGCATTTTCAGCGGCAGCCACAGACAAGGCCATCACGCTCTTCATTGATAATGTCGGAGAGGTTGGCAAGATCATTGATACCAACTTTGAGAAGGCTTCCAACAGCATGTACCCGGAAATGCTCGCCCAGCTTCGTACGCAGAAAGGTTTTTTCTGCCTCGTTACAAAAGATCTGAAAAGCGGATTGTGCCCTACTGAGTTTCATCAACTCGTAAATCTGGCTTTCCCGCCTGAAGAGCTTCAAATGCGTTGCTGGGAGGCATGCCTGGGGGAAAACAACTTCAGCGATGAGATCTTGGTAGACATAGTTCAGCAATACCCGATGCATGCAGAAGAAATCAAGTTCATATCCCGACAAGCAACGGTCAGGTCGATCATGCAGAGCGCCAGTACAAAGCCAGACATGAAGTGCATCTTGGATGTCGTGTCCGGGTATCGGAAAAAGATTTCGGCACCGATCCTTTTTGGAGCTGCCACATGACATTGTCGCTAAATAAATTGAAAACCAACGAAATCGAACGGAATGAAAACATCATCAGTCGCTCTGTCAAGGTTGGCATATTTTGGTTGGTAGATAACATCATCGTGGGTGATGTGGTCGAACTGGATGAGGCCATGCCTTACGGGGAGGCTCTCCAGTATGGCGGACATTACGAGTTCTGGGAGAAACTGAAAGCCGACAGCGATGTAGAGTACAAGTTCAAGTCACATGCTTATGACTACTACCCGAGGGGGCGCATGGTCTGTTTTCCGAAACGTCAGACCGTACGGCTATATGTCGACCATTGTATGAATGACGATGCTGTTAATAGTGCCCTGGCCTTCTTCTCACCTCAGGGTTACGAAGTCGAAATTGACACTGATGATCACTACCGCTGTGCGGAGTGTAATCCACACTATATGGAATAGGTGACGCCATGATGATAGGTGACCAAGACGAAGGCTTTGAAAAAGAAGCCAAACTTAGATCAATTCATGCCCAGGTGCTGGAAATTCAGGAAGCACTTTATCAGTGGAAAAAGTTTATGGAGGTGGCCAAGCTGATAAACCCCGAATTGTGTGAAGGGGCCTTTGAGAGGCGACCATGTATAAGAAAGCTTCGCTACATCGGGTATGACAACTGGCCAGAGCCGACCAGATCTGAAATGAATGCAGAAGGACACGGTTATTTCGTCCATGGAAATATCTACAACTCGACTGACTTCAATGGCGCAACTTATTCCATTGAAGGGTGGTCAGAAACAGAGAGTGGAAGAGTAACTGGGTGTGCATACTTTGAATGGATAAAGGAAAGCGATTAAGAGCCCGTGAGACTCAATATGAATCTGGAATCAATTAAAATATGCATACAGTCAAAGCTTGAAACTCTACTAGGGGAAGATCTGCCTCGTCAGGGGATAATTGCTGGCGAAGGCTTGGCAGTTCTTGTTCTCTCATCACTCTGGGGCAGAGAGATTTCGGTCAAACGCCTTGATCTATATAAGGATTGGCCAGATGAAGCTGTAGAAGTGCACGGACCGATACATTATTCCAGACCTTCTCTTGATGATGATTCGTATCACATTATTTCCCAAAACGGTTTCAGTGTTCTATCCTCAAGCACCAATGGCATTCTCACTGCTCATATCATACAGAGGTGTCAGGCAAATTTTGGAAAAGACCGAACCATGGCAATACTGCACGCGCTTAACCTGAATGCTTTTGGAGTCGGCTATGACTGCTACAGCAAACATCTCTATTTCACCGCAGAATTTGTTGAGTTTTTTCGTTCCAGACAGTTGCGCATACAGTCTCCTGTCTCGGCGGAAAGCCTTCTTGAATTGCTAAAATTCCAGCAGATTTGTGATTGCTACGTTGATCTCGAAGAAGAGGTTGACCTGCTTGTGGGGTATAGAAAAATCAGCGACAAGCAAGGACTGGTTGGGGTTTATGGTAACAATGTCAGCGCCCGCGGGAAACTAATATATGATGAATTTAGGCCAGTTTTGGAACCATTTTGCCGACTAATCGAATTTGAACAACCCGTTCTGCCAGGTTTTGAAGTGCCTATGAATTTGCAGTACCAATTGATATTCTATGCTGGAACAGATTGTGGCAGGCATGAAAATCTCATTAATCTACTGACTCATTTCAATTATGTATCTTTTGATTCATATGTATTTGCATTACTGTACAATGTTGCCTTGCGCAGAAGTTCATCAATAATAACAAAAAAACGACTAATAATTGCAATGTCGTATGCAACAACCACTTGCATGGTAATGGTTGATCCGGAATGCCTGCAGCATGATTTTGCTGAAAAACACACAAAATACATTGATCTGTTCAGAGTAATGCACCCATTTTGCGTAAGTACTTTGCTGGCATTGGGTCTTAACATTATCGGAATGTACAAGGCTATATGTTTGATTCGAGCATTCTCCAAGAAAAACGGGAATCAGATTATTGGCCTTATTGAGACCCATAAAAGAATCGGGTACAAGTTGGAGGAGATTTCCAAATCATCAATTGATCAACTTATTGAAACATACAGGGTCACAGCCGGTATTCCGTTGATTGAAAATCAGGTTGATCTCAGCACATTTGAATACCGAGGGTCTGTGGTAGAGTTAACAACCACCGCTGAACTCGAAATCGAGGGTTGGAGAATGAATAACTGCGTGGGAGGTTATGCGGCGGTTCTAAAATCAAATTCAGGGAAGACCAGGATTTTTCATATCGACGGAATGAGCCCTTCAACAGCAGCTATTTACTATGAAGAAGATAGTAGGGACGTCATATTTGAGGTTTATGGCCATAGTAACCGAGATGCTCTCCCGGAGCATTTAATTGTCGCTGAACGGCTGGGAAGTTATCTGCTCAATACACTATGGAACAGATACAAAAGTAGTGAGTTCGAGTCGTTACTGGCTGCATAGCCACTCTGAGTTATAAATGATGCTTCAGGTAGACCGCACAAGTGATAAGCGTTTATAGCGGTAGGATAGTGGTAGTAAGGCAATCACTGATTGATTCATCCCAATCTGACCATGCAAAATACTTATCTATTCAATTAAACAGGGAGTGAAAATGAATATTAGGGAAATTGTCGGCATCGCGCCAAATTACAGCCTGATTAACAGGGAGGAGCGTAATTTTGCGGCCATTTTATTTGCCGCGCTTTGCAAACCGGGTAATTCCGAAAGATTTTTGAGTTATTGCGAGTATCATCCCGATTTTGGCGACGATTTTGGCATTTACGTTGAATATTCCTATCTTCGTGACTTGTGGAACAGCCTTAAAGACGAGAATGTGAAAAAAGAAATTATACGACAGCACCTCAGGATCAACAATATTGATGATATTCTGGATCAACCAATTGTGGAAATAAATCGGAAATTCGGTGTCGGTGGTTCTCCTTCTCGTGACTTTATTCAGTATCCTGGGAAATGGGCTATCATCAACTACAATAATAACTTTCCAGATAACACAGACTTTTTGAAGATCTGCAGGTTCAAATGGTCATTTAATATTAAACCGGACATTGTTATTCATTTAAATAAGGACAAGGCAATATGTATTGAAGCGAAATACGAATCGCGCGAAGGGCAATACCCTGCATCCGGGCTTGAGAAAGATATCTTCAAAAAACGAAATGTCCCTTATATCGGCCAAATGGAGCTGCAGAAATACATGATGGAGGAACTTCTCGGCATAAAAACTGATTTTATGTTCCTGGTGTTCAAAAAAGAGAAAAGTGATACTCACAAGGTCGTGAGTTGGAGTGAAGCATTTGGCTGCCTTGATTTGAGTGATTTGCCGCCGTTTGCTATTGAGATGGCAGGCAGAATCTCAAATTCACAGTCCTTGTGATTAATCAGCCTGCAATATATCTCCTCTTGCAGTTGAAAAGGATATCACCATGAATAACAAGAAGAGCAGTTTTTTTCTCAGCAAATCCCGTTTCATTAAAGGGATGCAGTGCCACAAGGCCCTTTGGCTCCAGACTCATAAACCCGAATTGCAGGATGAGGTGAGCGCATCACAACAGGCAGTGTTTGATGCAGGTACCGACGTGGGTGTCCTTGCTCAAAGTCTGTTCCCAGGAGGTACTGAGATCCCTTTCGAAGGGTTGTCGGTTCCTGATCAGCTTGCAATGACTCAGGCTGAAATCAAAAAGGGTACAAAGACTATCTATGAAGCCGCCTTCAGCTTTGATAACGTTTTCTGCAAGGTTGATATACTCCACAAGGGCAGGAGCGGCTGGGAACTGTATGAGGTAAAGGGCTCGACAGAAGCAAAAGAAGTCTATCTGAATGATATTGCCGTTCAGTACTATATCGCGGCAGGATCTGGAATAACCGTTAAAAAGGCTTCGCTGGTCCACATCGATAACAGCTATGTGCGTGATGGAGATATTGATGTCCAAGGACTCTTCGCAATTCAGAATGTTACCAAAACGATTCTTGAACGGCAGCCCGCTGTGACTAAAGAGCTGAAGGCAATGAGAGACATGCTTAAAAAAGAAGTGCCGGCAATCGATATCGGTCCTCACTGTTCTGATCCTTACACCTGCTCTTTCCATGGACATTGCTGGGAACATATACCTTCTCCGTCGGTATTTGATTTTGCTGATATCGGGAAGCCGAACGGATTCATTCTTTATAATCAGGGCATTATCAAGATGAAGGATGTTCCGCGCGATTCACTCGGATGGCGCCAACAGTTGCAATACGACGGTACATTGAATAAGAAGAATGCATTTGAGACCGATGCAGTCAGGAAATTTCTTAAATCACTTTGGTATCCGCTGGCATTTATGGATTTCGAAACCACCTATATGACTCCGGTACCTCTGTTTGACGGAACACGGCCTTTTCAATCGGTGCCATTCCAATATTCCCTCCATTGGGTCAAATCAACCAAAGGCAAGCTAAACCATTGTGAATTTCTCGGATCAGTCAAAGGCGATCCTCAGAAACAGTTCCTTACCACTTTGTTGGACTCAATTCCGGAAAACGCATGTGTGTTGACCTGGAATAAGGCATTCGAGGGGAAAGTTTTACGCGCTCTAGCCGAACTATTCCCGAAATACCAAAAACGGATTCAGTCTGTTCTCGACAACATGGTTGACCTGATGGCCCCTTTCCGGAGCAAACATATTTATCACTGGCAATTTGAGGGTTCGTATTCCATCAAGTATGTTCTTCCTGCGCTAATACCGGAATTGACGTATGAATCATTGAATATTTCGGATGGGGGAACGGCTGCTGAAAGTTGGTTGAGAATGAGAGCGTCAACAAATGTAGAGGAACAAGAGCAAATCAAGCATGATCTTCTGGAGTACTGTCATCTTGATACGCTGGCTATGGTAAGGATTCTGGATAAAATGAGAGAGCTGGTCTAGTTTATAGATTTTTCTCACTCCATATTTTTCAGCCTGAAAAAGTCAAGCTCAGCGATATGCTTGAATTTGTCATAAGTTGGTCCATGTAATTCACACAGATATTTTGCAACCGCGTCGTTGCAGAGCAGACTTTTCAGATATGCCTGCATGGATGTCATATCGATCATCGCTGTACCGTACTGCTCCTTCAATGAGCCTATTTCCCTGGATAGGGCAAGACTCTCTTCCTCAAGACGAGCCTGGCGAGCCAATATTGCCGGCGTCTCCTTTTTCGGTTTGCCTTTATTGACAAGCTGATTTGCCGGTGTTGCATCCAGAAGGGCCTTGGCATAGTTGCAGTTGAACTTGTTCTGGTCATTCATCAACATGGCAGCGTTAATCTGCCGGGGCGCTTTCATTTTTCTCAATACCCTGAACACCGGTTCCGGCACGGCCTTATCCTTCAGCAGTTCGACCGCCTCGGGGCAGATACCTTCAAGCAGATTCTTCTTATTTCTGATGGTTCCGATGTCGAGATTCAGGACACGGGCGAGCTTTTCCTCGGAGACTCCTGACTGTACAGCCTTCACGATCATGCGATGTTCCTGAATTGCAGAAAGCCGATTGATATATTTGTTGTAGGTATAGGTCTCGTCATCGGTGGAGATCAGACAGGCGACGCGCTCCACTCCCAATTCCTTCAAGGCCATTATCCGCAGATGGCCATCGAGCAGGAGATACCCTTTCCCCTTTTTCAAGGGTGCGACCACAGGGGCTTCGATAAGGCCCACTTCCCGAATTGAGGAAAGGACCTGAGCATACTTTCTGCATTTCCTTGCACAGATGGAAATACTTTTGGTGGGGAGCAACTCCTCCACGGCAAGTTCGATCAATTTTTCCTGGAATCCCTGCTTTATTATGTTTGCCATCGCCGCTACCTTTTCAGAAGATCCGTTACATGCAGAGGTATTTCATACATGCCAACGGCCTTCAGCTGATTGGTGAAATGGACATCGTTCAATAACTGGCGCAAAGCCACGGCTGTGTAATCCAATACATCCTTGATATAGTTCGACTGAGCCAGCAGCCGTTTCTTTTCTCTGGCTCCATTCTCATAGGCTGCAATCAGATCTTCTGCCGAGACTTTGGCATTATCACGGTGTGGAGCTGAAAGCCCTTTGCCGTAATGTTTCCGCCGGGAGATGATTTTCTGCAAAACAACCAGCTTCTTCCCGGTCAAGGCCCCCGATTCATACGCTTCCGTCAAGGCCATCTGTACAGCGGTGTCGTCTTCCGCCGCGATGTTCAGCGCCTGGTATAACGGAATTCGCCCCTTTTCCACGGCGTTGACCAGGTATTCCTCCCCCTCTTCGAGCAGCCGGATGATGCCTCGAATATAGTCTTTTCCAAGGTTGGTCTTGGCAGCAATGGCATCGTCCGCGTACCCCTGGCCTTTCAGATACTTGATGCTCTGCAGGAGTTCCAGGGCACTGCTGTTGCGCCGGGCGATATTCTCCACCAGGCTCATGAGATGTGCATCTTCTTCACTTACCTCGCGAACGATCGCGGGGATTTCAGTCACCCCGGCGGCAATGTAGGCCTCGATCCTCCCTTGCCCACAAACCAGGTCATATTTCTTGCCGTTTTTCGAATCTTTTCTGGGAGCGACTGTTATGGGCCTTTTCAGGCCGACGCTCCGAATGTTCTGCCGGATTTCTTCGGCAATGATCTGATTGCGCACCCGTGGGTTCAGGATGTGAATATCTTCAATGGGAATAAGCGCTACGGCCCCATGATCCATGTTCCACCGCCTTGTCGAGAGAGATGTTGATGCTCAGCTTCAGCAAATAATCCAGAGTGTCGGTACGAAAGCCGTCAAGAAATCCTGCGTTCACCTCCGACAGTTTCAACTGCCCATCTGAAAACTCCAGCGCGGGCAGGATGTAGTAATCCTGAATCGCTTCATTACGGATATCCATGCGTACCGCCACGGTTATGTCGGGACGAAGGCCGCTGTCAAAGCGGATTTTCCAGCGCCGGATTCCGGCAGGGGTAATGAAACAGCGGCTGATGACAACTGAAATGAACAGATTGCAATTCAACTCCAGCAGGTAGCTTTCCCGATCGATGGGAATCTTCCTGCCGCAAAGGTTCTCTATGGTGCGGACTACATCGGTAACAATCTCGGCATGGAGGGTGCGCAGCCTCTGGTTGATGGCAACATACTGGTAGTCGCGCTTCGGGGTATACCCGATCATCTGATAGACCCGCAGAAGGCCGCCGAAACGATTGCGGATCAGACTGCAGGGAGGTAAGAAATCAGCTTCGTCAATGATCAGTGCGGAAAGGCGTCCCTGCCTGGCGTATAAATCCCGTAGCCCCTGCAGCAGCTCTTCGTCGGTAGTCTTTTTGTTACGTTCCCGGTATATTCCTTGGACTGTGTAGAAACGCTCCATGTCCACTACGGGCTCGAAGGCGTGTTCCTTACGAACCCATTCGCTTTCCGGATTGGGCTTGGCTCTGCTCTTCATCTTGCCCGATGTGCGGTTGAATAAGTTGTTGCCGACGTACTTCTCATTGGTCAGCACCTCGCATACGGTCCCTCGTGACCATGGACGGTCAAAATGGGTTTTTACCCCTTGTGTGTTCAGCTGGGTCGCAATTTCAGTTTCACTCGTCCCGGCAATGAACTGGTCATAAATCCAGAGCACAATCCGACAATCCTCGTCTGACCCCGGCATCAGAATCACCCGTTCGGTGAGCAGGCTTTTACGCTGCCCCATTGCCAATTCCTGCTTGGGGTTACCGGCTTCATCCAAGAGCATGCGCCGGAGCCCGAAACCCGCCACGCCTCCCTGCCGGTATCCTTTTGATACCAGATTGCATTGTCCCGCCCATACCTTCTGCGAGAGCTGGCGGCAATAGTCGCTGGCGCTTTCATCCCGAAGCAGGGTCATAATACGGTCGGCAATGTTGCTGGTTAACGTAAGTGGTTTTTCGCATGACTGACACAAAACGTTTTTGCGTTCCAGCCTCATACGGTGATACTCAGCCTCTCGGCTGTCTACAAACCGTCCCCAGCGGCTTTCGTCCAGATACAGGACAATGTTGTATCCATTCCGACCTTGCTCCACATCATCAATCAAGCTCTGAAACTGTTCCCGCTTTTCCGTGTTTATTCCGCTAACGCCCAGGTCAGCATAGGCTTTGATAATTTCAATTCCGTATTGAGCGGCATAGGTACGTATTGCACGTTCCTGGTTTTCTGGCGACTCCACCTGCAACTCTGTGGACATACGGATATACATGGCCCCCTTCAGGCGAAGGCTCATTATTTGGCTTGGAGTATATGCCGTTCCCGTTTGCAGCATTTTCTGCATATCTCCTTGTTACAACTCAAAATATTCCTGTAATACTTTCATCCAACAAGGGGCGTATGTCTACAATGAATTTGTGGCAGATTAGCCACAAAAAAGATCTCAACAATGGCGATGTAACGAGATATATTATGAGGTTGCTGCAAAAGCAGGGGATTACGACAAAGCAGGTGGCGAGCGACCTCAACATACCTGTCGAACGGGTACGGAACTGGTATTATCGGGATACAGGCATGACAGCTCTTGATCTGCTGAGGGTGATGCAGGAATATGAGTTTGTCAGGCAGGCGGTTGAAGGTTCATCGTCGCTTGAATGCGATGAAAAAAGACTACCCAGCAACACAAAGTGCTCCATATGTGCTCCACAAAATAAAAAACTGGTTAGCTAATTAGCTAACCAGTTGATTTTGTGGTGGGCGCTGCGGGTTTCGAACCTGCGACCCCTGCCGTGTGAAGGCAGTGCTCTCCCGCTGAGCTAAGCGCCCTGAATGATTAATTGAATAGCAGAGCGGATCGCCCGTGTCAAGCTCTCAGATGTGGACTGATAGTGTAAACAAGATAAGTATTGTCTTTTATTTTATTGTGATATCCATATGTTGTGCGAATAATTGTGGTTATTTTTCATTGACGACTCTGCCAAAGAGTGGCATTATCCCGAATTATTTTTAATTACTGTTTGAAAAACTGATGACCATTCATCGCATGAATTGGTTTACAGAATTATATTTTTGCATGAGGAGGAACGATGAAGAGTCTGGAAACGATGTTGAGGGTAGTTTTTGTTACAGCCATGCTGACCGCTATGCTGGCGGTTTGTGCATATGCTGCCGACAAGCCGGTGTTGACCGTTGCTGACTGTGGTAAGTGCCATTCGGCTGCACCTGCTGACATTGCAGCAAATGGTGGAGCGCACAAGACGAGTGTTTCATGTCAGGATTGCCACGCAGGTCATCCGCCATCAGTCAAAAAAATTATCCCGGTCTGTAGCCAGTGCCATTCTGAGAAGGCGCACTACAAGCTGGCCAACTGTCTGCGGTGCCATAACAATCCGCATACCCCGAAAATCATCAAGCTTGCAAACAATATCACCGAAGAATGTCTGACCTGCCATACCAATCAGATCATCAAGCTGAAGCAGGTCAAGAGCAAGCATACCAACCTGGCTTGCAGTTTCTGCCACAATGTTCACGGAAAAATCCCGCAGTGTACCCAGTGCCACAAGCCGCATAGTGCTGATATGGTGGCCACTGAATGTAAAAAATGCCACCAGGCCCATATGCCTACAGCAGTATTTATGACTCCTGATACACCTAACAAGATGTGTGCAGCCTGTCATAAGAAACCGTTCGAGATGCTTGCCAGCAGTGATGCCAAGCACAAAGCTGTGCTTTGCGTAACCTGCCATAAGGACAAGCACAAATCGATTCCAACCTGCCAGAGCTGTCACGGTGCACCGCACCCGGCCAGCATGATGGCTCGTTTCACGAAGTGCGGCGAATGTCATAGCGTTGCACATAAATTGAATCATTGGGAAGCAGGCACGTTGAAAGCAACCGATAAGCCGACACCTGCCGCGTTGCCCAAAAAGGGCTCCAAGAAAAAATAGGTAGCGTACTGAAGTAGCAGTAAGAAGGCCGGTGAATGATTTCACCGGCCTTCTTTTGTTTGATGGTTGGAAAGGTATTTGCTGAAACTATTAGTAAGTTAGAAGTTATTTGTCCTGGTTATAAGAGTTCGGGGTTACACGATTGAAAAGTTGGTGTGAATGATTTTCTGCAAATCCTCGATCCTAATAATAGCGTGGCGAATGCGCTCACGTTCATCGGCAGACAGTTGGTAGGGATTAAGATGGTATGAATCATTCTGGATGCCTTTGATGGCCTTGATTTGCAGCAGGATGCGGTGTTTGGTCAGAATATGATAGGCGCTTCGCAGGTCGCTGGCCATGGAAGATGAAAAACTGCCTTCCTGTTCAAGCAGACAGATACGCTCAACGGTGTTCGTAGCCGGAATGCTCTGATTAATGGACAGGATGCGGACATTCATCACGAGCGGTGCCCATGCCAGCAGTTTCAGGTTGAATTCCCCCTTGTGCTCACCGCTGCTTTCCGTCCAGAGCCGCTTCAGAAAACCGAGGGCCAGTTTCATCTCGGTGGCGGCCTTGGCCATGCCCCATAACACTCTGGAATAGTCCCGCTCCATATCCCTGATCATGGTAACCAGCTCATTCGCCAGGCTGCGATCGCCGGCCACATAGCGGGCATCAGAGAGGACAATCAGGTCCATCATGTTTTTTGCGTAATCCGCTACCTCATAGCGGACAATTGCCAGCAGCCGCTTGCGCCATTGTGACAGCGAGCCTCGCCATGTCTGATTGGAAGGCATTATTCCACCGGTGCAACGTTTGAAGCCGGCCTCTTCCAGTCGATCCACCAGCAGGTTGGAGTAGTCAAGAAAGTAATAATCGACTGCTTCACCGCCCCCATCGCCGTACACAATAAGATAATCCTGGTCAGTAATCAGGGTCTGTTCCTCGCGGCCATCACTGCCCATGCTGACCAATGCAAAGGGTATATCCGGCAGTGGTCTGCCCGCTGCCTCCATTTCAGCCGCAACCAATACCATGGCCCGTTTGGCTAATACATCCCGGTAGTGTGTGCAGGATTGGTGCAACGAGGAAACAGAGGATGTCAGCAGAAAGCGTTCCATTTCGATCCGGTTCAGGTCATCATGGATACCCTTGAGTCCATGGCTATCCGCTCTGTCGATGGCACGGTCAAGTTCAGTCGCTTGTACATTCCATTCGGCCATGCTCTCGCGGTCGTGGATCAGGTTGGCATTGAGACTCCGCAGAAACGTGCTGATCTCGGCTGCTGTGCAGTAGCGGGTTATGGTACTCAGATCGTTAAATTGCCCCGTCAGTGTGTCCGGGGTGTGGGGGAGAGGGGTGGTCTCCACGATGGTCTCCTCATGCACGCAGCTGGAAATGCTGATGGGCTTGATAATAAAAAAAGGGAAGGCCGAAGCCCTCCCCACTATACCACAATCAAATAGAAATCAAAGCATCAGACCCGATAATCGGGATACGTACGTTAGAGAAAGTGTTTTCTGCAAAAGTTCACAGAAAACACTTTCCAACTTACTTAATGGTCAATAGCCTTGGCCATGCCGAGGCCGGTATTCTGGCGGACATAGACCTCGTCAAACATTTCTTCGGAACGTTTGTTGGGGAAGAGCAGAGCACCGAAAATTGCGGCAAGGAAACCGAGCGGGATCGATATGATGCCCGGGTTTTTCAGTTTCAGGATCGGCTCGCTGAGGCCCATGATGGACTTGCCGTCTTTGCCGAGAACATCTTTTCTGGCTTTCTCAAGGGCCTTGGTATCTTTGGCATCAAGTGCTGCACCAGGAGGCAGGGCAGCCTGTTTCTTTTCCAGGGCGGTGATCACCTTTTCGGCGCCTTTGGCAACCAGTTTCGGATAGGTCATGTTGGGGGAAACCATAACCAGGCCGATGGAGGCGATCGTACCGACCACCAGACCGGAGATGACACCGGCGGTGTTGAACTTGCGCCAGAACAGCGACAGTACGACGACCGGCAGGTTGCCGGAGGAGGCCACAGCGAAGGCCAGGGCCACCAGGTGGGCAACGTTGGCTTTCTCGGCAATGATACCGATGAAAATGCCGACGGCTCCAACCACCAGCGAGGTGATGCGGGCTGCCATAACCTGCTCGTGCTGGTCGGCATGGCCGTCCTTGATGACGTTAACATAGATGTCGTGGGCGATGGCGGCCGAAGCAGCCAGAACCAGACCGGACACAACCGCCAGGATCGTGGCGAAGGCCACCGAACAGAGGAAGGCCAGGAAGATATCGCCGATGATCGGGGCGATGTCGGCACCCAACTGCTGAGCCAGCAACAGGGTGGCCATGTTACCGCCGGCGTCAACCTGGGTAATGCCCTGCGGAGTGACGTGGATGGCAGCGCCGAAACCGAGCAGGGTGGTCAGGACGTAGAAGCCGCCGATGATGAACATGGCGATGATAACCGACTTGCGGGCGGCCTGTGCGGTCGGTACGGTAAAGAAGCGCATCAGGATGTGCGGCATACCGGCGGTACCCAGAACCAGGGCCATACCGAGGGAGATCTGATCCAGCGGAGCCTTCATGAACAGGCCGGGCTCAAGGAAGCGCTGACCGGCATCCACGCCGTTCAGGGTAACGCCATCCTTCAGCACCAGCTTGGAGACGTGATCCTGGATATCCAGGCTGTTGACGATGTCATTGAAAAAACCGATCGGGTTGAATCCTGCCTTCATCATGACCAGGAAGGAGAGCAGGAAGGCGCCCGACATGAGCAGGCCGGCCTTGATGATCTGGACCCAGGTAGTGGCGGTCATGCCGCCGAAGACGACGTAGCCGACCATCAGGATACCAACGCCGATGATGGCGGTCCGGTAAGGAACGCCGACCAGCAGTGCCATCAGTTTGCCTGCGCCGACCATCTGGGCGGTCAGGTAGAAGGTCGAGACAGCCACGGTAGCCAGAGCTGCCACGGCGCGAACCGGCTTGGGGTCGGTACGGAAGGAGAGGATATCCCCCAGGGTGTACTTGCCGGCGTTGCGGCACGGCTCAGCCACGATCAGCAGAACCGTGATGTAGGCCACCAGCCAGCCGACCGAGTACATGAACCCGTCATAGCCGTACAACGAGATCATACCGGAAATACCCAGGAAGGACGCGGCCGACATGTAGTCGCCTGCAATCGCCCAGCCGTTCTGGGTACCGGTGATACCACCACCGGCTGCATAGAAGTCGGCAGTCGTCTTGGTCTGCTTGGCGGCCCAGACAACAACACCCAGGGTGATGCCGATGATGACGGCGAACATGGAGAGGGTGATCGCCCGGTTGGCTTTCAGCTCTCTTTTCGGTTTTATCGGTGCAGCCGGTGCAGCAGCAGGTGCCGGTGTAGCTGCTCCCGGTGCGGCAACAGCAGCAGGTGCGCCGGGTGCGGCGGCAGGAGCCGCTGCGGTGGCAGCAGGAGCTGCACCGGCAGCGGGGGCGTTCTTCGGCTCTTCAGCAAAGGCGGCTCCGGCAACGGTGAGGGTCAAACTGGCGGCGATGATGATATTCTTGAAAGTCATGTCGTATCCTCCTTTTCTAAAGATGAAGTTCGTCGATAAGTTCTTTGGTCAACCGGTCGAAATCCTTGTTGGCAACGTGGGCATAATACAATGCCAGCGCCCAGGATACGAAGAACTGGGAAAGGGCGAAGACATACCCGAAATTGATGACACCAATCATCTTGATCTTGAAGAGACCTGGTGCATAGGCTGCTCCGATGGGGAGCAGGAAGTAATACACGCTGGAGAAGATCCACCAGCCAAAAAGAAATGCCTGCTTTTTGTGGTGGAGTTCTACAAATTTAGGGTTTTTTGCGATTGCTGCCCAGTCATACTGTTTCTCTGCCATGAGATACTCCTTTCTTATAGATGTTCGTTGTACAGCACAGGGTGTCGATCTCCGTTCATGCCTCCTTTCGAAGTATTTAATTCAAATCTTTATACGGGGGTTTTTGCATAACCGAATTTCATGGAAAGGGTTTTGGCGCTCTCCTGCATGGATGGAATGATTTCCATTTCAAGCCGTTCCTGAAGCATGCGGAAGGATGGTGCCAGCATGGTCAGTGCTCCCACGACCTTGCCGGCATAATCCCTGATGGCAACTGCTACAGCGCAGATTCCTTCTCCCAGACCGCCGAAGTCAACAGCTACACCGGATTGGCGAATATCACTCAATTCCGTTTCAAGTTTCTTTATATCGGTTATGCCACTCATGCTGGCCCTGCGTTTGCCCAATCGTTCAATCATGTCGGTAGAACTCATGGCCTTGATGGCCTTGCCGGCTGCATTGGTAAAAAACGGGAAACGTCTGCCTACCATGGCAGTGGTTTTGATCTGCTGAAATGAATCGACCATATCCAGAAAAAGAACCTCATCATTGTTCATAACGGTCATATAGACCGCTTCATCGTGCTTGCGTGCCAGTTCTTCCATGACCGGATGCGCTAATCTGATGAGGCTGGCGCTTTTCAGGATGTGCTGCGACATTTCAAAGGCATATATTCCGAGTCGGAAGGTGCCGGTTGACTCGTCGCGCTCGATAAGTCCTTTGTCCTCCAGTGTTGCCAGAAGCCGGAATATCTTGCTGCGGCTCAGATCAAGTTTTTTTGCCAGAACAGGTATCGTTGCAACCGAGTCTTCGGCAGCAAGGACTTCAAGAAGGTCAAATGCCTTGAGTACGGACTGAACTGAATATGCCCCTTTTTCTTTGTCCATGTGCACTCCGCGACTGGATTCGGGTGTGTTGTAACATATGTTTTAAAACCATTTTTAAATCATTTGATACTTTTGTAATACAATGTTCTAAATAGGTCAACATTTTTTTAGCATAAAAAATATGAGTATAAAAAAATACCTCAAAAACAGCCTGTTATAATAAAATATCCATCCACAAAAGTTTAATTTCGTCGATTTTAATAATGTAACCACTGTTTTATTATATTGTAATTTGCGCGATGAACTCGCTTCGCGAAGAGCATAATGCGTGCCGTAATTTGATTATCGGTCAGAATCTGTTTTGCCCGTATGTACCCTGTTCATTGAGGCTGACAAAAAGAACTTCGAAAAAAACATGTATACTTTGTATTCGGGTTCGGGCTGACCAGTGCTGGATGGCTGAAAAAAACTATTGCGACCGGCAGTGGTTCGCAGGTACTATCCGCGCAATATTTTCAGCAGTGTTGAGCATGTGTTCTTTGCCCATTCGCGTATGCGTAATTGAATTTTCCTCCTTCGAGCCCCCATGACACTTTCGCGCAAAATAGTCCTTGTAATTGTCAGTACCTTTATTGCCCTGATTTTTATTGCTGCGGTGACCTCTGACATTATTCTGCTCAACAGCTTTGCCATGTTGGAAAAAAAAGTGCTCAGGGATGATGTCGCAAAGGTTGCCAACGAGATTGAAGAAAGCTTTCCCGAACTGGATGCTGCTGCTAAGGACTATGTTGATATGCTTCGACAGGGTGCCGCAAAAGCAATCGACTCCCTGGATGTCAACTCGTTCACGACGCACCGGATCGATTTTATCGCTTGCTATAGCAGCGCCGGAGATCTGCTTGCTTCCCGGGCAGCAGATTTTCATGGACGCCGTGCCGCTGAGTTGACGCAAGAACATCTTCGCGATCTGCGGCAGGCATCCCTCTACTACCTGGAGCGGGTCGCCACCACCCCGTTGCATGGTTATTTGGCGTTGAACGGAGATGTGGCGCAGTTGACTTGGCGGGCGTTGGTTAATGGAAGCGTTCTGGTGGTTGGCAAGTATGTCGATAATGAAGAACTGCACCGTATTTCCGCACTAACCAAATTTGCTATAGATGCCCGGCCGGTTGCTGCTGTCGGACAGCCCGCCGATTTCATACAAGCACGTACCAAGCTCACCAGCGGTGAATTATTTCATACCTCTACCCATGAGAATAGCCAGATTTCTGGTTATTCACTTTTCAATGATATCTACGGCAAGCCGGCTCTGCTGCTCAAAATCACAGAGCCGCGTCTGATCTATGAACAGGGGAAGGTCAGTATTAGCTATATACTTATTGTACTGGGTATTTCCGGTGCTGTTTTCTGTGTTGTTATGCTCTTTTTTATCCGGGATACGGTACTCAAGCGTCTGACTATGCTCATCTCAAAGATGGGCGACATCAGCAGGCATGGCAATATATCGGAACGGCTCGAGATCCATGGGGAGGACGAGCTGGAGGATCTGGCCGGCTCGATCAATGCGATGCTCGCATCGCTTGAGTCAGCCGAACATGCTGTCAAGGAGAGTGAGGAACGTTATCGTGCCCTTTTCGAACGAGCTCCGGATTCAATTATCATCATAGGGACAGAAGGGGCTGAAGCCGGCCGTATTGTGGATGCAAACAGAGCCGCTGCTCATCAGCATGGCTATAGCATCGAGGAGCTTTGCTCGTTAACGATCCATGATCTCAACACACCGGAGACCAATCTTGTTTCCGGTAAGATCATGGAACGAATTGCCAATGGTGAGTGGGTCACGTGCGAGCTATGGCATTTCAGAAAAGATGGCTCACAATTTCCCATTGAAGTTCATAGCGGACCGTTCACTATTGGCGGCCGCAACTATATCCTCGGTTTCGACCGCGACATCACTTCACGTAAATTGGCCGAAGAGAGTGATCGGATGTACCTTGAACAGATCAGCATGTTGAATATTGAGCTCTGTTACAAGGCAGCCGAGCTGGAAGTGGCAAACAAGGAGCTGGAGTCATTTAATTATTCGGTCTCGCATGATATGCGCGGGCCCCTGACCCGGATATCAGGATACTGCCAACTGATGCTTGATGATGACACTGCAGTTGATCCCCAGATCAGAACCTATCTGCAGAGGATTTACGAATCCTGTTGCTGGCTGGATGAAATGCTCGACGCCATGCTCAAGCTTTCCCGGTTGGCCCGTACTGATTTTGTCCCAGTGGAGGTTGATCTCAGCGCAATTGTCGCGGATGTGTTGGGCGATCTGGTTCAGGCTGAACCGGACAGGGTTGTTGATGTGAGTATTGCCCCTGAAGTGATGGTGGTTGGCGATGCTCGCTTGCTCAAGATACTGGTGAGTAACCTGATAAATAATTCCTGGAAGTACAGCGCCAGATCGGAGCGAACCAGTATTGAATTCGGTGTGATGAAAAACGGCATGCAGCCGGTATATTTTGTCCGTGACTGTGGTGCCGGTTTTGACATGAAGGATGTTGATAAACTTTTCCGCGTATTTACCCGTCTGCATGATCCTACTCAGTTCAGCGGCAGCGGTATAGGGCTGGCCACGGTTCAGCGGGTCGTTGCCCGTCATGGAGGAAGAGTTTGGGCTGAGGGTGAGGTGGGGCGCGGTGCGACTTTTTTCTTTACCCTCGCGCCTGACATATGCAGGTAGTAACAGGTACATTTTCCTCAATTAAAGCGGGAAAAACCTGGAAGGCTGATTCGAAAGGCACACCCCCAGTATGGGGAAACTATGTCGAGGAGGAACCTTTATGGGTTTATGGGACAAATTAAAGGCAGAATTGATAGACATCGTACAGTGGCTGGATGATACCAATGACACCATCGTATATCGATTTGAACGCTATGGAAATGAGATCAAGTACAATGCCAAGCTGATTGTCCGCGAAGGGCAGATGGCTGCCTTTATCAATGAAGGGCAATTGGCCGATGTATTCAAGCCGGGCACCTATACGCTTACAACACAAAACCTGCCGCTGCTTGCGACCCTCAAGGGGTGGAAATACGGATTCGAATCGCCCTTCAAGGCTGAGGTGTATTTCTGCTCAACCCGCCAGTTCACCAATCTGAAATGGGGTACACCCGGGCCGGTGACCATGCGTGACCCCGAATTCGGTGCTGTTCGTGTGACAGCGTACGGACTTTACTCCATCAAGCTCAAGGACCCGGCAGTATTTATCCGTGAGATTGTCGGCACTGACGGCAACTTCACCACAGAATCCATTCAGGATAACCTGCGCGGCAAGATCGGCATGCGCATCAAGGAAGTTCTGCCTGACGCCGGTATCCCGATAATCGATCTGGAGGGCAAGGTCGTCCAGCTGGCTGAGACCATGAAAACCAGGATCGCTCCCGCCATTGAAGCGCTGGGGCTTGAACTGACTGAGGTGCAGGTGCAGGATATCGGCCTGCCGGAAGAGGTGGAGCAGGCAATTGATAAAGCCGGTGCCATGCGGGCTATCGGCGATATGCAGAAGTTCACCCAGTACGAAACAGCCAATTCCATCAACGACGCCGCCAACAATCCGGGCGGCTTGGCCGCTGCCGGAGTGGGTGTCGGCATGGGGATTGGTATCGGCGGCCAGATGTCCGGAGCCATGGGTGGGATGTTTGCCGGGCAGGCACAGCCGCAGCCTGGAGTCGGAGGTGCATTGTCGGCTCCTCCGCCTTTGCCTCCTCAGGTTCAGTTCTATGTTGCTGTTAATGGACAGCAGGCCGGTCCATTCGATTTGGCGGCGTTGCAGCAGATGGCCCGCTCCGGACAATTGACCCGCGAAAGTCTGGTATGGAAGCAGGGCATGACAGCCTGGGATGCAGCCGGGCAGGTTGCAGAGATGTCGGCCCTGTTCGAAGCTGTTCCTCCTCCGCTTCCGACTGTCTAACCGTATGTCCACATCCATGCAGCTTGATAAATAAGAAAGGTTTTTCCATGCGTCTTACACCTGCTACCGAACTCGAATACCGCTGCAAGAAACTTCAGGACCTGATGGCAGGGCAGGGGATGGATGCGGTGATCATTATCCAGAATGCCGACCTGTTTTACTTCACCGGCACCACCCAGAGCGGATGCCTGTATGTTCCTGCTCAGGGGCAGCCGATCTACATGACCCGTAAGGATTTCAGCCGGGCGCGGATGGAGTCAGGTTTGAAGGAGGTTGTGCCATTCGTTTCCATGAAGGATATTCCTGCTATTCTGGCCCGGTTCGGATATCCCCAGCCGAAGCGGATCGGCATGGAGCTGGATGTTGTGCCGGTTAACTTTTTCGCGCGCTATAAAATTGTCTACCCCCATGCCGAATATCTGGATGCCACGCCGCTGATCCGTCAGGTACGGATGATCAAATCTCATTACGAGATCCATTTGATGAAGGATGCTGCCGATCAGGTTCATCGGGTTTGGTTGCGGGCCGGAGAGGTGATCCGCGAGGGGGCTACCGATCTGGAAATTGCCGCTGAGCTGGAATATACCGCCAGGAAAGACGGGCACCAGGGACTGGTCAGGATGCGCGGATTCAACTCTGAATTGTTTTACGCCCAGATATTTTCAGGTACAGACAGTGCAGTGCCGGCCTATGCCGATACGCCCCTGGGGGGGCTGGGACTGAATCCATCATTCGGGCAGGGTGCCGGACTCAAGCGCATTGAGCGCGATGAACCAATCATTATCGATTTTGCCGGCTGTGTTGATGGCTACCTGGTTGATCAGACCCGTGTTTTTGCCATTGGCGGTATATCCGAGCGTCTCCAGCGGGGCTATGACGATATGCTGGCGATCCAGCGCCACATGATGAAAATAGCTGTGCCGGGGATCAGTTGGGGAGCGGTCTACGATGAATGTCTGGCTTTGGCGGTCGAGTTGGGCTACGCAGATAATTTTATGGGATTCACGGGGTCGCAGGTCTCCTTCATTGGCCATGGAGTGGGTATCGAAATCGATGAATTCCCGCTTATTGCCCGTGGTTTTAATGATATGAGACTGGAGGTGGGGATGGCCTTTGCCTTCGAACCCAAAGTCGTTTTTCCGGGCGAGGGCGCCATCGGTATTGAAAACACCTTTTACATCAGCAATGACGGGCTCAAACAATTGACGTACTCTAGTGAAGAGCTTGCATTTCTGACACAATAATCATCCCGCAAAATTTTTGTTGCATTTTATCAAAGCTTTGGTATAACTACGGCACCAAATTGTATACAGTATTCTAAAAAGCGAGTATTTCTTCCTGTAACCATCTGATTTATCAGATAGTTTCATTTCACCCCCACCAAGAAAGGAGAGTACACAAATGGCTTTGAAAGAAACACTCAAGCAGAAGATCGAGGAGCATCGTCCGCGTACCACCCGTCTCGTCAAAGAATTCGGCAAGGTAATCATCGATCAGGTTAACATCGATCAGTGCATTGGCGGTGCCCGTGACATCCGCAGCCTCGTAACCGACATCTCTTACCTGGATCCTCAGGAAGGCATCCGTTTCCGTGGCAAGAACATCCCCGAAACCTTTGCAGCGCTGCCAAAGGCCGCCGGTTCTGCGTATCCGACCGTCGAGTCCTTCTGGTATTTCCTGCTGACCGGTGATGTTCCTACTGATGCTCAGGTTGCAGAGGTTGTTGCCGAGTGGAAGACCCGCCAGGTTGTACCCCAGTATGTGTTTGATGCCGTTCGCGCCCTGCCGCGTGACAGTCATCCGATGGTCATGCTTTCGGTTGCCATGCTGGCAATGCAGAAAGACTCCAAGTTTGCCGCTTGCTACAACTCCGGCAAATTCAACAAAATGACCGCCTGGGAAACCGTCTATGAAGATGCCTGCGACATCGTTGCCCGTATCCCGGTAGTTGCTGCCTTCATTTACAACCTGAAATATCGTGGCGACAAGCAGATTGCAATCGACCCAACCCTCGACATGGGTGCCAACTTTGCCCACATGATCGGCCAGAAAGAGGAGTACAAGGACGTTGCCCGTATGTACTTCATCCTCCACTCCGACCACGAGTCCGGAAACGTTTCAGCACACACGACTCACCTGGTTCATTCAGCACTGTCAGACCCTTACTACGCATACTCTGCAGGTCTGAACGGCCTGGCAGGCCCGCTGCACGGCCTGGCAAACCAGGAAGTTCTCGACTGGACCCTCAAGTTCCAGGAGAAATATTGCAAAGGCGTCGAGCCGACTCCAGAGCTTATCAAAGCTGCTCTCTGGGATACACTCAACGCCGGTCAGGTTATTCCGGGCTACGGCCATGCCGTTCTCCGCAAAACCGATCCACGTTACATGTCACAGCGTGAGTTCTGTCTCAACACCCCCGGCCTGAAAGACGATGCATTGTTTAAAGTCGTTTCCATGATCTTTGAAGTTGCCCCCGGCGTACTGACAGAGCACGGCAAGACCAAGAACCCATGGCCAAACGTTGATGCACAGTCCGGCGTTATCCAGATGTACTACGGTCTGACCGAGTTTGATTACTACACCGTTCTGTTCGGTGTAGGTCGTGCACTTGGCTGCATGGCCAACATTACGTGGGATCGTGGTCTGGGATACGCAATCGAGCGTCCTAAGTCCGTTACTACTGCCATGCTTGAAAAATGGGCTGCAGAAGGTGGCCGCCAGCTTTCCTGATAACTCAATTCATTCAGTTTTTTATGGGGATGCGGCAACGCATCCCCTTTTTTTGTATTTCCTGTTTGCAAAAAACTGAAAGTGCGATATAAAGGATAAAATTTGTCGTGTTAGGCAAGGATGTAAATTTCACAAAAAAGGAGAGGAATATGCCGAAAAGTCTTGAAGTCTACAAATGTGCACTATGCGGAAACATTGTTGAGGTTGTTCATGCCGGCGGAGGAGAACTCGTCTGCTGCGGTGAAGCTATGGGGCAGCTGACTGAGAACACTGTTGATGCAGCCAAAGAGAAACATGTCCCGGTCATCGAGAAAGTCGCCGGCGGTTACAAGGTAACGATCGGCAGTGTGCCCCATCCGATGGAGGAAAAACACTATATCGAGTGGATCGAACTGATAGCTGACGGCAAGGCTTACCGCCAGTTTCTCAAGCCGGGTGAAGTGGCCACAACGGTCTTCTGTGTCGAGGCCGCCAGCGTGACGGCACGCGAACTGTGCAATCTGCACGGCTTGTGGTCGGCTACCGCGTAAATTTCTCGAACCATATTTTCAAGTGAAGCCTGCCAGGTTCTAAAAGCCTGACAGGCTTTTTATATTTCATGCACCCTGTCTTTACAGTCGTGACGTAGTCATGTATCATCACCCGCAATGAAACGTATTCTCAGCCTGTACATAATCCGCGAAATTGCCTCTCTGTTTCTGCTCGGGATCATGGTGTTTACCCTGGTTCTGCTGATGGGACGCCTGATCAAGCTGACTGACCTGGTAATATCGCGAGGCGTACCTTTGGCAGATGTCAGCCGGATGATCCTGTACCTGATGCCTTCCTTTCTGGTGTTTACCATTCCGATGGCTTTTCTTCTTGCAGTTCTGCTGGCATTTGGCCGTTTGTCGGCCGATAACGAGATTACGGTTATGAAGGCCGGCGGTATCAGCCTGATGCAGATGATGCCACCGGTGGTGCTGTGCGGACTGTCAGCAGCGCTGCTGACGCTTGTTGCCAGCACGGTTGGTGTTCCCTGGGGCAATAGCGCCTTCAAGAGCCTGAGCTTTGATGTGATGAAGCAGAATGTGGCCGCAACGGTTCGCGAAAAGGTCTTTTGGGATGATATACCCGGAATTGTCATGTACATCGAGCACTATGATGAGGAACGACATGCCCTCAAAGGTGTCATTATCCATGATGGTCGCGATCAGAGGCGGCCGTTGACCATCTTTGCAGCGGATGGTGTTATCGGCGGGGCAACTGCGCAGCATGATATCCGCCTGGCTCTCAATAATGGCAGCATACATGTTGCCGGCAAGGCTGATGAATACCGCTTGATTCATTTCGGGGAGTATATCATGACGATCGGAGGTTCCGGCCAGGGGAGCGGGATTGGCAGGAATGAACAGGATATGACGGTCGCGGAGTTGCTCCGGCAGATTAATAGCCCTGCCACGACGAAAACGGTTCGCTTGAAAACAACGTCCGAGCTTCACAGCCGCTTTGCTTTTCCGTTTGCTTCACTGGTGTTTGCGGTGGTGGCAGTGCCGCTCGGGATGCAGAATCGCCGTTCGGGAAAGTCGGCCGGATTCGCCACCAGTATCGGCATTCTGCTGGCCTATTATGTTGTGCAGTCGCTGTTGAGGACTCTGGCTGACAAAGGGAGCCTGCCGCCTGTTCTGGCGCTGTGGCTGCCCAATCTGATCTTCCTCGGTCTGGGATGGTATCTGTTGCGGCAGGCGTCGCTGGAACGCGGTCTTCATTTCCCGAAGGTTCCGGGCGTGTTTCTCCGTAACCGGAAGACGTCCTGAGCATGGGCATACTCAATCGCTACATAGCTATTGCCTGGTTACGGCTTTTGGCGTTATGCCTGGGCAGTTTTGTGGCTGTGTACCTGGTTTTGGATATGATGGACAAGATCCCCCGATTCATTCGCGCCGGTGGTGCTGTCCCGGATATGTGCGCCTTTTTCATCTTTAAGCTGCCTGAAATGGTTGGTCAGACCGCTTCCTTTTCGATTCTGATGGCCACCCTGCTGACGCTGGGACTGTTTTCCCGCAACAGTGAAATTACCGCCATGCGCAGTTGCGGAGTCAGCCTGTTTAAAATTTCGCTGCCCATGCTGGTACTCGGCCTGGTAGCCAGTCTGCTGCTGCTGGTTAATGCGGAACTGATTGTACCGAAAAGTTATGAAAACATGGAGCGGATAGAGAGGGTCTCCATCAAGAAACAGGGTATTAATGCGGTGTTCAAGCGCAACAACATCTGGTTTCGCTCCGATTCGATGATCCTGCAGGCTCAGCTGTTTGAGCCGAAGGAGAAGACGCTCCAGGGAATCATCGTCTGGAAGCTGGATGCATCCATGAATCCGCTTGGTCGAATTGACGCCGAATCTGCGGTGTTTCAAAATGATCGCTGGATATTGAAAAAGGCCGTTGTGAAAGATTTCACCCTTGGGCAGGGCTTTACCACTCGAACGGTGCCGGACATGGAGATCGCCCTTAAACTGCGGATTGATGACCTGAAGGTGCTGGATAACAACGCGGATAATCTCAGCTATCGCAAATTGAAGGAATATGCAGACAATCTGCGCAGCGGTGGTTATCAGGCCTTTCGCTACATGACCATGATGCACGCCAAGCTATCGGCCCCCTTTGCCGCCTTTGTGATGGTGGTGCTGGGCATACCCTTTGCCATCAGAAACAGCCGTTCAGGCGGTATAGCCCTTGGCATCGGGGCGAGCGTCGGTATCGGGTTTGCCTATTTCGTCGTAAATGCAGTGCTGCTCTCATACGGTCGCAGTGGTGTGCTGCCACCGGTTGTGGCGGCCTGGGGGGCAAACCTGATCTTTGTTCTGGGTGGAGTCTGGCTTTCGATGACGGTAAGGGACTAATGCAGATGCTGTGAAATACCATGAGGTGGACAATGAAACGTATCACAATCCTTGTAATGGTTGTAACTCTCTTTTGTATCGGGAACCTGACTGTCTGTGCCGCTGAACGACCTCAGCGCGTCAAATCCCTGGCAACGCCGGTAGTGGGGGCTCCTGCTGCAACAGCACCTGCAATCCTCAGCATCATACCCGCACAGGCGGAACCCGGTAGCAAGGTGATGATGTTCGGGTCCGCATTCGGTTCACAGGCCAGTGCATATCTTGGCAGTGTGGAGATACCGGTCAAACTCACTGAAGAGCGTCAGCTGGAATTTGTCGTGCCGCAACAGCTTGAGCCGGGCATTTACGCGCTCTATCTGAAGCGTTCTGACGGGGCAGTCAGCCGCCCGTACAATTTCACCATATTGCCTCTGCGTCCGGTGTTACATGGCTTATCGCCGGATGTGATCGGTTCGTGCGCACAGGGTGCTGAACGTGAAGTAACGGCCCGCGGCCAGAACTTCCTGGACAAGTCGCAACTTGTTTTCGATGGAGCTGTGCTGAAAAGCCGCTATGAATCGGCCGAAGCGCTTACGTTTAACGTGCCGCAGGTGACGGGTGGACTGCATCAGGTTGTCGTCAGGAATTCTCCGGATAATAGCACCGTGGCCCTTGGGCTGATGATCGAGACCCGGCCCGAAATTGCACAGGTCATGATTGGAAGCCAGTATGTGAACTACTATGAACTGGTTATCGTTGGGAAAAACTTTCAGCAAAACTCTTCAATCTATGTTGACGGGCAGAAAATCGGCGGGCAGGGTGGCCAGGACATGGCTGAGCGTGAAAAGCTGGTGTATGTTGACTGTACGAAACTGATCTACCAGCGACACCCCTTTTCGCCGGTCAACAAGGATTTCCGTGTCATGGTCATGAATCCGGGAGGCGAGGCCAGCCAGATTATCAATGTATCGGCACCCTGACAGTTCGTGCTTCGACTCCGCTCCTTGAGCGGAGTCGAAGGTTTAGCGTTTGCCCCAGACCTCCAGTAACGCCGGCAGGAATACCATAAATACTGCTACACTGGCGACCATCCCCAGCGACATGACAGCGCCAATACTGAAAACCCCCTGATGATGTGCCACCATCAAGGCGCCGAAGCTGAACAGTATCGTCAGCGCATTCAGGAATACACCGATGCCGGCGCTGCTTATGGCTACTTGGGCCGGCGATTCAATCCCCTGACGATAGCGGTTGATGATGTAGATTGCTGAATCGATCCCTACACCCAGAATCAGCGGCAGTACGATGATATTGGCCGAATTGAAGCGAATCCCGGCCATCCACATGCTGCCTATCATTATCAGAAGTCCTGCTGCCAGCGGTAAAGAGCCGATCAGGGCAAAGCGGATGCTCTTGAAGTTGATCAGCAGAATCACTGCAATTCCGACAAAGGCATAGCCAAAGGCCTTGAGATAGGAGTCGCGCAGCACGGTCAGCGATTCGTAGACCATCACCGGTTCACCGGTCGCATTGGGAACTACGCTTTTGACCTGGCTGACAAACTCATGCAGCGGCTCATGTTCGAAAATCTCTTTTTTGGGAGCGATCTGCAACAGGAATTTCCCGCTTTTACCCACAAAACGGCTTCTTAGCTGTTCCGGAACATCGGCGGCGCTGACCGGTGATGCCTCCAGGCTCTCCTTCATCATGAGCAGTTTGTCGGGTAGTTCTGCAAACATTCCCCCCTGAAACTCTCGCAGCATACCCAGAGCGTTCTTGTCTTTTTCTTTTTCCAGTGAGGCAAAGAAGCCATCCAAAGTGACTAGAAAGGCTCCGACCGGTTTGGCTTCGATTGTTTTTTCCGATTCCAGAGCTTTTTTCAGTTTGTCTACACGGTCGCGGAAGTTTTCGAAGACAGTCGGCAGCTCCATGACTCGCAGGTTCTCTTCATATGGAACCGGTTTAACTGTGTTCATGATCTTTTTCAGAGCAGCCAGTTCAGCAAGCTTGGCATCCTGCTGTTCAGGAACCAGAGCCAGCAGGCTGACAACATGGTCTACTTGCGGCAGTTTTTCCAGTTTCGTCGTCAGTTGCCTGGCATCTTCTGCATTCTGTGCGGTCACCACTGCGAAGTAGCCGGAATTCTCCTTGCTGCGCATCAGTTTGTAGGCATATTCCACTGATTGCAGCCCTTTAGCCTGCAGATTCATCAGGTTGTAGTCGAACTGAGTGTTTATTGCTGGATAGATACAGGCGAGCGAAAGAATCAGAGTCGCGGCAATGACTGTGCGAGGCTTGCTGAACAGTGCTTTTGCAAAAAATCCTCCGTTATTAATTGGAGGGCTGGGTCGGGTGGTGGCCGGTTTTCTAAAACGTTCCAGCAGGATCAGCATGGCCGGCAGTACGGTGAAGGTTGCTGCAACGCATATGAAGACACCGCCGGCTGCAATGATGCCAAGCTCGGCGATACCCTTGAAATCGGTAAAGGCAAAGGTGGTGAAGGCCATGGCCACGGTGGCAGCGGCCATTATGATGGAGCGGATGTTGGAGGTCAGGCCGATTTCAATGGCGGTTATTCCATCGGCACCACCTCTGAGCTCCTCCTGGTAGCGTAAGACGACTTGGATGCCATACTCGACACCCAGTCCGATAAGCATGATGGCGAAGACCATCGAGAGGATGTTCAGGTGACCGATGACCAGCGTGGCAAAACCGAAGGAGAGACAGATGCCCACAATCAGCGACACCATGGCAGCGATGACATTCAACAGGCCACGGAAGGCGAATAAGAGAAGAATCACGGTCAGGGACAGGGAGAGCAGAGTGGCAATTTCCAGATCACGCTGACTGGTGGCCATCTCCTCGTATTCCAGAACCGGAACGCCGGTCAGACCGCCAGTAATTCCCTTGAACTCGGGCTTATTCAATATTTCCGCCAGGGCTGATCTGGTCGCCTTGATAGCTTTTTCAGATGCGGTGAAACTGCCCTGTTCCTTGATCGGCAGGATGGTAATGACCTGTTGTTTACCGGCACTTTCCAGCATGGATGGTTTGCCGTCGCCACCACCTTTCAGGAAGGAGTCCATTGACATATTGCTGTTCTTGCCGTCAAATCCCTTGAAACCTTTATCCAGGGTTGTCAGCATGAAGGTCAGGCTTTTCAGGGCAACCGGATCGGGGGCGGCCAGATAAGCGTCAATTTGAGCAGTGAGGCTGGTGAAAAGTGTTTGTACAGACGGAGATGCGGCCAGATCCTTCAGTACTGGTGCAGCCATGGTCAGGGTATTTCGCAGATTTTTGATATCATCGAGCGGCATGAACAACAGGCCGTTTTTGCGGAAATAGGGCAGTCCGCCGGGGTAGAAAACCTCGCGAAAAACGCCTTTCTCCTGATTAAGTTTGTAGTAGAGTGCATCAGCGGCACGGGTAGCCCGTTCTGCATCGTCAGATTCGATGACAGCAACGATCTCTTCCTGATCACCGAATTCGGCACGGTAGGCGCGGTAATCCACCTGAAAAGGGGCGTTTTTCGGCATCAGGTCATCCCGGCCGGTGAGAAACTCCATTTCTTTAACCGTATACAAAACAGATATAACGGAAAACAGCAGGGCCAGGCCAAGGATCAGGCGGGGGCTTCGGGAAACAACCGTAAAAAGACGGCTTGTAGTGCGTTGTTGTGACAAAATATGCTCCTTGTCATGAATGACGGGATAAACTCGAAGTCAAGACGTTCTTGATGGATGCGGATTACAACACGGGGAATCCTGATAAAAATACTTGCGAAAAATATCAACATTTCTGAATATACTTCTATCCTGTAAATGTCAATCTTCAGGATGTTTGTGCCAGTTTATCAAGCCTATCTGCAGGAGGTTGGTGATGCAAACGGCAGAATTTAAAATATCAACAAATAGGCGTACCCAATTGGTGCCGATTACCCGCCAGATCAGCGGTCT
Source organism: Geobacter psychrophilus (assembly GCF_056821595.1). Lineage (NCBI taxonomy): Bacteria > Pseudomonadati > Thermodesulfobacteriota > Desulfuromonadia > Geobacterales > Geobacteraceae > Geobacter > Geobacter psychrophilus. The sequence goes on from NZ_JBXDTU010000004.1 coordinate 3,500,662, forward strand.
GATCACCACCAATGGTTGGCAGAGCGGGGTACTTACCATTTTTATACCGCATACAACTGCCGGAATTACAATTAATGAAAATGCAGACCCGGATGTTGCACGGGACATAGAGTGGTTTTGTGACAAACTCGTTCCGAAGCTCAGCGATTTCCACCATGCTGAGGGGAATTCTGATGCCCATCTCAAGGCCAGTCTGTTCGGATCATCACTGCAGGTAATCGTGCAGGATGGTAAACTATTGCTGGGGACCTGGCAGGGGATCTATTTTTGTGAATTTGACGGTCCTCGGCAACGCAGTACCTGTGTGGCGTTTGTAGCAGGATAATTTATATTGTATTATTTTTAAAAAACTCTGATATAATAACATCACATAAAAGGAGGTGACTTAGAATGGTAATAGCCCAATTGTCACCGAATAGTGTGGCGGCAAATCCTTCATATCTCAATCCCTTGGCGCAGTCAGACAGGCAGGCGTCAACCGCCAAAGCCAGCGAATCGGTGCAAACCAGTATTAAACAGATACAGACCGACACAGTAACGCTTTCAAGCCAGGCCCTGAAAATGGCATCACAGTCCTATTCACCGTCAGAAGAAGCAAAAGAGGGTGCACCTGAAAAGACTTTTGAGAACGTGCAGGGAAAACGATGATTCCTGGCCCGTGATTTTGATCTGGGGTTCTGGAAGAAGAAAAAGGCTGCATGGTCATTGACCAGACAGCCTTTTCTATTATTGAATCGATAACGTCAGATCGTTAAACGTTGAATCGAAAGTGCATTACGTCTCCATCTTTTACAACGTATTCCTTGCCTTCAAGTCGCATTAATCCCTTTTCCTTGGCTCCCGATTCACCGTTGCAGGCAATATAATCATTAAATGCGATAACTTCAGCCCGAATAAAGCCTTTTTCGAAGTCCGAGTGGATTACACCTGCTGCGCCAGGCGCTTTGGTTCCGTTTACAATGGTCCAGGCCCGAACTTCCTTTACACCGGCAGTAAAATAGGTGATCAGGCCAAGCAGTTCATAGCCGTTGCGGATCAGACGGTCAAGTCCCGCTTCCTCTAACCCCATGTCCAGCAGGAAAGCATGTTTTTCGTCGCCATCGAGCTCTGAAATCTCAGCCTCCAGTTTTCCACAGATGGTGACTACTCCAGCTCCTTCCTGCGCAGCGATCTCCTTCACCTGGGCAACAAACGGGTGCATGCCCAGAAGGTCGTCTTCGGCAACGTTGGCCACATACAGAACCGGTTTGTCGGTCAGCAGGTGCAACTCGCGCATCCAGAGACGTTCATCCTCATTCTCCGCAACGCCCTTGAGCTTTTTGACCTGCTCCAACAGGGCACGTACGCGCTGGTAGAACTCAACCTCTTCCTTGGCTTTCTTGTCACCACTGCGTGCCATCTTCTCCGCACGCTGTATTTTCTTATCCACCGTGTCAAGATCCGCCAGAGCCAACTCGGTATTGATCACTTCGATGTCATCTACCGGTGAGACACGCCCGTTTACATGAACCACATTATCGTCGTCGAAGCAGCGCACGACGTGGACAATGGCATCCGTGCTGCGGATATGGCCCAGGAACTGGTTGCCGAGACCTTCCCCCGAGCTGGCGCCTTTAACCAGTCCGGCAATGTCAACAAATTCGATAGTTGTGGGCTGTATCTTCTGGGGATTGACGATGGCAGACAACAACACCATACGCGGGTCTGGAACCTGCACGATGCCAACATTCGGGTCGATTGTGCAGAATGGGTAGTTGGCCGATTCAGCGCCGGCCGATGTTAACGCGTTAAAGATGGTAGATTTGCCGACATTCGGCAAACCGACGATACCGCAATTGAATCCCATAGGTCTATCCTTTAGTAAGTTGCTGGTTTTTTCTGCGGGGTGTCCGGCAGAAAAAAATCCGTTGAATGCCCTATGCTGTTTTCAGGGCCAAATAATCCTTGTTGTTATAGAGGCTCATTGCTTTAGGTAGCCCCTCATCCATCATCATTTCAAGCATCTCAAGGCCACCGTCCAGTACGGTGGGCAGGATTTCCATGTCAGCGGGTGGGATATTCCCCAATACATAGTTGACCGTATCGCCGTGCACGGGTCTGCCGATGCCGATACGCAGCCGAATGAAGTCGCCCTTGCCCAGCTGTTCCATGATCGAGCGCAGGCCGTTGTGGCCGCCATGCCCGCCACCCTGCTTGAGCCGGACCGAGCCGAACGGAATATCCAATTCATCGTGAGCGACAATCAGGTGTGAAAGGGGTAGTTTATAGAACTGGAGCGCCTGCATGACAGCCTGCCCAGAGAGATTCATAAAAGTCTGCGGTTTGAGAAGTATGAGACGGTTACCCTGATAATTCCATTCTCCGGCCAGACCCGAGAATGATTTTCGGGTTATGGTGAGGTCTTCAAGGTGAGCCAGGCGGTCCAAAAAAAGGAAACCCGCGTTGTGGCGGGTCCATTGATACTTGGGGCCGGGATTGCCCAGCCCCGCTATGACGTACGTTTTCATTTTATTTGCGTGTCAGTGATCAGGCTTCAGCAGGCTTTTCAACTTCCTTGGCCCTGCCGAGAACACTGACGACCGGTGTTTTAGGGTTGTCCAGAATTTTGATGCCATCCGGAACCTGAATTTCACTTACATGAATCGAATGGGCGACCGCCAGATCAGTGATATCGATTTCAATGTGATCGGGGATGTTGCCCGGCAGGCATTCAACGTGGAGCTCATGGTGAGCCAGGTCGAGCAGTCCGCCTTCCTTAACGCCGATGGCATCGCCTTTCAGAATTACCGGCACGGTAACGCGCAGTTTTTCTGTCATATTGACGCGATGGAGGTCGACATGCTTATAGGTGCCTTTAAGCGCATCGCGCTGCAGGTCGACAATGATTGCCAGGGCCTGGTCCAGACCACCGCCTCCGACCAATGTGATCAGGTTGTTCTGGCCGCCTTCTCCGGCAGTTGCTTCCCGAAGTTCGCGGTAATTTATGCTTACAGCTACTGGATCCATACCTTTGCCGTACACGACGCCAGGAACCTTATCGGCAATTCTCAACTGGCGGCTGATACCCTTGCCGGTTTTCGATCTCAATTCAATATTCAACTGTTTTTCTTGCATAGTGTTCCTCCAATAGGTGTGGCGGGAATGTCCCGCCCGGTACTCGCACAGTAAATTCTATTGTTGTGAATCCAGTCATTTTCTTTATACGAAAAGAGAACTGACCGATTCGTCCTCGTGAATACGCCGAATCGCTTCGGCCAGCAGATCGGCTACGGATAACATGCGGACTTTGCCGGTCTGCTGCTCCTTGTCGCCAAGAGGTATTGTGTCGGTCAGGACAATCTCTTCGATGTCGGAATTGTTGATGCGCTCTATGGCCGGCCCAGAGAGAACGCCGTGGGTTGCACAGGCATAGATAGCCCGGGCTCCGTTTTCCTTGAGAGCCTTTGCTGCCTGGGTAAGGGTGCCGGCTGTATCGATCATGTCATCGAGGATAATAGCGATCTTGTCACGTACATCACCGATCAGGTGCATCACCTCGGCTACGTTGGGACCGGTTCGGCGCTTGTCGATAACCGCCAGGGTGCATTCCAGCCGTTTGGCAAAGGCTCGGGCGCGCTCGGTGCCGCCAGCATCCGGGGACACCATGACGACCTTTTCCCCTTTGAAACGGTTTTTCAGGTATTCGAGAATTACCGGCGCGGCATACAGGTTGTCCACCGGGATATTAAAGAAGCCCTGGATCTGGCCGGCATGCAGGTCAATTGTGACAACCCGGTCAACCCCTGCGGTCGTGATCAGGTCGGCTACCAGTTTGGCGGTGATCGGGGTGCGCGGCGCGGCCTTGCGGTCCTGCCGGGCATACCCGTAGTAGGGGATGACGGCTGTGATTGTTGCTGCCGATGCCCGTTTGAGGGCGTCGGTCATAATCAGCAGCTCCATCAGATTATTATTGGTAGGTGCACAGGTGGACTGGACGATATAGACGTCACGACCGCGGACATTCTCGGTGACTTCAATCATGATCTCGCCGTCAGAGAAGGTACGAACACGGGCGGCTCCGAGGGGCACATGAAGGAAGTCGCATATTTTCTGGGCGAGGGCGGGGTTGGAGTTTCCGGTAAAAACCCTTATCTTGTCGTGCATGATCGTACAGTTACCTTTCAATGTGAAAGAGAATCTTGGCTAAATGACCGGAGTCGACTGGAGATCACAAAGGCAGGAATTCCCGTAAATGCAAATTTTTACAATATCATGGCATCAAAGTCAATCTTAAATACGCGTATCATCTGGATTGTTGAGCTGTCCGCTATACTGAAAAGTGAGTCAACCGGCGTACATGAACGGTTGACTGACCGAGTATGATCAACTGTTATTTTTTCTTTTCAATTGGGTTGCCGGCGTCCTGTGTCTTTTCGGATTTTGCATTATCAACATCCGGTTTTTCGCCATACACTTCCATGCCGGCTTCTTTAACGGCCTGTTCCACAAACTCCTGAGCCTTTTTCTGCTCCTGTTCGGCCTTCAGCTTGTTGTAAATATATTCCCTGGCATCACCAAAAGGAGCGATATGCTTCTCCTGCCGCTCGTCCAGCCTGATGATGTGAAATCCGTAGGGCGTCGTCACGAGCGGGCTGAGTTCGCCGATCTTGAGTGCAAAGGCTGCTTTTTCAAACTCTTCGGAATTGGTTTTGCCGAGGGTAATCGGGGCAAGTTCCCCTCCCTTTGTGGCAGAGTTCTGGTCTTCGGAAAGTTCAGCCGCCAGTTTGACGAATTCCTCTCCTCTGCTCAATCGCAACAGGACATTTTCCGCCCTGTTGCGCGCCTTTTGTTTATCCTCCGGTTTATCCTCTTTCGTCGAGGCAATCAGGATATGCCGTACCTTTATCTGTTCGGGAAGCTGGAACTCCTTTTGATGCTCCTGATAATAGTTTTTCACTTCCGCTTCCGGTATGTTCACACCGGCGGTTACAACTTTGGCAAGATATTCCTGGGTGATAAAATTGTCGATAACATAGCCCAACTGCTCTTTTATCTCCGGTTTTTTGTCAAAGCCCTCTTTTCTGGCTTTGGCAACGACCGCTTTTTTCATCAGGATTTCCCTGACAATGCCATAGCGCTGTTGAGGATTGTCCTGGAAGCGTTTCTGAACGACGGGTGGTTGACTGGCAAGGATGCGATCCAGATCCGCTTCCCGGAGTATGAAATCCCCCACCTTTCCCAGAACCGGATTGGTTTCTTCCGCTGATACTGCACCAGCCGTTGTAAACATGAAAACTGCCACGATAATGGATTTTGCAATCATAGTTCCCTCTCCTGAAGAAAATAGCCAACTACGTTTTGTTCGGAATATTTTTAAAATGCATACAATAGATTAAACCAGAACTTGTCACCTTCCGGCTTGTTCTCTACGAGCAATTCCTTCTGATACTTGAAAGCGAACGACATGTTCTTGTAATCGTATTTAAACTGGGGCCCAATTGCAAAAACCTGCCCCTTGTTCCCGTCGCTTCCGACTTTGACACCGTTCAACTCATCAACGGTAACCTGCTTGTAGAAATAGCCGCCGGCTCCCGCTGTAAAGGCATTGAATTTCTTTGCCAAGGTATAATCGAAATGAAATTCCTGGCCGGACAGGTAAGAATTTGCATCGTTTTTGGTGTTGATGTCATACATGAATTTGCCAGAGGCTTCTAAGCCGCTGTCGCTCAGATACGTTGCAGCTACGATTGGAACAAACGTCCAGTAGTTTCTGCCTATGTTTGCCAGGTCGTTCTTGTCGTAGGCACCGATGGGGATATCCACATCCACTCCGGCGACATAATGCAGATTTTTTGAATGCCACGAAAGTATCAACGGACTTACCACAAGATCTCCCAGGCCATTATTGCTCTGGCTCCTTCCCGGGACAGCAACCTCAAGATGGACAATCGGCAGAATCACTTGCATGCCAATGTTTCCGCCCAATAGTTTTCCCTTGGTCACATGCACCACTCTGACCACGTTGGCGAGTGCGTCAAGCTCGAATTTGGGAATGGCGTTGTTGCCGTCTTTGTCCTTGAGGCTGCCGGCGGTATAGTAGGTGACGTAGTTGAGAAGATAGGTGCCGGGAGGAGGGAACATGCCGGCCCCGAAACCTTCGACTCCGTTGTTATATGCTCCGCCGCCACCTTCAGTCGCAAAGCATGCTGATGAAATGCAGACAGATAGAGCCACTATTAACAAAACAAAACTTCTTTTTGCGGGTGTTCGCATACGGCTGACCTCCGTGTGTAATATTAGGGCATTAAATCTCAATCAGATTGGTCTTATACCACAGACATTTGCAGCTTATCAAGTTGGATGGAAGGCGGAACGAGGTGCCGACATGAGGCCCTGTAAACATTCAGGATGGTATTTGGAAGTCTTTATATAGAAAAAGGCTCCGGAATATAACCGTAACCTTTTGCCACAGTGGTCGGGGTGTCAGTAATTAAAGGTAGTTGCTGAGGCTTATGCTGTCGGTTGATCGTGCTCAATCCAGCTTCGGGCCTCTTCAATCGTCTTGAACACGTTATACAGGATCGATACACCTGTCAGTTCAGCAATTGCAGTATACATCCGCAACAAGCCATATTCTACGGCAGCATTTCCGACAAAAACGGTCTTTCCTCCGTGTCGTACTCCACTGGCCAAGGTTTCTTTGGTCGCTTTAGCTATTGCTTCAAATCCCTGTCGAGATATTGATTGCATTGATCCGTTTGTAAATTCCCAGATGACATCCTTAACCATGCCGTTTGGGTAGAATTCCTTTACAGCCGCGATTACTTCTTCAGCCGCTAAATCTCCATTGACTGACATGGTTAGCAAGCTGCCTTCAATTTTAACGTCAATTGTTGCCATGTCTGGTCACCTAAAGACTCTCATTGGAATCCAGTATATTACTGCCATGTTACCTGCTCAGCAGTCGTCAGAGAATTCGGCGGAAGGTTCGGATCATACTGCTGGAGGTCATCAGTTACTTTTTTGTGCTATAGCCTGATATTGACATGTATGCGGAGCTGTGGATATGACAAAACCCCTTACTTCTGTATACCTGTTTGTATACCAAAAAAATAAGAGGTCTGTATATTGACTAGCAAATCAGCTAGATAGTTTGTTGTGGCTGGGGCGCCAGGGATCGAACCTGGGAATGCCGGAATCAAAATCCGGTGCCTTACCGCTTGGCGACGCCCCATCAAGAGTTGCTACAAAAAAAAGAAAAAACTTGGGTTTTACAAGGTTTCCGCAACCACCGCAAACCAGCTGGTTGTAGCAGTCAGGGCTATCTGTGCTTTTTCGGCGGTCTCCTTGTCCTGATACAGACCAAAGACCGTCGGACCGCTTCCCGACATCATGGCACCCAGCGCTCCGTGTTGCAGCATTGAATTCTTTATTTCTGCAATAACCGGGAAAGCAGGAATTGTTACAGACTCCAGATCGTTTGCAAAGATGGCACAAACATCTTTGAGATCCCGGTAAGAATCAGGAAGTTTATTCAGCTCGCCCCTGTTTGTCAACTGTAAATTGTTGTAGACCCAAGATGTAGAGACAGGCACGCCAGGGTTCACTAGCAGTATCCAAGCAGCCGGCATCTCCGGCATAGATGACAGGGCTTCTCCAATTCCTTCGGCCAGTGCTGTTTTTTTGAATACAAAAAAGGGAACATCAGCGCCCAAGGTAACGCCGATTTCCATCAAGCGCTGATCGGAAAGCCCCAGCTCCAGCAGTTCATTCATGCCCATCAGTACGGAGGCTGCGTCACTGCTTCCACCGCCCAGACCAGCTGCAACCGGAATCTTCTTGATGATCGAAATCTCAGCTCCCTGTGTGCCGGTGGAAAGTTCCAGCAGAGCATTGGCAGCCTTCCAGGCAATGTTGCCAGGCCCGTCAGGTACGCCATTCATTCCGCAGGAAACCGTTATGCCGGGAGTTTTTGTCAGGGAAATGGTGATCTCGTCGCAGAGATTGACGCGCTGCATGACCATGCGCAGTTCATGATAACCGTCCGAACGGCGGCAGATGACATCAAGGAGGTAATTTACCTTGGCGGGCGCCTTGAGTGTAAGACTGTTCAATGTGTCTCCGTCACTTTTTATTTTGGGCCCAGAGGGGCAGCTAGTTTTCTAATGCAAGCAGGCGTATAAATCAAGGCAAAATTTGATACAGCTCTGCAGCACTCTACTGGGGGCTTGCACAGCTCAGGTTCTGCCTCTATACTGTGCCGTGATACATTGGCACTGAAAACGGCAAATACGAGGAGATTACGTGTGAATCCAAGACTTCCCGCCGAATGGGAGGCCCAGGACGGCGTTCTGCTGGCTTGGCCTCACGAAGGCACAGACTGGTCCTACATGCTGGATGATGTCCGTCCGGTTTTCGTCGAGATAATCCGGCATATAGCCCGCTTTGAACGGGTGCTGCTGGCAGCCCCCGATGCTGCCGATGCAGCAGGGTTTCTGGCCACAGCCGGAATTGACATGTCGCAGGTTATCATTTGCGAGATGCCGAACAACGATACCTGGGCACGTGATTTCGGTCCTATCAGCGTGATCTACAATAATCAACCGGTGCTGTTGGATTTCGGATTCAATGGCTGGGGGCTGAAGTTTCCCGCCAATCACGACAACCTGATCAACAAGCGCCTGAAAGAGCAGGGTGCCCTGGTCCCCAATCTCAAGACAATCGGTCTGATCATGGAGGGGGGCAGCATCGAAAGCGATGGTCTCGGCACGATCCTGACTACGTCCCACTGTCTGCTTTCGCCCAATCGCAACCCGCAGTTGGACAAGAGCGAAATCGAGCAGGCCATGGCTTCACTATTGGGTGCCAGGCGGGTGCTCTGGCTCAACCATGGCTGGCTGGCCGGAGATGACACCGATTCCCACATTGACACCCTGGCGCGCATCTGCCCCGATAATACCATCGTCTATCAGGCGTGCGACAACCCTCTGGACGAGCACTACGAGGGGTTGAAGCTGATGGAGGAGGAACTGAAGTCCTTCAGGGCACCGGACGGTTCACCGTATCGTCTGGTTGCGCTGCCCTGGCCCAAGGCCCGTTTTGATGAGCAGGCTCACCGGTTGCCGGCCACGTATGCCAATTTTCTGGTCATCAATGGAGCGGTACTGGTGCCGGCGTACGGGGATCGGGAGAATGATGAGAAGGCGCTGGACTGCATACGTCAGACCTTCCCCGGTCGAGAGCCCATCGCTATCAACTGTCTGCCGTTGATTGAACAGCACGGATCGCTGCACTGCGTCACCATGCAGCTCCCTGCAGGGGTGCTGCCATGACACGTTCTCGCGTATTAAAAACCGCACTCATTCAGCAGAGCTGCGGCAACGATAAGCAGGCAAACCTTGGTAATACCGCTGCCATGGTCAGGCGTGCCGCAGCGTCAGACGCTGAACTGATAGTTTTGCAGGAACTGCACGCCGGCCCCTATTTTTGTCAGATCGAGGACCCTGACTTGTTTGACCTGGCCGAGTCGATACCGGGAGAAAGCAGTCGTTTCATCGCAGATCTGGCGCGGGAGTTGGAGGTTGTAATTGTGGCTTCACTCTTCGAACGACGAGCGCCCGGGCTGTATCACAATACAGCCGTAGTGTTTGAAAGGAACGGCGAGATCGCCGGGACCTACCGCAAGATGCACATACCGGACGACCCCGGTTTCTATGAAAAATTCTATTTCACTCCGGGCGACCTGGGATTCAATCCGATCAAAACCTCGGTTGGAACCCTGGGGGTGCTGGTCTGCTGGGATCAATGGTATCCCGAAGCGGCCCGCCTGATGGCATTGGCAGGTGCCGACCTGCTGATATATCCGACCGCCATCGGCTGGGACCCGGCTGATGCAGGAGCTGAAAAGGAACGCCAGAGGGATGCCTGGGTGACCGTGCAGCGCGGCCACGCCGTGGCCAACGGTCTGCCGGTGCTGGCGGTCAACCGGGTTGGCTTCGAATCTGCTTCGCAGCAGCCGCACAGCGGTATTCAGTTCTGGGGAAGCAGCTTTGTTGCCGGGCCGCAGGGTGAGATTCTGACTGAGGCGTCACAGGACAAAGAGGAAATTCTGCTGACAGACATAGATCTGCAGCGCAGTGAATCCGTGAGACGCATCTGGCCGTTCCTGCGCGACCGGCGCATTGATGCCTATTCTGACCTTACAAAGCGCTACCGGGACTGACCCATGACATTATTCGATAAAGAAACGATGGAAGCCCTTTCCAGTTCTCACATCCTGACCTCCATGATCACCCCCGCGGTGCTGATCTCGGCCTGCGGAACGCTGATCTTTTCCACTTCGGCCCGCCTGGGGCGGATCTTCGACCGGGTCAACGTCTTGAAGGGGGAGGTGGAGGCGGTGATAACCGGGAAGATTTCCTATCCGGTCGAGAGGATGGAATTTCTAAAACAACAGGTTGCCCTGGCCAAGAAACGCGCAACTCTGATCCAGAAAGCAATGGGTACCCTCTATACTGCAACCGCGCTATTTATTGCCTCCAGTCTTGGTATTGCTGCCAACGTGGCTTTTGGCACGCCTGAGCAGGCCTGGGTAGCGACACTGATCGCACTTTCAGGTGGCGTTTTTCTGTTCGTTGCTTCGGCACTTTTGCTTTACGAAAGCCGCTACAATCTGAGGTTTGTTACCCGCAATATCGAGTTCATCGAGTTCCTGCAGGAAAAAGCGCACGAACAGAACAAATCCGCACCGTTATAATCTCCATGCTTCCGGATTGGTATCATTGGATCGATAGTACGTTACATCCATTAGACGTATTTCCCCCAGAAAATTCAGCTAGGGCTTGACCCGCAGTCGTGCGGCTTAGACTTCGAAGGAGTTGATGCTGGATGAAAGGGTTCCGGCCTTCTCGCGCAGGGAGTCGGCGGCCTGCTCCATGGAATTGGCCAATCTGCCGAGTTGATCGGCAGTTTCGCGGATGTTTCCACTTGCGGTGACGATGGCCTGGCTCTTCTGTTTCTGGACAGAGATGGAGTTGTTGATTTCATTGGATTGGTTCAGGAGATTATCTGCAATATGCGATATCTGTATGCTGGTGTCCGATTGCTCCCTGGTCGCTACGGCGATCTCCCATGCAATCTGCTTGATCTGCTCCATGAGACGGTTCATGTCGCCCGTATTGTCGTTCTGCTTTCTCACGGCCCGGGAAATTTCATCGATCTGATCCCGCAGCGTTCCGATGGATTCATTGATCGAGCTGATAACCACTACTTCGGCGGTTGTTTCCATATGAATGGTACGTGACATCTCGGTTGAGGCCAGTGAGGTGTCATAAATACCTTCAAGCGCATTCTTTACCCGTTCGATCAGGGTAATGCCCTCCTGGACAGCATCCATGCCGGCATGGGCCATCTTTACACTGGAACTCGATTCGGACTGAACCGAGGTAATGACATCGACGATCTCCTTTGTGGAGAGGAATGTGCGGTCGGAAAGGGAACGGATTTCCGAGGCAACCACTGCGAATGAACGGCCGTGCTGACCTGCCTGTGCCGCCAGAATTGCAGCGTTGAGGGCTAACAGCCCTGTCTGTGAAGCGATGTCTTCGATAACGGTGATGATCTTGCCGATCTGTACGGATTTTGAGCCGAGTCGATTGACCACCTCGGTCAGGGCGGAAACACTATGGCGGATATTCTCAATACCTGCCATGGCTTCGTGGATGGCAACCATCCCCTGTTCGGATGAAGCGCGCGAGACCTGTTCGGCCAGTCTCACGGAATGGTTGGCGGTATCCTGCACTTTTTTGATGGCAGAGCCGATCTGATCAATGGATTGGCTGGTCTCTTCGGCGAAAAGGGAGAGCTTTTCCACACTGGATACGATGGCATTACCGGAGATCACCATTTCGACCAGGTCTGCTACTGCCTTAAGGGCGTTAGAATCCAGATCCCCCGCATTGACGGATACCTGCGATATGGATGCGGCCAGTTCTGTGGCTGCGGATGACGTAGATGTCGCGGCGTCGAACAGTTGGCGTGAATTTTCCTGCAGGTGGGACACGGATTGGTCCACATCTTCAATCGAACGGACCGTCTTCTCGATAGCACTGTTCTGGATACGCACGGACGAGAGAACCTGACCCGAAGATTCGGCAATGTTTGCTGCCGCTTGATTGACATCACTGGAGATGACAGCGGTCTGGCGGATCATCCGGCGAAGATTTGCCACCATGCTGCGGAATGAATCTGCCATGAGACCGATTTCATCGTTCCGTTTTACAGAGATATCTATCGTCAGATTACCTTTGGATATGATGTGAGCGCTGGTAGAGATCTCTTCCAGAGGCTTCGTAATCGATCTGAAAATTGAGGTGAGGACGAGTGCCGTTACCAGAATCAAGACGGTAGCGATTAACCCCATGGCGATGGTTGTGGTGACGATATAGCTGTCGGTCCGCTGCCGGGACCCGGTTTTGAATTCCGTCATCAGTTTGAGCAGTTTGTCGGTGTTGGCTGAAAGCTTGCCAAAGGTGATCATGGTATCGACATCATCAGGGTTCGGGCGGGAGATTTTCAGGAAGTCCAGGACCCCTTTTTCGATGTTTATCCATTCAGGTTTGATCCTGGTGTTAATGGCCTCGATGAGCTCTTTGTCATCGGCTTTTGCGACAAGGGCATCAAGATTATTTCCGAACAGGCGGATTTCATCGCGGACATTTTTTACCGTCTGGGGGTTGTCGGGGATAAGAACGATCTCGGTAATGTCTCGTAACACCATATGCAAGCTTGTGGTCTGATGTTCCAGAAGATCTGCAATTTCAATGCGATCCTGAACAAGGCTGAAGGTGTAATAACCGGCACACCCCAGAGCGGTCATGAAAAACAGCACCATTGTGGTGAGAGAAATCATTCGAAATCTGATGGTACTGCTCTTTTTCATGAGGGTGCCTGATTATGATATGAAGTCACTGAAATTGCGGTCTGTCGGTGTTCTTCTTATCAGCCTTATTGCTGCAACGGGAATTTCTTGGCTTCCCATCCCTTGGTTCCTTCGCGCAGCCACATGACTTTCCTGTAGCCTGCCTTTTTTGCCAGGACAGCGGCTTTGTAGGATTTCCAGCCACTCGGCCCATCGCTATAGAATACGATTGAGGTGTTTTTGTCAGCTGGAAGCTTGCCGAGATCGAAGACGTCCTTGGAGGAGTCAAAGTCGGCCTTGTAGTCGCTGTTTTCTTTGTAGGGCAGGGCGGTGGCGCCCGGAAGATGGCCTTTGCCGAAGTTGATCGCGGAGCGCATATCGAAAAAACGGGCCGCCTTTTTGTCAGCAAGCGACTTGGCTTCCTCTGCGCTGATGATCTTGCCCCCTTCCAGGCTCTTCGGGGTATCCGGTTTGTTCTCAGCCGCGAATGACTGAACGGATAGGCAGGTAACGGCACATAACATCACAAGGATGACGAAGCTTTTGGCAGTGCTGTTGAAGATCCTATGGTACATGGTGACTCCCAATTGATTTAATGAGATAATGTAGCTGTTATTTATACACAAAAGCAGCACGTAGCTGAAGATAAATATTAATGTGTTATTTCAGTCCCACTTCTTGTGCCAGAGCTCTCCAGGCTGGCAGGCTGCGCTCGATAATCCCCTTGTCAACACAGTAGGCGATGCGGAAGAAGCCGGGCGCTCCGAATCCGGCGCCCGGCACCAACAGGATGCAATGCTTTTGGGCCAGCTTGACAAACTCGACATCATCGGCCAAAGGAGATTTCGGGAACAGGTAAAAAGCGCCGTCCGGCTTGACCATGCTGAAGCCCATACCGGTCAACTCCTTCACCAGCAGATCACGCTTGGCCTGGTACTCGGCAATATCCACCGATTCGTCCTGCAGCTTGGCCACCAGGCGCTGCATGAGGGCCGGTGCATTGACAAAACCGAGTACACGGTTGCTGAAGACCGCCCCCTCCATGAACTGCAGAGCTGTATCCATGCGTGGATTGGCGGCCAGGTAGCCGATGCGCTCACCCGGCAGGGCCAGGTCCTTGCTATGTGACGTGACGATAATCGAACTTTCCACCAGCGGAAAGATGTTGGGAACGTGCTTGTTGTCATAGGCGATGCGGGCATAAGGTTCATCGGAAATGACGTAGATCAGGTGGCCGTTGTCCCGGTGAATTTTCTTGAGGACCTCTCCCAGTTCGCGCAGGCTCTCTTCAGGGTAGATCACGCCGGTCGGGTTGTTGGGCGAACAGATCAGGATGGCCCGTGTTTTTGAGGTGATGGCCTTTGAAATGGCCTCAATATCCAGCTGGAATGTAGTGTGGTTAGTCCAGACCTCCACCGGAACGCCTCCGTGGTTGTCGATGTAGAACTTGTATTCCACAAAAAACGGAGCCAGGATGATAACCTCTTCGCCAGGATTAAGGATGGTCTTGAGTACCACATTGAGCGCTCCGCCGGCCCCGCAGGTCATGATGACGTGCCCGGCGGACACATCCAGTCCTGAATCCTTTGACAGCTTGGCGGCTACGGCAGCGCGGGTCTCGGTATAGCCGGCATTGTTCATGTAGCGATGCATGCCGGGCAGTGGATTTTTCGCCAGTTTCATGAGTTCCCGCTGGAAGGCCGCGGGCGGCTCCACATCCGGATTTCCCAGGGTGAAATCATAGATATTTTCTGCGCCGAACTCCTGTCGCAGGCGCTCTCCTTCCTCGAACATCTTGCGGATCCAGGATGATTTGGAAATATGACCGGCGATTTTCATGGCGATAGCCATTGCTGTTTCCTCCGTTGATTTATTTGTGGTAGTTACAGTTGGAAATCATTTTTTTCTGAATCAGGAACACAAGTAGATATTGTTTAAGCAAGTATCCTGTTTATCAGGGTTAGCATGACGCCGTCGAAATACTACAACATATTGCGGAGAACTCAATGGAAATTCCTGCCTGGCCCGCTTCCCGCCCGCTTGATATCAGTGATAAGCCGCTCTTTGACAGCATTTTTGAACAACTGCAGCCTCGCGTCTCCGAATTCACATTTGCCGGTCTGTACCTGTTTTGCACGGCACATGAATATTGTCTTGCCATGATCGGCGATTCTGTTGTGGTGCAGGGAAAGGGGTATGACGGTACGCGCTACTGTCTGCCGCCGTTGGGTGGCGATGTTATCGGCGCGTGCGAGGTGTTGCTGGATGCCGGTCTGGAGCTGTATGGCGGCGAAGACGCCTTTGTGGAACGGTTTCTCACAGGCATGGATTGCGTGGTTGTAGAGGACCGCGACTCCTTTGATTACCTGTATCTGCGGGAAGAGATGGCAAACCTGCCGGGTAACCGTTTTCACAAGAAGAAAAACCGGATCAATTATTTTGCTGTACGCCATACCTATCAAGTCCATGTGTATTCAGCGCAGCATCTGTGCGACTGTTTGCAATTGCTGGATGAATGGGGACGGGTGGCGGAGGTAGAGGGTAATCGCTCCTTCGGACTGGAGATGGATGCTACGGCCGAGGCCCTGGCGATGGTGGATGTCCTGGGGTTGGAAGGTGTTGTGGTGACGGTGGAGGGAGTCGTGCGGGCTTTTGCGCTGGGGGAGCGCCTCAACCGGGAAACGGCCGTTTGCCACTTCGAGAAAGCCGACCACTTCATGGAGGGGCTTTCGCAGTTGGTCAATCGTGAATTCTGCCGCCTGCTCTTTGCCGACTGTCGGTTCGTTAACCGTGAACAGGACCTTGGCGAGCCCGGACTGCGCAGTGCCAAGCTATCTTACCACCCCGTGGAGCTGGTCAAGAAATTCAGGGTGCAGCGGAAAAAATAAAATGATTGCACTTGCCTGGAAATTATAGTACAAAACTCGTTCTTTAAAACGGCTCAGGCCGTATCTCCTTGCTCCGGGTAGGACCGGGGCTCGTAAACCCGTGAGGAGGCTTTATTATGAGGAAGTACGAAACAATTATCATCCTCCATCCCGACCTTGGCGAAGACGACATCAAAATCGTCACCGGCAAAGTATCGGACGTTATTACGTCCTTTAAGGGTGAGTTGCACCGGATGGATGACTGGGGTATCAGGAAACTGGCCTACTCCATCAAGAAATGTGCTCGTGGACGCTATTACTATGTCCGCTATGACGGCGTTGCAGAGATGATCGCCGAACTTGAGCGCCGTATCAGGCTTGATGAGAAGGTGCTTCGATATCAGACAGTCAACATTACCGATGAACCGGAAAAGGTTGTGCCAGAGAAAAAGGCACCGGTGGTTGAGTCCGACGCGGATGAGGCTGCTGAAGTGGAAGAGGCCCCCGTCGAAACTGCAAACGAATAATTTCCTGGAGGATATACTATCATGAGTGACGAAAGACCAACCAGCACCTATCAGCGCCCTTCTTCAGGACCTGGCCAGCGCCCCTCAACCGGCCCTGGCGGACCGCGTAAGAAACGCCCTTTCCAGCGCCGGAAGGTGTGCCGCTTCTGTGCCGAAAAAAATCTGTCGATCGATTACAAAGAGCCGCGCACACTTCGATACTTCATTTCGGAGCGTGGTAAAATCGTTCCGCGCCGCATCTCAGGAAACTGTGCCAGACACCAGCGTGAAATTACCGAGGCCATCAAACGTGCCCGGAATATTGCCCTGCTTCCGGTTGCATCAAACCACGTACTTCCCTGATTCCTGATTGATGAGCCTGACCGACAAGGCCGGACATGTCGTTAGTTCCCGCATATTCGCGGCTCTGATTGGCATGTCCGGCTCATTCATTCTGTTTGCAGCATATCTGGTGATACCCCCGGCGGGTATCTTTTCCGGATTGCTGGCCCCATTCCCGGTAGCATATGTTCGCTTCCGTCACGACCGCTGGATTGCGAGTATCAGTGTTCTGGGCGGCACTGCTGCCATGACTGCAGTATTTGGTCTTACCGCCGGCACCTTCTATCTGGTTCAATGCGGCTTGATTGCTTTGTTGCTGCCGGAACTGCTGTTGCGAGGGTTCAGCGGAGTACGGTCGATTGCCTGGACGACCGCCGCAAATATGACCCTGTTGACGTTGGCGGTTATCTTCTTCAGCATATCCAGCGGCCAGGACATCCATCAGTTGGTCGTTTCTGAAATTCAGGGCAGTGTTGCACAAGCAGTCAGTATTTATGAAAAAAGCGGTGTTAAAGGCGATGAGCTTGTTGTACTGAAGCAGACCATGTCCACGGCAGCTGACCTGGTTATCAGGATGTATCCGGCCTTGGTAACGATTACGCTGATTGCCATGGCAGGGTGTAATCTGGCCCTTTTGCGGCGTTTCGCAATAATCGGATTCCATGATTTGAATCTCGGTGAGTTCAGAGAATACAGAAATCCTGACATTATCGTATGGGTTCTCATTGCGGCCGGTTTTTCCATGCTTGCCGGCAGCCATCTCATCACTACTCCGGCTCTTAATATTCTGGCAATCATACTGCTTCTTTATTTTCTGCAGGGACTGGCGGTGTTGTTTACCATTATAGCCCGTCAGAGCATTGCGGGAGTCCTGCGCGCCGGATTGTATATCATGCTGTTGCTGCAGCCGTATCTGGCAGCGCTGGTCGCAGCAATAGGAATATTTGACCTGTGGGGTGATTTTCGCACCCCCAGAAAACAGGAAAACCTGTAAAACAGGCTTGAAAGGAGAGTTTTATGAAGCTGATTTTGAAAGAAAACATTGAACATCTGGGGCTCATCGGGGATATCGTCAAGGTTGCCCCCGGGTATGCCCGCAACTATCTGCTCCCCAAGGGGTTGGCGGTTGAGGCTACTGAAAAGAACGCCAAGGCGCTTGAGCACATGAAACGTCAGATGGCCTACAAGAAGGATAAGGCTCTGGAATCAGCAAGGAACCTGGCTGCCAAATTGACAGAAACACCGGTTCAGCTGCTGCATAAGGCTGGTGAAGAGGGTAAGCTGTTCGGTTCGGTTACCAATATGGAAATTGCGGCCTTCCTCAAGGCAAAGGGCTTCGAAATTGACCGCAAGACCATTCTGCTGGCAGAGCCTATCAAGAATGTTGGTGAGTTCGACGTAGCGGTAAAGGTTCACCCAGAAGTAACTGCCAACCTCAAAGTAACGGTTGCAGCTGCCTGATTTATCGTCTTACCCGTACAGATTATGCCAAGAGCCTGCCGGAACATTTCCGGCAGGCTCTTGTTTTTTATACGCCGAGGGCTCTTACAATGGCATTGACATTAACGAAGTCATAAAGGAATATACCGGCATGTCCATTTCTGCCATTTATATAGTATCCGTTCTTCTGCTGGTTGCAGCCAATGGTTTTTTTGTTGCATCTGAATTTTCTCTCGTGGCGGTCCGCCGTTCCCGCATCATGGCACTGGCTGAGTCCGGCAACCGTCGTGCCAAGTTGCTGCTGGGTCTTCTTGATCATCTCAACGCCTACATCTCAGCCACACAACTGGGTATTACCATGGCCTCTCTTGCGCTTGGCTGGATTGGCGAACCCGCCGTGGCCAGGTTGCTGGAGGCCCCGCTGCGCGGCCTGGTGTCAGACTCACTCCGGCATACCATCTCGTTTGTTGCTGCATTTACGATTATAACCTTTCTGCATATCGTGCTGGGAGAGCTGGCTCCCAAAACCCTGGCGCTTGAACGTGCTGAACGGGTTGCCCTGGCTATTGCCTGGCCGATGCGCATATTTCACAATTTTTTCCGCTGGCCGATCCTGCTCCTGGACTGGGCCGGTTCGAGTACGGTCAGATTGTTCGGACTTCGTAAAACAGGTGATTTCTCCTCGGTGTATACGGTAGATGAGTTGCGCCAGATTATCGATGTTTCTCATAAAAGCGGCACCCTTGAGCCGGATGAACAGCGTCTGTTGCATCGGGTGTTCGAATTTACCGACGCCGAAGTGCGTGAGGTTATGATGCCGCGTACCCGTGTTGTCGGCCTGGAGTTGTCATCTCCTCGCGATGAGGTCGTGAAGATCGTGCTGGAAAATATGTATTCACGTTACCCGGTATACCGGAAAAGTATTGAGGAAATCGTCGGGGTTGTGCATGGGAAAGACCTTCTGGGCCGTTTGGTGGCCGGTGATGCATTTGATCTTGCGTCCATCATGCTGCCGCCGGTATTTGTTCCGGAAGGGAAGAAGGTGAGCAGTCTACTTAAGGAAATGCAGCGTTCGCGCAACCAGATGGCGTTTGTAGTTGACGAGTACGGCGGCTTGAGCGGTCTGGTAACGACCGAGGATCTGATCGAGGAGCTGGTGGGAGAGATCAGGGATGAACATGATGCCGGCGAGGCGGTACATTTTCAACGGATGGCGGATGGAAGCCAGCTGGTAGACGGACTGCTCTCAATATTCGAACTTGCCGATGCTATTGGTGTCAAGATGGTTGATGATGTACCCTATGAAACGGTTGCAGGCCTGATCCTGCATGAATTGGGCAGGTTTCCGTTACGCGGAGAGTCGGTTGTCTGGCATGACTACCGACTTGTCTGTGAAGAAGTGACCCCTACATCCATCCTCAAGGTGCATATTGTCAGACTGATTCCGGCGGCTGCTGCTCAGGAAAGTTGAAGGCAAATGCTGTTGACGCGGCCTGTGTTACGGTTTATCCTCATCAAAATCTAAGTACCTCAAGGTGCATCCTCACCCCCGATGCAAAAACGAACCTACATCAAATTTTCCGGAATTCTGGCGCTGATAGTCGCGACTTTGATTATCGGTGTTGCCGTATTTCTACCCCGCTTGCTGGATATCAATGCCTATCGAGATGAAATCCTTGCCGCCCTTCAGCAATCTCTCCATCGTAACGTCACCTTCAGCAGCGGTACATTTGCCTGGCACTTCGGGCCATCCTTTGATTTTACCGGTGTTACGGTAAAAGAGCCTGACGGACGCAGCGATTTTCTTAAAGCAGAACGGATAACCGTGAAGCTGGCGTTATTGCCTCTGCTGGAGAAACAGGTTGTTTTGCAGGATGTGCGTGCAGATGGTGCCTTTATCAACCTGGTGCGGAACAGCGATGGCACTCTTAATATTGATGATCTGCTCAAGCCGTCAAAAGACTCGGCACCGGTTCATTTCAGAAAGGTACAGCTGAGACGCAGCTCCATACAGTGGCACGATCTGGCCATCCAGAAGGAAGGATTTCAGTCTGTTGTCCGGAACATTTCCCTTGATCTTGACCGGTTGGCACGTGGTCGCAAAGGTAACATCAAGTTGTTCTGCGAACTGCCAGTAATATCCGGTCTGCCGGGAACATTCACTATGGCTGGTTCGGTAAAGCTACCGGAACAGGACCGCCCACTGACAGAAGCGGAATTGAACGGTGCCGTAGATCTTAAGCAGTTCGAAATCGGCCGCTTCTGGCCATATTACGAACGTTTTATTCCATTTGCCAATACCGGCGGTAAACTGGATGTGTCTACCAGCTTTAAGGGGCGGATCAAGGATTTTGGCGCCAAGGGAAAGATTCGTGTGAGCGGAGCATCAGTGGTTTGGCCGAAAATTTTCCATTACACTGTTGCGCCACGTGCACTTCAGCTGAATTATGATCTCCGCCTGACCGCCTCTTTGATCAATGTGCCTGCTCTGGAACTGACAACGGACGGTTTTCGAATTAAAGGCAGTTTTCAGATGCACGACTATGCCGGCAAGGATCCGCGTATCATTACCAAGGCAAGCACCCCCGGTACCTTCCGTTACGAGGAGATCAGGAGTTATGTGCCCTATGGCATCATCCCGACGGATACGTCTGATTATATCGAACATAAGATCAAGGCCGGCGTCTTCAAGCTCGATACGGGGATTCTGGACGGTCGTATCAGCCAGATTACCCATATGGAACTGGGTGATAACCATAAGACCCTTTTTATTCGTGGACCTGTGGAGAAGGCCGTTCTCAGCTACGGTCCCAAGGCGCCGGTTTTTTCCAACATCAAGGGTACGATCGAACTCAAAGACAAAAATTTCAGCCTGATCAATATGACAGCCCTGTTTGGAGAATCTCCGCTCAAGCTGAATGGTTCGATTACCGAATACAACACCGATAAACCGTCCGATTATCCGGTACGCATGGAAATCACACCGCACCCGCCCGAAGTTGCCTGGCTGGCCCGGATCGCAGGTGCTTCCAGGCTGGAGTTCAACGGCACCTCGGCACTTGTTCTGACTGGCAACGGCCATTATTCTGCGTATCGACTGAATGGAGGCTGGGAGCTTAAGCAAGCGGCGTATCTATTCCCGGGAGCAATCCGCAAACCGGCCGGCATGGTCAACCATCTCACCTTTTCTTCCGTCATCAGTGCCGGTGAAACCAGGTTGACCAGTCTGGC
The DNA here is from genome assembly GCF_056821595.1 of Geobacter psychrophilus. NCBI lineage: Bacteria > Pseudomonadati > Thermodesulfobacteriota > Desulfuromonadia > Geobacterales > Geobacteraceae > Geobacter > Geobacter psychrophilus. The sequence continues at coordinate 3,521,946 of NZ_JBXDTU010000004.1, forward strand.
GTACAATTTATCTCCCCTGATGCTTTCAGCTACAGCTCATTTGAAGTATAGCGGACAGCCCTATCTGGGATTCGAAGTTCAGACCAATCCCTTTACCATGGGCGAAGCACTTCCCATTATGATCGGGTGGCAACAGTACCACCCGCGCGGCAGGCTGCAGGCCCATATCGCCGGTTCCGGCAACCCGGAGGAATTCTCTGCCATGAATTTTACCGGGAATGTTGCCCTCAATTCATTTGCTGTTCAGCCGGACGATAAACTGAAGGTCATCAGCGGCATCAACGGAAATATCTCCTTCAAGGGCAATAGCCTCGAAACATCCAATGTTTCTGCCCGCTACGGTGATTCTCCGCTGAATGTCAAGGGCAGGATAGGCAGTTTGAAAAACGGTGAAGCTGAAATAACGTTGTCCTCCCCCCAATTGTTGCTGAGGGATCTCAATCTGGCACCAATAAAATCGGATGTAGCCATACGTCGCATGAACAGCAATTTCTCTGTCCGAGAGGGCAGATACACAATCAATAGTTTCTCAGGTCTGCTGAATGCCTCCAATTTCAGTATCAGTGGCGTGTATGCCGGTGGACGCTCCCCGGAGGCTGCTTTTACTGTTACCTCATCAAATCTGGATGTGGATGATCTTCTGCTGCTTGCCAGGCTGGGGGAACAGGGCGGTAGTGCAGCGAATCAGGGTGCTAAAAAAACTGATATGAAACTCAAGCTGATTGCCGAGGCCGGAAAATACGGCAGGATTCCTTTCAGCAAGCTGAATGTGGCAGCTCATCAGGACGCAGGCATACTTTATCTGCAGGGGCTTGATGCAGTCGTATTTGGCGGCAGACTGGCAGCCAAGGGCAGAGTTGCCCCCGGAGGCGAACTGGGCAGCCGCTATGACCTCAATTTCAATCTTGAGCGGGTTGATGCCGACCGTTTTCTGCATGCTCTGGATATATCCCGTGATGTAACCGGATCTTTGAATGTGCAGGGTGATGTAACCGCTCGTGGGGATGCCTTGGCGGATATCAAAAAGACAGCACTGGGCAATGTTCGGCTGCGGCTTGAAAACGGAAAGCTGCGCAAGTTCAATGTGCTTTCCAAGATGTTTTCTATCCTCAATGTGTCACAGTTGCTCAAGATGCAGTTGCCTGACATGGTTGCGGACGGCATGCCCTACAATGAAATCAAGGGCAGTTTTGCCATCAGTGACGGCGGTGTTGTCACTCAGGATCTGTTTATCGCGAGCGATGCCATCAACGTGTCGGTAGTTGGAAAAGCCGATATTGTCAAAGAGGATCTGAATTTTACAATCGGTGTCCAGCCGCTCCAGACAGTTGACAAGGTCGTCAACCGCATACCGGTGGTGGGCTGGCTTCTGACCGGCAAGGATAAGGACTTCCTGACGGTCTTCTTTGAGGCGAAAGGGAAGTGGTCCGATCCTCAGGTTTCAGCAATACCGGCCAAGTCTTTGGCTAAAGGGGTGTTTAATGTCTTCAGGCGGGTCTTTGAGCTGCCGGTGCGTCTGTTTACGGATACAGGAGAGGTGATATTGGGGAAATGAACCAACGCGCATTAGAGCGTAAACCCCGCATGCACCCATAGCGTGGTGCATGCGGGGTTTTTTGTCGATGCCGGCATTTAGTAGATTGCGTAGTTGGCGGGATCCGAGAAGAGTTCTTTCAGCAGCAGGTTGTTGAGATAATGGCCGGTCTTGTTGGCTTCGACCTTGCCCATGATACGGTAGCCGCTGGTGTACAGGTCTCCGATCAGGTCGAGGATCTTGTGGTTGACCAGCTCCTTGCGGTAGCGCAATCCATGGGGATTGACGATGTCATCAGTGCCGATTACCACCGCATTATCCAGCGATCCGCCCTTGGCAAGCCCGGCCTTTTTGATTGCTTCGATTTCTTCCAGCAGGGTAAACGTTCGCGAATTGATGATCGCGAAGGCGTTCTCCACATCCGTGACCCGTTTTTTCTGCTTGCCCACCGGCTGGCGGAACTCGATGGTCATGGTGATATCCAGGGTATTGTGCGGTTTGATGCGTACCCAGGCGTCATTGTGCTTGACCTCCACCGGGCGCTGCACCTTCAGATACACGCTGTTTTCGGGGAATTCATATACTCCGGCTTTCCACATGCCCTGGTAGAACTCCCAGGCCGATCCATCCAGAATCGGTACTTCGGGCCCGTCGATGTATACGAGGCAGTTGGTGATCCCTGAAAAATAGAAGGCCGCCATCAGGTGTTCGACCGTGGATACCGATACCCCCTCACGGGCGATCAGGGTCGACAGGCGGGTATCGGCCACCATATCGTAACGGGCCGGAATGGTGATGCCTTTGTAAATGAAGGCGATGCCGAATTCGCGTCGTGGAAGGAATTCAAGGGTAACAGGCTGGCCGGTATGCAGGCCGATACCGGTGATTTTAAAGATGCGGTTGATGGTTGTCTGGCGCTTGATCATGATCAGGCATCCAGCCGCTTTTTCAACTGTTCATGTTCTTTGGCAAGCAGGTCATATTTCCGTTCCAGCTCACGAATCTGGTCGAACAGGCAGGAAATGGCCTTGGCCTCTGGGTCAGGCAGCTGACCATGCTGAAGATCTGCCCGGCCGACATCCTTTTTCTCCTGCTCCATGACCATTCTGCCGGGTATGCCGACAACGGTGGCGTTCTCGGGAACCTCTTTTACGACCACCGAATTTGAACCGATTTTAGCTCCCTTGCCGACGGTGAACGGTCCCAGTATCTTGGCGCCTGAACCGATAACCACGTTGTCAGCCAGGGTAGGGTGCCGCTTGATCTTGTCCCAGGTTACGCCACCCAGGGTTACGCCGTGATAAAGGGTTACATTGTCGCCGATTTCCGCTGTCTCGCCAATCACTACGCCCATGCCATGATCGATGAAAAACTTGCGGCCGATTTTAGCGCCGGGGTGGATCTCGACTCCGGTCAGAAACCGACCGATATGGGAGGTGAAACGCCCCAGGAAATAGAACTCATTGATCCAGAACAGGTGGGCGATCCGGTAGATCCACAGAGCGTGCAGGCCGGGATAACAAAAGATGATCTCAAACACGTTGCGTGCCGCGGGGTCGCGTTCAAAGACCGAATTAATATCTTCGCGAAGGTTTTTGAACATAGCTGAATACCTCGAAAGTCAGTGAAAAACCGAAGGGATACAGGTAGCATACCCCAGCAAATGTGTCAAATTAATCGTTTTCCTGCACGCAAACTTTATGTGTAAACTTCGCACTCGACAAAGAGGTCAATTTTAACTAAGATGGCCTCCCTGTATACACTATCTCGGTCCTCTGCGGCCTACCACCAATGACACGAAAGGAGCTTTACCCATGGCAACTCCCGAATTTACGTATCAGGACCCGTTTCCGATTGGCCCGGACAAGACCGTGTACCGCAAGATTGAAGGTTCAGAAAAATACGTTGTAGTTGAAAAATTTGCCGACAAGGACGTCGTCCGGATCTGTCCCGAGGCGCTCTCGATTCTGTCGAACGAGGCCATGCGTGATGTCTCTTTTCTGCTGCGTCCGGCCCATAACGAGCAGGTTGCCAAGATCCTGAGCGACCCGGAAGCATCCATGAACGACAAGGGCGTGGCACTGGCCTTTCTGCGCAACGCCGAAATCGCTGCCCAGTTCGACCTGCCGGTCTGCCAGGATACTGGCACGGCCACCATCGCCGCCAAGAAGGGCCAGCAGGTCTGGACCGGTGTCAGGGATGAGGAGTGGCTCTCCAAAGGGATTTACAAGACCTACACGGAGGAAAATCTGCGCTATTCCCAGACCGTGGCACTGGATATGTATGAAGAGATCAACACCGGCACCAACCTGCCGGCCCAGATCGACATCCTAGCCACTGACGGTGATTACTACAAGTTCCTTTTTATGGCCAAAGGGGGCGGTTCCGCCAACAAGACCATGCTGTATCAGGAAACCAAGGCCCTGCTCACGCCGGATAAGCTTGAAAAGTATCTGATCGAGAAGATGAAATATCTGGGCACCGCCGCCTGCCCCCCCTACCACATCGCCTTCGTCATCGGCGGCACCTCGGCCGATGCCTGCATGAAGACCGTCAAGCTGGCCACTGCCAAGGAACTGGATGGACTTCCCAGCCAGGGCAACGCACATGGTCAGGCCTTCCGCGATATCGAGCTGGAGGAGCGACTGCTGGTCGCCGCTCAGAAACTTGGCATCGGCGCCCAGTTCGGCGGCAAGTACTTTGCCCACGATGTGCGCGTTATCCGCCTGCCCCGCCATGGCGCGTCCTGTCCGGTCGGTATGGCGGTTTCCTGTTCGGCCGACCGCAACATCAAGGCCAAGATCACCCGGGACGGCCTGTTCGTGGAGGAGATGGACCGCAATCCCGGACGTCTGATTCCGGCCCAGTACCGCGGCAAGCATGAGCATGGCGTCAAGATTGATCTGAACAAGCCGATCAAGGAGATTCTGGCCGAGTTGAGCAAACACCCGGTCTCAACCCCGCTGCTGCTGAACGGCACCATCGTGGTAGGACGCGACATTGCCCACGCCAAGTTCAAGGAGATCATGGACAGTGGCAAGCCGTTGCCCGAGTACCTGAAGAATCATCCGATCTATTACGCCGGTCCGGCCAAGACCCCCAAGGGCAAGGCCTCCGGCTCTTTCGGCCCCACCACTGCAGGTCGCATGGACAGCTACGTCGATGAGCTTCAATCCAAGGGCGGTTCGATGATCATGATCGCCAAAGGCAATCGCAGCCAGCAGGTAACGGATGCCTGCAAGAAGTATGGTGGTTTCTATCTCGGCTCCATCGGCGGCCCGGCCGCTGTTCTGGCGGAAGAGAATATCAAGAAGGTAGAGTGCATCGATTTCCCTGAACTGGGGATGGAAGCGGTCTGGAAAATAGAAGTGGAAAATTTCCCGGCCTTTATCCTGGTGGATGACAAGGGCAATGATTTCTTCAAACAGCTAGGATTGTAAAAGGTCAGCAGTTGGTATAAAGGCCCCCCGATTGCCAAGGTAACCGGGGGGCCTTTTTAATTATTGCTGGAGTTCTTTGGACAAATACCTCACATTAGACAGCTTGACACAGCGGATCATACTTGAATAACCTGCCCGCTATAAAAATCCAAATCACGGAAATGGGAAGAGCCAATGACAGATACTGACGATCTGAAGGGTGCAGTGGAAGAAGAAGCTAACGAAGAAAGCTTTGCTGAGCTTTTTGAACAGCAGAGCGCCAAGCAAAGTGCCTGGCTGGAGCCGGGGCAGAAGGTAACGGCGCGGGTACTGAAAGCCAATGCCGAGTGGATCTTCATCGATACCGGCCAAAAAGGGGAAGGGGTTGTTGACAGCAAGGAGTTCCTCGACCTGGATGGTAATGTGACGGTCAAGGAGGGTGACAGCATCGCTGCCTATTTCTTGTCCTCCAGTCATGGGGAGATGCGCTTTACCACAAGGCTTGGCGGCAGCGGCGCTTCCGGCAGCGCGCAGCTCGAAGATGCGTGGCGCTCAGGTGTGCCGGTTGAGGGCGTGGTTGAGAAAGAGATCAAGGGGGGCTACGAAATCAAACTGGGCGGCACGGCCCGGGCTTTTTGCCCCTTTTCGCAGATTGCACTACGTCGTGTGGATAACGCTGAGTCGCTCATTGGTACGCGTCTGGCATTCCGCATCTCCGACTACGCTGAGAATGGGCGTAATATAGTTGTTTCCCGTCGGGCATTACTTGAAGAAGAACAACGCCGGCTCAGGGAAGAGGCCCAATCCGCAATCTCTGTAGGGATGACGGTTGCCGGTACGGTTACCTCGCTGCAGGATTTTGGCGCCTTTGTTGATATCGGCGGCCTGGAGGGGCTGATTCCTATTTCTGAGATCGGCTGGAGCAGGGTCAATGATGTTCGCGATGTGCTGAACATCGGCCAACAGGTGCAGGTTGTGATCAAAACAATCGACCGTGAGAAGGAGCGCATTTCTCTCAGTCTCAAGGATACGTTGGCAGACCCATGGGATCAGGTTCTGGAGAGGTTTCCGGAGGGGTCGTTCCATACCGGCAGCGTGTCACGACTGGCTCCTTTTGGCGCTTTTGTTACCCTGGGGGACGGCGTCGACGGATTGATCCATATTTCCAAGCTGGGCGCCGGCAAACGCATCAATAATCCGCGCGAGGTCTTGAAGGAAGGTGAGGCGGTCGAGGTCAGAATAGAGGCGGTCAACCGCACTGAACACCGCATTTCTCTGGCTCTGGCAGGTGTCGCCCGCGCTGCCGAAGAGGAAGAAGCAACGCTGTCGGAATATCGTAGGCAGGCATCCGAAGCGCCCAAAGGGATGGGGACGTTGGGAGACCTGTTGCAGGCCAGAATGAAAAACAGGAAATGAGTTCAGGCAATAGATGTATCTGTATTCTTGGAATTTTCTTTTAAGTGTTGCCACATGATAACCATCTGATATACATAACACAGAAGATTCTTTCAACTTGTGCCCGCAGGTTCACTCATTCGAATGAATGTTGAACAGAAGCACGGAATCTGGATGAAATCTGTGGCGGGTAAATGCTAACACACTATCCGGTTTACCAGGGTTAGGAATGGTTGCATGATTCTTCCGGTAATCAGTTATCCGCTGCTCGTTATCTCATATAATGCGGACATACGTAGGGCGTTCCTGGAAAACCTGCAGCGTATTAATGCGACAGGAGTGGCGTGCGAAAGTTTTCTTGAGGCAGAGGATAGTGCCCGTGATGGGGTATTCAACGGGGTTTTGGTAGACCTTCAATCCATAGTTAAGGCTAAAGGGGATGAAAAGGTTATTGCCTGTTCGTTGACCGGATTTTATCCGACACTCAGGGTGAGGGCAATCGGGGGGATGCTGGTGCCCATGGCCATGCCGGGAGATGCCAGGCAGGATAACAGTCTCAGCGATTTTCTCAACAAAAGCTGCCGTGCCTTTACGCCGAGACGGCTGAGACGTCACCGCCGCCGGGATATTGTCCTTTCAGCGGTTTCAAGCTTGCGAGCACCAGAGGACCGCCTGTTCGCTTTGAATATGTCCTGGGGAGGGGCATTCATTGTTGATGCCCACCCGGAACAGTATCAGATCAGTCAGGATATTCAGATTGCTTTTCCTGAATATTCGTACTCATTTATCGCTTCCGTCCGCTGGATTTGTCCATGGGGGTTGCGGCGGATTCCAGGCGTAGGTGTGGAGTTCCGCAGTATCGATGAACACATGGAATCAATGCTTTCAGCAATACTGCAACATGATAGAGAAACAGATCGAGACAGGATGGTAGCCCGTTAAGGAGGTTGCGATGTCATTGCCCGCATTGATGTATGATCAACTCGGTACAACTGAAGATGAACTGATCGCGCAGTTTCACAAAGATGTCCAGGACGTCTTTACCACCATGGTGGGGGTTGAGGATCTGCTGCATCTGCCCCTGCAGGTGGATCCCAAGACCCATTTCAGTGATTGTATTACGGCGATGGTGGGGTTGGCTGGTCTTTTTAATGGTCTCGTCAGCCTGCATGTACCGCAGAAACTGGCGCTTTCATTCACATCGAGCATGATTGGCATGGACGTCTCCGAATTGAATGAAGATGTCAACGATGCCCTGGGTGAAATCGCCAATATGATCGCGGGATCATTCAAACATCATCTTTCCAAGGATGGTCATGAAGTCAGGCTTTCGACCCCCTCGGTTGTCAGCGGCAAGGAATATGTAATCTCTTCGGGGTCTCTGGCAAATACCCTCACATTACTTTTTGATTCCAACGAAGAGTGGTTCATGATAAGTGTCGTAATTGATATGGATTAGTTAACACCTTTCTGATGTGAATAAATTAGTCACTGGTCGCCACATCGGGAGGGCAGTGATTTTTTTTGTCTACGTTTTATTGGTTTGCCTCCCGGAAATTTATCCGGAATACACTATGAAAAGAAAGAGAAACAATGCTCAATTTGAAACCTGAAGTTGTTGCCCAGCTGGAAAGAGTACTCAGTTCCGTTGAAATGTTGCTTCCCAAAGCCGTTGCCCCGATTAACTGGGCAACATGTCACGCTGCCAACTGGCGCCGTCATTCATTTTCCGGCTATCTCGAACCGGTCAGGGTGACGGATACCACAACCCTGAACGAGCTGCTGGGTGTCGAGGAGCAGAAGGAGATCATGGTCAGCAACACCAGGCAGTTTCTGGCCGGTTTGCCGGCCAACAACGCCCTGCTGTGGGGGTCACGTGGTTCGGGCAAGTCGTCGCTGGTTAAGGCCCTGCTCAATGAGTTCGGGCCCAAAGGGTTGCGTTTCATCCAGGTTGAAAAGGAAGATCTGATCTATCTTTCCGAAATATTCACCGCTGTTGAGAACCAGCCTTATCGCTTCATCCTCCTGTGCGACGACCTGACCTTTGAGGTCGGTGAGTTGAGTTACAAGATGCTGAAAAGTGCCCTGGACGGCTCGGTTTATTCGGCGCCGGAGAACGTTCTGATCTATGTCACCTCCAACCGTCGCCATCTACTGCCGGAATATGAAAGCGACAACATTGGCGGCAAATTTGTCAGGGGCGAACTGCAGCAGAGTGAAGCCATGGAAGAAAAGGTGTCGCTGTCCGACCGTTTCGGCATCTGGGTGGCCTTCTACGCCTTTTCCCAGGATCGTTACCTTGACGCCGTGCGTCTGTCGGTCGAACGCGAAGCGCGCCAGCGCAAGCTGACGATCCCCTGGAGCAAGGAACTGGAGCAGGATGCCGTTCAGTGGTCCCACGACAAGAGCAAGCGTTGCGGTCGGACCGCGTTTCAATTTGCAAAAAACTGGGTCGGGCGCTATCTGCTTGCCAAGGACAATGCCTGAATAAACTGTAGATCTGTTTGATTCCATCAAAAAAGCCGCAACCTTTAGGGGAAGCGGCTTTTTTGTACCTGGATGTGGCAGCAAGGTCAGAACTTGAATTTGAATCCGACCAGCGCGTTGTGGCTTTCGAATTTCATGTTGCTCGAAATAACATCGCCATCAAGATTTGCCTTCTCAGTCACGAAGTAACGATAACCGATGTCGAGTGAATAGCGGCTGTTAAGAGCAATATCCATGCCTGCGCCGACCTGGGAGGCAAAGACGGTGTCGTTGCTTTCATCATACAACGGCGTGTATCCCTGTATGCTGCCAACCCCGTTGGTATTGCTGATGTGTATGGTTGCAAAGCCGATGCCACCGCCCACATAGGGCGTTACACGGGAAGGGTTATGCAAGTCGAAGTACGCGTTGAACATGGTTGCAAACACCCCCACGTCTCCGTCAACATTGCGGAAACGTTCGCCGGTTGAATTGTTGGTGACCTTGTCGATACCGGCGTGACGGTAGGATAGTTCGCCCTCCAGTCGCAGGAACCCGAAGTCATAGCCTCCGGTGCCGCCAACGTAGACACCCGGATCGAAAGTGACCTGATCGCTGAACGAACCGCCGCTACTGGAGTCAAAGCTGTTCACAGTGGCATCCCTGGCAAAGCTGGTGCCCAGGAATCCGGATACGTAGGGGCCGGGACGATCGGCAGCGGCCAGGCTGAGAGAAGGAATGGAAAAAATGAGAAGGGTGAATACGATACCTAGCAACGTTTTCATAATGAACCTCCGCATGTCTGGAATGTTGATGGCGCTGTGGCAGGTTTCAAAACAAGCTTAATTCAGCACAACACTGAATTGAGGCTATTATATCAGGTATCCCGACAACATCAAATACTTCTCGGCTGTTTTGCGTTGCCTGCTGACATTTTTCCCGTGATGTGGTATGAGAGAGTCGGGTGCTGAACAAAATTCAACCAGCATAAGGAGGTTGCAGGATGGGTATCAGGAAAAGTGCGGTTATCGTGGCGGCGTTGTCGTCAATGTGTGTCATTCCGGCAATGGCTGCCCAGGAGCAGGCCGGTTCCAAGGAAAAGAGCACTGTCTCCAAGATGGTTGTTACCGCCAAGACGGTTATTTCGGCTTCGGGACTCAAATATGTCGATGTCAAGGTTGGCAGTGGCGCGTCGCCGGTCAAGGGCAAGCAGGTCAAGGTGCACTATACCGGAACCCTGGAGAACGGCAAGAAGTTCGACAGCTCGGTTGACCGCAAAGAACCTTTCTCTTTCGTTATCGGGGTTGGACAGGTCATTCCCGGCTGGGACGAAGGGGTTATGAGCATGAAGGTCGGCGGCAAGCGCAAGCTTATTATTCCGTCAAAACTGGGCTACGGTGAGCGCGGAGCAGGCGCAGTCATTCCTCCCAATGCTACGCTTCTCTTTGATGTTGAGTTGCTGGATGTAGCCAAATAAAGCAGGGTGAAATTACCGGGTATGAAAACGGGGAAATGCGAAGAGCATTTCCCCGTTCCCGGTTTTTGCGTCAGACCTGGAAATTCCCTGTCAGAGCGCCCCCAGAACCTTTAACAGATGCGGCACCATCTGCTTTTTACGCGACATGACCCCCTTCAGCTCATACAGGTGCGGCTCCAGCTGGGTATATCCCATGACGTGGGCCAATTCGTTTTTCCCTTCCACAAGAAAGAGTGATGTCTCGGTGTAGATGTCGGTAACCATCAAGCCAGCCAGTGCCAGCCGATCCTGGTCCTTGATTCGCTTCAGCGCTTCCCGTAAATTATCCTTGAGATCATAGAATTCATCGAACCCGACGACCTCCACCTGACCGACCCCGAAAAGCGTCTCGGCGGCGTTGAAATGTTTAAAGTCGGCCCGGACCGCCTTTTCCGGAGTGCCGTAGGCGCTGAAGCCGCTACAGGAAGAGAATATCTCCCTGCCGAAGGTGGCATGGTCAAGCTTTGCCAGCCCTTCCAGCCATACAACGATTTCCCGGTCGCGAGCCGTCGTAGTCGGGGACTTCAGGATGACCGTATCGGAGAGGATGCCGGACAGAAGCAATGCGGCTATCTTTTGATCCGGATCAAGTCCCCGTTCACGATACAGGCTTGCAACCAGTGTACAGGTACTGCCGACCGGGGCAGCCATAAACGTGATTGGCTGATCAGTCGGTGAGTTGCCAAGCTTGTGGTGGTCGATGACTTCAAGAATTTCGACCGATTCGGCGCCCGGGACGGCTTGGGCCAGTTCATTGTGGTCCATCAGGATCAGTGCATAGGGTATCGGAGCCAGCAGTGACGACTTGGTGGCAATCCCGGCGATGCTGCCGTCTTCTTCTACGACGACAACGGCCGATTCTCCCGAGTGGAGCAGCTTCAATCGCAGATGTTCCAGCGGTTCAGCCACCCCGACCTTTTCAAATTTCGGTTCCACGAAGCATGATAGCGGTGTGGAAAGCCGGGCCAGCCAGGCGGCTGTGGCTGTGTCGTGGGTTGTGGAGATAATCGTGGTGCCGGCTGCCCGGGCTGCGGCCAGCAGCCCGTCATTGACCGTAAACCCGCCGGTAATGACCAGAATCCGTACACCTCTTTCGATGGCGGCCTGCTGAATTGACGGGCGGTCACCGGTCATGACCAGCAGCGTTGCCGGGTCATAGCCTTCGATTCGCCTGGAGAACGAATCCTCAATCATGGCCCCGATAAAGAGGTGCAGATGCTCGACATCATCGGTCGCTGTTCCTGTCAGAAAAACACCGTTCAGGCATTCTGCCAGAGCGCGTTGTGAAGTATCCACACCCCGTTTGCGATCGGTTCCGGCGACCAGGTATTTCTCTGAAAGCTTCAGCAGGGATACGAGACCGATGGGGGTCTTGTCCTTGTCCACCACCGGCAGTACTCGGATGGTATGGTGGTGAAACAGTTCCAGGACCTGCTTGAGCGTCATGGTGGCAGAGGCGGTGACCGGCTGGCGTTTGAGGATGTCCCGCACCTTGGGATGTACATCCGATAGGTACAGTGGTGCCTCAATGCCAAGACGCTCAAGGATATAGCGGGTCTGGGGATTTGGTTCTCCGGCCATGGCTGCATGGACATCGGGCAGACCCTGTCGTTTCTTCAATTCCGCATAGGCAATGGCTGACGCTATTGAGTCGGTATCGGGGTTTTTGTGCCCGATTACATAAATTTTTCTGTTCATGGCTGCTCCGAAATTATGAAGTTCGAGAAGTATAGAGACGGCTTGACAATAAGTCAAACAGACACAAAAAAGGACCGGCGCAGTGCCGATCCTTGTTTGAAATCTATTCGAGCCTGACTATCAACGCGCCCGGGGTGCCCGTTGCGGATGGCGGGCAGCTGGTGCTGAGGACGGCTGAACCGGTTTTCCGCCTGGCGGTTGCGGCCTTCCCGATGCAGGCGATTTGGGAGCGCCCGGTCTGCCCGGGGTTGCATGTGTTGATTCCCGTTTTGCCGGTTTCTTGTGGTTCTGGGGCGGACGCGGCGGGCGGGCAAACTCGCTGTCCTTGTGAGGTGCCGGAATGCTGTAATCGAACCCTTCAATCGTACGCCGTTCGATCTGTGAGTTGAGTTTCTTCTCGATAGTCCGCACCATGATCGTGTCATCGGCGGTCACCAGGGTAAAGGCGTCACCGCTGCGGGCAGCACGGCCGGTACGGCCGATGCGGTGGATATATGCCTCGGGCGTGTCGGGGATGTCATAGTTAACCACATGGGAAATCTGGGATACGTCAATGCCGCGGGCGGCGATGTCGGTGGCTACCAGAATCTGATAGGTACCGTCACGGAAACCGTCCAGGGCAGCCTGACGGCGGTTCTGGGAGAGGTTGCCCTGCAGCGAAGCGGCCTTGTAGCCGGCAGCTCCCAGCTGTTCTCCCAGGCGTTTGGCGCGGTGCTTGGTGCGGGTAAAGATCAGCACCGAATCCGTATCGGTATGTTTCAGCAATTCAAGCAACAGGCCCGTTTTCAGATGCTGTGCAACCGGATACATGGCATGGGACACGGTGACCGGCGGTGCGGTGCTGCCAACCTGGATCGTAACCGGTTTTGACAGGATATCTCCGGCCAGCCGGCGGATGTCGTCCGGCATGGTGGCCGAGAACAGAAGCGTCTGCCGCTTTTCGGGGATGTGTTTGAGGATCTTGCGGATATCCGGCAGAAATCCCATGTCGAACATCTGGTCGGCCTCGTCCAGTACCAGTACTTCCAGGCTGGACAGATTAACCGTGCCCTGGCCGATGTGGTCGAGCAGCCTTCCGGGACAGGCTACGACGATCTCGACGCCCTGTTTCAGTTTGCTGATCTGGGGATTGACGTTCACACCGCCGTAGATGGTCATGCTTCTCAGGCGGGTCTGTTTTGCCAGTACGGTGATGGCCTCGTTGATCTGTTCCGCCAGTTCACGGGTCGGGGCGACAATCAGCGCGCGAATCTTGCCGCGTTCGCCCTGCATCAGGCGGTGCAGGATCGGTAGTGCGAAAGCAGCGGTTTTGCCGGTGCCGGTCTGGGCCAGGCCCATGACGTCAAGGCCCTGCATGACAGGGGGGATGCCCTGCGACTGAATCGGTGTCGGTGAGATGTAGCCTGCAGCCGTAACACCGGCAGCAACCTGGGGATGGAAATTGAATTTCTTGAAATCCATGTAACTCCTTCTTTGTAGTGAGTCAGAAGCTGTTTTCTGCACCTGGTTAAGGCCGAAACTAACTTCGTTAACGCACGTATCCTGATTTTCAGGGCTGGTTGAATGCATAAAAAAGGCCCCGGAGTAATTCCGGGGCCTACGTTGACGTGATTTTCCGGGAACAGCACTTTACTTTTGTTACCGTACCAGCTTTGATCTTTACATGTCAAGTAGTTACTTGGATATGGACCGAGTCCGAGAAAAGGATTGACAGGCGTGCAGCACCTCTTTATATTGAAAATCATGTTCAATAAGGAGCGCTGATGATCCTGCAAAAGAAAAAAACCTTCAATGAATTTGCAGCCAACAAAGGTCTTCGTTCCACACGCCAGCGCGATATTATCCTTGATGTATTCCTTTCCACCCATCAGCACGTCAGCGTCGAAGAGCTGTACCTGAAGGTCAAGTCCAGCAGTCCCGGTGTTGGTCAGGCAACGGTCTACCGTACCCTGAAACTGTTTGTCGAGGCCGGTCTGGCCCGTGAGATCCTGCTGCATGATGGTCAGACGCGCTATGAACATGTCATGGCCGGTGAACATCACGACCACCTGGTTTGTACCGGGTGCAACGCAATCATCGAGTTCGAGAATGAAACCATAGAAAAACTCCAGAACGAGATTGCTACTCGACATGGATTCATGATCAGGAGTCACAAACTGGAAATTTACGGACTGTGTGCAACCTGCCGAGGCTGATTCCAGCCATCATATAGCCCTCGTGTCGTAAACGAGGGAGTTTTTTTGCCGGTAAAATGAAAATGATTATCAAAAGCAGGAAAGGAAGCAGTGCATGGCAACAGGCAGCGACAATCAGCAGGAATCGGCGCAATCCAGGGATGCCGTCAAGCGGGTGGCCCTGGTGGGCAACCCCAATGTGGGCAAGAGCGTACTCTTTAATGCCCTGACCGGGGCGTATGTGACCGTATCCAATTATCCCGGCACGTCGGTCGAGGTTTCCCGCGGCAACGCGACTATCGATGGTGAGACGTGGCAGGTGATCGACACGCCCGGCATGTACTCGATCCACACCATTACAGAGGAGGAGCGGGTCGCCCGCGAGATCCTGTTGAACGAATCGCCCGACGTCGTGCTGCACGTGCTTGACGCCCGCAACCTGGAGCGGATGCTGGCCATGACGATCCAGTTGATTGAGGCCGATCTGCCGGTCATACTGGTGGTCAATATCATGGACGAGGCCGAGCGGATGGGGCTCTCAATCAATCTGGAACTCTTGCAGCAGCGTTTGGGCATTCCGGTGATCGGTGCTGCCACGGCCCGTAAGCGGGGTCTGGACGAGATTCGCAAGGCCGTGGTTGACTATCACTGCGTTGCGCCGCGCCATTTTGCCTACAGCCGGTTATTGGAAAAGGACGTTGCCCAGGTCACGCAGCATATGAGCGGTTCCTACATCATGTCGCCCAAGTCGTTGGCGCTGCTCCTGCTACAGCAGGACGAGGAGATTACCCGGCTGTTCAGGGAATGGGACCGCGCCGGTTATGCGGAGCTGGCCGAAAAAGTGCGCGAGATCGCCTACGACCGGCGTGAATCATTTCACCTCGACCTGTCGCTGGAGCGTAAGGATATTGTCAGAAAGCTGATCAAGGATGTGCTTGTTGCACCGGAAAAGCGGGTAATTACCTGGGCCGAACGGCTCTCGACCCTGTCGGTGCGACCCTTGACCGGTGTGCCGCTGCTGCTGATCGTGCTCTACTTCGGACTCTACAAGTTTGTCGGTGAGTTCGGCGCCGGCACGGTAGTCGATCTGCTGGAAAAAAAGTTCTTCGAAGGGTTTTTCAATCCCTGGGTCATAGGTGTTGTCAAGGGGATCGTCCCCTGGGAGATCATCCAGGAACTGTTCGTCGGCGAATACGGCATCATCACCCTGGGCATCCGCTATGCGGTCGGCATCATCCTGCCGATCGTAGCGACGTTCTTTATCTTCTTCTCCTTTCTGGAGGACACCGGGTATTTTCCGCGGTTGGCGCTGTTGGTCGATCGCCTGTTCAAGCATATCGGTTTGACGGGGCGGGCGGTCATTCCGATGGTGCTGGGGTTCGGTTGCGACACCATGGCAACCATGGTGACCCGCACCCTGGAGACGACGCGCGAGCGGGTCATCGCCACGCTGCTGCTGGCCCTGGCGATCCCCTGCTCAGCCCAGCTGGGTGTGATACTGGGACTGCTTTCAAAGGCGCCCGGCGCACTGCTGGTCTGGGGGCTGTGCATGCTGCTGCTCTTTATACTTGTCGGCCTGCTGGCCTCGAAGGTGATGCCGGGTGAGGCCCCCATGTTCTACATGGAACTGCCCCCCATGCGCCTGCCACAGCTGGGCAACGTCCTGACCAAGACCTACACCCGCATGCAGTGGTATTTCATGGAGATTCTGCCGCTGTTCATTCTGGCCTCGGTGCTGCTCTGGCTGGGCAAGGTGACCGGGTTTTTCGAAAAGATGATTGTGGCGATGACCCCGGTGATGGCCTCCATCGGCCTGCCGAAAGAGACGGCCGTGGCCTTTATCTTCGGCTTCTTCCGTCGCGATTACGGTGCTGCCGGATTATATGATCTGCAGACCAAGGGGCTGATGGATGCCCGCCAGCTGACCGTGGCGGCGGTGACGCTGACCCTGTTCATTCCCTGCATCGCCCAGTTTCTGGTAATGAAGAACGAGCGTGGCTGGAAAACGGCCAGCGCCATTGGCGTCTTTGTCAGCCTGTTTGCCTATGGCAGTGGGTATCTGCTCAACAAATTTCTGCTGGTGACGGGTATACTGGCGTGAAATGCGGATTCTGCGGACATGAGTTTGACGAGGAAGAGGGTAAAAAGGGGTGCGGCGGCTGTCCCGGCGGTTGCCACAACATTCATTGCCCGCGCTGTAACTATAAAAACCCGCTGGAGCCGGGTCTGATAAAATCCATCAGGAAACTGTTTGATAAAAATGATACGCCAGCTGACAAGGGGGGTCGCAAATGAAACTGTCGGAAAAAGCTGAAGAGGTCCTTGAAGCGCTGTGGGTGGTCGTGGAAGAGGAAGGGCAGGCCTTTCTTGATCCTGAAACCATGGGATTTCCGACCGATGATCCCGTGTACCTTGAGCTTGCCGGGCATGCCTTGATCGAGGTCCGCCAGGGCATGATCTACTTTCGACCCGAAGGGCGCGAGGAGGGGAAGGTTACCATCCGGCGTCATCGCCTGGCGGAACGCCTGATGATGGATGTCCTCAATATTCGAGGTGATGAAGGGGAATACAAGGCCTGCCAGTTTGAGCACCTCCTGAACGAAGGGGCCGATGTCAAGGTCTGTACCATGCTCAACCATCCCTCCACCTGTCCCCACGGAAAGCCGATCCCGCCCGGCGCATGTTGCGATGAGGCCCGTGCCCAGGGTGATCTGGGGATTGTGCCGTTGACCGAGTTCAAATCGGGACAGGAGGGCGAGATCGCCTATATCCAGACGGAAGACAACAAAAAGATGCAGAAGCTGATGGCCATGGGGGTATTACCGGGCAACAAGATCACCCTGGTCCAGTCGTTCCCTTCCTATATCTTCCGGGTAGGATATTCCGAATTTGCCATCGACACGAACCTGGCCCGGGAGATATTTGTCAGAAAATGATTTCGAATGAGCCTGGAAGGTTGACAAGCGGATGATTCGGAAACTAATATAACCGGATAATTAACTGTCAGCACAGAAAGGCTTTTATGAAGATCATCATTCTCCTCGGCGATGGTATGTCCGATGTAATATACAGCGAGTTGGGCAATAAATCACCGCTTCAGGCCGCAGAAACACCGAACATGGATTTCATGGCACAGCATGGGCAGGTTGGGCTGGCCAATACCGTTCCGGATGGCCTGCCGCCCGGCAGTGATGTCGCCAACCTTTCGGTTTTCGGCTATGACCCGCGCAACTGCTACACCGGCCGTTCACCGCTGGAAGCGGTCAGCATGGGCGTGGAGCTCGGTCCGGATGATGTGGCCTTCCGCATGAACCTTGTCACCATCACCCCCCACGGCAGCAAACTCTACATGGAGGATTTTTCGGCCGGTCACATCTCGACAGAAGAGGCCCGCGAGCTGGTCGAAACCCTGCAGCAGGAGTTGGGCAGTGCCGAGATTGAATTCCATGCCGGAGTCGGCTATCGCCACCTGATGGTCTGGCGGGGCGGCAAGGACGGCATGCGTTCCACGCCTCCCCACGATATCACCGCCAAGGCAATCCTGGAACATCTTCCCAAGGGGGATGGGGCCGACCAGTTGATCAACATCATGAATTCCTGCCAGATGGTCCTGCATGATCATCCCGTCAACCGCAAACGCAAGGAAGCTGGTCTGCTGCCGGCTAACTCAGCCTGGCTGTGGGGACATGGCAAAACCCCGAAAATCACACCATATCGGGAAAAATTCGGTTTGAGCGGCGCGGTTATCTCGGCTGTTGACCTGATCAAGGGGATCGGCGTATGTGCCGGTCTGGACATCATCAATGTTGAGGGCGCCACCGGCTATATCGATACGAACTATCTCGGCAAGGCCCAGGCTGCCCTGGCAGCGCTGGAAGACCACGATTTTGTGTATGTGCATGTTGAGGCGCCTGACGAGGCCTCACACTCCGGCCGGATGGATCACAAGATTCAGGCCATCAATGATTTTGACAAGCTGGTTGTCGGCACCGTACTGGAGGGGATCAAGAAGTTCGGGGAGTATGCTGTTCTCTGTACGCCGGATCATCCGACACCGGTCCACCTGATGACCCACACCGCCGAACCGGTACCGTTTATCATCTACCGCGGCGGGGCAGCGGCAGGCAATGGCGCGGCTTCATACGATGAGGAGCAGGCAAAGGCCACCGGCCTAGTTGTTGAAGGGCATCGCTTGATTGAGATGCTGTTGAAGTAACGACACTATGATATAAACTGACAAAGGGCATCCAATGCGGATGCCCTTTTTTGTGCAGGAGCTGTCTATCTCAGTTCCCTGTCTTTTCGTTCTTTGTCCCTGTTGTCCCGGTCGCCCGCATTCTCCGGTGTCGTCACTTTCCACACCTTTTTCTCTTTGGAGTCATTGGGAGCACGCTCTCCTCGTTGTGGTTGTGGTTGTGGAGCCGCTTCGCGGGGTGTAACAGTCTGAGGAGCTCCTCGTCTCGGTGGTTCCTGTTGCGGCTGGGCGGCAGGAGCAACTGCCGGTGTACTTGCCCGCCGTGGCTGCTCCACACGCTGGGGAGTGGTCACAATGGACGAGGGTGGGGCTGGTTGCGCTGCCGGTCGGGGAACTGGAACTATTGCCCGCTGCCGGTTGTCTTCACGCCTGGGTTGTTCCTGATGCTGCTGAACACCAGGCGCAATAACCGGCGGGTTGATGCGTCGTGGCTGTTCCGGGCGCGGCTGTACCGTTGCGGGTGTGGCAGGTACCGGTTGAGTTGTTGATTGTTGCTTGTTTTGTTCACGCTTCGCTGGATCTTCCTGATGGCGTGGGCCGGGAGCTGTTATATGCTCATTCGGCGTGACAGCCGGGTAGACAGTCCGGTTCTCCCTGACCGGCGGAGTCTGCTGGCCGGGTGCGGTTGTAGCAGGTGCTGGCTGCTGACGCCGGCGCTGTGAGCCTGCCTCAGGAATCACCCGGGGGAAACGGTTGCGCAATTCGCGACTGTCACGATGCTCGCTGCGGGGCGGGGCGACCCGCGAAGGGGTCTGCCGGATGATCGGCATGCGGGTTTCACGCAGCGGCTGGATACGCGGACTTCCTATGGAGATGGATACCGAAATGCCCGGGTTTCGTACCGGCTGTTGAATGCTCGTCCTGCCCCTCAGGAAATCATTGTGCGGTACGAGCGTCATACCGCCCCGCTGGTTGCGGTTCCGATATACAACCGTCGTGGGGTTGATGTTCACCGTGGTGGTAATGGCACTCTGCCTGCCATAGTATCTGCGGCCATAGAAGATCTCACCGGGGGCCAGGGGGGTCCAGCCGACTTGACTGCCGCTGGAGTACCATCCCACGAATCCGGGTCCCCAGTACACATCGCCGCGGGCCGGCGGCACCCAGCACCAGCCGAAGCCGCTTACAACGGCCCAGCGGCCGTAATGATAGGGAACCCAGCCCCAGTTTTCAAAGGATACCCAGACATAGTCGTCGCCTTTCCAGATCCAGCGCCCGTCGCGGTAGGGAGCCCAGTCGTCCGAAAGGGTAACGGACGGCCGCCAGACCATACCGTATTCCGGAACACGGCTCCAGGTGCCGTTTGAATCGAGATCCGCCGCGTGGCCACGCAGCTCGTCCGGCAGATAGGACTCGCTCCTGGCTGAACGGGACTGGGAACGGTCAAGGTCCATGTTCCAGAATTCCCAATTGTCGGCCGGGTTGAGCGGCAGGAGTTCGCTGTGCCCCTCCTCAAGGGCGATATGTTCACCGGCACGCACCTTTGTGCGGCTGCCATTACCCTCCACATAGGCCGTTCCCTTGAATATGGTAACATCCTCCTGATTGTTCGGGAGCATATCGATGCGCAGCCGGGTACGGGCAGCCGGAACCACGGTGGTGTCGTCGGCGTCTATCTGAAGCCCGTTGTCGCCGCTGGTCTGAGCCGTCCGCAGGTATAACCTTCCGCTGGCCAGGTGCAGGTGTACGAACGCGTCCTCATTTGCAAGCAGGTCGAGTTGGGAACCGCCATCCAGTCGTACCAGCGTGCCATCAGGAAGCTGAATTTCTGCCCTGCTGTTGTCAGGGCACCAGACCGCGTCCCCTTCATCAAGAGGTGTGTTGATGGATGCGGACAGCCATTCCTCATCATCAGGCGTCCGGAACAGAACATCGCCATCAATGTAGCGGATGTTGGCGGGGCCAATCATGCCGGCCAGCGCCAATGTTGGAGCCATGAATACTACTACCAGGCATATCCAGATGATTCGTTTCATGTTGTTCTCCTTGCCCTGTGCGGGCGTACGGTAGTGCCACTATCTCTTACACTCTGTAACGCAAAGAGCATGCCGTTCTATATGTCCCGGTATATCAAATGGTTATGGATAGCAACCCGGTGATCTGCCGCATATGAGGTTTAAGATGAGCTATTTGAAGTTGTCGATGATCCAGCGTGCAATGCTGCGCTTGCCCGGGAGCAACGGCAGGGCGTCAGACGGGAACCAGCGGGCATCCTCCAGTTCGCTCCGTTCGACGCGGATTTCGCCGGCTGCATAATCTGCTACAAAGCCGGCCATCAGCTGGGCCGGAAAGGGCCAATTCTGGCTTCCGACATAGCGCACGTTGCAGATCTCTATGCCGGTTTCCTCCCTGACCTCACGGATGGCACATTCCTCCAGCGATTCGCCGAAATCCAGAAAACCTGCCACCAGGCTGTATCTTCCCGGTATCCATTCCGCCTTGCGGGTCAATAACAGTTCATTGCCCCGCTTGACGAGAATAATGGCGCAGGGGTGAATATGGGGAAAATGGTGGTGCTTGCAGGAGGTGCAGCGTTTGCCCCAACTGGCGCTGATCGGTTCCGTTGCTGCGCCGCAGCGGGAACAGTGTCGACTTTGGCGCTCCCAGTGCAGAATCTGTTTTGCCAGACCTGTCAGGGTCAGGGTCTGGATGTCCACCTGCTCACAGGTATTGTTGAAATCATCGCTGACAAAAGGAGGTTGCAAGGCCTGACTGCTATCAATCGATACAACCCTCAACGGCTTGCCACGCCAGGTACCGATGCAAAGTGGGGGGTGTTTCACACAGAGCCAGGCTGGTAACGCTCCCTGCAGCAGGTTCAGTCCATCGCGTGTTTTCTCGAGTATTGTGCCGTTTCCCTGCAGGATTACCCAGGCACCTTCTTCCGTTATCTGATCCTGGGCGGGGGCACGGAATTCGAATTCAGACTTTATTGAGGAAAAGTTGAACGCTAAATTAACCGTTTCCGGGTATACAGCTTCTTCGCACGTGGGCAATTGTTTTGTTGTCATGGTTAACCTCAACGTTTATGAAAGTATCCTTGAAAAACACCATATCATAAAAGGGTACATTATTGCTGCCCGGACTTGACTCAGGGGGATTTTGTCAACATAATGCCGCTATGTTTTCTACCCGTTTTTCTCCAAAATTCCTGGTCGTGTCGGCTGTACGAATTTTGCCGCTCCTGCTGCTGTTGTGGTACCTCATCTGTCTTTTTGTCCCGCCAGGCAATGGTTCAAAAATACATGATATTTCATTCCCGCCCGGTAGCGGCATCCGCAAGCTGGCCAATGAACTCAAGGCAAGCGGCATGATCCGCAGCAGCTGGCACTTTATGCTGGTTACACGTCTGCGAGGTCAGGCCCATCGTCTGAAAGCCGGGGATTACCGCTTTAATGACGCCATGACGCCGGATGTGATCCTGGCAAAACTGGTTGCAGGAGACGTTGATTTCCGCAAGTTCGTTCTTCCCGAAGGGTATTCCATGCACCAGGCCGCAGAATTGCTGGAGCAGAAGGGCTATTTCAAAAGTGCGACCTTTTTGGAGCAGTGCCGGGACCCGGCACTGCTTAAACGACTTGGCCTGAGCGTGGCGACGGTGGAAGGTTATCTGTATCCGGCTACCTATAATCTGTCACGCAGTGGAACTGAGGAACAGTTGATCGCCCAGATGGTTGCCCAGTTTGAAAAACGGTATGCCGATCTGACGCATACGGTTGGTGCTGCGACCGGCTTGTCCCGTCACCAGGTCGTCACCATGGCATCGTTGATCGAAAAAGAGGCGATCGCTGCTGAAGAAAAACCCGTGATTGCCTCGGTATTTCATAACCGTTTGCGCATCGGCATGCCGCTGCAGAGTGATCCCACAGCTGTGTACGGCGTGCGGGCCTTTGCCGGGAAGGTCACCAAGTCAGACATTGAACGGCACTCTCCCTACAATACCTACCTGATCAAGGGACTGCCCCCCGGTCCCATCGGCAATCCGGGCATTGATGCACTTAAGGCGGTCCTGCACCCACCCACTACACCGTATCTGTATTTTGTTGCCCGCCAGGATGGCACCCACCAGTTTTCCCGTACCCTGGATGAACACAACCGGGCGGTGACGAAATACCTCAAACATTAAACCTGTGTTGCACTTCAATGAAAAAGCCGGACCCTGCATTTCAGGGTCCGGCTCAAAAACAGGGCTAAGAATGCAGTTCCTGTCACATGTCTTCTAATTCACCGGCATCCTCTACAACAATCTCCAATTCCGCCAGGGTGATTTCCTTCACCCCCAGGGCCTGGACTTCAGGACAGGCTATCAGGGCGATCTCGGAATGCTCTATGATATCCTTTCCAACCTTTCTGCAGGCTTCGTTGGCAAGTCGCACCACGGTCAGAAGAATATTTGTTGTGTCGAATTCCGCTTTGTGATGCTGGATGGAGATGTTTGCATAGGTTTCCGGCAGGCTCCAGGAGCGCATCAGGTTGTAGCCCACCTCTTCGTGCATGGAGCAGAGTATCTCGTCGATCAGGGGTTTGGTCAGGGTTATCCTGCTTTCCCCGCTGCGAATAATATCATCCATGACCTTGAGCAGCGCCAGTTTGCCGATATCGTGCAGCAGCCCGCCCATAAAGGCCTGGGATGACAGGTCCGGATAGCCGGCCTTGCGGGCCAGCCACTTGGCCCCGACAGCACAGGCGAAGGCATGACTCCACAGGGCCTGCATGTTCGTGTTGAGGATCTCGTTTGATGACTGGTAACTTTCAAGCTGTGATGCCATCATGGCCACATTGGCGATCTCCTGCGCACCGAGCCTGACGATGGCCTCCTTGATGGTTGCGACCTTGGAAAGGCCGGCATAATAGGAGGAGTTGGCCACCATCAGGACCTTGCCGGCTAGGGACTGGTCCTCGCTGATCAATTCCAGTACCTCGTCGATGGTAAAATCGCGCCTGGCGAGGGTCTGCTGGAGGCGTACCGCCACGGAATGGAATACGGGCAGGTCGGACAGGTCTCCTGAAAGATGCTCCTGTACCAGTGCAATTAATGGTTTATCCGTGCTCATTCATTTACCCCCAGAATTCTGTGCAATTCGCCCAAAGGCCGCGGTTTGCCCAGTTTGGGTAGATCCGTGATGATCTCTTTGACGGAGACCTGGCCCTGTGCGGCTTTTACCAGGCCGTCCTCGAAGAGTGTCACCAGTCCGGCTGTTTCAATGCTCAGTTTCCTGATTTCAAGGGAGCTTTTTCCCATCAAAATGGCCTCACTCAGGTTTTCGTTCATGATCAGTGATTCAAATATCCCTACCCGTCCTTTGTAGCCACTGAAGCGGCAGGCCTTGCATCCGCGCCCCTGCTTGAACTTGGCTCCGGCAATATCCTTGGCGGTGACGAACATGCGACTCAAGTCAAGCGGAGAGGGGGTATACGGTTCCGCACAAGCCGGGCAGATTCTGCGCATCAGTCTCTGGGCAACGATGCAGGTGATCGTGGATGCAATCAGAAACGGTTCGACCTGCATGGTCAGCAGGCGGGTCAGCGCCCCGATGCTGTCCTCGGTATGGAAGGTGGTGAACACCTTGTGGCCGGTGAGGGCAGCTTCAATGGCGGTTTCGGCCGAAAACTTGTCGCGCACCTCGCCCAGAACGATAATGTCGGGATCCTGGCGTACGATATGCCGCAGGGTCTCTTCAAAGGTCACGCCGATCTTGGGGTTGATGGAACACTGGCAGACACCGTCCAGTACGATCTCGACCGGGTCCTCGGCCGTAATGATGCTGGTATGGATATCGTTCACAAAATTGATGCAGCTGTAGAGGGTACTGGTCTTGCCGCTACCGGTGGGTCCGGTGATGATGACAACCCCGGTAGGTGTCTCGACGGCATTGTAGATGAAGTTCTCCAGCATGCGCGGTGCCATGCCGATGTCCTTGATATCGAGCAGGGAGGCCTTGTTGCTGAGCAGCCGCAGAACGATTTTTTCACCGTAGATGGTGACAAAGATTGAAACCCTCAGATCCAGGCTGACGCCGTGTTTGCGGCTTTTGAACAGGATGCGCGCATCCTGGTGTCGCCGTTTCTCGGCGATATCGGCCTGGCCCATGACCTTGAGACGGGTCGACAGCTGGGGGGCCATGCTGCGGGGAAAATCCTTGTAGTGCTGCATGACGCCATCCCGGCGGAAACGGACACGCAGGCGGTTGTCCATCGGCTCCATATGGATGTCACTGGCATGCTCGTCGATGGCATCATCCAGAATGGCGTTGATAATGCCGATGATCGTGTTTTCATCAGCAGCAACATGGGCCTGGGTCGATGTCTGCTCAAGCGCAGAGAGCGCTTCCAGGACAGTGGCCTTGGAGGTGATGGCCGGTTTGAAATTTTTGCCGAGCAGCCGTTCGGCTGTTTGAAGGGCCAGCTGGTCAAGCGGGTCGCCAAAGGCAACAACTACCTTGTCGCCGTCTCTTTCGACCGGGAGGATACAAAAATCCTTGCAGACATTGTGTGGGATCAGATTGGCGAGGGTTCTGTCAAGTTTTCCGAAATCGATTGTGACAACCGGATAGCCCAGCTGATATGAAAGGGTTTCCAGCAGTCGGCGTTCCTCAATAAACCCGCCCTCAATCAGGATTTCTCCGATTCGCTTCTTTCCGCCCGACTCCTTTTGCAGGCCGAGTGCCTGGCGCAGGTCTGCATCAGTCAGGTAACCGAGTTCAACGAGCAGATCGCCGAGACGAATATTGATCTGGCTGGATCGCAGGGATTCCTTTACCTGATCACGATCCACATAGCCGAGCTCGATCAGTGTATCCATCATTGTCTGCGGAGTTGCAATCTTCTTGCGTACCCGCAGGGCGTAGTTGAGCTGCTTTTCGCTGATTATGCCTTGATTGAGCAGCAGGGCGGCCAGAACTCCGGCTTCCTGTTCAAGCGGCACCAACTCAAGCGGAACATTTTCCTGCTGCTTGGGCACTGAGGGGCTTTGGGTTGTCATATGGTCACTCCCTGGGACGAAAAATAATAATTGGAAGCACTCAAAAATGCAACGTTCTTGTTGTGGGCTGAGCGCAGTGCGTGATTATGACGGCGGAGGGGCGGAAACGATATCGATGATCGTTACCTCGGGCGGGGCCAGCAGGCGCATGGGCGGTCCCCATGTCCCGCTGCCCCGTGAGACATGGATGGTTGAATGATGTTGCGTCGAGGTTGTTCCGCATGGAATCGGGAATTTCAGAAGAACAAGAAAATTAAACGGAAATATCTGCCCTTTATGGACGTGTCCGGATAGTTGCAGGTCGAACAGGCCGTCACTTGTGGCCGGGATTTCCGGACGGTGTTTGAGCAGGAGCCGGAAGCCTTGGGCAGGAACAGATCGCAACAGCTCGGGTTCCGATGGAGCGATGAGCGGCACCCCCGGGCCCCGATGGGCAGGGTCGTCGATTCCGCTGATTGTGATCCCTTCGGGAAGTGTGACGGATTGGTTGCGGAGTACGCTAAAGCCGGCTTTGCGGGTGAACGCCAGCGCCTGATCAAGGCCGGCATAGTGCTCGTGGTTGCCGGTCACGGCATACTTGCCGAGCCTTGTCGGTACTGCGGCGATCATGTCAGCCATCCGGTCCCGGTTCGAGCTGACCGTTTCGCGTGACAGTCTGCCGTCCACCAGATCGCCGGTTGAAATCAGGATGTCGGGATGTGCTGCCCTGACAGCCTGCAGAACGGATTCAAGCCGGGATTCGCGGAACAGCAGCCCCACATGTACGTCGGATATCTGTACGAGCCTGATGCCGGGCGCGGATGGCGGCAGTTTTGTTGTGGTCAGCGTTACGTGGTCAGTCCGGATATGACGGGCTTCATACAGGGCGTACGCGCTAGTACACAGGGCAAGGATCAGGGCGATTTCACAGGTAATGGCTGCGGTCAGATATCCGGGTACCGTGGTTTTAAAAATGCGCCGGGAAAGCCAGACAACAATCCGTACCAGGTCCGTTGCCGCCAGGGCGGTACAAAAGATAAAGACAGTTCCCATCCAGATATAGGCCGGCCAGGCGATCCACAGAGCTGTCTGTTCCAACCCGGCGCTTTCGGACATGCGTACCAGCAGCGGGGCAAGTGTCATTAGCAGCATAAACAGAGCCAGAGCTGCGGATGGCGAGCGTCCCGGAGAAAATGCCTGGCGCAATCTGACAAAGGCATAGATATGGATGCCACCGTACAGCGAAAGGAAGGAAATCAGGAAGATGAACATACATGTTCCTTGACGCCGCCGAAGGTCAGGCGGTGAACCGGGGAGGGGCCGAGTCGGCGGATCGCTTCCATATGCAGTGCGCTGCCGTAGCCCTTGTGGCCGCTAAAACCGTATCCGGGATAAACCAGGTCCAGTTCCCGCATCAGCCTGTCACGGGTGACCTTGGCTATGATCGAGGCTGCTGAAATGGAATGACTGAGTGAATCCCCTTTTTTGATGGTTTTCTGGGGGATAGGGGAGTTGATGGTGCTGATGCCGTCGATCAGAAGATAGTCAGGCTGTGGAATGAGTTGTGATACCGCCTCAAGCATGGCGTGACGCGTAGCCTGAAGGATGTTGATCCGGTCGATCAATTCGGGTGAGCCCATGCCGATGCCGACGGCGACCGCCTGGGTCATGATGGTATCAAAGAGTTGTTCACGTTTGTCCGGGGAAAGTTTTTTGGAATCATCGACCCCCCTGATGAACAGTCCGACGGGAAGAATGACTGCTGCAGCAACAACCGGTCCGGCCAAGGGACCACGGCCGGCCTCATCAATGCCGGCGATCAGCTGATAGCCGTTACTGAGCCCCTGCCGCTCGAAGGAGAGCTGGTCAACCGCTGGCAAACTGAAGAGTTCGGTCTGAATCATCGCTGTATCCGGACCCTGATAAACAGGATAAGTGCGTTAACTAAATTTTTTCCTGCAAGAAATCGCAGAAAATAATTTCTAACTTACTAAAAGCAAAAAGCCCCGCTGAGCGGGGCTTTTTAATCTTAAGCAGCTTTGACGTACTTGCGCTCGCGGATACGGGCAGCCTTGCCGCGCAGTTTGCGCAGGTAGAAGAGCTTGGCGCGGCGAACATGTCCGCGGGTGATGACCTCGATCTGCTCAAGGATCGGGGAGTGGAGCGGGAACACCCTCTCAACGCCGATGCCATTGGAGATCTTGCGGACTGTAAACGTCTCGCGAATACCGCCTTTCTGACGGCCGATTACGACGCCCTGAAAGACCTGGATACGCTGTTTGTCGCCTTCGACGATTTTTACATGCACCTTGACGGTATCACCAACCTTGAAGGGGGTGATATTCTTCTTCATCTGTTCGAATTCCAGGAAATCGATGGTATTCATTGGTTTGTTTCCTCCTCTATGTCTCTCTTTGTTGCGAATATATGTTTCTACTGCATACCTACCAGTCGATCGAGCATAATTGCCGCCGCTGAACGGACTGAGAGGTGATTATATGTGCCTGCTCCTGCAATGGGTTCAAGGATCAGGTCAGCTGACTCAAAGCACTCATCCGTTAGTCCCCAGCCGGTTCCCAAAAGAAGCAGGTATGGCTGCTCCGGATTGCCGAGCATCTGCTTGAATGCCGCTATTGTGCTACTTCCCGGGCGATGGGCCGCCCCCGTAATCACTGTTTTGACCGGTTCTGTGAAACCTTTCTGGAAATCACTGACAGCACACTCCAGATTGTCGACCACTCTTACAATATCAAGTGCTTCCTTGCGGTCTGGGTTATAGGCAGCACCCCAGCCGGCCTGCCAGTGCCCGGTAATCCTGAGTGCCAGGCACTGTTGGTCGTGCGACGGTGTAACGATATAAAACCGGTCCAGACCGAATGTTCTGGATGAACGGGAAATATCATGAAGGTCCAGATTGGTCAGCGCAGTCGTGACAATCTCGTGATGCTTGTTATAGACCGGGTGGTGCACAAGCGCTATTGCCAGATTAGCGACTGGAGGCATCATCTTGCTCCAGTTCTGCCAGGATTTTACGGTCTTCCTTGGTGAAGGCCATACCTGCCATGAGATCGGGCCGGAGCGCAATCGTACTGCGTAATGACTCGCGACGTCGCCATTTCCGGATCAGTTCATGGTTTCCGGACAGCAGCACCTCCGGCACACCCAGTCCCCTGAATTCAGGGGGGCGGGTGTAGTGAGGGTACTCCAGCAGTCCATCACAGAATGAATCACCCTCTGCCGATTCCTGGTTGCCGAGTGCTTCCGGGATGAGTCGTGTAACCGCGTCCACAATTGCCATGGCGGCGATCTCACCGCCCGACAGAACCACGTCTCCGATGGAGATGTCATCCTGGATACACAGTGAACGTACGCGCTCGTCGATGCCCTCATAGCGACCACACACGATGATCAGTCCCTTAAGTTCGGACAGTTCTGTGGCTACCTGATGGGTCAGCCGGCGCCCACGTGGAGAGGTCATCACCACGGTTGAAGCGGGGCGAAGCTTCTTGACGGATTCAATGCAGCTGGTCAGTGGCTCAACCTTCATCACCATGCCGGCTCCGCCTCCATAGGGGGCGTCGTCGGTGGTCTGGTGCCGGTCAGTGGCCCAGTCACGGATGTTGTGTATGTCAATGTCAATGAGCTGCTTATCTCTGGCGCGTCTGATGATACTTTCATCGAACGGTCCGGAGAACATGCCGGGAAACAGGGTCAGTATGTCAAATTTCATAAATCAAGCAGGCCTTCAAGCGGCGTGATAACAATTTTACCACTCACCAGGTCAACCTGTTTAACGACATCACCAATGGCCGGGATCAAATATTCACGTTTATCATTCCGGACCACATAAATATCACTGCTGCCGGTTTCAAAGATATCGGTGATTGCTCCAAGCAACATGCCATCATCAGTCACGACCTGAAGTCCAATCAAGTCACTCCAGTAATACTCGTCATCTGACAGTTTCGGCAGATTGCATCGTTTCAGGCATAACTCGTTTCCAACCAGTGGCTTGACCTGGTCGATGTCATCAAAGTCCTGAAGGCCTATAATGAATTTGCCTGAATTGGCATTGAAACATTTCAGATTGAGTTCACGCAACGTCCCGTCAGCTGATTTCAAGACAACGGATCGTGCCGCACTCAGGCTTTCGAAATTGCCCGAGTAGGAGTGTATCTTCAATTGTCCCTTGATACCGTGGGTACCTATGATTTTTCCAACCGGGATCAGTTCTTCCGAATCACTCATTTATTCCACAATTTTAAGAATAGCCTTGTTGTTGCCCTTGGTAGATACCGCATTGAGGATAGTCCGGATCGCCTTGGCGGTACGTCCTTCCTTGCCGATGATACGCCCCATATCTTCCTTGGCGACAGTCAGCTTGATAACCAGTGTGTCCTCTTCCATCTCTTCGGTTGCCATAACCTTGGAGGGGTCGTCGACCAGTGACTTCGCGATGGTTTCAACAAGTGCTTTCATGGCGGTATCCTCTGCTCATTGTAAAATGACCGGCGGACCGGGATGGAATACGGGCACTAAGCCGTAGCTGCGGCTACCTTGTCCAGGATTCCAGCATTTTTGAGAAGCTGTCTGACGGTGTCGGTAGGTTGAGCACCCTTGCCAAGCCATGCAATGATTTTGGCTTCATTCAGTTTGACTGCGGCCGGGTTCTTTGTCGGATCATAGGTGCCCATGTTTTCGATGAAGCGGCCATCCCTGCGGCAGCGCTCGTCTGCAACAACGATCTGATAGAAAGGTCTTTTTTTTGCGCCTGCACGAGCAAGCCTGATTTTTGTTGCCATTGTGATTCCTCCTGGGTTGTTCCTTCTGCGTTATTTATAAAACTGTGATGCGTATGTTATCCAAACGGCAGCATGCCCTTGCCGAGACCCCCCATACCTTTGAGGAGACCTTTGGGCCCGAGCTTCTGCAGTTGTTTTACAACTTTTTGCGCTTCGGTGAAGCGCTTGAGCAGTTGGTTAATCTCGGGAACAGTCGTGCCGCTGCCCTTGGCAATACGCAGTCTGCGGCTGCCGTTAATTATGCTGTGATTGGCCCGTTCGCCTGGTGTCATGGAGCGGATGATGGCTTCAATCCGTTTCATCTCATTTTCACTCGGCTGGGAGCCTTTCATCTGTTTCATCATCTTGCCCATGCCGGGTATCATGCCCATAATCGATTCCAGTGATCCCATCTTCTTGATCTGCTGGAGCTGGGCGAGGAAGTCCTCCAGATCAAACTGGCTCTTCTTGAGTTTCTGCTGGAGTTTGGCCGTCTCTTTTTCATCAAAAATCGACTGGGCCTTTTCCACCAGGGTGAGCACATCACCCATTCCCAGGATGCGTGATACAAGACGGTCAGGGTGGAAAACTTCAAGTGCATCCAGCTTTTCGCCGACGCCGACAAACTTGATCGGCTTGCCGGTAACAGCCTTGATAGAGAGGGCCGCACCACCCTTGGCATCACCGTCCAGCTTGGTCAGCACAACGCCGGTGATTTCAAGGCGTTCATTGAAGCCACCCGCTACGTTGACCGCTTCCTGGCCGGTCATTGCATCGGCTACAAAGAGTATTTCCAGAGGCTGGGTGGCGGTTTTGATCTCCGCCAGCTCACTCATCAGAAAGTCGTCAATCTGGTGTCGGCCGGCGGTATCAAGAATAACCGTGTCGTAGCCGTTCAGCTCAGCGAAGCGCATGGCTGCAACGCAGATATCGACCGGCTTTTGATCTGACGAAGAATCAAAAACTTCAAGTCCGAGCTGTTTGCCGACGGTTTTCAGCTGTTCGATAGCGGCAGGACGATAAACGTCTGCAGGCACAAGCAGCGGACGACGCTTAAGGCCTTTCAGATGTCTTCCAAGTTTGCCGCAGGTGGTTGTCTTGCCGGCTCCCTGCAGTCCGACCATCATAATTGCTACCGGTGGTTTTGCGGACAGATTGAGAAGATTGTCACTTCCTCCGCCCATGACAGCAACCAGCTCATCGTGAACAATCCTGATGATCTGCTGGCCGGGTGAGAGGCTCTGCAGTACCTCAACGCCGATGGCTTTTGTCCGGACGCTTTCAACAAAATCCTTGACGACCTTGAAGTTGACATCAGCCTCAAGTAACGCCAGGCGCACCTCGCGCAAGGCATCCTTGATGTTTTCTTCGGTCATTACTCCCTGGCCGCGGAGTTTTTTGAAGACCGACTCAAGTTTTTCGGAAAGGCTGTCAAACATCGTTGGTTACGTCGTCTCTAAAACGGAGTATTCTGACCCCTGAGCGGGATAAGTTTGATACGAGTCATTACGGAACTGACTAAAAGGGGATCACTATAAAGTATGATATTGAAAACTGTCAAGAACTATTTGGATTACTAGAGCTTTATCACCTGTCCGGCTGTCAGCAGGCTCTCGACAGTGGTGAGCATATTGGTTGTTGTCCCAGCCTGCAGTTTGTCCTTGAGCTTGAAGAAGTCCAGACACATTCCGCAAGAAAATAATTCTATACCCATGCCATGAAGTTTTCCCAGTGCTTCCAATACGTCAGAACCTTCGCAGGTCAGAAACACCCCGGTGTTGAGAAAAAGCATGCGTGAGGGCAATTCGCTGGATTCGAGAAGTGTATGGATGAAGTTTTTCATCAACAGTCTGCCGAGTTCCTCTGGTCCATCCCCCAATCGGTCGGAGGTTATCAGCAGAATGCGGCTGTCATCTGATGCCGGAAGAGAAGCGGGGCCGACTTTATCAGGGCCTCCGGAAATGGTGAGGATCCAGCTTGCGCCATCCTGTTGCTCGGCAACCTGATAGCCACGATTTCGTGAAAAACGGGTAACATTTTCACGGGGCGCGCCATTATCCAGAATCACCCGCACCCCGCCCTGTGCTTCCAGCGCTTTCTTGACGTTGATAACAGGAGCCGGACAGGCCTGATTTCTGCAGTCAATTGTTTCCATGATCATACATCTCCGCACAGATCTTGTTCGTTATGATATTTTCCGCCGCTAAACCTGTTGATGAAAGCAGGTAGCAACTGTTCCTCGGCAAGCACCCGCATGACCTCGTCCTTGATTTCCGGGCCAATGCGCAAGGCCAGGCCGCAGTCTGTCATCAGTTGCCGGGGAGCAGGAATGAGCAGGATCGAAAGCCCGCGGGATTTCAGGGTGCTTTCAGCCTTCATTACCCGGTGGGCAGAATTGAAGACGGCCAGAAAATCACCTTCCTGAACCATGAGTCTGTTCTCCATAATTAGATTGCCTGTAACAAAAGAAGCAGATTGACAAACGGTATGCGAGTTTCTACTATGCCCAAAAGGAGCAATGTATGCAAGTGTGGATCACTGCCACTGGACTCATCATTCTAGCTTTTGTTGTCAGCGTCCCGTGCGGGTATCTGCGTCAGAACTACAATAAATACTCATTCATGTGGTTCTTTCTGATTCATCTTCCGATCCCGTTTATCGTGCTTTTACGGGTAAAAGCCGGACTGGGATGGCAGATTATTCCGCTTACCCTGGGAGGCTCGGTGGCAGGTCAGGTTATTGGCGGTATGCTCAGCCGCCGGAGAAGGTAGCATGGCAAAACGGCCCCGATTGCGATATCCCTTGCCTCTCAGTGATGTTGTCCGTGTTGAGTTGACTGCAATCGGGTTGGCAGAACGTTTGAAAGAGGCCGAAATATGGCGGCTGTGGCCCGAAGTTGTCGGCAAGACAGTTGCTGCCAGGGCGACGCCCCTGCGTATCATCAAAGGCTCTCTCACCGTTGCGGTATCCAGTGGCCCCTGGAAGCAGGAGCTGACATTTCTCAAGGGAATGATGATAGAAAAGCTCAATGAACGTCTGGGTGGGGAGGTCGTCAGGGAAATAGTGCTCAGGTCTGGACAGATAGGCAGAGATGCTGTCTTGGCTCCGGAGCCACCAGAAGATGCACCCCGCAAAAAACAGCTGACAGCTCGTCAGTTGTCCTACATTGAGGAGCAGTCGGCAACAATTGCCAGCCCGGAAACCCGTGAAGCCTTTATTGCACTGATGACGACAAGTTTTGAAAATACCCGCAAAACCTGATAGCCGTATTCCCCATCCCCAGCCTTAACGCAGGAATCTCCCGGTTGAAACTAGTGAATGTGGCAGCCCTTGCAATGGGCCGGCCCCGCCTTTTTCATGGCATGGCACGTCCGGCACAGCCTGTGTGCAACATCCTTGCTAAACCCTGCAATATGGCCGGGGGTTTCACCGGCTTTCCTGTGACATACCTTGCAGTCGCTTTTGTGATAAGACTGGTGTGCTTTGTGGGAGAAGGTTACTCCATTTTTTAACTGAAGAATATCAGGATTGTCAGCCGCAAAAGAAGATGTTGCTGCGAGGAATAATACAGTAACTAGCCATTTCACGTTGTTTCTCCGTTGGGAAGTTGGAATAAGGCCGCTTCGGGAGCGGGTTCTCGTGTGGCAAAGTGATTGTATTTATTGGCAAGCATTTATTGTGCCATTAAATTGCCCGGCATCAATGTGTGGTAATCCTCGTTATTACATCCTCGTGTCTGTGTGGCTGCCCCTTCTTTCCAAATAATAATTTATTCGCTCTCGAACATGACCTTGCGTTCAAAATCCATTGAGTGGGTCAAACGTTTAGCATCCTCTATGGTTATTTTATCCTGTTTGTACAGTTCCAGCAGATGCATATCAAGGGTCTGCATATGATATTGGTTCGCCCCGTTTTCGATGTGTTTCTCGATTTCGTCCAGCCGTCCATCACGAATGCAGGCCTGGATGGTTGTTGTGGCGCGCATGATCTCGACTACCGGCAGGATGTTTTCGCCGGATTTATCCTTGATCAGGCGCAGGGAAACGGTTGCCACGAGGATATCTGCCAGTCGCTGTCTGATAATCTCCTGAGCTTCGGGAGGAAAGTGGCCGATAATTCGATTGATAGTCGAAACGGCCCCGTTGGTATGCAGGGATGAAAAAACCAGGTGTCCGGTTTCAGCAGCCTTGATGCAGGCGTCGATGGTTTCCTTGTCGCGCATTTCACCAACCATTATCACGTCCGGATCCATTCGCAGTGCTGCCTTGAGGGCGGCACTGAAGCTGTCCGTGTCGATTCCCACCTCGCGCTGGATGACACAACTCTTTTCCGAGTTAAAGATAAACTCGATCGGGTCTTCGATGGTGATGATATTGTAGCTGTGGTTCTCATTCAGGTATCTCAGCATTGAGGCCAGCGTGGTTGATTTACCATTACCGGTAGGGCCGGTGACGAGGATCAGTCCGT
Organism: Geobacter psychrophilus; assembly: GCF_056821595.1. NCBI lineage: Bacteria > Pseudomonadati > Thermodesulfobacteriota > Desulfuromonadia > Geobacterales > Geobacteraceae > Geobacter > Geobacter psychrophilus. Next base: position 3,556,612 of record NZ_JBXDTU010000004.1, read on the forward strand.
TGGGCGCTTCCGCAATTTCGGTTAGAACCGCTGGGATGTTAAGCTCCTGAAACGTGCCGATGTGCGGCGGGATGACCCGCATGACTATCCCGTAGTGACCCTTCTGGCGAAAGATGCTGACACGGAAACGGCCGCCGCTGGCCAGGGCGTAGGAGGCGTCAGACTCCTTCAGGTCGCTGCTTAGCTGGCGATTATTATGCCCCAACACTTCGGCAGCGATCAATTCGGTATCAGCTGCAGTCAGGTTTGCCATCTTGGCCCGGATGAGCTGGCCTTTTCCTCTGAAAAAAGGAGGATTGTCCACTTCGAAATGTATGTCCGAAACCTGCTTCTGGAAAGCGATATCCAGTATCTGGTGCAGCATGTTTATGTCCATAGAGGTCCTCTCTTTGTTAAAACTCTGACAGTCATATTATCATAAAAAAAAGTTATTTCCGCTCTGGTCCCGATTATCAGGGCTAGGGGTGCTGGGTTAATTTTTCAAATTTCTTTCGGTACTGGGAATTGTCCAGTACCAGTCCGGCGTGACGAGACACGATTTCCAGGTACTCCGTCTTGACCGGAGTCGGTGGCGTCTGGCCGAAATCAGCATAGATCAGAGCGATGACGTTTCCTGACATAATCAGCGGCAGAAGAAGAATTTTGCTGCTGTAGGGTGTGCCGATTATAGTGTAGAGCTGGGTTTTCAGCAGTTCATCCGAGCTGAGACCGTAAAACATGCGGCGCTTTTCAATTGCTTCCTGAAAAACCGATGGTTGCCCGAGAGAGATCTTGAACATCAAGGGGCTGGTTGGTCCTGAACTCTTGTCAGCATTGATACCGATACCTTTTTCGGCAATCAGGTCCGTAGCAACGGCAACAAATGTAATGGCCCGTTCAAAAAGGGAGGAAACGTACTGCAGTATTTCCAACGCAATCTCCGGAGGTTCCCTGAGCGCACCGAGGGTTATGATGCTCTCTTTTAATTTGCGCGCCGCCTGCCGGTCCGGTTGGGTAAAGGACTTTTCGATAACCAGGCTGAAGGATTGAATGAAACCTTCCATTGCCGTCACGAAGGAATCGGTACCATATCCCAGGGAGGGGCGTGGAAATAGTGTTTCAACACCTTCCTCCAGTACATGGACAGGAGAGGTTTGATCATTAAGTGCCGTGCTCAGCTGAAGAATGGAGATTCGAGGGTACGTTTCCCGTTTCTGCCGAAGCAGCAATGACACGGTTTGGTGTGTATGACCATTTCCTATGAAGGCCGGATCATCGAAGATCAGCAATGGCAGCAGGTCCCGTGAAAATGACTGCTCGATAATCAGATTGAGATTGGTGTCATCATCGGTTGTGAACACAATGTAGCCTTTATGCCTGCAGACCGTTGTAATCACATGTTTTATAAAGGGGTCACGACTGAACACAATCACGGCCAGCGGCAGTCTGCCGGATACGCCTGATCCTTCACCAATCATGGGCGTCGTTGAAATCCGGGTCAGGAGCGAGCAGAGTTTTTCCTGTCCGTCATGGGGGAGTTTGTCCAGTTCAGCAGCAATGATCGTGCGGTGCTCTTCAGTTGCATCATGATCCTTGAGGCCGATAAAGACGTCGGGAATCTTTTTTGTGAGACCGTCGAGGGCATCCAGGCCCAGCAGGTCAGCGGTGACGGATTGACTCGCGTTGCTGTTTTTTGGTATGTCAGATCCGGTTGCTTCTCCGGCTGAAAAAAAGATATCCTCCAGCGTGCCGTCCCGCATTTTTTCATCATAAATACGGAGCGCATCCATCAGGATCGCCTGGGCGTTCAGAAGTATTTCCCGCTTCAGTATTTCTGGAAAATAGCGGTATTCATCGCTTGTATCGACCTTTTCCACGTCCAGCGAAAAGGTACCGCTGGTCCAGGTCAGTACTTCGACGATGGTCATCTCAATCAGGCATTCCAGGCCGCTATAGGCGTTATCCGGGCTGATGGAACCCTGCTCGATCAGGGTTGCGATCAACGGTTTTCGGCCGGCTCCTGATTCTCTCTGGTTATGGAGTGCCTGATCAAGGCATTCCTGGGTAATGAAGTTTTTCTCGACCAGGATCTGGCCGATACGGACACTGTTGTTGAGATGATTTGCGCTGGCGAAATACCCGTCACTGAAGACCAGTTGGCTCTCCCCCTTGTCGCTTTTGATACTGAGGGTGCCGGATTTTCTGGTGGAATGAATCAGCTGAATAACATCAACTATCGGCAGGTGTGCCAGGTCTCCGGTGAAGGACATGAGAGCTTATCCTTTCATTGCAATGGATGTGGTGATGTGTCCGGTTAATTACGCGCGAGTCAGCTGACGGTATTTGATGCGATGGGGTTGGTCGGCGGCTGCCCCCAGGCGTTTCTTGCGGTCTTCCTCGTACTCGGAGTAGTTGCCGTCAAAATACACCACGTTGGAATCTCCCTCGAATGCCAGTATATGGGTGGCAATACGGTCAAGGAACCAGCGGTCATGGCTGATGACCACGGCGCAACCGGCAAAGTTTTCCAGGGCCTCTTCCAGGGCGCGCATGGTGTTGACATCCAGGTCATTGGTGGGCTCATCCAGCAGCAGCACGTTGGCCCCTTCCTTCAGCATGCGGGCCAGATGGACCCGGTTTCGTTCGCCACCAGAGAGCATGCCGACTTTCTTCTGCTGATCTGAACCGGAAAAGTTGAAACGGGACACATAGGCCCGTGAGTTGACCGCAATCTTGCCGAGCTGGATCTGCTCGTCACCGCCGGAAATTGCCTCCCAGATGGTCTGCTCCTGTTTGAGAGCATCGCGGGACTGGTCCATGTATCCGAGCTTGACGGTCTCGCCGATCCGTATGGCCCCAGCATCACACTGTTCCTGTCCGGTGATCAGCCGGAAGAGGGTCGTTTTGCCGGCCCCGTTGGCGCCGATCACGCCGACGATCCCACCAGGAGGCAGGTTGAAGTTCAGGCCTTCGTACAACAGCCGGTCGCCATAGCCCTTGGCCACATCATTGAACTCAACCACGACCCCGCCCAAACGGGGTCCGGGAGGGATGTAGATTTCCAGGTCCTTGGCCTGCTTCTCGCTTTCCTGGGCCAGGAGCTGCTCATAGGAGCTGATACGCGCCTTGCCCTTGGCGTGGCGACCTTTGGGTGACATCCTGATCCATTCCAGCTCGCGCTGCAGGGTCTTCTGACGCTCGCTGGCGGTTTTCTCCTCCACTGCCAGACGACCCTGCTTCTGTTCCAGCCAGGAAGAGTAATTACCTTTCCAGGGGATGCCTTCACCCCGGTCCAGCTCTAGTATCCAGCCGGCAACGTTGTCCAGGAAGTAGCGGTCATGAGTTACTGCGATGACCGTACCGGGATAGGAATGCAGGTGATGTTCGAGCCAGGCCACCGATTCCGCATCCAGGTGATTGGTCGGTTCGTCCAGCAGCAGGATATCCGGTTTTTTGAGCAGCAACCGGCAGAGTGCCACCCGGCGTTTTTCGCCACCGGACAGTACCTGTACCTGCGAGTCGCCCGGTGGGCAGCGCAGGGCGTCCATGGCCATCTCCAGGCGACTGTCCAGGTCCCAGGCATCCAGATGGTCAAGTTTTTCCTGGAGTTCGGCCTGACGTTCACACAGTTTTTCAAAATCCGCATCCGGCTCGGAGAATTTATCGGTGATGGCGTTGAATTCGGCCAACAGGTCGACGGTCTCCTGAACCCCTTCCTCCACGATCTGACGGACTGTCCTGGACTCGTCCAACTGTGGTTCCTGCTCCAGATAGCCGACTGTGTAGCCCTGGGAGAGTACCGCCTGTCCGTTGAAATCTTTATCCACCCCGGCCATGATCCTGAGCAGTGAACTCTTGCCCGAGCCGTTCAGGCCCAACACGCCGATTTTTGCGCCGTAAAAATATGAGAGTGAGATGTCCTTGATAACCGGTTTTTTGTCGTAAAACTTGCTGACCCGCATCATTGAATAGATGATTTTGTTGGGTTCAATTGCCACGCCGAAACCTCCTGCAATAAGATGACTTCTTTATTACACGCCCATAGCCGGAACTGTCAATTGCTTTGGCGAACTGGGCAGTTTCATTTGCTTGACAAACAGGACAAAAATGGTGTTATTTGAAACTAAGAGTTTATAGTATCATTTTTTTCATAACCTGCAGGAAAGGAGACGACCATGAGTATCGACGTGCAGGAGGCCATCAAGCGTTCCATACAGACCGAGAAAAACGCCATGAATTTTTACCAGTTGGGAGCTCGCCAGATGAAAGACCCTGACGCCCGCCGGATTTTTGAGACATTGGCCCGGGAAGAACGGGAGCATGCCGCGCATTTTTTCAAGGTGTATCGCGGACCTGATATCCCTTCACTGGCGGACTTTCTGGACATACCGGCCGATAACGAGTCCAACTGGATCAGCTCACTGGCTCGCCTGATCGGTGCTGATTTCAGTGAGCAAAAAGCATTGGAATTGGCCATGGAGAAGGAACAGAAGCTGGAGATCGCACTGCGGGAGTCCGCTGCGAAGATTGCTGATAACGAGGTGCGCACGGTGTATGAGTGGAACGCCCATGAAACCCACAACCACTATCTGCTGATCGAGGCCGAATACTCCCGCATCATGGGGATGGTGGATGAAACGGATATGGATACCTACGTCAGGGAATAACAACCGGCTCGCAGAACATGGTAACAACAAAAACCCCTAGATATACAAGGGGTTTTTGTTTTTTTTGGCTGTTGCGGAATTGCTGTGGTCGTAGCAACTGAGTTGGTATATAATTTTGCGCCCATGAGTTCATTTGCAGGTATTTGTTTCGGAGTAGTGGATGATGACTCGTTATCGGAGATGTGTTTGGTTTTTCTTGCTGGCGCTCCTTGCAGGTAGTGCGGGGTGTGCCAAAAAAACTGAAAAACCACGACCACGACCTCCCGCCCTGGTCGATGTTGTTGCGGCTACCCGGCGAAATGTGCCGGTGCAGCTCAAGGCGATCGGCACCATGGAGGCGTCTGAAAGTGTGGTTGTCAGGACCCAGATCAGCGGTGAACTGACCAGGGTCGCCTTTCGTGAAGGGCAGGAGGTGCAGAAAGGGGCCTTGCTGTTCCAGCTCGATCCGCGCACTTATCAGGCCGCTATACGAAAGGCTGAAGCTGCATTGGCCCGGGACCGGGTCATCCTGTCGAATGCCCGCAAGGACTACGAGCGCTACTCGCAACTGGTCAAGGACGGCATCGTTACCCAGGAGCAGGCCGAGGGCTACCGTACCAGGGCTGAATCGGCTGCCGCCGATGTGGCTGCCGATCAGGCTGCGCTTGACAGCGCCCGGGAACAGCTGGCGTTTTGCACGATCACCTCGCCGATCAGCGGCCGTCTGGGTGTACTGGCCGTTGATCGCGGTAACGTGGTCAAGGCCAATGATACGGTACTTGTTACGATCAACAAGTTGACCCCCATCAATGCCACATTTACCATTCCTGAGAAGGAATTGCCCGTATTAAAGTGCCATATGGCTGCCGGCAAGGTTGTGGTAGAGGCGGAGGTGACGGGAGGGGCTGGCAAGGAAAGCGGGGTTGTTTCCTTCTTCGATAATACGGTTGACCCGACCACCGGGACCATCCGGATCAAAGCATCCTTCAGCAATGCCAGAAAACAGCTCTGGCCCGGCCAGTTTGTCAATCTGTCGATTACCCTTGCCATGAAGAACAACGCGGTAGTTGTGCCGAGCCAGGCGATCCAGACCGGGCAGAAAGGGCAGTTTGTCTTTGTCGTGAAGCCGGATGCATCCGCCGAACTCAGGCCGGTTGTCGCCAGTTCCGTCGTACAGGGCCTGACGGTTATAGAAAGTGGACTCCAGCCGGGTGAACAGGTGGTGATTGATGGCCAGATGCGGGTCGTTCCGGGCGGCAAGGTCGAAATCAGGCAGCCGGAAAAGCCGGGAACGGCCAAACCAGCTGCGCCGGCAGTAAAATAATCGAGTGGAGAGTGGTTGCATGGCGGAAATAGAACTTCCCAATCCCGAAGAGCTTGAAGAACAAAAAAAGGATGTATTTTCCAAACGGGTTGCCCTGTGTACGGCTCTCTTCGCAGTCATGCTGGCGATTACATCGCTGGGCGGCAACAATGCTGCAAAAGACATGATGCTGTCACAGCAGCAGTCATCCAATCAGTGGGCTTTTTACCAGTCCAAGGTCATGCGTGAGCACCTTTATCGGGTTGAGCAGCAGCAGGCTGCGGCGCTGCTTGTCGAACGCGGGGCCTCAATGAACCCGCAGGCGCGGCAACTGTACGAAAAAAACCGACAGTCATATGCCGCCGAGGAAAAGCGCTATAACTCCGAAAAACGTGAGATAGAACAGGCAGCAAAAAAGTTTGAAAGCCAGCGCGATATAGGTGTCGCCAAAGACCCCTACTTTGACTATGCCGAAGCACTTCTGCAGATCGCCATCGTCATGGCCTCCATCTCGATCCTGTCCGGCTCGCGCCCGGTATTTGGCCTGTCAATAATCTGCGCTCTCACGGGATCATTGCTGTGTCTCAACGGTTACCTGCTGCTGGTTCACGTGCCGGGACTGGGCTGACAGGATCAATGAACCTCTCGGAACTCTTCATAAAACGTCCGATCATGACCAGCCTGGTGATGCTGGCGGTCATGATCTTCGGCCTGTTTGCCTATCGCCTGCTGCCGGTCAATGACCTGCCGAGTATCGACTTCCCCACCATCCAGGTGCGGGCCGACCTGCCTGGCGCCAGCCCGGAGACCATGGCCTCCTCGGTTGCCACGCCCCTGGAGCGCCAGTTTTCGACCATTGCCGGGCTGGATTCCATGACCTCCACCAATGGTCAGGGGCTCTCAATCATTACCCTCAAGTTTTCCCTGGAAAAGAGCATCGACTCGGCAGCCCAGGATGTCCAGGCTGCCATCTCCAAGGCGGCCCGCCAGCTCCCCCAGAACATGCCGACCCCGCCCTCCTATCAGAAGGTCAACCCGGCCGACCAGCCGGTGCTCTATCTGGCCCTCAGTTCACCGACCCTGCCGCTGTCAGACGTCAATGAATTCGCCGACACGATCATCGCCCCGCGCATCTCCATGGTCAATGGCGTGGCACAGGTACTGGTCTTTGGCTCGCAGAAATATGCCGTGCGGGTGCAGCTTGACCCCAGAGCTCTCGCCAGCCGCAAGATCGGCCTGGATGAGGTGGCGGCCGCCCTGGACAAGTGGAATGTGAACCTGCCGACCGGGGGCTTGCAGGGGGCCAAGCAGGCCTTCACCATCCAGGCCTCCGGCCAGCTGTATGACGCCGCGGCCTTCAAACCGCTGGTCGTGGCCTACCGTGGCGGCGCTCCGGTGCGCCTGCAGGATATTGCCATCGTCAGCAACAGTGTCGAAAACGACAAGATCGCCGCCTGGTACAACACCAAAGGTGTCTCCACCCGGGCCATCGTTCTGGCCATCCAGCGCCAGCCCGGCACCAACACCATCGAGGTGGTAGACAGCATCAAGCGGCAGATGCCCGGCTTCCGCAGCCAGTTGCCCGGCTCGGTTGACCTGAATGTCCTCTTCGACCGCACCGATACGATCCGCGAATCGGTTACCGATGTTAAGTTCACCCTGCTGCTGACGATCGCCCTGGTTATCCTGGTTATCTTTCTCTTTCTGCGCAACCTTTCAGCCACGGTCATCCCCAGCCTGGCCCTGCCGCTCTCCATCATCGGCACCTTTGCTGTCATGTATGTCCTCGGTTTTTCGGTCAACAACATCACCCTGATGGCCCTGACGCTGTCGGTTGGATTCGTGGTGGACGATGCCATCGTCATGCTCGAGAACATCGTCCGCCACATGGAGCATGGCGAATCGCCCATGGATGCCTCATTACGGGGATCGAAGGAGATCGGCTTCACGATCATCTCCATGACGATCTCGCTGGTGGCGGTCTTTATCCCGGTGCTCTTCATGGCCGGCATGCTGGGCAGGATGCTGCACGAGTTTGCCGTGACCATCACCTTTGCCATCCTGATCTCCGGGGTCGTGTCGCTGACCCTGACCCCCATGCTCTGCAGCCGTTTCCTGAAACCGGTTGCCGAACAGAGACATGGGCGTCTGTATAACGCCATGGAACGTTTTTTCGATGGCATGCTGCAGATGTATGAGCGTTCACTTTCCCGGATCCTCCGCTTCCGGCGGACAACGGTGGTTGTTACCTTTGCCATGATGATCGTCACGGTCTGGCTCTTTGCATCAATGCCGATGGGGCTGTTGCCGTCGGACGATATCGGCGCTATCTTCGCTACAACCGAGGGTGCCCAGGGGGTCTCCTTCGAGGAAATGAAGACCCAGCAGGGTAAGCTGATTGATATCGTCCTGCAGGAACCGAATGTGGAGGCCTTCATGTCATCGGTCGGTGCCAGCGGGACGCGGGTCGGCTCCAATTCCGGCTTCTTTTTCATGAAGCTCAAACCCCGGCACCAACGAACCTTGAATGCCGATCAGATCATCCAGAAACTGCGACCGAAGGTTTCATCGGTTCCGGGCATTATGATGTTCATGCAGAACCCACCCCCCATCCGTTTGGAGGCGACTCTGGCCAAGGCCCAGTACCAGTTTGTGCTGCAAAGCCCGGATACGGAAGAGCTTTACCGCCAGGCGGCGGCCTTTGAACTGCGGGTGCGTGGCCTGCCGATGCTGCAGGACGTGACCAGCGACCTGCAGATCAAGAATCCCCAGGTCAATCTGGATATCGACCGTGACCGGGCGGCCTCATTGGGGGTTTCCGCCCAGCAGATCGAGGATACCCTCTATTCAGCCTATGGTTCACGGCAGGTATCCACCATCTATTCCCCCACCAACCAGTACCGGGTGATACTGGAACTGGAGCCGCGTTATCAGCTTGATCCCGCCTCCCTGGGGCTGCTGTATGTGCGCTCGGGCGGTGGTCAGCTGGTACCGCTGTCGTCGCTGGGTACCCTCAGAAACGACCTGGGCCCCTTGTCGGTCAATCATCTGGGACAGATCACCGCTGTGACGATTTCCTTCAACCTCAAGCAGGATGTCCCGTTGGGCGATGCGGTGGTGGCGGTCGAGAAGGAGGCCAAGACCCTGCCGGCTTCCATAACGACCGGTTTTCAGGGGACGGCCCAGGTCTATCAGGCCTCCACCAAGGGACTGGCCCTGCTGCTGATCATCGCCATCCTGGTGATCTACATCGTGCTGGGCGTGCTGTACGAAAGCTATATCCATCCACTGACGATCCTGTCCGGTCTGCCGTCGGCCGGATTCGGCGCGCTGATCACCCTGCTGATCTTCGGCAAGGACCTGAACCTGTATTCTTTTGTCGGCATCATCATGCTGGTCGGCATCGTCAAGAAAAACGCCATCATGATGATCGACTTTGCACTGGAGGCCCAGCGCAATGAAGGCAAGACACCCATGGAGGCCATCTATCAGGGCTGCCTGGTCCGTTTTCGTCCGATCATGATGACCTCCATGGCAGCGCTGATGGGGACACTGCCGATCGCTATCGGTTTTGGCGCCGGTGCGGAGTCGCGCCGGGGCTTGGGGCTGGCTGTGGTAGGCGGCCTGCTGGTGTCGCAGCTGCTGACGCTTTATATCACGCCGGTGGTATACTATTACATGGATCGGATTCAAACCTGGGCTCAGCTGCGATTCAAAAAACCTCAATATCCCGGCGTGCATGCCGATAAAGAACACATAGTGTGAGTAATTTCGGCAGGGAACAAGAGCGGGGAGTGTGAGCATGGCCGGCGCTTCAGTCAAGACACTAAAAATTCCGGAAGACATCGAGTACCGGGTAATCGGTAACGCCTTTGGCCTTCTGATCTCGTTGGCAGGGCTGCTGGGCGGCACCATGCTCAATCAGCGCAGTTTCGAATACTGGATGGATGATCTGGTCCCGCTGCTGTTCTCGGCCTATATGGTCTTCCGCCTGTTCCGCAACTTCATTGCTACCCTGACACTGTATCAGGATGCCCCGCCACATCGCCGCCCCCCTGCACAGCGTGTCCAGGCCGATCAGGCTGCTTTTGCCCAGCTGCCGCCGGTTCCGAGTTATTCCGCCGAGCAGGTGGTTGAAGAGGTGGCCAAGCGGATTGAAGCTCAGAAGGCTGAAGCACAAAAAAAGAACAAAATGATGAATTGAAGGTGCTATGGCCGATCCGAAAAAGCTGACCCTTGAAAACTGCGCCCGCCTGCTCCAGAAGCGGAATTTGATATCCCCGGAACAACTGACCGAGATACTGGCCCGGGGTAAAACCCAGGAAACACGTCTGTATGCCCTGCATCAGTCGGGCGGTTCGCGCAGGATCCAATCCGGAACGGCCGATATCATCTCACCGGCCGAAGTCATCGCTTCGTTCAATCTCGAATTGCACGGCACGTCAGGCAAATTCCTGACCGAGGACCTGGTTACCGAGGCCGTCTCCCTGGCGGTTGGTCTGCCCTATCTCAAGATCGATCCGCTCAAGCTGGATCTGGAGGTGGTTACCTCCCACATTCCCCGTCCATTTGCCCTCAAGAACCTGATAGTTGCGGTTGCCGAGAGCAACGGAACCATCACCGTGGCGGTGGCTGACCCGTTTAACGACGGCGTCATCAATGAACTGGCCAATGCCCGCCAGCTTTCCATCAAGCGTGTACTGAGTTCCAAGAGCGATATCCTCAAGATCCTGCGGGAGTTTTACGGCTTCCGCGCTTCGGTCATGGCAGCAGAGGCGGAGTCAACCACGACCGTCGATCTGGGCAACCTGGAGCAGGTCTTCAAGATGAAGGGACACCAGGAAATCGAGGGCAATGACAAGCATGTCATTTCTGCGGTCGATTTTCTGCTGCACTACGCCTTCGAACAGCATGCCAGTGATATCCACATCGAGCCCAAGCGTGAGAAAGGGCTGATCCGTTTCCGTATCGATGGCGTCATGCATAATATCCACGTGATCCCCAAGCCGCTTCACAATCCGATTGTGTCCCGCATCAAGCTGCTCTCCCGCATGGACCTGGCCGAGAAGCGCCGTCCGCAGGACGGCCGCATCAAGACCAATTTCAATAACAAGGACATCGAACTGCGGGTTTCAACCGTACCGGTGGCCTTCGGTGAAAAGGTGGTCATCCGGATCTTTGATCCCGATATCCTGCTGCAGGACCTGGACAGCATGGGTTTTTATCCGCGGGAGATGTCGCTGTACAACTCCTTTATCCGGCGACCCAACGGCATTATCCTGGTGACCGGCCCGACCGGATCCGGAAAGACGACGACCCTGTATTCAACGCTGCGCAGCCTGTCGTCACCGGAAGTCAACATCATCACGGTCGAGGACCCGATCGAAATGGTCATGGAGGAGTTCAACCAGATCGGTGTTCAGCAGACCATCGGTGTCGGCTTCGACACCATTCTGCGCAACATCCTGCGCCAGGATCCCGATATCATCATGATCGGTGAAATCCGCGACAAGGAAACTGCGGAAAATGCCGTTCAGGCGGCACTGACCGGGCATCTGGTGCTTTCCACCCTGCATACCAATGATTCTGCCTCCGCCATTGTGCGCCTGCTCGACCTGGGGGTACAGCCATTCCTGATCTCGGCCACGGTGATCGGCATCATAGCCCAGCGCCTGGTACGGAAGATCTGTCCCCATTGCAAGAAGATGCGTGAACTTTCACATGAAGAGCGGGACTATCTCCAGATCGGCAAGAAATCCCACGTGGTCTGGGAAGGGGAGGGGTGCAAGGAGTGCCGTGGAACCGGCTACAGGGGGCGTACCGGCATCTTTGAAGTCCTTGACATGAACGAGCGCATCAAGTCCATGGTGACCGGTTCGGTCGAACTGGCAGATCTGATGGCTGCTGCCCAGGACAACGGTCTGGAAAGCCTGCGTCAGATTGCCATCCGCAAGATGCTGGAAGGGTCGACGACCTATGAAGAGGTTATCTCGATGACCGGGTAGTTGCCGGTTTCTGCATTATGAAGAAAAAACCGCTGAGATGTTCGGCGGTTTTTTTGTGCTGAAACAATTTGATATAAGCAAAGGCAGCAATTGTGGTTGTAAACACGATATGTGCTGGTGGTTGACAATATGTGGTAAGCTATGCTAACGATTATCCCGGAGGTAGTGCATGGAACTTCGAGCTTTTATTCAAAATAGTTCTGACAAGGTGATTGCCGGGGAGCAGTTTGCTCGGGAAGATGCCTTGCGTTTGTCGGCGGCTGCCGGTACCGACCTGTATCTGCTGTTTGCCGAGGCATCCCGCATCCGGGAGCATTTCAAGGGGAGTGCGGCTTCACTCTGCTCGATCATCAACGCCAAATCGGGGCGCTGCCCGGAGAACTGCGCTTTCTGTGCCCAGTCCGCGGCCCATTCGACCAATGTCCAGGTCTACCCGCTGGTGGATGAGGAAGAGATCGTGCGCTGCGCCCACAGTGCCGAGCAGAACGGCGCCCGTTGTTACGGCATTATTACCAGTGGCACCGGTATTGCCCCGGGAGCCGAACTGGAGAAGATCTGTCGCGCCGTGCGCCGCATCAAGGCTGAAACGGGCATAGATCCCTCCTGTTCCCTGGGGATTCTGGATCTTGAAACGGCGCTGTTGCTCAAGCAGGCCGGCATGGTGACCTATCACCATAATCTGGAAACTGCCCGCAGTTTCTTCCCCAGCATCTGCACGACCCACGACTACCAAGACGACGTGGAGACGGTCAGGGCCGTCAAACAGGCCGGCTTGAAGGTCTGTTGCGGCGGCATCTTCGGTCTGGGAGAGGGTTTTGAGCATCGTGTGGAACTGGCCGAAACATTGCGGGAGCTGGATGTGGATACGGTCCCGATCAATTTTCTCAACCCGGTTGAGGGCACCCGTCTGGCGGATGCCAACTTCCTGACACCGCTGGAGTGTCTGAAAATAATCGCCCTATACCGCTTTATGCTGCCGGAAAAGAATCTGACCGTGTGTGGTGGGCGCGAAAAGAATCTGCGGGAACTGCAGTCGTGGATTTTTCTGGCCGGGGCCAGCGGCATGATGACCGGCAACTATCTGACCACGCCCGGACGTGATCCGGAACAGGACCGGCAGATGCTGATAGACCTGGAGCTGACGATCGGAGAGTGCGGGTGAGTAAGGGACTATTCATTACCGGAACCGATACCGGTGTCGGCAAATCGATTGTAGCGGCCACACTGGCGCGCCTGTTGCGGATGCGCGGACTCAACGTCGGGGTCATGAAGCCGGTTACCAGCGGCTGCCGCGAAGAGAATGGCCGGCTGATCTCTGATGACGCCCTGCTGCTTTGCCAGGCCGCCGGAGTTGCCTGCTCGGATGATGTGGCTCCGTATCTGCTGCGGGAGCCGGTTGCACCGGCCGAGGCGGCCAAGCAGGATGGGGTGCGCATCGATTTTGGCCGTATTCGCGATGCATTTGACCGATTGGCGGCAACCCACGATTTCGTGATTGTGGAAGGGGCCGGAGGGCTGATGGTGCCATTGGCCGGCGGCATGCTGGTGGCCGACCTTGTCCGGCAGCTGGAGCTTCCTCTCCTGGTTGTGGCCAGACCAAACCTGGGCACCATCAACCATACCGTGTTGACCTGCTTTGCCGCGCAGCAGATGGAGTTGCGGGTGGCCGGCGTGATCATCAACAATTACCCGCTTGAGCCGGATCTGGCTGAGCGGAGCGCACCCCATCATATCGGTTCCCTGTGCGGGGCAGCCGTGCTCGGTATCTGGCCGCATCGTGATGACATCGACGAGATGGAAGCTGTCGAGGGATTGGCCGACTGGCTGGATGGCCAGCCTGAAACGGATATCGTACTGCGGGAACTGGGGCTGTGAGCGGCTTTTCGACAGAACAGCTGCGGGAGTGGGACAAGCGGCACGTCTGGCATCCCTTCACCCAGATGCAGGATTGGGAACAGGAGCAGCCGATTGTCATCACCAGGGGCGAAGGCTGCTGGCTGATCGACAGCGACGGCAAACGCTATCTGGACGGGGTGGCCTCCATGTGGACCAATGTCCATGGCCATTGCCGGCGCGAGTTGAATGAAGCGCTCAAGGCGCAGGTGGACCGGCTGGAACATTCCACCCTGCTGGGACTGGCCAGCGAGCAAAGCATTCTGCTGGCCCAGCGGCTGGCGGAGATCACACCGCCTGGACTCGACCGGTTCTTTTATTCCGACAACGGTTCCACTGCCATGGAGGTGGCGGTCAAGATGGCCTTTCAGTACCAGGTCCATCGCGGCCGGCCGGAGCGGACACGTTTCATCACCTTTCACCATGCCTATCATGGCGACACCCTGGGTGCGGTCAGCGTGGGGGGCATCGATATCTATCACGGCACCTTCCGGCCGCTGCTGTTCGAGGCCATCCAGGCGCCTGCGCCCTATTGCTACCGCTGTGAACTGGGCTGCAGTGACCCTGCGACCTGCGGCATGAAGTGCCTTGATGCCCTGGAAGCTCTGCTGGTAGAGCATGGCGCCACCTGCGCCGGCCTGGTGATCGAGCCGCTCCTACAGGGGGCCGGCGGCATGATCGTGCAGCCGCCCGGATTTCTGACCCGGGTGCGGGAGTTGTGCGATCACCACGGCCTGCTGATGATTACGGATGAGGTTGCCACCGGTTTTGGGCGGACCGGCCGGATGTTCGCCTGCCAGCATGAAGGGGTGCTGCCGGATATTATGGCGCTTTCCAAGGGGATCGCCGGAGGGTATCTGCCGCTGGCCGCCACGGTGACCACGGAAGAGGTCTACAGTGCCTTTATGGGGGAGTATGCCGAGCTCAAGACCTTTTTTCATGGGCATACTTTTACCGGCAATCCGCTGGCCTGTGCCGTGGCCCTGAAGAGTCTGGAACTGTTTGAAAGCGACAACCTGCTGGAGGCCCTGCAGCCCAAGATCGCCCGCCTGAGCGAGCGGCTGGCTGCATGTGCCCGGCTGCCGCATGTGGGTGATGTCCGCCAGTGCGGCATGGCGGCCGGTATTGAGCTGGTGGAGGATAAGGCCACAAAACGGGCCTATCCCTGGGAGCAGAAGGTCGGCATTCGCGTCTGCCTGGAGGCCCGCAAGCATGGTATCTTCTCCCGTCCATTGGGGAATACGGTCGTCGTCTTTCCGCCGCTGGTGATTTCTCCGGATGAGCTGGAACTGCTCATGGATGGGCTGGAACGGGCGATACGCTCGGTAACCGGTGATTGAATCACAAACGACCCCTCTGGAAGGAGGGGTCGTTTGTTTTTATATCTGCTGGTAGAGTGACTTTCTGATTGCATTTAGGAACGTTTGCCGATTAAATACCTCCCAGAATATCTGAATTTGAAGGCGAACCGCTCATGAACCACGATCCACTCATTCACATCCTGTTGATCGATGACGATGACTCCGGCAGGGAGGCACTGGGGCTGTTGCTCAAGTCAGCCGGGTATGCCGTTACCGTTGCGGCCACAGGTGAAGAGGCCTTGGCCATCATGGAGCGGGATTCGTTCAGCCTGATTGTGTCGGATCTGTTTCTGCCGGACAAAAGCGGTATAGAGATCCTGCAGCATTCCCGGCGCCTGTCGCCCACGACAGAGGTTATCGTTGTGACCGGTTTCGCCTCGGCCGAGACCGCAGTCAGTGCCATGAAAGAGGGGGCCTTCGACTATATTACCAAGCCGGTCAATTTCGAAGAGCTCAAGATGGTGGTCAATAAGGCCCTGGAAAAGCAGCAGCTCCTTTCCGAGAATGTCTATTTGCGCAAGCAGCTTCAGGGCCGTTTCGAGTTCACCAATATCGTCGGCACGTCACCGGCGATGAAGCTGGTTTTTGAACGCATGTCGCGGATCGTCAAGACGGATTCTACCGTTCTGATTACCGGTGAATCCGGTACCGGCAAAGAACTGGTAGCCCGGGCGCTGCACTACAACGGCATGCGAAAAAACAAACCGTTCGTGGCGGTTAACTGCAGTGCTATTCCTGAACTCCTGCTGGAGAGTGAGCTGTTCGGGCATGAACGCGGATCTTTTACCGGAGCGATCAGGGACAAGGCCGGTAAATTCGAGGCCGCCAACCACGGCACGATCTTTCTGGATGAGATCGGCACCATGCCCTTGCATCTGCAGACCAAGCTCCTGCGGGTCCTGCAGGAACAGGAGGTGGAGCGCGTGGGCTCGAACAAGTCGATCAAACTCGATGTGCGCGTGCTTTCCGCGACCAATATTGATCTGGAACAGCAGGTCCGTCAGGGCCAATTCCGTGAGGATCTATTCTACCGGCTCAACGTGATTCCGTTGCATCTGCCGCCTCTGCGGGAGCGGAAACAGGATATCATGGCGCTGGTGGCGGTGTTTCTTGATAAATGCTTCCATCTCATGGGGCGCTCACCAATGACCATCAGCAGGCGGGCACTGGAAGCGCTTGAACAGTACTCCTGGCCCGGTAATGTCCGTGAGCTTGAAAACCTTGTTGAACGATTGGTGGCGCTGACGGAGGGTGATGTTATTCATATCGAGGATCTTCCGGTTGAGGTCTGCGGACAGGGTGTCATCTCCGGCGATATCTGCCTGGAACTGACTGAACAGGGTATGGATATGGTCGCGGCCATAGCCGAGATCGAACGCAAGTTGATTACCCAGGCACTGCTGCTTGCCGGCGGAGTCAAGGCGCGGGCCGCCACGCTGCTGGGGGTCAACAGAACCACGCTGGTCGAGAAGATGAAACGGATGGGGATGCTGGGTGCTCCGGAATTATGACCGCTAAGCGGATGTGTCTTCTTTCCGATCCTTTTTAATGCGGAATACAGCCTGGAACGTGGCGGCCTTGATATTCTCCTCGGTAAAGATGCACACCTCGCCAGCGATGTCACGTTCGGTCTGTCCTGTTACGCTGGCACATGCCCGTACACGTCCCCAGCGCACCGGCGCATGAAACTTCAATGACAGGTCAATTGTTGCAAAATGAGTACCCTCTGGCAGCACTGTTTTGATAGCGATCGCCAGTGCTGTGTCTGCCAATGAAACAATCGCTCCGCCATGCATCAGACCCATCCCCTGACAATGTGACGCTGAGAACGGCATGGAAAGTTCCGCGTTCCCCGCGCAGGCATGTTCTATATGCATCCCCAGGAATTCCTCGAAGGGAGCCAGGGCGATCCATTCCGGCAGGGTGAAGGGCAGGGGGGTGTCTTTTTGAATTGGGCGTGTAAAGATTGATTCGTACATATGGTCACCTTGTCAAAACCGTAAATTGAATATTAAACGAAGAAGGGTATCTGCTTAACAGCAGATACCCTTCTTCGTTTAATGGCGGGGTTGACGGGGCTCGAACCCGCGACTTCCAGCGTGACAGGCTGGCACTCTAACCGACTGAGCTACAACCCCAATCTCTTGAAACGGTCAAAAAAACAGGGAAAAGGATTCTTTTCCCTGTTGGTATGGTGGGCGAAACAGGGATCGAACCTGTGACATCCAGCTTGTAAGGCTGGCGCTCTCCCAGCTGAGCTATTCGCCCTTATTTTTATGGCGGGGTTGACGGGGCTCGAACCCGCGACTTCCAGCGTGACAGGCTGGCACTCTAACCGACTGAGCTACAACCCCGCAAACACAGGCAGAGATGCCTGTGGAGATAACTATTTGCTGTTAACGGCTTCCTTCAGGGTTTTGCCCGGCTTGAACTTGGGTACGGTAGCAGCAGGGATATTGATTTTTTTACCGGTTTGCGGGTTCTGACCTTTGCGGGCTGCCCTTTTTGCAGTAGAGAAGGTGCCGAAACCGACCAAGCTTAATTTATCGCCTTTTTTCAGAGCTGATGTTACGGAGCTGATGAAAGCTGCAACAGCTTTCTCGGCTTCAACTTTTTTCAGACCGGCCTGCTCTGCTACTGCGCTAATCAGTTCAGCTTTTGTCATGTTACACCTCCTGAAATTTGTTTGTGTGTACAAAGCGACTCACTGTTTACCAGATTCTTTTGTGAACTGTCAAGAAAAAAATACTCGCAAACGTACAGTTTACGGGCAATGAGAGGCTTTTTGCATGATACACATTCAGATTGCATTCGCTGGAAAATCAAGGGTGTTCTCTGTAATTACCTGAATTAGCAGATGTTTGTATCAAGGCTGTCAGGCGGCGTCATTGACCTGCTGTTCATAGACAACAATCGGCTTTTCCTTGTGGTAAATCACATCTTCACTGATGACAACTTCCTTGACGTTCGGCTGGGATGGAACATCATACATGATATCCAGCATGGAATTTTCCAGAATGGATCGCAAACCGCGTGCACCGGTATTGCGCTTGAGTGCCTCTTTGGCAATGGCCACCAGCGAGCCGTCGGTAAATCGAAGGCGGACGCCTTCCAGATCGAACAGCTTCTGATACTGTTTGACCAGGGCGTTCTTGGGCTCCTTGAGAATCTGTACCATGGCATCTTCGTCCAGTTCGGTCAGGGTTGCCAGCATGGGCAGTCTGCCGATAAACTCCGGAATATAGCCATATTTGAGCAGGTCATCGGGGGTAACATTGAGGAGCAGTTCACCAAGTTTCTTCTCGGCGCGCTTCTTCACATCGGCGCCGAATCCCAGGCTTTTCATGCCGATGCGCTGCTGGATGACGCTTTCCAGGCCGGCAAAGGCGCCGCCGCAGATGAAAAGGATATTGGTGGTATCGACCTTCATGAATTCCTGCTGGGGGTGCTTCCGTCCACCTTTGGGCGGGATGCTGGCAACCGTGCCCTCGATGATCTTGAGCAGGGCCTGCTGTACTCCCTCTCCGGATACATCACGGGTCAGGGATGGTGATTCGCTCTTGCGGGCAATCTTGTCGATCTCATCGATGTAGACGATGCCTTTCTGGGCCCGTTCCACATCATAATCGGCGGCCTGCAGCAGACTCAGGATGATGTTCTCTACATCTTCGCCGACATAACCGGCCTCGGTCAGGTTGGTGGCGTCTGCCATGGCAAACGGAACCTTGAGGATGCGGGCCAGGGTCTGGGCCAGCAGAGTCTTGCCTGAGCCGGTCGGACCCAGCAGCAGGATGTTGCTTTTCTGCATTTCAACTTCACCCGGCTTCTGGCCGGATTCAATACGCTTGTAATGATTGTAGACGGCTACGGAGAGTACCTTTTTGGCCTTGTCCTGACCGATGACATATTCGTCGAGGATATCCTTGATCTCCCGGGGTTTGGGCAGTTTCTTCATGTCCGGCCCCAGGGTCTCCTCCATCTTGATCTCTTCAGCGATGATATCGTTGCAGAGCTCGATGCATTCATCACAGATATACACCGCCGGACCGGCGATAAGTTTTTTAACCTCTTCCTGGCTTTTGCCGCAGAAGGAGCAGGTTAGATTTTCCTGGTTCGTGTCGCGACGAGTCATGGTGCACCTCCGCTGTCCGTTTTCCTGGTGACGATAGCGTCGATCAGCCCATATTCTTTTGCATCTGCGGCGGACATGAAATAGTCCCGCTCGGTATCATTTTCTACCTTTTCAAAGGTCTGTCCGGTCATCTCAGCCAACAGGGCGTTCAACTCATCCTTCATGCGCAGGATTTCCTTGGCATGGATGTTTATGTCCGTGGCCTGCCCCTGGAATCCTCCCAAAGGTTGGTGGATCATGATCCTGGAATGGTTGAGGCTGAAGCGTTTCCCTTTTTCACCGGCCGCCAGCAGGAAGGCGCCCATGGAAGCGGCCTGGCCGACGCAGATGGTGGAAACCGGTGCCTTGATGTAGCGCATGGTGTCGAAGATCGCCATGCCGGCCGTGACTACGCCGCCGGGAGAGTTTATGTAGAGATGGATGTCTTTGTCAGCGTCTTCGGCTTCGAGAAACAGAAGCTGGGCAATAATCAAGTTGGCAACATGATCATCGATGCCACCGCCCAGAAAGATAATGCGTTCTTTGAGCAGGCGAGAATAAATGTCGTATGAGCGTTCTCCACGTCCGGTTTGCTCAACTACTATCGGGATATACATGATGCCCTTTCTGTTACGCCTTTAAGCTGCACATTCTATATTATATTACTTTGCAGGTAATTTCGCGGCATCAATCTCGGTAACAACGGCACTGTCCAGCAGGAAACGGATGGCCTTGTCCTCCTTGATTTCGGAGATCAAAGAATGCTGGGCGTTTTTGTTTGTTGCGTAATACTCCTTGATGCGTCCCAGCATATCCGGATTTCCAGCGGCGATCAGTTCATAGCGTTGTGCAAGGTCTTCATCACTGACACTGATGTTTTCCTTTTCTACCAATGCCATCAGCAGCAGTCCGCCTTTGACCTTGTCTTCGGCCGAGTCACGGAAACGGAGTCGAAAGCCCTCGTCATCCAGGCCCATCATTTCGATGGACATGCGTTGACCCTTGAGTCGATTCTTGAGGTTCTCCAGCATGTGGTCCAGCTGTCGTTTAACCATGGATTGGGGAACATCCAGCGGGTTTTTCTCGATCAACGCCTGAATGACACGCTCCTTCAGTTCGTTTTCGATGCGCTCCGATTCCTGTTTCTCCAGATATTCTGCCATCTTGGCGCGCAGCTGTTCCATGTTCTCGTATTCACCGAACTGCTGGGCAAATTCATCGTCCAGTTCAGGCAGCTCTTTGCGCTTAACCTCTTTGAGCGTGACCTTGAAAACACCCTCTTTGCCGGCAGCTTCTTTGGTTTTGTAGCCTTCGGGCAGGGTGATGCGGATTTCCTTTTCTTCGCCGCACTTCATGCCGACCAATTGCTCTTCAAAGCCGGCCGGCATTTTCTGTGATCCGACCTCAAGCTCGGTCCCCTGGTCGCTGCTGCTTTCTTCCGGAAATCCATCTACGGAAAAGCTGTAGTCGAGAGTTACCGTGTGACCTGTTTCAACTACGGCGTCTTCATCCAGGGGGATGAGTTGTCCCATGCTTTCCTGCATGCGCTTGATCTCGCCCTCGATATTTTCGGGGTTGAGCACAAATTTTTCCTTGCTGATTTCAAAACCGGTATAGCTGTTCAGCAGGATCTCCGGCATGATTTCGACCAGTGCACTGTATTTGAACGCCGATCCCTGCTCAAGGCGGTCGCTCTCAATGGTGGGGGAATCAATCGGTTCGATCTTGTGTTCATCCAGGGCTTTGAACAGGGTCTGCTCGTAAAAACGCCGCATGACCTCGTCACGCATCGTGTCACTATAGGTGCGCTTGATTAACTGCAATGGCGCTTTGCCCGGGCGAAAACCCTGTAATTTGGCCTTTTTCTGGATGCCGGCGTAGGTTTTTTCAATTTCGGCATCAACCCGCTCTGCCGGAATTTCGATGGATACTTTCTTGGTGACGGGGTTTATCGTTTCGACGGTAACCTGCATGATGTGACCTTTCCTGATGAAATGTTGGTGTACGGTGATGTAAAGGGAGGATGAAATCAAAATGGTGCGAGAGAGGAGACTTGAACTCCTATACCGTGAGGTGCCAGATCCTAAGTCTGGTGCGTCTGCCAATTCCGCCACTCTCGCAAACTTATGTACTGCTTTTTCTGTCAGCGCCAAACAACTGCGCATGAATTGAATAAACAAAAATATGTGAAAAATTACATCGGGTCAAGATATTTATTGCGGTGATTGTGTAAACTAGCCGCCAGCCGGTTTTGCGCGGTAGCCGCGGCTCTGCAATTCGAGGAGGAGCGTATCGCGGTGATCCCCCTGAATTTCAATGATGCCGTTTTTGACAGTGCCGCCGCAGCCGCAGCGCTTTTTCAGTGCTCCGGCCAATTCCTTCAGGGCTGGTTCCGGCAAGGGAATGCCGGAGATAACAATGACTGTTCCGCCGCCGCGCCCCTTGGTTTCACGGCGCAGACGCACCGTGCCGTCGCTTGGTGTGGCGTGATTGGTCTGCTGTTTTACCTTGCTGTTTTTCGGGGTCGCAGACTGCTTGAGCATACCGGTTTCAGATGAATAGACGAGCGTGCTATTCGAGTTGTTGTTCATTTTCCCCAGTCCCTGGCATATCTGAAATCTCGGTCAATCGTACGGTTTGATACCTTGGCAATGACCGGCAGGCGCCGTTTGAAGTGCGAACCTTGAATTTTACGATAGATCTCATCGATAAACTCACTATCGAAGCCTTCCGTAACCAGCTCCGGTTTCGTCCAGCGCTGATCCACCATCCGATACAGGAGCTCATCTACCTGGCGGTATGAGAATCCCAGTTCTTCTTCATCGGTTTGGCCGGCCCAGAGATCTGCGGAGGGCTGTTTCTCGATGACCGCAGCCGGGACGCCCATTGTTGCGGAGAGCTGCCAGACCTGGCTTTTGTAAATGTCACCGATCGGGTTGAGTGCCGAAGCCATGTCACCATAGAGTGTTCCATACCCCAGCAGCAGCTCCGTTTTGTTGCTGGTGCCGAGAACCAGCGCACTCAGCAGCGCCGAATGATCGAAAAGAACCGTCATGCGTTCGCGGGCCATCTTGTTGCCGCGCCGCATGTTGTTCGCATCGGGAAACAGGTCAAAGTAGGCGTCCACCATCGCCGTGATCGGCACGACGGAAAAGTTGATGCCGCATGCCGTTGCCACCAGCCGTGCATGGGCCTCGCTTTCAGGATTGCTGGTCTTGTAGGGCATGCAGATGGCATGGACGTTCTCGGGGCCCAATGCCTCTGCGGCGATAAATGCCACCAGTGCCGAGTCAATTCCACCCGAAAGCCCCAGCACGACCTTGCTGACACCAACTTTACGCACTTCATCCCGTACGAATCCGACCAGCAGTTTTCTCAGCAACCCCGTATTGGCTTGTAATCCCGACATCAGCGCCCCCTTTTGAGCGCGATGCGCCCAAGCTCCTGCATCGTCACAAATAGATTCTCGTCACGCATCATCGGCGAAAAAATACGTTCCCGCCGCAACGCACCTTCATCAACCCTGGCGGTGACAAAATCCTCCTCCAACAGCGCACCGCGAACAATTGACTCGCCCGAAGGCGAGATATATTCCGAGCCCCCCCAGAAGTTGACCCCATCCTCATAGCCGACCCGGTTGCAGTAGAGCACCCGACAGTTGAGGAACAGGGCGGTGGTTGAGACCAGTTTCTGCCAGGATGCTGCCGAGCCGAGCGAATCGCCTTCTATGCCGCGAGCAGGACTGCTTGAAAGGCAGATCAGTGTCGTGGCACCGTCCATGGCGAGGATGTAGGAGGCCGACAGGTGCCACATGTCCTCACAGATCAGCATGCCGAAGCGGCCAAATTTAGTATCGAAGGCCCGGAACATCTCACCCCGTGCCAGGTAGCGCTGCTCATCGAAAAGGCCGTAGGTCGGCAGATATACCTTGCGGTGCAGGTGGCGGATTGCGCCGTCCTCAAGATAGATCGCAGTGTTGAAAAAATGGTAGTCTGCGGTCTCTTCGACAAAGCCGATGGCGATCGATATGCCACGTGACAGTTCGATCAGGTGCTGGATTTCAGTAGAGTCGACGCGCAGCGCCACTTCAGGCACAAGGTCTTTCAGAAAATAACCGGACAGCGCCAGTTCGGGGAAGACGATCAGATCAGCTCCCGCAACCCTGGCCTTTTCGATTTCCCTCGCAATGGTGGTCATGTTGTCGGTAAGGCAGCCGAGTTTCGGTTTTATTTGAGCCAGAACTGCGGTGAAATCCATGGTGACTCCTTTTATATCCTAACCCTGATAAACAGGATAAGTGCGTTAACGAAGTTATTTTCTGCCTGAACAGCGCATAATATAACTTCTAACTTAACTAATATGCCAAGTCAAAAGCGTTTTTGATGTGATCGATAGCGTGCCGGCCGTCAGTATGCAGCAGGATGGCAATTACGTCAAAGCGTGCATTGTTGTCATGCAGCCGGTTTTTTCCGAGCCAGGTCAAAGCGGCTTTGGATATCTGGCGCTGCTTGAACGGGGTTACTGCCAGTTGCGGCACTCCGTAAGAAAACCCGCGACGGGCCTTTACCTCGATAAATACCAGACTTTTATCACCAGGATCACGGGCGACGATGTCAACTTCGCCTCCCTTGCAGCGGAAGTTGCGCTCCAGGATCCGGAAGCCCCGTGCGATCAGGAAATTTGCAGCCAGCTCTTCCCCCAGTTCGCCGGTTCCCTTGTTGCCGCCGGATGCGGCGGCCGGGGCGGGATCGGATGAACTGCGGCCGAACAGATTCACGGCTGATCCGCCAGAAACCCGGCATCTTCAAAGCAGCCGTCAGGATTCAGTCCGCGGATGCGGTAGTACTTGTCCAGCTCCTCCTCGAAGCGTCGGCGGTCGATGGGGTGGATGAGTATGCCGTCACCGCTTGATCCCGCTTCGCTGAAGAAACGCTCCGGCAGGATGTCATTCTTGCGGGTGAAGCCATTGGCGCAATTATAGTAGCGCTCGGTCAGAACGATGCGCCGGCCGATCTCTTTCAAGCGCTGGGGGGAATAGGTGATGCCGGTGGCAGCGGTCAATAGTTCGGCATATTCCTCCAGGCTGGCGCCGAAAAACGAGAACTTGCAGGCCACCAGCGAATCCACCGCGGCATTGCTGTCTTCGGCAATGGTGATGATGCGGGCCTTGCCGGAAAAGGAAAAACGGTTCGTCGGTACCGGCTTGCGCAGGATTTCGTGGGAGATGGGGTAGGCCCGCAGATGACAACCGCCACGAGAGCTGGTGCAGTAGGCCAGGGCCATGCCGTAGGCGCCGCGCGGGTCGTAGGCCGGCAGTTCCAGGGATTTGACACTCATGGACAGTTCCGGACGGCCCATCTGCTCAGCCACTCGACGTGAGCCGAGAGCCAGTAATCCGCCTTCACCGCGGAGCAGGGCCATGTCTTCCAGCAGCACGGGGATCTCGTCGGCAGTCGGAAAGCGGCCCCTGATCTCTCCCCAGGCCGAAAGGGTCGCGGCGGCGGTGATGGTATCAAGTCCAAGCTCGTTGCAGATGCTGTTGGATGTAACAATGGCAGCCAGGTTGTCAATGTTGTTGAGTGCACCGAAATGGGAAACGGTCTCGTACTCCGGCAGGTGCCCACCGTCTCGATCGGACTTTTTGCACTGTATCGGGCAGCCGTAGCAACCGTCCTTTTTCGCTCCACAGGCCGCCTTGATGGCAGGCCCGGAATAATTGGCAGAGTTGGCAAAGTAGGTCTTGCGGAAATTATCGGTAGGGGCCATGCGGCGCTGGGCCATCAGGTCGACCAGTACCGGCGTGCCGAACTCGGCGATTCCCAGAGGGCCGAAGATTACCGGCGAGGCCTTGAAGAGCCGCATTACGTCCTGACGGGCCTGGTTGAAGCGGTCCGGATCGGCGATCTCCGTCTTTTGCTCTCCATCGACCACAATCGCCTTGAGGCCCTTGGCGCCCATGACGGCTCCCAGGCCGCCGCGGCCGACGGAGTTGCCTTCCCCCATCATGATGTTGGCGAAGAGCACCCCGTTTTCGCCGGCCGGGCCGATTGCCGCCACACTGCCGTGTTCCTGCAGCGCCGCGACGGTGGCGGGAATCTTGCTGCCCCAGAGATGTCCGGCCGGCAGAATTTCGACCTGTCCCGCAACAATCCGCAGGGTCACGGGCGCAGTACTTTTGCCGGTGATGAAAAGCGCATCCAGTCCGGCGGCCTTGAGTCGCCAGGCAAAGCGTCCGCCGGCCGAGCAGTCGTAGATCGTGCCGGTCAGAGGGGAACGTGATACAACCGACAGGCGGGCAGCAGTGGGGGCTGCTGTGCCGCATAGCGGGCCGACTGCAAAGATCAGGGGCATGGCCGGGTCAAATGCATCAAGGCGGAAATAGTCGCGCATCAGGCGGACTCCCAGCCCGCGACCCCCCAGGTATTCCTCCAGCCATTGACGCGGAATATCCTCGAATTGCGAGCTGCCGCTTGTCAGGTCCACCCTGAGTATCCTGCCGGTCCAGCCGTTCATAAATAGATTTAACCCGCTATCCCTAATATGTTGATAATGTCGCTGCATGAGTCTGCCGAATATTTCGACTCGTTCAACTCGTCGCTGTCTCCGTAACCCCATCTGCAGCCGATGGTGGTGATACCCGCGTAATTGCCGGCCTGGATGTCGTTGATGCTGTCGCCCACCATAACCGCCTCAGCGGGGCTGCAGCCCAGCTTGTTGATGACCTGCAACAGGGGCAGGGGAGACGGCTTCATCTCGGCAAAGGTGTCCCCACCGGCAATAATGTCGAAAAAACCGTCTATTGCCAATGTTTTCAGGATCAGTCGGCTTAACTCCTCGTTCTTGTTGGAGATGATTGCCAGGCGCATGCCGCTGTCGGCCAGTTGCTGCAGCAGTTCCCGGACGCCGGGATACAGCCTGCTCTTATCGGCGATATGGATCGCATTGAATTCTGTGAATGCGGCCAATCCCCGGCTGATCTCCGCGGGAGAGTCGGTGGCAAGTGCCCGTTGAACGAGATTGCGGGCCCCTTTGCCCACCAGTTGCCGCACCTGAACGGGGTCGAGTTGCTGACGACCGAAACCAGTCAACATGTGGTTGACGGCATCGGTCAGGTCATGAAGCGAATCAACCAGGGTGCCGTCCAGGTCGAACAGAACCGTTGCAATGGTCATGGGGCTGTTTTCTTGAGCGGTTTATCTGCGCTTGGCAGGACGATGACAGGTGTTGAGGCCGGTCGATAGAGCAGAAAGGTCTTGCCGAGAATCTGGGCGACTTCTGCGCCACAGGCCTCAGCAAGGCTGGAGGAGGCCTCATGTTTGTCAAGTGTGCAGCTCTCAAGCAGTTTGACTTTGATCAGTTCGTGATGGTCAAGGGCCACGTTGGTCTCGGTGATCAGGGCCTCCTCGATCTCTTTTTTGCCGATCTGGATCAGTGCTTTGAGTTTGTGTCCAAGGGCCCGCAGGTGGCGCTTCTGTTTTCCGGTCAGCATGTTGGTTGTTGCTCCTCGTGGTTCATCAGTCTGTTCATCTTGTTAGCTGCTGTTTTTATATCACAGCGAAGTCGTGGCGGTAAACCACAATTGCGGAACGGGACAATCTGGATTATCCCTGGCAGCTGTGTTACATCGGGTTATCCGGATTTGAAAAAGGATATACATTTATTGATTTTCGTGATATTAAAGCACAGTTTAGCTGTCGTGTAGCCAAGGCCATTGCCGTTTTGCGGCCATCAGGAGCTTTGTGAATGAACCCGAGTAAATATCCGATTTCCACGGCCTTGACGTCGTTCAACACCGAAACTGCCGCACCGGTTATAGAGGCAGTGAAAAAAAATGCCGCCAAGGTCCATCACCTGCCGCCCTCCATCTGGAAAAAGATGGTCGGAGATGCCAAGGGCCCGCTTGACAAGGCCATTGAGCGGACCCGGGATTTTTTCTTTCGTGAACAGTTGCCTGACGGCTACTGGTGGGCCGAGTTGGAGTCCAATGTAACGATCACCTCCGAATACATCATGCTCTTCCATTTTCTGGGCATGGTTGACAAGGTGCGTGAACGCAAGATGGCCGGCTATATCCTCAGCAAGCAGACGGCTGAAGGTTTCTGGACAATCTGGCATGGCGGTCCGGGTGACCTCTCTACAACGATTGAGGCCTATTTTGCCCTCAAACTCGCCGGTTATCCGGCTGAGCATCCGGCCATGGTCAAGGCGCGGGAGTTTGTGCTGGCACATGGCGGGATCCTCAAAAGCAGGGTTTTCACGAAGACCTTTCTGGCGTTGTTCGGAGAATTTTCCTGGCTGGGTGTCCCTTCCATGCCGATCGAACTGACGCTGCTCCCCAACTGGGCCTACTTCAATATGTATGAATTTTCCAGCTGGGCCCGTGCAACCATCATCCCGCTGTCGGTGGTCATGTCCGAGCGGCCGGTGCGCAAGCTGCCACCCTGGGCCCGGGTTCAGGAACTGTATGTCCGGCCGCCGCGGCCGACGGATTATACCTTTACCAAAGAAGACGGCATTCTGACCTGGAAGAACTTCTTTATCGGTGTCGATCATCTGCTCAAGGTCTACGAGTCAAGTCCGATCCGTCCGTTCATGAAAAAGGCCACCGCCACGGCGGAGCAATGGATTCTGGAACACCAGGAGCCTACCGGCGACTGGGGCGGCATTCAGCCGGCCATGCTCAATGCCATTCTGGCCCTGCACTGTCTGGGGTATGCCAACGATCATCCCGCCGTTGTCAAGGGGCTGGAGGCATTGGCGAACTTCTGCATTGAAGATGACGAAAGCCTGGTTCTGCAATCCTGCGTTTCTCCGGTATGGGATACGGCCCTGGCCCTGGTTGCCATGCAGGAAGCGGGAGTTCCCAAGGATCATCCTGCTCTGGTGAAAGCGGCTCAATGGCTGCTGGACCTGGAGGTACGTCGCAAGGGGGATTGGCAGATCAAATCGCCGGACCTTGAGCCGGGTGGCTGGGCCTTTGAATTTCTCAATGACTGGTATCCGGATGTGGATGACTCCGGTTTCGTCATCATGGCGATCAAGGACATCAAGGTTCGCGATAAAAAGCATAAGGAGCAGGCCATCAAACGCGGGATCGCCTGGTGTCTGGGGATGCAGAGCGAGAACGGCGGCTGGGGCGCTTTCGACAAGGATAACACCAAGCATTTGCTCAACAAGATCCCCTTTGCCGATCTGGAGGCACTCATCGATCCGCCCACGGCGGACCTGACCGGCCGCATGCTGGAGTTGATGGGAAGTTTTGATTATCCCAAGAGTCATCCTGCCGCTGTTCGCGCCCTTGAGTTCATCAGGAAGGAGCAGGAGCCGGAAGGACCCTGGTTTGGTCGCTGGGGGGTTAATTACATCTACGGCACCTGGTCGGTACTGTGCGGTCTGCAGGCCATCGGCGAGGATATGAGCCAGCCCTATATCAAGAAAGCCGTCAACTGGTTCAAGTCCAAGCAGAACATGGACGGCGGCTGGGGGGAAGTCTGCGAGTCGTATTATGACCGTTCTCTGATGGGGAGCGGAGCGAGTACCGCCTCCCAGACAAGCTGGGCGCTGCTGTCACTCTTTGCAGCCGGTGAGGCTGGTTCCAGTGCAGCTGCCCGTGGGATCGAGTACCTGCTGGCGACCCAGAAACTGGACGGAACCTGGGATGAGGATGCCTTTACCGGCACCGGATTTCCCAAGTTTTTCATGATCAAGTATCATATCTACCGTAACTGTTTTCCGCTGACGGCATTGGGACGCTACCGCCGTCTGACGGTTGATTCCGCAGAGCATAAGTAACCTGTCGTCAGCTGTTAGCTCACGGAGCCCGTTTATCCGGGCCAGACGATCATCTCAGGGAAGCCCCGTATTGCGGTCCGGGGCTTTCCACTTTTTTATAGAGCCAGTACGGATGAGCGGTATATGAAGACCTTTATCACCGGTGCAACCGGTTTCATAGGCGCAAGCATCGTCAGGGAGCTGCTGAAGGCTGGACGCGAGGTGCGGGCTCTGGTGCGGAAGGGGGCGGATACCTCCAACCTGACCGGACTCGATGTGGAGTTCTGGCAGGGTGATCTGCGCGATCATGCCGGTCTGGGGCAGGGCTTGAAGGGATGCGATGTATTGTACCACGCCGCAGCCGATTACCGCCTCTGGACCCGCGATCCGGCCGAGATGTACAGCATTAATGTGGATGGCACGACCGCTATCCTGGAAGCTGCTCTGAACAACGGTCTCTCGCGGGTGGTCTACACCAGCAGTGTCGGAACGCTGGGCAACCCGGGTGATGGAACGCCGGGGAGCGAGACGACGCCGGTGGGTCTCGACGATATGGTCGGGCACTACAAAAAAAGCAAGTTTCTGGCGGAGCGGGCGGCGGAAAAATTTGTTGCGCGGGGCCTGCCTCTGGTGATTGTCAACCCGTCTACACCGGTTGGTCCCCTCGATATCAAGCCGACCCCGACCGGCAAGATCATAGTCGACTTTCTGAACCGAAAGATGCCGGCCTATCTGGATACGGGTCTGAACATCATTGCTGTTGAGGATTGTGCCCGCGGCCATATTCTGGCAGAACAGAAGGGGGCTGTCGGACAGAAATACATCCTGGGAAACGCCAACCTGACACTGCGGGATATTTTTGCAATTCTGGCAGAAATTACCGGGCTGTCGGCCCCCAAAGTGCGTTTGCCCTATAGGCCGATCCTGCTGGCGGCCTATATCAACGAGGGAATTTCGCGAATTACCGGCAGAGAGCCGCTGATCCCGTTGGCGGGGGTGCAGATGGCAGCCAAATTCATGTACTTTGATCCATCCAGGGCGATACGTGAGCTGGGCCTGCCCCAGACCCCGGTACACGAGGCCCTGCAACGGGCGGTGGAGTGGTTTCGTCACAACGGCTATACGCGTCAGCAATGAACCGAGGTTATTATGTTACTTGAATCAATCAATAATCCGACAGATCTGAAAAAACTCTCAACCGAGCAATTGCCGCAGCTTGCTGAAGAGGTTCGCCAATTCCTGCTCAAAACTGTCTCCAGTACCGGCGGCCACCTGGGTTCAAACCTGGGGACGGTCGAACTGAGCATAGCGCTGCATTACTGTTTTGATTCTCCCAAAGACAAGATTGTCTGGGATGTGGGGCATCAGGCATACACCCACAAGATCCTCACCGGCAGACGGGATCAGTTCCATACCCAGCGTCAGTACAAAGGTCTGTCAGGCTTTCCAAAACGCTCCGAATCGGAGCATGATGCCTTCGGGGTCGGCCACGCATCCACCTCCATCTCGGCCGCACTGGGCATGGCGGCGGCAGCTGACCTGACCGGCACACGAAACCACTCCATAGCGGTGATCGGTGACGGATCCCTGACCGGCGGCATGGCCTTTGAGGCGCTCAATCAGGCCGGACACCTCAAGAAGAACCTGATCGTCATCCTCAACGACAACGAGATGTCCATCTCCAAAAACGTGGGTGCCTTTTCCGCCTTTATCTCCCGTAAGATGACCGGTCGCTACTTCCGTGATTTGAAAAAGGAGATGCAGGGGCTTCTCACCAGCATCCCGGCCATTGGTACGGATATACTGCACTTTGCCCGCAAGGCAGAAAATTCGCTGAAGGGGTTTCTGACACCGGGAGCCCTGTTCGAGGCGTTGGGATTTGACTACCTCGGGCCGCTGGATGGTCACGACCTGCCGCAACTGGTGGAGGTGTTCAACAACATCAACCAGCTGGATGGTCCGCTGCTGGTGCATATCATGACAACCAAAGGCAAAGGGTATAAGCCTGCTGAAGATACACCCGCCAAGTATCACGGTGTCGGTGTCTTTGATATTGCCACGGGCAAGGGCGCTCCCAAGGCCGGCGCCATGTCCTATACCGACGTATTCGGCGAGACACTGGTGGCCCTGGCCGAACAGGATCCCAAGATCGTAGCCATTACCGCCGCCATGCCGGACGGTACCGGGCTCAATACCTTTGCGGAGCGCTTTCCGCAACGCTTTTTCGATGTCGGGATTGCAGAACCGCATGGCATGACCTTTGCCGCCGGTCTGGCTGCCGACGGTTTCCGGCCGGTAACCGCCATCTATTCCTCCTTTGTGCAGCGGGCCTATGACCAGGTTTTTCACGACATCTGCCTGCAAAAGCTGCCGGTAACCATCGCCATGGACCGTGCCGGTCTGGTGGGTGATGACGGCCCGACCCACCACGGTGTTTTTGATATTTCGTATCTGCGCCATCTGCCGGGGCTGACAATGATGGCCCCCAAAGACGAGAACGAACTGCGCCATATGCTTAAGACGGCGATCTATTCCGGTGTGCCCATGGCTCTGCGCTACCCGCGTGGCGCCGGTTATGGCGTCGAGTTGGATGCAGAGATACAGACACTGGAAATTGGTCGCGGAGAGTTGCTGCAGGATGGAAACGATCTGTGCATCATAGCAATTGGCTCTACGGTTTATCCGGCCCTGGAGGCTGCAGAGGCGCTCGGCCGCAGGGGGATCCGCGCGGGAGTGGTCAATGCCCGTTTTGTCAAGCCGCTGGATGCCGAGCTGATCCTGTCTGTGGCGAAGAAAACCGGTCACATCGTGACGGTCGAAGAGAATGCCCTGCAAGGCGGATTCGGCAGCGCCGTACTGGAACTGCTCTACGACAACGGTCTGCAGGATGTGAAAATCAAGCGTCTGGGCATACCTGATCGCTACATTGAACATGGCAGTCAGGCGCAACTGCGCAAGGATGTCGGTATAGATGCCGAAGGTATTGCTGCGTCGGCGGAAGCTTTTATCAAAGGGTGAATTGTTGTCTCAGTTTGTGACTATTCTGTAGCTTTTAGTTTCTAAGTATTGTGAAAGGAAGTAATCAATGCGTTTCCCGTTTCGTCTCAACTATGACCTGACCAAGTACATCATCAGCAACAAAATTAACAAGGTTGAAAAATACCCCCTGGTATTGATGCTTGAACCAACGCACCTCTGTAACCTGGCCTGTTCAGGATGCGGGCGTATCCGCGAATATGCCGATACCATGCAGGAGATGATGAGTCTGGAGGATTGCCTGAAATCGGTGGATGAATGCCCGGCACCGGTGGTTACCATAACCGGCGGCGAACCGTTTCTGTATCCCCACATCTACGACCTGATTCAAGGGGTGCTTGAGCGCGGCAAGCATATCTATTTCTGCACCAACGGTATTCTGCTGGAAAAGGCGCTGGACAATATGACGCCCCATCCAAATTTCACCTTAAACGTTCATATGGATGGTCTGGAGGAAACCCATGACCGCATTCTGGAACGCAAGGGTGCCTTCAAGATAGCCATGGAAGGCATCAAAAAGGCCAAAATGCTTGGTTTCCGGGTCTGCACCAATACCACCATTTTTAATGAAACCGACCTGGTAGAGATCGAGATGCTCTTTACCCATCTGGAAGAGATCGGTGTCGACGGACTGCTGGTGGCCCCCGGTTTCGGTTACGAAGCGGTCGGGGAGAAGTTGTTCCTGGAGCGGCGGGACATCGAGAAGAAGTTTGCCGAGGTGTTTGAGATGAGCAAGAAGCATCGCTTCTTCTCAACGCCCATGTATCTCCGCTTTCTGAAAGGCGAGAAAAAACTGGAGTGCACCCCCTGGGGCAACCCGACCCGCAACACGCGCGGTTGGAAGGCTCCCTGCTACCTGATCACCGATGCCCATTATCCGACCTTCAAGGAGATGATGGAGAAGACCGAATGGGAGAAATACGGGGTCGGTAAGGATGTACGCTGTGCACAGTGCATGATGCACTGTGGTTTCGAGCCGACCGTGGTCAACGAGATCGGCAAGAGCTGGAAGGATATTCTGGAGATGATGATCTGGAATTTAACGTAATAAAATCATTATGATGTGCTGTAAATAAGCCCCTTTACCGACTAGTCGGAAAAGGGGCTTATGTTTTGATTGAGTGTTTTATGGTGTTCTTCAGGTCCTGTCAGTCATAACTGTTTTCGAGCATGAGAGACCTCTCAAACTCATCCGGCTTATTGGCGGCCTGCTTTGCCGTTTCGAGATCGATCTTGCCGGCCCGGACCAACGCGAGAATATGCTGGTCAAAGGTCTGCATGCCGTAAAGATCCCTGCCTTTTTCGATGTATAAAAGGATCTCATTGGTTTTGGACGAATCGCAGATGCAGTCCCGTATGCCATGGGTTACCCAGAGAACTTCAACTGCAGGAATCCTGCCGATAAGATCCATTTGAGGCATCAGACGCTGGGCGATTACCGATACGAGACAGTTTGACAATCGTTTTCTGGTGTTTGCCTCCTGATCGGTAGGGTAGAAGGCGACCAGTCGGGCTATGGCGTTGATGCTGTCTATGGTGTGCATGGTGGATAGAACCAGGTGTCCGGTCTCTGCTGCTTTGAGAGCAGTATCCACGGTTTCCTTATCGCGCATTTCACCTATAAATATTACATCCGGATCCTGCCTCATGGCCGCTGCGGTTGCTTTACTGTAGGAGGCAGTATCCACGCCGACTTCCCGCTGGCTGATTACCGATTTATCATTCTTGAAAATATACTCGATCGGTTCTTCGATGGTAATGATATGGGCACGGCGGGTCTTGTTGATATATTCAATCATAGACGCCAGAGTGGTGGATTTGCCGTTGCCGGTTGCACCAACCACGAGTACCAGTCCGCGCCGCAGTGAAGAGATCTTCTCAAGAATCGGCGGAAGGTTCAGTTCTGCAAACGATTTGATTGCAGCAGGGATAATCCGCAGGACGATGTTGTAGGCCCCCCTCTGCAGGTAAATATTGGCGCGGAAGCGGCCGTAACCTTCCAGGTTATAGGCAACATCAAGCTCTGCTATGGCGTCGGCTTTGGGAATCTGGACGATCGACTGGGAAATGATCTCATCGACAATGGCATAGGTTTCCTGAGGGGAAAGCGGATGGTATTTGACCTGCAAAAGTTCACCGTTTACCCTGAAGAGAGGGCTTGCGCCAACCTGCAAATGAATATCGGACGCACCTTTTTGAATTGCAGCAATAAGCAGTTTTTTTAACATTTCAGCGTTCATGTTGATGTGCCTCAAGATCAATCGGAAAATATCAGGGTTTATTACTTATTCTGTAAAGATTCTTATAGAGACGGATCAATTTTGTCAACAGGTGAAACTTGAACCCAATTGGGGAAAAGTACGAGGTTAGCACACCGCTCACGCCACGGTTAGTTGTTTGTCCGGAATCTGGCTACCCGGTCAATGCCCGCAAATCTATCCAACAGATATTTTGGGGGGGCTGAGTACTGCTCCAGTGAAATCCATCATACCTGGGCGATGCAGGCCGGTGAGTCAAAACGGGGATTGTTCACCAGTTCGGGCACCTTGTAGGCGGTCATCCCAGAGGCCTGGAATGGAATAAAGAGCTGTTGCAGTTGTTCCGGGTCGTGCATGTTCTTGCTCAGCCAGAGCGGGAAGTTGTCTGGATGGATGATGACCGGCATGCGGTCATGAAGAGGTGCTACCAGTTTGTTGGCTGCAGTGGTCATGATGGCGAAGGTCTCGATCTGGCTGCCATCAGGAGTTTTCCACGCCTCCCATATACCGGCCAGGCACAGGGGCGATTGATCCGCCATCTGGATGTAGTATGGCTGTTTCTTGGATCCGGAGTGCTCCCACTCGAAAAAACCTGAGGTGGGGATAATGCAGCGGCGGTACTTGATGGCGTGGCGGAAGGCCTGCTTTTCGGTGATGGACTCGCAGCGGGCATTGATCATGTGGCTGCCGAAGCTCAGGTCTTTCGACCAGCTTGGCACAAAGCCCCACTTCAGAAGATCAATGCGGTTGTGGTCGCCGTCGCTGCGAACAACAGCTACGTTCTGGGTCGGTGTCACATTGTAGCGCGGTTCAAGCTGCGGTACCTCAATCAGGCTGAATATCTCTTTGAGAACGTCAGCAGGTATGTTGGATACGAATCTGCCGCACATTATGGTTTTAACCCTTTTGCTTCCCTGAGTTTTCTTGTTACCCGAACGATAATGTTTTTGATAACCGTGCCTGATGCCGTGTATTTGAAATCATTTTGATACATCGGGAGCAGGGGTTTTAAAACCTCCCGCATCAGGAACTCCATCAATTCGCGTGTCTGTTGTTTGGCTTTTTCCCTGATGGTTATGTTTCGGGCAATGCACATTACGCCCACAATCCCGCCGCCAGGCAAAATCCATGGGAATTTGGTCACCGAAACTTTAACGATATCGCCGTTTTTGTGGGTGATGGTTTCGCGCTGATCCTCGATAGGCTTGCGATGTTTCATCACCCAAAGATCATCCTGAAGAGCCTTTTCAGCCTGCTCACGGGGCATAAGGTCAAAATCGGTGTAACCTCGAATTGTATCCATATCCAGACCATAATGGCGGGCTTTGGTAGAGCTGGCACAAATAATCTTCCCGCCGGTGAATTCTCCTCGTTCTGTAGCAAAATATTCTTTTATTACTATGGAATCACTGGTGTTTTTCAAGAACGCATCAAATATCAATACTTCTTGCATGGATCTTCCCATAACAATCTCCTGTGTTTTCGAATTTCAACCTGTTCCGGGCAGTTATCGAATCCATTTTACCGGCTTAGACACAGGTTTCAAACACCTTTTCAATGTCTATTTTCGCGCAATAACTATCAGCGCCCCCATGGACTTTCAGCGCTTTTTTATCCGGTAGCGGTAAAACCAGATAGCTCCGCCTGTCGCCGCGATTGCCAGCATGGTGAGGATTTCAAAGTGTTGAATGTCCTGCAGCACTGTTCGAAACAGGTGGCCGAAATAGTATCCGGCAGTTGAGACAAGTACCGCCCAGAGAAGCGTACTGCAGAAGTTGAGGCCGACAAAACGTATGGTGGAGAAACCGCTGGCACCGATGACGATCGGGGTGATGGTCCGCATGCCGTAAATGAAACGATAGACAAGAATGGCAATGACGTTGTAGCCGACGAGGAAGCGGCGAATCTTTTCAACGCGGGGCTCCCATCGGGGTTTTTTCTCCAGATAGGCCTTGCCCCTGCGTTTACCAACCTGGAAGAGGGCCTGGTCCGAAGTGAAGGCCCCGATAAAGGCTGTCAGCATGACCCATGGCAGATAGAGATGCCCGCTGTGCGCCAGGAAGCCGGCGATGATTACGATGGTCTCCCCCTCCAGCAGAGCCCCGATGAGGAGAGCCGGATAGCCGTATATGTCGACGAACATTTCAAGGTTCATGCACAACAATACCACAAAATCTGCAGATGTGATCGGACTCAGGTAGTTCTTGGTTCCAGGTCGGCTACGGTTTCTCTTTACCCTGAAACACGACTTCTATGCGAACAGTGAATGCGAGTGTGGTAGGAAAGCTTCCATCTGTTTGACGAGGCCAGGAAATCTCCGGTTCAAGCTCATAAAAAAGCCAGCTTTTCAGGAAATTCTGTCGATAGCGGGCAAGCATCCGGTAATTTCCCGCCTCGCCATCAATACTGGTGTTGCCATAGACGCCACCCGCCAGGGTTATGGCTCTTCGCTGCGACAGTTCCCGAATCAGGGATAACTCCGAGCCCCATTCCATGCCTTTGATCTCATAAGAAACCGTACCGGCGTTTGACCACCTGAGCAGAGTATTCTTGTCAAGCAGTCGCTCCAGGTCAATCTCCGTTGTTTCTCCCAGGCCCTCAAATTTCTTGACAAAAAGCGTTTCACTGCAGCGCAGCAGCGAGATATCGCTGAATTTGTAGGTGTACTGCAAGCGGCTCCGTACGAATGATTCCGGAGGTATTTTAAACAAAAAACCGGCCCCAAGAAATATATCCAGGTCCGGTGTCCTGAGCAGGTCATAACGCAGTTCGGTGTTGACGATGCGCGTAGTGGTCGGTGAGCTCCTGTCGAAGCCGGGACTGCCGGAATCCTGCGGGAGACTGGGTGATACTGGATCTGGTTCGTTCTCTCCTGAAACAACCAGACGGAGACGTTCATTGATCCTGGAAAGTTTAAGATTGGCCCGCAACGTCGTTCCTAATTTGACCTGACCCCTTTGCTCCACCCGGAGTGAACTTCGCCAGCGGAGCTGATATTCTGTCTTCTGTTGGTTTTCGGTCTTAACATTGCCGAAAAAGTTATCAAAGCGGATCACCTGTTCGAGTATATTCTGCTCTAGTTCGTAGTGTGTCTTGTCTACGGTTGTGCCGGCGTCCGTTGTATCTTCGTTCTGGTCTGAATTCGTCGATCCGGTAGTTACCGCAGGTGCGACCGGTTCAGCAGTCTGTCCGTCTGCGGCGAATGCCCCCCCGGCACATACGGGCAGTATCATGAGCTGAGCAGCCAGGGCAAGCACACAAAGCCATCGCAACGAATCTGATTGGTCGACCATACGGCGCTCCATTAGGAGGAATTCAGGTTAGCATATTTTATTTCACTATAAATATCAATATGAACTCAGCCGGCAACACTCTGCCAGAGGCGCACTCGTATCCAGGCATTGGGGGATCTTGCGACTATAGCTGTACCTTATGGTTCGTTCATGATTGTTGCTGCTTTATTAAAGGCTGTGTCAAGATCCGGAAGGTGTGACAGTTCAGGAACGACCTGAATGAATCTAACGATCCCTGTCCTGTCTACAACGATCAGCGAACGGGCCAGCAGCAGGCTGTCGTCCAACATCAGACCGGTTGACCTGCCGAAGGAGCCGTCCCGGTAGTCGGAAAGGAAGGTGATGTTGCTGAGCCTGGCTTCCTCGGCGAACCGTTTCTGGGCAAAGGGCGTATCGCGACTGATCGTGATGAGTTCGATGCCTGCCGGGAGGTGTGCTCCCTGTTCTCCCAGATAATGTGTCTGCACTTCGCAGACTCTGGTGTCGATGGACGGTACCAGGCTGATCAGCAGTACCTTGCCTGTTTGCTGCGAAAGATCAACCTTTCTCATGGTGTAGGCATCTGTCAGCATGGTTGCCGGAAGATGGTCGCCGACCTGCAGGGCTGTCCCGATCAAGCGGTGCGGTGCTCCTTGTATGGTCACCGATGTGCCGGGTGTCGATGAAGCGGTATCGACAGGGAGCTTAAGCGTGCCGGTCGTGGCGCATCCGGACAGGATGACAAACAGGCCTGCGGCTATAAGTTTCCCGATAGATGAAGTATTCATGATAGTTCTCCTTGTGTGGCCCTGTAGTCAGGGCAGCAGAACGATCTTGCCCAGCGTACTGGATTCCATCACGGCATGGTGGGCGGATGCCGCCTCGGCCAGAGGGATTTCCCGGCTCACGACCGGGCGCAGGGTGCCGTCTTCAAGTCCTGCCACAAAGGCAGCGTGCATGCTTGCCAGTTCCTTGTCGGTAGCATTGTAGAGGGTCATGCCGAGGATGGTTGCCTCCCGCATCATAGCGTTGCGCGGATCGATCTCCACCCGTCCCCGGCTGCCGATGATCACCAGCCTGCCTTTGGGAGCCAGCAACGGCAGATCATGATCAAGGTTGACATTGGCCAGCATCTCCAGGATGACATCAACCCCCTTGCCGCAGGTCAACCCCTGTATCTTGTCCAGATAGCCCTTCTCGCGATGGTTCAGTACGTGGTGTGCCCCTTGGGCCAGGGCCAGTTCCCGGCCCGCGTCCGTTCCTGCCGTGCCGATGACTCTCATTCCGGCCTTGCGGGCGAGCTGGATGGCTGCGATCCCCACACCGCCGCTGGCGCCATGTACAAGAACAGATTCACCGGCCTGGGCTCCGGCGCGCTGGAACAGTGCCCTGTAGGCAGCACCGTAAGGTACGCCGATGGCAGCGCCCTGGCCGAAGGTGATGGCGTCGGGCAGTGGATGGGTCTGAAACTCATTGCAGAGGACCAGTTCGGCATAGGTCCCGGAGAGCGACCAGGCCACATAGACCCGTTGCCCGACGGAGCGGTGCTGTACGCCGTCACCGATGGCGATGATCACTCCGGCTGCGTCGATGCCGGGCGTATACGGTAGTTTCAGATCCGGCCGGTAAAGTCCGGAACGGATATAGGTATCAACCGGATTGACACCGGCCGCCTTGACCGAGACCAGAACCTGGCCCGGACCGGGCATGAGCTCGGGGATATCTTCAATCTTCATCACTTCGGGTGGGCCGAAGGAATGTGCACGGATTGCTTTCATACGCTTGCCCCTTTTGGTTTATGATCTGATAATACAAGACCATTTTACTCCTGATTGCTTGGTCGTAGTATAAAAAAACATTGAACCTGCCCGGTTGAATACTGGAGTCGGTTGCTTGGGATGATGATGCTGTTTCGTATTGATGGACACGTGTTCAACATGTTTTGTGCGCCCAGATGCCGCCCCGCTGGTAGCAGGGCTTTGCTTTGGCAGGGCAGGGTGCTATAGTTAATAGAAAGCAGGTGGTTGTCTGCAAATAGCAGGAGGTCCGGCATGAAAGAAGCCATGTTCTACGAGCGGGAAGGAGAGGGACAGCAGGTACGTTGCCGCTTGTGCCGTTTCCGCTGTCTGATACATGATGGCGCCCGCGGTATCTGCGCTGTTCGCGAGAATCGTGGCGGCACTCTTTACAGCCTGGTCTACGGCAAACTCTGTGCCGAGCATATTGATCCGATAGAGAAAAAGCCGCTCTTTCATGTCATGCCGGGCAGCAAGACCTATTCTGTCGCCACTGTGGGATGTAACTTCCACTGCCGCCACTGTCAGAACTATGCCATCTCCCAGGTAAATCTGAATACTCCCATTCAGGAGGGCGAGGATCTTACGCCGCAACAGGTCGTGCAGCGGGCCTTCGACAATAACTGCAGCTCGATTTCATACACCTACACCGAGCCGACCATCTTCTTCGAGTTCGCCTACGATACCGCCCGCCTCGCCCGTGAAGCCGGGCTGAAGAACATTTTCGTTACCAACGGCTACATCAGCAGGGAGGCGCTGGCCACCATTGCCCCGTTTCTGGATGCCGCCAATATCGATCTGAAAGGTTTTTCCGAGGGATTCTACCGCGACGTGATCCACGCCCGGCTGTCCGAGGTGCTCGACTCGATAGTCGAATATCGACAGCAGGGGATCTGGCTGGAACTCACCACCCTGCTGATCCCGGGACTTAACGACACCGAGAGCGAGCTGCGCGGTCTGGCAGAGTTCATCGTCACCAATCTGGGGATCGATACACCCTGGCATGTGAGCCAGTTTTACCCCACCTACAAATTGACCGACCGGCCGCGGACACCGCTTGCGACCCTGCGCAAGGCCTGTGAAATTGGACGCGCCGCCGGTTTGCGCTATGTCTACGAGGGCAACGTGCCGGGCGAAGGCGGCGAGAACACCCGCTGCCCTGCCTGTTCAACCCTGCTGATCAAACGCTACGGATACATCATCGAGTCTGACAGGATCAGGGGTGGGGCCTGCCCTGACTGCGGCGCCGCCATCGCCGGTATCGGGCTGTGAATTCGTTGCTTCAACGCCTGTGAGCCAGGTCCTGACGTACGATCCGCTCCAGGGACGCATCCAGGATGGTCCGGCGACAATCGACACCATCGATGGCTCCGCTCTTCAGCCTGCGGAAGAAGCGGCAGCCGCCGAAACAGAGCGGCAGATAGGCGCACTCCAGGCATTCGTCATTCTTCCACAGCGCCAGGTTATGGGATACACGGTAATCTTCGACCCCCCCGGCCAGACTCCCCACCCGCAGCTCTTCCTGCCCCATGAACACCGGACACTTGTAGAGCGAACCATCATGCCCCACCACCAGATCGTTCCTGAATTCAATCATGCAGGCTGCTGATTTCAGCCTGGGTACCGGAAAGCCACGCTTCAAAACCTCAGCACGAAGAAAAATGCCGGCTTCGATCATCCAGGGCTCATGGCTGCAGGCGCAAGCCGAGCTGATTTCAGCGGAAACGCTGCCGTCAGACTTGGGCATGATCGGAGAGAAGGCCACCGCTTTGAATAGTTTCGGGTTCATACCGCGAGCAATGATGTCATCCAGCAGTTCCGGAAAGCGCTGATAATTGGCGCTGGTATAGTTTCCCCCCAGATCTACCGGCACCAGTTCGTAAATTCCAGAGAGATTGGCCACAATACGATCAAAGCTGCCCTGGCCGGAAACATACGGGCGTTGCTGGTTGTGGATCTCGCGAGGGCCATCCAGGGTGAGCCGGACCGCAGCCAGTCCCAGCGGCAGCAGTTCCTGCACAACCGATCGGGTCAGCAGCGTGCCGTTACTGAAGATGTTGAAGGCGAACTTCACGCCGTGCTTTCGGGCCGCTGAGCCAAGCCGGGTGGCGATGTGTACCAGCAGGGGCAGCGCCATGAGTGCCTCGCCGCCGTAGAAGTCCATGGTCACATCCAGGCCGGTCTGCATGCGTTCCGTTACCCATTGCACCAGCAGGTCGGCGGTTTCCGGTGACATTGCAAAACGTCCTCGAAAGGGGTCTTCGAAGCAGTACGGGCAGGCCAGATTGCATTCCAGGGTCAGGGTTGCCAGGATGG
Source organism: Geobacter psychrophilus (assembly GCF_056821595.1). Classification (NCBI taxonomy): domain Bacteria; kingdom Pseudomonadati; phylum Thermodesulfobacteriota; class Desulfuromonadia; order Geobacterales; family Geobacteraceae; genus Geobacter; species Geobacter psychrophilus. The sequence continues at coordinate 3,598,359 of NZ_JBXDTU010000004.1, forward strand.
AGAAACGGCGGACATCGCGTTTGAAAGTCGCCAGGACCGCTTGTTTCTCCGATTCCCGGTCAGGCACCAGCACCCCCAGGCGAGCAAGCGTCACGGTCTCGTTCTCCGTCAGAGTGTTCTCGGTACGGATTCTGTCCCAGAGCGCTTCTGAACACTCCGCTACGGCGCAGCGCCGGGTAGCGAGCAGCAGCAAGCGCCCCGGTTTGTCGGCGCAGGGATAAACCTTCAGATAGCGGGTAATTTCCATGCGTGCTCCCGTCCTTGCTCTCATGGTTACGTAGGGTTACGGATGTAGTTCCTGAAAATATGGTGGAATGGATTGTTTTTCGTGCTCGCAGCTCAGCGTGCAGCATGTCTTGTGGTACGTCCAGGAAGATCTGTTAGATATTCACTTTCTCGCAGATCTTCCTGTGCGTTGCCTACCGCTTCCTGGCTCTGTTTACCTGACCTTCGTTGCTCCGGTCACACATGTGCAGCCGTGTTCCGCATCCAACTCATATCCCTCTTCCAGCACCATCAGATCATCCTGTTCTTCTCGCATCCGTTCCACCTCCTTTTTTTGAAAATGTTGTTCTATCGGCTGGACAAGCAGCTTCTGATACTGCTATAAACCCTTTACATTTTCTATGTCAACTTATAGCCCCTCACATATTATCTGTCTGCTCCTGGCACTCATCTGTTTTGTCACCTCGTCAGCGCGAGGAGAAGAGCAGGAGGACACCCTCGGGCTGTTTAGCGCCTGGCAGGTATCCTCTTCCTCGGCAGCCCGCGTACCCAAGCCGCTCTCTCGTACCGCCGAAAACATCACCGTAGTTACCCGTAGAGATATCGAGGCACTTAACGCCCATACCCTGGCGGATGTTCTGGCTACAGTCCCCGGAATACAGACCGATCCACGCGGGGCTCTGGGCAATCTCGTCTTCAGCTACATCCAGAGTTCATCGAACGTGCATGTCCTGGTGCTGTTGGACGGCGTGCCTCTCAATACGCTGGGTGAAAACTTCTCCGACGTGGGGCTGGTTCCGGCCCAGATCATCGAGCGGGTCGAGATTGTCAAGGGTGCTGCATCATCGACCTGGGGCCAGGCCCTGGGCGGGGTGATCAATGTCATCACCCGGACTCCCGACAGTGGTCGGGCCATGGGCGGCTCGGTTACTGCCTCCATCGGCAGCCGGACCACCAGCGATTCCCGGGCGGAACTCTCCGGTTCTGCCGGTCGTCTGGGCTACTACCTCTCCGGCGGCTACCTCGGTTCAAATTCTTTGACGCCGCACACCAATGTATCGTCCAACGGTATCTATAGCAAGCTGACCTGGAATCTCCCTGATCAGGGCAAGCTCTGGTCTAGCTTCAAGTATGACCGCGCCGACCGCGGCACCTTCTGGGGCGACCCGCTCCTGGATTTCAAGGAAGACCAGTCCCAGCACAATATCAACGCCACGATGGGAATGAGCAGACCTCTGACAGGACAGCTTGAGCTTGAGCTGCTTGGTCGTTTCTCCTCCCGGCATCAGGATGTTTTCAGCTCCCAGATATCGGACAATGCACCCCTGCAAACCATCAACGGCCGGGAGCGGGTCAGCGGCGCAAGCGCAAAGCTGGTCTGGCGCGGCAGCGGCAATCTGCTGGTGGTGGGAGGGGACTACGAACATGCCGAGATAACTGCTAACGACGCGTCAATCCAGGTCAACACCCTGGACAGGGTTGTGGACCGCTGGGGCGTCTACCTGAACGATACCGCCAGCTTTGGCCCGGTTTCCATCATCCCCGGCGCCCGTTTTGACCGGACTGTCAGCGGTGGTGACCAGTTCAGCCCTTTGCTGGGCATAGTCTGGCAACTTACGGATGCCACATTGCTGCGCGGCTACACGGCCCGCGGCTACAGCCTCCCCTCATTGCTTCAGGATCGCCAGCCCGAAAAGGTCTGGACCAGTCAGATCGGTGTTGAAAGCACGGCTGTGCCCTATCTCTGGCTGAAGGGAACGCTGTTTCGCAACGAGACCTGGAACGTGTTAAACATGCGAAACCTGGACCCTGCCGCGGCCGAGTCGCGTACTGCCATGGGGGCCGAGCTGGAGCTGCGCACCACGCCGGTTTACAATACCTCGCTGGGGGCCGGTTATACCTTCACCGACAGCCTGCACGACAGCGACGGATCCCAGGTGTATGCCGACCCTCGCCATACCGTGCAGCTGGCCCTGCGCTATGATGACCAGGTCTGCCGCGCTGTGCTGACCGGCCGTCACATCATGTGGAACGCCGTGCCCGGCTACAACGGTCGCTACGGCGGCCTGATCTGGGACCTGCACCTGGGGGCTACGCTCTTCAAGCGGGAGCACACCTCTCTTGAGCTGTTCTTCTCAGGGTACAATCTGTTCAATGGCGACCAGTACCAGGATGAGCTGGTTAAAAACGCACAACGCTGGTTCGATGGCGGAATCAAGGTGAGGTTCTGATGAAACGCCTGGTTCTTGTCATACTCGCCTGTGCGGTCATGCTCCCTTCCCTGGCGCAGGCCTATGATATCCTGGTGCTTCAGAGCCGTCAGGATGCCGCTTTCGAGGAGGTGCTGAAGGGCTTCCGAAATGAACAGGCCGCTTCGCAGCGGGTGATCGTACTGTCCGCTTACGCCGAGGTTGATCTCGTCCGGATCGTCCGCGAGGATCGTCCCAAGCTGATTCTGGCCGTGGGTGACGCCGCCTTGACAGCTGCCCGCAAGGTCCAGAATACTCCGGTAATTGCCGTAATGTCGCTCGGCATCCATGGTCCGAAGGTTTCTCAGGCCAACCTGACCGGCATCAGTATGTTTGCAGCGCCGGAACGCTATATCAGCATGTTCCAGAGTATGAAAATCCGGCGAGTAGGGGTTGTCTACAATCCGGTCAGGAGCAGCTGGTACTTGCGTGAGGCGCGCCAGGAGGCAGAAAAGGCGGGAATCGAGCTGGTGACCCGCGAGGTGCTGTCATCCCGGGAGACCGCGGCCCAACTCTCCTACCTGGCAGGGAAGGTTGATGCTCTCTGGATGCTGCCCGATGTCACGGCGGTCACCCGGGAATCCACTGAATCCTACTTCCGATTCGGCCAGGACCATGCCATTCCGGTTATTTCATTTGCCGGCAGCTATCTGGGGCTGGGGGCGGCAGTGGTGGTTGAAATCGATCGTTTCGAACTTGGCCGCCAGGCCGGTAATATGGCCACCGCGCTCCTCAGCGGCAGCAGGATTGGCGACTTGCGACCCGTGTACCCGCTCGGCACAAGCTACAAGGCCAATTCCGCCGTGCTGATGAAGCTTGGTCCAGCCTATATTGAAGTGAATAAACTGGTAACCAGGTGAAGGATTGACCATGTCAGCCTATTCGCGATGGTCAGAATTTCGTACCAGTTTTCAATTCAATCTGTTTTTCATCTTTACCCTGTTGACCTTTCTGATCGCCTGCCTGTTGAGTTCCCTGTACATCATCAATGAAATCAATGAAACACACCATCTCGCCGCTGAACAGCTGCAATTGAGAGCTAAACATCTCGCCGAATCCGTCCGGCTGCCGCTGTATGCCGAAAACCGGGACATGCTGCGCCAATTGGCCGTGCAGGCGGCCCAGGCCAGCGAAATCCATGCAGTGATCATCAGCGCGGCTGACGGCAGAGTGCTGGCCGATATCCATAACCCGAAACTTCCCAATCCAACGAAGCTGATCAGCCAGACAGTGGATGTGCACAGCAGTCAGCTGGTTGATTCGGTTGAAGCGTCCATGATTGGCGGTTGGGATCCCGCCGTAGCACTGATTGGCAGCGTGCGCATGGAACGCGGTACAGACGACCTGTCACGTGCGATGCGCCAGATGATCATGCTGTCCGTTGGCTTGGCCGTTATGTTCTGGCTGGTGGTCTCATTGCTCTGCCATCTGGTGCTCCGCCGGGTAACCCGCTCTTTCAACACCCTCGTACACGGCATAGACGCCATGCAGGGTGGTGACTTTACCTCCAGGATAGCTATTGAATCCGATGATGAACCGGGCAGGGCAGCCCGCGCCATCAATCATCTGGCAAGCATATTACAGCAACGCAGCGAAGAAAATTCCCGTCTTCAGGAAGAGCGCCTGGAGCTTGAGCGCCGAATGTTTCAAGCCCATAAAATGGAGAGTCTGGGGGTGATGGCGGGCGGCATTGCCCACGATTTCAATAACCTGCTGCAATCTATTATCGGCAATATGGAGCTGGCATCGAAAAAGCTTGCCTCAGGTTTGACGCCGGATAAATATATCTCCCATGCCATGGATTCGGCCAGGCGCGCGGCTCTGCTTACAAATTTGATGCTGACCTATGCGGGCAAGGGTGTATTATCCAAAAATGAACTGAACCTGAATGAGCTGGTCAGAAACAATGCTGAAATTCTGGGTGCTGCCACCCCTGCAACCGTTTCGATGGAACTGTACCTTGCGGCAGAGTTGCCGGCCATTATGGCAGATGAAGCCCATATCCAGCAGTTGGTCATGAATCTGATTGTCAATGCAGCAGAGTCTATTGAGGAGGGGCGACAAGGCCAGATCAAACTTACCAGCGGAATCCAGGACTGTGATCAATCCAGCCTGGCTGCCAGTCTGCTGGAGGAGAAACCGGAACCGGGGTGCTATGTTTTTTTTGAGGTCAGGGATAATGGCTGCGGTATGAGCGCGGAAACCCTGAAACGCCTCTTCGATCCGTTCTTTACGACAAAGTTCACCGGGCGCGGCCTGGGGATGTCTGCTGTCATGGGGATAATGAAAACTCACTGCGGTGCTCTGTTTGTGGAGAGCGAGCCCGGCCGGGGAACATGTTTCCGGGTGTTGTTCCCGGTCTCGGAATCTGCAGTGCAGGTCACAGGTACTGAGTATGCAGCTTCCCAGCCGGAAACAGGCGCGATTCAAGGGAGTCCGCTTTCCGGTCTGGCGCTGGTGGTGGATGATGAAAAACCTGTCCTGAGGGTTTGCGCCAAGATGGTAAAACTGTGTGGTTTCTCCGTGATTACCGCTTGTGATGGTGTTGATGCGGTCTCAAAATTTCGTGAACATGCTGATGAGATTGTGGTTGTTCTGATGGATCTTACCATGCCGCATATGGATGGTATTGCCGCCATGAGCGAAATCTGCCGCATCAGGCCGGACATCAAGGTGATACTTTCCAGTGGATTCAACGACGATGAGCTGAGTGAGCGCCTTACCAGTCAGGCGGCCCCTGCAGGCTTCATCCGCAAGCCGTACAGCATGGATGTGCTTGAGAGCGAACTGCAGAGAGTCGTGCAGGCTGATTGAAGCCCGGTGTCCGTGCAGATTACAAACGTGCAGTTCATAAAATTGAAGACGTCTTCTGATTTATTGGCTATTATCGCTCAATAAAGAAGACGGTTACTTTAGGAAGACAGCATTCCAGCATCTACTCTGTTCAATGGGTTATATATGATTCTTGCCATACATCCGGACCATCCGCAACCTCACCAGATCGCCCGAGTCGCCCAATGTCTGCGGGATGGCGGCATCATTGCCTATCCCACCGATACTACCTATGGCATCGGCTGCTCTATCTTCAATAAAAAAGGAATAGAGCGCATCTACCGGATGAAAGGGCGGGAACGAAACAAACCGTTTTCTTTCATCTGTTCCAGCGTATCTGAAATATCCCAGTATGCCAGGGTAACCAATGTCGCCTTCAAGTATCTGAAACGATATCTGCCGGGGCCATATACCTTTGTTCTTGCTGCAACCCGCGATGTACCCGATCTGCTGCTGACGCGCCAGAAAACAGTGGGAATCCGAATTCCGGATAACCGCATTTGCATTGACCTGGTGCATGCGCTGGGAAATCCGATCATTACCACCAGTGCAAATCTGTCCGGCGAAGAACCCGTTGGTGACCCGCTGGTGATCGAGAGCACGTTTGGCAATCAGCTGGACATCATCATCGACGGCGATATCCTGATGACGGACGTCAGTTCGGTGATCAACCTGGTAGGTGATGTGCCCGAGGTGCTGCGTGCCGGTCTTGGTGATGTGTCCTGGTGTGTTCAATGAACCTTGTCGAGGATGATGTTGATGCGTAAAAGGTCAATCCGCAATGGCATGCGTCTGGTGCTGTCGGCCCTGATCATTATACTGATTGTCAGTTTTTATCATGGCGGCGTGAGTGACGTTTTATCTCTATCGTACGAAGCTGAAATGCGATTCTACCGATTGGGAATCTTCTGGGCTGCTGTAATGGGTGGCTATGGGGTGATTCAATCGGCTTTTGGATTGATACTTCCGTCCCGGCAGAGCGATTCAGGTGTCAGGGTCATGCCTTCGATATTTCTGATCGTTGGTGTTGTTTCACTGTTTTTTTATCTTTTGGCTGCTTCGTTTGATGCCCCCTATGAACCCACCCGTGAGCGTCTCCGTCCTGGCGAGACCATTACAATTTAGAACGCTTTCAGTCAGCCGGTTTTAGATGACGGGATACAGAAATCAGCCTGTGATCTGCCTGTATAATTTGTATGTAGCAATATCCCTATAAAGCACATTTATTTTGTGTGAAATATATGAATATACTTGACTTGAATGCATGGGAAATATATCTTTTAGTCACAAAAGCCGTATAAAACAGGAGGATTTCGCCATGTCAGATATGCCGCAATCAATTGAAACATTAGCTCTCCATGCAGGACAATCTCCCGACTCGAGCAGTCTTTCCCGTGCGGTTCCCATTTATCAGACGACCTCGTATGTATTTAAAAGTTCGGAACACGCGGCAAATCTCTTTGGTCTCAAAGAGTTTGGAAATATCTACACCCGTTTGATGAATCCCACAACGGATGTGCTGGAAAAGCGTCTGGCGGCAATGGATGGTGGGGTCGGTGCCCTTGCTGTTGCATCCGGACAGGCCGCTATTACCTATGCCGTACTCAATATTACCAAGGCCGGACAGAATATCATTTCATCCAACTCACTGTACGGCGGTACCTACAACCTGTTCCACTATACCCTTCCCCGGCTAGGAATCACGGTCAAGTTTGTTGACACCTCCGACCCGGAAAACGTCCGTCAGGCGATCGACGACAACACGCGCCTTGTGTATACCGAATCAGTTGGCAATCCAAAGAATAATGTCGATGACTTTGAAGCTATCGGCAACATTACCCGTGAAGCCGGTATCCCCTTCATCGTCGACAACACGGTAACCACCCCTTTCCTGTTTAAACCGCTAGAGCATGGTGCTGATATCGTTGTCTACTCACTGACCAAATTCATCGGTGGTCATGGCACGAGCATCGGTGGCGCGGTGGTTGACGGCGGCAAATTCCCCTGGAATAACGGTAAATTCTCTGAATTTACGGAGCCTGACCCTTCGTACCACGGTCTCAAATTCTGGGATGCATTGGGCAATCTTTCTTACATTCTGCGGATGAGGGTTTCGTTGCTGCGCGATATGGGTGCCTGCATATCCCCCTTTAATGCCTTTCAATTGCTGCAGGGTATTGAAACACTGCATGTCCGCATGCCCCGTCATGTGGAGAACGCCCGTGCAGTAGCGGCATGGCTGGAGAAACAGCCGCTGGTCTCGTGGGTAAATTACCCCGGTCTTGCCAGTCACAAGGACGTTGCCCGGGCCCGCAAGTATCTGCCAAAAGGCGAGGGCGCCATTATCGGATTCGGCATCAAGGGCGGTTTGCAGGCCGGCAGGGTGTTTATCGACAGCGTCAAGCTGCTTTCACACCTGGCCAATGTAGGCGATGCCAAATCGCTGGTGATCCACCCGGCTTCCACAACCCATCAGCAACTCTCCGAGGAGGAGCAGATTTCAAGCGGCGTGACCGCCGACTTTATCCGTCTCTCGATCGGTATTGAGAACGTTGAAGATATCATTGCAGATATCAAGCAGGCGCTGGAGTTGTCCCAGGCGTGACGTTTTTGTTGCGATTGGTGTAAGAACTGGATTGAGAAGTGGTGGCGTTGAAGGATTAAATAGAAAGAGTTCGAAACAGAAAAAGGCCGCATCTGCTGATGCGGCCTTTTTTGTACAGCTATGGTTGTAACGCTTACTTTGCAGCAGGAGCAGCGGCAGGAGCAGCGGCTTCAGCAGGCTTTGCTTCTTTTTTAACGGCTTTCTTTGCTTTTTTTGCTTTTTTAGCAGGCTTTGCAGGAGCAGCTTTATCAGCAACAGGAGGGTGACCGGCAGGCATTGCAGCAGGTGCAGCAGGCTCAGCAGCACATACGATACCAGCGAAAGAAACGGCAACAAGAGCAGCTACGATGGAGGATAATACTTTTTTCATGATTGAATCTCCTTTGATTGGTGGTGTTGTTTCTTGGTATATGATGTAGCATTTGTTGTGCCATAGCTGATACGGATTTCAACTATCTGATTATATTGATATTGTGTGTAAATCTGGCGCTGAAGACAAAAAATGACTGCCTCATTTGGTTGTCCGATGTCTCAAATGGGGTGGTTTTGTTGGTGGCCAGCAGATCATCCCAGACATAGTAAAGCAGGGCCGTGATTTCAATAGATCTGATTGCCACTGCTAGGCAAAAATTGCAGGGTTATCGAGTCACGAATTCCGTGCGCTATGAAAATTTTGCATGGTAATGGATGCGCTGAAAATAAAATATAGTAATATCAGACTGTTAATGGTATTGAATGCTGGGCACTCTTCGTGCATCTACATGCAGCGTACATCCAACTGAAAGGATTCACCATGTTTAAGGAATTGATTTTTTCACTCGCCCTCTCTGTCATCATCGCCTCGCCCTCGTTTGCCATGGCAAAGGATAATTGTGGTGGCGATTGTACCTCCTGCCACTCCCTTACCATAACAGATGCCAATGAACTCCTCAAGAAGACCGGTATCAACGTCAAGTCCGTCAAGCAGTCTCCCTCGCGGGGGCTCTTTGAACTTTTGGTTGAAAAAGACAGCAAGCAGGGTGTCATCTTTATCGATTACGGCAAAAAGCATCTGTTGCAGGGCATGATTGTTAATCTGGAGACGCTTCAGCCGGTTTCGGCCCATGCCCAGGATCTTCCCCAGCCCAAGCAGACCACATCAGTCGATGTCTCAAAAATTCCGGTCAACAATGCCGTGATCATGGGAAATCCCAAAGGGTCCAAAAAGCTCTATGTGTTCACCGACCCGGACTGCCCCTACTGTAAAAAAGGGCATCTTGAACTGAAAAAACTGGCCGCAATTGCGCCGGACGTCGCTATTCACATCATGCTGTTTCCGCTGCCCATGCATCCGGCTGCCTATGACAAATCCAGGGCGGTAATTGAAACAAAAAGTCTTGATGTGATGGATAAAGCCTTTGACGGTCAGCAGATTCCTCCGCCGACCAAAGAGAGCAGCAGGAAGGCCATCGATGAAATCATCGCGTTTGCCAATGCCAATGGTATTTCCGGAACACCGACGATGATTATGCCGGACGGCAAGGTTGAAGTCGGCATGCGCGACGCCGAAACCTTGAAAAAGATGCTTGAAAATAAATAATACAATTTCTGTTACAAGGGGATCAACCGTGAGTGATTCATCAAAAAACCTAATGGAAATTTACGATGATATTGATCTTTGCTACAAGGTGCTGGGACTGACCTTTAGTGACCCGCCTGATCAGGTCGACAAGGTCTATCGCGGCCTGGTGGACAAATATAACAGCGAAATGCACTCTTCTGATCCGGAAGCCCGTCAAAAAGCGAAGGAGAATCAGGACCAACTGCACGACCTTTATGAAAGAATCACCAGCTCGATGATTTACAAGGATTATGCCCGTGAGTATGAAAAATATAACTCCTTAAAAAAAGAACTTGCAGACAAAAAACAGAAAGAGGAAAAGCCGGCGGTCATGGTACGCTGCCCGTATTGCAGTAAATTGATCTCGGAAAAGATCAAGGTCTGCATGTATTGTCACGGCAAGATTTTATCTCCAATGGAGATGCTGATGAAGAAGGTCTTCTCAAAGCGGAATGTGGTCGTCATGGCAGTTGTGCTGTTTGTTGTTGCAGTTAGCGTCATTATAGTGATGAATCCTCAGGTTGTCAGGAACGTAATAAAGTAATAGATCTGGCGGTGTGTCGCTGTTTATTGTATTCGGGAGGTGTAACAATGAGAGGAACGAGTATGAAAAAAATTACGATGGTGTATCTGATGGCTTTGGTTGGAGTGCTGTTTTCATCATCAATGGTGTTCGCAGCCAATACCAGAACTTTTATTGCATATTTTGGTACCGAAACAACCCCTACCAACCGTTCGGTTACCAACTACACCAGCACAAGCTCCAGTCCGACAGATTTCAACGCTGCCAATGGTCAGGGCGGATCTGTTAAGCTGAACAACGCCAATATGGCCTTTGCGACTGCTAAAGCAGGTAACTCGGGAAGCAGCACAAATACGATCGAGGTTACTCCGGATGCTACGCACCAAATAAAAAGTATCTATTGGATACGGTGGGATTCCTCGGATCAGGATAGAATTTCCAGTTGGACCAATAAAACACCTTCTCCAGATAAAATATCTACTGTTTCCTTCAGCGATATGACGTCGGGTAGTGGTGATCCCAGAACCTGGTACATCTGGGTTGTCTTTGAACCCAGGGCCGTGGTCTCCTCATACACCATAACCGGTAAAAGATATCCGATCGATTACCCCGGCAACACGGATACAACAAGCTCTGCATATACGTGCAGCAGTACAGGGTTACTTGATACCGTGGCGGTGACAGGTTCTACAACCTCAACATCAGTTACCACAACCGGGGTAGCGACGAATGCCACTCCGACATATTACGTTGGAAATTCATCAACGTCGTGTCAAGTCGATAAATTTAGCGATGACAATGGCGCCAGTTGGACCACCGCCAACCTGCTTCCTGCGGGTGGACCCTACACCTCTTTAAAAACAGACCCGATCACCGGGAATTACAATTTCTATGTAAGTTACAGTGTCAAGCAATATACCATCACCTCCGCACTTGATACGACCGGTTCAACAACCTGCGGTTCCGTTACACCCGTTACAAACACCTACAATGTTGGTTCTAACCAGACCTTTTCAATTATTCCAAATGCCGGATGTGCTATTGCCAGCGTAATTGTAACTGATTCCAACAATAGCTATACCAATCAGAATGTAACGGATGCTGTCCTGGCTGCCGGTAATACGTATACATTTACCAATATTCAGGCAAATGGCTCAATAACCGTCAAATTGATCGGGGTGTCCTCGACGTTGGGAAGTGAATACTGCCAGGTGCCTTCGTTTATTGCCGGGCAATCGTCGCTAAAGCCCAATGTTCTAATCATCTTCGATAACTCGGGAAGTATGGCGAATTATCCTTATCTGGATAATTCGACAAACCAACCATATACCTGCGACACGAGTGGTAAGACTACAACAGCCCCGGCCGGTGTTAGCTGCTCGCTTTCCAATATTCAGAACTTTTACGGCTATTTTGCCAAAGACAAGATGTACACCTACACAAGCACAACCAAAAAATTTACCATCAATACCAGTGCAGGTCTGAGTTACAAGAAGGCGACATCTGTAAGTAAATGTTCCGATATAACAGATGGTACGGTACTTTCGGGCAATTATCTGAATTACCTGTGCATGCAAAAATTGGATGTTGTTAAAAACATCCTGGTCGGTGGCAAGGTAGATGCTGCGGCGGGAGTGGCCCGCGGTGGAGCTAATGGTACTACGTCGTTTTTTCTGAAAACCAACGGAGGCATGTTGGTAGAGTACGGTTTGACCGAGCCGAGTGGACTTATCCACAGGACAATAGGGACGGTCAGGTTAGGTTTGATGACGTTCAATAATAATGGTTCCGAAATCGCCACAGCTGGTTCAGCTGAAGATGGCGGAACGGTTGTTGCTGATCTGGGGTCCGACCTGAGCACTATGGTGGCACGGGTAGAGGCTGTTGCTAAAGAGGGGTTTACCCCCCTGTCTGAATCATTTTATGAAGCGATACGGTATTACCAGGCGGGAAACAGTGCGTACAACGGGACAAGTTATGCTGCCAAGGACCCGATCCAGTATAAATGCCAGAAACATTTTGTCATTATGCTGACAGACGGTGAGCCGACCAATGATAAAAATGTGCCGGGAGTGACGGGAGCCAACGTGACGGACTCTAACTTCACCACCTGGTACAACGCGTTGCCGGCTGCGGATAAACCGGCTTCATATACCTCCTATCCTTACTTGCCGAGATTGACGTACTATGCCCACAACAACGATTTGCGCAGTGACATTGCCGGTAAACAGAATATTACCTTCTTTGCCGTGTATGCCTTCGGCGATGGCACCGGGAGGGCAATATTGAAAGAAGCCGCCAAGTATGGTGGTTATACCGATGGTTTTACCGGTCTGGCATTAAACAATAAACCGGATGCCGGTGAATATAATGATACCTATTACGAAGCTACAGATGGTGACGTGCTGGCGGCAAATTTGGAGGCGGTTTTCAGTTCCATAACCGCTCGTACCTCCTCCGGTACTGCCGCCGCTGTTGCCAACAACAAGAGTGGTGAGCGGGGTGCCAACCTCATACAGGCGCTGTTCTTTCCGCAATGGAAGAACAGTTCGATAAAATGGCTGGGTGAGATGCAGGCGCTGTGGTACTACCTCGATCCGCTGATCGAAAATAGCGGCATCTTTGAAGATACCGTTGCCGACAATATGCTCAATCTGCTTCAGGATAAATATCCGCCAAGTGACTCGTTTCTTACAAAATCGCTCTGGAGAGCGGGGGCCCAGCTGCAGAAAATGAGTGCGAGCAGTCGTCTGATCTATACCCCCCTTTCAACAGCCTTGCCGCTTACCCATGTTGACAATGCCTTCAAAACTGCCAATCTGGCTACGTTACGTCCATTGATGAACCTGGGGCTGGCTACGGATGCGGGTGCTATAACAGATGTGCAGGCCGGATATCTTGTCAATTACGTGCGTGGTACTGATCGTACCGAGTATCGGTCTCGCAAAGTGAGTTTTACTGACCCTAGAACTGGTCTGCTGAATACGGCTGACCCTGCGGAATGGAAGCTGGGCGACATCATAAACTCGACACCCCAGGTCGAGTCCTCAATCAAGTTGAATTATTATGATACCAAATATGGTGATCCTGAATATCCCAAATTTCATCGTTCAAATGACTACAAAAGTAGAAATGTCGTGTATACATCCTCCAATGACGGTATGCTGCACGCCTTCAGGCTGGGGACGGTGACAAACATCAATAGTGGCTCACATCCGGAACTTGTTGCAAAAATATCCGGCACCGATTTGGGAAAAGAAGAGTGGGCCTTTATTCCCCAAAATGCGCTGCCGTATCTCCAGAATCAGGCCGGCACGGACTACTGCCATCAGTGTCTGGTGGATGGTCCCATAGTCGTCCATGATATGTCCATTCATACACCCTCCTCAGGAAATTATTGGGAGCAAACGCGCGTTACAACTGAATCGACACCAGGTAATATTGATTTTCCCAACACGAGTTGGAGGACCGTTCTGATCGGTGGGATGGGCCTGGGTGGGGCCAGTCGCGATAAGAACAGCAATTGCAATGAAACCCTGAATCACGATGCCATTGCCTCAAACAATACGGATTGTGTCAAGACCCCTAAGGCCGGCATCGGCATGTCCTCCTACTTTGCGCTGGATGTTACGAATCCGCTGTCACCGACGTACATGTGGGAGTTCTCTGATTATTCGATCGCCCTTGCTGCCGACAAGGGCCTGGGGTTTACAACCCCCGGACCTGCGATTATGCGGACCAATGCCCTGTCACCCGGAGGTGAGCCCCTTCCAACAAAAAATGGCCGCTGGTTTGCCGTCTTTGCTTCCGGTCCCACCGGCTCGATCGACCCGGTGAATCGTCAGTTCACGGGGCGCTCCGATCAGAATCTGAAACTGTACATCGTTGATATAAATGGTGGTTCCACCTTTACAAAATGCACTACCACCGGACAGACCGGCTGCAATTACTGGGTAATTGACACTGAAATTAAATATGCCTTTGCCAACTCTTTGGCAGGTTCAGTGATCGATCTCGATATAGCGGAGAAAACGAGAACCGGCTTTTATGCCGATGATGTGGCCTATATCTCCTACACCAGGGCCTCCCTGGATTCGACCGCATCCCCGGGACCGTATCCGACCGCCTGGGACAAAGGCGGTGTCTTGCGGCTGGTGACCAATAACAATCCGGATCCAGCGACCTGGTTTATCAGTGACCTGATCAAGGATATCGGCCCGATCACCTCATCGATTTCCAAGCTTCAGGACCGGGCCAACAAGAAAATGTGGGTATATTTCGGTGAAGGACGTTATTTCTTTACGGGTGATGAGGTAAATGTCCAACACAAGTTCTACGGTGTGCAAGATCCCTGTTACACACAGTACACCGGGACGGACCAACGATTTGCAATGGAGACCACCCGGACCGCATGTGTTGCTGTTCCCAGCGATCTGAGCACCCTGCAGGACCAGGGCGGCACGCCGCCGGCAGTAAAATTGGATACCAACAAAAAGGGCTGGTATATCACCATGGATCCTGCAGCCGGTACCTCCGGAGCCGAAAGGATCGTCACCGACGTAACCGCTGCTACGAATGGACTGGTTTTTTATACAACCTATACGCCCAGTACGGATGTCTGTGTGCCTGGCGGCACCACGGCATTGTGGGCTGTAAAATACGATACCGGGGGGACCCCACCCGAAGGCAGCCTGTCTGGCAAGGCCCCGGTTCAAACCTCCAGCGGCGGTATTACCATGGTTGACCTGGCGACGCAATTTACAGCCAAGAGCGGCCGAAAAACCAGTGCAAACATCTCGGTTGATGGTGTATCGCTCATGGGGATTGCATCCGGCAAAGGTATACGCCCGCTGTTGATGAATAAAGGATTGAAGAAGATCCTGCACATCCAGGAGCAGTGATGAAGCTACCGTGTGGGGGAAATATGCGCGCAGTAAGCTCAAACGACGGATTTTCTTTAATAGAAACCGTGGTGGTCATCGCAATTATTGGAATTTTATCAACGATAGGCGCTCTACAATTTAATCAGTGGCTGACAAAAAACAAAGTGGAGGCCCAGGTTCGACAGATGGTGACAGATATTGGTCAACTGCGTCTGCGGGCAATAACAATGAAAACGCGGCACAGCATTACACTCAATGCAAACAGCTATGTATTCAAATCTTACAGTAGTGAAACATATACTTCTCCCGCAGATCTTTTGGCGCATGGCACGATACTTCCTGATGGGACGCATAATGTTACGTACCCGTTGACAACAAATGCGGGAGTCAATTTTAGCGGTTCTAGTTATGAGATTGATGCAAGAGGGATGACGGTTTTCACCCCCCCAACGATTTTTCTTGGAGGGGCTGCCAGCTCAACCGGAGGTATAAATTGCCTGACAATCCATACAATACGTGTCAATGCAGGCAGACAGAATGCTGGAGTGTGTGATGATAAATAAGAATAACGGATTTTCATTGATTGAATTCATGGTTGCCATAGTAATTTTAATGATCGGACTACTTGGCATGTTGCAGGGGATCAATATAGCCATGTCGCAAAATTTGGAATCGGTCCTGAGAAATGAGGCAACCACTGTCGCAGACGAGCTGATGATGAAAAAAAAGGGAACTTCCTATGCTTCGCTTCCAACGACATCGCTTAACCCAGCCTGGACTACAAAATCAAGAACTATTCGCGGTATTGTCAAGGATTACTCTGTCCAGGAAATCGTATTTAAGGCGACCACCAGTTCAAAACAGATTGATATAAATGTGTCCTGGAATTATAAAAATAAAACAGGCCGGCATTCCGTTACTTCCTTTGTGTCAACCAGTCCTGATTGAGGTGTCTCGTGCTACGTATTCTTAAAAAAAATAGGCTACTACAGAAGGGCTTCACGCTTGTTGAGCTACTTATCAGCATGTCTCTCTTCATAATTATTATGATCATCGCGAGTGAGGCCTTCAATAAGATAATTACCCAATCGTCCAAGTTTTCCAAAATGGAGGAAAGCAACATCGAAGGGGTGATCGGGCTTGAAGTCATGCGGCATGATCTTGAACAGACCGGTTTCGGTCTTCCGTGGAGCTGGAGCTTTCGCAATAATTCCACTCTGACCAATTGCGGTCTCACGTATGCTGAGGCTACGGATGCTTCGGGTCTGAGACTGAATGATGCGCCAAATGGGGTGCCGCGAGCCTTTGTTGCCTATGCCAAATTAGGAACCTTCAGCTCTGCATATATTGCTATTAAAGGTACAACGGTTGGCCGTGCCAAAGCTTCCCAACTGTGGACCTACATCCCTTATCTGAATTACAGTGCTGTTCCACGTGAGTCGCGTCCCGTCGCATTTGCTTCACGAAATCTTAAGAATGGAAATATGGTTCTTATGGTGAACTCAAATCCCACGAATGAAACCCTTGACCATACTTTGATAGTTGAGCCCGGCAGTTCGGCTACGTCCGCTACAGGTTCAATTTTTTCAGTTGCCTTTAATAACAGCGGGTTTGTTGATGATTATTTGCCTACTGATCAAAACAACACATATATGGTCTATGGACTTTCTGACGATAACACTCCAGACCCGCGCATGCCCTTTAACCGTACGGACTTTTTTATAGGTAGTAATCTTGATGGGAATGTAGTGCCGTCATTTTGTGCACCGAGGACAGGGATCTTATATAAAGCCACGGTAAAACATGGTTCATCAACTGGTGGTGATTATAACTATATCCCTCTGCTTGATTGCGTTGCCGATATGCAGGTCGTGTTGGGGTGGGATCCTGAGGTTCGCCCACCTACGGAACGGAAAAATTCGAGTGTTGATGCGTATTCAACACTTTCAAATGTGTTTGGAGGACCTGTCAGCGCTTCCGTAACCTCAACAAATCCAGCGATCACAGCGTCAGGAACAGTGACAAATATCCAGACGTGGCTGACTGATCCTAAAGGGCTTCGTGAACAACTGAAAGTTGTAAAAGTATATATCCTTGCACAAGAAGGCAAAATTGATCGTAACTACAGGGCGCCATCAGCTAACATTGTAGTTGGTGATGCTGCTGCAGATGGCTTTACCGCAAAGACATACGTATTATCAGCAGAACAGCAGAAATATCGCTGGAAGCTTTATCGGATCATAGTTCGTCCCAAAAATTTGGTCAGCAATTCCTATTAATAGGGTAGAGAGGCCTGCCATGAGATATTTGAAAAATGAAAAAGGTATTGCCTTAGTGACGTCATTGATGTTTACGGTGATGTCGCTTGTAATCACCATGACGCTTCTTTATATGGTTATGGGAGGTATTCGTTCATCTGGTGCGATGAAACGCTATAAAACAACAACTGAAGCTGCGTACGGCGGTGTAGAAATAATGCTTAAGGATGTGCTCAGTAAAAGTTTAAGCGACGGGATGTTGGCTGATGCAACGTTCAAGTCGAACATGGAGAACCATCTGAGGTTACTGAGTTCGGTTGTTGTATCGGATTGTCTGCGTATAAAGACAATGAATCCTAACAGCAAGTGGCCTGCCAATTGTTCTGATAATTCGCTGGATGCATCTAAATCTGCAGATGTACGGTTTGTGCTTAATCCTGTCTCCGGCATGCCGTTTACCGTTTACTCCAAAATTGTAGATACAACGGAATACAAGTTACCAGTTTTTCAGAATAAAAGTACCGCTACCGGTAGGAACACCATGACGTTAGCGTTTACTTCGATTGCTGGGAATTCTGACAGAAGTAATTTAGAACTTGAAGGTGGGGCTGTTGTAGATGCTGGTGGTGCTATGTTTGGGGGAGATACAAATCCACACAGGCCCTATAGGTACCGGATTGAAGTTCAAGCAGAGCGAGCCCAGAATGCTACAGAAAAATCAAAAATATCAGTGGAGTATGTATATTGATCCTTCTTGAATCCGCAAAATCTTTCTTTAATATCTCGGCCCTATAATATAAGTTTATTTTAGGGCCGAGATGTTTTCCACAATTACCAGTCCTATTCGAAATGGATCATCACCGGTTTAGAGTTGATTGACGAAGTGATTTAATTTTTCTTGGATATTTTTGTTTCAAATTTAATCTGGTAAGATTGTTTACACGTTCCAAAACTCGTTCCAAAAAACAGAATATAACCTGCCTGGTTAATGAAGCAAATGTTTAGAATAATATTTATGTAATTACATATAAATTACTTGACAATGATAATATTTGCTTTATATCTAATCCTAGTTTCATTTAAAGTAGGGATAAAATATGAAGCCAAAGAACAAGGTCAAATCAATTCGAGAGTCACGACTCTTAAGTAAGGCTGAATTAGCCCGCAAGGCGGGTGTTTCGTCGCTTACCATAGATAGGGTAGAACGTGGTGAACCATGTCGCTTGGAAACCATGCGAAAGATTATTCTTGCCCTCGGATTTTCACTGGATGAAAAAGAAAAAGTATTTCAGGATTGATGGAAACGGGATGAGATATGTTTCTTTTTAACAAGAAAAAAGAAGTTATCGGCATAGACATCGGATCCAGTTCAGTTAAGCTTGTCCAGCTTAAGGATATGAAGGGCTCTTTTCAGCTACTCAACGTCGGTATTGCCCCACTTCCACCGGAAGCTATTGTTGATAACACACTCATGGATAGCGCAGCAATAGTAGTAGCTATTAAAAACATCGTCGCTAGTCTCGGTATTAAGGTGAAGGATGTAGCCTGCTCCATTTCAGGCAACTCAGTAATTATAAGAAAAATAGTTCTTCCAGCAATGCCTCCTGAAGAATTGGAAGATCAGATTACTTGGGAAGCAGAGCAATATATTCCTTTTGATATAAATGATGTCAATATGGATTTTCAAATTTTGTCCCCCGATAGTATCGACCCTTCCAAGATGAATGTCCTGCTTGTCGCTAGTAAAAAAGATATTATCAATGATTATGTTGGCGTATTCAATGAGTCTGGTTTGCATCTCTCTGTAGTTGATGTTGATTCATTTGCAGTACAAAATGCATTTGAGTTGAATCATGATGTTGGTACGGAGGATGTTATCGCACTGATTAACATTGGTGCAAGCGTAATGAACATAAACGTAGTTAAGGCTGGAGTTACATTATTTACCAGAGATGTACAGATGGGTGGTAATCTCTATACCGAAGAAATACAAAAACAGATGGGATTGAGCAGCTCAGTTGCGGAGTCAATTAAGACTCTGACGCAGGAAACTCAAAATGTCGCTTTACTTGATGTTCTTGGCAAAGTCAATGAGACGATTACTCAGGAAATACGCCGTTCACTTGATTTCTACAATTCAACGGCTAATGACGATCGTATAACCAAAATTTTTGTAAGTGGCGGAGGATCAAAAGGATATAATCTGGTGGAATCAATATCAGACAAAACCGGATTGCCTGTTGAAATGATTAATCCGTTTGCTAAGCTGAAATTTAATGAAAAGGATTTTGACCCTGAATACCTTCAGGAAATCGGCCCGCTTATGGCAGTGACGGTCGGGCTTGCTATCAGGAGGGTAGGGGACAAATGATAAAGATCAATCTTTTACCAGTCAGAGCTGCTAAGAAAAAAGAAACTGCTGTACAGCAGATAACAATTTTTTGTTTTTCTCTTGTTGTTGTTTTTGTAGTAGTGGGGGCTATGTATGCTGTTAAGCTTGGGCAAATATCTTCAACAAAGAACGACATCTCGGCTGCAAATAAAAAAATCACTGAATTGAAAGTTAGAATCGGGAAGTTGGAGGAGCTGAAAACGCTTAAAACGCAAGTTAAGAAAAAACTTGATGTATTAGAGCAGTTGCGAAAAAATAAAAAAGGTCCAGCTCAGCGGCTCGCGACATTGAGCGATATTACACCTGATCAACTCTGGTTAACGACATATGCAGAATCCGGTGAAAGTGTTAAAATTGCTGGAATTGCATTTACGGAAGAATTAATCGCACAGTTTATGCGTAGTATTCAGGCTTCAAATGATTTCACTGGGGTTGAACTTATTGTTTCAGAACAAAAAGATTTTTCTGGAAGCAAAGTAAAAAGTTTTGAATTGGCATGTAAGCTTAAAACTGGTTTAGCAATACAGGCTACGCCTGTAAAATAATCCCCAAAAATAGCTTCATTATTATTCAGGGTGGATTAAATATGAACCCTCAAGTAGAAAAAATACTCAAACTGCCGACGAAACAGAAGATTCTGATACTTGTGCTCGTTGTTATCCTTGAAACAGCGGCTCTGGTATGGTTTCTTTATCTGCCCAAGCATACGGAACTTGCTGGTCTGAAGGCTGAGTTAAGCAAGCTACAGACTGAGATAGATGATAAAACCAGAATTGCGACTAATCTACCCCGCTTGCAAAAAGAATATGACCAACTGAATGTTGAATTGGCGCAGGCTTTGACCGAACTTCCCAATTCAAAAGAGATTCCTTCTTTGCTTACCAGTATAACGGCACTTGGCAAAAATGCCGGACTTGACTTCTTGGTGTTTAGACCGAAGGGTGAAGTTGCTAAAGATTTTTATGCAGAGGTTCCAGTTGATATCGTTGTTTCCGGTTCGTATTTTAGTGTGGCAAACTTTTTTGCTGCTGTTTCCAATCTACCAAGAATTGTTAATATTACCAATGTGGCTTTTTCCGATATCAAAAATGTTAACAATAGGATGATGACGAAGGTTACCTGCCTCGCCACTACATTCCGTTTCCTTGATAAGAAAGAGATTAAGGATGACAAGAAACCAGTTCCACCTAAATAATCAAATGAAAAGGGTCCTTGCTCTTCTTTGTATTGCAGCAATTAATTCAGGCTGCGGTAAAAAAGATCAGTCTCCTTCACCAACTGTTGTTGCAGCTCCTGCTACACAACAATTGGTTAAGCCTGTACAGAAACCGGTAAGTTCAGCTGTGAAGTTGACGGTTCAACCACAGGGTAATCAATTTGATTTCAGTAGTAAGAAAGATCCGTTTAAGCCTCCAATACTTACTAAAGCTGCATCAGCACCTTCGCCTGCAGAACTCAAAAGAGCCCTTCTGAGTGGTCTTCCAATTCATAGTTTTGATGTCAGCCAGTTTAGATTGATTGGGGTTGTTACTGGTGGCAAGGAAAATCAAGCAATGGTTGTAGACCCTAATGGTAAGGGTTACGTACTAAAGGCTGGTATGTCAATTGGAAAAAATGATGGTCGAATAACTTCAATCAATGCCAGCGGAGTTGATGTACTTGAGCAATTTAAGGATGACAACGGTAGGGTGCGTAAGGAAAATATCAGGATCACCCTTCCCAGGAAACAATAAGGAGTTCCGCATGAAGTGGATGACAAAAGCATCTATGATTCTTGCGCTTGCCGTAGTTGTGTTGGCAGGCCTCGTGACAGCAATGCCAGGTACAGCGGAATCTGCGCAAGATGGCATCAAGTCTCCTCCTGGAAAACTTGCTGCAATCAAGTCAATCAATGTATCTGGTGAGGGGGATGCAACTGAACTTATAATTAAATTGTCATCTCCTGCAACTTACACTAGTTATAAAACAACAGCACCTTTGCGTTTGGTAATTGACCTCTCACAGGCAGCTCAAGGTGTAATTAATTCCCCGTTAGTATTTAATAAAGGAAATTTCAAGACTGTTACTGCTACCCGTTTTGATACTGATGCGGGCGTACTCACGCGAGTTGATATTGAACTGAATATGGATGCCGAAGCGGTAATTTCTGCCTCGGCTTTAAAGCCAGGTGAACTGAGAATATCTTTTCCTGCGCTCGCAGCAGTTACCCCGACTCCAGCCAAGCCAGTTGACGTTGATACAAAGCCTGTTGTGCCAATAGAAAAAACGGTTTCTACAAGTTCCGCTCCTTCAGCAATTGTAAATACAACATCGAATGCCAGTTCAATCAGAAAATTAACTTCTGTGGCTGTGGTGAATGGAACTATTGTTTTATCTGTTGACGGCGGAGTTGGCGAGTTTAAGACCTTCCGACTTAGCAAGCCTGAGCGATTCGTGGTCGATTTAATAGATACTCAATTATCTCTATCTTCACGAATTATTCCACTCAATTCTGCAGGTGTAGCCTCTGCCCGAATTGGTCTGTATCCCGACAAAGTTCGAGTTGTTCTTGATTCTGTTAATGGAAGTTTTCCGGAGGCATCAGCTGAAAAATCTTCAACAGGTTTAATTGTTTCCCTTAACATAAAACCAGATGAAAATTCACATTCTAAATTGGTGGTAGCCCAATCAGAAAAAAAAGCTGTGGTAACTGCACCGCTGTCTGCAGTTGTTCCTAAAAATAAAGATGATGTAACTGAAGTTACTAAGCCTGTAAATTCATCTAAGATTAACGGCGCAAAACAAAATCTACCGGTTGAAGTAGTTAAATCAGATGTAACCAAGGCGACGTCGTCTTCAACTACTGCTGGACCAGCAAGTGTAGAGATGATCGATTTTCAGGTAATCGAAGGGATTTCAAGGGTTGCTGTAAAGATTAAGGGTGACGTCAGCGTTGAAAAACCTATCAAAACTCCCGGATTTGTGACGTTGACAATAAAGAATGCCGGATTGTCCAAGCAACTACAGCGGTCGCTTGAAGCGCAGTCATTCGTCTCTCCTGTTTTGCGCATTACCCCTCTTGTAGTTAAGACGAAAAAGGGAGTCGATACAAAAATTCGTATAGCAATGCGAGTTGCTGCCTCCTTTGAATTCCGGCAAGAAGGCGACATGCTTTTTGTAGATTTTAAAAACCCTGAAGGTTTAACAGCTGAAAAAATATCTGCTGCAATCCAGGATGTAAAGGCTCGAGCACCTAAGTCTGATAAAGTTATAAATACTAAGGACTCAGAACTTGCGTCAGAATTATCTCCATCATCGGATTCATCTGTTAGATCACTCGATTCATCCCGTTCTTATAGAGGACGTAAAGTTACTCTTGAATTTGCAGATGCTGAAGTGCGAAAAATATTTCAATTATTGTCGGAAGTAAGCAACAAAAACTTTGTACTGGGTGATGATGTAACAGGAACTATAAGTATCAAACTTGTTAATGTCCCTTGGGACCAAGCTCTGGATATAATTCTTGATACTAAGGGTCTGGATAAACGAGAAGATGGAAACATTATCATTATCAAGGGTAAAGGTAAGTTCAAGTCTCAGGCAGAAGAAGAGCAGGAACTAAAAAAAGCGTTAACAAAAGCTATTGAACTTAAAGCTGAAATGTTCAATATCAACTATTCGGATATTGGAAGTATAGTTACGCAACTCAACAATCTTAAAACAGAGCGTGGCACCATTGCTCAAGATGCCCGTACCAACAAGATAATCGTCAAAGATATTCCTCAAGTTTTGGACGATATGAGGAAGCTTATTGTTCAGCTTGATGTACCTGAAAAGCAGGTTATGATTGAAGCCCGTATCGTCGAGGCAACTTCTACTTTTACTCGTAGCCTTGGTGTTAACTGGGGCCTCCACTATCGAGATGGTTCGGCATCATTTATGGGAATTAATCAGTTGGATACAAGTTTTGGTGGGCTTGCATCAACGCCTGCACCTACTTCTGGTCTAAGTGGAAACTCTGGTGGCGCAATGGGGATTTCATTTGGTACACTTGGCAGTAATATTTCACTAGATCTTCGCTTGAATGCAGCAGCAAGTGCTGGTTTAGTAAAAATTGTTTCAACACCAAAAGTTGCGACACTTAATAACAAAACTGCCAAGATTACACAAGGTCAGCAGGTTCCATATACATCTTCTACATCAGATAAAGTTGAAACCAAGTTTGTTGAGGCAGCACTTTCTCTTGAAGTTACCCCGCATATAAATGCAAATGGCACTATTGGAATGAAAATAGATGCAAAGAACGACTCTGTTGGTCAGGCAACTGGCGGAAGTACAGCCCCTGCGATAAATAAAAAGCAGGCGACTACTGAGATGTTGTTGCGCGATGGTGAGACAACAGTTATAGGCGGAATATACGTAGATAGCGACAATGAATCAGATGATGGTGTGCCTTATTTAATGGATATTCCTTTTCTGGGAAAACTATTTAAATCTAATAATAAAACCAAAGTTAAGACGGAACTGCTTATTTTTATAACGCCCAGAATACTTAACTCAATTTAAATTATAATGTTTTAGGAGTGTTAGTATGACTAAAAGATCATTTCTTCAGATTATAGTTACATCAGCTTTTATACTTAGTCTTTTTGGCTGTGGTGGAGGGGGAAGTGGATCGACTGGCCAGTCTCAAAGCACTACAGTTGCCCTTCAGGCTAAAGTTAAGGATGGTACATCGTTGGCAGTATTTACTTCATACTCAAGTTCAAGCTTAAATTTTGGTCCTACTATGGACTTTTCTTTGAAGTCAGTAATAAACGCAAATGCGGGAGCTATGGCTTCTGATGTGAACATTACTTCACAAGTAATTACATATGAATACGTAGATGCTCTTCCTGTTGGTGCAGGTTCCGCGTTGATGATTCCTCCTATGAATTATACTATTACTCAGCTGATTCCAGCTGGTGGGACTAATGATATACAGAATCTTCCCATTCTATCACCTACACAGAGATTATATTTAAAAAATAATAGACCACTGTCATCTGCATCAGACTACTTAAATTACAGACTTAGAATCACGTTCAACGGATATGAGGTTAAAAATGGTAGCAATGTTTCTGTGTCAGCTATAGGTAATGTGTTTATAACAAAATAAATTCGATATTAATAATATTTACTCAAACCTCTGTGATTCATTATCTCAGAGGTTTTTTTATTACAAGATATTTTGTTTATATTACTATAGTTTAAATTGTAAAATTTTAATTTAAATATAGAGATAATGTGAGAGAAGCTAATGAAACGTTTGTCTGATACTCAATTCCTGCAAAATATATCTGAAGAATGGATTGAATTTCACTATAAAAGTTGGAATGCAGATCCGACTTCTATTACCGAGGATTGGCAACATTTTTTTTCTGGTTTTCGTCTTGGAGTTGATCATCCTAGTAGTGCTGATTTTTTGCATGATTTTTATAGATCTTATTCATTAAATGTGTCTGGAATTCAGTCCCTGATTTATCGTTACCGTTCAATTGGTCATCTCCAAGCGTGTATTGACCCACTTTCCCCCTGTCTGCTGGAACATCCACTATTATCATTGTCCAACTTTGGTCTAGATCAAGACGACCTTGATGTGAACTTCTGTTCTCCTCGCTATATTAAGCCAATTGCCACATTGCGAGAAATAGTTGCTACAATGCAGGAAACTTACTGTCGGGAAATCGGTGTCGAGTTCATGCATATTCAGGACCCTGTTGAACGTCAATGGATGATCAACAGAATGGAACCTTGTCGTAATCGGCCCGAAGTGTTGCTTGAAGAGCGCTTATATCTTCTGGAAAAATTGCATGAAACAGCTTTGTTTGAATCTTTTTTGCAACGCCGTTTTCCCGGCCAGAAACGTTTTTCCCTGGAGGGTTGCGAGATTCTGATTCCAGTGCTTGACGCAATTATCTGCAAATGTCCGTCGGCTGGTATTATCGATATTGTATTCGGCATGGCTCATCGCGGTCGATTGAATGTTCTTGCACATATATTGGGGATGCCATACGAAAATATTTTTGCAGAATTTCGCGATGCAGGTGCGGTTGGATTCGTTGGTGATGGTGATGTCAAGTATCACAAGGGGTATTCCGCAGAAAGAAAGCTTACAGATGGGAACGTTCACTTGACGCTGGCCGCTAACCCGAGTCACCTTGAGGCGGTCAATCCGGTTGTTGAAGGCAAGTGCCGTGCCCGCCAGGATCAGTGTGGCAACGAAAACGCACGAAGGGTGTTGCCACTCTTGATACATGGTGACAGCGCATTCGCAGGTCAAGGCAGCATCATGGAAACTCTTAACATGTCGCAGTTGGAGGGTTATCGTACTGGTGGTACTCTCCATATTGTGATAAATAATCAGATCGGATTTACCACACTTCCCCGTGATGCCCGTTCAACGTTATATGCAACAGACGTAGCCAAGATGCTATCCTGTCCGGTTTTTCATGTTCAAGGCGAATCGCCTGAAGCAGCCTTGCACGCTGTTCGACTTGCTTTGGAATATCGTCAGGAGTTCGCAAGGGATGTTGTGGTAGAACTAATCTGCTATCGCCGCCATGGGCACAATGAGGGTGATGAGCCTGCATTTACACAACCGCTGATGTACCGTCAAATCACTTCACGCCCAGCAGTAAACAGAATCTATTCCGATGTACTCTTGGAAGATGGAATTGAAGCATTCATGCTTGAAAAGATTGAACGTGATGTCGTAAATCGGCTTGAGGAATGCTTTGAAAAGACTCCCCAGAAAAAGAGCGTTGGTTTTCATGATGCGTGGAGTTCTGTTTCTCGCGAGTTTAGCTATGACGTTGTGGATACCAGCATACCGGCAGAAAAACTACTTCTGTTATCGCGGAATCTGGCAAAGTTGCCCCCTGGTTTCAGTCCCCACGCAAAAGTACATGCATTGGTGCAGAAACGATTCGAGTCAGTACTGAAAAATACCGGAGTTGATTGGGGTAATGCCGAGACTATTGCCTATGCCACGCTACTTGATGAGGGTGTTTCTGTGCGTCTCTCAGGTCAGGACACACGGCGTGGTACTTTCAGTCACCGTCACTCAGTTCTGCATGATATGAATGATGGCAGTACCTACACCCCGCTGGCTTCTGTAGCCAGGGATGGCGCTGTTTTTCAGTCCTGGGACAGTTTGCTCTCTGAATTCGGGGTGTTGGGATTTGAGTATGGATATTCTATTGAGACACCGCATGGTTTGACTGTCTGGGAGGCCCAGTTCGGCGATTTTGCAAACGGGGCACAGGTTATTATCGACCAGTTTGTTGCAAGCGGCGAAACCAAGTGGAATCGAGCCAGCGGACTTGTGCTCCTGTTGCCGCACGGTTACGAAGGACAGGGCGCCGAACATTCAAGCGCCCGCATCGAACGTTTCTTGCAATTATGTGCAGGGAACAATATGATTGTTGCCAATCCTACAACGCCTGCCCAGATGTTTCATGTGTTGCGACGTCAGATGATACAATCGTTTCGCAAGCCATTGATACTATTTACCCCCAAAAGTCTGTTGCGGCATCCCCGTTGTGTCTCTTTTTCCGAAGATTTCTGTGATGGTTCGTTTCACGAAGTGATTGCCGATATTGCGGCTCAGTCATCTGTGCGACGTGTGCTGATATGTTCGGGTAAGATTTTTTATGACCTTATCGAAGAACGTGAAAAACGCGGTATTATTGATACTGCAATTATCCGTATAGAACAACTGTATCCGTTACGCTTTGACCTGATCGAAGATGTATTCGCGCGAGTTCCATCTGGAAGCAGCTTTGTCTGGGTTCAGGAGGAACCGGAAAATATGGGTGCTTGGCAGCATATCAGGCAGGGATTGTCCGAACGATGTGGGGCACTCCGTTTTGTTGGTCGTCCTGCCGACTCTTGTCCCGCAGTTGGTTCGCATCACCTGCATGTTGAACAGCAGGCTGCGATAATAAAATCGGCATTCGAAATTTAAATTGTTTTGTGTGGAAAAACGCTTATGTTACTTGAGCAAGACAGTTGACAAAAACATCAGCAGCAGTGTAAATACATGACAAAACGTATAAAAGGGTCTTCATGGTAAATCTGTTATTCATAACTAACAGTACCAAAATCGAAGCGATCAGGACCGCTCTCCAGCCTTTCTTGAAGGTCAAAATTGATATTGTCAGCGATTTTGACTACGGCTTGAAAGATGTATTTGAGAAGCGGCCTGCTACAGTTTTTATTCAGGATCAGATCGCCGGCGTTACTGGTGAGAGTGTTGCCCGACATATCCAGATGCTGCTTGGCGCCAGCGCCCCCTCATTCATCTTTATGCACGAGGGCAGTACAAAGGCCAATCCGATTAAAGGACTGTTTGACTACCTGATTGATTTATCTCAAGCCGATGCAACTATTGTGGCCGATATCCAGGCGACTCTCAAATCCCTACTTGGTGTTCCCCAGTGGGAAAAAATATATATTCCCCCCAAGTTAAATACTGCCGTGCTTGGGGATGCTGTTGTCGTGCCAGATGGTAATCGCGCCTTTGCTGATAAACTCGTAGATGATTTTCTCTCAAATCTGGATAACTCCGGACCGGAAACCGCTGAAATCAAATTCCAGACAGCAGATTTATCTGATCTGTCAAAATCTGCCGATGAGCAGTTCCATGTGGTTTCATCACCCCATGATCAATTGGCGGAAATGGTTTCCGAAACCAGCAAAGTCCTTCGTCCTGTTGAAGCTGCTGCAGCCGTCACAGCATCTGACGTCTCGAAAATGAAACCGTCAATACCTGTGCACATGCCAGAAATTTCCCCACTGAATCAGAAGTCTGTATCCAAGAAGCATAAGGATACTGCTGAATCTGTTGCTCCCTCTGCTGTCGTGCTCCCTGAATCTGCGAAAAAAGGGAGTGCACCTTCTAAATCCACTGAATTGCCATCATTCAATAGCACTGAAGGGATTTCTGCACCTCGGCCAGTGCCGCAAACACCGCCGATTCAACAGGCATCACCTGCGGATTTCTTCATAGGAGGTGAAAGACCCTCGGAAGATGTAGTATCTGACGATTTATTACGTGTCTTTGAGGCAAATTATTATTCTCAATCAGGTGGCTGGAAACGATATGTGCCAATAGCTGCTGTCTTGATAGTGTGTGTCGGAGGCTGTGTATGGTATCTCTTAAATCAGGACTCGCATCTATTGACATTCCAATCTAAACCTGCTCCTCAGTCGGTTGCCACTGCTCCTCTGACACGCCCGGCTGAACCTGCGGCTCTTGTTCAGAGGCCCGTTTCTCCGCCAATTCAGAAGGACGAAACGTCCGCATTACCAACATTCATACCACTCGCAGGTTTGGATAGTTCTTATGCAACATTGAAGCCCGGATGGGAGCGCTATGTTGATACAACTATGGAGTATCGAGTCTTCCGCTCTGCTGGCAAAATTAAGGCACTACAGGTGCTCGCTATAAAAGACCATAGCATCAGTGAACCCAGGCTGAAGTCCATTTTGATTGAGTTGCTGGGGGACAGTGAATACCGCGTGAATTCGCGAGAGAAGAAGCTTGGCTATGACATCTTACGGGCATCAGTAGGTCAGAAAGCAGAGCTGTTGATATATCGCAATAAATCAACTCTGCGGGCATTTGTTGTTTCGCTTGATTGAACGCCGTAGGTCGTTATTTTTTTGAAGTGTAGTGGTGTTGCGATCTTAGAATGAAAGGTTACGAATGTCTTCACGAGCAGAAGCAATGTTGTCTTTACGCTGTTTCAGTCGGACATTGGCGGTTGTATCCGGTTTGTCACTTCTGCTATCGGTACTGCCGGCAAAAGCTGCAATGGATCCGCGTTTTGAGCTTGATCCACAGGCATTGGGCGTGCAACCGGCAAAAACAACTAAAACCAAAACAAAGGTCAGCACGCCTTCCAAGCACATCCGTAAACACAAGAGTCCTGATTCAGCCTCTGCTCATGAGACACTGCATGTTGTCAAGGCTGGAGATAATCTGTTCAAGATTCTCATTCGCGACTTTGGGCTCAGTAATGATGAAGCTGAGATGTTCGTCGAAGAGATTCGTCGCGAAAACAATATCTATGATATCAAACGCCTCAAAATAGGACAGAAAATCATTATCCCTGCAGTGCGGCGCAGAGCTGATGGTTCGCTTAAGGGCATCCCTGTGCCACAGGTTGCCGTAGCAGCAGGAACGGTAGGTTTCAGGCTGGAATCACCCCAAAGCTCACTGTCTGAGCAGGAGTCCTGTGACAAGGTCAGGCAGGTATGGGACAGGATCGTGCCGCCTCTCAAGGGTGAGCAGAAACCGGTTATGCTGGAATCGCCTACATTTTCCCTGACCCTGGACCCCCAAAGATATCCAGTCTTTGCCACCATGGATAACGGCAGAATCTTGGTCGACCAGAGTGCTTCTATTCCGCAATTAGTTAAAACACTGATTACGGAAAAGGATCCATCGGTACGGATCGTATCTGAATCTGCTGTTAACGGTAAGCGCTTTCTTGCTGCTATGCTCGAGTCTGCCGGCTTTTATTCCCTTGAGGAAGACTTCAGGATGGATTTCGGAATTGATCCGAAGCTGACGGTCCGGTCCGATTTCAAGATTGAAAAAACCTCCGAAAGTCTCATGAAACAGGATATTGTCCTGATGAATTCGGGTCGGATGCCGCTTCCTTCAGTGATTGGAAATTTGCTCAAAAAAGAGGGATTCACGGTGTATGAGCCGTTTGCCTCTCTTCAGCCGTTTGTTCCTGCGGCCTCACAAGCGATGTACCATATAACTACAAAGAATCCGATTGATATCATTGATGCGCTGCTAACATCCGTTTCAGTAACTCCCGACAAAGATAAGCGTCTGGACGTTTTTGCTGCGGACAATAACGGTATTTCGCTTTCGGTCAAAGCTGAACGTTCTTTTGAGAGAGGTGGACAGCGATTTGTTGTCACCCGCTTCGATGGAGATCCGGTAACCTACACCCTTTTCCGTATCCTGGAGATGAAGGGTTATCAGGTCACCATTCTTGAAGCGCAGGATGATTTCCGAAAAATTACCGAAAAATTACTGTCTCGTATGCGAATTCAAGGTGCCTACTCGCAGCACACGCTGAGTCACGAACTGGGAGCTAATTTTTCTCTTCAGATGTCGGGATATAAGTTGGCAGGGCCTGGATTTCCCGTCAACGGCATTTTTCTGACCAATCTTGAATTGGATCGTGTAATCCGCGACATTCTCACTGAAAATGGGTACATCATTACTTCCAGGTGAAACGTTAACTTGTTTTACGTCTTCCTAACCCTGATAAACAGGATAAGTGCGTTAACGAAGTTGTTTTCTGCCTGAAAAGCGCAGAATATAACTTCTAACTTACTAAACGCTCGTGAACATTGCGGGCGTTTTTAGGTTCACGTATCAACAAGATGAGGATGCAACGGTATGAGTGTGAAAAAAGTTGGAGAACTGTTAGTTGAGCAGCAGCTGATCTCCCAGGAACAGCTGCTGGAGGCGCTTGAACTTCAAAAGGTTTTTCCCGACCAGCCAATCGGGCAACTCCTCTGTAAGCTTGGATTCGTCAAGGAGAGTGATCTCAGCTTTGTCCTTGATCAGAAAAATAAACGTCGAAAATTGACTGATATTCTTCTGAAAAGTGCCCTGATCGACCAACAGAAACTTTCCCATGCACGAGAAGTCAGTAAACAAAGCAATATCTCGATCGAAAAGTCCCTCCTCAAGCTGCGCTATGTTGATGAAGAGCAGATGGCTCAAGCAGTGGCCAGTCAGTATGATCTGCCCTATGTGCTGATCAACAGTTTTGATCTGGATCTTTCCCTGTCTCGCTATATCAGTGCTGTTTATGCCCAGAAACAGCGCATTGCGCCAATCTCAAAAATCGGCAATACACTTACCCTGGCGATGGCAGAACCCTTGAAGAATCATGACATCAGGGAGCTTGAAGACAGTATCCGTCTCAGAATCATCTCTGCAATTTCTACGGAAACCAGCATTTATAAGGCACTGAAGCATCTCTACAATATCGATGTTGCTGCTGCCACGACATCCGCAAGCGACGAAGTCAATCTGGACATCGTTCCGGACAGTATCGACAAGCTGCTCAGCAGGACGTCTGCCGGTGAAGAGCCTGAAGTTGAAGAAGAAACCAAAAAAGTAACTGAAAAAGATAGTGTCATAGTCAAGCTGGTTAACAAGATCGTTTATGATGCCTACATGAGCAAGGCTTCCGACATCCATATTGAACCATATCAGGGCAAGAAGGACGTTGTCGTTCGTACTCGCATTGATGGTCAATGCTCCATTTACCAGAAGATTCCGTACAAGTACAAGTTTGCTATCCCGTCTCGCATAAAGATCATGGCCGAACTCGACATCGCCGAGCGGCGCAAACCTCAGGACGGAAAGATCGACTTCAAAAAATTCGGACCTCTGGATATCGAATTGCGGGTGGCAACGATGCCGACCGTGGGAGGGCTCGAGGACGTTGTGATTCGCGTGCTTAACAGTGGTGAGCCGATTTCCTTCAATCAGCTGGGGTTGACCGAACGCAACCTGCGTGTTTTTAATGATGCACTTAAGAGCCCGCATGGCCTGGTCCTGGTTGTCGGCCCTACCGGCTCGGGGAAGACGACGACGCTCCATTCCGGTCTGGCACTCATCAATCAGAGCAACCGCAAGATATGGACGGCCGAAGATCCGGTCGAGATTACCCAGCCCGGCTTGCGCCAGGTGCAGATCAATCCCCGCATCGGTTTTACCTTTGCAGCTGCCTTGCGCTCGTTTTTGCGGCTCGACCCGGATATTATCATGGTGGGCGAAATGCGGGATGAAGAAACGGCCAGCACCGCCGTGGAAGCATCCTTAACGGGCCACCTGGTGTTTTCGACCTTGCATACCAATTCAGCACCTGAGACGGTTACCCGTCTTCTGGAGATGGGACTTGATCCATTTAGCTTTTCCGATTCTCTTGTCTGTATCCTGGCACAGCGACTGGCACGGCGTCTGTGTGTAGAATGCAAGCAGAGCATTCAACCGGAGGAGGCCGAGATTGAGGATTTGATCGACGAATATGGCCGTGATGATTTTGCATTTACCGGTATGGATAAGGTCGATATAACCATGTTCAGAGCTGTAGGCTGTGATCGATGTGGACACACCGGTTATCGCGGCAGACTTGGCATTCACGAGGTGCTGGAGTGTACCTCAAAACTCAAAGGCCTCATTAAGCGCCGATCAGATACGGACTCCGTCCGTGAACAGGCAGCACTGGATGGTATGACCACCTTGAAACAGGATGGCATACTCAAGGTTCTTCAAGGATTGACTGATATTCACGAAGTGCGGAGAGTGTGCATCAAGTAGCTCCGTACTTTAAAAAATGCTTGCATTCAACAGTTTGCCGTGGTAAATATCATAAAATTTTTGTTCACGTGAAAGGTGAGCTCCCAAGGCTCACTTTTTTTGTTTTGAGAGACGTTATGGCGAAAAGTAAAGACAATATTTGTGAACTGGTGGGCGGATTTGCCCAGCCGATTCTTGATTCGAAATGCATTGAATTGGTTGATATCGAATTCGTACGAATGGGTAAGGAAGCCGTACTGCGGCTGTTTATCGACAAAGAGGGCGGTATTGCACTGGATGATTGTGCTTATGTAAGCCATGAATTGTCAGCCATCCTTGATGTTGAAGAGATTATTACCGTCAACTATACGCTGGAGGTTTCCTCGCCGGGGCTTGATCGACCGCTGAAAAAACCGGAGGATTATCAGCGTTATGTTGGTCGCTTAATCAAGGTCCGCACATACGATCAGTTTCTCGATGATTCCGGCAACAAGCGTAAAACGTTTTTGGGTACCCTTGACGGTCTTGTGGATGGTTCCATTAGGATGACGCTCAAGGAAGGGCAGACTGCATCCATTCCGTTAGAACGGGTAGCCAAGGCAAATCTGGAATTCGAATTTTGATCTGATTTCATTTACGTTAGCAAGGAGAAGCAACCGTGGAAGCCACTATTAGTATCAAACATGCCATAGAGCAGATTGTGAAAGAAAAGGGTATCGACCGTAATGTAGTCATTGAGGCTATGGAACAGGCGGTATTGACGGCTGCCAACAAAAAATACCGCAATACCCGTGAGCTTGAAGCCCGCTACAATCCTGATTCCGGTGAGGTTGAACTGTTTGAATTTGTGGTTGTTGTGGATGAGGTTCTGGATTCCTATAAAGAAATCGATCTTGAAGAGGCGAAAGAAATCGATCCGGACGTTGAAATCGGCGATTCTCTTGGTGAGAAGCTTGATGCCAGCGGTTTTACCCGGATAGCAGCACAGACAGCCAAACAGGTCATCATTCAGAAGGTGCGCGAGGCCGAGCGTGAGACGATCTTCAATGAATACAGTGACCGTCAGTGGGAAATAATCACCGGTATGGTGCGTCGTTTTGAGAAAGGTGAACTGCTGGTTGATCTGGGAAGAGCCGAAGCGGTCCTGCCATCCAAAGAGCAGATGCCTCGTGAGGTCTATCGTCCGGGGGACAGGATTCGTGCGATTATTACCGAAATCCGTATGACCACCAAGGGTCCTCAGATTATACTCTCCCGCACCCACCCCAGTATGTTGGCCAAGCTGTTCGAGGCTGAAGTTCCCGAGATTGCCGAGGGCATTGTCGAGATCAATGCCGTTGTTCGTGATCCCGGAAGCCGTGCCAAGGTTGCCGTATCTTCAAATGATCGGGATGTTGATCCGGTCGGAGCCTGTGTCGGTATGCGGGGAGCCAGGGTCCAGAATGTAGTTTCCGAACTCCGAGGTGAAAAGATCGACATCATTCCCTGGTCAGAGGATATCGCCCGTTTTGCCTGCAACGCCCTGTCGCCAGCCCAGGTTTCCAAGGTGTTTGTAGATGAGGATAGCCGCGCCCTGGAGATAATCGTTGCCGATGATCAGCTTTCGCTTGCTATCGGCAAGCGTGGCCAGAACGTCAGTCTGGCGGCACGTTTGACCGGCTGCCGTATCGATATCAAAAGCGAATCAAAGGTTGCCGAAGCTGAAGAACAGCAGGATTTTGCCTCCTTTGACGGCACACAGCTTGAAGCTGAAGAGCCGGTGGAAGATACCGGAATTGCTGAGGCAGCATCGGAACCACTTGAGACTGTTGTTGACGCGCCTGCCGAAAAGCAGGCTGAGTAACCTGCGGGCATGCCCCGGCAGAAGCAGCAGGAAAAACCGCAACGCAGTTGTCTGGGGTGCCGTCAGGCCCGCGACAAGGATTCGTTGATCCGTTTTGTACTCTCACCTCAAGGCGAGGTTGTGCCGGATATCGAGTCGAAACTGCCGGGCAGAGGGGCATATACCTGCATCAGCGAGCAATGCGTGCGTGCCGCTCTTAAGCAGCGGCAGTTCAGCCGCGCTTTCAAACACGAAGTTGTAACCGTGCCGCCCGATGAAATGGTTGCACAGGTTGCCGGTATCATGCATGGGCGCATACTTGGATATATCGGGTTAGCCAACAGGGCCGGAAAAATCATCTCTGGTGGTTCCATGGTCACGGACGCTATCAGAGGTGCCCATAAGCCTGGGCTGGTTCTGGTGGCCAAGGATGTATCCGCAAGTATCGGGGATAAGATCATACTGCTTGCCGAAGTGCATGGCATCGCATCTCTACATATTATGACGAAAGATGATTTTGGCGCCATTCTTGGTAAGGCGCCCCGTAGCGCGATTGCCATAAAGGCCGGCGGATTTGTGGCACAGCTGTCGCAAGAAATTGAACGATTCAGAAACTTCCTGGGGGAGGTGTAGAACCTATGAGCAAAATACGTGTGAGTAACCTGGCCGAGAGGTTGGGATTAGAGACCCGGGAAGTGATTTCCCGGCTCAAAGATATCGGTGTCGAGGCAAAAACTGCTACATCACTGGTAGATGAAGATGTAGTCAGCAGGCTGGAAAGCCCTAAGTCGATCGGGAGTGGCGCTGATGAAGTCAGGGTGACGACTACCATAATCCGACGTCGTGCCAAGGTTGTACCGGTTGAGCCTGCTGAAGTCGCAGTTGCTGTGCCGGAAGCTCCGGTGGTTGAAAAACCGGCCATCGTTGAAACTCCTGTTGCCCCGGAAGTTGTCCCTGTCGCGGATACGCCTAAGGTGCCTAAGGTCGAAGTTGTGCCGGAGGCCGTCGTTGTTGAAAAGGTTGCAGCGCCTGTCGAAGCGAAGGCCGGTCCCAATCAGGCCCGTATCCTTGGTCGTATGGAAATCCCCGGTGTGACCAACCGGCCGACACGGGTAGTTTCAAAAGATGCGCCTGCCGCAACAACGCAGAGACCTGCAAGCACTCGTCCAGCACCAAGCCGTCCAGGAGAAACACGTCCTGGAGAGCGTCCATCAACACCGCGGCCCGGTGACACAGCCCAGAGGCGCCCAGCCCCGGCGGGCGGAACATCCGATGCAGATCGTTCGCGTATGAAGCAGGTGCAGGTTGCACCGGCCGCGCCTCCGACCGGCGATACCCGTCGCCCGGGTGTAAAGAAAGATGGGCCTTCATTCGGTCCTGATGCCGGAAAGGGTGGCAAGAAAAACGTTGCTCCTGCCAAAAAGAAGGAGCAACCCAGAAAACAGGAGATTCTCGAAAAACGCGAGCGGGTGTTTGATCCGGTCTACAGAGGTTCCAAAAAACGGGGCAAAGAACGCGTATCAACATCTACACGCAGTACCGAGATCACTGTTCCCAAGGCCATCAAGCGTATCATCAAGATTTCTGAAACCATCAGTGTTGGCGAATTGGCCAAGCGGATGGGAATAAAAGCAAACGACCTGATCAAGTCTCTTATGAAGATGGGCATGATGGTTACGATTAACCATCCGCTTGATTTTGACACCGCAGTGATTCTGGCTGCCGAGTACAGCTACGAAGTGGAAAATGTTGCCGTTGACCTGGACGAAATTCTTGAATCGACTCCGGATGCGCCTGAAACTCTGGAAAAACGTCCTCCTGTGGTTACAATCATGG
This sequence comes from Geobacter psychrophilus, assembly GCF_056821595.1. Classification (NCBI taxonomy): domain Bacteria; kingdom Pseudomonadati; phylum Thermodesulfobacteriota; class Desulfuromonadia; order Geobacterales; family Geobacteraceae; genus Geobacter; species Geobacter psychrophilus. Next base: position 3,634,950 of record NZ_JBXDTU010000004.1, read on the forward strand.
GTCATGTCGACCATGGTAAAACCTCTCTGCTGGATGCCATCCGCGAGGCAAACGTTATTGCCGGTGAGGCCGGCGGCATCACCCAGCATATCGGCGCCTACGATGTTGAGCTGAATGGTAGAAAGATTACCTTCCTCGATACCCCGGGTCATGAAGCCTTTACCGCCATGCGAGCCCGCGGCGCCAAGGTGACTGATATTGTTATTCTGGTCGTAGCTGCCGATGACGGCGTCATGCCCCAGACGCGTGAGGCCATCAATCACTCCAAGGCGGCCGAAGTACCAATTATCGTGGCAGTCAACAAGATCGATAAGCCGGATGCCCGTCCGGAAAATGTCAAACGTGAACTGATGGAGTTCGGGCTTGTTTCTTCTGAATGGGGCGGAGATGCAACCATGGTGGAGGTATCCGCCAAAAAGCGCACCAACCTTGAGGAATTGCTGGAGATGATTCTGTTGCAGGCCGACGTGATGGAACTGAAGGCGAACCCCAATAAACTGGCCAAGGGAACCGTTGTTGAGGCCAAGCTGGATAAGGGGCGCGGCCCGGTTGCCACGGTTCTGGTTCAGGAAGGTACGCTGAAAAACGGTGACTACTGTGTCGTTGGTGTGCATTCAGGGCGTGTTCGAGCCATGCAGAACGACCGTGGTGAAAAGGTTCACGAGGCTGGACCGTCGATGCCGGTTGAGCTCGTCGGACTCTCCGGAGTGCCGGATGCCGGTGATGTCTTCGTCGCCATGAAAGACGAGAAACAGGCCAAAGAGATCGCAACCTTGCGGCAGATCAAGCATCGCGAGGTCGAACTGGCCAAGCATACCAAGCTGTCGCTTGAGGATCTCTACAAAAAGATTCAGAGCGGTGAGGTCAAGGATCTCAACGTTATCATCAAGGGTGACGTGCACGGTTCGATCGAGGCCGTTGGTGAGTCGCTTCGCAAACTTTCTACCGATGCAGTCAGACTCAATGTGCTGCATAACGCGGTTGGTGCGATCACAGAGACAGATGTTAACCTGGCGGCAGCATCCAATGCCATCATTATCGGCTTCAACGTGCGACCGGAAGTCAAGGCCCAAAGTCTGGCAGAGAAGGAAGGGGTTGATATACGTCTCTACAGCATCATCTACGATGCGGTTGAAGATGTGAAAAAGGCCATGGAAGGGTTGCTGGCACCGACGCTCAAGGAGAAATTCCTGGGCAGGGCCGAAATACGCGAGGTGTTTTCGGTACCCAAAATCGGCAATGTTGCCGGTTCCTATATCCTGGACGGCAAAATGCTGCGTAACGCGCAGATTCGATTGCTGCGCGACAATGTCGTGGTACACGAAGGCAAGCTTTCGTCATTACGCCGTATCAAGGACGATGTGAAAGAAGTAGCCAGCGGCTATGAATGCGGCATCGGCATTGAGAATTACAATGATATCAAAGTGGGCGATATCATCGAAGCGTTTGAGATAGAGAAGATCGCAACAAAACTTTAATACTATCGGCATTGGACAGGTGGCGAGGTTAGAGGGGAAACCCTTTTATCTCGCTATTTGTTCATGACCCTGGAAGATGTATGAAGCATAAACGATGTGATAAAGTAGCCGAAACCATCCATGAAACCATATCTTCCATTCTGTCCAGGGGATTGAATGACCCCAGAATCGGTTTTGTCACGATCATTGCTGTGGATGTGACCGTTGACCTGCGCCTGGCGAAGGTCTTCTTTACGGTGATTGGTGATGACCTTGCCAAGAAGAATAGCGAGGCCGGCCTCAACAGCGCAAAAGGCTACATCCGCCGTGAGCTGGGCAAGGTGCTTTCCCTGCGTCTGCTGCCGGAAATTACCTTTACGTACGATCATTCACAGGAATACGGTAATCATATCGATACTATCCTCAGGGAGATAGACAAAGAGCATGATGGGGACAATACAGAAGATCGCTGAAGAGATACGCACCAATCACTCCTTCCTGCTGACATCCCACGAGGGTCCCGATGGTGATGCCGTCGGTTCTACACTCGCCCTGGCCTCGCTATTACGGAAAATCGGTAAAGATGTGCATGTGCACCTCCAGGATTCCGTTCCTGAGCTGTATAGTTTCCTGCCAGGTGTAAACACTGTTAGCACAACAATTCCCGATCGTGCTTTTGATGTCGCTTTTGTATTGGATATCGGCGAGCTGCGACGCGCTGGAGACCTGTTCTGCTCCTTCAAGCGCAACGGGAAAATCATCAACCTCGATCATCACTTGTCCTGTGATAATTTTGGAATTCACAACCTGATTGATCCATCTGCGGCCGCTACCGGCGTGCTGGTCTATCGCATCGCTACTGCGCTCGGTTACAGCTTTGATGCTGAAACCGCTCTCTGTCTATATGTCTCCATAATCACCGATACAGGCTCATTCCGCTATTCAAATGCCAATCGCGAGGCCTTTACAGTTGCCGGTGAGATGATCGAGGCGGGTGTTAATGCCTGGGACGTTGCCGAACAGCTCTATGAAAATCAGCCCCGCAAGCGACTGGAGTTACTGGCCCGCTGTCTCCCGACCCTGGAAGTGATCAAGGGGGGGCTGGCCGCTTCGGTAACGGTTACGTTGGACATGTATGCCAATACCGGTGCAGATGCCGAATTGACGGATGGTTTCGTAAATTATCCCCGCTCCATCAAAGGGGTGGAGGTGGCAATTTTCTTTCGTCAGATAGAAGAGCGGCTGATCAAGGTCGGCTTCAGATCCAAGGGTAAGGTCAATGTCGCGGTCTTTTCTGTTGCACTGGGCGGCGGCGGTCATCACAACGCTGCCGGCTGTACGGTGGATGGAACTATTGATGAAGTCAAAGCCAGGGTATATGCCCTGATGGACGATGTTCTTTGATCAATGGATTCGTTGTCATCGACAAGCCGGCCGGTATCACCTCGCATGATGTTGTCAGCCGTGTCCGCCGGATACTCGGCACCCGCAAGGTCGGCCATACCGGCACGCTCGATCCTTTTGCCACGGGGGTCCTGCCGATAGCGGTCAATGACGGCACCAAGGCGATACCTTTTCTGGACGAAGGGCTTAAATGCTACGAGGCGGTCATGCAGCTGGGGGTGGCAACCGATACCCTGGATATGACCGGTACGGTTTTACGGGAAGCCGCATGGCAGGAGGTTACCCAGGAGCGTGTTGAGTCCGTACTGAAAAAGTTTAGCGGACAGCTGAGCCAGATACCCCCCATGTATTCAGCGATCAAATGCGATGGTCAGCCGTTGTATAAACTGGCTCGCAAAGGTCAGGTTGTTGAGCGCAAAGCACGCGAGATAACGGTCTATTCCCTTGAATTGATCTCCTTTGTCCTGCCGTTCGTCGGATTCAGGGTCGTCTGCTCACGGGGTACCTATGTACGGACGCTGGCGGATGATATCGGCGCACTGCTTGGATGTGGAGCGGCATTGAAGGAGCTGCGCAGGCTGGCAAGCGGCCCCTTTAACATTTCTGCATCAGCGACACTTGAAAAACTTGAAGAAGCCGCCCGTCTCGGCGAGCTTGATGCCCTGACGGTGAGCCCTTATGCCGCGCTTTCGCATCAGCCGGAACTGGTATTGAGTGACGCCGGTGTAGTACATGTCAGACACGGCAGGTCGCCTGGCTGGGCGGATGTAACGGAAGCATCTCCAACATCACATGATGAAACTGTTATGGTTCGCCTTACCTGGAATGGGGAACTGGTTGCGGTTGCTGAATGCATGTTAGGTGTAGATGCTGTGCCGCGTATTCTCCTGAAGCGTGTTTTCATCTAAGTTAATGCTTTACATGCGGAAGCGTGTATGGTATCAATTTTAGCTTGCGGTTATGTTCTAACAGATTTAATCAACCACTAGAGATGTAGAGTGTACATACAAAGGAGGTGTTAGCAGTGCTGGCAACCGAAAAGAAACAGGAAATCATCAATTCATTCAAAAAACATGAAAGCGACACAGGTTCTCCAGAGGTGCAGATTGCCATTCTCACCGAGCGGATAACCTATCTCACCGAGCACTTCAAGATCCACAAGAAGGACCACCACAGCCGTAGAGGGCTGCTGAAGCTTGTCGGCCAGAGGCGCAGGCTTCTGGATTACCTCAAAGGCAAAGAGGTAGACAGGTATAAAACGGTGATCGAGCGACTCGGCATACGTAGGTAATGGATCGGCACTCTACCGGCTTACAGTCGCTAGGGTGCCTTTTTATTGACAGTATGCCATATGTGAAAAGAGGGCTTTCCGGCCCTTTTTATTTTTGTTGGGGACGTGGGTAGAGTCCCATGCCGTAGTGGTATGGGGTTGTAGCGACGGCCCCAACGCAACAAAGAATGGAGAAGAGTATGGAACACGTTGTAAATGTTGAGTTTGGTGGCAGGACCGTCACCATCTCCACCGGCAAGATGGCCAAACAGGCCAATGGCGCCGTGATGGTGAGAAGCGGGGATACGATGGTGCTGGTAACTGCCGTAGCCCAAAAAGAAGCCAAAGAAGGACAGGATTTTTTCCCCCTGACCGTTAACTATACGGAAAAGGCCTATGCCGGCGGCAAGATTCCGGGCAGTTTCTTCAAGCGCGAGGCGCGTCCTTCCGACCCGGAAACGCTGATCTGTCGCCTGATAGACCGTCCTATTCGTCCGCTGTTCCCGGAAACATTCCTCAATGACACCCAGATCATGGCAACCGTCGTGTCGGCTGACAAGGACAATGATCCCGGGATTCTTTCCATGCTGGGTGCTTCCGCTGCCCTGATGATCTCCGATATCCCTTTTCAGGGTCCTATCGCCGGCGTCAAGGTCGGCCGGGTAGACGGCAAACTGATCTGTAACCCAACAGCTGAAGAACTTCTGGTCAGTGACCTGGAAATAGTAGTTGCAGCAAGCCGCGATGCGGTCATTATGGTCGAAGGAGAGGCGAAATTCGTATCCGAGGCTGACCTGCTCGATGCGGTCTTCTTTGCCAAGGAAGCGATGCTTCCGTTGATCCAGGCCCAGGAAGAGCTGCAGAAAAAGGCCGGCGTCGCCAAGCGCGCCGTTGTACCGGTAACCGTGAATGAGCCGTTATTGGCCAAGGTACGCGCATTGGCCTTTGATCGCATGGCTGCTGCGGTCAAGATCAAGTCCAAACAGGAACGCCACAACCAGATCGACCTGGTCAAGACGGAAACGATCGAGGCTCTCAAGGAAGAATTTGAGGGCAGTGCCAAGCAGATCAAGGGCTTCCTGGGCGATTTTGAATATGAACATGTGCGCGCCGATGTCCTCGATACCGGCATTCGTATCGATGGCCGCGACACAGTCACCATCCGCCCCATCTCCACCGAAGCCGGACTGCTGCCGCGTACCCATGGTTCAGCCCTGTTTACCCGCGGTGAAACCCAGGCCCTGGTTACCGCCACCCTCGGTACCTCCAGCGACGAACAGCGTATGGACTCCCTGTACGGCGAGTATCGCAAGCGCTTCCTGCTGCATTACAACTTTCCTCCGTTTTCCGTTGGCGAAACCAGTTTCCGCCTGGGACCCGGTCGTCGCGAGATCGGTCACGGCATGCTGGCAGAGCGGGCACTTTCAGCTGTTCTCCCCAATCATGATGATTTCCCCTACACCATCCGCATCGTGTCCGAGACCCTGGAGAGCAACGGTTCCTCCTCCATGGCTGCCGTCTGCGGCGGCTGTATGTCGCTGATGGATGCCGGTGTACCTATCTCTGCACCGGTAGCCGGTATCGCCATGGGTCTGATCAAGGAAGGCGACAAGGTTGCCATTCTTTCCGATATCCTGGGTGATGAGGACCATCTGGGCGATATGGACTTCAAGGTGGCTGGAACAGCCGATGGCGTTACCGCCCTGCAGATGGATATCAAGATCGGCGGCGTGACCAGGGATATCATGCAGAAGGCCCTCAGCCAGGCTCGCGACGCTCGTCTGCATATCCTGGGCAAGATGGCAGAAACGCTGGCTGCACCGCGTCCCGAAATGTCGCCCTTTGCACCGCGCATCACCACCATCTGGGTCAAGACCGACAAGATCCGCGACGTCATCGGAACCGGCGGCAAGAACATTCGCAACATCACCGAGACCACCGGCGTCACCGTGGATATCGATGATACCGGTCGCATCAACATCGCCAGTACCAGCAAGGAAGCCTGTGATCTGGCCATTCAGATGATCCGCGGCCTGACAGAAGACGCCGAAGAGGGACGTCTCTACATGGGTACAGTCAAGAAGATCATGGATTTCGGCGCATTCGTGGAGATCATGCCGGGTACCGACGGTCTTGTTCATATCTCCGAGCTTGATACCGCCAGGGTCAAGGTTGTTACCGATGTTCTCAACGAAGGTGACCAGGTTCTGGTCAAGTGCATTGGCGTGGACAAGAACGGCAAGATCAAACTCTCTCGCAAAGAGGCTATGGGTCTGAATCTTGACGGAACAAAAAAGGCGGAGTAACTTCCGGCAGCACAATTGATTTCCCGGATAGGGCGAAGCGTCGAGCTTCGCCCTATCTTTTTGTCTCTGCTTCAGGTCTGTCGTTACTGTTGAAGAAAAAAGTGGCCTATCCGGGTATGCAGAAAAAATCAGCTTGACTTGGATGCTGCTATTGAGCTATTAAGAATGTTCATTTTATGGTGGCTGTGGTGAAGCGGTTAACACGTGCGACTGTGACTCGCATATGCGAGGGTTCGATACCCTCCAGCCACCCCAAAAAAATCTAACCTGCTGATACAGGCAGGTTATTGCAATAAAAAGCTCTCCCGCGAATACTTCGCAGGAGAGCTTTTTCGTATTCGAGCTGGTTTGTCTTGAATTCGGTCTTCAGGTATCAAACCTGGTTGAAAAAACAGTTGTGATGTATCCCGCAGATTTCCCGTACACCCTCTATTACGAAACAACTGTTACCCCGTATTGCGCAAACCGGAGGCAATCCCGTTGATCGTGGCAGCCAGGACAAAGTCCAGTTCCCCACTGCCCTGGCCGGCCCGCCTGCGCCTGAGCAGCTCGATCTGGATCATGCTCAGGGGATCGACATAGGGGTTGCGCAGCCTGATCGAGCGTGCCAGGGAGGGATTGCCCTCCAGCAGTTCTTGCTGTCCGGTGATCGCCAGGATGGTTCGCCGTGTGCGCCCGAACTCCTCCACAACCATGCCGAAGACCCGTTCCCGCAGCTGCACATCCGGGACGAGGTCAGCATACAGTTTGGCCAGGGGCAGATCGACCTTGGTCAGTGCCAGTTCCACGTTGCGGATCAGGTCGTTAAAGAGGGGGAAGCCCGCCATCATGCCCTGCAGAACCGCCATGCCGGATTCCGACTGTTCGGCAAAACGATCCAGGGCGAATCCGACGCCAAACCAGGCTGGAATTACGTGCCGGCTCTGCATCCAGCCGAAGCCCCAGGGGATGGCGCGCAGTTCGCCCAGATCCCGGCTGGCGCTGCGCTTGACCGGGCGCGAGCCGATCTTGGCCAGTTCAAACTCCAGCACCGGCGTGGCCTGTTCGAAATAGGGCATGATATCCGGGTTGTCGGCGATCCGCTCCCGGTAGAAGCTGTAGGCGCTGGCTGACAGCGCCTCCATGGTCTGCTCCCACCCCTCGGGTGTGTCCCGCTCTCCCTGGGGAATCAGGCTCAGGGCATCCAGGCTGGCGGCCACCATCAGCTCAAGATTGCGCTCAGCCAGGATGGCATCGGAGTATTTCCAGTTGATAACCTCACCCTGTTCGGTGATGCGGATCGTACCGTTGAAGGCCCCCGGCGGCTGAGACGTGATTGCCCGGTAGGTGGGACCACCGCCCCGGCCGACTGTGCCGCCCCGGCCGTGGAACAGTCGCAGCTGCACACCGCATTCGGCTGCTACCCGGTGCAGAGCGCGATGCGCCTTGAAGATCTCCCATGTGCTGGTGAGCATGCCGCCGTCCTTGTTGGAGTCTGAATAGCCCAGCATGACCTCCTGTCTGCGCTGCCACGAATTCAGGTAGGGTGCGAAGTCCGGCATGCTCCAGAGGGTGCGGCAGATCTGGGGGGCATTGCGCAGGTCATCGATGGATTCGAAGAGCGGTACCGGCATCAGTCCCGGGTCACGACCGTCGGCAGTGGCAGCTACCTGCACCCCGCACAGCTCCAGCAACCAGACTAGCGAGAGGACATCGGTCACAGATTCGGCGCCGCTGATCACGTAGTTGTGCAGTGCCTCGGGCGGATAGCTGCGCTTCAACTCGGCCAGGGTCCGCAGGGTATCCAGCAGACCGGTTGTTTCTGGCGATGGAGTCGTGGGCGCGTGATCGTGGGGCGGCACAACCGTGCTGCCGGTTGCAAGTTCGGCCACGGCCCGGGCGTGAACGCGGGCATGCTGGCGGATATCGAGGGTATGAAGGTGAAAGCCGAAGGTATCCACCCGGCGCAGTATCGGGTCCACGTAGGTGCGGGCCAGCCGTTCAGCGCCACGGTGGGCCAGGCTGGTGCGGATCAGGGCCAGGTCAGCCGCGAATGAAGCCGAATCCGGATAGGCTTCCGGGTCGCCCGGCTCGTTACGGGTGCAGCGCAGACGGTGCAGGACAAAGGCCAGGAATCTGCGGTACAGCTCGCACTCCGGGTAGGCACTGATTTTGGGAAGCAGGGCGGGAATCGACCCGCAGTAGCGATCAAGTGCTGCGGTCAGCTCCGGAGAATGGCCCGTCCGGTAGCTGGAAGGGGTCAGCAATTCGCGCAACTCGTCGATGTCGCTCAGATAATGGGCCAGAATCGTTTCACGGGCCATCTGCAGGGCGATGCGGGTGGTATCGGTGGTTACGAACGGGTTGCCGTCCCGGTCGCCGCCGGTCCAGGAACCGAATCTGACTACCGTCGGCAGTTCACGGCCGGAGAGCTGCATGCCGTACACGTCCTGGAAGGCTGCGGCCAGGTCCTGATAGAAACGGGGCAGGGGGGTGATCAGCGAGCCGGGATAGTGGTTGACCCCCATGCGGATCTCGTCAACGACCGTCGGCTGCTTGCGGCGGACCTCATCGGTCTGCCAAAGGGCGGTAATCTCCGCAAGAATGGCGTCCTGTCCCTGGCCGGCTGCTGCATCGGTCAGCGGCAGCCGGTCGAGTTTTTCCAGGGCACGGGCGATGCGGCGCCGCTTGAACAGGACCACCCGGCGCGCCACCTCGGTCGGGTGGGCGGTGAAGACCGGCGTTACCTCAACTTGCCCGAGGTATTTCAGGGCATCTGCTCCGCTGATGCCGGCAGCGCGCATGCGGCGCAACGTGCCACGCATGGAGCCGGGCTTGTCCCTGTCCCCGGGTGCGAAGCGCATTGCCCGCAGCCGGCGTTTGCGATGATTCGTTTCCGCCAGGTTGGTCAATTCGAAGTAGGTGCCGAAGGCCTTGACGATCTGATAGGCATCATTCTCGGACATGTCATGGACGATCGAGACCATGCGCTCCTTGAGTTCCCGTTCTTCAGGGGTGTCAAGATCCGCCCCTCCCTGGCCGCTGTTGAGCTGGCGGTGGCGTATCGCCAGGTGGCGCAGGTGTTCCTCGGCTTCATACACCGCCTGGCCGGCCTGTTCACGGATCACTGTGCCGAGCAGCATCCCCAGGGAACGGACATCGCGCCTGAGCGACGTTTCCTTCTCCGCAGGATCACAACTCGTCAATTCGTCCAGGCGTGCGCGCTGGTCATCCGCCATCCAGTAGAGTTCCGGGTCAGTCATGTCTGTTCTCCCTGGTCAGTGAGTGTTGTTTCCGTTCTTGTGACGCCCTGTCTGACCACAACGTATTCTTCAGATACTCTCAATGAACAACAGTGCCGGGTCTTCCAGAAAGCCGACCACCCGGGACAGAAACCGGGCGGCGGTCACACCGTCGGTGATGCGGTGGTCGAAGGTCAGGGAGATGGGCAGTATCGAACGGATGACGATACTGCTGTCATGCACCCAGGGGCGTTCGACGATGCGGCCGAAGCCCATGATGGCGACGTCGGGCCAGTTGATGATCGGGGTGGCGAACAGTCCGCCGAAATGGCCGTAGTTGGTGATGGTGAAGCTGCTCCCCTTCATTTCGTCCAGGGTGATGGTCCGATCGCGTGCCTTTTCTCCCAGCACCTGGATCTCGGCCGCCAGGTCAAGGATGCTTTTGCGGTCCACATTGCGGATCACCGGCACCATCAGGCCGTCGGGTGTTTCGACGGCGATGCCGAAATGGTAATGCTTCTTCAGGATAATCGTCTCACCGGCATCATCGATGGCGGCGTTGAAGGCCGGATAGTCGCGCAGGGCGTGCTGCACCGCCTTGATGAAGAAGGGGAGGAAGGTCAGGTGCGTGCCGTGGGTCCCGGCTGCCGACTGCTCGCGAACCCTCAGCAGGGTCAACTCGCTGACGTCAGCCTCCTCCATGACCGTGACAAAGGCGGTGTGTTGCTGGGCGGCCAGGACGTTGCGGGCCGCAGTGCGACGAACCCCCCTGAGCGGCAGGCGTTCGACCGGCCCGAATGGGTCAGCGACTTCCGGCACGTCTGCTGCGCCCCGCTCAAGGTCTTCGGGTGTGATACTGCCATGGGGGCCGCTGCCGCTGATTGTCTGCAGGTTTATGCCCCGCTCGCGGGCCAGTTGCCGCACCAGCGGAGTCGCTTTGATACCGGCATTGGTTGCCGCAGGCGCGACAACAGGTACGTCCTCTGCCTCGGGCAGCTCGCCGACAATGCCGACTGATCGTGCCCGCACCTGTGGCACTGTTTCATCGTCGATGGCCAGGAGGGTATCGCCGACACGGATGATATCGCCCTCCCGGCCATGCAGCCGGCTGATGGTACCGCCATGTGGCGAGGGCACCTCAACCACGGCCTTGTCGGTCTCCACTTCGGCCACGGTCTGGTGCTGTTCGACCCGCTGGCCTTCCGTCACCAGCCATTTGCGCAGTTCGACCTCGGCAATCCCTTCACCCAGGTCGGGGAGTTTGAATTCATAGTGCATGCTCAGTACCTCATGACGTCGTCGATGGCAGTGCGGATCTGTTCCGTGGTCGGCAGATAATGGTCGATCAATCTGGGGAGCGGCAGCACCACATCCGGCGCCGTCACCCGTAGCACCGGCGCCCGCAGCTGCAGGATCGCCTCTTCGGCCACGGTGGCGGCGATCTCGGCGCCCAGTCCGCCGCTCTTGACCGCTTCATGGACGATCACCAGCCGGCCGGTCTTTCCGACCGAGGCCAGTAGTGTTTCCCAGTCAAAGGGTGTCAGGGTCTGGGGATCGATTACCTCAACCGAGTGAGCCGTCTGTGTCTTGAGCACCCGCTCCAGCATGCTGCCCCAGGCCACCACCGTCACGTCCTGTCCCTGTCGGGCGATCCGGGCCGTCCCGAGCGGAATCGTGTAGTCTGCCTCGGGGACATCCTCGCGGATCATCCGGTACAGGCGGGTCGGCTCCAGGAAGATCACCGGGTCCGGATCGCGGATGGCCGCCAGCAGCAGTCCCTTGGCGCTGTAGGGACCGGAGGGGACGACCACCTTGATCCCCGGCAGATGACAGAGCAGCGCCTCGCTGCTCTCCTCGTGCAGCTCCGGGGCCTTGATGCCGCCGCCATATGGGGTCCGTATCACTAAAGGGCAGGTAAAGCGGCCGTGGGAGCGGGTCCTCAGGCGGGCCGCATGGGTATAGATCTGGTCCAGGGCGGCGTAGATGAAGCCCAGGAACTGGATCTCGGCCACCGGGCGCAGGCCGTAGGCGGCCATGCCGACCGCTGCGCCGACGATGCCCGATTCGGACAGGGGCGTGTCCATGACCCGCTCGGCGCGGAAGCGTTCCTGCAACCCTTCCGTAACGCGGAAGACACCGCCGTCGCGCCCCACATCCTCGCCCAGCAGCACGACCCGGTCATCGCGGGCCATTTCCTGACTCAGCGCCTGGTTGATAGCCTGTACCATAGTAAGCTGGGCCATGTCAGCTCCCTTTCCGCTGACCGGCTAGGCGCTGGCCGGGGATAGACAGGGTGTGTTGGAACATCGCATCCGGGTCGGGTGCTGCCTGAGGCTCCATGACAACGACCGCCCCATCGATGGTATCGGTTGCCCGCTGCCGTGTTTCCCGGGCGTATGCCGCGTTCCAGATGCCGCAGCGATCCATGTAGCGCTCCAGTCTGAGAATAGGGTCAAGGGCGCTCCAGGCAGCCACCTCATCGACCGAGCGGTAGCGCCCGGCATCGTCCGAGGTGGTATGGTCGGCCAAGCGGTAGGTCAGGCACTCGATAAAGGTCGGCCCGCCGCCGCCCCGCGCCTTCTGCAGGGCATCGCGGGTGGCCCGGCAGACGGCGAAGACGTCGTTGCCGTCCACCTGCACCCCTTCAAAGCCGTAGGCCTGGGCCTTCTGAGCCAGGGTAGGGGCGGCTGTCTGATGACTGAGCGGCACGGATATGGCCCACTGGTTGTTCTGGCAGATGAAGACCAGCGGCAGCCGGAAGACCCCTGCCATGTTGAAGCCCTCGTGGAAGTCCCCTTTGGAGGTGGCCCCGTCGCCGAACCAGGCGGCCACGGCGATCGGGTCGTGCCGGTAGCGGGCTGCCATGGCGGCCCCGACCGCATGGGGGATGTGGCTGCCGACCGAGACGCAGACCGGGAAGATGTTCAGCGACGCCGGCGCCTGCTGTCCGCGCTCGTCGCCTGCCCAGTACTGGAAGATCTGATGAATGGGATAGCCGAGGGTCAGTTGGACCCCCAGTTCACGGAAGGAGGGGAAGATCCAGTCACGTGACTGGAGTGCAAAGGCGCTGCCCACCTGGGCTGCCTCCTGTCCCAGGCTGGGAGGGTAGGTGCCGAGCCGTCCTTCGCGCTGCAGGGCTATGGCCCGCTGGTCAAAGGTCCTGGTCAGCAGCATCAGCTCGTACAGGCGCCGGATATCCCCTTCCAGCAAGGGGGGCATGAGCGCTTCATCGACAGTTCCGTCCGGCGCGAGGATGCTCAGGCGGTGAATCTCACATGTGGCACGGATCTCGTCAGGCATGGCGGCTGCTTCCTCCGGGTAGATGGCCTCTGATCTAAACATACACCTTTGCCCCGGCTGATACCACCGCTTTCAAAGGCCATATCAACGACCGTTGAGACCTTCTTGTGTGATGCTGGCAAACTCCCCGGATGCAATAACTACGATTGAATAACGGATTTATCTCAGCATTGGACCATGGTATAATGCACCCGAAGCAGTACGCCGGCATCATGGAAGGAGGACCAGCAGATGAAAAAAATACTCTTGTTCAGACTGGTAATGTTACTTCTGATAACCTCGACGCTCTCGGGCTGTATCTGGTTTGTAGAGGATGACGGATTCGGCCATAGAGGCGGCCGTGGGGGATATCACGGTGAGCATGAAGGTCATCGTTGATGGTGAATTGTTCTGCATGGGCAGGTGCACAAATGGATCTAAGGAGGAGCTGGTGATGGGAGGATGGATAACGGGCAAAAGGTGGATGCTTATCCTGTGCCTGGTGTTGGCCGGTGCGCTACTGTGTCCCGGCTGGACGCAGCAGGGCAGTGCCCGTGCCGACCAAACGGATCAGGCGTCTGCTCCCCGGGAAGAAGGGACAGCTCCCTTTGGCACATCTGCAGAATATCGCACGCCCCTGGCCGGTGAGCCGCTACACACGGTCTTCATGGGCGAAGCGGTGGATGTCCCCGCCAGGGACCGTGGTCAAGAGACCGCCCTGATGCTGGGGGGGGTACTATACACCCCCAAGCAGGGGGATACTTTTGGCACTCCGCTGGGAGCCTTCTATCTGAAGCGGATGTGGCAGGAGTCCCGAACACGCAACGTAGTAAGTATCTTCGTCAATGATCTGGAGTATGACAAAAGCTTCGGAAATGTAGAGCTTGTCACCCGTTTCGATAACAACACGCTCCCGGGCGGTCAGCGGGAAGTGGTCAACAACCGGGAGATCAAGTCCTCGGACGCGATCTGGGGGACGGTAGTCGCTTCACTGGGCCCCGGGCTCCGCTACCCGGTGGCTCCCTTCCAGGTGGATAACGACCTGCGGCTCCAGCTGCTCGGCAAGGTCGGATATTTTTATGCCCGACGGACAAGCGACACGGGACCGGACCTGGTGCTGCCGCCCGACACCATGCTGTACGGCGTGAAGCTGAGGGGGCGATACGACGGCATGCGCCGGAACCTGCTGGAGCTCCCCCATACGGGCATGGCCGCCGGATTTGACCTGGATTACATGTACCGGGACAGATGGTCGGATTTCGGCACGGTTTCCGATGCACACTTCACAAAGGCGAATACCCAGCAGTACCTCCAGTTTAACGGTTATCTCATGGGTGCCGGCCGTATCCCGGGGCTGTCGGAGAGGAACCGGGTGTTCTTCAGTCTGCACGGCGGCGTTACCCCCCGGAAAAGCGCCGACCGCTACAATGCCATCACGATCGGCGGCGGGCCGCTTCCGATCGAATCGGATGACCTCTGCCGTCCCAATTATCCCGGCACCATGTTCAACCAGGTGCTCGTATCCAATTATGCCCTGGCAGCCCTGGAATACCGGCGCGAACTCGCCTTCTTCATCTATCTGCACCTGCGTGAGACACTGATCTGGGCGGACCGGGCAGCTGTCACGGACAGCAACAAGTTTTTGTTCAAAAGCTCAACCGGGGCAGCTACGACAGTCGGCCTGGGAACCGGCTTTTTCTGGAATTCCGAGCTGTATCTCGGGTATTCATGGGATACCGGTTTTGTCCGCAACGGCACCCCGGGCAGCGGCCTGATCCTGGCCTGGTACAAATCGTTCTGACCATGCTAGCCGAATAACTCCTGCTGCCCGATGACAGCCGGCAGGCGCTTGGGCGCCTTGATCCGCAGTCGTTTGTTGACATTCATACGCCCGAACACAACCTGGATGTCGCTGATCGATACACCGAATTCATCCGCCAGAAACCGCAGCATGTGGTCGGTTGCCCGCCCGGCGCGAGGGACGGCCGTGACACTGACACAGAGCTGATGCCCCTTTACCTTGCCGACGGCATCCCTTTTTGAATTGGGCGTGCCGAGTATGTCAAGCACCAGGGTGTCACCATCCCAGGCATAAAACGGCTTCTTCATGATTCCTCTGGCGGTCGCTGGAATTTCCTAGTGGGCTTGCTGTTCCGGCCACCGCCGGTTGGAACGGCCTGTCTGGCGGTCTGTTTCGTCACGTCCTTTACGGTAATCAGGCTGTCGCCGAGCAGGGCGCCATTCAGCAGGCCGATCGCGTCACAGGCTTCATCTTCGGTCGACATCCTGACGTAGCCGCAGCCCCGCAATTCGCCGGTCCCCGAGTTTTTTACCAGGTGCACTGACTGAACCGTACCCGCCACCGAGAACAGCTTCCGCACTTCCTCCTCCGTGACCGTTCCGGAGAGATGTCCGACATAAATCTCTACACCCATGCTATGGTTTCCTTTTCAAGTTATATGTACGTATTGATGCAGTCTAAAACCGGATGATACATGTTGAGACAGTATGGGATGATGCTGCTGGGCGGGCCAGGCTGGTTGGTGTGTAACGTGTGAAATCCCTTGCTATTGTGTAAAGGCTGCCATCAGACTCGGTCCAGGATTGACTTCAACGCCTCCGGCAGTTGCGGACGTCCCTTGGCATTCAAGGCGGTTCCGGTCACCAGGGCCTTGACCACGGCTGTGCGGTCCGGCAGGCGGTAGATGTCCTGACGAAAGCCGATCCGCACCGGGGAGATCCGTTCCAGCCGCACTTCGACCGCGAACCGGTCGCCGCTGACCAGTGAGGTCTTGTAGTCGATCTCGACCCGTGTCACCACCAGGTTGATGCCCTGCAGCGTCAGTGCAGCGAAATCGATGCCGATTGACTTCAGGTACTCATGCCGGGCGTGCTCCAGATAGTTCTGGTACACCGCGTTGTTTACCACCCCCTGCAGGTCGCACTCATAATCGCGCACCGCCAGCTCCAGGGAAAAACATGCCTGTTCCATTTTCAAACCTCACATCGCTTGTTAAGTATGTCAGCCGTTCATCGAAAGGGGGGGGCGAGTCTCCCCGCACCTGCAGGAGCCTTCTAGGCCCCCGGCACGTAGTGACATTTGATACAGTTTCCCTTGATCATGAAGGAACTTTTTCCATCGTGGCATTTTCCGCAGTATTTTCCGGCATTGAGGTCATTCATGGTGATCTTGACCGTTCCCTTTTTCATCTTGGGAAAGAGATCCTTGTTGTGGCAGTCAGGGCAGGTCAGCCCGGCCGCTTTGTGCGTTGCGCCGTCGAAGATAACCGAGCCCTTAGGGCTGTCATTGAAATCCAGAAGTTTATCAGGGCCAACTGCAAGGGCAGAAGTGCTCGCCATTGTTGTCACGATGAAACCCATTGTAGCGATCTGTTTTCTCATGTTCCGGCATTCCCTTTCTTTGATTAATTAGTACAAGGTGCATACCTGTCAAGGCTGAGACAGGCTGTCATTATTGATAAAGCGGGTTTACAGCCTCAGGCCTTCTTGACGAACTCGGACTTCAACTGCATTGCGCCGACACCGTCGATCCTGCAGTCGATATCATGATCGCCATCGACGAGACGGATGATCTTGATCTTGACGCCGACCTTGACGACCGCAGACGAACCCTTGATCTTCAGGTCCTTGATAACGGTAATCGAATCGCCGGCCTTGAGTTCATTGCCGAAGGCGTCACGCACGACGCGTTCTTCAAGAACGCTCTCAACGGCTGTTTGCGGCCACTCATGGGCGCATTCTGGGCAGACGTAGTTCTCGCCGTCTTCGTAGGTGTATTCCGAGCTGCAGGTGGGGCATTTGGGTAAGGTTGTCATCTTGTATCCTTTTTTCTTGTGGTTGGTATTGTGTTCGGGGGCTGTTGCCGGAACGTCAGGTTATGCATCAATGCTTGTATTTCGCGGTCTCATTCCGGTGAGCACTGAGAATGACTGTTGCTGTGCAGATCTATTACGAGCTGAATTTCTACAAACCATTTCGGCCGTTGTCCATATCCTCAGCTGTTGAAACGGGACTGCCGTCATTATTGCTCCTTTGAGTCTCAGTCAGGTTGTTCCTTGTTACATCAGCGTTTTCAACATCATTCTGGCGCTGATTGTCTTCTTCTGTTGCAGATGTTTGTTTCTGTACGGACGTTCCCTGATCCCCAATGCAGACGGCTTCAATCTTGTCCTCATACTCTACTAACATGTATTCATTGCATTCTGCAAAGGCGACTGCTGAAACGCTTAGGCATGCAACGATCAGCAATAATATGGCTGATACAGAATAGCGCCGGTTCGCATTGAAGATGAATGACATGAGTTCCCCATATGTTATCTGTTTTCCTGATTAAGCGTCTGATCCACGAGGAAACGCATAACCTGCTGCCAAGACAAACCTGCCAGCTATTCTAAGGTGTCCGGATCGTTACATCAATACCGTAAATATTAAAAACAGTTATCGTGGATTGACAAATGGCTACTCCTTGATAACAATATCAAAGATGTGAATAAATGTTTCAACAATTTCGTTAACTTACTTATCCTGTTTATCAGGGTTAGGTAGTTAAAGAAGCTGTCGGGTGAATGTCTCCTGTTTTCCAAGGGGGGGACAGTCGCAACGTTCTCGATGTTAGTAACCGCTCGGATGTAGAAAACCACTCTTTGTTGAACACCACAGGAGGACACAATGAAAAGGGTTGCGATGCCAATGGCTGTCATGGTTGTCTGTCTGCTCGGCATGTTTTCCCGTGCCAATGCCAATCCGGTTATTCCCAAAAGCGATACCCCAAAGTTGAGATTAAGTCAGGATAGCAGCGCGGGATACTCTGCGCAAGTCTGGGACATTGCCGGGAATGAAGCCAATTTCTTCATCAGGGATATTAGCGGCGGCAGTAAGCTACCCTTTCGCATTCAGCCGGGAGCACCGACCAGCACCCTTACTCTCAGGTCCGATGGCAATGTGGGCATCGGAACCTGGGCGCCCACATCGGCACTTGCAATCTACCGGACCGGCGCCGATGCCGCCGTCACCCTGCAACGGACCGATGGGGTGGTCGCAACCCTCAATGCCTCTGGCAGCTCGTTTTTCGTGGGGGCGACAAGCAATCATTCCGTCGGTTTTCTGGCCAATAATGTCAATCTGCTGAGCCTAAATCCCGATGGCAGCCTGACGAGTTCGTCCGGGGCATCACTCACTTCCGGAGGGGTCTGGACCAATGCCTCGAGCCGCAGTCTGAAGGAAGACATTAAACCGCTCAGCACAGAGGAAGCGCTGCAAACACTGAACGGTCTGGAGCCGGTGCTTTTCCGCTACAAGGCGGAAAAGAACCGGCAGTATGCAGGTTTTATCGCCGAGGACGTCCCGGAAATGCTGGCAAGTGCCGATCGCCGCGGCTTGAGCCCGATGGATATTGCCGCTGTGCTGGTGACGGTGGTTCAGGAACAGCAGCAGACCATAAATGCGCTCAGAAGCGATTTGGAACAGTTGAAAAAAATGATAAAAGAACAAGCTATCTGATTACTGGCGGAGATGCGGGCGGGGGGCAAACCTGCACATGCTCTTCGACAGGAGTGCTGGTTTGACGGCTGGCTTCCCGAGCTACCAGCTAACTTCTCTGTTTGATTGCATTGGGTTACCTGACCCCTAAACCTGATTGGAGTGTTTCGTAAAAAACTCATGCAGTTTCTTTTTCGGCACTTTTGCCAGCTGCTGCATCAGCTTGAAGGAAACCTCACGGACCCCGAACGTGGATTTGATGTCCTTTATCATTTCCAGCCACAAATGCGCCGTCATCTCGGCATCTGCCAATGCCCTGTGGTGAACTCCATCTGTTGTGAGTTTCTTGTAGGTCACCAGGGTTTCAAGCCGATGATTGGGAGCATCCGGATACAATCGCCTGGATGCCAGCATGGAACAGGCAAACTGGTTTGTTCTCCTGTGATTGATACGTGCCAGTTCTGCATCCAGGAAGCGTGAATCGAAGCCTGCATTGTGGGCAACCAGATGGTGCTGTTCAATGAATGACGTCAGCTGAACCATGACCTCCTTGATGGCGGGAGCCCTGGAGAGCATGGTATTGGTGATCCCCGTGAAGCTCTCAATAAAACCTGAGACCCGCACCTCCGGATTCATCAGACTTTGAAATCTGTCGACGATCCGGTTGCCTGAAATCAGAACCGCACCGACCTCAATGGTTCTGTCCCCATATCCGGGTGAAAGCCCCGTTGTTTCAAAGTCTATGACAACCGCACTGAAATTTCCCACAAGCGTTACCAACCTTGTTATTGAAATGGAATGATTACCGACCCGTTGCGATCCCGCCGGAATATTCTTAACTGCACCGAATCCGGGGGTGCGCCATTAGAACCGCCTTGAGCACGCTCGTGATCCCTTCTTCGTCGTACGGTTTCTGAAGCACTGCGCAGAAGCCGTGCGTGGCATAATCCGCCATGACGGGATCGCTTGAGTAGCCGCTCGATACGATCAGGCGGGCGTTCGGATCAAGCGCCAGGATATGCTGCGCCGCTTCTCTGCCTCCCATCCCGCCGGGAATTGTCAGGTCCATGATTACTGCCGCATAGGGTTTGCCGGCTTCTACTGCGGCGCCATACAAAGCGATCGCCTCATCACCATTGCCGCAGGTCTGGACGTGGTAGCCCGATTCCTGCAACATCAAGCTGGTCAGATCCCTGATGATTTCCTCGTCATCCATTACCAGAACTGATCTGTTCATCTGGATGCCGCTGTCCTCCGGAGATGGTCCATTACCGGCGAGAAGAGTCTTTTCTTCGCAGGCCGGCAGCAGTATTTCGAAGGTTGTTCCATCACCAAACACGGAGCGGACGTCGATATGTCCCCCATGCTTCATGACTATCGAGCGGGTCGTGGCAAGGCCAAGACCAGAGCCGCCGGCTTTTGTCGTAAAATAGGGGTCAAAGATTTTTTGCTGATCCTCCTCGGATATCCCGCAGCCCCTGTCTGTGAACGTGAGCCTGACGTATCTGCCGGGGGCTAAGGACATACTGTTGTCAGCAGCGACAATGCTGTTCTCAGCGCGGATGGTAATCGTACCCCCGCCCGGCATGGCCTGGGTGGCGTTGATAATGATGTTGTGGAGTACCTGGCTGAGCTGTCCCTTGTCGACCTCGATGGGGAGGGTGTCTTCAGGCAGCTCGGAGCGGCATGAAACATTGGAGCCGCTCAGTACGAAGGCAACCGACTCATTCAGCAGCTGCTTCACGGAGACAACCTGTTTGACCGGTTGTCCCCCCTTGGCAAAGGTCAACAGCTGGTTGGAGAGCTCTGAGGCACGGTTTGCCGCATTTTCGGCGTTCTTCAAGATGGCAGCAGCCTTGTGGCCAATGTCGATGAACTTCCTGGCAAAGGAGATGTTACCGATGATGCCGGTGAGGATGTTGTTGAAATCATGGGCGATACCGCCGGCAAGCACCCCCAGGCTCTCCAGCTTCTGCGACTGCTGGAGCTGTTGTTCAAGTGCCAGTTTTTCTTCTTCAGCCTGTTTGCGGGCGGTGATGTCACGGGAAATCCCCACCAGGGCGATGGGGTGCCCGTCGGATCCATGAATCGGAGCCTTCACGGTGTCCAATAGAAGCCTGCCGTCAGTCGGAGAGTTCACCCACTCCTCGTAGTGTACCGATATGCCGCCATCCATTACCAGCTGGTCATGCTGTCGACTTTTCTCGGCTATCTCGCGATCGAGTAGATCGAAGTCGGATTTGCCGATCTGCTCACTCTCTGCAAGGCCGATAAACCGCTCGGAGGCCTTGTTGCAGCCGATATAGATTCCCTGGCTGTCTTTAAAGTAGATCAGGTCACTGGTCGAGTCGACGACAGAGCGCAGCAGGGCCTTCTCATTCCAGAGCATTTCTTCCGCATGTTTCTGGGCGGTGATATCCCGAAACACCCCCTGCATGATGTTCCTGCCGTCAATAGTGGTAACCGAGTGCTTGATATGGACCAGGATCTTTCTGCCACTTTTGGAAACGACGATCGCCTCGGCATTGTCAACCTGATCATGCTCAGTGGAGGTCCTCCGGAACTGCTCTGAAAAATGATCCACCATTTCCGGTGGATGCAGGAAGGTCTGGTGTCTGCCGATGATCTCCGTGCGCGGCAGTTCCATCATCTCTTCGGCCGCCCTGTTACAGTTGATCAGCATGCCGGTGTCGGCGTCAGCCCAGAAGATGGCGTCGGAGGCATCTTCGAAGGTCAACCGGAACTCCTCCTCGCTCTTCTTCAATCGAAGTTCGGCCTGTTTGCGGCTGGAAATATCCCTTGTAAATGCAATAAAAATTCCATCGTCCCGGTTGAAGACAGTACTGACCTCTACATCAAAAACGCTGCCGTTCCTGCGACGGTGCCGGGTTTCGAAACGATCATAGCCGTTTGATATGATCTGGTTCATGTGCAACTGCAAGACGGCCTCATCTTCGTCGACCTCGAAATCCCGCAAATGCATTCCTGTCAGTTCTTCCGGGCTATATCCATACATGCTGCCGATGATCTGATTGGCGAAGATGATCGTCCCGTTCTGGTCGAGAGCCCAGTAGCCATCCATCGAGGCTTGTGCGAGGACTTCCAGTTTGTCGTCCAGTTTCTGATTGATTGTTGGCATATCTGAATCTCACATTTCTGTAGAGTTGTACTCAATAGTAGTGATGATGACGGAAATCTGAAAGCTATTCTTTTTTGTTGGAAGAAAAACTTGGCAACCTGATCTGTTGATACCCGCAACCGGGATTGTTGCAAGAACTATTGGTGAACCATTATGGTGCATCCTGAGTCAACATGATTCAACTTGAGCTGCTTTGATACGCCGCATTTTCGGGCGCTGTGCACGTTATCGGGAGAGTGTCAATTATTTTGTCATCCGCGTATCTGCAGAAGGATTATACTGAATGTAGAGGAACCATCTCTAAAGAGCTGGAAGGGAGGCATGGATTATGGCAACGCTTATTCTGATGCTTTTTATCGGATTGCTCACATTTATCATCACGCCCTGGGTCGGTCATTTGAACCATGGCAGGTTGCGCACAACAGACCTGATGGCTGGGGATGAAGGAGAGGATTAATCTGAGCTGTACCCTTTTGATACTATAAAGGAAGGAAGAATCATAACAGAGGGCTTCGAAGGAGGTGCCCTGTGAAAAAACTTCTGCTTGTATTGATCGGGCTTATGCTGGCAGGGTGTGTGGCCGTTCCGGTCTACGATTACGGCTATTATTATCCGCACTACGGACCGTACCCCTACGCGTATGCGGGACCGGATGTAAATGTCTACTACTCGGGCTACCACGGCGGCCACCTGTTCCGGGGTGGACATGGGTATTATCGTGGCGATTTTGGTTTCCGTGGTGGTGATTTCGGCTTCCGTGGTGGCAGCTTCAGGGGAGGCGGCCGGCGATAGTGTGCCGGCCTTTGTTCCGGGATCGAGCAGCCGACACCAGAGCGTCTCCTGACGGCTATAGGCAGCTAGCGCGGCTCGATCAGCCGGCCCGGCAGCACATCCCTGATCGAGAGTTCGATCAACAATCTTTTTGTCAGGAACGCTTCGATCTCTTTCAGAACAACGAGGTCGCTCGGCACATTGTACAGTATGCCGCCCGCCATCATACCGTGACCTCCACCCGCTCCCTTGTCCGCCACCAGCCTTTTGATGATCTCTCCCGCATTGAGCAGGTGACTGGTGGTGCGCATGGAGAGTATCACTTCATCGTTGTAATGCCCCATGCCCAGCACGGTCTCAATATCCTCCAGCCTGATCAGGTAGTCGGCAATTTCCGACACCACTTCGGGAAAGCAGATCGCCTGCAGATTTACAATCAGCAGTTTTCCGTAGATCTTCGCATTTTCAACACCGCTGTGGATTGTCCGGAAGTGTTCCACCGGCAATTTGGGATGGGTTATTTTATACAGCAGCTGCTTGTTCGCTAGCGGGAAGAGGCGCAGATAGGCGTCCCGGTCAGGCTGGTTCGCCTCCCGGCCCAGATCCTGGGTTTCGGATTTGATGGCGTAGAACAGGGCGGTGGCCAGTTTTGTGCCGATATGGATATTTTGAGCCAGCAGGTATTCGTACAGAATCGTGGCGGTAACGCCATACTCCTCGCGAATATCCAGCCAGCGGCACGTTTTACTGGCTTCGCGCAGGGGGTGGTGATCGATGACAATATCCACCCGGCAATCGGGCGGCAGGGAGTTGTTGCCCGTACCTGGCTGGGTATCCAGCATGCAGACCGCGCTGAACTCATCCAGGTTGACCATTTCGAGGGGAATGAGCGTAATCTCCAGCTCCTTTGCCATGGCGATGTTTTCACTGCGCCCGATCATGCCGGAAAAGGCGATGACCGCATCCCGGCTCAGTTTCATGGCAAGCAGGTGGCGCAGCGCCATGGCCGATGCCAGGCAATCGGGGTCCGGATTGTCATGGATGATGATGATGGTCTTGCCTGTGCCCCGCAACCATTCCAGCATCTCATCGGAATGTTCTTGTGAGTGGCGGGGTATTTCCGGGACGCGGCTGTCAGTCGTCATATCGATTCCCATTTAAACGTAGAGTCACAGAATTTAAGCGGCAGTATCGTTCTGAAAAGGGGATGTTCCCTGCATCAGCACGTCCCCTTTACTCCCCCGGGGTGTTCTGCTTTCGACGGATTTTATAGTAGTACATGCGCGAATCTGCCAATTTGAAAGCACTGGAGAGCTGCTCACTGTTTTCGGCTGTAGCGGAACCCAATGAAATGCTCAAGGCAGCGTCGCTTCTATCCTGGTTAATGATGGCCTGAAATGCCCGGACCCGCTTGATCGACTCCTTGACAGTGGCCTCATCAGCCTTTTGAAGAATAACCGCAAATTCATCCCCCCCGATCCGGGCCACAACGTCTTCTCCGCGGAAAGACTGCAGGAGCGCCAGGGCGGCCTGCTGAATGAGCTGGTCCCCCTCGGCATGGCCGCAATTGTCATTGACGCTTTTGAGCCCGTCAATATCGGCAATCACGATGCTGAGCGGGTAATGGCGACTGCTGCCCATTCGCACCATTTCTGCATCAAAATAGGCGCGGTTAAAGAGTCCGGTCAATGTATCGTGCGTGCTCAGATAGTTCAGTTCTGCCTCCTGCCGCTTTTTATCCGTAATGTTGCTGGCAACGCCCGACACCCGCAGCGGCATGCCGTTTTCGTCACGGGAAACCACCTTTCCCCGAAAGTGGAACCAATGATACTCGCTGGAATTCGAAAGCATGCGGAGTTCGGTATCAAAGGCTGAGGTTGTCCGGCAGAGCTGATCATAGACGACACTGCGCATTCGCGGCTTGTCATCGGGATGGATCAGATCCATGAATTTCGAAATAGTGGTGGTTGTTTCGCCCGCTGCGAAATCGATCATCTCGGCAAAACGGGGGCTGAGATTGACAGCGCCTGTTTCAACATCCCAATCCCAATAGCCGTCATTGCTTCCTTCCAGCACCAGCTTCAGGCGCTCTTCACTCTCCTGCAAGGCCATTTCAGCCTGTCTGCGCTTCTCTTCGCGCGAAAAGTTCTTGATGGCAAAGCTGACGTTATCAACCATCTCCTGGAACAGATCGACAATCTCCTGGTCGAAGTATCCCTTTTGATCGGCATAGACCTTGAGAACG
Source organism: Geobacter psychrophilus (assembly GCF_056821595.1). Taxonomy (NCBI): domain Bacteria; kingdom Pseudomonadati; phylum Thermodesulfobacteriota; class Desulfuromonadia; order Geobacterales; family Geobacteraceae; genus Geobacter; species Geobacter psychrophilus. Next base: position 3,659,541 of record NZ_JBXDTU010000004.1, read on the forward strand.
CCGACGCTCTCTCCCTGGAACAAAATGGGAAACGTCGCTGATGAGTTGATGCCGTATTCCAGGGCAGCGGCCCGCCACAGCCCGGTTGTCGGGTCTCCATGGAAATCGTTGCAGATATACGGCACACCCTTGCGAATGGCTATCCCGGTGGGGCCGCGCCCTTCTTCGCGATCGATTCTGGAGGAAATGGTCAGCGAGTCAAGATACTGCGCAGCCTTGCCGCAATGGGCAACAGGGGTGACACTGCCGGTTTCAGGATCGATCGTCCCGATCACGGCCAGGGTCAATTTGCCGTACTCCACTGCGATCTGGCAGATTTCCCGAAACAGGAGATCCCTGTGCTTACTGTGCAGAATCGCCTTGTTTGTGCGGCTTAAGGCATCGTAGAGGTTTTTCAGCTTGGTTATTTTCTCTTCTGCTTCCTTGCGTTCGGTCGCGTTACGAACCACCTCGACGGCGGCCACGATCTTGCCGTCTTTATCGCGGATTGGCGAAGCGCAGGTTTCAAAAACATAGGTCCTGTCAGCGATGTTCACAATCCGCTCCACGGTGTGAACTTCACCAGAGGAAAAGCACGTTGCAACCGGACACTCGGGGCAAACATCAGGTGACTGGTTATAGGCCTCATAGCAGATCCGCCCGATGCAGTCTCCGAAGATGTCCTTCATCACCCGGTTCTGGTAAATAATCCGGAAATCCTTGTCGTGAACCGTGATGCCATCGCCGACCGCGGCAATGATTTCATCACCTTTTGAAGCGGCCGGGGAGGTGGGGGGCAGATACTCATGTGGCATGGATGTTCCTTTGCAGATTGATTGTGGGCCAATAAGGCCCGTTACGATTTACGTCGCCGGCGGCGTTTCTTCGCCTTTTGTTGCGGCGCCCCGGTTTCTTCTGCGAGCCCGGACAACAGCGGTGCCGGCGCCTGCTGCTGTGCCTGAGCCGTCCACCAGTCAAGCTGTTTGGCGACGTCTTTTTTGTCGCCGCGGGTGATCCGGCAGTATGCGATGATGTCATTGAAATCCGGGCGGGTGGTGAAGGCTTCCGGCCGGCGGCCGGGAATCTTTTTCAGGCGCGACTGCTGGCTTATGATGTTGCGGAGCGCGATACCGACGCGGTTCATGATCATGACAATCGGGCAGGTTTCGCCCATGAACTCGGCAACCGCGGCGTCAACGCTCTGCTGCCAGGGTGTACCCTGGCGGCGCAAGCGCTCCGTCTTTTCATCGATGTACTCGCCGAAAAGCAGCGCCAGGAGGAGCGGCGGGGAGACCTTGTCCCCCTGCTGGATGCGGTCATCGACGTAGTCGAGCATCTGTCCGAAGCGGGTGTGGGGAAAGCCTTCACGTTCGGCGCCCAGCCAGCTGGAGAAGGCCGGGAACAGCGCTGCAAAGAGCCCGGTTCGTTGCAGCAGATCATAGCAGCGCGCCCCTTCGCCCGAGAGGAGCAGTTTGAGCATCTCTTCGTAAAGCCGCGGCGGCGCCGACCTGACGATGGTATCGGCGGCGCCGACCAGCGCCGTGCGGGTATGTTCCTCGATGGTGAAGCCGAGTTGGGCGGCAAATCGCACCGCCCGCAGCATCCGTACCGGGTCTTCCTGGAAGCGGACAGCGGGATCGCCGATGGTGCGGATGATGCCGGCTCCCAGGTCGGCCAGGCCGCCGGTGTAGTCAATGATCGAGAAATCGGCGATGTTGTAGGAAAGCGCGTTGACGGTGAAGTCGCGGCGCTGGGCATCTTCTGCGGGGGTGCCGTAGACATTGTCCCGCAGGATCATGCCGTCGTCGTCCTTGACCATCCGCGGGTGCCGCTGGTGGTGCTCCGCCTGGTTTGCCTCGTGCGGTTCGGGCTCCGCTTCGTCCGCAGCCAGGGAGCGAAAGGTTGCCACTTCGATGATCTCATCCTGGTAGTGCAGGTGCGCCAGACGAAAGCGCCGCCCGATCAGGCGACAGTTGCGGAACATCCGCTTGATCTCGTTTGGTGTGGCGTTGGTTACTACGTCGAAATCCTTCGGTTCCCGTCCGAGCAGGAGGTCGCGCACGCAACCTCCGACGAGATAGCCGACAAAGCCGTTGTCTCTCAGGCGGTAGAGTATGCGCAGGGCGTTCGGGTTCATCAGCTTGCGGGAGAGCCCGTGTTCCTGCCGGGCGACGATCACAAAGCTGTTTGTTTCCTTTTTCATTATGTTATTGCCACCATGGATGTTTATGTTGTTACGTCTTCAATTGTAAGTGAGCCTGTGCAACAAGCACGAAGCCACTAATTGGGCATCGATCGGATCACAGCCGCCGGGCTTGATATTAACGGGTTGTGCACATAACAGTAGTTGTATACCATGGGCGCGCATTCCATGGCAAATTTCACAAGCGTTGCCACATACAAGGAGGGAATTCATGAACAGTTATCGTCAGTCTATTATTACACTTGCCCTGGTAATGCTGGCCAGCCCAGCGGCGGCCGCCGAGTATGGCGGCATCCGTGAACTGTTCATCGGGCCGTCCATCGCCTATTTCCATTGGCAGGAATCGGTCGCCGGGCAGAACGTCCTGACCGAACAGGGCCCCATATACGGGGTTGACGGCACCATTGTCCTTGACCTGCTCAAGACTGAACGGGCCGGTACCCTGACCTTCAAGGGAAAAGTAGGGCTTTTTGGCGGCGTGGTCGATTACGACGGCCATACCCAGGCGCCCAGTAACCTGCCGGTCAAAACAGACGTCAGCTACGTGGGGGGGAAAGAAGAGATTGCGCTCGGCTGGGCTCTGCCGCTCGGCGACGTCCGCCTGGAACCGTTTGCCGGTCTCGGCTATCGTCTGTGGGTCAGGGACCTGCAGGATTCTACCGCCAAGGATGGTGCCTCAACCGTGCGGGTCAGCGGCAGCACCGAGGTCTGGGAAAGCGCCTACACCAAGGTCGGAGCTGCCCTGTCCATCCCGCTCACCAGCAATTGGCGCATCTTTGTGGAGGGGGGCGGCAAATATCCCTTCTACAACAGCAACTCCAGCGACATTGCCGGCGTTGGGAACAATTCCGTTTACCCCGAGCCGCGCTGGTCGGCCTTTGCCGAACTCGGCGCCCGATCCGGAACGCTGCGGCCGGCACTGTTTTATGAAGGATACCGGACCGGACCGTCCCCTGTGGTCAGGATCAGTTCCACCACCGGTGTTTACCAGCCAAAATCTGATGAGGATGTTGTCGGAGTGAGTTTTTCCTACTGTTTCCGTTAGGGGGCACACCAACCGGAGTTTGTGCGGGCAAAAAAACAGGCTGCTTTTTCAGAAAGATTTTGAAAAAGCAGCCTGTTTCCTATTTCACTTCCGGCAGGTGTGTTTCAGTGCTGCCAGCGGTTTTATTTCATCCTCGTCAATTGCTCCATTGCCGTCTTCATGCTGATGCGCATCTTCTCAAGCACCTGAGCCAGTTCTCCGATTTCATCCTTCGTGTGGGCCAGGATGGGGGCGGTAACCTCCCCATCCGCCATGCGGGAGGCCTTTTCAGTAAGATGAGTCAGCGGCTGCAGCGAGCTGTGAATGGTGAAGTGGATCAAAAGGGAAGTAACAATGATGATGACCGCCATGCTTATGAGCAGATGGAGCAGGACGGTGTTCTTTGCCTGGTTCAAGGCCTCGATGGAAAGTCCGATCCGGAAATTGCCCCACTGTTTACCCTTGACCATGATGGGAGAGGAAACGTCCCACATGGTTTCGCCGGTATCCCGCTTATAAACCTGGACAAAACCGGGCTGAGTGTTTTGGGCAGCTGCCAGGCCGGTCTCATCGTTGAATATCCTCTTTGTCCGGTTGCCGACCTTGTCTTTAGCCTTATCACCGGTAATTGGCTGTTGATATTTCGAGTTGTGGGTCGGGAGATAGCCCTTGGTATCCACGGTAACAGCGTACACGACGCTGGGATTCTTGAGCATCTCGTCCTGCAGCCCCAAAAGCGCCTTATCTGCGTAGCTATCATATTTGGTGTGATATTTGGCGGGATCGAACGAACCGTATGGCTGGTAATTCATATCAAAGGCATCCGCAGCAGTAAGGGCGCGATTGTCAATAGCCTCTTCAAGCAGCTTGCCGACAGCCTTGGCAGCCACGATGCTTTCGAACTTTGCCTGCGACTTGTACTGCGCATCCAGGCGCAGGAACTGCTCCTTGGCCAACATGACCGTTCCGAATCCCACGATGACCAGGAGTACCAGGTTCACCTTTAATGCGACTTTGATGCTGATCTTTCTGAACATTCTCCCCATCCTCCTTTATTCAGTTGTACCTGCTTACAGATATGTCGACACAGCGGGCAATGTATACCAGATATTCAAAATAAACAAACGATTTTTGTTAAATGAAGTATAAGCAACTGACTTGTTTTATTGATGTTTTAGGCTGCTAATAAATAAATTTTTATGAATACTGAGGTTGGAATACAAAATAATAAAACGACTTTAAATATGTTTTTCACGTGCCGGAATAATCGCTGAGGGTCAGATCTGCGCATGCGACAATTTCCGGTTTGTTTTTCAATTACGGAGGTCTGACTGATCATGTATTTTTTTGAGCTGGTTGCTGGAGGTCCACTATTACACGGGACATGCCAAGATGGATTGTCACCCGCAGTTTTACTGTAACATGCTGACTTTGCTGATGATTGTATTTCGAAGTGTGTGTTGGATTCCGGGAGCTGTGCTGCCGAGGGGGATTATGCGGATAATGTTGTTGTAAAGCTTCATTACACAACAGTGAATTCGGGAAATTTAGCACATAATTACAGCAAGATATGAAAGCGTAAAGATTTTTTGCAGATTTGAAGAAACGGCAGATATGGCTTGTGATTCCGGTATGTTAGGGGAATGTAAAGTTTCTTTGCATACCCGTGTATAATGCTGAATCAGCAGTGATGCAACCTAATCGGGTTTTCGAGCGGTCAGAAGAAAGACGGTGAACTCTCGTGATCCTTTGCCTGCAGTCGGTTTGGATATGCTGGTGGCTGTTATGCAGTTCACATCATCGAAACCTGCCTCCCTGACTATCTGATGAAGGCATGTTCTGTCGAACCCGTTATGGAAAACACCGCTGCTGTCTTCGTGAAACTGGCCGTCGTCGAGGTCGAGGTCTGCTATGGCTAAGTACCCGGAAGGAAGAATACAATTATAAAAATTATGCAGGAGCGGTTCAATGTTCCTGATGTGATGGAGTGTCATGCAACTGGTGATGAGGTGAAAGCTGCCTTCCAGAACATCTCCTTTGTCCATATCCTTGTAAACTGCAGCCACATTTGAGACCCCAAGATGTTCAGTCTTTTCCCTGAGTTTTTCGAGCATGCCCTGTGAACTGTCAACGCCGGTTATCGAGCGGACCTGCGGCTGCAAATTCAAGGTCAACAAACCGGTGCCACAGCCGAAATCAAGGACATCCATGCTGGACGTCAGGTGGATATTCTTGGCGATAGAATCCGCAACATCGCCCGCCAGTTTCAGCCGTCTCGGTTCTTCATCCCATGTTGCGGCAACCTTGTTAAAATCCCGCGTTACGATTTCCATGTTTTCCTCAATTGATAGTTATTATTGCAAAGCCCTTATTCTGATATCCGATAAATGAATTTAACACATTGGCAACCAACTTGACTTCCGGGATAAGTCCTGACGGGTCTGCTTTAAATACACGCATTGCCACGGCACACGCTTCAAAGCGCACTCCCTTCTTTTTTAAAGTTTGGAACAGAGCTATTGCCTCATCATCAAGTGCGGTGGCCGTCAGAAGCTTCACTCCGGGACCGCGAAAAGCAACAATCATGTTCGGTTTGACCCCCTGCGCGACCATCCCATCCAACGTTTCATCAAAGAGGCTCAGATTGAAGACCAGTTTCTCAAGATCTGCAACGCGCACATCAAAAATAACCTTGGCTGTCTTGAGTCCAGAAAACGCCTCGCGGTCATCCGGTTTCTGTGCAGCATGTATCACGGGGGAACATGTCATCATGAGCAATAGTACAATTAAAAATGGTTGAATACGCATATTGTCGCTTCCTCTCGTTTTGAATATTTTGAATTGCGTAAGACAAGCAATAAGGGAACAGGTGCGAATTTCTCTATACTGGTAGACTCTTTCAATCAGGTGTCCCCTTATTGCTTCTGTGGCGTTTGATTTTTCATTTCTGACTGCCAAAGGGGGGGTAGCTGATCCAGCATTGCGTGTTTGGTTATGTTTCCATTAAAGGCATCGAGGCAGACGATCCTGTTTCTGTCGTCAATCAGATACGCTGCGCTATGTTTTTCAACTGGAAATGGTGCCTCCCCTGACAGGGTGCAGGTGATAACAGGGATAGAAACCCTGTTATTCATTCCTCCATGACCGCTTCGTACCTCATAACACATATCAGAGACAATATTCCAAGGTAGAAAAACACCTTCTTTGGGAATAACTCCACGTGATGAATCACAAAATATCATTACTCCACGTCTGTCTGCCCTAAGCATAAGCAGCGGTTTTAATAGCCGCCTCACATAGGCAACAAAACCCCAGATCATCAGAGGTACCATTATCCAAAGCATGGACCGTACAAGCACAGGCGTCTCATCATTTATGCGATTAAGTCCCAGGATGCACATGAAAAACACACCAGCACAAGCAGCTGTTGCAAATACCGCCAGTTTTCGTGAAAAGTAAATCTGGAGCACGGGCGTAACCTTCCTCTCCTGAATTGCCACTTTGTTGGATGGGGGCAGAGCATTTCTACATTTTAATATCAAAAGGGCATGGTTTTGACCTGCCAGTTTTATAGGGCAGTTCGCAAGCCTCTACTCTCTCTTTGTTGTTCGCTTCTGCCGTCAATCTCCAAAGCAGGTATGTACGCTGCGGGCACTCTCAATCCAGTCATGATCCAACGGCACTGTCTTACGTTTGCCGACGACATCCTTGAGCGCTACCTGCTCGACGCCATCACCCCGTGCAGCTACCATAACGCCGAATTCGCCTTTATTGATCAGGTCGGCACAGGCCGTTCCCAGTCGCGTGGCCAACAGGCGATCTCCCGCCGAAGGTGTCCCCCCGCGCTGCAGGTATCCAAGAATGGTGAGGCGTGATTCCAGACCGGTGAGCCCTTCCAGCTGTTGGGCCAGATGCAGGCTATTGCCCGGTTTGCTCTCCGCCACCCTTTCCTGGGCCTGCAGTTTCGGCGCTTTCTTCTTTTTGTCCAGCTTGTCCTTGCCCTCTTCAGCCAGCTTGGCGGCGACCTGTCGGGAAATGGCCCCCTCAGCCATGGCAACGATACTGAAACCCTGTCCGTTGTGGCTGCGACGCATGATAGCCGCGGCCACTTTCTCCACATCGTAGGGTATTTCCGGAATCAGAATGACATCGGCGCCGCCGGCAATGCCGGAACCCAGAGCCAGCCAGCCGGCCTTGTTCCCCATCAGTTCCAGAACAAGAATGCGATGATGGCTATGGGCCGTACTGTGCAGCCGATCAATCGCCTCTGTGGCAATGCCGAGAGCGGTATCAAAGCCAAAGGAGACATCGGTCAAGGGCACATCATTGTCGATGGTCTTGGGGAGTGTGATCACGTTCAGTCCCTGTTTCATCAGGTGATAGGCGTTCTTTTGTGTCCCGCCACCCCCCAGGCAGACCAGTGCATCCAGATGGTGCTTGCGGTAATTGTCCACGATGACATCGGTCATATCCCGCAACTTACCGGCAACAGGCATGGCATAGGGTTTGTCGCGACTCGTGCCGAGAATAGTTCCTCCCAGGGTGAGAATGCCTGAGAGTGCCGCTGAATCAAGCCGTTGGGTCCGGTTTTCCATCATGCCGCGAAAACCGTCGCGGAACCCGATCACCTTCATGCCATATCGTCCCAGAAGTGCCTTACCTACACCCCGGATAGCCGCATTAAGTCCCGGGCTGTCACCACCGGATGTCAGGATGCCGATCATTTTGCTCATGGCTGGAAGTCCTTTCCGTTATGAATTCCTTAAACTTTATTCTGGGAGGGCAGGGTGAAACCGGAAGAGCAGGTAGTGTCAGGACTACATTTATGACAATGTAAAATGTGTAGACCTGACACTGCTGTCACGAGCCAGTTCGGCTCCATATGCTAGGGCAGCGCGAATGTCGTCATGTTTGTCCAAGAGGTCAGGATTGTTTTTTGAGTGAGGGATCAATCCTCTTGTGACAGTCTCTGCATGCTTGCGGGCCTTTCTTCATCTCATTATGGCACTCTCGGCAGTTTTTATGCGCCCACTCTTTACCGAGGTCAGCAACCTTGCCCCCCTTTGGCGAGTCATGACATGTGGTGCAATCTTCCAACTTCAACTGGTGTCTTTTGTGCGGGAAGGTCACACTGTTCTTAGTTGTGGGCAATTCCATGATATCAGCCGAAAGGGCAATTCCGCTAAAAGCAACAACGGCAAAAACTGTGAATAGAATTGTCTTCATCTTAGTGTCTCCTTGTTGTTTGAGATATGAAACGAATCGGCAATTTTATCCGTTGACCAAGAAAAAAGGGGACAGGCTGGTTTTTAATGTTATCCGTCAATAAAGCATCCTGTCCCCATTTTAATCCTGGATAAAAAATATTTTTTATCTTGTTTCTTGGCTAACGATGTGGGCGCTGACCTGTCGGGCGGTTTTATTGCCCGGTCACGGTCCGGCGCCCTGATTAGGCATACCTATTCGCCTTCTCTATGAAATGGTGCCCCTTTGGGGGTGTAACATTGGAAAAGTTCTTTCGGGGCAGATGGGACTTTATTTATGAAATATGCACGGATGGCTTTTTCAGGTTCCTTTTCCACGTATCCTCCGAATTCAGCAGCAACCCGAAAACCCTTCTTTGTTCGATTGAGCACGAATATCCCCGGCTCAAGGTTAGAAAAATCAACTTCTACAACAATCCACTTTCCTGTTTTCTCAATCGTTCTGAATTCAAGTTTTCCTTTTTCTTTTTGGTACTTGTTTATGATGTCTTCAAGATATCTCTGAATTTCTTTTGCTTCCGATGAATTGCTTTCAACATGAACAACCTTGGAACAGTCATATTCTGTGGCCAAAGATACTTTATGAACCAATAACATCGCCATCAAAACCGTCAATGCTTGAACCAACAGTCTGTTCATATATTGCCTCATATTTTTTTCGCCTAACGGTGTGGGCGCTGACCTGACAGGTTTCCGGTCAAGTCTAAGCGGCTATGTTATGCGTTCTCAATTATTTTAGGACCGGTTTCAAATCCTTTTTCCCAACTTGCTCCGACTGAAGATATTTTTAGAATTGGTGTTCTTGATAGTTCACGCCAAGGCTCAATTGAAGAGTCATATTCAACGATTGAATACTCACGCTCACAGGTCTTCCAACTGGTGCATGGGCATTTGTTGGGTTCCTGGTTCCATGCAATTTTACTTCTTTCCTGGAGTTCGGTTAGCGCCTCGGAAAAACCAGCAAATCTACCACACCATTCTGCATGTATTTCATCCTCAATTATGAACAATATATTTCCTTTAGGCTTGATCGCTTAACTCATATTTGACCGGATCTGGCCATCCTCCCTTTTTGGAATGATGGGCGCAATAGCATGTGTAATAGGCTGATAAATATAAATTGTTTTCGAGCAATTTACGGGTGTGTGAATTGCTCATCCACCCACATGGAAAAATTTCTACTTCATCGAATCTGGTCTTCAAACACAAACCGGCGCCCGGAATATTCCGCGGCGCCGGTTGTGCTTCAGCGTTCAACTATGGAGAGAATCTCTCGTTATGCACATTCCGAATATCCGCACACATGGCAGACCGAACAACCACCCTCGTGCTCGACGATGCCGCCGAACTCGGGACAGGTGCCGCGCTCCTGAGAGTGCTAAGGCCATTATTTATTAGACCCCAAGTTCCTTCGCAAGATCCATTTCCTTACGCAGAACCGTATTGATGAGGGTACCCATGTCAATCTTGCGCTTTCTGGCCCGTTCCGAATAGAAAGACTCCAATACGCTGTCGAGGTAGACCGGTATTTTCATGTTCTCTGGCTTGCAATAAAACTTGCCTTGCTCGGCCTTTGAAAAATCATATTCTTTTTTCATTTTATCGTCCCGAACCATTATGAAATCACTTTGAGTTCCTGCCTGATTCGGTCAATCAGATAGGGACTGACCGCCTGTTCGGTCAGCAAATCGATCTTGACCCCAAGCAGTTCAGACAGTTCGCGTTCGATGCGAATCATACCAAGCAGGCTCTTCTGCTCTTTGAACCAGACCATGAGATCCAGATTACTGTCTGCTCGCGCCTCGTTACGGGCGTACGAGCCGAATACACCGATTTTCTCAGCACCATGTTGTCGCATGAAGCTGATTATTTGATCGTCAAACCGGGTTATTTGCGCCATTGGGAACCCTTCTCAGAGATGCTTGCAAGTTGTCGGTATTCTACCCGAACAGCTTAAAGTTGCAAGAGCGATTAAGCGTAGAATGAAATGAGAAACCGGAGCCCGGATAATTCCGCGCCGCCGGTTTTGTTTTCAGCAAATCTCCCTCAATCCCCCTTTCTCAAAGGGGGGGGTGACTATGCACATTCCGAAAACCGGGCAGTGTCCCTAGTTTTTCCTAGTTTTTCCCAGCCATGACCCCTTATTCGCATGTGTTGAGAACGATGAGATTTTCCGAGGAGAGGTCTACCCCAACGGTGTCCATTGGCTTGAAATTGCTCTGGAACCAATCGCGAAGTGGCACACCACCCAGAATGCGTGCAGTGCCATTGTTGTTTGCGCGGCGATTTAGCTTCGCCTCAATCTCGGCGCCGTCGCGTCCCAAACGCAGGCGCACCGGACCCTCAGTCTTTCGAATGTAGCGGTCATAGTCGACTATTACATTAAAGAAGCCCTGATTGAAATAGGTCTGCTGTAGCTTCAAATTAAAGACAGGCATCTTCTCCTCCCTAAGGGGTATCAACAGGGGGCAAATCTCCAAATCTCAAATTTGAATTTTGGAGACTTGACCCCTCTGCTTTTTCTGCCCCCCTGTTTTTTCTCAAAAACTGATTATACGATTGCTATTCCGCCGCTACAATTTGAGAATACGTTACCGCTCATTTTAATACCTGGAAGATTTGTTTCTGTTGGTGTCGCGTCGAATAAAAAGCCGTCAGGAGTGTAAAGTTTGACCGATATTTCCATTTCTGCTTGGGTTGCTTGTGACCTCTTTTTAATGTCGCAAATTATTGTCCCGGTTTTATTTTCAGTTAAGGTGTAGCGATCCATTCCGGTTGTTATGGTGTATTCAGATTGGTTGCCTTGCACGATTACACCTTTTCTGACCGTAGCGACTCTTGCACCTTGCTTGTTGAAAATGTCAAAATCAATGCCAAGCAAGCCATCGTCGCTTCTCCTGATGGTGAACAACGAAACACCTTTGTAATCTATGATGTTTGGAGTGTTGATATAAGTGTTTCCGCCAATTATTACTTTAAATTCATTCTCAACTTGCCACATAAGATTCTCCTTTATTGGGTTAATTTCTCGGTTCTTCAAAACATGACCGGCGCCCGGAATATTCCGCGGCGCCGGTCATGTTTCAGCGTTCAACTATGGAGAGAAGCTCTCGTTATGCACATTCCGAATACCCGCACACATGGCAGACCGAACAGCCACCCTCGTGCTCGACGATGCCGCCGCACTCGGGGCAGGCGCCGCGCTCCTGGACGGCCTTCTCAGTGTTGATGTCGTAGCCGTTGTTGATCATGTGATCCTGAATGGCCTTGGCAACCGCATCGGCACAGGAGGTCACGCGGTTGTCGCCGAAACCGGACGGGCAGTGGCAGGAGATACCCAGCAACTGCTTGACGACCTGGCGGGCCTGTACGCCGGAGCGCCAGGCTAACGATACCATGCGGCCGATGGCCTCGGACTGGGAAGCGGCGCAGCCGCCGGCCTTGCCCATGGTGGTGAACAGCTCGAACAGGCCGTTGTCATCCTCGTTGATCGTGATGTAGAGCGGACCGCAGCCGGTCTGCATCTGGTGGGTCTGACCCTTGAGCGCCTTGGGACGCTCGCGCTTGACGGCCTTCTTGTCATCCTCCACCGGAGTGGCGGCTACGGCGGCATGCTCTTCCTTCTTGGAGGTGGAGAGCACCTGCTCGTCGCGGGAACCGTCGCGGTAGATGGTGACACCCTTGCAGCCGGTTTCGTAGGCCATCATGTAAACCTTCTCCACATCGTCGATGGTGGCGGAGCTGGGGAAGTTGACGGTCTTGCTGACGGCGTTGTCCGTGTGCTGCTGGAAGGCGGCCTGCATCTGGATGTGGTCATGGGGTGTGATGTCGTGGGCCGTGACAAAGGCATGGCGCACATCGGCCGGCACCTCGGGGATGTCGGCACAGGTGCCGTGCTCGGCAATCTTCTTCATCAGCTCTTCCGAGTAGAAGCCGCGCTCTTTGGCAATCTGCTCGAACATCGGGTTGACCTCTATCATGACGTTCTTGTCCATGACGGTGCGGATGTAGGAGATGGCGAAAAGCGGCTCCACGCCCGAGGAGGCATTGGCGATGATCGAGATCGTACCGGTGGGTGCGATGGTGGTGACGGTGGCGTTGCGCATGGGGGGCGCGCCCTTCTTGTCGAAGATCGAACCCTTGTAGTTGGGGAAGGAGCCGCGCTTCTTGGCCAGTTCCTGTGAGGCCAGGTGTCCTTCGTCGTTGATGAACTTCATGACCTTCTTGCCCAGCTTGACGGCCTCTTCGGAACTGTAGGGCACGCCCAGCATGATCAGCATGTCGGCCCAGCCCATCAGTCCCAGGCCGATCTTGCGGTTGGCGTGGGTCATGTCGTGAATCTGCTCCAGGGGATAATTGTTGGCCTCGATGACGTTATCCAGGAAGTGGACCGAGTTGACGATGACCTCTTTCAGCTTCTTCCAGTCGATGGCGCCGTCGGTGACGAATTTGCCCATGTTGATCGAACCCAGGTTGCAGGATTCATAGGGGAGCAGCGGCTGCTCGCCGCAGGGGTTGGTGGATTCGATCTCGCCGACCAGCGGGGTAGGGTTGTCGCGGTTGAGGCGGTCGAGGAAGATGATGCCCGGCTCGCCGTTTTCCCAGGCCTGCTTGACGATCAGCTGGAAGACCTTGCGGGCGTTCTTGGTGCCGACCACCTTCTTGTCGCGCGGGTTGATCAGGTCGAATTCCTCGTCACGCTCCACGGCCTTCATGAAGTTTTCGGTCAGGCCGACGGAGATGTTGAAGTTGTTGAGCTGCTTCTGATCGGCCTTGCACATGATGAAATCCACGATGTTGGGGTGATCGACCCGCAGGATGGCCATGTTGGCGCCGCGGCGTGTGCCCCCCTGCTTGATGGTTTCGGTGGCGATGTCGAAGACCCGCATGAAGGAGAGCGGACCGCTGGAGATGCCGGTGGTGGAGCTGACCACGTCGTTGGCCGGACGCAGGCGCGAAAAGGAGAAGCCGGTGCCGCCGCCGGATTTGTGGATCAGGGCCGTGAACTTGACGGCGTCGAAGATCTCTTCCATGGAGTCGCCCACCGGCAGGACGAAACAGGCCGAGAGCTGGCCCAGCGGACGGCCGGCGTTCATCAGGGTCGGCGAGTTGGGCAGGAATTCGAAGCGGGTCATCATGTTGTAGAAGGTATCGGACAGCCCCTTGAGGTCAGCCTTCTTGTCGAATTTCTTGTCCGGTGCAGCAATGGTATCCGCGACCCGCCGGAACATGTCGGCCGGCGTCTCCAGAACTTTGCCCTCGACATCACGGCGCAGGTAGCGTTTTTCCAGAACAGTGATGGCGTTTTTGGAAAGTGCGGGAATGCTGTTTTTCGCGGATTCTTTTTTCATGTGGTTGTGTCTCCCTGGTGTTGAAATAAATGTTGAGTGAAATCGCTGGATTTGGCGAGTGTGGTCTGGAATGCGTGAAACACTAGATTTAGTGTCGCGGCAAGAAATAAACCACAACATATATGGAGAGTCAACACAATATTTATTAAAAACATAACTTGTTGAAAGCACTTGAAAACAGCCTTTATGCGTACTGCCGGACAGATTTGTTAACAAAATCAACAATGAATTTACAGTACCTGCAAATTGTGCTAGAAAATGTAGCGATTATACTCAGGAAACAGGTTCTATGCCAATTGTCTCAGGTTGTGATATATGCAGTGCCGACGAGTTGCAGGAGCAGGTCAGGGCCCTTAACGACCTGATCGATGTTGCCCGGGCTTCGGTCTCTACCATCGAGCTTGACGCTCTGTTGAAGGCGATTCTGGACAGCGCCATGCGCTTTACCGGCATCCCCGCCGGCAGTGTGGCCCTGTACGACAACCGCACCGGAGACCTGACGCTGCGCGCCCATAGCGGCTTGAGCCCGGAGTTCGTGGCACGCAGCTCCTGGGCGGTGACGCCGGGCGGGCTGACCGACCAGCTGCTGCAGCATGACGAAATCCTGTTTGTCGAAGATACGGAACAGGTGGATTTCTTCAATAACCCGCTGGCGGTCAAGGAAGGCATCCGTTCACTGATCTGCATCCCGCTGGTCACCAAGGGGAGCATCCACGGTGTACTGTATCTGGATGATTTTGTGCCGCGCTCGTTCGACAAAGACCGCATGAAACTGATTTCCGTTCTGGCCTCGTTCGCGGCCATGGCTATTGAAAACGCCAAACTTCATCACGAAACCTTCCAGATGGCTATTACGGATGCCCTGACCGGTCTGTATAATCGCCGCTATTTCGATCAGGAACTGCCCCAGGAACTGGAGCGCGCCTCCCGCTATAACCAGTCATTCGGACTGCTGATGATTGATGTGGATAATTTCAAAAGTTTCAATGATACCTACGGACATCCCATGGGAGACCGCATCCTGGCGACCATTGCCGCATCCGTTGAAAAGGCCCTGCGCAGTGTTGATTTTGCGTTCCGCTACGGCGGCGAGGAGCTGACCATCATCCTGCCGGAGACCTCCCGCAAGAGCGCCTGCAAGGTGGCCGAGCGCATCAGGCAGCGGATTGTCGCTGATACCAGAAAGTTGATGCGCAGCATTTCCAAGGAGCCGATTACGGTCAGTGTGGGGGTGGCCTGCTATCCTGCTGACGGGGAGAATGCTGACGTGCTGGTTGCCCGGGCCGACGATCTGATGTACCAGGCCAAGTCTGCCGGCAAGAACTGTGTGCGCTGCTGTGCGGATGTCACGCAATGAGGCGGAAAACGGCGATCGCCCTCCGCTCCCTGCTCCCCGGTCTGTGCTGTGCGGTGTGGCTGATTGTTCTGTGTGTGGTGTTGCCGGCGTCTGCTGCGAGCGTGCCGCAGAGCCGGAAAGCGGCCAGTGAGCAGGCTACTGCAACGTATGTCAATGCAACGCTGACCGAAGATACCGCCTGGCGCGGGGTCATTGTCGTCAAGGGCTATCTGGTTGTCGCACCGCAGGCTACGCTGCGAATTGAACCGGGAACAGTCATACGCTTCCTGCCGGTCAAAGGTGTCCGTCCGTTGCCCCGTCTGGTTGTCATGGGCCGGATTCAGAGCGTCGGTACGCTTGATCGCCCGGTCCTGTTTGCACCGCAGTATGCAATTTCAAACAGGGGTGATTGGGGCGGTGTGCTGCTGCTGTCCAGTGAAAAACGCAATCAATTTGAACACTGCCGCATTGAAGGTGCTGAAACAGGTCTGGAAGGACGTTTTTCAACCGTCAGCGCCAAAGCGCTTTCGATCACCGGCTGCACGACCGGCTGTAGTTTGCGAGACAGTACCGCCACACTGACAGCAGCGAACATCAGCACCTGCGAAACCGGCGTTATGGTGCATGACAGTGAAGTCGAGCTGCGGGATGCTGCGCTGGCCGGCAATAAACGCGGCATGCTTCTGTACCGTTCTTCGGTGGTGATGTCGGCGGTGATGGTAACCGGCAGCAGCCAGCAGGCCATCCTGTCCGAGGAGTGCCGCCTCAAGTTCAGCTCCTGCGAAATTTCCGACAACGCGCTTGGTGCCCGGATCAGCGGGGGGGAAGGACAGGTATTCCTGTCCCGTTTTATACGGAATCGGGATGTTGCACTGCATCTTGCCGCTGCCCGCCTGAAGATCAGCCGCTGCCAGATATCACACAATATGCTTGACGGGCTGAAGCTGGAAGATGATCGTGCCACGCTCTGGGGTAATGCCATCACCAGCAATGGCGGCAACAACCTCGTGTACAGCGGGTCGGACACGGTGAATGTCATGCAGAACTGGTGGGGCAGCAGCGATGAAGCTTCCATCGTGGCCAAGCTCTCAGCTGCTGCCGCTGCCCTGCGCAGCGCTGCAGTGAATGTATATCCCTGGTTGTCCGAGAAGCCGGCAATATTTCCCTGATTCACCCCGAGACCATGTCAATCTACCTCGATAATGCAGCTACCTCATATCCCAAGCCGGAATCCGTCTATCAGGCGGTTATGCATGCCATGCGCGAGGTCGGCGCATCTCCCGGCAGAGGCGGCCATCGCCGCTCGCTGGAGGCCGGACGCATCATGTTCCAGGCCCGCGAGGCCGCCGCAGCCCTCTTTGGCGTTCCCGATTCCTCCCGGATCATCTTCACCCACAGCGCCACCGAGGCCCTCAACATGGCTTTGCGGGGCACACTGGTGCCGGGTGATCACGTCATAACCAGTTCCATGGAGCACAACTCCCTGGTCCGTCCCCTCCATCTGCTGCAGCAGCAGGGGGTAGTGCTGACGATCGTTAAGGCGGGTGCCGACGGATGTATCGATCCTGCGGACATTGCCCGGGCATTGACACCTCAGACCCGCATGGTTGCGGTTGGACATGTTTCCAATGTTTCCGGGACCATCCAGCCGATTGCCGCTATCGCAGCCGTTGCGCGGGAAGCCGGGGCCCTGTTTCTGCTGGATGCGGCCCAGTCGGCCGGCTGTCTGCCGATTGATGTGGTCTCCGGCAACATTGACCTGCTGGCCGTCCCCGGACACAAGGGGTTGTACGGCCCTCAGGGTACCGGCCTGCTGTATGCAGCGGCCCATGTGCCCTTGAAGCCGCTCCTGAGCGGCGGCACCGGCACCAATTCCACCTCGGAAGATCAGCCGGGGGCCCTGCCGGAAGGTTTTGAAGCCGGTACCCACAATCTGCCGGGGATCGCGGGGCTCAAGGCCGGTATCGAATTTGTTCTGGAGCAGGGTGTGGCAGTGATTGGCGACCATGAACGGAGCCTGGTGACCCATGCCATGGAGAGACTGCAGAAGGTGCCGGGCATTACGCTGTACGGTCCGGCGGATGCCGCACTGCGGGGGGCGGTCCTCTCCTTCACGATCGTTGGTCATGATGCTTCCGATCTCGCATTCCAGCTGGATCAGCGCTTTGATATTGCCGTGCGGGCCGGTCTGCACTGTGCTCCGCGCGCCCACTGCACGCTGGGCACCTTCCCCGGCGGCACCGTGCGGGTGAGTCCCGGCTGGTTTACTACTCGCGAAGACATTGCTATTTTTACTGATGCCGTTGTAACATGCATATCATAAGATACGGCGCAGTGAGCCTGTCTTCTGTTCTTTACATCCCCACTCAGACCTGAAAGGACATCATGAAAAACTTTATCCTTGATACCAATGTACTGCTCCATGATCCCCAAGCCCTGTTCAAGTTCGAAGACAACAATATTGTTATACCGATCACGGTAATCGAGGAAATCGATCGATTCAAGAAGGACATGAATGAAACCGGGCGCAATGCCCGCCAGATCTCACGCATTCTGGATACCATGCGTGAAAAAGGGTCGCTGGCGACCGGGATTTCCATGCCGGGCGGCGGCACCCTGCGGGTGGTGCTGTTCACGGAGAAAAACCTCAAACACCTGCCGGTCGATCTGCGGGAGGATAGCGGCGACAACCGCATCCTGTCCGTTGCCATGGACATACGCGACCAGTTTCCGGACATCCAGCTGATCTTTGTCACCAAGGACAGCAACCTGCGGATCAAGTCGGATGCCATCGGCCTGGTCGCCGAGGATTACGAGTCCGACAAGGTCGATATCCAGGAGCTGTATTCCGGCACCCGCACCATCGAAGTCCCGGCTGAGGCGGTTGACCGGTTTTATGGTCAGGGATGGCTGGAAACGCCGGGAGAACTTCTGCCGAACGAGTTCATTACCATCGTGGACAGTACCAATCCTGCTCACAGCGCCATCTGCCGTAATTCACCGGAGAACGGCCGTATCGTGCCGGTGCGCAAGGTACCCAAAGAGGGTATCTGGAGCCTGTTTCCCCGCAACCGTGAACAGTCGTTTGCCCTGGATGTACTTATGGATGACAGCATCAAGCTGGTGACACTGGTCGGCAAGGCCGGTACCGGCAAGACCCTGCTGGCAATCGCTGCCGGTTTGCACAAGACCGCTGAAGAAAACGTTTATAACCGTTTGCTGGTCTCCCGCCCGGTCTTTCCCATGGGCAAGGATCTGGGCTTTCTGCCCGGCGATATCGAGGAGAAACTGACGCCCTGGATGCAGCCGATCTTCGACAATGTGGAGTTGCTGCTCTCCGGTCATGAAACCGATAAACGTCACAGCAATAAAGGTTACAAGGAGCTGATGGCTATGGGGCTGCTGGATATCGAACCGCTGACCTATATCCGCGGCCGCTCGATTCCCAATCAGTACCTGATCGTGGACGAAGCCCAGAACCTGACGCCGCACGAGATAAAAACCATTGTAACCAGGGTGGGGGAGGGGACCAAGATCATCCTGACCGGCGACCCCTACCAGATCGACAACCCTTATGTAGATTCATCCAGTAACGGTCTGACCTTCCTGGTCGAGAAGTTCAAGGGTCAGCGCATCGCCGCCCATGTTACCCTCACGAAAGGTGAGCGTTCGGAACTGGCTGAGCTGGCCGCGAATCTATTATAATCAGAAATCCACCATGGAGGCACGGAGACACGGAGGTACCTTTACTCTGATGATCTCCGTGCCTCCGTGTCTCCGTGGTAAGGGTTTGAGAATACATGCTAGTTCTAGCAATTGAAACATCCTGTGATGAAACCGCCGCCGCTGTGGTGCGCGATGGCCGCGAAATCCTTTCGTCGGTAGTCTCCTCACAGATTGCCATACATGCCGATTACGGCGGCGTCGTGCCGGAGATCGCCTCCCGCAAACATCTGGAGATGATCTCCCCGGTGATCAGCCAGGCCCTGCAGGATGCCGGTGTCGGGTTGACCGACATAGAGGGCATCGCGGTGACTCGCGGTCCGGGGCTGTCTGGCGCGCTCCTGGTGGGACTGTCCACGGCCAAGGCGATTGCGTTTGCGTGCGGGATACCGTTTGTGGGCGTGCATCATATCGAAGGACATCTCTTCGCAGGTTTCCTTGAACAACCGGTCCCCTTTCCCTTTCTGGCCCTGGTCGTTTCAGGGGGGCACACCCACCTGTATCATGTTGAGGGTTTCGGCCGCTATACCACACTGGGCAGGACCGTTGATGACGCCGCCGGAGAGGCCTTTGACAAGTCGGCAAAAATCATGGGGCTGGAGTATCCCGGAGGCGCCAAGATCGATCTGATGTCCCGGGATGGTGACAGCACGGCCGTGCGTCTGCCCCGGCCGCTGATGCATGACGGTAGCCTCAATTTCAGTTTCAGCGGGCTCAAAACCGCCATGCTGCACCATATCACACAGCACCCGGTAACCATTCCGGGCCAGGCCGCCAACGACCTGTGTGCATCCTTCCAGCAGGCGGTCTGCGATGTACTGGTGGCCAAAACCGGATCAGCCATAGAAAAAACCGCTGCGCAGCGGCTGGTTGTGGCCGGCGGCGTCGCCTGCAACAGTGGACTGCGCTCGGCAATGGCGGCCCTGGCCAAAGAGCGGCGCGTGGAGCTGCATATTCCGCAGCCGGCCCTGTGCGGAGACAACGCCGCCATGCTGGCGGTGCCGGGCAATTTTTATCTGAGTGAAGGGCTTGTGTCCCCCTCCTCGCTGGATGTTACTGCAACCTGGGAAATGGATCGAATCAAGGAGATATTTCTGTGAGCTCTGGCCGCCGCCCTCTCAAGGCATTGGGACAAAACTTTCTCGTCGATGGGAACATCATCGAGAAGATCATCCGTAGCGCTGACATTCACCCGGAGGACAGTGTCCTGGAGATCGGACCCGGTCGGGGAGCATTGACCGAAATCCTGGCTGACCGGGCCGGTCGCCTGGTCCTGATAGAATTCGACCACGCCCTGGCTGCGGGCTTGAAAAGACGCTTTGCGCATGATCCGCGTGTGACGGTTATTGATGGTGATGTGCTGGCCGTTGACCTGGCGGAAATACTGTCTGCGGCTGATAGCTGGAAGGTGGTCGCAAATCTGCCCTACAATATCTCTACGGCGGTTCTGTTCCGTCTGCTGGAAGTGCGGGGCAAGCTGTCCAGGATGGTCCTGATGCTGCAAAAAGAGGTCGGTGATCGACTGGTGGCACTGCCGGACTGCAAGGATTATGGCGTAACGACGGTCCTGCTGGGGCTCTGGTTTGACATGCGCCGCGAATTTCTGGTGCACCCGGGCTGTTTTCACCCCAGTCCCAAGGTTGATTCTGCGGTGCTAAGTTTTGTGCCGTTGGCGGCGCCGCGCGTGGCAGTGGGGGATGAGGTCGTGTTCAAGCGGGTAGTGAAGGGGGCTTTTGCCATGCGCCGCAAAACATTGATCAACTGCCTGAAAGCCGCCGAACTGGTGCCGCTCGATGAGCTGCCCGGGATTCTGGCCGAATGCAGGATTGATGGCAAGCGGCGTGGGGAGACGCTTGCCCTGGATGAGTTTGCACACCTGTCGCGACGTTTTTCCGAAGTGACTGTATAAAAAAAACCGCCGTAACGGCGGTTTTTTTGTAGATCAGGGCTTTGCTTTAACCGCTTTGGTCTTGACCGGCTTTGTTTTGGCAGGCTTTAAGGGTTTTGCTGCAGCTGCCGGTTTCAGCGGAGCTGTTTTTACCGTTTTTTCGGCTTTTGCAACAACTGCCGTTGGCTTGGTCTTTGGAGCCGCAGCCTTGTTTTTGGCCGCCCGAACTGCGCGTGCCTTTTCCAGGTTGGCTGCCAGATTGTTCTCATTGGCTGACTTGCGGCGGGCTTCGGAGTAGTTTTTTGCTGTCAGGGACTGGCTGGAAGGGATGCTGAACTGCCTGCGGTACTGCCCCGGTTTCAGGTCGTGGGCCTGTTTCAGGTGCCGAGTCAGGGTTTTGAATCCGGTCTTGCCGCACACCAGGCAACCGACCTGGTCATTCTGGAATGCTTTTTTCAGTGTCATGGCGGGCGCGGCGGCCGTGTCGGCAGCAGGTTCTGCGACGCTACCATCTGTATCAAGCTTTTTGAGGGTTGCAAAAACCCTGTTTATCTCCTGAATCAATTCATCACTCGACATTTCTGTGCCGACTGCATGTGAAGAAACAATGCTGGCGGTAAGTTCAACAAGCGAAGATGTCATACGTAACCTCCTTTAGTTAGTTAAAATTTTCTGGATTAAACATGAAGTGTTGTCATAAATCAAGACTATTTATATACAAGTAGCTGTATACACTGTTTCAATAGCCAGGTTGTCAGTACCTGATTCATCAGCAACATTGAAAAGGCTTCAAAAAACAGGTTGCCTGATTCAGCAATGATGTGTAATGAAATGTCACGGGGTGTACAAAATACATGAATACTGGGAACCTTATGCCCGAACTGATGTTATATGCGATTCCGCTGTTGGCCGTTATATCCATTGTGCTGCTTGTGCTGGTGCTGGTGCGCATGTCACGGATCGGTGCCCCTGATGGTCTCGAACCCCGCTTGGATTCCCTGGAGCGCCAACTGGAACGACAGGAGCGCATGCTGCGGGAAGAGCTTGCCCGTCATCGCGAAGAGGCACTCCAGTCAGCCCGGCAGGGACGTGAAGAAAATGCAGTTGTCGTTTCCTCGCTCGGTGATTCCCTGCTGAAGCGGATGAGCGAGATAGCCGGTCTGCAGAAGGACCAGCTGGAGATCTTTGCCGGGCAATTGAAAAACCTGACCGCCAGCAATGAAGGTCGCATGGACAAGTTGCGTGAAAGCGTGGAGGAGCGCCTGCGGCTGATTCAGGAGGATAATGCCCGCAAGCTAGAACAGATGCGGCTCACGGTAGACGAGAAACTGCACGATACCCTTGAAAAACGGCT
This sequence comes from Geobacter psychrophilus, assembly GCF_056821595.1. Lineage (NCBI taxonomy): Bacteria > Pseudomonadati > Thermodesulfobacteriota > Desulfuromonadia > Geobacterales > Geobacteraceae > Geobacter > Geobacter psychrophilus. Next base: position 3,681,663 of record NZ_JBXDTU010000004.1, read on the forward strand.
GGGAGAATCCTTCAAGCTGGTCAGCGAGCGTCTGGAGCTGGTCCAGCGCGGCCTGGGGGAGATGCAGACCCTGGCCAGCGGGGTCGGCGATCTGAAGAAGGTACTGACCAATGTCAAGACCCGCGGTACCTTTGGCGAGGTCCAGCTGGCCAGTCTGCTGGAGCAGGTGCTTGCCCCCGGCCAGTACGACGCCAATGTGGAAACCAGGGCTGGCAGCGGTCAGCGGGTCGAATTCGCCCTCAAACTGCCCGGCAGGGACGGTACCTCTGACGGCCGGGTCTGGCTGCCGCTGGACGCCAAATTTCCCCAGGAGGACTACCTGAGACTGGTAGAGGCCCAGGAGCTGGGGGATGTTCTATTGGCCGGCGAAGCGGGCAAGCAGCTTGACAAGGCGGTGCGGCTGATGGCTGCCGACATTCGCGACAAATACCTGGATCCGCCGCATACAACTGATTTCGGTGTCATGTTCCTGCCGACTGAAGGGCTCTATGCCGAGGTCCTGCGGCGGCCGGGGCTGTTTGAAGTACTGCAGCGTGATTTCAAGGTGATGATTGCCGGTCCGACGACCCTGGCGGCCCTGTTGAACAGCCTGCAGATGGGCTTTCGCACCCTGGCCATCGAGAAGCGCTCGGCCGAGGTATGGAACCTGCTGGGAGCGGTCCGTACGGAGTTTTCAAAATTCGGTCTGGTGCTGGAAAAGACCAGCAAGAAGCTGCAGGAGGCCGGCAACCATATCGACGCAGCGGCAGTCCGCTCACGTTCCATAGAGAAGAAACTCAAAGGGGTGCAGGAGATGCCGGGGGCCGAGGCAGCTACGCTGCTTGAATCGGAACCCTGGGATGACGGGGACGTGGCCTGATGTCTGAAAAGCGCAATATCGCCCGGGCAGCCGGGATTTTGGGCAGTGCCACCATGCTGTCGCGTGTCATGGGCATGCTGCGGGACATGGTCGTGGCGCGCCTGTTCGGAGCCGGATTTGCCAGCGACGCCTTTGTTGCCGCCTTTCAGATCCCCAACATGCTGCGGCGCTTCTTTGCCGAGGGCGCCCTGACCTCGGCCTTCGTACCGACCTTTTCCGCCACCTTCAATCAGCGGGGCGAAGAAGAGGCCCGAGAGCTGGCCAATACCTGTTTCACCCTGCTGACCATCATCATGGCCGCGGTCACCCTGGTCGGCATCCTGTTCTCGCCCTGGATCGTCGGACTGATGTTTCCCGGGTTTCGTGCCGTACCGGGCAAGTTTGAGCTGACGGTGCTGCTCAACCGCATCATGTTCCCCTACATCTTTTTTATCAGCCTGGTGGCGCTCTGCATGGGGATCCTCAATACCCTGCGGCACTTCTTTACTCCGGCCATCTCCACCGTATTCCTGAATATTTCCATGATCCTGTCAGCGCTCCTGCTGCGCGGTTTTTTCCAGGTTCCGATCACCGCGCTGGCGGTCGGGGTGCTGCTGGGAGGTTGTGCCCAATTGCTGCTGCAGCTGCCGGTGTTGTGGAAAAAGGGATTTCCCTTTCGCCTGCGCTTTGATTTCGGCAATCCGGAAGTCCGGCGCATTGCCCTGCTGATGCTGCCCGCCACCTTCGGCGTCGGCGTGTACTACCTGAATATCACCGTCAGCGCCATCCTGGCCTCGCTGCTGCCGCAGGGGAGCGTATCCTACCTGTACTATGCCCAGCGCCTGTTCGAGTTTCCCCAGGGCATATTTGTCGTATCCATAGCTCAGGCCGTGCTCCCCTCCATGAGCAAGCAGGCTGCCGAGGGTAATCTGGCCGGCATGAAAGAGTCGCTTTCTTTCGGGCTGCGCTTGACCCTGTTCATTACCGTACCTGCCATGGCCGGACTGATGATCTGCTCGACCCCCATCTTCAGCCTGATCTTCATGGGGGGGGAGTTCGATTACGCCAAGACGGCCAATGCTGCCCAGGCCCTGTTTTATTATTCTCTCGGGCTCTCCTTTGTGGCATTTACGCGTGTGCTTGCTCCGGCCTTCTATGCCTTGAAGGACACCAAAACCCCGGTCTGGACCGCTTTTACCGCTTTTTTGCTCAATGTTTTGTTCAGCCTGCTTCTCATGAAACCACTGCTGCATGGCGGCCTGGCCCTGGCAACCACGCTGTCGGCACTGTTCAATATGCTGTTGCTGCTTTGGTATTTGCGCCGCAAGATCGGTCCGTTCGGCGGTCGGGAAATTGTTGCATCCGGGGCCAAAGCCCTGGTCGCGTCGTTGCCGATGGGATGTGTGGTATACTATATATGTTCCCTGATTGATTGGTCGTTGAACGGGCAAAAGCTGATAAAATTATGTGTGCTGGGTGGTGCGATAGCAATCGGGTTGCTGATATATGCCGTTGCAGCCAGGTTGCTGCGTTCTGATGAAGCGGTCGCGCTGTCTGACATTATCAGGAAAAAAATCGGAAGGAGAGTTGCGTGATGGAATATGTCTCGTTATTTGAAACCGAGCTTGGCGTGGGTGCCGTTGTGGCGAGCGGACAGGGAATCCGGAGGGTGTACCTCCCGCAGGAAAACGCCCCAGGGGTTTTTATCTATGCCGGCCAGGACAAGATGACGTCATCGGCACTTACCGAGCGGGTATCCGGTATGTTGATAAACTATTTCAAGGGTGAGCAACAGGTATTCGATGAGCTTCCTGTTGATATGACCCTGACTGGCACATTCAGACGCCAGGTCCTCGAATTGATTCGCAGTATACCGTTCGGTGAGGTCAGGAGCTACGGTGAGGTTGCACAATTAGCCGGATCACCCGGGGCAGCCAGGGCTGTTGGCGGGGCCATGGCGTCAAATCCCGTCCCGATAATCATCCCCTGTCACCGGGTCATTGCAGCGAGCGGTCGACTCACCGGTTATAGCGCTCCCGGTGGTTTGAAATTAAAAAAAATTCTTTTGCAGATGGAAGGTGTTGAATTTAAAGGGGAGCTTATCTGTCAAGAAAAATGATGGTTATTAACAGGTAAACTTTGGCACGAAAACATATTTGATCGGGTTACATTCACATTAATGCCCTAAGTACCCAAAAATGCAGGTGCAATACCTAAGTAGCTGTAATTAAAAGGATTGCGTGGTGTATAAAAAAGCGGCAATGTGCAAAAATCTCTTGTAAAAATATCACTTTTGAATTCCATCAACACTGTTGTCCACAGGTTATCCACAATTTTTGTGGATAAGCCGTAGCGTAACTGTAAAACATGTAACATTCCTGTCACTTGTCTCCTTGATGGCGCTGTTCACGCTTTTTCGCCTCTTCCCACAGCAGGTCCATTTCATTCAGCGGAGTATCGTTCATGTGTCTGCCCTGGGCATGCAGGCTGTCTTCGACAAATTGAAAACGCTGTTGAAAGCGGGTTATTGTTTTGCGAAGTGCTTCTTCCGGATTGATTGACAGGAAGCGCCCCAGATTGACTATGGCAAACAGCAGGTCACCCAGCTCCGCTTCCATATGCTCGTTGTCCCGGGCGAGCATGGCTTCTTCAAACTCATGCAGTTCTTCCATGACCTTGGCCATCACCTGGTCGATATGTTCCCAGTCGAACCCGACCCGGGCAGCTTTTTCGGTGATCTTTTGTGCCTTGAGCAGAGCCGGCAGCTGCGGAGGTACGCCGGACAGGGCAGAGACGCGTTCAACACCTTTTTCCAGCTTTTTGATCTGTTCCCAGTTTTCTATCTGGGCCGCGCTGTCGGCGATCTGCATATCGCCGAAGACATGAGGGTGGCGGCGAATCAGCTTGTCGCTCAAGGTCCTGATGACATCCTGCATGGTGAAGGCGCCGGATTCTTCGGCAATTGCGGCATGAAAGACCGGCTGCAGCAGCAGGTCCCCCAATTCTTCCTTCAGATGTTCCGGCGACTTTGCGTCGATGGCCTCAATGACCTCGTAGGTCTCCTCCAGCAGGTAACGGGTCAGGCTTTCATGGGTCTGTTCAGCATCCCATGGGCAGCCCCCGGGACCGCGCAGGCGTTTCATTAATGTGAGCAGCGCTTCAAAACCGGTGTGGTCAGTTGCCATTGGTGATCCTTTTCTGAGTTAGGTTGAATGTAATATTTGTATACAGAAAACTGTTGACATAATTATCAGGATAACTACATTAGCACAAAACTATTTTAGGGGGTTCAAATGTTTAACAAGCATGCAATTGGAAGGTTTACAGCAATCCTGGCTCTTGTGGCCTCTGCTGCCGGTCTGGCTTTTGCTACAGCCAGCAGTGGTCCGGAAGTGTCGCCGGATGAGGCACTGCAAAAATTGATGGACGGCAATAAACGCTATGTAGAAAACCAGATGACCGGTTCAAAGCTGTGTGACCTGTCTACCCGTTCCAGTCTGGCAAAATCGCAGAAACCGTATGCCATCGTGCTGACCTGCTCCGATTCGCGTGTTCCGCCTGAAATCCTTTTTGACAAAGGGCTGGGCGAAATCTTCGTGATTCGCGTTGCCGGTAACATTCCCGATCCGGTTGTCCTGGGCAGTATTGAGTATGCCGCCGAACACCTGGGCAGTCCCCTGATCATGGTGCTGGGACATGAACGCTGTGGTGCCGTCAAGGCAACGGTAGATGCCAAGGGCAAGAGCAGCGGCAGCAAGAATATCGATGCGATCATCAAGGCTGTGGCATCCTCGGTCAAGACTGCAGCCAAGGATTGTCAGGCCTGCAAGGATGACAAGAAATGTGCCGAGACCAAGAAGGAAGAGTTTGTTGAGTGCGTCGTCGATGCCAACGCCAAAAATGTTGCAGCCGGCCTGACAAAGAATTCCAAGATCATCAGTCACCTGCTCCATGCCAACAAGATCAAGATCGTTGCCGCCAAATATGACCTTGATGACGGCATTGTAAGCTTGTTCAAGTAACCCCGAGACTGTTTCAGCAGTCAGTTCATCGAAGACCGCCGGCGTATGACGCTGGCGGTCTTCTTTTTTACCCGGATCCTTTCTGGGCATTCTTGTTTGCCTTGATCCGGTATTCGTCCGTCCCGCGTACAAGCGCTGAGGTGAGCGTCAGCGCCGGAGTAGCTGTAATGCAAAGCATTTCTGCTGTTCATAACGATGACTATCAGCCAATACATTGCATTTAATGCTTCTCTGTACTACGATGTCACTGAAAAAAATGCCGTGCCGAATGAGAAACTTAATATCAATCCCGCAGGTACTGTTCACATGTTGCGTTCCCGAATATTTCGACTCTCCCTCGTCCAGAAACTGATTGTCAGCTTTGCTCTCATAGGAGTATGCCTGATCACGGCCGTTGTTTATGCAATCATGGGGCTGGGCACTATGCACCGCATGGTTGGTGATATAGCCCGCAACGATCTTCCTGCAGCTACTGCAGCCCTGACATTGCGCGATGCCATGCAGGCCCAGCAGCGCGCCGCAGGCAGGTTTCAAATATTGAAGCAGCCTGAATTCAAGGAACTGTATAATCGTCAGTCAGAAGCCTTCCGTCAGACCCTGACCATCCTTCAGCGACAATCGGGTGGTGGCGACCTTGGTTCGCTTACGAAGGACTTTGAAGTCTATGCCATGCTTGTCGAACAGATGTTCAGCGGTGCCGAGATAAAAGACGTTGCCCTAAAACGTGCCGCCGAGCGGGTGGAAACCGCTATAGAGGTAATGCGCAGCGAGCAGCAGAAACGACTTGAGAACAAGCTCATCGCTGCCCGTGAACGTGAAGAACGCACTGCTTCGTGGGCCCTTGGGCTGGCATTGAGCGGTGTGACCCTGGCGGTTCTCGTGGCGGCCCTTCTGGTGTATTCCTTTTCGTCCTCGATCGGCAAGCTGCAAAAGGCAACCCACCGTATTGCGGCAGGTGATTTTGACCATGATCCGCATATTCCCGAAGGGGACGAGGTCGGGGCGTTGTCCCAGGATTTCATGCGGATGGCGGTCCGGCTCAAGGAGCTCGAACAGCTCAGTCTGGATGCCAGCCCCTTGACGCGACTCCCGGGTAATATCGCCATCGAGCGTTCCATCAATCGACGCCTGCGTGAGAAGATGTCCTTTGCCATGTGTTATCTGGATCTGGACAATTTCAAGTCATATAATGACCGCTACGGGTATATCAAGGCCAGTGAAATCCTGAAGAAGACCGGGGAGGTTATTCATGAGGTCGTTAAGCGCCTGAATGATCCTGACGCCTTTGTCGGGCATATCGGTGGTGATGATTTTGTCGTTATCATCGATGCCAAGCTCGCAAAAGCCGCCTGTCAGGACATCATCGCTGCTTTTGACGCAATGATCCCGTCGTATTATTCGGAGGAGGACCGGGCAATCGGAGCCATAAAGGGGGTTGACCGCTATGGAGTCCCACGGGTTTTTCCGATGCTGTCAATTTCAATTGCCGCCCTGACCTGTCAACCGGGCCATTATTCCTCTGCATCGGAGATTGCCACCGTGGCGGCATCGGTTAAAGATCGTGTTAAGGAATCATCCGGCAGTAACTACATAATTGTGAGAGAGGCGGGAGTCAGTGACATATAAACGGATAATTTCCCTGATGGTACTGGTGCTTTTGCCATTGCTGAGCGGTTGTAGCCAGTTGGGCTGGAAAATTTCTGTCGTTTCAGTGGCTGCAGAGGATTCGGATCCTTCCGCAAAAACTACCCAGGAGAATCGCTTTAAAGAGGCGCTGGAATTTTTACGGGCAGGTAATGAACAGGCAGCTCGTGATCTGCTCGAACAGGTTGTTGAAGAGCCGTCCCGCGCCGGAGTGACCGATGAGGCCCTTTTTCGTCTGTCGGTACTGTTTCTTCGGGAGGAGGTCAGTAAGGGACCTGGGCGATCACTGGAGCTGATTGAACGCCTGAAAAACGATTTTCCTCAGAGTCTCTGGACCCAGCAGGCGGTACCGCTGGGTGCATACTTGTCAGGCGTCAAGGCGCTTCGTGAGCGGCAGCGAGAGCTCAGGACACTGAAAGAACTCAATCTTTCGCTCAGCCGGGATAACCGTGAAATGCGCCAGAGTATAGAACGCTTGAAAAGTCTCGATCTTGAGCTGGAGAAGAAGATTAAACGCTGAATTCGGGCTGTAGCCTGAAAGCATTTGCACGTCCCTGAACAGCACAAGGCGCATCAATTGATGCGCCTTGTGCTGTTCAGGGTGGGGATGTGGATTGAGCATATACATTCAGCTGCGTTTGTTGTGTTTGTCCCCCGGCAGGTACTCCCCAAGAAAAGCCCCTTTGTACTCCATAAAACGATTATTGGCGATAGCCTCCCGTATCTCCGACATCATCTTCAGATAGAAATGGACGTTGTGGATGGCCGAAAGGACCGCCGAGATCACCTCGTTGGCGGCAAACAGATGATGCAGGTAAGCACGGGTGAAATTCTGACAGGTGTAACAGCTACAGCTCGGATCGATCGGGAAAAAATCCCTCTTGTAGTTCTTGTTGGTCAGGCGGATCTTGCCGCGGCGTGTGAAGAGGGTGGCACTGCGGGCATAGCGAGTCGGTATGACGCAGTCGAACATGTCGATGCCGCGCTCGACGCTTTCCAGTATATCCTCAGGCAGGCCGACCCCCATCAGATAACGGGGCTTGTCCTCCGGCAGGTGTGGCGCAGTCCAGCTGACGACCTGCTTGAGCAGTTCCAGCCCTTCACCCACGCTGACACCGCCGATGGCATAGCCCGGCAGATCGAGTTTGCGCATCTCCCGGGCACACATGGCCCGCAGGTCCTCAAAAACGCTCCCCTGGACAATGCCGAACAATGCCTGATCGTTGCTGGTCATGGCATTTTGGCACTGCTTCAACCAGCGAATGGTTTTTTTTGTGGATTGTTCTGCATAGCTCCGTTCGCAGGGATACGGGATGCACTCATCGAAGGCCATGATGATGTCGGCGCCCAGATCCTGCTGGATGCGGGTCGCAGCAGCCGGGTCAAGATAGATTTCATCGCCGGTAATCTCGTGTTTGAAAAAAACGCCGTCTTCAGTTATGCGTTTGTTAGGGAGCGAAAATACCTGAAAACCTCCGGAGTCCGTCAGGATCGGGCCGTTCCAGGCCATAAACTTGTGCAGTCCGCCGGCCTTTTTGATCAATCCCTCGCCTGGCTGCAGATGCAGGTGATAGGTATTACTGAGGATGATCTGGGCGCCGGTATCGATGATCTGGGCCGGTGTGAGCGGTTTCATGGCGCCGTGGGTAGCCACCGGCATGAATATCGGTGTCTGGATCTCGCCATGGGCGGTGCTGACGATGCCGAGGCGGGCAGCAGAGCGGGGGTCAGTTTTGAGCAGGGTGAATTTCATGAATGGGTAACTCCTGGCCCTGAAAGATGCGTACTGATTGAATGGATCCTGCAACAAAATGTGCGTGCTACGGTTTCTAACAGAATGTTCCCGTAATTGCAATTGCGCTGCAGCTGGATCTGCGCACCCTATTAAATTGTATCCTGTATACATAAAAGGGTTGCAATTTTTTATAACGATGTTTAGTATGCACGGCTGAAATTAACAGAGAAATTGCCATCGTTGCAGATCAGGCAGAAACATCAAATACACTCTCAAAGGAGGTTGAAATGGTGCTTGACTCCAGATTGCTCTGGCGCGGTCCCCCACGGCACTTTTAGTCTCCCCTGCAAACAAAATCTGCATAAAATCCAGCAGTATCACATCTTAAAAAGGAAGGAATGCTATGCAACTGCTCACGTCTTCAATCGGCAGAAAAATTTTGATGGCAATCACAGGCCAGGCAATGGTTCTTTTTGCTGTCATCCATCTGCTTGGTAACAGCTCCATCTTCGGATGGCTCCCGGGTGGCATCAATGCCTATGCCCATCACCTCCACAGCTTGCCCGCACCTGTCATCATCGGATTCCGGCTCGGCCTGCTGGTCTTTGCCGCTGTTCACATCTGGTTCGGCATCACGCTGACCATTGAGAACCGGGGCGGCCGTCCCAAACAGTATGCCGTCAAGTCTACCCAGAAGGCATCCTTTGCCAGCGAGAACATGATCTGGACCGGCGTGCTGATGCTGGCCTTCATCCTGTATCATCTGGCTCACTTCACGTTCCAGGTCATCAGTCCCGAAACAGCAGCCCTCAAAAATCAGATCAATGGCATCCCGAATGTAATGGGGATGGTTGTTGCCGCGTTCCAGAACTTCTTCGTTTCATTTATCTATGCCGGAGCGATGGTGATTCTCTTTCTGCATCTGTCCCACGGTATCCAGAGCTTCTTCCAGACAATGGGCTGGAGCAATGACCGGGTACAGCCGTTCATTACAAAGGCCGGTACCCTTGCCGCACTGGCCATGTTTGCGGGCTATGCCATCATTCCGATTTTCATTCTCGTACGAATTCTGAATTAAGGGGGTTATTGTGATACTTGACGGAAAATGTCCTACCGGACCGATAGAACAAACCTGGGATAAGCACCGCTTTGACCTGAAGCTGGTCAATCCCGCCAACAAGCGTAAATACAATGTCATCGTGGTCGGAACCGGCCTGGCCGGTGGTGCCGCCGCCGCTTCGCTGGGTGAACTGGGTTACAACGTGCAGGCTTTCTGCTACCAGGATTCGCCCCGCCGTGCCCACTCCATCGCTGCTCAGGGCGGCATCAACGCTGCCAAGAACTACCCCAATGACGGCGACTCCATCTACCGTCTATTCTATGACACGATCAAGGGTGGCGACTTCCGCGCCCGTGAGGCGGACGTCTGGCGTCTGGCTCAGGTCTCCAATAACATCATCGATCAGTGTGTGGCCCAGGGCGTACCCTTTGCCCGTGACTATGCCGGTTATCTGGACAACCGCTCTTTCGGCGGCGCCCAGGTATCCCGTACCTTTTTCGCTCGTGGTCAAACCGGTCAGCAGCTCCTGCTGGGTGCCTACTCGGCCCTGTCACGCCAGATCAAGGCCGGCACGGTCAAGATGTATGACCGTCGCGAGATGCTCGATCTGGTAGTGGTCGACGGCGTGGCCCGCGGCATCACCGTGCGCAATCTGGTTTCCGGTCAGCTTGAGAGTTACGCTGCTGACGCGGTCTGCCTCTGCACCGGCGGCTATGTCAACGTATTCTACCTCTCTACCAATGCCATGGGTTGTTCGGTTACGGCAAACTGGAAGGCTCACAAAAAGGGTGCCTACTTCGCTAACCCCTGTTACACACAGATCCATCCGACCTGTATCCCTCAGGCCGGCGACTACCAGTCCAAGCTGACCCTGATGTCCGAGTCACTGCGCAATGATGGTCGCGTCTGGGTTCCCAAGAAGAAGGAAGACTGCGGCAAGCATCCCAACGAGATCCCTGAAGATGCCCGCGATTACTACTTGGAGCGTAAGTACCCCTCCTACGGCAACCTGGCACCACGTGACATCGCCTCCCGCGCCGCCAAGGAGCAGTGCGACGACGGTCGCGGCGTTGGTCCCGGCGGCCGCGGCGTATACCTCGACTTTGGCGACTCAATCAAGCGCCTGGGTGAGGACACCATCCGTGAACGCTACGGCAACCTGTTCGAGATGTACGAAAAGATCACCGATGAGAACGGCTACAAGCGCCCGATGCGCATGTACCCTGCACCGCACTACTCCATGGGCGGGCTGTGGGTCGATTACAACCTGATGAGCAACATCCCCGGCCTGTTCGTACTGGGCGAGGCCAACTTCTCCGTCCACGGCGCCAACCGCCTGGGTGCTTCAGCCCTCATGCAGGGTCTGGCCGACGGTTACTTCGTTATCCCCTACACCATCGGCGGGTATCTGGCAACAGTCAAGCCGGGCCAGGTCAAGGCTGACCATGCTGAATTCAAAAAGTCTACGGAAGATGTCCAGGCGGAGCAGAACAAGTATCTCTCCATCAACGGCAAAAAGACTGTCTTTGAGTTCATGCGCGAAGTCGGCGGATTGATGTGGGAAAACTGCGGCATGGCCCGTACCAAGGAATCACTGGAAATTAACCTCAAGAAGATTCCTGCCCTGCGCGAAGAGTTCTGGAAGAATGTCAAGGTCACCGGCAGTGGCGCTGAACTGAATCAGCAGTTGGAAAACGCCGGCCGTACCGCCGACTTCCTGGAGTTCAGTGAACTGCTTTGTCGTGATGCCCTTCACCGCAACGAATCCTGCGGCGGTCACTTCCGCGTTGAGTATCAGGATGCCGGCGAGGCACAGCGCGACGACGTTAATTATTGTTACGTTGGCGCCTGGGAATACAAAGGTGACAATAAAACGCCTGAACTGCACAAAGAGCCGCTGAAGTTCGACAACGTACATCTCGCCGTAAGGAGCTACAAATAATGAGCGATCACAAGACCATGACTCTGACACTGATCGTGTGGCGCCAGAAAAATGCCAACGATCCCGGTAAATTTGAGACCTATACAGCAAAGAACATTACCGATCACCACTCTTTCCTGGAGATGCTTGACTGCGTAAACGAAGACCTGATCCATAGCGGCAAGGATCCGATCGTGTTTGACCACGATTGCCGCGAGGGTATCTGCGGTATGTGTTCACAGGTTATTAACGGTGCACCCCATGGCGGACAGGATCGTACCACCGTGTGCCAACTCCATATGCGCAAGTTCAAGGATGGAGACACCATCTACATCGAGCCGTGGAGAGCCCGCGCTTTCCCGATCATTCGCGACCTGATCGTAGATCGTTCCGCCCTGGACAAGATCATCCAGGCCGGTGGTTACACCTCCTGCCATACCGGTGGTGTCGCCGATGGCAACGCCATCCTGATTCCCAAGCCCGTGGCCGATGAAGCCATGGACGCCGCCGAGTGCGTCGGTTGCGGTGCCTGCGTGGCAGGTTGCCCCAACGGTGCTGCCATGTTGTTCACCGGTGCCAAGATTTCCCAGTTGGCGCTGCTGCCCCAGGGTAAAGCCGAGGCCGCTGCACGTGTGAAGAACATGTCGGAAGCCATGACTGAATGCGGTTTCGGTAACTGCACCAATCACTACGAGTGCCAGGCTGCCTGTCCCAAGGGGATCAACGTCAAGTTCATCGCCCGCATGAACCGGGAGTTCCTCAAGGCCCAGTTCGCATAATTCTGATTTCTTTGATGATATGAAGTACACATTAGGGCGGCTTACGAGCCGCCTTATTTTTTTTCGACGCAGGCAGCTTAAAAGGATTTGTAAGCTATGGGATTTAACCTTGTAGATCTGGCCATCACGGTACGAGCGAATGACGCTGATCGACTCAGAAAAAGCCTGCCGTTGATGGGGAGCAGATTTGCTGAAGTATGTCGGAGTGTATCGTGCCACTGGCCGGATAGAGCGTGTGAAACCTGCTCCACACAAGATTCATGCAGCTGGTTGCTTGTATTTGGACAAAAACTGACCTTGGATCCGGCCGCGCTAAAACGTCATCAAAAGCCGCCACTGCCGTTTGTTTTCTCATTTCCTGTCTCTGATGCGCTTTCCGAAGCTTGTGATGAATTTGTTGTTGGTCTGGTTGTGATTGGCCAGGCGATCCAGCAACTCGGAATGCTTCTGAACGGTTTTTCAGAACTGCTATCTTCCGGTTTATCTCCGGTAGCGGCAGAAATCACCCGGATTGCCTGCCGAGATTATCAAGGTTCTGTTCAAGCGATATCCAATGATACCGGCGGTATCCGATCCGGAACCCTGATTCCTGAGAACCTGGTAATTGCATCTACGGAAGGATTGCTGGAGAGCCGAACCTGGACAAGTTCAAACCTGAAAATCAATCTGCTGTCTCCGCTTCGATTATTCGAGGACAACAGCCCTGTTGTCAGTTTTGAGTTTTGCCGGTTTGCCCGCACGGTAATGCGTCGGGTCTCTGCGCTGGCCTATTATTATGGTGAGTGTGAGTTTGATTGTGACTATAAAGAGTTGTCACGTCAGATTGACGAAGTGATCTGTACGGATGATCATTTTAATTATATGAATGACAAGATCAGGAGAATATCGGGGATAACCGGCCACGGAAGTTTTCAGGGGGATTTCAGTCGTCTTGAGCCGTTTCTGGTCATCGGTACGTATGTACACGCCGGTAAAGGTTCTTCGTTTGGAATGGGTGAGTATAACGTCGTTCCTGCCAGTGACAACGCAGCATCGTTGCCTGCTCGTTAGGGCGTGTTTCTCTGGGATACCGGCAGCAATGATCATTGTTGCCAGCCGTTTTTGCATATCTGCTTAAAGCCGGATGCAATCTGTTACCGGGTGACTTGAACTGTGTGAGGACTGTGGCATATAGATTTTTTGCAGTTGTTTTTTAGTTGTTCATACATTACTATGATTGCCCCTAATACATAAACGGTTTGGAGTTCATTCATGGCCCGTCCCGCACATATTCTAATCGTTGATGATTCGCCCACCAGCAGCAATAAACTTACTGAAATTCTCGAAGCACAAGGTTATCTGGTGGCGGTTGCTGCTTCAGCTGAAGAGGCCATCCCGATCTTCAATCTACAGGAATTTGATCTGGTCATCACTGAACTCGAGCTTCCCGGGATGAGCGGCTTGAACATGATGAAAATTATGAAGGAGCGCCGACCGGAGAGCGATATCGTGATTGTCAGTTCGAATGCCTCCAGCTTTAATACCCTCAAGTCGCTACGCCAGGGCGCCTACGATTTTATAGTAAAGCCGATTGACGATGAAGCGGTTCTGTACAATGTGATTGAACGGGCATTGGATAAACAGGAACATGGCCGTAAAAAGCAGCTGCTGGTCACAGAGTTGACCGAGAAAAACAAGGGGCTCAATGAGTCCCTGGCAATGATGAAAGTTGTCAACCAGATTTGCGTGCTGCTTACATCGACTTTTGATATTGCGAGTATCCTGCAGAAATTGACTGAGACCGCCACGGAGCATCTGCAGGCCACCAGGGGCTATCTGCTGTTGCTCGATAAAAGCGGCTCCAATCTGAATATCAAGGTTTGTACCGGCATAGACCTTCTCAGTACGGCCAAATTCAAGCTGGCGCCAGGGAAGGGAATTTCGGGGCAGGTCGTATCCAGTGGCAAGCCGATACTTGTCGTTGATACATCTGATGAAAACTTTCTGGTGAGCCTTTTGGAAGAGGACCCGGAGGGCGTTATGCTTGCAACCCCCAGTATCCTTTCAGTTCCTCTCCAGGTACAGGGTCGCATTGCCGGAGCCCTCACCATTTCCGGCGGTTGCAACGGCAAGCCTTTCAATGATGACCACCTGGAATTTCTTACAATGCTTTCCCGCTATGCGTCGATTGCCATTGAAAACGCCGGTGTTGTGTACAACCTGAAAAAACAGCGCTGATCCAGGCTGTTGATGGAAATTAGAAAACCCGTCTTCTGCATAATGGATATGCAAAAGACGGGTTTCTGCGTTTATGGTTTCTTGTGTCCCTGTGATATTAAAACGTAACCCCCATAGCTTCGGCTACGGTATGGATGTCCTTGTCGCCCCGGCCGGAAAGGCAGACAACGATACTCTTGTCCTTCGACAGGGTGGGGGCCAGTTTGATGAGGTGGGCAATGGCGTGGGCAGACTCCAGAGCCGGCATGATACCTTCCTCCTGGGTCAGCATCCTGAACCCTTCCAGAGCCTCTGTGTCCGTGATCGAAACATATTCCGCCCGCCCGGAATCTTTCATCCAGGAATGCTCGGGACCGACACCGGGATAGTCCAGACCGGCCGAGATTGAATGGGCGTGGGTAATCTGCCCGTGCTGGTCCTGCAGCAGGTAGGTCAGGTTGCCGTGCAGTATGCCGGGAGATCCGGCACAAAGCGGTGCAGCGTGCCTGCCGCTATCAATGCCGTGTCCGGCCGCTTCGACGCCGATCATGCGCACCTGCTTATCCTTCATGAAGGGATAGAACAGGCCAAGGGCATTGCTACCGCCTCCCACACACGCCACGAGATAATCCGGCAAGCGTCCTTCCAGCTTTTTATGCTGTTTTTTTACCTCGTTGCCGATAACAGTCTGAAAATCCCGAACCATCATGGGATAGGGGTGCGGTCCGGCCACAGTTCCGATGACATAAAATGTGTCCGCAATCGTAGTGACCCAGTTGCGCATGGCCTCGTTCATAGCGTCCTTGAGGGTGGCGGTGCCGGCAGTGACCGGTGTGACGGTAGCACCCAGCAGGCGCATGCGGAAGACATTCAATGCCTGACGACGGGTATCCTCCTCGCCCATGAATACTTCACACGACATGCCAAAAAGGGCGGCAATCGTAGCTGTTGCCACACCGTGCTGGCCAGCCCCGGTTTCAGCAATGACCCTTTTCTTGCCCATGCGTTTTGCCAGTAACCCCTGTCCGATGGTGTTATTGATCTTATGGGCACCGGTATGGTTGAGGTCTTCACGCTTAAGATAAATTCGGGCCCCACCAAGTTTATTGGTCAATTTCTCGGCAAAATACAATGGGTTGGGGCGGCCAACGTACTGGCGCAGATAATATTCGAATTCCTGGCGGAATTCCCGGTCATGGCGATAATGTTCATAGGCCTTTTCCAGTTCAAGCAGGGCCGGCATGAGTGTTTCAGGTACATATCGTCCACCAAATTGACCGAAATGGCCTTTCTTGTCGGGCTGTTTCATGGTTGTTCCTAATTAAATATTGAGTTAATAGACAGCTTGTTTGGCTTGATAGATTAACCTTCTGACCTTGTCAGCATCCTTGTGTCCGGGAGAGCTTTCGACCCCGCTTGAAACATCCACTGCGTAGGGTCGCACACGTATGACGGCATCGGCAACATTATCGGGTGTCAGTCCTCCGGCCAGGATGATCGTCCTCTGTGCGGCAGTTGCAGAGGCGATATCCCAATTGAATGTCTGCCCGGTTCCGCCATGGGAAGTTGGTGACCAGGCGTCGAGCAGACATGCAGCAACCTGGTAGTCGTTGATTGCATCAAGGCTGAAGGAATTCTTGACCCTGAAGGCCTTGATGACCCTGCGATTGATGCGACTGCAGTAGTCGGGAGTCTCGTCACCGTGCAGTTGAACAACATCAAGGCCACAACGATCGGCAGTGGAGTTGACGGTCGCCAGCCCCTCGTCGACAAACAGGCCGACAGTCTGCACGAAAGGTGGCAGGTTGCGAATGATCTCAGATGCCTGTTCAGGGAAAATATTACGGGGTGACGCGGAATAAAAGACAAACCCTAGGGCGTCGGCACCGGCTTCAACAGCAGTCAGTGCGTCTTCAAGGCTGGTTATTCCGCAGATTTTAACTTTAACCATAGGAGTCAGAAGTCATCGGCAGAGCCAGGAGTCAGAAAAGGTCAACACGTTTTCTGACTCCTGGCATCTGTTCTGTTAAAGGTTGATTTTCGGAAGTCGCTCCAGCGCCTGCTTCACCATTTCACTCGGGTACTCATAATCCTCCAGGTTTCCTGAAAGATAGGAATCATACGCGCCCATGTCGAGCTGACCATGTCCGGAGAGACCGAAAAGTATGGTCCGTTCCTTGCCCTCCTCTTTGGCCAGAACAGCTTCATCAATGGCCGCCCGGACCGCATGCGAGGATTCCGGAGCCGGGATGATGCCTTCACTGCGGGCAAAGAGCAGCGCGCCCTCAAAACAGGAATTCTGCTTGTAGGATTTGGCTTCAATCTGGCCGGCATGGTACAGCTGGGAAACCAGCGGCGATTCTCCGTGATAGCGCAATCCACCGGCGTGAATGCCGGGCGGCATGAAATCATGTCCCAGTGTGTACATCATGGCAATCGGCGCAACCTTGGCTGTATCCCCGTAATCAAATGCGTAAATCCCCTTGGTCAGGGTCGGACAGGAGGCCGGTTCAACAGCCAGACAACGGACATTCTTTCCGGCAGCCCGGTCAGCAATAAAGGGGAATGCCAGTCCGGCAAAGTTGGAGCCGCCGCCGCAGCAGGCGATGACCACATCCGGGTAATCTCCGGCAATCTTCATTTGCGCCTGTGCCTCCTGACCGATGATGGTCTGGTGCAGGCAGACATGGTTGAGAACGCTCCCCAGGGCATAGTTGGTGTCGGCATGGGTGGCGGCATCTTCGACCGCTTCTGAAATAGCGATACCCAGACTGCCGTTGCTGTCAGGATCATGGGCCAGGATCGAGCGTCCCGAGTTGGTGAACTCGGACGGCGAAGGAATCACGGTGGCTCCCCACAACTGCATCATGCTCTTGCGATACGGTTTCTGGGTACAGGAGATCTTGACCATATAGATCGTACATTCCAGGCCGAACATCGAACAGGCCAGAGCCAGGGAACTGCCCCATTGTCCGGCACCGGTTTCGGTTGCCAGACGGCGGATGCCGGCCTGTTTATTGTAGTAGGCCTGGGGGATGGCCGAGTTGGGCTTATGGGATCCGGCCGGAGAAACCCCCTCATACTTGTAATAGATCTTGGCCGGGGTACCGAGGGCCTGTTCAAGACGCCGGGCGCGATACAGGGGAGAAGGGCGCCATAGTTTGTAAATCTCTCGGACTTCATCCGGAATATCAATCCAGCGGTTGGGAGACATCTCCTGTTCGATCAGCGACATGGGGAAGATTGCCAGCATCTCCTCCGGAGTAACCGGTTTAAGGGTTTGCGGACTGATGACCGGGGCCAGCGGACCGGGCATGTCGGGAATGATGTTGTACCACTGACGGGGAATCTGGTCTTCGCTGAGGAGAATTTTCGTGTTCATGGGACGCTCCAGAAAGGAAAAGTAAGTTACTCCAGGTTATCCTCAATCCTGATGAAAACGGTTTTTTCACAGATGATGTCAAGCCGGTCGATCTCATCCAGAGCTGCCTGTACGGCTCCTTCGCGTGCCTCATGGGTCTTGATGACGATCGGGACAGGTGTCGAGTCGACGTCCTGGTGGGCGCTCTGGAACATGGATTCAATGCTGATGCCGTGGGTTCCGAGGGAGCCGGCGATAGACGCCAGAACACCCGGCTTGTCCAGGGCGCTGAAGCGCAGCATGTATTTACTGGCAATATCGGCCATCGGCTTGAGCGGGATCGTTTTGATCTCTCCATCCAGGAAGCCGAGCGGTGCCATTCTGCGACCTGCTCCGGCCTGCATGGTGCGGGCCAGGCCGATCAAATCGCCCACAATGGCGCTGGCGGTCGGATTCTGGCCGGCGCCGCGTCCGTAGAACATGACCGGTCCGACAAAGTCGCCGGTCAGGCGGATGGCATTGAAGACACCGTTCACCTCTGACAACGGGTTGTGCAGTGGGATCATGGTGGGGTGAACGCGGGCCTCGACCTGCCCGTCAGACAGTTTACCGATGGCCAGCAATTTGATGCGGTAACCGAAATCATTGGCAAACTTGACATCCAGCCCGCAGATGCGTGAGATCCCCTCGGTGTAGATGCTGTTAAAGTCGATCTTTGTTCCGAAGCAGAGTGAAATCAGAATAGCCAGTTTGTGGGCGGTATCGACCCCCTCGATATCAAAGGTCGGATCAGGCTCGGCATAGCCCAGTTCCTGAGCGGCCTTGAGCACATCCGTAAAATCGGCACCCTCCTGGGTCATTCGGGTCAGGATATAGTTGCAGGTGCCGTTCATGATGCCGATCACGCTGCCGAAATTGTTGGCAGCCATATTGCCCTTGATGGCCGTCAGAACAGGTATGCCGCCGCCAACAGCCGCCTCGAACTGCACCTCGACCCCTTTGCGGGCTGCCGCTGCATAGATTTCCGCGCCATGCAGGGCCAGGAGCGCCTTGTTGGCGGTGACGATATGCTTGCCTTTTTCGATGGCCTTCAGCACGAAGGTTTTGGCCGGCTCATAGCCGCCGATCAGTTCGATGACGACCGAGATTTCCGGATCATCAAAGATGTCATTCACATCGCTGGTGAGAACGCCGGGGGGGACCGTTACACCACGGTCACTGGTGATGTCCAGATCGGCTATCCTGCTCAGAACGATACCGGTACCGACTTTTCCGCGGATAACAGCGGCATTTTCCTGTAGCAGTCTGACCACACCTGCACCGATGTTGCCGAATCCTATGAGACCAACCTTGATATCGCTCATTGCTCCTCGCTTGCATCTTCAGTTTTTGGGCACGCTACTATTTCATCCAGGATGCCGTTGACAAACGCGGGTGACTCCTTGTCACCGAATTTGCGGGCAATCTCGATAGCCTCATTGATACTGACCTTCTTGGGTATGTCGCTGCGAAACATCAGCTCAAAGGTCGCTACGCGCATGACATTCAGATCCACCAGCGGCATCCTGGCCAGAGCCCAGTTTTTGGAGCGGGCCTTTATGGCCGCATCGATGATGTCACGTTTTTCCTGGACACCCTGGACCAGCAGCTCGGCAAATTCCCTTACGCGGTTCAGCGTTTCCGTCTGCTCTTCGCGAAAGGTCTGCAGGGTTTCCCGCAGCCCGACGGACGGATTTGCATCCAGGGCATACAGCATTTGCAGTGCCAGTTCACGGGATTCTCTACGCAGCCCCATTATTTCATGGCCTTCAGCAGATTGGCGGTTTCGATGGCAGTTACGGCAGCCTCAAAACCTTTGTTGCCGGCCTTGGTCCCGGCCCTTTCCACAGCCTGCTCGATGGTGTCAGTGGTAAGCACGCCAAAGGCGATCGGGACACCGCTCTCCAGGGATACGGACGCCACTCCCTTGGAAACCTCGGAAGCGACAAAATCAAAATGCGGTGTCGAACCTCGAATAACGGCACCCAGGCAGATGATGGCGTGATATTTCCCGCTTTCCACCATCTTCTTGGCAGCCAGCGGAATCTCGAAGGCGCCCGGCACGCGGGCTACATGAATGTTTTTGTCATCACCACCATGGCGGACCAGGGCATCAACAGCGCCTTCCAGCAGGCGCTCACAGATGAAGCTGTTGAATCGGCTGACGACGATGCCGAATGTAAGACCCTTGGCATCCAGTTTTCCTTCGAAAAAATGTGGCATGACGAACCTCCTGAAATATGTCCTGACCCGGAAAACGGGGTACGTGTTTCAAAAAAATAGTTCTACAGGTGCGCCTGAATTCATTTTTTAACGCACTAAAAGAAATCGGAATAGTAGCATAATTTTTGGCGATGGGGAGAAAAAAGTGTATCCAGGACCTGTCTAACGGCTATCGAAGATGCAGTTTCCGCTGTAGTCCGCCAGGAGAAAGTCCGGATCCAAATCAGGGGCATGAAGACCCGCAGCATGACGGGCGTGTTCCAGTACAAGTTCGAACAGCTGCGGATCAAAACTGCTGGCGATGGCAATTTCCCGAGCAGTGTTGGCAGCGGAGATAGCGGCAAGTATGGGCTCGGAAAGCCCCCCTTTTTGTCCCCATTCCAGAAGATGATGCAGGTCCAGATCCGAAGCGGCCGCATGGGTGTTTTCGTGCCCGCAGGCAATCTTGAGCAGTTTGGCAAACTGGCAGGCAATGATCGGATGATGGTAGCCCCGCTTTTGGCAGGCCCGCAGTGCATACGCGATGTGGTCGCCCATCATGATGTAGGCCTCTTCTGGTAAAGACACGTGACAAGGGTCGAGGGGCACGGGTGTAGGGTCAAGTGGCAAAATTGGATCAATGCAGTTTTTCTTGCCCCCTGACCCCTGACCCTTGACCCTTAAAAAATTCTGAGCCGCCATCTCGCTGGTCCTGCCGGTTGAAAGCACGACCGTCTCGCAACCGCAGGCTTTGGCAACGTCCAGTGCCGCGTCAAGAGTGTCAGTCCAGGCCTTGGCAGAAATCGGGCGGACAATACCGGTTGTTCCGAGGATGGAGAGGCCGCCGATGATGCCGAGGCGGGCATTGAGGGTTTTCTTGGCCCGTTCTTCTCCGTCCGGGATGGAAATGACAATGCTGAAGTGTGAATTTTGAATGTTGACCGTTGACAGAACACTGCCGACCGACTGTTCGATCATCCGGCGCGGAACAGGGTTGATGGCCCATTCGCCGGGTGCTGCCGCCAGACCCGGTTTGGTGACGCGGCCGATCCCCTTGCCGCCGGAGATGACGATGTGGCGGATGGGACGGGCTTCGACTCCGCTCAGCCTGCAGGCTGTTCCCTGCGCGGAGTCGAAGGGGAGAAAAGAAACCTGTGCATGTACTTCGGCCCCATTGGTCACGTCCGGGTCGTCTCCGGCATCCTTGATCACAAAACAGGAGGCCGATTCCGCTGAAAGTATCTGCCCGGACAATGAAAATGTGGCGGAACTCCCTCCGGGGAGTTCAATGGTCACTTCATTGACGGTTATCTGGTGCACCAGCATCAGCGTAGCACCTTTGGCTGCGGCCGCTGCGCAGGCACCGGTGGTAAAGCCGGTCCTCAAGGGAGTTGCAGGATGTCGTGTCATTTTTGTGCGGCGGCCAGTATGGCCAGTGCATTTACAACTGCTGCAGCCACGTTGGAGCCTCCTTTGCGACCGATGTTGGTGATGAAGGGAATCCCATGATTCGCCTGTGCCAATGCATTCTTGCTTTCTTCGGCGCCGACAAAGCCGACCGGCAGGCCGATGATCAGTGCTGGGTGTGCCGTGCCTTCAGCTGTCAGTCGCAATAACTCGAACAGTGCTGTCGGGGCATTGCCGATAACAAAGATACGATTGTCAGGGTTGCCGGCAGCCTTGCGCATCGCAGCAACAGAGCGGGTAATCCCTTCCCGCACAGCCAATTCGGCCACATCAGCATCGGCCACATGGCAGGTGACCACACTACCAAATGGTGACAGGCGGGCCTTGCTGATGCCGGACAGTGCCATGGTGGTATCGGTGACGATGCCGGTTCCGCTTCTCAAGGCTTCAATCGCCTGAATGATGGCCCCATCGGACATGACCATTGATTGAACATATTCGAAATCGGCGCTGGTGTGGACGGCGCGGCGTACGATCTGCCATTCAGCAGCCGGCCAGTCGTGGTCGCCCGCTTCCAGGTCAATGATCCGAAACGATTCGGCCTCGATCTCTTCAGGTTTCATGATCAACGACTCCATCAGCGCCACCCCAGTTTGTCGAGAGCCTCTCCGATCCGTTCGGCTTCAATCTCGGCCAGTTTGCGGTGAGCCCCCAGGTGTCCGCCCATCTCCATGATCAGATCGGGGTGCCGCTTTTTGGCCTCTTCGATCTCCTCGGGCAGGTCATGCTGTACATGGGCCCCCATGAAGAGGAAATAGGGCATCAGCAGGATGCGCTCGGCACCCTTTGCCACGCAGGCGTCGATGCCGCTCTGGATGTTGGGGTTGTGCAGCTCGCGAAATGAGACCTCGACGATATCGAAACCGGTCATTTCCTGTACCATTGCTGCCACTTCACGGGCGGCATCATTGGCCTCGGCAATGCGGCTGCCGTGGGCCATCATCAGAATTGCAGTTTTCATGGATCCTCACAAATTGAAATATAGACAACACATTGATAATCAGTTTTTAAACAGACAGATGAGTTCATTCTTTGTTCGCTTACTGCGGCAAACATTATTCCGGTCGATTCAGCAGCGTGCCAGGTCCCTCCGCATCAAGAGTCATCACTTGCTCCCATTGCCCTGAAAGAGGGTTCTCGACCGAAACATCGCCCAGTCGCTCCAGCAGACCTGCTATGATTTGCCAGGCGGGCAGCACGTCTCCGCCCGGCGTATCATGACGATGTGCCCGGGGGGGATGCCCGGCCGGATCGAGTCCCCGGATCGGCAGACCCGGCTGCATGATTTGCTTGAAACGTTGGGCGCGCCCTTCGTTGTTGATGAAGGTGCCCTCCTGTTCCACCCAGGCGCAACTCGGCAGGGCCACCGCGGCGCGGGCCAGCAGTCCGGTCGGTAGCCAGTCCGCGGCTCCGATAACGGTAATGTCATCCGGCAGGTTGTCGGGCAGGTCGGCTTCAAAGACCAGAATCCCCTTGACCCGTTTGTCGGCGATGGCTTGGCCAAGCGGCACGGCAGCGTGCTCAGCGGCCAGCAGGGCGCAGCCAAAGGTGTTGGGACCATCCAGGATGAAGGCAAGTTTTGTGGAACTGGTCGCTGCCGCTTGCATCACACCTGACGATATGCAACGGGTGCCGCAGATGGTCACCGGACTTTTGGCTCCCGCCAGCGGCACGTCTGACAGAGACGCGGCTGAAACAGATTCGAACAGACCCTGCTGTGCAGCATCATTTGCGAAATGACTTCCGACCAGAAACACCCGTGCCCCGTTGCGCCAGGCCTGACGGACGGCCAGTGCCATCATGGGGGCTTCCTCCAGCAGGTCGCATGCCATGATTACGACCAGATCGGCGTGGCGCACATCCTCCTGGGAGGCGCTGTTTACTGCAGAACGTAGTGCAAGCGCTGCCCCTGCCGCTCCTGCCTGACCCGGGGTGTTGAAATAACTGAGCGTTCCCGCGCCAAGTCGCTCTTTCAGACGGGCGGCCATAATGTTGCCTTCCAGGGACATGCGCGGCGAGCCGACAATTGCCAGGGCATCGGGGCCATGCAGTTCCAGAAACCCGCTGATCCGTTCCGTCAGCGCATCCAGAGCGATATCCATTGCTACAGATTCACCGTCCACCAGCGCCTGTCGCGGCCGGTCCGGGGCATTGACAACGGCATTGGAAAACCTGCCCCGATCGCAGATGAACCAGCCGTTGACCCGGTCGTTCCTACGGGCGGTGACCTTGAGCAGTTCCCGGTAGCGGGCCATGGGGACGGTGTTGCACCCCAGGGAACAGCCGGGGCAGACCGAGGGGGCCATGTCGTAATCCCAGTAGCGGGCGCGAAAACGGGCGGTCTTGTCGGTGAAGACGCCGGTCGGGCAGATATCGACCAGATTGCCGGAAAAGGGGGATTCCAGCTGTCCGTCCTGCTGGCGTCCGAAGTAGACGTTGGCCGCCCGGCCGGTGACGCCGAAATCCGTGCCTCCGGCATACTCCTGATAAAAGCGAACACAGCGGTAGCACTGGATGCAGCGGTTCATCTCATGCTCGATCTGATTTCCCAGGTACTGGTTGACATGGGTCCGCTTTTTGCCGTCGTAACGGCGGATGCCGTGTCCGCCTGCGATTGTGAAATCCTGCAGCTGGCACTCGCCCCCCTCGTCGCAGACCGGGCAGTCGTGGGGGTGATTGATCATCAGCCATTCGATCACGCTTTTGCGCAAAGCCAGTGCTTCCCCGTCAGTAGTCGAGACCACCATGCCGTCCTGGGCCGGCAGCATGCAGGACATCTGGAGCCCCTTGACCGGGCCGTCCAGCAGCTTTACGGCGCAGACCCGGCAGGCTCCGGCCTTGCCCAGGGCCGGGTGCCAGCAGAAGTGCGGGATGGTGATGCCGATACTGCGGGCCGCCTCCAATACATTGGTTCCGTCGGGCACCTCTACCGCTATGTTGTCGATGATCAGTTTCGGCATGGATCACATCTTCCTAAACGGGCATGCTTGGCTGGAAATATGTTCCTGAAGTTCATCCCCAAAATGCCGCAGCAGACCGTCGACCGGTCCCATGGCGCCGGGGGCCAGGGCGCAGAAGGCGAAATTCAGGTGATTGACGTGCTCGTGCAGGATGCCGATGTCTTCGGGCTTGCCCTGTCCGGCCTCGATCCGTTTCAGGATGTGCTGTACAAAGGGCAGACCCTCGCGGCAGGGGGTACACCAGCCGCAGGATTCCCGGGCATAGAAGCGGATCAGGTTAAGGGTGGCCGCCACCATGCAGGTGTTTTGGTCGAAAACGATAATACCGCCTGTGCCCAGACGTGAGCCGGCCTTGGCCACCGGATCGAAATCCATGGGGACCTGCCAGTGTTCCTTCGTAAAATAGGGGGTCGAGGCACCGCCGGGGATACAGGCCTTGAAGCTGCTGCCGTCCCGCATGCCGCCGCAGGAACCGTCGATGATCTCGCCCAGCGGCATACCCAGCGGCAATTCGAAACAGTCTGGGACCCGCACATGGCCGCTGATGCAGAACAGTTTGGTGCCGGCCGCTTCGGGTGTGGCAGCCTGTGCCCGCCACCAGGCCGGGCCATTGGCTATGATGGCCGGGATATTGGCCAGGGTCTCCACATTGTTGACCACGGTCGGCTGGCCCCACAACCCTTTGACGGCAGGGAAGGGGGGCTTGGCACGGGGATTGGCCCGTCTTCCCTCCAATGCATTCATCAGGGCGGTTTCTTCGCCGCAGATGTAACGTCCGGCCGACTGGTGCAGTTCAAGTTTGAGGCTGAAGCCGGAGTTGAGTATGGCGTCGCCCAACAGCCCGGCCTGGCGCGCCTGGGCAATGCCTCGTTGCAGATTTTCGGCAGCCTGTTCGTAGCCGCGACGGATAAAGATGAAGGCATGCTCGACACCCAGCGCATAACTGGCCAGAGCCATGCCCTCGATCAGCAGGAAGGGGTTTTTTTCCAGCAGCACACGGTCCTTATAGGTGCCAGGCTCCATTTCATCACTGTTGCAGATCAGATAACGCGGGCCGGGCAGATCGCGGGGCACGAACGACCATTTCCTTCCGGTAGGGAAGCCGGCTCCGCCGCGACCGCGCAGTCCGGAATCGATGGTCGCCTGCTGCACCTCAGCGGGCGACATGTCCGCCAGAGCCGTGCGCAGGGCAGAAAATCCGCCTTCGCGGCAGTATTCGTCAAAGGTCACCGTCCGGTCGGGCCGGTTATGCTTGAACAGGATTTGTTCCATGAAATGAACGTATCGGGGGGCAGATCGCATGCCCCCCGACGAGGGGGTTACTTCTTGAAGGTTTTGATGATGTAGTCGGCCAGCTGCTTTGCATCGGCGTCTGAAATGGCCTTGGCGTCAAATGTCGGCATGCCGCCGCCCCCCTTGCGGATCTTGCTGACGATCTTTTTGGAATCCTTCATGCCCTTGAGGGTCTCGCTGGGTTTGATGATATTGCCGCCGTCCGGGTGGCAGGAAGCGCATTTAGCCTTGAATATCGCCTCTCCGCCTGCAGATGCAGCAGCTGCGGCCGAAACAAGCATAGCCGTGGAAAGCACCAACGTTGCCAGAATTATTCCTTTGTTCATAGCATGTCTCCTCATTGTGTGTAGTTACCTTCCATTGGAAGGTTTGTCAGGTAATTCAGCATACTGTTTACATCATAACGTTTCAGGCGGAGCATAACATTACACGTGCTGTAAAACAAGCATCTGCCCGGGAGCATGTCAGATCGCTGCAGTGGCCAAACCTGCGGCAGCTTCTTCTCCGATTCCGCCGAAGCTGTCATGTATAACCGCTGAACGGTGCAGGGCCGAACGAATATTGGGCAGGATGTTCCGGGCACCAATGATGCGCGGCAGTTTGGAGGTAATGATGAAGCGCTTGGGTTGTCCGCGCGTGCCGCACAGCAGCAGCGTCCGGCCGGATTCATGCAGCTTTTCATGAAACTGTTCAATGGCATACAGGCCGGTGGCATCGATGGCGGTCATGTAGCGCATGCGCAGGATTACGATCGGCTGCAGATCATCGATCTGATATGACAGTTGGCTCAATTTTTCAGCTGCACCGAACAGCAACGGTCCCTGGATGTGGAAGATGCTGATATATGCAGGAATATTGAGGTCCTGGACGATATGGTCCTTGGCGCTTTCGATGGCCTCGCTGGTCAGGGGGGCAACCACGGTGGTTCGCGAAACCTGATAGATGTACAGCAGGGCCGCCAGCATCATGCCGACCTCGACGGCGATGGTCAGGTCGGCCACCACTGTCAGTACAAAGGTGATCAGCCAGACGGAGATCTCTTTGCGGTTAAGCCGCAGGATCATGGGGATCTCGCGCCATTCTCCCATGTTGTAGGCCACTACGAACAGCACCGCCGCCAGAGTGGCCAGCGGGATAAAGCGTGCCAAGGGGGCGGCGAACAGGATGATGGCAAGCAGCGTCAGGGCGTGGATCATGCCCGAGAAGGGTGAACGGGCCCCGGAGCGGATATTGGTGGCTGTGCGGGCGATGGCGCCGGTGACCGGGATGCCGCCGAACAGCGGCACGGTCAGGTTGGCAATCCCCTGGGCCACCAGCTCCACGTTGGAGTTGTGACGGTCGTTGCTCATGGAGTCGGCCACCACGGCCGACAGCAGGCTCTCGATGGCCGCCAGCAGGGCTACGGTCAGTGCTGATGGCAGCAGCGGCATGATCAGGTCCATGCGGAAGGCGGGCATCTGGAAATCGGGCAGCCCGGTGGGGATGCCGCCGAATTTGCTGCCGATGGTTTCCACCGGAATGCCCAGCAGGCCAACGCAGGCGGTTGCCCCCAGCAGGGCGATGATCGAGCCGGGAATCCGCTTGGTGATCCGTGGCACCAGCAGGATCACTGCCAGTGATGCCAGAGCGATGGCGAAGGCCAGATAATCTGCACTGTTCAGGTTTTCTGCGATGAAGCGCATGCGTTCAATGAACTCGCTGGGAACCTTGCCGGCCACCCGCAAGCCCAGGAAATCCTTGATCTGGGTCGAGGCGATCAGGACGGCGATGCCGTTGGTAAACCCGATGATGACCGGACGCGGGATGAATTTGACCGCGTTGCCCAGTCCGGTCAGACCGAGAAAGACCAGGATGGCGCCGGCCATCATGGTGACCATCAGCAGGCCGGACAGACCATGTTTGGCGACAATGGCGGCGATCACCACCACGAAGGCCCCGGTTGGGCCGCCGATCTGGGTCTTCGAGCCGCCCAGGGCCGAGATCAGGAAGCCGGCGATAATGGCGGTATAGATACCGGCCTGGGGCGTGACCCCGGACGAGATACCGAAGGCCATGGCCAGCGGCAGGGCCACCAGGCCGACGGTGATGCCGCTGGTCATGTCGGCGGCCAGGTCGGCGCGGCGGTAGTTTTTGAGGCATTCAATCGACTTCGGCAGCCATTGGGATAAAAGTGATGGTTTCAAGCTGGTT
This sequence comes from Geobacter psychrophilus, assembly GCF_056821595.1. Classification (NCBI taxonomy): domain Bacteria; kingdom Pseudomonadati; phylum Thermodesulfobacteriota; class Desulfuromonadia; order Geobacterales; family Geobacteraceae; genus Geobacter; species Geobacter psychrophilus. The sequence goes on from NZ_JBXDTU010000004.1 coordinate 3,709,370, forward strand.
CTCTTTTCAGGAAAAATTGAATGTATCTGAGGATCAATTCTGCTTACCATAGCACTACGGACGCGGACAGGCAAGTAGCCGCTGCAAGGAAATAACTTAAGAGGGAGTGTTGCGCAATTCTGTCAACAGGGCTGCGGCCCCTTCGAGGGAGAGCGGGCCGAACTGGCGTTCGCCGACCATCACGGCCGGTGCCTTGCCGCAGTTGCCCAGGCAGCAGCAGGGGAGCAGGGTAAAGCTGCCGTCGGTGGTGGTGCTGCCGACCTCGATCCCCAGCAACTCCTTGAATCGCTCAATCAGGGTTTCACCCCCCATGGACCAGCAGGAGATGGAATCACAGACGTGGATGATATGCCGCCCCACCGGGCGGCGGTAGATCATCTCGTAGAAGGTGGCCAGCTCTTCCACCTGGAGTGGTGAAAGGCCTAGAATATCGGCCGCTTCCTGCACGGCCTCGTCGGTCAGCCAGCCGTAGTGGCGCTGCAGTTCCTTCATCACGTCAACCGCTGCTTCACGATTGGTGACGGCACCTGCTACGCGTTGATTCAGTTCATTTCGGAGGGTGTCGGGGATCATGGGGGCATTATAGTTGCTTTACATGGGGTGGCAAGTGAATTTCTGGTGTCAGTAAGGCTGGAAACAACATTAGCCACAGAGGGCACAGAGTTCTCAGAGAAAAACAAACCGACTTTCTGAATTTTATTCTCTGTGTTCTCTGTGGCTAATTGTTTTTAGATGTTCTTTATTTTACGACCAGTTTCCCCTCCGCCAGATCAACTCGTAAGGTTCCACCCTCCTTGACATTGCCGCCGATGATCGCCCGTGCCACGCGGGTCTCCAGCTCCCGCTGCAGGAAACGCTTGAGCGGACGGGCGCCGTAGAGCGGGTCGTAACCGGATCGGGCGATGAAACGCATGGCTTCGCTGGAAATTTCCAGTGTTATGCGCTGGTCTTTCAGGCGCTGCTTGAGCTGTTCCGCCAGCAGGTCGGCAATCCGGATGACCTCGTCCAGGTGCAGCGGCTTGAACAGCACAATGTCGTCCACCCGGTTGAGAAATTCGGGGCGGAAGCTCCCCTTCAGTTCGCTCATCACGGCAATGCGGGCACTTTCGCGGATGTCACCGTCCGGGGTGATCCCCTCCAGCAGGTGCGGGGCGCCGATGTTGGAGGTCATGATGATGACCGTGTTCTTGAAGTTGACCGTGCGGCCATGGCTGTCGGTCACGCGGCCGTCGTCCAGGATCTGCAGCAGGATGTTGAAGACATCCGGGTGGGCCTTCTCGATCTCGTCGAACAGCAGCACACAATACGGTTTGCGCCGGACCGCCTCGGTCAGCTGCCCCCCTTCCTCGTAACCCACGTAGCCGGGGGGCGCCCCGATCAGGCGCGACACGGCAAACTTTTCCATATACTCGGACATGTCGATGCGGATTATATTTTCTTCCGAGTCGAACAGCGCCTCGGCTAGGGTCCGGGCCAGCTCGGTCTTGCCGACGCCGGTCGGACCCAGGAAGATAAAGGAGCCGATCGGGCGTTTGGGGTCCTTGATGCCGGAGCGGGCCCGCAGCACGGCGTCTGAAACCAGCTGCACGGCCTCGTCCTGCCCGACCACCCGCTGGTGCAGGATGTCCTCCAGCCGCAGCAGTTTCTCCCGTTCTCCCTCCACCAGTCGTGTAACCGGGATGCCGGTCCAGTGGGCGACGATCTCGGCGATCTCGTCCTCGGTCACCTCCTCGCGCAGCAGTTTCTGGCCCCCCTGTTTTTCACCCAGACTGGCCTCCTCGTGTTTGAGGGCGGTCTCCAGGCCGGGCAGTTCGGAATATTTCAGTTTGGAGGCCTGCTCCAGGTTGCTGGCGCGCTCGGCCTGTTCGATATCCCGGCGGGTCTTTTCGATCTGTTCACGCAGTCCCTGCACCCGCTGGATGGCGCATTTCTCTGAATCGTACTGGGCCCGCATGGCATTGGCCTTTTCCCGGTCATCGGCCAGATCACGGCGCAACGCCTCCAGGCGTTCGCGGCTTCCCGGGTCTTTTTCCTTCTTGAGGGCCACCTCCTCGATCTCCAGCTGCATCACCCGCCGGCTGATGGTGTCCAGCTCGGACGGCAGGGAGTCGATCTCGGTGCGCAGCATGGCGCAGGCCTCGTCCACCAGGTCAATGGCCTTGTCCGGCAGGAAACGCTCGGTGATATAACGGTTGGAGAGGGTGGCGGCCGCCACCAGGGCGGCATCCTGGATCTTGATGCCGTGGTGCACCTCGAAGCGCTCGCGCAGGCCGCGCAGAATCGAGACCGTGTCCTCCACAGTGGGCTGCTCCACCAGTACCGGCTGGAAACGTCGCTCCAGTGCCGGGTCTTTCTCGATGTGCTGGCGGTACTCATCCAGGGTTGTGGCGCCGATGCAGTGCAGTTCGCCCCGGGCCAGCATCGGTTTGAGCATGTTGCCCGCATCCATGGAGCCCTCGGCCTTGCCGGCGCCGACGATGGTGTGCAGTTCGTCGATAAAGAGGATGATGCGCCCCTCGGCCTCCTTGATCTCGTTCAGGACCGCCTTGAGGCGCTCCTCGAACTCGCCGCGATACTTGGCCCCGGCCACCAGTGCGCCCATGTCCAGGGCAAAGACGGTCTTGTCCTTGAGCCCTTCCGGTACGTCGCCGCGCACGATGCGCTGGGCCAGCCCTTCCACGATGGCAGTCTTGCCGACCCCCGGCTCGCCGATCAGCACCGGGTTGTTCTTGGTTTTGCGTGACAGGACGCGAATCACCCGGCGTACCTCCTCGTCACGGCCGATGACCGGATCCAGCTTGCCGCTTTGCGCCATTTTAACCAGATCCCGACCATATTTTTCCAGGGCCTCGTAGCTGGCTTCCGGATTGCTGGAGGTGACCCGCTGATTGCCGCGCACATCGGTCAGGGTCTTGAGGAATTTTTCCTTGTCGATGCCGGCCTGTTTGAGCAGCTTGCCGGAAGGGGTCTTGTCCCCTTCGCCCAGCATGGCCATAAAGAGGTGTTCGACCGAGACGTATTCGTCTTTGAGGCGCTTGGCTTCCTGCTCGGCCGCCACCAGGATGCGGTTGAGGCGCTGGGAAACGTAGATTTTGCCCGGTTCGGCGCCCGGACCGGATACGTGCGGCCGCCGGTTCAGTTCCTCTTCAACAGCTTGCTTGAGTGCTTCCGGGCGCAGGTCCATGCGCTGCAGCAGGCGCGGCACAAGCCCATCGACCTGATCGAGCAGCGCCCACATCAGGTGTTCGCCGTCCACCTCCACGTGCCCCTGGGTGACGGCCTTGTTCTGTGCCTCGGCAAAGGCTTCCTGCGATTTCTGGGTCAGTTTGTTGAAGTCCATGGTGTTCTTCTTCCCTTACACGTAATCACATATACCGGCTATAGAAGAGTTAATCATGGAAGGGGGCAAAGTCAAGATGCGGGTGCCGTGGCAGCAATTGGGAAGGGGATGATGTTAGTGATCTGTCAGGTCTGTGTCATGCATGCGGGAGATAATCTGCAGGAAATTTCGTGTCAGGACCGGGTGCAGTTCGGTACCCATCATATTCCACATCATGCGTGCAATCTGGCGAAGCTCCATCGGCTCGCGGTATGAGCGGCGGGTGCGCAGGGCATCGAAAAAATCGGAGATCATGGTCATCTGACTGCACAGGTCGGGTCGCCAGCCGGCCTGCACCGTGGGGTAGCCGGAAAGGTTGTATTTGAGATGATGCTCATAGGCGGTTGTTATCGCCAGCCGCGGTACTCCCGGGGTGTCCAGCAGGTGTTTGGCACCCAGGGTCGGGTGCTGCTTCATGATATTGAACTCTGCTGGCGTCAGTTTGTCCGTCTTGGTGAGGATCTCTTCGGGGATAAACAGTTTGCCGATGTCATGCAGCATGGCTGCAATCCCGATGTCGTGCAGGAGTTGACCCTCGATACCCAGGGCCATGGCCTGGGCGATGTTGAGGATGCAGACATTGGTGGAGTGGGTGAAGGTATACTCGTCCCTGCCGCGCAGGGATGCCACGGCCAGCATCGAATCGCCCTCCTGACGGAAGGCATTGATGAATCCGGAAACAATGTTGAACATTCCTGATATTTTAAGCTTCTTATGCTGTTTTGCTGTTTCGTAGATTTCCGAAAAGCGCGCCAGTTCCTCCTGCGGTATGTCGTGAATGGAGAGCGCTGCCTGACCGGTTTCGGAGACGGTGTCAGTTCCGGTAGCGGAGCCTGTCCCCAGATGGACGGCAACCTGTCCCAGCGTCATATGCGCGCTGGATGAAACATCCGCGGCATCCCCGGAGTGCGCAAGCCCGCATATCAGACTTCCGATTTCATCACGGGAAAGACCGGATCCGATCTGCAAATGGCTGATGCCGCGCGTTTTCATGATCTCGGCAAAGCGGTTCAAAAAGAGGCTGAACTCCTGCGGTTGTCCGTTTATAACCAGTTCACCTTCGATTACAACGATCGTGATCTCGGGTATATCTGTCAGCACCTGGGTGATGCTGGAGAATGCGGCATCGGTCAGTCGGGTAACCTGAGGATGGCTGGGGGTATAGAGAGAGGCGTTGGCCGTGGCCGAGAGCAGATGGCGGATGAATTCCTGTACCGTGCGAAGATCAGCGCTCATGGACCTTGCCCTTTATATTTTTGAGAGATTCCTGCGCCTGTCGGGCGATCTCGTCTTTTCCGGAGCAGAGCCGCTCAATGAGCGGTGATACGATCTGCAACGGAAAATATTCCAGTGCCCGGATGATGTCAAGTTTCAGTCGGGACAGGGTCTTGTTGTTAAACAGGCTGGAGGAACCGAGGATCTTTGCAAACTCAGGAAGTGCCTCTGTACGGCGCAGTTCTCCGAGAGCCTTTACCACGACGCTTTTGAGCTCATATTCCAGCGGAGTCAATCCGCCTTTGGCCAGTATGGCCAGCAGTTTTTTGTGTATATCGGGCAAAAGGCTCTTCTCTGACAGGCTGACGGCTGCAAACAGGGTCTCCCGGTCCTCGCTGTCAAGGTCTCGCAGGACCTGCTTTTCAGCAGTGGTATCATGGAGCATTACCAGGGTGCTGAGAGCTTCATGCCGCACCCGGCTGTTGCTGTGCTTGGTTAATGGGCGGATCAGGCGGATGATTGATTTGTCGGGGTGCGCCCTGAGGATGATGATCAGGTTTCGCAGCACGAACCAGCGTTTGTCGTCAAGCCGGAGAGAAATAGGTACCCGTGTCATGGGCCCCATCTCTATCAGGCGGTCCATCATGAAGCGCCGCAGCGACATGTTGTCTTCGGCTGCCAGATGATCGAGCAGGGCTTCGATGAATGGACTGCGGATTTTGGTGATCAGGAGGTTGATGTCGCTGTAGCGTGCTTTGCCCCAGATTGTCAGGCCGTTGAGGATTTCATCGAGAAACTCGCGGCGGGCGTAGTTCTCCCGCAGGTGGTACTGGAGATCTATCGGGAAGTTTTCGTCATTGGTGCGATCGATCATTTTAACCAGTTGTCCGTAATCACCGGTCTGCAGGAAATATCCGAACATGTCGCTCAGGTTCTGGAGAAAGAACTCGCGTTCTTCAAGCGTTTCACCACCTTCGGTAACAATATTCATGATGATGTCGCTGATCCTGTTTTCCACCATGTTGCCTTCCACGGTGGCCAGGAGCTCGCTGACATCGCCCGGGCCTATCCGGGGAATCTGGCTTTCTGAAATGAGCGTGTTGAGCTTTTGCTGGTAGTCATCGGGAATGAATTCCTCTGAGGCATGTTCCTTGAAAACAGTACGCATCCGTTCATGGATGTCTTCCTCGGCCATATGGTCCATGCGGGTGCTGGAAGGATGATTGGCGGCATGCAGGGACAGTTTCTGCAGCAGTCTCATAATCACAGGAGGCACATCGGCCTGATGCTGATTGAGATCTTCCAGGGTTTCAAGCACCGCATCGGCAGACATGCCACTGATAATATCAGCTGCTACCGGGGTTCCATCGGGTTTTTTTATATCAAAGGTGCTGTTGAGAAACTGACGGCGTAGATGCGGATTGAGTTTGCTCACAAAAACGGCCAGTTTGCTGTAGGGCATGGCAGCGGCATCCCGGGTTGATGGTTTCAAGCTTACTTGGCGTATGAAGTCGGAGATTGTCTGAATACAGTCGGATTCCTGTCGGGTTTCCATGGCCCGTTCATATGTGCTGTTAAGCATAACAGCCAGAACTTCCGGATCGATATCCTTTTCGGTCTGACCGTTTTTTTGATCGATATTTCCAGCCATCAATTCCCGTGTGAAACGCTCCCAGATCCCTTCGGCAGAGCTCAGGGAAGGGTCTTCATCCGTTTCGCCCCCGGATGCTCTGAAAAGATCATACCTGATGGCCGTGATTGCCAGGGAGGTGATGTTTCCTTTTTCCCAGAGTGTCGTTATGCCGCCGTAACGGTTGATTTCATCACGTTTCAAGCCAAGTATCAGGTTGAAATTTTCCAGTTCATTAATTGTCAGCCCGCGTCGCAGGGTCAGTACGCCGATACCGTGTTCAAAAAGGACCCGGGCAAAATCGCGGTAGACCAGATTGGATTTTTCCAGAACGGATGTTCCAAACATCAGGGCATCTTTGGCGACACCGATGCTGATCTCGTCCTGCACATCGAGCAGCTTGTTATAGAGCGCAATGACCTTCTGAAAGGCCCCTTCCACGACCGGGTGACCCTTGGGATAGGATTTGAAATTGCGGCGCGAGATATTGAGTTCGATGATCAGGCTGGCCAGCACTCTGATGTCGATGCCGCTGTTTTGTATGTCGCTGTGCCGGTTGGAGTCCATAGTCCTGGGGAATGAAAAGAGGCGGTGGTTTGAATATTGGTACGCTGCAGGATGATATCTGAATTTTGATGATTTTAAAATATATTTTAATGCGTTACAGCGTGTTGAAATTAATTTGCAAAGCAGGGACGATTATGCTTAATTCAGCACTTTGATCGGATCCGTACGGGAGGTACAACATGCAGAAAGGTCGCAGATGTGGTGTTCTGCTGCACCCCACGTCGCTCCCCGGCGCCGGTGGAATCGGCACGCTGGGTGATGATGCCCGTCATTTTATCGATCTTCTGGCCGGTATGGGGATGTCCTGGTGGCAGGTTCTGCCGCTCAATCCCACCGCAAGTGGCAATTCACCGTATTCAGCGTTTTCTGCTTTTGCCGGGAACCCGCTGCTGATCGATCTGGATACCCTTGCCCGTGAGGGCGACGTGCCGCTTCCCGTATATAAGGACAGTATTGCTCGGGATCGGGTTGATTTCGGTACCCTCCTGCCGGCCAGGATGGAGGCGCTGCATGGTGCTGCCGCCGCCTTTTTCGCGTCCGGCCGGACAGCGCGCATGGAAGAATTCTGGCATTTCTGTAATACGACACCCTGGCTGCATGACTATGCCCTGTTCATGGCGCTGAAACACCGCCACAAGGGGAAACCGTGGTACCAATGGCCGGCTTCCGCCGCCCTGCTGGATGCGGAAGCCTTTGAAAAGGCCTCTGTTGAGCTGGGCCCCGAAATCGGCGTCCAGAAATATATGCAGTGGCAGTTTTTTCGGCAATGGTACCACATCCGGGCATACGCCGCCGCACAGGGCATCGGGATCATCGGTGATATTCCGATTTTTGTTGCCTATGATTCGGCCGATGTGTGGAGAAACCGGGAACTGTTTCTGCTGGATGAGCGCGGTAAGTCGACGGTCGTGGCTGGCGTGCCGCCGGATTATTTCAGCAGCACCGGGCAGTTGTGGGGCAATCCGCTCTATAACTGGAATGCGCTGGAAAAACGGGGCTATGACTGGTGGATACAGCGCTTCAGATTCATGTTCTCCCAGTTTGACTGCATTCGCGTTGATCACTTCCGTGGATTCGAGGCCGCCTGGCACGTGCCGGCCGGCCATAAAACGGCAGTCAAGGGCGCCTGGGTGGCCGGTCCCGGCCGGCAGCTGTTCGATGCACTCTGTTCCGCCCTGGGGCCGTTGCCCATTATTGCCGAAGATCTGGGTGTAATTACCCCCCAAGTCGAGGCTCTTCGCGACCAGTATGGCTTTCCCGGCATGAAAATTCTCCAGTTTGCCTTCGGTTCCGGTCCGGCCAACGCGTATCTGCCGCACAATCATGTCAGGAATTGCGTGGTGTATACCGGTACCCACGATAACGATACCAGTGCGGGATGGTATGGCGGCCTGAGTGAAAGGGAGCAGTTGGAGGTGCGGGAGTATCTGGGAAACGCCGGCGGAGACCTGGTTGGTGATCTTGTCCGGGCCGCGCTGGTGTCCGTTGCCGATACGGTCATTGTCCCTTTGCAGGATCTTCTTGGGTTGCCGACTGAAGCGCGCATGAATGTACCAGGTACGCCGGATGGGAATTGGGAATGGCGCTTTAGCTGGGATATGGTTGATAAGGGTCTGGCGGCCCGAATACGGCACCAGCTGGAACTATATGGCAGGTGCGGGCATCAATCCGTTTAAATTTCTTGACAAAAAGGCAACATTGAATATACTTGCTTGCTTTGTATTTTGGCTTTATTTTGCCTGACCTACTGGACTGACTACGTGAAGATACGCATTGATCACATCAAGCACACCCCCTATGAACTGCATGTCGAGAAGCCGTTTGATTTCTTTCCGGTGCTTGCCCGGATGCAGGCCGACGGTGAGTGTGTCTTTACCGGGCCGGTAACGGCCGACGTGACGGTAGAGCGTGAGTTTGGCCACCTGAAGGCCATGGGCCGGGTACAGGTTCCCCTGGCCCTTACCTGCGGCCGCTGTTTGGTGACCTATGCTTCGGCCATCGATTCTTCCTTCAGAATTATCTTTCGCAAGGAAACAGCACGGCAGGCCGAGGTTGAAGATGAAACCGAACTATGCGATGATGACCTGATCGCATCCACCTACAGCGGTGATGAAATCGACCTGGCCCATGAAATTGAAGAGCAGGTGGCAATGGACATACCTTTGAAGCCCCTGTGTGATGAAGATTGTAAAGGGCTTTGCCCCGCCTGCGGGGCCGATTTGAATACCGCTTCATGTACCTGTTCGCGAGAACCGGTCAATCTTAAATTCAGCGCTCTGAAGGATTTCAAAGCATCCAGATAAACAACAGTGGCGGTTGTACCGGTCCACAGCACAAAGGAGAAACGACATGGCAGTACCTAAGAAAAAGACTTCCAAATCCCGTAAGAATATGAGGCGTGCCCACGACTTTCTGGTTCCTCAGCAGGTATCCGTCTGTCCGCAGTGCAAAGCCCCCAAGCTCCCCCACCGCGCCTGTCCGAGCTGCGGCACGTATAAGGGTAAAGAGGTCATCGACCTTTCCAAAGCTCAGTAGTCCATCCCGCTTTCGTGACAATGCCGGGAACAATGAGAGTTGCGGTCGACGCAATGGGTGGCGATAACGCGCCTGCAATCGAGGTAGAGGGTGCCGTTATGGCCTGCCGTGAATTCGGTATTCCGGTTACTCTGGTCGGCGACCAGGCGTGTCTGGCTGCCGAACTTGCCAAACATGCTACCTCGGGACTCGATATCGAGATCTTCCATGCCAGCGAAGTGGTGGGCATGCACGATTCCGCCTCCGATGCTGTGCGTAAAAAGCGCAACTCATCGGTGCGGCTGGCCTTCGACCTTGTAAAGGACAACAAGGCCTGTGCTGCGGTAAGCGCCGGAAATTCCGGGGCCACCATGGCTGCCGGCATGTTCGTTCTCAAGCGCATCAGCGGCATTGAACGACCTGCCATCGCCCAGATATTTCCCACCCTCAAAGGTAAAACCCTCGTGCTCGATGTGGGGGGTAACGTTGATTGCAAGCCGATTCATCTGGCCCAGTTTGCCATTATGGGAGAAGTGTATGCCCGCTATGCCATGGGAATCCCCAACCCTTCGGTTGGCTTGCTCTCCAATGGCGAAGAGGACTCCAAGGGCAACGAGCTTACCCGCGAGACCAATGCACTGCTGCGGGCTACTTCGCTGAATTATTCCGGATATGTCGAAGGGCGTGACATCTTTAAAGGTACCGTCGATGTGGTCGTGTGTGACGGTTTTGTGGGTAACGTGGTACTCAAGCTGTCAGAGGGATTGGCTGATGCCGCCGGCAAGATGCTGAAAAACGAGATCATGAAAAGCTGGGTTTCTAAGCTTGGCGGTCTTTTTGTGCGTGGCGCATTTAACCGCTTCAAGAAGATTGTAGATTATGCCGAATACGGCGGGGCTCCCTTGTTGGGCATCAACGGCGTAGGGATGATCTGTCACGGTGGTTCCAATATCAAGGCGATCAAAAATGCCATCCGCTTTGCCCATGAGTATGCCAGAAGCGGAGTTACCGAACATGTTGCGGAAAAGCTGTCTGAAAATGCTGTTGTTAACAGTCAAAAAGAGAACCAGAAAGCACAGGCAATAGCGTAATGGAGACAGTGTGCTGAGGGCCAGAATAACAGGAACCGGTTCTGCTCTGCCGGAGAAGATCCTCACCAATCTTGACCTGGAACGGATGGTCGAAACCAGCGATGAGTGGATTACCTCCCGAACCGGCATCAAGCAGCGACGCATTGCTTCTGAAGGCGAGTTCACCTCCACCTTTGCCGTCGCGGCCGCCCGGCGGGCGCTGCTCATGGCCGGGATCGATGCTAAAGAGCTGGATATGATCGTTCTTGGAACGGTCACTCCCGATTTCCCCTTTCCGGCTACATCCTGTATCGTCCAGCATGAAATCGGTGCTGTTAATGCTGCTGTGTTCGATATTTCAGCGGCCTGCTCCGGTTTTGTCTACGGTCTTTCCCTGGCCGACAAATATATCCGCACCGGTGCTGCAAAAAAGGTGCTCGTGATCGGGGCCGAAGTCCTGTCCCGCATCGTTGACTGGACCGACCGCAATACCTGCATCCTGTTCGGCGACGGTTCCGGGGCAGCGGTGTTGGAGGCCGTCGAAGGTGACGCGGGACTCCTGTCCACCCACATTTTCAGCAACGGCTCCTATTGGAATACGCTCTACCAGCCCGGATGCGGCAACCGTAACCCGGCCACCAATCAGCAAACGATGGATGAACGTCTCTTTTTTATCAGAATGGAAGGGAATGACGTGTTCAAGCACGCTGTCCGGGGCATGGAGGAAGCGGCCTGCACCGCCCTGACCGCCAACGGCATGACCCCCGCAGATATATCCCTGTTCATTCCCCATCAGGCAAATCGCCGCATAATTGATGCAACTGCAAAACGCCTCGGTCTTGCCGATGAGAAGGTGTTTATCAATCTGCATAACTACGGTAATACCTCGTCCGCTTCCATCCCGATCTCACTTGACGAGGCTAACCGGGCCGGTGTTTTGAAGCCGGGAGACATAGTGATGCTGGACGCCTTTGGCGGTGGCTTCACTTATGGTTCAGTCTTGATGCGCTGGTAGGGATGGGTGTTGTCTCTGGCATTTAATTTTGTGATGGAAGGTCTATTATGAGCAAAATTGGATTTATCTTCCCCGGACAGGGGTCGCAATACCCTGGCATGGGTAAGGAACTGGCCGATGCCTTTCCGGTTGCGCGACAGGTTTTTGAAGAGGCTGACGAGGCCCTCGGCTTCAAGCTTTCGGACCTCTGCTTTTCGGGAAGCGAAGAGCAGTTGCGGTTGACGGCGAACACGCAGCCGGCTATTCTGACCACCAGTATTGCCGTGCTGAGGGTTCTCCAGCAGGAAACTGCCCTGAAGGCCGATTACCTGGCCGGGCACTCACTGGGTGAGTATTCTGCCCTGGTCTGTTCCGGTGCCCTGGCATTCTCCGATGCGGTCAGGACCGTTCGTGCCCGCGGAACCTTCATGCAGGAAGCGGTTCCGGTCGGAACAGGCACCATGGCCGCCATGCTCAGCATCGAAAAAGATGAGCTGGAGGATATCTGTCGGGAAGCTGCCCAGGGTGAGGTCGTCTCTCCGGCGAACTTCAATTCCCCCGGCCAGATTGTTATTGCCGGAAGTACGGCTGCAATCAACCGAGCCATTGAGATCGCCAAAGGAAGAGGATTCCGCAAGGCCATGCTGCTGCCGGTCAGTGCTCCCTTTCACTGTGCCTTGATGAAACCTGCTGCAGACAGACTGTCAAGCGTACTTGACGCCATCACGGTGTCTGATATGTCCCTGCCGGTTGTCGCCAATGCCACAGCCCTGCCGAATGCTGCCAAGGAGCAGGTCAGGCCACTGCTGGTGACGCAGGTCTGTGCACCGGTATTGTGGGAGCAGTCTATCATCGCTATGGTCGGGCAGGGTGTGACGCGTTTTATCGAGATCGGTCCCGGCAAGGTGCTGTGCGGGCTGGTCAAACGTATATCAAAAGAGCCAGAGCTTGCAAATATTGAGGACAGTGCCGGCCTGAAAGCCATCCTGAATTGATTTCCTGTTTGAAAGGAGCCAGAAATGCTTGATGTCAATGAGATCATGAAGATTCTTCCCCATCGTCCCCCTTTTCTGCTGGTGGATCGTATCACGGAGATGGAACCTGGCAAGCGCATCGTCGGATTGAAAAACGTTACCATCAATGAGCCGTTTTTTACCGGCCATTTTCCGGGTCATCCCGTTATGCCCGGGGTCCTGATTATCGAAGCAATGGCGCAGGTGGCCTGTGTATTGGCTATTCTGTCGTCTGACGAGAGTGTGCGATCGAAGGTTACCTATTTCGCCGGTATTGACAACGCAAAATTCCGCAAGCCGGTATTTCCTGGAGACCAGCTCCGCCTTGAGCTGGAAGCGGTAACGTGCAAGCGCGGCATCTGGTATTTCAACGGCAAGGCGTATGTAGATGACAAGCTGGTAACCGAAGCAGAATTAAAGGCGGCCTTTGCCGATAAAGCGTAGAATACTATTGCGAGATTCTTACACAAAAAATATAGGGGGTTGTTATGCCTAAGGATAGGATTGCTGTCGTAACAGGGGCTTCCCGCGGGATAGGACGGAGCATCTCTTTGGCATTGGCTGCCAAAGGGGCAACGATCGTTGCCGTAGATATGGACCAGGCGGCGACTGACGCAGTTGTGGCCGAGTTGCAGGCCGCAGGCCACAAGGCGCTGGCCGTTGTCGGCAACGTAACTGCGCCGGCCGATGTCGAACGCATGATCGATGCAGCTACGGAGGCCTTCGGCCGCGTCGATATCCTGGTCAATAATGCCGGGATCACCCGTGACGGTCTGCTGATGCGTATGAAGGACGAGGATTGGGATGCGGTGCTGAATGTCAACCTGAAAGGTGCCTTCCTCTGCACCCGGGCAGCCTTCAAGGTCATGAGCAAACAGCGCTACGGCCGCATCATCAACATCGCATCGGTTGTCGGACAGATGGGAAATGCCGGCCAGGCCAACTACTGTGCCAGCAAGGCCGGTCTGATCGGACTTACCAAGTCCAACGCCCGTGAGCTTGCCAAGCGCAGTATCACCGTCAATGCAGTTGCTCCCGGATTCATTGCCACGGCCATGACCGATGCCCTGTCCGAGAAGGTGCGTGACGAACTGACCGCCCAGATTCCGCTGGAGCGGCTGGGGAGTGCCGATGACATCGCCAATGCGGTGGTGTTCCTGGCCAGTGAGGCGTCCGCTTATATCACCGGTCATGTTCTTTCCGTCAATGGTGGCATGTACATGTAAGTTGGATTGCAGCAAAATAAAAATTGACATTTGATGGTTTCATGCTTAATTAACAATCCTGGCTTAGACGAAGAAACCTGAATAGGGTTTACATCACACGGAGGTGAAATATGTCTGACATCGCAAAAAGGGTAAAAGAAATCGTTGCTGAACAGTTGGGTGTGGAAGAAGCGTTGGTGTTGCCTGAGTCTTCCTTTATGGATGACCTGGGTGCCGACTCTCTCGATACGGTTGAGTTGGTTATGGCCCTGGAAGAAGAGTTCGACATCGAAATTCCTGATGAGGACGCCGAGAAGATCCAGTCGGTCAACGATGCCATCGAGTACATCACCGAACACAGCTAGAAACACAATGGAGGAGGGGAGATGCTCCCCTCTTTTCTTTTCTGACGTCGTTTTTTATACATGTTAGCCCAGGGAGTCTAATACCATGAGAAGAGTTGTTATTACAGGAGTCGGCGCGGTTTCACCACTTGGTACCGGTAACGCCGCCAACTGGGATGCACTTGTCAAAGGGCAGTCGGGCATCGGCCTGATTACCCGTTTTGACGCTTCCGATCTGCCGGTCAAGATAGCTGGTGAAGTCAGTGGTTTTAATGCCGAGGATTTCATCGAAAAAAAAGAAATCAAGAAGATGGACCTCTTCATCCAGTACGCCATGGCTGCCGCCCATTTTGCCATGGCGGATTCAGGTTTGGTCATAAACGAAGAGAACGCTGAGCGGGTCGGAGTTCTGGTCGGTTCCGGTCTGGGTGGTCTCCCCACCATCGAAAAATACCACCTGGCTCTGCAGGAGGGCGGCTACAAAAAGATTTCTCCCTTCTTCATCCCCATGCTGATCATTAACCTGGCTCCGGGCCATATTTCCATCAAATACGGGGCCAAGGGCCCGAATATTTCTTCCGTTTCGGCCTGTGCAACCAGTACACACTCGATTGGCGATGCCTACCACATTATCAAGCGTGGCGATGCGGATGCCATGATTGCCGGCGGAACAGAGTCAGTTATCACCCCACTCGGTATTGGCGGCTTTGCTGCCATGAAGGCGCTTTCCGACAGGAATGACGACCCGACAGCAGCCTCCCGTCCATTTGATAAAAATCGCGATGGTTTTGTTATGGGTGAAGGTGCAGGGATTGTTATTCTGGAAGAGTACGAGGCGGCAAAAGCTCGTGGAGCCAAGATTTACGCTGAGGTTGTGGGCTACGGTATGACCGGCGATGCCTATCACCTGACGTCGCCTGCTCCGGATGGCGAAGGAGGTGCCCGTTGCATGCGGATGGCCCTCAAAAATGCCGGCGTTGCTCCTGAACAGGTCTCCTACATAAATGCACACGGTACTTCGACGCCGATTGGCGATTTGTATGAAACGATGGGGATCAAGAGCGTCTTCGGCGACCATGCCAAGAGACTAATGGTTTCATCAACCAAATCAATGACCGGCCACCTTCTTGGAGCTGCTGGCGGAATTGAAGCGGTGTACACCCTGATGGCAATGGATAAGGGCGTTGTCCCGCCGACCATCAATTACACCGATTCTGACCCGGAATGCGATCTTGATTATGTTCCCAATACTGCCCGGGAAGCGAAGCTTGAGTACGCCTTGAGCAACAATTTCGGATTCGGCGGCACCAACGCGACCCTGCTGTTCAAGAAGGTGTGATATGAAGATAGCTCTCGGCAGCGATCACGGCGGCTATAATCTCAAACAGGCACTGATTCCTTTTCTGCAGGAACGGGATATTCAGGTTGCCGATGCCGGCACTACCAACTCTGACGATTCGGTTGACTACCCTGATTTTGCCGAGCGTGTGGCGTTGCTTGTGTCTCACAATGAGGCCGATGCCGGCATTCTGATCTGCGGTACCGGTATCGGGATATCGATTGCCGCCAACAAGTTTCCCGGTATCCGGGCGGCACTGGTGACTGATGACTTCATGGCCCGTATGGCCAAGGAGCATAACAACGCCAATATCCTGGTGCTGGGCGGGCGGGTGCTTGACGAGCAGAAGGCCTGTGACCTGGTCAGCGCCTGGCTGGATGCGACCTTTGAAGGCGGTCGCCATCAGGGGCGGCTGGACAAGATTACCGAAATAGAAAAAAAATACTGATGATTCAGACGGATTGTTGAAACGCACTGGAGCGGGACTATAACTGGTCCCGTTTCTGCTTTTGCAGACCCCCATTATCGAAGGAGCAGCACATGTCAATTCTATCGCAGTTTGACCCCGCAGTTGCCGAAGCCATTTGCCATGAGACCGAGCGCCAGGAATACAACCTGGAACTGATCGCCTCCGAGAACTTTGTTTCCGAAGCAGTACTGGAAGCCCAGGGCTCGATCATGACCAACAAGTATGCCGAGGGTTATCCCGGCAAGCGCTATTATGGCGGCTGCGAGCACGTCGATGTGGTCGAGCAGCTGGCTATCGACCGTGCCAAGGAGCTGTTCGGCGCCGAGCATGCCAATGTCCAGCCCCACTCCGGGTCCCAGGCCAACATGGCGGTCTACTTTGCGGCATGCAAGCCGGGTGATACCATCCTGGGGATGAACCTGTCCCATGGCGGACATCTGACCCACGGCAGCCCGGTCAATTTTTCCGGCAAACTCTTCAATATCGTACCGTACGGTGTTTCTCCCGAGACCCAGACCATCGATTACGCCGAGGTCGAACGACTGGCTGTGGAACATAAACCGCGCATGATCGTGGTTGGTGCCAGCGCCTATCCCCGCATCATCGATTTCCCGGCCTTCCGCGCCATTGCCGATAAGGTTGGTGCGGTTGTCATGGTTGATATGGCCCATTTTGCCGGCCTGGTGGCCGCCGGTGTCCATCCCAGCCCGATCCCCTATGCCGAGTTCGTCACGACCACCACCCACAAGACCCTGCGTGGCCCGCGCGGCGGCATGATCCTCTGTCGCGAGGAATTTGCCAAGACGGTTAATTCGCAGATCTTCCCCGGCATCCAGGGCGGCCCGCTGATGCATGTCATCGCTGCCAAGGCGGTGGCCTTCAAGGAGGCGTTGCAGCCGGAGTTCAAGATTTATCAGCAGCAGATTGCCAAGAACGCCAAGGTATTGGCTGCTTCCCTGATGCAGCGCGGCTTCAAACTGACCAGCGGCGGCACCGACAACCACCTGATGCTGATCGATTTCTCCGGCACGGAGATCACCGGCAAGGCGGCCGAGGCGGCCCTGGACAAGGCCGGTATCACTGTCAACAAGAATACCGTGCCGTTTGAGACCCGTTCGCCGTTTGTCACCTCCGGTATCCGCGTCGGGACGCCGGCCTGCACATCCCATGGCCTCAAGGAGACCGAGATGGACCAGGTGGCCGGTTTCATCGCCGATGTCGTTGCCAACATCGACAATGATGAAAGGCTTGCGGCCATCAAGGTGCAGGTCAATCAGATGATGAAGAGGTTTCCGCTGTACGCCAGCCGTTTGAAGTAATTTTCCTCCCCCCGCTGCATGCCACTTTGAAAAAGGTGTGCTGCACGGGGGGATTTACTTTCTCCTGTAGCCCAAATCTCCTTTCACTTCCAGGAAGTTGTTTTTCCGACTTCTCTCTCCGTGGCAATTGCTTTGACGATCTCATATTTCCGATGTTATACACATCAAGTCCCATCGTAATTATCCTTAAAGGGAGTACTGCGTAATGCAACCTGTCTCAACATTCAGGGGAACCAGTGGCGAGGTCGTCAGTATCTATGTTTCGCCCAAGACGTATGTGTCTGCATTGCCGGTTGCAGTGGGAATCCTGCTGCTCAACTGGCTGTGCAGTCACGTTGGAATCTACCGTGTCTACATCTGGCTGCCGCTCCTGATCGCTTTTGTAACTATGACAGCCATGCGTTTTGCAATTCCAGCCAGCCGTGTTGACATGGATCCGACCAACGATCCTGGAGAGATCCTGGCGTACACCGGACGCTTTCTATTGCTGAACCTTGTCTGGTTTATTCCCTTGCTGGTTATCTGGAAGCTGGTGACAAAAAATCCCCTGCTTGGAGCTTTGACTCTGCTGGAAAATCCGATGCTGTTTTTTCAGTCTCCGGGACTGCAGCTGTTGCGGCTCATGCTGATCATCATTGCAGTTGTGCTGCCAACTCTCTGCCTGCTTATTTCCCTTTTCAGCAGTACGACGAAAGGGCTTTTCAGCCGTTACAGCTGGCGTTGGCTGGTGAAACAGCGCAGGGCCGATCTAGCGCCCTTCTGGAGCAATCTGATAGGGGGCAGCCTGGTAATGATCCTCTATGCGCTCCTGCCTGCCCTGATTATCGTGTATATCGGGTTCAAGGATTCTTCCAGAACCGCATCATTTCTCGCTAATCTGCTCTGCGTCTGGATATTGTCTACGATTGCGCTGTTGGTCGGCCGGCTGGCCGGTGTTTTTGTTGCCCATGATTTCGTTCAACTGGATTTCATAGCGGATGAGCCGCTGATTGCCAGTGAGGTCAATGAGGTTGTGTCCGAGCCGGTTGTTCCTGCGCGTTCCAATGAAGCCAAACCTGATTGTGATGATATTGAACAACGGATGTTGGAAATCGATGATGACCATGTGCAGGCAGCTCTAGCTGCTGCCAGGGAGCTTGAAGCGTCCATGACCGCTCCGATTCGGGGGCAGATTGAACAGATGATCCTGCTCCTGCGCAGCGGAAACAGGGAAATGGCACGTACCGTAGCTGCCACTGCCATAGATGCCTCTGCCCAGCGTGGTTTTGCCGATATCAGTATGAAGCTGTTTGACAAGATGGGGGGCGATCGCCGCAAACTGAAGCTTTCGGCCTACTCCTTGGAAATACTGGGAAATATGTATCAGAAAAAGAAACAACTCCTGGATGCTGCCTGGTGCCTGCACTCCGCTGCAATTGCAGCCGGTGATGCCATAAAAGCCCAGAAACGTCTTTTCCAGATCGCTGAACTTGCCGAAAAATCCGGCAGCCATAAAGATGCCCTTACCCTGTACGAGATTCTGATCAGGCAATATCCGGATTCGAATCTTCTGGAATTTGCACAGCAGGGGGCGGCCCGCTCAAAGAGTCAAATCGTGTAAGCAGGGTCTGATGAACAAAGTCAGGGATTGAGAATGCAACGTTGCAACGGCATCCGGCTTTACTTCTTGCTGTATTCAACCGCTCGTCACTGTATCGAAGAATCTGTTTTTGCTCAAAGGAGGGCTAGAGGTGGAGACAAAGCGTTTTCTGACACCGTCCGAAACTGTTCAGGCCATAATCGCCGCTGGGCGCCGTGTCCTGCACCAGACCTTTGGCCGCACCTTTGTACTCAGCCTGCTGGCCGGGTTTTATATCGCCTTTGGAGCTCAGCTCTCCACGGTCGTCAGCCAGGATGCGGCCAGCTTTGCCGGGCTGGGGGTGTCCCGGTTGCTGGCCGGCAGTGTCTTTTCCATCGGATTGATGCTGGTCGTGATCTGCGGCGCCGAACTGTTTACCGGCAACAGCCTGCTGACCGCCGCGGCACTGCACGGAGAAATCTCCTGGGGAAAGCTGGCTGAAAACTGGGGACTCGTGCTGGTCGGCAACTTCCTCGGATCCCTGTTTTTCGCCTGGCTGATGTTTCAGTCGCACCTCTGGGAGCAGGGCACGGTGGCCGAGCAGGCCGTCAACATCGCTGCGGCCAAGTGCAAGCTCTCGTTCCCGGTGGCCTTCATCCGCGCAGTGCTCTGCAACTGGCTGGTCTGTCTGGCGGTCTTCATGGCCACCGCTGCACGGGATGTGCCGGGCAAGCTGCTGGCCTGCTACGTCCCGATCATGACCTTCGTCACCAGCGGCTTTGAGCATTCCATTGCCAATATGTATTTCATACCCACCGGACTGATGATCTCGCAGCGTACCGGCCGCGTTGACCCGGCCCTGACCTGGAACGCCTTTCTCGTCGATAACCTCCTGCCGGTAACCCTCGGCAATATCGTCGGCGGTGTTGTCTTTGTTGCGTGTGCCTACTGGTATGTGCATGGCGCCGCAGTTCGCGAATCCCGCTGAACGAGGCCTATAACTGCGGGGCGGCCTGATTGACTTAGACGTGCCGTTCTGTTAGAAATGACAGGTATCTTTATTTAGCAAGGAATCCAATGGAAAATTTCCTCTTCAAGCTATCCATCATGCTGGTGCCAGGCTTGCTGGCCATCACCTGTCATGAAGTCTCACATGGTTTTATTGCCTGGCGCTACGGAGACCCCACGGCGCGCATGCTGGGCCGCCTGACCCTCAACCCCCTCAAGCATATCGATCTCGTCGGCACCCTGATGATCTTCTTTGTCGGCATCGGCTGGGCCAAGCCCGTTCCGGTAGTGTACGAGAACCTGCGCAATCCCAAGCGCGACATGATCTGGGTGGCTGCGGCCGGACCGATTACCAATTTCCTGCTGGCGTTTGTCTCAGCCATACTGCTGCGCGGGCTGGTCGCCTTTGCCAATCCCGCCGCGGCCCCCGGGTCGCAGTTATCCATGGTCAGTGAACCGCTGGTGCTGATGCTGGCCTTCTCGGTGTATATCAACCTGCTGCTGGCCATCTTCAATCTGATACCGCTGCCGCCGCTGGATGGCGGCCGGGTGCTGACCGGCCTGCTGCCCTACCGTCAGGCGGCTGCCCTGGCCCGCATCGAACCCTACGGCATGGTGATTATCATCGTCCTGGTGTTCTTTACCAATCTCTTTTCCTATGTCATTTCTCCGCTTCTCAGCATTGGCGTCCACCTGCTGGCCGGTCCGCAAAGTGATCTGGTGTTGGGCGTTACCCGTCTGATGATGCGGTAATGTGCGGGAAACGGTGCTTTTTCGTCCTGGCTGCGTAAGTCTTCCCGAAAAATCCCCGTTTCCATACTATATCTATTTGGAGCAATAACATGAACAAAGCACGCGTTGTCAGCGGCATGCGGCCGACCGGAAAACTGCATATCGGCCATTATCACGGTGTTCTTGAAAACTGGGTCAGGATGCAGGATGATTTTGACTGTTTCTTTTTTGTTGCCGACTGGCATTCCCTGACCACCGAATATGCCGACACCTCCGGCATCCGCGACAGTATCCGCGAGATGGTGCTGGACTGGGTGGCCTTTGGCCTTGACCCGGCAAAATGCGTGATCTTCCGCCAGAGCCTGGTGCCGCATCATTCCGAACTGAACCTGATCCTGTCCATGATCACGCCGGTCTCCTGGCTGGAGCGCTGCCCGACCTACAAGGAGATGCAGGACAACCTGGAGACCAAGGACCTTTCCACCTTCGGCTTTCTGGGCTACCCGGTGCTGATGGCAGCCGATATCATCCTCTACAAAGCCACCCGTGTGCCGGTGGGGCATGACCAGCTGCCGCATCTGGAGGTCACCCGCGAGATCACCCGGCGTTTCAACAATTTCTATGGTAACGTATTTCCCGAACCGGAGGCTTTGCTGACCCAGACCCCCAAACTGCTCGGTCTCGACGGCCGCAAGATGAGCAAGTCCTACGGTAACTCGATCTACCTGTCCGATACGGCCGAGGAGACCACCAAAAAGGTGCTCTCCATGATGACCGACCCGGCCCGGGTGCGGCGCACCGATCCGGGCGATCCGGATGTGTGTGTGGCCTTCAACCTGCACCGCATCTACGTGCCCCAGGAAAAGCTGGATGAGATCATTCCGGCCTGCAAGGGTGCCACTATCGGCTGCGTGGAGTGCAAACGGATTCTGGCCGGCTGCATGAACGAACGTCTGGCACCTTTCCGGGCAAAACGGGAAGAGCTGGCTGCCAAACCCCAGTTTGTCGACGAAATTCTGGCGGACGGCAGTGCCCGGGCAACGCTGATTTCCGACAGTGTCATGGCGGAAGTCCGCGCGGCATTGAAGTTCTGAGATGAACCCCGGGCGCGAGGTTGGTCAGCATCACGGGCGGGATGAAGATCCCGGACTGCTGGATGGCATCCATGAAGGCTACAGCGTCCATCTGGATAAATTCGACGGGCCCCTGGACCTGCTGCTGCACCTGATTCGCAAGAATGAACTGGATATCTGCGACATCCCGATTGCAACCATCACCCGCCAGTATCTGGATTACATCAAGGTGATGAAGGAGCTCAACCTGGAGGTGGCTGGGGATTTTCTGGTCATGGCGGCCACTTTGCTGCAGATCAAGTCCCGCATGCTGCTGCCGCTGGATGAGCCGGAAGAGGGTGAAGCCATAGAGGATGATCCGCGGGCCGAGCTTATCAGGCGGCTGATGGAGTATCAGCAGTACAAGGAGGCGGGCCAGGTAATTGGTGCCCGGGCGCTGCTGGGGCGTGAGGTTTTTGCCCGGACCTGGTCTGATCCGGAGTTGGTTGCGGCCCAGAATGTGGAGGGGCCTCTGGAGGTAAGCCTGTTCGACCTGGTGGATGCCTTCCGTGGTCTGCTGGCGCGTATTCCGGCCGAACATTTTCACGATGTGGCTGCCGCCGAAACCTTCAGTATTGCCGACTGCATCAACGAGATCCTTTCCCTGCTTCAGGAACGCTCTACGGTACAGTTTGACGAGCTGGTGCGGGATGAATTGACCCGTGAGCGGGTCATCGTGACGTTTCTGGCCCTGTTGGAGTTGTGCCGTCTCAAGATGATCCGCATCTTTCAGGACGGCCCCCAAGGAAATATCTGGTTTGTTCCTTCAGTCACGCAGGAGGATCCGGTCGAAGCATCCGAAGTATTGATATCCACGGAATAGGAGGCACTGCTATGTTCAAGGAATTCAAGGAATTTGCCCTCAAGGGTAATGTCATTGACCTGGCGATCGGTATCATCATCGGTGCCGCCTTCAACAAGGTCGTCCAGTCTCTGGTCAACGACATCATCATGCCTCCGGTCGGGATGCTGTTGGGCAAGATGGATTTTTCCGCCCTGTTCATCAATCTTTCCGGAAAGCCGTTCGAGACCCTGGCTGAAGCCAAAAAGGCCGGTGCGGCCACCCTCAACTACGGCCTGTTTATCAATTCGATGGTTGATTTTGCCATCATGGCCTTCGTAGTCTTTATCATGGTCAGGCAGATCAACCGCCTCAAGCGGGAGGCCCCGGCCGCTCCGGCCCCGGAGACAAAGGCCTGCCCGTTCTGCCTGTCAACCGTGCCACTGGCCGCGACGCGCTGTTCCCAGTGCACCTCCCAGATTGATTAAACCGGTACCCTTGTAATCATGTCACTGCCTGCTATTATTGAATGCATACTCTTTACCGCAGAATCCCCCGTTTCGCTGGATCGGCTCTGTGAGCTGCTGACCGAATACGAACGTGCGGATGTCAAAGAGGCCCTGTCGGCGCTGGTACAGGCCCACGAAGAGCGGAATGGAGGGGTCCAGCTGGTGGAGGTTGCCGGCGGCTGGCAGTTCAGGACCCGTCCCGAAATGCAGCAGTACGTAACGCGGCATATCAAGGCCAAATCGGCCAAGTTCTCCCAATCGGCTCTGGAAACGCTGGCCATCGTGGCCTACCGCCAGCCGATAACCCGGGCCGAGGTGGAGCACCTGCGCGGAGTGGATTGCGGCGGCGTGCTGAAATCCCTTCTGGAGAAGCGGCTGGTGCGGATACTGGGCAAGAAGGATATCCCCGGGAGGCCCCTGATCTACGGCACGTCGAAGGAGTTCCTTGAGATATTCGGCCTGAAGGACCTGAAGAGCCTGCCGACCCTGAAAGAGATCCAGGCCCTTGACGATATCCCGCACTATGAACGGCAGGAAGAATTGCCCTTGGGGCAGGACGGCGGTCTGACAGACGCAGATTCACCGCCGCTTTTCGAGACATGAACGCAGGAGGATACTTCCATGAAGCGTCAACCGGCAGTGGCAGGACAGTTTTACGCAGGCAACAGCAAACAGCTGCGCAGTGATCTGGCAGAGATGATTCCGGGCATCCCCGGCACACGCAGAGTGATCGGCATCATCGCACCCCATGCCGGTTACATCTACTCCGGCGCCATCGCCGCTGCGGTTTTCGCATCCATAAAAATCCCCACCACCGTTCTGATCCTCGGCCCCAACCATCACGGCACCGGTGCCGGTGTGGCCCTGTATCCGGATGGTGAATGGCTCACGCCGCTCGGCACGATCCATATCAATTCGCGCCTGAATGCACTGTTGAAACTCAATGCCCCCCTTGTCCAGCCGGATACGGCGGCCCACGAATTCGAACACTCGCTGGAGGTGCAGGTACCCTTTATCCAGTATCTGCAGGCGGATGCAACGGTCTCTGCCATCTGTCTCGGCCACGGTGACTATGCTGCCGTCAGAAAGATAGGGGAGGGGATCGCTGCGGCTATCCGGGCCTATGACGGTGATGTGCTGATTGTGGCCAGTTCGGACATGACCCATTACGAGTCTGCTGATTCTGCCAAACGCAAAGACGGTCTGGCGCTGGACCGGGTGCTGAAGCGTGACCCGGAAGGGCTGCTGCGGGTCTGCCGGGAAGAACAGATCACCATGTGCGGAGCCGTGCCGGCCGCCGTCATGCTGGTGGCTGCCGGAGAGCTGGGTGCTTCGCAGGCTGAGCTGGTCGCCTACGGGACCAGTGGCGACGTCACAGGTGATAACCGGCAGGTTGTGGGGTATGCGGCGGTTGCGGTCTGGTAGGAAACTGTGTAGATTTGAGTACAACAGAAAGGGCCCCGCGGCGGGGCCCTTTTTTGTTGCCGGTTATTCCGCAGAATGCTATGGCAGGACAGCGGCGATTGCCTGTATCTGCTCTGCTGTCAGTCCCTTGACGGAGGTCATGCTGCCGGAAGCTGTAATTGCCGAGCTGATGGCTGCTGTTCCCCTGGTTTTTATAGAAGTTGACGCGAGTGGTCCATGACACCCGGTGCAGTAGAGGCTGTAAAGATCGCTGCCGTTGAGGGTGCCGGATGTCGTCGGAACAACAGTGGGGTCTGCCGGAGGAGCGCTGGATAATGGCGCAGCAGCGGGGTTCTGCAGTGCATCACGCTGGGCAGTGGTATGCGGGCGGTCGGACATGCCGCGCGATCCGCGCTTGTCATTGGAGTGGCAATTGTAACACATGGAATCGTAGAGATAGTTTCCTCCCAGAATGGTCCAGGTGTGGGTATGACCATCCGAAGCCGCTGTTGACGTAACCATGACCCTCATGCCGGCCTTCACATCAGAAAACTGCTGGGCTGAAAGAGCAATGGTATGAGAGTGTCCGTTGACGGCACTGCTCTGGTAGTTGACCTGGGAAGCGGTTCCGGGATCACTGAACGGAATCGTGACTGTGTGGGTATGTGTATCCGTGGCCGGCGACGCCACAGCAGACTGCACAACTGATGCGGTCAATTTGACTGCCGGAGCGTTTGTTTCATTACTGCCACCGCATCCCGAAAGAGCGGTGATAGCCAGAACACCGTATAGCAGGATCCGTTTCATCTGCATCGAAAGCATAGGTACCTCGTTTGTGATTGAATGAAATGATGTCTTATTAAGTACGATAACAGGCAGATAAATGCAAGACAAATAAGACCAAAATTGACTTTAATGGTAATGCATTGGTAACGATCTATTTTTATGGTGCTGTACTGTATTGAACAGCATTGACAAGTTGCGCTATAAATTGTATACAGTATGCATTTTTACCCTGCCGATACATCCGGACCGATTCACCATACCACAAGGAGGAACATCGATGATCGAAGCCTATTTGCAGCACGAGAAAGAACGCGCCAAGCAGGGTATCCCGCCATTGCCGCTGACCCCTGAGCAGACTGCTGACCTGGCCAAACTGCTGGTCAAGCCACCCAAGGGCAAGGAAAAATTCCTGTTGGACCTGATCACCAACCGTGTCTCCCCGGGTGTTGACCCGGCCGCCAAGGTCAAAGCTGAGTTCCTGGCCGAGATCGTCACCGGCAAGAAAAAATCCCCCCTGATCGACCCGGTTGCCGCCATCCGCATGCTCGGTACCATGATCGGCGGCTACAACGTGGCCCCTCTGGTAGCAGCTCTGAAAGACAAGAAGCTGGCCGATGAAGCCGCCTGTGCCCTGTCCGGCATCGTGCTGGTTTACGACGCCTTTGACGAAGTCGCCAAGTTGGCCACTACCGGCAAGAACACCGCTGCAGCCAAGGTCCTCAAGTCCTGGGCCGATGCCGACTGGTTCACCAAGCGCAAAGGTGTGCCCGATCAAATCAAGGTCAAGGTTTACAAGGTGGACGGCGAGATAAACACCGACGACTTCTCTCCTGCCGGCGACGCCTGGAGCCGTCCCGATATTCCTCTGCACTCACTGGCCATGGGCAAGACCCGCTTCAAGGACGGCCTGGCCACCATCGCCAAGTTCCGTAAAGAGGGTTTTCAGGTTGCCTTCGTGGGTGACGTGGTCGGTACCGGGTCCTCCCGCAAATCGGCCTGCAACAGCGTGCTGTGGGCCATCGGTGACGAGATTCCTTGCGTTCCCAATAAGAAGACTGCCGGCGTGATCATCGGTGGCGTTATCGCCCCGATCTTCTTCAACACCGCCCAGGATTCGGGCGCACTGCCGCTCAAGGCCGATGTAACTGGCATGAAAACCGGCGATGTAATCGTGATTGATGCCAAGAAGGGTGTCATCACCGACGAGAAGGGCAAGAAGGTCCTCTCCAAGTTCACTATTTCTCCCAATACGGTAGCTGACGAGTTCCGCGCCGGCGGTCGCATCCCGCTGATCATCGGCCGCGCTGTGACCGACAAGGCCCGCAAGACCCTCGGCCTCAAGCCGACCACTGTCTTCACCCTGCCGGATAATCCCAAGCCCAAGGCCAAACAGGCCTTCTCACTGGCCCAGAAGATGGTTGGCCAGGCCTGCGGCGTAGCCGGCATCATGCCTGGTACCGCCTGCGAGCCGAAGATGACCACAGTCGGTTCTCAGGACACCACCGGCCCGATGACCGCCGACGAACTGAAGGAACTTGCCTGTCTCAAGTTCCAGGCTCCCATGTACATGCAGTCCTTCTGCCACACCGCCGCCTATCCCAAACCGGCCGATGTCAAGATGCACAAAAACCTGCCCGGTTTCACGGCCGAGCGCGGCGGCGTTGCCCTGCGTCCCGGCGATGGCGTGATCCACTCCTGGCTGAACCGCCTGCTGCTGCCCGACACCGTCGGCACCGGCGGCGACTCCCACACCCGTTTCCCGATCGGCATCTCCTTCCCGGCCGGTTCCGGTCTGGTGGCCTTTGCCGGCGCCATGGGCTTCATGCCGCTGGATATGCCTGAATCCGTCCTGGTGCGTTTCAAGGGCAAGCTCAACCCGGGCATGACCCTGCGTGACGCTGTCAACGCTATTCCTTACTGGGCCATCAAGCAGGGCCTCTTAACCGTGCCCAAGAAGAACAAGGTCAACATCTTCAACGGACGCATCCTGGAGATGGAAGGTCTTCCCGACCTGACTGTCGAGCAGGCCTTCGAGCTGACCGACGCCGCTGCAGAGCGTTCCGCTGCTGCCGGCTGCATCCAGCTTTCCGAGAAATCGGTTGCCACTTACCTGAGATCCAACGTGGCTCTGATGAAGAAGATGATCGCCGAAGGGTACTCGGACGCCAACACCCTCAAGAACCGCATCAAAGCTGTAGAGGCTTGGCTGAAGAAACCGACCCTGCTCAAGGCCGACAAGGCCGCCGAATATGCTGCTGTGATCGAGATCGACCTGAAAGAGATCACCGAGCCGATCCTAGCCTGCCCGAACGATCCCGATGACGTCAAGCTGCTCTCCAAAGTTGCCGGCACCGCTATCCAGGACGTGTTTCTCGGTTCCTGCATGACCAACATCGGCCACTTCCGTGCCGCTGCCGAAATCTGGCGCGGCCAGCCGTTCAACCCTGCCGTCCGTACCTGGATCTGCCCGCCGACCCGTATGGATCAGGCCCAGCTCAAGGACGAGGCCTACTTCTCGGTCTATAGCGCCTTCGGTGCCCGCATCGAGATCGCCGGCTGTTCGCTCTGCATGGGCAACCAGGCCCGCGTACCGGATGGAGTCAACATGTTCTCCACCTCGACCCGTAACTTCGATGACCGTATCGGCAACGGAGCCAAGGTTTATCTCGGTTCAGCCGAGCTGGGCGCAGTGACGGCACTGCTGGGCAGACTGCCCAAGCCGGCCGAATTCCTCAAGATATACAAAGAGAAAATCGAGCCCAACAAGGACAAGATCTACAAATACCTGCAGTTTGATGAGATGCCTGAATACAAATAAGGTGTTACTAATAAAAGCTTGAGGCTGAGAGGCTGATGCTGTACAATGACCTCCGTTCGGGCTTGCCCGGGCGGGGGTTTTAAATTGTTTTCCACGAATTCTAACATCCAGCCTCCAACCTTCCAGCCACGGAGTGCTGTGGTGAAGTTGCAGTCCCCATACAATGTTGAGTACAAAATCATCTCAGGAGGATTTCAATGAACGTCATCACCACGGTATCGGAATTCAGAAAGCTGCCCCACATCCTCATCCTGCTTCCTCTTGTCCTGCTGCTGGCCGCCTGTTCCCCGTCCCACATGGTCAAAAAAGACGACAGGCTGAACATTGCCACGGTGCAGCCGCAACCGGGCAAGGCGGCACTGGTGATTGCCAGAACGACAAGTTTCGGTGGCGCCATCAACTTTTTTACCTACCTGGGCAAGAAAGGGATCGGGGTAACCAAGGGGAAAGGCTGCATTGCCAAGACTGATATCGAGCCTGGCCTGCAGTATCTGATCGCCCGAACCGAAAGTCTCGAAACCGGCAAAATAGTCTTTGAACCGGGCAAAGTATACTATGTCCAGCAAAGTCCCCGGATCGGTTTGATGGTGGCCCGGGTGTCGTTAAATCCGCTGTCCCAGGCCAAAATGATTGAAGAAATCGGCTCGGACGGCTGCGATTATTATGTAATCGACGAGAAAGATCCGATCAATGATCTGACGGACCACGAATATCAGGAAGCGGTCACCGACTACGAAAGGGAGATCACTGAGGGACATCATAAGGAATTTACGGAGTATAAGGGGACGGTACTCAGAAAGTGAAATGAGACACCTGACCCGGTAGAATTCCAGGGACATTTACGTAACTCAAAAGGCGGCCATGTGGTCGCCTTTTCTTGCGAATTAGGGATAAAAAAGGGACATTGAATTGTCCTGAATCGCGTCAAAATCCTTTCTGACCGACTCCTTGTAAAAGATGCTATGATAAGCCCACAAGGAGAATACGTAGTGGAAAATTACATGACTGAAAGAGGCACAGTAGCGGCAGCTATAAGCACCCTAAGGCTTGGTGAGGAGGAGTTCCGTAAGCTTCCTTATGCAGCCAAGCGCATCTATCTTGACGGTCTGTTCCCTGTAGAGAGGGTGGCCCTGATTCTGGGGGACCCGGATAATCAGAGATTGACACGGGCCTTGCATCCCCAGGAGCTGTACTGGCTGTTAAAGGAAATCGACGCTCCTGATGCCATGGAATTGCTGGGGCTGGCAAATCCAGAGCAGTGCCTGTTTATCCTGGATATGGAGCTCTGGAAAGGGTGGTCGTTTCTGGAAGACAAGGGGATCGAATACCTGGGGTATTTATTGAAAGGGAGTGAAGATCATTTCCTGGAAATTCTCCCGCATCTGGATTTCAATCTCCTCTCCCTGTTACTGGGGCGGGAGCTCGTTGTCGCGGGGGGCATTGGTGATCTCAATACCGATGAAGAACGCCAGACTGATTGGGACCATACCTTTGACGATGTCTTCCTGATCAAATTCAAGGATCCCAAGCATGCCCAGATTATCGGCTCCTTTCTGGAACTGGTCTGCCGTTTTGATAATCCCCTGTATGTTGCGCTCATGGAGAGTGTCAGCGGTGAGATTGACATCGAATCTGAGGAGGAGTGCTATCACACAAAATCAGGGCGTCTGGCCGATCTGGGCTTTCCTCCCCTTGATGAGGCACTGGAGATTTACTCCCGTGTCAACCCGGACACGTTTACCCCCGGCCGCACCAAAGTGCTGGTGCAGAGCGGTGAAGCAACCACGCTTCCCAGGATGCGTTTGACCGGAACAACGTTCCTGGAGAGGGTTATTCTCCTCATGGATTCGGAACTCTTCCGCATGGAACTGAATTATCTCATAAATACGGCACTGGTGGCCGATCAGGCCCATCTCAGCGACACTGAATATATGAAGTCGGTCGTGGAAAGGGTCTACGGCTACCTGAACATTGCCCTTGAGCACCTGAGCCAGGGGGATGAAACCAGGGGGGCAGAAATCCTCAGCGGCGAATATCTGAAAAGGCTGTTCCAGCTGGGGTTTAGTCTCGTACTTGCCCTGAAGTTCAAGGCCGAGAGGCTTACAGATATCGACTATGCCACCGGAAAGGCTCTTTCAGGACTGAAGAGCGCCAGACCCCGCTACTATCGCGGCCTTGATGCCGACGGTGTCGATGGCTACCGGGAATTCCGGGAGCTGCAGGATGTGAAGACCATGTCTGATTTTCTCATGCAATAAGCTTCCGGGAACATCCTTGATTCATTAGGCGGCCAGATGGTCGCCTTCTCTTTTGACAGGGTACCAGGGGAAAGTCCGGCCGAAGTGTGTTGATTGAAATATGAACGTTATCTGGTATATTCCGAGTGGCTGAACCATTCTCCCCGGATCTGATCGGCAGGACAATATGTACCTCATCCAGATACTGTTACCGCTTTATGCAAATGATGGCTGCAGGTTTTCAGAGCCTGATTTCATTCGTGTGCGGGACGAATTGACTGAATGTTACGGAGGCTTGACCACCTATGTGCGTTCGCCTGCCGAGGGGCTCTGGAAGGAATCCGGCAGTACAACCGTGTACGATGATATTGTCATCTACGAAGTAATGACCAATAAGCTCGATCGGTCCTGGTGGAGCAAGTACCGGTCCGAGTTGGCAAATCGTTTTCAGCAGGAAATGTTGATTGTCAGGGTGAGCAAGGTGCAGTTGCTCTAGCTTGAGAGTCGGCCTGGGGGGATCGGGTGGTTCGCCCTTACGCACCCCTCTGTGCGACTCGTTGTGTGTCATTGTGTATCATTGTGTGTCGTGTTGTATAATGGTGTGGCAGTGTGTCTGTGGGGCTTTGTGGCGTGTGAAGAAGGTGGTTGAGGTTTTTCTTGACCTGGCATGACAGAAGGAATGCCTGAAAGTGCTTGATGCTGTGAGACTGATGTCGTATTGTGCAAAACCCCATCGGGTGCCTGGTGGGGTTTTTGCGTGCTGTTTTCGCTAATCCTGATTGTGGGGTTGCGGCATTCATATCTAGCGCATTAAATGAGTCGATGGAGGAAATCGTAATTGCAGATTGTATTCGGTATCGACTTTGGTACAACCAATTCGGCGCTTTCGGTATACAGGAACGGCACCGTTGAGGTTGTTGTTGTTGATGGTGATGACCCTGCCGGGCAGCTGATGCGCTCGGTACTCTATTTCAGCGAGGATAGCGAGATCTATGCTGGGCAGGAGGCCATTCGCCAGTATGTCGGCGACGGGGCCGCCGGGCGCTTTATGCAGTCGATCAAGACCTTCCTGCCGAATACCAGTTTCGAGAGCACCGAGGTGTTCGGCAAGCGCTATGGCATCGATGACCTGGTGGCGATCATCCTCAGGAAGCTCAAGGACCGGGGTGAGGCGCATGTGGGCTGCCCCGTGGAGAGCGTGGTTCTGGGGCGACCGGTGCTGTTTTCTCAGGATGCCGCCAAGGACGCCGCGGCCGAGCAGCGACTGGAAAAGGCTGCCCGCAAGGCCGGTTTCAAAAATATCTGGTTCCAGTATGAACCGGTAGCGGCGGCGCTGGCTTTTGAAGAAACGCTGCAGGCCGGACAGGAACGGACCGTGTTCATCGGCGATTTCGGCGGCGGCACATCGGACTTCACGGTGATCCGCGTCAAAGGTGGCGCCTTTGACCGCTCCGACCGGCGCAGTGACGTGCTCTCACTGGGGGGTGTTTATGTGGCTGGTGACAAGTTCGATTCGGCAATCATGTGGGATAAGGTGGCGCACTATTTCGGGCGCTATGCCCGCTACAAGACCATGGGCAAGGATGAGTGGGTCAACGTTCCCAGGAGCATTATCTACACCCTCTGCCAGTGGCATCGCATCCCGCTGCTGCGGGCGCGCAGAACCAGGGAACATATCCGGGTGATCAAGGGCACCACCGATGACCGCCGGGCTATCGAGCATCTGGAGAACATCATCAGCGACAATTACGGTTTTTTCCTGTTTCAGGCCATTGAAAAGGCCAAGTGCGAGCTATCAGAGCGTGAGCAGACCCTGATTCGCTTCACGGAGCGTGACCTGTGCATCAGCGAGCAGATCGGCAAGGGTGAGTTTGAGGCGATCAATGGAGAGAATTTCCAGCAGATTGCAGCCTGCATCGACGAGGTAATCGCCCGGTCCGGTCTATTGCCTGCGCAGATCGATACGGTCTTTCTGACAGGAGGTACCTCGCGGATTCCCTATATTCAGACCCTGTTTGCCGAGCGATTCGGCCGGGACAAACTGGAACACCGGGACGCCTATACCAGCGTCGTCCATGGGTTGGGTTCCAGTGTTCCGCTGTTTGTATGATGGAGGTACTTCCAATCAGCATTGATGGTGGTATAGTGGCAGAAATATGGCGTGGGAGTGGAAAGGTGGAATTGCATGTTTGACTGGTTTCGCGCGAAAGAGGAAACAATTGTGCCGTTTCCGGATAATGAGTCAGCCTTTGCCCATGCCTGTTCTCTGGGGTATGCACTGCTCATTAATGCAAGAATACCGGCCCTGGTTGTTGAAGAAGGCCGACGAGGCATGGGAGGCGAACACTGGTACCGTCTGCAGCTTGCCAGTCAGGAGGGGGGGCTTGATATCTGGGGGCCGACCTTGTCGGATGCGCCTGCACTGCCCGAGGTAGGTGACCTGGTGGCATTCCGCATTGTCAGGTTTGCTACGGAACTGCCGGATGACGCCAATCTGGTCGGATACATCGACTGCCGGCTGGAGCCGGTGCTGAATGGCCGCAAGGGGTGGCGCGTTGCTGCCAGTTTCAGGCCTGACAACCTCAAGCCGGAACTTCATCTCGGATGATTGAGTATTCCGGGGTTAATACAGGTGAGTTCTCAGCATTCAGACGGCAATGTGTTGTCAATGAACTCGATGATCTCCCGGTACAGGGCTATCGTAACGGAGATTTCAATCCATTTATCAATCACGGAGCGACCCAGTGAAATGCCGTTCACCAATGTTCCCGATGTTATGAAAATCCCG
Source organism: Geobacter psychrophilus (assembly GCF_056821595.1). Taxonomy (NCBI): domain Bacteria; kingdom Pseudomonadati; phylum Thermodesulfobacteriota; class Desulfuromonadia; order Geobacterales; family Geobacteraceae; genus Geobacter; species Geobacter psychrophilus. The sequence goes on from NZ_JBXDTU010000004.1 coordinate 3,742,161, forward strand.
GCCACGCGCAAATCCTCGTCTGTCAGCATGTAGATTCCGAATGAAAACACAAGTACCATCAGGGCCAGCCAGGCGGCCTGCGGCCCGCGCAGCGGATTTTCCAGGACGGTCAGGAAATCAATATAGTAGCGTATCAGGCTGCGGCTTCGTCGCATGAATGTCGTTGCATCGCTTTCACCGCAGGCCAGATATGTGTAACTCAGGAATTTAGTTTCCGCCACCTTCCGTTCACTTTTTTTCCGTTCGTTCACATACCGTTCGATTGCATCGTCTATCTTGGTCGTTGTCATCTGACACCCCCATTTACGGAAGGACCTGAACAGTCAATATGTCAATTGCTGCAAGTGTTGTTGATTAAAGATGACCCTGCAAAACATCGCTTTTCTGAGCCCCCAGCTTTCATGCTCAAAGTTTACCATAAAAAATAATAATGTTCACGTTACTACGTTCTGTTAATGGCGCGCAGACAGGAAAAATCCACCTTGTTTGTCTTCCTGACATCTGGAACCGTCACAGACATCAACAGTCAGGTTTTCTCTGCGACCCATTCAATTAGCGGTACTGAGTGGGTGGGGCAGGTGGAGGTCCCGGTGGCGGCGTGTTTGGCGGCGGATAGTACGGTGAATAATCCGGAGGTGCAGTATCATCCCCATAGGCCGGTGAATCCAGAATAACTGTCCTTCGGCGATAGTATCCCTGGCCTGTGTTGTAGACCTGGTTTCCATGTGAATACATGCATTGCAGATACACGGTGTCGTAGCGCCGTTGAGCTTCCCGCCCCTCGATCCGACCGGCATCGGCACCTGCTGCGCTGCCGATCAGCAGCCCGCTTACACCACCGATTACCGCTCCGGCACCTGCATTGCCCGAGGCTGCGCCCAAGGCTGCTCCAAGACCCGTTCCTATGGCTGTTCCCACGATAGCGCCGGTGGCCGTATTCTGCTCAGCAACCTGTTGCGGCGGAATACCCAGCTGCCGATCAGCAACTCGTCTGCAGTACGATTCTTCTGCCAGGAACAGGTCATATGGTTTTCCTGGCGTCGGGAACACCCGCACGCTCGGCCCGGATGGATACGTTGCACAACCGGCCGTCAGTGTCATCGATATTACCGCAAAAAGTCTCAGTACGAATTTCATGATGTGTTACCTCGTTATTCCTGAGTTGCGGAAGGTGGAACTGGAGGAGTCGGAACGACCTTCATCCAACCGTTCGGACACTGTTTCACATACGGGTAATAACCCTGCGGGTCTTTGCAGTAATACCAGTAGATTGGCTGTTCCGACGGTTGTGAAGGCTGCACGTAAAACTCGGGCTGTTCCTGGATGACTATCGGCGGCTCAGCATAATACGGGTAATAGGATGGATAATAGTAAGGTCCCCACCACCCTGGCCCGAGCCATATTCCAACCCCCACGTGGCCCCCGTGGCCGCGCCTGGCCTGTGCATCGCTACTGGGCATGAATCCCATCAGGAGCACAATCAGGGAAGCGATGATCATTCGAACAATGTTTTTCATGTTAACCTCCCCTTGTGAGGTTTTTTATTATTATATTCTTCGATCGATATTCCGGCAATGATCAATCGCTCGAACATTTCAGTTAACAAGACGTATGAGCATATCAATAAGTTACATAGAAAATTGAATCTAAGTATTTCCAATTATGGGTATCACTGGCGTGCATGGTTGACTTTCAAGGATTAATGTCTATCTTAAGTGCATATCTGTCAACTCCCGCGCAGGAATCACAAGTGAAAGACGGGATATCTGTGATCCAGGTTGATGAAAAAATGGGTCCTATAAGCGGTGAATCAGGAGATTTTTATGCAAGAAGCATATGACAGGCCGGATGCGACGAACAACTCCGGCTACCAGCGCTTGTTATCTATATTGTTGTGGATTGCCATAGGGACCGGCTGGCTTGTTTCCACGTTTTCCGTGATACAGGAAATGTGTATGGTCTCTGCCTGCCGGGACACAGCGGGCTTTACCATTTTCGGGCTCAATATGGGGTGGTTCGGCATAGCCTATTTCAGCCTGCTACTGATCGTTTTATGGCAGCGCAAAAAAGATTACCGGCTGGGCTGGGTACTTTCTGTAATGGTTTTTGCCGGAATTGGTGCCGAATTCCGTTTGCTCTGGATACAAAAATATGTTATCGGCGGTTGGTGCCCACTCTGTGTCACAATCTGCTGCGCTCTTTTTGTCGCTGCCATGCTGCTGGTGACAGAGAAGCTGCGAGGGGTCGGGTCAGGGCCGGCTGGTGAGAATTCCCTACCGGGATGGATGCTGGTGATGCTGACAATGATGGCCGCAGGCCTGGCGATCGCCATTGTCGGTGTTAGAGCGCTTTACTGACCGATTTTTTTCGAAATTTATTCAGACATAGACCCAATCAGGGCTGCCCCTTCTGTTGTTCTGCATTTGATCTAGCCGATTACCACCCCGGTGCCCGCTTCCTGCGTTGCAATACCTGCACCTCCGATTCCCTGCACTATTCCCTCTGCAGCCCTGATTCCGCTGGCCCAAGCGCCGGTTATGCCGCGAGATGTGCCGGCGCCGTCACCGAGCATGTAAACGTTTCCGCTTACCCGGAAATAGTTATCCTGAAAGGCGGGTTTGTTGGCGTACATCTTGATTTCCGGGTAGTACATGACCGTGCTGGGGTGGAGGATGCCGGGGACGATCGTGTCGAGTTTCTTCAATGCCGACCAGATATGCCGCATGATCTTGGCTGGCACGGCCAGCCCCAGGTCGCCGGCTGTGACCGGGCAGCTGGGCGGGAACATGTAGAGGTCCTCATTGAAGGTCTCGGCGGTGGAGCGTTTTCCCATGCGGAAATCTCCTACCCGCTGCATGAGCGGCCTGCCGCCGCCGATCTCGTTGGCCAGTCGGGCGAGAAATATCGCCATCTGCTGGCCGCTCCTGACCGGATCTTTCAGGCCGATGGTTTTGAGCAGGGCGAAATTGACCAGGTTGTTCCCTGCTTGCGTCTCGGAGAGGGCGTGGCCGTTGACCAGACTGAAGCCCTGGTAGCGCTCGAGCACCACCCGGGCATGTCCCGAGTTGGTGCAGAAGGTGCGCACTCCGTCGGGAAAGAGAAATTTCGGGTCGTAGTAATCAGTGACGATGGGGTAGTTCTCCAGCGTCGTTTCGACGCGGATGCCTACATCCACTACATTGTCGATGTAGTGGATCCCCATTCGCTCCATCACCTGCTGCAGAAAACTGAACCCCTTACGACCGGGAGCAACAATCACTTTTCTGGCGCGCACTGTCTGTGTACCGGAGATGACCGCTCCTGCTCCGGTCGAATCATCGAAGATGTCGCTTACCTCTCTTTCCAGCAGAAAGTGCACACCTCGTCTCGTGAGTTCGTCAAGCAGACGCTGAATCAGGACCCGGCTGCGGTCGGTGCCGACGTGGGCCTGGCGGATGTCGAGCAGGGTGACGCCCAGCCGTTCAGAACGTCGCTGGTAGACCTCCAGATTCTGTTTGTCCTTGATGGTCGGCTGCAACTGCTTCTCAACCAGCGGGAGGAGCCGCTCGGCCTCTTCCCTGGTCCAATTATCGACAGCAAAGCCGATCGGATAGGTGTAATTCTGCTTGCAGTCATTCAGCAGGCCGCCGGAGCAGATTTTCTCCCGGTCGATCATCAGGATTGAAAGGGTCGGGGCGTGTTCGCTGAGATGAAAGGCGGCCCCGAGTCCGGCCGGGCCGGTACCGATAATAATAATATCGTAATCGATAGAGGACATGGGTGACTCCTGGAAAATGCGGTGATGTTCCAAGTATACCAGATTCCCATGCATGCGGCTGGCAGGTGAAATATCAGAGATTTCTGTTGTGCCGGCAACTTTGGATTGTTTATTGCTTTGTAATAGCAGGCGTTCTATGTGAATATGTAATATAACGTTGCAACTGATTAAAAAATAGATATTTTTTATAAAGAAGGAGGGCTGCACTATGGATAAAAGCGATCATCATCAAGCGGAATCGCCGGAAATGATGTCCCTGATGGGTTATAGTCTGGCCAAGGAGGCTGGGCAGTTTCAAAAAGGGGTTGAATTGTGCCACAGGGCTATAACCTTGAATCCCCATAACAGCGAACATTATTTGCACCTGGGACGGATCTACCTTCTTGCAAAAAAGAGGGAACAGGCCATCAAAGCATTTCAACTGGGACTCAAAATCCGCAAGGATGCAAGGATATTGGAAGAGATCAGGCTGTTGGGTAGACGCAAGACCCCACCCTTTCCCTCATTGTCTCGAAGCAATGTTGTTAACCGGTTGACAGGAAAGATTCTTCATACCCTGAAGCTTCGATAAACTACGCTCTCAGGGGTAAAAAATAAGCGGCCCGCCGGGGTGTTCCCGACGGGCCGCTTGCATAGTGCCATTGTAATACAGTTATGAGCTGTTACTGTTTAAGCCTGCGCATGCGCAGGATTTGAAATATGGAGAAGGAATAGGTCAGTGGCCAGAAAGCGGTCATGACAACCAGGCTGAAAAGAATTTTCCGGCGTTGAAGAAAGGAGGGGCTAAGCCATAGAAAATGGGCAATGAAAATACAGGCACCCACCCAGTATGCATCATGGAATTGCCACCCTGCGTGAGTCATCTTTTCAAGCAATTGTGTCATGCGGGACCTTTTCATTAGATTGAACGCAACAGTTTGTCTCGTAACATACCGGACAATGAAAATCAAGATGTAAAAAATATAACAACTTACGGAGCGCGCTGTTTCATGACGAACAGGTAGATGATGAAAAGGAACGGGAGTGATGAAAACGCGGCCTCTATATTGCCGTGAAACAGCTGCCAGGTGCTGAAAGCAGTCAGGAAGACTACGAACAGTATGAGCAGTATAGCTGGCAGCTTTGCCACTGTGTTACCCTCGATATCGTCTGCTATTGTAATAATTCCCTGGCAACAATCTGTACGCCCCCTGATTCCTTCTCAATAGCGGACTGACGCTCGGCCGGCGTCATCAGCGCCTGCAGATGTTTGCGGGCGCGTTTCCGGCTGCCGGCGATGCTTTCGGACATCTTGCAGAGAATGCCGACCGGCAGTCCATTGCGGTACCCGGTTACGAGTCTGGCTATTTCATCACGCTTTTCCTTGTCGCTCCACGTTTTGTAGAGTGACGCACCCAGGTCATTGTTCTGCGGAAACATGTCAATCCTCCGGATAGGCTCGAATTCTGATAGTACAATACTTCATGGCATTGCAGCTCGTCCACTGTTATTAGCAGGTTAGAGGTCGAATTCTTACACTCCGGGGCAGAAAACATCTTCATTCTCGCACCGTTGTTGTTTGTTGGTTGGATTCCGGATCATCCGGAACTTGACGGTATGACTCCCTGCTGATACCTTCGTTCTACAAAATCCTGCTGAGGAGTTATCTATGTCCCAAACCCCTACGATTGTAATTCTGGACGGTTACACCATTAATCCGGGCGACAATCCCTGGAGCCCGGTTGAGGCGCTGGGAAACTGTGTCATATATGACCGGACACCGCCGGAGTTGAAGCTTGAGCGGGCCCGTGACGCCGATATTATCCTGACCAGCAAGTGCAAGCTGGATGCCTCGCTGCTGAGGGCCCTGCCGAAGCTCAAGTACATCTCCATGCTTGCTACCGGTTACAACAACGTTGATGTGCTGGCGGCCGGCAAGCAAGGGATTCCGGTCTCCAATGTTCCGGCCTATTCTACCGAGTCGGTGGTACAGACCACATTTGCCCTGTTACTGGAACTGGCCACAGCCGTTGGGGTTCATGATGCAGCAGTAAAGGCCGGAGAGTGGGTGCGTTGTCCGGATCATTCTTTCTGGAAGACCTCTATTCTTGAATTGGATGGATTGACCCTGGGTATCGTAGGGTACGGCACCATTGGTCGTGCCGTAGCCAGAGTCGGCGCTGCCTTCGGTATGAACATCATTGCATTTGCTCCTCGTATCCCCCGGGATCCCGGCCCGACCCCGGTCCGTTTTGTACCCCTGGAAGATCTGTTTTCCGCGGCCGATGTTGTGACGCTTAACTGTCCCCAGACCGCAGATAATGCGGAATTCGTGAATGCCGGGCTGCTGGCTGTGATGAAATCAACGGCCTTGCTGATTAACGTGGCCAGGGGAGGGTTGGTGAATGAGGCTGATCTCGCCAGGGCTCTCCGCAACGGGACAATTGCCGGAGCCGGATTGGATGTGGTTGCCCATGAACCGATGCTGGCCGAAAATCCTCTGCTCGGAGTCCCCAACTGCATCTTCACCCCGCACATTGCCTGGGCCTCCCTGGCGGCCCGCAAACGGCTGATGGCTATTGTGACGGCAAACATTATCTCTTTCCTTCAAGGGGCGCCTGTCAATGTGGTGAATGGACCGATCGGGAAACAGTTGTAACATACATTAATGTTTCGTTTATGGGATGTTTTCTATTAAATAAAATATAGTTTTAAAATTGGGTTAAATCAGGTATAACGCCTTCCGATGTATATTTGATTGGGAGGTCCTCGGTATGTTCCGTACGTTTGTGATGAGAAGTGTTATTTTATTGCTCCCATGTGTGCTGATTTCAGCTGCAAATCTTTGTGTTGCCCAGGATCTGGTTAAAATCGGCTTGAGCTATCCGGAGACGGGCCCTTACTCCAAGCAGGGACTTGATCAGCGTCGCGCTGCTGATATAGCGGTGGATGAGATCAACGCTGGGGGGGGAATTCTTGGCAAGAAGATCCAGCTGGTGTATCGGGATTCCAAATCCAATGCCAAGGTAGCAAAAGCCAATGCCATTGAACTCTTTGACAAGGAAGGTGTACCGATGATCTTCGGTGGATCATCCAGCGCTGCGGCAATAGCGACTGGCGAAGTGGCACTGCAGAAAAACCGGCTGTTCTTTGGCACCCTGACCTATTCGACTGAAACAACCGGCGAATACGGCCACCGCCATATCTTCCGCGAGAGTTACGATGCGTATGCCGCTGGAAAGGTGCTCTCCGAATATTTGAAGAAAAACTTTGCCGGAAAGAAGTACTTTTACATAACCGCCAATTACACCTGGGGCTGGACAACGGAGTCGGTGCTGCGAGGCTTCACCAACACCAAGGATATGACCGCCCATCCAGAGGTATTGACTGAGCTGGGTTCAAAGGATTTCACGGAGGCCCTCAAGTCGGCCAGGGACAGCAAGGCCGGCGTGCTGGTGTTGTCGCTGTTTGGTCGTGACATGGAAATCGCAGTACGCCAGGCGGAACAAATGGGCCTGAAAAACAGTATGCAGATCATTGTTCCCAGTCTGAATGATGACATGGCCCAGGGAGCAGGGCCTGTAGCCATGGAGGGTGTTATCGGAACCCTGCCCTGGATCTGGAGTGTGCCCTATACCTACAAGTATGCCAAAGGGATCGAATTCGTGAAAAAGTTCGAGGATAAGCATCATCGCTATCCAACGACATCCGGCGCTTCTGCATACGTAATTCTGCATCAATACAAGGAAGCGGTTGAGCGGGCCGGAACATTTGAAACCAAGGCGGTGATCAAGTCACTTGAGGGACACAGCTATACCGGCCTGAAGGACCAGCAGCAGTGGCGGGCATGGGATCACCAGTCGGTTCAAACGGTGTATGCCGTCAAATGCAAGCCGGCAGCCGAGGTGAATAACAGCAAGTATCAACAGGATTATTTCAATATCATCAATGTAATGAAGGGTGATGAGGCTGCTGTCGATAAGAAGGAATGGCGAGAAATACGGGAAATGGTGGGCATGAAGCCGGAGTTGGAGGAGTTTTGCCCGGGGACATGATTTCACCAGAAAAGCCTGTTTGCTGTCCACAAAAAAACCCGTGTATGCGGGTTTTTTTGTGGACGTAAACGACTGGCCAATTTTTAATCTTTTTCTGTTTACGTTTAGATGACAGCCGTGGATTGTTTTGGTACACTCCCGAAGTATGATCATCTTCATGTGAGGAGTCTTTTTCGAAAATGAAAATCACCTGCCCCAAGTGCAATGCCAGCGGGAATATTCCCGACCACGAAATTCCCGTGGAAGGGCGCTTTTTGAGCTGTCCGAGGTGCAAACACGGGTTTGACGTAAAGAAGCCGAAGGCCGCTTCAAACGAATATCTGGTGGACGTCTGCCCATCCTGTGCATTTAGCACCTTCGGCGAAGAGCGATTCGGAACCTGCCCCAAGTGCGGCGTGGTCATTAAGGCATTTATCGACAGACAGCGTGAAGAAAAGGCCAGAATCCGCGATCAGGAATTGCTCACACAGAAATATACCCGGGATGATACGCCACCCCCGGTGGCGGAAGCGGCTACGCCGGTAGCAGATTTTGTCGACAATCTTCATCCTGTCAACCTGATTGGATGGGGCAGTGCCCTGGTTGCAGTGGTGATCTTCGGCATGGGATTCTTCGGCATGTTTGATTACTACGGTACCGATGTGCAGGCCCAGCTTACGGCTCAGCGTGAAGAGCAGGTGTCCGCCTGGTATGTCTTTACTCACTACGGGATGATTCCCTGGATAGAGGTCCTGTTCGGCGGGGCACTCCTGGCTGTTGCCTCTTTTTTTCTGAAACATCAGGCGAAGGCCCGCCATGCACTTTCCTGGCTGCTATGGGCTGTCATTGCGTATGTGCCGGTATCCATGACAGTCAGATTCGTGCGCTGGTGGATTGAACCCATTCCCCATACCTGGGGTGGCTATGCAATAGAATTTTTCAATATCATCTTTATAAGCGCCCTGGTGGGAATCCCGCTCTTTTTGCTGATCCGTTTTCTTGAAGACCGCCGGATAACATCAGTTGTCAGGCTATGACGGTAGCAGTGTCTCACCATCAGGCTGTTTCATGATGAGAGGACGCTGCTGAATGGTGTGGCTGCTGATTTCATCGTGCGTCTGCTATTGCGCCGGTTCGTCATGGCGACTGATTTTTACAGCCGGATGTGCGATCCAGCTGATCTACATGCTACAGCGCGGCTTATTGCTTGGTCGTTTGCCGCTGCTGGGCCCTCATGATACACTGCTGTTTTTTGCTCTCTGCATAGCAGTGACGGCTCTTGCCACCTCGTTTTCTCCCGCCGTTCGTCAGGCCCGCTGGTTCCTGGTCGTTTCCGGGATCACCGCCGGTTTGTTCACGCTGTTTGCACTCTGCTTCAAGCCATTAAATATTCCGCTCCCCCAGATACTCGACACATTCTGGTTTGAACTGCATGTCGTGTTTGCCTTTCTCAGTTATGCCCTCTTTGTGCTTGGAGGGGTGCTGTGCGCCGCTTTTTTAATCCGGGACAAAAGGGCATATCTCGATATACAATTCAAGACAGCTCTGGTTGGCTGGACCTTTTTTTCGGTTTCCATGGTGGCGGGAGGGATATGGGGCTATTACGCCTGGGGCACGTACTGGCTCTGGACAGCAAAGGAATTATGGACATCAATCCTGTGGATCTTTTATGCACTTGTCCTGCATGTGCGATTCAAGGGGGTATCGTGGGACAGAGTGGCCGCCTGGCTCGGTATTGTCGGCGTAGGTGTGATGCTGTTTACCTATCTGGGGGTCAGCATGCTTATGAAGAGTTCACACAGTTTCTGAAGATATCGGAGGCTGTTGTCTATCGCTAGAGCATAAAACGACAAAAGCCCATGTTTTCATGGGCTTTTGTCGTTTTATGCAGCCGGGGTGGCATCTCCGGCAGGTGGTATGGGGTGTCCGGGTTTTGCGGTCGGTTTTTTTCGCGGGCGGCGGCGTTTTTTTGTCACGGTTTCACCTGTGACGGCGCCTGCCGGGGTTGCTGCTGCCGCATGTTTTGATACGTGGGGTTCCGGTTTTGCAGCTGGTTTTTTTCGAACGGGCGCTGGTTTGGCACCCCGCTTCAGATCAAGTTTATGTTTCGGTCGGGCTACCCGATTGAAATCGTTGACGAACAAGTCATCTTCGGCCCATTCTGTCGGTATCTTGGCCTTGATATACTCTTCAATGGCCTCCAGGTACAAAACTCCGTCTTCATCGGCCAGTGAAATGGCCTTGCCTTGTGCTCCCGCGCGGGCGGTGCGGCCGATTCGGTGGACGTAGTCCTCGCAATCCTGGGGGAGATCGTAGTTGACAACGTGAGACACGCCGTCAATGTGCAAGCCCCTCGAAGCGACATCCGTTGCGATAAGAATCGGCAGCTTTCCATCCTTGAAATCTTCCAGGATACGCAGCCGCTTTTTCTGTTCCACATCCCCGGAGATAAGCCGACAGGGAAAACCGTTAGCGTTCAGTCGGTCGTGCAGGTATTCTCCCTCGCGCTTGGTGTTTATGAAAATCATGGTGCGCTCCATGCCGTCCCGCCGTAACAGTCCCAGCAGCAGCGGAAACTTTTCTTTGCGTGAAGCGTGGTACAGGACCTGTTCGACATTGTCGGCAGTCATTTTTTCCGGAGTGACGGAGACCTTTTCCGGCGAATTCATAAATTCGTAGGCTAGTTCCATGACCCGCAGGTTGAGCGTGGCGGAGAACATCAGGTTCTGGCGCTGGTCAAAGGGGGGCAGCCGGCGCAGAATAAAACGCAAGTCAGCGATGAAGCCCATGTCGAACATACGATCCGCTTCATCGATAATCAGCATCTCGATCTCTTTGAGGCTGTAGACCTTCTGCTTGAGATAGTCGATCAAGCGACCCGGCGTGCCGATGATCACATCAGCCCCGTCACGGAGTGCATCGCGTTGTTTCATGTAATCCACGCCGCCGTAGATAGCCTGGATGGTTAAACCGCAATGCCGGCCCAGAAGCTGGGCGTCCTGCTCGATCTGTACCACCAGTTCACGTGTCGGTGCCAGGATCAGTGCGCGCGGGTGCTTGCCGGTTGCCGGCGTGTTATTTAAGAGCCGGGTGAAAAGTGTGATCAGAAAAGCAGCGGTTTTACCGGTGCCGGTCTGGGCCTGGCCGGCTACATCCTTTCCGGTCAGACTGATGGGCAGGGTATGTTCCTGGATGGGGGTACAGGTGCTGAAGCCTGCTTCGGCAATGCCCTTCATGAGCAGTTCCGGCAGGGCAAATTCATTGAAATGCATGGAAGGTCCTTAGTATGTTTTCTTATATCACGCAGTATTCTGCATCTATTACCATATACCGTGAAGTACCGTCTGGCAATCTAAACCTTGTCCCGTCAGCATGTTCAACAGCCAGAAATGCTTTGACAAACCTGAATCCCATCCATTACTATGACAAAAATTTACCCCTCCGAGGACCCTTCTGATGCAGGCCGCACTCAATATCATTGGCACAGACCTGATAAACGTCGAGCTTCAGTTCCGCAAGGATCTGGAGTCCGATGTACCGCTGATCCGCAAGGTCGGGGAGTATGTCCTTTCCAGCGGTGGCAAACGTGTGCGTCCTGCGCTGCTGCTTCTCGCTGCCCGCTTGTGCGGTTACCAGGGGGATAAGGCCGTTCCTTTGGCCAGTGTTGTAGAATTCATCCATACCGCCACCCTGCTGCACGACGATGTTGTCGACAGCGCCACCCTGCGACGCGGGCTGGCCTCGGCCAATACCTTGTGGGGCAACGAGGCTTCAGTGCTGGTGGGGGATTTCCTGTTCTCAAAATCATTTTCCCTGATGGTTGCTGTCGGTAGCCTTGATATCCTGCGGGTACTTTCCGACGCCACCACTGTCATCGCCGAAGGTGAGGTCATGCAGCTGCTCTGCACCGGCGAGATCGATCTGACGGAAGAGCGCTATTTGAACGTGGTGCGCTCGAAAACGGCCATTCTCATGTCAGCGGCCTGTGAGGCGGGTGCAATTCTGGGCGGAGCGACTCCGGAGCGTCAACAGGCACTTGCTGATTTCGGCATGTCCTTGGGCATAGCATTTCAGCTTATGGATGACACACTTGATTATATTGCCACAGAGGAAGATTTTGGCAAAAGCATCGGTCATGATCTGGAAGAGGGCAAGATTACACTCCCGCTGATCCACACCCTGCGCCTGTGTACGGAGGCAGAGCGTTCCGTCATTGAGGCGGTTGTTGAAAAAGACGAAATGACGCTGGAAGAATTTCGTTCCGTATCCGGATTGGTCAAGCAGTACGGCGGCATAACCTATACTGTTGAAGCAGCCCGGCGCTACATCAACGACTGCCGCGCTCATCTGGGACTGTTTGAAGTTTCTGAAATTTCGACAGCCATGTGCAGTCTTGCCGACTATGTCGTTACCCGCAACAAATAAACTGCCACATTTTCGGCGCACTAAGCTTTTGCATCCCTGGAGGTTGCTCTTGAAACGACTTGCATTATACGGTCTGATAATCGCTGCTGCTCTTGTTATGGTCGCGGGTTGCTCATCAAAAAAAGAATCAGCCCAACGTGTGGCAGTGGTGAAGGAAAAAAGCCCTGCACCGGAGGTAAGCGTCAATTCCCTGAAAAATGCTCCCTTGAAGCTGTCTGATCTTAAAGGCAAGGTGGTGCTGCTCAACTTCTGGGCTACCTGGTGTCCTCCCTGTCGTGAGGAGATTCCTTCCATGATGAGGCTCAACAGCGCCATGGTCGGCAAGCCTTTTCAGATGGTGGCTGTTTCAATTGATGAAGGCGGGGTTCCGGTTATTGAAGCCTTTTTCAAGGAGACCGGCTTCATTCTTCCTGTTTACACCGATCCGGACGGCAAGGCCGCCATGACCTATGGTGTAACCGGCGTACCGGAAACCTTTGTCATCGATAAAAACGGCATCCTGGTGAAGAAGGTTATCGGACCGCTGGCCTGGGACTCTCCGGACACAATTTCCTTCCTCGAAGGCCTTATGAAATAGGAGAGCTGTACTTATGCATTCCCAGGAAGTAACGTATTTGGGAGCGTTTATCGCCGGGTTGCTCTCATTTCTGTCACCGTGTGTTCTGCCATTAATCCCTTCCTACATCACCTACATCACCGGTCTTTCTTTTGCCGATCTCCAGGCAGAGCACCCCAGTCACAAGGTGCGTCAGACGTCAATGCTGCATTCGCTGGCATTTATTCTCGGTTTTACGGTAGTGTTTGTCCTGTTGGGGGCCTCTGCCACGTATATCGGTTCTTTCCTTAATCAGCATGCTGCCATTTTCAGAAAAGCGGGCGGCATCCTGATCCTGCTGCTGGGCGTCCATGTGACCGGTTTGATCCCCATTACCATGCTGCTGGGTGAGAAGCGGGTTACGCTTCATCGCAAGCCGGCCGGTTTTGTCGGAACCTTTCTGGTCGGTCTGGCCTTTGCCGCTGGCTGGACCCCCTGCATCGGGCCGATCCTGGCTGCGATCCTGATGGTGGCTGCTACGGAAGAAAATGTGTATCACGGCATCGTACTGCTGCTGACCTATTCTCTGGGCCTCGGCATACCTTTCTTTCTATCCTCACTGGCGATGCATCAGTTCATCGTCATGTTTCAGCGCTTTAAAAAGTACATCCGGGTGTTTGAGATTTGTACCGGTGTTTTTCTGATGTTGGTAGGCGTCATGATCTATTTCAACTGGCTGTCCCGACTTTCAGGAATATTCACGACTCTGTTTGGCGGAAGCTAGATGAAGGCTCATCGCGCCCAACATTCCATTCAGCTTGCCGTTTCCCAACTGGCGGTGACGGAAGCCTTCTATGCCGGAATATTGGAACTGCCGGTGCAGCGGTCACTTACCTCGGCAGGCGCCCCCGATCATCTGATGCTGGATATGGATGGCATCGCACTGGTCTTTGTGGAAGAGGATGATGTTGTCAGGGCTCACCCCGTGTTGGGGAGTCGTTTCAGTATGTTTCCCCGGGGGATCGGTGTGACACTGCATTTTGAGGTAAAGGACATCGAGGGCATCTGCGATGCCATCACCGAGGAGGGATTGGAGACGCTTTATCCACTTGAGATCAAGCCCTATGGTATCAAGGAAATGTGGTGTTTCGATCCGGATGGCTATCTGGTGGTGCTGGATGAAGCATTGGAAAACAGGAAAAAGGCCGGATCATAATCCGGCCTTTGTTTTTAGTATCAATATTGATCTGAATTCCCCTCTACGGGAGGAGGTAACGGATTGTTGACTTATTCAGATGACCACCCTGGCGATGAACATGCAGAGAGCTTTGATACGTTCCCTCCAGTCTGTTTTTTCAGCGCACATTCAGAAAAACATATACAATTAAACCCATGTCCCTGCGCCGTATAGCTACGTCTAGAAGAACGATACAAGCCGTGCTGCTGATCGCCGCCATGCTGACCCCATTCCTTGTGATCAACGGCAATCCGGCATTGAGAATGGATATGAGCCTGCACACGCTCTTTCTGGCAGGCGCAGCAATCCGGATTGACCAGTTTTACCTGGTATTGCTCTTGACACTGGTGCTGGGAGCCGGCTTTCTTCTGCTTACGGCGGTTCTGGGCCGGGTCTGGTGCGGCTGGCTCTGTCCGCAAACCGTGTACAATGATCTGGCCGATCTGGTGCAGGAACGCTTGCGTCTGTTTCTTCCCATGCGGATGTGGAGGATTGCCGCCCATGTCATTGCCCTGCTGCTGGCTGGCGTGGTTTCAATAAACCTGCTCTGCTGGTTTATGCCGCCGGTCGAGGTTGTCAGCGCTCTGTCTGCATTCCGCAGCCACCCGGTTGTGGTCGGCTGTGTTGCGTCCGCAACCCTGTTGATGTACCTGAACCTGATCCTGGTGGGGCGCGGTTTTTGCCGCAATTACTGTCCGTATGGCCGTTTTCAGGCTGCTTTGATGGATGAGGGCACGCTCAACCTGGCCTTTCTTGAAGAGACCAGTCAGAACTGTACCGGCTGCGGCTCCTGTGTCAGGGCCTGCCCAATGAATATCGACATCCGCCAGGGGTTTCAGATCGAATGTATAAACTGCGGTCGTTGTATTGACGCCTGCCGTGCCGTGATGGAACAACCGGGTCAAAATGACGGGCTGATTGCCTACCGTTTCGGGACAAGTGCTGGAAACGGCCCACGAATAGGTACCAAAACAGCGATCCTGACAGCACTGGTGTGCATATTGAGTGCTGCACTTGCGTGGGGCATCCTTGCCCGTTCCGATACGGCCTTTTCGGTGCAGCGAATCGCCACAGCCGAGACCAGGACCTTTGCCGATGGATCACGGGTGCAGGCCTGGCGCGCGATCATCGGTAATCGCGGGCAGGCGCTGGCCGGGTTTGCGTTGGAGCTGTCCCCGCAACCCGGCCTGAATGCGGAACTGCTCGGGCCGGTCAGTGCGATCCGTATCGCTCCGAATGAAAACCGCCAGGTCAGTTTTTTTATCCGTTTCAACGGACCTGTCCCACTTCGCCAGCCAATCGAGCTGCGCCTGTTTAGAGGGGGGAACCCGGTCTCCACCATTCGGGTGACGCCATGACGCTCCCGGTTGAACATGCCTGCCTGCATTGCGGCATCAGCTTTCGCTGGAAACCGCTGGAACTGCCTGCAGAGAACGGCAGTCTGCAGAGCTTTTGCTGCCACGGTTGTCTGGGGGCCTACCAGTTGGTCTGCGCTGCCGGTCTGGACGGTTTTTATCTGCGTGATAACCGCAGTATGCCGACCGTACAGCAGGATAATCCATCTCCCTTCAATGACGAGGAACTGGCGCGCTACGTGGTGAGTGATGGCGAACTCTGCCGCCTGGATATCCTGGTCGCCGGTATCAGCTGCCCATCTTGCATCTGGCTGCTGGAACGCATGATTGCCCGTGTTGCCGGCGTTGCGGAGGTCAGCATCTCCTATGCCGGAGGCATCGCCTCGGTTCGCTTCGACCCTGCCCGGGCGCTGCCGTCCGCCATATTCGCCTCAATCAGCAGCCTGGGGTTTGCGCCGCGCCCCTATTCGCCCGCGTTGTCCGAGGTCGAGGCCGCGCGCGAACGCCTTGATCTGCTGCTTCGCTTCGGTACGGCACTGTTCCTGACCATGCAGCTGATGGCCTATTCCTACAGCCTGTATGCAGGTTATTTCCAGGGCATGGGCAGCGCCATCAAGTCAGTACTGCAGTATGCCTCACTGGCTGTGGCGACACCGGTGGTCTTCTACAGCGGCTGGCCGTTTCTGGCGGGGGCCTGGCAGTCGCTCCGCTCCCGCCGGCCGGGGATGGACCTGCTGATCGCGGTTGGTGCCCTGACGGCCTGGTTCTACAGCACCTGGGCGCTATTCTCCGGCCAGGAGACCTATTTCGAAAGCGCTGCCATGATCGTTACCTTTGTCCTGCTGGGGCGATTGTTGGAGCTTTCGGTGCGTCGCACGGCCCTGTCAGGGATCGAGTCGCTCTATGCCGCTGTTGCTCAGCGGGCAACCCTGCAGGACCCGACTGGTTATCGGGAGATTGCGGTGGATGATGTGAGGCCGGGGGATCTGCTGCTGGTCCGTCAGGGCGAGCGTTTTCCGGTTGACTCCCTGATGGTTGAGGGTGAGACAGAGGTGGATCAGTCGCTGGTCACCGGTGAGAGCCTCCCGGTTTTGGTGCAGCCGGGCTGCGAAGTCCGCGCCGGTTGTGTCAATGTGGCTGCTCCGGTCACGGTCCAGGCGGTGCGGGCGGTTGGCCAGAGCTACCTGATGCGGGTGGCTGCCATGGTGAGGATGGCCCAGGCCGGCAAGCCTTCGCTGCAGCGGCTGGCGGACCGCATCGCCGGCTGGTTCGTGCCCGCTGTGATCCTGCTTGCCATTGCTGTCTGTGCCGGGCATTACACCCTGGCCGGACAAGGAATCGGCCGGGCTGTTATGACTGCGCTTTCGGTGGTGCTGATCGCCTGTCCCTGCGCCATGGGGTTGGCGGTGCCGGCAGCCGTTCTGGCGGCCTGCAGCCGCTCGGCAGCCCTGGGTATCATTCTGAGGGGCGGGGATGTCATCGAGCGATTGGCCCAGGTCCGCTACGCACTGTTCGATAAAACCGGCACCATCACCATGGGCAGGCCGCAGGTGATTTCGTTCAGCACGTTCGGCACCTTTGCCGGGCAGGATGTGCTGCGGGCAGCGGCCACGGTGGAGCAGCCCGCTGCCCATCCGCTGGCCCGGGCGATTGTGGGGTTTGCAGCCGAGCATGGAGAGCTGCCGAGTGAATGTACAGGTTTCGCCATCATCCCCGGCAAGGGTGTGTGCGGACAGACCGTCGATGACCAGCGGGTGCAGTGCGGCAGCGCCCGGTATTTCAGGGAACAGGGTATACATCTGCAAGACAGCGGTTATGCGGAGACGGCAGAAGGTACGGTTGTGCTGGTGGCGATCAATGGTGTTGTTGCCGGTGAGTTTCTGCTGCAGGATCAACTCCGTCCTGGTTCCGTCGAACTCGTACGTTCGCTGGCGGAGCGCGGCGTCGACCTGTGCCTGGTGAGCGGTGATGCTCAAGCGGTGGTGGATCGTATCGCCTCCCAGGTCGGTCTGACTGCGGGGTTGGGCAATTTGACCCCCGACCTGAAGCTGGCCCAGGTGCAGGACTTGCAGGCGCGGGGAGGGCGGGTACTCATGGCCGGTGATGGCGTCAATGATGCTCCGGCCCTGGCAGCGGCCGATGTCAGCTGTTCCCTGACCGGTTCCAGTGATATCGCCCTAGAACATGCCGATGTGATCATAACCGCTGATGATCTTGCATGCCTGGCGACGGCACACCGCATCGCCGGTAAAACCATGGCTGTAATCAGGCAGAATCTGGCCTGGGCCTTTCTGTACAACCTGGTCGGCATCCCCTTGGCCGTGTTCGGCATGCTGACCCCGGTCTACGCCGCCCTGGCCATGACGATCAGCTCACTGCTGGTTTCGCTCAATTCACTGCGTCTGATGAGGATCAAGCATCATGGATGAAAGCATCATTCTGCTGATCATACTGTCGCTCTGCCTGGGGGCCGGCTGCTGGCTGATCTTTATCTGGGCGGTAAAAAAAAGACAGTTTGACGATGTGGAAAAACCGAAACATCGCATGCTGGATGATGATTGATGCTGTACTGTTTACCAGTACTTCTCTCTTTCTTGCAAACGTAACTACGGCGACCGCTTGACCGGCAGATATTAGTCATGTAATATGACCATACAGGAGGACGCCATGACTCAATTTAATATAGCCGAAGCAAAATCCCATTTTTCTGAACTGGTTCAGAAGGCGTTGACAGGGGAAGATGTGATCATCTCCAGAGACAACAAACCGATCCTCAGGCTTGTTCCTGTGAAGAGTGTCTCCAAAAAACGTCAGCCCGGTTCTGCGCAGGGGAAAATCCTGTTTATGGCCGCTGACTTTGACGAACCGCTTGTTGATTTCGCCGAATACCGCTAATGCGTCTGCTCCTTGATACCCATACGTTTCTGTGGTGGATCAATAACGATCCTTCGCTTTCCGAGCCGGCACGAGCTGCCATAGCCAGTGAGCGGAATGAGTGCTTCCTGAGTCTTGCCAGCTGTTGGGAATTAGCGATCAAGACCAGCATCGGCAAGCTCCGCCTCACAAAATCAGTGGAGCGCTTTATTCCGGAGGAATTGGCTGCCAATGATTTCAAGTTGCTCAACCTGGATTTCAGGCATGTAGCCAAGGTTGAATCCCTTCCTTTCCACCATCGCGACCCGTTTGACCGCCTTCTGGTTGCCCAGGTGCTGGCCGAAAGGATGACCATTGTCTCTGCTGATGTCGTGTTTTCCGAGTACGGCATCAAGCGCCTCTGGTAGGTATATTAAATAGGAAGGGAGTTCAATTTACCATGAAACGCGAAGGCATTATCCTGATCATCTCGGCACCCTCCGGTGCGGGCAAGACGACCCTCTGCCACGCGCTGTTGAAACGTTTTCCGAACATGCGGGAGTCAATCAGTTATACCACCCGCACGCCGCGTGCCGGCGAGGTCCATGGTGAGGACTATTTCTTCGTATCCCGGGACGAGTTCCAGTGTATGGTTGCCGAGGATGCCTTTGCCGAATGGGCTGAAGTCCACGGGAATATGTACGGGACCGCCCTGGCGACGATCGAGGAGGCCCGCAAGAATGGCGTGGACCTGGTTCTTGATATTGACTGCCAGGGAGCGCAGCGGCTCAAGGAGCAGATCGAGCGCTGTGTCTACATCTTCATCCTGCCGCCCAGTATGGAGGAGTTGCGCCGCCGTCTCGAAAGCCGCTCGTCAGACCCCCAGGATGTAATCGATCGCCGTCTGCTTCGGGCCGCTGCTGAGATCAGGGAGGCGCGCTGGTATGATTACATCATCATTAACGACCATTTCGAGACAGCCTTCAAGGAACTCTCTGCCATTGTGGTTGCACACCGTCTCAGGACCTTCAGGATGCTGGGTCAGGTGGCGAAATTGTTTGATATTTGAAGTGAAATAGAGTATTAACAACATTCCAATTATTTACGGCAGGAAGGAGTACAAAATTATGGCACGGGTAACCGTTGAAGATTGTCTGGAAAAAGTCGATAACCGCTTCCTCCTGGTTATGCTGGCTTCCAAGAGGGTCAAGCAGCTGTATAAGGGCAATGCCCCCCTGATTGACCCCAAAAACAACCGTCTGGTAGTGACTGCACTGCGTGAGATTGCTGCCGGTAAAGTCAATTTCGAAGTCAGCAAGAAACACGTTAACTAGCAATTGTCGTCCTGGGTGAAGCCGCATCAAGTGCGTTTTCACCCTTTTTTTATCCTGCCCCCGTGTCATTCACACTCCAAATCTCATCAGGCGACTGATAACGTATGATCAGGCTCAATGACATCCTCGATAAGGTAGCGGCGTATAACCCGACGGCTGATTTCAACCTCATCCGCAAGGCTTACGTGTATTGCGCCAAGGTGCACCAGGGTCAGACCAGACTCTCGGGGGAACCGTACATCATCCACCCCATGGAGGTCGCCGGGCTGCTGGCAGACCTGCGCCTGGATGTGCCCAGTATTATTACCGGTTTTCTCCATGACACCATCGAGGATACTCTGGCTACCTATGAGGAGCTGGTGGAGATGTTCGGTGAAGAGGTGGCGCTGCTGGTCGACGGCGTCACCAAGATCAGCAAGATTCATTTCAAGACCAAGGAAGAAAGCCAGGCCGAAAACTTCCGCAAGATGTTGCTGGCCATGGCCAATGATATCCGCGTTATTTTGGTGAAGCTGGCTGACCGGCTGCACAACATGCGTACCCTGGAGTTCCAGCCGGAACCGAAGCAGCGCAGTATTGCCCGCGAGACGATGGATATCTACGCCCCCATCGCCAACCGTCTGGGGATATCATGGGTCAAGGTTGAGCTGGAGGATCTTTCATTCCGCTATCTCAACCCGGAAACCTATTTTGAGCTTGCACGTAAAATTTCACTTAAAAAGAAGGAACGGGAAGCCTTTGTCGAAGAGGCCAAGGCGATTATTTTCGAAAAACTGGCTGAGCATGATATCAAGGGCGAGGTCTCCGGGCGCAGCAAGCATCTGTATTCCATCTATCGCAAGATGGAAAAGCGCAATGTGGAGTTTGAAGAGATCTATGACCTGATCGCAATCCGCATTCTGGTGAATGATCTGGGCGAATGCTATGAGGTGCTGGGAGTCATTCATTCTTCCTGGAAACCGATACCGGGGCGCTTCAAGGATTACATCGCCATGCCCAAGGGCAACATGTACCAGTCGCTGCATACGACGGTCATTGGTCCGCATGGTGACCGGATGGAGGTGCAGATCCGCACCCACGAGATGCATAACGTGGCAGATGCCGGAATTGCCGCCCATTGGAAGTACAAGGAGGGCAAGGGCTACGACGAGAAGGATGTCAAGCGCTTCGCCTGGCTGCGGCAGCTGCTGGAGTGGCAGCAGGAACTGCAGGACTCCCGGGAGTTCATGGATTCGGTGCGGGTGGACCTTTTTTCTGAAGAGGTCTATGTCTTTACCCCTAAAGGTGATGTCAAGGGCTATCCCAAAGGCTCTACGCCGATCGACTTTGCCTACAGCGTACATACGGATATCGGCCACCGTTGCGTAGGCGCCAAGGTCAACGGAAAGCTGGTGCCGCTCAAATACGAGCTGAAAAACGGTGATATCGTCGAAGTCATCACCTCGCCGCACCATACCCCCAGCAAGGACTGGCTCAAGATCGTCAAGAGTTCCCGGGCCCGCAACAAGATTCGCAGCTGGATCAAAACCGAGGAGCGGAAGCGCAGTGTTGTTCTGGGGCGGGAAATCTGCGAAAAGGATTTTCGCAAATATTCTGTCAATCTCCAGAAAATCCAGAAAAACGGCGATTTCAAAAGGATTGCGGCCGAATTCGGTTTTGCCGGTGATGACGACCTGCTGGCAGCGGTGGGATACGGCAAGATCTCAGCCGGTCAGATCATCGGGAAGCTCCTTCCGAACGAAAAGATCCAGGAGCGGGCAGAACACAAGGAATCGCGCCTTACGGCTGTTTTCAACAAGCTCAAGGGCAAATCATCCAGCGCCGTTGAAATCAGTGGCGTTGATGATGTGCTGGTTCGTTTCGGCAAATGCTGCAATCCGGTTCCCGGCGATGACATTATCGGCTTCATTACCCGCGGCAAGGGGGTCACAATCCACACCTCAGATTGTCAACTGGCGCTGGAGTGTGATCCGGAACGCCGGATCGACGTGGCCTGGAACAAGGGGAAAACATCCGTACTTCCGGTCAAGATCCGGGTGATCTGCCATGATGTCAAAGGTGTTTTGGCGCATATTACGATGGCCATCACCAACAGCGAAGCCAATATCTCCAGTGCTCATGTGCAGAGCACCGTTGACCAGCGCGGCGAGAATACATTCGAGGTGAATGTTGTTGATCTGGCTCATCTGCAGAAGGTTATGAACGCCATTATGAAGGTAAAAGGCGTTATTAAGGTTGAAAGGCTAAAAAAATGAATTTAACAGCAATTGCTACTGATAAAGCTCCGGCCGCGATCGGTCCTTACTCTCAGGCGATACAGGCCGGGAATCTCCTGTTCTGTTCCGGACAGATCCCCTTGGATCCGGTTTCGGGTGAGATTGTCGCCGGTGGGGTGCGTGAACAGGCCGAGCAGGTCATGACCAATATTGCCGCCGTGCTGTCTGCAGCTGGGGCGGGTTTCGATGACGTGGTAAAGGCCACGATTTATCTGGTAGACATGAAGGATTTTGCCGTGGTGAACGAGGTATATGGCGGTTGTTTTCCCGGGCATAAACCGGCGCGCTCAACGGTTGCGGTACAGGGACTCCCACGGGGTGTACTGCTGGAGATAGAGATTGTTGCATCAGTATGAGCAGGACGTTGCTGAATACGGCGCAGATGACAAGAAAAGCCGCTGCACATGTGTGCAGCGGCTTTAATGATCAAAGCTATGGCGAGTTGTTACAGCGCCTTGGTTACGTGACCGGAACGGATGCAGCGGGTACAGGCCTTAACGGTCATGATGCTGCCATTTTTTATGGCTCTGACCTTCTGCAGGTTCGGATACCACACGGTACGGGTTTTGTTATTGGCGTGGCTCACATTGTTGCCGAAGCTGGGGCCTTTTCCACAAACATCACATTTTCTTGACATATTATTATTCCTCCAATTAATTACTGAAAAAAAATTTATAGCAGATTGATCACCGGGTTGCAAGAGGAAAATAGATATCACATGAATGTCATCAAAGCCTTCATCACTATAACGGTAATTCTTCTGGTTGCTATTACCGCCCTGTTCATCGATTTTACCTACAAAACCTTCTCGTACCGTCAAAGCCCGGTCAAGGCCGATGCCATTGTCGTGCTGGCTGGTGGCAAGGGCAGGGTGGATGAAGGTGTGCGACTCTTTCGTGAAGGGCGGGCGACCTACCTGTTTTTCATTGGTGTTGATCCCTCGGTTCGAAAAACGGATCTGTATCGTCCCCATGCGGGTGACCCTTCGCCGGACCGGGTCATTCTGGAAAATGTTTCCCGGAACACCCTGGAGAATGCCATTTATGGACGTGACGTGATACTGCGTAAACAGGTCGGGTCCGTACTGCTGATAACGTCACGCTATCATATGAAACGCTCTGCAATCCTCTTTCGCAATGCACTTCCAAAAGAGCTGGCCATTTATCCCTATCCGGTTGACTCAAAAAATCTCAAGGAGGCCTGGTGGAATCATGGTGGCAGTTTTCACCTGCTCTTTTCAGAATTTTATAAATACTGTATGTTCAGAGCATTTTTCCTGCTTGCGCCGGGTGAATTGAGGTCCGGGGCCTTCCCGATGACGACAGACAGGTGAGAAGCTTTCACATTTTACGGTTTTCTGATACATTCATGACCCGCAACCCGGAATGTATTTCGTACCACAATGTTCTGCCTTAAAAGTGTTCAACATATCCAGGATCTAACAATTCAATCTGCTTACGAAAGGAATCGTGTAATGCGTTACATCAGTACCCGCGGCGGTATTCAGCCGATCCCATTCAAGGATGCCGTCATGATGGGGCTTGCCACAGACGGCGGCCTGCTTCTGCCCGAATCTTATCCCGCCATCTCCGCTGAACAGCTTGAAAGCTGGCGCGGTCTCTCATACCCGGAGTTGGCCTTCCAGGTCATCGCACCCTTTGTCGGTGATATCCCTGCTGATGAGCTTAAGGGGCTGATTGGACGTTCCTATGGCACTTTCTCCCATCCCGACGTGACGCCGGTTGTGCGGAAGGATGGTGTGTATATCCTGGAATTGTTTTACGGAGTTACCCTGGCATTCAAGGATGTAGCACTGCAGTTCCTCGGAAACATCTTTGAGTACATTCTGGCTGAACGGAAAGAGATACTGAATATTGTCGGCGCGACCTCGGGAGATACCGGCAGCGCTGCTATTCACGGGGTGCGCGGGAAAAAGGGCATCACCATCTTTATCCTGCATCCGCACGGCAAGACCTCGCCGGTTCAGGCCATGCAGATGACCACCGTAACCGATGCCAATGTCCACAATATTGCCATTCGCGGCACCTTTGACGATTGTCAGGATATGGTCAAAGCGCTGTTCAATGACCTTGAATTCAAGGAAAAATATTCGCTGGGCGCGGTCAACTCGATCAACTGGGCGCGGGTTCTGGCCCAGGTTGTGTATTATGTCTATGCCTGGCTGCGGGTGACGGATTCAGGCCCGAAACCGGTCAGTTTCTCCGTTCCGACCGGAAATTTCGGCGATATTTTTGCCGGCTACGTAGCCAAGCGCATGGGCTTGCCGATAAGGAAACTTTTGTTGGCAACAAACGAGAACAATATCCTGACACGATTTGTTAACGACGGCGATTACTCCCTGACAGGTGTTGTTTCGACCGTATCTCCCTCCATGGATATCCAGGTGGCTTCCAACTTCGAACGCTATCTGTTTCACCTGTACGCGGAGAATCCTGAAAAGGTCAGGACTGCATTTGCCGACCTGCGCGAGAAGGGGAAAATCTGTTTCAGCCCAGCCGAGATGAAACAGGTGCGTTCCGATTTCTGCTCGTCATCGGTGGACCAGGCCGGTACGCTGGATACGATCGGCTCGTTTTATCGCGAGACGGGCTATCTGCTGGATCCGCACACCGCCGTTGGTGTCAGGGCCGCGCTCGACCTGTTTCCGGCGGACGTCGCTCGCGTCTGTCTGGCCACGGCCCATCCTGCCAAATTTGGCGAGGCAGTAGAAAAAGCCATCGGAGCACCGGTTCCGGTACCCGAAGCCGTATCCATCCTGGAGGGGTTGCCGACCCGTTGTGATGTTATGGATGCCGATCTGGAGCTGGTACGGGAGTTTATTGTCGCCCGCATGGGTTAACACATGGAGCATGACGTTGCAATACGCCTGAGTTCCTTTCTGGGGGTATTTCTGGTTATAGCCATTGCAGAGCATCTATGGCCGCGTCGAGTCCTGAATGCATCCAAGAGTCAGCGCTGGTTCTGCAACATTGCCATCGTGGTCATCGATACCGTTGTTGCCCGTCTGGCACTTCCACTGATGCCTTTGGGGGTGGCCGAGATCGCCTCGGCAAAAGGGTGGGGACTGTTAAACCTGCTGACCATGCCACGATGGATAGAGATTGTCTCGGTCATCCTGTTGCTTGACCTGATTATTTACCTGCAGCACCGAAGTTTTCACCGGATTCCGCTCTTCTGGCGCTTCCACCGGATGCACCATACCGACCTGGATCTGGATGTTTCAAGTGGAAACCGCTTTCACCCGATTGAGATCCTTGTCTCCTTGAGTATCAAGATGTGTGCCGTTGCTCTCCTCGGGGCGCCGGCAATCGCTGTTGTGATCTTTGAGGTTGTTCTCAATGCCGGCTCCCTTTTTAATCACGGCAACCTGCGCATACCTACGGGTATTGACCGCCTGCTCCGCCTGATTATCGTTACACCCGATATGCATCGCGTGCATCATTCGATTGTTCCAGGCGAAACCGACAGCAACTTCGGATTCAACCTGCCCTGGTGGGATCGGATCTTGAATACCTATTGCAGCCAGCCGCGAGAGGGTCATATCGGTATGACCATCGGCTTAAAGGAGTTTCGTGACGAACAAAAACTGGGCCTGGGAAGTCTGCTGATATTACCGTTCCGGTGACGGTGACGACAGGGTCATGTCTCTCAAAAATTCATGGTGTGCTGTGTAAAGTAGTGTTGTTACAAATTCCAGTTGACAAACTGCCCATCTCTTGGCATTTATACATGCTCATTGCGCGGGAATAACTCAGTGGTAGAGTGCAACCTTCCCAAGGTTGAGGTCGCGAGTTCGAATCTCGTTTCCCGCTCCAAAAATTACAAGGACTTAGCCCTAATCGGTTGAGTCCTTTTTTAATTTATGCACCCTTCTTACACCCTGCAATTCCTGATAAATAGCTGAACTATTATATTAACTTTAGCAAGTAAGGGCATTTTTGGTGATTTGAGACACTAATTTTTGTCTGTATTTAGGAGATAGTAAAAACACAATCAGCGGTAGACGATAATACTAAACCATTTGCGAAAATGGGACGGAAAGCCTTCAGGATCTCTCCGAGACAGCCGGGTCGCCGAAATACCAACTAAGGTATAACGGGTCCCGGTTTTTGTTTGCTGGACAAACAGGAGAGACGCAATGAAAAAAGACATTACAAAGGAAGCGGGCAAAGGTCAGTGTAAAATATTCAGATTATTTCTGCTATTGATGCTTGCGTGGATTCTTTCGTTGGCGGGACAGGCGGTCTGTTATGCAACAACAGTGAGCCTGCAGTGGGACGCCGTAACGGACTCAGCGCTTGCTGGCTTCAAGGTCTATTACCAGGCGGACTCTTCCTCACAGCCTTTTACAGGGACTGGGGCCATTCAGGGAAATTCTCCGATTGATGTCCATAACCAGACGACCGCAATCATCGGTGGCCTTGACCCTGTACATGCCTATTACTTTGCGGTAACAGCTTACGATACCTCCGGTGTAGAAAGCAGCTATTCGAATATCGTTTATGTCCCCGAATTGGTCTCTCCGACGGTTGCGATCAGTGCCCCAATTAGTGGTGCAACGTTAAGTGGCATAGTTTCTGTAACCGCCATTGCCAGTGATAACGTTGGTGTTACGAAGTTGGAATTCTATCTGAACGGTGTATTGCAGGCCACGGACACCTCCACTCCATATGTTTATTCATGGAACACCTCTACGCTTGCAGTCGGGACATATGCGCTGATGGCAAAGGCGTATGACGCAGCAGGTAACGTCGGGCAGTCGGGTACTATCTCTGTAACGGTTGTCAATGACACTACCTCTCCCACGATATCGATGACTTCTCCCTCCAACAATGCTACGGTAAGCGGGATCGTTGCAATTACTGCAACTGCATCAGACAATGTGGGAGTGAGCAAGGTTGAATTCTACGAAAATGGCATACTATTGTTTGCAGGTAATGTGTCGCCCTACGTGTACAATTGGAATACAACTTCGGTTGCCAATGGCAGTTACACCTTGACAACTGAGGCATACGATAATGCTGGAAACGTTGGACACTCTTCGAATGTTTCAGTAACGGTATTCAATGATACCACTGCACCGACGATCAGCATAACAGCTCCGTCCAATAACGCTATTGTCAGCGGGACAACATTGATTAGCGGCACTGCTTTCGACAATGTTGGAGTAAGCAAAGTTGAATTCTACGTAAATAGTGTACTGCAATCCATTAGCAGTGCGGCGCCATATCTCTTCAGCTGGGATACTACAGCGGTAGTAAACGGTAGCTATGCCATATCCGCCAAAGTCTATGACGCTGCAGGCAATTTGGGACAGTCTGCTGTCATCACAATCACAGTCAATAACTACCCGCCTCAGGGAAGCTATACAGCCGTTTTCGGTGACTCTATCGGAACCAATTATCCTAATACGGTTCAGGATACCTTTATCAATCTCAATGATGATGTTAATTCGTCAAACACTGCTCTCAACACATATACCTGGCCTGTAAATACGCCAGCCAATGCTATCCTGATGAAGTTGGATATATCCGCTCTTCCTGCCAACGCCCAGATACAAAGCGCTACACTCTATCTTGGTTTACTGGATAGCAGCGGAGACGAATTGTATGAAATTCCTGTATCACAGATAATTAATAAACAGCCAGTTATCGCAGCTTGCAATGGAAATACCTATGACGGTACCAATGCTTGGACGCCGAGCAGTGTTCCCTACAGCGGCATTCCTTTGGCTCAGTCCGATATCGGTCCTGTAGTTGATTCTCCGCTTGTGGATAAAACAAGCGGTTACAAAAACTGGAATGTGACAAACATAGTTAAAGACTGGTTTGCGACCCCTGGCAATAACAAGGGGCTATTACTGAATTCTTCAAGTAAGGCCAGCACAGACAGTAGTCGAACATTTGCTTCCAGCGAAGCTGTTGATGCGACTCTAAGGCCAAAATTTGTGGTAACCTATACCTTGGTTTCCGATACAACGGCTCCGGTGGTCAGCGCCTTCAGCATGCCAGCTACGGCAACCTCCCTGACAGTAGCAGTTTCCAGCTTCATGGCCAGTGATGTTGTGGGCGTCACCGGCTACCTGATCACCGAAAGCGCTACCGCACCTGCCGCCACTGCCTCCGGCTGGAGCGTCTCCGTCCCGACCAGCTTTACCTTCTCATCCGAAGGCAGCAAAACTGCCTACGCCTGGGCCAGGGATGCCGCCGGCAACGTCTCGACCAGCCGCTCTGCCGCTGTTGTCATCACCCTGCCGGATACGACGGCTCCGATGGTCAGCGCCTTCGGCATGCCGGCTACGGCCACGACGTTGACAGTTGCAGTCTCCATCTTTACGGCCAGTGATGCCGTAGGCGTCAGCGGTTACCTGATCAACGAAAGCGCCACTGCACCTGCTGCTAGTGCCTCCGGTTGGACCAGCGCCGCACCGACCAGCTTTACCTTCTCATCTACCGGCAGCAAAACCGCCTACGCCTGGGCCAAGGACGCTGCCGGCAACGTCTCGACCAGCCGCTCTGCCGCTGTTGTCATCACCCTGCCGGATACGACGGCTCCCGTGGTAAGCTCCTTCAGCCTGCTGGCCACGGCAACCTCCCTGACAGTAGCGGTTTCCAGCTTCATGGCCAGTGATGTTGTGGGCGTAACCGGCTACCTGATCACCGAAAGCGCTACCGCACCTGCCGCCAGTGCCTCCGGCTGGAGCGCCTCCGTCCCGACCAGCTTTACCTTCTCATCCGAAGGCAGCAAAACTGCCTACGCCTGGGCCAGGGATGCCGCCGGCAACGTCTCGACCAGCCGCTCTGCTGCTGTTGTCATCACCCTGCCGGATACGACGGCTCCCGTGGTAAGCTCCTTCAGCCTGCCGGCTACGGCAACCTCCCTGACAGTAGCTGTTTCCAGCTTCACTGCCAGTGACGTTGTGGGCGTCACCGGATACCTGATCACCGAAAGCGCTACCGCACCTGCCGCCACTGCCGCCGGCTGGAGCGCCTCCGTCCCGACCAGCTTTACCTTCTCATCCGAAGGCAGCAAAACTGCCTACGCCTGGGCCAGGGATGCCGCCGGCAACGTCTCGACCAGCCGCTCTGCCGCTGTTGTCATCACCCTGCCGGATACGACTGCTCCCGTGGTACAGATCGCAGCACGAAAAACAAATGCAAAAGGGAAGCTATCCGTAACCGCCACTGCGAATGACAACGTGGGGGTCAGCAAGGTCGAATTTTATGTAAATGGTGCTCTTGTATCGACGGACTCGACAGCACCGTACAGCTATATCTGGAATGTAACGGATGTTACGAATGGTACCTACTCTTTGATGGCCAAGGCCATTGACGCATCCGGAAATATCGGGATTAGCAGCATAATAATGGTAACTGTTCCAAATTGCCAAATCCGGTGATGTTTCGATCAGTGATGGCGCGCCCAGTTCTGATGAGGGCTTGACAGGTTGATGTTGATTGAGGGCAATGGGCTGTATCCAATAACTTTACCAGTGACAATAATACATAAGGCGACGTTTCATAACGTCGCCTTATGGTGTTTGATGCATGCGAGTAACGTGCTGTCGGCAGACTCAACACACAATTGTTGGCATACTCATAACATAATAATATTTTGCCATTACATTTATGTAATATAACACCATAACATAGTGTGAAATTTGGTTGTTTTCTTCACATATTCAGCATAATACTGATGAACCGTTTAGTGCTTTCAAGAATAGTCTGTTCAGCCAAGGAAGATGATTGAGTATCTATTTGATAAGCATCGGAGAATATAGTTTTGGATACGCATACAATTAGCAACTGTATTTTTATATTGTCTGGCGCGATTATTATGCTGATCAGCATAATGGGAACGAAAAATCTTATGGCGGCCTTGCATTTTGTTCCTGAACGCCAGCGGAGATATATCAGGATGAATCTGGTGCTGCATCGTGTATTGATGGCGTTTTTTTTGTGCGGTTACCTTGTCGTGCTTGCTGCCTTTGCGTTTCATTACTCTTTTGTCAGTGAAACCTTTGTCAGTCTAATATTTTTCTTCGGTGCCATTTTTGTATTCTTGGGGGTAAGTGTCCAATCCCGGCTCTTGTCGGAAGTGCATAATACGTTACAGGGTATTCTTCCTATCTGCTGCAAGTGTAAGAAGATTCGAAACGTTGCGGCAAATCCAAAGGACCCGTTGGCATGGAAGAAAATAGAGGTGTACCTCTCCGAAAAGACCAATGTGAATTTTACCCATGGACTTTGCCCGGAATGTTTCGCAGGGGAATTGAAGGACCTGGAGAAAATGGTTTGACTGGCTGGCAGATCGTATGCAGCTGAATTTCATCCCCCACGTAATGACAGAAGATGATGAATGCCTTGTTGACCACCTTCCCCCATCCAGCAGCGTTTTGAAGAAACCCGCAACGCATGACAGAACTTCTGATCAGAATACTTACTGCCTGACACGTCTTGGCACCCTCCTTGTATACCACCACCCACCGGCCTCAGGATGATTGCTCATGTGGCTGGAATATGATAATCAGAACTGCCTGGAGGGTAGATATGTCGCAGTGCAAACAAAATGATGCGGAACATTCCATACTGATCGTAGATGATGATGCCGAGTTTCTTGATGGAGCGCGACGCGCTCTTCTAGCCCATGGCGTCGGCAATGTTACAACGCTGCTGGAAAGTGCCCAGGTTTTCAGGGCGCTTGCGACCGGTGCCCATACCGTCATGCTGCTCGACTGGGTCATGCCGGACCCCTCGGGAGCAGACCTGCTCCCCGAAATAGTACGTCAGTATCCAAATATACCGGTCATTATCATGACCGGGGTGCGTGATCTGGAAAATGTGGTCAGTTGCATCAAGCAGGGAGCATATGATTATGTTACCAAACCGCTTGATACGACGCGGCTGGTTTCCATCGTCCAGAATGCCGTAAAAAGCAACGAACTGATCATTCGAAACCAGAAGCTTACCGGGTATCTGCTGGGCGAACCTCTGGCGAACCCTGAAAATTTCAGCGAAATTATTACCTGCAATGATCGTATGATGGCCATATTCAAGGTGATCGAAACCCTGGCCAGCTCACGTCAGCCGGTATTGATTACCGGTGAGACCGGAGTCGGAAAAGAGCTGATAGCCCAGGCAATTCATAGATGCAGCGGCCTCAAAGGGCGCATGGTAACGGTCAATGCAGCGGGTCTGGACGATACCATGCTGGCGGATACCCTGTATGGACACAAAAAAGGGGCCTACACCGGGGCGACCGAAAGTCGCGAGGGGTTGATCGAGCTGGCGAAGGGCGGAACCCTGTTTCTGGATGAGATCGGCGACCTGAGTGGCGCCTCGCAGATAAAGCTGCTGCGGCTTTTGCAACAAAATGAATACTACCGTCTCGGTTCCGATGTCCTTCACAAAAGTGATGCACGAATTATCGCCGCATCCAATGGGAATTTCCAGAGCTTGCTTTCCTCCGGCGCGTTCAGGAGCGATCTGTACTATCGGATCAGTGCCCACTCGCTTCACATCCCACCGTTACGGGAACGGCGAGAAGATAAACTTCTGCTGGTGGAACATTATGTGATGAAGACGGCAAAGGCGATGCTGAGGACCCCTCCCGAATTGTCCAAGGATCTCCGCCATGCGTTGATATCGTACGACTTCCCCGGCAATGTGCGGGAGATGATCAACATGATTCATAACGCCATTACCTATAACCGGACTGAAACACTGGGCCTGGAAGATTTTCCCGGTCTGGCGCCCGGCAAGTCATCGCCCAGAAATATCATCCGCAAATTGGGTAACAATCAATTTGCCCTGCATGGGATTTATCACGATTTTCCAACCATTGATGAGGTCCAGACTGTGCTGGTGGAGGAAGCAATTTCGCTGTCGCACGGCAATCGAAGCATTGCGGCGAAGATGCTGGGGGTCAGTCGCCCGACACTGCAGAAAAAGCTGGAGCGGGCTGCAGAAAAACGCGTTGAAGAAGAGTGGGTATAGTGAGTGTACCGGAGGGATTACGAAGCTGAATTGTCTGCTGTTACCGGAAGGTGCACCGTTGCTACTGTCCCGCAATCCTCGTCAGGGTCAACAGTCAAACGCCCTTTGTGTTCTGATACGATAAAGTTTGATATATACAGACCCAGGCCGCTTCCGCCCTTGTCGATCCTGGTTGAGAAAAACGCTTCAAACAGGTACTTCCGGACCTCCGGCGGGATGCCTTCCCCCTGATCCGTAACAATTATCCGTACCTCGCTGGATTCAGCCGCATACTCCGTTTTTACCGTCACCGTCCCCCTGGTGTTGGGCATGGCCTGCATGGCATTGAGCAGCAGGTTCACGATCACCTGTTCCAGCTGATACTGGTTGCCGGTGATATCCGGCAGATTGGGAGCAAGGCTGGGGACGATGGAAATTTCACCCTGCCGGCCATGGGCCCGGATGATGGTGAGTGCTTCCTCTACAACACGGTTGACCGAAACACCGGGGCTGAGTTCATTACGCTCTCCCAGGTTATAGGTTCGCAGGTCCTGAATTACCCGCTCAACCCGGTCAGCATTGTTAAGGATTGATTCGTTGGCCCCCTTGATTTCTCCTTTGGCCACACCGAACGGCATCCCGCCCAGGGTAAAATCACCCTCCTCCTTTGTTACCTGTTCCAATATGGGCAGGGCATCCTTCCATGAACCGGCAAGGTGCTGGGCAGCCAGCTTGATGACGCCGTTGGGGGTGTTGATGTTGTGCGCGATGCTGGAGATCATCAGTCCCAGTGAGGTCAAACGGTTGGTTTGGATCAGTTTGGCCATGATATTCCGCCGCTCTTCCTGAACCTCCAGCTGCATGGCCTTGACCAGTTCCTCCTGCAGGGTGCGGTTGTCATTTTCCCGTTCTTCCAGGGCAGCGGCAAGCCTGTTGACCGCCTGCGCAGCTCTCCCGGCTTCATCATCCTTGTCGATGATGATCTTGGCCGAAAAATCTCCACCCATCATGCTGTTGAGTCCTTCGGTGAGGGTGTTGAAGGAGCGGGTGACCCGCATCATCACAGGGTAGCAGGCAGCAACCATGGCCATCCAGAACAGCAGGGCTATGCCGCAGGTCTTGATAATTGCCGAACGGACCTTTTCCATTCTGTCGCCGGTATCAATGGATACGGAGACCGTTCCGAGGGGAGAAGGCGCAGGACGGGAACTGCCGGTTAAAGCAGCTTCCGCCGACGGGCTGGAGGTTTCGGCCGTTACCGGAGCGGATGACGTGATGCACGGGGTATCAGAGGGGATGGTCGGTGATTCGACAACAACAAGTTTTCTGTTGTCGTTATTGGTTATGATGATTTGTGCGACTTGCGGCGTTGAGAGCATTTTCGTGGCAAGGCGGGTCAGTTCGGTCACGTTTTCCGAATAGAGCGGCAGGGTGACACTGCCGGCCAGAAGCGAGGCCAGAAGTTGGGCCTTTTCGTTCGAGCGCTCCTGATAGTTCCGTATCTCCCCGTTGATGAGAATAAACACGAACGCTGTGGATATGATGCCGGTGAAGATCGTAAAGATGAGGAAAAGTTTGCTGCGGAAGTTGGTCTGGAAGCGACCGGAAAGGTTCATGGAATTCATTCGGAATTCCTGTTGCCGACAATATCCGGGTTAAGGCCGAGTCGGCGCAGCACGGACGGGTTGGATCTGACGGTTGTCCTGCGGGGCGATACGGGAGGGATATCGGAGATACCATCACCGGCTATCAGCGCAGCGGCCATCTCGCCACCCTGTTTCCCCATGTCAAAGCGGTCGATTTCCAGGGCCAGGGCGGCGCCGGATGCCAGGTAGGCGCTGGAAAAGACGACCACCGGCACCCTGTGGCCGGCCGAGAACAGAAAATGGGCATCAGCCGCTTCTCCGCTGGCGGTGACGCTGTCCGGCAGCATCCAGAGCGCATCAACCTGTCCCGCCAGAGAGTCCAGCTGACGTGAAACATCCCGAGACGATTTGACCTCGCGCACCACCAGGTCGATCCCGTAGCCGGCCGCCAGTTTCCTGGCCTGCCTGATATAAGCGGCACTGCGGGAGGCATTGCTGATCACCCCCACCTTGCGTGCCTTAATAAGTCCGAAGAGCGGGAGATACCGTTCCGGCGCAGGCTGCACCTCCACACCGGTTATGGCCGGGTGTCCCATCATCCCTGCCTTGTAACTGAGCGCCATAAGGGCGATCACCGGCGTCTGGCGCACCTTGCGGGCCGCTGCCAGGGCTTTGTCCCCCAGCGATATGATGGCTACCGGGTTTTCCTCGCGGGCAACCCGCACCAGGTCAATCTCGGTGTAATCCGTGAGCACGATGACGCGTTCCGAGAAGCGCGATTCAGAGCGCAGCCCCCGCAGCACATCATCATAGGCCGGTGAGCGCTGGCTCTGTACGATCAGCAGGTCATAGCACCAGGCTGAGCCGGATAGCAGCAGCCACAGGGATGGTATCAGCAGTCCCAAATGCCTCAAAATCGGAACCTCACTCCACCCTCGGCCCAGCGGCCGTTGTTGCGGAAAACCTCATCCAGATACTGGGAGCCGTTGAAGATATTGCGCAGGGAGAAGAACAGCTCTGCCCCAGTGAGGCAGCCGCTGAAGGGGGTGGCATTCAGGTGCAGATCCCAGAGCAGCCCACGATAGCTGCCAATACGGCGCGGATCGGCGTTCCAGAAGATATGCCGGCCGTTTAGAAGCCCCTTGAAAAGTTTATGGTCGTCGTAGAGCAGACCCAGCTGCAGGGTATGGGTCGGCATATCCCGAAGCACGGAGTTGTCTGAGCTCCGGCGGGTATCAGCATACGTGTATCCGGAACGCAGCGATAGATTGAACGCTTCCGCGGTCCGCGTCTCCAGCTCGAAGCCCTGTTTGATCTGGCGTTCACTCCCGAAGGTGCGGGTCTGTGGGTCACGGGTGGTGATGTCCCAGGTGTCGTTGCGGAACAGGGTCCCCTTCAGCCAGAAATAGGGGATGGCGCTGGTCTCAAAACCGATCTGGCTGGTCCAGACCCGTTCGCTGCCCCGGTCGAGGGTGAAGGCGGGCAGGCTGAAGCCTTTGGCGGTATAGCCCCGCAGCAGGGTATTGTCGGTCAGTTGCCAGGTGATGCCGAATGAGGGGCTGAACTGGTCGCCCGACGTGCCGGTCAGGTCGTAGCGTATTCCGGATGACAATGAGACCGGCCCAATGCTATAGGTGTCATTCAGGTAAAAGCCCCAGCGGTCGGCCCGGCGGTTGAGAATATCCACCTTGACAAGTGCTTCATTGGAGTCCAGTCGGGCGTGCTGGTAATCAACACCGGCCACCATCAGGTTGCCTGATTGGCGCCAGAGTAGTCGCACCCCGCCGCCGGAGACCCGTTCGTCGTTCTTGACCGTCTGTATTGGCTGGTTGTCACTCAAGTAGGCTGTCTCAACGCCAATCTGATTGACCGAGTGACTGCCGTTCAGCTCCAGCTCAAGATGGCTGCCGAAGGGTTGACGTACGGACAGGCCCAGGATCAGGCGCCGGGCGTCATCCTTGCTTTGCACGTCGAGCGGAACATAGGCCAGTTCGCCGCGACCGACTCGCGAGAAATTGGTAAGAAAACTGATTTGCCCCTGGTGTGGGAGTTCCCAGTTCAGACGGGCATGGCCATTGGCGCTGTTGAAGCCGGTATTGGGACGGAACCCTGCTGAGCCGAGGTAGCCGCCCGACAGGTAGTAGCCCAAGCGGTCAATTGTGCCGGACAGTTCCCCGCCGGCATCGTTGGTGCCCCGTTCTCCCTGGGCCACAGTGGCCATGCCACCGAAGCGGCGATCCGTGTTGGGGGACTTGGTGATGACATTGATCACCCCTCCCAGGGCCTGACCCCAGGCCGAGGAGGCTGCCCCCTTGACGATCTCCACCCGCTCGATGATGCGGGCCGGGATCTGGCCGATGTCAGAGAAGTTTGCCGACAGGTTGTTATAGGTGATGCCGTCCAGCATGACCAGAACGTGGCTGGAGTTGGATCCCTGGATGCGGGTATTGGCAATATTGGCAGAGCCGATCTGGTTCTCGATCTGGAGGCCGGGGATGGTGGCCAGGATATCGATCAGGGTGTGGGCGTTGAGCGCTTCGATCTCCGTGGCGGTAATCACGGTCGTGTTTTCGGCGGTGCGCGAGAGCTGGCGCGGCAAACGACCGGCAACGGCGTCTTCCACCAGCGGCTGTCCCAGCAGGGTCAGGGTTTCGTCCTGCTCTTCTGCCCGTGCCCCCAGGGGAAGGCTGCAGAAAAAGATTAGAATTATAAAAATATGTAGTAAGTTTCGGGCATGCATGTTGCGTCTAGATAGCATGATCCATGCCGTTATGTCCACTGTGCCGTTGGTATTTCA
This sequence comes from Geobacter psychrophilus, assembly GCF_056821595.1. Taxonomy (NCBI): domain Bacteria; kingdom Pseudomonadati; phylum Thermodesulfobacteriota; class Desulfuromonadia; order Geobacterales; family Geobacteraceae; genus Geobacter; species Geobacter psychrophilus. The sequence goes on from NZ_JBXDTU010000004.1 coordinate 3,778,324, forward strand.
CACGAGAGGAGGTGATCAGGATGCAGAACCGAGCCATGCTGGTGCTGGATGAGGGGTCTTGCCCGTTTCTGGGAGGGGAATATTATTCCTGCTGTTTTTCGGGTCTGATGTTGTTCCGGTAACATTAATTTGATACGTAGTAATGGGGGGCTTGAACAGCCCCCCGATTATCCTTTGAGGTTCCATAATGGATGTATCGCGCTACATCAAAATCTATCCCGATGCGGATAATTCGGATTCGGTGCTGATCTACTCCACCCTGCGGGGGGCGGTGCTGCAGGTCTCCCGTGCTGTAGCGGATGCCCTTTTCGACGGGACGCTGGCCGGGCCTGAACAGGAGACCATGAAGCGTCTCGGCATCCTGGTGCCGGATGCCCGGATCGAGCAGCAGCTGCTGGCGGGATATTTTGACTGGGCCAATGCCAATGCCCGCCGATACACCGCCCTGGTGACCCTCAATCTGGACTGCAACCTGGCCTGTCCTTACTGCTACGAGGACCATTTTCGGGGCAAAAGCTACATGAGCGAGGCTACTGCCGATCTGCTGGTAGCAACGATCCTGAATGGCCCTATGGCGGCTGGCCAGGAGATACTGCTGGATTTTTACGGCGGCGAGGCGCTGCTCTCGATCCCGCTCCTCCGGCGCATTGCCGGTCCGTTGCGTGAGGCCGCAACCCGGGGCAGCACGGCCTTTTCCTTCAATCTGGTCACCAATGGCACCCTGCTGACTCGCCAGGTGGTGGAAGAACTGCTGCCACTAGGGCTGGTCGGGGCCAGGATCACCATGGACGGCCCCCCCGGGATTCATAACCTCCAGCGACCCTTTGTCTCCGGCAAGGGGAGTTTTGAACTGATCAAAAACAATCTCAAGGATGTCTGCAGCCTGCTCAAGCTGCAGCTGGGTGGGAACTTCACCCGCGACAATTACCGACGTTTTCCGGAGCTGCTGGATATTCTGGAAGCTGAAGGGATCACACCGGACAAGCTTTACATGGTTCAATTTTCACCGGTTATCCCCAAGGCCGGTGAGGCCGGGCTGGGAGATTTTGCCATGGGATGCGCCTGCATCAACGAGCCGTGGCTGATCGAAGCCTCGCTTTTTCTGCGGGAGGAGATCCTCAAACGGGGCTGGAATACCCCCAAACCCAAACTGGCAGGCTGTATGGTGGAGTTTGAAAATGACCTGATAGTGGCCTGGGACGGCTCGCTCTACAAGTGTCCGGCCTTTATGGGGTGGGCGGATCTGAAGATCGGCACCCTTGCCGGCGGCATAGGTGAGTACCGGGATTCCCACCACATGGATGGCTGGAAGACTGAGGAATGCCTGGAATGCCCCTATCTGCCACTTTGTTTCGGTGGCTGCCGCTATCTGCAGCGACTGCGCAGCGGCGCAATCGATGGGATCGATTGCCGCCGGCAGTACCTGGATCAAGCCTTGGAGCGGATTGTCCGGCAGGATATACAGCTGCGGCCAAGGCAGGATTAGCCGGATATGATGGGGTGCAGGTTTTTTTACACATTTTGTAAGTTGTTGAAATAAAAAGGCAAAACAACGAATTTTGCAGGGTATGTAAAGAAAGTTTACACTTTTTTTAATTCAATAAAAACAGTGAGTTAGGTGCTGTTTTTGTTGTTTGTAAAGTTTCTTTACACATTGGGTTGTCCCAAAATGATGTTTTTACCCTCCCCAGACCCGTTTTTTCTCTACGATCGCTCAAATTGAAAATATTTTTTCTGAAGTAATTATTTTTTTCATCCATCCGCAATTTTTTTTATGCCCTCAGTAAACCCTCTCAAATTACCGTAAAATATTTTCATATGCCTGTGTCGTACCCCCCGCTTTCACATCACCACGCGCATAGTTAAAAATTTAAATTCTCAAATACTTCGGCCAGGCGGTAGTTGGCACTATCTGTGTAGTTGCTGATGTCTATCAAAACGACCTGAGATCAGGCTCGTGATGTTTTGCGTCAAATATCGTCATGGTCTGTCATTGATTACGGTGCACCAGTCTTACCCTGATTTACTACTCCGAGGAGCAACATGGATACGCAATCGGCCTGCCTTATTACCGGAGGAGACCTGTCTGTTACGGGACGTCCGACCCGCAGCATGCATATGATCTCCCGCGACGAGCTGCTGCAATGCGTTATGGACAGCGCCCGCAATGTTTTCAGTGTGATGGCCGGTATCGACTTGGAAGAGTGTCAGATGTCTCAGGATGGGCAACATGACAGCTGGGTGACCGCACTGATCAGCTTTGAGGGTTCTTACAGCGGGCTGGTGGCGCTGCACTGCCCGGAGCCGCTGGCCCGACGCACTACGTCAGTGCTGCTGTGTGCGGGAGATGCTGTGAGGCTGCATGATGTCTTCGATGCCATGGGCGAGGTTGTCAATATCCTCGGCGGCGATGTGAAGCTTTATCTGGACAGGGGAGGCCGGCGGGTCTGCCTGTCCACACCGTCGGTGTTTGTGAGGGACAGGGAATCACATGAAGTGTTTCTGTCGGTGCCGGAGACATTGGTCTGCACCATGGCTGCCGGAACTGAGAAGCTGATGATCGGAGTGCAGGTCCGTCGCGGAGAGCACAGCAATAGCGATGGTAACCGGTTGTAAAAGTTCCAGGCTGGTTCCGGGATACGGAACTGCAATTTTGAATGCAATCAAGGAGAGGGCATGAGCTCACAACTTTTTCCAGAGGATGTACTGTTTCTGCAGAGACTACTGAAGGCCCAGGGGGTATATGCCGGCAATTTGGACGGTGACTGGGGGCCGAAGACGGATACGGCTGTCAAAGGGATCGAAATGCAGACAGCCCGGATGGCAGAAACCCTTGGCACGTTTGACAGCGTTTCGGAGTGTTGTCTCCATACCCTCAATCTCAAGGCCCAGGAGTTCGCCCGCAGGGGGTTGCGGGCGATTCTTGATGCGGGCATTTCTGCCCGCATCATTTCGGGTACCCGTACCTATGCCGAACAGAACGCTCTGTACAAGAAAGGGCGTTTTGGCTTTCCCGGAGCGGTGGTGACCAATGCCCGCGGCGGTCAGAGCTGCCACAACTTTGGTATCGCTTGGGATATCGGTATTTTTCTGAATGGTCAGTACCTGGGAGATTCACCTCTTTACGACCAGGCTGCCGAGGCAGTCCTGGCAGCCAACATTGACGGTCTGGAATGGGGTGGCAACTGGAAGGGTTTCAGGGATCTGCCGCACTTTCAGCTGGCGACCGGGTTAACCCTGGCCGAACTGCGGGACCGGTTTGAGAACGGGGTGTCGTACGTGTGACGAAGGGACGCATGTGCGCTGTGGCTGAAAGTCCAGAGTTGTTTCCGATGCACGAATACCTTCAGCTTCAAGAATCCATCGTTATCCGCCAGCAGGGATCTGGCGTCAAATATCACCTGTCTCAATCCCAATGTATGACCTGGAGTCCGGAGGGACACCCATGAGCAAGATTCTTGTTTCGAACGAACTGATGAAAAGCCGGAAGGCCGCTTCGATATTGCTGCCACAATCGCTGTTCGAGTCCCTGCAGGACGCGGACGGCAATGCCTTGTTTTTTTCCATTGGGGATGACAAGGCCTTCTGCCTGATAGTTGAAAACCCGGGCGCCAATAGCGGTTGGGAGGCAACGGATATCAGTTCCGAACTGCGTGTATTTCACAATGGCAAGTCCATTGCGGCACAGACGTTTTCAGTAGCACAGAACCCTATTGACGGCACGATCACCATTGCCCTGGTGGTACGTGCCGCAGGGGAAAAATCGGATACTCTGTATGTGCTCTCCGCGCTTTCCAATGCGTCAACAGCAGACTGGTTCAGCTCTCCCTCCGCCAGAAACTGGGTGGCGCGCCCCTATGATGATCAAAAGCATACGCTGGCCTCGGTGTATATCGCCTATGTATATCTGTCTCAGGATCAATCGGATTCGCCGGACAGGCAGCTGGTAGCCGAGGTTATCAACCAGACCGGCGGATATATGCGCAACTACACCGTGAATCTGAGCGGAGAAAGAGCCTGGGCCGTTCTTCAGACAGCGGCGGATTTCGATTCCGTACTCGGGCAGGTTATCGGCAAACCGCTGGCATCCCCCAGGGCCGGTTTGTATCAGCTTGCCGGTCTCAATGACGGTTTGACGATTGATTTCATCCCCCTGCAATCCCTTGCTCCCCCGGCCATCATCAAGATGAAGGCGCCTGCTGGAGCCACAGCGCTGGCCGTGGCCACGGTCAATGACCAAAACCTGACGGATCTCTTCGTCGCGGCCAAAGATGGCCTGTATCTCTTTACGCCGGAGAAACAGGTCAACTTTGGCGAGGCGGCCAAGGTTGTGGACAATCGTATTTTTGCCGGCACCCATAAACTGCAGGTCCATTTATCCGCTACAGATACCGTTGTATGGGGCCTGAACCAGCACGGGGATGTCTATTACTCCAGGTGTGCACGCGGGCAGGAACACGTTACGAGCGCCTGGTCCTGCCCGGTTCCCATTTTGAGTGAAGTCGAACAGATGGCGACATTCGTGGGCAAACAGAGTGCAAACAGTGTGGTCTTCGCCCATACCAAAGGACAGCAGATTGTCCTGCTCTCCCAGGATCCCCTGACCAGCGCCTGGCAGCAGCGCAACATTCTCCTGCCCTGTCCGAAAACTAACGCTGTCATGGAATACAACACCTTCAGCACGCATATCCAGCTGAGCGGCGACGATAATCTGCCGCTGCCCGTGGATACGCTTTACCTGACCTCCAGGGGGCGATGCAGCGTGTATGTCAATGATGTCTATCAGATCCTGTCACCGGATCTGCCGATCACGATTGCGACGGACACGACCGGAACGGTTACGATCATTCAGGAGACGCAGGGGGTGGGGGCTGTCGGGTATCGTTTGACATTGAAAAGCGATGGTACCGAAATTGACGTGAATCCCATGATCAAGCTCATTGACATCGTAGCAGGCATACAAACCGGGAGCGACCTGTCGAACATAACCATCACCAATGCTGACGGCAGCACCAGGAAACTGGTCCCTGACGGGACCGCCCGGCAGGATGTGGACAGTACCGTGCTCGCCCTGCAGCAATTCAGCCGGATCTCGGCAAGGATGCCGCCGGACGGCTCCCGGAAATCCGTCATAGCAGGTGGCAAGAGGTCGATCTCGCATGTGCCCGTAGCGTTTGTTGTGCAGCCGGACAGCATTTGGGGATTGTCATATGCTCCGGAAGGGATCACCCATTTTGCGGGTAGCGCAGCGATGGCGCATTACGGCCTGCAACGGGATGCGACCGGGACCCTGATGGCCGTATCCACACCTGCCATACAACTGGATGACATGTGGGACGCCATTGAGATTGCCGCCGGGGACATGTTTCGCTGGATAAAGCATGCCGTGGACGCGGTGGCCGGCTTTTTCGTCACGGTAGTCGGCGAGGTCTACCATTTCTTCATTGAACTGGAAGGACAGCTGTACCGCATCGTACTGGATTGTGTAAGCGATGTGGTGAATGCGATTGAATTTGTCCTGAGCAGAATCAAGATCTTCATCGAGGACCTGATCATACAACGGAATGAAGGCCTGGGCGGAAATCACCATGTGGATCGATTTCGGGCTTTGCGCCGCGGGATTTGTCCCGACCATTGCCGGAGTGGTCTGCCAGCAGGCTGCCAGGAGCGTTATGGCAATGTGTGGCAACTCCATCCGGAATGTCAGCCGCATGACAACACCCTTCACGAATATCGAAACCACCCCGGAAGCCTGTGCCGCCAGAATGGTGCTGATCTTCTCCTATGGCGTGAATCAGGAAGTTCTTGTTGCTGAGTCGGTTTGAAGTTTGTCTCGGCAGAAAAACCGATAATTGCGGAGGGATCACCCATGCCGGTAAACCCGGGTTTGCCACGGAAGGTGCTGGTTGTTCATGGCGTACAGACCGGCACTGACAACCTCAACCAGGATGGCCTGATAAACGAGCTGATCAAGAGCCGCATCGGCAACATCCCGCTCGCCTATCAGTGCGAGCTGTATCGCTACAAGAACATCGCGGCAGCAGCCCTGAAAAAGTATCAGAAACTGCTCGACCTGCTGGTTGCCGATCCGGTCGGGCAGGCGGTCGGCGACGCGGTCCTGCAGCTGGCCGGTGATGTCGTGATCTCCCTGGAAAACGGCTCTACGGCCGACAAGATCCGTCAGGGTCTGCGCCAAGCCATCCTGGAGATCTATGCAACGGGGAACCCCTGCTACATCGTGGCCCACAGCCTTGGATCCATCTACACCTTTGACGTCATCAATGCCCTGATTAACGACGGGGAGCATTTTGACCGCGCCTCCCGCAAGACCTGGCCGGTGCAGGGGCTGCTGACGATCGGCTCACCCATCGGCCTCGACCTGTTCAGGCAGAGCGGCCGCAACCGGCTCACGAACTTCGGAGCCGGCGACAAGTGGTTCCGATGGCTGAACATGTGGGACCCGAATGATCCGGTTGTCTCCGGGAACATCTTCGGGGAGCACCTCTCCGGGTACAAGGTTGCCGAGAGTTTTCTTACCGGTGACCCGGATCAGGGCTGGGTGATCCGCGACATTGTCACCGACACGGGCAAGAGCTGGCTCATGGCGCACACGGCCTATTGGCACAGTCCGGTTATCGGCGACAAGCTGGTCGATATGATGACGTCATGACAGGGGAGGGGATGATGCGGAGAATAGTTCTGCTGCTGGGAGCCGCAACGCTGCTGCTGACCTCGGGCTGCACCAGTTTTTTGTACCAGGGAGAGATTTCAGCCCGTGATGCCTACGGCAAAGAGCGCCAGTTCGTGTTGTACTGGACCAAAAAAGAACCTCTGATCGGTGCAGCGACGGCCGGACCGGCGATTCTCCTGATCGAATGCAGTCCCTTAACCAGGATCGATTTTAGTGAACGAGCCCAGGGGATCGTCTTTCTGAGTTCCAGCGACCGGGACCGTCTGCCGGGGCAGGGGGGCGTTGTCGACCCGAACCTGATCTGCGGGCGGGTTGCCGACCATGCCCGGTTGACGGAGGTGAAAGCGGGGGCGCTGGCTGTTGCGATCCTCTGCGAGCCGATCCCGAATGATTTCGCCGTGGAGCCGCGCAATTACCCTGCTGCCCGTGCACAGCCCTATGTTTTCCCGATTGTCGAGAAGGTCAGGCGATGGAGGGTGCTTGGGGAGACTCTGGAAGGGCCTCCGGTTCCGGTGTGTCGGAGTCGTTAGATGTGTTGCATGGATTGGGGGGGAGAGGGCTGCTCAATAGGGGCAGCAGGGAACTCATCGACATCAAAGTTATAATCCTATCTGCAAGGAGAAAACGAAGATGACAGAAGAAAACAACAAACGGCACTCCATGTTTTCTATGGTGCACAATCAGACAAGCGAGACAGCCCGGGAAAGCTACAAGCGTGTTGGCGCCTGGTTTTTGGGGGCCTGCGGCGAAAATGCCGGACTGATGGAAACGTTGGTGAACGCCAGCCTCAGTGAACATGCCGAATTCCGGAAGAGCTACTATAACGATCCCCCCTATATCGATACGGAGATAACATCTTCGCCGGAGTACCAGGCAGCCTGCACAAACCTCGAAATGGCCCGCCGGGAGCTGTCGCTGAAGCTGCATGACAGCGTACCGTTCTTCAGCGAACGCTACCAGGCCCACATGAACTGGGATACGGTTCTGCCGGCCAATGTCGGCTACATTACCGCCATGATGTACAACCAGAATAATGTCGCCACCGAAGGCGGCCCCCAGACGTGTGCACTGGAAAAAGAGGTCGGCGAACAGCTCTGCAGCCTGATGGGATTTGCCGATGAGTTCGTGGTGGATACCAACAGCAATCCGGTCAGGGTCAATCCCTGGGGGCATATCACCGCTGACGGCACCATCGCCAATCTGGAATCCATGTGGATGGCCAGAAACCTGAAGTTCTACCCTTTGGCCGTAAAAGAGGCCCTGTACTGCTACCGGAAGAACGAGCTTGCCGAAGCCTATCAGAAACTGACCGTGACCGTGTATGAAGCGGAAGGTAATCCGGCGATGATGGTACTGAAAACCAAGCCCCTCGTTGAGTGTACGACCTGGCAGCTGCTGAATCTGTTGCCCGATGAAGTTTCCTGTCTGGCTGAAAATATCATTCACTACTGTCCCCAGTATAAAGAGACCGGCATCGATACATTTCTGACACCGTTTCTGATTCAGAACAAGGGACTGATGTACTACACCCAGAGGTACCCAGAAATACAGGGGATGCGGGTCTTCGTGCCGGCCACCAACCACTATTCATGGCCGAAATCGGGAACTGTTCTGGGGCTGGGACAGGACAGCGTGGTGGGTATCCCGGTAGACAACAACTGCCGCATGGATATCGGCATCTTGCGCGACCAGCTCCTGGCATGCGCCCAGAACAGGATCCCGGTGCTGATGGTGGTCGGTGTCATCGGCAGTACCGAAGAGGGGGTGGTGGATAACCTTGAGGGTATCCTTTCCCTGCGCCAGGAGACCATCAGCGGCAGCTACCAATTTAACGGCCTGAATTTCCTGGTCCACTGCGATGCAGCCTGGGGCGGCTACCTGCGCACCATGATGATCAAGCCTCAATGCGATACCGCAGCAGCGGTACCGTCCGAGTACGTGGCCACGGTGCCGCTGTCGGCACACGCCCAGAAACAGTATGCCCTGCTGCAGCTGGCCGACACGCTGACGGTTGATCCGCACAAGGCCGGTTTCATCCCGTACCCGGCCGGCTCGCTCTGCTATCGCAACGGCTTGATGCGCTACTTCATCACCTTCAACGCCGCCTACATCCATTCGGATAAGAACCTCAACATGGGTATATTCGGCCTGGAAGGCTCCAAGCCGGGTGCTGCCGCTGCTGCGGTCTGGATGGCCCATCGCACGATTCCACTGGACAACAGCGGCTACGGCTTGATCCTGGGCGAGTGCGCCTTCAGCGCCAAACTGTACTACTGCTACTGGCTGACCTTGGCCGGAGACAGCGATGTTTTCAGGATAGAATCACTGGTGCCGCTGCCGGAGAAGATTACCGGCTCCCAGGGGCAAACCCTGGCCAGCGGCAAGGCCGACATCATCCGCTACATCAGAAGCAATATCATCGGCAAGACCAACGAGCAGTTGTCCCAGAATTTGGACCTGATTGCCGTGCTGCAGCAGATCGGTTCGGATGTGCTGATCAACTCCTTCGTCGTCAACTTCAAGAACAAGGATGGCAGATGGAATACGGACCTTGCCCGGTTGAATACGCTCAACAACAATCTGCTGCAGAAATTTTCCATTACCACGCCTGAACAGGCCCATCAGAGAAATACCCCCTTTATCATTACCAGCTCCAATCTGACCAATCAAAACTACCGGGTACCCTTGACACGGATCGGCAAAGAGCTGGGCATCGCCATACCCGACGAACAGTCCATGACCTTTATCATCAACACGATTCTGCATCCCTGGCCGACAACCAACGGCTTTATCACTACGATCATGGACCTGTTCAAACAGGAGGTCCTGCATCAGATCCAAACCCTGCAGACAGCAGAACCCCTGCAGGCGCAAGTTATGGCAGCCGCCGCAGCTGACCGTGTTGCGGCGATCCCGAGCGACGCCACCGCCAGGCCCGCCCGCTGGTACAAGCTCAACAACTCCTATGCCGGCTATGCCAAAGCCGATAAAAACGGCAATGAGTTGTTCTACTGGTTCTTTGAAAGCCAGACAAAACCGAGCGAACAGACACCACTGGTACTGTGGCTCAATGGTGGGCCGGGCGCATCCTCCCTGGCCGGTCTGTTCCTGGAAAACGGACCATTTGCCCTGGGCAGTGACGGCATGCTGACACCGAACAGTTACAGCTGGAACAGTAAAACCCATCTGATCTACTGGGACCAGCCGGTCGGCACCGGTTTCAGCACCAAAAAGCCAAACACCTACGTGAAAACCGAGGCGGAACTGGCCGGGCAGTTTGTCAATGCCCTGCAGGATTTCTATGCCAAGCATCCGGAATACCGCACCAATCCGCTTTATCTGACGGGGGAAAGTTATGCCGGTAAATATCTGCCGTACATCGCCACAGAGATCACCACACGCAATAAAACCGGCAATGAGCTGAAGATCCAGCTGCAGGGCATAGCGATTGGTGACGGCTGGATGTACCCGGAAAAACAGACGTTTGATCAGATTCAGTATGCCTACATGCTTGGTCTGGTTGATACCAACCAAAAAAAAGTGGCCTTTAACCAATTTGAGCAGTTCACCGTGGATTTGAGAAAAGGGGACATGAAACAGGCCTTCACGGATGGAACAAAGGTCAGCTCCACGCTGACAGCCTGCGGCGGTGGTGAAAATATCTATGATGTCCGCAGTTGGTCGGATGCTTCATTGCAGCCCTTGCGCGACTACCTGGGCAGCCCGTTGGTAAAACAGGCTCTGCATGTACCGCCAGAGGTTGTCTGGAGTTTTGAAGATGCCGCGGGACCGGTTTCCGACAACCTGATCAATGACATGATGGCCTCGGTAACTCAGGTTCTCCCGCCCTTGGTTGACAAACAGATCAACGGACAGCCTGCCTACCAGCTGCTCTTTTATACCGGCAACTTTGACATGTCCTGCGGTTTTTCCGGCACGGAACAGATTCTGAGAAACATGGATTGGTCAGGCAAGGAATGCTGGGCCAAGCTGAAGCGCCAGGTCTGGTACACAATCGACAGCAACAACAAGAGAGTTACCCAGGGCTGCATGAAACGATATGCCAATCTGATGCAGATCGAGATCCCCATGTCCGGCCATCAGGTACCGTTGTATCAGCCGAAGATCTCCCTGGACATGCTGCATGCCTGGATTTTCAGCGAAGTGTTCAAGACCTATGATCCGTTATCTGAAAAGACAGAAACCAGATAGGTCCCGATTGATGGGGCAGTGCCGGAACTCGGGGCGGATTGATTGTCATTTATTTCAGCAACAGGGGAGTACCATGGATATTCGATTAAACTTCATCAACAGATCAAACGACGCAAACAACTCGGAGGTCGTGATCTTTCAAAAGAATGTGGCAACCGGTTTCGACGAACCGGCCGTGGCCTGGCTGGTCATCCGCTACTGCGGGCAGGGCGATAACCATCCCTTCACTCTCCCGATGTCCATGCAGGTGTGTGCCAGCGACAGCTATGGCAACTACACCCCCCAACTGGAAGCGCACTGCGGACAGCTGTTCCACATGGTCCTGACCCCCTCGGGGGACCAGCTGGTGCATGCGGGCAGCGGATCCAGTCCCAAAGAGGTGCAGGTGCGCAACGACCTGAACAGAGGTGCCATCAATGCCGGCATCTACAAGGTGGGCAAGCTGCTGGCAATCAAGACCTCGATCGCCCCGCAGCAGATGGGCGTGTTCGAGTTCAAGCCGACCCTCTGGATCGGTGTAACTTCGCACATCATCCAGGGCGAGATCATGAATTCGGCCATCCTCTCCACCATCGATACCGAGCTGAACTTGCTGGGCATTGCAAGTGCGGACATCGTCATGACCGGCGGCGGTCCGGGTGCCGACGCCACGCCTTTTGAGTTTTGTCTTGAAAATGTTGTGATGTGCTGAGGGGGGGACGCTCAGATGCCAATGAATGCAGAAGGAGGGCCGCTCATGAAAAAGGGGATAATCACGGAAGCAGAATATCTGGAACAACTGGGGGGGCTGTTTGAGAAGCTGAAGCTTGAGATGCCTCAGGCCTCGGATCAGGTAATTTATTCCATTTACCGGGAACGGGAATTTGATCTGATGATCGATTACCGTCTGGGCGATGATTTCCCGGATGTACGGCGTCAGATGCTGAAAAAGCTGCAGAGTCAGCTTATGTGCAGGATGGAGGAGCTAAAGTCCAAGTTGCTAGCGGGCGAGATGTCGGCAATTGATTATGCCGAAGTCATACAGGAGCTCATTAAGCTGAAGTTGACAGATCTGGCGGTACTACTTGATACGGAAGAGTTTGAGGTCTTTTGTGGTGATGGTTTTCCTGGGATTCCACTCGATCCGAGGTCTAAGTATGGTGTTCTTACAAATATTGCCGGTTACGATAAAGGAATCACAACGACAGCATCCGTGGAGAGAGAATGAGTGCGCGTGATCGACGTGCCAGCAAGGAAAAACGGCTGATGGCCACGCCCGGTGGCAACGCACCGTTGGTGATAATTGCCATGGTCGGGCTCCTGGCAGCTATTGTGATCCCCCGCTTCGAACAGAATCGCCACAAGGCGGACAAGCTGGCGTCCGATACGGTATCAAAAGAGATCCCGAGCACTACAGGCGGCTTTTACGACAGGAATGGCCGCTGGCAACGCACAGCTGCATAATTGAGCGACCCCAAGGCATTGTCGCTCAGCAATCATATGGAGACCAGTGGCAGCGACCTGGGCATTTTCGTTCTCTTTAATGAGCTGGGAAAGGAGAGTTTTCGTATGGTCAGCTTTCAAGACGGGGAGATCCAGGAAGGGGCGGGGAAATAGGGATTTGAACTGAGGTGAATTATGTATGGTGGCCCCGGTACTCTCGGGATTCATGTGCATGTTTCACTCTCGGTGTGGAAGGGTGGCTGTTGCCTGTGATCTTCTGCGAATCGATCCCGAATGATTGATGGCGCCACCGGAGGCGAAGAAGAAGCGGGTGATTGGGTTTGGGAGAGGAGAGGTTTCTTAGGTTTTTAGTTGTATGGGAGTTAAATATACTGTCACTGAAATTCGCTGTTTTGGAGGTTAATTGTTAAATAACAGTTAGTTAGGTTGTAAATTATGCCGGCAGAAGTGGAGGGCAGAGTTCTGAGCTGTTCAATAGACATCAACTAATTAAATATCTAGGAGGTCGTTATGAAAGGGCAGAAAATTACATTAGTTACGGTTTGTTTATGTGTAGTATTTTTAACTTTATTTTCAACTTGTGTTGCATTTGCATGGGGTGGAGATAAAGATGTTAGTACAAGCATAACTTTTAAAAACTCAACTGAATATCCTGTAACGGCAATTGTTCACGTTACAGACAAAGATGAAGCATCGGTATTTCATCAAGAATTTTCAGTGCCAGCAGGGACACCACTAGCTGATAAAGATGGCAAACAATTAAAAAACCCTGATGGCTCACCAAAACTCCAATTTGGAACATTTACCTTAGAAAAAGTCTTGACAGCAAAAAATAAAATAAAAAATAGCTATAAAGCTGGTGGTTCTAGCGCATTAGTCCCGGTGTTACAAGATACAGTGCCAGAAACGAAAGATAAATTTATAATAATGCCTGAAGTTACGAACATACAACAATACAATGAAGATTATTCATCCAGTCAACTCTCGCAATTAGCAACTCAAATTGGTGCAAACGGCGCAAAAAAGAAAAAACTAGTTGATGTTATTCCATTATTGGGTACACTATTCGTTGCATCAAAAGACGATAAATGTGAAATAAAAAATATTTATGATTATATTAAGCTTGCTGATATTAAATTAGAGGCAAGAGAAGCCGACGTTATAAAAAATACAATTGCAACAACTCAGGATGCTACTGCTAAATTTTCTGTAAGTGTTCCTATTTATGGTGGTATTTCTTCAAACATGATAACTGGAACAATGTATAACTTGATATGGGATATTAAGCACTACCTATACACAAATTCAACTTTTAGTCCAACAACATCTCTATATAAAGCCACCAATGAACAACTTAAAACATTAAAGGCTGCACTTGATAATAATAAAGATGCAGACATCTATTATATTCATGAAATGCATGTGATTCCTTCTGCAATTTTTTCTATAGCAAAAGGAACTAAAATAACAGGTGAAGTTAATGCAGCTATAGCATCTGTTTTTACAGCATCAGGTACTTACGCATTTAATCAAAAAGACGAAAGTTATTATTTTATGTCAGATGATGTTCTAGACATGAAACTTGCACCATATAGCGATAAAACTACGTTAATAAGCTTCTTAAATACAAAATTATATCCATCTGCTAAGCTAACAGACCAAGTTGCCCTCCCTTCTATTATTGACAAACCAACCTTTGTTTTTAGGGGAAATAGAGCAATTGATTCTCAATTAAGTAATTCTCAAAGAAGTACTTATGTCCAATAATATCGATTCGTAAACTTAAAATCAGGTTCATTCCCTTGATATAGAGCGCCATTCGGGTCAGGTCTCAACGATAAACAATATTCAAAATGTCTGCAGTTGAGACTTGACCCCACATGTTGCCCCAGCCGATTCTCTGGAAGTCAAAGGGGATTATGCAATCTGGAACCAGGATACTCTGCTAATCATACGTAATTTAGTTGACGGGTTAAATACGACCGTGGCGACCGCTGCCGGAAACTGGATGAATGACGTTGCCACCAACGGAGAGGTTGTGCACTGGACAGTCTCGCCATACCAGATTTATAGATACAATGGCGGAGTTACGACGCAACTGACTAATGATAGCGAGCTGAGTAATACCTATCCGTTGACTGATGGGGTAAATGTCATCTATCGGAAAAGTTCTCCATACGGTTCGCCACAGACATATCAACTGGCGATTTTTACGTCATCGGGTGAAAGGATACTATCCCCCTCAGTGTCCCAAGAACCAAATCCCAATTCAGACTATCAGTTGAGTGGCGGTTGGGCGGCATTTACAAAACCCGGGACAGATGGGGTCCTACAGGTCTGGCTCAGATCGCCGGTTGGTGCCTTGACTCAATTAAGCTTCTTCGGCACATCCAGTAGAATCAATACGTTGGCTTCAAACGGCGAGGTGACTTGGGTTTCGGGTAACCGTCTCTATATGAGTAAGCTAGGTGGGAATCCTGTTGATGTTGGGAGTTCTCTCGGTAAGAGCTATTTTCTGGGAGGGCAATGGTATGTAACCATAGGTCGGTCTCTTTTTAGCATTGCCCCGTAGATTACACTTACTTATATCACTGGTGAGAACGCCACCGGAGAGTTCTGGGGACACCATTTTAACTCAAAGGCAAGAGTATAATGGCACAGCGTTTCATATTAAAAGTTGGCGCGCTTAAGAAGATGCCTACAAAAAATCAGAACCCACAAGGAGATTCACACGGGCGTACTCATGAAGGCATTCTATTGGGATTGTCCGCGTTCTGGCTGACGCCCGCCGGCTGAGAAACACGAGGTCGAGCTTCCACGATGAAATGAACAATTGAAGGGGAATTAAATGACAATACGCATTCTCTACAGACTGGTTGCGCTGCTCTTGTTGCTCATCATGTCTGCGTGCGGTGGAGACGGAAGTACTTCATCGCAGACTGAGCCGAGCGCCTCTGTTACGCTTACGGCCGATAAGACCCAGATTATCGCCGATGGAACAGACGGTGTCACCCTGACAGCCACAGTCAAGGATGCCTCCGGTGCACCACTGGTATTTCAGGCAGTTTCTTTTGCCGTACCTCAGCCTTTCCTTTACCCACCAATCGTCCGACGTACCAATGAAAACGGCCAGCTTGTTTTGTTCCTGCGCCCGTCACTATTCCCGCAACTCGGGGTTCCAGCAGCAATTACACAGGCAGACATAACGGCAACAAGCCTGGGGATAACATCAACCCCGGTTACCATAACAATCACTCCGAAACCCGTTCCAGCAACAGCATTGGTAACACTTGTCGCGGATAAGGCGCAAGCCATCGCGGACGGCAGGGACACGATAACCTTTACCGCAGCAGTCCAGGATGCGACGGGTACGCCAATTCCATGGCAGGCCATCAGATTCCAGGTCCCACCTGGGCCCAACTCATTCTTATCGCCAACGCGAACAGATGGTAGTGGCAAAGCAGTGTTCCATTTGACCATGCCGCCAAACGCGCCCGGTCCGGATAATGTGCTCGACGTAACGGCAACCAGTGGAACTGTAATCTCCAATACGGTGACAGTTACATTTTCAAACCCGCCTCAGGTCCCTCCGGCGCTGGTGATTCTTACGTCGGACAAAACTTCACTCATAGCAGGTGGCTCTGACCATGTTGTTTTCACCATAACCGCTACTGATTCAAACGGCGATCCCTTGGCAGGACAGCTGTATTACCTGAATGTTCCGTCGCCCTACATGTGGTCAACCCAGATAATAACGGACTCAGCGGGTACTGCAACGGCCTCTCTATCCTATCGAACAGGGGGCGTTGTGCCCGCCGTTATTTTCGTCACAGCTACAATCAATGGGGTGATTTCGAATACGATTGATATTACGGTCAGTTCGCCATGAGAGAGGAACACGGACTTGTTTTCGAATAATGAAACCCCAAAGCCTTTTTGCCTCATGATTACTTTTAGATTGTCAGGAGATCACGATGCATCAGACCGATGAACTCACTCACTGCCGCTGTTACGAGATTTTCTCCCAATCCACCGGTGTCGAGATCCGCGAGGCGGTCAAGAGCCATGAGGACAACGGCCGGGTGGTGGAGCGGGCCGGGCGCATTCAACTGCGCTTTTTCAAGCTGACGCCCAAGACCAGGCCGGATGAGGTCACCCAGATCCGCTTTATCTGCGAACCGGATGAGGCCTTTGCCCTGGCGCTGATGATCGGCCAGGTGGCCGGTTCTTCCGTGCCGTGCAAGGAAAAGCTCTCGCCCCACAAGTTTGCTGGTGGTGAGCAGGGCGGTGAAACCGTCACCACCGTCTCGGTGGAAAAGTGGGAGCGGGGCGGCAAGAGCGGCTATGCCCTGACAATCGGGCGCGGCAAGGAATTCATCAGTGTCGCCATGCCGCTGACAAAGTTTCTCTTTGCCGGAGAATTCCTGCGGGTGTTTGCCACCGAGCAATGCTGGGTGGAGCGGGTCTCCAGAAAGGGA
Source organism: Geobacter psychrophilus (assembly GCF_056821595.1). Taxonomy (NCBI): domain Bacteria; kingdom Pseudomonadati; phylum Thermodesulfobacteriota; class Desulfuromonadia; order Geobacterales; family Geobacteraceae; genus Geobacter; species Geobacter psychrophilus. The sequence continues at coordinate 3,795,148 of NZ_JBXDTU010000004.1, forward strand.
CAACCGGCATAAAGCGGGCTGAGCTCTCATCCCGATCGGTTTTGTTGAGTGAATACCAATTCCATATCAAGGCCCTATCTTCGTTGGCTCGTCTTCGGCTGCTCAACGTACTGCCATGTACGCCTCGCAGCCTCAATCCTCGCCGCCTTGATATCATCCTTGATCTGGAATTTGAATATCATCCTGAGCTCAAGGAGGCAGCCATGGAGAATAACAACTTATTCGATGTTGTCGTGGTGGGCGGCGGTCCGGCCGGTCTGGCTATCGCCGCGGAACTCTCACGCCGGTTCCGGGTGCTGGTGCTGGAAAAGGGTTTTGCCGGGAAATCGGATCGCTTCTGGTTTGTACCCCCAGACGTACTGGACTCAAAGACCCGCCCCTTTGCCTACGGTGGGGTGACCCGTTTCCTGACCAAAACCTACAGCATGCGGGGCGATGACCTGGCCTGGCGAGCCAAGCTGTTCAACAGCTACCCCTACATCCGGGACCACCAGATCCTGGCCCACTGGAAGCAGGAAATCCTGGACAACGACTCGATGGTCCTGGATCTCTGCCGCTATCTGGACCACGAGACCGATGCCACCGGTGTCAGCATCAGCACCGATGGTACCGCGTTCCGGGCCCGGCTGCTGATTGATTGCTCCGGTTATGATTCGGCCATCGTGCAAAAATACGGCATCGACCGCAGCGATTTCTACTGGTGGTCGGTCTACGGCGCCATCGGGACCCACCCAGACGGCATGGGCGCGATGCAGGTGGGGGACTACATGATGTGGCAGACCTTTGCCGATGCCGACCCCGGTTCGCTGGCCGACGGCAAACCGGTCTTCGAATACGAGATCCTGGACAGGGAGAACTCCTTCTCGCTGGTCCTGTATCTGCGCAAGGTGCGGATGGATAAGGAGGCCATGCGGGCCGAGTATTACCGCATCATCAGGGATGAAGAGACCACCGGTGATTTCCACGATCTGCAGGTGACCAGCGAGCGCTGGGGCTGGTACCCCTCGGGCGGGCTCTCCCAGCAGATCGCCGAGGAGCGGGTGGCCTTTGCCGGCGACGCGGCCTGCTGGACGACCCCCTGCGGCTGGGGCATGACCTTTATCCTGGAAAACTACCGTTTCTTCTCCGCCAAGATCGCCGACTGCCTGGACAATGACACCCTGGACCGGGAGAGCCTGCTGGGCGCCAGCAGCTTCCGCCTGCACGACAAATACGAGATCACCACCAACATGCTGGCAACCCACTTTCTGGCCAATGCCTCGACCGACCAGCTGGATCGTTTCATTCGGCTGTTCAAGGACGCAATCGACCCGCTGTTGTGTGAAAAGGTCTTTACCCTCAAGATCAGCCAGACAGAACTGCTGGAGATGCTGGAGGCGGTCCTGAAGGAGTTCAGCATACTGGAGCTCTGCCGCCTGGTCCCGGCGCTGGGGTTGACCAACCTGCTCAACGAGCTGCGCTACTTTGCCGGGGATGTCATCCTGGATGTCCTCCGTAATCTCTTCGAGGCCCATCCCGACACGGACGGCGGATTTGCGTTCGACGACGAGGAGCGGGTTGAGGGGACGCTATCTGTTGAGTAAGTGTTGTCGAGACTGCGACAATAGCTGCACCGTTGACGTGAAATTCAGGAGATGTTTTGCCAGAGGAGTAAATATGGCTGTTTATTTGAATTGTAATGCGGATAACGGCAGGCCGGCTGCCAGGGTTGGAGATAGTGTTGAATGTTCAAAACATGGCACAGTTTCCATAGTATCCGGATCGCCTAATACACGACATAACGGCATATCAGCCGCACGTTTGGGAGACAAAACCTCGTGCGGTGCTACGATTATCGAGGGGAGCAACTCGGTTCGTATTAATGGGAAACCGGCTGCTTTTGTTGGTTGCGCCACAACACACGGTGGTAAGATTACCAGCGGATCGCCGACTGTTTTTGTCGGCAAGACTGATGTGGGAACTGGCCTTGACAAAGATATTAAGCCGTTCAGCATGAGTGTGGATTTAAACCTGATGCATGAGGCTGGCAACCATAATGATATTTCGTATGACCTGATAGCCGTAGAAATTACAAAACCGGACGGGACATATCTAACCACAACCAGCACAGATGAGCATGGTATCACCCACCGCTTTTACACACAAGAGCAGGAAGAGGTGATTGCTTGGGCAGATTTTGGGCATTGGGAGGTTAGCGAAGAATTTGAGGTGATTGATTTTGATGAAGGGGAGGAAACCGAGTAATGTCTACAATGTTTTATACCGTAAAAAGAGGGGACACGTTAAGTGGAATTGCCCGGCGTCATGGTACCTCCAGCCAGCAGCTGCAAAAGATCAATGGGATACAGAGCCCTGACAGAATAGAAGAAGGCCAGGTCATTGCATTGAATGCAAAGGCGGTCTGCAAGGTGGATGTTCAGTTGCTGGATCATGAACGCAACCCGATAAAAAATGCCAAAATGCGCCTGGATTACTGCGACAAAATCAAACAGTTCTCCAGCGGCATTAACGGCAGATTGCCAAGCATACTTACCAACTCCCCCGATGATGTGGTGAAAATTTTTATAGCGCGGCTGGATGGCACCTGGAAGCAGATCACCGAAATTACCTCGGATTGGGGCAACAAACTTGTCACGCTGGTTAGTCCCAAGGTCAAGATCGAAACCAGAACAATGCCGCATCCCAGAGAAGCAGATGGAAGCCTTAAACCCGATCCGGGAAGAGCTGATAAAGCGCCTGTCTCTCCACGTGACAAACCAGAAACCACCGAATCCAGGGGCAAACCGCTTGGGGACTATGGAGATGGCAAAGGGCCAAAATCGGAGCATCAACAAGACAAAAACGGTATGCCTGTTACAAAGGTTACAAACGATCAGGTGGAATTGGATTGTTTTGACTCATATACCGGAGAAGCAATTACCAATGAGGACTTTAAGTGGGCGGCAAAAGAACTTGGTGTCGAGGAGTCTGTTATGAGGGCAATTAACGAGATTGAGGCATCTGGTAAGGGTTTTGTCACATTCAATGGACGAAAGCTGCCAAAGTTTTGTTATGAGCGTCATTATTTCCACAGGATAACAGGAGGTAAATTTACTGCGGCAAACCCAGATATTTCATGGAAACAGGGTTATTATCAAAATGGCGTTAAGTATCTTCCAGCCACATTTACATGTGCTGACAAAGATGGCAATGCTCAAACATTTAATACTTGGCGTAAATATACAACAAAGGATAAAAAGGATAAACAACTATTAAAACAAGTCAAGACAGGCAAAGAACTTTTCAAGAACGGAAAAATCACAACTGAAAAAGATGCCTATAGTCTACTGTCAGAGAGTTACAAACGATTAGTAAAAGCATATGCACTTAATAAAGAAGCAGCTCTAAAAAGTTGTTCATGGGGTGCGTTCCAGATTATGGGCACTCATTACAAAAAAATGAAGTACGCAAGTGCAACGGAATTTGTAAAAACTATGTCTCGTTCTGAACGAGAGCATATTCGAGCATTTGTATTGTTTTGTAAATATGTTAATCCAGAAGTAATCGAAGCAATGAAAGTAAAAGACTTCGCTAAATTAGCTGCAGGCTATAATGGTCCTTCATACAAAGACAATAATTACGACGAAAAATTACTTAATTCTTACAATAAATGGAGAAATAAATGAAATCATCTGTTTTTGTGCCTTTTGCATTAAGTTTGTTTTTAATAACATCTGTTGGATATGCACAATCACCACAGAATCAATTAAGAACTGGGGCCTATGGTTATTCGCTACTTATTGCTGTTAATTCCAATGAACAGAATGTTACTGGCAAATTTGGCTCTTCTGGTGGTTATCTTACCTCTGAAGGATGGGACTGTAATTTTTATTTTTCTGGAAAAATACAACCAGATGGAAGTGCGAAGATTGTTGCTGTATCTGTTGGATTAAATGAAAACACAATTAGAACGTCAAGCAATGGAACTCTTATTTCTACTAAACAGAATGATGCAGTGATTATGAAATTATTCGATGAAGTATCCGGTTGTGTGCGTGGTGAAGATTTTATGGAAGAAGAACCTGCACCGAGGCAACTTGAAGAATTAAGTGCTTCGCTGGTGCCTCAAGAGATAAAAGAACAGAGAGATGGGGTTGAGTATCGAATCGTATCAGCCAATCGAAGTTATTTTTATGACACACCAATCAGCAAAGATCATAAAAAGGCATATTTAATCTGTGGCGATATTGTTATGGTTACAGCGAAAGATAAAGTAACAGATCGAGTCAAGGCGAAATTTGTTCGCAAGAAAAAAAACACGATAGGATGGTTGTCACAAAAAGATCTTCTGGGTATTGGTGAGGAGTTAAAGTGCCGTTAAGATATTCACCTGCTCATTGACGTAGGTGGCGTTCGGATAAGACAGACTAATTGATGGGGAACCATCAGCACCACTATAACTGAAAGGAGAAATGTATGAAAAAACAACTGGCAATTATGATTGGATTATTTCTGATGTCGTCTGGAGCAGCATTTGCGGAGGGAGAATGTGATAAATACACGACCTCGTATGACAAGACATACTGCTTTAGCAAATTATTTGTGGAATCTGACAAGGAATTAAATGTTGTCTATAATGATTTGAAGAACATGCTTAAACCCGACATGATGAAGAAACTTACCGAGACGCAAAGAAGCTGGATCGCCTTTCGCGATAATGTGTGCCAAGAACAACCGGGAACTATCAGTGTTGATTGTAACTTCAGTGTCAATAAAGAACGAACAGAATTTCTTCGCGACCGTCTCCGCGAATGTAAAACCGGCAATTTCCGTGGCGATATGATCGCTAAAAAGAGTTGGAAGTAGTAGTTCATAACATGAACCGATCAAATAAAAAGAGTTTACTGTACGTGGTAACTGGTGTTGTATTCATATGGTCAGGGTTGTCATCGTTTGACCATGCGATGGCAGATGCCACTTCAGCTGTAAAGCCTATTGTAATTATTGATCCTGGCCATACGAAAAAGATGCCAGGAGCCATAAGTATTACCGGTAAACATGAAGTTGAATATAACGACCACTTGGTTTCGAAACTATCACGTGCTCTTATAAAGGCCGACTTTGTTCCGATTCTGACGCGTAAGCCATGCCAGGAAATATCGCTTGCCGATAGAGCCGCTAGAGCCAATTCGCAAAAGGCACTAGTTATGCTCTCAATTCATCATGATTCTGCCCAGTTGGTACATCTGGAATCAAGTAACAAAAATAGAATCAGGACGTATAGGACACGTGAACCAATTTCGGGTTATTCACTATTTGTTTCCACAAAGAATCCTCAATTTGACAAATCCCTCGTTTTTGCCATGTTCCTGGGTGAGGAATTGATAAAACTTGGTCGGAAACCCACTCTGCATCATGCGGAAGCAATCCCTGGAGAAGGGCGAAAGTTGCTGGATGCCAATCTAGGCATTTATCAATTTAATGATTTGGTAGTGCTTAAAAAATCAAATATCCCTGTTGTATTGCTTGAGGTTGGCGTGATTGTTGACCAGGATGATGAAGCGTATGTGACAAAGGTTGAACATCAGGATTCCATTGTCAACGCTCTCGTGGAATCCCTTCGTAAATTCAATGCACTGAGAACAAGAGAAAAATGATGGTAACCACGTGTATTGATGACAATAAATGTCTGATATACTTCTCCTATGAATATCACTATCGCTCTCACCGTTATGATTGTTTGTTGCCTGCTGCCGCTGTGCGCCTGGTGTGCGGAATCCCTGCCAAATCAGTCGGCAACCCCGGAGACCGTCACTGCCGACGCTGCGCTCTCGTATTACGTGGAGATCAGCGTCAGTCGCAACCTGTTGACGCTGTACGAGAAAAAGGGGGAAGGGCTCACGCCTGTCGGCGAATATCCGGTGGGGACCGCGGTCAGGGGGCTTAAAACCTATCCGCTTGGGCTCGGCCGGGTGACCGGCATCTCATTCAACCCCTGGTGGTATCCCACTCCCTACTCGCGGCAGGTGTTCCGTGCACGGGGGATTGTGCTTCCCGCTGCCGTACCGCCCGGTCACCGGCTGAACTACATGGGACCGTTCAAGATCTCCCTGTCGCACCGGACGAGCAAGGGGGCCATTTACCGGATTCACGGCAACAACGATCCGAAGCGGGTCGGCCGGCGCGTGACGGGCGGCTGCTTTGTCATGAATAACCCGGAAGGGCTGGACCTGGCACGCAGGATCAGGGTCGGCACACAAGTGATGATCCTGCCGTAAGACAGCAACCTCTTTCCGCTAAAATAGTGATCCCTTCCCGACCATGTATTACAGCCCTGCAGCAGCAGACTCCCCCACCGCACATAATCCTGGAAAAAATCCTTCATTCTGGAAAGCTTCTTTACACATTTTGCAAATCACTTCTCCGCCTGCTTTTGCAGGCATAAAAACAGGGAGTGGAAAGATACCTTCACCTGGCGCATCCCGTTGCACCAGCCGCATGCAGGTGACTCCGTATCAAACAGGGCTGTAAGCGGCTTTAATACCTCAGAAATTAACAGATCGTTCCAGGGGGATGATTTTTGGCACTATCCATGTAACAGTATTCGATCGAAAGGATACATACATGGCGATCACCAAAGTCTTTACGGATATTTCTGACAGCAAGCTGGCCAGGCTGGTAATGGGATTCAGGGAGTATGGCTGCACCGTTACCAAAGAAAAGCAGGCGGATGGCAACTGGACTGTCAGGGTGAGTTTTTCCGAGGACAAAATCGAGTAGATCCGCTGCCTACGTAGAACTTTGTACACATAACAACCTTCCCAGGTGGTACTCCTATGAAACGAGTGTGGAGTCATTTTCACGGACGCAGTAATAGTGCGTCCTCGCGCGGTATTATCGATGCGCTCAGCTGTGCCGGCGTGAATATCGGCACGCTGGGTTCTGATCCGCCGCTGGGTCCGGGTGTGCTGATTTTTGAGGATTCAACACCCGCTCTCTGCAATTTCATCCGTGAAGCAAGCTGCAACGGTCGAGAACGGATTCTGGCTGTATCCCTTTCCACTGCTGCCTCAAACTCCGGCGTGTGGAACCTGCTGGAAGCCGGGGCCTCAGAGGTATTCGGCTGGAGCGGGTCGGACAAATGCGCCGGCTATATCGCCAAGCGCCTCGCCCGTTGGGAGGCCGTGGATCAACTGCTGGAATCGTCGCTCGTAACGGAGAATCTGATCGGGCAGAGTGCCGGCTGGCGGTCGATTCTCCGCCAGATTATCGAAGTCGCCTGGTTTACCGATGCCTCCATCCTGATCACCGGGGAAAGCGGTACCGGCAAGGAGCTGGTGGCCCGCCTGATCCACAGCCTTGACCAGCGGCCGCGCAAGCGGGACCTGGTGGTGCTGGACTGCACGACGGTAACGCCGACATTATCGGGCAGCGAATTTTTCGGCCATGAGCGCGGCGCGTTCACCGGTGCGGTCAACTCCCGCGATGGCGCCTTTGCCCTGGCCGATAACGGCACACTCTTCCTGGATGAGATTGGCGAGCTGCCCCTGGAGTTACAGGCCCAGCTGTTACGGGTCGTTCAGGAAAAAACGTTCAAGCGGGTAGGGGGAAACAACTGGCAGAAAACGGATTTCCGGCTGGTCTGCGCAACCAACCGGGAGCTGCTGAAAGATGTGAAAGAGGGGCGCTTCCGCAATGATCTCTATTACCGGATCGCGGCCTGGAAATGCCGGCTTCCGCCGCTGAGCGAGCGCCGGGAGGATATCCTGCCGCTGGCCCGTCATTTCATCCAGAACCACACTTGCAACCGGCATGAAACAGCGGAACTCAGCCAGGCGGTGGAACAGTATCTCCTCATGCGCGAATATCCGGGCAACATCCGCGACCTGAAACAGCTTGTGACGCGCATCATGTATCGACACATAGGTGACGGTCCGATTACGGTCGGGAACATTCCCGAAGAAGAGCGGCCGTCTGTGGACAGCAGCCCGGTAATCTGGTGCGATGACTCGTTTGAGCAGGCCATACGGAGTGCAATCCTCCTGGGGGTCGGACTCAAAGAGGTGGGGCGGACGGCCGAGGATACGGCTATCCGCATGACATTGAACATCGAGGATAACAATCTGCAGCGGGCGGCGAAACGGCTGGGTGTCACCGATCGGGCGCTGCAGCTGCGCCGGGCAAATAAACGGCAAAACGGTCCGGGAAGTGACGGCTATGAAAACGCTGAACCCCCTGCGCTGTTCAACTGACCAGAGGAAACTGTTCCCCCTGCCATGGATCGGGCACATCCCGCTGACCCGGCATCGCTGCCGGTATGGGTGTCACAATACCCGGGGGCATGCCGACATGCTTTCTGACCCGGGCGATCAGCCGCAGCAGATTGCTGCCGAGAATCTGTCGGCAATCGTCCGCTGATATCCGGAGTGCAAACACCTTGGCCAGTTCCACGCCCGGATGGAGCCAGGGACCGTCCGAACCGAACAGCACCTTCTGCGCACCGGCCCGTTCCACAGCCTCCTGCAGCAGATCAAACCTCCGCACCCCCGACGTGTCCGTAAAGACATTGGCATGCCGGACGAGCAGGTCGATCAGCCTGCGTTGCGCCTGCCAGTCATCGGAAAAACTGCCCAGATGAGGTATGATGAAGGCCACATCCGGGTACTCCCTGGCAAGCAGTTCCACCTGGGAGACCTCTCCCATCACATCGTAGATCACCGGCAATGCATAGCGCTGCAAAACATCGCAAATCTCCCGGGTAATCCGGCCGTCATGGCGGTGCACCTTGACGCCGCAGAAACCGTACCTGTTGACGGCTTCCCCCAGTACGGCCTGAACCCGTCCCCGGTCGCGTTCGGGATGGACACAGGCAAAGCCGAACAGCCGCGCCCGGTTGGTGTCCACGACCGCGGCCACGGCCCGGTTGGCTGCAGCATAATCGGAATGGAACAGGGAAAAGAGCACTGTTCGATTGATTCCGGCCTGTGCGGCCCGTTGAAAGTAATCACCGAGACGGGCAGCGGTGTCCCACGGACCGGTTAAGCCGTCCCCCTTGCCGACGTGGCAGTGGCAGTCAATAATCATGGGTGCAGTACCTCCTGAAGCGCTGCATGGCTGTGCAGCGGAACATACCGGGTGTTGCGCAGGCTGTCCGGGGCGCTGGTGTGTCTCCTCAGCCCCATGCACCCGACTGCCCTGAGAATGGTCTCGGCAGCGGCCTGTATGTCCTGCAGCCGGTGTGTTGCCGTGAGTATCAGGCTGACAAGCGGCTGTTTGCTCCGCCGGTGCAGCACGGTGTCGAGCCCGGCCTGGGTTAGCCTCTGATGCAGACCAGGGGAGTCGCAACCTGGCGGCAGGAGGAGTGTTTGAACCGGAAAATCGCCTCCGGCAGTACGGCAGCACTCTTTGGCAAGGAGCCGGCGGAAATGTCGCACATTGCCCAGGAGCCTGTTACGGCGTTCATCGCCGCTGCAGCGGTTCTCTTCCAGTGCCAGCAGGGCGGCACTGACAGCGGCTGCGGATGGAGGGCTGCAGTGGGTCCTCGTCTCACTGCCAGCCTCGAATCCGGCCAGCATGGACCTGCTTCCGCTCAGGGCGGCGATCGGGACGCCGAAGCCCTTGGCCAGGGAACTGACGACCATGAGTTCGGGTGCGCTTGCACCGCACCAGCGCGCCAGCCCGCCGCCGCCGCTCCCGTAGGGTGAGGTAGCCCCCGGTTCACTACCCAGGATGCCGAGGGACTGGGTGTCGTCGATCACGAGCAGGCCGCCGTACGATCTGGCGCAGGCCAGGTACTTACCGAGCGGAGCCGCTCTGCCGGAGGCCGGACAGAATCCATCACTGACAATGATCGGCCTTCTGCCGCGCTGCTGGTCCTGCTGCAATTGAGCGCGGAGCGCGCTGTTGTCATAGTGCCGGAACACCCGCACCGGTATGCCCCGGGCTGCTGCCCGTTCCACCCCCCAGCAGGCGATGGGGTAGGTGCCGGCATCCAGGTAGACCGCCACCGGTTCCTGACTGAGAACACCAAACAGGTCCCAGAACATGTGGAGCGTGGAGGGTGCCAGGATGCACTTTTCGAATCCCTGCAGTGCGGCCAGCGTCCGGGCAGCCTGGATGTTCATGAACGGCTCGGCCAGCGCCGCCGGTTTTCCCTGGGTCAGATGCTCCCATGGGGCCAGCAAGCGATGGGGGTGCCGAAAACCCAGGTAGAGTGATGAGGTGAAGTCGAGTGTCGGCGCCCCGCTCATACCTGCTTCGCTTGTCTTCTCTCTTCCTGGCGTTTGAAATGGACCCACGGAGGGGTTGCATCCACCGGATCGGTGGTCAGGTCTGCACCGGTAGCGGCCCGATAACCATGGATATAGCCCTGGATCTCCGGTTTCCAGTAGCGCGCCCAGTTTTTGGCCTGGGTTTCGTCATTGACAACGATCCAGTCACCGTAGCGGATCGAAAGCAGAATCTGTTCGCCGTAAATGGCCAGTTCATGAAAATGGGTGATGGTCGTATCGGTCCATCCCTGAAGCTTTTTCATGGCGTCGACCCGCCCCATCCAATCCTCCCGATAGGGAACCATCGGGCGGCCACGGAGGAATTCCTGCGTTTGCGGCCGGGCCAGCAGCCATTGTTCGATCAGCATCTCCACCCTGGCGGTCCAGGGCAGGTCACCAAACTGGTTGTGGGCGCCTTCTGCCAGGATCAGGTGAACCTCCCGGATGGCTTTCAGGAGCGGGAAGGCATCGGCGATGACCGTGGTATCGGCATCTTCACGGTAAAATATCGAGGTGAGATACAGCAGGTTATGGAAACCCTCCAGGAACTTCGAGCGGCTGTCGGCCGAGCGCAGTTTGGGGACCGCTTTGCCGAAGAGGGCCAGGCCATAGTGATGATCGTATTCATAGGTCCGCCGCGGGACCGTCAAGCGGTTGTGTTCATTCTGGATATAGCCCCACAGCAGGTTGTTGAGCGGCCGCAGGGGATCTATCTCCAGTTCCGCCAGCGGGTCCCTGTCGCTATGGCCGCGCCGGTTTTGAAACCTGAGGGCAATGGTGTTCATGGTCTGAACCAGCATGCCCTCTTCGTGCCAATAGGACCAGATCAGCTCCAGCATGCTCGGACAGCTGAAGCGGTATTGCAGGACGCCGTCGCAGTAGGGAAGACGCTCCTGCCACTTGTCCCTGTCCGGTCCCAGCAGGGCACTCAGAACCCGCTCCAGATAGGGAAGTTTGTGGTCAATGCCCAAGTATTGTGAAAGGCGGTTGTTGAGCCCGGTCAGGTTGACTTCCAATGGATCGAGACGGGAGCTTTCCGTGTCAAGGTTTAACAGCATATCATCCAGGGCAATGGACCTGTTGTTGTCGCTGATAACCACACCGCATTCCAGCAGCAGGAAGATTTCCGTCGCCAGCTTGAGAACATTGTAGGCATCGACGGCACTGATGCTGAGCCGTGCATCCAAGCCCTTCAGATCTTTGTTGAACCGGTCCTGCAATACCGTAGCAACTCCGGCCATGTTCTTGTCCTGCTCGATATCGCAGAAGATCTTCTCGATGAATTCGTTGTAGCGCCGAAAACTGATGGCTTCTGTCCGGTTGCGGATCGCTACCCATAATGCCTGGTCATCCGTGGATATGGCTGCTGTCCGGCGCATGGTCACAGGTAGGATGTCACCATGTGCAACCTGACGTGGTTTGATCTTGATCTTGATCGTTTCTGACATGGTCTGCCTCCTTTGTTTATGGCCTTGTTATTTTCTTTGCTTTCGCCAGATGCTTTTCTGTCGGACAGATATGAATTTCTTCCGGACCGGTAATCACAGCTTCGGCATCATATGCGCCCGGCCGTACTCCTGTGGTATTCCAGGTCCAGCGAACGGTGATATCGTTGTCTTCAAAACTTATTTCCGGCCCGCTCAGGCTGCACGACAGAGGATGTGAGCCACATGATATGTTCAAGTCGTAGCGGAAGTTTTCGGGGTCCGTAAAAAATGCAGGCGGTTCTTCGCCGTAACTGTTTTTGAATTTTGATTCAAAGATCAGGTCATCTCCTTCGGTAAATTCTTCGACCAGTTGTCGTTCCGATTGATTCAGAACGTCGAAAAAAGTTATGTCTATTTCTTTTGGCGGCATGACGGTTCCCTCCTTGGTTACAATGTCAGAGCTGGTTGTACGCTCAGCTCCTGTCCGATGTGCGGTGAATACGTTCTCTGCAGCGATGCGCAAATTGTCGACGTATCCAGTGTTATCTTTAAAGCCCAATATTTGAGAAGGTCTGCCAGCAGCCCGCTTTCATTATCCGGCGAAAGCTCCCCGTCCATCCTGGCTTGTCCGATAACTGCCATCGCCAGAGTTGGTGGTGCCTGCCGGATCAAATCCGGTGAACTGCGCCAGGCCTGGTACAGAGCGCTCAGTTGATCCGGTTGCCGGTCCGGCGAAGCAACGGCGGCGGCAATGGAATTTCCCCCGAGTGCCGCAGGGCGGTGGTCAAGCAGCAGCCGGATCAGGTGCGGTACATGGCTTTCCAACAGGGTGAAGATGTCCTGGCGCTCACGATCCAGACCCGCCAGGGGGTAATACTGATCCCAGATCCCGGACAGAGTCCTCCACTGGGGGTGCGGATACAGCGTGGCCCCCAGGGCGCAGGATAATTTCACCCGGATCCAGGGAGCCGGGTGGGGGTCCTCCAGGTTGATGCGAAACATAAAAGGGCGCGGCAGGCTGACCACTGATATCAGGCCTACGGTTGCCGTCACACCCAGCCGGGCGATTGACCAGAAATCGGCGACAATCTCGGAAATCCACCGGTTCCAGCAGATCCAGGCCTGTTTGTCAGCGCCGGAATTATTGATCCTGTGCTGCAGTACAGGTCGCAGTGATTCTATCAATTTGAGGAGCGCTGCCCCCTGATGGCCGACTTCATGTACCAGGGACGAGGCAATGCCGCTGCCGATCATCCTCTCACGCGGGATCTGGATTACGGCGACCGGGTTTTCATCCCCACCTGGCAGGCGGGTGCGGGCACGCCGGATGGCTGCCCCGGCGCCACGATCCAGGAAGCAGATTACCGGGGGAAGCTCATAGTAATTTCCCGGCAGGCGCAGGGCATCGGCGGCAAGCACATCGAGTCCTGAAAGCCAGATGCCGATTTCATGTTCACTGCGCTGGTTGAGGACATGAGCGAAGACATCCAGCTGGCTCAGGATGGCAATAAAGCGCAGCCGGATAAATGCAAGCCGGCGCTGTGCCTGATCCGGTGGAGTGCTGCTTCCTTGCGGAGAATCAAACCAGCGGAGATATCCTGTAACCATGGCCCGAAGTTTCCGTTGCCCCGCCATCAGGTGGCGTTCGATTGCCACCTGGGCGTGCAAGGGGATGGCTGCTGCAGGAACCATGGGGATACGGAGGGCAAACGGCTCCATTCGGTCGATCCGGGTGAGGAGCGCCTGGGCCTCACTTCTGAGCAGATTGTATGCACCACCGATTGCCGGCATGATCAGGCACCAATGATAATGATCTGCCGCCCGCGGCGGACCCAGCGGCCGCTGCTCTGGAGCGGAGACATCCCCGGTTCTACCGGTACGTTCCAGGCCGGCTCGTCTGTCCAGGCTGCCTGAGGTTGCGGGGTGGCGGGCAGGGGCGCATCGTTCCAGATGGTTTGAGGCTGCACCGTTGCCAGAGGAACTGCTACTGTCGGGGCTGCCCAGATATCGCCGCCCCAGACCGATTGGGTCGGGATATATGTTCTTCTCGGCATGAGATGGGTATGTCGCGGGGCATACCTGAATGGATGTGCCTGACGCTGTTGAGGGGCAACCCTGATGCGCTGGGGTGGCTGTGCCATTCTGGCCGCAAGCCCGGGGGCATGTCGACGTGCCGAAGCGAGCACGGATTTTCTGGCCACCTGCAGCGGGTGGATATTGGCCGGTGCTTTTGCGGCGTGCCGTGCGGCTGTTGCCCCCAGGCGTACCACCCGCCGGGCAACCTCGAATTCCCGGTCTTCATTGCTGAGCCCTTCCATTTCCATTTCGAACAGATTGCTGGCCGCTGCGCCGAGCGAAGAACCTATCGACGTGCCGATACCCGGGGCAACAAAGCTTCCGAGGGCGCCACCGACGATGGGCAGGGCCTTTTTGGCAACCCCTTTGAGAACCCCGCCGAGCGCGCGGCCGACCGGGCTCTTGATGAAGCCGGCCGCCTTTTTGACGAGGCTGCCCAGAAATTGCTCCAGTTCCGCTTCATTGGTTACCGACAGCAGTTCGGAAGCCAGTTCCATCTCCATGGCCTCATTGAGGGTCGCTTCCCCTTCGAACTCGCCGCTCATCTCACCGAACAGCTCCTGGCCAAACTCGAAATTTTCACCTTCGTATTCGTTCATCTCGGCTTCGTATTCCGTATTCCACATGGCACATTTCCTCCTTTGTTTTTTTGTATGAATGTAGGCAGGCTGCAATCAGCCGGATAATCTAGATACCAACCAGTACTATTTTTCTGCCGCGCCGGTACCAGCGGCCGCTCCTGCCGCTCCCGCAGTTGCAGGCGGGTGAAGGTTGGTTAACTGCAGCAATGCCGGCCAGTATCGGCAGGTATTGCTGTGCCGCAACAGCCGCCGCACGCCTGACTGCGGCCGAAGGATGGATATGGGGCGGTGTCAGGGCAGATCTCCTGACCGTTGACCCGGCAAATTTCACAAAGCGGCGCGCCACTTCAAATTCCCGGTCTTCCTGGTTCATGGCTTCCATTTCCAGGCCCAGCAGATCGCCGGCTGCACTGCCGACCTTGTTGCCGAAATTGGCCCCGCCCGAACCGCCGAAATAGCCGCCGATCGCTCCGCCCACAACCGGCAGGGCCTGCTTGGCAGCCTGCTTGAGTATCCCGCCCAGTGCCTGTCCCGTTGGCGATGAGACAAAGGTGCGGGCCGCAGAGGCAGCTTTGCCGATCAGGCTGCCAAGGAACTGGTTTAACTCCGCTTCATTGCTCAGGCTGAGCAATTCGGAAGCAAGTTCCATTTCCTGGATTTCGTTGAATGGACTGGCAACTTCCTGCCCTGACTCGAATTCCGATTCGAATTCGAACTCCATTTCGCCAGATTCCATCTCGCCACTGCCAAACTCGTTTAACGTCCTGTCGATGTCATGCATAAAACCCTCCTCATGTTTTTCTCGCGAGAACCAGATGATTGACTGTAGGAGCAAGCCCTGTGCCAATGTAAGTAGCTGTAATTGCGTAGGGGTGTGCGAAATTGGTTTCGCTGGAAGGAAAAGATGTGGGAATCAGGCGAAATGTTTTTCGCAGAACGCAGAATGGAGGGGGGAGGAGTCTAGCCGTATAATTAGAATTGAGATTGTCGGGTTGTTACAGCTGTATAATCATAAAATAGGCTTTTGGGTCCACGAAAAGACACGAAAAATTAAACCATTACAGAAAAACAGTACTTCACCAAACAAGTTACGCCGTGTAGTTGCATATCTTTTATGATTTTGTTCGAGTATTTCGTGCTTTTCGTGGATAACGGTTTTTTCTAGAATATTGCGGAGTATTAAGGGGATATGCGGGAGATGCCTGTAGCAAGGTCGAGGGAGATCGCAGGATAAACGCGAAGATATGAAGAAGACAAAAAATACCATGCTGGCTATCTAAGTTTTGTATGATTGGAAGTGTCAAAGCACCAATCAAAAAACAAGGAGGCCAACATGGCAAGGAACAGTTTATCAGGTTTGCAATGTTTTGTTACCGGTTTTGAACAAGACCTGTTCTATGTCGGTATAGATGTGCACAAGCGCAGCTATCATGCTGCTCTTCGCCGGTCTGACGGTCGCGCTCAATCTATGGTGATTCCCGCCTCACCCCAGTCTGTAGTTGACCTGCTTACCGGTTTGGGCATTCAGATCGGCGCTGTTGCATATGAATCCGGTCCTACTGGTTTTTCCCTCGCCAGAGCACTCAATGATGCCAGTATTCCGGTGATC
Organism: Geobacter psychrophilus; assembly: GCF_056821595.1. Lineage (NCBI taxonomy): Bacteria > Pseudomonadati > Thermodesulfobacteriota > Desulfuromonadia > Geobacterales > Geobacteraceae > Geobacter > Geobacter psychrophilus. The sequence continues at coordinate 3,811,091 of NZ_JBXDTU010000004.1, forward strand.
GTTGCCGCACCGAGCAAGATTCCCCGTTCGGTAACTCCTAGTGCCAAGTGTGATCGACTCGATTGCCTGAAACTGGCTGAATATGCTGCCAAGGGAATGTTGAGGTCGATCGCCATACCAACACCTGAGGAAGAAGCCCGTCGGACACTGTTGCGCCGCCGCCATATGGTAGTCGATACCGTAAGACGCTGCAAGCAGAGGATTAAAGGATTACTTCTCTTCATTGGCATCAACGAACCGAAAGAATTGGAGCATTGGCAGCAGGGCGCAGAGACTGCACTGCGTGCTCTGCCAACCGAACCATCTGCACAGGAAACACTGGAAAGCTACCTGCGCGAGTTGATATTTAACCAGGAAGAACTGCGCAGGGTCGAACACCAGCTGAAATCACTGCCGAAACCGCAAGAAGTGGCCATCAGCATAGCATGCCTACAGTCAGTTCCCGGTGTAGGTCCGACAGTCGCAACCACTTTTGCACTTGAGTTGTTCAGGCCTGATCGGTTTAAGAGACCTGAAGAAGTAACCAGTTATCTCGGACTAGCTCCTGTCGTACGGCATAGCGGGAACAAGACACCCTCCGGACGGTTGGTTCCGGTCGGCCAAACCAGGTTGCGCAGCTTGTTGATTGAAGCCGCATGGATGTGGAGGGCAAGAGATGACTATGCCGACAGTATATACCGGCGTCTGTTAGGCAAAACCGGAATTGCCCAGAAAGCCATCGCAGCTTTAGCGCGACGCCTGGCAATTATCCTCTGGCGTCTTTGTATCGAACATCGCCGTTATCGGCAGGCTACGGCCTGAATCAGTAAAGTCGCGACGGCCCTTTTGCCATACCAGTGGCGGACAAAAAATGGCGAACCTTCTCTTGGTACCGGATCGGTACTTGGCGTGAAATCGGCGCGAATAAGAAAAGGCATCCACATATGTAGATGCCCAGGGAGAAGGTAAGACTAAACCAAAACACGCTCTTTGAAATAAGCTTGACAGATAGCCACATAAGAAAAGGGCCAGCTTGTCGCTGACCCCTTTGTTGTTTTTTGGTGGAGATGAACGGGATCGAACCGTTGACCTCTTGGCTGCCAGCCAAGCGCTCTCCCAGCTGAGCTACACCCCCAAAAAATGAATATTTTAAATACCAAATAGCTTATGGAATGTCAACACTAAATTATCGCATGCTTCGGATTATTGATTTTTATCGATGTTCTTAACCAACCTCTGCGTATTCCCTGACGCGAAATTCTGCACCCAGAGATTCCGCCAGCTGCCGGCAGGCAGCGATGTTGATCCCTGGTACGGTGACAGCGCTTGCGACAACCTGCGGGATGCGCAGCTGTGCCTCGCGGATGAAGCTGCAGACCGCCGCGAACCCGGCTTCACCGAACGGCGTATTGCAGATCTGTTCGTAGGTAGCTGCATCGGGTGCGTTCAGGCTGATCGATATGCTGTCTATCAGTCCGGCCAGTTCGGGCAGGATGTTGCGGCCATGAACCACGTTGGCCTGGCCATCGGTGTTGATGCGGATGCGATAGCCGCGCCCCTTCAGTTCCCGGGCCACCTGTATGACCAGGTCCAGCCTGATCAGCGGTTCTCCGTAGCCGCAGAAAACGATTTCGTTTATGCCTGCCGGCTGTCCTACGGCCTCCATGATCTCGGCGAAGGTCGGTTCGCCGTCCAGCAGCAGGTTGTGCCCCTTGACCGTGAAGTTGTCGAACTTCGCACAGAAGCTGCAGCGGTTTGAACAGTGGTTGGTGATGTTGAGATACAGGGAATTGCGAATCTTGTAGGCAATCTTCGTGGATTGGTCCCACAGGCGGATTCCGAACAGGTCACGCACATTCTTGGTCGTGATACGGGCCACATCCTCCAGGGACAGGCCTTTGACCTCGGCAACCCGTTCGGCGGCCAGGCGGACGTAGGCCGGTTCATTGCGTTTGCCGCGATGCGGGACCGGCGTCAGGTAGGGGCAATCGGTCTCCACCAGCATGCGGTCGATGCTGGTGGCGCGTACCACCTCCCGCAGCGCCTCGTTGGCCGGGTAGGTGACGGTCCCGGGTATGGAGATGTAGAAGCCCAGGGCCAGCGCCTCGGCCGCCATGGCGCTGTCACCGGAAAAGCAGTGCAGAACGCCGTGCCGTGCCTGTTCTTCACGCAGGCAGGCTAGCACCTGTTGATGGGCGTCACGATCATGGACGATTACCGGTTTGTCCAGCTCCTGTGCCATGCGCAGAAAGCTGCGAAAGACCTGTTCCTGGTCAGCGCGGGGTGACCGGTCGCGGTAGAAATCCAGGCCGATCTCGCCGATGGCAACGACTTTGCTGCTGGATAGTGCCAGGTCGCGGATTACGTCGTAGCAGGCAGCGGTAACACGGCCGGCATCATGGGGATGGATACCGACGGCCGCGTAGAGCTGCGGATATTTTTCAGCCAGTTCGACTGATTCCCTGCTGGATTCGAGGTCCGTGCCGACCACCAGTATGGCGGCTATCCCGGCATCGTTTGCCCGCTGCAGCATCTCATCAAAGTCGCCGGCATAATCGCGGTAATAGATATGGGCATGAGAGTCGATCAGGGTCAGGTTGGTGCTCATCGGGTTCCTTGTCAGTGTCGTGCGTAGAACGTTAAAACCTTAAAAATACAGATCTATGCAGCCGAAGACTTCAACTCCTCCTTGAGTCCTTCAATGACCGCTTTTACTTCGGCGATCATGTCGCCGGCCTGGGGGGATGTTTCATGTTTAAGGTACAGTTCAAAATAGTTGACAGCATCCTGCGTACGGTCCTGGTCCATGCAGATGCCGCCCAGTGTCAGGTAGGCCATTCCGAAGGTCGGGTCAAGGCGGATCGCTTCGCAACAATGTTCCTCGGCTTCTTCGAGCTCTTCCATGTCATACAGCAGTTCACCCAGGTTGAAATGTGCCGCCGGGTCATTGGGATCAATTTCGACCCCTTTCTGGAAGGCATCGATGGCGCCCTGGGCATCACCCTGTCCGTAGAGTGCGTCTCCCAGTGCATTCAGGGCAAAGATATTTTCCGGTTCCAGGGCCAGCGCCTCACGGTAGGAACTGATGGCGTCGTCAGTGCGATCCTGGCTGTTGTAGACCAGGCCGATGCTGACCAGGGCGTCAGCGTCGCTGGGGTCGAGTTCCCGAACCCGGCTGTAGCTGGCAATGGCCTCCTTGTGCTTACCATTTTCGAACAACAGATCCCCGAGGCTCGTCAAGGCATCCAGGTCTGTTGGTGAAAGTTTGAGCCCTGCGCGGTAGTGCTCAATCGCCTCATCGATATTGCCGTCCTCGGCCAGGGCATCGCCCAGATAAAACCAGCTGTCGGCATCGTCCTGGTGTGACTGGCAATACTCTTTCAGGGTTGCGATTGCCGCCTTCGTGTTGCCTGCATCCAGTTGTTCAATACCCGTGCGCAGTTTTTCATCCAGCAGTTTGTCCGTCATGTGATATATCCTCCCAATCGATCAGGTGCGTAAATTATTTTGTAAAGATAGCAGACCTGCTGCCACTTTTCCATAACATATCCAAAAATGAATGGTTTTTACTTTAGTACGAAATTGTTTTATACTCCCCCGGATTCTACCTATCGGGGCGTACAACATGAAAGAAAGTCATCATTCCATAGGGCTGCGAACGCTGGAGGATATAAGTTCCATCATCCTGCATTCCCATGATCTGCAGGAAACCCTTGATAATATTGTCACCATCGTAGCCAAGCGCATGAAGACCGACGTCTGCTCGATCTACCTGCTGGAGAAGGATGGTGAAACCCTGATGCTGAAAGCCACCAAAGGTCTTTCAAAGGCATCGGTCAACCGCATATCCATGAAGGTCCACGAAGGTCTTTCGGGCATGGTTGTGGAAAGCCGCGGCATGGTCATGACCGACAATGCCCCGTCGCATCCGCGCTACAAGTATTTCAAGGAAACCCGGGAAGAAAAATTCCTCTCCTTTCTGGGTTTGCCGCTGTTTGAGCACAAGGCCCCCATCGGCGTGATCGTTATCCAGACCCGCGAGGCACGGCGCTTCAGCGAGGACGAGATCAGCGCCCTGCGCACGATCACCTTTCAGATCGGCAGCATTGTCCATAACGCCCGCTTGCTGGATTCCATCCAGCATAAGGAACAGGAGCGCGCCTGGTTTGAACGGGAATTGGCCAAGGTCAAAAACGGCAGCGGAAAAGATGCCGCCACGTCAAAGAAAGCCGTCAAGCGGGCCGGTATCTCGAATGTCCTGGCCGGTACGGCGGTGTCAGCCGGTTTCAGCAAAGGCAAGATCTACATTCTTGACCGCTTCAGCGACAAGGTCATCAAGGTGGCTAAAGTCGGTGCGCGCTCCGATGAACACCGGAAGTTCACCCTCGCCCTGGAAAAGGCCAAGATCCAGACGCTCTACATGGAGAAGCGTGTCAGTGAAACGCTTTCCGAGGACGATGCCGCCATCTTCCACACCCACCTGATGATCCTCGAAGACCGTGGCTTCTCTGCCAAGGTGTATGATCTGGTTGAGCAGGATATCGGAGCGACCCGGGCGGTGCATGAGGTTGTGCAGCATTACGTCCAGGCCTTTTCCGCCATGGCGGACCCCTATCTCCGCGAGCGCTCGGCTGATATGGAGGACATTGGACGCCGGATCATCGATGCCATGGAGGGCAATGGCACGACATCCGTCAAGCTGAAGGAAAAGCGGGTCATTGTTGCCGAAGAGATTTTCCCTTCTGACCTGGCCATGCTGGACCACGACAAGATCCTGGGCATCGTCACAGAGAAGGGCAATGTCTATTCACATGCCGCCATCATGGCCAAATCACTGGGCATCCCGGCAGTACTGGGCATCAGCGGGCTGATCAAGGCGGCCAATGTCAAGGACGAGATTATCGTGGACGGTACTTCGGGCCATGTGTATATCAACCCGGATAGTGCCGTCATAAAAGAGTATGCCAGGCTCGAACAGGACCATGCCGGCCGCATGAAGGAACTGGAGGGGCTGCGGGACCTGCCGGCGATAACCAGCGATGGGGTGTCTATCGTTCTGAGCGCCAATATCGGCCTGATTTCCGATGTCAGGGTGGCCAACATGCACGGTGCCGACGGGGTCGGACTTTATCGCACGGAATTCCCCTATATGGCCCGATCCGCTTTCCCCAGCCGCAGTGAGCAGGCCTCTATCTACAGCAAGATCCTGGAGGGATTTCCTGGTCAGACGGTCAATATCCGTACCCTGGATATCGGCGGCGACAAGGGGCTGTCGTACTTTACCCATCCCCATGAAGACAACCCGTTTCTGGGGTGGCGCTCAATCCGCGTGTCGCTGGAGCGGCAGGACATCTTCCGTGAGCAGCTGGCCGGGATTCTGCTGTCAACCGGTGCGGGTGTGCCGACGATCATGTTTCCGCTGATCACAGGTCTGGATGAAATCCGTCAGATCAAGGAGATTCTGGCTTCGGTCCGGGATGAGCTCGTCAGGGAAGGGCACGCGGTGCGTGGAAACATACCGCTGGGGATTATGATTGAGGTGCCGGCGGCTGTCCAGATTATCGAGTTCCTGATACGCGAGGTGGATTATGTCAGTATCGGCACCAATGACCTGATTCAGTACACACTGGCGGCGGACCGCAATAACTCGCGCGTCAAACAGTATTACGACCCGCACCATCCGGCGGTGCTGCATTCCATCAAGCGGGTGGCGGATGCTGCCGTCAAGGCCGGAAAAAAGGCCTCGGTGTGCGGTGAGATGGCCGCAGATCCGCTGAACGCGCTGCTGCTGATCGGTATGGGCATCCGCGAATTCAGTCTGTCAGCCCCCAGCATCCCGATTGTCAAGCAGGCCATCCGGGCGCATGGCCTGGAAGCCTGTCGCAAGCTGGCACGAAAGGTCCTGGCCTGCCGCAGCGGAGTGGATGTCAGGCGCTGTCTGGCGGATGCCAGGGCACAATTGTTTTCGGAGACGGAGCGGCGCATATCAGCACGGGATGCAGACTGAGTCAGAATATCCGGCGGGTGTGTATGCGTGGGGATTGTGATGCCCGGCCTGCACCAGGTTACTTGCCGAAGGCGGACAGGAACTGCTGCAGGAGCATGGGGGCATTCGACTTGATGCTGCCGGTCATGAAATCCATTACCCCGGGACGATAGCCTTCATTCCAGATTCTGTTGAACATGCTGCTGCTGGTTTTGCATACGCAATCTGCGACTTCAACGGTCTTTCCATCCTGGATGGTACATCCGTCGCTGTCCAGGGTCAGGGTCTTTCTGATGTCGTCAACAGAGAAGTAGAAGGTTGTAGGTACAGTGAATACCCCCTTTTGATACAACTCCTGCAAACTGCTGAACATATCTTCCTGCATTACGCGCTCCTTTTCTGCCTGCCCATAGTGAATATACGTATACTTCCCTTGCTGCACTTTGCACGTGCTCATACGAACGTGGGGGCAGTTGCGCCCCCACGAGAAATCCTGCATTACATCTGCGATTAGAACTTGTATGTAACCGATGCTGCGAACAGATGGGCATCGCTTTTAAATGTGCCCGCCTCTTTGGCGTTTGCGACGGTACGGTCGACCCAGTGTACCCACATGTAGGCCAGGTCGATGGAACCGAACTCGTTATGCAGACCTGATCCGATACTGAAGTTGTGACGGTCGGCGTCCGGCAGTTCGGGACTGAGGGTTGAGTCGGGGATAGGGCTGTTATCGTAGGCATAGCCGGCGCGCAGATCCATCTTGGGCGTCACGGCATACTGTACGCCGAAACGGTAGGCCCAGACATCCTCCCAGTTTTTGGGGTCCGGCTTGTTGTTAAAGGTCGCTGCCATCGGTGCGCTGAATTTGAGTTCCAGTTTGTTGTAGCTGCTCCAGCCGGTGCGCTCGGCATCAAACTCCAGTGTCAGTTTGTCGATCGGTTTCCAGGCTACGCCGAGTGTAATGGCATCCGGGAGCGTAATGTCGGTTGAAGCGGATGCCTTAAGCTTGTTGGCCAGGCCCAGGGCTGGGTTTCTGCCGATGGCGGTGGTTGCCAGGTAGGTGGCATCGCCTTCCAGTTCCAGTTTGATCTCACTCCGGTACGCGGCACCGAAGGAAAGGTTTGTCAGCGGTTTCCACTGGAGTCCAAAGTTATAGCCATAGCCAACAGCGGTCGCATCCGCACCCAGACTGCCCAGTTCAGCATAGGCACCGCCAAGCGCCGGCGGTAACTGGGTATATGCCATTTTCTGCAAGGATACCTGGGCATAGGTGATATCCACTCCGCCGGCTACCGCCAGCTTCAGGTCGTCAAAGCGATAGGCAACGGTCGGCTGGAAATTGATCGGTTTGATGGATATCTCCTGAATACTGTCGCGAAATTCGCTGCTGGCGTCCCAGCGTTTTGCCAATGGATGGAATGAGTTGATGCCCAGGCCGAACGAGAGCGGCATAGATTCCAGTGACGTGGTTACATACACGGTCGGTGCAATGAAAATGTCGCGGTTTGCTTTTTCAGATACGGGCGTAGGGTAACTCAGTCTCGTCGTACCGCTGAACTCTGTCTGCGGCACTAGTATGGTCGTGGAGCCGAGCTGTACCTGTGGTCCTTTCAGGAATGCAATGCCGGCCGGGTTATAGGCCAATGCCGATGGATCGTCCGCCTGCGCGGCAAAGGCATTGCTCATGGCCATTGCCTTGGCGCCCTGTTCTGCGATCTTGAATCCCGCACCGAACGACATGGTTGTCATTCCTGTCACTAGTGCCGCTGCACACCCCAGTACTATCAGTTGCTTTCTCATACGAATCCCCCTTTCCTGATGAAGTGGAAACTTCTTACCTGACCCTGTTACTCATAAAACGATATTTTACAAAAATATAAATGACCTTAACGCGCATGTCAAGTACATATTTTATGGTCTGTAACTGTAGAAGGTGTGATGTTTTGATCTCTAGTTGATGGGCAGGTGACAGTGTGATTTTATAGCGGCAAACAGAAGCATATCAACTGGTTATGGTGTGGCGATTTCTGCCTTTATTGATAGTCTGTCACCAGTGTGTGGTTCATGGGGGGTAGGCTGGTATGCGCGTAGTTCGGTAGATAGTCCGGAACAATGGTGGGATACTATAGTTGTGTTCTGTCTGATGGAGATTTGAAGCAGGTGCATACTAAGCGATTAAATAAAATGACTTTATACTTGACATGCGTGTTAAGGTTATGTAGCGTTGGATAAAATACATCTGATCAGGTGGTGGCGTATGGACGAGCTTACCTTTACAACAATTCCCGCCATGCTTCGAACAAATGCCCGGCGATTCCAGGGCCGGCTGGCTTTGAAATACCGCAAGCAGGGTACGTTTGTCACCTTGAGTTATGCCGCATACTATGAACGCGCACTGATGGTTGCGCGTGGCTTGAAAAAACTTGATGTCAGGCCCGGCGACAGGGTCGCCATTCTTTCGGAAAACCGGGCCGGCTGGGTGATTGCCGATATGGGTATTTTGTGCGCCGGTGCTGTTACCGTTCCCATCTATCCTACCAACACACCCGAGCAGATCGAGTACGTGCTCAATCATTCAGGTGCCAGGATCCTCTTTGTTTCAGGAAGATTCCAGTATTCCAAGCTGCTCAAGATCAGGGATGCGATACCGGGTGTGGAGTTGGTCGTTTCATTCGAACGGTTTCTCGGTGAACAGACCTTGCCGGTCACCACCTTTTATCAGATGTCGGAGATTGACACGCCCATCAGCAGCGAGGAACGGGCCGCATTGGAGGCCGGAATCGATCGCATCGCCCCGGAAGACATGTTGACACTGATCTATACATCCGGTACCACCGGAGTGCCGAAAGGGGTCATGCTTTCTCACAACAACATCCTGTCCAATATCCAATTTCTGGCCGAACAGGCCGGGGGGGTAGTAACCCAGGATGATGTCATGCTGAGCTTTCTCCCCTTGAGCCACATCCTGGAAAGGACCGCCGGTTACTACCTGCCGATTCACTGCGGAGCCCTGATGGCGTTTGCAGACAGTATCGAAAAAGTCCCGGAAAACATGATGGAGGTGAAGCCGACCTTTATGGTGAGTGTTCCCCGGCTGTTTGAAAAGATATATCACCGGGTGTATGAAAATGCCCATCAGATGCCGGCCTTCAAAAAAAATATGTTTCACTGGGCGGTTGATATCGGCAAAAAATATATAGAGGCACGATATCTTCACAAGTACACCCCCAGCGCGCTCGGGTTGGAATACGCCCTGGCCGATCGCTTGGTATTCAGCAAGATCAGGGAGCGTTTTGGTGGTAATATGAAACTGTTCTGCTGCGGCGGCGCTCCCCTGGACAAAACGATCAATGAATTTTTCTGGGTGATCGGCATCCCGATCTTTGAAGGATATGGTTTGACGGAAACAAGCCCGGCCATTTCCTTCAACAATTTTGAACATATCCGGTTCGGTACGGTCGGCTACGCCCTCAAACAGACCGAGATCAGGATTGCGGAAGACGGAGAGATACTGGTCAAGGGACCCCAGATCATGCTCGGCTATTACAAAGATCCGGCCGCCACGGCCGAGGCGATCCAGGATGGCTGGTTCAAGACTGGTGATGTAGGTTTTGTGGAAGACGGTTTTTTGACCATAACCGACCGCAAGAAAGAGTTGATCGTTACCTCAGGCGGGAAAAATATCGCTCCCCAGCCGATAGAGAACGCACTGAAGATGGATAAATATGTTTCGTCGGCCTTTGTGTACGGTGACCGCAAGCCGTACCTGACCGCCCTGATTGTGCCAAATCTGGAGCGATTGCTTGAATTTGCCAAGGCCGAACATATCAACTATTACGATCTGAGTGACCTGGTCATGAACGAAGCGGTTCAGGAGTTGTTTAAAAAGAGGATTTTCGAGATCAACAGTCGTCTGGCACCCTATGAAACCATCAAGCAGTTTGTCCTGCTGCCCCAGGATTTTACGATCGAGAGCGGCGAGTTGACACCGACGCTGAAGCTCAGGCGGAAGGTCATTTATGAAAAATACAGGCACAGGATCGAAGATCTGTACGCTGATCACAGCAATTAGTTCCCCCGCCCCTTGCGGGAGGGGAAGCAAAACGGAGGAAATACAAATGAAACAGATCAATAAAGTGGCGGTACTGGGGGCAGGGGTTATGGGGGCGACCATCGCCGCCCACCTGGCCAATGCGGGCATCCAGGTGCTCCTGCTCGATATCGTGCCGCGGGAACCCAGTGACAGCGAGAAAGCGTCCGGTCTTTCACTCAGTGATCCTGCGGTGCGCAATCGCATTGCGACTGCCGGACTGGAAGGGCTGAAGAGGATGAAGCCGGCTCCTTTCTTTCTGCCGGCCTATGCTGCCAATATCGAGGTGGGCAATTTCGACGACGACATGCCCCGACTGCGCGATTGCGACTGGGTGGTGGAGGTCGTCATCGAGAACATGGCGATCAAGAAGCAGCTCTTTACGGAAAAGGTCGTGCCGAACCTGAAGCAGGGGGCGATCCTCTCCACCAATACCAGCGGCCTGTCGATCAACGAGATGGCAGCCTGCCTGCCGGAGGCGGTTCGCAGGAACTTCCTGGTGACCCATTTCTTTAATCCGCCGCGCTACATGCGCCTGCTGGAGATCGTCCCCTGTGACGCGACGGACCCGGCGGTGGTCGCCCACCTGGCGGATTTCATCGCCAAGCGGCTCGGCAAGGGCATCGTTTACGCCAAGGATACCCCCAACTTTATCGCCAACCGCATCGGCGTCTACGCCATCTGCAACTGTGTGCGCACCATGCAGGAGATGGGCATGACCGTGGAAGAGGTCGATGCCGTGGCCGGTCCGGCAACGGCCCGCCCCAAGAGCGCCGCCTTCCGTACCGCGGACCTGGTGGGCATCGATACACTCCTGCATGTGGCCGATAATTCCTACGAGCTGCTTGTCAATGACGAGCAGCGGGAGATCTTCCGTTTTCCCGACTTCCTCAAGGAGATGGTGGCCAAGGGACTCCTGGGCAACAAGAGCAAGCAGGGCTTTTTCAAGAAGGTCAAGTGGGAACAGGGGCAGGAGTTCTTCTACTACGACTACACCAGCGGTGAGTATGCCCCTTCGCAGCGCCCCAAATTCGCCTCGATTGAGGCGGCCAAGTCCATCGACGACCCGGCCAAACGGCTCCAGGCCCTGATCAGCGCCAACGACAAGGCGGCCACATTCGCCTGGATCAACCTGCGCGACACCCTGATCTATACCTTCAAGCGGATTCCGGAGATCGCCGACGATATCGTCAACATCGACAAAGCCATGAAGTGGGGCTTCAACTGGGAGCTCGGCCCCTTCGAGATGCTGGATGCGATCGGTGTGGCCTACTTCGTGAAGCGTGCCGAGGGTGACGGCGTGGCTGTGCCGGCCGGGCTCAAGGCTGTTGAGAGTTTCTATCGTTTCGAGAACGGCACGAATCACTATTTCAGCGTCCTTGACAACAGCTACCGGGCGGTGCCGCAGAAGTCAACCCATATCAGCCTCGCGATCCTCAAGCGCAACAACCGGGAGCTGGAAAAGAACAGCGGCGCCTCGCTGATCGATCTGGGTGACGGAATCTTCTGCCTGGAATTCCATACCAAGATGAATGCCATCGGCAACGAGATCCTCTCCATGACTCACAAGGCTATCAGGCGTACGGAGGAGGAGGGCATCGGTCTGGTGATTGCCAACGAGGGGGGCATGTTTTCGGCCGGCGCCAACCTGATGCTGCTGGTGATGGCTATCGCCGAAGGTGCCTACGATGAGATCGCCATGACGGTCAAGGCCTTCCAGAAGGCCATGATGGCGATCAAGTACTCCCGAATACCGGTGGTCGCTGCCCCGCATAACCTGGTCATGGGGGGCGGCTGTGAAACCTGTCTGCACGCCGACGCCATGGTGCCCCATGCCGAAACCTATATGGGGCTGGTGGAGATCGGCGTCGGCCTGCTCCCGGCCGGCGGCGGCACCAAGGAGATGGCGGTTCGCGCCATCCGGCTGGCCGAGGAGTATGAGACCGATGCCACCCCGTTCATCTTCAAAAACTATATGAACATCGCCCTGGCCAAGGTCAGCATGTCCGCCGCAGAGCTGGCCCCGATGGGCTTCATGCGCTACGGTGATGCCATTACCATGGATATGGACAAGCGCATCCATGACGCCAAGCTCAAGGCGATTGCCCTGGCTGGCAACTACCGCCCCGGTCGGCCGCTGATTGACCTGAAGGCGCCCGGTCGCAGTGTGGCTGCCAGCATCAAGACCCAGCTCTGGAACATGCGGCAGGGGGGCTTCATCTCCGAATACGATCAGTTCCTGGCGAGTGCCATCGCCGACGTCATCACCGGCGGGGATTGCCCGGCCGGCACCCTGATCACCGAAGAGTACCTGCTGGAGCTGGAGCGCGAGGCCTTCCTGCGATTGTGCGGTCAGAAAAAGACCCTGGAGCGCATCCAGCATATGCTCAAGAAGGGCAAGCCGCTGCGGAATTAACACCACCTTACTCACCACGAAGTCACGAAGGACACGAAGGACACGAAGTAAAATAGTATGTAAATGCTTGTCGTCTTCTTCGTGCTCTTCGTGCCTTCGTGGTACATGGTTTTTTAGTCAAACATTCCTGTTTCGGAGGATACCGATGAGAAACGCATATATTCTGGCTGCCTACCGCACACCCGGCTGCAAGGCCAAAAAAGGCAAACTGAAGGATGTCCGCCCGGACGATCTGGCCGCCGCTGCCATCAAGGGGCTGCTGGAAAGGACCGGCATAGATCCGCACGATGTGGAAGACGTCATCATCGGCTGCGCCTTTCCCGAAGGGGAGCAGGGCATGAACTTTGCCCGGGTGGCGGCGATGAAGGCCGGACTGCCGGTCGAGGTCCCGGCCCAGACCGTCAACCGTTTCTGCTCCTCCGGCCTGCAGACCATAGCCACGGCAGCGGAGCGGATCATGGCCGGCTTTGCCGACTGCATCATTGCCGGTGGTGCCGAGAGCATGACCATGATCCCCATGGGTGGTGCCAAGTACAGCGCCAATCCTGCACTGGTGGCCAGTTGGCCGGAGTCCTACGCCTCCATGGGGATCACTGCCGAACTGGTAGCGGACAAGTACGATATCAGCCGCGCAGAGCAGGATGCCTTTGCCGCAGCCAGCCATGTCAAGGCCGCCGCTGCCATCGCTGCGGGCAGGTTTCGGGATGAGATCATCCCGGTTGAGGTGGAGATCTGCTCACTGGTGAACAACAAGATGCAGCGCAGCAGGGAACTGGTCGATGGCGATGACGGCGTGCGTGCCGATACGACCCCTGATGGACTTGCCAAGCTCAAGCCGGCCTTCAAGGCCGATGGTACGGTTACGGCCGGCAACTCCTCCCAGATGACCGATGGCGCTGCGGCGGTGCTGGTGGTCTCGGAAGCATATCTCAAGAAGATCGGGAAAAAGGCCCTGGCGCGTTTCGTCGCCTTTGCCGTCAAGGGGGTCGCGCCCGAGCTGATGGGCATCGGCCCGGTGGCAGCCATTCCGGCGGCGCTGAAGCTGGCCGGCCTGAACCTGGCGGACATCGGCCTGATTGAACTGAATGAGGCCTTTGCGGCCCAGTCCCTGGCCTGCGTCAAGGAGTTGGGTATCAACCCCGCCCGGGTCAACGTCAACGGCGGTGCGATTGCCCTGGGCCACCCCCTGGGGTGTACCGGGGCCAAGCTGACCGCCACCCTGCTCCAGGAGATGCAGCGCACGGATACCCGCTACGGCATGGTATCCATGTGTATCGGCGGCGGCATGGGGGCGGCCGGAATTTTCGAGAAGGTGTAAAGGACGTTAAGTCCCCCGCCCCTTGCGGGAGGGGAGGCAGATACTAAACAAATAATTTTCACGAGGTGACACCATGGCAGCGAACATTTTTAAAGGTGCCGAATACCTGATCAGCGAGACCTCCTGCAGCGATGTCTTTACGCCGGAGGATTTTACCGATGAGCAGCGGCAGATCGGCGACACAACCGAGCAGTTTGTGCTGAACGAGGTCGTCCCACGGCGCGAGGAGATCGAACACCACAATCTGCCCCTGACGGTTGAGCTGATGCGGAAATGTGGTGAACTGGGGCTGCTGATGATCGATGCCCCCGAGGAGTACGGCGGGTTGGAGCTGGACAAGGGCACCAGCATGCTGGCGGCTGAAAAACTGGCCCTGGCCGGCTCGTTTTCCGTTACCTATTCGGCCCATACCGGAATCGGCACGCTGCCCCTGGTGTACTACGGGACCAAGGACCAGAAAGACAGATACCTGGGCAGGATCATATCGGGCGAGTGGATCGCCGCCTACTGCCTGACCGAGCCCGGCTCCGGCAGTGATGCCCTGGGCGCCTCAGCGAGTGCTACTCTCTCCGACGACGGGAAACACTATATCCTCAACGGCACCAAACAGTTCATCACCAACGGCGGCATCGCCAACCTCTATACGATCTTTGCCAAGATCGACAAGCAGCACTTCACCGCCTTCCTGGTGGAGCGGAACACCGAGGGGCTGATTGTCGGGCCTGAGGAAAACAAGATGGGGGTCAGGGGCTCGTCCACCACCCAGATCATCCTGGACAATGCCATGGTTCCGGTAGAAAACCTGCTGGGTGAGATCGGCAAGGGTCACAAGATCGCTTTCAATGTCCTCAATGTCGGGCGCTTCAAACTGGGTGCCGCGGTCACCGGTGCTGCCAAGATCTCACTCACCACCGGGGTCAAATATGCCAACGAGCGCAAGGCCTTCGGCGTAACCATCGGCACCTTCGGCGCCATCCAGGAAAAGATCGCCGACATGACCGCCGCCATCTTCGCCTCGGAATCGGCTGTCTACCGCCTGGCCGGCCTGATCGACGACCGTCTGGCCACCATCCCGAAGGACACGCCCGACTATTACGAGACCTACCAGCAGGGCATCGAGGAGTATTCCATCGAGTGCGCCATCATCAAGGTCCTGTGCAGCGAGATGCTGGCTGACGTCGTGGATGCGGTTGTCCAGATTCACGGCGGCTACGGTTTTATCCAGGAGTACGCCGCCGAGGGGTATTACCGTGATGAACGCATCAACCGGATCTGGGAGGGGAGCAACGAGATCAACCGTTTGCTGATCCCCGGCATCATCCTGAAACGCGCCATGAAGGGTGACATCCCGTTGCAGAAAGAGGCCATGAAGGCCTTCGAGGCGCTCATGTCCCCCTCCTTTGACGAACTGGACGATGCTATCCCCTTTGCTGCTGAAAAGGCGCTGATCGCCAACCTGAAGCAGGCCTTCCTGGTGATCGCCGGCAGCGGGGCGCAGAAGTTCATAAACACCATCAAGGATGAGCAGGAGATCCTGCTGGCCGTGGCCGACGTGGCCATCAACATCTTTGCCATCGAGAGTGCGGTTCTACGGGCCGAGAAGATGCTGCCGAATCTGAGCGAGGCCAAAAAGGCCTCTGTCAGCGCCGCCGTTAAGGTCTTTACCTTCAATGCCTCGGAAACGGCCGCATCCGCCGCGCGCCGGGCAGCCTATTACATCGAGGAGGGGGACAACCTGACCATGCTGCTGGCCGGCATCCGCAGGTTCACCAAATACGATGCCAGCGGCCTGCTCAAGGCAAAACGCCACCTGGCAACTGCGGCCCTCGAAGCGGAGAAATATATTTTTTGACAGTGACTTCCGGTTAGGTTTTTGTATTTAGCTTCCCCTCCCTCGACGGGAGGGGATTGAGGGGTGGGTGAAGCTGCCGGCAGCATCAAATATGGCAATTACCCCACCCCCTAACCCCCTCCCGCAGGGGGAGGGGGGAAACTTCATTGGGCCACTCTCTTATGCAGCAGGACACCGTACAAACCCCTTACATGGTGGGCGAAGTCCACTTCTACAGCGTTGAACTCGACGGCGGCCTGGTGCTGTTCGACACCGGACCGCCCACACCCGAGGGGGAGGCCTGCCTGCGGGAAAACGTCGATCTCAAGCGCCTCAGGTACCTGTTCATCACCCATTGCCATGTAGATCATTACGGTCTGGCCAACTATATTATTCAGCATAGTGACGCAGAGGTGTTTATCCCGCAACGTGATGCCGTTAAATTCCGGCGTCACGGCGAGCGCATGGAGCGCATGGGCGAAATCCTGGGAGGCTACGGTTTCGGAGGCGATTTCCCGGTTCAATTGCGGGAATCCTTTGAGCGGAACAAGGTCTTCCCGGCAATCCCGGAGCGCTTCCGGATTGTCGAGGATTCTGACAGTCTGCTGCAGGAACTGGGCATCAGTTACCTGCCCTGTCCGGGGCACTCCCAGAGTGATCTGGTCTACCTGGTCGGAGATGCGGCCGTAACCGGTGACTGCCTGCTCAGGAACATCTTCCAGGCACCCTTGCTGGATATTGATCTGGAAAGCTTTGCGGGGCGTTTCAAAAACTACCGCGCCTACTGCGCCTCCCTGCTCAACCTGGCACAGCTGCAGGGCAGACGCATCATGCCGGGGCACCGCCAGTATGTCACCGGGGCTGACGCGGCTATACTCTTCTACGTGACAACGCTCCTGGAGCGTGTCGAGCAGCTGCTCCCTTTTCGGGAAATGGCTATGAGCGACATTATCGAGCAGCTCTTCAAGGGTCGCCTGGTCGAGCCGTTCTTCATCTATCTGAAGATTTCGGAGATCGTCTTCATGCTGGATTTTCTGGAACATCCGGCGCTGCTCAAGGCATCACTGGAGCAGGTCGGGCTGTTCGATCAGGTCCGGGAACGTTATGCGGCCATCGTGAATCAGCTTTAAATTTTAAAGTCTAATTGCCACAGAGGACACAGAGGTAAATAAAATACGGTAAAAACCACTTTAAGAGATAATTTCTCTGTGCTCTCTGTGACCTCTGTGGCTACGACTTTTAAGTTAACTGGAGAAACCCATGCCTGATCCGCTGTTCCAACCGATCCAGATCAACCGCCTGCAGGTCAAAAACCGCATCTTCATGCCGGCCATGCATCTGAACATGGCCGGCAACTATGCGGTCAACGACCGGCTGGTGGATTTCTATGCCGAGCGCGCCCGCGGCGGGGCCGGGATGATCACGGTCGGCTATGCCACGATCGATGAGCTCTCCGGCAATCCCGGCAATATCGGTGCCCACAAGGATAGCTACCTCCCGGGCCTGACCCGCCTGGCCAACGCCATCCGTGACAACGGTGCCCGGGCCTCGGTCCAGTTGAACCATGCCGGTCGTTACAACCACTCCCTGATGACCGGGGGCAGGCAGCCGGTGGCGCCCTCGGCAATCCCGTCCCGGCTGACCCGCGAAATACCCCGCGAATTGTCGCTTCAGGAAATCGAAGAAATCATCGTCCGTTTTGCCCAGGCGGCCGGGCGGGTGCAGTCAGCCGGTTTCGATGCCGTCGAGATCCTTGCCGGCACCGGCTACCTGATCAGCGAATTTCTCTCGCCCCTGACCAACAAGCGTGAGGACCGCTACGGCGGCGCATTTGAGGGACGCAGCCGCTTCGGCCTGGAGGTCATCGCGGCGGTCCGGGCTGTCGTCGGCGCCGAATTCCCGCTGCTGGTCAGGATGAACGGCAATGAATTCATGAAGGGCGGCTCAACCCGCCAGGAGCTCCAGGAATACGCCGTCCTGCTGGAGACAGCCGGAGTAGATGCCCTCTGCATCAACGTCGGCTGGCATGAGGCCCAGGTGCCGCAGATCGTGACAAAGGTGCCGCGCGGGGTCTTCGGCTATCTGGCCCGCGGAATTAAAGAGCGAGTCAGCATTCCGGTCATCGCCAGCCACCGTATCAACGATCCTGAGCTGGCTCGTGAAATGATCTCCGACGGCATCTGCGACATGGTAGCACTCGGACGGGCGCTGATCGCCGATCCCTTTTTTCCGGAGAAGGCCCGTAGCGGCCATGAGTCCGACATCGTCCACTGCGTGGCCTGCGGCCAGGGGTGTTTCGACAACCTGTTCAAAATGAAGGCGGTGGAGTGTCTCTGTAATCCACGCGCCGGGTACGAGCGGTCGCGGTCGCTGACGAAAGTCGAGACACCGCTCGCCATTACGGTCGTCGGCGGCGGGGCGGCCGGAATGAGCGCCGCAATTGCCGCCGCCGCACGGGGACACCGCGTGACGCTCCATGAAGCGGGAAATCATTATGGCGGCCAGTTGCTGCTTGCAGGAGCCCCTCCCGGTCGGGAGGAGTTTTTGGAGTTTGCCGCCGACCTGGAGAGGCAGGTGGAGCTGTCGGGCACCACGGTCGTATTCAATTCCACAGTTGATGGACAATTTCTGAAGGAGAGCAGACCAGGCGCTGTTATTCTTGCCACCGGCGGCAAGCCGATCACCCCCCCCATTCCGGGCGTTGATATGCCCCACGTGGTCCAGGCGTGGGATGTGTTGACAGAACATGTCGCGATCGGACGGCGTGTCGTAATAATCGGCGGTGGGGCGGTCGGCATCGAAACGGCGCTGCTGCTGGCGGAGAAAGGCACCCTTTCCGGCGAAGCGCTCAAGTTTCTGCTGGTACATGGCGCCGAGAACGTCGAGGATCTCTACGGTCTGGCAACAGATGGCAGCAAAGATGTAACAGTCATCGAGATGCTGCCTGAGCTGGGGAAAAACTTCGGCAAGAGCACCCGCTGGGGGATGATGCAGGATGTGGAGCGGTATGGCGTCAAGACCCGGGCCACGGCCAAAGTCATCGAGATCACTGCCGACTTCGTCAGGATCGTGTGTGATGACAGGGTGGAGGAAATCCCCGCCGATTCGGTTGTGCTGGCAGTCGGCACGCGGACCCACAATCCGCTTCAGGAGGTACTTGCAGCACACGGCATCCCGTTTCTGGTTGTTGGCGACGCACGAAGCCCCGCCATGGTTTATGATGCGGTACATCAAGGTTTTAACGCCGGCCGCGAGATCGGCTGAATCAGGAAAAAGGGAGCTCTTATGAATAAATTGTATGTGGCGGTCATGTTGGTGCTGCTCTGCGCGGTCCGGTCACCGGCGGTTGAGGTCGCCGGGGTGCAGTTGGATCAGGTGGTGACGGTGCATGGTCAGCAGCTGAAATTGAATGGTTATGGCATCAGGAAAAAGTTTTTTGTCAAGGTGTATATCGGGTCGCTTTATGCGGTCAAACATCTTGCCACCGCCACCGATTCATTGAAGGACAACGGAGATAAATTGATCCGGATGAATTTCCTGCACTCAAAGGTGGATAAGGAGAAGATTATCGAGGCCTTCAGCGAAGGCTTCGCCAACAATTCACCCGATCTGTCCGGCACACCCGAGGTTAAAAAGTTCCTCGCTCTCTTTAACTCCGATTTTAATCGGGGCGATGTCGTCGATTTGGCGCTCGGCGCGGATGGCAGCGTTTCGGCCAGCCACAACGGCAAAGCATTGGGAACCATTGCATCGGCTAAACTGGCACGTGGTGTTCTTGCCATCTACCTGGGTGCAAAACCGGCAGACGACTCGTTGAAGAAGGGCATGCTCGGCAAGGAATGACAGGCATACAACAGCACCGGATAACAGTGTCATTGGTCTCTGGTGATGTTGTCTACCAGCTGGAATTACTGCGGCACAAAGGAGCAGAACATGGCACAGACCTACACAACCGGCATTGAAGTCAGGTTTTCCGACCTGGATGCCTACGGCCATGTAAATAACGCAATCTTTCTCACCTATCTTGAAACGGCGCGGGTCAAGCTGTTCCGGGAACCGTTCGAGGCATTGATGCGTCAGGGCGTGTATCTGCTGGTCGTCAGGGCCGAATGCGACTTCAAGCTCCCGATTACGCTGGGTGACGAAGTCGTTGTGACGCTCTGGCTGGCTAAGTCCGGGCGTGCGAGTTTCGACCTGGAGTATCGGCTCCATGACGGCATGGAGAAGACCTACGCTACTGCCCGCACCACCATGGTCAGTTTCGATAGTGTCAGTAAGTCCACACTGCCGCTGCCGGAGAGCATCCGGGCAATGGCATGACAAAGGGGTAATGAAGATGAATATCCAGAGCGAATTGAGCGAAGGGATCCGCACTCTGCGTATCAACCGGCCGGACAAGAAAAATGCCCTCAACCTGGCCATGTACCAGGCCCTGGCCGATGGTCTCCGGGAGGCGGACGGTGATGCCGGGGTGCGGGTTATTCTGATCTGCGGCTCTGACGACTGCTTTACCAGCGGCAATGACCTGGCGGATTTCCTCACCGCCCCGCCAACCGGACCGGAAAGCCCCGTCATGCAGTTCCTGACCGCTGTCAGTGAAGCGCGCAAGCCGATTGTCGCTGCGGTTAACGGTCTGGCGGTCGGGATCGGAGTCACGATGCTGCTGCACTGCGACCTGGTCTATGCCGGGAAGAGTGCCACCTTCCAGATGCCGTTCGTCAACCTGGGGCTCTGCCCGGAGGCCGGTTCCACGCTGCTGCTGCCCCGCATCATGGGGCACCAGCGGGCAGCGGAACTGATCCTGCTGGGAGAGGTGTTCGGTGCCGACAAGGCCTGCAGCTATGGTATCGTTACCGCCGTGTGTCCTGACAGCGATGTTCTGAAAACAGCGCGTACAAGGGCCTTACAGCTGGCGGCCCAGCCGGCGGCGGCGCTGCGCCTGGCCAAGAGTCTGCTCAAGCGTGAGTATGCCATCCCGCTGCAGGAGACCATTGCAGAAGAGGGACGGCAGTTCATGGCGCGCCTGGAATCACCGGAAGCGGCCGAAGCCCTGCAGGCCTTCATGCAGCGCCGCAAACCGGATTTTTCACGATTCAGCTGATGGAGAGGGCATAACCATGGGACACCATCTGGGCTCAAAAAGCAGTATCGTGCCGCTGATCGACCGGCTGAACAAATACCCGATCGGTCTTGTAGATACGGAAAAACTGCGCCAGATCCTGGCGCTGCTCTTTGACGAACGGGAAGCCTTTGTGGCCTCGCGCTTTCCGCTGGAGGAGGCCACCCTGCCGGAACTGGTGCGGCTGACGCGGATACCGTCGGGAGAGCTGCTGCCGCTGCTGGAGCGGATGGCCGACAAGGGGCTGCTGATGGACATGCCCTACGGCGGGGAGGTCTATTACCTGCTGCTGCCGGGACTGATCGGTTTCTTCGAGCTGACCTTCATGAAGAACCGGACGGACCTGCCGTTGGAGCGCCTGGCGCTGCTGATGCGGGAGTATCTGGAGGAGAGCCAGGCAGCGGAATTCTTCGGCAGCCGGACACCGCTGACCCGTTCGCTGCTCTATGAGGAGCATATCCCGGTGACCTCGGAGGTCACCAGCTATGACCGGGCCCGGGAGATCATCCGCGAGGCCGGATT
The DNA here is from genome assembly GCF_056821595.1 of Geobacter psychrophilus. Lineage (NCBI taxonomy): Bacteria > Pseudomonadati > Thermodesulfobacteriota > Desulfuromonadia > Geobacterales > Geobacteraceae > Geobacter > Geobacter psychrophilus. The sequence goes on from NZ_JBXDTU010000004.1 coordinate 3,832,352, forward strand.
CGGTGCGGTCGGCATGTGCTACTGCCGTCACAAGAAAGAGCATCTTCACCAGGCCTGCAGCAAGGGGGCGCCGACGAAGGGGATCTGCATCTCGCTGGGGAGCGCGGCCCGCTTCATGGCCCGGCGCGGCTTCGCCCGGGAGCGCAGCGTGGATGAACTGCTGGCGGTCCTCGACAGCGCCCGGGCGTTGAACCTGACCCACATCACCGACAACATCCGCCACAAACCGTCCTTTATCTGCAATTGCTGCAGCTGCTGCTGCGAATTGCTGGCCGGGGTGCAGATGGGCTACCACCACGGGGTCGGCAAGACCGGCTTCCGCGCTGTTGTCGACCGTGAGCGCTGCAGCGGCTGCGGGGTCTGTGTCCGCGCCTGCAACGTCATGGCGATAGGTCTGTTGCACGGGGAGCAGATCGGGGAGAAGGGCGGCCGCTCAGCCTTGGTCGACGATGACCTGTGTCTCGGCTGCGGTGCCTGTGTCTCGGCCTGCAGGCCGGGGGCGCTCTCCATGGTCCCCACAGCCAGGCGGGAGCTGCCGCCGTTGAAACGCAAGGACCTGTTCATGCGCATTCTCACGGAAAAGCGCCGCCTGACACCGTTTGTTGTCAGCGGGGTCAAAAAGAGCCTGCGGAACCTGTTGCAGGGGAAATCCGGAAACAACGTCGTGCCGGTTATCAAGGAGTAGTCGCTTCCTGTCTGATCCACATTGATGGTGGTTCGTGCTGCGGGAGGGGTGCTGCGGGCTGTCTGCTGCAGGGTGGGGAGGGTGGTCTACTTGCGCAGATGGTATTGGTCAACGATCCTCTGCTTATAGGCAGTGATATCCTGATCGAGAGATTGCAGGGTCGAGATCTTCTGTTTGATGCTGATCAGATGTGAATCCAGCAGTTCGAGCAGGCGCGGCATGATCTTGTCCGGCGTCTTTTGTTCCTTGTCGTACAGATCGGCCAGCTCGGTCATCTCTTCCAGTGTCAAACCGAGTGTCTTCAGTTTCAGTACGAATTTGAACCTCGTGATGTCCGCCTTTTCATAGTATCGTACGCGACCTTCCGTTCTTTTCGGCGGTTCTACCAATCGTTTCTTCTCATACAGGCGAATGGTCCGGGTTGTGATCCCCAACTGTTCCGCCAGGTCGCTGATCTGCATGTGATCTTCGTTGCTCAGTCTCATACTTCACCTCTGCGTCAATTATTAATTATATAAAACCATGCCGGTTTTTTTGTCAAGCTGTTTCCCGCAGCGGTAAATATCAATAAGCAATTTGCGCTCACAGTCGACATCAGTTAGAATGGATCACCATCCGTGAGTGAATCCTGTCGATGGTATTGCGACTCAATCTGAACAAGCGGGGTCCAACGTTATGCTGACTGGAACGCCGCACAATCTCCCCCGTATCATCGGCCATCGCGGCGCATCGCGGGAAGCGCCCGAAAACACGCTGGAGGCATTCCGTCTGGCCTGGAAACAGGGGGCCGACGGCATCGAGGCCGATTTTCGCCTCTGCACCGATGGCCGGATCGTCTGCATGCACGACGCGACAACCGCCCGGACAACCGGTGTTGATCTGAGCATCGCCCACACCCCCCTGGCGGAATTGCAGCGCCTTGATGCGGGGGGCTGGAAGGGGGCGGCCTGGTCCGGGGCGCTGATACCGACGCTTGACGAGGTGCTGGCCGCGCTGCCGCACGCAAGCTGGTTCTATATCGAGATCAAGAGCGGCCCGGAGATCATCCCCCGGCTGGAACGGGTGCTGCGGGCATCGGGCATCTCCCCGCAGCGCATCAGGCTGTTGGCGTTCAGCGCCACGCTGATTGCGGAACTCAAGCAGCGGCTCCCCGACTGGCATGCCTGCTGGCTGTGCGATTACCGCCTGTCCCGGCAGAACAACCTCTGGCTCCCCTCCCGGGCCGATGTCATCGCTACACTTATCCGCTGCGGTGCGGATGGTCTGGCCAGCGCCAACCGCGCGTTCCTGGATCAGGACCTGGTAATGAAGCTTAAGGAGCTCCGTAAGGAAATCCATGTCTGGACCGTTGACCGCTTGCCGGATGCTGATCGTTTGTGCGGGCTGGGTGTCGACTCGATCATGACCAATCGGCCCGGCTGGCTGCGTCAGCAACTCATGTCCGACAGGAAGCGACCATGAAATATTCCGCCTACCTTGCTACCGGCCAGATGATTGCGCTCATGCAGGGTTTTTCAAAGATCAAGGTCAGGACCCATGGTCAGGAAACGATTCCCGAAGGTTCGATAATCTTTGTCGTCAACCATTTCACCCGCATCGAAACCCTCCTGCTGCCCTATCACATCTATTCCCACACCCATGTGCCGGTCTGGTCGCTGGCCGATCATTCGCTTTTTGAAGGCCCGCTGAGCAGATTTCTGGCCAAGGTCGGTGCGGTTTCGACCAGGAATCCCGATCGGGACCGCCTGATTGTGAAAAGCCTGCTGACCGGTGAAGCCAACTGGATCATTTTCCCCGAAGGGCGGATGGTCAAGGACAAGGAGGCGGTCAGCAGGCCTTCCTTTTTCGGGCTGCACCGCAGCGCACAGCGGACCGCCCATACCGGGGCGGCAAATCTGGCGCTGCGCACCGAATTCTATCGCAAGCGGCTGAATTACCTGCTGACAGAAAACCCTTCCGAAGCCGAGCGTTTGATGAACATGTTTCAGATAGAAAACATGATGCCGATTCTGACCGAAACGACCTGGATCGTCCCGATCAATCTGACCTATTATCCCCTCAGGTCACGGGAGAATATCCTGAGCACGCTGGCTGACCGTTTTGCCCGCAGCATCTCCGACCGGCTGCGGGAGGAGCTGTTGACCGAGGGCACCATGTTTTTTGAAGGGGTGGATATCGACATCCGCTTTGGCACGGCCATCCCGGTTTCCGAGTCGCTGACCTCCTCGCGGATTACACGGGACATGTACTCCCTGCAGCCGATCAATTTTGACGACCAGCTGCCGTCCCTGCCGGCGATGCGCCAGGAAGCGACGGACCTGATGCACCGCTTCATGTTCGACATCTACAACATGACCACGGTCAACCACGATCATCTCTTTGCCTCGCTGCTCAAGGCGCTCCCCTTCAACAAGATATCCGAGACGGATTTCCGGAGGCGTGTCTTTCTGCTGACCGGTCTGGTGCCGGACAAGTCACTGGTCTATTGCCACCTTAGTCTTGAGGTCGGCCAGGTTGCCCTGCTGACAGACGACCGCTATCACAAATTCCGTGACTTCCTGGAGCTGGCCCGGGAATCGGGGGTTGTCCGTTACGAGAATGGGGAGCTGCTCAGGAATTCAATCAACTTTTCCACCAGCAGTAAATTCCACCGGATTCGAATCGAAAATCCGCTGGGGGTGGCGGCAAATGAAGTGCGGCCGTTGTCAGCCCTTAAACGCCATGTGCGCTGGCTGGCGTGGCTGCCGGAAATGATGGTCCGGCACCGGGTTGTCAATGTTCTGCTGCGACAGGCCGATAATCAGTTCAAGGCGGATTATTCACGCTTCCATCACCCGGGAGAATCCAAGGAACGCGCAGTAGGTGCGCCCGTACTGCTGAAGGGGACGTCACGGCGACTGGGTGTGGTGCTCGTGCACGGTTTTCTGGCCGCGCCGCGCGAGATGCGCGAGCTGGCCGACTATCTGCACAACAGGGGCTACTGGGTGTATTGTGTCCGTCTGCGCGGGCACGGGACCTCACCCGAAGACCTTGCCGCGCGAAACGGGGACGAATGGATTGAATCGGTGGATATCGGCTATGCCCTGATGCATGCGATCTGCAAGCGGGTTGTGATCGGCGGTTTTTCTTTCGGCGGCGGCCTGGCACTGGACGCTGCCGCCCGTATCGGTGCTATGGCCGGCGTGTTTGCGGTCTCACCCCCGTTCCGTCTGCAGGACATATCGTCGCGATTCGCACCGGCCGTCACGACCTGGAACAGGCTCATGGATACGATTCAGTGGCACGGTGCGGCAATGGAATATGTGGAGATCATTCCGGAACGGCCGCTGATCAACTATACGCGGGTACCGGTGGCGGCCCTGTCGGAGATGGCTCGATTCATGAAAAAGCTTGAACCGCGATTGGCAGATGTGACGGTGCCGACCCTGATTGTGCAGGGGCACGGCGACCCGGTGGTCGATTCCGAGGGAACGGCGCTGCTGTTTAATCGCATTGGGGCGGTCAACAAGCAGTACCTGTCCTTTGATTTTGATCGACATGGAATTCTTTCCGGAGAGGGTTCTGAAAACGTACATGCGGCCATCGGCAGTTTCATAGAAAAGCTGACCGCTGATGCCTGATGAAGATGGTATTGCAGTGAAAAGGGAGTGGACTACTGTTCAGGCACAATTCCCGGAAATTCCAGTGTTTGTGCGATGACAGTGGCCTGTTCGAGGTGATCGGCGGGATAACTGTTGGTAACTGCCAGGACCTGCAGCCCGGCACCTTTTGCTGCGGTGATGCCGGCGGGGGTGTCCTCGATTGCGAGAACCAGCTCTGCCGGCAGGTTGAGAGAATGGAACGTATTGAGTCTGGCATGGGCCATGCGATAGCATTCCGGGTCCGGCTTGCTCCTGGCAACATCTTCTGCCGTTACAATGACGTCGAAGCAGTCTGCAATACCGAGTGTTTCGAGAATCGGTTCAATATCCGAGCGCAGGGCGCCACTGCAGATCGCAAGGGGGGTCCGGCTGTCATGGATCTGCCTGATCAGGTTGACGACTCCGGGATAGGCGCAGATGCCGTCGCGAATTATATCCTGGAAAAGGGACGCTTTCCGCATGATCAGCGTCTGAAGCTCTGCTGCCGATAATCCCTCCTCAGATCCTTTAAAAGCCTCGATAAAGGCGTCCCGATCATCAAATCCCATGTAGGTTTCAACATACTGCTCCCACGAAAAACCGAGCCCGAGCGGTTCGAGCAGGCGTTGAAACGCAGCGTAGTGCAGCGGTTCCGTGTCAACGATCACCCCGTCGAAATCAAATATGACCGCCTGGGCCTGTAATCCATCCGGAAACGTTACCATCTGCCCACCATTGCCAGCCCGGCGCCACCCTCAAATGCCTGGGGAGCCAGGGCCAGTTTATTTCTTCCGGCATGAAAGCCGGTTACGACCCTGCCGCACAGTTCACCGATTACAGCCCCTAACAGAACGTCACTGGCCCAGTGCTTGTTCTGGTACATGCGGGAAAAGCCGACAAATGTTGCCGCAGTATAGTAGGCTGTTTTCATGGCAATACTGTCCGTGGTTGCAGCCAACACCGATGCCAGGGCAAACGAGCTGGAGGTGTGCATGGATGGCAACGAATCATAGTCTTTGCGGAAGCCGAAGGGCCTGAAATCATCCTTGGCCGCTGTAACGCCCGGTCGGCCGCGACCGCTGGACTCCTTGATGAGTAACGTGGCCGCGTCCGCAAGAATCAATGCCTCGCCCATCATTTCACCGGTTTCTTTCCATTTGGCCGAATCGGCCACAATGGCGCCTCCGTAGACCAGCGCTGCCAGACCCAGGTGAAGGAATGGATCACCAGCCAGGGAACCGGCGTCGGTTGCTTTGTTTAGTGAACTGTTTGATCGGGCCGGCAGTTTTTCCTGGATCTGCTTGTCAAAGGTGTAGGTAAGGGCGAGAGCACCAGCGACCCCCAGTGTGATGAATACATTGCCGTTCTCAACCTGCAGCGGCGTTGTGATCAACTCAACGGCTTCGCCCCCCAGGCGTTGGATGCCGCCAGCGACCTCTCCGCCTATGCTGATGTTGCTGATTTCAGTCGCACACGCAGGTGCTGCCAGAAGAAACAGGATTGCGATAACACGCAGGATGGATGTTTTCAAAGGGGTTCCTTGTTCAATGCGATCGCTAAATTGCTGGAAACAGCAGGTTGTTATGGGGTGAAGTAGCAATCCCTGCACGTGTTGATGACGAAATCAACTGAGTTGCTTACTCGTGATCATTTCCGTTGAATATATACCTTATGCCCGCTTCTCTTTCAATAAAAAAGCCTTCCTTGACGGGAAGGCTCCGGTTGAGTCGGACTGTACTGCTGCTAGCGACGCGGCAGGGGGGAGGCAATGGATGCAGCAATGTCGATGGCCTTGCTTGGGTCACAGGTGCCATCCGTGCCGGAGGCTATTTTTCGACGGATGCGGCCGTTGACGCCGGCCAGGTTTATGCCGTTGTCAGCGATCAGCTCCGCCAGCAGCTGCTCTGTGGCAATGATATGGTAGGCCATGCTTTCAGCTTTCTGCGTCAACAGCTCCAATGTCTCTCCCAGCGCTTCCACCAGTCGTGTCATGGCAGCGAAGTTTTCAATAACCAGCTCCTCCCCGGTTATTTCCCGGACAGCAGATTCACCGGCTGCTCTGGTTTTAGCCGTCACTTTCCTGTTTGGTGACTGACGTGGTGCTGTTGCAGTCGATGCTGCCGATACGACGGATTTCTTTGACTTGGCCATGGTAATTGCTCCTTTTCGGTGATTAGACAGGTTGGTGTTTGTATCTGTGTCGCACATCTATGGCTGCTGCAGGCCTTCACCATCAGACAGCGGGTCAAGGGGCAGGAGAATATAAAAAGAAGAGCCGGGGCACGTCTGGGGATCATACCCTGGAGATGTAGCCCATACCCGACCTCCGTGCATTTCGACAATTCCCTTGGCAATGGATAAGCCCAGGCCGGCTCCCCGTGATTTGAACGCTACCTTTCCTGAGCTGTGCTCTTCGATATTGCCTGCTTCAAAGAACTTGTCAAAAATGCGCTTCTGGTCTTCTTCATTGATGCCTATGCCGTTGTCTGAAATGACGATTTCAATCGCCTGTTCCTGCCCGTTTGCGATTAAAAGCGAACTGATTCCATCATATTCGGGCAGCGGACCTTTCCTGTTGAACTTTTTCAGTGTGGTCGTAACAGACACAGAGCCGCCATCAGGTGTAAACTTGATGGCATTTCCCAGGATATTTGACAGCAGCTGCAGCAGTCTGGTCTGGTCACCGTGTATCAGGGGGAGTGTCTGGTGCAGGTGGGTAATGATTTCCTGTTTTCGCAGGGCAAAGAAGAATTGCAGTTCCCGTACCGCTGTTTCAACAAGAGAATTGATATCGACCTGGCCAAAATTCAGTTCCAACTGTTTCTGGTCGATCATGGAGACATCGGTCATGTCCTTGACGATATTGTCGAGGCGGGATGCTGCTGCGGAGATATTCTGAATCATCTCAGCGGTTGTTTCGGTCAACTGATCCTGCATGTCTGTCAGCAGAAGTTCAGAATATCCCATGATAACGGTGAGTGGCGTCTTCAGCTCGTGAGAAGCCAGACCGAGGAAGGAATCTTTCATGCGGTTGAGCCGCGCCAGTCCGGCAGCACTGTTTTCAAGGTTGGTGAGGATCTCCCGCTCCTTGGTGACATCACGGATTAATATCTGCAGCAGTGCATTGTCACCCAGGACAATGCAGCTTGCATGAATTCTACCGATCAGCTGCTCATTGCGGCGGTTGGTGAAGGTGATTTCGCTGTTGATGTAGGGACTTGCATACGCTTCCTTGAATTTTTTCAGATGATGCGGGATGTTTTCCGCGCTCAGCTTTACCAACAGGGTTGATATGTGCTGGCCGGTGATCTCTGTTGCCGGAAAGCCGAAGAAGGTCTCTGCCATCCTGTTGGCAATAATGATCGTTTCGGTGTTATCAAGAATTACAATGGCATCGCCTGCTTCTTCCTGCAGCTTTTTATACAGGGCCTCCGAGTTTTCCAGGTCCGCACTCATTTTTTCCAGTTGAAGGTAGGAATCATGGAGCTGTGCATGTGTTTCCGACAGTTCTTCATAGTTTTTGTGGAGTTCCATGTCGCGGGTTTCAAGGGCTGTGGACATGGCGTTGATCTTGATGCCGAGCTGATCCAGTTCGTGTACCGGCAGTACCTGGATAGATGTTTTGAAATCGCCCCGGGCGATGCGGGTAACCCCTTCCAGCAGATGTGTGACGGGAGCGATGATACTCTTTTTGACGAATATGATCACCAGGGCGAATGAAAGGATGAAGAACACCAGAAAGACAATAATCGACCGCAGGATGATGGCGTAGACCTTCTGGTCGATGGCCTGCCGGGGAAATCCGATGTGCACTGAGGCGGCGATACGGGAGTCGAAGGAGCGAACGGGCACATTGATATCAAAAAAACTGCCGTTGCGGGTGCGCAGGACAGCAACGTTGCGATTGTGGGGGTCTTTGAGGTTTGTCTGCTCCCGGGCTTGTGAAAAATCCTGGGCAGCGAATTCAGGGTCACTCGAATACAGATTTTTTCCTGTCCCATCTGTTATGACACAATAGGCCATTTCCGGATCAAACTGGATGACTTCACGGCATTTTGCTGACAATCCGTTTACATCACGGATATCTATTCCCAGTGCCAGTACTTTCTCTATGGTGTCTTTGAGTGAAGTGCCGAGACTGTGTGAGCGTAATAAAATTTCCTGAACGTATTCCTTGCGAAATACGACTATTTCCATTGCTGTATTGGCAAGGATTGTCATCGAAAGGATGATGAATGAAAATAGGATGATGCGTTTTTCAAGGGATTGTTTCATTTTGTCGCCAGTACTGATTGCAGCGTAGGTGTTTATTCAGTTTATCATAATCAAATTAAAGTAAAATCAATTTTTCAGCAACCAGCCATATAGATTGCTGAATTGCACAAAGATAACTGTAAATTTATGGTTGACGATTTGAATTTATGTTCTATTATTTGAAAACTTTCTGAAAGATCAGCTTCAACAGAAAGCATGGGTTATTACACAATTATACGAGGAGGAATTTCATGGCATTACGGGTTGCAATCAATGGTTTCGGCAGGATCGGCAGGATGGTTTTGCGGGCGGCGAGCAAGGACAAGAATATTGAGTTCGTGGCAATAAATGATCTGACCGATGCCGCTACCCTGGCGCATCTCTTCAAGTATGACTCAGTTCACGGTATCTTTCCCGGCAAGGTAGAGCATACAGCCGACAGCCTGATCATCAACGGCAAGAGTATCAAGATCTACGCCGTCAGAAATCCGGCTGAGTTGCCCTGGAAAAAGGACAAGATCGATGTCGTCCTTGAATCTACCGGACTGTTCACATCCAAAGACAAGGCATCGCTGCACATCCAGGCCGGAGCCAAGAAGGTCGTCATTTCAGCCCCTGCCACGGGTGAGGACATCACGATTGTCATGGGTGTCAATGACCACCTCTATGATGCCAAGAAACACGTCATCATCTCCAACGCATCCTGCACCACCAACTGCCTGGCACCGGTAGCCAAGGTGCTCAATGACAGCTTTGGCATTGAAAAAGGGTTGGTGACAACGGTTCACTCCTATACGAACGATCAGAATATCCTTGACCTGCCCCACAAGGATCTGCGTCGCGCCCGCGCCGCCGCCGTATCCATGATCCCCACCACAACCGGGGCCGCCAAGGCGGTTTCCCTGGTGCTGCCCGAGTTGAAGGGCAAACTGGACGGCATGGCCATCCGGGTGCCGACTCCGAATGTTTCGGTTGTGGACCTGGTCGTCACGCTCAAGAAAAAGACCGATGCCGTCAAGGTTAATGCCGCCCTCAAGAAGGCTTCCAAAGGCGCGCTAAAAGGCATCCTCGGGTTCTGCGAAGAGCCGCTGGTCTCCATCGATTACAACGGCAACCCGCTCTCCTCGATTGTGGATGCCTCCTGCACCAAGGTCATTGGCGACTCGATGGTCAAGGTCCTCTCCTGGTATGACAACGAAGCAGGATTTTCCAACCGGGTTGTTGATCTGTTCAGGCTGATTGCTTCGAAAAAATAGCAGGTCGCTGTTCAGCAGTGGGAGGGGGAATTCAATTCCCCCTCTTTTTTTGCCATTTCATTTAATTTTTGGAAGGAGATTGACATGCCGATTCGTTACATCGACCAGATCAAGGATTTGAAAGACAAAAAGGTCTTTATCAGGGTGGATTTCAATGTTCCCCAGGACGATAAGGGCAACATCACCGAGGATACCCGCATTGCCGGTGCCGTGCCAACCATCAGGTATGCCATGGAGCAGGGGGCCAAGGTTATCCTGGCATCCCACCTGGGGCGCCCCAAGGGGGAGAAAAAGGAAAAATATACCATGGCGCCTGCTTCCAAGCGCCTGGGTGAACTGCTCGGCAAAAAGATCAAGCAGGCCCCGGATTGTTTCGGGCCGGACGTCACCAGGATGATCGACGCCATGAAGCCGGGCGAGGTAGTCATGCTGGAGAATGTCCGCTTCTATCCGGGCGAAGAGAAGAACGATGCCGCCTTTGCCAAACAGCTGGCCAACGGTTGCGAAATCTACGTAAATGACGCCTTTGCCGTCTCACACCGGGCCCATGCCTCGGTGGAGGCCATTACCAAGGTCATTCCTGTCATTGCTGCCGGATTCCTGATGCGTAACGAGATGACCTTTTTCGACAAGGCCATGAGCAACCCGGTGCGTCCGCTGGTAGCGATTCTGGGCGGCGCCAAGGTCTCTGGCAAGCTGGAAGTCCTGGAGACCCTGGTCAACAAGGTCGATAAGGTGGTGATCGGCGGCGGCATGGCCTTCACCTTCCTCAAGGCCATGGGATATTCGGTCGGCAAGTCGCTGGTTGAGGATGAGTTGATTCCGACCGCCAAAAAGATCATGGAGCGGGCCAAGAAAAAAGGGGTCATGTTTTACCTGCCGGTGGACTGTGTTGTTGCCAATGCCTTCGAAGCAACCGCCACCAACTTTATCACGCCGGTCCAGGAGATTCCGGAAGGGTGGATGGCGCTGGATATCGGACCGGCATCTGCCACGCTGTTCGCCGAGACCCTGCGTGACGCCAAGACCGTTATCTGGAACGGCCCGATGGGTGTCTTCGAAATGGATGCCTTTGCCCGCGGTACCTTTGCCGTGGCCGAAGCGGTGGGCGGTGCCTTTGCCACCACCATCATCGGCGGCGGTGACACGGATTCCGCTGTTCGCAAGGCCGGGGTCGACTCCAAGGTCAGCTATATTTCCACCGGAGGCGGCGCCTTTCTGGAACTGCTGGAAGGAAAGATTCTGCCGGGTGTCAAAGCCCTTGATATCAAGACCAAGAAATAGGGGGAAATCATGCGCACACCGGTTATTGCAGGAAACTGGAAACTGTTCAAAACGATTGCCGAAGCAACCGCCATGGTCAACGAACTCAAGCCGCTTGTGGCAGGAACCGCAGGTGTCGAGATCGTTGTGGCCCCGGTGTTTACGGCCCTCAGCCGGGTGGCCGAGGCGCTGTCCGGATCCCGTGTCAAGTTGTCCGCCCAGGATTGCTACTGGGAGGAGGAGGGCGCCTACACCGGCGAGGTCGCGCCGAAGCTGCTGAAGGATGCCGGCTGCAGCCACGTCATCATCGGCCACTCCGAACGGCGCCAGTATTTCGGGGAGACCGATGAAACCGTCAACAAAAAGGCCAAGGCCGCCATCGCCGCCGGGTTGACTGCGATTGTCTGCGTCGGTGAAACCCTGGCCGAGCGAGAGTCCGACAGGACCTTCACGGTGATCGAGACGCAACTGAAAGGCAGCCTGGCTGGATTTTCTGCCGAGATGCTGGCAGGCGTCATCATTGCCTACGAACCGGTATGGGCGATCGGCACCGGCAAAACCGCCAGCGATGCCCAGGCGCAGGAGGTGCATGCCTTTATCCGCACCCTGGCAGCGAAACTTTTTGGCCAGGCGTGCGCGGATGCCGTCCGTATCCTGTATGGCGGCAGCGTCAAGCCGGATAATGTGAAAGGGCTGATGACCCAGCCGGATATTGATGGTGCCCTGGTCGGCGGTGCCAGTCTCAAGGCCGACTCCTTTGCTGCAATCGCCAATTTCTCAGCCTGATAGGCTGACAGGCGCAGTGTTCATTATAGAAGCACGGCAAAATATCTTTACAATGCACTGGGCCCTGTGGTACATGTTCTTTTCTTATTTTACCAGTCAGGGGATTTTGAATGTCGATAGCTATTACAATACTGCACGTCGCTGTAAGTCTTTTTATGATTGCCGTCGTTCTGTTGCAATCCGGTAAGGGTGCCGAGATGGGCGCGTCTTTCGGGAGCAGCGGCAGCCAGTCGGTTTTCGGTGCAGGTGGCGGAACTACGTTTCTGAGCAAGATGACTACCGGCGCAGCGGTTATTTTCATGCTGACATCCCTGAGCCTGGCCTATATTTCAGGGAATCCGGGTTCGTCATCGCTGATGTCATCGAAAAGCAAACCTGCTGCCGCTCCGGCAGCACCGGCACCGGCCAAGCCGGCAACCATGCCGTCGGCACCTGCTGCACCGGCCCAGCCAAATAAATAATATTTACACTTGATTAAACAGTGCGGGTATGTTAGAAAATCTACCCGTTTGCTGAAAGATCAACAGCTACAAGGTTTCAGATAGATGGTGTGCATGGCAACATGCACTCTGCTTGCGGTGGTGGCGGAATTGGTAGACGCACCAGCTTGAGGGGCTGGCGGGGGCAACTCCGTGATGGTTCGAGTCCATTCCACCGCACCAGTTACAATTAGAGGGTTACAGCAATCGCTGTAACCCTCTAATTGTTTGTGCCATGCAAATGCAACCTTTCGTGCATCTCCATAACGTTGCACTCGTTAATAATCCGGCAACGTCCGGAAATGATAGCCAATAGCCTTTGAACCTTTCTCACCGCAAAGGACGCAGAGTCTCGCAGAGGAAGTCAAAATCTTAGGGGTAAATCAAAAGCTTATAGTTTCTGATTTTCCCCCATTTTTTAGTTTTTCTCCCCTGTTTTTGTTTTTCCTCTGCGTTACCCTGCGTACCCTGCGGTGAAATATGTTTTGGTTTATTATTGTACGGTATTTGTACGTGGTTTCCTTTGACAGGCGGGCAGTGGTGGGGTAGGGTGGGGAATATTTTAGTTTGTTAACGAATTTATCCTGTTTCTCGGGAATATCGGATGTTTGAATCAGAATTATAAAGGCCGCTGAACCGGAAAAATACCGGTTGAACGGCTTTTTTGCTTATGGGGCTATACGAAATTTGATTTGGTAATATTCTTGAACTATGTTCACTAAAATGATATGTTCACAAAAAGTGAACAGTAACGCTGGGTGAGCTATATGCCGACAATAAACAACCAAAAACAAATTCTAAAAGCCGCTCTTGATGCTGTTATGCGCCAAAACGGGCTGGTGTTCGATATTGCACCAGACAAGCAGTTCTTGCTGCTGAAAACACCGGAAGCAACTGTCAAGTTGGAGCTACTTGTTATCGAGGGCGGCGCCATAGCTGTTAATGCTGCGCTTGCCTTATATCGGCGGCTTAAAAACCAGACCCGTTGTGTGTTGATAATTCCGCAGGTAACGGCAGATATGGCGGACAGACTGCGTAATGATGATACCCAGTTTATGGACACAGCCGGTAACTGTTATATAAATCAGCCCCCTTACTATGTTTTCATCAAAGGCAACAAGCTTCAAGGACGGCTAAAAGCGCCTGGTGTTGGTCGTGCCTTTAAGCAAACCGGACTGAGGGTTCTCTATGCACTGCTCTGCAATCCGGGATTGGAGAATGAAACCTACCGTGCCATTGCAGCTAAAACAGATGTCGCATTGGGCATGGTAAACTGGGTCCTGAATGAGCTGAACGAACTTGGTTACCTGGTTGAGACCGGTAAAGGGCGTGCTCGGCATATTCGATTGATAGGAAAAGAAAAGCTTCTGGAACGCTGGATAACCGGCTATGCCGAGCAGTTGCGCCCCAAATTGCTGATGGGTCGTTATCGTGGCGCGGATGGCTGGTGGCAGAAAACTGTACTGAATCCGAAAAAGGCACAGTGGGGTGGTGAGGTTGCAGCAGGAAAACTGACCGACTATCTGAAGCCTCAGACAATAACCGTCTATGTTGATAAGGGCAATCCGGACGATGTGCTTATCCAGAACCGGCTCAAGAAAGACCCTGAAGGTGATGTGGAACTGCTCCACCGTTTCTGGCAACCGGATACAATTGTTCCACATGGGGAGACAGTTCACCCGGTACTGGTTTATGCAGATTTGCTGGCCACCGGAAACCAGCGGAATATTGAAACAGCACGGATACTATATGACGAACATATCGTTCAACTTATCAGAGAAGATTGATCTCGTAATTCTGGATATTCTGAAGGTGATTCATCAGGAGGCTTCAGCACTTGGTATTCTCTTCTTTGTGGTTGGAGCTACGGCTCGCGATATCGTGTTGAATCATTGTCACACCATCAGAACGGATCGGGCCACCCGTGACCTTGATATCGGTGTTGAGGTTGACAGTTGGGATGAATTTCAGCAGCTGTCAAAAGCATTAGTCGCTACAGGAAGATTTGAGGCAACAAGAGAGCCGTACAGGCTGAAGTTTGGTCGATTCCCTGTCGATATTGTACCGTTTGGTAATGTCAGTCCCGAAGGCAGAACAATCAGCTGGCCGCCCGATCAGCAGGTAATTATGAACATCATGGGTTTCAAGGAAGCATTTCAATACGGAATGAATGTCCGGTTGAACAACACTCCGTTACTGGATGTGAAAGTGCCGACCATTCCGGGCATGGCATTGATGAAGGTTATCTCCTGGAATGATCGATATCCGGATCGTTCCAAAGATGCCGAAGACTTGCTGTTTTTTATGGAACATTATGCAGATGCCGGCAACGAAGACCGTATGTTTGATAATGAGGTTGAATTACTCCAAATGGAGGGTTTTGACCTTGTCCTGGCTGGAATCAGATTGTTGGGACGTGATATGGCAGCTATAGCGGATGAAGCGACCGGAATTGTTATATTGGAAATTCTGGAAGCTGAAACAGGGGAACAGCAGAGTTATCGTCTTGTGCAGGATATGGCCGGAAGCGCACGTACACATGACAGGTCTGATGAGATACTGACAAAGATTATGAGGCTGAAACAGGGATTTTTAGAGGCAGGGGTGTAATGAAATTTGCTTATTCCTCAGACCGCTGGAAGAAAACGGCATTATGTCCCTCGATTTCCCGAAAAATACATAACCTGTGAATCTTTCTCACCGCAGGGGACGCGGAGGTTCGCAGAGGAACATCAAAATCTTAAGGGTAAATCGAAAGCATTTCGGCTGCTTCCTAGTTTCTGGTCTCCCCCCTTTTTCAGTTTTAGTTTCCCCCTGAATTTGATTCTCCTCTGCGTTACCCTGCGTCCCCTGCGGTGAAATATGTTTTGGTTTGTTATTGTCCGGTATTTGTACGTGGTTTCCTTTGACAGGCGGGCGGTGGTGGGGTAGGGTGGGGCATAATCCTGTATACAATTACATGTTATGTGGTGGAGATGCAAAAGGATGGGGATATCAGAATACTATAGAGGCCGCTGAACCGGGAATTATGCCGGTTCAGCGGCTTTTTTATTTTCAAGACTGTATACTCGATGGCACCCGTTTTTAAACAAAAGAGAGGCAACTAAATGATTCTTGCTCCACTTATAAACCAGATCGTAGGAACACTCTGGTATCTGCTGCCAATTTTTATTCTGGCCGCCTTATTCAAATCATCCTGGTTCAAAGGGGTGATGGGTGAATTTATCGTCAATGTCGCAGCGAAGCTGATGCTTGATAAGAACGAATATCACCTGATCAAGGACGTCACCTTGCCGACTGAGGATGGCACGACCCAGATCGATCATGTCATCATTTCAAAATATGGCATTTTTGTAGTTGAAACCAAAAACATGAAGGGGTGGATTTTTGGCGGTTCCAACCAGAGCCAATGGACCCAAAAAATATTCAAACATACAAGTAAGTTTCAAAATCCGCTTCATCAAAATTACAAACATGTGAAGACTCTGGAATCACTTCTCGGATTAAGTGATCAGCAGATTCATTCACTGATTGTTTTTGTCGGTGAGAGTACGTTCAAGACGGAAATGCCTGCAAATGTTACTCATGGTATCGGTTATATCAGGTTTATAAAATCGAAGACCACACCGGTTCTGTCTGCTGGTGAGGTGAATAATATCGTCAGCAAGATTGCTTCGGGCAGGTTGGCGCCGTCATTCAAAACCAGCAGAGAGCATGTTGCGCATGTCAAAAACATTGTAAGCGAAAAGCAGAGTGTGCCCGGTTGTCCGAAATGTGGCAGTTCTATGGTTATGCGTGAAGCAAGTAAAGGGGCAAACAAAGGCAACAGGTTTCTGGGCTGTTCACGGTATCCGCAGTGCAGGGGCGTTTTGAGTGTTGCGTAAAGGTTAGAATTGTTACAGTTGAGGAACCTGACGCCGTTATGATTCTTTGGTTACTGCAATAAAATAAATATTTCAAGACTTGACCCTGAAGTTGTGAATGATTTTGAATTTTGAGGCTTAAATTTGATAAATCCCGCCACCCCCGGCATATACGAAGCTCTCATCGATGAATACCTCCGCGATGCCCTCGCTCTGCGGCCGGAGTTACGGACCGTTTTCGGAAAAATCGATCCGGAGGAACAGCCAGCTAAGTATGCTTCCTTTGTGGCCAAGGTTTTGGAACAGGCCCTTCGCGAAGAATCCGATCCGGAGAAGCGCCTCGCCCTCTGCAACCATATTCTTCGGCACGTCGCCAGTGAGCCGGGCCGAGGCCATCTCGACAAGCATCGCTTAATCCATGATCAAAAGCCGATCCTCCTCGAAATAACCCCACCGCATTATGGCAAGTCAGGCATTCCCCGACCGCACACTTCGTTGACAGAAAGTAGTCTCTTTACTGGCTCACCCCAGGAACCACAGCTTGGTCATGAATTGCTGGAAGAGATGCGCTCCGCCGATGGGGTGGACATTCTCGTTTCCTTTATCAAATGGTCTGGCCTGCGCCTACTAATGCCGGCCTTCGAGGACCTGCGTGACCGGCATATACCGGTACGACTGATTACTACCTCCTACATGGGGGCCTCCGATGCCCCGGCGGTGGAGAGGTTGGCTCGCCTGCCGAACGTCGAGGTTCGCGTCTCCTACGACACCGAGAGAACCAGACTCCATGCCAAGGCGTACCACTTCAAGCGTAACAGCGGCTTTTCCACGGCCTACATCGGCTCGGCCAACATGTCCCACGCTGCCATCACCAGCGGTCTGGAATGGAACCTCAAGGTTACCTCGCAGGATATGGGGCACATCCTCGAAAAGTTCTCTGTTGAATTCGAGACCTACTGGAACAGCCGCGAATTTATCCCATTTGATGCGGAGAATCCTACCCTATTCCGCACTGCCATCGAACGTGCCCGCAATCCCAGATCAAACAGCCCGGCAGTCTTTTTCGATCTACGACCTCACCCGTTTCAAGAGCGAATCCTTGAAGCACTTGATCGGGAGCGCACTACCCATGATCGCTGGTGCAACCTGGTGATTGCCGCCACCGGTACTGGGAAAACGGTAGTCGCCGCCTTCGACTTCAAACGTTTCTTCGAACAAAAGCACAAACAGGCCAAGCTTCTCTTCGTGGCCCATCGTCAGGAGATTCTACAGCAAGCTCAAGCTACCTTTGCCAATGTCCTCCGCGACCAGAACTTCGGTGAACTGCTGGTCGGCCAATTTCAGGCCAATCGTCTGGAGCACCTCTTCTGTTCCGTCGGCATGCTGACCAGCCGGCGCCTCTGGGAGCAGGTGGGGAGCGGTTTCTACGATTACATTGTGGTTGACGAAGCCCACCACGGCACCGCTTCCAGTTATCGGCCGCTCTTTGACCACTTTACTCCACAGATACTTCTTGGCCTGACCGCCACCCCGGAGCGGATGGATGGTGACAACGTGGCCGCCGACTTTGGCAACCGCTTTGCCGCCGAGATTCGCCTCCCGGAAGCGTTGGAAGAAAAACTCCTCTGCCCCTTCCACTATTTCGGAGTTGCCGACCCGATCGCTATCAACGGGGAGCAGTTCTGGCGCAACGGCAAGTACGATGCTTCGGCCCTGGAGAACGTCTTTGTGCTGGATAACGTCCGCGCCACGCAGCGCGTCGATGCCATCGTTGCGGCTCTCCACCGCTACGAGCCTGATCTTACCGCCATCAAGGGGATTGGTTTCTGTGTTTCCATCAGCTATTCAGCTTGTTTGACGCTGTTATCGTTGACGAGGCATCAATGGTTATGTTGCCGGCCCTTTTCAATGCTGCAGGATTGGCAAAGGAGAAGGTCGTCATATCCGGGGACTTCAGGCAGCTGGCACCAATTGTCCAGACAGAACAAAAGGTCATACACGATACAATCGGCGGAGACATTTTCCGTGCGTGCAAAATAAGTGGAAAAACGCACAAACGTGTGGCGATGCTTAAAGAGCAATACCGAATGGATGACCAAATATGCCGGCTAATTTCCGGCCGCATGTACAAAGGCGAACTGGTAACTGCTCAAAGCAAAAAGGTAGCAGAGAAGTGCCACCCCGCTCCGTTTGATAGCCCTCTAGTAATAGTCGACACATCTTCGATATGGCCGTTTGTAAACCGAGACCAGTTCAAGTCTCGCTACAATCTCATGAACGCCCTGGCAATCAGAAACCTTTGTCGTTTCTTTGAATCTTGTGACCACCTTGTTGAAAACAATGAAGGCGAAAAGACCAACCGAGTTGGGGTGTGCACGCCCTATGCTGCACAGTCCAAGGTATTGCAAAGGGTTTTGGAAGGTTCCGGATTAAAGGATGTCGTAGAGGCGGGCACCGTTCACCGATATCAGGGTGATGAGAAGAAGGTGATGATTCTTGATATTCCGGATAGCCATGGTGAGCGGTGGGCCGGAATTTTCCTTCAGGCAGACCACCCTGATGACTCTGGAGCCATGCTATTCAACGTTGCTGTAAGTAGAGCCAAGGATAATCTGATTGTCTTTGCTAACCTGGCTTACCTTGACAAAAAACTCCCGAGTCACGCAATGCTCAGAGGAATCCTCGCAGATATGCAGGACCGCGGCCCAGTCGTGGATGTCCTTGACGTGCTGGCGATGTACCCTGTAATGGAAGATTTGCGTAAGTTGGGCCGTCCCTTCAGTCTCTCATTGGATGCTGAAAAGTTTGGGCTGTTCGACCAGAATAGTTTCGACCAGGTTTGTGCTGCTGACATTGAACGGGCGAAGAAAAGTGTTGCCATATATTCCGGTTTTGTTACCGAACAACGGGTTGCTAAATATGAATCCCTGTTTCGTCTGAAAAAGTCGGAAGGTGTCTCTGTCCGGTGTGTTACCCGCCCACCTAAACATAACGGCAGCATACCTCCTGAGCAGGGCAAAGCAGCTCTTGATGGCCTGGAACATTTTGGGTGCGTTGTCGATACTCGAGGCGAGATACACGAGAAAGTTGTTATTATCGATGACGAAATCTTGTGGCATGGCTCCCTGAACGCACTCTCTCATACAAATCGCACTGATGAGTTGATGACCAGGTTGGAGGGCAAAGCTATTTGTCTTCAGATGTCGGCGTTTCTGGCGCTTGACCGCAGTGTTAAACCAGATTCGGCTGAAGGTGTTTCATCCAAGGCTGAAAACCCGCGATGTCCCGAATGTGGTTCAAGGTCATCTTATCGTAATGGCAAGTTCGGTCCATTCTGGGAATGCGAGGAAGGCGACTGGAAAGAAAGTTTTGGTAAGCCCGTTCGGAAAAAAACTGCTGAAGCTGGTCAATCAGATGTTCCGCCACCAACATGCGATAAATGTGGTTTGCCTATGAAGCTTAGAAGTGGAAGGTTCGGTGACTTTTACGGTTGTACGGGCTATCCAGTGTGTGACCATAAGGCAAAAGCAAATTAATACCAGGAGCTAATTAGGGCATATAGGGGTTGTGGCTTAACTCCATACAAATTCGTAATTATTCTGGAAACTATGATCACACTCGCCACCTCTATCAAACACTTCGCCTCCCTCAACCGCGCCCCCGGCGGTACCTGGGCCGACACCACCAAACGCAAGGCACCGCACAAGCCGCTTCTGCTGCTGGCGGTGCTGGACCTGGTGCACCGTGGCGTCATCACAACACCGTTCATCGCCGTGACCGGCGATCTGGTGGAACTGAACGAGCTGTTCAACCTCTACTGGCGGCGGATCATCCCTCTCGGCCAGACCAGCAGCATCGCCTTCCCCTTCTCCCGCCTCGATCGGGAACCATTCTGGGAACTAGTGCCGCAACCGGGCACGACCATCACCCCGGCAATCATCAACAACACCTCCTCCGTTACTTACTTGCGCAAGTATGCTCTGGGGGCGATGCTGGATGAAGGGTTGTTCAGGGTCATGCAGAGCGGCGAGGGGCGGGAGGCACTGCGGGAAGCGCTGCTGCAGTCCTGCTTTTCGGTGGATGCCGCTGCACAGCTCAGGGAGCAGTCGATCATTAACCGCGAAGCGTTCTACTACGGTCAGATGCTGGAAGAGAAAGCTCACATGCCGCTGGTGCAGGAGATCGTGGAGGCGGACAACTACCGCCCCGCGGCTCGGGACCAAGGCTTCCGCCGGATCGTGGTTAAGGCCTATGACCACCGCTGTGCCCTGTGCGGGGTGCGGATCATCACGCCGGAACAGCACACCGTGGTTGATGCCGCCCATATCGTGCCATGGTGCAGAAGCCAGAACGACGACGTCCGCAACGGCATGGCTCTCTGCAAGCTCTGCCACTGGGCCTTTGATGAGGGGATGATGGGGGTGTCCGACTCCTACGCCGTCATTACCTCCCACCAGATCGCCGCCAATCCCAACGTGCCCGGCTTTCTGCTAACACTAAGCGGACGAGGTATTATTCCTCCTCCAGACCGTGACCTCTGGCCCGCCCAGCAGTACTTGGCCGAGCACCGTAAGGAATGGCGATTGTGACTTGATATTCAGAAAACTATGAACGGAAAACACTTCCCCTGAAATTCCATCCTTAAAATTCCATTAAACACGCATTTAATTTGTTTATTTGAAAACCACCCTGTATATCTAATGACATACAAATTGAATGCAGCAATTGAGGTGAGATTAATGGTTAGAATCATGTGTCTTCTGATATTACTCCTGTGGGTTTCATCACCTTCTTACGCTGTTGAAATAAAAAAAGCTCAGTCAAAGATTGTTAACAATTCGATCATTCTCACGTATGACCTTCGTGGCAAACCAGGTGAGAAAATCGCTACAGTAAAACTTGCTTTAGTGATTGAAGGCGAGAGATACGCTCCTGAAAGATTGTCACTCGCAGGAGATTATGGAGCTAACGTCACGATAGGGCTTGGCAAAAAGATCGTTTGGGACTTGATAAAAGATATGCCTGCTGGCTACCAGGGTGAGTTGACGTGGGAAATTGATGCAGAGTCAGAAATCTATGATCCATTCAACATGTTTAACAATAAAAAGAAAGTCAAACAGCCTATTATCTCTGAGAATACAATGTCAGATCCAAATAGCAAACTGACCTGGTTTCTACATCCAGGCAAATTGAGGCAAACAGACAGTGTTGAAGATGCTAATGCATTGATTTCTAAATTTAATAAGTCAAATTCAGCTGGTTATGGTGATTGGCGACTTCCCAATAAGGCTGAGATAGAATCTTTAGTAAAATTACTGAAATCATATGGGTATACCGAAGGCCAATCTATGATTAATTATTTTGGCAAGGTAGGATTTCAAGTTCCAAGTAATTTAAAAATATGGGCAGTTGATAAGAGTAATGCTGAAAGAGATGGCTCTACTGTTTTTGTTTCTGGAAGCGCACAGGCTAGCTCAAACGTTGATTCAAGATCGACCGGCAGCACATCGCATGGAAGAAGTTATACCCCAAGCAGAAGCTATACCAATAACAGATCTTCAACCGCATCAGGAAGTGCGGCTTATGACGGCAGCGTTTCAGTAAGTAAACGTTCAGCTGATTCAGGACTCTATGATGTATATTTAGATTCTTCCACTGGTTATTTTATGAAACAACTGCACAATAAAATGGTTAATATTCTTCCCGTAAGAGGTGATGCGGCGACAGATATCTATGCCGTTACGGTTACAGAAAATGTAAATGTCGTTCCCAAATGATAGGCCCTGGGGGTGGACCAAGCTAATAGGTTGTGTTTGCGCATATAACAGACGTAATAAACGCAACTGGACTTTAGAGTTACAGCACGACCTTCTTCACCCATGCAACGTCCGCATAACCGCCTCCGGTTCACGAGCGATCACCAACAGCCACTCCCCTTATAGATGTCAGCGAAGCAGCAATATGAATAGCCCCCGCCATGAGATATGAAACAGTCAGTCTGCCCCAATATCTGGGGTCACAATGCAGTTTAAACCACCCGGCACTTCTCTGAAATCACAGAGAGCGCAGTTTTCTTTTCCCTCCTGTTTTTTTCTCCACACCTAGGGCGCTGTACGGGCTAGGTCTCCCCCCATACTCACATCAAATACAAGTATCCCTCCCTGCCGGATTGCCACCACGACACATTCTGCCATGACCATCTGATCGCCATTCGACCATGTGAGCATGGAATCAAGATTCACCAGGAGCAGATCATGACCCGCTACGCAATCGGCGACATCCACGGCGGCGCAAAGACCTTCCGGGCGCTGCTACAGAAAATCAACCTGCGCCGCGAGGACCGGGTCTACCTGCTGGGGGATTACGTTGACCGCGGCCCGGACAGCAAAGCGGTACTGGACACCATCCTGAAACAGATGGAATTGGGTTATGACGTGCGTCCGGTGTGCGGGAACCCTGATAATATGAATTTAATAAACAAAATCATTTGTATTTGATACTATGAAGCACAAAGAACGTACCGATGTGCGCTTTACGGTCGAGCCAGTTGCTGGAAAAAGATGGCTGGTGATGAAATAGCCGCTCCGGGGGTGTCGACTATGAATGATGATCTTTATCGGTTCGTAATCATCCTGACGGTACTACTTGTAACCTCCGTCCTCAGCACAGACAGAGTCCGGGCCCAAACGTTATCCCTGAACTACTCCTCTCCGGTCAATCTTTCCAACTCAACGGGTGTTTCCCAAGCAGCTGTCATCGCCCTAGACCCGGGCGGTGATATCTACTCCGCCTGGGAAGAACGGTCTGTAGAGCTCCCCTTGTTTTCACGTTCTGCAGATGGAGGAATGTCCTTCAGCTCCCCTCTTGCGTTGGCGCCCAGTAACGCAGATTTTAGTTATGGCCAACTTCGCTTGGCAAGTTCACATCCTGGTGAGGTCAGTGCCGTCTTCACCGTGTTCGATGTCGTATTCGGCCAGGCCGAGATCGCGTACACCGCTTCCAACGATGGTGGGCTTACGTTCAGCCAGCCAGTCTTCGTTTCTGAGTTGGATGCTGTCAATTCTTACGCTGCACGCATCGCCACGGGTTGGGGGAGCGCTATCTTTTGGAATGACTTTGACTTTGCAACGGGAAAAACTGCCGTCAAGTACACTCAATCTGTTGATGGAGGTGCTACATTTTCAGTGCCGAGAAGGCTGGATCTGTCAGAAGGCCAAGTGGGATGTGCTGAAGTCGCGCTTTGGGGAAATGGGACGGTATATGCTGCCTGGATACAAAACGACACTCAATTTGGTGCCATGGAGGGCTGGGATATCTTTTTTTCCCGGTCATCTGACAAAGGTGCAACATTCTCCACACCGGTCAACATATCCAACGTCCCTCAGAAGTCATGGTGCCCCCGCATGGCTGTGGACGGGAGCGGAACCCTCTACGTTGTGTGGGCCGAAGGCTCGTACCGTACCGACATGAAAATTATGTTCACCCGCTCAATCGATGGCGGAGTATCATTCGATGTACCCGGCATAGTGGTCGGGCCGTCAGCCTCACTCGAGCCAGATATCGGGGTTGCGGCAAACGGAAGCGGAAATCTATGGGTCTCCTGGATGGATGGAGACCCGACTGTTCATCTTGATGGCTACATCACCCATTCAATTGATGCTGGTTCAACTTTTGCTCCTGCGGTCTTACTGCCCGGTGGCGGGATAGAGATCGCGTCAATCGAGCGGAACGTTCTTAATTTCGTTTGGCACGAGATCCCCCAAGGACAGGATTGGCCAGAGGTTTTCTTTACGAGAGCGGATATAACCTATCAATTGTTAGTAACTATACCATCTCCCGGAGCAGGAGTCGGCAGCGGCCAGATAACTGGCGACACGGGCGGCATCAACTGTTCCAGTGGGGGAACAGGTGTCTGTGGTGCAAATTTGCTGCACGATACAACGGTATCTCTCTCTGCGGCAACGGCAACGGGATCCACCTTTACCGGCTGGTCACAGGACTGCTCGGGGTTAGCCCCCTGTCTGATTGCTATGAAAAGTGATAGAAACGTAACAGCAGGCTTCGGTTTGGGACCAAACGGACAGGGACCAAAGGCAATGATTTCAGCAACCGGCTATGATTCATGTAATGACGCCTACAGCGCCTCCGGGGCCAATGCCCTTATACTGACTGTTGCCGGGCCTCAGGGTATAGGAGCATTTACGTTGGACCAGGGTAAGAATATTACACTGGCAGGCGGTTACGATGCGCTGTTTCAGACAACAGGTCTGCCAACGATCTTACAGGGCACGCTAGCGGTACAAAGCGGAAGTCTGAGGTTGGGTAATGTAAAATTATTGCCGACGGCACCATGAATAAATGTAGAGGGTTGCCGGTGGTCGGCACCTGGAGTGTGGTATTTGTCGGATTGTCGAAGCTATACTCACCTAGATCATGGACAGGTTGACGGATGATGGTAGTATATTCTCCAGGATCACAGAACGGCTGTGTCAGGGAGGTCCGTATGGGGCATGGGGTTATAATCAATATGGGCGGCAAATGTGAGTTCTACGACACGTGTGGATTCATACATAGTTATAAAGGGAGTGGAGAGCATCTGAAGGAAGGGTGGATTTCCATGTTCTGTGATGATCGGGAAAGCTCGCAGAACTGTAAAAGAGTGAGCTTCATCGTGGCTACAGGTAAATATCCTGCAAACAATATGACCCCGACAGGAAAGCATCTGGATTAGTCACCAGAAACGGCACATACCAGGGAAAAATCAAGCAAGGGGTACCCGCACGAAAAAGCGGGTACCCCTTTTTGTTTTGTTTCGACGTGGTGCGCGAGATGCTTTACGACAGATGCTGCTGCAGTAGTTTTATAATCTCTTCCGGTGGCAAGGATTTCCCCGCAAAAACAACAATCCCGTTTATTACCAGTGCCGGGGCGGTTGTTACCCCATATTTCACGATGGTCCGCATATCCTTGACCATCACCACCTTGCCATTCAACCGGCACGCCTTCAGGGCTTCCAGCACATTGCCGAACAGGGAATGATAAACTTTTTTGCCTATCGTTTCGATGACTTCAATTCGCATGGTGCCCTCCGTCGGTTACGATTAAATCTGACCTGAATATGTCTCAGGTTGTAACAGCTGCCGTCTTCTCAGAAGACATACTGATCGCCAGAAAGGTTAGGTATCAAATTATAATCATCACCGGTGAACAATGCAAGGGGATGAATCGAATTGATTGCTTCCGTTTGAAAACCTGCAGTTCAACGGCCCTGACTGCTGTTGTGCAATGTGAGCACATGCCGGATACACAAGGGTATGAATCGGTTTGTAGCCCCGTGAATACCTTTGATAAAAACTATGGTTCATGGTACTTACATTTAAAATTTTAATGCAAAGGAAGACAGCCTATCATGACCGGAAAATGTGAACTCCTGGATAAATGCGGTTTTTTTCTGAATTATAAAGGCAACTCGGAAGTAATGAAAAACAACTGGATCACAATGTTCTGCGATGATCTCAAGCAGTCACAGAACTGCAAAAGAAAAGAAATCAGAACCCAGACCGGTAAGCCGCCAGTGGACAATATGTCACCCACGGGAAAACTTCTTTGATCCACACCTGCAGACACTTGAGGACATTATTAGCCTGTCTGCCGTGAGAACAGTATGGACCTGAAAAAAATCTGGCAAATGAGCATCTCGCTTGAAGTGTGCCTGGGGCTGCTGGTGCTGATATGCTGTGCCATGGCGGCCGGTTCGTTCCTGCTTTCAGGGGAGTACGCTGCAGCCATAAATTACCTGCCGCTGCTGGCCTGGCTGCGGGAGGTGCCGCTCACAGCCTCCTGGTGGCTCTGGCTGACCGTGATGCTGCTGGCGCTGCTGGTGCTGAATACGATCCTCTGCTCGTCCGAGACGCTCTGGTCGCGCTGGGGCAGGGCGGGCCTGATGCCGCTCCTGGCCCCCCAGTTGATGCATATCGGTTTTCTGCTGATCGTTCTGGCCCATCTGCAGAGTGCCTACGGCGGCTACATGCAGCAGCTGGAGGTCGTCGAGGGCATGGTGGCCCGGCTGCCCGACGGCAAGCCATTCGGCATCGCCGCTCTGGCGGTCAGCATGTCACCGATGGGGATGCCGACCGGTTTCAGTACAGAGTTGGTGACGGACCTCAACCGCCCGACGGAACGCATTACCATCAGCCCCAATCATCCCTGGTTTTCCGGCGGCTACGGCGTGTATATCAAGCAGGCCGAGGCTTTTCCATACAAGCGGGCCCTGCTGGAGATCCATCGTGAACCGGGTGCACAAGTGGCATTGGCGGGGGCGATCATATTTACGGTTGGCAATCTGCTGGTGCTGCTGCGCTCGCGTGCAAAAGAGCAGTATCTGCCGGAGGGGGCACAATGAGATCGTTTCGCAAGGATTTATGGTTTGAAACAAAACAGCGGCGCGAGTTGATCAATATTACCGGGTCGATCAATGACTGCCTCCGGGAGAGCGGCATCCGGGAAGGCCTGCTATTGTGCAACGCCATGCACATTACCGCCAGTGTCTTTATCAACGATGATGATTCCGGCCTGCATCAGGATTTCGAGACCTGGCTGGAAGGGCTGGCACCGGAAAAACCCTATTCCCGTTACCACCATAACCATGGTGAAGACAACGCCGATGCCCATCTCAAGCGGACCATCATGGGGCGCGAGGTGGTGGTGGCGGTGACTGACGGTAAACTTGATCTTGGCCCCTGGGAGCAGCTCTTCTACGGGGAGTTCGACGGCAGGCGTCGCAAACGCGTTCTGGTGAAAATTATCGGCGAGTAACTGATATACCTGGCCACCGCCGACCCTGGCAACCTGCGGGACCGCTTCAGGCAGCACAGGTATTGACACATCCATCTGCAGACTCCGCGGTTCCCTTGAAAATCCCGTTTGACCCTGCCAACCCTTGTAGTGATGGATTCAACCACGCAGTTCCCGGCATTGATCAGGCCGTAATTAATTGTGGTGCAATCCCGGGCATGTGATGTCTTGTTGAATCAAATGAGATAATAATTGTCTTGTTGGCGGGTTCCACTCTATTATGTTAACTCACTCATGTTACAGGCAAGTATGAAATACCAGGGAGGCTCACATGCCGATTCTGAGACAGATCGCCCAATTGGGACAGCCGGTCCTGAGAGGGGTGGCGGGAAAGGTAGCCGACCCGACACATCCTGCTGTCCAGGCGCTGATTGAAGACATGCTGGTGACAGTGGCGGATGCCAACGGCGTGGGGATCGCCGCGCCGCAGGTGTTCGAACCGCTCTCCCTCTTCATTGTCTCGTCATATCCCAACCCGCGCTATCCCCACGCCCCGGCGATGGAACCGACGGCTGTCATCAACCCGGAGATCATCTGGGTGTCGGATGAGAAGGAATCGGGCTGGGAGGGATGCCTGAGTATCCCGGGCCTGCGTGGACTGGTCCCCCGGCACCGGCGGATCGGCGTGCGTTTCCAGAACCGCAGGGGGGAGCTGCGGGAAGAGCAGTATGATGATTTCCTGGCACGGGTCTTTCAGCACGAGTTTGATCATGTCCAGGGGATGGTGTTTATCGACCGGGTGGAAAGCACGCTGGACCTGGTATCGGAAAAGGAATATTTCAGGAGTCTGCAGAGCTAGTCTGCTGATTATTGATCTGCGTCAAAGACCTATTAGCCACCGATTGTTATGGTAACTGCTGACGAATTCTCTTGGTTAAATACTGTCACAGGGAGCCGTAACATATGAAAAGCAGCAGTGCCGTCTCTATCCCGGTCACATTAACCGTTGTGATGCTTCTCCTGCTCCCGATGCCGGCCGCTGCCATGCCGGCCATCTCCTGCCACTGCTTTTCGGAGCGTTCCTACGATGCCGCCCGACCGTCTGCGGCCGACCCCTATCTGCTGGCTACAACCCAAAACTCCTTCTTTGCCAACGTGTTCAACACCGACAAAAAATCCATCGTGCTGAAAAAACAGCAGGGCACCTCTTCCGATGACCTGTGGATCGCCTATTGGGTTGCTTCCAAAACGGGTGTGCTTCCGGAGAGCCTGCTCCAGGCCAGGCTGAAGCATGAGACCTGGCAGGATACACTGGCAGCACTGCGGATTAGCACGAAAGCCCTGGGGAACCGCTTTACCAAAGTTCTGAATGCAAAGATGTCTTCTGCCATACTGGCTGAAGCGGTGGTGGATGAACTGTTCCTCCGCCACCAGCTGCTGCCTGAGGCGGAGTTGGCGGGACTCCGGAAAGCGGGAGCCACCAACCAGGAAGTGATTATTGCCGCCCTGATCGCTGCCAGGACCAGGCAATCGGCCCGGCAGATCTGTCTTGATGTGAAAAACGGGTCGAAGACGTGGGGAGCACTTCTTCTGTGGGCGGGCATCGATACGCGGAATATGCAGCGGGAGATCGCCGGGACCCTTGCCGTGCAGCCACGGTAGGTTTCCTGTAGACCGTTCCGGGCAGGTTCACGTTATACCTGTCTGCTCGTCAATCCTGATGATGCTGACAACTCATTGACCCCCTGTACCCCTGTTTGTATACCGGATGTCTTCTTCAGTGTGTTGGAGACTTACCCCTGTACCCGTTTTCCGATCACGTCCGCCAGAAGCGGTACGGTTGTAACAATCCCCACCAGTAACAGGGTCCAACCAACCGCTTTCTTCTGTTCACCGCTCAGTCTGTCTCCGAGAAGCAGGGCCGCCCCGGCGCCAAGCGCCGCGCGGGTGCCGGCAATCAGTGCCAGTTCCGGTATGGATATGCGTGTCTCTCTCATGACAACCTCCTAAAATACTAACGATCACAGCTAAAGCATACCTTCATTCCCGCATTATTTCCATCCCAGGCTGTGAAGGGTCACAGCAGGGGTGAGCGGATCGTTTCCGCCACAAAAAATACCATGCTGGCTATCTAAGTTTTGTATGATTGGAAGTGTCAAAGCACCAATCAAAAAACAAGGAGGCCAACATGGCAAGGAACAGTTTATCAGGTTTGCAATGTTTTGTTACCGGTTTTGAACAAGACCTGTTCTATGTCGGTATAGATGTGCACAAGCGCAGCTATCATGCTGCTCTTCGCCGGTCTGACGGTCGCGCTCAATCTATGGTGATTCCCGCCTCACCCCAGTCTGTAGTTGACCTGCTTACCGGTTTGGGCATTCAGATCGGCGCTGTTGCATATGAATCCGGTCCTACTGGTTTTTCCCTCGCCAGAGCACTCAATGATGCCAGTATTCCGGTGATCGTTGCCGCACCGAGCAAGATTCCCCGTTCGGTAACTCCTAGTGCCAAGTGTGATCGACTCGATTGCCTGAAACTGGCTGAATATGCTGCCAAGGGAATGTTGAGGTCGATCGCCATACCAACACCTGAGGAAGAAGCCCGTCGGACACTGTTGCGCCGCCGCCATATGGTAGTCGATACCGTAAGACGCTGCAAGCAGAGGATTAAAGGATTACTTCTCTTCATTGGCATCAACGAACCGAAAGAATTGGAGCATTGGCAGCAGGGCGCAGAGACTGCACTGCGTGCTCTGCCAACCGAACCATCTGCACAGGAAACACTGGAAAGCTACCTGCGCGAGTTGATATTTAACCAGGAAGAACTGCGCAGGGTCGAACACCAGCTGAAATCACTGCCGAAACCGCAAGAAGTGGCCATCAGCATAGCATGCCTACAGTCAGTTCCCGGTGTAGGTCCGACAGTCGCAACCACTTTTGCACTTGAGTTGTTCAGGCCTGATCGGTTTAAGAGACCTGAAGAAGTAACCAGTTATCTCGGACTAGCTCCTGTCGTACGGCATAGCGGGAACAAGACACCCTCCGGACGGTTGGTTCCGGTCGGCCAAACCAGGTTGCGCAGCTTGTTGATTGAAGCCGCATGGATGTGGAGGGCAAGAGATGACTATGCCGACAGTATATACCGGCGTCTGTTAGGCAAAACCGGAATTGCCCAGAAAGCCATCGCAGCTTTAGCGCGACGCCTGGCAATTATCCTCTGGCGTCTTTGTATCGAACATCGCCGTTATCGGCAGGCTACGGCCTGAATCAGTAAAGTCGCGACGGCCCTTTTGCCATACCAGTGGCGGACAAAAAATGGCGAACCTTCTCTTGGTACCGGATCGGTACTTGGCGTGAAATCGGCGCGAATAAGAAAAGGCATCCACATATGTAGATGCCCAGGGAGAAGGTAAGACTAAACCAAAACACGCTCTTTGAAATAAGCTTGACAGATAGCCACATAAGAAAGGGCCGGCAAATAAGCCGGCCCTCAGACGATATGGTGTCATGAGCTGCGCACTGATGCAACAGCAGATACGTTTGCCGGGTACCTACTCCAGCACGTTCATCGGCATCGGCTTCAGGTGCCAGATCTCATCATTGTAATTGCTGATCGTGCGGTCTGTTGAAAACTTGCCGCTGCAGGCGGTGTTGATAATGCTCATGCGGGTCCAGCGCTCGCGATCCTGATAGGCCTGGGCCACGCGCTTCTGGGCATCAACGAAGCTGCGGAAATCCGCGGCAACCATCCAGGGATCATGGGGGGAGCAGATTGCAGCTATGATCGGATCGAAGAGACCGGCCTCAAACAGGTTGAAGTGGCCGCAGCGCAGCAGCGCCATGACCTTCTGCAGTTCATCGTCGCGGCTGATGATACCGAGCGGATCGTAGTTCCCTCGCAACTCCTCTACCTCATCGCTGGTCAGTCCGAACATGAAGAAGTTATCCTCGCCAACCTCCTCGCGGATCTCGATATTGGCGCCATCCAGTGTGCCGATGGTCAGGGCACCATTCATCATGAACTTCATGTTGCCGGTGCCGGAGGCCTCCTTGCCGGCCGTTGAGAGCTGTTCCGACAGGTCGGTGCCGGGGCAGATGATCTCCATGGCCGTCACCCGGTAGTTGGGAAGAAACGCCAGTTTGAGCTTGTCACCGACGGCCGGATCGGCATTGACTACCTGGGCCACGTTATTGATCAGCTTGATGATCAGCTTGGCCATGGCGTAGCCAGGCGCGGCCTTGCCTCCGATCAGCACGCAGCGATTGGTCCAGCCTGCCGTATCGCCGCGCTTGATGCGGTCATAGAGATGGATGACATGCAGGACATTGAGCAGCTGGCGCTTGTACTCATGGATCCGCTTGACCTGGACATCGAAGAGGCCTTCCGGGTCGAACGCAACGCCGCATTTGGACTGCACAAGGGCCGACAGTTGCACTTTGTTGGCCTGCTTGACCTCATGCCAGCGCTGGCGGAATTCGGGGTCATCGGCATACTGGCCGATCCTGCTGATCTGCTGCAGGTCGGTTATCCACCCCTGGCCGATCTTTTCGGATACCAGCGCGCTCAGGCCCGGGTTGCAGTGCGCGATCCAGCGCCGCGGGGTCACCCCGTTGGTCTTGTTGTTGAACTTGGCGGGCCAGAGCTCATGGAAATCACGGAACAGCCCCTGCACCAGCAGCTGAGAGTGCAGTGCCGCGACACCGTTGACGGAAAAACTCCCCACGATGGCCAGATAGGCCATGCGTATCTGGGGAACCGGACCCTCTTCAATGATCGACATGCGCCGCATGCGCCCGATATCGCCGGGCCAGCGGCTGGATACCTCAGCCATGAAGCGGGCATTGATCTCCAGGATAATCTCCAGGATGCGGGGCAGCAGCTGGCCGAAGAGCGGCAAAGGCCATTTTTCCAGTGCTTCCGGCAGCAGGGTGTGATTGGTGTAGGCCATGGTCCGGCAGGTAATGCCCCAGGCCTGGTCCCAGCCCATGCCCTGCTCATCCATCAGGATGCGCATCAGTTCAGGCACGGCGCAGCTCGGGTGGGTGTCGTTCAGCTGGAAACAGTTACCGTCGGCAAATTCGCTGAAATCTCCCTTGCGCACGATTTCCCAGCGATCGACCACATCCTGGAGACTGGCCGAAGCCAGGAAATACTGCTGGCGCAGGCGCAGCACCTTGCCGTTTTCGCTGGCATCGTTGGGGTACAGCACCATGGTGATATTTTCGGCCTCATTCTTGGTTGCCACTGATTCGGCATAGCCACCGGCATTGAATTCACCCAAATCAAAGGCATCGGTAGCGGCCGCTTTCCAGAGCCGCAGGGTGTTGACAATGCCATTACGATAGCCGGGGATCGGAATATCGAAGGGCACCGCCAGCACATCCCGGCTGTCGACCCAGCGCACACGCTGCTGGCCGCTGTCGGTCCGGTAGTGTTCCGTTCGGCCTTCGAAGCGGACGCGCTGGATAAATTCCGGCCGTTCCTGCTCCCAGGGGTTGCCGTCCCGCAGCCAGTGGTCCGGCTCCTCTATCTGGTGGCCATCCACGATTCTCTGGCGGAACATGCCGTATTCATAGCGGATGCCATAGCCCATGACCGGCAGCTGCAGGGTGGCGCAGCTGTCCAGGAAACAGGCCGCCAGGCGCCCGAGTCCCCCGTTGCCCAGACCGGCATCGATCTCGGATTCTGCCAGTTCCTCCAGTTTGATGCCAAGCCCGTGCATGGCCTGTGCAGCGGCGTCGGTGATGCCGAGATTCAGCATGGCATTGCCGAGGGCCCGTCCCATCAGGAACTCCAGTGACAGGTAATAGCCCCGTTTGCTGAGCGATTCAATGTAGGAGTAGCGGGTGCGCCGCCAGCGATCCATCAGACGGTCCCGAACGGTCAAGGCCAGCGCCTTGTAATAATAATTGACGGAATGGCAATACTTGTTCTGGCCGAGGCTGTAGGTGAAATAGCGGCGGTAATCGTGGGTCAGTCCGGCGGCATCCAGCGGCAGTGGCGGCAGCTCCGTCAATCCGGGCGATTTGATGCCGGTGTATTTCCTTCTGTGTACCATTCCCGTCTCCTTCCGTACAGAACGCTTGTCGTAAGATATGATCCTGAAAAAAACATTTACCGCAGAGGACGCAGCCAGATGTAGGCGCTTCTAAGCGAGAAACGCGGAGTAAAATTAGGTGGTTAAGGCTCAAATACGCTTCAGTTTAATGGTGACAGAATTTCTTTCTATAACGTATTGTTTTCTTTGCGAGCCTCTGCGTCCTCTGCGGTGCAACTGCCGTTTATATGATGATTCACTATCGCACTGTGGCCGATGCACTATAGGTCATTCGCAGGGGGGGGCATCCGGCATCGAGCTTTGGAATAGAGTAGCACAGGCCGGCCGATTATCCACAACGCAGGCGTTTTTTCCCGTCCTGAAACAGCACATCGATCTTGTTCGGCTGGATGACGAGCTGTACGTAGCCGAGTCCGAAATTCGGGTGGAACAGCACGTTCTTCTGGCGAAAGACCCGGTTCATGTCGTAGGGAATCGCCTGTGTCAGATCCATGCTCGGCTGCAGCAGCTCCCACTCGGCACGTGCCACGGCCTCAGGGTCGGATTTGGTAGTGCGGGGCGTGGTCGGTTTTTTCAGGCCGCTCTTGCCGGCAGCCAGTTCCCTGGCTGTTTTGGTCGGGTGATAGGCGTGGGTGTTGTGGCAGGTACTGCACTCCACCTTGACGATCTTGTCGCCGACCATGGCGACAATTGAATGATTCAAGACCCCGTTGCAGCGGCTGCACCGCGTTTCAATAGTGCTTCCGGCTGATAATTGTCTGCTCATGCTCTTCTCCCTTGGTGACGCGTTCCAATAAAAAAACCACAGGGTTGGTCCCTGTGGTTCAGGTGCTGATCAGATATAGCATGTTACGTCTGGCGGGGCAATTGCTAAACCATGCGGCAGCTGTTTTTTGAAGCAAGCACCACGCAACAGGCCTCTTCGATTCAGCGCCAGGCCGGCTGCGCCAAGGGCGTCAGCTGCTGTGCCTCCGGTGGTTGCCCGACGGTGGTGGTCGTATACAGTGCCTGCGCTGCTGCATTCAGTTCACAGAAGGAAACGGGCTCATAGCGACGGCCTGCTGCCAGACCGGCTTCTTCCTTCATCAGACAGCGATAGGCATAGCGACCGATCAGCGGGGCCGCCAGGCGCGTTCGCCAGCCAAACTCTGTGTACAGGTCCTCCAGTAGATGTGCGGCCTTTTCCCGGAGCAGCGGATTCTGGTGATAATACCTTTTCATGGCCCAGACGGCGCCGGCATAGGAGGTACGCAGTGGAGCCGACTCCCAGGCAAGTCGCTTTTGGACCCGACGGGAATGGATCGTACGCATCTGCCAGCCGTTCAACAGCACCCGGATCAGGCGCAGCAGGCTGGGGCCGTTGACCGCGAAGTCGCGGCGAAAGGCATCCAGCAGCCAGGCGCCTTCCTCCCCGTTTTCAAAATGGGGATGGCGGTAGTTGAAGCGGTACTGGCCGTGGGTGTCGGCAATGGGGAACTGTGACTCCGGCAGCAGACTGCCTGCCTGCAGGTGTCGTTCATGCAGCGGGGTTCCGGGGATCGGGGTGTAGAGCATAAACTGGTGAAAAACCGTTCCATGGCTGACGGCATACTCAATGGTCGCCCCCATTTCAGCCGGGCGATGATCTTCCAGGCCCAGGATGGATGACCCGAGCACCCGGATGCCGTTTGCCTGCAGCTGCTGCACAAGGCCGAGCGTATCGACTCCCTTGAGCTTGTCGTAGGCGCTCTGCTCTCCTTCCAGGCCCATCCAGACAAAACCGATCCCCAGGCCCAGCAGCTGATCCATGGTGTAGGCATTCAGCACCCTGGCCGAGCTGAAGACGGACAATGCCCAGCTCTTGCCCTGCGTATCCATCAGTTCCAGCAGCCGCAGGGCCCTTTTCTTGTGCAGCAGGAAATTCTCGTCGAGGACAAAGAAGGAGTTCACCCGCAGCTTGCGCTCGATTTCGCACATGACGCTGAAGAGCTCATCGCCGGTCTCGTAGAAATTGATGAACTGCCCTTTGCCGCCGAACAGGGCCGACGTGGAGCAGAAGTTGCACCCCACCGGACAGCCGACCGAGGGAATCAGGATGGCAGCAGTCCGTTCGGGATCATCGACCAGCTCTATTCCCATGATCCGGGAACCGAAGCCGGAGAGGGCTGCTGGATGTCTGATGGCTCCCAGGTCATCCTGGCCCAGGTAGCGCTGAAACCAGCGGATACCCTCGCCGCGGACGATCAGATCGGCATCGATCAACTGCTCAAGGTCCTCCTTGTTGGTGATATGTCCGCCTACAACGATAGTTGCCCCCGGCTGATAGCGCCGGATCAATTCGCACATCTTGGCCACTTTGCCGATATTGACGATGATGCCGCTGATGCCGATGACATCATAGCTTTGTTGGCTGATTTCCGCGCGAAAGCGCTCCAGGGTGGGGAAATCCAGGAGCGTACAGGGGGCCTCGATATTGGCCTGAATCATCATCAGTCCGAAGGAGCGGTGAAACATGCGCAGGGAGAAGGCCCCCTGCAGGCGGGTGACCTGATTCTGGTACAGTTCCATCGGGTTGATTGTGCGGCTGCCGTACTGGTCGTCCTGGCTGTAAGGGCCGAAGACGCTTGACAGCAGTACCCGGGCTTTGCCTGCCAGGGGATGTATGGGGTGTGCTTCAGGCGGGGGGTGACGCATCTGTTTTTCCTCTCTAACTTCCGTAGCGCACAAATACTGATGATCCGGTTTTGGAGGTCGTGCGGCCTTGTTTTGTCCTGTATACGGCAGTTGAAACACAGAGACACAGAGAACACTGAGAAATCAATGAATAAATCCGAACCACAACTCTCAGCTTTTGGGTGAATTCGCAAACGGCAGACAGCTAGTCACAACCATCTGATTTTTTGCTCGAAGTAATCTCTGTGCCTCGGTGTCTCTGTGTTGAACTGTTTTTTTCAGGTTTATTCATTGTATAGAAATACAGCGGAAATAGAGAGGTATAACTTGCTGTTTTACAATACTTTTACAATTGGAGCGGCTGCGGGCCGTGGATGGTTTGGGGAGCGGTAGCGGTTACGCGCTGGAATGAAAGTCGGAGGAAACTGGATATAAAGGGGGCCGGGGGAGGGGGGGATGCTGTCAGGATGCAATGGCTACGAGCGTGTTAAGCCAGTGTCCCGGATACACCTTGACCGCTGACTGCTGTCACCTGTACGGTCACTTCAGTATTGATCATGTCCGGTGTGCCCTTGAAGGTTACGTTGGTGTAGTTTCCGGATAGTCCGTTGCAAATCATGGTCTTGGGGTTGCATCCCTGAACCAGAACAGGAAGCTTTTGGCCGATCTGCTGCTGCAGGAATGCCCTCTTTTTTTCAGCCGCCGCAGCCCGCAACAGTTCCGCTCTGTGCTTGATGACAAATGACGGAACCTGATCAGGCAGGTCGGCGGCCCTGGTGCCGGGGCGGCTGGAATAGGGGAACACATGCAGGTCTGAAAAGGGCAGCTCATTGATCAGCTGCAGTGTTTCTTCAAACTCGGCATCGCTTTCGCCGGGAAATCCGGCGATCACATCGGCTCCGATAAAGGCCTGCGGCAGCGCCGCGCTGATCCTCTGCATGAGGGTGCGGAAATAATCCGTGGTGTAGCGGCGACCCATTCTGCGGAGCACACTGTCGCTGCCGCTTTGCAGGGGCAGGTGCAGGTGCGGGCAGATGATCCGGGAGTGCGCCATCAGGGCCAGCAGCTCCGCGCTGATTTCATTCGGCTCCACCGAGCCGATGCGCAGGCGCGGAACGATCCGCTCACGGTCGATAGCCAGCACCAGGTCGGTCAGCGTCGCGACGGGTGTCAGGTCCAGGCCGTAGGCGCCCAGGTGGATGCCGGTCAGCACGACCTCCCGGTAGCCGTTGGCGGCCAGGTCGCGCACCCCCTGCAGCACATCCTCCAGGGGGACACTCCGGCTTCTGCCGCGGGCATAGGGGACAATACAGTAGCTGCAGAAGGAGTCGCAGCCGTTCTGGGCCTGCAGGAAGGCGCGGGTATGTTCGGCAAAACTCGAAAGCGCAAGCGGTCCGCTGGTGCGCTCGGCAGAAATATCGGAGACCCGGCTCTCCCCGCCTTCAACCAGCTTGATGATGTCCTGCTTTTCCTGATTCCCCAGGACAGAGTCCAGTTCCGGCATCTGCTCCAGATCACCTGCTGCCACCTGGGCGTAGCAGCCGGTGGCCACGACCCGGGCCTGGGGATTGAGGCGCCGGGCGCGGCGGATCAGGCGGCGGCTTTCGGCATCGGTGCGGGCCGTGACAGTGCAGGAGTTGACGATGTAGATGTCGGCCGGCTGCGTGAAGGGAACGATCGCATATCCGGCCTTCGCAAACTTCTCGCTCATGGCGGCCGATTCGAATTGATTGGTTTTACAGCCCAGGGTAGCTATGGCAACGCGTTTCATGCGGTTATGACATCCTTTTGCAGTTTTCTCAGGATCCAGCTGACATATACGACTACGATGGCGGCCGCTGACCAGGTTACGGTAAAGATGCCCCACCAGATGCCCATAATGCCCCAGCCCAGCACGGTTGTCAAAATATGAAAGACCAGGAAGGGACCGGCGATCTGCCGGTACAGTCCGATCCAGAGTGCAAAGGCCGGCTGCTTGATGCCCTGCATGGCAGAGATACAGATGTACAGGATCACGTAAGCGGGAAAGACGAAGGCCTCGATCTGCAGGAACCTGATTCCAACGGTAATGACCGCCGCATCTTTCGTGAAGATGCGCATCAGCTCACCTGTGAACGCCAGGGCGGCGATCGTGCCGGAGATAGCCAGCATGAAGCCGTAGCGCAGTGAAACGGCCAGCACCTGGCGGATGCGGTCGATCCGGCCGGCCCCGTAATTCTGGGCGGTCAGCGCCAGGGTCGAGATGTTGAGCCCCATCACCGGCAACAGGGCGATCTGTTCCACCCGCGTGGCGATGCCGTAGGCCGCGACCGCCTCCTGGCCGAACCTGCCGACAAACCAGGTGATGATGAAGATGCCCAGGGTGACGGTCATCATGTTCATGGCAGCCGGAAACCCCTGGCCGAACAGCGCGCGATAGTAGCGCCACTGCGGTCGCAGCTCGCGCAGTGTAAAGCTGGCCACGGCACCGGTGCGGGAGAGGCTGGTGAACATGAAAAAATTGCCCGCACACTGGATCGCGATGGTGGCCAGCGCCACGCCGGCCAGGCCGAAGGCCGGCACCCCCAGCCCGCCGTACATGAACCAGGGGTCGAGCAGCAGGTTGAGGAAAAAACCGCTGATCAGGAAATTGCGGTAGGTAACCGTATTGCCGTTGGAGTTGAGGATGGCGCTCATCACGAAGTTGAGCAGGAAAAAGGGGGCTCCGATGAAGATCACGTTCATGTAGCTGGTTGCCAGGGCGAGATATTCACCCTGGGCACCCATGAGCATGAAAATGCGCGGTGAAAACAGCAGTCCCAGGATTGTCAGGGCCAGGGCATTCAGCAGGGCGAAGGAGAGCGCCTGGAGGATATACTGGCGGGCTTCACCCCGTTCACCCCTGCCCAGGGCATTTCCGATCAGGGCGGTAGCCCCGGTGGAAACACCGGTGCCGATGGCCAGCAGGATAAAGAACACCGGGAAGGAAAGCGACATGGCAGCCAGGGCGGTGGTGGAAAGCCTGCCGCCGTACCAGATATCCACCACATTGAACATGGTGTTGAAGAAGAAACCGGTGCCGGCCGGGATGGCCAGCCGGCGGATCAAAACCGGTATGGGAGCGCTCGTCAGGTCAGAGATCATCTGTCACTGCACAATCGCATTCAATTCAACCCGGCTTCGCGACTGTGTTTCTTTCTCAGGCTTTTTGAAGACATCGTCACTCTTCTGGAAGATGCGCTCGGCAGGTATGTTGCCTTTCTTGACCAGGTAGGTCACGACCGCCACCACCCGTTCGCGGGCCAGGGTTTGCAGCTCGGCGTCGCCGACCACCGTATTGGCTATGATCAGTTTGCGCATCTCGTCGGCTGGCAGATCCTTGACAAAACCGAAGGCGTTGCGCGGCTTGGGAAATTTCTCTTTCTTGTAGACAGCAGCCAGGTATCTGCCCTGTTCATCCGGCAGGACCTGGATTGCATCGGCTTTCTCCCCTTCCTTGAGGGTGCCCGCTTTGCTCAAAGCCAGGAATTTCTCTGTGCGCAGCTTGGCGTTCAGGAGTTCACGGCGGTATTCCTCCGTATCCTTCTCACGATCCACATACCCCTTCAGTTCCATCTTCAGGGCCGGTCGTTCGAGCAGCGCCTTGGCCAGGGCCGTCAGTTTCTGTTCCTCCTGGGGCGGCAGAACGCTGGTGCCGTGGCTGAACTGAATTGCGCTGAAGTCCTCGCCGCCGCCGAACATGGAGGAGAGCAGCGAGAAGGGCGACGTGACCGCCTTGACCAGCAGATTCTGCAGGACCTGGAAGACCAGCTTCCAGATGCTGAACTTCGGATCATCGGTGCGACCGGTAACCGGTACATCCAGGTGGATTTCACCCTTGCGGTCCTTAAGGAGCGCCAGACCGAGCTTGACCGGCAGGCTGGTGGCCTTGTCGCTCTCTACTTTATCGCCGAAGGTGAACTGGTCGATGAAAATCTTGTTTTCCGATGACAGCTGTTTCTTTTCGATGTGGTATGTGAGATCCAGATACAGTTTGCCTTTTTCGACCGTGTATCCCAGGAAGGTGGCGGTATAGGGGGTGACCGGAGACAGCTCGATATCGCGGAAAGAGATTTTCAGGTCTACGAACAGGTCGTCACGCAGGGGGTTGATCTGACCGGTGATCTGGAGCGGCGAGTGGCTTTCCAGGTTGCCGCGCAGATCTACATCAGCCATCTTTGTTTCCTCTGATGACAGCCCGCTGACCCGGCCTCCCAGGTTGTAAAAGGTGGTGGCGAATTTTTTCGGCAGATGGTTGTCGGTGAATGCGATGGTGCCATCCTGGATGGTGACGGTCTCGATCTTGATTTTTTTTGGTGGTGCCGGCTGCTGCTGTGTGTCAGCTGCCACGGGTGCAGGCGGCGGTACGGCTGCACTGGCGAGCGGCTGTGGTGTTGCTGCCGGAGCGCTCTCCCGTTTCGGTTTCTCCACCAGATGCTGGAGATTAAGCGTCCCGTCCTTGAGAATGATGATGCGCGAGTAGACGCCATTCAGGGCTATCTGTTTCAGAGATAGGCTGAACGGCTCCAGGTTGCCCTGGATGTCGTCCAGCTGCAGGCTCTCCCATTTGAGCAGATCTTCCTCGGCTGCGGTATCGATGGCATGAAAGCTGCGGATTCCCGCATTACCCTTGAAGCTGCCAACCGCTTTGCCATCCTTGAGGGCGATGTCCACATGCATACTGGTATCGGCAGTTCCCCCCAGAATAAAGACATTGATGTTGGCCGGGAAGTAGGCTTCAAAGTCGCGCAGCGGCAGACGGCCGACAGAGACATTCCCCTTGTAGCGGAAGGGCAGGGGGGTGATATCACCACTGGCCTTGAGCGGAGTCGCCTTGTTGAAGGTCGAGGCAAAGCGCAGCGCCGCTGGTGTGAAGCGGGGTCCGTTCAGGTTCGACAGGGTCAGGGAGGTATTGTTCAGAGCGAAGCGCGGCCTGTCCTTGAGGGTCTTGTCGGTAAATGTCGTGTTGAATTTGTCAATCTGGAGTTTTTTCAGGCGATATGAAAAATCTGCCGTACCCGGCTGTTTCCGGGGAGAGGAAGCGGGTTGCTTCGGAGCAGTGACAACAGCAGCTGCTGTCGGTGGGGTGGCGGTTGTCGGCTTGGCCGGGGCTGTCTTGAGCAGCGACAAGGCCGATATCCTGCCGTCCGCTTCGCGGGAAAGCGCCAGATTGCCCTTTGAAAGCCTGATTTCACCGATTTCAGCACTGTTTTCCTTCTGCTTGAATCCGGCATCGTTGATTTCAAGGCGGGCCAGGTCAAAGCCTTCCTTGTCGCCGTAGCGGGTTGAAAAACCGGTGACCAGCAGGTGCCCCTGGTCCACAATCAGGCCGCTGTCCCTGCTGTAGCTGGCCTCGGACGAGAGGTCGAGCGTCCCTTTGAGCGGCGAGGTCAGGAATTGTGCCAGGTAGGGCCAGCCGCGCTGCAGCTTGAGGTCGCTCAATTCGCTGGACAGGGTGGCGGTCAGCGGGGTCAGCGAGAAGGCGCCGTCGATGCTGAGGGTTGCCTCGTTGTCCAGCAGCAGCGAAAGCTCATAGAGGGCTGATTTATCCGGCGCTGTGGTGAAGTTTGTCACCGTCAGGTCGAGCTGTGACACGTCACTGGTAAAACCGCCCTGCGGCTGAAGATCTCTGAAATGGACCATGCCATTGCTGAAGGCAAATTTGGCAACCTGTACCAATGGCTGGAGGGCGTTTTTGTCAGCGCCCGGTTTTGTGTCCGGAGCGGCACTCTCTTTTTTCGTGTCCTTGGCTGCTGGCGGCAGAAGCTGGCGGAACATCCAGTCGCCTTTGGCGTTCCGGCTCACGAACAGTTCAAGCCCTTCCACAGTGATACTTTCGAACAGAAATCGTTTGGCAAAGACCTCCAGGTCCGAGGCCTGTACCTGGAACGAAGGGAGTCTGAGCAGCGGCTGGCCGTCCCTGAGATTGACAGCAATGCTGTTCAAACCGAGCAGCCCTTTGACACCCAGTTCCGGTTTTTTGTCTTTGGAAACCCGGTAGGTCACCTCGGCATTGACGGAAAGTGCACCTGACGTCAGATTGGCCGGAGGCTTGACCGGCGCATAGGCCACCAGCTCGGGAAGGTTGAGCTGTTTGAGGTTGATATTTACGGAGGTTTCCATGGATTTGCTGAGCGGTTTGACCTTGCCGTTAAAGGTGAAGGGAGCTCCGTTGACCACGGCCGAAATATGGGGATCGGTATATTTTTCAATCAAATAGGGGATGTTGCTGATAAAGGGGATGGCGACCTTCAGGTTGCGGACTGTATGTTTTCTCCCCCCGTCCACGGCACGGTCATCGAAATCCAGTGAACCGTTCGCAACGGAGATATTGTTGATGGAGAACTGCAGCCCGCTGTCGGATTTCGGTTTGGCGTTCAAGCGTTCGATGATGTCGCTGAAGCTATAGGTGTTGGCGGAGAGCCGCGCGAATTGCACGGCTGGCGTGTCAACGGCAACTTCATCCAGTATCAGGGCCATTTTGTACAGGGAGGCGATGCCCAGGGATGCACGCAGTTTGGCGATCGCGATAAATGGTCCGCCTTCTTTTGCATCAATGCCGAATCCGCTGACGGTGACCGTCAGGGTGAAGGGGTTGATGGACACCTTTTTTATGTGAGCCTTGCGACCGGTTTCCTTTTCTATCGCTGCCACCGCCTGGCTCCGCACAATCAAGGGCAGGATGGCGACGATAAAAAGGAGCAGTGCAGCTGCGCAAGCAAGGCTTATCAGCAGAATCTTCTTTCTTTTGTGCATGGCGTCCCTCCACGTTGTTACCTGCTAACAACTGTATCACTTATATACTACATGTCACCGGACGTGACATACTTTATTAGCCCATGGGTGTCGTGCCGTGTAAAACAACAGTTTATGGTTTTTGTTGAAAAATTTCAGTAAAGCGGATACAAAAGAATCCATTTTCATGTGATCCACATGAAGCGATATTTGGGGGAGGTAGGTCATGAGCCTTGTAAAACTGTATGACACAACGTTGCGGGATGGGACACAGGCCGAGGATATCTCGTTTCTGGTTGAGGACAAGATCCGGATTGCCCACCGGCTTGACGATCTGGGGGTACATTATATCGAAGGCGGCTGGCCGGGAAGCAATCCCAAGGATGTGGCCTTTTTCAAGGATATCAAAAAAGAAAAACTCTCCCATGCCAAGATTGCTGCGTTCGGGTCAACACGCCGCGCCAAGGTTACGCCCGACAAGGACAACAATATCATCACCCTGATCAAGGCCGAAGCGGATGCCATTACAATCTTCGGCAAGACCTGGGATTTTCATGTGCGTGAAGCCCTGCGGATCTCGCTGGAAGAAAACCTGGAATTGATCTTCGATTCTTTGGAATATCTGAAGAAGAATGTTCAGGAGGTCTTCTACGACGCCGAACATTTCTTCGACGGCTATAAGGCCAACCCTGACTATGCCATCAAGACCCTCAAGGCGGCTGAAGCCGCCAACTGCGACTGCATAATCCTCTGCGACACCAACGGCGGCACCATGCCGTTCGAGGTGGCCGAGATCATCAGGACGGTCAAAAAGAACATAAAGACCCCGCTGGGGATCCACACCCATAACGACGGCGAGTGTGCCGTGGCCAATACCATGATTGCAGTCGAACAGGGCATCGTTCAGGTGCAGGGGACGATCAACGGTTTTGGTGAACGCTGCGGAAATGCCAACCTCTGCTCGATCATCCCGGCCCTCAAGGTCAAGATGAAGAGGGATTGCATCTCCGATGAGCAGATGCGTCATCTGCGGGATGTGTCCCGCTATGTCTACGAACTTGCCAATATCTCCCCCAACAAGCACCAGGCCTATGTGGGCAATTCTGCTTTTGCTCACAAGGGAGGCGTGCATGTCAGCGCCATTCAGCGCCACCCCGAAACGTACGAGCATATGCGGCCGGAGCTGGTGGGCAACTGCACCCGCGTGCTGATCTCCGACCTGTCCGGCCGCTCCAATATCCTGGCCAAGGCAGAGGAGTTCAATATCAATCTGGACAGCAAGGACCCGGTTACCCTGGAGATCCTTGACAATATCAAGGAGATGGAGAACCGCGGTTATCAATTCGAAGGTGCCGAGGCTTCATTTGAACTGCTGATGAAGAGGGCCCTGGGGGCCCATAAGAAATACTTCACTGTGCTCGGATTCCGGGTGATCGATGAAAAACGCGGTGAAGAGCAGAAGCCGATGGCAGAAGCAACCATCATGGTCAAGGTGGGGGGGAAGATTGAGCATACAGCCGCAGTGGGAAGCGGACCGGTCAATGCGCTCGACAATGCCCTGCGCAAGGCGCTGGAGAATTTCTACCCCAAGTTGAAGGAACTCAAGCTTCTTGATTACAAGGTGCGTGTCCTCCCGGCCGGCCTGGGAACGGCTTCGTCTATCCGCGTGCTGATAGAATCCGGTGACAAGCATTCCCGCTGGGGCACGGTGGGGGTCTCTGACAATATTATCGATGCCTCATACCAGGCATTGATCGACAGCATTGACTATAAGCTCCATAAAACTGAGGAGTAACCTAGGTGGCGGATGAAGATGGCAGCGAGCGCCCAGATCGCCGTGCCAGGCATCATTCACCGCACTATTTCCATCGTGCTGTACTCCTGATCTGTGCGGTTGCCATCTCTATTCCTGTTGTGTATAAAAGCCGTCCCGCTAGAGAAACATCTAGCGGGACGGCTTTTTCTCATCTCTCATCATCGTATGGCTTTGTCCGCGTCAGCGGCGATGTCAGGCATGCCGGCATGTATCCGCTTTCCGCCAATATGTTGACGGTGACCGCCATTAAAATGGCTGATCCCGTTTTGTCTAACCTGGATGGGCTTTCGGAGTGTGATGCTGCTGCGCCTCTGG
The DNA here is from genome assembly GCF_056821595.1 of Geobacter psychrophilus. Classification (NCBI taxonomy): domain Bacteria; kingdom Pseudomonadati; phylum Thermodesulfobacteriota; class Desulfuromonadia; order Geobacterales; family Geobacteraceae; genus Geobacter; species Geobacter psychrophilus. The sequence continues at coordinate 3,876,946 of NZ_JBXDTU010000004.1, forward strand.
TCAACGGCATGGCCCTGCACGTCTCTGCCCGCCCTGATGGAACAGTGCTGTTTACGAAAAGTTGCATGGCGGTCAATGAACGGATTGTGATGGGCATACCTCTCGATATAAACATCATGAACGAATCCGACTTCGATAAAGTGCCTGGAATCGGTCCGATGCTTGCCAAAAGGATTGTTGCATATCGTCAAAAAAATGGCGGAACGATGGCGACTGCTGATCTCCTGGCAGTCGAAGGAATCGGAAATACAAAATATAATCGCTTGTTGAAATACTTTAACAGGCTGTAATAAAACAGTTATTTGTGGGTTGTTAAAACTAGTTTCATTTTAAGTCATTAATTGGCACGCATGATGTAATGTTAGCCGGTATTAAGTGAAAAACTATCACACTACCGGGAGGGTTACCATGCAATGTCCTCGCTGCAAGGGCCGAATGTTTGCTGAAAAATTCTATGATTTTGTGCGCACCTTTGATGCCTGGAAGTGCACCTGCTGCGGCGAGTTGCTTGATTCTACCATTCTGGCAAATCGGGCACGCAGCAACAACACCCATCTCGGCTGATCGTTAGTTACATCTGTATACATCTGGTTAAAAAGGGAAACCCTGCAACGGGTTTCCCTTTTTGTTTGACAGGAACCGCTCTGAAGGGCTATTGAATTTATCCGCTTGAGTACGGCTTTTCGATACTTGAAAGTATAAAATGAAAATCCTTGGGGCTTATGATGAGAAATGACGGCAGAAAATTCGATGCATTGCGTCAGGTACGCATTACCAGAAGTTTTACAAAACATGCTGAAGGCTCCGTACTGGTTGAATTCGGCGATACAAAGGTGATCTGTACCGCATCGGTCGAGGAATCCGTGCCCCCGTTTCTTCGCGGTAAAGGCACCGGCTGGGTAACTGCGGAGTATTCCATGCTGCCGCGCGCAACCCACACCCGCTCTTCCCGCGAAGCGTCCAAAGGCAAACAGAGCGGACGTACGCTGGAGATTCAACGCCTGATTGGCCGTTCCCTGAGGGCGGTTACGGATCTGGCGGCCCTGGGCGAACGTTCCATTACCATCGATTGTGACGTGATTCAGGCCGATGGCGGAACACGTACCGCTTCCATTACCGGGGCCTACGTTGCCCTGCATGATGCCCTGACCACCCTGAAGGACAGGGGTCTGATCTCGCAGATTCCACTCAAGGAGGCTGTTGCTGCCGTCAGTGTCGGGATCATCGCTGGTGAGGCTGTTTTAGACCTTAACTATCCTGAGGATTCGTCGGCGGAAGTTGATATGAATTTCGTCATGACCGCCAGTGAGCGTTTTGTCGAGGTGCAGGGCACTGCCGAGGCAGAACCCTTTACCGTCAGGCAGATGGACGCCATGCGGGATCTGGCCACCGATGGTATCCGCAGACTTTTTGCCATTCAGTGCGAGGCGTTGTCCCGATGAACGAATTGGTTGTGGCTACCCGCAACCGGGGCAAGCTGACAGAAATACAGGCATTGCTTGATGGAATCGTTGATACGGTTCTCTGTGCTGCCGATATCCCCGGTTTTCCTGAAACGATCGAAGATGGGCTGACGTTTCAGGCGAATGCTCTGAAAAAGGCCCGTGAGGCGATGTTGTTCAGCGGGCTGCCGGCTCTGGCAGATGACTCGGGACTGACGGTGGATGCCCTGGATGGGCGTCCGGGCGTGTATTCGGCCCGCTTTGCCGGTGAAGGAGCTGATGATGCCGCCAACAACCTGCAGCTGCTGGAAGAACTGGCCGGTGTACCCGCCAGTCAGCGTCAGGCTGCTTTTGTCTGTGCACTGGCTTTTGTAACTCCTGCCGGAGTTGAGCGGATTTTCAGCGGCCGGGTAGGGGGAGTTATTCTGGAGTCAGCGCGAGGTGACGGAGGTTTCGGCTATGATCCGCTTTTCCTGGTTGATGGATTTAAACGCACCATGGCTGAACTTACCCTGCAGGAAAAAAACCATATCAGCCACCGTGGCCAGGCGTTACAACAATTCCGGGAATTTTTAGTAAGTTAGAAATTATTTTCTGCGCTTTTTGGCAAGAAATAATTTCGTTAACGCACTTATCCGGCTTGTCCGGGCTGGAACAGGAACGATAAATGAAAAAAGAACACAGTAATCAGAAACCCAAGCGTACCAGTCCTGCTGTGGCCTCATCTGCCCCAACCAACGATGTGGATGTGCGCCAGCGGACAAAATTCTCGCGCAATATGATCGTGGAGACGGCTGTTTTGGGCATAGATGATGACGGTTATGGCACCGCCCGCCTGGAGGGGATGGTGTTCAAGATCGGCGGAGCCCTGCCGGGCGATGTTGTGCTGGCCAGGATCGAGCACGTCTCCTTCGGCACGGTCATTGCCCGGTTGCACAAACTACTACAGCCATCGACAATGCGCAGCAAGCGCCCCCCCTGTCGGGTCAATGCCGAATGTCTCGGCTGTCCGCTGATCGCCATGCGGTATGTGGATCAGAAGGTCTGGAAGCGCGGTATGGTATTGAAGGAGCTGAATACGTACCCGGAACTGGCCGACATTACAGTACACCCGCTCCTGTCTCCCGAGCGGCTGATCCACTACCGTAATTCGGCTAAGCTGATTGTGGCCGGCAAGCATTCCGAGCCGTTTCTGGGGATCTATCGCCGCGCCAGCCATGATGTCTTCGACCTGGAAGAGTGCCCGATCCACCACCCTCTGATCAACCGTGTCATGGATGTGGTTCGGCGCGGAATCACCAAACTCAAGGTACCGATCTACAATCCGCGCAGCAAGATGGGACTGCTGCGCTACCTGGTGGTAAGGGTCTCCGAGTTCGAACAGAAGGCTATGGTGGTGTTGGTGACGGCCGCCAAGGGGTATAACGAGATCCATCACCTGACCAAGTTTATCCGCGAGGCGCTGCCGGAAATCGAGGTTATGGCCAGCAATATCAATAGCTCCGAGGGAAATGTCATCTTTGGCCAGAAAGACAGCTTCCTGACCAAGCAGCAGTACCTGACCGAGCAGATCGGCGATATATATTTGCAAATCTCGCCGCGCTCTTTTTTTCAGGTCAACACCCGAGGTGCCCAGCTGATCTACGAAAAGGTGCGTGAATGGATCGCCCCGGATCGCCGCATGACTGTGCTGGATCTGTACTGCGGCATCGGCGGGATCGGACTGTTCCTGGCCGGGCAGGCCAAAAAGGTGATCGGCATCGAGGTGGTGGAAGAGGCGGTGGCAGATGCCCGCAAGAATGCCCGCCTGAACGGTTTCACTAACTGCCGCTTTGAGGCGGGAGACGCGGCCGAACTGATGGAGGAATTAGCTGAAGAAGAGCGGATCGACGCGGTAGTGCTCAACCCGCCCCGTAAAGGGTGTGATGAAGCTGTGCTCAAAAGCGTGGCCACCCTGTCACCGTCACGAATCGTCTATGTCTCCTGCGCACCCCAGAGCCTGGCGCGCGATTTGGATATCCTGAAAAAACTGGGCTATGTCTGCCGTGAAATTCAGCCGGTTGATATGTTTCCCCAGACGGTTCATGTGGAAAATGTGGCACTCTTGGAAAAAAGCGATAAATCTACTTGACTTAGCTTGTAGATACTGGTATTAAATTTCTTCTCTTTTGATGAAGGCGCGTAGCTCAGGGGGAGAGCGCTACCCTGACACGGTAGAGGTCGACGGTTCGAGACCGTCCGCGCCTACCATTAAAAGCAGTAGTCTCGGGGCATCGATGGGTTCGATGCCTTTTCTGTTTCACCTACGCAGAGGATACCAAATGGCCGACATTAACGTTACGCTTCCTGATGGATCAACCAGGGCCCTGCCCGAGGGCGCAACTGTTGCCGATCTGGCTGCCTCAATCGGCGCCGGTCTTGCCAAAGCAGCCATAGCCGGCAGGATAGATGGTGAGCTGGTTGACACTGCGGCCGGCCTGCATGAGGGCGCCAGCGTCGCGATTATCACCGAAAAAAGCCCGGAAGCGCTGGAGATTATCCGCCACTCGGCTTCGCACCTGATGGCCCAGGCGGTCAAGGAACTGTTTCCAGCGGCCAAGGTGACGATCGGACCGGCTATTGAGAACGGCTTCTATTACGACTTCGATGTTGACCAGCCCTTCACGCCGGAGGATATCGAGCGCATTGAAGCAAAAATGGCCGAGCTGGCCAAGGCTGATACCAGGATCGAGCGCTCTGTGCTCTCCAGCGCCGACGCTATCAAAAAGTTTGAAGCAATGGGTGAGCCGTACAAAAAGGAATTGATCGAAGGGATCGGGGCCGAGACGGTCTCGATTTATACCCAGGGCGGTTTTGCCGATCTCTGTCGTGGCCCGCATGTCCCCTCGACCGGTCGTATCAAATCCTTTAAACTGCTCTCGATCGCTGGTGCCTACTGGCGTGGTGATGAAAAGAACCGCATGCTCCAGCGCATTTACGGTACAGCTTTTATCGATAAAAAAGAGCTTGAAGCGTACCTCAATCGATTGGAGGAGGCCAAACGCCGCGACCATCGCAAGCTGGGCAAAGAACTGGATCTGTTCTCCTTCTCGGATGAGGTCGGTGCAGGCTTTGCCATCTGGCACCCCAAAGGGGCCATGCTGCGCACGATCCTGGAGGATTTTGAGCGTCGCGAACACCTCAAGCGCGGATACGATATCGTGGTGGGGCCGCAGATACTCAAAACTGAATTGTGGCAACGGTCCGGCCACTACGAAAACTATCGCGAGAATATGTATTTTACCGAAGTGGATGAGCAGAGTTTCGGTGTAAAACCGATGAACTGTCTTGCACACATGATGATTTACAAGTCACAGTTGCGCAGTTATCGTGACCTGCCGCTGCGCTATTTCGAGCTGGGAACGGTTCACCGCCACGAGCGTGCCGGAGTTTTGCACGGACTGATGCGTGTACGCTGCTTTACCCAGGATGACGCCCATATTCTCTGTACCCCTGATCAGCTTGATGCAGAGATCAAGGGTGTCCTGAAATTTGTCAGCGAAGTCATGGGTATCATGGGTTTTGATTATGAGATGGAGCTTTCCACCCGTCCGGAAAAGTCTATCGGTGATGATGCCTCCTGGGAGCTTGCTACCAATGCTCTCACATCCGCTCTTAATGATACCGGGCGCCCCTATGAGATAAATGAGGGCGATGGAGCCTTCTACGGCCCCAAGATCGATATCAAGTTGCGTGATTGTCTTGACAGGCGGTGGCAGTGTGCTACTATCCAGTGCGATTTTACCCTGCCAGAGCGCTTTGATCTGCATTATATCGCTTCTGACGGTGAGAAAAAGCGTCCGGTCATGGTCCATAGGGTCATACTCGGCTCGATAGAGCGCTTTATCGGCGTATTGATTGAGCAGTATGCCGGCAGTTTTCCTCTCTGGCTGTCGCCGGTTCAGGCAACTGTGCTTACGGTCACCGATAGCCAGATTCCGTACGGTCAGCAGGTGCTGGCCGATCTCAGAGAAGCAGGCATACGGGTGCAGGGTGATTTCCGCAATGAGAAACTGAGTTTCAAGATTCGCGAGGCTCAGCTGCAGAAGGTCCCTTACATGCTGGTTATCGGCGATAAAGAGGTTGAACAGGGAACGGTGACGCCGCGCTATCGTGACGGCAAAAACCTTGATCCTATGAAAACCGGCGAATTTGCCGCATTTGTAGAACAGGAATCAAAGGAATACAAATAGTAGTATGTGCTATCGAGGTGACGGAGTGTTGAGCCGTCCCATCCAGGGGGTGTAGTCATAGCAAAGCCGACCGTGAATATAAACAATACCATCCGTGCTACAGAGATTCGTGTAATCGGTGCAGATGGGGAGGCCCTTGGGGTCATATCGACTGCTGAAGCTCTGGCTCTGGCAGAACAGCAGCAACTCGATCTTGTAGAAGTGTCGCCAAGTGCGGTTCCGCCAGTCTGCCGCATCATGGATTATGGCAAGTTCAAGTATCAGCAGAGCAAGAAGTTGCAGGAAGCACGCAAGAAACAGGTGCATGTAGAGGTTAAGGAGATTAAACTCCGTCCCAAAACCGATGATCACGACCTGGATTTCAAGGTCAAGCATGTACGCCGCTTCCTGGAAGAGGGCAATAAAGCCAAAGTGACGTTGGTTTTTCGCGGACGGGAGATTACCCACATGGATATCGGTCGCGCGGTTATAGAAAAGTTTGCGGCTGCACTGGCAGATATTGCTGTGATTGAATCCCATCCCCGCGTGGATGGTCGCCAGATGTTTATGATCGTGGCTCCCAAGGTAAAAAAATAACGCATCCGATTTTACTATAAGAATTTAATTACTACACTGAAGGAGAAGAACCATGCCGAAAATCAAAACCAATCGTGGCGCTGCCAAGCGCTTCAAAAAATCCGCCTCCGGCCGTATCAAGCGTGGCGGAGCCTTTACCAGCCATATCCTGACCTGCAAGAGCCGCAAGCGCAAGCGTAACCTGCGTCATGGCGGCATGGTCGCCGATGTTGACCAGAAGAATATTTCCAAGCTCATCCCGTACATGTAACGGGCCTATGCCAAGAACCGTGAGGAAACTGTCTCCCCTTGCGGATCTGGCGAAATAAAAACACGAAGGAGTAGATCATGCCACGCGTTAAAAGAGGTTTTAAAGCGAGACGCAGACGTAACAAGGTACTCAAGCTTGCCAAGGGTTACCGGGGCGCACGCAGCAAATTGTTCCGCAGTGCCACCGAGGCAGTTGACAGGGCTCTTAATTATGCCTTCCGCGATCGTCGCGTCAAGAAACGTGACTTCCGCAGTCTGTGGATCACCCGTATCAATGCAGCATCACGCCTGAATGGACTGTCCTACAGCAAGTTCATTTTCGGCCTCAAAAAAGCCAATGTTGAAATCGACCGCAAGGTTCTGGCCGACATTGCCGTCTCCGATCCTAATGGATTTATGGAGATCGCCAATCTGGCAAAAGCCGGCATCTAACAGCGTACGCTGTAATTCAAACATGAGGGAATGGGACCATATCCCATTCCCTTTTTTGTAAAGGTACATAGCATGCGGGAACAGCTTGAACAAATGAGAAAAGATGCCTTGCGCTGTATAGAACAGGCTGCTGACGAAAATGCCCTGCAGGATGTCCGGGTCAGGTTTCTTGGTCGCAAGGGTGAGTTGACCGGTCTGATGAAAGGCCTTGGTGCGCTTTCTGCGGAAGAGCGTCCGGTCGTGGGGCAGTTGGTCAATACCATCAAGGATGAGATCGAATCCACCCTTGACAGTGCCCTCAAGTCGGCGCGGGACCGGGAAGTACTCCAGCGGCTGCAATCGGAGCGGATCGATGTGTCCCTGCCGGGGCGGCGTTCAGTGTGCGGAACCAAGCATCCCATTACCCTGGTGATTGAAGAGGTTTGCGACATCTTCGCCGGGCTCGGTTTCTCGGTTGCCGAAGGTCCAGAGATTGAGCACGACTGGTACAACTTCGAGGCCCTCAATTTTCCCCCCGAGCATCCGGCTCGCGACATGCAGGATACCTTCTTTGTAGAGAACAACCTGCTGTTGCGAACCCATACCTCGCCGGTCCAGATCCGTACCATGCTCAAACAGAAACCTCCGGTTCGTATTATCGCACCCGGTACGGTCTATCGCTGCGATTCCGATGCTACCCATTCCCCCATGTTTCACCAGATTGAAGGCCTGATGGTGGATAAAGGGGTCACGTTCGGCGATCTAAAGGGCATGCTGACGACCTTTACCAACCAACTGTTTGGTCAGAAAACCGGCGTTCGTCTGCGTCCCAGTTTCTTTCCCTTTACCGAGCCGTCTGCAGAGGTGGATATCGCCTGTGTGATCTGTGGCGGCAAGGGGTGCCGGGTCTGCAAGCAGAGCGGCTGGCTGGAAATTCTGGGTGCCGGCATGGTCGATCCCGAGGTCTATCGCCATGTCAACTATGACGCCGAGGAGATTTCCGGTTTTGCCTTCGGCATGGGGATCGAACGCATCGCCATGTTAAAGTACGGCATTAACGATATGCGGCTACTGTTCGAAAATGATGTACGATTTTTGCGACAATTCTAACTACGATTGATGGTGTCCTGATATGAAAGTAACCTATAACTGGCTCAAAGAATTTGTCGATTTTGATCTTTCTCCTGAAGCGCTGGCTGATCTGCTCACCATGTTGGGCCTTGAAGTCGAGGGTATGGAAAAGCAGGGTTGCGGAATGGATGACGTGGTTGTCGCCATTGTCGAAGAAAAACGCCAGCATCCCAATGCCGATAAGCTCTCACTCTGCCGCGTCAACAATGGCACTGAAATCCTCGATGTCGTCTGCGGTGCCCAGAACTTTCTGCAGGGCGCTACGGTTGCCCTGGCGCAGATCGGAGCGATCCTGCCCGGAGATTTTAAAATCAAGCGCTCCAAAATCCGCGGCGAGGAATCCTGCGGCATGCTCTGTTCCGAGAAGGAGCTGGGTCTGGCAGAGGAAAGTGCCGGCATCATGGTCCTGCAGCCGGGACTGGTCCCGGGGACTCCGGTGTTTGAGGCCTTGGGGCTTAAGGATACCCTGCTGGAGATCGGACTGACTCCGAACCGGGCCGACTGCCTGAGCGTTGCCGGCATTTCCAGGGAGATCGCCGCCAAACTGGGCAAGAGTGTGCGTTATCCTGAAATGGAGATTTCCGAGGGAGTTGATGCTGCTGATGCAACAATTGGCGTAACCGTTGATGATGCAGATCTTTGCCCCCGATATGCCGCTCGTTATATTTCGGGTTGCCGGATTGCCCCCTCTCCCGAGTGGCTGGTCAAGCGGCTGAATGCGGTCGGGATGCGTTCCATCAGTAATGTTGTCGATGTCACCAACCTGGTGATGATGGAGCTTGGTCACCCGCTGCACGCCTTTGATTGTGAGCAGCTGGAGGGGCACAGGATCGTTGTCCGCAGGGCAGGGGAGGGTGAGCTGTTTACCACCCTCGACGGTCAGGAGCGCACGCTGACAGCCGATGATCTGGTTATCTGCGATGCCGTACGGCCGGTGGCACTGGCCGGGGTCATGGGCGGCCTCAATTCTGAAATCTCAGACACAACTGCCAATATTCTGCTGGAAAGCGCCTGGTTCAAGCCTGCTGCTATCCGCCGTACCAGCAAGCGTCTGGGGCTGCATACAGAGTCGTCCCACCGGTTTGAACGGGGGGCGGACATCGGCATGGTAGCACGTGCGCTTGATCGGGCCGCATCATTGATTGCTCAACTATCGGGCGGTGTGGTCGCACGGGGTGTCGTGGATGTGTATCCGGGCAAGACCACACTGTCTGCCATTACCCTACGGCCTGAACGTGCCAGCTCCTTGCTGGGTATCGAGCTTTCAAAGCAGGAAGTAACGGATATTCTGGTGCGCCTCGAATGCACTGTCCGCGAGACTGCTGATGGCACCCTGGAAGTCATTCCGCCCACCTATCGCATTGACCTGGAGCGGGAGATTGACCTGGTGGAAGAGGTTGCGCGGATGAAGGGCTATGATGCGATTCCCACGACCATGCCGATCGCCCGCGTCGTATCAGACCTTCCTACACTGCAGCAACGTATGGAGCGTTCTGTCCGGGATATTCTTGTTGCCCATGGCATGAACGAGATCATCAACTTCAGTTTTATATCACCTGATGCGGCTGACAAGCTGTTGCTTGCTGATGACGACATTCGCAGGACAGCCATCAAGCTTGCCAATCCGTTGGTAGCAGAACAATCGATCATGCGCACCTCTCTATTGCCCGGCGTTCTTGAAGCAATTTCCCGCAACCTCAGTTTTCGTACCATGGATCTCAAACTGTTTGAGATCCGTCGCCGTTACCTGCCGACCGCTGAAGAGATGCCGTCAGAGCCGCTTTGTATTGCCGGTGCACTGACCGGGTGCCGGGTTGAATCCGGTTGGAGCTCTGTCCGTGATCTCGTTGATTTTTACGATGTAAAAGGGATTATTGAAAATCTGCTGGAACTCCTCCATATTCGAGGGGTTAAATGGGTTGCTGATTCTCCGGAAACGTACTATCATCCCGGAAAATCATGCAGCGTCATGGTCGGCCGGGATCGGATCGGATCGTTTGGAGAGATTCACCCCACGGTACAGGTGAATTTTGAAATCGAGAAACCGGTCTACGCTTTTGAGTTGGATTTTGCAAAGCTGGTGAAACTCTCCAGCCAAAAGTACAGCATCACCGCACCATCCCGGTTTCCTGACAGTACCCGCGATGTGGCCCTGCTTGCCCCGGATGAGTTGCCGGCTGACAGGATTCTCGAGTGCATTAATGCCGTCAAGGCCCAGGAGATCGAGCAGGTGGAGATTTTTGATGTGTACCGTGGTGCCGGTATTGAGACGGGGTTCAAGAGTATTGCCATTCGTATTCGATACCGCTCCTACGAACGTACACTTACGGATGATGAAATCGGCGGCATTCATGCCAAGGTAATTGCCTCTCTGGTGAATAAACTAAATGTATCAATAAGATAAAAACCTGTTGCGAAATGAAATTCACTGTGTTATAAAAATTTCCCTTCGTTTTCAATAAGTAAATCGTGCACATAGAGGTTGTTATGACCAAAGCAGACATCGTAGAGCGAATTCACCAGAAGATTGGCTTTTCCAAGAAAGAATCATCTGAAATGGTTGAGTCGGTTTTCAGTATTCTCAAGAATACGCTTGAATCCGGTGAAAAGATTAAAATTGCAGGTTTCGGCAATTTTGTTGTCAAGCAGAAGGCAGACCGTCGTGGGCGTAATCCCCAGACGGGTGATACCATAACCATCGTTGCCCGTCGTATTCTCACATTCAAGCCGAGCCAGGTGCTTAAAAACGCCATCAACACACCCGTGAAAGAGGCCAAATAGCGAACTGACTCATGGGCATAACTATTCCCGACAAATTGTATTACAAGATCGGCGAAGTAGCCCAGATGGCAGGCGTCAAGACTTCAGTATTACGTTTCTGGGAGTCGGAGTTTGCTTTTCTTTCCCCGGAGAAGAGCACAACAGGACAGCGCCTGTATTCAAAAAACGAAGTTGATCTTGTTCTTCAGGTACGTCGTCTTCTGTATGAAGAGAAATTTACGATAGAAGGTGTAAAAAAAAGGATTTCTCAAAAAGGAAAACTTATCAATTCAGAGGATATGCTTCCACATGTTGTCTCTGGTGATCAAACCCTTCTGCTGAAAGAAATCAAGTCCGCATTGCAGATGTTGAGGAATCAACTGTAATACAAAGCACCACGGGGCGTAGCGCAGCCTGGTAGCGCACTAGACTGGGGGTCTAGTGGTCGCAAGTTCAAATCTTGTCGCCCCGACCATATAGATAAAGGGTTTGCAGACATTCTGCAGACCCTTTATTTTTGCCTCTGCCTCTTACGGCCTCTTACATTTTCACAGTGAAGCTTACCACCGCACCGAAACATCCACAAAAGCCCCTGCTCCGAGTTTACCGCCAACCGTACCAGCGCCCCCAATCGCACCCAGATTGACCGAACCTATTCGCAAGATATCCTGCCGAGCGTATATAATGGCGGTATCGCCACCCGTAGAGACGCCAGCCAATGCCCCTACTTCCGTTTTACCGCCAAAACCAAACAGGGGCCGGGCCTCTTCCTTCGTGATAATCTCAGTCTTGCCGGTATCCGTATTCGTAACCGCTCCGATAGTATAACCGCCCTCCGATGGCTTCACCCTGCCGGTACCGACAAGCTCCAACTTCGGATCACTCAGAATAATTTCCGGGATATTCATTTTTTTAACAGCGGTTTCCTTATCGTATGCCTGTAGCGTTACCGGCTGCGTTGTGTGTGTGGGCGCATTTGCCATGCCATCAGCCGGTTTTGCTGCTGTATAGATACCAGTGGCAGGCTTTTTGTAAATAAACAGCTTGTAGGCAAAGGCCAACCCTGACAGCACCAGAATACCTAGGCCGATATACAACAGGGTGCGTTTGCCCTTTTCAGGGATTATTGGCAGATTGATCTGCATTGGCAGTCACCTTGACTTCCTTGTAAGCTGCTATGCCTTTGTCAATTGACACCGCTCCGACAAAAACTCCGACGATAAAATACACCAGGTCAAGCACCGATGCCGGAATAACCGGAAGCGCCCAGTTGCGAATGGTGACAATGCTGATCAGCGTAATAATCATCAGCACAAACAGAAACAGACAGAGACGCTTTGTACTGCCCTGCTGATCGTTTGGATCGCTGAGTGTTGATTTTATCCAGGTGAAAAACGCCATAATATTACCCCCTGTTGAGTGGTGACCACCCGGTTAGTTTTTCCACGATCCAGAGGATCGGGAATACGATCAATAATAGAATCGAAAAGAATATTTTTTTAATTGTGTTCATACCTACCTCCAAATTATTCAGGCCAGTCTTTCTTTTTCAAGTATATCAATCAGATTGTCATAGCGACGGATTGTGTCAGCCTTACCCCGCTTGGTTTCTGAATATTTCCAGGTCAGTTTCATTGCCAGGACATCGGCGGCGGTTATCGGATGTTTAATCTTTCGCAGAAATGATGCCGAGCCATTGCCCAGACTGCCGTACTGGTTGACCGTATCAGCCAGCGCCAGCAATGCGCCGGTGTCTGTTACCGGGATTTTATAAGAATTGCAAAAATTTACTGCAGATTCGACACACTCCCCCAACTGTGCCTCATCATAGCGGGTTATGATATCGGCATGAGCGGCCAGACGCGGGGCAAAAGGCTTCACGTCAATCGTCTGCTTGACAACTCCGTCGATCTCATCATGGGTAAAGCCGCATTCCGACAAACAGGCCAATGCCGTTGAATTATTCTGCGTATCCCATTGTACCCGGCCAAAACTCCAGCCGGATTTACCAGAGCGGATTCCGTCAGGATCAGAGAAGCGATAGATAAAATCCTCATTACTATCGCACTCGTTTTGGAAGATCAGGCCAGCGAACAGCTCAAGCATTGTTTTCATTCTTTTTTCTCCATGCAATATGAACAGGTAAACAACTCAGGATAGAGGCATTTTGCGCCGGTAACAGGGCAATAGCGGGGTTCCATATCAGTGGCCTCCGTTGGCTTTTAGCCATGACACGAGGGCGGACTTCACCATGATGATAATCCCCGATACCATGCCAGTCACCAAACTGGTGATGATAACGATGGAGGCAATTTTCTGTGTCCGGTTGATATTCTTGGCTACTGACTTGATGGTATCCTGCTCATCTTCCTCGAAGGGGCATTTGTGCGGCATGTTAGCAACTTTGGCAATTCGGTAGATCAGGAGAACATCACCTTTGGTCAGGGAGTATTCCCGGCGTTCCTGTCCGAAATGTTCGGCAGAATCAGGCAGTGACTCCATTATGTCTTGCAACTTATCTACTTCTGTTTCCTGGTTATCTGGCATTTCCGTGGCCCCCGTTATTTTTTTTATGACTGATCTCAAATATCAGCGTAATTTTATTATCCTTGCGTTCCCCGGATATAATTGTTCCGGTATAGATAACTCCGCTTGAATCAATCAATTTTGCTTTTTTCATCATTGCGTAACCCTTGGCAAAATCTCAGTAGGTATCCTCACGAAAATATGATAGACGCCCACTGGATATGGAAGCTTGATTTCAGTAAATCCCGTCTTCCCCGATAACGCCGCTGTTTGTGCTGCCGTCAATCGTAGCGACCACTTGACCTGTGCTTCATCATCAACAGTAATGGTGTAGGTTGCCAGTACGACCCCTGCCGGTGATTTTGCTGATCTCAATTCTGCTGTAGGCCAGTAGCCGCCCTCAAACGGGTATGGGTCAGAGCCAAGCCGGTATTGCATAGCGAAACGGAAATCAGTCCCGGCCATCATCTTCAGCTTTTGCATATCTTCCAGAACATTACCGTAAGTCGTTAAGTCCGGTTGATCCAGCTGGATTCCATACGGGCCTATATCTGCCTGTGTGCCGGGTGCTTCAAGTTTGATCTCACTGGCGGCTCCGGTTGGCTGTGTAACGATCTGTGTTGCTTCGCCTTCATTTAGTACCGTAACGGTGATCCATTCGGCGGCGAAAGCGGAAAACGGAAAGCACAGCATTATGAAAAGGATTACGCGTGTCATCTGGTAACGGTTGGTCGTACTGCCGCTTTGCCGGTCAGGATGTAGGATACAAACCCAGTGGTGTCAGTCTGCTTTAAATCCCAAAGACCAGACTTGCCCGATAGAGTGGCCGTTTGAGCCTTTGACAATCTCAGGTCGATTGCCATTTTACCTGTTAATGGATTTCTCTTACGTACTGCGCTGAAATTGGCAAAGATAGTGCCTGCCGGGTATGCTGCTGATCTGAATTGCGCCGAGTATGAAGGGCTGGACATGTTGACAAAAGTCCCTGAGTTATCCCGTATCATCACCATCAGACTGTAATCAGCTCCAGCCAGCATGATAACGTCAAAGAGAGTTGGTAAGTTTGGTTGCTCCGCTGCTCGTGATCCGCAAGCCAGTGACAGAACCAGCGTGATCCCTGTAATCAATCGTTTCATAATTTAACCTCTCCACGGGCCACCAACAGGGCCGGGCCAAGGTCAGGAATATGCACCAATGACCAGAGTTGCTTTTTATCAGTTTTCGCGGCAATCGCTGCCGTCTGTTTGCCTGTCAAACGCAAGAGAACTGCGGTTGCATCCACGGTACTGGCTTCTATATACATGCGAGCTGTCACGCCATCAGACAGCGGTGATCCGTTGCCGACATAAGCCAGGTAGTAATTATTCAAATTAGTAGTTGGTGCGGAATCCTTGTATTTCCACTGCACAATCATGCTCCACGGTTCACCGGGAACGATGGTGATATCGTGTTCAAAGATTACAGCGGCCCGGGCGGGAAGTGATACCAACATTAGGAATATTCCTATCAGAATCAATTTCATTGTTTCTCCTGTTCAACGCCGTAGTGCCATACCAGCCGGGAGGTTACGAATCAGCCCCCTACTACAGGTCGCTCTCCATCGCTTGATGTTTCTGGCATGGCAACTACGGCTTTATGACTACCCCTGCCGGCCGGACAGTAAGTGAGCCACTTCCCTGCTTTATGGTAACGTTGCTGAATTTTACCCGGCCGTTTGTTGTATGGAATATGACGGCGGGGGCAATGAACATGCTGACTGCAACGGATAAGATAATGTAGGTTTTCATATTGCTCCCGTTCTGAAAGTGGATCTGCATAGATTTGTTGAATAGTTGGTCATCACCTTGGCTGAAGATGTATTGGTATAGGTATAAGTGCAGGGGTTCAGGCCCCAGGGAGCATTGTCGCCTGGTGCTATCACAGACATATAACTCCTTGCGTCACTGTACCAACTTTCGAATATGGCGCTACGAATAGTGTAGGTCGTATTTGCCGCTAGCGTCCCGACAGAAGCCGTTCCCCAAAAGAAAGCATCAACCTGATCCTGAGTTGCTGCGGTTTCATTCACATAGCCGAACTGAGGCAAACCAGCATTGTTTTTGCCGCCATAGAAAAGACCTTTAATGCTGACACCTGATACACCTGGTATTGAAATATTTGTTCCAACAACGCCCCTTGATCTCCAAATACCTCCAACGACCAAAGGAGTTGACCGACTTACGTTGGTCATGCCGTTAAACGGATAAACGTACATATGATTAAAAACAGGGACTCCAGATAAAGTTCCACCGTTTTCCCAACTTATACCCGTTATGACACCCCTACGATTACGAGTTAAATTAGTAATTTTGTAACCTTCATTTGGTGAAGTAGATGCGCTTGAATTTATTTGAAACGTCTTTGTATAATTGGGATCCCAGGCCGATTGATAGGCGACAGATTTTAAGCCTGCCCCGGTCAGGTTTTTGGACCCGCTTGCATTCTGGTAAATCAGCATCCGATCATTGTCATTGAATTTTGTGGCATCCGGGAAATTGTAGTATTGCTGTGCCGCCTGTATTGAGACAGCGCACAGAATCAAAGCGGTGATTATCAGAAGTTTTTTCATTGGCTATACCCTTTCGATGATTTCCAGCGGCATGTCTGACCGGTTGAAATAGGGAAATGACAAAGGCGATGCTGCTTTGATACGGGCAATAAAGGAATACATCAGCATATCTGCTGCTGCATGGGTGACCTCTGTTACAAACAGGAGTTCGCCGGCCATGGTCAGGTTCTTGACCATCAACAGACCTGTTCGGGCTTCAGCTGGAGTCTGATCCGGAAAGGTCATGATCTCACGTCGACGTGGTTGCCTTGCCTCGATCCAGTCGACACCGCCCAGGGACTCCTCAATGACATCCCGCAGATCGTACCCTAATTGATACCCGACCAGCATTGACCGAGCGGGTTCATATCTTCCTTCGCCCAGCCAGCAGCGGCCCAGTTCGATGTATCCCGCCGAGTTGCCGGTGTCCGAGATTTCAATCTTCCAGTACCGGGCGGTCTTGTAGCTGGTGAAGACGAAGGTCCAGTTTTTATGATTATCTGCCACGTCATTGGCAGTGAAACCTGCCGGCCATGCTGTGACGGTTCCTGTGTCCGCACCTGACACCATCGTCGTATATCCGGAATCAGAGAAACCCCGCGCCCTGATCGTACCGGCTGCGCTGATATTGTGAGCAGCCAGACTGATCACCCGGATATTCAAAGCGGACCCAAGATCCGCCAGGATGATACTGGAGGCCGCCAGAGCGTTGGTAGATCTGGCAACGTGTGACAATAACGGATCTTGCAGGTTGGACAGCGGAGCTGTGGCCTGCCATGATCCGCCCGAGAGTGCCGCGGCCAATAACCTATCTGGGAAGGATAAAAGCGGCACGTTACCCCCAAAGTTCCAAAGTCATTGATCTGTTTTTGTGGTCGGCTTCGGTCGCTATGATTTTCATAGGTCGGCCCGCTGTGTAGCCATAGCGGGAGTGTTTGACCAGGATGGTTCGGCCCAGGGAAGTAAGTTGAGAAATGTCATCGGGATTATCGTTGGTACGAAGCATTAAAGTGCTTGCGGTTGCTGCCGAGCCTGTATATCCGCCAAAATTGAAAATATGACCGTTATGATAGCAACCCATGCTGTATGAACGGGAAAAGGGTGTTATAGACTTTTTAGTCCACGGCCCTGTCAGGTTGGCCATGTCAATCGAATACATTTCACCAAAAATATGTCCGGTGTCATAACCTCCAACTACATACCACCTATTATTTAGTATGAAGGAAAAGGGGTAACCCCGGCCACTCGGGAAATCAGTAACCGCAGCATCATTCCAGCCAGCAGCCAGATTTTGAGTATCAAGCCTTTGGGATACAAGCGGGAACCATCCGCCTGAACTCCAATTATAACCACACGTCTGATAGATATACCGTGAATCAAAAGCAACGGCGGGACTTACTGTCTGCTCGGCAGGTATAGGCACGGTTGTTGTGTCCCATGCCCCGGTTGGAGCAGCCAGATCAAGGATTCTAACGGCACGGTCAATAGCATATGTAGTCATTGTGCCGCCATTTCCGACCAAATAGACTTTGCTCCCGATCAGGCAGGCTGTGAGACCGGATATGCCGTTCGGCAGGTTAGTGACCCCTGCATTATCCCAGGCGCCCTGAGGATTAGCTAAATTCAGCCTCATAGTATCTGGTTTATGATAATTGCCCCCGTACGTGTAAGCGCCATAGCCGCCAAAAACATAGAGATAATTGTTGTAAACGCACACACCAGGCCCATTGATACCTTTAGTCGGAGTGGTTTGATCGGGGTATAAAATAGGCGTCAGCACCTCCCACGCACCCTGGGGATTGTTTAAATCCAAGCGCCAGACATCGTTGTATCTAGTAGATCCGTATGATCCTCCCACGATGTAAAGATAACCTGTTGGCGCGTCATACCAATATCCGGACTGTTGTCTGTTCCCCGGCATCTCACTGATCGCCTCATCATCCCAATATCCACCCGCAGGATACTGAATGGACTTCATCGGAAGTTTCGCCTTCAGCCGATCCCGGCGAACCTTCCGCAACGCCAGCGCAAGTCCACCCACTGCATCTGCATCTGCAAGAGCATCAAGATTCGTTTTCATGGTGATTTCAGGAGCCAGCGCGTGAACGGTCTTGATTGTTGCATCCTCAGCTTTGGTGCGGATGTACTCCATGGCCAGCAGATTGCGGCGATCTGTGGTCAGCTGCGTTCCATTGTCCGGTTCAAATGTCAGCTGGTTGTTGTTGACACTGCCGGCAAGCCCGGAATTTTGCACAGTCCAGTTTTTGGCAAAGTCCACATTCACCCGCCACACCGGGACGCCTTTGCCACCATCAGCAGTTGCAAGGCGCTCAATGCTGACATCCTCATCGGTCGTCAACGTCATTATTGCTTGAGTAGCGACAGGTGCGGTCAGCTGTTTTGCCCAGAAGTTGCCCAGGTTATCGAATCCCCACCAGGCCCCCACGGATGCACACAGGATATCAAGCAGTTCTGTGGTGGTCTGATCGCCTCCACCGGTATAGATCCCCACTACATAGGGCGCTGCCTTGGCAAGATCAATCAGGGATTGTACAACTATGGCTGTCGGTCCTACTTTCTCAGCTGCCAGACGACCAATGAGTGAAGATGCAATCCGGTCATCAGCCGTAGCACCCTGGACGGCATCCGCAGTAACGGTACCAGCCGGTGAACTGCCCAGCCTAAATAACCCCTCGGACAGACAGGTATCGAACGTGCCGGCTGCAGGGGCGTTTGCCTGAAGCGCAGCGTTATTGGCACGATCAATACCGGCAACCAGCCCCACACCATTGTCATAAACAGCAGTGATTGAATACACGGCGGAGTCATGCAACTGATAAATCAGCTTTGATGAATTGACCGGAATGGGTGTGACGTTGTTGCACTTTCCGAGTAAGCGTGGTTTCGGCTTATCCTTGAGTTCTGCGGTTCCTTCTATGCCATCGGGCAAGGCGTTATTACCTAGATAATGAACTGTCTGACACGGGGTAGACAGCATCGTGGTTTTATCCTTCAAACTGAGAGTGACACGGCTCCACGACACCTCCGGCTGTTCAACGGTACCGGTAATGATCGTCGCAAAGGTTGACAATGCCGTCCCAGGGTTACCCTGTTTGACAACACAGAGTTGACCATCGAAGCCAAGATCAACAAACGAGTCCAGGCCGCCATCCGAGTTGATCAGAACAATTTCGCCATAACCGCCCGAGCTGCTGCCGCTGGTTGTGCCTTCAGCGAACATGTTCTGTCGGAATAAGCCTGGCTGCTCAACACGGGGTGAGTAGAAGGCATTCGGCGGAGTATCGGTCGGCAGCGAAGTATAACCGGTACCGCTGCAAAACCTATGGACTACACCAGTGCTATCTGTGGCCTCTACGAGATAGATTGTCTCAAGGTTCATGCCCTTTGCCTCACAAGTGATGTTTTGTTGGTCAGTTCTTCACCGTTCCGTGCCTGCTGCCTGAGTAGTGCTACGGCCTCACCAAATCCAGCCTGCAATGTACGAATGACTGCTTTCAGCTCAGCGACGGTTTCCCGGTTATCCGCTGAAGCCAAGCCCGAGAGGGTTACCGGGATACTGCGGCCATCGGGAAGGGGTACTGCGGCTTCTGGCCCCGCTTCACCAAAGATTGAGGCCTGGTTGGCAATGCCGCCTTTGGCATAGTAGTTTGTAACTGTTCGTGAAGACGTATTGTAAAGACCCGGATTATCTATTGTCATAATTGCCCGAGTTACATGAGCATTACCAATGGTTGCACCCAACGACGAAATGTTGCCGGCAGTTGCAAAAGAAACCGACGCCAAATATGTAGCTCTTGTCTGAACAGTATTTAAATAGCTCGCGGCTGATCCCAAAACACCTGATGCAGCAATCTGGGCATTCCATGAAGCCTGATAATCGGACATTGCCTTACCAATTCCAGAGGCGCTGGTAAGGTTGGTGCCAATTGCGCCCGCGACGGTATTGGTAGCCCCTGTGGTTGTGCCCAATGCAGCAGTTACTGCTTGTACTGCCGTCAGGGTACTGGCGCTGCCAGTCAACGCCGCTGTAACAGAACTGACCGCACCTACCACACCAGCGTTGCCAAGATTGGTATTGACGGTACCAACTGCGACGTTTGTTCCTCCTACTGCAGAGGTTAATCCTCCTGATCCGGATACGGCCGTTGTGGCTCCCGATATGGCTCCGGTGAGTCCTCCGGTACCGGAAACAGCAGAGGTAGTGCCGTTGATAGCTGAGTTGAGAGTACCGCTTGCAGTATCAAGATTCTGTAACCTCAGATACTGGTCATTCAAAACGCTGGTGGTATCCGAACCGTTTAAGATATTAACCATCGTGGTCAGGGCGAGCAGCTGCTGCTCGGCAATAGTTTTTTGCGCTCTGGCGATTTCTGCAGCCAGGTTCAGGTCGCTTTGCACTCCGTTGAAATCAGAGACATATGCGCCACCCGATGCATTGTAACCTCTCGAAGCGTCAAGAAAGGTCTGGGCCACAGATGCAATCTGTTCGAGAGCCCTGCTATCACCGCTCAACGCAAGATTGGCCGTAGCAACATAATCACTTTTGGCTTTTTGATATTTTTGTTCTGGTGACAGGGTTGAAAGGTTCCCTCCCATCAAGGTTGAAATCATATTTAAAATTGCATTTAAAGCGCTGGATGAGGTTGTAAGTGTGGTCTGGACTTTCGTGGAAAAATCAGAGATGGTTTTGTCCAGCACTGTTTTTGCCTTGTTCAGCAGTGCTGTGGCAGCGTCATATGCTTTTTGAGCGATAGAGACCCACTGATCGGCCATTAGCTTTTCCATTTCCAATTGCTGGACCATGATCAGCTTGGAAGTGTCCAGTCCTTGCTGCTTTGCTGCCAATAGTTCTGTTTCGTGTTTGGTCTGCAACTTGAGTATTGCCGCCTCATCATTCATGCCTGCAATGCTCAAGACCCTTTGCTGAAGGTCAAGGTAGAGATCTTCAGTTGCTTTTTTAAATACCGCTAAAGCCCTGGCTGCTGCCTCTACGGCCGCTTTTTGGGCGGCAATCTTTGCGTTATATTCCTCGATAGTCATGCCAAACCCGGTTACGGTGTTTTCCATCCCCTTGGTGACCCACTGCAATTGACCGGCGGCATTTATTACCTGATTTTGCCCTGTATGCTCCCAGTTCGCCTGGCCACCAACAAAACCCATACCGGATAGCGAACCGGCAGCGGCGCCCAGATCTGTAATGTCCCCGATTCTGGTTGTATGACTACCTCCGGAGAATGTGCCCGATGATTGCCCCACGGAAAAATCAGAGGCAAGGGCCTCTGCCATTGTGGTGGCCGTGGCCAGAGTAGCTTTTTTTATTTCCTGCTGACGATGCAACTCTTCGGTTTGACGTCCCATGCTGTCGGTCAAATCGTTTTGAATCCCCAACATCTTCAACAAGGTACTATTCGTCTCATCATTGATGTCTTTGCGTTCGTAGGCGTGTGTTATTTCAGTCTGTATTGCTGAAAGCCTGCCGGCGTCTGTGGTCTGGCCGGCCAGATTCATGGCTTCAATTTCTTTGTCGTACTGGGCCATTTTCTGTTTATACGCCAATGTAACCTTGAGGTTTTCAAGCTCCCTGGTATCAACGTCACGGCCAAGTATTTTTGCAATCCTGATGCTTTCCTCAAGAACGCTGATTTCCCGTTTCCGGTTGAATATTTCAAGGTCGATCGCGTTCTGTTGTCGCAGCAGATCATTTATCTGCATCTGCTTTACAGCCTGTTCTTCCAGTTGCGCCCGTAACTTTGGATTTGATTCAGTTACGATCTGATCAAGCAGGGCTTTTTCCTGCTGGCTCAACTCAATAACTTTCGTTCTGAGTCCCGCCTCTTCAGAGGCCATACCCTGGGCTTCGAGTCCCGTTTTATATAAGGCCTGCATGGCGGTAGCCTGGCTATTGATCGCATCAAGGGTTTTACGGCGGGCCTCAAGCTCCTTGGAGATATCCAGCTGTTTCTGAGCGGCCAAAGCGGCCTGGGCTTCAGGTGCCTTATTGAGCATGGTCTTATATGCGTCAGTCTCTTTATTCAGCTTGATCTGGAGTGCCGTGGCTTTTTCGTATTCCCCGACTGATTCCATCTGTGCCACAACGATCTTGCCCCATTCGTCACGATGCTTTTTAACAAACAGTTCTTGCTCTTGCGCAGCAGCTGCAGCCCGATTTGCAGCGCCGGCCGCAATCTGACGTTTTTCGAGTTCGGCCTGTTTTTCCTTCTGGGCAAGTTGTGTCGCCTGGTTGTCACGATCCGCGTACATCTTCTTGGCGGCATCCTGGAACTTGGTTGAGTTTTCCCACTGCTTGCTAACCAATTCAGCCCAGGTTTTACCGGTCAACATCAAGTTGTCAAAACTCTCTTTGGCCCCACTGAAGTCTCCTATCAAGGCTTGACCAATGGCTTTTGCGCCGTAATAGAGCTGTGTGAATCCGGCAACCCCTGTGATGACCAGAGTGTTCAAGGCATGGTACGCGATCATCAAGCCGTCAACTATGACAGCGACGGCCATAACCATGTCCTTGCCCCATTCTTTCATCTGGCCTTCACGCTGGAGCTTTTCGGCCTCGGTATTGGCCTCTTTCAGCCCTCCGGTGAATGCCTGAACTCCAACAATCAGCAGATCGTTGAACACGCTGCCGGCAACAACCTTCAGGTTATCCATGTAACGCTGCATGGAGCTGATCTGTTTGCTGGCGGTGCCCATGGCTGCCTCATATACTCCGGCAATGTCTTTGCCCTTCAACATGGTGGCGTTCATGTTCGCCTGCACTTTTTCAGTGGCTGTCAACTCTTGAGCAGTTTTTCCAAGTTTGGCGGCCAGCAGTTGCTGCGAAGCGTTGAAATCAACGTTCAGTCCCAGGGTCTTCATGATCTCGACTTCACCACGTTGGATACCTGTGACCATCTGCTGAAAGGCTTCCGATGAATTCATTTGACCTATAACGGCAGCGTCTTGTGCTATGCGGGCAAGTTCTGATGATTTGGCCAGATCCATGTGAGCAGAGGACATCTGAGTAAGCACTTGGCGGGATTCCGTCATTGAAATACCGGTTTTTTGAAGGCTGGACTGGAACGCCTGCATCTGCTGGCCGGTGTATCCGGCATTATTGCCAACGGTAGTCATGACAATGCCAAGGGTTTCATACCTGGCTGCAGCCATTGCGGCATCTTTGGCATAGTCCATCAGTTTGTAAGTGGCGAAAGCAACAACAGCGCCTTTGATGGCGTTCTCTATTTTGCTCATACCCTGGGCCATGGCTTCAGTTGCCGTCGTGACCTTTTTTGTCTCGGTAGAAACCTGGTCGCCACCCATGGCTTTAAACAGAATCGCTATTTCATTGAGTAGTGCCATGATGGTTACTCCTTAATCCGGACACGTTGCACAGACCTGGTCTAGGGCGTTTCCGTAAACCTTCTGGCAAGCTTCAATCTCACTACCTCCGCAGTATTCACCGCGGGCCTGATGCCGTTTTTCTGTGGTTTTCTTCCCGTTTTTGGCGGCCAACCAGGCAGCATCCATTCTTTTCAACGCCATGATTTCCCAGGGCGTAGGTTCGAAAAATGATGACCAGGACTGTAATTCATTCCAGCTGATACAATTTGGATAGGCGAACCCGCCAGCCGTGCCGGCAATGACCGTATAGTTTCTTCCCAGAGAGAGTTCAGAGAACCAGATACAGAGATGGTCCGACTCATCTCCGATACCCATGCCGGGCTCAATGGGCGGAAACGTTCCACTGATTGCAAATCGCTCCGCCCATCCGGCCAGACTTTGGATCAGGGTTTCAAAAAATTGCTTCTATCACCGATCTCTCTATCTACCTGCTCACGCAACCAGGCAAAACCCGGATCAGAATAAACGCGACGGCTATTGTCCGGAGTACATTCAATGAATTCTCCATCGGTAAGTTCGATCTCGTTACGCTCGCCTTCCTTCCAGCCGGCGGTGCAGGCAACCAGAACCTCAATTGATTCGGCGTCCAGCTCTTCAGCGGTCAGATTCCGTGGACTGCGCGCCTTTTTGGCCGCTTCCATGCGTCGATTTTGTTGTTTGCGGGTAATGTCCCGGAAAGCCTTGCTGTCGGTACCGCGAACAAAGAAGGTTATTCCCAGGGGAAGATTGGTATACGGGTGGAGGATCTCTACGGCGGCCCCTTGTTCAGAAGCTACTGCGGTATTGAGTTTAGCGAGTGACATGAATTCTCCTTTGATTGAATGAATGTTAACCCATAGGGTTAATAAAAAAAGACGGAAAGGGGGCTGGTAAGGCCCCCGCCTCCGAAAGGAGGAAGCGGAGGCCCGCCAATTTGTCTAGGTGAACGTGAGTACCAGTTCATCATCACCAGTATTCATGGCCATTGAAAAATCCACATTTGCTACAATGTTACCGGTACGATCGCCTTCGCCAACTTTCTTGTAGACGCATTTCGGAGCACCAAAAGT
Source organism: Geobacter psychrophilus (assembly GCF_056821595.1). NCBI lineage: Bacteria > Pseudomonadati > Thermodesulfobacteriota > Desulfuromonadia > Geobacterales > Geobacteraceae > Geobacter > Geobacter psychrophilus. The sequence goes on from NZ_JBXDTU010000004.1 coordinate 3,901,325, forward strand.
GAACTTATTGTAGGCAGTGGCGCCAACTGGACCGATATTAAGAACTGCCAGGGCGCCGGACTTCCATTTTCCATACCAGTCATAACCGGCAACCAGAGTCATCTCCGGGTCAACCTTGCCGACTGGGTTACGGTCAGTGATCAGAGCAGAGACATACCCTGAAGCACCATTGGCTGTTTCACGAAGATCCACCTTGTTACCCATGTCGAGGTTGTACGAGGTGATCACACCGGCAAAGGCATCAATGGTGAAGGCTGCATTAAGCAGGGCGGGTGGAATAGTTCCTTCGAAGGTTGGACTGATCATGGCTCCGTCAATGACGTTATCCCACACGCCAGTGAAATCAAATTCTGCATAGTTGGGCTCTCCGACCTTTCCGGAAAACTTCACGTTGCCTCGGCACCCTTTCAGCTTCTTGATGATCCCATCTTCCCATACCCACAAAGTGAGTGATGGCACACCGGTGGATGCCGGCTTATAGATGGCGCTGGGGGCGGATAAGGTTTCCTGAAATCCGCAACCCTTCAGATACACACCCAATGCCGGGGGAATGGTGGCATAAGAGGCCAGACCATTGCCCTTGAGCTCGGCCTTGAATGAAAACTTTCCGGACTGGCCGCCCATGACCGGCGGCAAATTAGAGAGGGTATTCAGGGCAATGCTGCGTTCGGTCACCTTGATATCAAAATCGCTTTTGACATCCATGGCCAGGATCCCGGCCTCGGTTACGGTCAAGGTTTCGGCAGTACCCTCAACGGCTTCAACTTTTGCGGCGATTACACGCCTACGGGATAACAGGGGCATCGTCTGTCCCTCCTTTTACAGTTTTGGTAGCAGTAGCTTTGGCAGGCGCAGGGGGTTCTTCAGTGACATAGATCGTTTCCGATGCGTCATTGGTGGTTACGGTAAAATTCTGGTTTTCTTCCATGGTCAGCTCCTTTCCTTTACTTTCGTGCCTGTATGTTGAATTGCATGCTGGTAAAATAGACCGGGTGATACATGCCCATATCGTTGTAGCTGCCAATAAAGTTGACGTCGACGGCGGTACCGTTCAGAGAATAATTTGCAGTCAAGGCGTCCTCGATTGCGTTTTCGAGGTCATCCAACAGCCCGGGCGCATCTTCCCGTGATTCACAATTGAGCCCGACAAAAACAATAAAGCCGTGCTCGTACTGCTTTGCCGCTAATACTTCCAGTTTTCGTTCCGGGCGTACGATCAGGGCGATCGGTAAATCCGCTACGTTAATTTCCTGACGGGTCTTGAATCCGGCTTTAACGGTGAGCGCCTTGCCGATCCTGCTTATTACCGAAGAGACAGCGGTGGATGCCTGTATCGTGGCAATCATCTGTACACTTAACGTGGTAAAGCTCACGCCAGACCCCTCTTCGTGATTTCAGTCCTGATTTCATCTTCAATTGTTGCAGCGATCAAGCCGCCCTGGTTGAACTGCTGCAGGGCATCTTCAAGAAAGGGTCTTCTGCCAAACTTGGCACTGCTGCCAGTGCCTTCGTGGATCACCCGGGCGTAACGGGCCGAGTCGTACACAATGCCCTCCATCGGGCCGGCGGTGAAACTGCCCTTGCTCTGACCAGGATTAACGTAGTCAAGCAGGCGCTTCAGGTTACCTGTACGCACCGGCACCGGATACCCTCCGGAATCGGTGAAGCGTTTGAACTGCTGCACTTCCCCGGAGGCCTTGGTGAAACCGTCATACATTTCCAGCTTTGAACCGGTCTTTTTCTGGTATTGCTTACCGCTTTTGCTGGTACGGGTTTCATAGGCAGCCAGGCCGCCTTTGCCGTTGAGCTGGTTCATGGCCTCCCGGTACACACCGATAGTCACCTTACGCATGCCACGCTGTACTGCCTGCGGCATCTCGGTGGCAAACCGGTCAAGGCCGTTGATGACAACCTTGTCCCCGGATATGCTGACATCAAGCGCCAGCATCAGGATGTGCTCCCGTCGAAGTGGGATGATGAGCCATATCCGAAGGCGGCGTCCGATCCCTCCGATACGCTGCCGGATACCAGTCGGGGTATGACACGCTCGGCTTCATCCAGATAATCCTGACGGTTTTTTTTCAGCTGGGAAATAAGAAGGGCGGTATCTGCATCCACGTTGCCGGACAAACGATTGATGCGAAGTTGCAGCAGCTCGGCGCCCACCAGACATTTTTCAACACGTTTGATGTGGACGTTCAAACTTGTGGTAGTAAAAGCAACGGAGCCGATCCGGTCGGTCAGCAGAGCTTCCTGCTCATCGATCACCCCTTGCAGAAAGGCGTCAAAGTCCACCACCGAGTTGAACTGCTCGGCAACGAATTGAAGATCTTTGATGTCCTGGGGGGATGCTTTGGCCATGTTCAACCTCTAGGGAATGGTCGGGCGCTCTGGAAACGGCAGGAAGTTGCCTTCCTGCCGTTGATCACAACGTCAGATCAGATTACGTCAAGGCACACTTGCGGATCTGCTGTACTTCGCCCACTCCGGCGTTGTACTCGCCGCAGTAAGCAACGTCGGTACCGCGCATGAGGATATCGCGGTCGGTCTCGGCCGAGAGGTCGGACCAGATACCGCGCTTCAGCTTGCGGCCCGGCAGTACAACGTAATACTCCGTGGTGGAAAGCTTTGTGCTGTACTTGCGGTTGAGTGTGAATACCAACTGGTTGGCTGTGGTGGTATTCGGCGTGTTGAAGTTCAACGCGAAAGCCTTTTCGATGCGGGCCTTCAGGTTGATGTTGGCACGCAGTTCAAATGGCTCGTTACCGGTGATGACGAAGCCCTTACCAGCCACACCTGCCAGAATAGAGGCGCAGGCGTTGTTGATGGTGGTGATATCGTCAGTGGCAAAGGCCTGGGCTACGGCGCCGGAACTGATCAGGGCATAGTGATCGGTTGCCATCTTGTCATAATACTTGGACTTGGCTTCCACGGCGGCCTGGTTGAGGTTCCAGTACATGGCGTAGTTGATCCAATCATCCAGGATACCGAGGGCTGCAGCTACGATCATCTTGGAGACGGTCGCCTTACCATCCTGAATGCCGTATTTCTTCATCCGCTCGCCGCTTTTTACTTCGGCAAAGGTGATCAGGTTGGATACGTCCAGGATGTCGAAGTTCGTCTGCATGCTCTGACGCATGTCAACGAAGTCGAACAGGTCCTCGAACCCGAAATCGAGCAGCGGATCTACTACTGAGGTGAAGTACACACCGGCGGTAACCGGAGCATTACGGTTCATCAGGTTGGGGGCATCGCTGGGGCCGGTGGCGCCCTTTTGTGCCATAACAGCCAGCATCTTGACAACCAGCTCCTCATCAACTCCCATTTCCTTGGCAATCTCGACTGCCAGCGGGGTCTGAGGCATTTTGTTCTGGAAAAAGGCGGTCAACAGGCCGCACAGTTTCTGACGACGTTCCAGAACATCCATGTTCTGCATTTTCTGGCAGGTTTCTACCGTGAAGAGTTTCATGGTATGAAAAGGGCCGCTTCCGTGAATATTCATCGTGTAAATCCTCCTTGAGGTTTATTTTTTAGATTAAGAAGCTTGATCAAGTAGTATGAAGCCAGTTGCAGCAGCGGAGGCCTTATCCTCGGCGGCAATACCGCACAGCGTATTACTGGTCAGAGTTTTGGTGAACCGCTTGGCGGTATCATCCCAATAGAGCTTGTCGCCAGCAGTCCAGGCCACTCCTGTTTCAGAGGCGTACTCAATCAACCCCTTGTACATGAAGATGTTTGATACGGACAAAGCGGCGCTGTTCATGGCCATCATGACGCGGCCATTGAGCAGATAGACGGTATCGGTTACCGTTGCTGCAGAATGGGTGTATTTGATGGTGCGGATCAGCTCCAGCGGATCACGGACCTTGACGGCTCCGATACCGACAAAGGGCAGGGCGGCAACTACGGGATTGATCACTCCGGCAAAAGCCAGGCCGGCGCAAAGGACAAGCAGGGCAACAAGGATCAGCCCGGGAAGTGTGAAGCTGGAAAACAGTTTCTTCATGATGTTATCCTCCATAAAAGGTTGTGTGAGTGGTTAGCGGCCAACAGTGCCGAACAGTTCGTTATGTTCAGGTGAACTGAAGTTCTTCTTGCCCTTGGTGTCCGGGGCCTTCTGTTCGCCTTCCTTGCCGCGCTGTTCACGGTCGGTCTGATCCTTACCGGTGAAGATGGTATGGGTCGGGAACTTCTCGCGGCATTTGGCCTCATACTTGTCGCGTTGCGACTTGAGACGGGCGATCGGTACGGTCTTGAGGAAATCGCTTTCTTCCTTGGCGGCCTTCTCATCGGTACCGATTTCTTCCAGCAGGGCGGCGAACTTGACCGTATCTGCAATCAAATCGTTGCGATAGGTATCACCTTCAGCAGCCTTACCTTCCAGATCCTTGATCTTTGCATCCTTTTCATCGATCAAGGCTTTCATACCGGCCGCGATCTGGTCTTCCGTGGCTGTATCGGTCAGGGTTTTGATACCCATTCCGACAAGCAGTGCAATAACTGTCTTCATGCTTTGTACCTCCTGTTTATGGGTTTCTTCGTCTTTCAGGGATTTTTGTGCGGTTGCGCCCGGCTGAGCGCCGAGCCAGACCAGTGAACCTTCCAGGGCTTCGCCAGGTGATACGTATTGCCAGTAAAGGGCAGGGCCGTTGGGCTCTTTTCTGATCGCGGTGATATCAGCAGCGGCAAAACCGATTGAACAATGAGAACAAACCCCGCCGTCAATCTGCTGTGTCAGTTCGACATTGCCAGGTGTCTTGACCATGTACGACCAGGCCCACAATACCTTGCAACCGGCGGCACCGTCCGGCATGCGGGGATCCTCACCGGTCAGGGCCTTGAACTGCTCACAGGTCATATCTTCGGTGGAGGCGTCAAAGAACTTGCCACAGGGAAGATCCCGGCGATTGTGCCCGATCAGCATGGACTTACCGGGCATGGTGGTAGCAAACTGGTCAAGCATATCGGAGGGGAAGCATTCGTTGTCCCGATCAACGCAGTTGTGCGCCATCAGGAACTTGCGCACAAAGACTTGATCGGCGGTCAGAGGGGTCAACGCATAGCTGTTGATCTTGGCCAGCATCTCCGGCGTACATTCCGCGCCTGACCCGGTGGCCCCCTTGAGTCCGAATACCTTTTCTCCGATCTTCTTACCCGACATTTTCAAAGCCTATTTCTTTGCCGTCACGGAACCAGATACGCTTCGGGCCGCCATCACGGTGGCTGATTATGGAGGTGGCACCTTCGATATCGTCGAACTCTGAATCAAAAGCCATGGGTTCATCGTCAAAGAGACCAGCAGGGGCGGCATGATCATCTATAGGATCCGCAGTTGGATCCGCAGTTGGATCCGCAGTTGGATCAGCAGCAGGATCGGCAGTTGGATCAGCAGCAGGATCGGCAGTTGGATCAGCAGCAGGATCGGCAGTTGGATCAGCAGCAGGATCGGCAGTTGGATCAGCAGCAGGATCGGCAGTTGGATCAGCAGCAGGATCGGCAGTTGGATCAGCAGCAGGATCGGCAGTTGGATCAGCAGCAGGATCGGCAGTTGGATCAGCAGCAGGATCGGCAGTTGGATCAGCAGCAGGATCGGCAGCAGGATCTTTCTGACCTTCTACACCAGTTCCTTCAAAAGATTTATCGTTCCCCGTAATTACGGTGGTTGCGCCAGCTTTTGCCATATCGAACTCCTTTCTCGTGAGACCTTTTTAAAGCGTTGTTCATTTCTGTAACAGATTCCAAGGTACTAATTTGGCAGAAGAGGACACTTTCTTCATGCTGCCAGTAAAAAAGCAGCAATTGCTTCCTCATCTCTGCGTCGACGTTGTTTCCGTATCTCGGCCATGTCTATTACCTGGGCGGACACCCCGAAGCCGTCGGAGGGTTCAACCAGGGACATCTCGACATCTGATGAAACAGAGACGGTGATATTTACCGAATCGGGTGATTCCGATATCTGCACGCTGGTGGCAATCGATTGAGGTTTTTGCGGAAATCGTGATGGGCCGGAAGAAATTCCGCCTACGAAAAGGGATTGTTCCTCTTCAATGGTTTCAGCGGTTATCTCTACGGTGTCCAACGCTTCGGTTGCGGCCAGCACCACCACAAGGCCGGAATAAACCCCGGCTGAAATAGTCACGGAATCCGGACCTTCCGAAGAAATAAGAGCGGCTGAAACTATTACGGCGGTGGACGCAGCCAGAGTGTCAGGGGCTTCGGTAGTGGCAAGAGTAGCGGAATTGATAACAAGTGAATTTGCGGCGAAGGTATCCGGGGTTTCACTGATTGCCAGAACAGCGGCAATACTGAGCGAGGCAGCAGCGGAAAAGGTATCAGGTGCTTCAGTTGTAACAAGGGCGGAGTTAACCTGTACGATACCAATGGCGGCAACATTATCTTGTGCTTCCGTGGTGGCAAGGATGGCGCTGTTGATGATGTTGCCGGAGATCGTGACGCTATCGGGCGCTTCGGTGGTCGCCAGTGTTGCCGATATCGTTGTTACCCCGGCAACGTCCACCGTAGCGGAAATGGTATCTTGCGCCTCGGTGGTTGCCAGTGCTGCATAGGTAATGACAAGACCGTTTGCCGCCAGAGTATCCGGCGCTTCGGACGTGGCAAGATTGGAGCTGTTGATTACCAGCCCGGAAACGGAAACCGTATCAACTGCCTCGGTTGTAGCAAGAGTGGCAGAATCTATTACCTTACCAGCCACAGCCACAGTATCAGCAGCTTCAGTTGTGGCAAGAGTGGAGCTGTCAATAACCTTGGCAACAGCGGCAACCGCATCAACGGCTTCGGTTGTTGCCAGGGTAGACAGGACTATAACAAGGGAGGTTGCGGCACAGGTATCCGACGCTTCAGTTGTGGCAAGGGTGGCGGTGATGGTTGAGCCGGTTATATCGACAGCGGCGGCAAATATATCAGGTGCTTCGGTAGTGGCAAGGGTACCCGTGACGGTGCCGCTTGCGGCGGCAGCGTCAAAGATTACATTATCGAATATGCTGGGATCAAAGATTGCCACGGCTTACAGCTCCGCGTCAGCAGTCCAATGTACTCCAACAACGTCCCCGACTGTACCAGCCGCATCACCTGTGGCTTGTACTTGCAAACCGTAATCGTGGATACCGGTTTGTACCGCAGATGTTTGTACTGCCGGTGTAGTGCCTGTAATACGATAAGGGACAGCGCCAGCACCAACCGGCGTGAAGAGGGTAATGGTAGGGGTGATCGTTCTCATCCTCACCGGAAACCGGATATTTATGTTTGCAGCTTTAGCAACAGCACCCGCTACAAATATGTTTCCGGTAGCTCCCGGGCCTGCTGCTGCTACAGTCAATGACGCCGCCGGAGTCACTCCCAGATTGAAAGACTTAGAATAATACTTCTGCATCTGCATCAATTCGATGAGGTCGCTGGAAGGGGTCCATGTCCTGATCTCTTCACCAAGATACATTCCAACTTCACCAATACAAATGGCATCATTGACGGCTAACTGATTGTGAGACACGATACAAACAACAATGTTCTTGGCATTAGACGGTACGGTGAAACAACCGCTGTATTGAGTCCATACCGAGTTAAGCTGATTAGTCGTAATTCCAGCTCCACTTATTGCTGCCGTTCCACTATCAACGAGACTGGGGGTTATCTGCGTATGATTGGCGGGCCATGTAGGATCAACAGCATTAGCACCGTAAGCGGAAATAAAACCGGCGTTGGTCACTGTATCAACGGTTCCTGCCGATGTGAGTTGTAGCACAAGCAAGCGCAGAATTGCGTTAGTACCTGCCGACTGTTTGGCAAGGAACTGGACACGGCATGAATTCCCGCGCAAGTGAGCCATGTTACCGTGGGCCACTACTTGAGAAAGCACCAGTTTACTGACGGCAGTGGTCTGGGTAAACTTTCCATAGTACTGAGGGGCATAACCGGCTTCAGGAGCGCCGGACGTGTCGATCTGCGTAAAGGTATTGTTCGACGCTTGTATTGACATCCCCCAACGATCAGGCCCGTAAGTTCTATTTGTGTTGAGTGTGGTTACATGCGTCCCGCGCTGGTACCAGTTGAAATCACCATTAAGCAGGATATTCTTATCTCTCCACCCATCGGGTGTAAGAACAGAGTTAAACCCCTGGTCATCCAGAACCTTTATTTTTTCATCTAGGCCACAATATAAGGCCACCTTGCCAGATGACGGTATACTGGGAGAGGCGACTTCGCTCAATACGAGTCTGCTCATAGTATCTCCATGACGGCATCAGCTTCAATTTCGAGCTGAAAACCGGAAGTTATTTCAAAATCACTTACGGATAAAGCGCAACAACCCGCCTTTACGACCGAATCTTTTGAAATACTGCGCTTGATATCAAGCGAGTCATTCCAAACATTAGCCGAAACATCGTAAGCCGGGTTATTGGATAGGGCGGTTATGAACCTGTGAAAAATATTCATGATATTACCCGTGTGTAATGGTAGCAGCCGTTACCTGTACCGTGTTGCCGCTGGCAATGGTGGTTGTGCCGATGATCACGTCCGTGGCAGAGGTGCCAACGGTCAGGCCGGTCGCTACAGCAGCATTGCCGGAGGTCCACAATTCAGCCTTGGCAGCGGTGCCTCCGGCGGAAGCGACAACCGAAAGAGGCAGGCCGTTAAGGGTTAGCACTCCGGCTGCAGCAGCGGCGGCCGCAGAAGCGGAAAGCGGAATCTTGGCCAGAATACCGGTTGCGGGTGCGGCCAGGGAGGCAGTTCCGATGACCAGAAATCCACTGGCTCCAATAGCTGCGGTAATGGCATCAAGACGGGTGTTTTTCAGGGTGGTACTGTAAGCGACTGGCATGATTAGTTCTCCTCTTGTTCTTGGGGTATGGTTTCGGCGAAGATTATTTCTACGTCATCATCTCTAATAAATTTGACCTTTCCGGGCGGGCGATGTTTAGGCTGTTCGACCTTCACGTTTACTTCCATCGGCGGCAGCGCCACCTTGATTTCGGGATTAAAACTGATGGGCTGCTTTTGTTCAGGTTCGGCAGTTGGTTCTTTTACATATTTCGCCTCACTTGCCGCCGGCCGGATCGTGCAGCTGCAACGGGGATGCACCGGGCGGTGCGGCACTTCGGTGATCTTGTACTCACCTTCCAGCGCCAGACAGGTCGGGCAGGCGTCCGGCGCCGGGAAGAAATCAACCAGCTTTATTCCGGCGGCTTTCAATTCATCTTCCTTGGCCCGTTCCGCAGCCTCGGCCATTTCTGTCCGTGCCAATCTCTCCCAGCTGGAATTCTGATCACCAAAGAGTTTATTCAGCCGCTCGGCAACGTTCAGCGGGTTGCTGCCGGCCAGCATATGGCCCTGCATTTCAAGGATGATCTTGTCCTTGATGGCCGCCGTCACATTGTCTTTCACCAGCTGGAAGCCGGTCTTGCACAATTCGTCGTAGATCCCCTGGTTCTTGATGATGTCCAGTATCGGCCGATCCTTGCCGATGATCTGGGCGGCACGAATCAGTCCCAGGCTGTAGGCCTCGGCATACAACGAGCGAATAGGACTGTCGATGATGTCGAGACCATAGGCGTCAATCATGCCCTGGGTGGCCTGGTTCAACTGCGCAAGTTGTTCCGGAGAAATGGAGAACTTATCCTCCAGCGCGCTTTTGGTCAGTGCCAGGCTGGTCGGGTCCAGCTTGCAGATGGTAAAGACCCTCACGGCCAGTTCCTGCCAGTCGGACTTGAGCCGGTCTTCATATTCCGTTTCCACCTGGTCAAGTTGCGGCCAGGGTTCCGGGCGTGTTTCCTTGATGGAGTGCAGCGATTTGCTGCCGTACTCGACATGCTCATGCCCGCAGCCACACAGGGATTTTTTAGGAGGAATTGTGATGGTTTCCTGTGTTTTAGGTGCATTGCCCATCTGATCAGCCTGGGCATTGAGGAAGCGGGCCTGTGCCTGTGCAACCAGGTCGCGTAGGTTTGGCGTTTCAAAGACGATGCCCCAGTCTCCCGGCTTTTTCTCGGAAGTTGTGATGGTATTCCAGGACCGGCCTCGCATTTTCAGCACGACGGAGAACAGCCGGATCAGTTCGGGCAGCATGGCCAGCTGCCTGATTTTGGCATCCTGCAGCGCGGCCTCGACTTCCAGACCGGCCATGCCCTGCACGGTCTTACTGCCGATACCCAGCATCCAGGCGGGCAATCCGGTCTTGCTGACGATCTGCTCCAGCACATGTTGAGCGGGCATCTCCAGCGATAGTTCCTGACCTTCCGAACCGATGACCTTGATTTCCATTTCGGCATCGGCATTGATGGCGGTTACAAAATCGGCGCTCTTGCCGGAACGCTTGGCCCGGATTGCGGCGTCAAAGTCGGTTTGGATCTTCTGACGCCGGCCTTCCAGGGTATCCCCTCCCAGGTCCTTGCGGTTGGTCTTGTATTTGACGTGGTAGGAAGGATCCCCAAAGCGTTCCCAGACATTGCTCAGACTGTTCTGCATGGTCATGAGCAACTTGGCGCAAAACTCCATGGAGCGCATGAGCGAGACGCCATATGGGTCGGAGTTCTCGTTGTTGATGGAAAAATACATTTTATTGACCGGGTTGAGCTTTGCTTCCCAACCACTGTTAATGTAGAGTGCCTGGTTGTACGTGGCACTGAGGATCCGTTCCACCAATGTGGCGGGGGAGGCGTAGCGGGTAACGTTCGCAGGCAGGTAACTGTTGATATAACGGTACCAGGGCTCGGTTGTACCATCGGCTGTCCGGCGAAAGATGATCTGCTTGGAGTCCGGTACCCGCAGGCCGGCGATATCATCCAGCCCGGGTGTGGCCAAAAACTCCGGCATGGCAAAACCCTGCTCGAATACCTCGTTGCTGAAGTTCTCCAGAAAGGCGTGAATGCCGTGCTGATGATCATTGACCGGGACATTGAGACAGAAATCTTCCAGTTCTTTCACCAGGGCGGCGTTGTCCCCGATGATCTTGACAGTACCGTTCAACGAGATCAGCCGGCGGATGGCCGAATCGATGATCGGGATCCCTTCCCGCAACGCCTCATAGAAATCACCCGAGACCTTGCGCAGGTAATAATCCTGAAACCATGGCGTGAGCGGTCCCTGGGCGGCCGTGGGCGTGAACTGGGTACGGGTGGCAACATCCTCAGCCGCCTTGGCCCTGTTTATTTCAAAACCGAATAACTTCATGGATTCTCCTTATCCGCATGCAAAGAGGTCTTCTACATTCTGGCCAGGCAAGACCACCCGCAATGTCAACACCCGGTCGGCATCGATACAGTGATCGTCAACATCCTTGTAGATGCGGCGGCTTTGGCCGTTGCGGTAGGTGTGGCTTGGGTAATACAGAACGATGTCCGGGTCATAGGGGTACTGCAGTTCAACCCGCTGCATCTTGGTAGTGAGCAGATCGGTGGAGAGCTCCTTGGCCGATAGGCGGACCGGCTTGCCGCTCTTCTTGTCAGTGATCGTGTCGCCATCCTCGTTGACGGCATCGTACGCGGCCCCGAACTGGAACCCTGACAGGCGGTCTTCATAACTTTTGGCGGCGTACTGGTCCTGTCCCTGAAGGATATGCACAACAGCCGAACCGGCGTTGCCGAAGTCCAGCCCCCAGCCCATCTTGTCTTGTCCGGCATCGTAGATATCATCCAGCGCGTCTATGGCATCGGCCTGCTGGTCATAGGTGACACCCTTGAGCTGCACCCGGGCGATCAGGCGGTGTGTCTTGCCGTAGATCAGCTTTATGTAGAGCTCCGTCGGGTCCTGGGAGAATCCAAGGTCGCCACCTCCGAAACAGAGACCGGGCATTCCGTCAAAGAATGCCTTGATTTCGGCCTTGATATCGAACCCGTGCTTGTTGATGCGCTTGTCGCAGATGGTGACCGGTTCCGGCTTGCCCTTGCTGCCTTCCACCACAGGTGAAACCAATTCATAGCCGTAGATGCTGACTTCCCCGTGAGATTCATCCACCAGGATCTTGAGACAGCGATATTCCGGGATATCGTGCAGCAGCCGCTGGAACTGGTACCAGGGAAAGACGCTATTCTCAGGGTCACCCCAGTTGCCCAGCACGTTCTGCTGATAACCGGGGGAATCTTCGCCGCCATATTGATCGATGTAGAAACGCCGGCGTTCTGGAGTCCAGAACGGTGCCGGCATCAGTTCCTTACTCCAGTGGAACTTGTGGAAGGCCAGATTCTTCAGACCGACATCACCGGCGGATTCATCTTCCTTGAGCTTTCCTTCCGCTTTCTGGCACAGACGGTAAAAGACCGTAGAGCGATCACCGTCCGGGGTGCTGTACAGCTTGTGGACACAGCCCGGCTTGGATGCGCGCCAGAATTCCTTGAAGATATCGGGGTTCTTGGCCTTGGCAGCTTCGTCAAACAGGGCAAAAGTGGCAACGTGGACACCGCGCAGGGCTTCCCCATCATGGCCGGTGGGACGGAAATCGACCTTGAAACCGTTGGAAAACTTCATGTGGTGATGAGGTTGCTTGCGGTGGAGCACCAGCGCCCGGCCCAGATCGGGGTTATTGTTCAGCTGTTCGGTGATGGTATCGATGATTTCCATCAGATGGATGGTCATCGGAGCCGTTACCAGGCCGCTGCCGTGCGGGGTATTGAAGGCCATGTAGAGGATGAACCCGATTATCTCCCGTGTTTTGCCTACCTCGGCGCCGCACTCGTGCAGGGTGTTGCCCTTGTACACGATGGATTCTTTCTGATAGTCCCAGAACTGCCAGGGGACATCAGGATTGTCGGGATTGCGCAGGAAAGCCGTTGTCCAGAGGACTGGATCAGAGCAGATGATCGCCAGCTGTAATTCTTCCAGGGAAGTGAAAGGAGAGGGGAGCTCGCCGCGGGCGATCTGGTGCCAACTCCACCCCAAATCCTTGAGTGTGGCGTCAAACACCTCGGTCGGTACCATGATCTGTTTGCCGAGGGCGGCAAGATGATCAAGCGGCAGCATCTCCATTACTCGGTCGCCTTCTTGGCCTGTGCCAGGGCCTGACCTGCGCCCTGAAAGAAGTCGGCAATGGTTTTGCGGGTGGTATCGTCTTCTTTTTTGCGCTCCAGGGCGGCCGGCGTAACCATGAAGTCAGGAAGGGTAACACCAACGGCCTTGAGAAGGTTGGCCAGTGGCAGCAGCGACGGGTTCGGTTTGATCTCGTACCCGATCACCTTGCCTTCTTTGCTGACCTTTTCCGACTTCATGTAGACGCCATATTCGAGAATGGAGGCGTTGAGCTCTTCAATTATCTGGAGAGACCCTCCCAGTTGCAGGGTGACAACCTGTTTCAGGTCGGTCAGGTCGCCATCATTGAGCGCCGTGGACAAGGCATTGATGGTGTGGAGCATGTATTCCTTGTCGAGACACTGAGCGCCGGGCTGGGTGGCTCCGTCATCAACCAGGCTGCAGGGATATTGCGGACAGGTGGACTTGCAGGGTTTCCCCATGGAGAGGATACGCTTGCGGGAGTGCAGGCCATGCTTCCAACCGTTCTGGGAGCTGGCGGCCTTACCCTCGGACGTGCGCGGGCCGGTGGATTTGGCGGAGGCATTCAGGCGTTGCTGAATGGCCGCATCGGTCATGGTATAGGAACGCTTGACACGCAGCCGTTCCATGATCGGATCAGGTGCTTCCGGTGCATTTTTGAGAAGTTCTTCGTATTCCGCCAACAAGCCGGGCTCTCCGGAGTCGATACGTTCCCGGAGATCCGCAAGGCGCTCTTCGTAGGTGAATTGTTCGAACATGAAAAAAGCCCCCCAGGGTGGATTATTTTCCACACCATGGAGGGCTTCTTACCATTTTTTAAGGTACTGCTTTGGCAGGGTAGGACACTATTTCGCTTTGCTGTAATTTTATGTCGATTCGGAACGCTTAGAATATCGTATTTTTATCAAATAATACAGTTGTGTCACTTTGGTAATGTTGTGCTGATTCTGCACCATCATTTTATGCAGTATTTTTACGGCTTAACTCTTTTTATAAAAGATATTATGCCGAAGAAATTACGGAACATTTGAACGCACCATTTTGAATGATTTTTCTTACCTGCCGACACTTCAGTCTGTACTTTATCGACAGCTCCTCATAATTGAATCCGGTGAACTCATTTCGGATCCTCCGGTTTCTCTCTTCACGGTAAAGATACTGCAAATCAGGAAAGGTCAAGCGCTGGCCGCCTGCAATTTCCACTATGATGGTGATGATCTTGGGCGCCATGTTTCCAAATTCGCGTTGCAGTCTTTCGAACAGTTCCTCCACCACTTCCTGATTGCTTGATTTGGTCATTACCCCTCCTCAATTTCATTGAATCTCTTATCCGGTATGGCGGTCTTACGCAGATGGCGCTCACTGATCGCGATGTATGGCATTGTGGTCTTTGGATCCTCATGTCCCAGGGCCAACTGCACCAGAAGTAAATCAACCTTGTGGATTGTCGCCTTGCATCGCGGACAACAGTCATCTCCGCTGTCATAGAGGTCACTGGCGAAGGTTCCCCGCATTTTGTGGGCAAATACCTCAACGTCTGCAATGCCGACAATCCGGGCATACTTGGCAAGGGTATCCTGGGCGCTGTCTACGCTCAAGCGGGTGTAAATCTGGCCCTTCAAGCGGATAAACAAGGCATTGTGCCCCGCATCGATCTGCTGACGGGCTATGATCCACTCTCGCAAGGTCTTTGAGGGGTTACGGCGCAGAGTAATAGTGCGTTCCTTGTTGCGCTTCGTATTGAACTGCAACCGGATGTACCCGCCGGAGTCAGAGACATTGTTCAGATCCAGATTGCAAAGTTCCGAAACTCTGGGCCCGGCCGCATACATCGTTTTGAGTATCGCCAGATCCCGCAGGCCCATTACCGTGTCGAGCTTCGGAGCGGCAAAGAGCAGACGCAACTCCTCGGTGCTGAACTTCTCGGGGAGGCCTTGTTGGATCCTCGGGGTCGGTATGCCTTTGGTCGGATCATCATCCCGGCACTCGGTATACTTCAGCCAGCCGAAAAACGAGCGTAGAGCCGAAAGCTTTGACGCACGGCTGCGGTTGCTGACGTTGCCCATATCGAAGAATAACGCCTTCTGCCACTCTTCTATGTGACCCCTACTCACACCATATACTTCTACAGAATGCCCCACCTTGGACAGCCACAGGAAGAATCCCCGCACAATCTTGGCGTACTGCTCGACTCCACGCACCTGATGGCCCTTCTGAATGAACAGGTGCTCCATCCATTCCGTTATCAGCTTCTCAATTTCGCTCAAAATTCCCCCGCGCCCCCGCTTTTGGAAAGGGTTTTAGACAGTGATATCGATAATAGCCGCCCACAGGGGGGCAGAAATGAGCCGACCTCCCAACTTTTTGACGGGGGGTGGCGTCGGTCGACGAGACGGCCGTCGCCCTGGTACTATCATGGACACTATGACCTTGTGACAATTTACTATCAGAATACATATAACAATCCTTTTGACATTAATATTGAAGCCCTTCAAAAACTATCACATGACCACGCTCTATTGACTCAACCATTCCGCTTTTTCCAGTTTGGAATAAGCTGTTTTTTACATTTGACCCGATGACAGACGGCACAGCCTTGATGTGGTTGTATGCTGTCACTGATCTACCTACTCTTCTAAGACTTTAAAGAAAGACTCCACCAAATACTTTTTTTCCTGACTAACTAACGCCTGCGGCGAGCACAACCCGTCCCGAGAAGTAGAAAACCCAGTCGCCATGCCAGCTGATCAAGGGGTACCCGGAGCGTTTTTTTAACTGCACCACTGCACCACTTGACATCAAACCCGCATCAATGCTACGTTTGCGGCATGGTGCAGTTGTCGAAAACCCGCTAGGACTGCACCACAACTGCACCACAACTGCACCAAGACTGCACCAACAACTGCACCACACTAATTAATAATAAAATCAATACTTTAATATAAAAATGGTGCAGTGGTGCAGTCTCTGAAAAATGCGCCCCGTGTGCGCGAAAAACATGTTGATCTTGACTCAAAACCCGCTTTTCCATCTCAATACCACCTTCTCTGTTAGGACTGCACCACTCCAACTGCACTGCAATCGAGACTGCACCATCTACCTGACCAGCGTGTGGGTAAACTTCAGGAACCTTTTACCGCCGATGATCTTGAAATAGGGTTCCTTGTCCTTGGTCTCTACCAGATCCCAGCCGCTCTTCTTGAGCAAGCCCCTGTCGTTGCGTAGCCTGGCAGTAAAGATGCTGGCAGAGTCAAAGCAATTGCTTCTCTTGCCTGTATTCTTGGCCAGACGATCAAAGGCATCTACGATCTCCCCAGACGTGGCCACGAACTCAACATACGATCTGCTGTACCTATCCCCATTGCAGTTACATTCTGTAGACAATCTGTCACATACAGAGCATAGCGTCTCTGGTACGGTCTTAATCATCTTGATACCGTAATCAGGGTGCTCCATGACAAATACGTCCTGACCTTCATATCCATTTTCAAAAGCGGTTGACTTGAAGTCTGTCCGGCCCTTGAAGAAATGCGTGTACTCTCTCACCATCGAATCAAGCATCTGAAGGATGTTGTTGCTGCCGATCTCTGTTTCCCTGCTGGAATTGTTCTGTTCCTCAAT
The DNA here is from genome assembly GCF_056821595.1 of Geobacter psychrophilus. Taxonomy (NCBI): domain Bacteria; kingdom Pseudomonadati; phylum Thermodesulfobacteriota; class Desulfuromonadia; order Geobacterales; family Geobacteraceae; genus Geobacter; species Geobacter psychrophilus. The sequence goes on from NZ_JBXDTU010000004.1 coordinate 3,917,942, forward strand.
CCATGCTGTGTAGATGTCCTTTTCTCCGGAATCAAACCCCTCCATCAGCTTGGCCTGCTCGCCCTCGTAATACGGGATATACTTCAGCATCTTCTCAAGTATCAGCATCAGCAGGGCCAAATATGCGTTGGTTCTGTCTTTCGCATGCCCTTTGAACTGCTTGTTCAGGATGCTCATGAAAACCTTGCGCTGATCCAGATTCGGCAATATCTCAACCTGGATGAAGCGCAGAATTGATGAAAGAATCAGATCCCGCTTTTTCTTGATCTGCTCAACCACTTCCGATTCGTGGAAATTGTCAGATCCATACACCCGCCGGTCGAACGCCAGAACAAAGGTACGGGAAATCAACTCGGAAAGCGTGAACGGCTCAATCGCTGTAATGCAGATCAGGGCCCGGGGGCTTTCCTCAATGGTGTCGGTATCGGAACCGCCCTTGCGCTTTTCCTTCTGGCCACGTGTAGCAGCCAGTAGCAGGAATTTTTGCAATCCGCGGTTAAGGTCTTTGTGCTCAAGGTTATCGATGACAACCAGGGGATTCTTGGCTGCAGATGAAAAAGCAGCCGCTGCGGAGTTATCGGAAAGGTCCTCTGTCTTGTATGCCAGGGCAGTGATCAGCTTGGCAGCTGTCGACTTGCCGCTGGAAGCGTACCCCTCAAACTTCAAGAGGAATTGGTAAGGGGCAAAATCAGGGCAAAAACCGGAAATCAACCAGGGCAGAATCAGGAACTTTTGTTCCCGCTTCACAGCCAGGTTATCAAACACCAGCTCTTTCAGCAGACTCATGCCTTCTTGAATCTCGGCATCCGGTAGAAAATTGAAAGGAAGGATCTTGTGAGAAGAGGCCAGCAGAACATGATCATCATTCATGCCGTTCTGCACCTCGGCAATGCGATCTTTGGAAAGCTTCAGAATCACGTTGTTTGAGCTGTTGAGGTTGTAAAAGATGGTATCTTTGTCGGTATCGGTGAGAATCCAGCGGCCCATGTCAATGCGCCGGCCATTCAGGTATGCCGTATGTAATAAAGCGTCCCAGACTTGCGTTCCAGGTGCCTGACTGACAATCAACCTGGTCAGTTTCAGCATGATTGAGTTGAAAGCAGTATTCTTGCTGACCTCATAGGTATGGTTTTGATAGATCAGCCAGACAGTATTCATGGAATCGTAATAGAAGCGGCCATGGTGGGCAAAAAACTTGTAGATGATCTCGGCCAGTACAATCGGATCAGCGCCGCGCTGTCCGCCTACCTGCTCGTAATATGTTGTAATCTGTTTGTAAAGATCATTCGAAAAATCAAGTTGTTGCTCTATAGCCTTTTGAGTAAAGCCTAAACTTTCAAGTTTCTCGGTATAAACCTGCTGCTGGGTCAGTTGGTGGCGCCCGATCAGGCGGAAAATGTTTGCATTCTCATCACCGGCCGGAAACTTCAGATGTTCCAGCTTTGCCTCCAGAGTGGGGAGGGTGGAAGCCTGTAAAATCTCCCAGGTGATGTAATCCATGTTGCCGGCATCCAGCTGCAGCTGCCTGACATGCTTTTTCCGATCACCCTCCACCTGTTTCAGGTAACTGTCCGGATCGTCGCCTTCCTTGCCGTAGACGATCACCCGGACATGGGCATCAGGCATGGTTTTGCATATTTTACGGATGTACTTACGTCCGGCATCGTCGTTATCAACCCAGAGAAAAAGGTGCTTGGTCTTGCAGCGATTCTGCAAAACCTTGATCTGATCGTCGCTGATCTGTCCGATCATGGCCATTACATACGAAATCTCGCAATTTTGAACCTGCAGCCGGTCGTGTTCACCCTCAACCAGAATAATTTCTTCATAATTCTCCAGCACATCCTGCCCGTAGAAGCACCATTTCTTATCCCGCTTGTCGTTGGGCAGCTGGAACTTGTATTTTTCCGCTACGGGAATATCCCGGGGATCCTTCATGGTGAAGTGGAGAACCTTCTTGTGTGACCAATGCGGGAAGATCGCCATTCCCTTGGGGAAAAAATCTAGGACCCGGAAACCTTCCCCGATTTCTTTTTCCTTGGCCATTCCACTTTCCACGATCTCTGAATCCGTGAAACCTTTGGAGCGCAGATGGTCCAGCAGCCGCCCGTCAGACCAGCCGCATTTTTCAGCCTGCAGGGTCTCCATGCGGTGGCCCCGTCGATCGATGAAATATTCCTTGCCACCGTTCTCAACCATCCGGGCATGGTAATACTCCGCTGTCTCTATTTTGACCTGATCAGGCTTGGAAAGCGGCTTGCGTTTCTTCACTTCAAGGGTGATGCCTGCCAGCTCGGCCCCTTTTTTGAGCGCCCCGGCCTTGTCCAGACCATAGTACAGCTCCAAAAAGGTAAAAATGTCGCCATGCTTGTCGCAGGAATGGCATTTCCATGTGCCGTCATATTTACCGCCACGTGGAATGGAAAAACAGTCCTTGTGTTGGCAGAGTGGGCATTCGGAGAGGTGACCGGTTTTGTCATGCAGGGTTGCCCCGGTTTCCTGCGGTATTATTAAACGGAGGCTGATAGCCTCCTTAACACGTTCAAAATCACTCATGATTGCCTCTAATCAATCGCCTCAGATTTATGTATTGCCTTGTGCCGCCATTTGTAGAGCCCCCAGACAGAGAGGCAGAGATACAGTAAAAACATAGCCGCCTGGGCATAGATGCCTTTGTAAAAATCCACCGCAGCCCAGGATGTATTGGTTACGATCCAGATGTAGAAACAGCGCCGGTCCTGATGAGTATTCAGAATTACTCCAAAAACGGAAAGGGCGGTCAGTATCCAGGTGAGTGTGGTCATGCAATTCTCTCCCGATCAAACCGCTCCAGCTCCGAAATGTCATCGTCAACGGTTTTCAAATACCGAACCTTTTCAAAAACGCCCTTCACCTGACAAATACCTTGTTCATTGATCAGCATATTCAGCGCCGTACGGAGCTTCTTTTCCCGTGGTCGACATTGGTCATAATTGAAATGAATCTGAGCTTGGTATACCGGACACATGACATCGTTATTCAGGCCGTGAATGCATTCGTTGCATTGATCATCAAGGATTTCTCCGCTTGTGCCATTTGGGAAATATGCCATTATCGTTTCTCCGGGCATTCGTTCCAGCGGCGCGCGATCTCTTTACCGAGATTTATCGCATCGTAAAAAGTGGCCTCTGCATCCATCCGCAAACCAGAGCTGTAAAGTTTGATTTGACAAAATGGAATGTTCATACCCGCAACGAAGCACAATTCCACCTCCAAATACTTACGACTCACGACACACTTGATTTCACCGGAAACGGTGTCAAAAGCACCTTCCACATATTTGAATTTCTGGTTAATTTGCATGTGAATGCTCCCAGTCGTGTCCGCAATGGTAACAGTGGAAATCAATCCAGAATCGCCAGAGGGGTACAACCCCATTTGATGTATTTTTGTCGAATTTATTCAATCGCTCTACGTTTTGATTCCCACATTTTGGGCAAGACATTTCTTTGTAATCACGTCCCATACCCCCCCCTATATATCTAAAATTGCGGTGGCTTTGAAATAGAGTCCTTTTTACCAGAAGCCTACTACCAGGGCGGGAAAGCGCGGTGCTTCCATCGTGGCCCGAAACTGGCTTGCTCATTCTCACTGGATTTCAAGAGGCCACCGCAAACTGTTACCGTTGTTACTCTGCCAGTGAGAAATCAACGTAGAACTTCTGGCCTGTTGTGAACTTGCCGACCAGTTCGGGGTTCGTGATCGTCAGGCTCAGATCACCATTCGGAGTCCAATGGGCAAACGAGTTGTCTTCACTCTCACCATTCGGGCCAAAGGGGTCAGTACCACAAACAGCCGCCATCTTGATTGTTTCAGCGCCTTCGTGTGCCGGTGCTACTGATCTTACTTCCATCTTTGCTCTCATCATTTCCTTGCTCCTTGTCCAGCTAAAATCCCGCCATAACAGCGGGTCAAACTCATCTTCGCTTCGCTCTCGGTTTAATCATGGCAACTGCAACCGTTTGGCAAGTCGCAGTGAAATAGTAGCGGGCCATCACTACCAAACCCGTTATATTCGCCGCCTCTCGCACAGCAGGTACACTTGGCTGTCATGCGTTTTTCAATTGCCTTCCATGTTGGCTCATATTCCGGCCAGTCGTGTTCAACTACAACGCATTGGAGAGGTTGTTTTTGCATGGTGCCCTCTCGATAGAGCCGCACTTTGATTGTGATTTCACGTAATATTTGCCGTTCCAGCTCAGTCAGAGAATTGATAAGGTCTCGCCGCTTCAGAACCAAATATCTATTCTCACGTTCAAATTTAGGCATAACTTCCTCCGTGTGGACAAGCCGTATAATTCGTCAGTCGTTATGCCCATACCCGTTTGAAATTCACCCCGCGAATATAGGTTTTAGCCTTTTTATCGTAGACAATGTTATTGGGGGCTTTCTCGATATACTGCTGAATGTCTCGACTGGCGCATGGTTCAGAAATACCGAAATAATCTATGATGGCGCTACGATTCAATGTCCCGTACTGGTGCAGCAGAAAATCTATAAATCTGAGTCGCAATTCAACTGCGTAATTGGCCACGATACCCTCCTGTTTGGTAGTTATCCCCTGCTTACGAGCGCATTGGCTATCGGTGTCCCGTAACCCCAGTCACCAGGGGCTCCAAATGCTTTGGTAATCGGCTTGCCATCCACGATATGAGCCAGCACACCAAGAAGACATTTCACATCACGAAGTTCATCAGAAACAGCTTCGATCTCGGGAATGTTAGCATCCATGATAATGTCGACTTTTTCTCTCATTCCCCGTACCGCTGCTGCAAGTTTTGCTGCGTCCATGGCCGCTCCTTTATTTGTGCCGGGATGCCGCCCGGCTGTCGGTTGTTTGGCTATCTCTCCAGGTTCCGCTGTTGGTTTCAGAGGATGGGCATCATCCAATTTGAGTAATCGCCGGGAACACTCGCAATCACTCCCCAAAATCCGCTGTACAAACGAGATAGCCTGCTGGATATTCGGATATTTTTATTTAAAATGATTGGTTGTTCTCTTCACTTTTCCTGATTGCCCTGGCATCATTGACCACAATCCAAAACCCAACCAAATCAAGAAAAACCCGAGCAAAATAAATAAAGACATGCGTCACTCCCTCTACTGGTCCCGTTATCTAAAATCTTAGTCCACCTTGATCTACCCGTTCTGCCCTGGTACGGCCTGTCTTGATTGAAGATGCATACGGTTCATCATCCGGCCATGCTGTGCAACGGGTCCTCCATGTCTGAATTGCTGCATCTTCCGATTTGAACCGCTTTGCTTCACTGATGTTTTCAGTCGTTCCCCAGTGAGTACCTGTCTCCATGAAGAACATCGTGCGTGGCGGTATGTGACCACTTGTCCAGGCTAGAACAAACATGGTTGGCTCTTTCTGCCCAATCGTTCTAGCGTCAGGCGTTTGCACTCTGTTTTCAGGTCTCTACGCTGTAAACATCCAGAACAAACATCAGGCCGAGTGCACCATTCGTAATCCTTTGATGAATAAGTAGGCCACTTCATTAAATTTGCTCCGGTGGTTGTCTAATTAGTATTTTTAGGCAATATGGTTAATGTAAAAGTTTGCCGTCGCAGCTCCCGAATCGTGTTCCGATCATGCCGGGCGTCATCACGATATTTCTTGGCAAGGTCTATCAACGAATCAATCACGGATCCCAGCGCCGGCTGGTGCTTGTAGATCAGATCCCGACCTCTCAGATCAGCTTCAAGTTCCTCAATGGTTTTCATCTTCCACCCGATCCCCGCACCAAATAACAACGGTAGTTTCGTCATGAGCATCCAGATCAACCTCTTCGATCTCGGTCAGGCAGTCACCCCGATCAATACAAACCGGAGAATCACCGGGCAGGTTGTGGACCTCTTTCAACTCCTCCAGCTGGCGGATCAACTCATCGATCGTGATCACGAGTAATACCCCCGGTCATAGTTTTTTTCCTGCACCAGCCGCCAAATCTCATCAAGATCAACCCCGTACTTTTCCTGGGCAATCCTCAGACCGGTTTCCGCAGAATGATATTTGTCCATAATCTCTTCTATGGTATGTGGCAGGTCGGGAGTCAGCACAGATACTTCAATCTCTCTCTGCTCACTGGCCATATGCCCTACCTGGGTGGCCAATCCGTTTTCAGAAACAAACTTGGTCCGGGGAAACTGAAACTGGAGGCCCGGCAGCGGTTGCCGGGAATTCCACAGGGAAGATGCTAATTTTATGTCCGGATTATGCGGCCCTTCACAGCCGCACTTCCGGCACATCCAAAAATAAGTATTTGTTTCATCAATAATGACGTGATCCATGTAGAGGGAAGTCCCTCCACAGAAAGGGCAGGGTTTCATGCAGCCTCCTTGAGATGTGTCGCATAACCCTTGAAAATCTCCAGCTGCACACGGCCCCATTCGGTCACCAGCTTCTTGAACTCAGCCAGCATGCCGTTGTGCCAGGTCTCGTTCAGTCGTTTGGTCAGATCGCGGTACTTGGTGCGCAGATCGGGGCGGTGATCGTCAAGCCAAGTCCATACAGAACCATCATCCTGCAGCGTCTCGGGCCATTTATCTTTCACCACGGATTCAATCCGGGTAATCATGGCCTGGTATTCGTTCTTGCATTGCTGAAACATGGCATTGTCCTCGCTTGTCATGGTCAGTAGGGAATGTCTTCATCAGCGGAGTTGTCAGTCGCCTGAATCTCCAACGACTCCAGGTAAGCGCGGATCGGGCCATCTCCCCCACAAACACCATCAGGATCTTTCTGCCGGATCAGGCCCTTGACCCGCACCACATCACCAACGGAAACCGAATCAAGCAGCTTGTCGCCCGAGGCAAAGAACTCATAGGTCTCCTCATCGTTGCCTTCTCTGTTCAATGCAACCAGAAACCGCTGGCCACCATCATTAAGACTGCTCGGCTGATGGGATACCTCACCCACAACGATGAAATATGCCCGCTTGGTCCCGCTCTCCACCGGTTCAAACCCGTACAATGTGAAGTTGGAAAGGAAAGGGCTGTTTGAATCCTTCTGGTACTGGGAATAGATCCCTTGCAGCTTGAACAGACTTGACTTTTGCCTATTCCAGACGCGTTTCAGCTCATCGATGTTGCCGTTCTTCTCGTACATGCGGCAGTAGGCTGTCACATCGCCGCTGAGGGTGCTCGAAACATCCGCAGTGAGAGTGACGTACTTCTTTTTGCTCTCCTTGGTCATTTCATCCTTGATTTCCGTGATCCGGCCAATAACGATACCTTTTGTGAAATGCTTACTCATTGCCTCTCTCCTTTGTCGCTCAAGCTGGAGCAGTGTAGATACTCATCAATTTCTATTTCTGTGGCCATACACTGGTGATCCGTATTGTGCCGGCAGGCCTCATGCAGGCAGTTCTTCACTTTTGCCATTCTTTTTTTCCGCCTCTATTTTTTCGTGAAAATCGTTGTAGCGTTGTCCTGATTTCCTTATGAAACCAATCATTTCACTTAATGTTATGTCGCCAATCGGCTTGCCACTCTGATAAACAGCCGAGGCCAGAAAGATGCCGGCTAAGGCGTTGTAATCAAGCACTGCGCAGATTTCCTGCAAGTGATCCATCAGTTCCTTTTCAAACAAATCAAGCTCTGACATTTTTACCTCCCCTGGCGATCCGGTATACGGAAGCAATGCTGATTCCCACTTCATCGGCTGCAGCCTGTTTGGTCTTGCCGCCGGCCAGCAGCTCCAGCACCGCGGCACTCTGGTTGCGTGCCGTCGGCATCCGGCCTTTGTATGCGCCCTCGGCCTTTGCGATCCGGATGCCTTCCCGCTGCCGCTCCAGCATCATCTCCCGTTCGAACTGGCCTATGGCTGCCAGCATGGAGAGCATCAGTTTTCCGGTGGGTGAGCTGGTATCCAGGTTGATATTCAGCACCTGGAAGGCAACCTTCTTGACCTCAAGGGCCTCAACGATTTGTAATAGGTGTTTGGTACTGCGGGCGATGCGGTCCAGCTTGCAGACGATAACGGTGTCACCTTCGCGGACATACTCCATCATTGCGGCCAGCTGGGGGCGGTCCTCCTTGATGCCGGAGGCCTTCTCCTGAAAAATCTTCTCTACAGCCGCCGTTTCCAGCTGCTGCAGTTGTGCGGTCAGTTCTTGCCCTTCGGTGCTTACTCGTGCGTAACCTATCTTTGACATGACTTCCTCCAGTCATTCCTCTGGTGGGATTTCCGGGGAGGGGAGGGTGAGGAGCCCTCCTTTCGGTGATCAGCCTATCCCCGGATGCTGTTATGGTCTGACGCCTTCCAGACCGTGAAATGTCTTTTCTTCGTACAGATGACAGTCAGGCAGGGGCAGATTTCTGGACCAGCTGGTCAGAAAGTGCATGCAATACTGTGAGTGGGTCAGGATCCCGCACCTATTCTTGCATGACTTGCACAAGGTCTCGGGCATATCATTCCCCTCTTTGCGGCCTTGATTGTAATTCGTAAACAGCCGCCAATAATTGTTCGTACTCATCGATTTGCGCTACCAACCTATCTCTGATATTGATCTGCTCATCCAGCATCGCCTGCTGTGAATCTTGGTCAATCTTGCCGACAACACCCATAATCAGCAGGAAACCGATAGCCCCCAAAATCACTTGCCATCTTTTGTACTGTGTTTTTTTCATGGCGTTTCCTTCCTCCTTTTCCATGTGGGCCATGGCCCCGGCTTTCGTTCCATCGGTCAATAGCCCCGATCGTGTCTTCTGCCATGCAGATCAGCTGCACGTCGTACTCGGACATCATGGCTTTGCGGCTTCCTGTTTTGCGGCCTCACTCAGTCTCCACACCCTGGTCACCAGATGGTCGCACTCACGGGCGATGTCAGGCCACTCGTTTGACTGGACCCGACCATCAGCCAGGGCCAGAGACAATTCCTTCATCAGGTGGCTGAATTCCATCGTCACGGCGGAAACCTCGGCGGCCACCTCCGAAACATCAACACCGATGACGGGTACAGAAAAGGCCACACGCCCCAATGCCCGCTCAATGTAATCGAGCGTTGCAAAGCAGTTGGTGGCCTTCGTCAATGGGATCAAGTGTCGCAATTGAAAATTGAAATCTTCCAGATTTGGATTGCCGGCGTTGGCAAGGTATGAATAGCTGATGCCCAGGATGTCGCAGAGCCGCTTAATTGGTACATCTGACTCATGAATGTTTTCGTGAAGGCTATCTTTGAGAGTGCTCATAAGAAATTCCCTTGAAACTTCTAATTTTTTTACGACGGCAAACGGGTCTAGTGTCCAACTACGCGGCTTCTCGGGTCTCATACTCATAGATCAGACCTTCCGCAAGGGCTGCACGAATCATGTCTTTGATCTTTGGCCCGGCTCCGCTGCAATAGTTCCCGTTGATCAGCATGTGAACGGTTTTGTAATTAAACACTTCACCGTTCGGGTGCTTGTGATCCCGGCACCATCCGGAAAGGAATCCGCGTTCCTTGCGGGTAAATTCGCTCCAGTCATAGCAACCTGGGGAATGGATAGTAGTTTCGTTAGAAGGTTCTTGCATGGCTGTATGCTCCGTGTTAATTTCTGTAGAATTACTATCTACAGAAATAATACAGATATTGAATTTAGTCAACGGGAAAATACAGAAAATGAATAATTTTTCTAACAGGCTGGAAATATTAATAAAAGAGAATAAGACAAAAAAGAAGGATCTTGCTGCTGCAATAGGTATGGCCGCGTCCTCAATTACTGAAATGGTAAAGGGGCGAAATAAATCAACAACTCCAGTGATAAGGGCAATCGCCAGCTATTATCACGTCAATCCAGAATGGCTGGAACATGGTACCGGTGAGATAATGGAGCCCTTAAAAGAGGGTACAACTATGGTAAATATCGATGAAATTGAAGCGCGGGGTTTTGATCTTCGCCCAGAAAATTACATCCAGATTCCACTCTATAATGCCTTGGGCAGTTGTGGGGTAGGGTCCATCAATCACAATGAGCACGTTGAAAGCTGGCTATCATTCACCAAAGAATATGCAAAGATGACATTCGGCTCCTCGGGCAGCGGTTTGTGCTGTATCCGGGCAACTGGTGACAGCATGCAGCCGACCATTTACCCAGGCGATCTGATTGTCTTGGACTCGGCAGAGGCATTTATTGCCAGAGATAGTTCGATATATGTGCTTCAGATGGGAGATACGACGTTGGTAAAGAGGATCCAAAGATTGCCTGGATATAAATTTCTGATATCATCGGATAATCCAACCAGTTGGAGTAAAGAAATGAACATGGATGATATGGATGCCGGTGAATTTAGGGTTGTTGGCCGAGTCGTATTTATTGGAAAGTTGGCTTGAAATAGTAATTATTTTAATATACTTGATTCCAATTGGAGGGACGTATGCAAGAGTTCAGAGAGCGGTTAAATCGTCATGCAGCGCATGTCAAAACAAATGGCGTACATTGTGGCACTGAAGAGACCACCAAACAAGCCTTGGTACTTCCTTTTTTGGATATCCTAGGTTTCAGCCCCTTTGATCCGCAAAAAGTTAAAGCTGAATACGGTGCTGATCTTCCTGGAATCAAGGTTGGTGAACGTGTGGATTACGCTCTTTTCTCCAATGGCCAGCCAGTTATGTTTATTGAGGCGAAGAGTTACAATGAAAAGCTCACCAATCATACTGGCCAGGTTGCCCGTTATTTCAATGCAACCACTGGTATCAAGATGTCAGCAATAACCAATGGTAAAGAATGGCGCTTCTTTACGGATCTGAATAATCCCAATGTTATGGACTCCACTCCATTCTTAACAGTGAACTTTGAATCACTGGGCGATAACGATGCTGAACAACTTGCCAACTTCCGATATGACTACTTTCAGACCGATAAACTTAAAAATTTTGCAGAACAGCGGGTCTATATTGATTTGTTCACCGGTATCATTGGGACCTGTTTACGTGATGTTGATTCTGATTTCGTTAAATTTATTGCATCACGTGCGGCCTTACCGAAACAGCTCACCACTAAATATCTGGAAGCCCTTGGGCCAATTATCAAACAGGCCGTGGCCGATTCCCTGAGCAGTATGGTCGTTAGTGGTCTTTCTGTCACACCGTCAGATCCTAAACTATCTACATCCGTTGAATCTGTTGTTGATAACGCTGAGAGGGATTGGATAGATCCTGAAAATAGTAAGATCGTAACAACTCCGGCAGAGCGTAAGCTGCTTAGCATTACTCACATGATTCTTGATGGACAGGTCCTTGAAGGTGAAATTGTTGGAAAAGATACGGAGAGTTACTACACTGTACTTTACCAGGGCAAATCAAACCGTTGGTTACTGCGATATCTAGGTGACCGTGGAAAACCCGCAGCATATTTTCAAATAGAGCTTACTGATCAGCACAAGGCGCTCATCAAGAGGGCTGGCCTTGAACTGGGCCCGGGTAACAGCGTAATACTTCCAAGGCCAGAAAACCTTATAAAGCTTTCCGGTATCATCTTTGATGCACTGTCTTATTGTCAGGAAGATAATAATTTCAAGGTTAAGAAAAAAGAAGATCAGGTCAATAACGGCACATTATAATTTTTGGGTATACAGAGGAAATAATGAAGCTGATCTATTTGGTTCTCATACTACTGATCACGGCAGGTTGTGGCGATACAGTGAATAATACCACAACAGCAGCTCCAGCAACTGGAACCACCACCACTTTGCCCTTCGCTAACTTTACAGGTCATCCACCTACTTTAGCGGGCGCTGCGGCATTCATTCCTTCAAATACATTCTGTACTTCGAAGATGAACGAAGTATTCTCTACTGAGGGGGCTCCGTTAAGTATCGATGTGACAGACGGCCCAGGGACATCTCGTCGTGAATGGTTATATGAAACTCCCGCATTACGTTCAAAGTATTATTTCACATGGAGTGATACCCAGTTGTCATTTGGTGAACGGTGTTACTTTGATTTCTATCACAACTACACAATCATCCCGTAAATGTCCGTCCGTCCCTACAAAAATAAAAAAGGTGAGATAGTCCCAAAAGCCTTCGAGATTGATTGTTACCCCCAGGGCCGCAAGGGGAAACAAATCAAGAAGGTTGTATTCGATACAACGGAGGCCTTTGCCAAACGGATCGAACTGGCCCTCCGCAGGCAACACTCTAAAACAATGCCTCACGATCCCAAGGTAGTAGATGTCTGGGATGAATGGTTGCGCTGGTACGCTCGTGATCATGCCGAAGGAACTATTACAGATATCGGATATGCAGCACTGAAACTGCTTGATCACTTCGGACAGTGGCATTTATCCCGCCTGTCTTTGCCGCTTTTCGAGAAATACCTTGATGATCGTCATAAAACGCTCTGGAGCCCTCCGAACAGTAAAGTCAAGCCTACCCCTGTAAGCAAGAGCAGGATCAACACAGAGATGAAATACTTCGGCGCGTTTTTGGATTACAGCATCAAAAAAGGGTACATGCTGAAATTGCCGTTCGATCTTCCCAAATTCAAGAAACTTCCCAAGCGAACTGCTAACCTTCCAAGTATTCCTGAAGTTGACAAGCTCCTTACTGAGTGCTCCGACAATGCCCGGCTGGCTGTGTTGCTTTACCATGACGCCGGCATGCGCAGAACTGAAGGGCTCCATGTAACCGTAGAAGATATAAATCTTGATGAATCGAAAATCAGGGTGATAGGGAAGGGCGATAAAGAGCGGTATGTTGCCATCGGTACGGACAGGCTCTACCAGGAACTTGAAACCCGCATTGCAGAGGTCAAGACAGGGTTGCTGATTAAAAACCCCACGTCCGGGGAAGCTTTCAAGGATCTTCGAAAAGGTATCGAGGCGGCCGCCGATCGGGCCGGGGTGAGCAAGAATATTTACAATCATCTCTTCAGGGGGACACATGCGTCTCGGCTTCATGATGCCGGTGTTTCTTTGGTCGATATTCAAGAACAACTCGGACATGAAGTGATTGAGACCACCCGAAAATACATAACGACAACCCTGGGGAAACGCATTGGAAGGGTGAAAAAACTGGATGGATATCTGACCAGAGAAAAGACCCGCCTCTGCAACCAAGAAGCGAAAAAAACTAAATCAAAAGCAAAATAAAGCTGTTACGGTTCTATACACAGTCCTGGGGGTCTAGTGGTCGCAAGTTCAAATCTTGTCGCCCCGACCATATAAAGCAGCCACTCAGGAGAGATCCTGGGTGGCTGTTTCTATTTAAGAAGAGTCTCTTATCAAAGGAACGTGTAAAACCTTGTAGTTATCCATCAATTGAACCGGTCATTACTTCTTCCAGTTTTTTCATCGAAGTGTCGTCCCACTTCGATGAAAAAATATCAATGCAAACAGTTTCATTCATGTCTGGTGTCGGAAAATGATTTAATTGGAATTTGCGGCTATTGACGTTCACCATTTTGACCACAGCAAGCAAAACGTCATTGGTATCACAATACTCGCTATGATGCTGAGCAACGACATCGCGATAGATCTGTGGCAGGTTCAGATGGTCCATGATTAGTGTTCCCATTTCTATGTGCTGCTCTGCAAATACCGTCAATAAAAGATTTCTATCAAGGATTATATTGTTGTTCCTGTCTTGACTAATGCGTTCCAGGGCCTTGAGCAGGTTCAGTTTGCCGATATCGTGCAAAAGACCGGCTAAATAGGCATGATCGGCAATAGTCTGATACCCTGTCTTCAATGCGATTACTCGGCAACCGACAGCGCATGCGTGGGAATGCAGCCAGAGGTCCTGCATGGCGCTATGTACGACGGGATCATTGGAAGCGTGCACTGAAGCATGGGAGGCAGCAATAGCAATATTTGCAATCTGTTGGGTGCCTAATCGTATGGCTGCATTTTCTATGGTTTCACATCTGCCTCGACCCATATAGGACGGCGAATTAGCCATTCTGAGAACATGTGCCGAAAGAGCCTGATCTTCTTTGATAATTCGAATAACATTGAAAAAATTGATATCAGGCTCGGCAACCATCTTCAGCAGTTCCAAAGCGATCGGCTCGAATACCTTCAACTCAATTGGTTGTGAGTATATAGTGTTGTACAGTTCTTGTGAAACCTGCATGGCACATCCTTTCAAAAATTCATGAAAATAATCTGTTACAAAAGATGAAGAATCAGCATGTTCCTACGGCGGAATCCAGTAGGGGAAGCCTGGCGTCACAAGGATCTGCATGCAAATCAGCAGGCGTATTTTGTGAAATATATTCGGTGGTGCCCGAAATTAATTCAAAAAACTGGTCGGCGGGAAGCGGTCGGCTGAAATAATATCCTTGGACCTCTTCGCAGCGGTGTATTCTGAGAAAATTGAGTTGTTCTACCGTCTCAATACCTTCCGCTATAACCGTGAGGCCCAGGCTGTGTGCCATGGCAACAATTGCCCTGATAATAACAGATTTGTTTCCTTTACCGATTTCCATGACAAATGAACGATCAACTTTCAGGATGTCGAGGGGGAATCTCTGCAGGCAGTTGAGCGAAGAGTAGCCTGTACCAAAATCATCTATGGAGAGACTGACCCCCAACTGTTTGAGTGCAATCATCTTCTCGATAGAATCTTCAATATTGTTCATCATTAGACTTTCGGTCACTTCAAGGTCCAGGCAAGACGGTTCGATGCCGGATGTATTCAATATGTCCCGTACCATCTCCACAAGGTCTTTCTGATTGAACTGCCGCGGAGAGAGGTTTACCGCCATCCTAAGGTTAGGTAGACCCTTTGCTGACCAGTTCATAAATTGAAGGCAGGAGGTCTGGAGTGCCCACTTTCCCAAAGGGACGATCAGACCGCTCTCCTCGGCTATGGGTATAAATTCTGCCGGTGAAACTGACCCCAGCTCACTGTTTGTCCATCGCAGAAGAACTTCCATGCCCACAATCCTACCTGAATCAAGATTGATCTGAGGCTGGTAATGGAGGCTCAGCTCATTTCGCTCGATGGCATGATGAAGTCGCGATTCGATCTTCATGCGCTTATGCGCCCTGTGGTTCATCTCTTCAGCATAGAACTGGATGCCGTTCCGGCCACGTTCCTTCACGTTGTACATGGCTGTATCGGCTTTCTTGAAGAGAATCTCTGCCGTATCTCCGTCATCAGGAAATTGGGCTATCCCAATACTGGTGGTAAGATTGACCTCCTGGCCTTGCAGATTGAATGGCTTGGCAATTTCTTCCAGGTAACGGTTTGCAATGGTTATCACATTATTCTTGCTGTTAAGGGTTGTCAGTACTGCAACAAATTCATCTCCGCCAATGCGGGCGATCGTATCACTGGATCTGAGCAGTAACTGCAGCCGCTGGGCTGCGGCTCGCAACAATTGGTCTCCGTACGAGTGCCCCATGGTGTCGTTAATGACCTTGAAATGATCGAAGTCCAGCAGCATGAGGACGATGCGTCCCTTTCTTCTTCGGGCCATGGCGAGCGAGTAACTGAGCCGGTCATTTAACAGGATGCGGTTTGGCAGGCCGGTAAGCGGATCGTGATTGGCTTGATACATAAGCTTATTCTCGAAATTCTTTCGCTCAGTGATGTTGTGAATGATGAGTGAAAGCACGGGCTTGCCTTCGTGATTTATCTTGCTGGCATTGACTTCAGCAAATACAGTGTTTCCGGATCTGTTGACAAGTTTCAGTTCACGAGTTTGTGTGAGAAGCCGGGTAAACTCTTCTCTGAGTTCAGCATGAGTGCCGTCGAAAAAGGTCAGCAGAGAGCAGCCCCTTATTTCCTTGAGCGGCATTCCTGTCAATGATGCAAAAGCTGCATTGGCATTCAGAATAAAATATCCCTCCATCGTTGTTATGACAATCCCTTCAGCCGCTCGTTCCACCAGGGTGTGGTATTGCATTTCCGATTCGCGTTGTTTTTGCAGTGATGACGTCAATCGATCGAATACTGCATAGATACCACCAGCAGACAGGAGACTCATGCATGCAAACAGAATGAAGAATTTGTTGACTGTACTTTGACCTTGCATTGCTATGTTGCTGGGAGAGCTGATCTTGAGCATGAATGCATCTTTGCCGTAAATATCATGAAAATGACTGTAGCCGTAAATGGTTTCATTATCAGTTATGACATATGCATCAGTCGGGTTTTTCAAGTGAGACAGAATCCTGTGAGACTCTTTGTCCTGCTCTGAAATGGGTAATTTCCTTATGGCGAGAGTGCGTTTTGTCCTTTTTGAAATTTCCTGCAATTCGGAAACCGAAAAATAGCGTGCCATAACAAGCGTACCTTTGGCAGGACCCTTGTAGTCACTGGTCAATACTGGACGTGAACTTGACATGAGAATGCCGTCAGCGGTAGTGATAAAGCCTTTAACGGCAGCTTCTTTCACTGGATTGGCCAAAAGCGGAGACCCGGGTGAGAGCTGGGATTTGATATCGGCAGGGATGGGCAATTCACGGTTGTTGCAATAGTCAAATAGTCGACAGTAGATCACGTTGCCGTTTGTATCCAGATATGCAATCAGATTCAGGCGTAGTTTCGGAAAGATTGCATCGGCAAGATTTGTTTTGATGAAAGCGTGATTCCCATTCTGAACAAATCGGTACGCATCATCCCAACCGGAATAGTCGCCGGCGATCGTGTATATCTGGTCCAGTTCATAGTAGATGCTTTCATTGGCGCGTGAGATTTCTGTTTGCATCCTACTGGTTTCAAGTCGAGAAAAACTGTCCTGAAAAAGATAGCGAGAACCGAGAGCAAAAAGCGCCAGTACAGTCGCAAGTGTAATTAATATAACAATAATGGTCTTGGCACGATGCCTCATACGCGACCTTTATATAAAAAAATGTCATGAATAAATGCTTTTTAAAAATAGTATCACAAAAAAAAAAAATATCAGTTAAGGGAGTTTTTTTGATCAATATGAAAATTGTGCGGGTATGCCATGGTGCTAGAATCAGCACTAACGCTTTCTGTATCAACAGATTACATAAACGCTGTTGCGAAGGGAATTTGAGATGATTTAGGATGATAAAAGCCGGATCGCTGACGTATCAAACTGGTTGATAGGTTGACGATCCGGCTGTCTCAGAGAGGATCCATACTAATTCGTTGCACTAGCGCCAGGATTAAAAGATGCGACCCAATCCGAAGCATTATCACGCAATAGTCTGAAATGTGGCAAAAATCAGTTATTTTCCTGCTGCCTTGACCATTAATTCACTGACCAGCCTGGTGAAGCGCAGGGGGTCCTTGATGGGGGTACCTTCGGTCAGGAGGGCCTGGTCGTAGAGCAGGTCCGCATAGTCCGACAGGGCCGGAGCACTTTTGTCCTGCTGATGGATGCCGGCCATGGCCTTCAAGATGGGGTGATCCGGGTTCAGTTCCAGCACCCGCTTGGATTCGGGCACGGCCTGGTTCATGGCCTTCATGATGCGCTCCATGTTGGCGTTCATGCCGTACTCTTCGGCCACCAGACAGCAGGCACTGTCGGTCAGGCGGTTGGAGAAGCGCACTTCCTTGACCTTGTCCTTGAGGCGGTCTGACATGAATGAGATCAGGTCCGAAAATTCCTTCTGGGCCTCTTCGCGTTTCTTGTCTTTTTCCTTTTTTTCTTCTTCGCTATCCAGGCTGATATCGCCCCGGTCAACCGCCTTGAGCGGTTTCGCGTCGTATTCGGTCAGTGCTTGAACCACCCATTCGTCAACCGGATCGGTCAGGAAGAGTACCTCGTACCCTTTGGCGCGGAATGCTTCAAGGTGGGGCGACTGCTCCAGGGTTTCACGACTGGTACCGGTGATATAGTAGATCTCCTTCTGCCCTTCCGGCATCCGGCCGCAATAATCCTTTAGCGAAACGAAAGCGCCTGCTTCTGTTGTTGTACTCTCAAAGAGAACCAGATCCTGGAGTTTTTCCTTATTGGCATAATCAAAATGGATGCCCTCCTTGATGACCTGGCCAAACTCTTTCCAGAACGCGACGTATTCATCAAAGGTCTTTTCCTTGACCTCCGCCAGAGTAGACAGGACCTTGCTGACAAGACCCTTCTGGATGCGCTTGATCTGCACGTCTTCCTGGAGGATTTCGCGGGAAACATTCAGCGGAAGATCGCTGGAGTCCACCACACCTTTGACAAAGCGCAGATAATCGGGGATCAGCTCTTCGCACTTGTCGGTGATAAAGACCCGCTTGACATACAGCTGCAGGCCTTTCTTGCGGTCAACCATGAACATGTCGAAGGGTTTTTTGGCCGGCAGATAGAGCAGGGCCTTGAATTCGCTGGTGCCCTCAGCCGAGAAGTGGATCGTGCGGAAGGGGGCTTCAAAATCATGGGACACATGCTTGTAGAATTCGTTGTATTCCTCTTCGGTGACCTCACTCTTGGGGCGGGCCCAGATGGCTTTCATCGAGTTGAGAATCTGCTCTTCAGTTGTTTCGAGCTCTCCAACCCCCTCGATCTGCTTGCCGTCCACATCCTTGGGCACTTCACTGCGGATGATGTCCATGGCAACCGGGTACTGGATATAGTCGGAGTATTTCTTGACGATGGAACGGATCTTCCATTCGTCCAGATATTCCTTGAACTCCTCTTTCAGGTGCAGGACGATCTCTGTGCCGCGCTGCTCGCGGCTGCATTCTTCAACCGTGTAGGTGCCGTCGCCGGCTGATTCCCAACGGCAGCCGGCTTCATTCGATCCACCCTTGCGGGTTTCCAGGGTAACCCGGTCGGCCACCATAAAGGAGGCATAGAAACCGACTCCGAATTGACCGATCAGTTCGGGATTGTTAGCATCAGCCTTGTCTTTCAGGGACTGCATAAAGGCTTTGGTGCCGGAGCGGGCGATGGTGCCGATGTTCTCCTCGACCTCGGCCTGGCTCATGCCGATGCCGTTGTCAAGAATGGTCAGGGTGCCGGCCTTCTTATCGGGAATGACTTTTATTTTCCAGTCGCTGTTGCCTTCCAGAAGGGATTCGTCGGAATGGGCTTCAAAACGGACCTTGTCAATGGCATCGGAAGCATTGGAGATCAGCTCCCGCAGGAAGATGTCACGGTTGGAGTACAGTGAGTGGATAACCAGGTCAAGGAGCTGCTGGACCTCGGTCTGGAACTGTTTCGTGGTTTTGGACATGCGGATAAAGCCTCCTTTAGTAAGTTAGAAATCATTTGCTGTGTTCTTCAACAGAAAAGGATTTCGTGTAACGCACTTATCCTGCGAAGCAGGGTTAGTAAGTTTGAAGTGATTTTCTGACAGAAAATAACTTCGTTAATGCACGTATCCTGTGTTTCAGGGCCAGAATAAGGGAATATGGAAGAACATAATAAGCGATCAGTGATTTTTCAAGGGGGAAGGGGCACGAAATTTCGTACCCCTGCTGGTAATCCTATTTTGCGAGTTTTTGGCGGATCGCCTCGACGACATGATAGGCGTCGTTGATGGCGGTATAGATCAGGTTTGGATGTTTTTCCTCTGCAATCGATCCTTCGTTGATCTTCATATAGGAAGGAGAAATGGCGCCACCAATGACGTACACATTTTTGCGGGTGGATTCAAACTCCGATGTCAGCAGCACCAGACGTTCTCCTTCCTTGGCGATCTTGCAGACCCCGGCCGTACAGGCGATGGACTGGATGCCGAGTTTGTCGAAGATCGGGACCGGGCCCTGAGAGCCGATGCAGGCGATGACATTCTGCATCGGAAAGCTCATGCCATGGTACACGTCTACGCCGTCGGCCTGCTGAAACACATTGACGCGGATAACCAGGCGGTCGACACCCTCCTCATCCACCTCGCCGATGCGGGGCATCGACCCGGGCAGGAGTCGGATGTTGCCACCCAGCAGGATCTCTTCGCCCAGTCGCTGGGCGGTCTCCTTGTTGACATCGAAGGTCTCGGCCATGTGGGCCCAGTAAACCGGCTGATGATCGTTGACTTCACGTTTGGCCTTGAGGATGTTGATGATCACATCGGCCGCAGTATTTCCGCCGCCGATCACCAGCGTCTTGATGCCGATATATTTCGAGGCGTCGTCGACATTCTTGGCCACCATCTTGGCATCACCATAGACGGACAGCTCGCGGGGGATATTGCTGCCAAAGGAGAGCACAACCTTTTTGCCCTTGAAATTGCCCTTGGAGGTAATGACCGTCACGCCGTCGCGTTCATCCTTGATGTCTTCAAAGGCCACCTCCGTCTGGACATTCAGATTTTCATGCTGGACAAAATGCTGGACGTATTGCAGGTAGCTTTCGACGGTCACCGGCTTGTCGGGGGGGCGCAATTCGTCGACCATGAACGGTTCGGGGGCATCTTTGGGCTTGGAGGCATATACCAGTTTACCTTCCGGATAGGTGTTGGCGATCCCCTGGAAAATGGCCTTGCCTGATTCCAGGACCAGGTAGGTCAGGCCATGCTTGTGACAGAGATAGGCGGTAGACAGGCCGGCCGGTCCGCCACCTATAATCAGTACATCGTAGAAAGTGTTCATTCGGTACCTCTCCGCATAACGTTATGAAATGATTGTTAATATATCATGGCGTCGGATAAAGATAAAGGGATTAGAGCCAGCTCCGGTACATGCTTTATACTGCTTTTGAATATATAGTTGTGTTGTTTCTTGCAGGTTGCGGTACAATAAATCATCACACGTTAAGGAGGGTAACATGGAAGATAGAGATAAAAAAGTTGCTGCCGCTGGATTACTGATTCTGGCTGGCGGTATTGTCGGGGCCGGATTGGCACTGCTCTTTGCCCCGCAATCAGGCCAGAGGACGCGTAAAGACCTGTTGAGGTATGCAAAAAAAACGAAACTTCGTGCCGGTGAAGCGGCAGATGACCTGTCTGCCAATATCTGCGATCTGGTAGATACCATTGGCGATAAGACCGATGATCTGCTGGAAAAAGGGAAGGGTGCTGCCGGTACCGCCCGCAAGGACCTGATTCGTCTGATAGAGGAAGGCGCATCCCGTCTGGAGCAGTTTCGTACCAAGCTGAGCAGAATGTAGTTACTCAGGTGTTACCGGTTTGGGAGCAGCCGCTGGCAAAGGTGTTGATGTGCCGGCCGGCTGCTCTTTTTCGTTCAACTCACCCGGTTTTGGTTCATCCGTTATTTTCGGCGACTTAGGGATGTCCGGGACAGGTACTGATGATTCGCCGTTTATTTTTATCCCCTTACCGGTCGGTTCCTTCTGTTTTGGTTCTTTCTGCTGAATATCTTTTGGCTTGTGGTCTTTCAGCTTTCCATCAGTCACTGTGGCTGAGCGGACAAGAGAAATATCCCCGTAATAGCCGACAGCAGATTCACCGGTATTGTCCGTATCTGTCATCAGAGCAACGGCTCCGATCTTGGGCGGCTCTTCTCCAAATAGCATCTTGTAATCTTCATACAAATTCCGCTGGTGAACAGTCCATCGTCCGACCTGCTCTTCTCCCGAGTCTGCAGCAACGGTAAAGATGTTTTTTGTAAACGGGCTGACAGTATGCTCTCCTTTGGGCAGCTTATTGGCCCAGACGTAGCAGATGGCACGATCTTTTAAAAAAATCCCGCGTGGGAAAAACACACAGATCCTGACGGGAAAATCATCGCCTTCCTTTGTCTTCTCGTCTCCCTTCTTGATGGTGTGGTCAATCTTCCAGGACCATTTCAGGGTTGAATAAACCTTTGGTTCAAGGTTCAGCTTATATATCTGCCCGGACGCTGATTTTTTGCTGTAGGCGACCAGTACCGTCCTGTCGTTGTCTTTCTTCAGATTGTAGCTGGTTTTGGATTTCATCAGGCCGATGGTCTGCTCTTTCCAGCCGGTCATGTCGCCGGTGCTGAATGTACCCAGATGAAGCACACTTTCGGAAGCGTCAACTCGACTGGTAAGAAACATGCAAAGCATAACAAGCAGGGATAATTTCATGTGAATATTCAACCTCAGGAAATAGTTGCGGTCATGTCGTCCTGTGCGGGAATCAACTGACTGAAGTAATTGATGGATGCAAACCGCTGTGATGTCTGCGGGGCGACTGTAGAACTGTAGCGGCCGACATAGATCAGGTATCTGATCTTGAAAAGTGAGGCCGTAGCAAGGTTTTTTTCACTGTCTTCCCCCAGCATGGTCCTGTCCGGATCATAGGGAATAAAGCTCTGGAGCGACTTCCAAAAACGTTGGTCTTCTTTGGGCAGGCCCACCTGGTGGGCCGAAATAATGCCGTCAAAATAAGGCCCTATCGTTGTTTTCTTCATCTTCAGGTCCAGGGTTTTCGAGTGGGCGTTGGTGACCAGCCACACACTCTTGCGGTGATGTTTCAAGAACAACAGGAATTCGACAACATAGGGATGAACAGCGATCAGGTGCTCAACCTCCTTCTTTAGCAGCGGGATATCAAGTTTCAGGCGATCAGACCAGTAGTCCAGATCGGTCCAGTTGAGTGTGTTCTCCTGGGATCTGAACATGGCATACAGGTGCGCGCGGGCAAAATCCAGGTCAACATGGTTGTGAGCGGCCCAGCGCTTTGGAACATGTTCCAGCCAGAAATGGTCGTCAAAGTGCCGGTCGAGCAGGGTGCCGTCCATGTCCAGCAATACGGTGTCTATATCGTTCCAGTGTATTTTCATAGTGTTGATTAGAGTGCAGTAGCAGTTGACTTGTCAATATGAAAAAACGCAAGCCGGTATTGGGATGGCCGCGTTTGTTGACTTGATGCGGGGTTTCAGCGTATAGTTGCCGATCGTATGAATCAGAAATTTCTTTACATGGAAACCTACGGCTGCCAGATGAATGTGAATGATTCCGAACGGATCGTCTCCATGATGGCAGAAAACGGGTATATACACACCTCGAAGATTTCAGAGGCAGATATGCTTCTGCTGAACACCTGCACTGTGCGGGGGGGGGCCGAGGAGAAGGTCTATAACCGTCTTGAGAATCTGCGTGTCCTGAAAAAACACAAAAACGGGCTCATTATCGGCATCGGCGGCTGTGTCGCCCAGCATGAAGGTGATGCACTGCTGGATAAATTTCCCTGGGTGGACCTGGTATTCGGAACGCATAATCTTCACCTGCTGCCTGAGATGGTTGTGGCCGCAGAAAACGGTCAGCGCAGAAGCGAAACCTCCTTCATCGATAATGATCAGCGACTGGACCTGTTTCCTCCGGGGCATGACAGCCATCGTTTCAGCAGGTTTGTCACGATCATGCAGGGCTGCGATAACTATTGTTCCTACTGCATTGTGCCGTTCGTACGCGGGCGGGAGATCAGCCGCCGCTCCTCTGAGGTCCTTCATGAGATCCGGCACCTGGCGGACAGCGGTGTGAAAGAGGTCGTTCTTCTGGGGCAGAATGTGAATTCCTATGGTCTGAACACACCGGATCAGCCATCTTTTGCCCAGCTTATCCGGATGATTGCAGACATTGACGGCATCAAACGTATCCGCTTCACGACGTCCCATCCCAAGGATATGTCTGATGAACTGATCGAATGTTTTGCCGAAATACCGAAGCTGTGCGGTCAGATTCAGCTGCCGGCACAGGCAGGCAGCAATGCGGTGCTGGCACGTATGAACCGTGGTTATACCCGTGAAGCCTACCTTGACAGGATCAAGGCCCTCAAGTCGGCCCGTCCCGGCATCATTGTAACCGGAGATATGATCGTCGGATTCCCCGGTGAGACTGATGAGGATTTCGAACAGACACTGGGATTGATACAAGAGGTGCGTTATGCCGACCTGTATTCGTTTGTATATTCGCCGCGGCCGGGGACAAAGGCCGCTGAATTGAAGGATGACATCAGCAAAGAGCAGAAGCTCGAACGTCTGGAACGGCTGTTGACGCTGCAGAGGCGTCTCACTCTTGAGATCAACAGATCCTTTGTCGGCACACTGCAATCCGTGCTGGTGGAAGGGATGGGAAAACGTCCCGGACAGGTTTCCGGCCGGGCCGATAGCGGCAAAACCGTTAATTTTATCGGCGATCCCGGTCTTGTCGGCACTTTTGCAGATGTCAGGATCAGTGCGGCGTATCAGAATTCACTGGTAGGCGAGCTGCAGTACTAAATATTTTTGAGAGGTTTCATGTCCACCGCACCTGTACCACAATCCAGTAACTTTCTTCGCACCATCATCGATGATGACCTGGCAAACGGCCGGCACCAGGCAATCGTTACCCGGTTCCCTCCGGAGCCGAATGGCTATCTGCATATCGGCCATGCCAAGTCCATTTGTCTCAATTTCGGGTTGGCGCAGCAGTTTGGCGGATGTTGCCACCTCCGTTTCGATGATACCAATCCTGCCAAGGAAGAGCTCGAATACATCGAATCGATCAAGGAAAGTGTTCGCTGGCTCGGTTTTGACTGGGGTACGCATCTGTATTATGCCTCTGATTATTTTGAACAGCTCTATCAGTGGGCTGAATACCTGATCCAGCAGGGCAAGGCCTATGTCGAGGATCTCACGGCTGATGAAATCCGCAGCTATCGCGGTACCCTGACCGAACCGGGCAAGGAGAGCCCCTACCGGAACCGTTCCGTTGAAGAGAATCTCGACCTGTTCCGTTGTATGAAACGGGGTGATTTCCCCGACGGCACCAAGGTCCTGCGGGCCAGGATTGACATGGCCTCGGCCAATATGAACCTGCGGGACCCGGTCATGTATCGCATCATCCACGCCCCCCATCCCCATGTCGGCGATGCCTGGCGCATCTATCCGATGTATGACTTTGCCCATGGCCAGTCGGATGCGATTGAAGGGATCACCCACTCGATCTGCACCCTGGAGTTTGAGGACCATAAACCGCTGTATGAATGGTTTCTGGCCAATCTTCCGGTGCCGAGCCAGCCGCGGCAATACGAATTTTCTCGACTGAACCTGACCTACACGGTCATGAGCAAACGCAAACTGCATGAACTTGTGCACCAGAAGATTGTTGACGGCTGGGATGACCCGCGTCTGCCGACCCTGATGGGTATCCGTCGTCGCGGATATACGCCCGGGGCGGTGCGGACCTTCTGTGAGCGGATCGGCGTCGGCCGCAGCGATTCATGGATCGATATGTCTATCCTGGAGGAGTGTGTCCGCGAAGACCTGAATGAGATCGCACCGCGGGTTCTGGCTGTTCTGAGGCCGCTCAAGGTGGTCATAAACAATTATCCCGCGGATCAGTTCGATGAATTCGATGCTGCCAATCACCCCCAGAAACCTGAGATGGGCTGCCGTACGATACGCTTTTCCCGTGAAATCTTCATCGAGCAGGATGATTTTGCAGAAGCACCGCCCAAGGGATTTTTCCGCATGACCCCCGGCAGTGAGGTGCGTCTGCGTTACGCCTATATCGTGCGCTGCACCGGAGTTGTCAAGGATGATGACGGGAACATTGTCGAGGTGCATTGCGAGTATGACCCGGCTTCACGGGGCGGATCGGCGGCTGATGGCCGCAAGATCAAGGGCACAATCCACTGGGTTTCGTCACGCGATTCAATCGATGCCGAGGTACGGCTCTTTGACCGCTTGTTTACCGATCCGAATCCAGACCGGGGAGGGGTTGATTACAAGCAGTTCCTTAACCCCGATTCAGTCGAAACCCTGACTGCATGCAAGCTGGAGGCGAGCCTGGCTGCAGCAGATAGTGAGACCGCAGTCCAGTTTGAGCGTCTTGGATATTTCCGCCCCGATCCGAAGGATTCGGCTCCCGGCAGGCTCGTCTTCAATCGGATCGTCACGCTCAAGGATGCCTGGTCCAAAAAGTAATACATGAAAGTTATGAGACCAACTATATGATTAAAAAAGAGTTTAAGTCAGGATTTGTTTCTATTATCGGACGGCCCAATGTGGGCAAGTCGACGCTGCTCAATGCCATTATCGGCGAGAAGATCGTCATTACTTCGGACAAGCCGCAGACCACGCGCAACCGTATTCAGGGTATCCACAATATCCCCGACGGCCAGATTATCTTTATCGATACCCCCGGGATTCATTCCGCTCACTCACGTTTGAACAAAGGCATGGTGGATGTCGCCATGGCGGCCATCAGCGGAGTCGATCTGCTGCTGCTGGTGGTAGAGGCGACCACAACGGTTGACGCCGGGATCATCGATGTGCTCAAAGGCGTCTCGACACCGGTTATTCTGGTGCTGAACAAAGTCGATCTGCTTCCGGACAAGCGCATCCTGTTTGAAAGGATCTCCGCCTGGGCCGCCCTGCATCCCTTCCGGGAGGTGATGCCGATCTCGGCTGGTGGCGGTGACGGGGTAGATCTGCTTGTTGATACCATCAGCAGATATCTTCCCGAAGGTCCGCAACTGTTTCCGGACGATATCCTGACGGATATGCCGGAGAAATTTATCGTCGCGGAGATGATCCGTGAAAAGATCTTCCGCTTGACCCGCGACGAAGTACCCTATTCCACGGCAGTGGAGATCGAGTCCTTTACCGAGCGTGAAAATGGTGTCATTGCAATACAGGCGGCAATCGTTATGGAGCGGACAACCCAGAAAGGGATTGTCATCGGTAAAAAGGGTGAGATGTTGAAGCGTATCGGTTCCCAGTCGCGGTTCGATATCGAGCGTCTGCTCGGGACGCGTGTGTTTCTGGAGCTGTTTGTCAAGGTAGAAGAAAACTGGAGTGAGCGTCCTTCAAAGCTCAGAGAGTATGGATACGAATGAAACCACTTGTAGCTATTGTCGGACGTCCCAATGTAGGTAAATCAACGCTGTTCAATCGCCTGATCGGTCATCGCAAGGCTATGGTTGACGATACACCCGGCGTTACGCGTGATCGGAATTACGCAAATATCAACCGTTACGACAAACCCTTTATCCTGATCGATACCGGCGGTTTTGAGCCGGTTACCGCCGACCGCATGCTGCAGCAGATGCGTGAACAGTCGAGTCTGGCCATGGAAGAGGCGGACGTCATCCTGTTCATGATGGATGCCCGCAGCGGTCTGACCCCGGCAGATATCGAGGTGGCACAGATGCTGCGGCGGGTCAAGAAACCGGTGTTTTTTGTCATCAACAAGGTCGACGGCGAAAAGCTGGAAAATGATTCAGCGGAGTTTTACTCCCTGGGAGTCGATAAACTCTATACCATCTCGGCAGAGCATAACCGCGGCGTTGTAGATCTTATTGAAAACCTCATGGATGTATTCCCGGATGCCGATCCCCATGATGCAGATGATGAACTGACCAGAATCGCAGTCGTAGGCCGGCCCAATGTGGGCAAGTCTTCTCTGGTCAATCGTTTGCTGGGATTTGAGCGGGTGGTTGCCAACCCGACCCCCGGGACAACCCGTGATTCGGTTGACACGCTCTTCATGTGCAATAAAAAGCCCTATCTGCTGATCGATACCGCCGGGATCCGCCGCAAGGGCAAGACTACCGAAAAACTCGAAAAATACAGCGTGGTGGATTCTCTGCGCAGCATCGAACGGGCTGATGTGGTTCTGATGGTGATTGACGCGGAAGAGGGCGTGACCGAGCAGGATGAGCGCATTGCCGGATACATCCACGAGGCTGGCCGCGGCTGTATTTTTGTTGTTAATAAATGGGATGTTCTGCCCAAGGATAATGCCACCTTTGGTGCCTACACAGAAAAGATCCGCTACGGCTTCAAGTACCTGGCCTATGCCCCGATTGTCTTTGTATCGGCACTGTCCGGCCAGCGCATCGGCAAGATCATGACTGCCGTTGATGAGGTCATGGAACAGTTTATCCGCCGGGTGTCGACCGCTGATCTCAACCGCGTCTTTTCCGAGGCCATTGAGGCCCACCACGCACCGCTTTCCCATGGTCGCCGGGTCAAATTCTATTTTTCAACCCAGGTTGCCATCCGTCCGCCCTCTTTTGTCATATTCACCAATCAGCCGGATAATATCCATTTTTCCTATGAACGCTATATTATTAACCGGTTCCGCGAGGCATTCGGTTTTAACGGTGTACCACTGCGGCTTATGTTCAGGGGACGGGATAAAAAATCAGCCATGGGTGACCCCCGTTCAAGCCATTAACGTTGAAAGGTAAAGGCTTTACTTTGATGCGGTCTATGGTTTACTATCTGTGCGTTTACTCGCCTTTCACGTATCTTCGCATCATGGAGTATGTGCTTTAATTACATTATGTTATGCAGGTTGCAGTCTAAAATTATAAATTTGATTTCATTCACGGATACTATTGCATGAGTCTTGTCGGAAACCTTGAAGATCTCGGGCTGGCTGAAATCCTGCAGATCGTCAGCCTTAGCAGGAAGACCGGAATTCTCTCTCTGTCCAGCAGAGACCGGGAAGGTTCGGTCATATTCCGTCAGGGTCAGGTTGTCAGGGCCACCTCGTCATCCTTTCAGCAGAGTCTGGGAGAGGTGCTGATCCAGAAGGGCGTCATCGACCTCGCCATCCTTAGAAAAGCACTTGCGCTTCAGCAGGAAGAGGGCTTCCAGGAACGGCTGGGGGTTATCCTCATTAAAAACTTCGGGATTTCGTATGAGATTGTCGAAGAGGTGGTTCGGGAACAGATAGAAAACGTTGTCTTTACGCTATTTGCATGGACCGAGGGGTCTTTCGAATTCGCAACCGCGGAGCATATCGAAACGGTAGATGGAACCAGGTTGGATCCCCTGCAATTCATGCTCGACCAAGGCCTCAATCCCCAATTCCTGGCTATGGAAGGTACCCGGCTGCTTGACGAGCATAATCATGCGGCTGAATCGGGGACCACTGCCCAGGGAAATGATGGCGGGGGTGCGGTTGATTTTGATTTTAATCTCGTGGCTGAACCAGCCAGACGAGCATCTGTATCCCGTATGCCGGCCCCCAAGATGCCGCTGATCATCGTTGACGATGATGGGCCGACATTGCAGGCCATTGCTGAGGGCATGCGGCAGCAGGGTTATGATGTACACGCCTTGACTCGCAGCGAAGATACGCTGATCAAGGTCGATGCCCTGTGTCGCGGCGGTGAGCATCCTACGGTTCTGGTTGATCTGATCATGCCTAAAATGGATGGTTCCGGCGTTTTGGGCGGCGTTGAATTGCTGGAGCTTCTCAAGGTGAATTTCAAGGATATCCCGATCATCGTTATGACTGATTACCGTCATGCCGATGCCGAAACCAGGGTACGGGATATGGGCTACGCCTTTATGATGAAGCCCCGGCGGGTTGAAATCAATGATGCTGCGATCCTTGAAAGTTTTCTAGGGCTTTTGCTGGATGAAGTGCGCCGCTCCGAAGCCGGCGAAGAGGTGCCGGAGTGGCAGGAGCGTTTCAACCTTGGTGATGAAATGCGCATCGAGATGGGAGACGACGATGACCTTCCGATTTCAGGTGAACAGGAAACCAATAACGGCTTGTCGCTCCTGAGAGGTATGCTGGAGGAACTCAATAATCCGGAACTTCAGGGAGGAGTTCTGCTGCTGGTCCTGCGATTTGCATCCGAGTTTCTGAACCGGGCCATTGTATTCACCGTTCACGATAAGGTGGTTTCCGGGGCTGGACAGTTTGGAATCGCGGGCGGCTCGATCAGCGGAGACGAAAAGGTGCGTACCATACACTTCCCGCTGGAAGCGGATTCGATGTTTCATGATCCGGCCAGGACATTCCGGGCAGTTAATTTTACGCCCCGTCCTACACCGCTTGATCTGCATATTTTTGAGCAGCTTGGCGGCGGCATACCGGAAGAGGCCTATATCGGCCCCCTTGTAAGCCACTCACGCGTGATCGGTTTTCTGTATGGAGACAATCTTCCCGAAAAACGGGCGATCGGGGATACGGAGACGCTTTCAATTTTTCTTTCTCAGGCAGGGATTGCCATGCAACAATGCATTCTTGAAAGACAGCTTCACGAAAGGGACTACACGTGAGTTCAAAAAAGACCATTCTGATCGCTGACGATTCCCCGACCATGCGTGCCATGCTGGTTTCGACCATCGAGTCACTGGGGGACTATCGAATCGTTGAAGCTTCCAGTGGATTTGAAGCCCTGCGCCTGCTTCCGCGTGAAAAGGTGGATCTGATTCTTACCGACATCAACATGCCTGACATCAACGGACTGGAGCTGATCAGCTACCTTCGCAACAATTCTAATTATCTCACGATTCCGGTTATAATCATCTCTACGGAGGGGAGTCAGAAAGATATCGACAAAGGCAAACTCCTCGGTGCCAATGAATACCTGATCAAGCCGATTGATCATGCCAAGCTTCAAGCATTACTCGTTTCGTATCTGAGTATCAGTCCCTGACGATCTAGCGTGGATAACCAATGAGCGAACACAACGCATCATCACATAAAGCGGTCAAGGAATTTCTGGCGGAGGCTGAGGAGATTATTGACCAACTCGGTACAGAGCTGGCTGATCTTGCAGATATGGCTGACAGTGGTGATCTGAGTCCCGATCTGCTGAATTCCATTTTCAGGGCGGCCCATTCCCTGAAGGGTTTGGCTGGTATGTTCGGTTTTGCCGATATTTCCGAGCTGTCCCATAATATGGAAAACCTGCTGGACAGCTTGCGACTCGGCAAGATTCAACTCGATCAGGGTCTGATGTCGGTGATATTCGGATCACATGAGTTGTTGACCTCACTGGTGCGATCGGTCGAAGAGGGCGGATCAGCGGCACAGACCGATGAGATTGCTGCCTGCGTGGCACGGATTAATGCCTGTCTGGCGCCGCCGCCCGAAAAACATCCGTCGATATCACCCCTGCAACGACTGGGACTGCCTGACAGGGTGCTGGGTGCCCTGACGGAGTATGAAGAACATCGTCTGATGGATAATCTGACGAAAGGCAAATCAATCTTCAATGTGCACACCTCATTTGAGCTGACCACATTCGACCACGAACTGGCTGAAGTTTCGGATGTCCTGAAAAAATGCGGTGAGGTGATCAGCACACTGCCCAGCATGTCCGACAACATGGATACGCATATCGACTTTGATATACTTTTTGGTTCCTCCCGTGGGCTGGATGAATTAGCAGCTTTGTTCGAACGGGATGCCATCGCCGTAACATTTTTGGGGAGTGCCGCCGCAACTGTCGAAAGCCGCCCGGAGATCCCGTCTTCCGCCGGCAGTGTCCTCCCGGACGTTCGAACAGGAGATGCTTCGCTCGACGTGCCAACGTCGACAGTCGAGGCACCGGCACCGGCAGCATTGTCGGTAACGGGCGATGATGCTGCTCTTTCAGCCAAGAGTATGAGCCGAACGGTTCGTGTCGATATCGGCAAACTTGATGAACTGATGAATATTGTCGGTGAGCTTGTGCTGGCTCAGTCAACCATCTCCGGTGTGGCAATCCGCATGCGTAATGAAGGGTTCTCGCGCATGGCAATCGATCTGGGCAAGGCTGCCAAAGGTCTTGAGCGGAAGCTGACCGACCTGCAGAAGGGGGTTATGGAAATCCGCATGATTCCGGTTGGCCAGCTGTACGAAAAGATGTCACGTATCGTCCGGAAGATTTCTCGCGAACAGGGCAAAAAGGTTGAACTCAAGTTTTTCGGTGCCGATACGGAGCTCGACAAACTCATCGTTGAGGATATCTCCGACCCGATGATGCACATCATCCGCAATGCCATTGATCATGGTATCGAAGCACCTGAAAAACGCGTTTCACTCGGTAAGGATGAAAAGGGCACGATCCGCATCTCATCGTATCAAAAAGGCAATCATGTCGTTATAGAGGTTGAGGATGACGGTAATGGCATTGACCTGGATAAAGTCAGGGCAAAGGCTCTGCAGAAAGGTTTGATTTCAGATGTTGCTTCGATTGGCGACCGCGAGGCAATCGACCTGATTTTCCTGCCCGGGTTTTCTACCACCGACAAGGTCAGCGAGGTCTCGGGCCGCGGGGTCGGCATGGATGTGGTCAGAAACAATATTGCTGCCGTTTCCGGCATGGTCGATATTGAAACCCGAAAAGGTGAAGGATCGCGCTTCATAATTACCCTTCCGATTACACTGGCGATTATCAAGGCCTTGATCATCAGTTGTGCCGGCAGGACCTACGCACTCCCGATTACCTCGGTCATGGAATCCCTGCTCCAAACCGATGCGGATATCAAGACCATCGAGCGTAAGGAAGTCATTCAGCTGCGGGAAAATACACTGCCATTGCTCAGGCTCGAGAGTTTCTTTGCCACTCCCCGAACGACCGAACGCCCCCGTGAATTCTACGTTGTCGTGGTCGGCGTTGCGGAAAAGCGTCTAGGAGTGGTCGTGGATGATCTATTGGGGCAGCAGGATATTGTTATCAAATCGCTGGGAGAGTCATTCAAGCGTTTCCGGGGCATTTCCGGGGCGGCCGATCTTGGTGACCAGCGTACGATCCTGGTGCTGGATGTCGGCGGTATGATCAATGAAACCATGCGGACCGGAAGCTGACGGGTATGTATAAAAAATACTTTGGTCTCAGGGAAAAACCATTCAGCAAGACCCCGGACCCCCGTTTTCTCTTTATGAGCCGGGGGCATGTGGAAGCGCTTGCCCGGCTGGAGTTTGTCATCGAAGAGCGCGAGATCGCCGTATTGACCGGTGAAATCGGCTGCGGCAAGACAACCGTTTCACGGGCGCTCATGGACAGGCTTGGGGACAGGTATCGCTTCTGTTACATTGTCAATCCCCGTTTGAACCCGATTGAATTTTTACGCACAACGGCACGGCTGCTTGATGTTGAAACTCCGGCGACATCAAAGGATGGATTGCTGGATCAGATCAATGCGGCGGTCTATCAGAGCTGCCAGCAGGGGATCTGTCCGGTCCTGGTGATCGACGAAGGGCAGGTTGTCGACGATGGCGAGGTGTTTGACGAAATTCGGCTGTTGACCAATTTCCAGCTGGATGATCAAAACCTTCTGGCGATTCTTATTCTTGGTCAGCCTGAATTACGCGCCATGTTGTCCTCTCCCCGGTTTGAGCCGCTGCGTCAGAGGATAGCGCTGCAGTACCACCTGCAGCCGCTTTCGCTGGAAGAAACGATGGAGTATCTGGACTTCAGGCTGGAAACGGCCGGAGGTGCAACAGGTCTCTTTACCCCTGATGCCGTCCTGCGGATCTTTGAACTTACCGGCGGGGTGCCCCGGAAGATAAACTCTATGGCTACAAATGCCCTGCTGGTCGCCTATGGATGCGACAGCGCGTTGATCGATTCTACGATTATCAACGAGATCAAAGACGAATTGATGATGTAGGTGGAGACACATGGATCTCGCGAAAATTAGACAAAAAGCCCGGCAGGAGCAGGAACATCGTATACTGGAAGAGCATTCGCCCTTAGCGACGGAACGAGCTGAATCGTACCCACTCCTCGAAAACGATTCACAGATTTCGCGTTCTGACGAGCCGGTTACGATACCGGACAGTGCTGCACAGATATCCAGTTCTACGCCCCCTTCGGTTCATCAGCCCGATGGTGCTGGTCATGCCGCGTCACCGGTCTTTCGCTCTCATCTGCGCAATCCGCTTGATGTAATCCTGGCCGGCAGGGAGGCAGCAGGTTGTGACGAAAATCTGCCGCTGGTGTCGGGAGAACAATCCGTTCCCATTGTAAATGACTACCAGGAATATCTTTGTTTCAGGGTTGCCGACGAGATCTATGGCATAAATATCATGGACATCAAGGAGATCATCAAGCCACGGGAGGTCACAGAAGTTCCCCGCGCGCCTTCCTTTGTCTCCGGGATTATCTCGTTGCGAGGTGTAATTATACCGATTATCGATATGCTTGACCGACTCGGTCTCCAGCGTGAGTCTGTCACCGGTCGTGAACGGGTGATCGTCGTCAGGCACGGTGAGGCCTTCAGCGGTCTGCTGGTTGATGAAATAATACAGGTTGTTACTATTGCAAACGATTGCCTGGAAGCGGCTCCGGCGGTTCTGGAAGGGATTGACCGAGACTTTGTCAACGGAATCGGTCGGGCTGATGGCCGGATGATTATTCTGCTCAATCTTGAGAATGTTGCCGACATACATCTGTATTGAACGGAGCTGGAATGCAAAAGAAACGGATTCTGATCATTGAAGATGAAGAAAGCCTCCTTAAGCTCGAAACCATCCTGTTGACGGTCAAAGGCTACGAGGTGACCGGGGCGCTTACCGGTAACGAAGCCCTGAAAACACTCTCTGACGGCACATTCGATCTGATACTTCTTGACATCATGTTGCCCGATATCGACGGCTTTGAAATCTGCTGCCGGATAAAGAAGGATCCTCGCACCGCCACTATTCCGGTAGTTATATTGACAGCCAAAAAAAGCCATGATGACCGGGAGCGGGGCAGGGTCTGCGGAGCAAGTGCGTATCTGACTAAACCGTTCAAGTCTGCCATGATCATCGAGGTAATCGATAAATTACTTCGCGGCAGTTCTGCGATGGAAGCGTAGCCTATGGAAAATGATACCCAGGATATTCAGCTGGCATGTTTTAATTTGGGTGACAACCTTTTTGCTGTTGATATCATGAGAATAAAGGAAATCATTCTGCCTCAAAAATTATCCAGCCTTCCCAGAGCATCAAGCATCCTTGAAGGTGTCATCAATCTGCGCGGAGCTGTCATCCCGGTCATGGACATGCGCAAGCGTTTTGGTATGCCGGGTGTGTCTGAAGGCAAAACAGGAAAACTTCTGATCGTGTCCCTTGCCCGACAGATCCTCGCCCTGGCGGTCGATAATGTGATGGAAGTCATTACGGTGCCGGCCAAAGACATCAAACCGCCGCTGGATACCGCAGAAGGCATAGGGATGGAACATCTGCTCGGGGTCTGTCTGTCCGACAATCGTGTCTTTATGATACTTGATATCGATTCCCTGCTCGGCCCGTCCGAGTATCGGGAGTTTGCCCCTGTACAATAATATGCAGGTCATTGATTCAGCCGATTCTATTTAGCACAGTAATAATCGTTTTTTTTGAAATGATTGTATGGACGTACGTATCCCGGTTTTACCGGACTGGCAGAAAATGATTCCGTTAGCAAACGTATCCTGTGTATCAGGATGTAGGGAGTGGTCAGGTGAAAAGTTTAGCGGATATTCAATCTGCCCTTCAATCACAGGATGAAGAGGTGCGCCGCAGGGCGATTCAAGACCTGAGAGGAATGCCGCTGCAGCATACCAGCACATTGCTCTTCAGCTCTATGGGAGACGAAAGCTGGCGCGTCCGCAAGGAGGCGGTAGAGGTCTTTGTCTCATCCGGCCCTGATGAAAGCGCGATTAAAGAACTGCTGGAGCTGCTGCGCAGCGAGGATAACGCCGGATTGCGAAATTCAGCCGCTGAGGCGGTGTCACGTCTGGGAGAACGCTCAACCGCACCGTTGATCAGGCTGGTACACGATGTAGACCCGGATGTGCGAAAATTTGTGATTGATGTGATGGGCAGCATCTGCGCTTCAGCTTTTATCCCCTCTCTGTTGTCCGCCCTTCAGGATGCCGATGTGAACGTGGCTGCTGCAGCAGCAGAGCACCTGGGCAATCTTGGTGATGCCCGGGTCGTACAGGATCTCATCCGCGCCATAGTCATCAATGATTCGGATCTGTTCCGCTTCAGTGCACTGGCAGCCATCGGCAAATTGGCAGTTCCGGCTCCGGTACCGGAAGAAGTCAGGCAACTTGCACATCGGGAGTTACTTCGTAAAGCGGTCTACGAATGTCTGGGCAGTATTGCCGATGAATCGGCTGTGTCCCTGCTGCTGGAAGGGATGTCGGTCCGACAGAAAAGCAGCCGGAATGCTGCGGTGCTGGCCCTCTTTCGGGTCTACCTGCGCTCAGGACCGGAGGCGCGACAGGGCATTGAAACTGCATTGCAGATGTATAAAGGGGGAGATCTTGTCCCGACCCTGCTAAGTTCATTTGACCCCCGTGACACCCCGTTAGCAGAGGCTCTTGTCGTTATTCTCGATATAATCGGGGACAAGCGGAGTGTTGATCTGTTTCTTCAGGCCTTTGCCAACGAGCGACTCTCACGGGTAGCGATCAGGGCACTAAAACATCTCGGGCCGGATGGTATTGATACTCTGATCTCACGCTATAGCAGCGTTGATGAAGATTCACGTTCAGCTATCTGTGCCCTGATCGGTGAATGTGCCTACCGCAATGGCAGTGACATCATTCATGAAGCATTGAGCGACCCGGCAGCACCCGTTCGTAAAGCGGCTGTATCTGCTGCAGGCAAGCTTGGATTGACGGATTGTATTCCACGGATAGTTCGATTGCTCGATGATACGGACCTGGATGTTAGAAACACGGTGGTATCCTGTCTCCAGGCCCTGGCACTCATCGATCGCAGTGGTATTTATGCTGTTGCCTGCCAGATTGGTGATTCCGATCAACCCGAACAACGACGCAATGCGGCTATACTGTTTGCCGCCCTAGGCGATGGCGACCGTCTTTCACTGCTTGTAAAAGACGAAGATGCTCTAGTACGTGAGGCTGCGGTTTCCTCGATCGGTAAGCTCCGCATCAGGGCTGCTTCGGGAACGCTGCTGATTGCCCTGGTTGATGAAAACCCCGATGTTCGCATTGCAGCTGCTGAGGCGTTGGGGGAGATTGGGGACGAGACGGTTGTAACCGCACTGAATCATGCCTTGAATGATGAAGATGCCTGGGTGCAGTGCGCTGTATTAAAAAGTATTGCCCGCATTTCCCCGGATGCAATCTATACAGCGATTCAAAAGGTTTTCCCTGCTGCCGACGGTTTACTGATGATCACCTGTCTGGAGTTGCTTGAACAGCTGGGGGGGGATCAGGCACTGAATCTGGTTGAGCAAACCCTCGATAATGCGGATGGAGAAGTGGTTACCTTGGCCATTTCCATTATAGCCCGCCTGTCGCTTGATCGTATTACCTCACACGCGGAGCGCCTTTTGGCCCACCACAACTGGAATGTACGTGTATCCTGCGCCAAGGCGGTAGCCCTGCTTCCCGCACCGCAGGCCGGCGGATTATTGGCTCATGCCCTTGAACATGAGGAAAACGATCTCGTCCGGACACAGATGCAGAACCTTCTTAAGGGCCTGGCATGACCTTTTCTTTAGATGCGGAACAGATTATGTCCGACGAGGAATTCCACCTCTTGAGGGACTGCGTGTACAGTCACTGCGGCATATTTTTCGACAGTGACTCCAAGTATCTTCTGGAAAAACGCCTTGCAAAACGTTTGACCACCCTTAATCTGCCCTCATTTCGCGATTATTATCATTACCTGAAATACAATCGAAAGAAAGATCAGGAACTGATGGATATCATGGATATCCTCACGACCAATGAAACCTATTTTTTCAGGGAATCCTTCCAGCTCAAGGCCTTTACCGATGAAATCATCCCCGAACTGATCAAGGCCCGGTTGTCCTCAGGAAATCACGCTCTGCGCATCTGGAGTGCCGGGTGTTCTACCGGTGAAGAGGCCTATACCATTGCGATGCTGCTGCATGGGATTAAGGAGCTGCGTGGCTGGAAGATTGAAATCGTCGGTACTGACATCAGCCAGCGGGTTCTCCAGCATGCCCGGCGGGCGGTGTATGGCAAGTCGTCGTTTCGTGCCACCGATGAAGAGTACGTCAGACGATTCTTTGTTGAGCAGGAAGACGGGCTCAAGGTGTGCGATGAAATCAGGAACCTTGTCACCATTAGCCACCTGAATCTTTTTGATACAAATCGCATGGTAATGCTTGGCAAAATGGACCTGATATTCTGCCGGAATGTCATCATCTATTTTGACCTTGCCGCAAAAAAACGGGTGGTTGAATCCTATTTCAATTCCCTGTGCGAAGGTGGATTTCTATTGCTGGGACACTCGGAATCACTGATGAATATTACGACGTTGTTCACCCTGCGGCACTTTAAGAATGACATGATTTACCAGAAGCCTGAACGCACTAACGGAGTACACCCATGAATAAGATCAGGGTGGTGGTGGTGGATGATTCGGCCTTCAGTCGCCGCACAATTACAAAAATGCTGGAAGGTATCAAAGGCATCGAAGTGGTGGGATTTGCCACGAACGGTGAAGAGGGTATCCAGAAAGTAATCGCACTGAAACCCGATCTTATAACTCTTGATCTGGAAATGCCGAAAATGGATGGCTTTACCCTGCTGCGCATCCTGATGTCCCGTTTTTCGGTACCGGTAATCGTGATCAGTGCCTTGAGTGGCGCCGACAAGGTGTTCAAGGCACTGGAATTGGGGGCGCTGGATTTTGTTGCCAAGCCATCCAGTAGCGCCACTACTGATCTGCTGTTGATACGGGACGATCTTCAGCAAAAAGTTCTGCAGATAATGAACCACAAGCCGCGGGAAATCCGCCGCTTAGGCCAGCAGCCGTCTCAGGAAATCAGCATAGCGGCGGCACCCCTGCGCATAGATAATCATCATGCAGCTGCAATCGATATCGTTGCCATCGGTTCTTCGACGGGCGGTCCACCGGCACTGCAAAGTATCTTTTCATCGTTTGAGCATACGTTTCCGTTTGCAATTGTTGTATCCCAACATATGCCGGCCGGCTTTACCCGGGCGTTTTCCGATCGCCTGAACCGCTCTTCCTCGTTTGACGTGAAGGAGGCCGAGGATGGCGACCTGGTAAGTCCCGGCCGGATCCTGATCGCCCCGGGAGGCATGAACATGACCTTCGAGGTGTGCGGCGGCCAGGTACTGGCCCGTCTTGCTGCTCCAACCGCGGCTGATCGCTACGTACCGTCAGTGGATGTCATGCTTGAATCCTGTGCCGCAATTTACCGCAAACGCATGATTGCAGTGATTCTTACCGGCATGGGCAATGATGGCTCCAAGGGCTTGCGTGCCGTGCATGAACAGGGCGGCTACATAATTGCCGAATCCGACGAAACCTCGGTAGTATACGGCATGCCCCGCGAGGCGGTTGCGACCGGTTTTGTGGACAGGATTGTTCCGCTGCACCGGGTGTCCCGTGAAATTCTGATCCGGGGCGAATTCCTCTGATACGGCGGTACGTACAGTTGTTACTTGAAAAATGCTGGATATAAACCTACGTGAAGAAGAAAGGAACAGGCTGTGGAACAAAAGTATACCCCCGGTGAAATAGAGACGAAATGGCAGAAAACCTGGGAGGATTCAAAGACCTTCCAGGCTGTCGAAGACGCCGCTCAACAGAAATATTACCTGCTGGAAATGTTTCCCTATCCATCCGGCAAAATACATATGGGACACGTACGAAACTATTCCATCGGCGATGTGGTCGGCAGATTCAAGCGCATGCGCGGATTGAATGTTCTGCACCCCATGGGGTGGGATGCCTTTGGCATGCCGGCCGAAAATGCGGCCATCCAGAACAAGACCCACCCCGCCAAGTGGACCTACGAAAACATGGCCTACATGCGCGGCCAGCTCAAGCAGTTGGGGCTTTCCTACGATTGGGACCGTGAAATTGCCACCTGTGATGTCAGCTATTACCGTTGGGAACAGAAAATATTCCTGGAGATGTTCAAGCGCGGACTGGCCTATAAAAAGACATCGTTTGTCAACTGGTGCCCCAAGTGCGAAACCGTGCTGGCCAACGAGCAGGTGGAGGATGGCGGCTGCTGGCGCTGTGATTCAGAGGTGCTGCAGAAAGAGCTGGACCAGTGGTTTTTCCGCATTACCGATTATGCCGAGGAGCTGCTGGAGTGGACTCACAAGATGCCCGGCTGGCCGGAGCGGGTGCTGGTCATGCAGCGCAACTGGATCGGCAAGAGTTTCGGCTGCGAGATCAACTTCCCGCTGGAGTCAGGCGCAGGGGTGGTCAAGGTCTTTACGACCCGCCAGGATACGCTCTTCGGGGCCACATTCATGTCGCTGGCGCCCGAGCATCCCCTGGTAGCGGAACTGACGACCGCTGATTGCAAGGCCGCGGTTGAGGCCTTTGTGGATAAATACCGCAAGTCCGACAGCAGCAAGAGCACTGCAGAGGATCTGGAGAAGGAAGGTGTCTTTACCGGCTCCTACTGCATCAATCCCCTGACCGGCATCCGCATGCCGGTCTATCTGGCCAATTTTGTTCTCATGGATTACGGAACCGGTGCGGTCATGGCTGTCCCGACCCATGACCAGAGGGACTTTGAATTTGCCAGGAAATACTCCCTGCCGCTTCAGGTCGTCATCACGCCTGAAAACGCGGTGCTGGATGCTGCCACCATGACCGAGGCCTATACCGAGGCGGGTATCCTGGTTAACTCGGGCCAGTTTGACGGCATGAAGAGCGACGATGCAAAGGAGGCTATTGCCGATTATCTGCAAGGAGAGGGCATCGGCACCAAGACAGTCAATTATCGGCTGCGCGATTGGGGCATTTCCCGTCAACGCTATTGGGGCAACCCGATTCCGATCATCTATTGCGACGTCTGCGGCGTGGTGCCGGTTCCCGAACAGGATCTGCCGGTAACACTGCCGGTGGACGTGGAATTTACCGGTGAAGGCGGCAGCCCCTTGGCCAGGCTGGAATCATTTGTCAATGTAACCTGTCCCATCTGCGGGATTTCCGCACGGCGCGAGTCGGACACCATGGATACCTTTGTACAGTCATCCTGGTATTTCCTGCGCTACTGTTGTCCTGAATTAGCGGACGCCCCCCTTGACCGCTCCAAGGTCGATTACTGGATGTCCGTGGACCAGTATATCGGCGGCATCGAGCATGCGGTCATGCACCTGCTGTATGCGCGCTTTTTTACCAAGGTACTGCGTGACATGGGCTATATCAGCTGTGACGAGCCGTTCCTCAACCTGTTGACCCAGGGCATGGTCATCAAGGATGGCGCCAAGATGAGCAAATCCAAGGGCAATGTGGTTGATCCGGACGCCCTGATCAGGAAATACGGGGCCGACACCGCTCGCCTCTTCTCGCTGTTTGCTGCACCTCCTGAAAAGGATCTGGACTGGAGCGACCAGGGGGTGGATGGTTCCTTCCGTTTTCTCAACCGTGTCTGGAAACTCGTTCATGACCGGCTTGAGCTGGTAAAAGGTGCCGGAAGTGTTGTAACGGCCTCACTCAGCGCCGAAGAACGGGTTCTGCGCCGCTCTGTGCACAAGGCCATTCGAAAGGTAACCGAGGATATTGAGGAGCGCTTTCACTTCAATACCGCTATCGCTGCGATCATGGAGCTGCTCAATACACTCCAGTCAACGGAATTAAACACTCCCCAGTTCGGTCCGGTCATGAAGGAGGCCCTGGAAAGCATGGTGCTCCTGCTGGCCCCGTTTGTGCCCCATATCGCGGAAGAGCTGTGGCAGTCACTTGGTCATACCGAACACATTTCATCGGCAGCCTGGCCTGAATATGACCGGAATGCGGTGGTCGATGAAGAGGTACTGGTGGTTGTCCAGGTCAATGGCAAGTTGCGTTCAAAACTCTTGGTAGCGGCCGGAACGGCAGAGGATGACCTGAAAACTCTTGCCCTGGGAGATGACAAGGTACAGCCGTTTCTGGAAAATGTGCAGGTACGCAAGGTGATCTGTGTGCCGGGCAAGCTGGTTAATATCGTGGTCGGGTAACTGTTTATGTCCACCGGATTCTTTCGTTGTTGCGGGATCATACGCAGGCAGGTACTGCCGATAGTGGGGCTTGGAATCTTGCTGATGCTGACAGCCTGCGGCTATCACTTTTCCGGTGCCGGCGCAAACAGGCTGGCATCCGGCCAATCCCTGTGGGTGTCGTTTATCGCGATCGAAAGTGACAGTCCGTCGGCCCAGACCGTTCTGCGCCGCTCGCTGCTGGAAGAGGGTCATGCGCTTCGCGGACTTTTTCCTGCTGGCGATGAAGCAACAGCGGACCTTCGGATTACCGGCGCTCTTCGTTCCTACACCGCTCAGGCTGTTTCCTATACTGCCCTTGATCAGGTCAAGGAGTACCGGCTGACGATAGAGGTGGTGCTTGAGCTGTTCCGCAAAGGAGAAACCGCTCCATTTTGGAAAGGCGTACTCCAGAGTTATCAGGATTACCCGGCAAATAGCGATCTGGCACAGCAGCGGTCAGCCGAAGGAGCTGCCCTGGCTGCCGCTTCCCGAATTCTTGCCCAGAAATTTTTGACAGCTGTGGAGCAATCGTACTGAATGACACCCCAGGAATTCGAGATACTTGTAAAAAAAGGTACGATCCCTCCGGTATGTTATCTGTATGGCGAGGAGTCTTTCCTGCTTGAGCGGGCCACCCGTGCGCTGCTGGAGCGTGCGATCGACCCTGCGCTGAAGG
This sequence comes from Geobacter psychrophilus, assembly GCF_056821595.1. Taxonomy (NCBI): domain Bacteria; kingdom Pseudomonadati; phylum Thermodesulfobacteriota; class Desulfuromonadia; order Geobacterales; family Geobacteraceae; genus Geobacter; species Geobacter psychrophilus. The sequence continues at coordinate 3,960,070 of NZ_JBXDTU010000004.1, forward strand.
ATTTTAATTTCAACGTCTTTTACGGCAATGAATCAAAAGGGGTCGATATCGCCGATGCGGCCCAAACCCTGCCCATGTTTGCCGAGCGGCGTGCCGTTCTGGTCAAACGGGCTGAAAACCTCACTGCTGCAGCCTGTGAGGCCTTGCTGCCCTATATTCAGAATCCCGCCACAAGCACCTGTCTGATTTTCACCGGAACCAAGATCGACCAGCGCAAAAAATTTTTTCTGGAACTGAAAAAATATGGAACAATGGTTGAGTTCAAGCGTATCTATGACAACAAGTTGTCCTCTTTTATTCAGGGGGAGTCCCTGGTTCATGGCAAGCCGATCGAACCGGCAGCAGCTGATCTGCTCTCATTTCTGATCGGAAACAACCTGCAGGAGCTGTCCTCCCAGATCGAAAAACTGGTCATCTTTGCCGGCAGCCGTCCTCGCATCTCGGTGGAGGATGTGCGGGTGATTGCCAGCAGCAGCAAGTCCTTTACCGTGTTCGAACTGGCAAAATACCTGTGTCTCAAGGACCTTCAGAATGCCTTGAAAAGCCTGGATACGCTGTTTAGGAATGGCGAGGAAATGCCCATGATGATCGGAGCCCTTTCGCGTCATTTCCGGCAGTTATGGAGGGTCAGGGAGATGCTGGATCGCAAGGCGGTCAAGGCTGAAATCGCCAAAGAAGTCGGGATCAATCCCTATTTTCTGGATGACATGCTCACTCAGGCCAAAAACTTCGGCAGGGGGACATTGCGGGGCATTTTTGATGAGCTGTATCGCTGTGACCTGGCTTCAAAGACCGGCGGCGGACAGCCCTATACGCTGATGCACGGGTTGGTGGTGGGGATCTGCAGCAGCTGATTTTGACTGGTGAACGATACGAAAAAAGGGGACATACCAACAGGTAGTCCCCTTTTTAGTTCGTATGATGCTGCGTCTAGCCGAGTGTGTTGACCAGCAGGGTCAGGCGGGACACGTTGCGTGATGCATTGGAGCTGTGGATAATGCCTTTGGAAGCAGAGGCATCAATAACAGGAATGGCGGCCTGCAAAGCTGCTGTTGCAGCAACTTTGTCCTTGGCAGCAACTGCTTCACGAACCCTTTTGATGTATGTTTTCAGCGTTGTCGAAGCGTGGCGATTACGCGCATTTCGCTTCGCATTCTGTTTGATCCTTTTGATTGCCGATTTGTGATGTGCCAAACTGCACCTCCATGAAAGCGTAGAATACGTAATTTATTAAGCTAAAGAGAATTTATTACCATTGATGGTGCGCTTGTGTCAAGCAAAATTATCCCTGTATAAGCACATGTCGCCCGTGTACGGCGAGTTTCCCTTCAACGAACAGTCTGATGGCTTCGGGAAAAATTCGATGTTCTTCCTGCTGGATGCGTGCCGAGAGGGTTTCATTCGTGTCATCCTGCGCAACAGGAACAACGGCCTGCATAATAACCGGTCCCGTGTCTGTGCCGCAATCCACAAAATGTACCGTGCACCCCGAAAACCTTACGCCGTAATCAAGGGCCTGCTGCTGGGCATGCAGACCGGGAAATGAGGGCAGCAGGGCGGGGTGGATATTCATGATGGCGTTGGGAAAGGCCGCGACCATGGCTTCGGAAAGAATCCGCATGTACCCGGCCAGCACGACCAGCTGAACCCCATACCCTCGCAGGATTTCCACCAGGGCGGTGTCATACTCTTTGCGGCTCTTGAAGCCGCAATTTTCATGAACAACACAGGGAATCCCGTGGGATTCAGCCCGGGTCAAGGCATAGGCCGCGGGATTGTTACTGATGACGCAGGCGATGCGGGCGTTCAGCTTACCGCTGTCAATGCTGTCTATGATCGACTGGAGATTGGAGCCATTCCCCGAAACTAGGACAGCCAGCAGGCATGGTTGTGATCCGGTACTCATTACTCCACCAACTGTACGCATTCAGAGCCTTCGGGACAGGCCTCAATCCTGCCGATGCTCCAGGCCTGCTCATCCATACCATGCAGGCGGTCGATAATATCCTCTGCTTCGTTTTCCGCCACAACCAGCACCATGCCGATGCCCATGTTAAAGGTTTTGTACATCTCGTCGCGGGCCACATTGCCGGCATCGCGCAGGACATCAAACAGGGCCGGCCGCTCCCAACCATCAAGGTTGATGGTTGCCTGGCAGCCGTGGGGCAGGATGCGGGGTACGTTCTCCAGCAGGCCTCCGCCGGTGATATGGGCGATGCCGTTGATGCGGAAATCCTTCAGCAGGTTCAGCACGGAGCGGACATAGATGCGGGTCGGGGTAAGCAGTTCCTCGGCAACGGTGCGGCCGGTTCCGGGAAATGGTGAGTCTATGGAGAGTCCCAGGCACTCAAAGATCAGCTTGCGTGCCAGCGAGTAGCCGTTGCTGTGGAGACCGCTGGAGGCGATGCCGATCAGCCGGTTGCCGACCGCGATGGTTGAACCGTCGATAATATTTTCCCGGTCAACGACACCGACCGTAAAGCCGGCTACATCATACTCGCCTTCGGCGTAAAAGCCGGGCATTTCAGCGGTCTCGCCGCCGATCAAGGCACAGCCGGCCTGACGGCACCCTTCAGCGATGCCCTTGACAATCAGGGCCGCTTTCTCAGGCAGTAGTTTTCCGGTTGCCAGGTAATCCAGGAAAAAGAGCGGTTCGGCACCCTGGACGATGATGTCATTAACGCACATGGCGACCAGGTCGATGCCGACCGTGTCGTGACGGTCGGCCATAAACGCGATCTTGAGCTTCGTGCCAACGCCGTCGGTGCCGGAAACAAGGACAGGATTCTTGTACTTGCTGGCGTTCAGGGAAAACAGGCCGCCAAATCCCCCGATTTCTGCCATGACCTCCGGCCGGAATGTTGATTTCACCAGCGGTTTGATCATGCTGACAAAACTGTTGCCGGCCGCGATATCGACCCCGGCGTCCTTATAAGTAACTCTTTGATCACTCACGCTCTGCCTCCTCAATCAAAAAGATATTTTTAGAGCATGGGCCGGGAAAAGTCAATTTCAATCTGGGAAATTGAACATTGTCTGAGATGGCTGGTGATGTCAGGATTAGTTCGTAGCAAGCGAAACTGCCTGTAGCGTTTGATAGAGGCAAGATGCCGATATTCGCTTTGTTTTGATTTACGTTTTTTTCACAACACCGAGCATCTTCCCAACGACGAGTCCGAAAACAGCAGCGATCAGGCTGAACATGGCACCCATTTTTGCAGCGCCACGAATGATCGGGTCGGTGAAGGCCTCACCGGCGACAAAAAGGGCCACGGTAAAGCCGGTGCCAGCGATGAGACCGGCTGTCAGCAGGTCACGTAATTTCATGCCACGGGGAAGACCGAACCCGAGCTTGGTTGCCAGAAAACCGAATGAGAAGATCCCTGCGGTTTTGCCGATCAGCAGTGAAGTCAGCACCAGGGCTGTGACGGTTCCCATGCTGGAAAACTGTACACCGGCATTGGACAGGCTGAACATGAATAACCCGAAATCGACAAAAACCTTCCATTCATGTTCGAAGCGCGAAAGAGGTGATCGGTCGCCTGGATCCTCTTCGAAAAGATGTTTGTGCTCTTTTTTTGCATGCGGGAGGAACGGTATGATAAACACCAGCGCCAGGGCTGGATGAAGGTGGGCGTGGTGCAGGCCGACCCAGCTAAGCGAACCGCCAACCAGCAGATAGGGCCAATAGCTTCTGACGTTAAAACGACGCAACAACCAGGCGATTGCCATTCCCAAGACGGTCAGCATGAGCCAGACCGGTTCTGTGGGCATGGTCGGGTTGGGGTAGAATATGGCGATTATCATGAGACCTATGGCATCATCGGCCACCGCCAGCAGCAACAGGTAGGATACGGCCGGATGGGAAGCTCCGAACGTCATTCGAGCTGCCAGCCAGGCCAGGGCAATGTCGGTGGCGGTGGGGATTCCCCAACCGCTGCGCAGCTCGGGAGCGCCGATTAGGGTATTCAGACACAGGTATACCGCGATCGGGCCGAGTACCCCGCCAAGAGTGCCCATGAGCGGGTTGATGGCCTTTGAGATCGGATTCAGATCCCCACCCGGCAGGCAGCTCTGGGTGATTTCAACCGCTGCTATGCCGAAAAAAAGCACCATGAACAGTTCGTTGGATACGAAGTGGAAAGAAAGTCCTCCCAGAAAAGGTGTTGTGTTGAAGGTTTGATATCCGGAGGGATTCAGGTTAGCCCAGACAACTGCAACCACCACTCCTGCCAGGAGTGGTAGGGAAAACTCGCGCAGAAAATTCAGGCGTTGTCTCATTTTGTTTGACTCCTTACCGCTAAACAGTGGTGTTACTTTGTACAATAGAAAAGGCGCTTATCCTAGCGCCTTTTCCAGTGCCTTCAGAATGTTCAGCTTGATCAGTACCCCAGCAGACGGGGCAGCCAGAGGGAAATGATCGGAACATAGGTGATCAGCAGCATGAACCCGATCATGGCAATCAGCCAAGGCATGACCGCCACCGAGAGTTCGGAAATACCCATCTTGGTAATGCCGCTGGCAACGTACAGGTTCAGTCCCACCGGCGGGTGGCACATGCCGACCTCCATGTTGACCGTAATCAGTACGCCGAAATGGATCGGGTCGATGCCGAGCTTCATAGCCACCGGGAAGAGGATCGGCGCCAGGATCAGGATGATGGAAGATGGCTCCATGACGTTGCCGGCCAGCAGCAGCAGAACGTTAGTCACCAGCAGGAAGGCGACCACGCCCAAGTTATGCCCCAGTATCCAGTCCGCCATGAGTTGGGGAATCTGCTCGTGGGTCATCAGGAAAGAGAACAGGACCGCGTTGGTGATGATATACAGCAGCATGGCGGACATGCTGGCTGAATCGAGCAGAACTTTCGGTATTTTTGCAAAGGTAATGTCTCTATAGACGAATACCGCTACGAAAAATGCATACACCGCACTCATGGCCGCCGCTTCGGTCGGGGTGAACATGCCGCTGTAGATACCGCCCAGGACGATTACGATCAGCAATAGGCCCCAGACGCTCTCGCGGAAAGCCTTGCCGCGTTGGGCCCAGGTTGCCTTCGGCATACGGGGATAATCATTCTTGCGGGCAATCCACCAGGAAACGAGACCCAGCAGCGTTGCCAGCATCAGACCCGGTACCACCCCGCCCATGAACAAGCCGCCGACCGAGGAGTTGGTGGCGACACAGTAAATGACCATCGGGATCGAGGGGGGGATCAGAATGCCGAGCGACCCGGAGGTGGTGATAACACCGGCCCCGAAACGTTTGGGGAAGCCGGCCTTCACCATGGCCGGCAGCAGGATCGAGCCGATGGCCACAACGGTTGCCGGGCTTGACCCGGACACTGCAGCGAACAGGGCGCAGGCGATGACACCGGACAACGCCAGTCCGCCATACAGGTGCCCGACCATAGAGGTGGCAAAGTTGATCATCCGTTTGGCGACGCCGCCATGGGTCAGAAAGTTGCCGGCCAGGATGAAGAACGGGATCGCCATGATCTCGAACTTTTCGATGCCGGTAAACAGCTTCATCGCCACCGCTTCTGTGGGGATATTGGTAAAAAAGAAGAGGAACGAGAGCACGGTAAGACCCAGGGCGATCGAGATCGGCATGCCGGTCAGCATCAGCAACAGCAGAATGGCAAACACGACCCCGGTACTGCCGAGCATGGCAATCGCTCCAAGGGCACCAGCAATACAGAGCAGCCATTTTGTTGCCTTTTGTTTGGAAAACTGTTCCCATCCAGCGACCGCAGTACTCATTTGGCACCTCCATCTTTTCCTGCTTTATCAAATCTGTGCTCTTCATATTCCTCAAGCACTTCAGTCGCATCGACGACAACTTCGTCGAGTCCGTCAACAGCGGCATGATCGTGATGCGGCAGCTCACCGGTGCGGAAAAAGCCCCACCCAACCTGCAGGAAGCGGAAACACATCAGATAGGAACCGAGCGGAACAGCAGCGTAAATGACCCAGGTCGGCCACTCCAGATCCGGCGTGATCGGTCCCTCGTACAGATCCCCGAGGGCAATCCCCAATTTGTTGTAGACGGCATAATGCATGCCGTTTTCCCAGACGAAGCGCGCCCCCAGTGTGCCGATCAGGCTGGTGAAGAGCGCGCCGCCGGCGATACCGATCAGGACGCACTTGACCCGCCAGGTATCCGGAAGTCGGTTGACAATGACATCGACACCGACATGGATGCCGGTTCGGACACCATAGGCCGCGCCGAACTTGGCCATCCAGACGAACATATAGATGCAGAGTTCCTGGGACCAGCTCATGTTGATGGTCAGCAGCCAATCCTGGACACCCGGAATCGGCACGCCGGACAGGTAGCGATGGGCAACGGCAACAAAGATTACAATCGTCGCCGCGCCGATGAGAAAGGTGATTATGACTTCCTCAAGATGGTTGAGATATTTCATCATGGTGTCAGCTCCTGGTCCCGTTATTGGGGTAGTACCTTGAATAGGGCGTAAAAAAGGCCGCTGCGTCGGCCGCAGCGGCCAGGATGTTGTTAATTCGGTGTGTAACCGGTTTCTTTGTAGACTTCCTTGACCAGATCGGCGCCGATACGACCCATGTTATCCTTGTGGGCCTTATCCATGGCCTTTTTCCAGGCAGCCTTTTCCTGAGGAGTCAGCGTAATCAGCTGCGAGCGGCCGGATTTCTTGACAGCGGCCAGGGCCTCGTCATTGTCCTTCTTGGCGACATCGTTGGCAAACTTGGTGGCATCCTTCATGGCGCCTTCAAGAATGGTGCGGATGTCGGCTGGCAGGCCGGCCCAGAATTTTTTGTTAACGATAACGGCATAGCCCAGGTAGCCATGATCGGAGAGGGTCACGTATTTCTGAACTTCGTGCATCTTCTGGGTGTACAGGTTGGAAGGTGGGTTTTCTGTTCCATCGACAACGCCGGTCTGGAGCGCCTGATATACTTCCGAGAAGGCCATGACCTGAGGATTGGCGCCTACCGAACGCATCTGGGAATCAAGCACCTTGGAGGACTGGATGCGCATCTTCTGCCCTTTGAAATCTGCCGGTACTTTCAGCGGCTTGTTGGCGCTCATGACCTTGAAGCCGTTGTCCCAGTATGCCAGACCATGAATCCCCTTTGCCTCAAGTTTGGCCAGCAGTTTGGTGCCGACCGGACCCTGGGTGACCTTGTGCAGCTCCTGATAGCTGTCGAAGATAAATGGGAGGTCGAAGACCTCAAATTCCTTGACACCCAGCGGAGCGAATTTGGCCAAAGATGGTGCCAGCATCTGAACGGCTCCCAGCTGTAACGCCTCCATCTCTTCCTTGTCTTTGTACAGCTGGCTGTTGGGGTAGACTTCAACCTTTACCCGTCCTTTGGTGCGTTCCTCGGCAATTTTCTTGAAATAGTCGGCAGCCTGGCCTTTGGGGGTGTGCTGAGCGACAACGTGGCTGAACTTGATCACGATCGGGGCGGGAGCGGCCAGTGCCGTGGCGGGGAGTGCCAGTACCAGGGCGCCTATCAACAGATGTTTCAGTTTCATGTGTGTTCCTCCTGTTTTGGGAATGTGGTGCGGGTCCTGATTTGCGAGCAGGCCCGCATTGTTGATACTGTGGCGATAGTCACCTTTATATCGTTGTTATAAAGCAAGCATGATGCCAAATGATGTGTGTGGGCAACTGACTGCAATCGTTGGTTAAATGAGGTTTGATGGGGTGGGGAAGGGGGAGAGGTGGCGAAAAACAGCCACCAGGGGTGGCCGGCATTCGCCATTAGCTCCTGTTTATCAGGGTTAGGAACGCTGATGAGCGTATGAATGGGACATGGTCTCGGCGCAGAACAGAGCCAGCAGCAGCAGAAGGGAGATCATGAGCGCAATGCCGGTCCAGCCATGCTGCACCCAGAACAGACCACCAAGGGTGCCGGAAATGCTGGAACCGAGATAATAGAAAAACAGGTACAGGGAGGCTGCCTGGGCCTTGGCGGTGGCGGCACGTCGGCCGACCCAGCTGGATGCGATGGTATGGACGCCGAAAAATCCGCAGGTGAACAGGGCCACCCCGGCAATGATCCAGGGCAGCGGCGCTGCCAGAGTCAGGACTGTTCCGGCGAACATGGCAAGGACTGTCAGGCGGATCATGAAGCGTCGCCCGAAGCGCTGTATCATTCTGCCCATCATGGCCGAACTCAGCGATCCGAAAAAATAGACCAGGAAAATCAGGCTGATGCTGGATTGGCTCATCTCATAGGGACGTGCCAGCAGACGGAAGCCGATGTAGTTGTACAGGCTGATAAAGGCGCCCATGCAGAGAAAGGCAATACCGAAGAGCAACAGCATGCCCGGATCACGGAGATGATGGATGATCGACGTGGCAAGATAGCGGATTTCAAAGGGGCGCTGACGGAAATTGCTCGATGGCGGCAGGCTTTTGGCGAACAGCAGGGCCAGCAGCAGGCTTAAGCAGCCGATCAGGCCGATTGCCGTCCGCCAGGGCATGTAGTCGGACATGATGGCGGAGACGACCCGTCCGGTCATGCCCCCGACAGCATTGCCGCTGATATACAGCCCCATGGCCGAACCGACGGCAGATGCATCCATCTCCTCGGCCAGATATGCCATGGCAACCGACGGGACACCGGCCAGGACAATGCCCTGCATGAAGCGGATGGCCAGCAGGGACGGGAAGGAACTGCTGAAGGCGGTAAGGATGGCCAGTGCGGCGGTCAGGAAAAGGGCCGTAACCATGATCGGCCTACGTCCCAGGGATTCCGACATGGTCCCCATCAGCAGCATGGTAACCGCCAGTGTCAGGGTGCTGATCGATAAGGGCAGGCTTCCAACAGCAGGTGAAACGCCGAATTCCCGGGAGAACAGCGGCAAAAGCGGCTGGATGTCATAGAGGGTTACGAAGGTGATAAAGCCGGCACAGAAAAGGGCCAGATTGACCAGTCGGTACCTGGGTGAGTCGGAGCTGATCCGTCCTTCTGCCGTGTTCACGTCCATGCGGTCCGGATCTCCTCGTTACAGGCCGTACTTATCCATCTTATACCGCAGGGTGCCGCGGGGAATCTTCAGGCGCGTTGCGGTTTGCAGGACGTTGCCCCTGGAGTGGGTCAGGGCCTGCCGGATGATGGCTTTCTCAAACTCCATCACGGCGTCATCCAGTCCCGTGCCATCGGGCAGGACAGGGCCATTGACCAGGGATGATGTTCCGGATGCTGCAACAGAATTGTCGGTGACTCTGCCAAGGATCTCTACCGGCAGGTGCTCTGCCAGCAGTTCAGGACCGGATTTCATGATGCAGATCCGTTCGATGACATTGCGCAGTTCACGGATGTTGCCCGGCCAGGCGTACTGTTGCATGAGCTGCAGGGCTTCAGGTGAAACCCCGCGAAAATCGCGTCCAAAGGCCAGGCTGAAGCTGTTGAGGAAAAAGGCGGCCAGGCCGGCTATGTCCTCGCTGCGCTGCCGGAGCGCCGGGATGTGGATCGGGAAGACGTTGAGCCGGTAATACAGGTCTTCCCGGAAGGTGCCATGGGCGATCCTGTCCAGCAGATTGCGATTGGTGGCGGCGATCACCCGCACATCGATGGCGATATCCTTGAGCCCTCCCACCCGGCGGATGGTGCGTTCCTGCAGCACGCGCAGCAGTTTTGCCTGCATGGCCATGTCCATTTCACCGATCTCATCCAGGAATACCGTGCCGCGGTGGGCTTCCTCGAACAGTCCCAGTTTTCGGCTGCCGGCGTTCGTAAAGGCCCCTTTTTCATGTCCGAACAATTCACTTTCCAGCAGCGTGGCAGGGATCGAGGCACAGTTGATGCCGACAAAAGCCGCATCCTTGCGGTCTGACAGGTCATGAATGGCCCGGGCGACCAGCTCCTTGCCGGTGCCTGATTCGCCGGTAATCAGAACGGTTGACGGGATGCGGGCAATCTCCCGTACCTGTTCGATGACCTCGGCGAACGCCGCGCTGGTCCCGATCATCGGGGAATGACCGGGCAGATAGGTTCCGGCCCGTTTCAGGTTGCGTACCTCACGTTTGAGGGTCTGGGTCTGAAGCGCCAGTTTAACGATGACCCGTAACGCATCTGCCTTGAAGGGCTTTTTCATATAGTGAAAGGCGCCTAGTTTGAGCGAATCGACCGCGCTTTCCACGGATCCGTAGCCGGTAATGATGATGATCAGCAGTTCCGGGTCGATCTCCTTGAGGACCTTGAGGATGTCGATACCGTTCTCGGTACCTAAATTGAGATCCAGCAGGGCCAGGTCGATTTCCCCCGAAGCAACCTGTTCACGCGCTTCGCCTCCGTTGGCTGCTTGACAGACCTGATAGCCCTCATCGCCCAGGATGCGGGCGACATTCTCGCGGATAAAGGACTCGTCGTCGATAATAAGAATTTTTTCCATGGTTTTGTATCCTTGGCCGGAATCTAAATCTTATACCAATTCCATATCAAGGCCCTATCTTCGTTGGCTCGTCTTAGTGAGTTAGAATGTGAAACATTCGTGAACGAACTATTCTGACTTGTCAGGGCAGGCTGCTCAACGTACTGCCATGTACGCCTCGCAGCCTCAATCCTCGCCGCCTTGATATCATCCTTGATCTGAAATTGGAATTTCAAATATTTTTTGTGGGTTATGCTGTCAGCGGCAGTTTCAGGGTGAAGACGGTCCCGGATGTTGCGGCGCTCTCCACAGAGATCTCTCCACGGTGCTCTTCCACGATGCGCTGGGTGATAGAAAGCCCCAGGCCGGTTCCGGCGCCCTTGCGTGTGAAAAACGGTTCGAATATCAGAGGCAGATCTGCTTCCTGGATGCCTGGCCCGCTGTCGGAAATGGTGATGGTAACATGATCTGCATCAGCCGCTGTGGCAATGATTATTTCTCCGCCTTCGGGCATGGCTTCCAGGGCATTCCTGGTGATATTCAGCAGGGCTTGCTTGATCTTCTCGGGATCGAATCTGAAGGGGGCAAGCGCCGCAGTATTCATACTGATCCGCACCTTCTGGCGTTCACACTGCCGGTGCATCAAGAGCACGGTATCATGCACCACCTGATTGAGGTCTGATTGGCGGAATTCCACTCTGGCCGGCGAAGAGTAGTTCAGCAGGGCATTGATCAGGCGCTCGACACGTTCGATTTCGGCCACCGCCTTCTTGATCATGATCTGGTCGTCGGATGCCGTGGCAGCCCTGTCATGCAGGTCATCCAGCAGCAGCGAGATCCCGGTCAGCGGATTGCGGACTTCGTGGGCAATCCCGGCCGAAAGTTTGCCCAGGGATGCCAGCCGGTCAAGGCGCATCATCTCCTCGCGCAGCTTCTCCTTTTCCGTTTCATTGCGCATGGTGACAGTCAAACCCTTTTCCGCATTTCGTCCGATGGGGAAAAAACCGACCTCAAAATGTGTCATGGTCCCGCTCCGCTCTATGCTGAAGGGTTCGCGGCCATAGTGGTCGCTGCTGTTCAATGAACGGGTGACCAGGGCGCCCATCTCTCCCCAGCCGTCAAATACCTGCAGATAGTGCAAGTCGATAGCTACGTCGTTACCGAGAAACTGCCGGCCGGTGGAGTTGATGGAGGTTAGCCGGCCCGCGGGGGAAAAGGTGACGATGGCGCTGGAGATACTCTCCAGAACACTTTCCTTGAAGTTGCGTTCATCTAGGATCTCCAGGCGCGAGCGGCGCAGTTCGTCCAGGGTCGAGAGTAGGCTGTTTTTTCGCTGTTCCAGCTCTTCGGCCATGAAGTTGAAGGTGTTGGCAAGGTCGCCGATTTCATCGGTAGAAGTTACTGCAACCCGGCATCCCGTATCGCCCTGTGCCAGCCGGTGGGCGCCGTCCGTCAACTGGCGCAAGGGGTAGCTGATGTCGCGCGACAGCCGCCAGGCCGCCAACCCGGCCAACAGGGCGGTCAGCATCAGTATGAGTGCACTGCGGCGGCGGTGATCTCCCAGCTGCTTTGTGATCAGGCGACTCCCCTTGCGGGCGGCATCATGGAACTGGTCCACCTGAAAGCCGATGGTTACGCCGCCGAAGACGCCATGTATCCAATATTCTCCCGTATTGTACAGGATCGGGGCATAGGCCATGATCTTCTTGATCCCCCCCGCGTTTGTGATGTCCACATACCCTGCTTGCCGGTTCCGGACCTTGCCGGACACAACGGGATAATTGGGGTGGATGAAACCGGCATGATCGAGGTTGAAAGGAACAAGACCGTTCTCGATGTCGCTTTTGCTTGATGTCGCGCTGTACGCCGGAACCTGTTTGCCGTTTCTGTCTACCCCGCGGATATCCCAGTAATTGGGATGGGTGATGATCCACCCCTCATCGTCGAAGAGAAAGGCGTAATTGCCGCTCTGGTAGGTGGGAAATGGTGTGAAAAAATTTATACCCGGATCGATGTGCTGGGTGAACTCCATCAGGTGGCGATGGTCCAGGGAAATGACAACCATACCGAGGAACGAGCTGTCCGGGGAGTACAGCGGGGTGCCGAAACGGATCACACCATCATATCTGCCGCCGTTAAAGGCGCTTTCCGGATTCGGAGCGCCGGCCAGCTGTTCCTGTTTTGAGATATGGAAACCGGTCAGGTGCGAGACATAGATTTCGCCGCTTATCAGTTGTTTGATCCGGTGGAAGTAGTCTTCGTTCTTGAACTCGGTTCCCGCGGGCGTGGAGACATCGCGCAATTCCGAGGCCGTGAGGAAACGACCGTCGCGAATGACGATCCGCTCCTTGCCGCGTTTGTCGATAAAGGCAAAGGATTGATAGAGCGGCACCTGCCTGCGGACCTCTCGCGGCGCCTTGACCGTGCCGTGGCGCTCCCAGATGTCACTGCGGCGGGTTTCGTAGAAGTTGAGTACACTCTGCTGATCCAGCGGGGTGCGTGAGAGGTATAACAGGTCTCCCTCGCATTGGCGCAGAAATTCCGAGATTGTCTCGGCCACGTGCTGGGCCCGCATCTGTAGCGATTCAGCGGCCTGAATGTCGGAAGTGTCGGCGATTTCAGCCGCCAGGCGGGTGTTGACCGATTCCAGATTTGAAAAAAGGATCAGTGATGAAGCCAGCAGCGGCAGCAGTGACAGCAGCAGGGTGATACAAAGTATTTTTTTGAAGAGGGTCAGTCGGGGCATGGCGGCTCCGCGCGGGCTCAAAGCTGATTGTATTTGTGAGATTTCAATGATACTTTAATCATTCAAGTATTCAAAGTATTCATTGTAATGGGGCACTGATGGGCTACCGAAATCTTCAGGAATGTGTATCCGATCTTGAGCAGCGCGGGATGCTGCTGCGGATTGATACCCCGCTCGATCCCCGGCTGGAAATCGGGGCCGTGCAGCGGCGGGTATACCAGGCCGGCGGCCCGGCACTGCTCTTTACCAATCCGCTTAACTGCAGCTTTCCCCTGTTGGGAAACCTGTTTGGTACGCTGGAGCGGACGCGCTTCATCTTCCGTGACACCCTGGACGATATCCGCCGTTTGGTGGAGCTGAAGATCAACCCCTTCTCGGTCCTGAAACACCCTCTGGATGCTGTCAAGGCACCCTTTGCGGCCCTCAATCTGCTGCCCCGGACCGTTTCCTCTGCAGCGGTGCTGGAATGCCGCACGACGCTTTCGCACCTGCCGCAGCTTGTTTCCTGGCCGATGGACGGCGGCGCCTTCATCACCCTGCCGCAGGTTTACTCCGAGAGTCCGGCCAGGCCCGGCTACGCAAAATCGAACCTGGGCATGTACCGCGTGCAGATATCCGGCAACCGATACCAGCCGGACCATCAGGCCGGCCTGCACTACCAGATCCACCGCGGCATCGGCGCCCATCATGCCGAGGCCATTGCCCGCGGAGATCTGCTGCGGGTCAATGTCTTCATCGGCGGGGCACCGGCCATGACCGTGGCTGCGGTCATGCCGCTGCCGGAAGGGATGCCGGAGCTCTCCTTTGCCGGTTTGCTGGCAGGGCAGCGCATCCCCATGACCCGCATGCCCGGATGCTTGCCGGTCTCAGCCGAGGCAGATTTCTGCATCTGCGGCGTGATTGATCCCGCGGCCACCCTGCCTGAAGGGCCATTCGGCGACCACCTGGGCTACTACAGCTTGGCCCACGAGTTTCCTGTTATCCAGGTCGAGGCGGTCTACCACCGCAAGGATGCCATCTTCCCCTTTACAACCGTAGGTCGGCCGCCGCAGGAGGATACCAGTTTCGGGGCCTTTATCCACGAACTGACCGGTCCGCTGATCCCGACGGTTGTGCAGGGCGTCAAAGAGGTCCATGCCGTGGATGCGGCCGGTGTCCACCCGCTGTTGCTGGCTGTTGCCAGCGAGCGCTATGTCCCCTATGCCGCTCAGCGCCATCCCCAGGAGCTGCTGACGGTTGCCAACGCCATCCTCGGCCAGGGGCAGCTTTCCCTGGCCAAGTATCTTCTGATCGTTGCCCAGGAGGACGCCCCCGGCCTGCGCACCCATGATATCGCCGCTTTTCTGGGGCACGTCCTGGAACGGGCCGACTGGCGCCGGGATCTGCATTTCCAGACCGCCACCACCATCGACACCCTGGACTACAGCGGCAGTGGCCTCAATGAAGGTTCCAAGCTGGTGGTCGCGGCTGCCGGACCCGTCCGGACGACCTTGGCGACGGAGGTCCCGGCCGGCCTGGAATTCCCTGAAGGTTTCGGCAGAGCGGCGGTGTGTCTGCCCGGTATTCTGGCGATCCAGGGGCCGGCTTCGGGGCAGGGCCGGGGGGCCTGCGACGAGGTTATCGAGGTATTTTGCCGCTTCTACCGTGAGCGCGCATGTTTCGGAGGCTTCCCCCTGATCGTGGTCTGTGACGACAGCCGCTTTACCGCGGCCACCCTGAACAACTTCCTCTGGGTGACCTTCACCCGCTCCAATCCGGCCACGGATATCTACGGGATCAACGTTGAGAACCGCGGCCGTCACTGGGGCTGCTGCGGCCCGCTGGTGATCGATGCCCGTATAAAGCCCTTTCACGCCCCGCAGCTGGTGGACGATCCGGCGGTGGAGCGTAAAGTGGATGCGTTGGGGACAAAAGGCGGACCGCTGGCAGGTATATTGTAATCAATGTTTGATGAGGTTGAGTGTAAATCAGCTTGCACTGCCCGGAATCATTATTCGGAGTGATGCCATGAATGCACAATGTGATACCCCTCCGCAACAACCAGATGAAATCTCGAATATTCGCCGTTATGCGATATTCTGCGCTCTGCTATGGACGCTGCTGCTTTCCGGATTGTTCATTGCATATGTAGCGGATAACCGTGAAACGATCCGGGAAATCGGCCAGAGCATGGCGCAGGCCTCTTTTGAAAAAGATCTTCTGTTTCGCCGCTGGGCTGCCCGGCATGGAGGGGTCTATGTACCGGTCACCGCCTCCACCCCCCCCAATCCCTATCTTGCCGATACTCCCGAACGCGATATAACCACCCCTTCCGGCAAACGTCTGACCCTGATCAATCCTGCCTATATGACCCGTCAGATATTCGAACTGGTTCGTGAACAGCCCGGTCTGCCCCAGGGGCATATCACGAGCCTGAATCCTGTTCGGCCGGAGAATGCCCCCGATCCCTGGGAAAGGCAGGCTCTCATGCTGTTGGACCAGGGTGCCAAGGAAGTGGTTGAGCCGGTACAGCTGAACGGTCAACCGCATCTGCGCTACATGCGGCCGCTCGTGACGGAAAAGCCCTGTCTCGGCTGTCATGCCGCCCAGGGATATAAAGAGGGTGATGGACGCGGCGGGATCAGTATTACACTTTCGCTGGTGCCGATCCAGAAGACCATGGACATGGAACTGTTTCAAGAGTTCTTTATTCATTCTATTATCTGGCTGGCCGGTCTGGGATTGATCTGGTTCGGGTCCAGGAGGATGACCCGCGTAACCCATACACTTCGCAATGAACGCAACAGTCTCCGTGAAAGCGAGCAGCGCTTTCGAATCCTCGCCGATTCGGCCCCTGTTATGATCTGGATGTCTGATCAAACCAAGGGATGCACCTACTTCAACAAGGGCTGGTGCGCATTTACCGGTCGGCAGCTTGCAGATCTGCTGGGTGATGGCTGGGCCGGCGATGTCCATCCCGAGGATCTGGAACGGTGCATCACGATCTATGAACAGGCCTTTGATGCCCGACAGCCGTTTTCAATGGAGTACCGGCTGCATCGTTTCGATGGTGAATACCGCTGGATTACCGACAGCGGTGTGCCGCGCTGGAAGGATGAAAACGGTTTTATCGGATATATCGGCTCATGTTTTGATATCACCGAGCGTAAACGCGCCGAGGAAGAGCGCATAGCCTTTGAGCAGCAGTTTCACCATGCCCAGAAACTGGAAAGCCTTGGCATTCTGGCCGGCGGAATTGCCCACGACTTCAACAATATTCTGACGGTGATCATGGGGCACTGTTACCTGGGTCTGGAGGAAATTGACCCGGAATCGTACAAGGAACACTTTCAGCAGATTGAAACCGCCGGGAATCGGGCTGCGGACCTGTGCCGGCAGATGCTGGCATACGCCGGCAGGAATCCGTTGGTCCAGACCCGCTTCAGTCTGTGGCTGTTGGTCGATGAAGTCGTCAGGATGCTGCAGTCGGCCATCAACAAGAATGTGACCTTCGACCTGGACATGAATCAACGAATCCCGGAAATCAAGGGCGATACCGGCCAGATCCAGCAGATTGTCATGAACCTGATCATCAATGCCGCCGAGGCGATCGGCGATGCACACGGCATTATCAGGGTTGTGCTTATAACTTCGGAATTTGAAGCGGATCATCAGGAAACGGATCTGTTCGGCACGGTCATCACCCCCGGCAGATATGCCTGTCTGGAGGTGACTGATACCGGTATCGGCATGGATGAGGAAACCCAGAAGCGTATTTTTGAACCGTTCTACACAACCAAATTCACCGGCCGCGGTCTGGGTATGTCAGCGATTCACGGCATTATCAAGTCTCATGAAGGGATACTGCAACTGACCAGCACGCCGGGTGTCGGCACAACCTTCAAGGTTTATTTCCCGGTGCCGGACGCGTCCGAGTATGAAGAAACCGCTTACTCAGATCCGGATCTGTTTGAAATGGCAGACGGAACCATTCTGCTGGTGGAGGATGAAAAAACACTGCGTACTATGGGAAGCGCACTTCTGGAGATGATGGGCTTTTCTGTCCTGACTGCACAGCACGGCTGCGAAGCCCTTGATATTTGCCGCGAGCACCTCGGCGAGATCGACATAATCCTGCTGGACCTGATCATGCCGGTGATGGGAGGGCTGGAAACCTATCATGAGCTGCGTACAATCGCTCCGGCACTTCCGATCATCATCTGCAGCGGCTATGGTGTGGAACTGGTGGACGACATTCTGAAGCATGATCGGCATGCCGGATTTATGCACAAGCCCTACAAACCTGACGAGTTGCGCAGTGTGATCATGGAAATGAAGGGATAATCTGTTAATTGGTTGTAATCCGCAGGATGGCGATATAGTCTCATCTTGAAGAAATACGGACTCCAGGCCTCCGGGGGAGTGCCTGCGTGCCGCTGAACGGGTACAACACCGGAGGGTCTGTCCATAGAACCATAGCATGTAGCCAATCACTGAACCCGCAAGGATCACATGTTACCAATTGAAAAAGTTCCCATACTTATCGTAGATGATCTGCCGCAAAATATCCTGGCCCTGGAAGCCGTCATAGCCGATATGGGAGTTGAAATCATTACGGCACGATCAGGTAACGATGCCTTGCGGCTTTCTCTGAAACACGATTTCGCGCTGATTCTTCTGGATGTGCAGATGCCGGGCATGAACGGCTTCGAAGTGGCTCGCCTGATCCGTTCAAATCCCAAAACCAACCATTTTCCGGTTATCTTTGTTACTGCCGGAATGAAGGATCTGCTCGATCAGATCGAGGGGTATGAGACCGGGGCGGTGGATTACCTGATGAAGCCTTTTGAGCCGGTTATCCTGCGCAGCAAGGTCAGGGTTTTTCAGGAGCTTTACCAGCAGCGCAAAGTGATTGAAAAATTTTACAGCAACCTCGAACAGATCGTTGAAGATCGGACCGCAGAGCTACAAGAGGCAAATGATACAATTTCCCGTCTGGCGGCAACCGATGAACTGACCGGACTTTCCAATCGCCGTTCGTTCAATGAGAGTTTAGCCGCTGCCCTGAGTGCCGCCCGGCGCCACGAGTTCCCCTTTTCAATGATCATGATCGATCTCGATAACTTCAAAAACATTAACGATACCTTTGGTCACAGCGAAGGTGACCTGATACTGAAGGCCTTTGCCGATCTTCTGCGGGTCATGATCAGGACAGAGGATCTTGCTGCCCGCTGGGGCGGTGAAGAGTTTATCGTCATACTGCCGCACACCCCCCGTGAGGCTGCGGCAGCCCTGGCCGAGCGGGTTCGGGTCGCCTTTGAACAGCATTCCGCCAGCGTCACACCAATTGTGCTGTCCGCCAGCTTTGGCGTCGTACAGCTGCAGATAGGGGATGATGCCGACGCCCTGATCCGGCGGGCGGATGATGCCCTGTATCGTGCCAAGCATGCCGGGCGCAACAAGGTGATTGTCGGGTGAGAAGGAAAGGAGCGGGATGCGCCGGGATGATATTGCTTGAGGCAGAATGAAACAGATTGGATACGTTTATTACCTTCCTGACCTTACGAAATGAGTGGAGAACCTTGCATGGATTTTTACGCCAACCTTAAAATCAGGGACAAGCTGATTATCGGCTTTGCGACTGTTGTCTTTATAGCCCTGGCAATCGGGGTCTTCGGCTATTTCCAGATACACAAACTTGAACGTGCCGGTACGTTCCTTTTTGAAAAAGGGATCAAACCGGTGGAACACATCGGTGATATTGCGGCTGACTTCCAGCGGTTGCGGGTCAATTTTCGAGAATTTATTCTGGCAACAGATCTTAATAGACATGAATTTTATCATGGCCGGATCGCAAAATTTCGTGCGGATATTGATGCAAGCGTAAAAAAACTTGAGGCAGCACTCCCTGATGCCGAATCCAGGAAACTGTTTGCCCGACTTGTACAGACACGCAGTGACTACACCCCCCATGTCAACCGGATTGTGGAGATTACAAAACCGGGCAGTCATGACGAGGCGCTGGCGTACCTGAGATCCGATGCTGTCAATGCTGCGGAACACGCCGAAATCGAGGCTATTGAAACTCTGCAGGAGTATCTGTTGGCGAATGCAGAAAAGATTTCGCAACTGAATGCCGATACCGCCACAAACTCAGGGGTTGTTCTGCTCTGTCTGGCTTTTGGCGCCTCACTGCTGGCAGCAATCATGACGATTCTGATCACCCGCAGTATCATTAACCCCATCAATTACGTGTTGCGTTCGATTCGTTCACTTCAGGAGGGTGGCAGGGAAAAGGCACGACTGGTGGAGTCCATTGCAGGTGGTGATCTGAGCCATGATGTGATCTATACCGAACCGCTGAAGCTGGATTTGGCCCAGGCCACCAGGGATGAAGCCGGAATGCTGCTGCATGCGATTGTCGGATTGAGCGAGATACAGTATACGCTGGATCAGGCTTTTGCGGGGATGACCGGATCCCTGCGCAACAACCGTGAGCAGGAAACCCTGCGCAACTGGTTCAAAAACGGCCAGTATGAGCTCAATACCATTTTGCGAGGCGACAAGTCTACTGCCGGACTGACGGAACAGGCCCTGGAATTCCTGGTCGAATACCTTGGCGCCGGTGTCGGCGTATTCTATGTCTATAACGAAAAGGAAGAGACACTTGAAATCGCCGCCAGCTATGCGTTGACCAGGCACAAACGGCTGAATGAACGGATATCCCTTGGTGAAGGCCTGGCCGGTCAGGCGGCGCTGGAGCAGAAGATCATCTGTATGGATGCCGCCCCACCGGAGTATCTCCGCATCAGTTCCGGACTGGGCGAATCCGAGCCTGCCAATATTGTTGCCCTTCCGCTGCTGCACAATAATGCCCTGACTGGTCTCTTGGAACTGGGCTCTTTCACAACATTTACAAAGGATGATCTGGAATTTCTGAAACAGATCATGGAATCACTCGCTATTGCGCTCAGCGTCAACAAGGCCCATCAACAGGTTAACGAACTGTTGGAACAGACCCAGGGGCAGGCCGAAGAGCTGCGAGTTCAACAGGAGGAGCTGCAGCAGACCAATGAAGAATTGGAAGAACGGGCCCAGATGCTGGAGATGCAGCGCGAACAGATTCGCGCCAAGAACCGTGAGGTGGAAGAGGCCAGTCGTGAATTGCAGCGCAAGGCTGATGAACTGGAGCGGGTAAGTACCTATAAATCCGAGTTTTTGGCCAATATGTCACATGAGCTGCGCACACCTCTCAACAGCCTGATGATCCTTTCCAGTCTGCTCAAGGATAACCGGGAGGGAAATCTTTCGAACAAGCAGGTGGAGTTTGCCGCTACAATTAACGGAGCAGGCCGGGATCTGCTCAACCTGATTAACGATATTCTGGATCTATCCAAAATAGAATCCGGACATATGGAATTCAGTTATGAAGAAGTGGCGCTGTCGGATATCTGCAAACAGCTTGAAAATACCTTCAATCCGATTGCAGCAGACAAGGGCATCGTTTTTACCGTAACAAACGAGAAGTCTACACCGACAAGCATCTGTTCGGATTTTCAGAAAATCCAGCAGATTCTAAAAAATCTGCTTTCCAATGCCTGCAAGTTTACCACCCAGGGGATGGTCAGTCTGCGCACCTATGACCCGAATACCGGGGAAAATCCACTTAAAACTCCGACCATTGCCTTTGCCGTAACCGATTCCGGTATTGGCATCCCGGCCGACAAGCAGACGCTGATCTTCAATGCTTTCCAGCAGGCCGACGGCAGCACCAGCCGCACGTACGGCGGAACCGGCCTGGGGCTTTCCATCTCGCGCCAGCTTGCCCGTTCCATGGGCGGGGAAATCTATCTGACCAGTGAGCCCGGCCAGGGAAGCACCTTCACTCTGTATCTTCCGGTCAAGGGCGAGTGCATGCTCAAGCCGTTAGTCGAGCAAGCTGACCTGCCACTGCTGCCGGCAGCCGACGCTTCTGCTTTTCGCGTAAAGGACGCAGCTCCGGTCAGGGACACGGCTGTCGACCTGTTGGCGGCACCGATCCCTGATGACCGCGAGCGGCTTCAAAACGGCGACAAGAGTATTCTGGTCATCGAAGATGACCTGACCTTTGCAGGGATATTGGCGGATATGGTGCGAGGTCGTGGATTTTCAGTGCTGGTTGCTGTTGACGGCGAAAACGGCATTGCTCTTGCCGAGCATTTTCAGCCGAATGCGATCATTCTGGATGTTATGCTGCCGCATATCGACGGGTGGGGTGTCATGCGCCGTCTGAAGGATAATCCGGTAACGCGGCATATCCCGGTGCATTTCATTACCTGCCTGGAGGAACGCCAGAAAGCGATGGGCATGGGTGCGATCGGCTTTGTCACCAAGCCGGTCAGCAGAGAGCAGCTGGACACCGTTTTCGGGACATTGGAATCCGCCATCGAAAAAACCATGAAAATGCTGCTGATTGTTGAAGATGACCAGGCCCAGGCCACTGCGATGGTGGCCCTCCTGGAAGAACGCAATGTGTCGATTACGGTTGCTGAGAGTGGTGTTGAGGCGGTCAAACTGCTTTCCAGCGAACTGTTCGACTGTATCGTGCTTGATCTGGGACTGGCGGACATGGGTGCTTTCGAGTTGTTGGAAGAGCTCAAAAAACTGGACCCTGAGCGTCGAATCCCGGTCATTATCCACACCGGTCGCGAATTGACCCGCGAAGATGAAAGACGGCTGCATCATTATGCAGAGAGCATCATCATCAAAGGGACCAAGAGCCCCGAACGGCTCCTGAATGAGGTGACGCTCTTCCTGCATCTGGTAGAGACTTCGCTTGACCCGGGCAAGCAGCGCATGATTCGCTCTGCGCTCGATAAGGAGGCCATGCTGGAGGGGAAAAAGATCCTGATTGTCGATGACGACATGCGCAACATCTTCTCGCTTACCAGCGCCCTGGCGGAAAAGAATATTATCGTGTTTGAAGCGGAAAACGGCTGTGAGGCCCTGAAACGGCTGGATGAGTTCCCGGATATCGATCTGGTGCTGATGGATATCATGATGCCGGAAATGGATGGATACGAGGCGATGCGCGCCATCAGAACCAATCCGCGCTTTTCTGCAGTTCCGATCATCGCCCTGACCGCCAAGGCGATGAAGGGGGACCGTGAAGAATGTCTCAAGTCCGGCGCCAGCGACTACATACCCAAGCCGGTTGATATGGAGAAACTGTTTTCGCTGCTGCGGGTGTGGCTGTACCCGGCCGCTGCAGCGGAGCAGGCCGGGATTTTGTAGCTATTAACTGAGTCAGCAGCACAGCAAAGGGAGGTACACATGAAGCGCATGATCGTAGTAATCGCTGCCCTGGTATCATTGTTCAGCGTGTCCATTGTCGCTCGGGCGGAAGAGATTCTGCTCAGTACCGGCAGCGGACCATTGGACAGTGTCATCAACCCGGTAAAGGCTGCGTTTGAGAAGGAGAGCGGGGTAAAGCTCCATATCCTGTTTGGAAGTGCATCGCTGGCGTTCAAGCAGTTCTACAAAGGTGTTTCTGAAATTGCAGTCGTGGGAACCGATTTTGACGATATTCTTGCTCTTATGAAAAAAGAGGGCGTTGAGGTTGCCGATTCTTCGTCGTTTCGTCATGTAACGCTTGGAAAAGGGAGGGTACGGACTGTCGTCAACAGGGAAAATCCGGTTTCAAAGCTTTCCAAGGAGCAACTCAAAGGAATATTTACAGGCAGAATCACCAACTGGAAGGAGGTCGGCGGTAAAGATACTCCAATTATCATTGTGCTTTCTACACTCAACCCGGCGACCATCGGTACGTTCAGGAAAGTTATCCTTGACGATGAGCCCTATACCATGGAGGTGCTTGAACTGGGACATATGGATGAGCTGCGCGGTGCAGTAGAGGTAAACCCGGAAGCCATTTCCATCGGCACCTCTTCCGTTCTCAGTTCCGGGGTCAAGCAACTGGAGACCCCGGAGGTGTTCCGTCCGGTCACCTTGATTTCCAAAGGAGAGCCTTCTCCAAACGTACAAAAACTTATCGACTTTATCCTGAAAGGGGCCGGTACGAAGCTTGTAAAGGAGTAACTGTGACCTGGCATCACCGGAGAAAAGCGGTATGACCGTAAAAACCAAACTGATAGCCAACGTGTTTATCACGACTGCAATTATTGCTGCCATCACCCTGGCCAGCTTTTATTCACTGCGTTTTCTCCAGCAAAAACTCACGTTTTTTACCGAGAAGAGCACCCCCTTCCAGATGCGGACGATAGAATTCCAGCGTGAACTGCACGAGTGTATTGCCTCTCTGGTCAAGTTGAATGCTGCCCGTAACATGACTGAATATACGACCTTTCAGGCAGAAGCCGAAAAAAACCTCGGAAGTATCGAAGATACGCAAAAAACATTGGAGAAGTTGGGTTCTGTTGTGCCGGGTGTGTCGGAAGAGCTTGTTGACATTGCGCTGGATCTCTTTGCTGCATCCGAAGAACGAATCAGCAGCACTGCCGCAGCGACAGCAGCCAAAGCCGATGTGCTGCAGCGCATGAAGGAATCAACGGCCCGTCTTGACGATCTGGATACCTACGTCAGCAATCTTCAGGGCAATTACTCCCGGGCCTATGCTTCGGCCTTGGAGAATACCGGGATGCTTTCCGGAAGATTGCGGAGCATCGAGGAACTGCGCAATCTGATAAGAGAACTGCAATTGATCGTTGTGACCGTTCAGAATGCCCAGAAGGATTCTGCTGTCCTGATTGCCAAAGGCAAGCTCAAATCTGTGGCAGTGCGCATCGCCGGGAATGACTACTACAAATCAAACAGTTCCATGACAGCTTTTACAAGCGGATTTATCGACAAGCTGAACGAATATGTAAAGCTCCAGTCCGTTGCTGTTGCACAAAAAAACAGTACTGCAATCCTCAACGCTGCAGAATCCGGAAAAGATCTTTCATTCAAGCTGAAAGACCTGTTTCAGACACTGGATCAGGACACAATGCTGGCACGTGAAGATTTGTCGCTGGCGTACGGCCGGCAGGGCAACCTCTTTACCCAGACCAGCAGTGCCAACGATATTCTGGTGGCAAACTCCCAGCTGATTGCTCTGGGGCTGACGGTGGCGGGTGAGACCAACCGGTTGTTTACCCTGGATTCGATCTCTGAGCTGGATACACTCGACGCGGAAGTCCGCACCCTGTTCACCAGGATACATGAACGGGTAACGATGCTGGAATCCATGCTGACCAGGTTGAATGCCATGGAGGAGTTGAAGATACTTCGGGCCGCGTCGACGTCCCTGGCAATTGTGCGCAACGAAATCTATGCTCCCGATGGAATTGTGACGACCCTTAAAAAGAAGCAGGGTGCGATTACCCGGGCAAATGCTTCATCCGACAAATTGCATGCCATCGTCAGTAAACAGTCAGCCAAAGGGAATGAAAGCGTTTCAGCTGCCAAATTTGAGCAGGATAAGGCAATTGCAGCGGTAAACAGCATGGTCAGGCAGAGTCTGTCCCAGATATTCGGCATCGGGATTGCGGCAATTGTTATCGGTATTATCTTCGGCGTCTGGATGTACCGATCGTTGCTGCTGCCTCTGCAGCTGGTGCTGGCAGCGGTCAGTTCGCAGCAGGAAAAGGTTAAAGAGAAGGCGGCTCTTGCGACGGCTGTTGCCGGTGGAGATTTGAGCCGGGAGGTAGCTGTCGGTGAAGCGTTGCAGCTGGATCCGTCACAGTTGAAAAAGGATGAGATGGGGGTAGTGCTGAATGCGGTTGTGGGGATGAGCCAGGCCCAGGTCACGTTGGACAGGGCCTTTGCCGCAATGACCGCATCCCTGCGCAGCAGCCGGGAAGAGGAAGCCAGCCGCGACCGGCTGAAAAGCGGACTGTTTGAGCTGAACCATATACTGCGGGGCGAACATGGCATCACTGATCTGGCAGACAGGTCGCTGGCTTTCCTGGCCACATTTCTTGGTGCAGGTGCAGGTGTCATCTATCTGTACGACGACAGGGCAGGGTTGCTCCACACCCTCTCTACCTATGCCGTAGCCAGGTCCGAGCGACTTGCTGACGGATTTCGTCTCGGTGAGGGATTGGCAGGGCAGGTGGCACGGGAGCAGAAAATGAGATGCCTCACAACCGTACCTTCGAATTATCTCCCGATAACCTCGGCCTTGGGCGAGGCGGACCCCCTTTCAGTAGCCATACTGCCGATCATGCACAATGATACGCTGGTCGGCGTTCTGGAACTGGCCAGTTTCAAGCAGTTTACCGCAGACAATTTTGAATTTCTGCAACTTTCATTGGAAGGGATTGCCATTGCAATCAGCGTCAATCGTTCAAGGCTTCAGATACTTGAGAGCTGTCAGCGAGCTGAACATATGACCGTGGAATCCGCATGACCAGCGACGAACTCACCGATATTGAGATCGCTCTCCTGATGGAGGGGATCTACCAGGTATACGGGTACGATTTCCGGGGCTATGCCGAGGCGTCACTGCGGAGGCGGATGGCCCAATGGCTTTCCGGTTCCGGATTTGCCACCCTGTCTCTGGCCCAGTCGCAGCTGCTGCGGGATCGCGCCCTGTTTGACACCCTGCTGCGGGGGATTACGGTTACTGTGTCGGAGATGTTTCGTGATCCCGCCTTTTTCAAGGCAATCAGGGAGCAGGTTGTTCCGCACCTGAAGACCTACCCCTTTGTCAAGATCTGGCATGCCGGATGTGCCTCTGGCGAAGAGGCCTACTCAATGGCGATACTGCTCAAGGAGGAAGGGTTGCAGGGGCGCTTCCGCATCTATGCCACCGATATCAATGAAGAGGTGATCAGCAAGGCGCAGGAAGGCATCTATCCGCTTCAGGTTATGCAGCATTTTACACGGAGTTACCAGCAGGCCGGCGGCACGGGATCATTTTCAGATTATTACACCGCCCGCTACAACCATGCCATCCTCAGTCCTTCGCTGCGGGAGGGTATCGTCTTTGCGGCACACAATCTGGCTGTTGACGCCGACTTCGGCGAGATGCACCTGATTCTGTGCCGCAATGTCATGATTTATTTCAAGCAGCCGCTCAAGGAGCGGGTGCTGGAACTGTTTGACAGCAGCCTGCTGCCGGGCGGCTTTCTTTGTCTCGGCACCAAAGAGAGCCTGGACCGTCGTACCATCTCGGATCGGTATGAGGCGATCACACCACGGATGCAGATCTATCGGAAGCGCTATGCGAAAAAGTAGCGGCAGGCAGTATAAAGCCGTTGTCATCGGTGTGTCGACCGGTGGGGTCACGGCGCTCAAGCGCTTACTGGGGGCTCTGCCGGCTGACTTCCCGGTTCCGGTTTTGATTGTTACCCATATCAAGCCCGATTCGGATGACAGCCTGGCGGCATTGCTGAATTCGCTCTGTGATATCCGGGTAAAGGAAGCTGACGAACAGGAACGCATGGCGCCCGGCACCGTCTACCTGGCGCCTGCCAATTATCACCTGCTGGTGGAACGGAGCGGCACTCTGGCGTTCTCGATTGATCCCCCGGTAAACTTTGCGCGCCCTTCGGTGGATGTACTCTTTGAGTCTGCGGCAGATGCCTGTGGTCCCGAGCTGATCGGCATCATTCTGACCGGGGCCGGAAATGACGGCAGCCTAGGTCTGCTGAACATAAAAAAATGCGGCGGCGTGGCCATTGTCCAGGATCCTGCTGACGCCGAGATGAGCTCCATGCCGCAAAGTGCGCTGCAGTTGCTGAATGCCGATCATATCGTGCCATTGATCGAAATACCGGGCCTTTTGATGAGGCTTGTTGAGGGTAATCCATGAATCTTTCGCCGCAGCCTGATGCCATTCCGATTCTGATTGTTGACGACCGGACTGAAAACCTTCTGTCGCTGGAAGGTCTGCTTGCTGACCAGGGGTTTGAGCTGGTCAGGGCGACATCCGGGAATGAGGCCCTGCTTCAGACGCTCAAAAAGGATTTTGCCCTGGTGCTGCTGGATGTGCAGATGCCCGACATGGACGGTTTTGAAACGGCCGAGCTGATGCGTGCGAATCCGAAGACCAGACATATACCGATCATCTTTGTCACCGCCGGCATGAAGGAGACCACGTTCCAGTTCAAGGGGTATGACGCCGGTGCCGTCGATTATCTGGCAAAACCTATAGAGCCGCTGTTTCTGCAGAGCAAGGTCAGAATCTTTGCCGAGCTGTATTGTCAGCGTCGTGAGATAGAGCGGCACAATAATCAGCTAGAGGAACTGGTCAACCTGAGGACAAACGAGTTGCACCGGGCAGCCGCAGAACTGAAGACGAGCAATCAGCAGCTTCAGCGCAGGAACAACGAACTGCAGGCCACTGAGGAGCTGTTGCGCAGGCAGATTACGGAATTTGTGGAAACCCACGATCAACTGTTGGCCACCGAGGAGATGCTGCGGGTTCAGATAGAAGAATTCGAAGCCGGTCAGAAACTGCTGAACGAATCCAACCGCAACCTTCAGACCCTTTTTGATGTCACGCCTCTGGCGATTATTGTTACTTCCTTTCCCGCCGGGATAATCCGCGAAATCAACCGTACCTTCAGCGAGGATTTTGGCTACCCAAGAGCCCGGGTTATCGGCTCGACCGGTGGAGAGTTGGGGCTGTGGTGCGATGTTGATGAACGTGAGTTTATTTCGAATCATACCCATGAGCTGCAAGGAGTGTCGGGCATTGCTGCTGAGATAAAAACAAGCCGGGAAGAATGCCGCGCAGTGATCCTGTACAGCAATCTCATGGATTTCAAGAACGAGAAATGCCTGCTGATCGTGTTTCTGGATGTTACCGATCAGAAAAGGATGGAGGACCAGATCCGGCATACGCAGAAGATGGAGGTTATCGGGCAGCTGGCCGGTGGTGTTGCCCACGATTTCAACAACATGCTGACCGCTATTATTGGCTCTGCCGAGCTTCTGGGGCAGCATGTCACCAACGATGCTGCAGCGCTGAAACTGCTCACCAATATTCAAAAGGCAGCCACCCGATCAGCCGATCTGACCGGCCAGTTGCTGGCTTTTTCCCGCAAAGGACAGAGAAATACCGTACAGGTCAGGATGGATACAACGATCCATGAGGTGATTTCACTTCTGGAACGTACGGTTGACAAGAAGATTACTCTTGAGACCAGGCTGATAGCAAAGAATACCTGTGTCGTCGGTGATCCGATGCTGCTGCAGAATGCCCTGCTGAACCTGGGGGTCAATGCCCGGGATGCCATGCCCGAAGGCGGTGTCATCAGGTTTGCTACCGCCAACGTTGAACTGGATGCTGCTTACTGTCAATCCGCTGCAGGCAACCTGTCGCCCGGAGCATATATTGAAATTTCCGTATCCGACACCGGTGTCGGGATGACGAAGGAAATCATCGAGCATGTATTTGAGCCGTTTTTTACGACCAAAGAGGTTGGCAAGGGCACCGGGTTGGGACTGGCAGCGGTGTACGGCACCATTACGGATCACCATGGCAGTATCAGCATTTACAGCGAACCGGGTATTGGATCGATCTTTAAAATCTATCTGCCGCTGGCAACAGAAAAGAACATGGAGGTCGTCTCCGGAGAAGAACTGATCCGCGGTTCGGGTGGTGTCCTGCTGGTGGATGACGAAGAGCTGATCCGCGTTGTCGGGCAAGCGCTTCTGGAAGGTATGGGATATTGTGTCTACCTGGCGTGTGACGGCGAACAGGCCCTGGAGGTCTATGCACGTGAGAAGGACCATATCTCTCTGGTGATACTGGATATGATCATGCCCAACATGGGCGGCAAGGAAACCCTGGCAAAACTGATTGAGAGCGATCCGGATATCCGCGTGCTGATGTCTTCCGGATACCACCAGGAAAGGATCGTTGACGAACTGACCATGCTCGGTGCCAGCGGATTTCTCCAGAAGCCGTATCATCGCAAGGAGCTGGGTTTGGCTATTGCCAGGGTACTGTCACCTTGAAGTATTCCTTCTGATCCACTGACTGCGAAACGCCATCTAGTGTGTACTCTCCCTGATCTTCCTGAATGTCGGCCTTGGCGTGTTGCGTGCTTGACTAACCTGCCTCTGCGGCCTATAAATAAAAATAACTTTCATTTACATGGCGGCCAAGCAGATGGAATCAGCGCAGAGTGCAGCAATACTCAAACAATTGAAACTCAAGGTGACGCCCCGCAGACAGGAGATCATGAACTGTCTGGGGAGCGAACAGTCCTACTTGTCTGCCGATGAGGTCTGGAGCCGTGTCAAACCCAGACTTGGCAGTGTCGGCCTGCCCACGGTCTACCGCATCCTGGACGAACTGGCCGAAGCCGGGGTCATCACCCGGATCTTCCAGGCTGACCGCAAACAGTATTATTTCCTCTGTGCCAATCAGGAGCATCATCACCACTTTGTCTGTGAATCGTGTCGGCGGGTCGAAGATGTAGAGCAGTGCGGCCTGGACGGTGTTTCCCAGGATTATGCCAAGCGCTCCGGCGGTCGGGTTACGTCCCATATCCTCCAGATCAACGGGATTTGCGGTGCCTGTTGTCAGGGGCGGGTGGCCACATGAAACGGGTTGTCCTGTATATACTCCTGGCGATGGCCGTCTGTGCTGCCGTCATCCTGGACGGATGCTCACAAGAGGTGCAGAAAGCGTCCACGAAACTGCAGGTTGTAACGACCCTGTTTCCGCTCTTTGATTTTGCCCGCACTATTGCCGGAGACAAGGCCGAGGTGACAATGCTGCTGCCGCCCGGCATGGAACCGCACAGCTTCGAACCCAAGCCCAATGATATCATTCGCATCAGCCAGGCCGGCCTGTTTGTGTATACCAACCCCTATATGGAACCCTGGGCTGCGACAATCATCAAGGGCATTGATCGCGGGCAGTTGCGGATAGTGAATGCCGGGCAGGGTGTCAGTTATGTGAAGGTCTCCGGTGAAAAGGGACCTGATCACGAAGGACATGCCAGCCATGGCACGGAGGAACACGCCGGCGGCATGGATCCGCATATCTGGCTGGATTTTGCCAATGCGGGCGTGATTGTGGACAATATCCTGGCCGGTTTTGTGGCGGCCGACCCCGTTAATTCAGCCTCATACCGCAACAGCGCAGCAGGACTGAAGGCCCGCCTGGCCGCACTTGACCAGCGCTACCGGCAGGGACTTTCGTCCTGCGCTACCCGGGTGTTCCTGCATGGCGGCCACTACACCTTTGGCTATCTGGCCCGGCGCTATGGCCTGGAGTATAGATCCCTCAGCGGTGTTTCATCGGAGTCGGAACCGTCGGCAGCCCGCATGGCAGATATGGTGCGTCAGATCAGGATCTCCGGGGTGCGGCATCTGTTTGCGGAAGAATTGCTGTCGCCGCGCTTGACCGAAACGCTGGCGGCTGAGGCCGGCGTGGCGGTGCTGAAGCTGCATGGAGCCCATAACCTGGGCAGGGATGATGTTCAGCGCGGCGTTGGATTCATCGCATTGATGGAACAGAACCTGGTGAATTTGCAGAAAGGGCTGGCATGTCGGTCGAAATAGTCTCAACTGAACGTCTGGGGTGTTGTTACCGCGAAGGGTGCGTACTGGAGGATATCTCCTTTGCGGTCCAGCGCGGTGATTATGTGGGCATTGTCGGTCCCAACGGTTCCGGCAAGAGCACCCTAGTTCAGGCCCTGCTGGGACTGGTGGCGATCAGCAGCGGTTCGGCCCGCCTGTTCGGTGTCACCTGCAACGGATTCACGCAATGGGGGCGGGTAGGGTACCTGCCTCAGAGCTTGCGGTTGCTGAA
Organism: Geobacter psychrophilus; assembly: GCF_056821595.1. Taxonomy (NCBI): domain Bacteria; kingdom Pseudomonadati; phylum Thermodesulfobacteriota; class Desulfuromonadia; order Geobacterales; family Geobacteraceae; genus Geobacter; species Geobacter psychrophilus. The sequence continues at coordinate 3,990,918 of NZ_JBXDTU010000004.1, forward strand.
TCCCGTCTTCCCGGCAACAGTCGCGGAAACCGTCGGACTCGGCTTGCTCTCGCTCAAGCGATTCCCCCGGCGCGTGACCCGTCAGGATCGTGCAATTGTTGATGCTGTGCTTGATGAATTAGGTATTTACGATATCAGGTCTAAGCTGATTGGAGAGCTTTCCGGTGGTCAGCAGCAGCGTGCGCTGTTGGCCCGCGCCCTGGTGAATAACCCTGAACTGCTGATCCTGGATGAGCCCACGGCAGCGCTTGATCCCGAAACCCGGGAGCGCTTCTATCACCTGATTGCCGACATCAACCGCTCTCGGGGCGTGACCGTCCTGCTGGTGACCCATGATACGGGTGTTATTGGCCAGCATGCGACGAAAATGCTGTACCTGGACAAGCGCATGCTTTTTTTCGGCAGTTTCGATGATTTCTGTCATTCCCCTGAGATGTCGGCCCTGTTCGGCGAACATTCCCAGCACCTGATGTGCCACAGGCATTGAACCCTATGAATATGTTTGAAATTTTATCCTATGGCTTCATCCAGCGGGCGTTGCTGGCAGGGACCCTGATTGCCGTGCTCTGCTCGGTGCTGGGGGTGTTTCTCGTGCTCAGGCGCCTGTCGCTGATCGGTGACGGTCTGGCCCATGTCACCTTCGGCAGCACCGCCATTGCCCTTGCATTCAAGCTCTATTCGGCGGCATCATTGCTCGTGTCGCTGCCGGTGGTGCTGCTGGCGTCGCTCGGCATACTCAAGCTGACGGAAAAGGCCCGGCTGAGCGGTGATGCGGCCATCGGCATCGTATCGGCGGTGGGGATTTCAGCCGGTATCATGCTGGCCAGTGTGGGGGGGGGCTACAATGTTGACCTGCTGAGCTACCTGTTTGGCAACATCCTTTCCATCACCCATGAAGAGGTGCTGATCGCTGCTGCCCTGTTCGGCGTGGTGATGCTGCTGCTGGGGCTGTTTTTCAATGACCTGCTGGCGATCACGTTCAATGAGGAGCTTGCCCGGGTGTCGGGTGTACGGACAAACCTGATCAACGCCGTTCTGGTGATGCTGACGGCCCTGTCGGTGGTGCTGGCCATGAAACTGGTCGGCATCATGCTGATCTCCTCCCTGCTGATCCTGCCGGCTGTTTCGGCCCTGCAGCTGGCCCGCAGCTTCAAGGCCTGCATCGCCCTGGCGGCCCTACAGGGCTGCCTTTCGGTTGTGGCCGGCATCTTTGTATCGTTTCTGAGCAATCTTCCCACCAGCGCTACGATCGTGATGATCAACCTGCTGTTCTTCGGCGTTGCCTGTACCGCCCGCCGCATCCTTACACCGCATACTAGTAACTGATTCCTTCATATAGAATCTGGAGGCGCAGATGATCATACATTCAAGCGGTTGGGTCCATAACCTGCTGCTTTCGCTGTCCCGCAGGGCTGATCAGGCCGAAAAGGATTGCCTCATGCTGGAGGACGCCTTGGGGCACGCCTACGAGGGACTCCTGATTACCGATGCCGACGGCATTATTCTCAAGGTGAACGATGCCTATGCGCGCTTTCTTGAGACGACCATCGACAAGCTGGTCGGCAGGCACGTCACGGAGGTGATCGAGAATACCCGCATGCACCTGGTGGCACAAAGCGGTGTGGCAGAGATTGCCCAACTGCAGAAGATCAAGGGGCACGAGATGATCTGCAGCCGTATTCCGATCGTCGAACACGGAAAGGTAGTGGCGGTGGTCGGCAAGATCATGTTTCAAAACATCGAGGATCTCTTCACCTTCACCGAGAATTTCAAGAAGCTGAAATCAGAATTGGAGTTTTATAAAAACGAGCTCAGCAAGCACCTGAGCGCCAAATACTCCTTCAACCACATTGTCGGCAGCAGCAAGGAGCTGGAATGGGTGAAGGAACTGGGCCGGAAAGTGGCTGTCAGCACCACCACCGTACTATTGAAGGGGGAGAGCGGCACCGGCAAGGAGCTGTTTGCCCATGCCATCCATAACGCCAGTCAGCGGGCCTTCGGTCCTTTTATCAAGGTCAACTGTGCGGCCATTCCCGAATCGCTCTTCGAATCCGAACTGTTCGGGTATCGGGAAGGGGCCTTTACCGGGGCCCAGAAAAAAGGGAAGAAGGGGAAGTTCGCCCTGGCCGATAAGGGTACGATCTTTCTGGACGAGATCAGTGAGCTGCCGCTGACCATGCAGGTCAAGCTGCTGCGGGTACTGCAGGAAAAGGAGATCGAACCGGTTGGTGCCGAGGCCTCCGAGGCCGTGGACGTCCGGATAATTGCCGCCTCCAACCGGGATCTGGAAACATTGGTGAAAAACGGCCTGTTCCGCCACGATCTGTATTACCGTCTCAACGTGGTCATGCTGGAGATTCCGCCGCTGCGCAGTCGCCGTGACGATATTCCGCAGCTGATCCAGTTCCATCTGCGGCAGCTGGAGAAGGAAACCGGCATACCGGTGGAAGGGGTCGAGCCGGATGTGGCCGAGATCCTCAGGCAGTACTACTGGCCGGGCAATGTGCGCGAGCTGCGCAATGTTCTTGAGCAGTCACTGTACGTCAAAATCGGCCCCACGATTTCGCGCAACGACATCCCGGGCGCCCTGGTTAAAGGTAGCGGCCTCGTGCCGGCGCAGGAAACCGGCCGTACGCTCAAGACAATTACCAGGCAGGCTGAAGAGGAAGCGATCCGGACAGCCATCCGCGAGGCGAAGGGTGACAAACAGGCCGCCGCCGCCCGGCTCGGTATCAGTAAATCTTCGCTGTATGCCAAGATTGAACAGTACGACATCGGGTCGATCCCGTCCCGCTGATGTGCTGATTGGCAGATAAATCCAATAAACTGGAATGAGTCCACATTTTTGGAAAATGTATAATCATGATATTGTCGGCTCAAGTAAATCAGCTTGTTACGTTATTAGCCCCTGTTGTATCTCATCGTTGAATCCCTCAAGACTCTCCCCGATATTCCAGATATCTGGAACCATGACCCTTCGTCGGCAGCTGTAATTACGCTGTTTTGTCAAGCCATTAAATAAAATATGTTAAATATAGGTATGTTGAGTTGCGTGTGCGCAATTGGTACGTGCGTGGCACAGCACTTGCTTTGCTATTGTATAAATCTGTTTTATTCGGAGTCGCCATGGGTATCAAAGATATTCTCCTGCATCTGGACAATTCTCCTGCCTGTGAACGCAGAATCGACGTGGCCCTGAATCTGGCGCGGGTTCAAGGCGCACGGGTGACCGGGCTGTCTATCGTGACCTATGCGTATTACCAGCCGCACTACCTGCATACCGAAGAAAAAATAGCTGCTGCCGAAGCCCTGTTGCAGGCGCAGGCGAAGATAGCGGGTGTTGACTCCCGGTGCCGCAGGATCGAGTCGAGCGTGGTCGGGGTTGGTACGCGTGAACTCCTGATCAGCGCTTCCCACAGCAGCGACCTGATTGTTGTCAGCCAGGAATCACGCCGGACAAGCCGGACCTCGGCAATCGTTGAGTACCTGATAACCGGATCCGGTCGGCCGGTGCTGGTCGTTCCTGCGGCAGGTGTCTTTCCCGCTGTTGGCACACGCGTTCTGGTGGCCTGGAAGAATGGGCGTGAAGCCGCCCGCGCACTGCATGACGCCCTGCCGATCCTGCACTCGGCAGAACAGGTGACGCTGCTGACAGTCGCTTCCGGGGATGATTCGGGTCTGGAGCAGTGGAACGTCATACAGGAGCATCTGCTGAGTCATGGCATCCAAAGCCGGGCAGAACAGATGCCGGTTACGACTGCTACCCTGGCGGACAATCTGCTGAATCACGCCTGCGAGGGGGGCTACGACCTGCTGGTGATGGGCGCCTATCAACCCGGTTCCCGCAGGGGCTCGCAGCTGGGTGCCGTGGCGGGCCAGATTCTGCGGGAGATGACCATTCCTGTTTTGATGTCGCATTAATAACCCATCCCCCTCCCGACCTCCCCCTTGAAAGGGGAGGAGTATTTAATCCCCTCCCTTTCAAGGGGAGGGTTAGGGTGGGGATGGTTTAAATATATGACACTGTTCTTCAATGTGGCTGAGATGAATGAGGTGCTGAACAGATGGTAGACCATATTCTTGTTACCAAAAACCTTTCCAAGGAATTCAAAGGCTTCACCGCCGTGTCTGCCGTTAACCTGCAGATCCAGCGCGGTCACATCCATGCCCTGATCGGCCCGAACGGGGCCGGCAAGACCACGGTCTTCAACCTTCTGACCAAATTTCTGATCCCGACCTCCGGCAGCATCCATTTTAACGGCAGTGACATCACGAGTGAAAAGCCGGCCGATATCGCCCTGCGCGGGATTGTGCGCTCCTTCCAGATATCGGCGGTCTTTCCCAATTTGACGCCCTTGGAGAATGTACGACTGGCGCTGCAGCGCAAACTTGGCGTTTCCTATCATTTCTGGAAATCGGATTTAATTCTGGACCAGCTGAATGACAGGGCCATGGAGCTGCTTGAGGCTGTCGGATTGACTGAATTCGCCGGGGAAATTACCGGAGAATTGGCCTATGGCCGCAAACGGGCGCTGGAAATAGCCACCACGCTGGCGCTGGACCCGGAACTGATGCTGCTGGATGAACCGACCCAGGGGATGGGAGTCGAGGATGTGGATAAAATTACCACGCTGGTGAAACAGGTCTCGGCCAATCGCACCATACTGATGGTGGAACATAACCTCAAGGTGGTATCGACGCTGGCAGACCGGATTACGGTCCTGCAGCGCGGTGCAATCCTGGCGGAAGGCCCCTATGACGAGGTGTCCCGCAATCCTCAGGTATTGGAAGCCTATATGGGGAGTGAACATGTCTGAGTCAGATCACAGGGAAATGCTCAAGATCTCCGGCCTGCATGCCTGGTACGGAGAGTCCCACATTCTGCATGGTGTTGACCTGACCGTCGGCAAGGGGGAGGTCGTCACTCTGCTGGGAAGAAACGGCGCCGGCCGTACCACGATCCTGAAATCGATTGTCGGCCTGGTCGGGCGCCGCAGTGGTTCGATCACGATCAATGGGGTGGAAACCATCAATATTCCGACGCACCGGATCGCACACCTTGGGCTGGGCTACTGTCCTGAGGAACGCGGTATCTTCTCCAGTCTGACGGTTGAAGAAAACCTGCTGCTGCCGCCGGTGGTGAAAGCGGGGGGCATGTCGCTGCCGGAAATCTATGCCATGTTCCCCAATCTGCAGGAACGGCGCAGCAGCATGGGCACCCGGCTATCGGGCGGTGAGCAGCAGATGCTGGCCATGGCGCGCATCCTGCGCACCGGTGCCCGGCTTCTGCTGCTGGATGAAATCACCGAGGGCCTTGCTCCGGTCATTGTTCAGACGCTGGGGCGACTGATTGCCCAACTGAAAGAAAAGGGCTTCACCATCATCCTGGTGGAGCAGAATTTCCATTTTGCCGCCGACCTGGCTGACCGGCACTATGTGATCGAACATGGTGCCATAGCTGAAATGATACCGAGAGACAGACTTGTCTCCAGCAGAGAGAAGCTTAACCATTACCTGGGGGTCTGATCAGGTATACAAACGGAAAGGAGTATCAACAATGAAAAATCTGTTTTCCAAGGTGGCGATGTCTGTTGCCGTACTGACGATGACGAGTGGAATGGCCGGAGCAGCAGCTAAAGGGATTTCGGACGGTGTCGTGAAAATCGGGGTGCTGACGGACATGTCGGGCGTGTATTCCACGCTGGGCGGGAAAGGCACGCAGGTAGGTGTGGAGATGGCGGTCAAGGATTTCGGCGGCAAGGTATTGGGTAAACCGATCCAGGTCATCGGCGCCGACCATCAGAACAAGGCCGACATCGCCTCGGCCAAGGCCCGCGAGTGGTTTGACAATGAAAAGGTGGATATGATCACTGGCCTGCTGAACTCGGGCTGCGCCCTGGCGGTGCAGAAACTGGCCGGGGACAAGAAGAAGATCACCATGAACACCGGCGCGGCCAGCACCGATCTGACCAATAAGGCCTGCACCCCCTATGGGATTCACTATGTCTATGACACCTATGCCCTGGGCAAGGTTACCGCGGAGGCCGTCGTTCCCAGTGGCGGCAAGAGCTGGTACTTTCTGACTGCTGACTACGCCTTTGGACACTCGCTGGAGCAGAATACCTCGAAGTTTGTCACAAAGTTGGGCGGCAAGGTGCTCGGCTCCGTGCGCCATCCACTATCCACGTCTGATTTTTCGTCGTATCTGCTCCAGGCCCAGTCATCCGGAGCCCAGATCATCGGCCTGGCCAATGCCGGCGGCGATACCACCAATGCAATTAAACAGGCCCGTGAGTTCGGCATCGACAAGAAAGGGCAGAAACTGGTCGGATTGCTGATTTTCGATACGGATATTAAAAGCCTCGGGCTTAGCGTGGCTCAGGGCATGCAGTTCACATCCGGCTTTTACTGGGACCGGGATAAGGCGACCCGCGATTTTGCCAAGCGTTTCTACGCCATTCACAAGGCCATGCCGACCATGGACCAGGCCGGCGCCTATTCCGCCACCATGAATTACCTCAAGGCCATCAAGGCTGCCGGTACCGATGATTCGGATGCGGTTATGGCTAAACTGAAATCCATGGATGTCAGCGACTTCTTTGCCGTTCACGGCAAGATCAGGGCTGACGGGCGCATGGTGCATGACATGTATCTGATGGAAGTCAAGAAGCCTGCCGAGTCCAAGGGTGAGTGGGACCTGCTCAAGATAGTTAAAACCGTTCCCGCCGACCAGGCCTTTATGCCGCTTTCCGAGAGTGCCTGCGGACTGGTGAAGAAGTAGGGGGAATTTGCCTCCCCTCCCTTGCCTAGAGGCACCTACTTTTGGTGACGGGAGGGGATTGAGGGGTGGGTGAGGATGCCACGAAGTTGTACGTTGCAACTACCCCCACCCCCTAGCCCCATCCCGCAAGGGGAGGAGGGACATGATGAACAGCAGATTTCATCACGAGGGAGTTGGTCATGGAGATCTCATTTCAGACAGTCATGTCGCAGGTTATGCTGGGGCTCAACAACGGTGTGTTCTATGCCATTCTGAGCCTGGGCCTGGCAGTGATCTTCGGTCTGCTGAATATCGTCAACTTTGCCCACGGATCACTCTATATGCTGGGTGCCTATGTGGCTCTCCTGGGCTACACCAAGCTAGGCCCCTTGATCGGGATGCCGGAATTTCACCTCAATTACTGGGCGGCATTGATCGTCGCACCGCTGGTGGTAGGTGTATTGGGGATCGTGATTGAGCGGACCATGCTACGCAGGCTGTACAAGTTTGACCACCTGTACGGACTGCTGCTGACCTTCGGTCTGGCCCTGATTATCCAGGGGGTTTTCACCAATTTCTTCAATGTATCCGGCGATCCCTACGATGCAAAGCCTGAAATACTGAGTGGCGCGGTCAATCTCGGCTTCATGATGTTTCCGAAATACCGCCTGTGGGTGATTGTCATCTCCCTGCTGGTCTGTTTCGGCACCTGGTTTGTCATTGAACGGACAAAGCTCGGTTCCTACCTGCGGGCCGGAACTGAAAATCCGGAACTGGTCAAGGCCTTCGGCGTCAATGTGCCGCTGATGATCACACTGACTTACGGCTATGGCGTGGCTTTGGCCGCCTTTGCCGGTGTGCTTGCCGCCCCGATCTATTCGGTCAGCCCGGTCATGGGCTCGGAAATGATCATCACCGTGTTTGCCGTGGTGGTCATCGGCGGGATGGGCTCGATTATGGGTTCCATTGTTACCGGTCTGCTGCTCGGAATTGTGGAGGGTTTTACCAAGGTAGTCTACGCCCCCGCCTCCAGCACTGTCATCTTCCTGATCATGGTACTTGTTCTGCTGGTCAAACCGGCCGGCCTGTTCGGGAAGGAGTCGTAAATGTACAAGCACGCAATGAACAGGTACGTCTGGATTATCCTGATATTCCTTGGTCTGCTGGCGCCGTTTGTTGTCTATCCGGTGTTCATGATGAAGCTGCTCTGCTTCGGGCTGTTTGCCGCTGCCTTCAATCTATTGCTCGGCTACACCGGACTGCTCTCCTTCGGACATGCCGCCTTTTTCGGGGGGGCATCCTATGTAACCGGGTATCTGGTCAAGAACAGCGGTTTGACACCCGAATTGGGCGTTCTGGGGGGGACGCTGTTCGCTGCCCTGCTGGGGTATCTTGTCGGCAGCCTGGCGATCCGGCGGCAGGGCATCTACTTTGCCATGGTCACCCTGGCCTTGGCCCAGATCGTATATTTCCTGGCGCTGAAGATGCCGTTCACCGGCGGAGAGGATGGGCTGCAGGGTATTCCCCGCGGCAAACTCTTCGGGTTGATCGACCTTGGACATGTCTACACCGTGGGAGGCAGTCCCCTCGGACTCAACCTGTATTATTTCGTGTTTGTCATGTTCTGCCTCGGATTCTGGGTCATCTTCCGGACGATCAATTCCCCCTTCGGGCAGGTATTGAAGGCTATCCGTGAAAATGAACCGCGTGCGGTATCACTGGGGTACAAGGTGGAGCGCTTCAAGCTGATTGCGTTCGTGATTTCGGCATCCCTGGCCGGCATGGCCGGTTCATTGAAATCGCTGGTCTTTCAGCTCGCTTCCCTGACCGATGTCAATTGGCATACCTCCGGAGAAGTGGTGCTGATGACGCTGCTGGGAGGGGTCGGCACGGTGCTTGGACCGTTGGCTGGCGCCTTCACCGTGGTGACTCTTCAGTCCGAACTGAGCTCGGTCGGATCCTGGATAACCGTTATCATCGGGGCCATCTTTGTGGTGTGCGTGCTGGTTTTCAGGCGCGGGTTTATTGGTGAGTTGGGCAGACTGCTGAAAAGGTCGCTGTAATAAACAAACATTTTAACCGCAGAGGACGCAGAGTTTCGCAAAGGAACAAAACTGTTAGATAAAGAGATCTCATTAGCCAGATGGAGAAACGCTTTTAAACCAAAATGGTTTGATTTTACTCTGCGTTCCTCTGCGTACTCTGCGGTAAGAACTTTTTTGAAATTATTCTTTTTGAAAGTCTGAAAAATCCAGGAGGCAGGATATGGCAGTCGTCTGCACAAGCATTCAGGAAGCATTGGAAGGGATCCGCGACGGTGCCAGCATCATGGCAGGCGGGTTCGGTCTGGTCGGGATACCGGAGAAACTGATTCAGGGTCTGCGTGAGTCGGGCGTACGCGACCTGACGGTTATCTCCAACAACTGCGGCGTGGATGAGTGGGGTCTGGGGATCCTGCTCCAGAACAAGCAGATCCGCAAGATGGTTTCCTCCTATGTCGGCGAGAACAAGGAGTTCGAGCGCCAGTATCTGGCCGGTGAGCTGGAGGTGGAGCTGGTTCCCCAGGGCACCCTGGCGGAGCGCATCCGGGCCGGCGGGGCCGGTATCCCGGCCTTCTATACCCCGGCCGGCGTCGGCACCCCGATTGCCGAGGGTCGTGAAACCCGGGTCTTCGGTGCAAAGGAGTATCTGCTGGAACTGGGGCTGACGGCTGATTTTTCCATTATCAAGGCCTGGAAGGGAGACCGCTTCGGCAACCTGGTCTACCGCAAGACTGCCCGCAACTTCAACCCGATGATGGCGGCCGCCGGGCGCATCACCATCGCCGAGGTGGAAGAACTGGTTGAAACCGGTGAGCTGGACCCGGACCAGATTCATACCCCCAGTGTCTACGTGCAGCGCATCATCGCCTGCAGCGGTCATGAAAAGCGGATCGAACGCCGCACTGTCCGGAAATAGAAAGCCCGAAAACAGAAAGGAATAAACATGGCATTGACACGCGAAGAGATGGCCCAACGGGCCGCCCAGGAAATAGAGGACGGCTACTACGTCAATCTGGGGATCGGTATGCCGACCCTGGTGGCAAATTATATCCCTGCCGGAAAAACGGTGGTGCTGCAGTCAGAAAACGGGCTGCTCGGTATCGGTCCCTATCCGACGGAGGAGCAGCTGGACCCGGACCTGATCAACGCCGGCAAGGAGACCATCACCATGATTCCCGGCTCCTGCACCTTCAGTAGTGCCGAGTCGTTCGCCATGATCCGCGGCGGGCATATCGATCTGGCCATTCTGGGGGGGATGGAGGCCTCGGCTTCGGGCGACCTGGCCAACTGGGTCATTCCCGGCAAGATGGTCAAGGGGATGGGGGGCGCCATGGATCTGGTGCATGGCGCCAAATGGATCGTAGTGCTGATGGAGCATTGCAACAAGCAGGGTGAAAGCAAGATCCTCAACAACTGTACCCTGCCGCTGACCGGCAAGGGGGTGATCAACCGCATCATCACCGACCGTGCCGTGCTGGATGTCACCCCGGACGGCCTGCGGCTGGTTGAGGTCGCGCCGGGATATACCCCTGCCGATATCCAGGCCTGCAGCGAACCGCGGCTGATTATGTCTCCGACGCTCTGAGCGAAAGGAACCGTTATGCGCACCGTCGTTATTGCTTCTGCAGCCCGGACTCCGATCGGCTCCTTTGGTGGATCGCTATCCACGATGTCCGCTGCCCAACTCGGGCAACTTGTCATCAAGGAAGTTATTTGCCGCAGTGGAGCCGGCGCAGAGCAGATTGAAGAGGTCATCATGGGGCAGATCCTGCAGGGGGGCTGCGGACAGAATCCTGCCCGCCAGGCGGCGGTCGGGGCCGGCATTCCTGAGTATGTTCCCTCCTACACGGTCAACAAGTTGTGCGGCTCGGGACTGAAGAGTGTTGCCCTGGGTGCCCTGGCGATTGCCGCCGGGGAGGCTGACATGGTCGTGGCCGGCGGAATGGAGAATATGAGCCTGGCGCCCTATCTGCTGGATAAGGCCCGCAGCGGCTACCGCATGGGGAGCGGGGTCCTGGCGGATTCGATTCTGACGGATGCCCTGACTGATGCTTTCCACGGGATTCACATGGGCATCACGGCCGAAAATATAGCCCACCAGTTCCGGATCTCCCGCGAGGAGGCCGATGCCTTTGCCCTGCAGTCGCAGCAGAAGGCCGCAAAGGCGGTCAGTGAAGGGCACTTCAGTCGGGAGATTGTAGCGGTGCCGATTTCCGGCAGGCGCGGAGAAACTGTCATAGTTGCGGATGATGAATATCCCCGTCGTGATACCACCATGGAAAGCCTCGCGAAGCTTCGGCCGGCCTTCCAGCCGGATGGTGTCGTCACCGCCGGGAATTCGTCCGGTATCAACGATGGTGCGGCGGCTGTCCTGCTGATGGAACAGGGAGCGGCCCGGCAGGCCGGAATACGCCCGTTGGCCCGGGTGCTGGGGTGGGGAACGGTCGGGGTTGATCCGCGCATCATGGGCATGGGACCGGTGGAAGCGATCCGCAAGGCGCTTGTTAAAACCGGTCTGACCCTGGATGACATCGACCTGGTGGAACTGAACGAAGCCTTTGCCGTGCAGTCACTGGCGGTGATCCGCGAGCTGCGCCTGGACAGCCGCAAGGTCAACGTGAATGGCGGTGCCATTGCGCTGGGGCATCCGGTGGGGGCCAGCGGAGCGCGGGTGCTGGTGACACTGCTGCATGAACTGGAGCGGCGTGGCCTGCAGCGTGGCCTGGCCGCGCTCTGCATCGGCGGCGGGCAGGGGATCGCTATGGTCGTGGAGCGGGATGTTTAGTAAGTTAGAAAATATTTTCTGCGATTTCTTGCAGGAAATATTTTCGTTAACGCACTTATCCTGTTTTTAAGGGTTAAGAGGAGAATAAAATGCTTAAAGGAAAAAGTGCACTGATAACCGGTTCAACCAGTGGTATCGGACTCGGCATTGCCCGTGTCCTGGCCTGGCAGGGCTGCAATATCATGCTGAATGGTCTGGGTGACCCGAAACTGATCGAAGCGACCCGCGCGGGACTGGAAGCGGAATGCGCGGTTTCCGTCCATTATCACGGTGCCGACATGACCCGGCCGGATGACATCGCTGCGCTGATTGAGGCCACGGCAGCCACTTTTGGCGGTGTTGACATTCTGGTCAATTGCGCCGGTATCCAGCATACCGCGCCGGTTGAGGAGTTCCCCCCTGACCGTTGGGCTGCCATCATCGCCATCAACCTCTCCTCCAGCTTTTATACGATCCACCATGCGCTTCCGCACATGCGCCGAAACGGCTGGGGGCGGATTATCAATATCGCCTCGGTGCATGGCCTGGTGGCATCGGTCAACAAAGCGGCCTATGTCTCGGCCAAGCATGGCCTGGTCGGTCTGACCAAGGTCGTAGCTCTGGAAACAGCCGGGACCGGAATTACCAGCAATGCCATCTGTCCCGGCTGGACCCGGACTGAGCTGATCGAGCCGCAGATCGTTGCCCGGGCGCAGGCCCTGGGTGTGGGTATCGAAGAGGGTGGCCGCAGCATGCTGGCCGAGAAGCAGCCGTCGCAGCAGTTTGTCTCAATCGAACAGATTGGCCAGCTGGCGCTGTTTCTCTGTTCTCCGGCCGCTGTGCAGATCACCGGGACTGCAGTGCCGATCGACGGCGGCTGGACGGCGCAATAAGCTGCTGTTGTTGTTCAAACGCAAAAAGCCCGGCATGATGCCGGGCTTTTTGCGTTTGAATTGGCCATCACTGAACCAGCATGGCCTTTGCGATCTCTTCGGCGACCTGTGGCCCTGCCAGCCGGGATACGATAGCCAGAGCGAACTGGATGGCGGTCCCCGGCCCCTGACTGGTGATAATGCTGCCGTCAGTGACAACCGCCGTCTGGTTCTCATACCGGGCACCACCCAGTCTGGTGCTGTAGCTGGGATAGGAGGTGGCGCGTTTCCCTTCCAACAGTCCCGCTGCTGCCAGAACAATGGGCGCGGCGCAGATCGCCCCGATCAACCTGCCTGACATGTGAAACTCTGCCAGCAGCTTGTGGACGCGGGGATCGGCATTGAGGTTGTCGCTGCCCGGTTGACCGCCGGGCAGGACGATCATGTCAAACTCGTCTGTCCTGACATTGTCGATGGTGGTATCAGGCAGCATGCTGATGTTGCGGGCGCTGGACACCGCTCCCGCATGCAGGCCGGCAGTGACGACCTCTATCTTTGCCCTGCGTAGCACATCCACGACAGCCACCGCCTCAAGCTCCTCGAAGCCTTCGGCCAGCGGTACAAGTACCTTTGGCATACCCACTCCTCCCTTCCTGGATTATAGATATCGTAGCGCAACGCAACGTGTCAGCGCCGTCCACCCGCCATTTTGATGCTCGCCGGCGCATTGCGCAACAGCCGCATGAAAACCGGACCGGCTAATGCACCCAGGCCGAGACAGCCGAAGGCAATGCCCCATTCTCCGTTGATGCCCGGGAACGGCTGCCAGCCCCTGAATGTGTCCAGAGCCCAGCCGAAAACCGTTGGCGAGATCATGCCCATGGAATACCCTATCAAAGACTGCAGTCCCATGGCCGATCCCAGGTAGCCGGGGGCCACCAGCTCGGTCAGGCCGGTGGAAAAGACCGGGGACTCGGCTACGATCAAATATCCGTACATCAGCCCGATTGCCAGTGTCAGCCAGAGGTTGGTATTGATCAGCCAGCCGAAGCCTAAAGACAACAACGCACTTGCCAGCATGACCATGCTGATGGTGGTGGTGCGCCCAAGGCGGTCCGAAAGGCTGCCGGTAATGGCGGTAGAAAACGCCCCGATGCCGACCATGACAGCGGCGACGGTGGCTGCCAGGCCCGTGGCGCGAGTGTTTTCCATGCCCCATCCAACCAGGGCTGATGTCATGAAGGGCGCCAGCCAGCTGCGCATGCCGTACATCTCCCACATGTGGGCGCCATAGCCCAGAATCATGAGCAGGGCCGGGCGGTTCTGTATGACTTCGCCATTGAAACCGCCACTGGTCAGTATGCGGGCAGCCGGATGGTAGCCGCTAAAGACATACAGGGAGAGCAACGCCCCCATGAATACGCCGGTAGAACAGAGCATGAAGGCGGTGCGCCATCCGGCCAGACCGGTCAGCCAGCCGGTGGCGGCAAGTGAGAACGAGGCCCCCAGGACTAGTGAGCCGACGTATATGCCAATGGCTCTGCCGCGCGTGGACGGGTCAAAGCGCTCTGCAACCAGTTTGAGCCCCGGCATGTAGGTGCCGCCCATGCCGATGCCGGTCAGGGCTCTCAGAATCATGCCGCTGGTGAAATCGTGGGCGTACAATGCGAAGAGGAGGTTGGCCGCTGCCGACCAGAATGCTGCAGTAATGAAGATCACCCGGGTGTTCATCCGGTCTGTCAGCGTGCTGAGAATCACCCCGGACAGGATATAACCGAGTTGATAGACTGAGAAGATCAGGCCGGCCTGGGTATTGCTCATACCCCATTCCACCCGCAGCAGCGGCAGGATGGCAGAATAGTTGATGAAGACCAGCATGATGAAGAGCTGGCAGATGCACATCAGGACCAGCCAGCGGCTGTTGCTGATGATGCCGGGCAACCCTCTGCCACCCTGATCAAGGGTCATGGGAACAGGTCTGCGTCTTTGAAGCAGGTGCCGGTCTGGTCCTTGGAGGATACCATCGGATCGGCAGAGAGCGGCCAGGTAATGGCCAGGTCCGGGTCGTTCCAGGCGATACAGCGCTCGTATTCTGGAGCCCAGTAGTCGGTGGTCAGGTACAGGAACTCGGCGATATCGGACGTGACGCAGAATCCGTGGGCAAAACCTGCCGGCACCCACATCTGCCGCTTGTTTTCCGCAGAAAGCAGGGCGCCGAACCACTGGCCGAAGGTCGCAGAGCTGCGGCGGATATCCACAGCCACATCGAATACCTCGCCGCTGATTACTCTGACCAGCTTGCCCTGGGGTTGCTGTATCTGGTAATGCAGCCCCCTCAGCACGTTTCCGGCAGAGCGTGAATGGTTATGCTGGACAAAGCGGTTGTCCAGGCCGGTCAGCTCCTGCCAGGTTCGCTCGTTGAAACTTTCAAAAAAGAAACCACGGTCGTCGCCGAAAACCTTGGGTTCAATGATCAAGACGTCGGGGATGGTAGTCGAAATGATGTGCATGACGGAGTTCTCCATGTGTAAAGTTGAGGCTCTGTTCTAGCAAAAAGGGAACTGCGCCGCAATATATACTTTCTTGATAAAAATAATCAATCTGCTGGAAAAATTAGAAAAATGGGGTATGATTGCCGCCATGATAACTTCAACAGTTCTTGACAATGGCGTGCGGGTAATTACCGAGCGTGCCGAACACATGCACACGGTTTCGATCGGTATCTGGGTCGCCAATGCCACCAGGCATGAAACTCCCGAATATAACGGTGTGGCCCACTTTATCGAACACCTGCTCTTCAAGGGGACCGAGCGCCGCACAGCCCGGCAGATCTCCCTGGAAATCGACTCCATGGGCGGTATTCTCAATGCCTTTACCGGCCATGAATATGTCTGCTATTACGCCAAGGTTCTGGCCAAATTTCTGCCGCGGGTGACCGACCTGCTGACGGATATATTCCTGCACTCCACCTTTCCGGCCGATGAAATCGAGCGGGAACGTAATGTCATCCTGCAGGAAATCAAGATGCGGGACGATTCGCCGGATGAAGCCATCCATGATCGCTTTCACCAGAGTTTCTGGGACGGCCATGCCCTGGGAAACTCGATCCTCGGTACGGAAGGGACTATCGGAGGCCTCTCCCGTGACATGATTTATGCCTACAAGCAGAGTCATTACCGCCCCGATGACATCATCATCTCGGCCGCCGGCAATGTCAGCCACGAAACGCTGGTGAACCTGGTGCAAGCGGAGTTCTCTGTTATTTCATCCAAATGGAAGCCGGATGTGCAGAGTTTCAGGCCCAAAGGGGGGCGTCAGGTCAACCTGATCGAGCGTGACCTGGAGCAGACCCTGATCTGCATGGGGACCCGTGCTCTGCAGCAGGACCATCCCGACCGCTATGCCATGCACCTGCTCACGACAATCCTGGGTGGCGGTATGAGTTCGCGCCTGTTTCAGGAGGTCCGTGAGAAAAAAGGGCTGGCCTACTCTGTGTATGCCTACGTTATTTCCCACGCCGATTCCGGGGCCCTGGTCGTCTACTCCGGGACCGAACAGAAACATTGCCGCGAGGTGATTGAGATTGCCCTGGCTGAGATGGTGCGGTTGAAGCGTGAACCGGTTTCTCAGGCAGAACTGGATTCAGCCCGTGAACAATTGAAAGGTAAACTGCTGATGTCGCTGGAAAGCAGTGACAGTCTGATGACCAGGCTGGCCAAGAATATAATCTATCTGGGTCGCCATCAGCCGATCGAAGCGATCCTGGCCGGGTTTGATGAGGTGAAGATACAGGATGTCACGGCAATTGCAGGGAATCTGTTTGATGGAGAATGTCTGAACCTCCATGCGATGGGTAAGGTCAACGGCTTGGGACTGTCTGCCGAGAGCCTGGAATTATAAATTTACCTTTCAGTTATGATCTGCCCGTGTGACCGAAACCTCCAGCGCCCCGGGCGCTGTCCTTGCTGAATTCATCAACTACAGCCAGCGAAACCTGTGCAACCGGTACAAACAGCATCTGGCAGATGCGCTCACCCGGTTCAATCGTGTAGGCGGTTGTGCTGCGATTGAAAATACCGATGCCGATCTCTCCCTGATAATCCGAATCAATTACCCCGATCGTGTTGGCCAATACAATCCCATGTTTGATCCCCAAGCCGGAACGGGGCACCAGCAGTGCCACCAAGCCCGGATCGTGGATGCTGATGGCAATTCCGCTGGGCACCAGTACGGTTTCGCCCGGCTGCACCGTCAGCGCTTCGGACAGGCAGGCGCGCAAATCCATAGCTGCAGCACCGCTAGTTGCGTAGCCGGGCAGAGGGATTTCGGCACCCATGAGCGGGTTCATTATTTTGGTTTCAATTTTACCTGAGTTCATGTAAATTCCTGCACTTAAGTGAGATATGCGGCGCAGTTGACACAATAGCAGACATTGTTTCCAGCCGACAATACATTAAACGATGAAAACGCAGTAAAGAGCAGTAGTGGAAGGAACCGGTCATGAAAGACCCGCGCATTGCACAGTTTGCCGAAATACTGGTCGACTATTCCACCCGGGTAAAAAAGGGTGATGTGGTATTGATCAATGCCGCCGGCTTTGAGGCAGCTCCGCTGGTCAAGGAGTTGTATGCCCTCTGTCTGAAGCGCGGAGCGAAATACGTCGAATACAGCTTCTCCAACCCCGAGATCGACCGCCTGTTCTATAATCTGGCCAACAGGCCGCAGCTGGAGCATTTCCCCCAGCATAAGCTGGATTTCTATAAAACCCTGACCGTGTACATCGGCATCTCTGCCGGTGAAAACTCCATGGTCATGGCCAATGCCCGCCAGCAGGCAATGGTGGCCTACCAGAAGCTCACCAAGCCGCTGATCGACCAGCGCGTCAAGCATACCCGCTGGATGGTGACCCGTTATCCGACCCATGCGGCTGCCCAGGAAGCCAAGATGAGCCTGGAGGAGTACGAGGATTACCTCTTTTCGGCCTGCTGCCTTGACTGGGATGCGGAATCAAAAAAACAGGAAAAGCTGAAAAAGCTGATGGACCGTACGAAGAAGGTGCGCATCGTTGCTCCGGATACGGATATTTCCTTCAGTATCGACGGCCTTCCGGGGATCAAGTGCGACGGCCGCTTCAACATGCCGGATGGCGAGGTCTTTACCGCGCCGGTGCGGGATTCGGTGCAGGGTCATATCGCCTACAACTGCCCCAGCATCTATCAGGGCAAGGAATACAACGGCGTACGTTTTGATTTCAAGGACGGCAGGATTGTCAAGGCTGTTGCAGAGGGGGGCCTGAGTGCTGCCCTCAACAAGATACTTGATACCGATGAGGGCGCCCGCTATATCGGCGAGTTCGCCCTGGGCATCAACCCCGGCATCCGTCAGCCGATGCGCAATATCCTCTTTGATGAAAAGATCTTCGGCTCGATTCACCTCACGCCGGGACAGGCCTATGACGAGTGCGATAACGGCAACCGTTCGGCTGTTCATTGGGATTTGGTCAGGATCCTGAATGAAGGTGAAATCTGGTTTGACGACATTCTGATCCAGAAAAACGGCCGGTTTGCACACAAGGACCTGCTGCAATTGAACCCTGATACATAGGAACTCCATGAGCGAAGAACTACACCCGGAAATAGATTTCGAACACGATGATTTTGATTTCACCACCCTGGAGGATGAACTGCGGGTTGATGAACTCTGCCAATCACTGCTCAAGCATTTTTATCAGCATCTGCAGCTCAAGGGGCGCACCCCTCAGCAGGCCTCCGAGCTGGCCTATTGCGTTGATTTCTACCTGCGTGATTATGTACTGGATTTTTGCCGCGAAAACGTGGTGAGACCGCAGCCGGGCATTGTCAGGCGTTTTGCGGCAAACTGGTATATCACCCATACCCTTGACCCCGAGATCGCCCTGTTGGAACGCCACCTTGAGGGTATCCGGGAATTCTATCGCTATCTGCACGGCCTGCACTATATCTGCCGGGAAGAGCTGACCTGGCTTGAGAAAGAGGCCGCTCAATCCGAATACTACCGGCAGCGTATCGAGACCTTCCTGGCGATCTACGGTGATGGCTACGTTGCCTGGGAAGCAGAATGTCCGCTTACGGTCGGAATATTGAAGGAGACTGTGTAATGGCGGGCAGGTCGTTGAAAACGATAACCGTAACAATCCTTGGTCAGCAGCATCTCAGGGAAGATTGGCTGTTCGATTTTGAAGGTGCGGAGTTCCGGCAGTTTATATCGGGTATGACCAGGGATATGCGGAAACTGGGGTTTGACCTGACCTGCGTTAAGAATCAGGACGTGGTAATTCCGATCAACAGCTATGCCGATCTGCTCAACTGTGTGAAAATATCGTCTGAAGACAGTCTGGGAAACCACTGCATCGGACATGTCATAGGAAAAAGTGAACACCTGGATATCCTGGAGGATATCGACGCAGCGCTCCGGCGAGTGGCCTTTGCACCTGAGACGATTGCCCCGGCAGGTGAATTCAGGAAGGTCTGCCACAACTGCGGTTGCGGGTGCTAGTGCTGAACGAAGTTAGTGTGATAACTTGAACTTGCTGATGAGGTTTCATACGACAACATGTTGAAATAGAGGCTGTTGGCAGCGCGCAGGAGCGGCCGTTCTGCCAGGCAGCTTACTGAGGATTTTGAGAGACGTCCGGGATTGCAGGATCAACTAACAACAAGCTACGTTTTGATTTTACCTGTGCTCGACAGGATATAAAGGAGACAGCCATGCCAGCAGTAGTCTTGCCAGAAACCGTCAGGAAGCTCCTGGCTTCACAGCCGATCGAGTTGCCGATCTTCCATCCCGTGGCCCTCAAACTCCAGCGGATGCTGACAGATTACGATTTTACGGTGGATGAAGTCGCCCAGGTGGCAACCGAGGATCAATCCCTGGCCAGTCAGATGCTGCGGATGGCCAACTCGCCGATGTATATGGGGCGCACCAAGGTGGCGACCATCAAGGAAACGGTTATCAGGCTGGGGGCACAGCAGGTGATCAATCTGGCCATTGCCGCTTCCCAGGCTTCTACCCATGCCTCGGAGAATCAGGCCCTTGACCGCTATATGAAATCACTGTGGCTGCACAGCCACGGTTGTGCCCTTGGCGCAAAATGGCTGGCACACAATTGCGGCATGCGCGGAGTGGCCGACGAGACCTACCTGGCAGCGTTGCTGCATGATGTCGGCAAGCTGTATCTACTCAAATCGATAGAGCGCCTGGTGGGAGCCGGGGTCATCAGTTCCATGTTTGATGATGAACTGATCATGGAAATTTTCGATGCGATGCATGTCGAGCAGGGCTATCGATTGATGCAGCACTGGAATTTTCCGGCCATGTACTGTGATGTCATCCGTGATCATCACTCGGAACAGTGGGATACGGTCAACAAGATGCTGGCTATTGTCCGCTTTGTCAACCTGGCCTGCCATCGGGTCGGGCTGGGATTGAAACATGAACCGGAGTTGGTGCTGATTGACACCAGAGAGGCTGAAATTCTTGATCTCAGTGAGATGCAGATTGTGGAGTTGGAAGCTGTTCTGGATGAATCGAGGGAAGAAGCAGTGGAGGAATAGGGCGTTTTTTCAGTTGTGAGATAGTGCAGCAGGGGGGAGGCATGTGATGCCTCCCCCTTTTTTTACCTATCCTTCGATCCGGGGAAACAAGGCCTCAGCCTTGGAAATAACCGTGCCCGCCTGTAAACCACCCCATACAAGCCCCGACTTATCGCAGGCTCCCGGACATCCCAGGCTGGTCAGTGCCTTCTCGGCCGTTGATGGCAGGAAGGCTGTCAGGACGGTATGGATGATGCGCTGCGATTCCAGCATGCAGTAGATAACCGTTGCCAGTTGTTCCCGTTTGGCCGGGTCCTTGGCCAGGACCCAGGGGGCGGATTCGTCGATGTATTTGTTGCCGGCTGAAATGACATCCCAGATGGCCTGCAAGGCCTTGCTGAAAGCCAGCTCGTCCATCAGCTTGTCAACCGTTGCCACCATTTCAATGGTCCTGGTTTTCAGGACGCTGTCTGTTTCAGTCAACTCGGCAGGAGCCGGCAGTATCCCATCAAAATATTTGAGAGCCATAGCGGTTGAGCGGCTGAGCAGGTTGCCGATATCATTGGCCAGGTCGGAGTTGATACGCTGGACCAGAGCGGTATGAGAAAAGTCGCCATCCAGTCCGAAGGGTACTTCGCGCAGCAGGAAATACCTGACCGCATCCACGCCGTATTTGTCGATCAGCATATTTGGTTCCACTACGTTCTGCAGGCTTTTGCTCATCTTCTGCCCTTCCACTGTCCACCAGCCGTGGGCAAATACCTTTTCCGGCAGCGGCAGACCGGCGGCCATCAGAAAGGTTGGCCAGTAGACGGCATGGAATCTCAGGATGTCCTTGCCGATCAGATGTACATTGACCGGCCAGTAGCGTCCGTAATTGCCGTCTTGATCCGGGTAGCCCAGTGCCGTGATGTAGTTGGTCAGGGCATCAAACCAGACATAGATGATATGCTTTTCATTGCCCGGCACCGGAATGCCCCAAGAAAACGTGGTGCGGGACACGGACAGGTCCCGCAGCCCTTCCTTGACAAACGAGATGATCTCGTTGCGTTTGCTCTTGGGCTGGATGAAGTCCGGATTGGCATCGATATGTGCCAGCAGCTGTTCCTGATACTTGCTCATGCGGAAAAAATAGGATTCTTCCTTGAGCTTTTCCACCGGTCGGTTGCAGTCGGGACAGCGCCCTTCAATCAGCTGGGTCTCGGTCCAGAAGGTTTCACAGGGGGTGCAGTACCAGTCCTCGTATTCCCCTAGATAGATGTCGCCCTTATCAAGGATATCCTTGAAAATATGGGCCACGCCCTTTTTATGACGTTCCTGGGTCGTACGGATGAAGTCGTTGGAGGAAATCCCCAAACGCTCCCAGAGCGCCTGAAAGCGCTTGACCACCCGGTCGGCCAGTTCCAGCGGGGTTTCACCGGCGGTGGTGGCGGCCTTTTCAACCTTCTGGCCATGCTCGTCACTGCCGGTCAGGAAGTAGACATCGTATCCCATCAAGCGTTTGTAGCGGGCCAGGACATCGCCGGCCACCGTTGTGTAGGCATGGCCGATGTGCGGTACATCATTGACGTAGTAGATGGGTGTCGTTACGTAAAAGGTCGGTTTCATGGTTCACTCCTGTTGGGATCGCTGCTTGACCCGCCACCTGCCGGTGCGCCGCCTTCTGCAGGTTTGCGATGACCGTGTCTGCGATTGCGGCTTTTTTTCTTGCCGGTTTTGGGCTGGGCGCCATCCGCTTGCGGCTTCTGATCTTTGGGGCTTTCCGGGGCCTGAGACGCGGCGCTCTCGACAGCCGCAGGTTTCTTCTCCGCTGATTGCTGGGGAGAACGGGCCGGGCGCTGCTGCCGCGGGCGCTCCCGCTGCTCCTGACGGCCGGCCGGTTTCTGTACGGTCACGGGAGCGGTTTCTTCGGCAGTTGCATCTCCCAAAACCTCATCGCGTTTTACGACCAGGAGTTTGCCGTCGTCCAGCCTGAGGGTGATCGTGCCGGTCAGTATGTTCAGTTTGTCGATAACGCCGTTCGTTGATGCGGTCCGGACCCGCTTGCCGCATTTGGGAAAGGTTTTGCGCAGACTGCAGTAGGTTTCATATTCATAGTCGAGGCAGCAGAGCAGCCGCCCGCACTGACCGGATATCTTGTTGGGATTAAGGGCCAGGTTCTGTTCCTTGGCCATTTTGACCGATACCGGCTGAAAATCACGCAGCCAGGAACAGCAGCACAATTCACGGCCGCAGATGCCGATGCCGCCGATCATTTTCGATTCATCCCGCACCCCGATCTGGCGCATCTCAATGCGGGTATGAAAGGTATGGGCCAGGTCCTTGACCAGGTCACGGAAGTCCACCCGGCCGTCGGCGGTGAAGAAAAATACCGCCTTGCTGCCGTCAAACAGGTACTCTACCTTGACCAGCTTCATCTGCATGTTGCGCTCGACAATCCGGCGCAGGCAGAAGTCATAGGCCTCTTTCTCCTTTTGACTATTGCGTTCAACCGTCGCCAGATCTTCGAACGTGGCTTTACGTGTGATGGTCACCAGTTTTTCGGCAGAGCCCGCTTCGCGTTCAACAGGTCCGGTCATGACTTCAGCGATACTGAGTCCCCGTTCGGTTTCCACGACAACCCGGTCACCCGCGACAAGTTCGATATCACCGGCATTGAAATCATACAGCTTGCTGGCGGCTGAAAATTGAATCGATATAATACGTGGCACTCATTCCTCCCTCTTTATAATCAAAACTGCTGACCGGTTTCTATCAAGTGATAACCTCGGCCATCTTCATGAACAGGCAATCCAGTGCCAGTTTGTTATTGGCATTTCTCTGGACCGCCCGTCGGGTTTCCGTAATGGCGCCCAGTATCTGCAAGGCGCCCTCGAGTGTGCAGCGTGTCGCAAAGGCTTCCAGAGCGGGGCGGATGGACGTGTTGACGATGTCTGTGCTGCCGGCGTGCAGATAGACCGTGTCGCGGGCAAATGAAAGCAGCAGATCCAGTGAGGCCAGGGTTTCATCCCGATTGCCGGCCAGCTCTTCGGCACTGTCAAAAACAGAAGCGATTTTTCCAATATTCAGGGCCGACATATGTGTAACCAGCACGTCCCGGCGGGCGGAAAGGGTGTCATTGTCCAGTTCGCCTGCTCTCTGCATACTTCCCTCAGACAGGGGTGCCAGCAGATCGGCAGCATCCGGTGCAATACCCGTGCTGATCAGC
This sequence comes from Geobacter psychrophilus, assembly GCF_056821595.1. Lineage (NCBI taxonomy): Bacteria > Pseudomonadati > Thermodesulfobacteriota > Desulfuromonadia > Geobacterales > Geobacteraceae > Geobacter > Geobacter psychrophilus. Next base: position 4,014,135 of record NZ_JBXDTU010000004.1, read on the forward strand.
AGCTGCCGGACATGTTCCGGGGAAAGCGGCGAAAAGCGGATCAACTGGCAGCGGGATCGGATGGTCGGCAGCAGCATGTCTGCGTTCTCGGACAGCAGGATGATGATGGCATTGCCGGGTGGTTCTTCCAGGGTTTTAAGCAGGGAATTGGCGGCATTCACACTCATGCGCTCGGCCGGTTCCAGGATGCAGGCCTTGCGGGGTGCTTCGTAGGGTCGCAGGGACAGTTCCCGCTGAATCTCCCTGAGCTGATCTATGGATATGTCGCGCTTGTCCGGCAAAGGCTCGACGAAGTGAATATCAGCGTGGTTTCCGCCGGCTATTTTGCGGCAGGAGGGGCAGACCCCGCAGGCATCGTCGTCGACTTCTCGGCAGAAGATGGCCTGGATAAGAGCCAGGGCCGTTGTTCGCCGACCGCAGCCGGGGATCCCCTCGAAAATATAGGAATGGGAGATCTTGCCAGAGCGAACGGAACGCCGGAAAACCTCTACAATCTGTTCATGGCCGGTAATATCAGCGAACGGCATGGCTGCTACCCGCGAGGCGGTCCAGTACCTGAGATGCTATGGCTTCAGAAATTTCATCAATGCTGCCCTGAGCACTGACTGTCAGGAAACGACCCGGTTCACCGGCCGCCAGGTTCAGGTAGCCATCCCTGACGCGCTGATGGAACTGGAGGGTTTCCAGCTCAAACCGTTCCTCGCGCGGGCCGCTGGCAGCCTCGATGCGGCTCCTGGCCCGGGCCAGGCCGCTGGCAGCGTCACAGTCGAGCAGAATCGTCAGGTCGGGATGCAGCGAACGACAGGCCAGTGTGTTGAGTTCGTCGATAGTGCTGCGCTCAAGGCCGCGACCGTTATGCTGATAGGCGACCGTGGCATCGGTGAAGCGGTCGCAGAGCACAACGGCTCCGGATTCAAGGGCCGGCAAGATAATTTCGGCTACGTGCTGGGCACGGGCCGCCGCATACAGCAATAATTCGGTCAGGGCCTGCATGCCGCGATTTTCGGCATCCAGCAGGATCGCGCGGATCTTGTCGGCGATCGGGCAGCCGCCCGGTTCCCGCGTCATGGTGACCCGATAACCGGCCATTGTCAGGCGGTCATGCAGAAGCTTGATCTGGGTCGTTTTGCCGCACCCTTCGACACCTTCAAATGTGATGAAAAAACCCATGCCGTGCGCCGCCTGTCTTTGTGCTCAGAAATGATGAATTATAGGGGACTGCACATGTTTTATCAACTGAATTCAGCACGTGATTGGTATGAATCTAACCGTTGAATTCCGGCCTGCCTCCTTCGACATGCCCGGGACACCCTTCGACTAGCTCAGGTCGAACGGCTTTCAGCTCTGTAACGGTCTGATTTCCCGTTCGCGGTGAACCGGTCAAGCCACGAGCGGAAATCGGTTCTGCTCTGCATTCAGCCTGATGACTTTCTATTGCCAAATACGCCCCGCCTGACATATAGTCATAGCCATGACTTTCCCAGCACGCGAGCAGCTCCAGGAGTCCCTGGGCTACCGATTTTCGGATACCTCCCAACTACATCAGGCTTTGACACACCCTTCGTTTCTTAACGAACAGGAGCATGCCGGCGGCGATTACCAGCGGCTTGAATTTCTGGGAGATGCGATTCTGGGGATGTTGCTGGCCGAGATGCTGTATGCGCGTTTTCCCGAAGCTGCCGAGGGCGAGCTGTCACGCTCCCGGGCACAACTGGCTGACCAGGGCACCCTGGCGGGGATAGCCCGTGGCAGGGGATTGGGCGCATTTATCCGGGTCGGCAGAGGTGAGGAGCAAACCGCAGGGCGTGATAAAGATTCAATCCTGTGCGACGTGCTGGAAGCCCTGATCGCTGCGGTGTATCTGGATGGCGGACTTGGAGCGGCCCGCTCTCTGGTGGCAGCGCTGTTTCAGGAGCTGCTGCCCCTGGGGCTGACCGCATCCAGGGATGCAAAAAGCGAGTTGCAGGAGCTGCTGTCGGCCAGGGGACTGGCTGCGCCCGAATACCGGTTGTCTGATGAAACGGGACCTCCCCACGAACGCCGGTTCAGCTATCAGGTGCTGATAGCAGGCGAGGTGGCCGGCGAAGGGCAGGGGCGTTCCAAGAAGATCGCCCAGCAGTCGGCAGCAAGCCAGGCCTTACATCGCCTGCTGACCGCTGCGGCCAGCGCACCATGAAAAAGGTTACGGTTCCATTTTTCATCAGCCATCAAGGCTGTGCCCATACCTGCGTGTTTTGCGACCAGCGTGCGATCTCCGGCTTTTCGGGCGAGATTCCGGGCGCAGACGAGATCCTGGCAAAGATCGCCACCTGGCAGCGCACCGCCGGAGACCGTCCATTGGAAGTGGCCTACTTTGGCGGCAGCTTTACGGCGCTGCCGGTTGCGATACAGGATCAGCTGCTCCAGCCACTGCAGAGCCTGCTGGCGTCCGGTGACATAAGGTCGGTACGCATATCGACACGCCCTGACTGTATTGATGACACAATCGTCAAGCGCCTGTCTTTATTGGGCATCACGACCATTGAGCTGGGCGTGCAGTCCATGGATGATGGGGTGCTTGAACGCTCTGCCCGCGGGCACAGCGCGGCAGACAGCGAAGCGGCCATACGCTGTATCAGGGATGGCGGACTGCTTGTCGGAGCCCAGCTGATGCCGGGCCTGCCGGGTGATACACCGGCAAAATCATTCAATTCACTGCAGCGGGTCATTGCTGCCGGAGCAGATTTTCTCAGGTTCTACCCGGTGATCGTATTGCGCGGCACCGAACTGGCGCGGCGCTTCCAGTCCGGCGAGTATGTCCCGCTGACCGTTGATGAAGGCGTACAACTCTGCAAGGTACTGTTGCATGAGTCCATGCGGGCGGCCGTGCCGGTTATCCGCATCGGCCTGCAGGCTGATGAGGGCCTCAACAATACGACGGTGCTGGGCGGCTGCTGGCATCCGTCGCTGGGGCGGCTGACCCGTTCGGAACTCTATTTTGACCTGCTCTGCAGGCTGCTGTCGGGCATCCCGGCAGGTCTGCCCAGTACCATCCGCTGTCACCCGTCGCGTATTTCTGAAGTAAACGGGCAGGAGCGGATCAATCTGAAACGTCTGGGCGACCGGGTGGAATCGGCAAAGGTTGTGGCTGATGAAACCCTTAAAAAAGAGGAACTTGCTATCGATAGTTTCAATAAAAGCATAAAGGGAAACATGGTAACTGATCTTCATTACACTATCCACGGAGAATAGCTCATGCGTAAAGAATCCTTGAAATTTCTTGAACAACTGCTGGATGCCCCCAGCCCTTCCGGATACGAACAGCCTGCCCAGCGGGTATTCCGCGAGTATGTCACCCCTTACTGCGATGACATCACCACCGATGTGATGGGCAATGTATTTGCCCGGGTCGCCGGCAAGGGCAAGGACCTGCCCAAGGTCATGATCGTCGGCCATACCGACGAAATCGGCCTGCAGATCAAATATGTCGATGATCGCGGTTTCCTGTACTTTGCTGCGGTCGGCGGCGTTGATGCCCACCTGACTCCGGGCAAACGGGTCAACATCCATACCGCTGCCGGTCCGCTGCCGGGGGTTATCGGCAAAAAGCCGATCCATCTGATGGATGCCAAGGATCGCGACACGGTCGTCAAGCTGGAGGCTCAGTACATCGATATCGGCGCCAAGGACAAGAAGGAGGCCCAGAAACTGGTCAGGGTAGGGGATGCGGTCACCTTTGAAAGCTCATTTACCCGCCTGCACGGCGACCGGGTCGCTTCGCGCGGCTTTGATGACAAGGCTGGCTGTTTTGTCGTGGCCGAGGTGCTGCGACTGGTGAGGTCCAGCGGCAAAAAGCTGAATGTGGACCTGTACGGCGTTTCATCGGTTCAGGAGGAGATCGGTCTGCGGGGCGGCACTACCAGCTGTTACACGGTCAATCCGGATGTGGGCATCTGCGTGGAGGTCGATTTCGCTACCGATCAGCCGGACGTGGAAAAGAAGCACAACGGTGAGGTCGGTCTGGGCAAGGGGCCGATCCTGGCGCGCGGCGCCAATATCAATCCCCACCTGTTCGAGCTGCTCTCCAGCGCGGCCGAGAAAGAGAAGATCGACATCCAGCATACCGCCAGCCCGCGTGCCACCGGTACGGATGCCAATGTCATGCAGATCTCGCGCGGCGGCGTTGCCACAGCCCTGGTCAAGATTCCGCTCAGATATATGCACACATCGGTGGAAACGGTTTCACTGGGTGATCTGGAGCAGGCTGCCAAGCTGATCGTGGCGGCACTGGGGAAGATCACATCCAGGGAAGAGTTTATTCCACGCTGAACGGCAGGATTATCGTGCGCGGAACACGGCGTGAATCCCCGCTGTAATTATTGAAAAGGTTGCATTTAACTATTGACAAAAACGGACCGCTGTTGTTCTACTTTCTCTTTATAATTTATGATCAATTAGCCTTGCATCCTTGGCGGATGCAACAACAACCAGGAGGAATATGATGAACCCATTAGCCCAGGAACTCAACGATCTGCTAACGCAGCACAATCCGCATGTACTGGAGATGCTGTCCGATCTCGGTAAGAACCTGTTTTTCCCCAAGGGTATTCTGACCCAGTCGGCCGAAGCCAAGGATAAAGCGCACAAATATAACGCCACCATCGGCATTGCCACTGAAAACGGCGGACCGATGTTCCTGCAGTGCATTCAGGACAAGCTCTCCGCTTTTGATCCCAAGGATATCTATCCCTATGCCCCCCCGGCCGGCAAACCTGAGCTGCGTGCCCTGTGGCGCGAGAAGATGCTGCGGGAAAATCCGAGCCAGAACGGTAAGCATTTCAGCAATCCGATCGTCACCAATGCCCTGACCCACGGCCTCTCCATTGTCGGCGACATGTTTGTTGACAAAGGCGACCACCTGATCTTGCCCGACATGCTCTGGGGCAACTACAACCTGACCTTCGGCACCTGCAACGGTGCCATTGTCAAGAAACACCCGACCTTCACCACCACCGGCGGCTATGACGTGGATGCCTTCAAGGCAGAACTGAAGAACAGCGCCGAAGAAAAGGGCAAGGCGATTGTCCTGCTTAACTTCCCCAACAACCCCAGCGGTTACACACCGACCGTAGCCGAAGGCGATGCCATCGTGGCGGCCATCAAGGAAGTGGCCGAAGCGGGCTGCAACGTCGTTGCGATCGCCGATGACGCCTATTTCGGTCTGTTCTACGAGGACAGCCTGAAGGAGTCGCTGTTCGGCAAACTGGCCAACCTGCATCCGCGCATCCTGGCGATCAAACTGGACGGCGCCACCAAGGAAGAGTTCGTCTGGGGCTTCCGTACCGGCTTCATCACCTTCGCCGATGGCAATGAATATGAAAATACACCTGTCATAACCGCCCTGGAGAAAAAGGCTATGGGGATCATCCGTGCCAAGGTCTCCAACTGTCCACATCCGTCACAGACCTTTGTCATTGAGGCGCTGCGCTCACCCAATTTCCTGGCCCAGAAGGAAGAGAAGTTCCAGGTCATGAAGGGTCGCGCACTGAAGACGAAACAGGTGCTTGATAGTGGCAAGTACGCTTCTGCTTGGACCTACTACCCCTTCAACTCCGGCTACTTCATGTGTCTGAAATTGAAAACCGTGGAAGCTGAAAAACTGCGCGTCCATCTGCTGGATAAATACGGGGTCGGTGCCATTTCCACCACCAAGACCGACCTGCGGATTGCGTTTTCCTGTATTGCCGAGGAAAATATCCAGGAGTTATTCGATATCATCTATCAGGGAGTTCAGGATCTGGCTTAAGAGTCCGAGTCTGAAAATTCTGAATCATGCAAAAAGGCCCGCCATATTGGTGGGCCTTTTTTTATGAGCGATAACCCTTGGAATTCGGCAAGTTGCTCTGAAATAGCGTTGACACTACCCTGCCCCGGATGTATATCTCAAATCCCGAAGCTACAAATTCCTATCCTTGAAACCCTGATGTCACTGTTTCGGGAGATCGACCATGACAGCCCCTCTTCGCAGAACCAGAAACCTTTTTCAAATTTCGCTTGTTCTGGCAGCCTGTCTGTTGTCGTTTGTCCGGATCGCTCCGGCAGCCGACCTTACCCTTGCAATCGATGCTGCAGCCGGTCGGCATACGATCAGCGACGATATCTACGGTATGAATTTCGCTGACGAAGCCCTGGCCAATGAGCTGCGCCTGCCGGTGAACCGTCGCGGCGGCAACTCCACCACCCGATACAACTGGCTCAACGACACCTACAATACCGGCAGTGACTGGTACTTCGAAAACATCGCCGAAAGCAATACCAACACCACCACGCTTCCTAACGGCTCGGCGGCTGACCGCTTCGTGGAACAGAATCTCCGCACCGGCACCAGGAGCATCCTGACCATTCCGCTGATCGGCTGGGTGGCAAAACGGCGCTTGGAGAGTCACCCCTTAGACTGCGGCTTCAGCATCAAGAAATACGGTGCTCAGGATGACAACGACTGGCAATATGATCTGAATTGCGGCAACGGCGTGCACAGCGGCAGCAACCTCACCGGCAACGACCCGACCGACACCAGTGTTGAAACCACCACCACATTCGTCAGCGACTGGATCAGCCACCTCACCGGCCGCTACGGCACCGCTGCCAACGGCGGGGTCAGCTACTACAACCTGGACAACGAGCCGATGCTCTGGAACAGCACCCACCGGGACGTCCATCCGGCGCCAACAAGTTACAACGAACTGCGCGATCGGACGTACCTGTACGCCCCGGCCATCAAGGCCGCAGACCCCACGGCCCGGATCCTGGGGCCGGTGCTGTGGGGGTGGTGCGCCTACTTTTATTCCGCCAAGGATAACTGCGGCTCAAGCACCGACGATTATCAGACCCATGGCAACACCTATTTTGTACCCTGGTACCTGCAGCAGATGCAGACCTACGAGCAGCAGCACGGTCTGCGGATTCTCGACTACCTGGACCTGCACTACTACCCCCAGGCAGGGGTGGCACTTACGACCGCGGGTAATGCCGAGCTCCAGGCACTTCGGCTGCGCTCCACCCGCTCCCTGTGGGATGCGAGCTATGTGGATGAAAGCTGGATCAGAGACACCTGGAGCAACACGGTCTGGCTGATCCCCCGCATGCGGGAGTGGGTCAGCGCCAACTATCCCGGCACCAAGCTGGCCATCAGCGAGTACAACTGGGGTGGACTGGAGAGCATCAACGGCGCCCTGACGCAGGCCGATGTCCTGGGAATCTTCGGCCGGGAGGGTCTGGATCTGGCCACTCTGTGGGGCTCACCGGACTCAGCCCAGCCGGGTGCCTTTGCCTTCCGCATCTTCCGCAATTACGATGGGGGAGGGCACGGCTTCGGTGAAACCTCTGTCCAGGCCGTCAGCAGCAACCAGGCGAACCTGGCGGTGTATGCCGCCCAGCGCACCGTTGACAAGGCCTTGACCGTGGTGATCATCAACAAGCAGACCATTACCCAGACCGGGGTCGTCACCCTGGCCGGGTTTTCGCTCCCGGATGTCGCGGCCGTGTACCGCTATAGCGCGGCGAACCTGAACAGCATCGAGCATCTGGCTGATCAGCCCCTGGCTGCCAACGGTTTCAGCGGCAGCTTCCCGGCCAGTTCCATCACCCTGCTGGAGATTCTGCCCCGGAAATATTCGTTGGAGGTTACCACTGCTGGAACCGGTAGCGGCACGGTCAGCAGTATTCCTGCCGGGATCAGCTGTCATAGCGGCTCATCCGCGGGATGCAGCGCCAGCTTCACCGCGGGAGACAGCGTCAAGCTGCTTGCAACCGCCAGCACCGGCTCTGTATTCAGCAGCTGGAGCGCGGACTGCAGCGGCAGCGGTGAATGCACCGTGAGCATGGATCAGGCCCGCAGTGTGAGTGCCTCCTTCACCCCGGCTCCCTTTGTCCGCATCGGCGCCACCAGCCACGCCACCCTGCAGGATGCCTACAATGCCGCCAATACGGGGGATGTGATCATGCTCATGGGAGGCCCGCTGGCCGGGTCATTGACAGCCAACCGGGGTGTCGACGTATTCATCAGGGGGGGCTATGATGCCAGCTATGCTGCAAGCAACTCGCAAACGGCACTGCAGGGGAGTATTTCCGTGCGGCAGGGGAGAGTCAGGATGGGAGGGGTTAGCTTGATAATGCCGTGAAGCCATATTGTAAAAGGTTTCACGGCGTTTTGGTCAGTTAAAATTGTCTCGTGTCAAAAACAGGCCCCTCAGTTCTCATCTTATCCGTTACACCGCGCCAGGAAATACGGGAAGTGTCCCTAGTTTTCTCCTCAGGGAATCGAACAACTGAAGCTGGCAGCCTGAAGCCAATAACCACAACAACATCGGAGCATTGCTTATTTTACCACTCAGGTTGTCTCACAAACCCCGACCACCTCACTACTCTACCTATTTGTTCCTAAAATCAAAGTTAATTCTGTCCTTCACTTTGCATAATAAAAAAGAGTATGATATTTTTCGTCTTGCAAACAGCTTAGATTACTGATCATTGGCGTAATCAGAAGCTACTTAAATATGTGAGTAACTCACAAGGAGTCTGTTATGAAAACAAGAGTTTGCAGATTAATTTTGTTGTTGGTTATGGTAGCTACGGTGGGTTCTTCGTGGGGATTCACAGAAGGAACGAATAATTTTTTTGGAACAGGAGCCGGTTCACTTAGTGTCACTGGTGTCTTCAATAGTTTCTTCGGTTATAATTCCGGCAATGCCAACTCTTCGGGTGGATACAACAGTTTCTTCGGCTATGGTACTGGTCAAAACAACCTGACGGGGAGATTCAATAGTTTTTTTGGCAACGGTGCGGGTATTGCGAACACTACGGGGGAAGCCAACACTTTCATCGGTAATTATTCAGGAGGTTCAAATACAGCTGGGAGTAATAACACTTTTATTGGCAAATGGTCCGGGTATAACAATCAAGTAGGTAATGACAATGTTTTTATCGGTAAAACGGCTGGGTTTAATGAAACTGGTTCCAATAAACTCTACATTGACAATGGTTTTACCACTTCGCCTCTCATTTATGGTGATTTCAGTGCTGGAACTTTGACAGTAAACGGGACCCTCAATGCAGCTGGCTTTTCGGGTAACGGGGCGGGTCTGTCAAATGTCGTCGCAGTTAGCGCAGCAACATGCACACAAACATCAGAAATCGGCTCATTAGCTGAAACCAGCATTCCTAGATGGAATGGTATCCAACTGATATCTGGAATCATTACAGATAATGGCTCAACAGCAACAGTTTATGGCAAACTCACGGTATCGTCATGGTCGTCTGCCTCCGACGAACGCTACAAGCGGAACATAAAGCCGCTCCAGCTATCTTTGGACAAGCTGACACATCTCAGAGGAGTGAGTTATGACTGGAAGACAGAAGAGCATAAAGGGATGGGCTTTACTGAGGGTAGACAGATCGGCCTTATTGCCCAAGAAGTTGAAAAGGTGCTGCCAGAGTTGGTGGTAGCTGACGAGAAGGGCTACTTGGCCATTTCCTATGACAAGCTGGTACCCGTGCTGATTGAGGCGGTGAAAGAGCAACAGGTCTTTATTAAGGAACATCAGGAATCAATTAGACAGAAAGATGCACGTATCGAGAAACTAGAGAAGGCACTTGAGTTAATGGAGAAGAGACTGACATCCTTGGAGAACCTGCCACAAAAGGTTGCCTTCAGGTAAGTCACCGAGCCGAGAATAACTGTATGAGGCTACTTGTTTACAACTTTTGTTTTATCGATAATTTGAAGAATGTTGTCAACAAAAGCGCAGAATTTAAGTGCCTCTTCCCTAGGTAGCGTTCTCGGGAAAAAACTAGGGACACTTCCCGGTTTTTGTAGCCTAACCGGTTTTTTGATGAAATACAGAGAGTTACCTAGTTTCCCAATAACAAATCAAGTATCTCCGGCCGTTGCTGGGAACCCTTGGTTTTTGTGGTGTCGAATTCAGAACTCCGGCTGATTCCGGCTGATTCCAGCTGAAATGATCAACTCAAATATATTGGACAATCAAGAAACGACCGCCTGTAGTTGAATCCTGTCCGCCGTAGCCCGCACATATTTTTGTCGCCCATGTCCTGGAAGTGATACTTCCTCGACACTTAGAAGGCTGGCTGCAACCAGGATATCAACGTCCCTCTTGACCGAGCTTCGATCACGGTGCAGGCGCAATGCAATTGCCGTTATGGAGGAGGGGTCAGTCTTGGCTGCGCGAAACAGCCCCAGCCGTGCCGTGCTCATGACAGCAAACATATCGCCTGGATCTTCGAACTAAGTATAAACTCAGGCTTTGGAACCTCGCCGCGATCAATCTGTTTGGCGATTTCGCGTATATGTGCGAAATATTCTTCGGTAGTTCCTGTTTTAACTGTTACGTTTCGCATTATATTCCTCCAGCACCATTATCCACTCTTTTTCAAAACGCCGCTCGATTTCCTCGAAGCTCTTCGTGTCTACTAATTGGTGCCGAAATTCAGGCAGGAACTGTAGAAGAAAAGTTACAAATAGGTAGTCGCAAAATAGATAACCACCGACAGGCTTAACGGGCTGAACAGGGTGGTGAAGTAGACAATCCTGGAGGCATATTCGGGCTCATTGTTGTACTGGAGGGCAAGGATGGCCGTGTTGACGGCGGTCGGCGTGGCAACGCCGATGACCATGGATTGGGCCAGGATACCTTTTACCCCCAGAGCCAGGACGATCAGATAACCTAGCAGCGGCGACATCAGCAGACGGATGCAGCAGGGGAGCAGCACATCGCCGAACCTGAAATCAAGCTTGATTTCGGCCAGCTGAACCCCCAGCGCAATCAGGGCGATTCCTATGAACCCGTCCGAAATGTATTTGAGCGGCACCATGATCTGCTCCGGCACCTCGATGCTGAACAGCTTCACAATCAACACCACGGCCAGTACATACAGCGTCGGCATCTCCAGCATGTTGCGGAGGGATTGCCGACGGGAGGCGTTGGCCGAGCTGGCCTGGAACACCCCGAACGTGTTGGATGTGACGTTCTGGATCAGCATGATCAGCACCTGGATGGTCATGGCATTGGGCAAACCCTTAAACACCAGGTCGGCCAGCGGCAGACCATAATTGCCGCTGTTGAAGAACATGAGCGAATTCCCCAGCGCCTTGCCTCTGCTGCGGGAATAGGCAAACATGCGCGTCACAAGGGCTGAAACCGCCAGCATCAGGATTTGAATAGCCATGACATACGCCAGTATGAACCAGACATCCTTCAACAGGACGCTGGCATAATAGATCTTGGTGAAGAAAATGGCGGGCACGAAGATGTAGATGAAGATCTTGGCAAAGGTACGGGAATCCAGGTTCAGTCGTTTGTTGGCAATGAACCCGACTGCGATCAGCACCATGATCGGCAGCATGATTTTCAGTACAATGTGGGCAAATATGGCCATTGCTGCTCTTTCGAACGGATATGTTTCAAATTATAAGGCTACAAATCGAAAATGATTCAGGTCAATTGATAAATGAATGACTATTCCGGAGAGATTCTGAGGTTGGCAGGTCCGATTGATATGAGGTCATTTGGAACAAGTTGCTGTTTTTTAATAATTTTACCGTTAACCCTGGTGCCGTTTGTGCTCGCCAGATCTTCAATAACCAGCATATTATCGACAAATTTTATTTCTGCATGTCGACGTGAAATGAAGTTATCGTCTAAGATCAAATCACAGCCTTTTCTTCCGATTGTACAAGGAAGCGCCATAGAAAAACGTTCTCCCTGCAGCGGCCCCGACTCCACAGAGAGTACGATGCTCAGATGTTTCGGTTTTTCCTTTAGATAATCCTCGTTCCCCTCCATTGCAGGCAATACTGTTCTCTGTTTGTCATCTTTACGTCTGTTTGTCGGATACCCGCCTGGCGCAGGTGCATTTGCTTTACGTCTGTTTATGGGATATCCGATTGTAAGAAGATTATAGAGTGAATCCTTGTCAATCAGGCTTGAATCCTCTGCCATGGTTGTAATCATGTTACGGAAAACGAAGGCCTGGACCTTGTCTCCAGGTTGAAAGGCATAGAGGAGCATCTCTTCATCGACGGTCATTCCTTCTGATCGCCCAAAAGACAGATCAGAATAATGAGCAAGGGTCGCTTTTCCATTCCTGAAATAGAAAAAATTGAATTTGCAGTCACGGCATAGTGCGACCATTGCATTTGCGCCAACCTCGTTTATCTGCCGTACAATGTATTCGAAATCAAGTAGAGAGGCAGGAGCCTTGACGGCAGGTTCTTCCTGTAAAAAGAGCAACATGCTTTTCAACAGCACCGGGTCTGTTTCGCAGAGGGAAATAGTCATAGACTGATTGGAGGATCTAGCCAGATGCCCACCAAGTTCATGGATAGTGTAGCAATCCGGTTTGCCGTCAGCATATCTGCCGGCCGCATAAGGCGCACCATTAAAGAAAAAGAGAAAATATAGGGAACAATCATCGCCAGTAACTGAGAGGTATCCGGTAAAGGGGGGAGACGCTGTGTATATAATCCCTAGCAAGCTGTGTAACTGCTCGCCGGAAAATGGCCTGTTATCGCAGAGCACCTTTTGCCGAGGAAACTGGCAGCTGTCTATCTTTGTGTGAATAGCAGGTTGCTGCATGTTATATTGACTCCTTGAAAACGCGCAAAAAAGTATGGTCTACTATCATGCTGTCGCATGTTTCAGATGTTTCAACCTCTGACCTGCCAGGGTGTGCATCTCTCCTGTAATACACGTTAGACGACCACATTTCGGTATGTTAGTGAATTTATTATAGCGTTTATTCGGATATTAAAGTATACCATTGTTATAAAGTATACCAGGTTAAATATTTCTCAAAGAGTTTTTTTGTTTTCTGATAAAAATCTCAGTCATGCTATTTTAGCAATCACGTAATGCGGAATCGGATCAGTTTCAATTTTTTTATTTACTGCTAACCATGTAACAAGCCTGAAATATTTTTATTGTCCACCTGATACGTAAAAATGATAGAACATTACATAACTTTGTTTTGTGTTTTTACCAGATACTATAAATTGATATTGTTTCTATTCAAGCACAATTAATCGGGATCGCACAATGTCCACCATAGCCTCCACTGACCTCACTCAATATATAGGTGCAAATATAGGCACTGTTACGCTTGTTAAACTATTGGGCAAAGGGGCTATGGGCGCCGTGTTTATTGGGTACCAGGCTACCCTCAAACGCCAGGTTGCAGTTAAAATACTTCCCAAATCGCTTGCCAGCAGCACAAGAGCCCAGCAGATGTTTCGCGATGAAGCTGAAACGGTCGGGATTCTTAACCATCCATATATTGTGCCTGTGTACGAAATGGGAGAGACGAACGATTTCTTTTTTCAAGTAATGCAACTCGTTGTTGGTCACGACCTGAGAGAAATCATCGCCAAGGCCCGCAAACATCCTGTTCCGACCAAGCGGATCCTTCCCTTGTCTGAAACGATTCAGTATATCTGCCAAGTGCTCGATGCCCTCGGATATGCGCATGAAGAAGGTGTTTTTCATCAGGATATAAAGCCGGCAAATATTATTGTTGATGACCGGTTCAAGCGTGCGCTTGTGGCGGATTTCGGCATAGCCCGGACTGTCTGGGCTGAATACAACTCCAAGCAGATGGTGGTTGGGACACCGAAGTATATGTCGCCTGAGCAGGCATCGTGCACGACGATAATTGATGGTCGAACCGACATCTACTCCGTTGGCGTCATCCTCATGGAAATGACGGCAGGTTTTCTGCCGATGAATAAAGAACCGCTTGCTGATATGATTGAACGTAAGAAAAATAAACCGGATACATTTTATACAGCCAGGCCATCTGAAATTAATCCCTCGATACACTGTGAGCTTGAAGCGATAACTCTTAAGGCAATGGCGGCGCAACCCGATCACCGCTTTTCCGATTGCCTGGAATTTAAAACCGCACTTGAAGCGTACATTCGTAAACGTAACTTGAATTAATCATGATGGGTTTATTTTAAAACAGGGACGTAACAGGATATGTCAGAAACTACCATTGATTTAAAACAGGCATTACTGATCGCCAGGCCATTTAACCTGTCATTCAATAATGCTTTTATGTATGGGGGAAGTCACCAGACTACCAAAGATACCGCTGCATCCTTATTTTCAGTTATGCAGCCAATGTTCAATATTACAAGCAGTATCACCGTAACTGCCGAACGGGGCTCCATTTTTATTGAAAATCATTGCGTAGACAAACTGGTCAGTGTTTCACGCATTGTAAGCCGTTTTATTAAATCAGGTGTCCAGTCGGTTACCTTCGACAGGGATGCTTCCGTGGAAAGTGTTCAGGCACTTTTTTATGTAATGGGTGCGCTGGCTGATTTCAAGAGTGTTAATTCCATGCAGGCTTACTTCATTAAGGAACGTATTTATGGCGTAAAAATCGACTACGTTGTGTACCAGAAAGTTACTCTCGACGACAAAGTTGTTAATAAGACAGAAGCATCTGTTCAGGCAGATCCAGATAAAATTCTCAAGGAATTATCGGAATTACTATCCCTGCACAGTTCCGCTGGAAACGCCTCTGGAACCGGGGCAGGCACCGGAACCGGAACCGGCACCGGAACCGGAACCGGCACCGGAACCGGCACCGGCACCGGCACCGGAACCGGCACCGGCACAGGAACAGGAACAGGAACTGGAACTGGAACAGGAACTGGAACAGGAACAGGAACTGGAACAGGAACAGGAACAGGAACAGGAACAGGAACAGGAACAGGAACAGGAACAGGAACAGGAACTGGAACTGGAACAGGAACTGGAACAGGAACAGGAACAGGAACTGGAACGGGAACTGGAACTGGAACTGGAACCGGAGCAGGAGCAGGAACAGGAACTGGAACGGGAACTGGAACGGGAACTGGAACGGGAACTGGAACGGGAACTGGAACGGGAACTGGAACGAGAACGGGAACGGGAACGGGGACTGGGACTGGGACTGGGACTGGAACTGGAACTGGAACTGGAACTGGAACTGGAACTGGAACGGGAACGGGAACGGGAACTGGAACGGGAACTGGAACGGGAACTGGAACGGGAACTGGAACTGGAACGGGAACTGGAACGGGAACTGGAACTGGAACTGGAACGGGAACTGGAACGGGAACTGGAACGGGAACTGGAACGGGAACGGGGACTGGAACGGGAACGGGGACTGGAACGGGAACGGGGACTGGAACGGGAACGGGGACTGGAACGGGAACTGGAACTGGAACTGGAACTGGAACGGGGACTGGAACGGGAACTGGAACTGGAACTGGAACTGGAACTGGAACTGGAACGGGAACTGGAACGGGGACTGGAACGGGAACGGGAACGGGAACGGGAACTGGAACAGGAACAGGAACGGGAACTGGAACAGGAACAGGAACAGGAACAGGAACAGGAACAGGAACAGGAACAGGAACAGGGACTGGGACTGGAACTGGAACTGGAACGGGGACTGGGACTGGAACCTCTGTAACGGTAGAGTTATCCCAGACCGATTATAACAAATTCATTGCAAGCCAAATTAATTCATTCAACAATCAACTTGCTGAATCAGAGCAATCAGTAGACGATGCTGCACTTGCTCCGGTTGAAATGCTTGAATCGATCTATAAGCTCAAGGAAAAAGTCCTTGAGAATCTCAAGCTTCAGAAAGAGACCGGAAAGCTGACTGCTGCTGAAGAACTTGCCATCGACAAGATAAATCAGCTCAGTTACCAGGTTATTGTGCGGCTGATTAAGGAAGAATACCGAAACGATCGAACTATTTCCGTCAAGAGACTGGCTCAGATTATCCGACGTATGCTGCCGGATTTAAAAGAGCTGAAGTTTCTGCTGCCACAGCTCAAAGATGGTCTCTTTGCCGAAGGGATGTCGCCTTCCGAATACTTGTCGCTGGTGAAGGAACTGAATAATGAGCTTGATAGTGAAGGAATGATGCAGGTTTTGATTGAGGCATCGGATCAGGTTGGACTCACCTTCAATGAATTGCTTGAAGGGATCAAGGACGCTCCGGAAGAAGCGGCCCGGCTTATAGTGCTGGCTTCAGAAATTAAAAAGGGGGGCGCCAAGGCTGACGACGAGCAGATGTCAGCAGTTTTGAGCGACTACATTGAAAAAGTGAGTCGATCCCTTGCGTTGCAATCACCGGAAGCTGCTGCCTCTGGCGGTGGAAAGATGCTTAAAACGGCTGTCACAAGAATTGAGCGGGAAATTATTGACCGCTTGAAATCGCAGGATGTTGCTTCGAATACCATTTCCGGGGTAGCAGAAAAACTGGCAAGTCAGTTTTCGGAGACCATCTCTGTTTTGCAAGGCGACTGGCTCAGAGCGAATCTCAAGAAGTCGGACAAACTAAATGAAGAGATGCTGCTTTCTATCATTGAGCAGGTTTCTGAGCAGGGACAAGGGGGGATAACAGGAGAGATCCGGACAATTCTGATTTCCAACGGTTACTCTGCCGAAACGATTGATACTATTGTCAAGAGAGCCCAGTTGCGTGCAGTAGCAGCAATAACCCATTCGATAGAAATCCCCCCGGGCGTATACAATGACAAAAGCACGATCTTTTTTCTGGATCGGGAAATCAGGTTGAATTTACGCTACAATACGCCATTTTCAACTGTTCTCATTTCTTATGAGGAAGTCGTTGATATCAGGACCTTTACGTTAATTGATGTAACTCCTGACATATATATTCAGTTGACCAGCCAGGCTCTTAAGCTGCTGAAAGAAATACAGAAAAGGGATCTGGATGTAATTGGAATCTGTTCGATTAATAATACGAGCATCCCATTCATGGTATTGCCAATGACAGATTTATCCGGTGCAATCTTTGTAAAGAAGAGGCTCGATACAGACTTCCCGCAGCATGAATTTATGGTTAATGACATTCCTGTTCACATAGTTCCCAAAGTTACAATATGTGACTTCAATAAAAACCTGACGCCAGATAAAGCTTCCTATCTTAAGGCGATTTATCATCGTCATTGTCAGCCGAAATTACATTGATATGTATATGATCTCTGCTCATGCCACCCATCCCGGACTTGTCCGACAGAATAATGAAGATTGCATTCGTACGGATGACAATCTTGGCATCTATCTGCTTGCCGATGGCATTGGCGGGCATAATGCCGGCGAAGTGGCAAGCGCCCTTGCCGTTGAAACTGCCTATGCTGTGTTGCGTTCAAATATTTCCCATACTGACGTTGAAGGTTATTTTGAGCTTATGGTCCATGCCATGCACACCGCTCATTGGGAGATCGTCAGTAAAGCGCAATCAAACTCGCTGTTAAATAAGATGGGGACAACTCTTGTTGTAGCTGTTTTACGGGAGGATAAGGCGTATATCGTAAATGCCGGAGATAGCCGCTGCTATCTGTATCAGAACGGATCTCCTCCTCACCTTGATCCCTTTGTTGGTACTCAGGTCAGGTCTCCCTTTACAATGGGCGGCACTACCTTCAAGCGTCTGACCAACGATCACACGGTGGGCGATCATCTGCTGGCAACCGGCATTTCCCTTGACCAGATCCCTCGAAAGAAATTTCATACCCTTACCAAGTCAGTCGGGTGCGGGGATCCGCCGTACCCGGATTTCAACACTGCAGAACTCAAGCAGGGTGATCTGATCCTCATCTGTTCCGATGGCTTGACCGATATGCTGTCTGACTCTGAAATCGAAGCCATTCTCTCACATGGAGGAGCCAGTCTTGATAGACTGGCCGAAGATCTTGTTAATGCGGCCAATGCAAACGGCGGAAGAGATAACATCTCCATTGTACTGGTAGCGTCGTCTTAAACCGTAGCCGGGAGGCACTGCAGGTAAGTAAGGCTTACATGGAGCTCATTTATTTCAGTGGTTTGTAACATAGTAACTGGCTGAAAATATTCGGTATCAATCCTGAAAATATGTAGTCTATGACTTTTGACAACACGAGCAAATGCAGGGGAATATATTATGATTTCAGCAGGCAGAGCGATCCCGCTCAGGTTAGAGAGAAAATCTCAAGATGGAAGTTTGTGGGTATTTCCTATTGAGCAGTCACCGTTTGTCATCGGACGGAAGGATGGATCAAGTCTTCTTGTTGTCTCTGATGAGGTCTCCCGTAAACATGCAGAAATCATCGAGACGCTTGATGGCTGGCGGATCAGGGATTGCGGCAGTACCAATGGTACCTTTGTCAACGGCCGGCGCTTGACCGAATATCATATTCTCAGTCATGGAGATTATATAACAATTGGCGGTATCAGGTTTGATGTCGTTGAAATGACCGACGATTCGGAATGCACGCAGATGGTGAGTCCGGAGGCAGAACATTTGGAGCGGCTGCTTGACCTGAAGGCGGTTGTCCCATGCTTTCAACCAATGGTTTCTCTCTCTGACAGTACGTTAATAGGGTATGAAACTCTTGGAAGAATTGACTACGAAGGACTCCCGAATTGCCCCATACAACTGTTCCAGATTTCCCGGCGGCTGGAAAAGCAGATCGAATTGAGTGAGTTGTTCAGGAGTAACGCGCTCGAATATGCAGCACACATCGGGGTGAAAGAGTTGATCCTCTTTAATACACTGCCGGAAGAGATGAATTTGAAGCATTTGGGAAAATCTTTGGGAAAACTCAGAGGCACTGTACCTGATTTGCAGCTGGGAATGGAATTAAACGAACATACGATCACCACCGTTGAGATGATGAAGAATCTGAGATCAATGCTTAATGATCTGGATATGTTGCTTGTTTATGATGATTTTGGAGCTGGCCAGTCGCGGCTTGTCGAACTGCTTGACTCGGTGCCTGACATGGTCAAGTTTGATATATCAATTATTCAGAACATTCAGCTGCGTTCTGAAGCTTCGCGTTCCATGGTGGAAACTCTGGTAAAGATGGCCCGTGACGCCGGTATCCGTACGTTGGCTGAAGGGGTTGAAAGTCGTGAGGAGGCTGAAGCTTGCAGCGCTATCGGCTTTGAACTCGCTCAAGGATTTTATTTCGGATATCCAGCCCCGCTCTAGCAACTCTATTCAAAAACTCTATAATATTAAAGTGTTCTGTCTCTATGGAGTGCGATCTGCAACCCGCTTGCATCCCAAAAACAAAAACGGCGGGTTTCCCCGCCGCCACTGCTCAATCATCCCGCCTGATCCTGACTACCTGACTGACCCCCGGCATGGCCTCGATCTCATGGTCATCCAGGGTATCCGTATCGCCGATCACTCCGATGATGGTGCGGTTGGCGCCGGTCGACTGGTGAATATCAAAATCCCGGGTAATCAGGTATTCCTTTATCTGGTCCAACGCCTCTTCTGCAGCGTGTTTTTTCATAATAATAAGCATGTTGCGATATCTCCTTTAATCTTCTTCTTTATGTGACGTGATGCGTTCAAGTCGCCGCGATTCATCCACGACCCGTTCAAACATCCTGACAATGGCCTCATCATCCAATGGACCGGGATTGTCCTCCTTCATGCGGGCGAAGATGCGTTTTTCCCGGGAGGGGTCAAAGACCGGCAGGTTGAGATCCTTCTTGAGATGCCCGATTTCCAGAGCCAGACGGGCGCGCTCGTTGAAGATCCGTAGCAGTACATCATCAAGCAGGTCGATCCGTTTGCGTATTTCGTTGATATCCACGAATAGCTCCTATGTGCTGAAAACTAACCCCCCTCAATCCCCCCTTGTCAGAGGAGGTTGGGAGGGATTTAGAATTAAAACTGCTTCTTGATGAATGAATCCTTCTTGCCCCCCACCTCATCCCGTTCGGGATAATCGATGGTGTAGTGCAGGCCGCGCGATTCCTTGCGCATCTGGGCACAGGAGACGATCAGTTCGGCCACGGTGGAGATGTTGCGCAGTTCCACCAGGTCCGAGGTCAGGTTGAAGTTCCAGTAGTATTCCTCGATCTCGTCCTGGATCAGCTTGATGCGGCGCATGGCCCGTGCCAGGCGTTTGTCCGAGCGGACGATGCCGACGTAGTTCCACATGGTGCGGCGGATCTCGTCCCAGTTCTGCGAGACCACGACCATCTCGTCGCTGTTGGTGGCGGTGCCGGAATCCCAGGCCGGGATCTCCCGCGGGTCGTGCTGCAGGGTTTTCAACGCCTCGGAAGAGTGCTGGAAGGCCCGACCGGCATAGACCGCCGCTTCCAGCAGAGAGTTGCTGGCCAGGCGGTTGCCGCCGTGCAGGCCGGTGAAGGCCGTCTCGCCGATGGCGTACAGGCCGGGGATATCGGTCTCGGCGTCCGTGTTGACCGCTACGCCGCCGCACAGGTAGTGGGCGGCCGGAACGACCGGCAGCCACTCCTTGGTCATGTCCAGGCCGAAATCCATGCAGGTCTGGTAGATATTGGGAAAACGGCTGCGGACGATATCGGGCGGTTCGTGGGTAATGTCCAGGTAGACGCAGTCGTCACCGCTGGTCTTCATCTCGTTGTCGATGGCCCGGGCGACGATGTCGCGTGGGGCCAGGTCCTTGAGTTTGTGGTACTTCTCCATGAAGGCGGTGCCGTCGCGGCGGCGCAGGACTGCGCCTTCTCCGCGGACCGCCTCGGAGATCAGGAACGATTTGCCCAGGGGGTGGAAGAGGGTGGTCGGGTGGAACTGCATGAACTCCATGTTGGCGATGGTGGCTCCGGCCCGGTAGGCCATGGCAACGCCGTCTCCGGAGGCAACGTCCGGGTTGCAGGTGTACAGGTAGACCTTGCCGGCACCGCCGCTGGCCAGCAGGGTGATCTTGGAGGCAAAGGTCTTGACCTGGCCGTTGTTGTTATCCAGGGCATAGGCCCCCAGGCAGCGGTTCTGTTCTGTCCGGCAGCGTTCCAGATTGCGGCGTTCAATCTTGGCGGTGGTGATCAGGTCGACGGCAATATGATTCTCGTAGACCTGGACATTGGGGTGCTGGAGGACCGCAGCCACCAGGGCCCGCTCGATCTCGCGGCCGGTGATGTCCTCGGCATGCAGGATGCGCCGGGCGCTGTGGCCCCCTTCGCGGGTCAGGTCATAGTCGTCGCTGGCATTGGTGGTGAACTTGACGCCCCATTCGATCAGGTTGCGGATGGTCTGGGGGCCTTCCTCCACCACCATCCGGACTACGTCCTCGTGGCAGATGCCGGCCCCGGCCACCATGGTGTCCTCGATGTGGGCCTCAAAGGAGTCCTCGGCCGAGAATACCGACGCAATACCGCCCTGGGCGTACTTGGTGGCAGATTCGGAGATATCACGCTTGGTAACGATGGCGACGCTGCCATGGTTGGCTGCCTGAAGGGCAAAGGAGAGACCGGCGATGCCGCTGCCGATGACCAGAAAATCGCTTTCAATACGCATAAAGGACTTCCTTCCTGATAGTGTATACGGAGAAAGCTTGAATTATTGACTTTGGTGGCTGTTTTGTCAAGCAGAGAGGACAAAATCTGCGCTTTAATGATGGACTTTACGTTTCCGCTGCGTGATTATGCAAATGATTTACTGGGACAGGACAACAGACCATGCTGATTGCCGATTTACATATCCATTCACGCTATTCACGCGGCTGCAGCCGGGATCTGTCTCCCGAAACCCTTTGGCAATGGTCGCAGCTCAAGGGGATTGGTGTGGTCGGGAGCGGTGACTTCACCCATCCCGGCTGGATTGCCGAGCTGCAGGACAAACTGGAGGAGGATGGCGGCGGCCTCATGAAAATGAGGGGTTCGCTGCAGCTGCCGGAGGTGTTTCCATCCTGCCGGGCTGAGCTGCGCTTTCTGTTGAGCGCCGAGATCAGCTGCATCTATCGCCGCCATGAGCGCACCCGCAAGGTACACCTGGTGCTGCTGGCGCCCGATGTCAAGACGGTGCTCAGCATCAATGCCGCCCTGGCCCGGATCGGGAATCTGGGCTCTGATGGCCGCCCGATTCTGGGGCTGGACGCCTATCGCCTGCTGGAAATGATGCTGGAGATCTCCCCGCGCATCATGGTCATCCCGGCCCACGCCTGGACCCCGCATTTTTCGGTCTTCGGCGCATTTTCCGGCTTTGACTCCCTGGAGGAATGTTTCGGCGATCTGACGCCCCATATCCGGGCGATCGAGACCGGGCTCTCCTCCGACCCGGCCATGAATCGCCGACTGCCGATGCTGGACGACATTCAGTTGATTTCCAGCTCGGATGCCCATTCAGCCGCTAAATTGGGGCGGGAAGCCACCCTGTTCAATGTTGAGCGCAGCTATGAGGCGATCAGCACAGCGCTATCAACGGGCATCGGTCTGGCCGGCACCATCGAGTTCTTTCCCCAGGAGGGGAAATATTATCTGGATGGTCATCGCGGCTGCCGCATTTGTCTGCAGCCCAAGGAGACCCGTTCCTATAACGGCCGCTGTCCGACGTGCGGCGGAAAGCTGACAGTGGGGGTGCTGCACCGGGTTGTGGAACTGGCCCGTCGGACTGTTGCTGACCAGCCGGACGTGTTTCCGCCTTTTGAATCGATTGTTCCACTGGTAGAATTGATCGCGTCGATCGTCGGTTACGGGACAGCCTCCAAGCGGGTCCAGGCGATCTACTTCGGCCTGCTGGAACAGCTGGGCAGCGAGTTTCATATCCTGCGTGAAGCACCGGAAGAGGCGATTGCCCGGGCCTCATCGCAGGCGGTAGCATCGGCCATTTGCAATATGCGCCAGGGCATTGTCCGGATCAGCCCGGGTTATGATGGGGAATTCGGTAAAATCATGCCGGTTCCGGCTTGACGCTGCTGTGTATTTAAGGTAATTTCCCCGCAGTTTAGTGCGGGGTAGGTCAATTCTGGAGGTGATCCGGTCATGCGCGTTATAGCAGGGACTGCGCGGGGTGTGCGGCTGACGGCACCGGTCGGGATGCAGACCCGCCCCACAGCCGACCGGGTCAAAGAGGCGCTTTTCAGTATTATTACCAGCCGGCTCGAGCTGGAAGGGTCCCGGGTCCTGGATATCTGTGCCGGAACCGGCGGCCTGGGGATCGAGGCCTTAAGCCGCGGAGCAGCTTGCTGCTGTTTTATCGAGCATGATCTCAAGGTGGTACAGGTGCTGAAGGGCAATCTTGCCCGTACCGGTTTTGCAACGCACTCGGAATGTGTCGTGCTTGACGCGCTGAAGGGGCTGCAGCTGCTGTCCCGACACGGGAAAAGCTTTGATCTGGTCTTTTTCGATCCGCCCTATGCTGCCGGTCTGTATGGCGCTGTCGCGGATGCGTTGAGTACGCTTGATCTCCTGTCAGAGCATTCCCTGCTGGTGATGGAATGTTCCTCAAGAGTACCTGTGGCAGAACATGTTGGTATGCTTGTCAGGATTGATCGACGAGTCTATGGCGATACGGCACTTGAATTTTTTGTCAGGGAGTCTCAATGAAGAAGATAGCTGTGTATCCCGGTTCATTCGATCCGATCACCTACGGGCACCTGGACATTATCAATCGCGGCCTCAAGGTCTTCGATGAGGTCGTCGTTGCCGTGGCCTGCAACTCCCAGAAAAATGCCCTGTTCAGTTTTGATGAGCGCATAGACCTGATCAGCCAGGTGGTCAAGGGACAGGGGCGGGTCACGGTTGACACGTTTACCGGGCTTCTGATAGATTATGTTGCCAGCAAAAAGGCGCATGTTGTCATCAGGGGCTTACGGGCCATTTCGGATTTCGAATACGAATTCCAGATTGCCCAGATGAACAGCTGCATCAGCCAGAATGTGGAGACACTCTTTATGATGACCTCGCTCCAGTACGGCTACCTTTCATCCTCTATCGTCAAGGAGGTCTGTTCACTGAACGGCAACATTGACGGTTTTGTCCCTCCCGAAGTCAAGAAGGCCCTGCGCGGCAAGTATGGTCTGGACTAGCTAGACAGCCGGTCAGGAGGCGCCGCCATGGCGCCTCCTGTGTTTGGTACGACAGGATTGTTTCAGTAACGTACGTATCCCAGTTATCGCCACGAGGTGCACACCATGATCACACAAGACATGATTATCGCCGATATCATCAGGCAGCATCCCGAAACCCTCCCCGTATTTCAGAAGTTCAATCTCGACTGCTACGAGTGCCAGATCGCTGATCTGGAAACCCTCGAACATGGCGCCGGTGTACATAAGGTTGCCATTGCCGAACTGCTTGATGCCCTGAACCGTTCTTTGGTTTAATTCATGAGCGATATGGACCAGTATGCGGGTAGTTTTCCGGCCGGAATGAAGGTCGGGGTCGGCATCCCCCTGCCCAATGCCGAGGTTTTCAATGACTGGGCCATCATTCATGAAATCGATGAGGATCTGGTTTCCCTGCAGCTTTCCCGTGACCAGCTGCCGGTCAGGGTCTCTCTGCATGTGGGGCAGATTCTTGAGCTGCGCGGCGGCAAGGAGGGTAACAGCTATTCCTGCCGGGCGATTATCGTCAGCGAGGGGCATGCCAAGGAGCTGCTGCTCCGCCTGATCGGCGAGATCGTCTCCGATGAACTGCGCGAGTTCTATCGCATCGATGCCTTTCTGCCCATCAAGTATTATATCTCCCAGGAACAGCATCCCGAAATTCTCATGAAGCAGTGGGAGAAGCGCCGGGAGCAGCGCATTGACCGTGAACTGGCCCGCAAACAGAGACGCTGGGACAGTGAATTTGTTGACGGTGCGGCCGAGCTGCCCCAGGAAAGGCGTCAGGAGGATGATGAAAACGACGATCAGGATGATGAGTCCTGGGACACCATCATACCGCTGGCTGCCAATGTAAGCGGCGGCGGACTGCGCATCATGACCCACCAGGGTTTTGAGCAGGGGGAATACGTCCTGCTGGAGATCCTGGTACCGGCGCCCCGGCGGATAATCGATGTCGTGGTCAAGGTGGTCTTCGCCAACCGCAACTACGCGGCAGGTGACGACGCTGAGTACTTCAATACCGGTTTGCAGTTTGTCTTCATCGATGAACGCGACCGCGATTCGATCATCAATCACATTGCTTCCGTGCAGCTGAAACGGATACGCCAGTTGCGTGAAAAATACCTGTTTCGATCCCTGCTTGATGTTGATGAAGACACCCTTGAACCAGTGGAAGGGATTAACTGGAGGGAATTTGGTAAAAAGGTGCTGGTGTGGGCGGCCATGATTGCCGTCGTGATGGTACTGGTAAACTATTTCAAGCATTATGCGATTGAACACCCGAAGAACGAGATCGGGGAAAAATTCGAGAATGAACTGAAAAAATATATTGAAATGCAGAAAAAATAGCCTGCGGCACATCTAATAAATATTAATCAATCCTTGCTGTCCCGGTAATGTGCCTTATAAATCACCTGTGCTGTTCCCCCCAGCCAAAGTCCCAGCTCTTTCCTGACTTCCCTGTCGACATACGAAAAAATCCGCTGGATGGTGTCGTGGGTGCAGGCACGGGAGTGCCCTGGTACCTTGATCATCTGAAAACCCAGTTTGTCATATGCTGCGTAAAACGCGCGGTAGAGAGGGGCACTTGTCAGCGGCAGCCCTGAACGTTTCGCGATATAATTCATCTGTTCCAGGCCGGCTCTGCGTCCTGCAAGACCGGCAACACACTGGGAATCGGTGTAGATCTGCAGACCACCAGGGGCACAACCCTCCAGTTTCTCTTTCAATTCCTCTAGGGCCCACAACACGGTCTGGACTTCAAGCAGGGTCGATGACGTATCCTCAAGCCGCCTGGTTTTAAGCATTGCGGAAATTTCACTGCGCTGTACGTCGTCAGGACCGACCTCCAGGTACTGCAGCGGAAGCAGCAGATAACCTCCAACCCCGAGCTTGAGTTGGGGATTCACGCTCACATCGGTGAACAGGGCAAAATGGTTCATACTACTAAACTCCAGGTCGTTCGCGTCGAGATGGCAAGGGGAAAGGGAACCGTGTGGCGGCAATCATCCCAGCATCAAATCATCTGCCCGGTTGATGAACTCTGTCGCAGGGCGGTCGTGATAGATGCCGAAGCCCGGGGTTTCGCCGGAAACGCCGCGCAGGTAGAGGTAGATGACGCCGCCGAAGTGCGCTTCATAGCTGTAGCCAGGAAGTCTGAGCCGCAGATAGCGATCCAGGGCCAGGGTGTAGAGATGATACTGCAGGATATAGGCATGCTCGGCCATGGATCGGGTCAGGTCCTGAGCTGAGTACTGCTGACAGCTGGAGCCCAGGTGATTCGATTTCCAGTCGATGATGTAGTAGCGATTGTCGTTTACAAAGACCATATCCATAAAACCGTGCAGCATGCCGCGGCTCTGGATGAAATCCAGCGATTCAAGGATCTTATCAAAGCTGCCATGAAGTGTTGGTTGCAGTAAGCCGTCAAAGAGCCTGCTGAGACGCTCCGGGGAGAGTTGGGCAATCGGCAGGTAGAACTCCAGCTCGGACTGCCAGGCACCCTGCGGCAGTTGCGACAGGCTGAAACCGGGGCTGTCGGCCAGCAGCGCTGAGCGTGTCACGGCTGAGACCATGGTCGTGACGGCCGGCAGCCACTGCTCATGGTAGCCGTTGGCCAGCAGACAGGTACGGCTGCTCTGGGCGATATGGCTGTCGCTGAGCGCGGCGAAATCGAGACGTTCGAAGATCTCATGCAGACAGGTTCCGGCGGCGGCACCCCGGGGAAAATCAAAGATGCTCAGTCCGCTGGTGCTGATGTGGGTGTCAAGCGTCAGCGATTCGGGAGATGTGCCGGAAAGGGCGTCATAGTCCCGGGGCTGCTGGGGACGTTCGCTGCCGGCAACCATGCCGCTGAAGCTGGTGACACGCCAGTCGCTGGATATGGCCTGCGTCAGTCTGCGGCAGACCGGTGCCGGCAGATTTTCACCGGCAGGGCGATAGACCGGGGCCGGGGCATCAACCGGCAGGAATACGGCTGCCAGGCCTTCTGCCGGGGAGCCGAGACCTGCGATATCCGCCAGGATATTCTGGTCCGGGTATGCTTTGAAACCCTTGGCGTCCTTGACCGTTGCAGCGTGCAGCAGCGTGAAGAGCGGCGACGAGTGTGCATCGCTGATGCAGCCCCAGGCGACGTAACAGAGGAACTCGGCACGGGTAATGGCGACATACAGCAGTCTGGCCGCTTCAGCGGCGCGCTCCTGCCTGGTGAGCGCCTTGTGATCCTCCAGCTGGTCTGAACCCAGGTCGAGTGTCAAGGCCCCGTCATCACCATGATACAGCGCCTGAAGGTTTCTGTTCGAGGGGGCATCCCAGGCAAACGGCAGGAAGACGATCGGGTATTCAAGGCCCTTGCTGGCATGAATGGTGGAGAGCTGCACCGCATTGTCATCGGTCTCCAGCCGCAGCAATGCGGTTTCATCCTCCACCTCGGCGCCCAGGCGTCGTTCAAGCCAGAGAATCAATGTCTCCAGGCCGCTGGCGTGCTCCTGCTCCGCACGGTGCAGTAGTTCGACACATTGCAGGATATTGGTCAGGATCCGTTCTCCGTTGCTGCGTGCCAGGCATCTCTGCCGCAGACCGCATTCGCCCAGCAGGAGTTCCGCCATGGCAATGACACCGCCTGTGCGGGCGGCATGATTCAGGTTGCGAAAATGCAGCAGCCATGTTTCCCAGCCGCTGCTCTCGTCACCCGCCGCCAGATACCCGGCAACCTCATTGGCCGAGAGCCCCAGGCTGCTGGTCAACAGCGCCTCGCGCAGCAGCCGTTCCCGGGACGGTTCGTGCACGGCCCGCAAAATCCGCAGCATGTCCAGGGCCTCGATCGACTCGAAAATGGTTGCACTGCCGTGCTGTACCGATGGAATGCAAAGGTCATTCAGGGCTGACTGCACCAGGTCGGCCTGGTAATGGGCCTTGACCAGCACCGCAATATCCCCCGGAGCAAGCTTGCGCCGGCCGTGCTTGTCGATGATTTCGCGTGTTCCGTCCAGCAGGCGGGCGATCTCTGCGGACACCGTCCGGACGATTGTCCGGCAGGCCTCGTTTTTCCTGACCGCCTGGGTTTGGTCTTCACGGGGATAGACCCAGAACTGCAGGGGCTGTTCCACGGCTTGACCGTTGTGCAGGAGCCGGTGACCAGGGTTGCGCCCCGAATCAACCGGGCTGAAGCCGATCTCACTGCAGAGAAAGGGGTCTGCCGACGCCTCGAATACGGCATTGACCGCCGTTACCAGGGGCGCGACAGAGCGGCGATTGGTGACCAGTGTGGAACGGTTGCTGGCTTCAACCGCCTGGCCGGCTGCAATATAGGCGAAGATATCGGCACCGCGGAAGCTGTAGATGGCCTGTTTGGGGTCACCGATCAGGAATAGTGGATACGAAGCCGCCTTCGAGCGTATCTCTGCGTTGACTTCGTCAGAAGCTCCTCGACGTATTTCCATATACGCCTGCGTCGCTTCCTCCTCGTCGCCTTGACCTACACTCGAAATCGATTTCGTATGCACTCCCGCCAGATGGGAAAAGATCTCCCATTGCAGCGGGTCGGTATCCTGGAATTCATCGATCAATGCCGCGTGGTAACGCGTCCGCAGATTCCGGGCCAGCTGCCCGCCGCTTTCACCGGTCAGCGCCTTGTGCAGGTCCAGCAGCAGGTCATCGTAGCAGCGCAGGTTCAGACTCCGTTTGCGGTCGGACAGCTCCTGTCGCATCCAGCTGTGCAGAGCGGTCTGGTGATGGATCAGCCTGACCCTGATGGCTTGCTCGACCGCCTGAATCGCATCATAGAGCTGTTGACAGCGGTCAAAGAACGGGTGTGCCGGCAGCGTGGAGCCCTTTTTCTGTCCTTTCAGCACTCCGGCAGACGTGAACAGGTTCATTTCCGGACAGGGTGCCGTGACATCCCCCGCAGCCAGCCATCTGTCCAAGCCAGCTGCCGCTGCGTCGATCTGGGCCGGTTTGTACCAGGTCTGGCTCAGATTGGCCTGGGACAGCTGCTGCAGGATGCTATCCCTTTCAGCGCGCCAGATCCGGGCAGGTTCCGGCACCAGTCTGCTGCATCCGGTGATGATCCCGGTCAGATCTGCATCTTCCGTGGACGGAATGACCTTCAAGGCCGGGTTCTGGTAGTGTCCCCTGAACGGTTCCGCCAGTTTGGCGGGGGTGAAGCCCCTGGCGGTCAGCCACTTCAGGAAACCGTCCGCTTCGGTCATGATCTGTTTGCGCCAGAAGTCATCGCAGACCTCGGCCAGGATAGCCGCCTGGTCGCTGATCATCTCCGTATCGAAGAGCGACCCGCTTTCAAAGGCGTTTTCCTGCAGCGCCCGCTGGCAGAAACCGTGGATGGTGAAGATGGCGGCATCATCGAAGGAATACAGCGCCCGTGTGAGCAGTTGTACGGCTGTCTCCCGGTCCGTGCCGCGTGTGGCCAGCAGCATCTCTTCCAGTTCGTCCCGGGGGGCACGGCCGGTTGTGTACAGATCCAGGGTATCGCTGATGCGTGTCCGGATGCGGTCGCGCAGTTCGGCGGTAGCTGACTTGGTATAGGTCACCACCAGGATCTCTTCCGGCCGCAGGCGCTGTTCCAGCAGGAGCAGGATATACAGGGCGGTGATGGTCCAGGTCTTGCCGGTACCGGCGCTGGCTTCGATCAGGTGCAGACCGCTTGTTTCGATGCTGGTCAGGTCGAGGTGCTTCATGTCAGTTTCTCCTCGACCGCAATCGCACGCAGCGGGCCGTAGACACGTTCGGCCAAGTGGATGAACTCATCGTCCAGAACATCACTACCGTTGAAACAGAGCGCGAATGAGGATTGAGCCGATTCAGCCGGGGAGGGCGAGTGGTCTGTCCCGTTCCAGCGGCTTTCGGCACTGTCCCGGTTTTTATCGAGATACAGCCAGGAGCTCTGGGGAAAAAAATGCAGCGGCCGGCACAACCCTTCGCGGTACAGGGCGACCAGATCGGCCAGCAGCTCGGCGGCGTTGGAAATGGGGGGCAGGGTCAGGGTCAGGTCTTTGCAGATCAGCTGGCTCTCGCGGGGGTAGCCCTCTGCACGCAGGGTATTGAGGAGCAGGTGTTCGACCCACAGGGCCAGGCGGTCGCTCCCTTTCATGCCCGCGCAGCGCCAGCGTACGTGCCTTCCCTGGCGAAGCTCCCCTATGGAGCCGGTCAGCAGCGTTCCATTGACCTCCAGTGCCAGCGGGAGCGGATCGAGGGCATTCCCCAGGCGGGGCGCAACCAGACCGGCGAAAACGGCGCTTTCCTCCCGGAGGGCGGTGAAGGCGAACTGTCCGGCCCGCAGCGGCGGCAGCAGTGATCGGGCGCGGGCCGGGGCAAACAGATCGGCCGGATCTTCATGATTGAGGGCCTTTTTCACCAGATCCTGTTTGAGTCCATAGCCGGCCAGGCTGTCCAGGGTAAAGGGTTCACGCTCATCGATCTCTTCGGCAGGATCAAAGGGCTGGACGTTCAAGCGCTGCGCCAGAAAGGTTCTGGCGGGATTGCCGAGGAACCTGATCAGCTGGAGGACATCCAGCTGTTGCCACAGCTGCGGGTCATCGCTCAGGGGGGTGTCGATGAAGTGCCTGCGGGCCCTGCCGGTAGCGCGACAGGCATCCAGTGCATCCCGGGTCTCTACGGCATAGCTGAACAGTTGTGCGCCGTCAGCGTCGCTGAAGTACGCGCTGTTGAAGGACTGCAGCTTATGCCGAGTGACGACGTCGGGGGGCGTGTCCGCTGTTCCCTCCAGATAAAAGCCCCGCCGGACATAATCCAGCAGTTCGGCAACGACCACCGAGGGGGGCAGGAGCGTGTTGTCCCGGTCGTTCTGGCCGGTGTAGCTGATATAGAGGCGCTCGGAGGCGGACATGATCGCCTCCAAAAACAGGTAGCGATCCTCGTCCCGCACCGAACGGTCACCGCGTTGCCGCGTGCCGCTCATCAGGCTGAATCCCGGCTGGCGCTGATTTCTCGGGAAGATGCCGTCATTCATCCCCACCAGGCAGACCACCCGCTGGGGGATACTGCGCATGGGGAGCATGGCGCAGAAGGTCACCCGGCCATTCAGGAAGCCGGAGGCACTCCCGCCTTTTTCCAGCAGACCGGTCAAATGGTCGCTCAGCGCCTCCACCCCGATCCGCTGGTCGAATCCGGATTTCGCCTGGGTGTCACGAAGTGCCTGGAAGGCGGTATACAGCGAGTTGCAGCTTGTATCATTCTCGTCCAATGGGCGGAGCAGCTGGTCGGCAACCGTGGTCAGGGTAGCGGCCCATTCCTGCAGGGTCTGGTGTGACGAGAGTTGAACCCGTACGCGGGCGCTGATGTTTATGAACGCGGCCAGTTTGCCCAGGGCCTGCGCCTGGCGCCCTTCGATGTTGTCGTAGGGCATGTTGTCGGCAAAGAGCCGATCGCCATCGGGGGCCAGGGCATAGCCCAGGAATAACCGTTCCAGGCCGGCCTGCCAGCTGAAATCAGCATAGGACGGAAAACCGAGTGCGCTGCGATGCGCCTGGTCGAGCCCCCAGCGCACTCCGCAGCCGGAAAGCCAGGCACGGATGCGTTCAAGTTCATCGCCTGATAGGTCGAAGCACGCCATCACCTGGGGGCACTCGAGGATCTCCAGCATGCTGTTGATCCCGAAACGGCTGGCTGATAGACCCAGGATCCTGAGAAAGGTCTCGATGACCGGGTTCTCTTTTCGTGCGCTCTGGTCCGCGATGGTAAAGGGGATCGCGGGGCGGCCGCCGCAACGGGTGCCGAAGACGGCCGTGATGTAGGGGGCATAGGCTTCAATGTCCGGCGTCATCACGCAAACCGAACGCGGCTCCAGACCGGGCAGCTCTTCAAACATCTGCAGCAGATTGTCGTACAGCACCTCCATTTCGCGCAAAGGACCGTGGCAGGAATGGATCTGCAGTGAACGGTCACTGTCAGTGACGGTTGCGCGAGGAGCTGACCCGCCGCGATCGCACAATTCCAGTATATCGTTCCGGACAGTGCCCAGGAGGGTCGGAAATACAGGTTTCTGCCCGTT
This sequence comes from Geobacter psychrophilus, assembly GCF_056821595.1. Classification (NCBI taxonomy): domain Bacteria; kingdom Pseudomonadati; phylum Thermodesulfobacteriota; class Desulfuromonadia; order Geobacterales; family Geobacteraceae; genus Geobacter; species Geobacter psychrophilus. The sequence goes on from NZ_JBXDTU010000004.1 coordinate 4,046,054, forward strand.
TTCCAGGTCATGCCAGGAGGCGTCGAAATCGAGCAGCAGGTTGAAAAACTCCTGACCCTGGGTACCGAGTGATGAGAGCAGGGGGGTGCCGGTTTCATAATACTCGAGTGCCTCGGGCGGGATAGCGGGGTTCAGCGCCAGGGAGGCCTGGCGTTTTTCCGAGAGGAGATCGGCCCAATAGGTTCCGCAGGGATTCAGCAGATAGATGTCGACGTGAATATAGCGGGCAAGCAACGAAAAGACCTCCAGATGGAAGGGGGGCAGGAACGAGATGCCGAACAGGCTGATACGCGGCGGCAGTTTGTCCGGCAGTGTTGCATCTGTCTCCAGGCAGTGCCGGAAGCGCTGCAGTAGTGCCGCCCGGTGCATGCCGGGGCAGGGTGTTGACAGGGCCCGCCATAACAGCGGCTGCCACTCATCACCCTGGCCCTGGTCCCATTCCAGGATCATCCGGGGTCGGTAGATGGTGTACTGGTCAAAGGTGTCGGCCAGGGTGCGCGCAAGCTGCAGCAGGCGACGGTCATCGCTGCCGTTTCCCAGGTATGAGGACAGAGTGGCAAACGCGGGCAGCTGGAGCAATGACGGCAGCAGTGCGGCGATGCGCCAGGTCATGGTGTCCGTTGCGAAGGGGGATGATTCCGGGAGGCCGGGGATGGCGGTACGGAAACAGGCGTCGAGGGTATCGTTGGGAAAACGGAAATCCATGCCGGCACAGACCCCCTGGGCAGCCGCCAGTTCCATGGAAAGCCAGCGCCCCATACCGGTGCTCAGGGTTACAACGGTTTCGCGGGCCAGCGGCCGGGGCGGGTTTTCCGAAAGAGTCCGTGCCAGGGCCGCGGACAGACAGGTAAGGGAGCTGCTGGTATGTACATGCAGATGGTTCATGGTGACAAACTATACCCGAAATGGCTGGACAAACAAGCAGGAAGTAGGCTATGTCATGCATTGTACGACGTACTTTGACGCATGAGGAGGAGCGCTGCAATGATAAAGAGTATGACCGGTTACGGCAAGGGTGGGGCGACCGCGCCCAGAGGCAGTTTTACCGTGGAGATCCGCTCGGTTAATCACCGCTATGGCGAGGTTTCCGTGCGCATGCCGCGCGCGTTTTTCTCCCTTGAAAACGAGATCAAGCGCCAGATTTCAACCGTGCTCAAGCGCGGCAAGATCGATGTAGCGGTGCAATGGGAGGAAACCACCGGCGCAGATGCAGTTCCGCAGCTCAATGGTGAGCTGGCCAAGGGCTATTTTGACAGCTTCAGCCACCTGTCCCGTGAGCTGGGCCTGACCCAGGAGGTGCCGCTGTCCCTGGTCCTTTCACAGAAGGGCGTTCTACGGGATGTGTCAACGGTTATTGAAGAAACCGAATTTCTGCCGCAATTGACCCAGGCGGTCGGGTCTGCCCTGGCCGCGATTGACACCATGCGTGCCAAAGAGGGGGAGGCGCTGGCAACGGATCTGTTGGCCCGTCGCAGCCAGATTGCCGAATGGGTTGCCCTGATCAGCGAACGGACCCCGCTGATGGTGGCGGAATATCAACAAAAGCTTGCGGCCCGGCTGGAACAGCTGCTTGGCGCTACGGAACTGGATCCGGCCCGTCTGGCCCAGGAGGTAGCACTGCTGGCCGATCGCTGCGACATTACCGAAGAGCTGGTACGGCTTGCCAGCCACTTTGTCCAGTTTGATGAAGCCCTGGGATTGAAAGAGCCGGTCGGCCGCAAGCTGGATTTCCTGATGCAGGAGATGAACCGCGAGGTCAACACGATCGGCTCCAAGGCCAATGATGCGATCATCGCCGGTCTGGTGATCCAGATCAAGGCCGAGATGGAGAAGATGCGCGAACAGGTTCAGAATGTGGAGTGAGTGAGGTCAACGCTGCTATTCGGACATCTTATTCCGGAATATCAGAACAGCGGAACCGAAGGTAACCAGCGCCATGACCGTTACCTGCAGCAGGAAGCCATAGGGCAGGGCACCCCCAACCAATGCCTGGCGGGCCCCCTCGAACAGCGCCGTGGTAGGCAGCGCCCGAACCCAGGGAATGACCGCGGGGGGATAGGATGAGAGCGGGAAGAACAGACCGGACATGAAGATCAGCGGCATGACCAGGACCGCTTCCACCTTGCCGATGGTTTCGGGCTTGTCCATGATCGTACCGCAGATCACACCGGCGCAGGAAAACAGCGCCGAGCCCGGTACCAGAAAGAGCAGGTAGACAGCCAGATGCTCGATCGGGAAGCGGAACGGGGTGATGGCAAAGATCACCAGCCCGACCACCAGCCCCTTGATCAGACCATGGGTAAAACCGGACAGGATCTTGGCAATCACAATCTCGGAGACTGAGATCGGCGTCACCCGGTAGGATTCGATCGTGAACTGCACCCGCCGGTGAAACCAGAGACTCCAGACACTTTCATTGTAGGCGGCATTGACGGCGGTCATGGTGATCAGGCCGGGGGCGATGAACAGGCCGTAGGGCACCCCCTCCACCAGGCCGATATAGCCCTGCATGCCGATGCCGAAGGCCAGGTAGATGGTCAAGGGATAGGCCACCACCGCGACCATTTCGGACAGGATGCTGCGGCGCAGGACCAGCATGTCACGCCGCCAGATGGCGAACGAACCGCGCAGGATCATTCCCGTACCCCCTTGCCGGTCAGGTCCATGAAGACATCCTCCAGCGTCCGTTCTTTCAGTGAAATACGCCGCACCGGAGCACCGTTGAGCGCGGTCACCACCTCCGACAGGCATTCCCAGGATGCAAGGCCGATGCAGATCGTTTGCTCCGAAACCTCAAGCGCCTTTACGCAGGCCATCCCTCGCAGCAGTTCGGCATAACTCCCGACCTGATCATTGAATTCGATCTGGTAAAACGTCCCCCCCTCCAACTTGTCCTTCAACTCCTGAGAACTGCCGAGTGCGATCAGTCGGCCGTGGTCCATGATGGCGATCCGGTCGCAGAGCTGCTCCGCCTCTTCAAGATAGTGGGTGGTCAGAAAGATGGTCATGTGGCCGGCAATCGACTTGATATACTCCCAGACCGCCCGGCGGGATTGGGGATCGAGTCCGGTGGTCGGCTCGTCCAGGAACAGCAGGCGCGGTTCGTGCAGCAACGCCCGCGCCACCACCAGCCGGCGCTGCATGCCGCCTGAAAAGGTGTCGGGCATGTCGTGCTGCCGCCCCGCCAGCCCCATCAGCTCCAGCAGTTCGTTGATCCGTCTGCGGTAGCGCCCGGCCTCCATGCCGTGCAGCCGGGCATGCAGCTCCAGGTTTTCCCGGGCTGATATGTAGCGGTCGAGGCTGTTTTCCTGGGAGACCACCCCGATCAGGCTGCGGATCTCGCGGCCGTGGCTGCGCGGATCGAGCCCCTCTATAAATACCTCTCCCGTGCTTTGCCGCATGAGAGTCGTCAGGATGCGGATCAGGGTGGTCTTGCCGGCCCCGTTCGGTCCCAGCAGGCCGAAGATCGATCCCTGGGAAACCTCCAAGTTGAAATCGGCCAGTGCGGTGAGATTCCCGTAACACTTGGAAAGCGAACGAACGGATATGGCGGATGGCGGGGTATTCATTGGTCGTAACGCCATTTGAAGTTGACCAGCTTGCAGCGCGGCATCAGCTGGCGAAACCGGTTCAGTCCTTCTTCGGTGATGCAGGTTCCGCTGCAGGTCAGCGTTTTCAGCCCGGGGAGCCGGATCAGGTTCATAAGTCCGTAGTCGCTGATGGCGGTATGATAGATATACAGCCTGTTCAGGCTGTTCAATTGGCATAGTTGCCGCAGGCCGCTGTCGGTAATTGCTGTATTGGAAAGATACAGCTCTTCCAGGCCACCCAGATGTGCCAGGTGGCTCAGGGCGGTGTCATCTGCGTCATACAGAAACAGAGCCTGAAGATCATCCGTCTGCAGAGTGTCCAGAAAAGCGAGACCGGCTCCGGGTGCGCATTTGACGTCCAGGCGTACTGACTTGTCCAGATAGACCTCTTTGGCGCCCCGGGCAATGCCGACCCTGTGCCAGTCTCTGAAATCCACGGAGCTCCTGCTCCGTTCAAAGAGGGTGCCGCACGGCAGGTCAAGCGGAAAGCGGATAATACGTGTTTCCAGCGGGGTGCCGCAGCGGCCTGTCTCACCGCTACCATCTCCCCGTAACACCGCCAGCCGGTTTCTGGTTTTGGCAATATCCAGATCCAGGGCAGCAGCCATCTCCGCCAGCAGGTCGATACCGTCAGCCAGGGATTCATCCACCCGGGTTTTGAAATTGTAGATATCCGTTGCCTTGAGCTCTTCAATCTGGCAGCCCAGGGCATGGATGTTTTGCTGCATCCGTGCTATTTCACGGATAACGCGCACCAGCTCCAGGGCCACATCCAGCTCGGATACGAGTTCCGGTCCCTGCTCCCAATCGAAGAAAATGTCTTCCAGTGCTTTGCGGTCACCGACCGCATAGGCATGATTGGCAATGGCCATCAACTCCTGTCGCCGCAGGCGTTGACCTTCATCGGGCGCCAGATCGGGATGAATGGCCTTGGCAACGGCGCGGTAAAGGGACTTGAGGTTCCTGGGCGGGGAAGTGGGGTCGTGATCGCAATCCGTTTCATCATCCAGCAGGTCGGTGCGATGATGAAAGTAGGCAAAGGCGTCATTGCTGGCCGGCGATGCAACCGTTTCAGCGGCATCACTGTCGTCCAGCAGTCCGTTCAGCTGCCATTCCAGGTCTTCCAGGATGGCGATCCGGGCACCCAGAACCCCTTCGTAGACCTGCTCGAACATGCGGATGTCCGCTTTCAGAGCTGAAAAAGCGGACTCTCGCGCCGCACATTGCTCCTTCAGGCCTGACAGCTCAGCCCGTTTTTTTTCGAGCTCAATCTCTTCGGGCGTTTTTAATTGATTACGGAAGGGGCTCATGACTGTTTCCCCGACAGCATGCTGTCACGGGATTCACGGGCCAGCGGCAGCGATATCTTGCGTTTGCTGGCCATGGAGCAGCGGTAGAGGGCATCAAAGGCGGCAATCAGGTCGCCAACCTCGCGGCTGGTGGTCATGAGGATGAAATCAACCACCTCATCCGGAATGCGAATCTGGCGGTCAGCGGCAATCTTCCTGAGAATCATCTGGCGGGAATGGTCATCGGACACGTCCACCCGCGCCACCAATCCCCACAGCAATCGGGATACGAGATGGTCGTCCAGAAAGGGGAGCTCGCGGGGCGGGTACAGGCCTGCCATGGCAATCTTGCGTCCTGACGAATGGAAGTCATTGAAGACCTGCCACAGTGCGATCCGCAGGTCGGCTTCGTCCGGCAGCAGATGCAGGTCATCCACCAGCAGTGCATCGGCACCGGCAAAGCGTGAGCAGAGTTCTTCAGCGTTGAATGATTCTCGGCAGGACAGATAGGGAACCGGGCGCTGCAGATTTTTGCTCATGACCTGGCCCATAGCCTTCAGCAGGTGGGTCTTGCCGGAACCGGGCGGACCATAGAGATACAGCAGGTTTTCCGAATCATCGGGTGCCGCGATGCGGAGTGAAAACTGCAGGGCGCCGGCGTTGCCGTCGCAGGCAATATAGTTTTCAAAGGTACAGACGGCGTTGACGGGAAATTCGAAAAAACCCTGCATGGTCAGAACAACTTTCCCTGGGGGACTTCCGCTACGATCCGGCCGAAGTGGAGATAGGCGGCCGGGGTTGCCACACGCCCACGGGGGGTGCGATTCAGGAAACCATTCTGGATCAGAAAGGGTTCATAGACATCCTCGATGGTGTCACTTTCCTCGCTGATGGCCGCAGCAATCGTGTCCAGGCCGACCGGCCCGCCGCCGAATTTATCAATGATCGTCAGCAGGATCATGCGGTCCATCTGGTCAAAGCCCATCTCGTCTATTTCCAGAAGCGTGAGGGTGCTGCGGACAACGTCCTGGGTGATCACACCATCAGCGCGGACCTGGGCGAAGTCACGCACCCTCCGCAAGAGGCGGTTGGCGATGCGGGGCGTGCCACGGCTGCGCAGGGCCAGTTCGGCGGCGGCTTTGGGATCGATTTCCATCCCCAGGATGCCTGAAGAACGGGAAATGATGGTGGCCAGTTCCGCGGGGGTATAGAATTCCAGGCGCGAGATGACCCCGAAGCGGTCACGCAGGGGCGAGGAGAGCAGGCCGGCCCGCGTGGTGGCGCCCACCAAGGTGAAATGCGGCAGGTCCAGCTTGATGCTGCGGGCGCTGGGCCCCTGTCCGATGATGATGTCCAGCTGGAAATCCTCCATGGCCGGATACAGGATCTCTTCGACGACATTGGACAGGCGATGGATCTCATCGATGAAGAGCACATCATGGGGTTCGAGATTCGTCAGGATGGCGGCCAGATCGCCGGGGCGCTCAATGACCGGTCCCGAGGTGGACTTGATGTTGACGCCCATTTCGCAGGCCACGATATTTGCCAGGGTTGTCTTGCCAAGACCGGGTGGGCCGTACAGCAGGACATGGTCCAGTGCCTCTCCCCGCCCCTTGGCGGCATCAATGAACAGCCGCAGATTCCCCTTGATCTTTTCCTGGCCGATGTAGTCGTCCAGTGCCCTGGGACGCAGGGTCGCGTCGAGCTGGAAATCATCGTCGCTTTTTTGGGGGGGTATGGCGAGTTCTCTGCTCATCTCGGCTCCATCGGTAAATAATCGCTAGACTATGAACGATTCCGGTTTGATTGTCAAACCGGGTATACATGAAGCGGTCATGTTTCAGTGCCTTTGAGCTTGACTTGCATTGATCACTGTACTAATTTTATACAATTATACATTTCATGAGGAGTTCATGCATGCCCTACGATAAATTGACGGAAGGCCTGACGTTTGATGATGTACTCTTGGTTCCCGCCCATTCCCTGATTCTGCCCCGAGATGCCAACCTGACCACCCGGATTTCCCGCAATATCCAGCTAAACATACCGCTTGTCAGCGCCGCCATGGACACGGTTACCGAGGCGCGTACCGCCATCTGCATGGCGCGTGAAGGCGGTATCGGCATCATTCACAAGAACCTTACCATTCAGGAACAGGCCTACGAGGTCGATAAGGTCAAGAAGAGCGAATCCGGCATGATTGTCGACCCGATCACCATGCGCCCTACCCAGAAAATCAGCGAGGCCCTGGATATCATGTCGCGCTACCGTATTTCCGGGGTTCCGGTTACCAAGGCCAACGGCAAGCTGGTGGGTATTCTCACCAACCGCGACCTGCGCTTTGAAACCGATTATGATCTGCCGATTTCCGCCCGCATGACCAAGCGCAATCTGGTGACGGTCGAGGTAGGGACAACTCTGGAGCAGGCCAAGGAACATCTCAAGCATACCCGGGTGGAAAAACTTCTTGTCGTGGATGAAGACAGGTTTCTTAAAGGCTTGATTACTATCAAGGATATTGAGAAGGTCAAGAAGTATCCCAACTCCTGCAAGGACAGTCTGGGACGTTTACGGGTCGGTGCGGCCGTGGGCCCGACCGAGGATATGGAGGCACGTATGGATGCCCTGATCAAGGCGGGCGTCGACGTGATTGTGATCGATACCGCCCATGGACATTCCCAGGGGGTTATCGATGCCGTTGTTCGAGCAAAAGCTACCTTCGCCGGGGTTGAGATCATTGCCGGCAACATTGCCACTGCCGAAGCGGCCGAGGCGCTGATCAAGGCAGGAGTCGACGGCATCAAGGTCGGGATCGGGCCCGGCTCCATCTGCACCACCCGGGTTGTTGCCGGTGTGGGGGTACCGCAGATCACCGCGATTCATGAATGTTCCCGGGTGGCCCACAAATACGGCATACCGGTTATCGCGGACGGCGGCATCAAGTATTCGGGCGACCTGCCCAAGGCGGTCACTGCCGGGGCCGATTGCATCATGATCGGTTCACTGTTTGCCGGTACCGAGGAATCCCCCGGCGACACGGTCCTGTACCAGGGACGGACCTACAAGACCTACCGCGGCATGGGCTCTATCGGCGCCATGAAGGACGGCAGCAAGGATCGCTACTTCCAGTCGGAAGTGGGGGATGATGTCAAGCTGGTGCCGGAAGGGATCGAGGGTATGGTGCCGCTGCGCGGACCGCTTTCGGCCAATATCCACCAGCTGCTGGGCGGTCTGCGTTCCGGCATGGGCTACACCGGCTGCGGCTCGATCGAAGAGCTACAGCAAAAAGGGCGCTTTATCCGGATCACCGGTGCCGGTCTCAAGGAGTCACATGTGCATGATGTGACGATTACCAAGGAAGCGCCGAACTATCGGGTCGGTAATTGATCTGTCAGGGGATGGTTGCTGGAAGTCCATAATCATAGCGTAGGAATCCATTTTTAAAGAATTTATTTCACTAAAACATCACAACACGTGACTCGTACAAAGCCACAAAGTTCACCAAGAATGCCTGAATCCGATTCAGTCTAAATCCTTCGTGCTTTGTGGCTTTGTGTGAGTAGACAGGTACTTAACAATGAGCGATATCCACAGCCAGAAAATTCTGATCCTCGATTTCGGTTCCCAATACACCCAGTTGATTGCCCGCCGGGTCCGCGAAACGCATGTGTATTGTGAACTGCATCCCTTTGACATGACGATGGATGCCATCCGCGCATTTGCACCCAGCGGGATAATCCTGTCGGGCGGCCCGAAGTCGGTCTATGAACCGGATGCACCCTCAGTTGCCGAGGAGCTGTTTGAACTGGGGGTGCCGGTGCTGGGAATCTGCTACGGTATGCAGCTCATGAGCCGCCACTTCGGAGGCGAGGTCGTGGCGGCAGGCAAGCGCGAGTTCGGCCATGCCGACCTGTTGGCAAGCTCTCAACCGGGACCGCTTTTTGACGGTTTTTTCATTGAAGGAAAAAGCCCGGTCTGGATGAGCCATGGCGACCATGTATCCAAGATACCGGTCGGGTTTGAGAGCGTGGCCGAGACTGCCAATGCACCGGTCTGTGCAATTCAGGATGTCAAACGAAAGCTGTACGGTGTGCAGTTTCACCCCGAGGTGAATCATACCCCGCGGGGTGAGATGCTGATCGAATCCTTTGTCCGCAAGGTATGCGGCTGCAGCGGACAATGGACCCCGGGTCAGATCATAGAAGATGCGATTGAGCGTATCCGGCGCCAGGTCGGCAATGACCAGGTCATCCTCGGGCTCTCGGGAGGCGTCGATTCTTCTGTCGCGGCGGCACTGATCCATCGTGCCATCGGTGACCAGCTGACCTGCGTCTTTGTCGATAACGGACTGCTGCGCCTGGCGGAAGGGGATCAGGTTATGGCAACCTTTGCCGAAAACCTGGGGGTCAAGGTTATCCGGGTTGATGCGGAAGAGCGCTTCCTGTCTGCCCTGGCCGGTGAGAGCGATCCGGAAAAGAAACGCAAGATCATTGGCGGACTGTTCGTCGATATCTTTGAAGAAGAATCAAAGCGCATCAAGGATGCCAACTGGCTGGCCCAGGGCACCATCTATCCGGACGTGATCGAGTCGGCTGGTGCCAAGACCGGCAAGGCCCACAACATTAAGAGTCACCACAATGTGGGCGGTCTGCCGGAGTATATGAAGCTGAAACTGCTGGAACCGCTACGCGAGCTGTTCAAGGACGAGGTGCGTGCCATCGGTGAAGAGTTGGGATTGCCGCACCAGATGGTCTGGCGTCATCCGTTTCCCGGTCCCGGGCTGGGAGTGCGCATTCTGGGTGAGGTCAAAAAGGAGTATGCCGACATCCTGCGCCGGGCGGATGCCATCTACATCGAAGAGCTCTACGCATCCGGCCATTATGAAAAGATCAGTCAGGCTTTTGCCGTCTTTCTGCCGGTCAAGAGCGTCGGCGTCATGGGTGATGGCCGTACCTATGAGTACGTGGTCGCGCTGCGGGCTGTTGAAACCAAGGATTTCATGACGGCCGGATGGTATCCGATGCCCTATGACGACCTGGCCCGCATCAGCGGCAGGATCATCAATGAAGTCAAAGGCATCAATCGCGTCGTGTATGATATCTCCAGCAAGCCGCCTGCCACCATTGAATGGGAATAAATGAAGAAAAATAACTGCCCTGAAAGTGCAGTTATTTTTATGTGTGGTATACCTTTAACCAGTGTTGAGTTGCGGGCATATCGTCTGAGCAATTCACGCGAGTATCAATCAGGCTGTTTGCGTAAAGCATCATATTTTCACATGCCAAAAGGAGCAGAAGCATGAATGCACCAACTCGGTACTACGATGACTCGGTTAAAGGATTCATCACCTGGAGCATCATCTGGGGCACGATTTCGGTATTGGTCGGAATCCTGATCTCACTGCAACTGGCCTGGCCGCAATTGAATGTTGCTCCGTATCTGACCTACGGCCGCTTACGGCCGATTCATACCAATGCCGGCATCTTCGGATGGGGCATCGGCAGTTTTATCGGCCTGTTCTTCTACATCACCCAGCGCCTGACCCGAACGCAACTCTGGAGTCCCGGATTGGCCAGGGTGACACTCTGGCTGTTCAACATCGGAATCGCATCTGCTGCCGTGACCCTGGCCATGGGAATCAATCGCACCAAGGAATACGCTGAGCTGGAATGGCCGCTGGCAATTGTCGTAGCCATTATCTGGGTGCTGTTTTCGATCAATGTCTTCATGACCATACTCAAGCGCAAGGAAGAGCAGATGTACATCTCGCTCTGGTATATCATGGCGGCCCTGGTCGGGGTAACGGTCCTGTATGTCATCAACAATCTGGGCATGCCGCTGCATTTATTCAAATCCTATCCCATATTTGCCGGCACCAATGACGCCAATGTGCAGTGGTGGTACGGCCACAACGCCGTTGCCATGGTGCTGACGGCTCCGCCGCTGGCAATCTTTTATTATTTTCTGCCGAAGGTGACCGGTAATCCGATCTTCAGCCACCGCATGGGCATTATCGCTTTCTGGAGCCTGATCTTCATGTACCTCTGGACCGGCGCCCATCATCTGCTCTGGACTCCGGTACCGGACTGGATCCAGACCTTGGCCATGGCCTTTTCGATTATGCTGATTGCCCCTTCCTGGGGGGCGGTGATGAATGGATATCTGACCATGAACGGTCAATGGGAGCAGATCAAGACCAATTACCTGGTCAAATTCCTGATCTGCGGCATCACCTTTTATGGTTTGCAGACCCTGCAGGGGCCGATGCAGGCGGTTCGATCCTTTTCTGCCTTCATCCACTATACCGACTGGGTACCGGGGCATGTTCACATGGGAACGCTGGGCTGGGTCTCCATGGTGCTGTATGCAGCGATCTACTACGTTACAACCACAACCCATGAAACTGAAATCTATAGCGAGAAACTGGCTGATATCCACTTCTGGCTGGCATTGATTGGTCAGCTGATGTATTCCGTCACCATGTGGATCGCCGGCGTGCAGCAGGGCAGTATGCTCCTGGCAACCAATCCGGACGGTACTCTGCATTACAGCTTTATGGAAACGATGATTGCCATCTTCCCCTACTACAAGTTGCGGGCTGTCAGCGGCTTCATCTTTCTGGCCGGTCTGCTGGTCTTCATCTACAACCTCTACAAAACGGTTGAAAAGGGGAAAGCACTTTCTTCCCGTACGTCGCAGGCCTGACCTAAATCCAAACCAGACGAGGACGATGCCATGCTGGAAAAGAATCCCGTTATCTTCATAATTCTGGCCTTTGTCGTGATCATGATCGGCACCACGGTAACCATGATTGCACCATTCAAGTGGATCAACGGTCCCGGTGACCGGATAGCCGAGGTGAAGCCCTATACCCCTCTGCAGCAGGAAGGGCGTGATATCTATATGCGTGAAGGATGCAACAACTGCCACTCCCAGACCGTGCGTACCCTGGCGGCGGATGTTGAGCGTTACGGTAACGGCGGAAGCTACTCGAAATCGGGAGAGTTCGTTTATGACCGGCCGCACCTGTGGGGATCGCGCCGCACCGGACCCGACCTGGCCCGCATCGGTCTGAAGTATCCTGATCCCAAGGGGGCCTGGCACCTCAAGCACATGGAAAATCCGCAGTCAGTGGTTCCGGCCTCCAATATGCCGGCCTATGCCTTTCTGAATGTACCGCTTGATACAGCCTACTCCGAACGAAAGATGAAACTTCTCAAATTCCCTTACACCCAGGCAGACCTGGATGAACTCAAGGGCAAGACTGAAATGGATGCCATCATCGCCTATATGCGCAAGCTGGGCACCGATATTCCGGTCAAAAAGATGGAGGCACCGGTGCAGCAGATCCCAATTGCCCGGACAAATCCATTCACTGATCTGAAGAACATCAAGGCGGACGCACTTTCAATCTATGCCAAGGATTGTGCTTCCTGCCACGGTGACAAACGCCAGGGGGGGCTTGGTCCGGTTCTGACCGGCTCGGCCAAATCAGATGCGGAGCTGTTCGCCGCCATCTCCAAAGGGATAGAGGCCAACGGCATGCCGGCCTTTGGTGGTTCACTGGACGAGCAGAAGATCTGGAAGCTGGTTACCCTCATCAAGCTGGGCAAACAGGATGATTGATGCCCGGCTCATTTTTCTGCTGCTGACGACGTTGCTGCTGGCGATATTGTCAGCCATCGCTGTCGTAACCCTCAGAAAAAATCGTAAGCACAAGCTTGAAGAGCCCAAGTACCGGATGCTCAAGGACGACTAATTATTCACAAGGAGCAGATGATGTCAGAACAGCATGAATATGATGGCATTAAATATCGTGAAGAGAAAAGCTCCCCGGGCATTTTTCGTATTCTTTTTGCCGTGCTTGTCGTATGGGGCGTTATTTTCACGGGGTATTACCTGTTTAGCGGCTGGAGTTCCCAGTCCGAGGCCGATGCAGCCAGAAAAGCACTTGCAGATAAAAAGCAGGTAGCGCACAAAGTTGTTGAGGCTACCGCGGCCGGTCAGCAGGGTAGCGGGCACAAGGTTGAAGCATACGTTGCGGCCGGTAAGCAGCTGTACGCCAAACATTGTGCCGCCTGTCATGGTGAATACGGCAAGGGAACCGTTGGACCGGATCTGACCGCTTCAAAATACAGATACGGCAAGGCGCGCCTCGATATAGCCAAGAGTATTTCAGAAGGCCGGCCGGGCGGCATGCCGGCTTTTAACGGCCAGATCAACCCCGAACAGGTTGAAAGCCTGGTTGAGTATCTTCTGTCCCTGAAATAGATCGGAAACAACAAAACACGCGCAGGGGGAATAGATTGTGAGTGCCATATCATTTGAAGAAATCATGTTTACCATCATGTCAGCCACTCAGGACACCTTTAAAAGCTACATGAACATCGATCTGCTGGCTGGTCATGTGGAAAAACGGGTTGATCCGGTGGACTCGGATGTGACCGGCATCGTCGGTGTTGCAGGGGATCGGGTAGGGTATATCATAATCGCTACTGACAAGAAGAGTGCCCAGTGCGTTGCCAAGGAACTGCTCATGGTCGATGAGGCGGATGATGAATGTATCCGTGATGCAGTGGGGGAATTGACCAACAATATTGCCGGAGTCTTTAAAACCAGGTATCACGAACAGTACGGCAGTGTTGCCCTTGGTCTCCCTTTGGTTGTTTCCGGCCAACTGCGTACTGTCTCCGATCCGCCCGACCCCAATGAAAAATCCAGCATCAATGTCCAGTGCAAAGGTGTGACAATACCCTTTACGACCGCTGATGGCAGCATTTCCATCAAGGTCATGGTGTATATGTAGTCGGCAGTGCTTTCAATTGATGCGATCCTGTTCACATTTTCTGATCTGTGCCGTTTGCGTTCTGTTATTGTCAGGATGCGGCACTGTTGCAACATCACAGTGGCGAAATGATGCCCGGTCTCGATTTACTACGGCTCTTTCAGCCGGAGCTGATGAATTTGCACCGGATGAAACCGACAATATCCGCCAGACAATTTCACTTGCAGACCGCTATTATGACCATGAGATGACAGCGGATGCCGATCGTCTCTATCAGCTCTCCAGCCAGAAGTGTCAACTCCTTTATCGAAATCTCGTTCTGAGAAAAGTTGCGGCCGCTGGTACAAACGCGCGTGAGGTCGAGCAGGGCCTGCAGGCAGTTGGAGATAACATTGCCGGGGAACGAATCCGTTTGGAAGAGTCGCTGCGCATATCGCCACCAGCGGTTGAACAGTTGCCCCGGAGCTCGGAACGCAGACCAACGCCCGTTCGAAAAAAGAAACGGTCCAGGTCTGAGTTGACGAATTCTGCCGTACCGATTGATATGCCGCATCGTACCAACTCAACTGAAACAACCATTTATCTGACCTTTGACGACGGCCCTTCACATCTGACACTGCCAATTGCTGGATTTCTCAAGTCAGAGGGCATTCCGGCCACGTTCTTTGTGCTCGGCAGCAATATCAAAGGTCGCGAGAAGGCCATCACAGCCACCTTAAACATGGGTCATCGCGTGGGTAATCACACGGAGTCTCATAATCTGAAAAAACTGAGAGCTTCCCTTGTTACCGATGCAAGTGAAGTAAAGCGTACCGGCACCATGATCGAGCGTCTGGGTGGCGATGGCAGGATGGTACGGATTCCCTATGGGGCATCCGGTAAAACCATTGTTTCACAGGTTGCTTCCGAAGGGGCGCAGATATTTGACTGGGACATCAACAGCAATGATTCAACGCTGCGGGGTGTCAGGGATCACCTGTTTATTGAAAAAACGGTATTAAACCGGTTGAACAGGAACTCAAAGAAGCATGTGATCCTCCTGTTTCATGACGGGGCCGGGCACGAAGCCACTCTGACGGCACTGCGGGATCTGGTCCCCCGGTTGAAGCGGGAAGGCTACCGTTTTGGCTTGCTTACCCGGAGCGAAAAAGTGGCACACTCAACTGAAAGCAGGCCAGCGAATCAATGAACGATATACTGAACCAATACGGTACACTGCTTGAAGAGGTGGATCAGTGGTTTGAAACCTGTGTAGCTCGGCATTCAGATGCGATCGCCTGCCACCATGGCTGCTCGGAGTGTTGTCGGGGATTGTTTGATATCACCCTGCTGGATGCCCTCTATCTCAAGAAAGGTTTTGATCAGCTTCCGGCTGCTGTGCAGCAGGCAGTTCAGGTGAAAGCGGCAGGCCGTCTTGATTACCTTGCAACGCATTGGCCGGATTTCACCCGTCCCTGGATACTTAATCATATCCCTGAGGAGCAGTGGGACACGATGATGCCGGAGGAGGACGAGACCCCCTGTCCACTGCTCTCCGATCAGGGTGCCTGTCTGGTATATGCGCATCGGCCGATGACCTGTCGGTTAAATGGAATTCCCATGATTGATACGAACGGAGAGGGTTTGTTTGATGAATGGTGCAGCCTGAATTTCGTCGAAATTGATCCGATCAGGTTAGAGGATATCAGGCATCCATTCAATGAACTGTTTACCCAGGAGTTGCTCCTGTTCCAGGAGCTGACGCGCAGAATTTTTGGTTCGGCGGTAAGTGAGCTGGATACGATCATTCCGGCATCAGTTTTTCTTGATGAAAAAAATCTCAGGCAGATCCGCTTGCCGGAATGTCACGACACCGGGGACAGACAGGGCCTACGCGAGCTTGCTACTTAGTCCACGGCAACAACAAAGCAGCCATTGAATCCCTTGCTTCCATACTGTTCCTGAGCCATCTGGGCAACCCGCAATGAAGTGAAGCGACCTAATCTGACCCGGTAGTATTGAGTCCCGCCTACAACAGCTTCCTGTACGTCAGTCGTACCGAATTTTCGTTTGAGCTCATCCGCGTATCGGTAGGCATTGGCTTTTATAGTGAATGCGCCGACCTGGAGAGAAAACGTGCCGGAATCATAACTTGGCAGCGGACGGTAGGACAGGGTGCCTCCCGCTCCATTGGTCCTGTAGCCGAGTGCCGTGACCTTGACCGGGGCCACCCCTTCCCGGAGTATTCCCAGACGGCCAGCCGCGGCATCGGATAGATCAATGATCCGGTCTTTGACGAATGGCCCGCGATCATTGATACGCACGACAACTTCACTGCCGGTGCCTTTATGCTGAACCCTCACATAGACACCCATGGGGAGAGTTTTGTGGGCGGCGGTCAAGGCATTCTTGTCAAAGGTTTCGCCGTTGCTGGTCCTGCGGCCGTGGAATTCCTGGCCATAGGAACTGGCGATGCCTTCCTGTTCAAAGCCCTCGTGACTGGCGAGAGGTTCGTAGCGTTTTCCATCCACAACGTAAGGTTTTTGTGCAGGTTTTTGACGCACCGTCTGCTGCTCCGCTGGCGGGTATGCCCTCTGGTATGTGGTGCATGACGAGATCAGTGCTGCTGTGCACATCAGAATGCATAGCCGTAGGTAATTACTGTGGGAGACGTTGATTGAATGTTTAGACATGGAATAAGACATACCTAACTAGTTTTCTTGTAGTTGTGACATTGGTGGCATTCGGTGGGGCCGGTACCTATCTCCCGGTGACATCCTTTACAGAAATAATGGGCAATGCGGGGATTGTCGAATCGCGATAATACCTTTTTTCTGGTTGGCTGATTTGAACGATGACAGAGAATACAGTCGCTTTCCTTGAATTTCTTCGAATGGATTGAATGATTAAAGATTACCTCACCTTTCTCATTGGGAAAGATAATGAGGTTGTTCTTGACCGGTATGTTGCGCTCAAGGATGCCGGTTGAGTGTGACAAAGCAATTGTACTGAGGGTAAGGAGTAGGAATCCTGAAATTATAACGGTACGGCGGATATGCACTGAACAGGTCCTCCTTAATGAGGTCATTATATATAATTCTATTTTGGTAAACTGTAAATGTTTTAGTGAACCGGTCAGGGAGGATTAATGCTTGACGATTGAGGCCATTTGAATATATATAAAGAGACATGCCGGAGTGGTGAAATGGTAGACACAGCAGACTCAAAATCTGCCGGGGGCAACCCCATGTTGGTTCGAGTCCGACCTTCGGTACCATAGACAAATAAAAGGCTTTGCAGGTTATTCTGCAAAGCCTTTTTCATGTCTTTTTTCGAAATGAAGTGATAAATGTTATTCAATCTTTGCCGGTTCGCAGAGATTGTCGGGGCAGTTTGCCTCGCCGCCGCAGGTGAAGCAGTAAAACTTCGGGTCACTGGTTATCCTGGAAATTTCATCATGCATTCCATTGCTGCGCAGCATACAGAGATGTCCGTGATGATCGGCACCACATCTGCATTTTTTCTGATTGTCCATAGTGTACGCCCCCTCTCGTTATTGCGATATAACCTGGTAAAAGTGTTCCCTTTTTAGCATGAATTGTGATAAAAAGAAATGTTTACAGCCTCGTGTATTTGTTTTGAAAGGAAGACTCCTCGTGACTTTCTCCCCAAAATCCATCTTGGTTACCGGCGGGGCTGGTTTTATCGGCTCCAATTTCATTCATTCCTACATTGCCAACAACCCTGGCTGCAGGGTTATAAACCTTGATGTGTTGACATATGCCGGCAACCTGAAAAATCTTACAGCAGTTGCCAACAACCCGCAGTACCAATTTGTAAAGGGTGATATCGGTGATGCTAGTCTGGTTGCTGGAATTCTCGCAAGGGAAAAGGTGGATGCGGTCGTTCATTTTGCCGCTGAATCCCATGTGGATCGCTCCATCACCGGCCCGGAAATCTTCGTGCGTACCAATGTTCTCGGAACGCAGGTTTTGTTGGAAGAGAGTCGCAGGCATTGGCAGTCCGGTGTTGTGGCGGATTTCCGATTTTTCCAGATTTCCACCGATGAGGTATATGGCAGTCTGGGAGCAACCGGTTACTTTACCGAAGAAACACCGCTGGCAGCCAACTCCCCCTATTCGGCCAGCAAGGCCGGGGCTGATCTTCTGGTTC
Organism: Geobacter psychrophilus; assembly: GCF_056821595.1. Taxonomy (NCBI): domain Bacteria; kingdom Pseudomonadati; phylum Thermodesulfobacteriota; class Desulfuromonadia; order Geobacterales; family Geobacteraceae; genus Geobacter; species Geobacter psychrophilus. The sequence continues at coordinate 4,063,870 of NZ_JBXDTU010000004.1, forward strand.
GTGCCTATCACGAGACCTTTGGCATGCCGACGCTCAACACCCGCTGTTCCAACAACTACGGTCCCTATCATTTCCCCGAGAAGCTGATTCCCTTAATGATTCACAATATTATCAATAAAAGGCCGTTGCCGGTCTATGGTGACGGCCTGAACGTCCGCGACTGGCTGCATGTGCGCGATCATGCTACAGCCATTGAGGTTGTTCTGAAAACGGCGCAACCCGGGTCGGTATATAATATTGGCGGAAACAACGAATGGAAGAACATTGACATCGTCAACCTGGTCTGCGATCTGCTCGACGCGCGTCTCGGCCGGGCGCCGGGAGAAAACCGGGGGCTGATTACCTTTGTCAAAGACCGTCCCGGCCACGATCGGCGCTATGCTATTGATGCCTCACGCCTCAAGCAGGATCTGGGCTGGGAGCCGGCTTATACCTTCGAAAGTGGCATTGCCGAAACCATCGATTGGTATCTGGCGCATCAGGAGTGGGTGGAGGATGTCACTTCCGGAGCATATCTCACCTATTATGAAAATCAATATGGAGGTCGGCCATGATACTGGTAGTAGGTGCCAATGGCATGCTGGGGCGCGACATGATGGCCCTCATCGGTGATGCTGCCCGTGGTGTGGATATTGATGAGATCGATATCACCTCACTGGAATCTACAATGCGGATTCTCAAAACCTTGAAGCCGAAAACCGTCATCAATTGCGCGGCTTACACCGATGTGGATGGGTGTGAGAGCAATGCTGAGCTGGCCATGCAGGTCAATGGCGAAGGGGTGGCGCATCTTGCCATGGCAACCCGCGAGATCGGTGCCCGCCTGGTTCATGTCAGCACCGACTATGTCTTTGATGGCAGCAAGGGCAGCCCGTATGTTGAAGATGATGCCCCCTGCCCATTGGGTGTCTACGGTCAATCCAAGCTGGCCGGCGAGATGAATGCCGCCTTCAATCCCGATCACCTGATTGTCCGCACCCAGTGGCTCTACGGATTGCATGGCAAGAATTTCGTAGAGACCATGCTGCGTCTGGCCAAAGAAAAGGATGAGCTTGCGGTTGTTGACGACCAGATCGGTTCGCCGACCTGGACAGTCGATCTGGCCCATGCCATTCTGGCACTTTTGAAAACCGGTCAGCGTGGCATCTATCATGCTGCCAATTCCGGGTTCTGCTCGTGGAATGGCTTTTCAAAGGCTATTTTTGAAGAAGCCGGTCTGTCGGTACTCGTCAAGGGCATGACGACTGAAGAACTGAATCGTCCGGCCCGTCGTCCACTGTATTCAACGCTGGATTGCAGCAAGCTGGAACGTGATTCCGGTTTTCAGCCCCAGGCATGGCGAGCAGCTCTCAAAACTTACCTGCACCTCAGAAACAACAATAGCTAAGGGAGACACAATGGAACGAGGAGAACGCCCGTGGGGCTCATATCTGGTGCTTGATGAGAGCAGCAGTTATAAGATTAAACGCATAGAAGTGCTGTCAGGACAGCGTCTTTCGCTGCAGAAACATCACCATCGCAGTGAACACTGGATCGTTGTTTCGGGCACTGCGCTGGTAACCTGCGGGGATCAACAGCAGATAGTCAATGTCAATGAATCAACCTTTATTCCGATCGGCCAGAACCACCGTCTGGAGAACCCCGGTAAAATCCCGCTTGTTATCATAGAGGTACAGAGTGGTGAATATCTGGGTGAGGATGATATTGTCCGTTTTGATGACGATTATAACCGCACTAATGTAAACTCTGATGATGTTTGACAGGGTGCGGTACTGTTCTTTTATAAGGGTATCGTATCTGTACATCCTGCTTCTGGTGTTACTGAGTACCGGTTGTGCCAATACCTCGACCACAATCCTGGACGAGGAGGTTGTGACGAATCTGAAGCCCATGGCTACGTATAAATCACTGATTATTCATGATTTTGAACTCAGGAACGAGGTGTTTACCGACACACCGGAAGCCCGCATGAGTGAAAGAGAACGCCGCTATGCCCAAATTCCGACTGTGCTGGCAGAAAATATTGAGCGCTACGTCAAGGCCCGCCATACCTATCAGAACGTGTCCCGTACTGCACAACCGTCTGCAACCTCACTTGTCTTGAAGGGAAAGTTCACCAGGGTGGGGCGTTTCAGAATTTCGATAGTTGCGATGTTATATGATGGCGACAACGGTCACGAAGTTGCCTATTTTCGTCAAACCCTGTGGGATGTCCTTGATACGACCGGGGCGGTCAACCTGCTCGGGCGTGACATTGCGGACTTTATTGACCGGATTCAGTACAAGTAACGGAGAAATCGATATGTATATTGTAATATTAGCCGGTGGTTCCGGAACCAGATTCTGGCCGTTGTCCCGGGCTGCTCTTCCCAAGCAACTCATCTCCATCACCGGGGACCGGACCATGCTCCAGCGGACTGTGGAGCGGGTTCTACCCCTCAAGCCGAAGCGTATACTTATTATTACCAATAAGATTCAGGCCGAGGAAACGGAACGACAGCTGGCGCATTACCGTAAAATCCCCATAGATGTCATTGCCGAGCCATTGGCCAGAAATACGGCTCCCGCGATTGGACTGGCCGCAACGATTATAGCCGCATACGATCCCAATGGCGTCATGGTCGTACTGCCCGCCGACCATTTTATCAAGGATGAAGAAGCACTGCGTCAGACTCTGCTGCATGCGGCCCATGCCGCGCGCAACGGATATCTTGTAACGCTGGGTATCATGCCTTCCCGACCTGAAACCGGGTATGGTTATATCGAAGCTGATATGGACCTCCGTGGTACGGGGCCTTTCCCGGTCCGCCGTTTTGTCGAAAAACCACCCTTGGCCGAGGCCATCACCTATCTGGAAGAAGGAAATTTCTTCTGGAACAGTGGCATGTTCATCTGGCGAGCGGATACGATCATGCTGGAGATCGGCGCATATCTACCCGGATTGGCAGCTGATCTTTCCACAATCACATTTAACGGTGATGTCTGGGAATTGTCTGACCTGGAAGAGCAGATTGAATCAGTATACGCTTCCGTGGAAAGTGTTTCTATCGACGTCGGTGTCATGGAAAAGTCGTCCAGGGTGCAGGTCGTTCCGGTGGAGATGGGCTGGAGTGATGTGGGTAGTTGGAGTTCATTGCCGGAGGTGGTTGAGCCGGATGACTCGGGAACGGTCTGTATCAATACAATCGGACATGTCTCCCTGGATTCAAGCGGATGCGTGATCTATGCCGATGCCAGGGTTGTAGCAACGATCGGCGTTCATAACCTGATCATCGTATCGACCCCGGATGCCCTCTTGGTGTGCGATAATTCCCGGGCCCAGGACGTCAAGAAGGTCGTGGAAGAGTTTGGCAAGAGGGGAACTACCTCCGTTCTGTAGGTAGGATTGGTATGCTTGCTGCTGTGCATGCCATTTTTTTGTCAGCATTGTCAACGTTCGTATCATATGTGGTTGACTATTGGTGCGTTTGATAGTGTATTTTGCATAGTTCGGCAGATACCATCATCGTAACCACACGTATCCTGTTTATCAGGGTTTTGGGAGAGTGCATGAGTACCTCTATTCACGAAGAACTCGAACAGATACGATGCAGTGGTTTATACCGTTCCACCCGTATGATCAGCGGAAAACAGGCGGCACATGTCGAGATGAACGGGCGCGACGTGCTGCTGTTATGTTCAAACAACTACCTGGGGCTGGCTGACCACCCTGACCTGATCAGGGCATCTGTTGCGGCGGCGGAGCGCTATGGCACGTCAAGTTCAGCATCACGTCTTGTGTCGGGTACCATGGATCTTCATGAACAGTTGGAGGCAGAAGTAGCGGCGTTTAAAGAGACAGAGGCCGCTTTGGTATTTAATAGCGGTTATGCTGCCAACACCGGAATCATCTCTGCGCTGGCCGGGCGTGGCGATGTAATCTTTTCAGACCGGCTCAATCATGCCAGTATTATTGATGGTGCACTTCTTTCAGGCGCCCGCCTTGTACGTTACCCCCATAATGACCATGCGGCCTTGTCCCTTCTGCTGAAAAAGCATCGCGGGGTTGGGCGTGCAATGATTGTAACCGACGGTGTTTTCAGTATGGACGGTGACATCGCACCATTGCAGGAACTGGCAGATCTGAAAAAGAAATTCGGTGCCCTGTTGATGGTTGATGATGCCCATGGCAGCGGAGTGCTGGGGGAGCAGGGCAAAGGTACTGCTGAGCTTCTCCGGGTGTCTGGAGATATTGATATCAACATGGGTACCTTCGGAAAGGCTCTGGGCAGCTTCGGCGCTTATGCTGCAGTTTCTGTCAAGGTGCGGGAGTTGCTGATCAACCGTGCCCGCAGTTTCATTTTTTCGACTTCATTGCCTCCTTCAGTGTTGGCGGCCTCGCTGGCTGCCATCAAGGTAGTCCGGTCAGATGAAGGAAATTGTCTGCGCGAACGGCTCACAACCAATGCAGAACAATTCCGATCTCTGCTGAGGCAGGCAGGTTTTACGCTACCGGATGGGATGACCCAGATCATTCCGGTTATGACCGGGAGCGCGGAAACGACGATGCGTTTCTCAGAGCTGCTGCTTGAAGAAGGCATTTTTGCCCAGGGGATCCGTCCACCGACAGTTCCTGCCGGATTGTGCCGTTTGCGCTGCACGGTTATGTCAACCCATAGCAGTCTGGATCTGGAATGGGCTGCTGAACGGTTCATAGCCATCGGCAGGAAATTGGGTGTGATCTGATGCCGTGGTTTGAAAATGCTGCAGGAAACCGCCTGTGGTATGAGGAACATGGGTCTGGTGCACCGGTTGTTTTTATACATGGCTGGTGCATGTCATCCGCAGTGTGGGATCTCCAGCGGGAGGGACTGTCGGTTTCGTCTCGAATCATTACGCTCGATCTGCCGGGGCACGGCAATTCACCGCCGAATTCGGATTCCTTTCATCTGTCTGGCTGTGCTGCAGATATTGCCGGGTTGCTTGAATATCTTGATATTCACGATGTCATACTTGCCGGTTGGTCGCTTGGTGCTTTTATAGCGATAGAGGCATTTCAGCTCTGCAAAGAACGCTTATCCGGCCTGGTATTGATCTCAGGTACTCCCAAGTTCGTTCAGTCGGATGATTTTCCCTATGGGTTGATGCGGGGGGAAGCTGATGGCATGGCCAATAAGGTTCGTCGCAGTTTACAGCGTGCCCTGAAAGGGTTTGTCGCTCGAATGTTTGCATTCGGGGAGATACAGTCTGATCGTGTTAACGAAATATTGTCATCCGTTCAAGCACCGACCCCAGAGGTTGCCCTGAGTGCATTAGAGGCGCTGGTTGAGGCCGATATGCGTGATCGCCTGACATCCATAAACTGTCCGACTCTGGTTATGTACGGTGATTCTGATGTCATTTGTTTGCCGAAGGCCTCGGAATCCATGGCCAGGCAGATTCCGATGTCACTCCCGGTTATATTTTCCGGCTGCGGACATGTGCCGTTTCTCACGCAGAGCAGAAAATTCAATGCGTGTCTAAACGAATTTAAGGGGAGAGTGAGTAGTGGCGGTGAGTATCGACAAAAGTAGGGTAGGCCGATCATTTCATAAACAGGCTGCGGAATATGACCGGCATGCTTCGGTTCAGAAGCGGGTTGTGCAGCGTTTGATCTCGCTTGTAACCAGTCATGTTTCCGAAGTTCCGGCGACAGTTCTTGATATCGGCTGCGGAACCGGTCATCTGCTTTCCGCGCTGCAACAGCAGTATCCTCTATCCAGGCTGTATGGTCTCGACCTTGCCTACAACATGTCCCGGTGTGCATCGGAGCGCCTTGGCGCAGAGGCTCGGTTTGTAAATGCGGACGCCGAGTTTCTACCATTCAGGAATGCTGCTTTTGATCTGCTGGTTTCATCCTCAACATTGCAGTGGCTTGATAATCTGAATGTTTTTTTTCAGGAGGCACGTCGAGTCACTCATGCTGATGGATTGGTGTGTGCAGCCTTTTTTGGTGGCCGAACCTTATGCGAGTTGCGTGACTGTTTTCGAGATGTGGTGGAACGGCGCACAGGTTGCTGCAGCGGCTACGAAGACAAGCTGCACCGCTTCATGGGCAGGGCAGACGTGGAACAAGCCCTGCAGCGGGTAGATTTTGACAAGGCGATGGTTTTGAGTGAGATTGAAACTGAGTACTATAGCGATGTCCACGATCTGCTTCGATCAATCAAGCGAATCGGAGCCGGAACTACGGTTCAGGGAAACAGCCAGGGTGGCTTGGGATGGCGGGGGATACTTAACGAAACATCCCGATTATATTGCGAACGATACGGTTGTGATGGAAAGATTCCTGCAACCTACGAGGTTGTGTATGTTGTTGCACGCTGTCGCTGTATGGTTTAATCCAGTGAGGAAATGAGCTTTTTAGCAAGAGGACTTATAACACTGTAATGCACTTCAACTCCATCACGTTTACCTTCAATGATACCCTTGTGCTTGAGCAGAGCAAGATGCTGGGAGACGGTTGCCTGAGGCAATCCAAGGCACTCCCAGATATGTTTCACATTGCACTCGCGCGTACAAAGCCCCGCAACAATCTTGAGTCGAATCGGGTGACCAAGAACCTTTAATACTTCAGCCTCTGATACGAATTGTCTGTCTTTATTGAATTCCATAACATGACCCTTTGTTTTTTAATAAAATATATATATAGATTTCTTTGCCGTCAATATAAAACGCGATGATGAAACATTGTTATGTTTCTCAAGTTTTGATTGGTTGAGTACGGTAGAGGCTGCTATCGGCGTTTTTCTGTCAGAAAGTAACTTTCTTAACGCATGTATCCAGTTTATCAGGTTGCGGAAAGATTGTTGCGGCAAAGTGACAGGCTGAAGCATGACCGTTTGCCCGTTCTATAAGTGGTGGCGTATCTTTTTTGCAGATTTCAGCCGCATAACGGCAGCGTGGATGAAACCGACAGCCGGAAGGAATTGCCAAGGGCGAAGGCAGGTCGTCTGTCAGGATGATGGACGTCTTCCGAGTCGCTGTACTCATCCTTGGAATGGCGGCAATCAAGGCCTCGGTGTAGGGGTGCTGGCATTGACTGAAGAGGTCTGCTGCAGGAGCATACTCGACAATTATGCCGAGGTACATGATCATCACCTTGTCACAAATGTGACGAAGGACGGACAGATTGTGAGAGATCATGATCAGGGAAAGATCGAAGTCCATTTTCATCTCCTGCAGGAGATTGATGATCTGGGCCTGGATCGAGATGTCAAGGGACGAAACAGGTTCGTCGGCAATAAGGATACGTGGTGATGCAGCCAGTGCACGGGCAATACCTATGCGTTGTCGCTGGCCTCCGGAAAATTCATCGGGAAAACGTTGCGCCAGTTCCGGGTTCAAGCCGACGGTTTTCATAAGCGTTGCAACTGACATGCGATTGTCTGACGTTGAGGAGCCCGATATTGTGAGCGGTTCTGCAATGATGTCGCCGATCCGCATGCGCGGATTGAGAGAAGAAAACGGATCCTGGAAAATCATCTGGGTAGTGCGGCGAAATACGCTGTAATCCTGTGCAGAAAGCGACGTAAGTGGGGAACCCTGATAGAGGACTTCGCCATGATCCGGGTGAATCAATCCGGCCAGAATTTTCCCGAGGGTCGATTTTCCACAGCCCGATTCTCCTGCAATTCCCAGTGACTCGCCTTTGGCGAGTTCAAGGCACACATCATCGACTGCCGTCAGAAGCGCACCTTTTGCTGTCGGAGATGTGAGTTTAAACTGCTTTTGCAGATGAACTGCCTGGAGAATGGATGTCGATTTAAGTGTCATAGCCAGCATCTCACATTGTGACCAGGTGACACCTCTCGCATGGCCGGCAGTTCCTGACGGCATGCGGATTGTGCAACGGGACAGCGATCGCAAAAACCGCAGCCCGGAAGGATTGAATGCAGGCCGGGAGCTTGTCCCGGAATGGTGGTCAGTGGTTTGCCCGGCTCTGAATTTTGCGGCAGCGACGCAAGCAGGGCCAGGGTGTAGGGATGTCGCGGGTTGTCGAAAAGATCGCGGGTAGGGGCTTCTTCCACAACACGACCTGCGTACATGACATAGGTATGATCGGACTGTTCCGCCACGATGCCAAGATCGTGGGTAATCAGTAGAATTCCCATGTTGGATGATTGCCTGAAGGTATCAATAAGTTCCAGAATCTGGGCCTGGATAGTGACATCCAGGGCAGTGGTCGGCTCGTCGGCAATCAACAGGGCAGGGTTGCAGGCCAGGGCCATGGCAATCATTATCCGCTGACGCATGCCGCCGCTCAACTGGTGGGGATAATCACGCATACGGTCGCCAGCGGAGGGAATGCCGACCTGCTGGAGCAGTTCGATGCTTCGCTCGGTTGCGTCACTTCGTGATAGTTTTCGATGGAGCATAAACGGCTCAGAGACCTGATCTCCGATACGCAATACCGGATTAAGCGAGGTCATCGGCTCCTGAAAAACCATGGATATCCGGCTGCCTCTGATCGCCCGCATTTCATTGTCGGAAAGAGCAAGCAGATCTGTATCGCCAAGCCTGATGGAACCGGATGTAACCAGACCCGGGGGAGGTACAAGACGCAAGACCGAGAGCGCGGTCATGGATTTTCCCGATCCCGATTCACCGACCAGGGCGACAGTACAGCCAGTATCAATTGAGAGACTGACTCCGTTCACCGCCCGGGTGATACCATGTGGACCACTGAAACAGGTGTGTAAATCTGTAATGGAAAGCAGGTGGGGCACAGCGTCCTCGTCAGTGTTGTTAAGGTCAGGCGTAGCCGATGGTATCAATCATCATAGGCGGCATTGCTGTGAATCTTGAGCGGAAGAATGATCCATCTTCAATCACCTGTGAAAACACATCGACAATGGCCGGGTCGAACTGTGTACCAGCATGTTCATGCAGTTCGCTGACAGCGCTATCCAGTGGAAGGGCCTTGCGGTATGGACGGTCAGAGGTCATGGCATCGAAGGAATCGGCAACGGCCAGGATGCGTGCTTCAAGCAAGAGATCATCCTTCTTGATGCGGTTCGGGTACCCCATGCCGTCGTACCTTTCGTGATGTTGCCCGATGCAGACACGTACGTCATGAAGAAATTCAATTGGTTCGAGAATGTGCATTCCGATGGTAGGATGCTGTTGTAATTCTCTGATATCTTTGGGGGTGAGCTTGCCTTCCTTGTGCAGCAGGCTTAAATCAATACCTATTTTGCCAATGTCGTGCAAAATAGCGGCGCGTTCGAGAATCTGCATCCGATCAGCGGACAGGCTCAGCCGGCGGCCGATTTCCATGCAGTATCGGGTTACACGTTCAGAGTGACCTTTTGTATAGCTGTCACTGGCCTCAATTGCAGAAACAAGGGCCTGGATTGTGTTGAGATAGGTCTGCTGCTGCTCATCATATAAGGTCGCATTCTTAATAGCTATCGCCGCCTGGGCAGCAATAGTGCTGAGCATTTCCATTTCATCCGAACCGAATTGTGAGTCGTCAATCTTGTTTACAACACTGATGGTTCCAATGATTTCATCCTTTACCAATAATGGGGCACAGATCAGAGATTTGCGTTCATACCCCAGATCGCTGAAGCGATCGAATTGCGGCATCAGGTTGATGTCTGATATCAAAATGGGTTGCCGGTTTTTGATAACCCAGGTTGAAACACTGGACTCCTTCATAGGGATCGCTGTTTTAGGGGCGAGCAGTTTTCCGCTCCCGATCAGATTTGTGACATTCAAGCATTTGTTTTCTGAATCATAAAGGATGATATACCCGATGGTTGCCTTTAGTGTCGTTGTTGTTGTGCGCACTATCAAATTGAACAAGCGGTCGATATCCATGGTTGAGTTGATCGCGAGACCGATTTTGTAGATCGTGGATAACCGCTCAACCGCCCGGCCAAGATTCAGATTTTTCTGTTCGAGTTCACTGGCCAGGTCGGTGATGGTATAGTTTGCATGTTCGATCTCTTCGATGCGTTCTTCCAGAGAAATGTTAAGATTTTCAATCTCTTTTAGTTGTTCTTCAAGTTTCAGGTTCATCAGATGTGTTTCATGGTGATGAGCAAGCTTTTCTTCTGCCCGAGTCAGTTCACGTTCATGTGTGATCGTGGTCGAGATCAACTCTTTAAGTTTACTGGTCATCAGGTTGAAGTGATTTGAAAGCAGTGTGAGCTCGTTGCTGCTGGTGATGTTGGTAGTTGCAGAAAAATCGCCGGATTCTACTTTCCGCATTGACGTGATCAACTGGTTGATGGGGTGGTCGACGTACAGCATCAAAAAGATGAATAGAGCGCCAATGATCAGAATTATGATCAGAAATGCAGAAAGAATGGCGGTATGTTGTTCTTTTTTGATGAATTGAACGTGTTGTGAAAGAGACAGTTCCGTTTCCAGATATCCTAGCGATTGTGTCGCCGGGTGGCAGCCGTGACATTCAGCCCCGAGAGGTATGCGTGAGTACGAATCAAAGACATCATTATCGTTGGAAAAGTAGAACCTGTCTTTGGTATTACTGGCAAGCGCTTTGCGTTCATCTGGTGAGAGCGGGTGGCCAATTTGTGTTCTATCGGCTGAGTGGAGCACCATCCCGTTGTTGTCAACAATCCTGAGAGCCTTTATGTAGTCGTGGGATTTAACGCGGTAGAGTATGTCGTCAACCTCGGTCGCATGTCCGAGTTTCATGGCTGTATGGATACTCGTAAGAATACTTTCAGTCAGAACGATCGCGTTCTGTTGTGCGATTTCTTCCAGCATCTCCTTTTGGTGCGTGAAATTGAGCCATGACGAGATACCAATCGTCACAACAACAATGACAGCTACCAGGCCGACAATTTTAATTTTCAGAGAATTAATCACAGCTTCTTTCCCGGAATAGTTCATATAAATGTACGCTGAATAACGAAGTTACGCGTTGCTGCCTTTTGTTGTGAAATATACTGAAACATCACATGAAACTTGAATAGACAGATGTTTTGGCGTCCTGATGCTGTCAAAGCACATTTTAGTCAGGTTCCATGAAGAGCCAGCAATAGCGCCCGGTTCTTGCTACGTTATCACATAATACATAAAAAAATTACTTTTGACGCATAAAATATACAGTAATTGTGCCAAGTTAGCAATTTGTATGCATTAATGAGTTGCTTGATGGCGCGAACGCCGAGATTCCATGCAAAAAAAATTGACGCCGGTCTGAATTTGTGTTTGTATCATCGGGATTTGAGACTATTTGTTATACGCATATTCCTGATAGGGTTTTTAATCAGCCTGTTGCAACTTGTCGCCTACCATGACGTCACTGATGCTGCTTTACCTGATGAATCAATCCGGGTCGCCATTTTAAAAAATGCATCGATTGTCACCGTGGATGGTGAGGGTGTCATTGCAACGCGAGAAAACGGTGATGCCGTGGCAATCAGCCCGCCAGTCCTGGTACGGCCCGGCAGAAACGGTGTTGTCGTAAATGGTTCACTTTACCAGCGCATAACATTTTCTGCAGCATCGGCTATCCTTGTTAATGGAAAACCTTATCGGGGAACAGCAGAAACATCTCTTGGTGAAAAAGGTGTCCTGGTTGTTAACGAACTGGCGCTGGAAGATTACCTTGTTGGGCTGATCAATTGTGAAATATCATCTGCCTGGCCTATTGAGGCGGTTAAAGCGCAGGCGGTCATTGCACGGACCTATGCCCTGAATCGAAAGGAAGCCCGCCGGGCATCTTTGTTCCATCTCGAGTCATCAGTAATCGATCAAGTCTATGATGGGTGCGAAATAGAGGATAATCGGGCGCGTCGCGCTGTTTCCGATACCGCGGGAGAGGTTCTTACCCACGAGGGTTCGATTATTCAAGCATTTTATCATTCCAATTGTGGAGGCCGGACAGAGTCCGCCGAAAATGTTTGGGGTGGACGACTTTCCTATCTTATGGGTGTCGATTGTGCCTACTGCCTCTTGACTCCGTCCACTGCGTGGGAACAAAAGATTCCAGTACGGGACATTGAGGAAAGACTGAAAAGTGCCGGACATAAGGTGTCGGGTGTTACTGATATTCGTCTCGGGCCGCGCAACAGTCGTGGACGACTGAAAAACATTGTGATTTTATCGTCGCGTGGTGAGATATCGCTGACAGGGGATCAGTTCCGTAAAGCCGTTGGCTATGGTGTCATAAAAAGCACCAATTTCACACTGAAGATCGTACATGGTGAGGCTCTCGTAACAGGTCTCGGTAACGGGCACGGGGTGGGGTTATGCCAATGGGGTGCCAAGCAGCGGGCGCTTGATGGTTTCGGTTATGCCGAAATACTTTCGTATTATTATCCCGGCACAGTACTTACAAAGTTCTCTGACATTCGATAAAGCGGTGTTACTACATGCTCGTTAAAGATTTTGATTATGTTCTCCCGCCGGAGTTGATTGCGCGTTACCCTGCAGCGGAGCGGGATGCATCACGACTGATGCTCCTTGATCGCGCCTCACAGAATGTCTCCGAGGATCAGTTTAAAAACCTGGCAGCACATATTGAGCCGGGTGACCTTCTGGTAATGAATGATACGCGGGTCATGCCTGCCCGACTTTTTGGTAACAAGGCTTCCGGCGGCAAGGTAGAAATATTTCTTGTTCGCCGTGACGCAAGTCCCCTGGAACGCTGGCATTGCCTTCTGCGCTCATCGAAAAAGTTTCGGGAGGGTCAGGCAATCCTCCTTGCAAATGGAATGAATGCGACGGTATGCAGCCGCTCAGCTGACGAATCATGGCTGATTGAATTTTCCGGACCTGAGCCTTTCGATATCTGGCTTGAGCGGGAAGGCCACATTCCTCTGCCGCCGTATCTGCAGCGTGCGGATGATGTGGGAGATCGTGAACGCTACCAGACGGTTTATTCCAAGAGCTCCGGGGCTGTAGCAGCGCCAACTGCCGGGCTTCACTTCACGCGGGAGTTGCTGGCTGAACTTGAGGCAAAAGGAATTAGAACTGCTTATCTGACGTTGCACACAGGATTGGGTACCTTTCTGCCGGTTCGGGCAGAGCGCGTGGAAGACCATCGAATTCATACCGAACGATTTCACATCCCTGTTGCAACGGCGGATGCAATCCGTTCAACGAGGGCCGGGGGAGGCCGGGTAATTGCTGTCGGCACCACTACCACCCGAACCCTGGAATATGCCGCCGATTGTGATGGAAATGTCGCGGCAGGGGATGGCGAGGTTGATATTTTCATATATCCCGGATACACCTTCCGGGTAGTAGATGCATTGATCACCAATTTCCATCTTCCAGAATCGACATTACTCATGCTGGTTTCTGCGTTTGCAGGAAGTGAGTATATCCGGGAGTCCTATTGTGAAGCGATCCGGCGAAAATTCAGGTTCTACAGCTACGGCGATGCCATGCTGATTGTGTGAGAGGCCGTGTGTCAGATACTTTTGCTGTAATCCATAAGGATGCTTCGTGTGAGGCTCGTCTCGGTTCTTTGAAAACGCTCCATGGCAGTATTGAGACCCCGATCTTTATGCCGGTCGGAACCAATGCCACTGTCAAGGCCATGACCCCTGAAGACCTGCTGGCGGTTAATGCCCAGATAATTCTGGCTAATACCTATCATCTGTATCTTCGCCCCGGCCACCGTTTGATTGAAAGCATGGGTGGTCTGCATCGCTTCATGAACTGGGACCGCCCGATCCTCACCGACAGTGGAGGGTTTCAGGTGTTCAGTCTGGGCGAATTGCGCAAGATCAGCGAAGAAGGGGTCAAATTTCAGTCCCACCTGGATGGTTCGTACCATTTTCTGACACCTGAGCTTTCGATACAGATTCAACAGTCGCTGGGTGCCGACATCATCATGTGTTTTGATGAATGTCCGCCGGCAACTGCAGATTACGAGTATGTCAGTCGTTCACTCGACATGACTACCCGTTGGGCTGTGCGCTCCAAAGAGACGCTTAATCGGGAAGGCCAGCAGCTCTTCGGCATAATACAAGGGGGTATGCATTACGACCTCCGCGCCCGCAGTCTGGCAGATATCTGTTCGATCGGTTTTGACGGTTACGCCCTGGGCGGACTTTCGGTGGGTGAAGAAAAGGAGCAGATGTACGGGGTCATGGAGTGCTGTTCTTCTTTGATGCCCCAGGATTCCCCGCGCTACATCATGGGGATTGGCGCACCAGAAGACCTGATAGAAGCGGTCTGGCACGGCTACGACATGTTTGATTGCGTCATGCCGACCCGCAACGCCCGCAATGGCATGCTCTTTACCAGCCAGGGGCGGATCAATATCAAAGCCAAGGTGTATGAGCAGGATAGCGGCCCGCTTGATCCCGAATGTTGCTGTCATGTGTGCCGGAGCTATTCGCGCGCCTATCTTCGCCATCTGTACCGGGCCGGGGAAATTCTGGCATCGCATTTGAACACGTATCATAATCTGTATTATTTTCTCGATCTCATGCGAAGGGTGCGTGAAGCTATCAAGGACAATCGCTTTACTGAATTTCGTAAGGATTTTATTGTAAGTCAGTCACATAATCAGAGTGTTAAAGGAGGGTAGTTACATGTTTGGATTAGCTTTTGCAATGGGTGGGGCTCCTGGTGGTGCTGCCGGACCGGCCGGAGGAATGGCGGCTTTTCAGCAGGTTATTCCACTGGTGTTCATGTTTGCCATTTTCTATTTTCTGCTGATTCGTCCCCAGCAGAAAAAGGCCAAAGAGCACAAGGCTCTCCTTGAGGCTGTAAAAAAAGGTGACAATGTTATAACTGCCGGCGGAGTGCATGGTAAAGTAACTTCAGTTGACGACAGCATCGTAACACTTGAGATTGCCACGGGCGTCAACATCAAGATCACAAAAAGCTATATTGCAGCTGTAAAGAAAGACTAGTACCCGATATATTGATATTTTAGATTGAAGGGAGAATAAGCTCCATGCCTAATGGAACTGGCTGGCGTATCAGCTTGATAGGAATTTTTGTCCTACTGTCTTTTTTCTACCTGACGCCGACTCTGGTAACGACTTTACCATCGTGGTGGAAGGGTCCTCTACCCAAAGACAAGATTCATCTCGGTCTTGACCTGCAGGGAGGCACACATCTTGTGCTTGAGGTTGACACGCAGAAAGCGGTTGAGGGAACTCTGGACATTGTTGCAACCGACCTGGAAGATACTTTGAACGGCAAAAACCTGCGTTTTAAACGTATTGCCCGGACCGGGTCCGACAAGGTCTCGGTTGTTCTGTACGAAAAAGGAACGGCCGAAACCGTTCAAAAACTGCTGAAAGACAAGTATCCGGGGTATGATCAGAGTCCGGCTCATGATGAAGGTGGCTTCGTTGCGCTTGAATTGCGGATTAATGACAAGGATTCCCAGGACCGTAAGGATAAATCTGTTCAGCAGGCCCTGGAAACCATCCGCAACAGGATTGACCAGTTTGGTGTTTCTGAGCCGACTATTCAGCGTGAAGGCATCAACCATATCGTTGTTCAGTTGCCTGGCATCAAAGATCCGCAGCGGGCTATTGATCTGATCGGCAAGACCGCTCGCCTGGAATTCAAAATGGTGCGTGAGGATATCCCTCCCACGTCTGCCAGTATCCCCGAGGATGCCGAACTCCTCAAGGAGCGCATTGTTGACCAGACCACCGGATCTGTCAACGAGGTTCCCTATGTAATTCAGAGAAAACCTTTGATCACCGGTGACCTGCTGACCGACGCCCAGGTGCGCATCGATTCACAGTTCAATCAGCCGTATGTGGCCATCGAGTTCAACTCTCTGGGTGCCAAGTTGTTTGATCAGGCGACTGCTGCCAATGTGGGCAAGCGTTTTGCGATTGTACTGGATAACAATATCTATTCAGCACCGGTTATACGTGAGCGCATCTCGGGCGGAAGTGCCCAGATCTCCGGGAGCTTTACCGAGAAGACCGCTGCTGACCTGGCTATCATCCTGCGTGCCGGAGCATTGCCGGCACCGGTCAAGATCATCCAGAACGTAACTGTTGGACCATCCCTCGGCCAGGATTCGATCAACAAGGGGCTGTATGCCGGATTGATCGGAATCTTACTCGTTATAGTATTTATGACGATTTACTACAAACTGTCCGGACTGGTAGCCAACTGGGGAATGGTTCTGAATGTGGTGTATCTGATGGGCGCTCTTTCGGCTCTGGGCGCTACCCTGACCCTGCCCGGAATTGCTGCCATCGTGCTTCTGGTTGGTATGTCGGTTGACTCCAACGTGCTCATATTTGAACGGGTCCGGGAAGAACTCAAACTGGGCAAGACTCCCAAAGCGGCCTTAGATGCAGGATACGACAAAGCATTCATGACCATCATGGATTCACATATCACCACACTGATTACTGCAGCAGTGCTGTTCCAGTTCGGTACCGGACCGGTCAAAGGTTTTGCCGTTTCTCTCAGTCTGGGTGTTATGATCAATCTGTTTACCTCGCTGATCGGCACCAAGGTTATTTTTGATCTGGTCCTTCACAGAGGCAACATTAAGAAAATGAGCATATAGGGGGAGCACCGTACATGGAACTGCTCGGCAAGACCAACATAGACTTTATTGGCAAGCGAAACATTTCCTTTGTCATATCGGCAATTATTTCGATTATTGGCATCATTGCCATCATTCAGATCGCCCGCGGCGAGGCCAATATGGGCATCGACTTCTCCGGCGGAACATCCATGCAGCTTAAATTTACCAAGCCGGTACCCATAGCGGATGCCCGTGCTGCACTTCACAAAAACGGTATTGCCAAGGCCGAGCTACAGGAAATCAAAGACGGCAATAAGTTGCTGATAAAGATCGACAAGAACACCTCTTTGGCTCTCGGTAAAGCTGCGGAAGCTGTACAGACCGCTTTTAAAAAAGAGTTCGCCGACAACATTTTTACGGTTGAAAGTTCGACAGAGATCGGTCCATCAATCGGCGACAAATTACGTAAGGACACCCTGGTGGCAGTTGTCATCTCTCTACTCGGCATCATCCTCTATATCGCCTGGCGCTTTGATTTCAAATTCGGTATCGGAGCCACTCTTGCTACCATGCATGATTGCCTGGCCATGTTTGCGGTGTTCTATGTGATGAACAAGGAGATCAATCTGCTGTTCATTACCGCCGTTCTGACGATTGCCGGTTATTCGCTTACCGATACGGTGGTTGTCTTTGACCGTATCCGTGAGAACCTGCACAAGAATCTCAAGGGTGCCATGCATAACATCTTTAATTTAAGCATCAATGAGGTGCTTTCCCGTACAATCGTAACATCCTTCACCGTGTTTTTGGCAGCAGCGTCATTGTTTCTCTTCGGAGGAGAAGTTATTCATGATTTCTCCTTGGCACTGCTGATCGGAGTTCTGGTTGGGACCTATTCTTCTATCTTTGTTGCCAGCCCGATCGTGGTGCTGCTTGAAAACCGGGCTCTGGCCAAACAGGGCGAAAAAGCGTAATCGGTTTAAATCCATCAAAGGAGACGTCCGTTGAAAAAAGAATCGATTTTAATTTGTGTCGTATCGCTGGTTGTCGGTTTCCTGTTGGGTTTTCTGATCGGTAGCTCCAGCAATGCCGGCAAGAGTGTTCCGGCGACCGCCAGTATTCCTTCCGGCGCAGGTTCACCCACCGATTACACCAGCAGGATTGCCGAGGCTGAGAAGATTGTTGCACAGGATCCAAAAAATCTGAATGCCTGGCTTTCACTCGGCAACGACTATTTTGATACAGAGCAGGCCCAAAAAGCCATTAACGCCTATGGCAAGGTGCTTGAGATAGAACCGAATAATCCGAATGTATTGACAGACCAGGGTGTAATGTACCGCAAGGTTGGCTGGTATGACAAAGCTTTGGCCAATTTCGAAAAGGCTCAGAAGATTGATCCGAAACATCTTCAAAGCCTGTTTAATTCCGGAGTGGTTTATGCGGTTGATCTGAAAGATCATGTCAAGGCTCGGCCATATTGGAAGAAGATACTGGAGATCGACCCGAACAGCGCAACAGCCATGCAGGTCAAGACCATGATGCAGGGTGTGCCGGATACACCACCCACAGGAAAAAAATAACAAAAAAATCCTCCGGAAACGGGGGATTTTTTTTACATATTCAGTCATGAGGAATAATGAGAAAGCGTTGGAAGTTGCGAGATAACGGGAACATTTTGTCCGTTCAGGCAGGCCATAGAGTTCTGTTGCATCCGATCGTTGTTGCCATTCTTGCCGCACGAGGCATGGTGAACGAAGCGGCAGTCCGTTCATTTCTTTCGCCGATGTTATCAGACATGCTGGATCCGAACCTGTTGCATGGCATGTCTGCAGCTGTTGAGCGACTGATGACGGCCCGTTGCACGAAAGAAACCGTTTGCATCTATGGCGATTACGATGTCGATGGAATTTCCGGAACATCCCTGTTGGTCTCATTTCTGCGTGCCTGCGATTTTACCAGCACCTATTTTATCCCGAATCGATTTGACGACGGATATGGGCTTAATGCCGAATCAATCGAGCAGATCATTGCACTCGGAGCAAACCTGATTGTTTCGGTAGATTGCGGCATCACGGCTGTTGATGAAGCAATGCTGTGCAGGACGCGGGGGATCGACCTGATCATTGTCGATCATCATGCTCCCAAGGACGTGATTCCCGATGCCTGTGCCGTACTTAACCCGCTCCAACCCGGTTGCAGCTACCCGTTTAAATCTTTGGCAGGTGTCGGGGTTGCCTTTAATCTCCTGGTTGCCCTGCGATCAGCCCTGCGCGCAGCCGGCGTTTTTGCCGGCTGTGAGGTGCCTGATCTCCGCAGCTGGCTTGACCTGGTGGCTCTGGGTACCATTGCCGACGTTGTGCCTTTGGTCGGCCAGAACCGGATGTATGCATTTCATGGATTAAAACAATTATCCACTTCCTCGAAGCCCGGTATTATGGCACTTAAACGTGTTGCCGGCATAACGGACGACGTGTCCTGCGGGCAGGTCGGTTTTCGACTGGCACCCCGCTTGAATGCCGCCGGCCGTATGGAAAGTGCCGTGCCGGGTGTGGAACTGTTGCTCAGTGATGATGCTGAAAAATCCCGACTGATTGCCGAGGATCTGGATAGCGCCAACGCCGAGCGCCAGACTGTTGAAAAACGAATATTTGATGAAGCAGATGCGATGATACGTGCCGCTGACAACGCATCCGAGCGCCGCAGTATTGTTCTTGCCTCTACCGAATGGCACCAGGGTGTGGTCGGAATTGTTGCATCGCGATTGGTGGAGCGCTATCATCGACCCACCATTTTGATTGCCCTGACCGGGGACGGCTTTGGAAAAGGTTCGGGACGCAGCATCCCGGGATTCCATTTGCTGGATGCCCTTTCATCCTGTTCTCAACACCTGGATCGATTCGGGGGTCATCGCTATGCGGCCGGGGTCACCCTCCGGGCCGATCATGTTGCCGCATTTGCAGACGCTTTTGAAGCCGCTGCCGCCCGCATCCTGACGGACGATGATCTGATTCCGATCCTGGAAATCGATACCGAGGTGCAGCCTGCCGATCTATCCAGAGAATTGGCACTGGAACTCAAGCGGCTGGAGCCGTTTGGAGCGGGCAACCCCGAGCCGGTGCTGATGATGCGCAATTTGACGGTTGTTGAACGGCGGGTGGTCGGTGAAGGTCACGTGCGCTTGAGGCTGAAGAGAGATAAGCATACGTTTACCGCCATAGCCTTCCGCATGGCAGAGCGGGAGATTCCCGAACAGATTGATATCGCCTTCTTCCCGGAAATCAACGAATGGAAGGGCAGTTCCACTGTGCAGCTGAGGATCAAGGACCTGCGTCCGGAGGAGTAATTCATGCAACGTAACGAGAGATTCGACAGTGCCGACCGGATCATCAAGATCGGTTTCTGGGTTAATGCCGTTTTGATGGTCTTCAAGCTTTCAGCGGGTTATTGGGGCCATTCGGATGCGGTCTTTGCCGACGGTATCGAGAGCGCCTGTGACTTCATAGCGATCTTCTCCACCATGGTGGCGCTGAAACTGGGTCGCAAGCCGTTCGACGAAAAGCATCCCTACGGTCATGGCCGGGCCGAGAGCCTCTCTGCGCTGCTGGTCTCGCTGGTGATCCTTGCCACCGGTGGTTGGATCCTGTCTGATTCAATCCATGCCATCATCGACCGGGATTTTCAGACACCTAGTATGATCGCAGTGCTGGCAGCGTTCCTTACGATCATCATCAAGGAATGGCTGTATCGTTTTACCCAGAAGACCGGCGCGTTGCTGGCCAGTCCATCGCTCTTGGCCATTGCCAAGGATCACCGCAAGGATGCCATCACCTCCATCTCGACCCTGGCGGGGGTCGTCGGCGCCTTTTTCGGCTTTGGCATCATGGACCCGCTGGCAGCCGGCCTGACATCCTTTTTTATCCTGCATATCGGCTATCAGACCCTAAGGGAAGCAGCCCATGACCTGATGGACGGCTCTGCGCCGCCTGATTTCATCGCCGAGGTGACCCGCCTGGCCGAGAGTGTCGAGCGTGTGGAACATGTCCACGACATCCGCGGCCGTCGCAGCGGCCAGTATATGGTCATCGATCTCAAGCTGGAGATGGATCCGGCCATGACGGTCAAGGAATCCCATGACATAGCGACCAAGGTCAAAAAGCTGATATTCGACGGTTTCCCCAATGTGGGTGACGTCATGATCCATATCAATCCCCATGAAGAGGAACATGAGGATTTGATCCGATTGTGACCATGACCGCGCTCCCCATTGACGAAATCATCCCGGAACTGCTGCAGACCCTCCGCACCACATCCAACTGCATCTTGCATGCCCCGCCCGGTGCCGGCAAGACCACCCGTGTCCCGCTGGCGCTGCTGGAAATCATCCCGCCTGATGCCGGCCGTATCATCATGCTGGAACCGCGCCGTCTGGCTGCTGTTTCCGCAGCCCGCTGGATGGCTTCTGTCCTGGGCGAGGAGGTCGGCCGGACAGTCGGCTACTCGATCCGCTTTGACAGCAAGGTCTCCCGGACTACTCGCATAGAAGTGGTCACGGAAGCGATCCTGACCCGACGCATACAGAATGATCCCATGCTGGAAGGCGTGGCGATGGTGATCTTTGACGAGTTTCACGAGCGCAGCATCCATGCCGATCTGGGACTGGCACTCTGTCTGGATGTACAACGTCAGGTGCGGAGCGACCTGCGCATCCTGGTCATGTCGGCCACATTGGAGTGTGAAGGTATCTCCCGGCTGATGGACGGCGCTGCCATCATCCGTTCTGCCGGGCGCTCGTTTCCGGTGCAGGAGATCTATCTGGAGGACCAGCCACATGGTCCGCTGCCCCCCCGTATTGTGGCGGCTACACTGCGGGCGCTGGCTGAAACGGAGGGAGATCTGCTGGTCTTTCTGCCCGGTGCCGGCGAGATCCGTTCCTGTGCCGCGCGTCTGTCCGAAGCCGGCCTGACGGAGCGGGGGATAAGCATCCACCCGCTCTACGGCGATCTCCCCTTTGAAGAACAGCAGGCCGCCATCCTGGCGGGCAGACAGCGCAGGGTGGTGCTGGCCACCAGCATTGCCGAAACCAGCCTGACCATCGAAGGGGTGCGGATTGTGATCGACTGCGGCCTGTCGCGCCGCATGCGGCATGACCCGGCCAGCGGCATGAACCGCCTGGTGACGATCCGCGAGTCCCGCTCTTCGGCCGAGCAGCGCAAGGGGAGGGCCGGGCGCCTGGCCCCGGGAGTCTGCTACCGCCTGTTCAGCCGGCATACCTGCTGTGCCATGACTGCGCAGACCCCGCCGGAAATCCTGGACAGCGATCTCTCACCCCTGCTGCTGGAGCTGGCCGCCTGGGGCGTCAGTGAACCCTCGGGCCTGACCTGGCTCGATCCCCCCCCCGCGGCGGCCCTGTTTGTGGCACGGCAACTCCTGGTCGAGCTGGCGGCCCTTGACACCGCCGGTCGGGTCACCCCCCTGGGATCGGCTATGGCACGCATTCCGCTGCATCCCCGTCTGGCCCGCATGCTGCTCAGGTCTCAGGAGAACGGGTGCCCCGGCCTGGGGTCTGATCTGGCCGCACTGCTCTCTGAACGGGATATAGTCCGGCGCACTGTTCCCGGAGGCATCGGGAGAGGCCGGGCACTCGACGTAGCTGAGCGGCTGGAGCTGTTGCGGGAGTGGCGCGCCACCGGCCGCTGCGACGCTGCTGCGGATTACAGCGCACTGAAGAATGTCGAACGGATTTCACGACAGCTGCGGTGCCTGCTGGAAGGTGCCGACAAGAAACCTGTGAACACAGATGTCACTGCTGATATCAGCCGTCTTCTATTGGCCGCTTATCCGGACCGGGTGGCCCGGCAGCGGGTACCGGGAACCGGCAGTTATCTCCTGGCCAATGGACGGGGAGCGCGCCTGTCAGCGGCGGGATCAATTTTCAGCAGCATGTACATTGTTGCCGTATCCGTTGATGCCGGTGATCAGGCCGAGGGGATCATTCATCAGACGTCACCGCTAACGGAGGAATTGCTGCGTGAAGAACTGGGGCACCTGATCAAGCTCAGGGACTGCATCAGCTGGGATATTCGAGAGGGGAGGGTGGTTGCGGTCAGAGAGGAGTGTCTCGGGGCGCTGTCCCTGGCGTCAAGACCGTTTGTGCCGACTCCGGCGACGCAGCTGCCGGTGGTGATCGAGGCGGTGCGCACATCCGGGCTCGATCTGATTACCCGTAATGAAGCCTTTCTTCAGCTTCAGGCCCGGGTAATGCTCCTGCGGCGTGCCTATCCCGGCGACAATTGGCCGGACCTGTCGGACACAGCCCTGTTGGAGTCCCTGGAAACTTGGCTGGCCCCGGCCATTACCGGCGTCCGCAACAGCCAGCAACTGGCAGCGGTCAATTGCTCTGCCGCCCTGCTGTCACTGCTTGATTATCGCCAGCAACAGGCACTGGACGAACTGGCGCCCACGCACCTGGTCGTGCCCAGCGGGTCGCGCATCAGGCTGGATTATTGCCAGGGGGAACTGCCGGTGCTGGCGGTCAAGCTGCAGGAACTGTTCGGGCTGGTTGAAACGCCAACGGTTGCCAGGGGCAGGGTGGGGGTGCTGCTGCACCTGCTGTCACCGGCCGGGCGACCGCTGCAGGTGACCAGGGATCTGAAGGGCTTCTGGGATGGTTCCTACCATCAGGTGAAAAAGGAGATGAAGGGGCGCTACCCCAAACACCCCTGGCCGGATGATCCCTGGAATGCCGCCCCGACCAGGCGGCTGAAACCCAAAGGTACCTGATACTTCAACTTCATCCGCTGTACATTCAGCTTACCTGATTGAAAAACTTCCCAAAATTTCTATTTACATGGTGGCACGGATAGTCAGTCCCTTGACCAATAGTGTGCCACAGAGGACCTTGACGGTACCAAGGATCGTGGTCTGACCGGCTACGGAATCGAAGCCGGAGGCATATCCGCCCCGGAGAGATACAGTTGCGCAACTGTCTAAGGTCAGATCTTCGCTGATCTCAATGTTCCGGGCAAGAAGTAGAGCTGGTGTGCCGAATGTGACGGCAGACAACGCCGAACTAAGGGAAATATGGAAACTGTCCTGCTGATTCGCCATGCTGAGCAGCACATTCCGGGCAACGTTCCAGGAAAAGGCAGCAGGGGTGGGATCATTGTTGCCGGACTGATCTGTGGCCCGCACTGCAAAAGTATGGTTCCCTTCACTGAGTCCCGAGACGGCATGGGGGCTAGCACAGCTGCTCCAGATGCTGCTGTCGAGAGTACAGCTAAAGGTTGCTCCCGCTTCGTTGGCCGCGAAGCTGAAACTGCCTTTCAGCGTGGCTGTCACTCCCGGAGGTGTGGCCAGCAGCTCAGTTTCCGGCGGTACGGTATCGACGCTCCAGGAATAAACGGCTGGGGCAGGTTCGACGGTGCCGGTCAGGTCGATGGCTCGCACGGAGAAAGAGTGATTACCCTCACTTAACCCGCTGATGGTATGAGGAGTGCTGCAGGGGAGAAAACTGCTGTTGTCAAGCCTGCACTCGAAGGTGGCGTTTTCATCGGCAGAGAAGCTGAAGCCGGCGATTGTGGTGGAGGATAGGGGTGCTGGTGTGGCGGTCAGTGTTGTGACAGGCGGGATACCGTCTGACAGGGTGATGTCGGTGCTCATTGTTGCTCCGGCATCGCTGATGGCGGTAAGGCTGAAGCCGGCCGGGTCGCCATTGTAGAGGCGGCTGGCCGGTCTGGTCACGTGGCTGACAGAACGGTTGACGGAGGCGCCGGGGAAGGGATCACCTGCGTCACCCCGATTGGTCTTGTGTTCCAGATCATAGCTGTTGTCAGCCTGGACCAGGGCCACCTTGTAATGACTCAAGCAGGCGCTGCAGCCCGGATACCACTCGGATGCATTACCGCTGCGGGACTCGTCGATATGCCAGAGCAGCATGCCGGAAGCGGGCAGGGCTGCATCAAAGCCGATCTTCTGGCGATTCTCAACCAGGAAATACTCCCCCCCGGTGGAGGGGCTGCCGTTCAGGAACTGCCAGACCAGGCCACTGTCTGTGATTGCCGGAAGTGCCTTGCCGGCTTCGCCAGTAACTATAGGGACCGGTTCGATCCACCCGAGCAGCCGCTTGCTCCAGGGGTCCGGGTGGCTGGGGCGGTCACCGAGCCGCTCGACCTTTCCCCAGGATCCTGATGCCATCAGGCTCCAGTTCCCCACACCTTCCGAATATGCCGGCCGGTCTGTATCGTAGAGATCGATCAACCCCAGGACATGGCCGTACTCATGGGCAAAGACCCCGATGGTGGTCATGCCGGGATCCAGAGCGGGCGGCAGGGTTTCCGGCATCATGATGTAATCATCCACCACCATATAGCGGCCGGGGTCGGTCCGGCATTTGTCGGTGGTGGTGAAGGCGTCGTGATGTCCCAGGCCATAGCTGTAGGTGGAGGACAACGACCAGCTTTGAGACCATATATCTGTAGCATTTGCGCTGGCTTCCTGAGCAGTCCCCTGATGAATAATGGCGACCACATCCACGATGCAATCGCCATCGGAATCATAGGCCGAGAAATCCATGGTTGCATCAGCCTGGGAGACCGCTTCGTACACCAGGTCCCCGGGCCACATGTCCGGAGGGCCCCAGCCGCTGGGCTGGCCGTAATAATCGTGACTATTGGCAGCGGTATACCAGCCCAGCACACCGTCTGGACCGGGGGAGACCGTGAAAACAGCTCTGGAGACTTCCTCGTAGTAATCCTTGAAACTCCAGCTGCCACTGCCAAAGAGCAGGGCCGTAAAGTCATTTGCACTGTACGTTGCAACGGTGTCGTTAAAGTTGATCAGGATGACGGGGATATTGCGAATGGTCTGGGTGCTCGGAGACAGATAAGGGGCGGAAGCAGTGGACAGCGATCCCAGTCCGTTGGACAGGGCGGTATTGTCTGCCCGTCGCATCAGTCCGTGACCTTTTATTGAGCCCAATCCTTTTTTCAGGCCAAGTGGCATGTCTTTTCCGACCCGGTTCCGGCTGCTCGTCAATTCGCCGCTTTGACTCAGTTCGGCGTAGGTCCAGCTGGCAAGATGCAGATCGAAGAGGATGGTATACCCGTCTTCTGTCTCCCAACCGGAGCGGAATTCGTCGCCCCACTGCCGGGCGGCAAAGACAGCGCCATCCGGCTGCCGCAACTGGTGAACGAATGGTGCTGCCGGAACCGCCTGAGACTCAGGCGCCAGCGCAGCCAGCATAGTCAGGAGCATACACAATATCAGAAGGCTCTGCTTCCCGGGCATGGCGATCTCTGTCAGGATAACTGCAAAACAGAAGGCGCTTCGATGTGGTATGTCTTGCTTTCCATTGCTTGGTTCACGGATTTACATGAAAAGTAACGTCCCCGGCAGCACCGCTTCCGGCAGATGAGACCCCGCGGCCAGGGTTGGCTGCCAGATGGCGGAGGATGGCAAATACGGACTCCACATCATCCGGTTTTCCCAGTTCTGCGGCTATCTCCAGGGCCGTCATTTCCCGCTTGCGGGCACCCAGCAAATCCAGCGCCGCCTGCTGCAATGAAATAACCGCGCCGGCTGCCTTTTTGCCAGCCTCAACTCCGGGCTGATGGTAGGCGTTGATGTTGATCAGGCCGGCGTACAGGCCGACCGTGCGCTCGAACAGGGCGATCAGGGCGCCAACCGTCCGGGCATCCACCGTGTCAACGGTGATGGTCATGGATTCACGTCCCATGTCATACAGGGCCGTGCGGGTACCCTGGAAGAATCCGAACAGATAATCGCCGCTGGTGATGCCGGGATCGACCTGCAGGGAGGCGCCGTTCCGGTCTTTGAGTACCTCGATGAAGGTCACGAAGAAGTTCGCTACCCCTTCGCGCAGCTGCTGTACATAGGCATGCTGGTCGGTGGATCCCTTGTTGCCGTAGACGGTCAGCCCCTGGAAAACCTGTCTGCCGTCCAGGTCCAGCTCCTTGCCGATGGATTCCATGATCAGCTGCTGCAGGTAGCGGGAGAAGAGCAGAAGACGGTCCTTGTAGGGGAGCATGACCATGTCCTTTTCGCCCCTGCCGCCCGTGGCGTAGTGCCACATCAGGGCCATCAGGGCAGCCGGATTTTTCAGGGTGTCCGGGGTACGGGTGATCTGGTCGCAGAGTCTGGCCCCCTCCAGCAGGGCGCTGATATCGATGCCCTGCAGCGCAGCCGGTAACAGCCCCACGGCCGAGGTGACGGAGGTGCGGCCGCCGACCCAGTCCCACATGGGGAAACGTGCGATCCAGCCTGCGCCCTGAGCCAGTCTGTCCAGCTCGCTGTCATCGCCGGTCACGGCAACCGCATGGCGGGAGAAGTTCAGTCCGGCACGGCTGTAGGCGGCCTGGGTCTCCAGCATGCCGTTGCGGGTCTCCTTGGTGGAGCCGCTCTTGGAGATGACGATCACGAGTGTGCGGGCCAGATCGCTGCCCAGCCCGGAAATGACGCGGTCCATGCCGTCAGGGTCGGTGTTGTCCAGGAAGTATGCCTTCATCCGGTCATGGGGATGGGAGAGGGCGTCCGCCACGAACTGCGGTCCCAGGGCTGAGCCGCCGATACCGATCACCAGCAGGTTGTTGAACGGTTGGCCGCTTTCCGACCGGATTTGCCCGTTGTGGATATCACGAACAAAGGACAGTACCTGGGCTATGGCTGATTCGATCTGGCTGCGCATGTCAGCATCGGGGGCCAGGGCCGGGTTGCGCAGCCAGTAATGCCCGACCATGCGCCCCTCATCCGGGTTGGCGATGGCGCCCTGTTCCAGGCTGGTCATGGCTGCAAAAGACTTCTGCATGCCAGGTTCCATTCGACCCAGGAAACCATCATCAAATTTCATCCGGCTGATATCAAGCGACAGGCCGATCTGCGGGCAGGTGCACAGGTATGTGTTGTAACGATCCCATAGCTCTCTTTTATCCATGACATCTCCTTTTGGTAAAGCATTCAGAATGACCTTCAGTCGATTGCAGCAGTGCAGCTAGCAATGAAAAGACGATTTGATTGCCCGTCTAGCAGAATTCCTCTTTGCGGATATTGTATTTTTTAATCTTTCGATAAATTGTGGCCATGTTCATGCCGGCTTCGCGGGCGGCCTGCTCCACATTGCCATGGAATTTCTTCAGCAGTCCTTTCAGCAGGTCGGCCTCGAACCTGTCGAGGGCAGCGTTGAAGGGCACCTCTCCTTGCCCCTCCGGCTCCGCTCCCCCGGGCTCGTTCGAATCGGCGAGCACCTCGATGAACTGGATCAAGGTTTCGCGGGAGATGTAGTCGTGACCCTCCATGGCGATACAGGCTTCGATGACATTCCTTAGCTGGCGGATATTGCCCGGCCAGGCAAAGTGGCAGAGTGCCTGCATGGCCTCCTTCTCGAATCCTTTGACCTGCGTTCCGAATTTCTGATTCTGCAGATGAATGAAGTGGGCTGCCAGCAGAGGGATATCATCGATGCGCTCCCGCAGGGGCGGCAGGTGGATGTTGACCACGTTGAGCCGGTAAAAAAGGTCTTCGCGGAATTCGCCGCTCTTGACATTCTGCTTCAGATCGGAATTGGTGGCCGAGAGCACCCGCACATCGACGCGGGTCGGCGCGGTGTCTCCCAGTCGATTGAACTCCTTTTCCTGCAGAAAACGGAGCAGTGTCTTCTGGACGTTCATGGGCAGGTTGCCGACCTCGTCCAGAAAGAGTGTGCCGCCGTCCGCCGCTTCCAGAAGTCCCTGGCGGTTCTCTTTGGCGCCGGTGAAGGCACCTTTCCTGTAGCCGAACAGTTCACTTTCAAGCAGAGTTTCAGGCAGAGCGCCGCAATTGATGGCGATGAATTTGCGCTCGTGACGCGGGGAATTGTAATGAATGGCCTGGGCGATCAGCTCCTTGCCCGAGCCTGATTCTCCGGTGATCAGTACCGAGGTGTCGCGTACCGCCACCTTCTCTACTTTTCCCAGGATGTTCTTGAGTACGTCCGATGCACCGATAATATTATCGAAACAGAATTTGCCCTCCAGTTCCCGGCGCAGTTCCCGGTTTTCTTCCAGGAGTTCCGACTGTTGCAGGGCGTTTTTGACGCGGTAGATCAATTCATCCGGTTCAAAGGGCTTGGTCAACATGTCATAGGCGCCCTTGCGCAGGGCCTGGATCGACATATCCACCGTTGCATAGGCGGTGATCATAATAACCGGGATATCCCTGGATACTTCCTTGACCTTTTGCAGTACCTCCAGCCCGCTCATGCCTGGCATTTTGATGTCGGTTATAACCAGATCCCAGGCGCCGGGACGGAACTCTTCAACAGCCTTTTGGGGTGAAGTATAGGCCTGTGCCAGGTAGCCGTTGTCCAGCAGGATCTGCTCCATCATGCGGCAGAGGCCGGCTTCGTTATCAATCAGCAGGATGCGCTTTTTTTCGGACATCTACAGCTCCTCGTGCTTTATGGCAAGGGTCACTGTTACTGTCGTGCCCTTGTCCGGTTCACTTTGTATCTGGATCTGACCGTGGTGCTGCTCGATGATCTGGCGGGTGATCGCCAGGCCCAGGCCGGTTCCGCGCTCTTTGGTGGTGTAAAACGGCTCGAAAATCTTTTCTATATGTTCACCCGGAATACCGCAACCGTCGTCAATGAAGGCGATCTGGACATGTTCCGCGTCGAGCTGTGACGTCTTTATTGTGAGATGGCCGCCATCCGGCATTGCTCCACCGGCATTAAGAATCAGGTTGATGGCCACCTGGCGCATCTGATCGCCATCCAGCATGACAGCCGGCAGGGTCGGGGCGAAATCTGTTGTGATTGTTACGCCACGCATATCGGTGTGGTTGGCGGCAAAATCAACGATTTGAATCAGCAGTTGGTTTAGGTCGGTAAGTTCCTGTGATGGTCGAGGTGTACGGGCGTAACCTAGCAAGTCCTGGACGATTTTCTTGCAGCGCTTGCTTTCGCGTTTAATCTCGTGAATATATTTGAAGTGCGGGTCATCTTCCGACATTTTGCCTTCAAGATAACCGGCATATCCCAGGATTACACCCAGGGGATTGTTTATTTCATGGGCTACACCCGAAGAAAGCACCCCCAGTGACGCCATTTTGCCCTGTTGTGCCAGGGTTGACTCCATTTCCTTGTTGCAGCGGATTATATCTGTCATGCGGTTGAAGGCAGAGGCCATTTCGGCCAGTTCATCCTGCCCGCTGACTGTCATCTTTTCCTCGAGATTGCCGCGCTTGACGCGACGGATGATCTCGATCATGTGGGTGATGGGACGGGTAAAATGGGTGGATGCCCTGAATACCAGCAATGTTGCTACGGTGCCGACCACGAGAATCAGAAGTACCATGCTGAAAAAAATGTGCGCCTTTATTTTCTTGGCTTCGCTGTAGAACTCATCTTCGTAGGAACCGACCGCGACGATCCAGTTCCAGGGCTGGTAGTACTCATAGTGGACGATTTTCATGCGCGGAGTCATGCTGCCGACGTTTTTCCAGGGGTAGCGGATCCAGCCGCTTTTCTTTTCGCACATCTCCCTGATAAAGGGGAAGCCGCTTGAGTCGCGGGAATCATAGACATTTTTCCCCTCTGCATCCGGGTGAATCGTGAGGGTGCCGGTACTGTCCATACAGAAAATATAACCGGTGTTGCCAACCTTCTTGTTGATAATCTTTTTCTTAAGGGCGGCAAAGGCCAGGGCCTCCTCTTCACCGCTTGCAGCAGCAGGATTTTTGTGCATGCCGCTACGAAAGTGCTGATTGTGCGAATCGAGCAGGTCTATGGTGAAGAAGACCATGTGCTGAAGATCGTCCTTGCTGGCCTGGGTAACCCCCAGATAGGCCTGGTGGTTGGCGATATAGCCAATCATTGCGGCAACGATCAGGATCGGTACAATGACCAGCGGCAGAACCAGTGAAAGCAGTTTCCAGCGAAGTTTGAGATTATTGAAAAATGTATTCACTGCAGCTCCATACGGTATACATTTGTATTTTCAATGATATACCTGAATATGCCTGCTAAATCAAGCAGGGATGCCTGGAGAAAAGCGCATGTCTGTGGTATGGTGACAAAAATGTCGGTGTGGTTCAGTCGCGGATATGCTTGTACGGAAATGGATTGACGGTGACGGCAGTCACGATCTGATCAGCAGCTTTGTTTGCGGTGCTCGATAACGCTGTTTTCCAGCTTGACCTCACGGATGATCTTTTCGGCTTCTTCGGTGCTCAGACCCACGCTGGGGCGATTTCCCATCCAGTGGGTCACATCATCCTTGGGCGGGTCGAGCAGCTGGGGCAGGGCCGGACCGGGGATGTGGCGTCCGCCGACATACAGGGCCGCCTGGAAAGCGTCCTCTTCTTTTACAAGCGCAAAATCGGCTTTCATGCCGTTGGAGAGCATCTTGCTGAAAATAGTGCGTTTGAAAATCATTGATCTCCCCTCCTGCAGAGCCTGAAGTCTCAAGATGAGTAATTGCATGTTATACCCTTATAAATCAAGAGAAATCGAGGATACGAGTGACAGTATATCATCAGAATAGAACCATGAAGGCGATGCTTGAGACCCTGTCCCGCGAGTACCTGCAGGGCAAGGAAGAGGTGTTGCGGCTGTCGGTGATTGCACTGTTGACCGGAGGTCATATCCTGATCGAGGATCTGCCGGGACTGGGCAAAACCACGGTCGCCCTGGCGTTGGCAGCCAGTACCGGTCTCGCCTTTGGACGTGTTCAGTGTACCAGCGATCTGCTGCCTTCCGATATCACCGGACTATCGGTCTTCAACCGCGAGGAGGGCCGCTTTGCGTTTACCCCGGGGCCGATCTTCAATAATATAGTCCTGTTGGACGAGATCAACCGGGCCATGCCGCGGACCCAGAGCGCCATGCTGGAAGCCATGGAGGAACGGCGGGTAACGGTTGAGGGGGTGACGCATCACCTGCCGGACCCGTTCATGGTGTTTGCCACCCAGAACCCGTCCGATCAGAGCGGCACCTTCCTGCTGCCCGAATCCCAACTCGACCGGTTTCTGATCTGCACCGACATCGGCTATCCGCCGGAACAGCTGGAGAAGGGTATCATCGCCGGTGGCGGTATTCGCGAGCGCATTGCCGAGATGTGTGCTACTGCAGAGGCAGAGGATATCCGCGCGGCACGGCGGCTGGTGTCGCAGGTGTACCTCTCGGAGGTGCTGGTCGGCTACATCTATGCCATCGTGGCGGCGACACGCGCCCATTCCGTGATCCAGACCGGACTATCCACGCGGGCGGCCATCAACCTGGCTCAGGCTGCCCGGGCAGCAGCCTTTCTTGAGGGGCGCGATTTTGTTGCCCCGGAAGATGTCAAAGGGCTTGTCCAGGCTGTCTGCGGCCACCGTCTGGTCATGCGGCCCGAACATGAGTCGGTCCACAGGGGGGATTTGCTACGCGCACTCATCAGCGACATACCATTGCCTTTGGTCTGAAGGTCAACAAAACCGGGACGCTGTATATCGTCATTACGCTTCTGCTGGGTTTCGCCGCCGTCAATACCGGCAACAACCTGCTGTTCCTGATTGTGTCGGGATTGCTGGCCTTTATGTCTGTTACCGGTCTGGCCGGGATGCTTAATCTGAAAAGGCTCACACCCGAACTGCTGCCTCCGGCCGAGATATTTGCCGGTAGCCCCGCCCCGTTCCGCCTCTTTCTCCATAATGATAAACGACGACTGCCGTCATTTCTGATCCGAGCCGTCTGTGAAAACGGCCAGGGTATCACTCTGCCGGTCGTGCCGCATGCTTCCACAACTGAATCTGTTGTACTGCTTACCTTTCCCCGCAGAGGTCACGCCAGGATCGGCATGGTCAGCATCAGTTCCCCGTTCCCGGTCAATTTTTTCACCAGGTTCTGGAAATTCAGCATTAATGACCCGTTTGTCGTATTTCCCCGCCTGGTCCCCGGCATTCTGAACGAAAACGGCCGTGAGGAGCGTCCGGCCGGCAGCAACATCCGCCAGGAGCGCGGGCAGGATGGCGAGCTGGAGCGGATAGCCGGCTATTCGGGGCGTGAGCCGCTGCGAAACATACACTGGAAGCTCTCGGCGCGGGGCGATGACCTGCTGGTCAAGGAATTTGGCCGTCAAGCTGCACCGCCGCTTGTGATTGACCTGGATATGCTGCCGGGAGCCTCACTGGAGGAACGCATCTCGCGGGCGGCCTGGCTGGTGCGGCGCTGGGTGCAGCAGCGCCCGGTCGGCCTGTGTCGCAGCGGCAGGACGATCCCGCCCGCCACCGGCAGGGTTCAGGGCGCTCTGTTGCTGAAGGATCTTGCACTGTATGATCTCGATTAACGTACTTACGGCACTATTGTCGTACGCGATCACACTGTGCGGCATGCTGCCGCTTTTCCCCTGGCTGGCGGGTGCGCCGCGTCTGATGTTTGCTGTCGGTATGGTTGCCGGGATCTGGCAGGATCGCCGAGGTGCCTGGCCGCTTAAAAACTGGATGTTCAACGCAGCAATTGTTCCGGTATTTCTGTACTACGCACTTCAGTTCAGCCGGGCAAACCCGGTCCAGCCGGTTGTCAGTGTGTTGGCCATCATGCTGGCGGCGCGCCTGGCCGGCCCCAAGACCGGCCGTCATTACCTGCAGATATCGGCCCTGTCCCTGTTTTGTCTGGCATCTTCCTCCCTGTTTGACCTTAGCCCTCTGTTTCTGCTCTACCTGGCCCTGATGTTGTTTTTGGTGGCTGTCTCACTGGTGCTGCTGACGTTTTACAGCCAGGATCCCCGCATGCAGCTGTATAGCACTGACCTGCGCAAGGTGTTGGCAGCAGGTTTGCTGATGCCGTTGGCCACGCTGCCCTTGCTGGTATTCTTCTTTCCGCTGCTGCCGCGCACCCAGCTGCCGCTCTGGAACTTCCTGGCTGCACCCGCTTCACGCACGTCCGGTCTCGGTGAAACGGTTGATCCAGGGAACAGTGCCACTATCGGCGCTGCCCGGGTGCTGGCTTTCCGTGCCGAAATGCCGCTGCAATCGCAGCAGCAGCTGTACTGGCGCGGCATTGTCTTTAACCGCATTGACGGGCGCAAATGGGTGCGTGTCGTGCCCCCCTCCGAAAATATTCGTTATTCAGGCCGGCGCATCAGCCAGACAATCTATCCTGAGCCGGGACCGTCCCGGGCACTTCTGGCACTGGACGCACCGGCTTCGCTTACCCTGCATCGTTCACGGCGCTTGTCCGATGGTGTTTATGAATACCAGGGATTCGCCAGAAGAAGGTATACCTACTCCGCAGAATCGGTTTCAGCGGGTCTGTTGGCAACTAATGGTGACATCAAGCGTGCCTTTTATCTGACAGTGCCCGACGATTTGTCGGAGCGAATCAGGCAGCTGGCGGACAGTATTCGACGTCAAGGCAGGGATGACGCCGAACGGCTTGAGCGACTGGAGCAATATTTTCGCAATGGTTCCTACAGTTACAGCAAGACCGGATTGCCGACCGGTGATCATGCCCTGGAACAGTTCCTGTTTGAGAGCAAGCGGGGGCATTGTGAATTTTTTGCCTCTTCATTTGCCCTGATCCTGAGGGCTGCCGGTGTACCGGCCCGCCTGGTGGGTGGGTATCTGGGTGGTGAGTATAACCAGCTGGGCGGATATTATCTGGTCAGCGAAGACATGGCCCACGTCTGGGTTGAGGTGTATATCGCCGGTCAGGGCTGGTTGCGGGTTGATCCGAGCCGTTTTGCCCAGAATGCCGCTACGGTCTGGGCAACACCCCGCAAGAGTCTGCTGCTTAAAATCAGGATGACGCTGGACTCGCTGGATCACACCTGGAACCGGACGGTTATTTCCTATGATTTTGAGCGCCAGATCGAGGTTGCCAGCACGATCAGTACGCGTCTGCAGGGATTCGAAGCGGGCAGGGCACTGAAGGCTGTACTGCCCTATCTTGGTAGTGCGGCAGGGATGGTGGGTTTGATTGTGATGCTGTTGCAGCGAAAACGGATCTTCCCCTCACGGGAGGAGCGCCTGTTGCGGGCCTTCTACCGACGCGTCGAACGGGAATGCGGTGTACGTCCGGAGCGGGGCAGGGTGGGGCTGTTCGAGCTGGCGGAACTCACGGGAAATGCCAGGGTGCGGGAGTTTGCAGATATATACGCCGGGGCGGTGTATCGTGACAGAAGGCTGACGGATGAGGAATATTGTCAGCTGAAACAGATTGTCGGGGATGGATTCAGGGTAGATTCCGATTGATCCAGTTTCCTGTACAGCACTCGCGCCGTCGGCATCTCGTCCTCCGGCAGCTCCTCGTAGTACAGGATTTCTCCCGGAAACCCCTCACAGATACGCTGCAGTTCTCCTCGTCGCAGAAAATAGGCCGGGTTGTGCGTGGCCAGCAGTTGGGGCGACTCCATGATGGTGTCGATGATCAGCAAGCCGCCCGGTGACAGTGAGTGGACCTCCTGCTGTATCAGTTCCCGCAGCAGGAAATTGAAGTTGATGATCAGGTCGAACTGCTCAGTCAAGCGGTATTCGTCCAGGTCCACCTGACGGAAATCGACGCTAACCCCTTCTTTTTCAGCCCTCTGTGCCGCTTTGCCAAGACCCACGTCGGAAATATCCAACCCTGTTACCGCAAAGCCGTTGTGCGCAAGAAAAATACTGTTGCGACCTTCTCCGCAGGCGATATCCAACGCCCGTTTGCCGGGGGCTAGCCTGCGGATCCTTCCGATCTCTTGGGTAAGAAACGGTGATGGTTTCTCGCCCAGGAATGTTTCTTCCGATTCAAATCGCTGATTCCACTTGGTTCTATCCGACTCCATAGTTCGTCCTTTTTTTTGCAATATTGCAAAACACATCGGAACAGCTGTTCGCATTTTTGCAAATGTGTTTCCAGATTCTGTATACATTTCTAACATACCGGTATTAAACGGTAAAGTGCGACAACGTAGCTGAAATTATGTATACACGATCTTCGCGATGGTATCTGGCTCCGGTTGGATGCTTCTCGCATAATTGCAAAAAACAAGAACAGTAAATTAACGTTAACGTGTTGTAGGTTGCGCAACTATCTTAATTTAAGGCTGTTTTTAGATATTTTATGACTTGGCCCGCTCGTTGCATTTACTGTTTCATCGAGTTACGAGAGGATGCTATGGCAACTTCAAACATCTGTCCGTTTTACGGCAAAAATGATGATTATTGTGACGTGGGGTGCGGCTACATTTCTACACATGACGTGAATATGATTATTCGCTATTGCAGTGGACGTCATGCCGAGTGTGTCAAATATCTTGAGTTGGCCGACAGGTTCCCCGGCGAACTGAGCAATCTGGTCAAGTGCTAACTATATACAATATCCGAGTGAAGGGAGGAAGCGATGTTTTATAATCTGGCAGTTAACTTCAATGGTTTTTACGCAAGCCTGGCTCTGACCGTTACCATGCTGTTTATAATAATAACATGTACAAAGGAGAGAAAAGATGAGCGAAAGAGAGCTTGAATTGATGCAGAGGATCGAGGATCTGGAGCGTCACACCTGGCGTAACAGTGCCATCCTCCGTTCAGTGGCCATGGTTGCCTTCACGGCACTGATCGGAATTGTCGTTGCTTCAGGAGTAGTCGGTGGCGGCCGCGGCAGTCATTGGTCTGGTCCGGCCTGGAATACCATGTGGCTGTATGGTCTGTTTGCTGCCAATGCTGTGTCCATGTTCTGGACCACTCATAAAGAATAGGGGGATAATCCAATGCCGATGAAGATATCTAACGCAATCCTGCTGCTGGTTGTCTGTGTAATCAGTGCCGCTTTCAGCATGCAGCTTTTTTGTGGTCTGGACGAAATGATGGGCGATCAGTACTGGGTTGTTGATCAGACCCAAGGCGATCATGGCTGGTATGCCATGGGACTGCTGCCGCATGTCAAGAAGATGCCCAAGGATGTTGTCAAGGCCATCAACACCGACGCAGATCCGAAAAACGATCAGATCATCTACGCCCAGAGCGGTGATTTTGCAGGAAAGTCGGTATATGGCATCTGTTTCGGCATTCCCCTGATCATGTATCTGATCTGGTTCGCCTTTATTATCGGTTTTCCCGACAAGGTTGACCCCTATCTGCTGCCGCGCAAGATCTTCACCATCGCGGTTATCATCTGCTGCTCGGTGGTTGCTAATCTGTTCCTGATGCGCATCGCCGGCGACTTTGCCCGCGATCCGATGTCCCGCATTGCCAATTTAGCCGGTAATCATGCCTCTCTGCTGTTCCATAACGCCGGCATCTGGTTTGCCATCCTGTTCTCGGCTCTGGGGACACACAACCACTCCTACAGTGAGGTCCAGGCGCCCGACAGCCGTAAATGGCAGACCCAGGCCAATGAGAAGTTCAACTGGATGTTCACGCTGTTGGGTATTGTGACTGTTCTGGAAGTGGTGCTGGTGCAGAATAAACTGGCACTGCCGGATGCGGCCGTTGATTACTCGGTCTGGATTATCTGGGTTGTCATCTTCATGCGCATGTATGGTTTTTCCCCAAAATACTGGATCAAGCGTCCTACCGGCATCGCCATCATGGTTGTCGGAACGCTGCTGACCCTGCCGGTATTCTACATGCTGGAGCGGGTGACCGGTACACTGGGCGCCGGCTTTGCCTCGCCGATCCTGGCCAAGGCCCTGGGTGCTGAAAACCAGAATATCGGATTGTCGCTGATGGTGTCGATTTATCTGGTGTTCTGGATGGAGTTTGCCACTGCAATTCGTATGAACGGCCCCAGCAAGAAGGCCGTTGTTCAGAAATACTGACCACACGAGGGAGACCTGATATGACTGATGCAATAAAAAATAAAGGGTGGAGTGTCGTAGGCGCGGGTCTGGCCATCAATCTGGCCCTGGGCGTGCTGTATGCCTGGAGTATCTTTAAGGGGGCCATCAAGGCCTCCATCGAAAAAGGTGGCGAAGGTGCCTTTCAATGGGATATCGCCTCTATCAACGACCCATATGCTGTCTGCTGCCTGGCTTTTGCCTTTTCCATGATCCTGGCCGGTAAATGCCAGGACAAGATCGGCCCGGCCCGCACGGCCCTGATCGGCGGCGTGCTGGTTGGCGCAGGCTTTACGCTGATGGGTTTTTCAAACAGTTACATGGCCTGGGTCATGGGCTTTGGCGTCCTGGCCGGTTCCGGTTTTGGATTCGGCTATTCAGCAGCTACACCACCGGCTTTGAAATGGTTCTCTCCTTCCAAAACCGGTCTGATTGCCGGCATTGTTGTGGCCGGATTCGGGATTGCTCCGGTTTATATCGCGCCGTTGGCGTCCTATCTGATCGGTGTGTTCGGCATACCTAAATCCATGCTGTTTCTGGGTATCGGGTTTACGATTGTTGTCTGCGGTCTTTCGTTTCTGCTGGTCAATCCGCCCAAGGGTTTTGTGCCGACCGAGCCCTCCGATCTCGGACCGCTGGCCAAGCTCAATGCGTCCAAGCCGGTTGTCAATGCCACGGTCAGCGAGATGCTGCGCAATTACAAGTTCTATGTCCTGTGGGTCGCCTTTTTCATCGGCTCCGGCGCCGGTCTGATGGTTATCGGCAGTGTAGCCGGTCTGGCCAAAAAGAGCATGGGGCCGATGGCCTTTGTGGCGGTCGCCATCATGGCACTGGGTAATGCCGGCGGCCGTGTGGTAGCCGGGGTGCTTTCTGACAAGATCGGTCGTCGCGCCACCCTGTTCATCATGCTGTCATTTCAGGCCCTGATGATGTTTGTTGCCATGGCGGTCGTGAATTCCGGAAGTGCTGTGCTGCTGGTAATTCTGGCAACCTTCATCGGTTTTAACTATGGATCCAACCTGTGCCTGTTTCCCTCCTTTGCCAAGGATTACTGGGGTACGAAGAATTACGGTCTGAACTATGGTGCCCTGTTTACCGCCTGGGGCGTGGGTGGGTTTGTGATGGGCAAGGTATCCGAGATGATCAATGCCCAGCCGGGCGGCCTTGGCAAGTCATTCATGCTGTCTGGAATCCTGCTGGTCGGCGGCGCAGCCATGACCATCTTCCTGGCTGAACTCAAGCCGGTCACTGAAGAAAACAAGACACCTTCACAGTGGGAAGAATTCTGGTCGGAGTTCAAGCTGGGATTGCGTGTGTTTGCAGGGCTTGAACAGGAAACGATTCGTGTGGCCCGCGAGGTCAAGGTGTCCTGATGTGCAGGTGGCGTTCCGCAGCCATCAGATTGCAAAATGCGGGAATCATATAGCCTTTAGGCACTGTTTACTGCCATGAACAGGAAAGCCCTCGCTGGTACAGGAGGGCTTTCGTATTTTTCGTTTTTGATGACTTGTCTGTTTACTTTGCACGGCAAATATTTTAAAGTCTGCGGATATTTTATCGTCAATTAACTCCCTGCGGGGAAAGGAGAGCATAGGACATGGCAGATTATTTCTTCAGCAAGGAACACGAGTGGATCAAGGTAGAGGGCAGCACGGGCAAGGTCGGTATCAGCGATCACGCCGCCCATGAACTGGGTGATGTTACCTTTGTCGAG
Organism: Geobacter psychrophilus; assembly: GCF_056821595.1. Taxonomy (NCBI): domain Bacteria; kingdom Pseudomonadati; phylum Thermodesulfobacteriota; class Desulfuromonadia; order Geobacterales; family Geobacteraceae; genus Geobacter; species Geobacter psychrophilus. The sequence continues at coordinate 4,102,835 of NZ_JBXDTU010000004.1, forward strand.
CTTCCCAAGGTCGGTGCCCGGGTCAAGCAGTTTGAAATCCTCGGCAGCATCGAATCGGTCAAGGCCGCCAGCGATATCTATGCTCCGGTTTCCGGAACCGTGCTTGCCGTCAACAGCGCTCTGGATACAACCCCGGAACTGGTCAACGAAAGTGCTGAAGAAGGGGCCTGGATGGCGCAAATCGAGATTTCGGATGCCGCCGAACTGAAAAACCTGATGACGAAAGAGCAGTACGACGCCTACTTGAAAACTCTATAATTCTAATCTCACTCGCTCACTGCGTTCGCTAGAGCTCACAGAGGCACAGAGAACATCTTCAAGCAGAAGCGGGCAACTTGGTTTTCTCCGTGAGCTCTGTGTGCTCTGTGAGATCATTTAACTTGGAGAATTCATATCATGAACGATAGTCATTACTGTCCCCATACGCCGGATGAGATCAGCGACATGCTCTCCGTTATCGGCGTCGCCAGTGTCGAAGAGCTGTTCTCTCCGATCCCTGCCGAGTTGCGAGCCAAGACCTTCAATCTGCCGCCCGGACTGTCCGAATTCGAAACCTATGCCCGTATGCAGGCCATTGCCGGCGATAATGTCCAGGGCCTGACCAACTACATCGGCGGCGGATTTTACGACCACGTGATCCCGTCTGTCATCGATCACCTCTCCGGGCGCGCCGAATTCTACACCGCTTACACCCCCTACCAGCCGGAGTGCTCCCAGGGAACCCTGCAGGCGCTGTTCGAGTACCAGACCGCCATCTGTCGTCTGACCGGCCTGGATGTATCCAACGCCTCGCTGTATGACGGCGGTACGGCCTGCGCCGAGGCTGCCATGATGGCCTTGAGGGTCACCGGACGCAACAAGGTCGTCGTTGATGGCTGCGTCAACCCCTTCTCGCGCCAGGTGCTCAAGACCTACCTCTTCAATCTGGATGTGGAGATCATCGAGATCGCGCCTCTGGACGGCATGCTCAATCGTGCCGAACTGGCCCGCGTGCTGGACGACAGCGTAGCCGCCGTACTGGTGCAGAATCCCAACTTCTTCGGTTGTGTGGATGATTTCAGTGCCTTGGCCGCTCAGATCCATGCCGCCGGTGCCCTGCTGATCGCCTCGGTCTATCCGATCTCACTGGGGATTCTCAAGTCACCGGGCGAGATGGGAGTGGATATTGCCGTGGGAGACGGTCAGAGCCTGGGAAACCCGCTTTCCTTCGGCGGCCCATCCTTTGGATTTATCGCTGCCAGGAAGGCCTATATCCGCAACATGCCGGGACGGATCGTCGGCGAGACTGTTGACCGCAATGGCAAGCGCGGTTTTGTTCTGACCCTGCAGGCTCGCGAGCAGCATATCAAGCGCCACAAAGCCACCTCCAACATCTGCAGTAACCAGGGTTTGTGCGCCCTGCGCGGCTTGATCTTCCTGTCATCAGTCGGCAAAGAGGGCCTGGCTGATATGGCCCGCCTCAACCGCGACAAGGCCGAGTATGCCAAGGCGCGTCTTGCCGAGATACCCGGAGTGACGGTGCTGCAAACGGCGCCGACCTTTAATGAATTTACGGTCTCCCTGTCAAAACCAGCGGAAGCAGTGGTTGCAGGCATGCTCAAGGAAGGCATTGCGGCCGGTGTCCCGCTGGGGAGCTACTATGAAGGTTCGGAGCATGCTTTGGTTGTAACGGTTACGGAAAAGCGTACCAAGAAGGAAATCGACCACTTTGCCAAATTGCTGGAGGCGGCCCTATGCAACTGATCTATGAAAAATCCGTCCCCGGTCGTCGCGGTGTCAGGCTGTCCGCTTCCGATGTGCCCGTTGCCCCGGCGCTCCCTGCAGCCCTGCTGCGCAGTGAGCCGGCCGGCCTGGCCGAGGTGTCCGAACTGGACCTGGTACGCCACTTTACCAACCTGTCGCGCCGTAACTTTTCGGTCGATACCAATTTCTACCCGCTCGGCTCCTGTACCATGAAGTACAATGCCAAGGTTCTGGAGAATGCTGCTGTCCTGTTTGCCCCGTTCCACCCCATGACCGCCCTGCTGCCGGGCGGTGTGGACGCCTGCCAGGGCACCCTGGGCATGTTGTACGACCTGGGGCAGATGCTGGCCGACATTACCGGCATGGACGAGGTCACCACCCAGCCGCTGGCCGGCGCCCATGGCGAGATGACAGGCATCCTGCTGATCTCCGCCTACCATGCGGCCAGGGGCAACAAGGCCAAGAAGAAGTATGTGGTTGTGCCGGACTCATCCCACGGCACCAATCCCGCCTCGGCTGCCATTGCCGGGTACGAGATCATCACCGTACCGACCGCTCCCTACGGCGACATGGACCTGGAGCTTTTCAAAAAGGCCATGACCGATGAGGTTGCTGCGGTCATGATGACCTGTCCCAATACACTGGGTCTGTTCAATCCCCACATCAAGGAGATCAGCGACATCGCCCATTCCCACGATGCCCTGATGTACTACGACGGCGCCAACCTGAATGCCATCATGGGCAAGGTCAAGCCGGGTGATGTGGGCTTTGACGTCATTCACGTCAATCTGCACAAGACCTTCGGCACGCCCCATGGCGGCGGCGGACCCGGTTCCGGTCCGGTGGGTGTCAAGAAGGCCCTGATCCCGTTCCTGCCGCAGCCGCGTATCGTCATGGATGACGATGGGCAGTTTCTGCTTGCTACCGATACCCCGACCTCTATCGGCCGCACGGCCAATTTCTTCGGGAACTTCGGAGTGATGGTCAAGGCCTACGCCTACATCATCATGCTGGGTCGCGAGGGGTTGATCCGGGTTTCAGAACAGGCGGTGCTGAATGCCAACTACATCAAGGAACGGCTGAAACCCTACTATGAACTGCCTTACGATATGACCTGCATGCACGAATGTGTCTTCTCGGCCTCAAAGCAGCTGGCCCACGGTGTGCATGCCATCGACATTGCCAAATTCCTCATTGATCGCGGCTACCATCCACCCACGGTCTACTTCCCGATGATCGTCAAGGAAGCCATCATGATCGAGCCGACCGAGACCGAGAGCAAAGCGGTCATGGATGCCTTTATACAGGTCATGATCGAGGCGGCGCAAACCGCCGAGACCAACCCCCAGGCGCTGCTTGATGCACCCCTGACCATGCCGATCTCACGCCTGGACGAAACCAAGGCTGCCCGGGAGCAGAATGTCTGCTGTCTGGTTTGACACATAACCTTTAAAGTTATATTGTTTCTGTTGCGCCTCATTGATGCTGTCAAGGTTTCGGTGAGGCGCCTTTTCGTTGTATGTGACCTGCTGAAGAGTTTCGAGGATCACGACTATGACCGAATCCACTGAACGCACAGACCTGGCCGGATATGCCTGTATCAGTTCACTCTCTCGCGGGCGAAAGCACCGGGAGGAGTTCCGTGATCAGCGTCCCGCCTTTGAACGCGACCGGGACCGGATTATCCATTGTGCTGCATTCCGGCGTCTGGAATACAAGACCCAGGTCTTTGTCAATCATGAAGGTGATTATTACCGCACCCGTTTGACCCATTCCCTGGAGGTGGCCCAGATAGGCCGTGCCATCGCCCGCAAACTGCACCTCAATGAGGAGTTGACCGAGGCCCTGGCCCTGGCCCACGACCTGGGGCATACGCCTTTCGGTCATACGGGCGAGGAGGTTCTGAACCGGCTGATGAAAGGGAAGGGCGGTTTTGAACACAATCTGCAGTCCTACCGTGTTGTGGATGAGCTTGAAGAACGCTATCCGGGGTTTAACGGACTCAACCTGACCTGGGAACTGCGGGAAGGGATCATCAAGCACTCCAGTCCTTACGATGCCCCCACCGAGGCCATGAGCGGTTTTCTGCCGGGCGTGGTTCCTTCCATCGAGGGGCAGATTATCAATTATGCCGACGAAATTGCCTACAATAACCACGACATCGATGATGGTCTGAAATCAGGGTATATCACACTCGCCATGCTGGAGAGCATCACGCTCTGGCAGCGGGTCAGCGCCGCTGTGCGCGGAAAATATCCCGCCATTGACGAGAAGCGACTGGTGTATCAGACCATCAGCGCCCTGATCGGGCTTCTGATCGGTGATATCTGCAGCACCATCACAGCCAACCTTGATCGCTTCTCAATCGCGACCCTGGATGACCTGCGCCGGGTCAACAGGCCCGTTGCACACTTCAGCGATGAGATAACCGCTCTCAATATGGAGCTGAAACGGTTTCTGTTCGATAATCTCTACCGCCATTACAAAGTGGACAAGATGCGGGTCAAGGCCGAGATATTCATCACGCGTCTATTCGAAACCTACCTGCATTATCCCAACCTGTTGCCGCCGAAATATCGTGGGCGTGTTGAGCGCTTCGGCCTGGAACGGACGGTGTGTGACTATATTGCCGGGATGACGGACAGGTTTGCACTGGATGAGTATAAGCGTTTGTTTGAGCCTTATGAGCGGGTGTAACAGGAATGTCAGTGAACATTTTGTGAAGAACCTGTGTTCAATATTGATTGATTGAATTTCCGTTAAAAGTATTTTATGATAACAGTTTGAATTTCGGGAATCTGTCTGAATATTGTTGTTGCGGAGGCACACAATGCCGGTTAAAAAAATCAACGTGATTATCTGGCTGGTCAAGGCTGCCGAGCTGGATGTGATCCAGAAATGCTGTATGAAAAAGCTGATCGGGCTGCATTTCGATCTCATATACACATTGCCGTATGCCATGTGTTTGAATACGGTTTCAGAGATTTTTTCGACACTGGAGATTGAAGACGACCAGAATATTATTGCCACCAGTCGTTTCAGCAGCATCGGCTTGATATCACCAACAGAAATGGCGCAGATGCAGCAGCGTGTGGCCGACTTTGTAAAAGAGACGCCGATTGATGTTGATGTCTGGAACGACGTAGCCGGAAGTTATGTCGACATGGCTGTCGAAAAGGCAAAGGCCAGCATTATTAAAACCTTCGCGGAGCTGTCAAAGAAACCGAGCAATGCCTTCACCCTCCTTGCGGTTACCAATGACCGTCTGCCGTTGCTGGAACTTCTGGCAATCCCGCTCGATGTGGCGCTCAAGATTCCGGGAGAAGGTGAAGTTGTGGAACTGCGTTTCGAGGGACTGGTTGAAGGAAAAGATGTCCGTGCCAGGCTGGTATATGCCGCTCACGGTACCCTGGCATAGCATACCTGCGAATAGTAGTTTGATTGGACAATAGTTGGAAACTGACCGGATGACGAAAGCTGACGAGCCCATGAAAGAAAAAACAACCCAGCCCGAACAATACGATTTCTTCGCTTTCCTTTCGAGAATGCGCTACATCAGCCGCTGGGGACTGATGCGCAATACCGTGCCGGAGAACATTCAGGAGCATAGTCTGGATGTGGCCGTCATCGCCCATGCCCTGGCCACTATCCGCAACACGTATTTTGATGGCCGCCTGGATGCCGGCAGGGCCTCGCTGTTCGGTATCTTCCACGACGCCAGCGAGATCTTCACCGGCGATATGCCGACGCCGGTCAAACATTTCAATCCCAATTTCAAGCGCTCTTTTCATCAGCTTGAGGACCGGGCCCGCCGCAAGCTGCTGGACATGCTGCCGCCCGAAATGGCACGTGAGTATGAACCGCTGTTTTTCTTCGATGATCAGCAGGAGTATGTGACGCTGGTCAAGGCAGCCGACAAGATTGCGGCGCTGGCCAAATGCATCGAAGAGGAAAAGTCCGGCAACCTGGAATTCCGCCGGGCGCGGGCGGAGCATGAGGAAAACCTCAATGCCAGCACTCTGCCCGAGGTGCAATATTTTATGAAAAAGTTTCTGCCGGGGTATCGTTTGTCGCTGGATGAATTAAAGCTGGGGTAGGTGGCGTCTGGGGCTGTTACGGTCGAGCTGAACCGGCGGCTGTTGCGGCCAGGCCATCGATCAGCAGCTTTTTTGTTTGCCCATCAAGCTTGACTTCCGGATGTGCGATGTAGTACTGCAGTGGAGGCATCTCCCCTTCTATAAGCTCCTTTGTTAACTTCTGCGGTTTTTCGCTTTTGCGTGAGCCGCCCCTCCAGTCGGAAAAATTCAAGTGCTCCCGCCCTTCAACCACATCCCAATATACCAGCCAGGACACCGGTGCTATCTTTGAATACCATGGCCAGGTGGTTTCATTGCTGTGGCAGTCGAAGCAGGCCTTTTTTGCCAGCTCCCGGGTCTCCGGACTGTTCCAGACGGGCTCATGAACAACAGGGGGATTGGTATGGTCTTTTCCGTAGGGAATCAACTGGATGAAGATGCCGCTTACGACGGCTGCCAGGATGATTTTTGTCACTATGTTCATGCCACAATATACCGTTCCACATCAGCAGGTTTCATGGTGTTCGCAACAATTATGGTTTGTTCGGTATCGTTTTGCCGAACGTTGATCCTGCAGTCTGCTCCGGCTTCCGCCTTGGTATAGCGCAACAGGAGCTGAGCTGCCAATTCAAGATGTTCAGAGGACTGCCTGCCGCAAATAACACCCACCGGTGTGTTGCCGTCCATCCAGGTGAGGGCCGCTTCGTCTGTCTGACGGGCGGATTCCATCAGGTTGTTGTCCGATTCGTCGCGACCGATGATGACCTTGGTACGTTCTCCGATGCGCATATGCCGTCCGATCTTGAGCAGACGGAAATCGCGCAAATTCAGATCATCGCTGTGGTCAAATACATCGCGCATTTTGGGAACAAACGAAAGCTCGGTCAGCAGGCAGCCGCCGGCCGGACAGGGGTAGTTTGTGACATCCAGCTCATCAGCCAGTTCAAACAGCTCTTTGCGACTGCGTCCCTTGATGGCCAGCAGCTTGTCCCGATCGACCCAGCCCTCTTTTTCCGGGATGGTCGGCTCGAAATGCTGTGCCGAGAGCGGGCGCAGCAATAACCCCTCCAGCCCGCTTTCCCGCTCAATCACCCGCAGAGAATCCCGGCGCTGGCTCATCGGACGCTGGCCAAGCACTTCACCGGTGATGACAAAATCGGCCCCGCATTCAGCCATATACTCCTTGGCCTTGCGCAGCAGGTAAATGCGGCAGTCCACGCAGGGATTGACCCCCTTGCCGTAGCCATGTTCAGGGTTGCGGACGATCTCCAGATAGTCGAGTCCTTTATGGATAACCTTGATGGGGATGTTGAATTCCTGGGCAACGCGCACCGCTTCGGATTTACAGCCGGAATTTTTGCCGGTGCAGGTGCAGAAGGGGGAGGTGAAGTTGAGTGCTTCAACATCAAGGCCCATATCGAGCATCATTTTCACGGCCAGGGTGGAGTCGAGCCCCCCCGAGAGGAGGGCGAGGGCTTTACGTTTTTTCATCAAAGAGCTCCTGGGGCTCCATGGCACAGCCGATCTTGTGGGGTAGGCGCTGTGTCACAGGACCGATTTTTTTTACAGGCTAGCACAGGGGGAACGTTAAAGTAAAGCAGCGGGTACGGTTGAACCGGCCTGTTGCCCCTCCAGTACCCTGATGCGCTCCTTAAGTTCTTTTTCCCTTTGCCAGCGGGCGGATACATCACGAATAACGGCTGCGACCCCCAGTATCTGTCCGGAATCATTCTTGACAATTACCATGGAAAATTCAGTGGAGAGACGCGTACCATCCTTGCGCAGGGCCGGTGCCGAAAGCAGCTCGGTGCTGTAACGGCTTGTACCTTCCTCCATCACCCGGAAATAACCATCCCAGTGCCGTCCCCGAAGGTTTTCCGGGATGATCAGGTCAAGTGATTGCCCCAGAGCCTCAGGTGCGGTGTAACCGAACATGCGTTCAGCCCCTTGGTTCCAAAGCCGTATGATCCCCTGGCGGTCGGAAAACATGATGGCATCACCGGATTCAGTAACGATATGTTGACAGAGCCGGTTCTGTGAAAGTTCCGCACCCGGATTACCCGCTTTCTTTGATAATGGCATGTTACGCCTCCTGCAGATAGTGTTGTTGGATAGTAACGTATGTTGTGAGTAGTAAACTATGATGGAAGTCAAGAAATATAAAGGGGACTTCAGTTGATACGCAGGTGCGTTTATCCTTTTGTTGCTTTAAATTAAGGCTCTTATATGATATATGCCTACATCTGATATTAATGCCTGATTATTTAGATGACGGTATGGGGTAGCTGCGGTGGCTGAAAACGATAGTGCAATACAGATGAGCAGTCAATCTCAGGCTGAGCATACGGAATCAAAAGAATTTCCGATGTTATGGAATTCGCCCGATTCCATGCGGTTTCGCCGCGCAACGGAACGGTCGGTGAGGCCGCATCGAGTGCTGCTGTCCGAAGACAATCCGATCGACCAGATCAGCATACGGCGTCTTCTGGAAAAACTGGGTGTGGAAGTAGTTCTGGCCGGAGACGGCCGCCAGGCGGTGGAGATTTTTGAGAGTGGCATGTTTGATCTGGTGCTGCTGGATATACTCATGCCTGAAATGGATGGTTTTGAAGTTGCCATGCATATCAGGGAGCTTGAAAGGGCATCTGGTGACCATGTTCCCGTTATTGCCCTCACGGCCTATTCGCTGAATGCTGTGTATGATAAATGCAGAAGTGTCGGTATGAACGGGTACCTCTCAAAACCGGTGACCAGCAAAGATTTATACGCGCTCTGTTCTGTGCTGCTGCCGGATTCAGTCAAGCAGCAGGGGTAGGGGTACCTGCATGGGGACTGCACACGAAAAATTCTTTCTGGGCCGCCAGCCGATTCTTGATCGGAACCAGGAAATTATTGGATACGAGCTGCTCTTTCGGGCTGCAGATCGAAATGTGGCTGAATTCGAGAGCTATTCCCAGGCAGCCGCCAGTGTGATTACCAGCGCATTGGCAAGTTTCGGTATTGACGAGGTGCTTGGCGGCAAATTCGGCTTCATTAATGTTCATCTCAGTCTGCTGCTCTCTGAAATGCTCGAAGTGTTGCCGGTTCAGCAAACAGTCCTTGAATTGCTTGAGTTTATCGAATTGGACGATCAGGTGCTTGAGCGCTGTCGTGAACTCAAGGAGCTCGGATTCAAGCTGGCCCTTGATGATCATATCTACGACGAGAAAAACCGTGATATCTATGACGTTGTCGATATTGTCAAGATTGACATACTGCAGTTCGGCATGGAGGCTCTGCCTGCTATCGTTCAGGGATTGCGTCGAACGCCGGTGAAAATTCTGGCAGAAAAGGTTGAGACCTTCGAACAGTTTGATATCTGCTTCCGTATGGGCTTTGACCTTTTTCAGGGATATTTTTTCGAGCGACCGGTTGTTCTCAACAAACGGCGGATTGACGTGTCCGGCATGGCCATGCTCAAGCTGCTGCAGCAGCTCACCATGGACGCCTCCCTTAACGAGATTGAACAGACCTTCAAGGAAAATCCCAGCCTTTCCTACAATCTGCTGCGACTGGTCAATTCGGTTGCCATGGGGATGCGGGAAAAGATCAAAACCCTGCGACATGCCATTTTAATGCTGGGCACCGAGCACCTGCGACGCTGGACCCAGTTGTCCCTGTTCGCAGGAAACGACAGCCGCGGACTGAACAATCCACTGCTGGAGATGGCGGCCGTTCGCGGCAGATTGATGGAGACCCTGGTCAAGCTGCGTAATGGCTCTATGGTAAATGATGAACAGAGTGAGGCCGCCTTTATGACCGGCATCCTTTCTCTGCTGGAAGTGCTGTTTGAGACCCCGATGAGCGAGATCATCGCCAAACTCAATCTGACCGATGATGTAACCAATGCCCTGCTATCCCGCAGCGGTCAGCTGGGGAGCATGTTGACCCTGGCGGAAAAGCTTGAAATTACCGATTTTGACGCAGTCACGCCTCTTCTGGCCGAATGTCGTGTCTCTCTCGACCAACTGCTGACCGCCCAGTTGGAGGCGTTCAACTGGCGTGCCAGTATCGTAGCCCAGTAAGAGGGTCACCAGCCTTTCCATTCTTGACACCCCATGGCTTTTGATGTAGCTTGACACGTCCTACCATTGGACAGCCCGGCGCAGATGCTACGGCACCTCTTTTTCAAGGTCACACTCCACATGAAGATCACAGCAGTTATTCCCGCCCGTTACGCCTCAACGCGTTTTCCGGGCAAGGCCTTGGCCGATATCGGCGGAAAGCCGATGATTCAGCACGTCTACGAGCGTACCTGCAGGGCATCTTTGGTATCACGGGTTATTGTGGCAACCGATGACCAGCGCATCGCCGATGTCGTCAACCGGATCGGCGGCGAAGCAGTCATGACCTCCGCAACTCATGAAACCGGCACCGACCGTCTGGCGGAGGTTGCAGGCGGACTGGATGCTGATCTTGTTGTCAATGTTCAGGGTGATGAACCGCTGATTGATCCCGCCATGATCGATCAGGCCATAGAACCGTTTATGTCCAGTCCGGATCTGCAGATGGGAACCCTGAAAACCCGCGTGTGTTGTCTCCACGATTTTCTCTCACCCAATGTGGTAAAGGTTGTTACCGATAGCAGCGGCAATGCGCTCTATTTTTCGCGCTCGCCCCTGCCTTTCTTTCGCGACAAATGGCAGGACTTGAAGGATGAGTCGTTTGCCAGCGGCAAACTGCTCTGTTACAAGCATGTCGGACTGTACGTGTACCGCCGGGATTTTCTGTTGAAGTTTGCAGCCATGCCGCCGACGTTCCTGGAGTTATCCGAGAAACTCGAACAGTTGCGAGCTATTGAGAACGGCGTGCAGATTCGGGTTGTTGAGACAGAATTCTCGTCTATCGGTGTTGACACACCGGATGACCTGGTCAAAGCCCAGGAACGTTACCGGCAGCATTTGAAATGAAATCAACCCTTTCTTCCATAGGAGCAGATGATATGAAAACCAAGTTTATTTTTATTACCGGCGGGGTTGTCTCGTCCATCGGCAAAGGACTGGCGGCCGCATCGCTGGGTGCATTGCTGGAAGCGCGCGGCCTGCGTGTTACACTACAGAAGCTGGATCCCTATATCAATGTTGACCCCGGTACCATGTCGCCCTTTCAGCACGGCGAGGTGTTCGTAACCGACGACGGCGCTGAAACCGATCTGGACCTGGGGCATTATGAACGCTACACCAGCGCGGTGCTTTCCAAAAAAAGCAACTTCACCACTGGTCAGGTCTATTTTTCCGTCATCAACAAGGAACGTCATGGTGATTATCTGGGAGGGACGGTCCAGGTTATTCCCCATATTACCGACGAGATCAAGTCCAAGATCATCGAAAACGCCAAGGGAGCAGATGTTGCCATTGTAGAAGTCGGCGGAACCGTGGGCGATATCGAATCGCTGCCGTTTCTTGAGGCCATCCGCCAGTTCCGCTTTGACCGCGGCCATGGCAATGCCCTCTATATCCATGTCACCCTTGTGCCGTATATCCGCACCGCCGGTGAACTCAAGACCAAACCGACCCAGCATTCGGTCATGGAACTGCGTAAGATCGGTATCCAGCCCGACATCCTGCTCTGTCGCTGCGACCGTGAACTGCCTCAGGATATGAAGAAAAAGATCGGACTGTTCTGCAACGTCGAGGAGAAAGATGTCATTCAGGTCGTCGATTCCGAACATATCTATGCCGTGCCGCAGGCACTCAACAAAGAGAAGCTGGACGATCAGGTTGTTGAGAAACTCAACATCTGGACCAAGGCCCCTGATCTGACCCCCTGGCACAACGTCGTGGAAACGCTGCGGCATCCAAGCCATGGCGAGGTGCGTATCGCCGTGGTCGGCAAGTACGTCAACCTGACCGAGTCCTATAAATCGCTGGCCGAAGCCTTGACCCACGGCGGCATATCGAACGACTGCCGGGTGTACCTCAAATACATCGATTCCGAGAAGATTGAGCAGGACGGCATCGACGGTCATCTGGATGATGTGGATGGCATCCTGGTACCGGGGGGATTCGGAGAGCGCGGAACCGAAGGCAAGGTCCAGGCGATCGAGTTTGCCCGTACCCGCAAGATTCCCTTCTTCGGGATCTGCCTGGGGATGCAGATGGCTGCCATCGAGTTTGCCCGCAATGTCTGCGGCATCAAGGAGGCCTGTTCCAGCGAATTCCGCAAGGATGGCGGCGAACCGGTCATTCACCTGATGGAGGAACAGAAGACCGTCAGCAAGAAGGGTGGCACCATGCGTCTGGGAGCCTATCCCTGCACACTTACCAAGGGCACCCTGGCTCATATAGCTTACAACCAGACCGATATTTCAGAACGTCATCGTCACCGTTTCGAGTTTAATAACAGCTACCGCGATGCCCTTACCCAAAAGGGTATGGTGCTTTCGGGCGTGTATCGGGATAAGGATCTGGTAGAGGTCGTGGAAATCCCTGATCATCCCTGGTTCCTTGGGTGTCAGTTCCATCCCGAGTTCAAATCGAAACCGCTGGTTCCGCACCCGCTTTTTCGCGCCTTCATCGGCGCTGCCCTGGTTCACCGCAACACGAGGTAATATATGACAAAAGAAATCTCTATCGGCAGCATCAAAATCGGAGCAAACAGGCCCTTGATATTGATTGCAGGTCCCTGCGTCATTGAATCGGAGAGCGCTACACTGCGTCATGCCGAGCGCTTGATGACAATCTGTAACGGCCTGTCCATGCCGCTGATCTTCAAAGCCTCCTATGACAAGGCAAATCGCACCTCAATCGGCGCCTTTCGCGGGCCGGGCATGAAAGACGGGTTGAAGATTCTGGCAAAGGTCAAGGAATCACTGGGCTTGCCGATCCTGTCTGATATTCACTCTATCGAACAGATCGCACCTGCTGCCGAGGTGCTGGACGTACTGCAGATTCCGGCCTTTCTGTGCCGTCAGACCGATCTCCTTGTTGCCGCGGCCCGGAGCGGACGGGTGATCAACGTAAAAAAAGGGCAGTTTTTGGCGCCCTGGGACATGAAAAACGTGGCCGGCAAGCTGGCTGCCGCGGGCAACGAGAATATCATCCTGACTGAGCGGGGCGCCTCCTTTGGCTACAACAATCTGGTGGTGGATATGCGCAGCTTTCCGGTCATGCGGTCGACCGGTTATCCGGTCGTATTCGATGCTACCCACAGTGTGCAGCTTCCCGGCGGGCAGGGCGACAGTTCCGGCGGGCAGCGCGAGTTTGTAGAATATCTTTCCCGGGCGGCTGTTGCCACCGGTATCGACGGCATCTTCATGGAGGTGCATGAAGACCCGGACAAGGCGCTGTGTGACGGACCCAACTCTATTCCGCTGAGCGAATTGGCAGTGCTGCTCAAAAGGCTTCGGGCGATTGATGCGGTTGTGAAGCAGGAAATCCAATGAGTGCCATTGCAGAAGCGCGCAGGGTGATTCAGGTCGAGGCCGATGCACTTCAGGCCATGGCCGGGCGGATCGATGCCTCCTTTGAGCGTGCCGTTGAACTGATTCTGGCCAGCAAGGGCAGGGTGGTCGTCAGCGGTATGGGCAAATCCGGTCTGGTCGGCCAAAAGATCGCCTCTACCATGGCCTCCACCGGTACACCGGCCCTGTTCCTGCATCCCGCCGAGGGCATTCATGGTGATCTGGGGATGATCATGACCGGTGACGTGGTTATCGCCATTTCCAACAGCGGGGAAACCGAAGAGATGCTGCGCATTCTGCCGGCCATCAAGCGCATTGGTGCCCATGTCATTGCCATGACCGGCAGTTCGACTTCAACGCTGGCCTGCAGCAGTGACGTACATCTGGATGTTTCCGTCAAGGAAGAGGCCTGTCCGCTGGGTTTGGCGCCCACCGCCTCCACAACCGCAGCTCTGGCCATGGGAGATGCCCTGGCCGTTGCCCTGCTGGTTCAACGCGGTTTCCGGGCCGAGGACTTTGCCATCTTTCATCCCGGAGGATCGCTGGGGAAAAAACTCCTGTTACGGGTGGAAGACCTGATGCATGCAGGCGAAGAGATTCCGCTGGTATCTGAAAACACACTGATGAAGGAAGCCCTGTTCGTTATCACCGCCAAGGGGCTGGGGGTGACCGGTGTTATTGCCGATGATGGCGCTCTGCGCGGGGTAATCACCGATGGTGACCTGCGCCGGGCCCTGGAGAAGGGCTATGATATTCTCGGACAGCGGGCTGCCGAGCTGATGAAGCTCAATCCGCGCAGGATCAAGCGCCATGAGTTGGCGGCTGCGGCCTTACAGATCATGGAACATTATTCCATCACCTCCCTGTTTGTCTTTGAAGACGACAGCTGTCCTGAACCCTGCGGCATTGTCCACCTGCATGATATCCTCCGGGCCGGAATCGCCTGATGCACGATAAACTTAAAAATATTCGCATGCTGCTTCTCGATGTTGACGGTGTCATGACCGATGGCGGCATTATTTACGATGCCAGCGGTCTCGAAACCAAGCGTTTTAATGTCAAGGACGGTCACGGCATCAAGATGCTTCAGCGCTATGGTGTCGAAGTCGGCATCATTACCGGTCGCACCTCGATTGTGGTGGATAATCGTGCCAGGGAACTCGGCATCAGTCTGGTGTATCAGGGATCACTCAAAAAAATTGACAGCTACGAGGATATCAAGCGGAAAACCGGTTGCACTGATGACCAGATTGCGTACATGGGGGACGACGTCATCGACGTGCCGGTGTTACGGAGGGTCGGTTTTTCTGCGGCACCGCTGGATGGCCTTCCAGAAGTGCGGGCCATAGTTGATTATGTCGCCACCTGTGCAGGTGGTTGCGGTGCCGTGCGCGAAGTCTGTGATCATATCCTCAAGGCCCGTGGTGTCTGGGATGAGATCGCTGTACGCTATGAACTTTAGTAAGTTAGAAAATATTTTCTGCGGTTTCTTGCAGGAAATATTTTAGTTAACGCACGTATCCTGTTTGACAGGGTTAGAGGTTATTCAATCTCTATGCCAACGAGGCGAAAGCAATCACGTTTCGCTGGACACACATGCCCCTCAATGCTATAGTAGCCCCCATATGGCATCGCCTCGGAACATCAGGTTTGTACTGGCCCTGCTCGTCACGACGGCAATTATTGGCATCGTGGCCGCAATCTCCTTAAAAGGCTCTCGATCGGCCCTTCCGGAGCCGGTTTCCAAACAGCTTCCCCAGAACATAGATGTTGCCTTGCATAACGCCCGTTTCTTTGAGATGCGTGACGGCGTTACTGTCTGGGAGCTGGTTGCTGATCGTGCTGAGTACGATAAAACTGGTGAGGTCGTGTATCTATCCGATGTACATATGGTCTTTTCAAAAACACGTACGAACGGTACAATAACGGTTACTTCGGCCAAGGGTGAATATTCCAATGCCAGCAGAAATGTTCGCTTGCGGGGCAAGGTACACGTGGTGACCGAGTCGGGAATGATCTTTGATACCGAATCACTGGACTATCTGGCCGGTGAATCCCTGTTCCGAACCACCGAGCGGGTACAGCTCCATCATGAGCGGCTTTTGTTGACTGCTGTTGGAATGGAATTGTTTGTCAAGACTGAATCTTCACGTTTTTTTAAATCTATCGATGCCGTTGTTGAAGGCTTGCCGTTGCGCTGAACCAGCCGGTATTCGATGGCAGGCTGTAGTTATTTACGATCAAAACCATGGAAAATCAATTGGCTATGAAAAAGTTATCGGCGATTTCCGTATTGTTTATCATGATAATGGTTCTGGCATCAGTTGCCATAGCAGCATCAGCTGTGCGCAAAACCGGTTCGAATCTGCCTATTACGATCAAGTCGAATGAACTGTCAGCGGACAATAAGGGTAAAACTGCAATCTTTACCGGAAAGGTCGTTGCCAAACAGGGTGATGTTACTATCTTCTGCGATAAAATGACCGTGTACTATGGTGCTGTTCAGGGTGATGTCGATAAAATCGAGGCCGATGGCAATGTCCGCATCGTGCAGGAAAACAGGACCGGGCTTGCCGCTCACGCACTCTATGACAGCAGAGCGGGTAAAGTTATTCTTACGGGAGGTGGTCCAAAGGTCATGCAGGGAACGGATACCGTTTCCGGCGAGATAATCACGTATTTTCTGGATGATGACCGCAGCAGTGTCACGGGTGGACGTGTTGAAGCGACCATCCACCCTAAGTCCAAAAACGATACCCGGTCAAAAAAAGGCAATGCCGAACAGCGCTGAGAGGCCATGCCTCAGGACCAGGGATCTGAGAAAGAGTTTTGGTGACCGACAGGTTGTCAGAGGGGTTGACTTATCCATTGATGCCGGCAGTGTGATTGGCTTGCTGGGGCCAAACGGAGCCGGGAAAACTACGACTTTCTATATGGTGGTTGGCCTGGCTCAACCCGATGGAGGTCAGGTTTTTATCAATGAGGATGAAATCACCGGACTGCCCATGTACCAGCGGGCGCGAAGGGGGATCAGTTATCTGCCCCAGGAAGCTTCCGTCTTCCGCAAGCTGACCGTGGCCGACAACCTGCTTGCGATTCTTGAAACCATTGAACCTGATCGTGAAATGCGTCGGCATCGAATGGAACAATTGCTGGAAGAGTTCGGCATCACACATATTGCCGCTGCCAAAGGCTACTCGCTTTCCGGTGGGGAGCGGCGGCGGGTCGAGATTGCCAGGGCTCTGATAACGAAACCGGCTTTCATACTTCTGGATGAACCTTTTGCCGGGATTGACCCAATCGCGGTTGCAGATATTCAAAGCCTGATTGTATCTCTCAAAGAACGAAACATCGGGGTACTCATTTCGGACCATAATGTACGTGAAACCTTGGGTGTTTGTGATCGCGCCTATATTCTCTGTAATGGTGAGGTTCTGGAGTACGGAACACCTGAAGAGATAGCTTCCAGCAGCAAAGCCCGGGCGGTATATCTTGGTGATGATTTCCGTCTTTAATTTACAGCGGCAGTCATCAAGCCTGTACAATTAAGAAGTTGAGCGATGTACATCCAGAATAAATCTGGTTCAAATCTTAGTAAAAGGTAGGAAGCTCCATGGCTATGGAGATGCGCCAACAACTGAAGATGTCTCAGCAACTGGTTATGACCCCCCAATTGCAGCAGGCTATCAAGCTCCTCCAGCTGACACGCCTGGAGCTTCAGGATGTGGTGCGCCAGGAACTGGAGGAAAACCCGCTCCTGGAGGAAACACTCGAAGCTGATGATATCCGTGAAACGGATCAGGTCGAACAGGCCGAGAGTGAAGATACCTCGGATGTTGTCAGTGATGAATTCAAAGAGGTCGAAGCCGGGGACGATACCCTCCGGGATTGGGACAGCTACCTGGATGGCTATACCTACAGTTCGGGCGAGCAATACCGTGATGATGAGGATCGGCCTTCATTTGAAAATCTGCTGACCAAGCGTGGCAACCTGACTGACCATTTACTGTGGCAGCTTCATATGGGACCATTTTCCGATAACGAGGTTGGCATTGGCGAAGAGATCATCGGAAATATCGATGATGATGGTTATCTGCGGGCCTCTTTGGAGGAGATCGCCACGGCCTGTTCGATAGATGAAAGCAGTGTTACCGATGTGCTGGTTCGAATCCAGGAGTTTGATCCCTGTGGTGTTGCGGCCCGCAGCGTTCAGGAATGCCTGTTGATCCAGGCCCGTTTTCTGGGGATGCAGGGTAGCGTAGTCGAAAAGATCCTGCTGCATAATCTCAAGGATCTGGAAACCAGAAAGTATAAACAGATTGCCCGGGACCTGGGTGTCGATATCAATCAGATTCTGATGGCGGCAAAGATTATCGGCGGTTTTGACCCCAAACCAGGGAGCATGTACAGTCCGGAGGATGTGCAGTATATTTCGGCTGACATCTTTGTCTATAAGGTCGGTGACGAGTACCTGGTCATGTTGAACGACGAAGGTCTGCCAAATCTCAAGGTAAGTCCGTATTATGCTGAAGCAAAAACCAATGGCATGGTCGATTCAAAGGCCGACGATTACATCAACGAAAAGGTTCGATCTGCTCTCTGGTTGATCAAGAGCATCCAGCAGCGTCAGCGTACCATCTACAAGGTGGCAAAAAGTATCATCAGATTCCAGCGGGAATTTCTTGATCAGGGGATAGAATATCTGCGGCCATTGGTGTTGCGAGATGTTGCCGATGATATCGGCATGCATGAATCAACCATCAGCCGCGTTACGACAAATAAATATATGCAGACTCCTCAGGGATTGTTCGAGCTCAAGTATTTTTTCAATAGTGGCCTTTCTACCAGTGAAGGGGATTTCGTTGCCTCCGAGAGCGTAAAAAACCGTATCAAGGAAATCATTGAAAAGGAAGATTCGAAAAAGCCGCTCTCTGATCAGAAGATTGCCGATATGCTGTCAGGCCAGACGGTCAACATTGCCCGTCGTACGGTCACCAAATACCGGGAAATTCTTAAACTAGGTTCTTCATCCGAGCGCAAACGACATTTTTAGCGCCACTTGCTCCACAAGAGGCGAATTTCGCACGTAACTAACAGGAGGTATCTATGCAGGTAACAACAACTTTCAGGCACATGGAGCAAAGCGACGCCCTCAAGACATATGCCGAGGAAAAACTTGATCGAGTGGCAAAATATATCGACGAGCCGATCAGTGTTCAGGTCTATTTTTCCGTTGAAAAGAAGATCCGGCATATTGTCGAGATCGTAATTGCCGCCAAAGGCATCAGCACCAAGGCTTCTGAAGCGACTAACGACATGTACGCTGCCATTGATGCTGTCATTGATAAAATCGAACGCCAACTCAAGCGCTACAAGGAAAAGATCAAAGCCCACAAACCCAATGGCGATGACCGGGGCCGACAGTTTTCCAAAAAAATCTTTGAAGCTGAAAGCATTGAGACGAGTGCCGAGCCGGTGGTTATCAGGACCCAGACTGAAACAGCCAAACCGATGTCGGTTGAAGAGGCTGTTATGCAGATGGATCTGCTGCACAAGGATTTTATTGTGTTTACCGATGCCGTTAACAACGATATCAGCGTCATGTATCGCCGCAAAGATGGAAACTTCGGACTGATTGAGCCGCAGCGCGGCTGATCAAATGCTGAATGCGTGAGGCGCCCGTGGAAGGAATCAGCCTTTCTCTGCAGGAAATACTGAATGATTCGGAATATGGCCTCGGTCTGGTACTGCTTGCTGGCGAGCGGGGTCTGGCACATCGCGTGTCGAGTTCACGCATTCAGAAACCTGGTCTAGCGCTGGCTGGATACACTGAGCACCTGCATCCAACCCGGATCCAGGTGCTCGGTAATACAGAAATATCGTATCTGCTACAGATCGATGACCGGGTTGCAGCAGACAGCATCCGCAATCTTTGTTCATTTCCAATCTCATGTTTCATTATTACCAAGGGTTTGATCCCTCCGCAGTTCCTGCTTGACCAGTCTGAAGCGTCCGGTATTCCGGTTCTGGGTACCCATCACCAGTCATCAACGTTTATCTCGCTGATTACCAAGTTTCTCGAGGAGCGACTGCTACCGACGACCCAGATGCACGGGGTGCTGGTAGATGTGCTCGGAGTCGGTATCCTGTTGACCGGTAAAAGCGGAATCGGCAAAAGCGAGTGCGCATTGGATCTGGTTATCCGCGGTCATCGACTGGTGGCTGATGACATGGTTTTCATCAAGAAGAAGATGCCGGCTGCCCTGGTTGGTCAATCCGAAGAAGCGATTCAGCATCTGATGGAGATTCGTGGACTGGGTATCATTAACATCAAGGATCTGTACGGTGTTTCTTCGATCCGGGAGAAAAAAATCATTGATATGCAGCTTGAACTGGTGGAGTGGGATCCGGAGCATGAATATGATCGTCTGGGAATTGATGACCGCCGTGTAACCATACTGGGTGTAGATATTCCTCACATCAGTATTCCCGTGCGGCCTGGCCGCAACCTGGGATCAATTATCGAGGTTGCGGCACGCAACTTTTTGCTCAAGGGGATGGGCTATCATTCAGCACGCGATTTTCAGGAACGCCTGCTGGCACGAATGGAAGTTCGTCCGCTGGGCGACGAGGTAGAATAAATCGTGCGTATCATCGTGATTACCGGCATGTCCGGATCAGGAAAATCAACGGCAGTCAGGGCCCTTGAGGATGAAGGCTTTTACTGCATTGATAACCTTCCCGTGAGACTGTTCAAGCGATTTATCGATCTGATCGATAAATCGGGTGAAGATTTCAAAGGCGTTGTTCTTGTGGCCGATATTCGTGGACGTGAATTTTTCAAGGGCTATGAAATTGCCTTCAAGAAAATTCTGACTGCCGGCCACAGCGTTGAGATACTGTTCTTTGACGCGCTTGATGAAATCCTGGTCCGCAGATTTTCGGAAACACGCCGCCGACACCCCGTTGAAGAATCCAGTTCCGTTATCGAAGGAATCCGTATTGAGCGTGAGCGCCTTTCTGTTTTGCGTCAGATGGCTACCAGATGTATTGACACGTCCGAGTTCAACGTTCATCAACTCAAGGATTTTATCCTGCGGATTGTCCGTGGCGAAGAGCAGGTTAACCCATTTGTCATTGAGGTGCAGTCGTTCGGATTTCGCTACGGAATCCCACTTGAATCAAGTATGGTTATGGACGTACGATTTCTTCCCAATCCGTTTTTTGTACCGGAGCTCAAGGCTGCCTCTGGTCTTGATGAAGCTGTTCGTGACTATGTTTTGGACAATACCCGGACGGCGGCTTTTCTGGACTACTTCTTCCCATTGCTCGATATGCTTGTTCCGGCTCATTGCAGTGAGGGAAAGGTATACCTGACCATTTCAATCGGCTGCACCGGAGGGAGGCACCGTTCAGTGGCAATTGCCGAGGCTACGGGAATGCACCTGCAAACGATGTGGCCGACAGTTCGAATAACACACAGGGATATTGAAAAGGAAAATAAATGATAGGATTGGTTCTTGTGACACATGCTGGCTTGGCTGGTGCGCTACGTGCTTCGGCCGAGATGATTGTCGGCTCTCTCGCTGCATGCTCATCGGTGGAAGTGGCACCGGATGAACGGGCCGACGACATAATGTCTCGGGTTGTTGCCGCAGTAAAAGAAGTTAGTGCGGATGGCGCTGTCATCATGACTGATCTCTTCGGCGGGACGCCATCAAATATGGCTATGTCTTTTCTTAAAGAAGGCAGTGTTGAGGTGCTTACCGGCGTTAATCTGCCTATGGTTATTGAATTCTGTTCAAAACGTGAACGATTGCCGTTGGCTGAATTGGCTATAGAACTCCAGCGTTGCGGCAGGGAAGGGATTATCGTAGCAGGAGAATTTCTGAAATAAATTGTCCTGTTTTTTCTGAAGGATTCATTCGAATGCGAGAGGTACACTCGGCACATGCTCAGTAAAGAATTTCTTATTATCAATAAATTGGGGCTGCATGCCCGGGCTTCAGCACTGTTTGTGAAAACGGCCAGTCGTTTTTCTTCAGAAGTGAAGCTGGCCAAAGAAGGGGTCGAGGTGAATGGCAAGAGTATCATGGGCATTATGATGCTGGCTGCTTCAAAAGGGACGACCGTGACTCTTTCGGCTGATGGTACTGATGAAGATGAAGCGCTGCTGACTATTGGTGATTTGATTGCCAATGGGTTCGGTGAGGAATGATATGCGTATCTTCACGGGAATCGCGGCGTCGCCCGGGATTGTCGTGGGCAAGCTCAAGGTTATTGATCGTCAGCGCTTAGTGGTTCAAGAACATTCCGTGGCTGCAGAACATGTTGGCGTTGAGATCATTCGTCTCAAAAAGGCCATTTCAGCGACACGTGCCGAGCTCGAAATCCTCAAGGTTGATCTTGAAGAAACGACCGCTGATGAACACCTCTTTTTTATCGATACCCACCTGCTGATTCTGGCTGACGAGCGTCTGCTCGTCGAGACGGCCGCCATCATTGAAACCGGTTTGATCAATGCTGAAGGGGCCTTGCGCAGGACGCTCCAAAAATACCGGACTACGTTTGAAGCCATTGAAGATGCCTATCTTCGTGAACGTATCAGCGATGTTGAGACGGTCATCGAAAAAATCCTGCGCACCTTGACCGGCGAGACTCAAGCCGTAATATCCCCCAATGAAGGCCTGACAATCATCGCTGCACACGAAATTACCCCGGCCGATGTGCTCCAGATGGATCGCAAGCATATTGTTGGCATGGTAACGGAGGTTGGTGGCAGGACAACACACGCATCCATATTGGCCCGCGCGTTTGAATTGCCGTCCGTAACCGGTGTGGATGGGATTGCCGATCCGGTGCTGGATGGCGTGGCGGTGATCGTAGACGGTCTAAACGGGCGCGTGATAATCAACCCGGACCGCGAAACCTTTCTTGATCTTCTTCAGCGAAAACGCAGATACGAGTACAGCGAGCTCGAATTGCACAAACTCAGGGATCTGCCGGCACAGACCTTGGATGGATGCCTGTTGTCGCTGGTCGGAAATGTAGAGCTTCCTGAAGAGGGCACATCTGTACTTAATCATGGCGGGGTCGGTATCGGTCTGTATCGGACTGAGATGCTTTTCATGAATCGTCAGCAGATGCCGGACGAGGAAGAGCAGTTCCGCGAGTATGCTGCCATGCAGCAGGCGGTTGCTCCCCATCCTCTCACTATCCGAACCCTGGATGCAGGTGGTGACAAGTTACTGGACGGCATCCCGCGTGTGACCGAACAGAATCCGGCTCTGGGCATGCGGGCCATCAGGCTTTCTCTGAATATGCCGGATGAGTTCAAAAAACAGCTGCGCGCTGTCCTGCGGATCAGTG
The DNA here is from genome assembly GCF_056821595.1 of Geobacter psychrophilus. Taxonomy (NCBI): domain Bacteria; kingdom Pseudomonadati; phylum Thermodesulfobacteriota; class Desulfuromonadia; order Geobacterales; family Geobacteraceae; genus Geobacter; species Geobacter psychrophilus. The sequence continues at coordinate 4,125,464 of NZ_JBXDTU010000004.1, forward strand.
CCTTGGGCAAGGTGCGCATCATGTTTCCGATGATCTCCGGACTTGACGAACTGCGTCGGGCCAAATCCCTGCTGGGAGAATGCATGTCTGAATTGACTCAGACCGGTATTCCTTTTGACAAGGGCATCAAGGTTGGAATCATGATTGAGATTCCATCTGCTGTTGCCATGGCTGACCTGCTTGCACCTGAAGTGGACTTTTTCAGTATCGGAACCAACGATCTTATTCAGTACACGCTGGCTATTGACCGTTCCAATGAGCAATTGTCAGAATTTTACCAGGCCCTTCACCCGGCTGTACTCCGTGCGTTATACCGGGTTGTTGAGGTGGCTCACGCGGCCGGCATTGAAGCCTGTATCTGTGGCGAGATGGCCGGTGATCCGCTTTATCTGCCGATTCTGCTCGGTTTTGGATTTGATGAACTTTCCATGTCGGCAGCTTCCATCCCGCGTGTCAAACAGATTCTGCGACGTTGTACCTGTCAGCAGGCTTCTGTTATTGCCAAGGCCTGTTTGACATATGCCACTGCCGCCGAGGTCGAGGTATATCTCAAAAGCGAGATCACCAGTCATTTTGCAGAGAGTTTCGACTAACAGGAAAAACATGACGCTTCAGCTATATTTCTACGTAGTTTCTTTCGTCTTCGGCGCAGTTGTCGGTTCGTTCCTTAACGTATGCATCTACCGCATGCCCAGGGATGAGTCGGTTGTATCACCTCCTTCCCATTGTCCGAACTGCGATTACCGCATCCGTTGGTACGATAATATTCCCCTGTTTAGTTATCTCCTGTTACGTGGTAAATGCCGCGGCTGCGGTACACACATCTCGCTGCAGTACCCCCTGGTCGAACTGCTCAATGGACTGCTGGCTCTGGCCCTGTTTATCAAGTTCGGTCCAACACTCTCCTTTCTGACACTGTTTCTGTTCTGCTCGGCCCTGGTGGTCATCACGTTCATCGATCTGGAACATCAGATCATTCCGGATGAAATATCACTGCCCGGCATAGTTATCGGTTTTGTGTGCTCATTTTTTCTTCCCTGGCAGACCTGGATCAATTCATTGCTGGGGATTCTGCTGGGAGGCGGCAGCCTGCTGCTGGTCGCTTATGGTTATCAATGGCTGACCGGCAAGGAAGGAATGGGTGGAGGCGATATCAAGCTGCTTGCCATGATGGGTGCCTTCCTGGGATGGAAGTCGGTGCTCTTCATTGTCTTTGCCAGCTCGCTGATCGGGTCTGTGGTAGGAGTAACCATGATGCTGGTCCAGAAAAAGGATTCCAAGCTGGCTATTCCGTTTGGACCCTATCTGGCCTTTGGTGCCGTACTGTACATCTTTTACGGGCGACAACTCATTCACTGGTATCTCAACTTGGGTGGCTTCACCAGGGGATAGCCCATGCGTACACTCCGCTTCAGTCTCACCGCTTCGATCCTTGCTTTTCTCAGTTGTCTGCTCCTGTTGACCTGGCTGCTGTTCAGCCTGCTGGCATTTAAAACCGCCGCCAATGACTTGTACGCCCAAAAGAATGAGCATGCCCGCATGCTTTTGGCTACCTTTGTCAGTCAGCTGCCGGATACGATTCCAACCTATCCGGACGGCATGATCGCCATTAATTCACCTGCCGTAATCTACGCCCAGAAACTTTCAGAAGAGGTTTCCTTTATCCGCTTGACGCTTCTGGATGCCAACGGTAAACCGATTTTCACCGTTGGCAGGGATGGAGCCGATGTGTACCAGCCGTATACCGGAAACACGCCGCAGATGCGTGAAGGTGGAAGGATTGCGGCTGACGGTTCCGTTATCATGCGTGTGCAGCGGGTGGTCCGCAATGGCGGTGATGTCGGAACCGCCGGGCTGGTTCTCTCGCTGGCGTCAGAAAAAGTGCGTCTTGAGCGTTCCCGCCAATTATTCATGGCCTATTTTGCCATTGATTTTATCTTGCTGCTTGGTTTTGGCTCATTTATCCTGTCCCGTATCGTGGTAACACCCATCAATCGCCTGTTGAACGCTACCGAGAAAATCACCGGAGGACAGTACGGGCAGCAGGTACGAGTATCGGGCAGTGCTGAAATGGTTCGTCTGGCGGAATCATTTAACGATATGTCCATGACCCTGTTCCAGAAGGAACAGGAAGCCAACGTCCATGTTGCCGCGCTGGAAAAGGCTAACAAGGATTTGCGTCAGGCACGCGAAGAGGCTATTCGAACAGAAAAGATGGCTTCCATCGGTCTGCTGGCTGCCGGCATGGCGCACGAAATCGGCACTCCTTTGGCATCAATTATGGGATACGCCGAACTGGTAGCAGGAGAGCCGCTGGACAATTGTACCATTCAGGATTATGCGCAGCGTATTTCCAGCGATTGTGGCCGCATTGACCGAATCGTACGGGGATTGCTCGATTACTCGCGGCCCCGCTCCACTATTGTCGAGCCTTGTGATATTCGAAGCCTTGTCCAGACAACGATAGAGATGCTGATGCAACAAGGTGCCTTCAAGGGAGTCAACATAACGACAGTCTGTGATGAAGACATGCCTGCTGCGAGTGTTGACCCGCATCAGTTGCAGCAGGTGTTGATTAATCTGATCCTGAATAGTCGGGATGCCCTGGCGTCCGATGGGAATATACGGGTCAAGGTTCAGGAATCGAACAAAAAAGCCGGCTCCCGCCTGCCGGAGGGTATTCGCATAGATGTCATGGACAACGGCAGCGGTATTTCGGAAGAACATCTGGGCCGCATCTTTGATCCGTTTTTTACCACCAAACCTCCCGGCAAGGGTACCGGGTTGGGACTGGCTATATCAGCTCGAATCATTGAGGGGTTCGGAGGGAAAATCAGCGTGCAGAGCAAACAGGGAAACGGCACCTGTTTTTCCATTTGGCTGCCGGTGTCTGCCAGGCATGAGGTTACTCCATGAACGAAAGCAGTTCACATATTCTGATAATCGATGATGAAGAAAACCTCCGGCACATGCTTTCTGCCATGCTGTCCCGACAGGGATACCGGGTGGATACTGCCGAAAATGGTGTTGAAGGTCTCCGGTTGCTGGGTGAAAAGGTCTATGACTTTATTCTCTGCGATATACGTATGCCTGAGATGGATGGCAAGGCATTCCTGACTCGTACACTGGAGGAGAGGGTGCCGTCTCCGGTTATCATGATGTCGGCCTACGGTTCTGTTGATACTGCCATCGAATGTATGAAGATGGGGGCCTACGATTTCATCTCCAAGCCGTTCAAAAAAGACGAGATTGTGATGGTGCTTAAAAAGGCGGAGGAGCGGGAGCGCCTCAAATCAGAAAACAGCCGGCTGCGCGGGGTGATCTCCGGTAGTGAGGGCTTCTGTGGTATTATCAGCCGCAATGCTGTCATGCAGGAAATCTTTGCCCAAATCCGGAAGGTGACAGACCTCAAAACGACGGTACTGATTCTTGGCGAATCCGGTACCGGCAAGGAGCTGGTGGCTCGCGCCATTCATATGAGCGGTGTGCGGGCCGGTAAACCTTTTGTGGCGATCAATTGCGGTGCCATTCCTGAAAACCTTCTGGAGAGTGAACTGTTCGGCCATGTACGCGGAGCCTTTACGGATGCCTCCAGCGACAAGACCGGGCTCTTTGAGCAGGCCGATGGCGGTACGCTATTTCTTGACGAAATCGGTGAAATGCCTTTGGCATTGCAGGTCAAACTACTGCGGGTTCTTCAGGAAGAAGAGATTCGCCGGGTCGGAGCGGCCGTATCGCGCAAGGTCAATGTGCGGGTGGTTTCGGCAACCTCCCGCGATCTGGAAGGTGACGTAAAGGCTGGACGCTTCCGCGAGGATCTCTATTTTCGTCTCAACGTATTCTGTATCCAATTGCCGCCGCTACGGGAACGGATCGAGGATATACCGCAGCTGGTGGAATATTTTGCGGCGAAATACCGTGTCGATGGTAATTGTGCTCCAACACGCTGCGCACCTGATGCCATGCGGCTTTTTCTTGGATATGGCTGGCCCGGAAATATCCGTGAATTGGAAAATGCAGTGGAGCGCGGCATGATCCTGTGTGAAGGATCTACCATAACGGCCAGTTGCCTGCCTCTCTCGCTTCAATCTGCCGGTGATGTGTGCGAGTCCGTCCATCCATCAGAAAACCTTTCCATAAAAAGGGCAGAGAATGCCATGGAGCGCGACCTGATCCGCAGGGCACTGATCAAAACAGGCGGCAACCGGACACAGGCGGCCAAGATTCTGGAAATAAGTCATCGATCATTGCTGTACAAGTTGAAAGAGTTCTGCATCGACCAGTCAGATGAAACGAGGTAACCCATGAAGATTGAACTGATAACTGCCAACCCTCTTAGACATGCCACCCCCGCCCTGGTCTTGGGCTGCTGGGAAGATGCGGGTAATGAACTCTTTACAAGCTGTGATAAAGCGCTGGACGGCTGTCTGGGTCGTCTGGCCGCCAGCCGCGAATTCAGCGGCAAAGTCAATACGACCCGTCTGATCCATACACAGGGAAAGCTGCCGGCCGATCGTCTGCTGCTGGTAGGACTCGGGAAAAAGGCCGATCTGGATGATGAGCGGCTCCGTCAGGCTGCCGGAACTGCTGTACAGGCGCTGAGGGGAGCGCGGGTGGCTGTATTCGGCGTGGCGCTGCATCTGGCCGGAACAACCGAATCTGCACTGGAGGCGGTCTGCGAGGGGGCCCTTCTGGGCAGTTACGCATTCGAGATATACAAGACCAAAGACAAGGATGAGCGCTTCTGTTTCGAGGGCATGACCCTGCTGCTGCCCAAAGGGGCTAACAGGAAAGAGGCGAATGCCGGGGTGGAACGCAGTTCGACCCTCTGCCGGGGCGTACAGCTGGCCCGCGACCTGGTGTCGCAGCCGGGCAATGTTGTCACACCTGCCTATCTGGCAGATACTGCGCAGGAGCTGGCAGTCCGCAATAACCTGACGTGCCGGGTCTACGAATTCGAGGAGCTGGTTTCGCTGGGAATGAACGCCCTGGTTGCTGTGGGGAAGGGGTCAGCCGAATTGCCGCGCCTGATCGTGCTTGAATACCGCGGTGCCGGCGAGAAAGAGCGTCCGGTAGTGCTGGTCGGCAAAGGGATCACCTTTGATTCAGGCGGCATCTCCATCAAGCCGGGGGCCGGGATGGAGGAGATGAAGACCGACATGGCCGGCAGCGCCGCGGTATTGGGAGCCATAACAGCGGCAGCCGGGCTGAAGCTGCCGGTTAACCTGGTGGGGATTATCCCGACGGCCGAGAATATGCCTGACGGCAAGGCCTACAAGCCTGGCGACGTGGTTACCTCCCTGTCCGGTATGACCATCGAAATCACCAATACCGATGCCGAAGGGCGCCTGATCCTGTGCGATGCCCTGCACTTTGCCCAGCGGTACAAGCCGACGGCCATGATTGATCTGGCCACCCTGACCGGGGCCTGTGTTGTGGCGCTGGGGCATGAGGCCAGCGGACTGATGGGCAATGACCCCCGGCTGGCGATTGCCCTGAAAAAGGCCGGCGATCGTTGTGGCGAGCGGCTCTGGGAACTGCCCCTGTGGGACGGTTACGGCGAGGCCATGAAGAGTGATATCGCCGACCTGAAGAATGCCGGAAGTCGCGACGGTGGCAGCATCACCGCCGGCTGGTTTCTGAAGCAGTTTGTCGGCACAACGCACTGGGCCCACCTGGATATCGCCGGCACCGCCTGGGGTGACAAGTCCCGGCCCTGTTCCCCCAAAGGGGCAACCGGAATCGGTGTGCGCCTGTTGATCGAGTACCTGCGGAGCCTGTAGCGGGGACGATATTCGCAGCGCTGTGACAATTATTGAACAAACCATTGACTATCCGCAGAATATATCAACAACGAAGCTCTACAGCTTTCGTATTCGGATTTTTACCCCATGAACCAGGCAGCATTTTCCCTGATCATAATCTCTGCAGTCATGCACGCCCTCTGGAACCTGCTGGTAAAGCGCAGTCGCCACAAAACGGTCTTTATCTGGTGGATGTTCATAGCCTCGGGCGGGTTATTCACTCTGCTCATCCCGCTGCTGCCGGAACAGTTCCAGCGGCCCGACACCCATACCTTGTTGATGGTCTCCCTCGGCGCTGTCTGTTTCGTGCTGTACCATCTCTTCAACGGCCGGGCTTACCGGGGCGGCGACCTTTCGGTGGTATACCCGCTCTGCCAGACCTCAATGATCTATGTGCCGATCTGGGGAATCATTCTGTTGGGCGAACGCTTGTCGTTCCAGGGGGCATTTGGTATCCTGCTGGTGATATTCGGTACCTATTCGATCCAACTGCAGCACCTGTCATTTGGCGAATTGGTACGTCCCTTCCGTAACCTGAAGAGCCCGTCGGTGCGGGATGCTCTGACAGCCGGATTCATCTACTCCATCGGCTCGATCGCTGAAAAGAGCGGGGTCAGGTCCTATTCGCCACTGTACTTCACTTATTTCCTGGTGCTGATCATGCTGTTAGTGATGTCTTGTAACATGCTCCGGCCGAAGTACCGGGCCCTGATCGGCGCGGAACTGCGTGAACACTGGGGACTGATTCTGTGTAGCGGACCGATCATGATGACGTCGTTTCTGACCTTCCGTTACGGCCTGAATCTGTCGCCGGTCAGCTATGCCGTTCCGGTCCGGCAGGTCAGCATTATCATTGGTGTTCTGATCGGTATCCTCTTTCTGAGGGAAGCCTTTGGCAGGATCAGATTCACCTCGGCGCTGTTTATTCTGTCCGGCGCAGTACTGATAAGGTTTGGTTAATCCCGTCAGTCAGAATTGCCATAGCGTTTTTTCAGCTTGACGGATTTATTCAAACGCTGTTTAATAAATCAAAAAAGTCAGTGGTCTGGTTCCGTACCATCATTGCAGTATCCAGAATATCCGGATCATGTTCCGACATCTCAGCGGTTACTGCCATGCTACAGTACATACTCAATATTCTTCCGACTCTGCACCTCAAACAGCTGCGTACTTTTCTAATTTCGCTCTGTATCGTTACATCCCTGTGTTTTGCGTCAATCTTCATCTATCTGGACAATCTTACCTCCCAGCTCATGATGCAGCGCGTCAGGGAGCAGGCGGTGGCATATCTCGATCTTATCAATCATACGAAAACCTGGAACTTTGAAAACGGGGGGGTCTATGTACTAAAGTCGAAACAGATCCAATCCAACGCATATCTCAAACAACTGGGCATCGACCCGGATGTAGCGTGCAAGGATGGCAGGATATTTACGATCCGCAATCACGCCATCATGATCAACGAGATATCCCGCCTCAGTGAGAAACAGGAAGGTGGCGGTACGTTCCGTATCACCAGCAATTGGCCGCTTGATCCTGAAAATGTCCCTGATACATTTGAGAAAGCCGGTCTGGCCTTGCTCAGCAAGGAAACACCCGAGCACTATGCAGTCGTCAAACGATACGGAAAAACGTCATTCCGTTATCTGTCTCCCCTGTATGCCGAACCCAGCTGTCTGGGATGCCACCGTGGACTTCCCCTGAAACCGGGTGGAATACTAGGTGCCGTCAGTATATCAATCCCTATTGACCTGATGATCGCACAGACTCAAAAGACACGAATTATTATTTTTCTGTCTGCAATCATGTCGATCGGCCTTCTCATGGCGGCTATCTATGTTATGACGCTGCGTCTTGCGGTGGCCCTGGATAAGGCCCAGCATCAATTGAAAACGCAGGCACTGACCGATGAATTAACCGGTCTGAGCAATCGCCGCCAGGTAATGGACCGCCTGGAACAGGAATTTCACCGCGCCGTCCGCATCAGGGAACCCATCTGCGTGATCTCACTGGACATTGATCATTTCAAAAAGATTAACGACACCTATGGTCACATATTTGGTGACATGGTGCTCAAGAAAGTTGCAGAACGCATGCAGAACTGCCTGCGCCCCTATGACACGATCGGGCGGGTTGGTGGTGAAGAGTTCCTGATTGTCGCGCCGGCATCACCTTCAGAAGAGGCCGTTTCACTGGCACAGAGGGTTATTTCAGCAATCAGCGGCGAGCTCGTGGAAGATAACGCTTCCTCTGTCATTGTTACGGCAAGTGCCGGTGTGGCCGTAATAAACAGCGGCGACGCCGAAGCTGAGGATCTGCTCAGGAGAGCTGACCGTTCCCTGTATGAAGCCAAGGCGCTGGGACGGAACCGTGTCGCGGGCCCCTGAACTCATGTTTTTGAGCTGTTTCCGGTGGGCAATTCTCTACACCAGACCGATTAATCAAAAGGCCCTTGTTATTTCAAAGCGAATCCCGCAATTCCGATGATCAATCCCATTGATTCAGTCAGGCAGATGTTTCCAGCAGACACCCATGACCGGGTTTTCCTGGTCGGCGGCTGCGTACGTGATGTGCTGCAGGGCTTCTCAAGCAGCGATATTGATCTGGTTTCAACCTTGACAGTGGATGAAATCAAGGCCTGCGGTTTTCGGCTGATAACGGGAAAAAGCACTACCCCTGTATGGTTCCGGCATGACGCTAGCGTTGGTTCGATAGAGGCAACGCTGATCCCGGATTGGAAAGACCTGACCTCAGATCTGGCCCGTCGTGATTTTACCATCAATGCCATGGCGATGTCGCTGGAAGGTGAAGTCGTTGATCCGCTGAACGGCATGCCAGATCTGAACCTGCGATTGCTGCGCTCCTGCACACCGCGAACATTCTTCGCCGACCCCCTGCGCATCTTTCGAGCCCTGAGGTTCGAGTCCGGCGGCTGGGAGATGTTTCATGAAACCGAGCGGCTGATACGGGAACATGACTGGTCCCGTATGTGGTCAGCCATCCCGGTTGAACGCTTCAGCCGTGAACTGCTCAAGGCCATTCAGCTGCAAGCACCGGAAAGGTTCTTTCAGCGGATGCTTGAACTCAAGACAGGAGCGGAGTATCTGCCCGAGATCTTCCGCATGCCGCATATCCCTGCCGGCCCCCTGATCCATCATCCTGAAGGCGATCTTTTCACCCATTCTCAGGAAGTGCTGCAACGGGTTGCGACACTGTCCACAGATCCGCTGACTCGCTTCTGTGCTTTCTTCCATGACATCGGCAAACTGACCACTCACCCCGACCTTTATCCCCGGCATCATGGCCATGACCAGGCCGGTTTTGACGTAGCAATCGAATTCTGCCGGCGACTGCGACTGCCGGCACAGTATGGGAAGGCTTTAGCATGGATCAGCAGATTGCACGGTACCTTCAACCTGTGGGGCCAGTTGCGTGATTCAACAAAGCTGAGGGTGGCCGATCAGGCGATCAAGGCTGGAATTATAGATGTCCTGCCATTGGTGGCCGCTGCCGATAAGGTCGGAGGTTGTGAACCAAAAGAGTGGCGCATGACTATAAAAACCGCTTTGCTGTCAGCTTCAAAACTCGGATTGAGTCTTGAGCGTCTGGAGAGCGTACCGGCAAATAATCGAATGGAGGTAATACTGCAAGCCAGGATTGATCGGCTGAGGGGCAGCGTCATGGATTGAATTTCCCGGGACGTTGACCGCGATGTATTGAAATAGGTACCTGTTCAGGAGGCTTCTGAACTCAATTCAGTATACGATGAAACTCTCCTTGACCTGCCGGACGGTCGGTGTTACAGTCTCGCAACACATACACCACTACCTTTTAATCTAGCCCGAGAGGCTAGCAAGGGTTACACCATGATTGATACAGGACACATACCGAGGAGTCTTGCCGTTTAGTGCGGCGAGGCTCTTTTTTTATGCCGGAAAGGAGTGACATTATGGCGGGTGAACAGACAGTAATCATGGATAACAGCGGCATCAAACGAGCATTGACCCGTATTTCCCACGAGATCCTGGAGCGCAATAAAGGGTTGAACGATGTGGTCCTGATCGGCATCCGTTCCGGTGGCGCCTTTCTGGCTGAAGAACTCTGCAGCGTGGCGGAGGTCATCGAGGGGGTAAAGGCCCCGGTTGGCGCCGTGGACATCACCCTTTACCGGGATGATATCAGCGGCCATCTGCCGCATCATGCCGTAGGAAAAACCGATATCCCTTTTTCCCTGGAGGGCAAGCGTGTCGTGCTGGTGGATGACGTACTCTTCACCGGACGTACGATCCGCGCAGCCATGGATGCCCTCATGGACCATGGGCGTCCCCAGTGCATCCAGCTGGCGGTACTGATCGATCGCGGACATCGCGAGCTGCCGATCCGGGCCGATTTTGTCGGCCGCAACGTTCCCACCAGTCTGAAGGAGAACGTTGCCGTAATCTTTGATGCAAAGAATCAACCTCTTGAGGTTGTTCTGGAAAAATAACGAGGGGAGGGCGGCATGGCTGAATTCAAGCATAAGGACATCATTGCGCTGCGTGATCTGAACAAGGAGGAGATCGAACTGCTCCTGTCCACGGCAGAGAGCATGCGCGAGATCAACAGTCGCGACATCAAGAAGGTTCCGACATTGCGCGGCAAGACCATCATCAACCTGTTCTATGAAGCTTCGACGCGTACCCGCACCTCGTTTGAGATCGCCGGCAAGCGTCTCTCGGCCGATACCGTTAATATCACCCCTTCTTCCAGTTCGGCTACCAAGGGCGAGACCCTGGCGGATACGGCCCTCAACCTGCTGGCCATGAAGCCGGACATCATCGTCATGCGACATGCCGTCTCCGGATCCCATTATTTTCTTTCCAGCAAGATGCCGGGCTGCTCGATCATCAATGCCGGCGACGGTACCCATGAACACCCTTCTCAGGGTCTGCTGGACATGCTGACCATGAAGGACCGCTTCGGACGCCTGGATGGTCTCAAGGTGGCTATTGTCGGTGATATCACACACAGCCGTGTTGCCCGCTCCAACATCCAGGGGCTGACCAAGATGGGATCGCAGGTCTTCCTGGCCGGTCCGCCGACCATGATGCCGCCGGGGGCAGAGCGACTGGGCAATGTGACCGTCTGTGCCTCCATGAAGGAGGCCATTCAGGACGCCGACGTGGTCATGATGCTGCGCATCCAGCAGGAGCGTCAGGGTAAGACCTTGATGCCCAATGCCCGCGAGTACTCCCGCTACTTTGGCCTCAATCCGGAGAATCTCAAACTGGCCAAACCGGATGCCATGGTCATGCACCCCGGTCCGATCAACCGCGGAGTGGAGATGTCCTCCTATGTGGTCGACGGCGGTCAGTCCCACATCCTCAAGCAGGTGGAAAACGGTGTGGCGGTACGCATGGCCATGCTCTACCACGTATGCGGCGGCGAACTAGAATGAACCGTTTCTTTTCCGTCATATCTGCGTAAGTCTTCGGGACCACTTGTGCGGCGTAGCGCTGCTACGCCTCCGCGCAATCCCTCGACAGCCTTGATCTGACGAAAAATAAAGCGGTTCAGCAAAAACTACAAATCCTTTATGAGGTGACCATATGAATCTGTTGATCAAGGGTGGCCGGGTGATCGACCCGAGCCAGAAGCTGGATGACACACTGGATGTGCTCGTGGAAAACGGGCTGATCAAGGAGATCGGCAAGGGGCTGAAGGCGCCGGTCGGAGCCGAGGTCATTGATGCCGCCGGCAAATACGTCGTGCCGGGCCTGGTGGATATGCATGTACACCTGCGCGATCCCGGCCTGGAGTACAAAGAGGATATTATCAGCGGAACGCGGGCAGCAGCAGCCGGCGGTTTCACCTCCATTGTCTGCATGCCCAATACCAAGCCGACTATCGACAACAAGGCGATCGCCAGCTATATCATCAACAAGGCCCGGAATGAGGGTTCTGCCAATGTCTTCCCGGTTGGATCCATCACCTACGGTCTGAGCGGTGAGCGGATGTCTGAGATGGGCGAACTGAAGGAGGCCGGTTGTGTGGCGGTTTCGGACGACGGCCGGCCGGTCACCAATCCCGAATTGATGCGCCGGGCCCTGGAATATGCCCGTGGCATGGGCATCCTGGTTATCTCCCACGCCGAAGAACTTTCCCTTGTGGGTGAGGGGGTTATGAATGAAGGGTTTACCTCCACCGAGATTGGTCTGAAGGGTATCCCCCGCATCGCCGAGGACATCGCCACCGCCCGTGATGTCATGCTGGCCGAATACACCAATTCACCCATCCATATCGCCCATGTCTCTACCGCAGGGTCGGTGCGGATCATCCGCGAGGCCAAGGCCCGCGGTGTCCAGGTGACCTGTGAAACTGCGCCCCATTACTTCACCCTGACCGACGACGCCGTGCGCGGCTACAACACCAACGCCAAGATGAATCCCCCGCTGCGGGAGGCTTCTGATGTGGCCGCCATAAAGACCGGATTGGCCGACGGCGCCATCGATGCCATTGCCACCGACCATGCCCCCCATCACCTGGACGAGAAGGACGTGGAATTCGACGCGGCCATGAACGGCATTATCGGCCTGGAAACCTCCCTGCCGCTCTCGCTTAAGCTGGTCAGTGATGGTGTGCTGACTCTTAATCAACTGATTGAAAAGATGTCCTGCAACCCCTCAAATATTCTGGGTTTGCAGCGTGGCAGCCTCGCGTCAGGCAGGGTGGCGGATATTACGGTAATCGACCCGCTGGTCGAGTGGACGGTTGATGCTGATAGACTTGCCAGCAAGTCAAAGAATTCTCCCTTTCTGGGGTGGAGTGTTACCGGCGCAGCCTCTGCAACTATTCTGGCCGGAAAAATCGTACATACAAAAGCCTAACCTACAATAAACGGAGCTTGAAATCATGAAAGCAATCCTTGCGCTCGCCGATGGGCGCATCTTCGAAGGCAGATCATTTGGCGCCTCTGGCGAAGCCAGCGGTGAAGTCGTTTTCAACACAGCCATGTCCGGGTATCAGGAGGTGCTGACCGATCCTTCCTACAAGGGGCAGATGGTCACCATGACCTACACCCAGATCGGCAACACCGGCATCAACCCGGAGGATATCGAGAGTCGCGGACTGTTCCTGTCCGGATTTATTGTCAAGGAATATCAGGATTGCTATTCCAACTGGCGGGCAACCATGAGTCTGGGTTCCTACCTCAGGGAAAACGGCATCGTTGGTATCCATGGTTTGGATACCCGTGCCCTGACACGCCACCTGCGCGACAAGGGCGCCCAGAATGGTATCATCTCCACAACAGACTTCAATCATGAAAGTCTGGTCGCCAAGGCGCGTGCCGTCCCCAGTATGGCCGGCCTCGATCTGGCCAGCGGCGTCAGCTGCGATAAGCCGTACCATTGGACAGAAGGTCTTTGGGACCTGGAAGGTGGGTACCCACAAATTGATACAGCTTCACTCAAATACAAGGTTGTGGCCTATGATTTCGGTATCAAGTACAACATTCTGCGCTGCCTGGTGGATGCCGGTTGTGATGTGACGGTTGTACCGGCCGGATTTCCTGCCGAAGAAGCCCTGGCGATGAATCCTGACGGTATATTCCTCAGCAACGGTCCCGGCGACCCGGAGCCGCTGGTGCAGGTGCAGGCCGAAATCAGGAAATTTGTTGGCAAGCTCCCGATCTTCGGCATCTGTCTGGGACATCAGTTGCTTGGCCTGGCCCTGGGGGGCAGGACCGTCAAGCTGCCCTTCGGCAATCATGGCTCCAATCTTCCGGTTATGGACATGTCAACCCGTAAGGTGGAAATTACCGCCCAGAACCACGGCTTTGCCGTTGACCTGGATTCACTGGGAGATCTGGCCTGCCTGGGACATGAGAACCTCAACGATCAGACCGTGGAAGGTATCCATCACTGCTCGCTGCCGATCTTCTCGGTACAACATCATCCGGAGGCGTCTCCCGGTCCGCATGATTCCCATTACCTGTTTGGCCGCTTTGTTGAGATGATGGAGAAACACAAGGCGGTGTAGGTCGTGAAATACGAAGCTCTGTATCAATCAGGCGAACTGCTGCAACGGGTCAGAGAGGCCTATGGGCGTTTGCATGCGTGTGACCTCTGTCCTCACGACTGCGGAGTCAATCGTATCAGGGGAGAACTGGGTATCTGCGGGGCGGGACTCAAGCCCAGGATCGCCTCGACCAATGTGCATCGCGGCGAGGAACCGCCCATCTCCGGCACACAGGGTTCCGGTACGGTTTTTTTCTCCGGCTGTTCTTTGAAATGCACGTTCTGCCAGAACTTTCCCATCAGTCAACTGGGCAACGGTGAGGAGATCTCGACGGGAGAGCTGGCGGCGCGGATGTTGCGTCTGCAGCGGCAGCGGGTGCACAATCTCAATCTCGTGACCCCGACCCACTATCTGCCTCAGATCCTGGCGGCGCTCTGGCTTGCTATTCCACAGGGCTTCCGGCTGCCGATCGTCTGGAATTCCAGCGGCTATGAAAGGATTGATGCCCTGCAACTGCTGGACGGTGTGGTTGATATCTATCTGCCGGATATGAAATACAGTGAGGAAAACCATTCGGTGGAGCTCTCTGCTGCTCCCGGTTACCGCGACTTCAACCGGGCTGCGGTTGTCGAGATGTTGAAACAGGTCGGACACCTGCAGCTCGACCACCTCGGCATTGCACTACATGGTCTGATCATCAGGCACCTGGTATTACCGGGAGGTCGGGCAGGTTCGCGGGAAACCCTGCGCTGGATTGCTGGGAACCTTGGCTCTGAGACACATATAGCGCTGATGAACCAGTATTTTCCGGCCCATCTGGCCGTCTCCTCGGACGCTCTCGGCCGAAAGATCTGTGACGAAGAGTACGATGAGGCTGTGGCGGCGCTGGAAGAGTTTGGTCTGGAGAATGGTTGGGTACAGGAATAATGGTGCCTACGTAAGGAGACCCTTGATATGAAGCAGCATGATAACGACTTTACAATACCCGTGTATTTTGAAGTCTGCGCCAGGATAGAAGGACTGTGCGCAGAGCTGTATCACTATTACAGCACTGTTTATCAGGAAAATGAAGAGGTCTCACAACTCTGGAAAAAAACTGCGCAGGAGGAAGAAAACCATCAGAAGCAGTTTGAACTGGCATACCGGCTGCGCGACGAGGTTGATTTTGAGCTTGAATCGAATCTGGAGAGTGCCAAAAAAATCTGTCAGAAGTTGAAAAATCTGCTGGATCATGTTCACCGGAATCCGCCGGATATCGTTACGGCACTGACCAAGGCTATCGAGATGGAGGAGCGTCTGGCCAGTCTGCATATGGAAAATTCTGTACGCTTTAAAGACAAAATGGTTCAGAAGCTGTTTCAGGCATTGCAGAATTATGATCAGGATCACATCAAGTCCCTGCAGCATTGTCTTTCCGTTATGACACTGCACCAATCCGAGATGGTCGGCTGAGCCCTGATCTGTGAGAACGATTGTGCTGCTGGTCATATCCAATGTCTTCATGACCTTTGCCTGGTATGCGCACCTGAAGAACCTGAGCAACCGCCATTGGTTCATTGCCGTGCTTGTTTCCTGGGGGATTGCGTTTTTCGAGTACCTTGTTCAGGTGCCTGCCAACCGGATGGGTTATGCAGGCAATTTTTCACTGGCACAGCTAAAGATTACCCAGGAGGTAATCACGCTCTGTGTTTTTGTTCCGTTTGCCGTGTTGTACATGGGATCTAGTCTTAGCTGGAATTACCTCTGGGCTGGCTGTTGCCTTGCTGGAGCGGTGTTTTTCATATTTCGATAATCACACGAAGGAGTTGCGTATACATGCCGAAAAGAACTGACATCAAGAAGATCCTCATCATCGGAGCCGGCCCGATTGTCATCGGCCAGGCCTGCGAATTTGATTATTCCGGAACCCAGGCCTGCAAGGCCTTGAAGGAAGAGGGGTATGAGGTGGTGCTGCTGAACAGCAACCCCGCCACCATCATGACCGACCCGGATTTTGCCGATCGGACCTATATCGAACCGGTTACCCCCGAGATCCTGGCCAAGATCATCGAAAAGGAGCGCCCCGACGCCATTCTGCCGACCCTGGGTGGACAGACCGCACTGAATACGGCTGTTTCAGTGGCCGAGATGGGGATTCTGGAAAAATTCAATGTTGAACTGATCGGCGCCAAGCTGCCGGCCATCAAGAAGGCCGAAGACCGGACGCTTTTCAAGGCCGCCATGGAAAAGATCGGACTGGCCGTGCCCGCATCCGGACTGGCCCACAACTATACCGAAGCCATGCAGGTCATAAAATCGATCGGCTTCCCGGCCATCATCCGCCCCTCCTTTACCCTGGGAGGTACCGGAGGCGGCATAGCCTATAACATGGAAGAGTACGAGAAGATGGCCCTGGCCGGTATCGATGCCTCGCCGACCGATGAGATTCTGATTGAGGAATCGGTCATTGGCTGGAAGGAGTATGAGCTGGAGGTGATGCGGGATACAGCCGATAACGTGGTGATTATCTGTTCGATTGAAAATTTTGATCCAATGGGGGTCCATACCGGCGATTCCATTACCGTGGCACCGGCCCAGACCCTGACCGACAAGGAATACCAGATCCTGCGGGATGCCTCACTCAAAATCATCCGTGAGATCGGCGTGGATACGGGAGGCTCCAACATCCAGTTCGGCATCAATCCGACCAACGGCCGCCTGGTTGTCATCGAGATGAACCCGCGTGTGTCCCGCTCCTCGGCGCTGGCCTCCAAGGCCACCGGTTTTCCGATTGCCAAGATCGCGGCCAAACTGGCTGTCGGCTATACACTGGATGAAGTCACCAACGATATTACCCGCGAAACCCCGGCCTGTTTCGAACCGACCATCGATTACGTTGTAACCAAGATACCGCGTTTCACCTTCGAAAAATTTCCGGCAGCCGATGCCACCCTGACGACCCAGATGAAGTCGGTTGGTGAGGTCATGGCTATCGGCAGGACATTCAAGGAGTCGTTCCAAAAGGCCTTGCGCTCGCTTGAAATCGGTGTTTCCGGCTTTGATTCTCGTCTGTTCGACCTGGGGGCCGAGACCCGTCGGGCACTGACCGCCAAGGAACAGCAACTGCTGCTGGAAAAACTGCGCGTGCCCAATTGGGAGCGGCTGTGGTATGTGGGGGATGCCCTGCGCAGCGGCATGACGGTGGCTGAAATCAACACGCATACCGCCATCGATCCCTGGTTTCTGCACAATATCCTCCAGATTGTCGAAAAGGAAGACGAACTGAAGCGGATTGCACCGGCGTCGATCTCCCGGCAGCAGCTGCGTGAGGCCAAGCAGTTCGGTTTTTCCGATAAAACCCTGGCCAAACTCTGGAGCATGTCTGAGGATGATGTCCGTGCCCTGCGCCATTCCTTGGGGGTCCTACCGGTCTACAAGCGGGTTGATACCTGTGCTGCAGAATTTGAGGCCTATACCCCTTATATGTACTCTACCTATGAAGATGAGTGCGAAGCCGAACCGACCGACCGCAAGAAGATCATCATCCTAGGTGGTGGGCCGAACAGGATCGGCCAGGGCATTGAGTTTGATTACTGCTGCGTGCATGGGGTTTTTGCCCTGGCAGAGGATGGTTACGAAACCATCATGGTTAACTGCAACCCCGAAACCGTTTCTACAGATTATGATACTTCGGATCGCCTGTATTTTGAGCCGCTGACCTTGGAAGACGTGCTGGCGATTGTCGCTGTTGAGAAACCGGTCGGTGTGATCGTGCAGTTCGGAGGTCAGACGCCGCTCAAGCTGGCCGTGGCCCTGGAGAAAGCAGGTGTGCCGATTATCGGCACCTCGCCCGATGCCATCGACCGGGCCGAGGACCGCGAACGTTTTCAGGAGATGCTGTACAAGCTGGGGTTGCGTCAGCCGGAGAACGGCATGGCCCGTTCCTTTGAGGATGCCGAGAAGGTAGCCGACCGTGTCGGCTATCCGGTAGTAGTACGCCCTTCTTATGTACTGGGTGGCCGGGCCATGGAGATTGTCTACGATGTGGACAACCTGCGCCGCTACATGACCACCGCTGTGCTGGCATCACCCGAACATCCCATTCTGATCGACAAGTTTCTGGATGAGGCCATTGAGATCGATGTGGATGCGCTCTGTGACGGCACTGAGGTGGTGATCGGCGGGATTATGGAGCACATCGAAGAGGCCGGTATCCACTCGGGTGACTCGGCCTGTTCTCTGCCGCCGTACTCGATCTCCGACGAACTGGTGGCCGAGATCCGCCGCCAGACTGTTATGATGGCGCTGGAATTGAATGTTAAAGGGCTGATGAACGTGCAGTATGCCATCAAGGATGGCGACGTTTATATCCTTGAGGTTAACCCGCGAGCTTCCCGCACTTCACCCTTTGTATCCAAGGCCACCGGTCGCCCACTGGCAAAAATCGCCGCCCGGGTCATGGCGGGTAAGACACTGAAAGAATTGGGTGTGTCCGGCGACATCATTCCCAAGCATATCTCTGTTAAGGAGTCAGTCTTTCCGTTTGTCAAATTCCCCGGTGTGGATACGCTGCTGGGACCGGAGATGAAATCAACCGGAGAAGTGATGGGAATTGGCGACACCTTTGCGGAGGCCTTTGCCAAGGCGCAACTGGGCGCCAACGTCAAGTTGCCTCTGACCGGCAATGCCTTCATCAGCGTGCGGGACGCGGACAAGAAACATGTTGTCTCTGCGGCGGAAAAGTTGTATAAAAACGGTTTCGGCATCATGGCTACCGGCGGTACTGCAACCTATCTCATCGAGAAGGGTATTCCGGTCAAGCGTGTCAACAAGGTCCTTGAGGGTCGCCCCCACATCGTGGATGCCATCAAAAACGGTGAGGTCAGTCTGGTGCTCAATACAACTCATGGGCCACAGGCGGTAGCCGATTCATTTTCCATTCGTCGGGAAGCACTGATGCATAACATTGCCTATTACACAACCGTGGCAGGCGCTAAAGCGGTAGTGGACAGCATTGTGGCACTGAAAAAACAGGAATTGGGCGTTAAGGCCTTGCAGGACTATTTAGGACTGGATGTATCGAAATAAGCGTTGAGGAGCTGATAGATAGATGTCTCATTCAATACCGTTGACAAAAGAGAGCCATGAGGCGCTGCAGGAAGAGCTGAAACGGCTCATTCGCGTGGAACGCCCGAAAGTGATTCAGGATATTGCAGAGGCGCGTGCGCACGGAGACCTTTCTGAGAATGCTGAGTATGATGCTGCCAAGAACCGTCAAGGTTTTATTGAAGGCAGAATCCAGGAAATTAACGGGAAGCTAGCCCGTGCGTATGTGGTGGACCTGTCCAATATGAATCCGGATAAAGTCGTATTTGGCTGCACGGTTACACTCTATGATACTGCTACTGAAGAGGAAATTACCTACAAAATTGTAGGTGAAGACGAGGCCGACATCAAGTTGGGCAAGATATCCTGCACATCTCCGGTGGGTAAGGCCTTGATTGGGCACAAGCTGGATGATTCGGTCAAGGCTTCTGTACCTTCAGGTGTCAGGGAATACGAGATTATTGACATTAAATACGAGTAAGGCTAAGGCCCGAAATAATGGGCATAACCCGTCTTTTTTGTATGTGGAATGCGAACCGGTCTTAAAACGGAAGGAGTTATCAATGGCGAACACGATTACAAAAGACATGACCTTTTTCGAAGTTATGCGGATGCATCCCGACGCAGTCAAGGTACTTCAAAAGCATAATCTGGGGTGCGTTGGTTGCATGGGCGCCCAGAATGAAAGCCTTGAACAGGGAGCTAATGCCCATGGACTGGATGTTGATGTGTTACTGAAGGATCTAAATGCAGTCGTCAAATGATTTCGTTGTACACCTGAAATGAAAATGCAAGCCCTCATGGTACTCCTGTGAGGGTTTTTATTTAAGTACTGATTGTTGTCACTGTGACTTGGGAATAGTTTGGTTTAAGGGAGCGTTTGCGAGGGTATGAACGCACGGCTTAATAATGACGGCAGTATTATCCTGCCTCTGGAAATCAGGGTCGCTCTTGGTGTGTCATCCGGTGATGAGATAACTTTTGTGCCTTGTGAAGGGGGTTTTAAGCTGTTACGTTTTGTCGACCCCACCACCCAAGATGTTTCTGAACTCATTACGTCGCCGTCCAAGCCTGCTGGAACGGTCGGACTCAAGGAGGCAATTGCCAGGAAAAATCTTCAGACCCCCATGCAGTTTATCAAAGGGGTGGGGCCGAAACTCACCGAATTGCTGTCCAAACGGGGGGTGACAACAGTCGAGGATGCCTTGTATCTGCTGCCGCACCGCTATGAAGACCGGCGCGAGGTGCAATCTGTTGCGCGATTGCGTCCCGGCGTTGTGGAGGTCTTTTCAGGAAAGGTACTTTCCGCCGACCTGACCTCCACCAAGGGAGGGCGTCGTTTTTTTGAGGCCGTCGTTGGAGATGATAGCGGCAGCGTGACACTGAAATGGTTTAATGGTAACCCGACGTTTATGAAACGGGTCTGGCGGATCGGTCGTGTTGGGCTTTTTACCGGTGAGGTTTCCCAGTTCGGATATCAGCGTGAGGTTCACCATCCCGATGTGGAGTGGCTTGAAGAGGGCAAACAGCTGGAAGACGCCCTGGCAGCGGACCCGGTCAATTTCGGCAGGATAGTTCCTGTCTATCCGTTGACTGAAGGGCTCAGCCAAAAGATCATGAGACGGGTCATGAAAGAGGTTGTGGATGGGTATCTTCCGTTTGTTCAGGAATTGATCCCCGGGCATATCCTTGAACCGTTGAACCTGCCCGGAGTGCGTGAAGCATTGCGTGCCGTCCATCTTCCGCCGGTCGAAATGGGTATGGAAATCTTGAATGAAGGCCGGACACCGTCACACCGCGCCTTGGCATTTGACGAGTTTTTCTTCTGGGAACTGGGATTGGCGTTGAAAAAGCGTGGGGTAACACTGGAAAAAGGCATTGCCTTTCAGGTCAGCCACCGTTATACCAAACAGCTGGTCAAACTGCTGCCCTTTGAATTGACTCCTGCCCAGCGGCGGGTGTTGTCCGAAATAAAGAACGATATGATGTCACCCCATCCCATGCACCGCCTGGTGCAGGGGGATGTTGGCTGCGGCAAGACGCTGGTTGCCCTGATGGCTGCCCTGGTAGCGGTCGAGAACGGATATCAGGTTGCCATTATGGCCCCGACCGAAATCCTGGCTGAGCAGCACTGGCTCACGATTCACCGCTGGTGTGCTGATCTGGGTATCGAAACGGTCCTGCTTACGGCAGGGATGAAGGGTAAATCCAAGAGCGAGGCCTTGGCCCGGGTGGCTGACGGTCATGCCCAGATTGTGATTGGTACACACGCGGTCATCCAGGAAAAGGTAGAATTTGCCCGTCTGGGTCTGGGGATTATCGATGAACAGCACCGTTTCGGCGTTCTGCAACGCGGAATCCTCAGGAAAAAAGGGCTTAATCCCGATATCCTGGTCATGACCGCTACACCGATTCCGCGCACCCTGGCCATGACCCTGTTCGGTGATCTTTCCCTGTCGGTGATTGACGAACTGCCGCCGGGTCGATCGCCGGTGGAAACACGGATATTTTTTGAATCACGACGTTCCCAGGCCTATGACATCGTCCGGGATGAAGTCGCAAAGGGGCATCAGGCCTATGTTATCTATCCGCTGGTGGAAGAAACTGAAAAGTCTGATCTGAAGGCGGCCGCTCAGATGGCTGATCTTCTTGATCAGCAGGTATTTCCCGATCTGCGGGTCGGTCTGCTGCACGGCCGGATGAGCCCGGATGAGAAAGAGCTCGTCATGAAGGCTTTCAAGGCCCGTGAAGTGGATATCCTTGTGGCTACGACGGTGATTGAGGTGGGTATCGATGTCCCCAATGCCACGCTGATGATTATCGAACATGCTGAACGGTTCGGTCTTTCCCAGTTGCACCAGTTACGGGGCCGGGTAGGACGCGGGAGTGCACAATCACGTTGTATTCTGCTGACCCCGGGCAGGATGTCGGAGGATGGGGAGAAACGCTTGCGGGTGATGGAGGCTACGGCCGATGGTTTCCGCATTGCCGAGGCCGATTTGGAGATTCGCGGTCCCGGAGACTTTCTCGGTACGCGGCAATCAGGCATGCCTGATTTCAGGGTTGCCAATATTCTTCGCGACGGCGCACTCCTTGAACATGCCCGGCAGGCGGCCTTTGAGCTGCTTGAGTCAGACAGCGAGCTTTCCGCTCCGGGACATGTCAGCTTGCGGCAGGAATTGCTGCGTCGCTGGGGACACCGTCTGGAACTGGCAGCTATCGGTTAGCAAGTTAGAAGATATTTACTGCCATTTTCCGGCAGAAAATATCTTCGTTAATGCGCTAATCCTGTGTATAAGGGTTAGGATGAAAGGGTGCGATGCGTATACTTGATGGTTCAAACATAGGTATACAACAGTTTGCAGGGTCCGTTGTGACTATCGGCAATTTCGATGGCGTACATCGCGGCCATGCCGAATTATTTCGGAACCTGCAAGACCGAGGTGCCCGCATGGGACTGCCAGCGGTTGTAGTCACCTTTGAACCTCACCCACTGGCGGTCCTGGCTCCCGAGGCGGCACCCCCCCTGATCACAACCTTTTCCCAGAAGGTGGAGCTGATACAGCAAGCCGGTATCGAAAGCCTTGTGGTGATCCGGTTCACCCGTGAATTTTCCCGGTTACCGGCCGAGACATTTGTGCGTTCCCATCTCTGTCATGCCTTGGGAATGCGTCATATTGTCATCGGTCATGATTATGCATTTGGTCGGAACCGTTCGGGCAATTATGCCACATTGACCGACTTGGGAGCTGAGTGCGGTTTTACGGTTGAGGATCTCGAACCGATCGGGGATGAAGGCAGAATTTTCAGCAGCAGTCTGGCCCGTCGTCTGATCGGTGGTGGTGACATGTCAGAGGCTGCATCCATTCTGGGCAGATATCATGTTATTTCCGGCAGGGTGGTACATGGTCGTGAAATCGGAACCAGGATCGGTTTTCCCACGGCCAACATTGTTTCGGAAAATGAATTGATACCCCCTGATGGTGTCTACGCGGTCATGGTCACTGTTGGGGATCAACTGATACAAGGTGCCTGCAACATCGGATCAAATCCGACCTTTGAAGGCAGCCATCGAACCATTGAGGTGTTTCTGCTGGATTATTCCGGCCAGCTCTACGACAGCACCCTTGCGCTCAGTTTTGTCCAGCGTCTGCGGGACGTTAAAAAATTCCCTGATACCGAAACTCTGATACGGGCCATTACTCATGATGTCGCAGTGACAAGAACCGTGCTGTCAACTGCTGACAGGGACATGGTCAAACCGCTGCTCGGAACGTCACCATGGGGGATAGAGTGAAAAAAGGCCTGGATATCAAATTCTGGCTTGGCATCGCTGTCAGTGTGTTCTTCATGGCTTTGCTGTTCAGAAAGATTGATTTTGATCAGCTCTGGTCGGCATTGGCAAGAGTGGATTACCGCTATATCCTGCTGGCAGTTGTATGTACCTTTTTCAGTTATTTTTTGAGGTCGGTCCGCTGGCAGTACCTGCTGATCCCCGAGAAACGTATCCCGCTCTCCTCGCTCTATCCGGCCACGATTATAGGCTACATGGCCAATAACCTTCTTCCGGCGCGTCTTGGTGAGTTTGTACGGGCATTTGTTCTGGCGCAGCGGGAAGGATTGCAGACGCCGACTGTTTTTGCTTCGCTGGTGATTGACCGCCTGTTTGATGGTTTTACGGTCATGCTGATCCTCTTGTTCACGCTATTCACCCTGCGGTTGCCCCAGGGTTTGTCTGAAGCGGAGACACTGCTGCGTACCGGTGGAATGGTAACATTCTTACTGTATGCTGGAGTTGTTGCATTTCTTATTTTGTTGAAACGTCAAACCATGCGGACCCTGTCATGGACAGGGGTTCTGTTGAAACCTTTCCCGCAAAAACTGTCGGACCGTATAATCCCCTTACTCGGCTCGTTCATCGGCGGTATCAGGATGTCTTCCAAGGGGGGGCATATTGCAGCGGTGCTGGCGTCATCCCTGGCTATCTGGATATTTTGTGTTATTCCGGTAGACTTGGTGCTGCAGGGTTTTGGTATCCAGCTCCCCATTACCGCTGCCATGTTCATACTGGTTCTGCTGGTGTTTGCCGTAATGGTGCCGGCATCACCTGGATTTATAGGCACCTATCATTATGCCTGTTTCAAGGGGCTTTCCGCCTTCGGTATTGAAGCGTCGATTTCTGTCAGCATAGCACTGGTCATCCATGGCATATCATTTTTTCCGGTGATTATTGCCGGCTTCTACTATCTCTGGAGAAACAAGATATCTTTGAGCATGGTTCGAAAGGCTGGTGATTCAGCTTGATAAAATCAAAATCTGTTGTACGCAACCCAATTAAATACCTGGACATACATGTAGTTCTGTCCGTTGTGATTCCATTTGCCGTGTATATGGCAACCCTGGCACCTTCGGTCACTTTTTTTGACAGCGGTGAATTTCTTACTGCAACGGCTTCGCTGGGGTCGGCACACTCTCCCGGTTATCCGCTCTTCCTGATGTACGCAAAAATGTTTACTTGGATCCCGCTTGGAAATGTAGCATTTCGAGTCAATATGGCCACGGCCTTTTCATCTTCACTGGCGTGTCTTGGTGTCTATCTCTTGACGGTCGCTCTATTAAAGCAAGAGCAGCTCACCGAAAACGAGAAGCTTTCTGCTTTTATAGTGAAAACCTCTGCCTTGGCTGCTGCGGTGGCATTTTCAGTTACTCCGCGGCTCTGGTTGCAGTCAAATCACGACAAGCCATATCCGCTGTTGGCATTCATGACGGCCATAATTTTCTACCTGTTGCTGAAATGGAGGGAACAGTACGCATGTGGTGAAGAACGTCCCGCCTATGTGTATGTCTGTACGTTTCTGGCCGGTCTGGCTATGGCGCTTCACCAGTCAGTCGTACTGCTGCTGCCGGCCTGGATTATGCTGATTGTTCTGGCTGACTGGCGCATGATCACCAGGGTTAAAGAACTGGTTCTCGCCACCGCATTTGCTCTGGTCGGGTTCTCTGTGCATCTCTATCTGCCGATGCGTGCGACTCAGAATCCTTTGCTGAACTGGGGCGATGCCAAGACATCCACCCAGTTTCTCTGGCATTTTCTGCGCAAAGGATATCCGGAAGACCCGCACTCGCGCGATGCCGCATTACTGTTGGCACAGGTCAAGGCGTTCAATATCCCCCGCGAGTTCACATGGCTGGGCGTCGCACTCGTGCTGTTTGCGCTCTACTGTCTCTGGAAACGGCAACGGCACATTGTGGTGGCATATCTTGCAGCAGTGTGTACCTTTCTTCTCTATATTGCAGGCTACCTGAATACGGTTCCCGATATGATCTTCCTGACGGAAGAGTTTTTTACACCCCTCTATCTACTGACCGCGGTACTGGTTGGTGTCGGACTCTTCCATGTACTTGCATATGCCATCCGTAATGCACGACTACCGGAATGCTACGATTTCAAGGTGTATGTCCTGATTGCCATCATGCTGTTTTCACTGCCGGTTTCGCTCTGTGCGGTCAATTACTATGAAAACGATCAGCACAACAACTATATTGCCTACGATTATGCCACCAATTCCTTACGTTCATTGCCTCAAAATGCGGTCATGTTCACCTGGGGAGACAGCGGTGCCTTCCCGCTCTGGTATCTTCAGGGTGTTGAACGCATGCGGGAAGATCTGGATCTTCCGCATACCCCCCATATTGTGTTCGATTGGTACCTTGATTCCATGCCGCGTGTTTTCAAGAACAGCAACCTGAGGATGTATGATATTCAGACCATAGCTCCCGAAACAAGTCTGCGTATCGCCATAACTGATTTGATTGATCAGCGTCCTGTCTACATCGACTTTTCGACCCGCTATTCGGTCACATTCAATGATTTCATTCCGGTTCAAAAAGGCATTGTCTACCGAATCCGCAGTATCAATGAGCCGGGAGGGTTGCCAGATGTTTCCGTGTGGGAAAATTATAACAACCGCGGTATCTTGGAAAAAATTTCGTTTCTTGATCTTGACACCGGCAAAGCGATCCTGATTTACGCCAACAGCTACCTCGAAGCCGGTGAGTTTCTGTTGAGTATCGGCAGGGTTGACATGGGAAAACAGATGCTCAACAAAGCGGTTCAGATATCCCCTGAGATGAAGGCACCCACCCAGCAGGTGCTGATGCGTTTCGGTGTTGCGAGGTAGTCCGTGAGTAAACAGCCACGTGGTACAACTAAAATTCTTGCTATCATCGGGTACCCGGTCAGGCATTCATTGTCACCTTTAATGCAGAATGCCGCTTTGCAGGCCTGCGGTCTGGATTATATCTATGTCCCGTTCGAAGTCTCATCTGAAAATCTCGGTGCTGCAATCAGCGGATTAAAGGCATTGGGAGTGGCAGGCTTCAATGTGACTATCCCGCACAAGACCGCAGTCATGATGCATCTGGATGACCTTGATGAAAGTGCTGTTGCAGCCGGTGCTGTCAATACCGTCAAAAACGTTTCCGGTCGGTTGATTGGCTACAACACCGATGGAGATGGCTTGGTCAGGTCACTTGCAGAAGACCTTGATTTTGATCCACGGAACAGTTCCGTTGCCATTATCGGCGCCGGCGGTGCGGCCCGGGGGGCTATTGAAGCATTATGCCGAGCGGGTGCCAGGCACATTATCATAGCCAATCGAACACATGACAGGGCCTCCAAGCTTGCCTCCGCCATGTCAGCCGGATTTCCCGGCACCGAATTATCGTCGGCAGCCGGATACGAAGAGCTGCAGCAGAGTCTGCCTCAAATCGATTTACTCATCAATACTACGTCGCTTGGCATGAATCGTGAAAATATCCCGTGTCTGCGGTTGAATACCTTGCCACAAACGGCCAAGGTGTACGATATGGTTTACTCCCCGCGTATCACTCCGCTACTGTTAGAAGCTTCTGCGGTGGGGCTTAGGGGAGCCAATGGTTTTGGTATGCTGGCTGCGCAAGGGGAATTGGCCTTCACAATCTGGACCGGAGAAATTCCGCCATCCGGCTTGATGAGAGCTACTCTTGAAGCCATTTGTGCAGTCTAACAACAGCTTGACAACGAGTGTCAATCCGCCTAAAATCGCGCAATCAAACGTTCCCGGGGGACACATGCAGTCAAACCGACTGGGAGAAATTCTGGTTAAAAACAATCTGATCGCTCGCGATCAGCTTGATAAAGCTCTCGAAGAACAGAAACTCTCAGGCGGCCAGGCGCGCCTTGGGTCAATTCTTATCAAGCAAAATCTCATCAGTGAACAAAATCTCACCTCATTTTTATCCAAACAGTTCGGTGTTCCCACTGTCAACCTTTCTGATTACGAAATTGATGCAGCCGTTATCAAGCTAATTCCACCGGAAGTTGTACAGAAATATCAGCTCGTCCCCGTTAACAGGGCTGGGGCCACGTTGATTGTCGCCGTCAGTGATCCTTCAAACCTCTTTGCCATTGAAGACATCAAGTTCATGACCGGGTACAACGTCGAGATGGTAGTTGCATCTGAAAGTGCCATCAAGGCAACCATCGACAAGCATTATGACCAGTCAGCCTCGTTGGCTGATGTCATGGGCGATATGGATCTGGAAGATCTGGAGATTGTCGGTGATGACGATGATGTTGATGTTACCTCTCTGGAAAGGGCCACGGAGGATGCACCGGTTGTAAAAATGGTCAATGCCATTCTCCAAGATGCCATCAGGAAAAAAGCCAGTGATATACATATTGAACCGTACGAACGGCTCTTTCGGGTTCGCTATCGGATCGACGGAATACTTTACGAGGTGATGAAGCCACCTATTAAGCTGAAAAATGCCATCACGTCCCGCATCAAGATCATGGCTGAACTGGATATTGCTGAACGCCGTCTTCCCCAAGATGGACGCATCAAGATAAAACTCGGTGGCGGAAAGGATATGGACTTCCGTGTTTCATGTCTGCCGACGCTATTTGGCGAGAAGATCGTTATGCGTCTTCTGGACAAGGGCAATCTGCAAACGGATTTGACCAAACTGGGATATGAGCCTGAGGCCTTGGCGCATTTCATGCGGGAAATCCATAAACCCTTCGGCATGGTGCTGGTTACCGGTCCAACCGGTAGCGGTAAAACGGTTTCTCTCTATTCGGCCATAGCCGAACTGAATAAAGTCTCCGAGAATATATCAACGGCAGAAGACCCGGTCGAATTCAACTTTGCCGGGATCAACCAGTGTCAGATGCATGAGGATATCGGTCTTAATTTTGCGGCCGCACTGCGTTCATTTTTACGGCAGGATCCTGATATCATCATGATCGGTGAGATTCGTGACTTCGAAACGGCGGAAATAGCTGTCAAGGCTGCCTTAACCGGGCACATGGTTCTTTCAACCCTGCACACCAATGACGCCCCGGCAACTATTAATCGACTGCTCAATATGGGTATTGAACCTTTTCTGGTAGCCTCTGCTGTTAACCTGATCACTGCCCAACGGCTGGCTCGTCGCGTGTGTGCTGAATGCAAGGCCCCTGAGGATATTCCGGCACAGGCGCTGATTGATGCCGGAGTTTCTCCTGAAGATGCACCGACCTATGTCTGTATGAAAGGCAAGGGTTGCACGGTATGCAACAACACCGGATATAAGGGCAGGGTAGGTTTTTACCAGGTCATGCCGATGCTGGAGGAAATCAGGGAATTGATCCTCAATGGTGCCAATACAGCAGAAATAAAGCGTGAGTCCATGCGACTTGGTATCAAAACCATGCGGCAATCAGGACTGACCAAGCTGAAGGAAGGTGTTACGTCCTTTGAAGAGGTATTACGCGTGACGATATCCGATGACTAGAGAGGTACTACATGCTTAATCTTCACCAATTGCTGAAGATCCTCGTTGAGTCCAACGGGTCAGATCTCCATATTTCCACAAATACACCTCCGCAGATTCGTGTTGACGGCAAGATGACCCCTCTTGACTTCCCTCCTTTGAATCAGGTTGAAACCAAGCAACTCTGCTACAGCGTACTGACAGACGCCCAGAAGCACAAGTTTGAAGAGGAAAATGAACTTGATCTCTCCTTTGGAGTCAAGGGACTTTCGCGATTCAGGGGCAATGTCTTCATCCAGCGTGGGGCAGTGGCTGGTGTTTTTCGAGTCATCCCCTATAAGATCATGACGTTTGAAGAACTGAATCTTCCACCCGTTGTGTCTGAACTGGCAGCAAAACCCCGGGGTCTGATCCTGGTTACCGGTCCCACCGGCAGCGGAAAGTCAACGACACTGGCTTCCATTATTGATTATATCAATATATCCCGTCATGAACATATCGTTACGATCGAAGACCCGATTGAATATCTCCATCCTCATAAAGGCTGTCTGGTCAACCAGCGCGAAGTTGGGGCTGATACAAAAAGTTTCAAGAACGCCCTGAAATATATTTTGCGTCAGGACCCGGATGTTGTCCTGGTAGGAGAGCTTCGCGACCTCGAAACCATTGAAGCGGCCTTGACACTAGCTGAAACCGGACATCTCTGTCTTGCCACATTGCACACCAACTCCTGCGCCCAGACCATCAACCGCATAGTCGATGTCTTTCCCCCGTATCAACAGACCCAGATCCGTGCCCAACTGTCGTTTGTGCTTGAAGGTGTCATGTCTCAGGCACTGATGCCCAAGATGAATTCAAAGGGGCGAATCATGGCACTTGAAATCATGGTACCAAATCCTGCCATACGTAACCTGATTCGAGAGGATAAGGTCCACCAGATTTATTCCCAGATGCAGGTTGGCCAGGAGAAATTCGGCATGCAGACCATGAACCAGTCGCTGAGTTCATTGGTTAACAAACGTCTGATATCCCTCGAAGAGGCGCTTGGCCGTTCATCAGACACAGACGAGCTTAAACAGATGATCAGTAATTCGTCGGCTGGCATGCAACGTCGTCCGATGGGACGTTGATAACTATTACAAGGAGAAAGCTCTATGCCGAAATATAACTGGGAAGCGCGTACCAAGACAGGCGGGTCACAGAAGGGTGTGATTGAGGCTGCAAATGTGGAAATGGTGGAAGCCCAGCTGAAAAAATTTGGTTTTACAAATATTGCTATTTCCGAGGCGGTCAAAGGACTCAGTTTCAAGCTTCCCAAATTCGGTGGTGGCGGAAAGATCGCAACCAAGGATCTGGTTATCTTTACCCGTCAGTTTGCTACCATGATCGACTCCGGTCTGCCGCTGGTGCAGTGCCTTGAGATTCTGGCCAGCCAGCAGGAGAACAAGGCCTTTCAGGACATCCTCTACAAGGTAAAGGAGAGTGTCGAAAGCGGTTCCACCTTTGCCGATGCCCTCGGAAAGCATCCCAAGGCATTTGATCAACTCTTCGTCAACCTGGTTGCAGCCGGTGAGGTCGGCGGTATTCTCGATACGATTTTGCAGCGTTTGGCGGCCTATATTGAAAAGGCGGAAAAGCTGAAAAAACAGATCAAAGGTGCCATGGTCTACCCGATAACCATTATGTCTATAGCAGTAGTCGTCGTGGGTGTTATCCTGGTTTTCGTCATCCCGACCTTTGCCAAGATGTTTGCAGATTTCGGAGGAGAACTTCCCGCCCCTACTCGTTTTGTGATTGCACTCAGTAATTTTCTGTCCAAATATATTATTGTTATTATTGCTGCTAGTTACGGCATCATCTGGTTGATAAAAAAATACTATTCAACTCCGATCGGCCAAAAGAATATCGATCGCATGGCTCTTAGGGCTCCTATCGCCGGTCCGCTGATCCGTAAAGTTGCGGTAGCCAAATTTACCCGTACACTTGGCACCATGGTCAGTTCCGGTGTTCCGATCATGGATGGTCTGGAGATCGTAGCCAAAACTGCCGGTAACAAGATTGTCGAAGAGGCGATCTACGGTGTCCGCCAAGCTATATCCGAGGGTAAGACTATGGCCGAGCCATTGGCCGCCTGTGGTGTCTTTCCACCGATGGTGGTACAGATGATTGCCGTTGGTGAGGCCACTGGCGCCATGGATGCCATGTTGAACAAGATCGCCGACTTCTATGATGATGAGGTAGATGATGCCGTTGGCGCCATGACCGCCATGATGGAGCCCCTGTTGATGGTGTTTCTCGGGACTGCAGTCGGTGGTCTGGTTGTTGCCATGTACCTGCCGATCTTCAAGCTGGCGGGGGCTGTTGGCGGATAGGCATGGGTCCTGATCGAAGGCTCAGGTTCTTCATCTATGCCAGGATAGTGGTATCTTTTCTGTTCCTGGCATCAACAATTCTGCTGAATTATCAGGAACCGGACTCAGCCCTGGATTATTTCCGTTCAGGAATAGTCTGGCTGATGGTGTTTTCCTTCCTGTTCTCGGTTGTATCGCATTTTGTTCTCAGATTCGGTAAATTCCGTTTTTTTGTCACCTACCTGCAGTCCATCTGGGATGTCCTTTTCGTAACGCTCCTGCTGCTGTTTACCGGTGGCATCCTTAGTCCTTATTCCTTCCTCTACCTGCTCTCCATTATGAATTCAGGTGTTCTGCTTGGGCGCCGTGAGGCACTCTACACGGCTGCCTTGTGCGGAATCCTGTATGGGGCGATTGTTGATTTCCAGTATTTCGGGATGCTTGAATCAATAGGACTCAGTCAGGCAGTTGCCCGTCAACTGGGAGAATCCCACCTCTTCTTTACAATTTTTCTCAACGTGATCGGCTTCGGAGTGACGGCCGTTATTACCGGTTTTCTTTCGGAGCGGGCGCGGGAGAGTGAGGCGGCACTGCAGGAAAATATTATCAATTATGAAGAGCTTTCCCTGCTGAATACACAGATAGTCTCCAATATCGAGACCGGTCTCCTGACGACAAACCCGCTTGGAAATATCAGGGTATTCAATCCCTATGCAGAATCCCTGACCGGTATTTCCCAGGAGGAGGCCTACGATAAACCGATCAGCTCTGTTTTTCCGGAATTGGCGCATCAATTTGAATCGGGTACCGATGTGATCCGTGGTGAGTTTGAGTATGTCACTCCGGACGGCCTGCGGATGATTCTTGGGTACAGTGCTGCCCAGTTTGAAAACAGCGAAAAAAACGGCGCCAGTGTTATCATAAACTTTCGGGACATCACCGGGATCCGGCGCATGGAAGAGGCGCTCAAGCGTGCAGACCGTTTGGTGGCTCTTGGCGAGCTTTCAGCCCGCATGGCACATGAGATACGAAATCCGCTGGCTGCAATGAGCGGCTCGGTTCAGATGCTGGCCGAGCATGGTTCGATTGTGGGTAACGATAGTCGCTTGCTTGAAATTGTGTTGCGTGAATCTGAACGCCTTAATAAGCTGATCACTGACTTTCTGGTATATGCCAGACCGCCATCGCCAGACAAGGTTGCTATTGATCTGAAGACAATGATTGAAGATATGCGACTTTTGCTGCTGGCCGACAGTCGCTTTGTAAACATTGAAACAATCAACCGTGTACCCTCGCATGTCATGATTCAAGCTGACCTGCATCAGATCAGCCAGGTTTTTTTGAATCTGCTGCACAATTCAGCCGATGCCATGCCTGACGGTGGTTCCATTATCATTGATGCGCGATATCAGCTGAGCGGCGCTAACGGTTTCCGCAAGTCCCCGGTAGTGCTTATTACAGTTGCAGATAACGGAAAGGGGATAGATGCGGAGACCGCCAAACATGTCTTTGAACCATTCTGGACCACAAAAGCTGACGGAACCGGTCTTGGACTTGCTATTGTCTACCGGATTATAGAGGCTCATGGCGGCTCCATCAGTGCTGATTCACCCGCGGATGGCGGCTGTCGCTTTACGATCATCCTGCCGGCGTAATCCTATGGCCATCCCGATTTCATACAGTATCCGCAATCTGCTCACCCGCCGCCTGACGACCTTTCTGACCGCTTCCGGAATGGCGCTGGTCGTATTCGTGTTTGCTTCCATTCTCATGCTTTCGGCGGGTCTGGAAAAGACCCTGATTGAAACCGGTTCTGAAGACAATGTCATTGTCACGCGCAAATCTGCCAATTCCGAAGTGCAAAGCGGGATAGAACGATTGCAGGCGTCCATTGTGGAGAGCGTTCCAGGCATTGCTACCGACAAGGATGGCAGCCCGCTTCTTGCTAAAGAACTGGTGGTACTGATCAGCCTCCCCAAGCGTGACAGTGCCAAGCCTGCCAACGTTGTTATTCGCGGTATCAGTCCCGCATCGATGAGGTTGCGGCCGCAGGTGCAACTTCAGGAAGGCCGTTTTCCCAACCCCGGTTCCACAGAGATCATGGCCGGCAGCAGCATTGCCAAGCGCTTCAAGGGTGCCGGAGTTGGCGAGTCGCTGCGTTTCGGCATGCGCGACTGGACTGTAGTCGGTATCTTTGATGCCGGAGCAACCGGTTTCAGTTCAGAGATATGGGGCGATGCCGTTCAGCTCATGCAGTCGTTCCGCCGCCCTGTGTATTCATCAATCACATTCAAACTTGCCAACAGCAGCGATTTTAAAGAGGTACAAGCCCGTCTGTACAAGGATCCGCGCCTGACAATCGATGTACGCCGGGAAACCCAGTATTACCGAGAACAATCGGAAGTCATGGCCAAATTTCTGCGCATTCTCGGATTATCCCTGACCATCATATTTTCCCTGGGTGCCATTATCGGTGCCATGATCACGATGTATGCCGCTGTAGCCAATCGCGTAGGAGAGATCGGCACATTGCGCGCGCTCGGTTTTCAACGCACCAGTATTCTGGTTTCCTTCCTGCTGGAAGCACTTTTTCTTGGCGGAATCGGTGGGGTAACCGGTCTTGTGTGCGCATCCTTCATGCAATTGATCACTATATCCACTATGAACTGGCAGACCTTTTCCGAACTGGCGTTTTCATTTACCCTTACAATTGATATTGCTTGTAAATCGCTTCTGTTCTCAATCCTGATGGGTTTTATCGGGGGTGTCATCCCGGCTGTTCGGGCAAGCCGACTCAAAATTGTTGATGCCCTGCGGGAAAGTTGACCAACCTGAATTATATGAGATGGAGAATTGTGACATGAAATACATTTCCTTTAAGAAGCATATTGTGCTCGTTATTCTGGCGGTAGTCTCAACGATTCTGTACCTCCTGGATTATTTTATTATCGGCAGTGCCAGGGATATCGCCTCCAGTTTTCTAGGTAATCTCGCTTTCCTGCCTATTTACGTGATATTTGTGACACTGATGATTGAACAGATCATGCGGGAACGGGAACGCCAGAACATTATGCGCAAGCTGAACATGGTGATCGGTGTGTTCTTCAGCGAGGTCGGCAATCGTCTGCTCAAGGAGCTGTCCGCCTATGTTGTAATGTGTGACGAGTTGCGCAGCCGGCTGCTGGTCAACGGGCAGTGGAAAGATGACGATTTTCTGAGGGCGCAGGAGTATCTCAGGTCCCATGACCCACGGATCGACTGCAGCAGCTGTGACAAACAACAGCTCAAAGCGTTACTGGTTTCGAAGCGCAGCTTTCTGGTCGGATTGCTGGAAAACCAGAATCTGCTGGAGCACGAACAATTCACCGACCTGCTCTGGGCGGTTTTTCACCTGGTGGAGGAACTGGATGCCCGGCAGTCCTTCGACAGCATGTCCACTGCGGACCTGGAACATATCAACGGCGATATCAAGAGGGCTTTTGGATATCTTTCCCGCGAATGGGTCTATTACATGAAGCATCTCAAACATGACTATCCCTACCTGTTTTCCCTGGCCGTCCGCCTTAATCCTATGCTTGAACATCCTGATCCACAGGTATACTGATGCAGTGGCATACTGTGGAAACCAGCGAGGCCTGTGCCCATCTCTCGGTTGACCCCACTCGGGGGCTTGATTCCGCCGATGCGGCCCAGCGACTGTTCGGGCAGGGCGCCAATGAGCTGACCGATTCCGGCGGTATTTCACCCTGGCGAATCCTGTGGGAACAGTGCACCTCAACCATGGCGTTGATACTTACGGCTGCGGCCGTGGCCTCGCTGGTGATCGGTTCCTACCGGGATGCATTGACTATTCTGGCGATTGTCTGCCTGTTTGCACTGCTCGGCTTTGTGCAGGAGTATCGGGCCGAACGTTCCATGCGGGCCCTCAAACGATTGGCGGTGCCGACCGTACGGGTCCGCCGGAACGGTACTGTATCCGAAATTCAGGCAACGGAACTGGTGAGCGGGGATGTCATTCTGCTGGAGGCGGGCAATCTGATTCCGGCAGACTGCCGTCTGCTGGGTGCGTTTTCGCTCAAGGTCCAGGAATCCCTTCTGACCGGCGAGACCGAGGCTGTTGAGAAGCATACCCGCCCCCTGACAGATGAAACATTGCCAATCGGTGACCGCCTGAACATGATCTGGATGGGCACCGTCGCTACGACCGGGCGTGGAGAGGCGCTGGTGGTGGCGACCGGCATGCGAACCGAACTGGGGCGGATTGCCGGGATGATCCAGAGCGTGCAGAACGAATT
Source organism: Geobacter psychrophilus (assembly GCF_056821595.1). NCBI lineage: Bacteria > Pseudomonadati > Thermodesulfobacteriota > Desulfuromonadia > Geobacterales > Geobacteraceae > Geobacter > Geobacter psychrophilus. Next base: position 4,160,795 of record NZ_JBXDTU010000004.1, read on the forward strand.
GACACCTCTGCAAAAGCGGCTTGACCGGCTCGGGAAAATCCTCGCCGCACTAGCCGTCCTGATCGCTTGTCTGATCTTCGGACTGGGCATCTGGCGGGGTGAGGCCATGCGGGATATGCTCATGACAGCGGTGAGCCTGGCCGTGGCCGCCATTCCCGAGGGCTTGCCCGCGGTTGTGACGATCACGCTGGCCATTGCTGCGCAGCGGATGCTCAAGCGGCGGGCCCTGATCCGGAAACTGCCGGCTGTGGAAACCCTGGGGTCTGTAACTGTTATCTGTACGGATAAGACCGGCACCTTGACCGAAAACCGGATGACGGTTACGGCACTGGTCAATGCCAGGAAATTGGCCGGCCAATCAGATAATGAGGATGTGAGTATGCTGCGGATTGCGGCGACCCTCTGCAATGATGCCATGCTGCAGAATCTGGACGGACAAGCATCGGTTGTGGGCGATCCGACCGAAGGTGCTCTGCTGCAGGAGGCGGCACGCCAGGGAATCTATCGTCCCGAGCTGGAGGCGCAGTTTCCGCGGATAGCTGAAGTGCCCTTTGATTCAAACGTCAAGCGCATGCTGACAATTCATAGTGTGACAGCTGGAGGGGGGCAACACCACCTGCTGCAGGGGATGTCACTTCAAGACGGCGACCGCCTGTTGTTTGCAAAAGGCGCTTCGGATGCAATCATGCCGATCTGCAGCATCGACGAGTTGCTCCAGTCAGCGGTATCAGAGCAGGTCAATGCCCTGGCCTCCCAGGGACAACGGGTGCTGGCGGTGGCCTACCGTGTTGTTCATGCCTCTGAAATACTGGATCTTGAAGCTTGTCAGCAGGGGCTGTCCCTGCTGGGCCTGATCGCCATGATGGATCCCCCGCGAGCCGAGGCGCGCGAGGCGGTATCACGTTGCCTCAAGGCAGGTATCCGGCCGATCATGATCACCGGGGATCATCCCCTGACCGCACAGACAATCGCTTCGCAGGTCGGTATTATGTCATCCGGAGGGGTATTGACCGGCCGTGAGCTCGATGTTCTCGGTGCCTCCGGACTTGCAGAGCGGATAGATGAGGTCTCCGTCTATTCGCGGGTATCCCCCGAGCACAAGCTTCTGATTGTCCAGACACTGCAGGGGCAGGGTGAGGTGGTGGCCATGACCGGCGACGGCGTCAACGATGCCCCGGCTTTGAAGAAGGCCGGTATCGGTGTGGCCATGGGCATCAGCGGATCCGATGTTGCCAAGGAGGCCGCCGACATGGTGCTGTTGGACGACAACTTTGCCACAATTGTGGCAGCGGTAGAAGAAGGACGTACCATCTATGACAACATCCGCAAATTCATCGAATTCTCTGTGGCCGGCAACCTGGGCAAAATTCTGGCCGTGCTGCTGCTCCCGTTCCTGGGGCTGCCCAATCCGTTGACCCCGCTGCAGCTGCTTTGGCTGAACCTGCTGACCGATGGTCTGCTGGGGCTGGGAATGGGGGTCGAACGACCTGAGCCGGATGTCATGAACCGGCCGCCGATCTTCCCGACCTCGCAGATCTTCGACCGCCGCATGATCCGCCATACACTGCTGACCGGGGGCATGATCGGTCTCACCACGATCCTGCTGACCAGACATTACTGGGCCGGACATCCTGCCGGCACCTGGCAGACCGTACTGTTCACATCCCTGGCCTTTGCCCAGATCGGTCAGGCCATGGCCCTGCGTTCATTTGATCACTCGTTCTTCCGTATGGGCCTGTTCACCAATCCGTTATTGCTGGCTATGGTTGTCGCTGTTATCGTTTTACAGGCCGCGGTAGTGTACCTGCCGGTACTGCAGCCGATTTTCAGGACGATGCCGCTGACCCTCGAATCCTTGGCCTGGGTTATCGGGCCCGGAGTGACAGTATTTACGGTGCTGGAACTGGAAAAAACACTGTCTAAGCCGCGCGTATAAGTGAGTGACTACAAGGAGGATCGTCATGTCTGAAATCAATGGTGTCATGATGCAGTATTTCCACTGGTACATACCCGACGACGGCAGTCTGTGGGAGCAGACGGCTGCCAGGGCAGGTGAGCTGGCAGCCGCCGGCGTAACGGCACTCTGGCTGCCGCCGGCCTACAAAGGAATCGGCGGCAGGAGTGATGTGGGGTACGGCGTGTACGACATGTATGACCTGGGTGAATTTGACCAGAAGGGCTCAGTGCGCACGAAGTACGGCACTAAGGCGCAGTATCTGAAGGCCGTGGAGAGTCTCAAGGCCAACCGCATCCAGGTTTATGGCGACACGGTTCTCAATCACCGCATGGGAGCCGATCAGGCTGAACCCTGCAATGCAACACCCTATCCGCGGGGCGATCGACTCAATCCCAAGGGTCCGGCGCGCCGGATCAGTGCTTACACCGGTTTTACCTACCCCGGCCGCAAGGGTGCCTATTCCGCTTTCCTCTGGACCTGCAAGCATTTCGATGCTGTTGATTACGACGACCTCCAGCCGAATGAGCGCGATACGGTCTATCTGCTGGAGGGCAAACGTTTCGACGATGATGTCTCGCTGGAGTTCGGCAACTACGCCTACCTGATGGGGTGCGATATCGATTTTCAGGATCCCGAAGTACGGGAAGAGATAACCACGTGGGCTACGTGGTACCTGGATACAACCGGAGTGGACGGATTCCGCCTGGATGCCATCAAGCACATTGCGGCCTGGTTCTTTCCGGAATGGCATGATGCCCTAGAAAAACATGCCGGCCGCGAACTGTTCATGGTCGGTGAGTACTGGGCCGACAACCTGGCTGCACTGCTCTGGTATATAAATGATGTCGGCGGCAGGATGTCGGTCTTTGACGTGCCGCTGCACTTCAATTTCCATAGAGCCGGACGACTGGGCAGGGAGTATGACCTGCGCCGCATCCTGGATGGCACGCTCATGCAGACCCGACCGACCCACGCCGTCACCTTCGTGGACAACCATGATTCCCAACCCCTGCAGGCCCTGGAGTCAACGGTGGAAGCCTGGTTCAAGCCGCTGGCCTATGCCCTGATCCTGTTGCGGGGCGAGGGCTACCCATGCGTCTTTTATCCCGATTACTACGGTGCCGAGTACTCAGACAAGGGGCGGGACGGCAATGTTAACAACATCTCCCTGGCAACACACCGTTTCCTGCTCGACAAGTTCCTGTATGCCCGCCGACAGCATGCCTACGGTTCGCAGGTCGATTATTTCGACCACCCCAACACCATCGGCTGGACGCGACTGGGGGACGGGCTGCATCCCAAGGCCCTGGCGGTGATCATGAGCAACGGTCAGGACGGCTTCAAGTGGATGAATGTCGAGCGTCGCCTGGCAACCTTCAGCGACATCACCGGTCATGTGACACAGCCGGTACTGACCAACGGAGACGGCTGGGGCGAGTTCCGCTGTCCGGGCGGCAAGGTTTCGGTATGGGTGGAGGTGTAGTGCCTCTCTAGATGAGTCCCTTCAGTTCCTTGATCAGCCCATCCAGGAAGTCATAGCCCTTCTGCCAGAAATCACCTTCCGTGATGTCGATCCCGGCCAGACGCGCCGTGTCGGCCGGTGACAGTGCGCCGCCCGATTCCAGCAGTTTGCGGTAGCCCGGTTTGAAACTGTCGCCGTCTTCGCGGTATTTCTGGAACAGCGCTAGGACCAGCAGCTCGGCAAAGGTGTAGGAGTAGCAGTAAAAGCGGGAGTGAATGAAGTGGCTGATGTAGCTCCAGCCCCACCGGTAGGCCGGGATCATTTCGACCGCATCGCCGAACAGCTTGGCGTTCTCCTCCAGCCAGATGTTACCGATGCGGTCATTTGAGAGCAGGCCGTTTTTGCGTTCGGCGTGCAGGCGCAGTTCAAAGCGGGTCAGCACGGTCTGACGGAAGGTGGTGGCGATGATATCCTCGATCTTGGCGCAGAGCAGTGACTTGCGTACGATCGGGTCACTCTCGTTGTCCAGCAGCGCCCTGGTCAGCAGCATCTCACCGAAGACCGAGGCGGTCTCAGCCAGGGGCAGGGGGGCGTGATAGTTGAGCATGGTCTGCTTCTGGGCCAGGACGAAATGCAGGCCATGGCCGGCCTCATGGGCGATGGTGGCCAGATCCCGCAGGGTACCGGTGTAGTTGAGCAGCAGGAAGGGGGGGGCTTCGGGCGATACGCCCATGGCAAAGGCGCCCCCTGACTTGCCGGTGCGCGGCATGACATCCACCCGGCGCTCATCAAAGAATGCCCCCACGATCCGGCCGAACTCCGGGTCATAGTCGCCATAAGATGCCACGACCATGTCACGGGCCTCGGTAAAGTCGTACTTCCGTTCGGATTCTACCACCGGTGCATACACGTCGGTATTGCGGATCTTGTCCATACCGAGCATCTTGGCCTTGAGCCGGAAATATTCCTGGGCCAGTCCGAAATTGGCCTCGGTGACCGCCATCAGGTGTTCGACCGCTTCATCCGGAATCTCGTTGCCGATGTTGGTCGGCTGGATCGACGAATCGTAACCGCGCAGTTCCATCTCCTGGCCATGGTCCAGAGCCATGTTGTTGAAGACGGCGTTATAGACGATCCCGTTTTCAGCATGCTTCTCCAGAAAGGTAGTAAAGGCCCGAAAGCGGACATCAGCTGAGGTATGGTGCAGCAGGGAGAGCAGCTCCTCGCCGGTGAAATCACGCTCCGTTCCGTCCATTTCCATGCGGTAGCTGAAGGAGGCCGATAGCTCGTCGAACAGCTTGGTAAAGGCGCGCATGCCGGTCAGTTCCTTGCGGGTCAGCAGGCGTTCTTCGTTTTCCTTGAGGGTGTAGGGGCGGAACTTGCGGATGCCGCTCAGGAAATGTACATATCCTTGAGCCTCGGGCAGTTCGCAGAAGGCCGCAAAACGGTCATCTGTCAGTTCCATCAGCTCCAGATCAAAAAACAGCAATTGCTGGGAAAGTCGGTTTCCCAGTTCCGAGCAGCGTTGTGAAAGGGCCAGATAGGTCTTGTTGCCAGAATCTTCGGCAAAAAGCAGGTGAGCGTAGCAGAAGGCCCTGGTCATGTGTACCTGCAGGCACTCGTATTCCCGAACTGCTGTCAGTATAGCTGCCGCGTCCAGGCCGGCTATTTTTTCAAAGTATCGCTGGCGGAAGTCGGCGGCCAGGGCTTCAAAGGAAGCCAGGTCGTTTTCTAGCTGCGGTGAATCCGGTGCGGGGTACAGCAGTGCGGTGTTCCAGGTAAGGTCAGTGGTGGTCATTTATCGTCTCCATGTGAACGGTGTTTTTATAGTCAGGCAGGGATGTTGGGCTGCACGTCTGCTGCCAATATATCAGATCATCAATATTATGGTGCAAAAAAGTACCGGTTATGTATAATGTCAAAATTATATGTAATAACAGCATGTTGTAGAGGAGAATCTTCGGTCGCTGGTGGGCCGCCCAGTCTTCAAAACTGGTGAGGGGGATGAGAAATCTCCCTGGCAGGTTCGATTCCTGTGATTCTCCGCCATGCTGTACATTTTTTTACCTTCACTTAAACCATTCATGGGAGCGCAGATGGCTTACAGGTGCGCACGGTGACATGGGAGTACAGGATCCGGGAGCAATGCCGTTCAGCGGAAGCCATCAGGTGCGTGCCGACAGCAGGGGGGCTCTTCATTATGAATATGCGGTCAGAGCCGATTCAGCTCGAGAAAAGCTACAACCTGTCCGCCTTTGCCCCATGGATGTATCTTGGTGACTCCTGGAGAATACCTGGTGACTATTCTATTCCTCTTATAAGGGAACGAAAACTATATGAAGATGCAAGCAAGAATCCTGAATTGGGGAGGAAAAGAAGAGTGTTGCACAAATAGGAATGCAGCATCATATAAGCTCTACCGGTTGGTTGTGGCAGAGCTTATATGAATAAGCACATCAAGGTGTCTTGACGATTTTTGTAAAGAGGTAATCATTATTAGCAACCGGTATATGGCACCCGAAACATTCGCTTACAAAACTTGCATCCTTGCCGTATGGTTTTAGTTCATTACCTAAAAAACGGGCAAAGCCCCAGCCACCGGTATCTTTGTACTTCTTGGCATCCTTCACCATAAACTCAACCTGAACAAATGACCCCGGTTCGGTAGCAACCGGAAAGTTGGGATGTTTTTCGGCCTTCCAGGCAACTTTAGCAAGTACGCTGCCATCGGGAAGCGGCTTTTTGCCGGCGCGTAGAGCTGTGATAGCAGTTTCGTTTCCAGTAATGACGCGGATATGACACTTGTCTTCCCGATACGAGGGAGCCACGACCTTCCATGACATATAATCAGGGTAGATGGCAATTCCGTTTGGTGCCGTAGGCAGATCTGCTGCAACGAGAGTTCCTGCAACATAGAGTAAAACTACACAGGCCAAAAAAAATCTCCCCATAAAAACCTCCTTGATATGATTTGAGTTACCCAGACAGCAATGTATGGCTGTTTTAATAATAGCATTAGTACCGTTCATTTCAATAAGCCGGCATGTATATAATTGACAGAATCATGGGGCCCGATTATTGTATTCAATAATTTGAATATTTCATTACAAGGAGACGAGGATATGCCAATTTACGAGTACTCATGCATGAAATGTGGCTACCACTTTGAAAAATTGCAGAAAGACAGCTCCACGCAACCATCTGAATGCCCCTCCTGCAGTTCTTCTGATGTTAAGAGAGAGTTGTCGACTTTTTCGCCTGTTGGAGGAGTGGTGTCGTCGTCAGCCGGATGTTCCAGTGGTGGCGGTTGAAGACCTCGATAACGCCAGGTTGGCGTTACTATTAAAACAGTGTGCGATCATATTTGGTATATCAGTCGAGCCATTAGTAAAGCTCTTTATACCTGCCTGATTTGGCAACCGAGTAAACAAGGAGGAATTCATCCATGGACTGGGATGAACGCTACAGTGAACGGGGCTTTGCATACGGCACGGCCCCGAATGAATTTATCGCTTCGGAAGCTAACAGGATTCCGAAAGGAAAAATTCTGTCTCTTGCAGAGGGTGAAGGAAGAAACGCCGTCTATCTGGCATCACTCGGATATGGGGTAACCGGTGTTGACGGGTCGGAAGCGGGGCTGCGCAAAGCACAAGAACTGGCATTAGAACATGGTGTAACCATCACGACAATCCACGCAGACCTGAGTGAGTTCAAGATCGAGCCGGAACAGTGGGATGGAGTCATCGCCTGTTATTGCCACGTGCCTTCGACAATCCGTATTCCACTCCACCAGGCAGCGGTGCAAGGGTTGAAGCCAGGTGGAGTATTCATACTGGAAGCGTTCAGCAAGGAGCAACGTAACTACAATACTGGTGGCCCACAATCTCCCGATATGCTCATGTCGCTGGATGATCTTATGCAGGAACTTGCCGGGCTGAAGTTTATCCATGCAGTAAAAATAGAACGGGAAGTGCGTGAAGGGAGCAGGCATACGGGATTGGCTTCGGTTGTCCAGATATTAGGCGTTAAGCCATGACGTACGCTGACCTGCAGGAATCTCTTCGGGTACTTGGCTTACGGGATAGAAGCAATCTCAAAGAGATAAAAACTCGTCATCGAGAGTTAGTGAAGCGCCACCATCCAGATACTGGTAACCCTGATGATAAAGATACAATTCAAAGAGTAAATGCTGCTTATAGAACACTACTCGATTACATAACCGAATATCAGTTTTCCTTTGCCGAAGATGAGTTTTACGAACAGAACCCGGATGAACGGTTGCGTCAGCAGTTCATGGACACTCCGTTGTGGGGGAAGCGGTAGTTTTTCCCTGAATTTCTTTTGTCTCGATCATGCAGCAGGTGAGGCAAAGAGCACGAATTGTGTCATTAATTACATCAATTTTTGTTCTGGAAGCCAAGTATGAATACCATCCATCGTATCTGGAAACTCAGCTGCAACGGCATTCGATGTCGTCGGCTGAAAAAATCCGGCAAGCCACATCGGCTTGAGGCATTAAGTCTTGAAATCACACACCATTGCATGTGCCAATGCATTATGTGCAATATCTGGAAGATTCCTGCGCAGATTAAAGATATTGATCTTGCCGGTTGGCTGAAACTCCTCTCATCAGAAGAACTCCGATATCTTAAAGAACTGGATTTAACTGGAGGGGAGCCGTTTTTATGGAAGGATCTGGACAAACTTCTACAGGGAATTTGTGACCTTCAGTCAGCTAACTTTCCGGAACTACGAACAATAGCAATTACCACAAATGGAATTTTGACCGACAGGATTCTGGATCGTACTCGGGAAATAATCGGAGCACTGCAAATAAGGGGCATTGATCTGGTTCTCGCGTGTGGAATGGATGCGGCAGGAGAACTTCACGACCGGATCAGAAACTACTCTGGAGCTTGGAAAAAGCTACAGGAAACCCTGTCAGGGCTCTACAACATCAGAAAGACCAATTCTAACCTAATCCTCGGTATTAAGACCACTATTGTACCGCTGAATGTGTATGAGCTTGATAATATTGCCGATTATGCTGAAGAAAACGGCCTGTTCACTATTATATCTCCACGAATTATTACTTCCAACCGGTTTATAAATAGTGAGAAAGAGGCCGAACTGCATTTCAATCCCGCTGAAATCTTGTCGATCATTCGATTTTACGAAGGTCAACGATTTGCATGGAGCGGGCACCGTGAGGCGCTACTTGGCTACCTGAGGAGCGGCAAGATTCAAAAGCCTTGTTCTGCCGGTTTTAACACCCTGTTTATCAGGCACAACGGCAATGTATTTACCTGCCCTATAGTGCCGATAACACTCGGAAATATTAATGATCAGTCACTGAGTGAACTGTTTCGTAGTCCGGTTGCCGACCGGATTCGAAAAAAAGTCGGGGAATTTCCTGGATGTAACGTTTGCACTGAACCTGGTCTGGAACGTATTGCCTGGCCATTCGAAGGATTTGCCCTTCTGAATATGATGGCAAGAACAGGGTTGAAAGATTTTGACAGACTTGTTCAGCATTTGGGTATTGACAAGTATTTGTGAACCTCTGTATGGACCGTGTGAGCTCAAAACAGCAAGTACACGAATGGCCAATATTTTTTGTTAACGGATGCTTCCGCACGATATCCCCATTCCATTTTATTAGATCCATAAATCCCGTTTGTCATTAAATACCGCATCCACGTATAATTCAATATTACAAATATATTGACATTCATATATCTGTAATAGTAAATTGTGTATATTCACGAAACAACAAGGAGATACACTATGAAAGTTTGTTTTCCGGTAGTGGTAAATCAGGGATTGGCGAGTCAGATATTCAACCATTTCGGGTCAGCACCGGAGTTTTTGATCGTAGATGTGACTACGAGCGAAATTACGTCGATAAGTAACAGCGACCAGATTCATCAACACGGTGCCTGCAATCCGGTAGCAGGACTTGGTGGACATCATGTTGACGCCATTGTTGTTGGAGGTATCGGCGGTGGTGCTCTCCATAAACTAAATATGACCGGGATAAGGGCGTTTAAGGCTCATGACGGATCAATTTCTGAAAATATTGACATGCTGAAAGTCGGAACACTCCAGGAGTATCTTCCGGGCCATACCTGTGGCGGCCATGGTCACGATCACGGGTGTTCACATTAACATGGCGCGACCGCGTAAAACAAGAACATGTGTCTGTCCATACCGAGCTGGTTACTCCGCCGTTTTCAAGCCGGCCGGGACACCTTTGAAAGATCTGGATGTAATTCATCTTGCTCAGGATGAGTTAGAAGCCCTGCATCTGTGTGACGCTGAAACAATGACACAGGAAGAGGCAAGGAGTGAGCATGGGAGTCTCATGTGGCACGGTTCAGCGGCTTCTGGCCGGTGCTCGATTCAAGGTGGCCAAAGCGCTTGTCGGGCAAATGGCGCTGGCTATTTCAGGAGCCGCCCATGAAAAAGACAAAGCCATCAACATGCAGAAATTATATGACTCGGAATATTGCAGTCAAAATCAAACCATACCAATAAGGAGTCTCATTGTGAAAAAAATCTCTTCAATAGTAATCCTGTTCAGCATGTTTGCCATTTTAACATTTGTTTTTGCACAAACAGCCAGTGCTGATGAAGCAAAAATGATTGGTGCGATCTCAACGATTGAGCTGTCCTCAGACGGAAAAGCAGCTACTGCAATTCTTAAAGACACCAAAACGGGAGAATCCGTTACGATTCTCGTTACTGACGAACTGACTTTGGACAAGTTCAAGGACAAGCGGATAGTCGAAGGTGATGAAATCCGATGCAAATATGAAAAAAATGAGGGCAAAAACAACAGCAAGATGTTTAAGAAAACGGCTGGTTGTTAATTAGCGAAATTGGGTAAAGGATGTGAGAACCAATGAATACTCTGCTCGACTATAAGTTCCTCATCCCGCTTGTGCTTTTGCTGGGATTTGCACCATTTTTCCCTCAACCCCACATTGTTGAAAAACTCAGGATGTTGATGGACGGCACACTGAAAAGGCCAATTGATGTCTTTGACCTGTTTTGGCATGCCTGGCCCTTTGTGTTGCTGGCTTACCGGATATTCAGAGATATCAGTCATAAAATTTAAATAAGTGTTATTAAATCGGCTTCAAAAACAGGAGCAATGCCGGCCTCATATTATTATGTCAGCCAAGAAGTGGCTCCCAAAGAAGAAGCTCTTCAGTGTGGTGAGTGTCACCTTGGTGGCACACGCATGGGTTGGAAAGCACTTGGCTACAAGGGAGGCCCGATGGTGACAGGCGGCAGGTTTTCAAAAGCTGTTGGTGAAGAAGCAAAGAAATAACTCTAGAGCCTCCCCAATGACAGTGGATTGACTGTGGCTGGAGAGAAAAAAAGGAATTTTACAATGCTCCCCCAAGAATTGTTGAAACGAATGAAGTCCAAGCAGCCTCCCACTGTTCTTGACGTCCGCAGCGGTTTTGAATTCCGGAGTGGACATATACCAGGAGCACTTCATTCGCCTGCATTCAAGATCCTGTTTCGGATGGCTCGTATACCATCAGACAAAAACACTGAACTGGTGGTGACTTGTGAGCACGGCCCTCGTGCCCAAATTGTCAAGAGTCTGTTGGGTGTTTTAGGTTATCGAAATATTACACTCCTCGAAGGGCATATGTCTGCCTGGAGACAAGCTGGTCGGCGTCAGGAAAAATAGCAGAGAGATATTGTTAATTGCAGTTCTGAAGGGCTGCCTATTTATTCATACGGGAGAGTAAGCATGAAGATGCGGATTGTTGTAATCGGAGCAAATGCTGCCGGAGCCAAGGCTGCCTCGAAAGCGAAGCGGATTAACCCCAAAGCCGACGTAACCATGGTTGATAGAGGTGCTTTTATCTCGTACGGAGCGTGCGGCATTCCCTATTTTGTTTCAGATACTGTTGCAGACGTGAAGGAATTGATGAGTACGGCGGTTGGTGTTGTACGGGATGCAAATTTCTTTAAAAAGGTCAAAGGCGTAACTGTTAAGACACATGCCGAAGTAACCAGTATTGATCGTGAAGCAAAGGTTGTTCACCTGCTTGAAACAACATCAGGCCAATATTCTACTCTTGCCTATGACCGTTTAATTCTTGCAACAGGCAGCACACCCTTTATTCCCAAAATCAATAATGTGCATCTGGCCAACATTCTGACCGTTAAATCCATTGAAGATGCTGAGCTGTTGAAGGCGTGCGCTATTTCTGGCAGCAAGGCATGTATTGTCGGTGGTGGATTGATCGGTCTGGAAACTGCAGAGGCATTACAGCAAAAAGGAATGCAGGTGACGGTCATCGAAATGCGTGATCAGCTCCTACCTGGAGTGCTGGACCCTGAAATGGCCTTTCTGGTAGAAAAACAACTCAAGCAGCATGGTGTGATGGTCATTACGGGCTGTGCAGTAACAGGTTTTATTGGGAATACCTCTGTGGAAGCGGTGCTCATCGGCGAACAGGAATTGCCTGCAGACCTGGTTGTCCTTGCCCCCGGTGTTACTCCCAATATCGGACTGGCCAGCGCCGCCGGTCTTGAAATAGGTGCGACCGGAGCCATTTCGGTTGATCTGCGACTATGCACCAACGATCCCGATATATACGCCTGCGGTGACTGCTGTGAAACCACACACCTGATCACAGGAAAAAAGGTACACATTCCGCTAGGCAGTACGGCCAATAAGCAGGGGCGTGTTGCCGGAATCAATGCTGCCGGTGGTGAAGCCTCCTTTGCCGGTGTTATCGGCACCAGCATACTGAGAGTTTTCAATATCAATGCGGGCAAGACCGGACTGAGCGAAACCGAGGCGCGGGCCAATGGTTTTGATATAGAAACAGCTCTCTCTCCGGCCCATGACAAAGCCCACTTTTTCCCCGGTGCAAAACCGATTGTCCTCAAGCTGATTGCAGAGCGTAAAACAGGCCGGCTTCTCGGCCTGCAGGCAGTAGGTGAAGGTGCCGTAGACAAGCGCCTCGACGCTGCTGCAACCGCCATAACCTTCCACGCAACAGCTGACCAGTTGTCCCAGTTAGATCTTGCCTATGCTCCGCCATATTCGGCCGCTATGGACAACCTCATTGTGGCAGCGGATATCCTTAAAAACAAACTTGCCGGCCATGCCAGAGGTATCTCGCCGCATGAAGTCAAACGCAAATTTGATGAAGAGGTCGATTTCATCCTGCTTGATGTGCGCTCTCCGGCAGAACATGGCGAGATTGGCATCGAGGGGGCGAAGCTGATTCCCTTGGGTATGCTGAGAGAAAAGCTGGAGGAACTACCGAGAGATAAAGAAATAGTCACCTTCTGCAAGGTCAGTCTGCGTGGTTACGAAGCCCAAAAGATTCTTGATGCAGCCGGATTTGAAAATACCAAGTTCATGGATGGCGGCATACTTGCCTGGCCGTACGATCTAAGAAACACAATCTAAGCCGTTCCTGACGGTGAACATAAAAATACAATGGAGAGTAGAGATGAAAACAACAATCGTAACTGCGGTAACTGCAGCATTATTGATGGCCGCCGGGTTCGCTTTTGCCGGGGGAACGCCTGCACCACTCAGCACACCGGAACTGAAGCAGACAATTGGAGCCAATGGGAAAGCAACACTCGTATTTTTCCAGAACCCATACGGTGGGCCATGCAAGGCACAGAAAGGAATCCTTGATAAGCTGACAAAGGATAAAAAAGCCAGCTTTAATATTGCCAGTGTAAATGCCATGGATCAGAACGATCAGAAAGCGTTCTACGATTATGGCGTCAGAAGCCTTCCATCCCTCGTGCTGGTCGATAAGACGGGCAAAATAAGCAAGGTGTTTCCTCCGGGCATCCAAAGTATCGAGACGCTGTCATCTGCTCTGGACGGCCTGAAATAATGGACGTCAGCATCATAAACATCATGATGGCTGTTGGCGCAGGACTAGCAAGTGTACTATCGCCCTGCGTCCTTCCGGTCATTCCGATCATTATGGCGGGAGCGGAGCGGAATGACCGCCTCCGGCCAGTGATAGTCGTAACCGGCCTGTCGCTATCCTTCATGGCAATGGGAGCGATCTCGTCACTTTTCGGGGCGCTCTTGATTGGTAAAACCCGTTATATCGAGATCGTGGGTGCGGCGATAATCGTTTTGATGGGATTGATGGTTATGTTCGACGTGAGCATTTTTAAACAGTTTTACCAGCTTTCCAACATCCGGGTTAAAGGTGAAGGGCGTATTGGCGGTCTGATCCTCGGTATGGCACTCGGTGTCATCTGGGTGCCGTGTGTTGGACCGTTTCTTTCAAGTACCCTGACCATGGTTGCCACAAGCGGGCAGTTGGCAAGCGGCATACTATTGCTGGGTTTTTATTCCATAGGCCTGGCAATACCCATGCTGATTGTAGGCTATTCATCGCAACTGTTACAGAACAAAATCAAAGGGTTGTTGAAGCATGATTCAATTCTGCGCTATGTGACCGGAGGCATACTGGTCGCTTTCGGGTTATATTCGATCATTGCAGGCAATGTAGCATTTAAGTAATTTAGCCGTTTTTGCTGCGAGTATTATAATGGAGAAATAAGTCAGTCAGGTGGTTAAGAGTAGTATGTTAACTCGCATGGAAGGAGGAAAAAGTTGGAGATAAAAATAACGTTCCCTGGCGGGAAGAAAGTCAATGCGGAAATGGGTGGGATTGTCATTCCAACAGACCAACCGGTAGAAGATGGTGGAGAAGGCACTGCTCCAAGTCCCTTTAACTATTTTTTGGCATCGCTCGGCACCTGCGCGGGGATTTATGTCCTCAGTTTCTGTCAGCAGCGTGGGATAGACACAGAGGGTATGCTGCTGACACAAAATATGGAGTTTAGCGCCGATGAAGCGGGGAAAAACAGGCTCTCAAGGTTGACATTGGATATCTTGCTTCCACCCGATTTCCCCGAAAAATATCATAACGCTATAATAAAGACAGCGGAACTCTGCACGGTCAAAAAGGTTATTGCAGATCCGCCTGAATTTGTAATAACCGCCAAGAGGCCATAGACTGCAATCGGGATTGAAGCTTGTCCAGTGTCGTTCGGGTACTGAAAAGTGCTGCCCTGTTCAGAATTTAACCGTCTTGTATTGATTTAAAGAATCTGGTACGTTGGCACTATGAGTATGTTTGCAAAACACAGCCGTTGCATACGCTTCATAACCTTCATGATCCCACTGTTTCTGGTTTTTGTGGGGATGAGGGTGCCCGACTTTTCGCGTCCGCATAAGCCCAAGCCGATGCGGCGTGCGGTTCTGGAAAATACTTCTGCCCGCACAATTGTACAGTCTGTCGTAAAGATCGATGTAGACCCCGTTATAACAAATCTGCCGACCCTCGTTTTTCTTCCCACTGAAGATTTTTCCCCTGCAGTACATCCCGTTTATTTGCCCGTACCTCTGTTGTCGCTGAGCCCTTTACCGCCACGAGCTCCCCCGGTATTACCCCCTCTCGCATAAGTTTTAACTTCTAATCCAGACCGTTACCTGACTCTGAATAAGGTGCATCCGTGCGCCTGTATTCTGTATTCTACAATTCCATATTTAAAGGAGTAATTCCCATGCTAATGCGCAAATCGTTGTATGTTGCTGCCCTGTTTTCAATTGCCATGTCCATGACTGCCGGTTGTGCAACTCAGGACGTTGTAAAAAAAGACGAAGGTATCGTTTCTTCATCAGTTGCCAAACAGGCTGATCAATCAAAGCCCACCGTAACATCACCCAAACAGGCCGCTACAGCTCCTGCTTCTCAGGTTGCCACCACGAACAACACCATTGCTCCTGGCCAGCAGGAACAGAAATCTTCATCTACCTCACAACTTCAGACCGCTCTGGAAAAGATTTATTTCGATTTTGATTCAGCCAACCTGTCTGAGTCCGCACGTAACACATTGATAAAAAATGCCTCAGTTCTGATGAAAGAATCCTCGGTTAAAATCCGTATCGAAGGTAACTGCGATGAACGCGGATCTGCAGAGTACAATCTGGCGCTTGGCGAGCGCCGCGCCAAATCTGCCCAGCAGTACCTGCTAACTCTTGGCATCAAGCCTGCCAGGCTTTCAACAATCAGCTACGGTAAAGAAAAACCTGCTGTTCTGGGAAGTGATGAGGCCGCCATGGCAAAAAACCGGCGCGATGAATTCGTTGTTATAACGAAGTAAGTCGAAACAGCGATGGGCCGGTGATACCTGCCGGCCCTGGTTCTGACCTCCTGAGATATCGAGGCTTTTATTGCTATAAAGTTTATAGGCAAAAATTATGAATAATTTTTTGTTAACGATTATCCTGTTAATTGCATTTACCAGTTCTGGAATGGCAACGGATAAACCTGTTACTTCCCATCAACGTCAG
This sequence comes from Geobacter psychrophilus, assembly GCF_056821595.1. NCBI lineage: Bacteria > Pseudomonadati > Thermodesulfobacteriota > Desulfuromonadia > Geobacterales > Geobacteraceae > Geobacter > Geobacter psychrophilus. The sequence continues at coordinate 4,176,593 of NZ_JBXDTU010000004.1, forward strand.
AGGGTAGAATTAGGCAAAGGTGTGGGGAAATATAACTTCTCCGTCTATGCCAGCAGGTCTATGAATTCAGATCTGAGTCGAATCAAGCATGTAGTTGTTATCCAGCACGGCTTACAGCGAAACGGCCTGGATTATTTCAAGGCCGTAATGAAGCAGATGATGGCTAGCGGCATAAACACGGATAAGACTCTGCTGATTGCACCAGACTTCTTTGCTACTCCGGACATCGGGGTTGAAGATCTTCAATATTTTCCCTTCTGGAGGATTATGGGCTGGCCGAGTGGTGATGTTTCAATTAACACTCCGCATCTAAGTTCGTATCAGGTATACGACGACATGTTGTCTCTTGTGACTGATAAGAGCCGTTTCCCTTCCCTGGTAAGTATCGTACTAGCGGGGCATTCGGATGGCGGGGCATTTGTTCAGCGTTATGCGGCCTTAAATAAAATCCACAAAAAAATTCAATCTGCAGGTGTAGATCTGCACTACGTTGTTGCAAACTCCCCGTCTTATCTATACTTCACCCACGAAAGACCAAGTGGACACGGTTTTACTTCCTACGATGCCGGGGCCTGTCCCACCTACAATGATTACCGTTATGGAACGGATAAATGCATACCTTATGCGGGAAACCGCTCAGGGCAACAGCTATTTATGCGTTATGCAAATCGCGATGTCACCTATCTGCTGGGGACTGAAGATAAAGATTCGAATCACAGGCTGCTGGACAAATCTTGCGGTGCCGAGGCCCAAGGTGGAAATCGTCTGAAACGTGGCTTGGCATATATACGTTATGAACATCACCTGGCCGACAATCAGACCAAGCTCAAGCACCATGCCTATGAAGTTATTGGAGTAGGGCACAGTTATGAAGAAATGTTTGCTTCGAAGTGCGCATCAACCTTGATTTTCGGAGTACCTGAAGAAAAGAATCAATCTGGAGCCGCCTGTAGGGAAATCAGCTATTGATACGTAGGAATAAGGTGCGTTAACGGAGGTTTTATGAAGCTTTGCTTTGAAATTATTATGATATTTACACTGATTGCTGTGAGTGAAAATAGTTTTGCCCGCTGCAACTGTGATGACTGGATGAATAGGGGAGGATATTGCGTTGATTATGTCAAATCCAAAGTCCCTTCTTTCCCTATACCGAAAACCGATGCTGAAATTACAGCCCTCAAAAACAAGGAGACTGCAAAAGTCGAGGAAGGAGATGTCGCTATATTCGACCTCGGAAATTACTGGCATGTCGCCTATGTTGAAAAAGTGCACCTGGATAGCCAGGGCACAGCAACTACAATTGATGTAAGTGAGATGAATTTAGGAGGGCAAATATCCTATGATGAGTATAAAAAACGCTGGCATACAAAAAATGAGGGTGAGTGGAAGAGAGCTCTCTGTTGTGGTGTCACGAAGAAATATTATCAAAGGAGTTTACGAAAAAATATAGCGCTTACTTCCGTTGAGCAAATCTGGTCTCCTGAATTGGCTGAATCGCAAGAAATTAGCGAATGGCGTAATGATGACAGTCTACTTGATAAATTCAGGGAAACCTTGAATCAGTTTATCCAGTTCACCGTGAGAGAACTATGAGCTATTGCCGATCAACGGTCTCCAGTATAGCTCTGCTGTTGGCGGTGATTCTGTTCTGTTGCGGATTTGGCTGGGGTCTGGGAAAATCTGACCCCTGTGTAGAAACGCGTACAACCCTCGACACACTTTCAGCAACGTCAGACCCCATCAAACGATCAAAACTGGAAGAAACCATTCTCAAGGCGTGTCCGGATGGTTCCGCCGGATTGTTCATAAAGGCCCGCCAGTCAGAGAAAACCGCAAAGCCAGATACCGCAATGGCTCTCTACCGTGAGGCGCTGGCCAAGGACACAACTATTGCCGAAGCCCATGGCAACCTGGGGCTGCTTCTAAGTGAACACGGATTTAAAGAAGAAGCCTCAGTTGAGCTGACCAAAGGACTCATGGGACGATCCGATCCCCGCTATCACCGCGCCCTTGCTCATATCATGGGCAATGGTTCTCTCCCCTCACTGGTTCTCTTTCACTATAGTGAAGCACTCAAAGCCTTTCCCGATGACGTAGAAATCCATACCGGTTGTGCGCAGGCATATATGCAGCTTGGGCAATTTGACAAGGCAGAAGAAGAGTTTGTCCGGCTAAGGAAACTTAAACCCACCGAAGTGAAGTTTCAGTTGGGATTGGCAGATGTCTATCGAAAGGCCGGTCGACTTGACCGGGCGATTGAAGAGCTGAATTCGTACATTCGCAACAATTCATCTGAAAAGGAAGGCCACCGTCTGCTGGCAGAAGTACTCATGGAGAAAGGTGAGCGTGAGGCTGCACGAAAGGAGTTTCTTCTGGCTGGAGTTGATGTCTCCATCAATCCCGATGATTTCGCCCGCAAGGGTGATGAGTTAATGAAAGTCAGGGAATTTGGTCAGGCGATCAGTGCCTATCAGACGGCACTTGATGGTCGTCCCACCTGGCAGTACGTACAGTATAAATTGGCAAAAGCCCAAATGTCGGCCGGTCGAGACGATGCCGCCTTGGCAACGCTCACAGCGCTTATCAAGGCCGGTTTCAAAGACGGTACTGCGTTCTATGACTTGGGTTTACTCCGTGAACGAGGTGGTCAGCTTGATGAAGCAATCTCGGCTTATCGTTTGTCCATAATTCACGAACCAGGAAACGTTAACGCTCATCGCAGGCTGGCGGAAATATTTACCTGGCGTGGCAGCTTCAAGGAAGCAGCAGACCAGTACCGGGAACTGATACATCTCAGGGAAGACAATCCCCTCTATCACCTGAATTTGGGGCGGGTATACGACCGGATGAAGGATCTAAAAAATGCCGTGACTGAATATGAAACAGCGGTCCGGCTGGACACGAACAATCTTGAAGGGCACCGCGAACTGGCAAGAATATTCCTGCGAGGTGCCCAAACCGCGAAGGCTGAACAGCATTACAAGGATGTTCTCAGGTTGTTCAGCGAGGATGATGCTGCACGCAATGCACTGATAACCCTGTATGTTAAGCAGAAGCGATACGATGATCTTACTACATTCGTAAAGGATTGGTTGGAAAGGGCTCCGGATGATCCCCAACGTCACTACCGCTTGGGAATAGTCTATGAGCTCAAGAAAGAATACGACCTGGCTGTCACTGAGTACAAAAAGGCGATCGAATTGCAACCGGGTAATGCCAAAATGCTTTTGGCTCTGGGGCGAACCTACATGAAAACCGGTAGAATCTCCGAATCGCGCGAGACCCTTGAAGCAGCCAGCAATGCAGACCCAACGTTAGCAGAACCACAACTGCTTCTCAGCAGCATAAGAAGTAATTCTAAGCTCCATAAAAAGAGCATTTCAAAAAAAGGTAGGCGTGTTGGAAAAAAGCAGGCGCCCAGCAAGAAAGCAACTAAAAAAAAGTGAGTTACGCATGAGGAATACTGCATCTGGCGCTTCCGGATATTATACGAAACCTACACTGAAGGGACGCTGCTGATATGCGCTTATGGATATTTGACTTCGACGGAACTACAGCTACGGATGGAATTAATTGCGCTACAACCCAATTGGATCCTGCATGCGACGCTCTATTGAGAAGACTGGCAGACGTTTCATCGGATCAAGTGGTTATTGTTTCGAGCAGGAATATTTACGATATAGCCGGGCTGATCAACATACCAGGTTGTATCATTGGCGGTTGTAACGGCATTGAATGGCAACTTCCGAGTGGCTACCGCATTGGAACATTCAGGGAGCGTGAGGACGACCTGATACGATGTCGTCTTAAAATCCTACCAGAGCTGAGTAAAATTGTTTCCGGGGCAGGCATTAAAATGGATGACAAGCTATGGTCGATTGCAGTTGATACCAAGCGATTAAAGTTTAATTCCTGGATTAATGTTGAAAGGAAAATATGTGCATGGTCAGTGAAACACGGGTTAACTGTAAACTGCGGGCTTGATCGGATTGATATTCAGTTGATCCCAGGATTTAATAAGTCCGTCGGAATCAGCTATCTTGCTCGGATGTTCGATATTGATCCAACAGTTGATTCCATCATATATGCGGGCGGAGATGAAAGCGATGCTGTAGCGTTGTGGTGGACGATGTTATTTGGCGGTACAGCCATAATGGTTGGTAACGACCTCAATGTGCCTGGTGCAAACTATGTAAAGGACTCCTCAGCCCTTATTGCTATGATTGATACTATAGTGAATAAGCCATGAAAATCCTATCTATGTTGATGGTTGTACATTTTATGTTTCTATAACATTCCTAAGCAACGCTGGATTATTGCTGCTTACACTACGAAGGTGATTCTATGTCACAGGAACCATCGAAGGCAATTGTCGAACTTGATCTTACAATCCATATTTTTACCGTCTCGGCGACTCTTGTCGGTGTCTGTTTGACCGTCATAGGGATAATGCGACACTTAGGTGGAGTGCGGGCGTCTCATTACGGGCAGGAATTAATCGCCGTCGACGCATTTCTGTTTCTCATCTGTTGTATTCTTTCTTATGCTGCCTTGAAAATGAGGAATCATCTCAAACGAAAAAACCTGTTGACGAATATCGCAGACTACCTGTTCATTGTTGCCCTGTCTTTAATGGCAGTCAACTGTGGACTTATTGTATATGAGATTATTTAAACAGATGTCATACTGCTGAACGGAGAAATTATTATGTCTCAGTGGCTTGTTTTTGCAATAATTGGATTATTTGGAGGTGCGGCGTCAGGTCTTTTCGGTGTCGGTGGAGGTATTGTCATTGTCCCGGCTCTAATCTACTGGGCCGGATTTTCACAACACAAAGCAACAGGAACCAGTCTGGCCGTATTGCTTCCACCTATCGGACTTGCAGCGACTCTTGAATTCTATCGGAACGGGAATGTGGATATCAGAGCTGCAATGATTATTGCAGCTACCATGTTCATTGGCGCCTGGGGAGGTTCATTCCTTGCAAATCAGATGAAAGGTCCCCATCTACGTCTCGTATTCGGGTTGTTTGTTTCCTGCGTGGGAGTCTACCTTGTCTACGGTGCATGTAAACGCCTCGGTTGGTTGTGAACGTCTTTGCATGATAGCTGCAGACGCGTTGTTGCACCTAAGTTGTCACTGAAAAGAGAAAAAATAAAAAAGCAGAGATTGTGCACCGGCGACGACTTAGGAGTCAGCTGGCGACCCATGCAGTGGCGGGTCCTGCTGCTGAAACTGATTTGTAACGGAGTAACACCATGGCCGCGAATATTGATGTATTACCCCATGATGCACACAATGAAACCCTGGTAACCAATGTTCATCCGTCAGACTGGGGCAATCCCGAGCCGGCACCGTGCTACAACCTGGTAGTGATCGGTGGCGGTACGGCCGGCTTGATATCGGCTGCCGGTGCAGCCGGACTGGGGGCAAAAGTGGCCCTGATCGAGCGGCATCTGCTGGGGGGCGACTGCCTGAATGTCGGCTGCGTACCATCCAAGGCGGTTATCCGGGCGTCCCGTGTGCTCCATGATGCGCGAACCTCCGCTGAATTTGGAATACAGGGTGGTGCAGGTCTTGGTTTTGACTTTGGCACTGCTATGGAACGGATGCGCCGCCTGCGGGCTGATATCAGTCATCATGACTCGGCCCGTCGCTTCCGCGACGAACTGGGGGTTGATGTATTTATTGGGCAGGGAAGTTTCAGCGGTCGCGGCACGGTTGAGGTGGCGGGCAAGGCCCTGCGCTTCAAGAAAGCCGCGGTCTGCACCGGCGCCCGTGCCGCCGTGCCCCCCATACCGGGGCTGGAAGAGGCCGGGTACCTTACCAACGAGACCATCTTCGCCATTACCGAACTTCCAGCGCGCATGGCGGTTATCGGTGCCGGCCCCATCGGTTGCGAGATGGCACAGTCATTTGCCCGTTTTGGCAGCCGCATCACCCTGATCGAAGCGGGAGCCCAGATACTTGGCCGCGAAGATGGCGATGCCGCCGGGATTCTCCATGGCGCGTTTGTTCGAGAGGGGATTGATCTGCAGCTGGGGGTGAAGATCATCGGAGTCACAACAAGCGGCAGCGACAAGATTCTCCAGCTGGAACGTGATGGCAGGCAACTGGATGTGACCGTGGACGCCATATTGGTAGGAGTTGGACGCGCGCCCAATCTGGATGGACTCGGTCTGGAGAAGGCCGGCATCACGTTTGACCGGACAGGTGTCCTGGTCAGTGACAAGCTGCAGACCTCAAATCCGAATGTTTATGCCGCCGGCGACATCTGCTTCCCCTTCAAGTTCACCCACACTGCCGATGCCCTGGCCCGCATCCTGATTGCCAACGCCCTCTTCATGGGAAGACAGAAGACATCGGCCCTCACCATTCCCTGGTGCACCTACACCGACCCGGAGATTGCCCATGTGGGGATGTACGAAGCTGATGCCAGGGAAAAAGGGATTGAATTCACTACACTCACGGTGCCGCTGTCCGACATCGACCGGGCTGTGCTTGACGGTGAAGCCGCAGGTTTTGCCCGTGTTCATCTGCGCAAGGGAACGGACAGGATACTTGGTGCCACCATTGTCGCCCGCCATGCCGGCGAGATGATCAACGAGTTTTCGCTGGCCATCACCAATGATCTCGGAATCGCGGCCATCGGCAAGACCATTCACCCCTATCCGACCCAGGCCGAGGTTATCAAACGTCTGGCTGACGCCTATAACCGGACGCGGCTGACGCCTTTTGTGAAGAATCTGCTTTCCGGCTGGCTGAAATGGCAGAGGGGATAGTTCTATGAATATCAAAATGATCGCACTGGCTCAGGTCAGAATTTATATTTCAACAGCATCCGGGAAACTACTATAAAAGGAGTTATCACGTAACATGGTGCCATCATTCAAAGACCGCCTTCAGTCGGTAAATCCGGAATACGAGACCTTTGAAAGCCTGCATACCCTGCAGGTAAATCTGGGCAACCTTTGCAACCTGCATTGCACACACTGCCATGTCAACGCCTCCCGTCGTGGCACGGAAGCCATGGGGCAGGACGTTATGGAGCAGATCGCCGGTTTTCTCATGCGTCATCCCGGTCTTACTCTGGACATAACCGGTGGTTGTCCTGAGATGAATCCGAACTTCCGGTTTTTGATTGAACAGACAGCGGGATTGGCTCCACACCGGATGCTGCGCAGCAATCTTGCAATCATGGCCGAGCAGGGGTGGGAGTGGCTGCCGGAGTTTTGTCGAAGACATGAACTGACCATCATCGGTTCGCTCCCCTGTTACCTGGAGGAGAATGTTGACGGGCAGCGTGGCAGCGGTGTGTATCAGAAGTGCATTCAGGTGCTGAAGCGTCTGAACTCCCTCGGCTATGGAACAGAGGTGGAGCTCAATCTGGTCTACAATCCGGGGGGTGATTTTGTTCCCGGCAGTCAGCAGGGGTTGGAAGCAGCGTACAAGACCGAACTGTTCGTCAACCACGGTATCATCTTCAACCATCTTTTCACCATCACGAACGCTCCGATTGGGCGTTTCCGTGAGCATCTCGAAGCCGCCGGCACGTACCCTGATTACCTGCGCATGCTGGCAGGTCGCTTCAATCCCGAGGCCGCCGGCAATATCATGTGTCGCACACTGATCAGTGTCGATTGGGAGGGAAAGATTTACAACTGCGATTTCAATCAGGCCCTGGGGATGCCGATTACGGCGGATGACGGCTCTGAGATAACAATTTCAGAACTGGATGATGCGGGGATGAACGGGAAACAAATCGACCTTGCCCAGCACTGTTATTGCTGTACCGCTGGCGAGGGTTCCAGCTGTACCGGGGCTTTGGTGCAGTAGCTCACGGTAACAGTATGACATAACGGTCACTCCGGGGATCTTGATGGTGGAGTTGCCCCGTGTCATGCTACCGATATTACCGGCAGTCATTTGACAACAACGGCCGGAACCTCCCCAGGTTTCGGCCGTTGTTGTTCTAAATATTCAATCATTGAAGGCAGATCATGTTCTTACTTCATTGTCCGGATGGTTATGCTTCTGCAGTTCGTTCACACTCGAATACATTCTCGATCGGCATCCCGATCAGATCAGATATATCCGTATCCAGGCTTGAGTTGCGATAGATATAATACGCCTGGAACTGAATCAGAACTGTTACCACCGCTAATGCATATAAAAAACTAAAATAGTTGAACATACTTTCCCCCTTCCATTCCCGTGTAAGAAATTATTACCTGCCTTACTACAAAATTACGTACATTACTTTTGATTGCTGACGCCGGTAAAACAATACTCAAACCCCATTCTCTGCATATCCTTCCGCAGGCTGTTGGGCAGATTGATCAGTTCGGGTTCCACCCCTCTGGTTCTTGCGCTCTGGGTCCATACGTATAGAATTTGCAGCCCCCTGATGTCAGCTTTACCTATCTTTGCGCAATCAATGCGAATTTTCTTATACCCTCCGGATACGATCTTCTGTAGTGAGACAGCTAAGAAGTTGATAATATTATAAACAACCCCGGATTGTGTCAGGTCGCCCTTTAAATGTGCTACCGTTCGATCCATATAAACTTTCATGTCAGACCCCTGAGCTCAATTGAAACCGCAATTACTTTATTACTTCACAATTTGCTGCATATCCAGGGTGACGGTCGGCATCGGATAATGTAAGGTTCCAACCCGCTAGACTGAATCAGCTTGATACAAATTGAAGCTCTTTGAAATGTTGTGCATCAAATAAACGACTTGTTGCAGATGATCAGTACGCAGTAGTGAGAGCAATATGCCTGCCAAAAGCTGAGCAAGTATTGTATGGCAGCACAAACCCTGTAATTGCAGCAAGATAGGCTGGTACGATAGTCGTCAGGCAGTTTACGGCACCACGTTTGACCTCAATAACTGGTGGAAATCCGCAAGGCACTGGCGTGGGCCTCAATTTACTGTGGGTTATTGTAAAGGGTAGGGGACATCAGGGGAATTCAACCTGCATGCAGCCGTCATCTGACTCTCAACCCCTTATTCCGGAGGAGCGACAGCAGTTCGGTACGTTTGTCCATGATCTGAGGAAGAAGGATACGCTTCTGACCGTAATATGGTATGATGAGGTATCGCAGGAGAACAGATAAAACAAGAAGAAGGTGGTAATAATGTTGGTTTTTTCGTTGATATTACTGGCGCTGATTTTGGTAGCGTATACTATCCAGTTTTATGAATATAATCATACGCATCACTAAGAGAGCTGGGGGTGAAGGGCCTAAAATTTAAACTTGATAATTATAAACTGTTATTATATATCTCTAAGCATGACCACTGACACACATCAACTGATTAAAGATTACACCACCGGCATTGCCGCCCAGGTGGGTATACCGTTGACTGCTATAAATTTGGTCGAAGGCAATAAGGTTGGCTGTCTTGACATACACCTCATGAATCTTTCATCTCAGGGCCATCTCGTCAGTGTGCTGGTCTATCAGGCTGACATAGATCATCTTCAGGCCGGGAAGAGTTGCGATCGGCTTGAGATGAAGATTCAGACAGCCTTATCACGCTTGAACAGCATGAAATTAGTAAGCTCATCATAACATCCCTCGCTCTCAGCGTCCCTGCCCATCCACCTGTGTTTATCAGCTTCAACTTCATTATCTATCGATTTGACAGTGACGAACGCAGTATTTGCGCCAGTTCATTGATCCTGTATGGCTTCGCAATTGCTCCGGTAAATCCATAGGTACTGTAGTCAGACATTATCGGATCATTTGAGTAGCCGCTCGAAACGATCAGGCACACGGCCGGATCAATCGCAAGAAGCTTTTCAGCCGCTTCCTTGCCGCCCATACCTCCTGGAATCGTCAGGTCCATGATCACTGCGGAGAACGGCGTTCCTGATTCCCGGGCTTTTTTGTAGAGGCAGATGGCTTCTGATCCGTCGACACAGGTTGTCACCTGATACCCGATTTCTTCCAGCATTCCTACCGCCAGTTCCCGGATCATCTCCTCGTCGTCCATGACAAGAATTGAATCGCTGCTATGGTCTCCGTTAATCTGTGTATCTGATTCGGTCTGAAATTCTGAAATGGTCTCACCGATTGACGGCAGAAGGATTGTGAAGACCGTTCCCTTGTCTACAATAGAACTGACGCTGATATGTCCGCCATGCTTGATGATTATTGAGTGGCTTGAGGCAAGTCCCAACCCGTTTCCACTGACCTTGGTGGTGAAGTAGGGGTCAAAGATTTTACACAGATCAGCTTCCGATATACCGCAGCCTTCATCGCTAAAGGTCAGACAGGTATAGGTGCCGGGAGAAAGTGACAAAACATTATTGCCTCCAAGCGTCTCGTTTCTGGCTAAAACGGTTAAGACGCCTCCGCCGGGCATCGCTTGCGTAGCGTTGATGATAATGTTGTGGAATACCTGGCTGATCTGACCTTCATCCGCTTGTATGGCATGAATTGAATCGGGGATGTTGACGATACCCTTGACATTGGAACCGTGCAGCACCAGTGACACTGATTCGTGTACGAGCTGCTGGAGTGAAACAACCTTCTTTACGGGTTCACCTCCACGGGCAAAGGTCAGGAGTTGGCGAGCCAGTTCCGTGGCCCGTACCGATGCCTTTTCGGCTCCCAACAGCGCATTGTATGATTTGTGCGAATCATCAATGGACATCTTCGCCAGGGATATGTTCCCAATGATCCCCGTAAGAATATTGTTGAAATCGTGAGCAATACCGCCGGCAAGCACGCCCAGCGATTCCAGCTTCTGAATTTTCAGTTCTTCTTTTTCGTGCTCCTTGCGGCCGGAAATATCCAGGGCAATTCCGGTTGTACCGGCTATCATACCCTGAACATCAAAGAGCGGAGTCTTGTAGGTGAGGTGCCATTTTATCCCGTCCTGCGTAGCGATCAGTTCTTCCACCTGCTTCTTTTTGCCTGTGCTGCACACCTCACGGTCATCAGCGATATACATCCTGGCCATTTCCATGGGGAATAACTCAAGATCACTCCTGCCAATACAATCCTCCACCGTATGACCACAGACTTTGGCAAACTGTTCGTTTACCATTTCGAGGCGACTTTCCGAGTCCTTGAGCCAGGCCATCATGGGCAGATTGTTCAATATGGCGTGCTGTTGCAGCAATAATCTTGCATTGGCTGATTCCGTCTGCTTGTGTTCTTCAATCTCTCTGGTCAGCTTTTCATTTGTCTCGGATAACTGACGAGTCCGTTCTGCAATCTGCTCTTCCAGGAGCTGATTGCGTTCGACCAACTCCTGCAGAGGGTAGACCTCCCCCTCACGAACCAGGTAATAAGGAATGGAGATACTGCTGTGTGAGATTTTCCAGCCTGTGGATTCCTTGCGGAATATCAGTACAAGGCGGGCGGTCTCTCGTGACAGGATGTGGTCTTCAATGGGCAGATGAATGACGAAGAAGCCGGTAGTTACAGCGATCGTGTCAGACAGAGACTGGATTGCCAGATCCTTGAGCTCGATACGGATCGGATCCTTGACCTGAGTAAAATCCTGGCGGGTAATCGCGACCCATTCCTCCCGATTCTTGACGAGAAAATCCCCGCCTCCGGTAAATCCGGAAAAATCATCACTGAAATACGTGGTAAGGCGATCATCGCGGGACGAGTACATCTGCAGGTATTCGTCAAACTGCTGCCTGATTTCCTGGTAGTCGCTTGCAACCATTGGGCGAACCTCTTGTCTTAGATGCGGATGAGTTGTGCAGGTTGATAGGAGGATATCACGTGAAAACGCTAAATGGCGATTTTTTATTGGGCAGTCAATCCTGTTTTTGCACTATCCGGCCACACAGTTACCATTAGCAATTACATACCGACGTTGCCTGGAGACATCGTTCAGGCCATGGCGTCCCAAAGCAAGTGCACTGCGAAGTGGACGAACTGAAACGCGGATAAACGCACTCAGGGGTAATTACCTGTTATAAGGTCGCCTCGTGCAGGATGCAGAAAATGTTGTATCGATAAAACCACATAAATTTATGTAGTATTTTTATGGAGTTGTATATTGTATTTAAATGGTAGGAAATGTTTGGATCCGTTCTTATTTTTGTTGAGCCCCGGTATGATTTATGCTTTAATGTAAGCTATCGTCAGCAGAAAATGTATGCTGTCGCAACATCGTATTTAGTTTTGCACGAAGGTAATTGCTCTAGGATAGATTGAATGAAACCAGGTCAGCTTCAGACATACATCATTTCATTACTGCTGGTATTCGCTGTTTGCGGAACCGGAGTAGCCAATGTTTGGGACTTTTCCGATTATCAAGGTAATCACGTTCTCCATATCGATCATGCCGATCCCCATGGCAGTGATATGGATGATGTCAAGCATAATATCTCAATTCTCCCCGCAATAACATTAGGTCCCTTTCAACTTCCTCTGCCATCACCTGTATGCGGTTTTCTCGTCCCCTCTGCCGTTAAACTCATTCATCCCCAGTTACTTATTGTCCAGTCATTCCCTTCACGCGCTTCACCCGTCTAAAATCCCCCACAGATCAACCCACTGAAATCAAACAAAACACACTGATGCGGCATATATTGCTGTTCGTCATGTATTTGTTTATCTAGAGATTTCTGCTGAGTACTACTGAAGGAGATTTATGACAGTCTATAACAATTTCAAAGATCAGCCAGTATATGAGGAATTGTCTCTATTAAAGATGCTTGAGGCTTTAAGCGACGAAGTGCGGCTAGAGATTGTTCTCAAGCTAGCGGTACATGGAGAAGTATCCCGTAAGTCTTTTGGGTTCACCATGCATAAATCATCACTATCTCACCACGTTAAAGTGTTGAAAGAAGCCAGGATGATTACTTCACGTCGGGTAGGTAAAGATTGGGTTTATAGCCTCCGCACTGAAGACGTGGAGGCACAATTCCCAGGGGTGCTGAAGGCAGTGGTTGTATCATCTCTACGCGATAAGACTTATGTCGTATGACAGTCGCTATTTCACTTGGCTACGGCCATACCGCTATTAGAAAAGCAGGCTATTAAGGTTTATTTTCCTAAATCTCGATTAACAATATTTACATGAGGAATTACATATGAAGATATGTCAGAGCGCAGGATACCTTCAAAAAGGTGCAGTAATTTTGTTGTTATGTTTAGTTTCCTCGCTAGTCGTTTCAACCTCCGTACATGCACTTACAGGTAACCACATTGATCAGTGCTATGACTGTCACGGCAATTCCGGCGATATACGTCCGATTGATGACGCCTACCGGAATATATCCACCGGCGGCTTTGTCGGTAACCATCGCACCCATATCCAGGCTGCGACAACTGATGCAAATACCTGTTCAAAGTGCCATGGCGCCTCACCAACAGTCACGGGGCACCGTGACGGGAAAATCAGCTTTCCCGCCAATATTAACACATCCCGTGTCAACGGTCAGTACAACGGAGGTGTGACGTTTGTCAACCAGACCTCACTTCCTGTTCGCTACTCCTGTTCAAATATAAACTGCCACTTTGAAACCGTTACACCTCAATGGGGCCAGCCGTCTGCCTCCATCTGGTCGACCAGCAAAACAGCCAATGACAATAATGTCAACTGTGCCAACTGCCATCTGGCTACGGGCCTGGCAACCGGCAATCATACCCGACACATTACTGCAGACGGCGGTACCCAGACCGCTTGTGCCAAATGCCATCCGGACTACAATACACTCGCCTCAAGCGCTGCATTTTCACATGCCACCACCGGCAAAGGCCCCATAACCGTGACGTTTGCAGCCGCACCCAACCTGAGCGGCCTTTATACCGGCGGACGCACCGGCAATAATTTTCTGCCAGGCGCCGGAGTGGCCGCAGCAGGCACGTGCAGCGGTATCTATTGCCACAGCTCCGGTAACACCAACAACGCCGGATCCGCTGTAGCCCCCAGTACCTACAAATCGCCTGCCTGGAATGGAACTCCGGTCGGCTGCTCAGCCTGTCATGGTGATGGACTGGCCGGTGGAAAGGCGCATCCGGTGTATGCATCAGGTCCAGCGGCTTCTGCTACGGCCAACAGTCATGTCAAGCACGTTGAGAGCAGCCTCTTCAGCTGCGACTACTGCCATAACACTACCACTACCAACACGACCATTCCGCCGACGACCGTGGTAAACGGCGGTGCTCATCTCAACAAAAGTGACGATGTGGCCTTCAAAACCAACGGCGGTAAAACCGGAACCTACGCAGCAGCTGCCAAGACCTGTTCCAATACCTACTGTCACGGCGCCGCAGCCAGCCCAGCCTGGGGAGCCGCCACCACCTGCACAAGCTGTCACGATGCCACCAACGCAGGCCTTGCGTTGGCTCATGCCAAACACTACAACAGCGCCACGGCCCCGACCGTACTAGTCGGCGGTGTCGACACGCATACAGCAACAACCTACGTCTACTCCTGCCTGGCCTGTCACCCCAGCAACCAGCACTCGACCGGCCCGGCATCAGCAGTAGCCCCGCTGCAGGATGCCGCTGTGACCGGTACAAAGATAACCGCCTATGTCAAGGGCACAGCAGCTGCCGTTGATGGCAAAGGCTTTAACTACACCACCAACGGAACCTGTACGACCGTCTGCCACACCAGAGATGGTGTGACTCCCGGTTCGGCCGTCGCAGCACAGAATTGGGGCACGACCGCTACCGGCACCTGCGGCGTATGCCACAGCAAGGCCGGTGATGCCGCTCCGACCTGGTCGACACCGCATACCAAACATATCAATACCTATGCCGCCAATACGAACATCACCTGCAGCAGCTGCCACAACGGCACGGCCGCCAGCAACACCGCTTTGCAGGTAACAATACAGGCCAGGACCCAGCACCCCAACGCCAATAAAGACCTGGCCATGGATATCTTTGCCGGTGGAACGATATCCGGCGCCCAAGGTGCTCAGCAATGTACCAATACCTACTGCCACAGTCAGGGAACCTCCGTCACGGCCCCGACCCACGCAGCACTTTCATGGAGTGGTGTTACGGTCTGCAATTCCTGTCACACCGGCGGGGCAGCCGGTTCAACCCAGGGGCCAACCTACGCATCCGGCACCCCTAAGGCAAACAGCCACCCCAAACATGCCTATACCTGCGACTTCTGCCATAGTGCGGTTGTCAATGCGGCCGGTACAATCACCACTCCCGCCTTGCATGTCAGCAAGGTCTACAATATTGCCCAAGGGGGCACCGCCACATTCACCGTTGCAGTTAACGGCACCCCCACAGCACCGACCCAGTGCAGCACCATCAGCTGCCATGGCGGCAACAGCGCCACCTGGGGAACCACCCTCAATTGCCAGGACTGCCACGGTAACGGCGCCACCGCATCGGTTGCCGATTTCGGCGCCACCTTCTGGAACAATGGAACGGTCTCCAAGTTCCAGATGACCGGCACCGGTTCCTGGGCCGGCAATGGCCATGGACTTGCGACCGGCACCTACGGCGGTTCCGGCAACCCGGCCGCAAACTTTGCTGTTCAGGCTAAACAGTGCGAGTACTGCCACGATTCAGCCGTCGGACACAACATTTCTACGAATGCCTTCCGGCTTCTGAACTACTCGACCGCATCCTACGGCCGCAATGCACCGTGTCTCGTGTGCCACTCGGCAACCGGTGCCGGTGTTACGGTGAATGCAACCCTGAAGAAACGGACAACCTCCAAGGCGATTGAAGCCGACCACTATGGTACGAAACATACCGGTGCGCTCAATGGCGGCCAGTTCTGCTGGGACTGCCATGATCCCCACGGCACAGGCAACACCAACCAGTACATGGTCCGTTCCAAGCCGGCACAGGTCTCAAACCGGTCAACTGGTGAACCGACCACCCAGACTGCGACCGCAGTCGTCTTCACGCTCTCGGCAACCCCGACCGGTACCGACTACGCCAAGAGCGCAGCACCGTTCAACGGCATCTGCAATGTCTGTCATACCACCACCAGCCACTACACGCAGACAACCGGTGATGCACACAACTCCACGACCCGCTGCACCAGCTGTCACGGTCATGCCGGCTCGACCCACGGTTCGGACGCCTTCAAGCCGTCCGGCGGCCATACCATTCCCTATGACACCCATAAGGCCGATGTCGTAGCAGCTGGCGGGAACAGCTCCTGCCTCGGCTGTCACGCCATGGGAACCGCAACCAGCCCCTATCCGGCGGCAACGGTCGGCAATCCTCCCGACTGCATGAGCTGTCATGTAAAAGCTGCACCGGTACATACCGGAACGGGAGTTGGAGCCAACTGCAGTTCCTGCCATGGTCTGAGTACGGCCACAACAACAAAAATCGGACGCCCGGTCGGCACTGCCTATCCAGACAGACTCGGGTATCATGGTGGAGCACAAGATGCTAATCACGGCACCGCTGCCTGTACCGTGTGTCACAACGGCGCCGGTACGACCAGCGGCAACAATTCCGGTATAAATCATGGTAAAGGCTCAACAGCCGGCCCGGTCAGAAACGGCAAACCGAATGTCGTCGGCCCCATGGTAACCGGCATCACTCCCACCAACAGTGCCAAAGGTGTGGGTACACCTGCCAATGGCACCACCTGTAACCATGGCACCATCAGCAGTGGCTGCTCGGGTGGTGGTACTCAATCCAATGCATGGTAGCGCTGAAACAAATGTGACCATGCTGGTACAGGCCGGGCATTGCCCGGCCTGTACCAGAGCTGTTAGGTCAAAGGTCCCTACCGAGCAGAGATTGACGCCGGGTTCCTGCTGATTATGATACAGTAATGACAGCAGAGAGATCTTTGATTCGGAATTATCACACGGATAACAGTAATGGTGCCTGACTCGTGAATAAATTTAATAGGTTTATCACAGCCCGCCGCATGTCTCTTGGGCTGATCCTGCTTGTTGTCGCCTGCATGTATATCTCGACACTTATCCCGCAGGAGATCGATTCAACACCAGAGCGGGTAGAAATATGGCGGCAAGGACATGCAAGCCTGCTCTGGCTTATTGATGTAATGCAGCTGCACCGGATATATGCCCAACCATGGTTCGCAGCAGCCATCCTGTTTGCCTCCCTGTCAATGGGGGTCTCGTGTTATGACCAGTTGACAGTTGCCGGAAACAAGCTTTATTCAGCCGGCATTGCGGCGGGAGATGAAGTGGCGGCAGCGGCAACAGGCGAGATGTTGCGTTCTGTTGCCGCTGCATTCCGTTATCGTTATCTACAGCCAAAAGCTCCTGATTTTCTGAAATATGTCAGAAATCCGTGGGGGTATTTTGGCAATCTGCTACTGCACACCGGCATGTTTGTGGTGATTACGGTGTCATTATATGTGGCTCTGACCGGTCGGCAGGGGGCTCTCATCCTGGTCGAGGGTGGGCAGCACAATAGCCGGCAGCCATTAACCATCTCCGAGCATGGTTTGATGTCTTCTCCTCTCACCCTTCCGGCAACCATCCGGCTGGACAAGGTCAGGGAGCGGTTTGCAGCGGACGGTCAGCCGACCGCGGTGTTTTCAGATCTCTCTATAACCGATGAATCCGGAAGGGTTGAGTCCCTTACGGCGTCAATCAACAAGCTCCAGCACTACCGCGGCCTGCGCATCTACCATGCGGCGCAATATGGCGATGCATTCACGGTCGAATTTACAGATGAGGCAGGTAACTCCCATACAGAACTCATTATGGTGCAGCATCCGATAGATCTCAATGCTGCCGGTTACAGCGAGGAGTTCGCTGTGGCATGGTCTCCGTACCGGTTTGCGGCAAAATACTTTGCCGACATGGAGCGGAAATCGATGCTCAGTTCCCGTCCCGAGTTTGTTGTCAGAGTACTCAACGGGCAAAAAGAGATTGCCCGGACCAGTTTGACTCCGGGAAGTTGGGGAAACCTGGGTAAATACCGGGTCCGGCTGAATGGTGTTCAAAAATGGTCGAAACTGATCATTGTGGATATTGACGGCATGCCGATCATATTCGCGGGGTTTGCAATTATCATGCTGGGTGGTCTTATACATTACATGGCGCCGCCCCGCGAACTGGTCGCTATCAGACAACCGGACCATTCCTACCGGGTGTATTGGAAGGCACCGAACTTCAAGGAATTTTTCAAAGACGAACGGGACGCCGTCAGGCGTGCGCTGGATAAGGAGTTTTCAGAATGAAGCTGTCACTTGCGATGTACGTGTCACTGACGTGGGCAGTAGTCATTATGTATGTTATGGCAACCGTGGCTAATGCCACCGGAGTGATTTTCAAAAATGAACGGATGGAGTTTCGCAGCTACTGGATAGCTGCGTTGGGACTGCTGCTGCATAGTATTCTCATTGCACTCTGGTGGGTTGAGGTCGGGCATGGTCCCTACATGGCTCCCAATGAGGTCCTTTCATCTGATGCCTGGATGATCGTCGGGTGTTACTTTTTTTTCGCCCGGATATACCCGCGCGTCAGACCGACCAGCATTGCAGCCTTTCCGGCAGCTTTTCTGCTGCTGGCACTGTCCCTGTTTTACAATCCCGGGATTCGCACTCTGCCGGCCACGTTTCGCAGCGTCTGGCTCATCATCCATATCGGTCTCTACAAAATATCCCTGGCCACACTGGTGATCGGCTGCGCCTTTGCGGTCTTCTATCTGCTCAAGAAGCGGTCGGATCAAGGCTGGCTGAGCCGTCTGCCGCCCCTTGAAACACTGGATGTCTACAGTTACCGTTTTGCCGGTTTCGGTTTTATTTTCTGGACCATCGGTATGCTTGCCGGTTCGATCTGGGCATATCAATCTTGGGGGCGTTTCTGGGGCTGGGATCCGACCGAAACCTGGTCACTGATCTCCTGCCTGATGTTTGGTGCCTACCTTCATCTGCGTCGTTTTTTTGGCTGGAAGGAAACCAGGGCTGCGTGGTTTTTTATTGCTTGCTTTTGTATTTCATTGATGACGCTGTTTGTTATGGCTACGTTGAGCGGTTCGATCCATTCGGAGTACTTCAAGTAAATGTATGCAACAGGTGCTGCCACATTTAATGTGCTATCAAATACGTTGAATGAAATTAATTAGTTGAAGATGTTACAGCAATGCACGAAGGCTCTCATTAACTCATCCTGCTTGTATTGAACGAAAGAATCTGGTAAGTTGAAAAAATGTGTGTGTTTGAAAAACATAGTTGCTGCCTGCGTTTTATTACCCTCATGGTCCCTCTGTTTTTGGTATGTGTGGGTACGAGGGTGCCTGATGTATCCCGTCCGCACAAGCCCAAGCCTATTCGGCGGGCGGTTCTGGAAAAGTCTTCTGCCCGCACGTTAGTGCAGTCTGTCGTAAAATTCTCTGCAGACCCTGTTATAGCAAGTCAGCCTCTCCACGTTATTTTTCCTGCTGAAGTGTTCTCCCTTGAAGTACTTCCCGTGTATCTGTCTGTCCCTCAATTGTCGCTGAGCCCATTACCTCCTCGAGCTCCCCCGGTAGCACATTCCGCCGCATAAGTCTTCACCATAAATCCGGATGGTCACGTGTCTCTGAATACGATGCCGTAGTGCGTCTGTGTTCTCTAATCTAAAATTAAAGGAGTATTACCCATGCAAAAACGTGAATCGTTTTATGTTGCTACCGTGTTTCTTGTCGCCGTTTTCATGGCTGCCGGCTGTGCAACACAGGATGTTGTAAAAAAGGATGAAGGTCTTGTACCCCGTGCAGCTGCAAATCAGGTTGATCGCTCAAAATCCAACAGTATTCCGCCGGCTACCCAGACCGCAGCAACACCGGTTTCGCAAACTACTCCGCTGCCAGTTGCCTCCCAGCAGGATCCGGCACTGAAATCCGCATTCCGTGCTCAACTGCAGTCTGTTCTGGAACGAATTTACTTCGACTTTGATTCCGCTAACCTGTCTGAATCCGCCCGTAGTTCTTTGACAAAAAATGCTGCCCTGTTGATGAAAGACCCCACCGCTAAACTCCGGATCGAAGGCAACTGCGATGAACGCGGCTCGGCTGAATACAATCTGGCGCTTGGTGATCGTCGTGCCAAATCTGCCCAGCAGTATCTGGCCACTCTTGGTGTCCAGCCTGAACGTCTTTCAATCGTCAGCTATGGTAAAGAGAAACCTGTCGTTCAAGGCAACGATGAATCAACCCTGGCAAAAAACCGCCGGGACGAGTTCGTTGTCGTATCGCAATGATGTCAGTGTGTCTGGTGTAACTGGTTTAAATATTTGATCTTCCGGTTCCGTTCTTTTCAATCCCCCTAGTGGAATGGGCGCGGAACCGGGAATCAATGCTGAATTTCATGATCTGATCCGGTATCTTTCCAAGGAAGCCGCACTATGAAACGAATTTCAATACCTGTAAGCGCTATGATATTCACCGTGATGTGTTCAACCAGTAACGCTGCCTGTAACTGTGATGATTGGGTGGATCGGGGCGGTTACTGTGTCGACTATGTCAAAGCCAAAGTCCCGACATTTCCGGTACCAAAATCCGTTGCTGAAATTTCGCTTCTCAAGAATAGGGTGCCATCAAAGGTCGAGGAAGGCGATGTAGCCATTTTCGATCTCGGCAGATACTGGCATGTTGCCTATGTTGAGAAGGTACATGCGGATCAGCTGGGTAATGCAACTGCTATTGATGTCAGTGAGATGAATTTTGGCGGTCAATTATCGTTTCAAGATTTCAAGAGCAAATGGAACCCGAAGAAAGCGAGCGAATGGAAACGGGCGCTCTGTTGCGGTGTTACAAAGAAATATGACCTGCTGAGCCAGCGAAAAAACATTGCGATTGATACGGTTGAACAGATCTGGTCTCCCGATTTCGCAGAATTTCAAAAAAGCGACACCATCCTGGATAAAGTCAGGGAGGCCTTCAATCAGTTCATCCAGATCACCGGGAAAGAACTGTGATTACTCAGATTCATGAACGAAATAATGGCTTACGCTCTGTGCAGCGCAAGCCATTACGGTAACTGCAGATGCATTAATACTCTCGCTCAATTACAGGGAAGAAAGTTTCCTGGCCTCATTTGGTGCCATGAATGTTGATACTCTGCGTGTTTGTCTGACCGGATCCATTCCTATCGTTACCCAGCCACCGCTGCGCTTGAATTTTGAGATTTTCTTTGATTCAATCAGTGTATCCAGGATGTTGGGTTTCACAAAATCATGATGATTATCAGTAAAAATAACTTGAATGAGCATAATTAAATCCTTCTTCTTGATTTTTATCTGATAAAAAATCCATGTTGATCTTATTTGCTTAATTATTATTTATTATAATATTGTAATGCAATGAATATGGCAAGACAAAATCACGGGGAGTTATCTAGGCGCTTTGCTCACTATATGTAACGGATAATCGGGGGGGCTCCGTTGACAGCCAGCGCAGCGCAGTAACCACTCAATACCGTGATGTCTTGTATGATCCAGCTGGAGAGCAGGTTGTGTACGATTAGTGCGGAGGATATGTGAGGCTGTAAAGTCACATCAAAACTGTTTGAAGACAGAGAAAAACCGAGCCCGCAGGCTTTAAGATAGGCTTCCTTACGGGTCCAGCAACGGTAAAATGCGCTTCGTTGCAACTGGTCAGGAAGTCCGAACAGTTCGAGCTGTTCGCGTGGAGAGAATGCCAGTCGAGCCATTTCAGGGTAGGGGGTGTCGTCTCGCAGCTGTTCGACATCAATGCCGACTTCACGATCCGCTGCAATTGCCAGAAGAAACAGGCTGCCTGAATGTGACAGGTTGAAGTGCAGGCGGGCGTCGCTGGCAGAGTCAGTGTCCAGATACGGCTTGCCGTGTGCACCCACAGCAACATGCAGTTCTTCCGGCTGAATGCCCACATACCCCCCCAAGATTTCCCGCAACAGGCCGCGACTGGCCAGGAAACGTACTCTTGTATGAGGATCGAGCAGGCGGTCGGCTCTCAATAACTCGTCGGGAGAGACAGACCGTACGATCTCGGCAGCAAGGTCTGCACAGTGGATATGGACTTCGTGTGCCTGCGGCCAAGAGAACAGTCTCACACCCTGTTACCCCGTAACCATTTCCGCAAACGCTCCAACCCCTCATCGATGGAGATCTCCGGCTGGTAGCCGAAATCACGGCGGGCAGCCTCAATGCTAAACCAATGGGCGCTGGCCAGCTCGTGGGCCACGAAACGGGTCATGGGCGGTTCTCCTGACAGACGCAGCAGACCCCACAGGCCTTCGCAGATGCAGCCAATGGTGTAGGCCAGCCCCGGCGGGATGCTGCCTGTGACCGGAGCTATGTCGGCTGCTGCCAGGATGCGGTTGACCATTTCCCACAGGGGCAACGGCTGGCCGTTGCTGATAAAATAGGCCTTGCCGGAGAGGCTGCTGTCCGGGGTTAGGTGGTCGGCTGCCTGCATGTGTGCGTGGGCGGCGTTGTCCACATAGACCGTATCCACCAGACAGGGGCGTGCACCGATCCGGCGCAGTTTTCCGGAGCGGCCTTTGGCCACGATGCGCGGCACCAGGTGGTTATCACCCGGCCCCCAGATCAGGTGCGGGCGCAGCGCTACGGTTGCCAGGGCAGGGGAGGCGGCGGCCAGTACGATCTGTTCGGCCCGGGCCTTGGTTTTGGGGTAGTGGGCCTCATAGCGGAGCGGGTAGGGAATGGATTCATCGCCACCCTCCACATCGCTTCCGTCAAAGACCACGCTGGGGGAACTGGTATAAACCAGTTTTCCGATCCCGTTAACCCGGCAGGCCTCCAGAACATTTTCAGTGCCGGTCACGTTGGCGCTGTAAAAATCGTTGTAACTCCCCCAGATGCCGGCCTTGGCTGCCACATGAAAGATGATGTCACAGCCTTGTGCAGCAGCAACAACAGCCGCTACATCTGCCAGATCGCCCTGAAACTGTTCCACACCCATATCCGCCAGTGCGGGATGCGCCCCGCGGGAGAAACTGCTCACCTGCTCGCCCCGTTCACGCAGCATGCGTACGATTACGCCGCCCAGAAAGCCGCCGCCGCCGGTAACCAGAGCCTTCATGAAAGTTCCCCCTGGGCCCAGACAGCCAGTTTTTCCCGGAAGATCTTGGCGTTATGGCGGATGTCCACCGGAAAGGCAGGGTGGAACAGGATTTCACGAATCTGCTGCGTGTGGGGATAGCGGCTGCCCAGTTCCAGGAGCTCCCTGCGGATCAGTTCCTGTTCGGGTTTTGTGGCCTTTGTTTCCAGCTCCACGCAGAGCACCGGCTGCTGGCTGCCCTTCAGGCCCAGGCCGACCAGCGCCGTGCGGAAGACATTGGGGTGGGTATTGAAAACGCCCTCCACCGGAATGGTATAGATGGTGCCTTTCGATGTCTGTACGCGGTGGGTCTTGCGTCCGCAGAACCAGATCCGGCCGCTGTCATCCAGATAACCGACATCACCCATGCGATGCCAGACTCCTCCCGATGTATCGGGTATCTTGGCCATCCGTGTGGCCTCGGGTCGGTTGAGATACTCTTTACTGACCTGTGGTCCGCGCACGGTGATCTCACCCACTTCCCAGGTGGGCAGTGCCAGCTCATCGCTCCAGATATCGACCGGACCATCGCTGATCGGGATGATGGCCAGGGTGATGCTTTTGACCGGTCGGCCGACACAGACACCATGCCCCTCACCGGTCATGGCACCGGTTTCCCCCAGTACCTCGCGGCTGCCGATGGAGCTGACCGGCAGGGCCTCGGTGGCGCCATAGGGGGTGAAGATCTCACCATCCGTTGGCAACAGGGCGGCAAAACGTTCCAGGACTGCAGCCGGAACCGGAGCCCCGGCGGAGATCACCCGTTTGACCGTTGACAGTTTGATCCGGTGTTTTTCCGCGTAGCGGCCGACCCGATTCAGCAGGGCCGGGGAGCCGAACATGGTGGTGGCGGAATATTCGGCGGCCGGACCCAGGATCTGCCGGGGATCAACGGTCCCGGGTCGGGTGAAATCCATCTGCGGGATCAGGGCGGTCATGCCGAGGGCCGGGGCAAACAGGGCGAACAGGGGAAAGGTGGGAAGATCGATCTCGCCCGGGCGGATATCGTACAGTTCCCGCAGGGCATCGACCTGGGCCGCAAAGGTGCCGTGGCTGTAGACGGCACCCTTGGGCGGTCCGGTGCTGCCGCTGGTGAAGAGGATGGCGGCCGGATCATTGTTCAGCGTATCCGCAGGGACAAAGGGGAGATCACCGATCTCCTGGCTGCGCACTACCGCCAGAGGTATACCGCCCCACATGGAGCCGCCGCCGACGACCACCATGATGCGGATGGTGCTGCGTCCCCAGCCCAGCAGTCGCCGGGCCAGGTGCGCCTTGGGTATGCCGATGAAGGCCACCGGTTCAGCTTCAGCCAGGCAGCCCTTCATGTTGCGGGCCCCGATCCCAGGATCGATAAACACCGGCACGGCTCCGATTTTGAAGAGGGCGAAGGTCAGGGTGAACAGTTCCGGGGAGGGGGGCACCAGCAGGGCGGTCCGCATCCCCCGAACAATGCCAGTGCGCCCCAGGCCACGTGCAATCCGGTCGCTTTCCTGGTCCAGCTCACGGAAGGTCAGGGTGGTTTTTCTTTGCGGGAAGATGATGGCAGGCGTATCCGGCTGTTGCCGGGCCATCTCGGTCAGCGGGCGGGAGATGTTGACGATGTCGGATGGTTTCATGAATCCCGTTCCGGACGGTCAAGAAATGAACTGATCAACGGTACAACCTCCTCACGGGCATCTTCCAGGATATAATGACCGCAGTCCGGGTAGCTGTGGACCTCGGCCCCGGGGAAACGCTGTTGCCACTCGGCCAGGAAATGCCTGTCGAAGACGAAATCCAACTCGCCCCAGCAAACCAGGATCGGCAGCTGGCTGAACTGCCCGATCCCGTCGGCCACGGAGCTGACCAGGTCATAGCCGCGGTCGCCGGGCGCCAGCGGGATATCCTGCACGAAACGGAGGGTGGCGATGCGGTTTCGCCAGGAGTCGTAGGGCAGTTGATACAGTGCACGCAGTTCCGGGTTCATCGGGTTGCGTTTGCAGCCCACAGAGGCAGCTCCACGGCTGAAGGCGTTGAAGCCCCGCACCAGCAGTGTGCCGATAAAACTGTCCCGGCAGATGCGCAGGCCAAGGGGGAATGGTTTGCCTTTCGGCAGGTGGAAGGCGCCGGTATTGAGGATCACCAATCGCTTGATGCGCCCGGGGTGGCGCACGGCATAGGCCATGCCGATCATGCCGCCCCAGTCGTGGACCACCAGGGTGATGTCCTCCCTGATCCCCAACTGCTCCAGCAGCATTTCCAGGTCATCCACCCGGCGGGACAGGGTGTAGTCATAATGGTCGTCACCCGGTTTGTCCGACAGGCCGCAGCCGATGTGGTCCGGGACGATGCAGCGGTAGCGGTCGCGCAGGGCCAGCACCAGGTTGCGGTAATAGAACGACCAGGAGGGGTTGCCGTGCACCATCACCACTGGCGGGCCGCTGCCTTCGTCCAGGTAGTGATACTTCAATCCGCCATCAATGGTGATGTGTTTCCCGGTAAAGGGGTATTCTGTTTTCAGGTTTTCGGTAATGCTCAGAGCTAATCTCCCTAGTACTTTTCTTAACTGATCAGAAACGCAAGATTTGGGCGCTAACGGCGTTGGCACGCAAATCTTGTGTTTCCTTTACCATTCCATCCCCAGCATGAGGCAGTTCAACCCGCTGCCGATACCCAGAAAGGCCACCTTGTCGCCCGCTTCCAGGATGTCGCGCTCATCGGCAATAGCGGCCGTCAGCGGCAGGGATACGGTCCCCATGTTGCCCAGGTATTCATAGGTGGTGAAGTCCTTTTCCGCCGGGATATCGAGGGTCTTGAGGATTGCGCTCTGGTGGGCGGAGCCGACCTGGTGACAGATCACCTGGTCCACATCGGCGGTGCGCCAACCAACCTGCGGCAGGAAGGCTTCCCATGTATTTCGTCCCAGTTCGACACCGTAGTTCATGACATTGACCCCATCGGTGGACATTGACTGAACGTAGCCCCCCTTGCCATCCGGGGTAATACCCCACAGGCAGAGCCGGTGGTGTTCGGGGGCGGTCTGGGTGATGCCGCCCAGCAACTGCCTGCGGGTGGAGCCGGAGAAGGAACCGTCGGTCAGCAGGACAGCCACGGCCCCGGAGCCGCCGGTCAGGGTGGCCAGTGAAGCGGCAAAATGCTGCATGGTCCGCTCTTCCAGCATGCGGGCAATCATGATCTCATTAATCTCGCGGGCACTCTCGCAGGAGACCACCAGGCCGGCCCGGATCTGCCCCAGTTCGATGCGGTTGGCCACATCCAGGATGCCGTTCAGCACCCCGAGGCAGGCGTTGGAGAGGTCGAAGACAGCGGTTTTGCCGCCGATGCCCAACCCATTGGCCACGCGACAGGCGGTCGCAGGTTCAAACTGTTCCCGGCAGACGCCGGCGTAGATCAGGGCTCCAATATCTTCGGAAGTAACACCTGAAGATAGCATCACCTTTCTGGCGGCAGCAATGGCGCCATGGGAGAGCGGATAACCCGGCTCCCACCAGCGCCGCTCCCGAATCCCGGTCAGGGCCTGCAGCTGTCCCGGTGCTATGCGCAGGTATTTGTACAGCGGTTCCAGCCGTGCCTCAAGTTCGGTCGAGGTGACGACAACCGGTGCCAGTTCATAGCCCATGGCCTCTATGGTAACTTTTCGGTACTTCATCGTTGTGACCCCATCCTTACGGTAAAATCATTCATCTGGTAGATCAGTTTGCCGTCCACGGCCAGAAAGCCATCGGCGGTCAGAATACGCTGCTGTTCATCCACGGCAGTGATCCAGGCGCTGACCGTCACCTGTCTGTTTGCCGGCACGACCTGCCCGCGATACAGCCAGCGATGGGTGCGTTCCAGTGCCACGGCAGAGAAAACATCGCCAGTCTGCCAGCCCCAGCGCTCTACGGCGGCGAATTTCACCAGCTGGACAAACGACTCCAGCCCCAGCGATCCAGGTGTAACCGGATCCTCAAAGAAGTGCGCCTTGAAGAACCATTCCCCGGGATCCACATCCTTGACCCCGCGTATATAGCCCAGGCCCTGCGGTCCGCCGTCGTGTACGAACAGCTGTATCCGGTCGATCATGCGCAGCTGCTTCGCCGGGAAGGGTGCTGCCTCGGGATAGGGCAGGCTTCGACTCCGCGCAGCCTCCTCCGTGGTCGGCTGGTACGGTTGTGCATCGCGTATGCCGACCTGGTTGGCCAGGGCGTCTTTGGAGAAGAAACCGAACATGGTATCCCCCGCGTAGAGGATCCCCTGTTGGTCGGCCACGCTGAAGTCGTACTCCTGGATAATCATGCCGCCGCTGGTGGCGACCTTCTTCATGGTCGCGCAGCAGGTCAGGGTCCCGCTGTCGGGAGTTACCGGGCGGTGCTGGACCGCTGTGCCCCCCAGGTTGCGGAAGGATATGTCGCTCGGGCTGGTCAGGGCCGAGCCCACATAGGCGGCCAGCCAGCCGCAGGGCTGCAGGGCCGCTTCCAGCAGCACGCAGAAGGGCATCCTGCCCTGGCGTTCGGCATCAAAGAACCAGGCATCGGGCGGCAGATCGTACTGGGCCTCGACCATGGCCCCGGCAGTCATTTGCCACGGCTCGCCGCGCAGGGAGGTCACCCGGTCCATGAACTGGAAAGGCGGGCCGGGCAGACGGGCGATCTTGCGTTCGCTGTCGAAGACCCGGTAGCGATCGCCGAACCCTTCAGAGGGTTTGCCGTTGCTGTAGGCCAGGATCTGCTGTTTGGTATAGAGGGCCGGCTTGGGACCCTGTATTCCCTCGCCCTCTGGGAGAGGGTTAGGATGAGGGGAGGTTTGATTTTGACGATTCCACATACTTGTCAGCTTTTCTTTTGTCGTCCCGGTCAGGCGGGCCGACATACTCGTGATCTCCACAATCGCTTTGCCGTCGGCGTACATCAGGGCATCGCAGATCACGTACGGTTCCGGACGATAACCGATCTCACGGATCGTTACCTCGTAGGTGACGACCCTGGTCGACTCCAGCACCTGTCCCCGGCAGCAGAGTTTGCTGGCCACACCCGGCAGCGGCTCCCAGACCGAACCGGCAGATTCTGCCACCCACCCCAGGCGCAGCAGGTAAACCCGCAGGGTATGCATGCAGCACTCATACATCAGGGTGCCGGGCATAACCCGGTCATCCACGAAGTGGCAGGTGATGAACCAGTCGTCAGGGTGGATATCGGCCTCGGCCCGAATGATGCCGATGCCGCAGCGCCCGCCGTTGGGATCGATCTCGTTGACGCGGTGCACCAGGCGCATCCGTCCCCCGGGAATGGTCAGGGGGCGGACCAGCGGCAGACCGGCGAACAGGGGACCGAAGCAGCCGGCCAGGTCACCGGCCCGCAGTCGGTCAAGCTGGGCAGTATCGAAACCCTCACACGCCATTGGTACCAGATCCTGCCAATCGGCCGGGCGGATGCCGGCCGTGGGGCGCAGGTCAATTGCCGGCCGCACGATGCCCTTGCCGGCGTCCAGTTCCTGCTGGCTGAAGAAACCGGCACAACCGTCGCGCATGGACAAGAGCGGCTGGCCGCCGACCGTGGCTTCGAAGAAGAAGCGGAACAGCCAGGTGTCCCCCTGGCGGAAGAAGCGTTCGATACGGATGTCGTAATGGATGGTCTCACCCGGACCGGGCAGGCCGCGGTGGAAGGTGACCACGGCGTCCAGCAGGCGGTAGACCGCCAGGCCGCGGGTGATGAAGTCGATCCCCAGGTAGCCGGACAGGAACAGGTCGGCCTGGCCCGCCTCCACGGCGATGCAGGTCGGGATGCAGCCGTTGTCCAGGTACCAGGCATTGGGGTGGATGTCGTGTTCGGTGACAACCCGGCCATGGGTCATGGAACGGGGCTCACCCTCGACAGACATGATTCGGTCAACCAGCATGAGCGGTTCGTCCGGCAGGCGTACACGGGTCGGAAAACCGTCCACCTCGGCAAAGCCGGGACCGAGCATGCGGGCTACGGAGCCGCGTGCAAATTCCAGGCAGAGTGCGCGGTCGAAGGCAACCTGTTTTTGTGGAACAACAGGGGCTGAATCTTTTACCGCTTGGCGAGGTATCGGAAGCGGATCCATTTCAGGAGCGTTCTCACCCAGGGCCTGGCGCAGGGTCATTTCCAGTTCCATGGCCTGGGCCATGGATTGGGTGACCACCTCGCTGAAGTCAAGGAAGGCCTTGTGCGCCCAGATCTGCTCCTGCTGCGCCCGGGCAAATTCACCCAGAAGCGTATCTGAAACGCTTTTCGCACCCTCTCCATCAGCGAGAGGCCTGCCCTGAGCAGAGTCGAAGGTGCCTGGGTGAGGGGCGGGTTCAGGTTTAACAGGTATTTTCGTGGTTGAAACCGCCGGAAGCGGTGGATGAAACGGCATCCCGCCAACAGCAATGCGAAGCAGTGGCGCAGTACTGACTGCGATGGACGGCGCAGGCGGGGCATCGAACAGCGGTGCCAGATCCAGCGGAATCCGCTCGGTAATCAGCTGGCCAAGCATGCGCAGCAGGGTGGAATACGTGTCCTGGCCGGGATAGCAGGCCGAACGGGCCAGGTGGGGTTTCCCCTCCAGGATGCGACCGATCATGCGGCTGCAGGAAGCGCCCGGTCCCATCTCAAGGAACAGCCGAACGCCGTCGTTGTAGGCGGACTCGATGACCTTCGGATAGTCTATGCCGTGCAGTGCCTGGCCGAGGATGGAGTCGGCGGCGCTTTCACGGGTGACCACATACGAACTGCCCTTGACGCCGCTGTAATAGGTGACTCCGCTCGGCGGTGTGGTCGGGAAAAGATGCAGGTCGTGGTACGGAACCGACACGGGCTGTGCAACCGCGCAGTGCACTGTGGTGACCCCCTGCAAGGGGTAAAAGCGGCAGCCGAGGCGGGCAACAAGGGTCTGAACAGCGGCGGCATCACCACCAACCACACATTGGTCGGGGGTGTTGATGATCAGGAGGTAGGCCCGCGGGATGTCGGTCAGCAGCTGGCGCACCTCGCACGCCGGGGCCTCCGCGACCCCGATGCTCCAGTTGACGGTCTCGTCCGCGCCCAGTCCCCAGGTTTGCCGGGCAGCGCGGCACTCGCCGGCCATGTCGTGTGTGAAGAGCGTTGACGCCTGCATGCGGCTGTACATGCCGTCCCGGTCATGCCAGGTGTGCAGGGCGAACAGCCCGGCCGACTCGCCCAGGCTGTAGCCGATGACAGCTGATGGTTGAACGCCGAAGCTGCGCACCAGATCGCTGACCGCGCAGCCGACCGCTACCTGACCGAAAATCACGGCCCGGTGATTGTCGTTGATCTCAGTGGCCGGGGTGCCATTCCAGAACAGTTCCGGTTGAAACTGCTTGCGCAGAAGCAGGTTTTCAGAGTCCTGGGAGCGCAGGATGTTCGGCCAGCGGCTGAAGAGATCCATTCCCATGCCGGGATAATGGTTGCCGGAACCGGGGAAGACGAACGCAACCCGGGCGGCGCTGCCGAGCGGTGTCGGCGCATAGAACAGCCGGTCACGCAGGGCCGGTACGGTATCCGGGAGCAGCCCGTTGGCAGCCAGGGCACGTGCGCCCTGTTCAATCAAGGCCTCAAGCTCGAAACGATTTCGGGCAACCAGGGCCATGGCAAGGGCTTTATCGGCTGATGACTGATACCGGACGCACCACTCCTTTGCCAGCTCGTATAAATCAATTGTCTTATATTCAGAAAGGTTATGGCTTAGCTTGTCAAGTGAAGCTTTAATGTCAGCCGATGTGTCGCCTGCCAGGGCAAACAGAAATTCAGTGTCGCTGCCGAGCGGGGCGGCACGATCCGATGCGATTTCAGATTGCTGAGCTTCCCGCCCTTCGAGCACGACATGACTGCAGGAACCATCGATCCCGCAACTGCTGACTCCGGCACGCCGCGGGCCGTCGGCCCGGTTGCGCAGCCAGTAGCGGGAACCTTGCGGCAGAAACAGCGGTCCGCTTGCGGTTAATTCGGGGCAGGGCTGTTCTATGCCACGGCAGCCGGGGATGATTTCCTGATACAGTGCCAGGCAGGTCCGCACCACAGAGGCCAGGCCGGAGGCCGCGCCGCAGTTGCCGATGTCGCCCTTGACGGAGGATACGGCGCATGAGCGCTCTCCCCTGTCAGCAGCACCAAAGAACGCTGCCAGGGCGATAGCCTCTCTGCGGTCTTCATCAACAGTGCCGCCGGCGCTGGCTTCCAGGTAATCGATCGCTGCCGGAGTGATGCCGGCATCAACATAGGCCCGTTCCAGGGCATGTCCGTAGGCGCTTTCCCCGCCAGGAAGCTGGTCGCCGCCGCTGGAACCTATCCCGCGGATAACGGCATAGATGTGGTCTCCATCGCGCTCTGCGTCAGCCAGGCGTTTGAGAACAACGGCCGTCGCACCTTCGCCGATGATGGTGCCGTCCGCATGCTGGTCAAAGGGGCGGGCCTGTCCGGAGGAGGAAAGGGGGCGCAGGGCATGCTGCCCCAGTACCGCCCGCATGTCACCTGCCAGGTCAACGCTGCCGACCAGCGCCTGCTCCAGCTCTCCTGCCTGCAGCAGGCGGACGGCCGTTTCCAGGGAGCGGACCCCGGAACTCTCCTCGCTGGAAAGGGTAAAGCTCGGCCCTCCGACGCGGAACTCCCGTGCGATCCGGCTGGCAACGACGCTACCCAGAGCACCCATGGTCCGGTTGGCGCTCAGGGCCGGGCCGGTGGCGTCACGCAGCTGCCCGGTCCAGGCGCTCAGTTCTTCTGGTGTCAACTCACGCCCCAACTCTTTGGCCCAGAGCGCGGCCTGTTCTTCCAGAGTCCAGCGCAGGCTGAAGTTGGTGCTGTTCAGATCAAGGGCGATGCCGATGAATACCCCGGTCGCCAGGTTGTCCCGTCGTTCCAGGCCTGCATCCGCCATGGCCGCGGCAGCGCTCTGCAGCATCAGCAGCTGCTGTGGGAGCATATCCTCCAGTTCACGGGGCGGGATGCGAAACTGGTCAGTTGCAATCGCCAGCTCGCTCTGAAAAAAACCTGTGAACGGTGTACGATCGAGTCCCTGATTGTGGAACCAGGCACTATCCTGCGCTCCCCGCCAGCTGACAGGTTTCGTGGGTTGAGCCCCACTGTCTCCGCCCAGCACCCGCTCCTGAAAAGCGCGCAGTCCCTGCCAGGAACCGAAACGGGCATCCATGCCGACGATTGCGATGGGAGCACTATTCCCTCCCCCTTGACGGGGGAGGGTTAGGGTGGGGGTGAAGCCGGCGCTGGCAGAAATTGAAATGTTTGCAACCTCACCCACCCCCCGGCCCCCTCCCGTCAAGGGCGGGGGAGAAGGCGGCAGCCACTCCTCAACCAGCAGATGGGCATTGATGCCGCCGAAGCCGAAGGCGCTGACCGCTGCCCGGCGGGGCGTACTGTCACTGCGGCGCTGCCACGGTTCAGCGGCGCTCAGAACCCGGAACGGGCTTTGAGCCAGAGCCATACCGGGTTGAGCTGTGTTGAAATTGGCTGTGGGGGGCAGGGTTTCCGCCTGCAGGGCCAGCAGAACCTTGGTCAGGGCTGCCCCGCCGGCAGCGGTCAGCAGGTGACCGATGTTGGACTTGACCGATCCGATAACGCAGCGATCTGTGCCGGTTACTGACGAATCGCGCCACAGTTCTTTCAGGCTGGCTACCTCCACGGCATCGCCGACCGGGGTGCCGGTGGCGTGGCACTCGATTAGGTCCACATCCCCCGGATTCCAGCCGGCCCGCTGGTAAGCGCTCCGCATGGCGCGCAACTGCCCTTCGGACATGGGGGCCAGCAGACTGCCGCCGACGTCATTGGCCAGACCGACGCCCTTGATGATGCCGTAGATCCGGTCACCGTGGGCCACTGCGTCTGCGGTTCGCTTGAGCAGGAATAGACCTGCCCCTTCTCCCACCACCAGACCATCGCCGGCTGCATCGAAGGGGGAACAGATGCCGCGTTTCGAGAGGGCCCGTAGCTGTGAAAACCCCATTTGGGTGTAGAGCGGGTCGGGCCGCGAAAGACCGCCGCTCAGCATGGCGTCGGCACGTCCGGACAGGAGTTCGTCGACAGCCAGCTTGATGGCGTACAGCGAGGAGGCGCAGGCGGCGTCAAGGGTGAAGTTACCGCCGCCCAATCCGAGTGCCTGGGCCAGGATCCCGGCCGGCAGTCCGGCTACATATCTGTTGAGCGGGTTGATTGAGGAGCCTTCGCTACTGTGACCGAGGAGCTTTTCCTCGAAGGTTCTGCCCAGCCAGGCGCGGGCCAGCCGGGTGGAGGTTTCACTGGGCAGCGCCAGGTTGCCGATGATGACACCGATGCGCGAACGGTCGAGCTGTGCGGTAATGCCGTCATCAAAGGCGCGCTTTCCGGCGTGGATCAGCAGATGGAATAGCGGGTCCAGACCGGTCAAACGGTCCGGATCAATGGACAGTCCTGAAAGGGTGGAGACAGCAGGGATTTCATCAATAAAGCAGCCGCGTCGCGAATATACCCGGTCCGCTACGCCAATGGCAGGATGAAAGGCCGCATCGGCAGGAATCTGCCAGCGTCCCGCCGGTACATCACGGGTTGCGCTCCGGCCACCCCGGATATTTGACCAGTATCGGTCAAGATCGGGTGCATCCGGGAAGATGCCGCCGATCCCGACAATGGCGACAGTTGGAGGTGATTCTGTCATCAGGCGGCTTCCAGTACAACGCACCCCGGCTGGCTCAGCTGATTACGTCGAAAGGCCCGTTCCAGGGATGGGTCGATAACGCATTCGTAGCCCTCCAGACGGGCAATCAGTTTGCCGCTGGTCCGGTCGAGGAATTCCATATCGGCCGAGGCACTGTGCTCACGTTCGGCTGTCACACGGATGACGATCTGGGCACCGTTTCGGGGAAAACTGTCCTGGAACTGGCGGTAACGTCCCGCAAACGAAGGGAGCGAGCCGGAACCGAAGCGTTCAAAACTCCACAGGATCATGAGCTGGAAGGCACAGTCCAGCACCAGGGGATCGGTGAGCCAGATGTTTCGCAGCGGCTGTTTGACCCACTCTGACGGTGTCGGAGCTGCTTTTACCAGGGCGGAAATCCCTTTTGCGGAACAACCGCTTATCTGTTCGATACCATGCAGGTCAGGACCGTGAAAGAGTCGTTCCTGATCGTATATGGCACCGTTGTTCTGGGCGTACGGGGTGACCGGCAGATCGACGATCGACCGGATCCCTTCCGGCAGCTTCGTGGTCAGGATGATTTCTGCACGAGCGTGCAGGATGAGGCGACCGTCACTGCCGGTGCCGGTCAGTTCCACGGGTACATAGTGCAGCGAGTCCCGTTTTTCAGCCCTGCCTGCCAGCACCTGCAGGGTGCAGGGTGAGGTCTGCACAAAGGTTACACCTTTGCAGATCCGCAGATCGTTGAAACCATGGAAACGGAAGCCCGGATTGCCGTGCAGGGCGCCATGAGCCAGCCATTCCACGATCATGGCCATGGGCAGCACGGCTTTGCCGTCGATGACATGTGAACGGATGAAGGGGAAGTCGTCCACCGTCAGTGTAAGCCTGAAGGCTTCGACCATCGGTTTGGCCACTGCCGGAGCACTTGCCGAGAGTGGTGTCCCTGTTGAATCGGCCAGCACGATTACTTCTATCGGTGCATCCGTTGCAGCTATTTCCCGGGCCAGCAGTTTGCCGCCGGCCGCAAGGCTGATCAGGCCGATGCCTTCACCGCTGAACACCTTTTTAAGTGCGGATGTGACCATGCCGCCGTCCCAGGGTCCCCAGTTAAAGCTGACGATCCGGCACCCGGGGCGTCGCCGCGACTCGGCCTGGGCCAGTTTGTTGAGGACCTCGTTGGCAACCGCGTAATCCACCTGTCCGCTGCGGCCGAAGCGGCCGGTTGTGGAAGCAAACAGGGCGATAAAACGCAGGTCATCGCCCCCCGTGGCAGCCAGCAGGGTGCGCAGTCCCGCAACCTTGGTGCTGTAGACTTGGGCAAACTGCTCGCGGGATTTGTCGTTGATCAGGCGGTCTGCCAGAACCCCCGCCCCGTGGACGATGCCGCGAACGGGGCCATACTCCAGGCGGATCGCTTGCAGCAGCTCATTGACAGCGTCGTTGCTGCGGATGTCAACACTGCGGTACACGGCTTTTCCGCCGACGGCAGCAATATCCGCCAGGGTCGCCAGCAGTTCACGTCCGGCGACAACAGAACGGTAACGCTTTTCAATCTCCTTTGGATGCAATTTTTCCGGGGAGTGATCAAGGATGGCCCGTTTGATTTCACTTTCACTCGTCAGAGTGGTCAGCCACTCCGGTTCGGGCAGCGGCTCCGGACTTCGCCCGAGCAGGACCAGCAGCGGCTGGTAGGTTTCGGCCAGTGCGATGGCCGTGGCAGCGGTAACACCGCGGCCACCACCGGTTACCACCACCACATCCCCCGCTTGCAATGGTGATGCTGTGGAGGTTGTCACAGCAGGGAGATCAGAAAGCTCCAGAGAGATGCGTCCCTCCGCTTTCAAGCCGACTTCAACCGGTCCGGTGCAAAAAAGTTCAACGGCTACGGCACGGGCCGCTGTTGAAGTATCGGGGAAAGTCCCCAGATCGATGGCCTTGCAGCTCACCAGCGGCCATTCACGGGCGGCAGTTTTGGCCAGTCCGGCCAGACCGCCTGAGAGCGGGTCGACAAGAAGCGAGCCGCGTTCAAAGGCAAAGACGCCGTCCAGACGGGAAACCGTGCTGAAAAACGCTCCCTGTTCCTCGGCACTGCTGCGCAGGGCAGGCGCCGCTTTTTTCAGGAGCATGAAGGCGTTCTCCAGGAAGCTGTCATCCGTTCCGGCAGCCGGAGCGACAATCACCAGTCCGGATACGCTGTCCAGCGGCAGGCTGTCCAGGTCTTCATCGACCCTGACCAGGCGCACAGCGCGACCTTCAGTGCTCAGGATTGAACAGAGTTCTCCGGAAAAGGATGATCCGTCATCAGACACCCAGATGATGCCGCTCTCAGCAATCTTTAGCGGTTTCACAGCAGCAGTGAGTACCACCGGAATAACAGTGCTGCGATTGAGACCGGCATCACGCGTTTCAGTTCTAGAGATGGAACGTGCCGGAGAGGTGTCGGGTTGCTGGCGTTTTGCAGCCGGGCTGCCGGATTCAAGAAAGCCGGCGATCTCACCCAGGGTATGCAGGGTGCCCAGGTGCTCCGGTCCGATGACCGGCGATCCAGGCAGCCGTTCCTGCAGTGCTGAGAGGATTTCGACCCGCTTGATGGAGTCGATTCCCAGGTCCGAATCCATGCCCATTTCCAGTTCCAGCATCTCCACCGGGTAGCCGGTCTTCTCGCTGACGACCTGCAGCAGGACCTCTGCCACGTTTGCTGAGGTTCCAGCCGGAGTGATTGTCGCTGCGGCGGGAGCAGACCCGGCGCCAAGAAAGCCGGCGATCTCACCCAAAGTATGCAGGGTGCCCAGGTGCTCCGGACCGATGACCGGCGAACCGGGCAGCCGTTCCTGCAGTGCGGAGAGGATCTCGACCCGCTTGATGGAGTCGATCCCCAGGTCCGAATCCAGGCCCATCTCCAGTTCCAACATATCCACCGGATAACCGGTCTTCTCGCTGACGACCTGCAGCAGGACCTCTGACACATTGTTAACTATACTGGCAGAGGCAGTATTGGCAGTCACGATTGTTGTTGAACCTGCGCCGAGAAAAGCGGCGATCTCCCCCAGGGTATGCAGGGTGCCCAGGTGCTCCGGGCCGATGACCGGCGAACCGGGCAGCCGTTCCTGCAGTGCGGAGAGGATCTCGACCCGCTTGATGGAATCGATCCCCAGGTCAGAGTCCAGGCCCATCTCCAGTTCCAGCATCTCCACCGGGTAGCCGGTCTTCTCGCTGACCACCGCCAGCAGGACCTCTGATACGTTGTCAACTACAGCAACTGCTGCGGTATTGGCAGTTACGGTTGTTGCCGTGCCCGCACCCAGAAATCCGGCGATTTCCCCCAGGGTATGCAGGGTGCCCAGGTGCTCCGGGCCGATGACCGGCGATCCGGGCAGCCGTTCCTGCAGTGCGGAGAGGATCTCGACCCGCTTGATGGAGTCGATCCCCAGGTCAGAATCCAGGCCCATCTCCAGCTCCAGCATCTCCACCGGATAGCCGGTCTTCTCGCTGACGACCGCCAGCAGGACCTCTGTGATCCGGTTTGAATGTGATGCCGGGACTGTCGCTGCAGCAGTCGCACTGGCGGGCGCAGTCGCTGCAGGCCGTGAAACCGGTGCCGACATGGTTGCGGCCGCAGCTGCCGGAACAAAAGGGGCTGCCGGTATCGTCGTCAGCGGTGCAGCACCGCCTTGCAGGATGCGTTGCTGCTGCTCCAGCAGGGTCTGGATGGTCCGGCTGGCGGTCTCCTGCCCTTCAAGGAAGCGGCGGTGGAGACTGGCGGTTTCCTCCTGCATCTTCTGCAGTACGGACATGCCCTCCCGGGTGATCCGAAGTGAATCCGCCAGAAGGTCCCGTGAAGCCGGGGTGGTTGCGGACAAGGTTCCTCTTGATTCGATTGCGGAAGGTGCCGCCGGTGAGGCAGCCCGCTGCGCAGCGGGGGGATTCGGGGCGCGCTTGGACCGCGGTTTGACATAGTTGGCGCCGCAGATCGGAATGGTCATGACCGGTTTTTTGGAAGCGGTCTTTTGCGGTGCCGTAAAGCCCTCGTCCCAGCGGACAAGCTTCACGCCGTGACCGAGAACGGCCAGCTGGGCCAGGCAGCGGGCCAGATCAACCATGCCGGAGCGTTTGCCGCTGGAGGCATCGATCGCCACAACCGTATGCGGAAGGTCTCCCAGGATCGCCTTGACCAGGCCGCTAAGACGCGAACCGGGACCGACTTCAACAAATGTTTTGACACCGGCCGCATGCATAGCCTGAATTTCAGCGACAAATTCCACCGGTTTGGCCAGTTGCCCCGCCAGGATTTCCCTGGCTTTGAGTTCGCTGTCCGGGTATTCGGCAGCTGTGGTGTTGGAAAAGACCGGGATCGTGCTGGAGGGGAGCGCTACATCAGCCAAAGCGGCCAGAAGCGGTGCGGCAGCATCCGCCACCAGGGTACTATGGAATGCGGCGGCTACCGGCAGCTGTGTGCAGGTGAGTTTGCGGGCGCTGCAGGCCGTAACGGCCCGGGCGATTTCGTCGCTCCTGCCGGAAAGGACCGACTGGCTGGGGGCGTTGCAATTGGCAATCACCAGGTCGAGGTTCTCGTCAGCCAGCATACCCTTCACATCTGCCAAGGGTGCTGAAACCGCCAGCATGCTCCCTTTGTCGCCCGCACCGGACGCCATCAGCTGACCTCTCAGACGGGAGAGGGCGTGGAACGAGCTTTCGTCCAAACGGCCGGCGGCACACAGGGCGGTCAGCTCACCGTAGCTGTGACCGGCGGTCGCCTGAGCTGCTATGCCAAACGATTCCAATACCCGCAAGGCACCCAGGCTGACTGCACCAATGGCCGGCTGGGCAACGTTCGTGGCGCGCAGGGCCTCTTCCTGCTGCTGCCTGCTGTCAGGGATGTAGGCTGAGAGCGGATAGATCAGGTCGGTCAGACGGGCGTTGTTCGTTGCGCTGAAACCGCTCTCGGCAGTGCTGATCGTGGCGAGCATTTCAGGGAACGTGCAGGCCAGGTCGCGCAGCATGCCGCTGTACTGGGCCCCTTGACCGGGAAAAATCAGACCGAGTTTGCCCGGGGTCGGGCCGGTGGCATAAAAGGCACCGTCCGGACTGCTCCAGGAGTTTTCGGGTGTTTTGCGCAGCATGGCAATGGCATTGCTGCAGAGCGCCTTCAGGTTGGTCCGGTCCCGTTCCACCACCAGGGCCAGTCGGCAGGGAGCGGCTGCATCAAATGAGGCCCGCAGGGCAGCGGCCTGCGCACGCAACTGCGGCCAGGACTGGTCACAGTCAAGGGAGGCGAGGGCTGTTTCCAGCGTCCCAGCATCCGCACCGCACAAGGTCAGTATCTGGGTGTTGCCATCCCAGTCTGCGCTGCCCGTCGGCCGGTACTCTTCCAGTACGGTATGAAAATTGGAACCGCCGAAACCGAAGGCGCTGACCGCCGCACGACGGGGGGTACCGTTCGGAGAGATCCAGGGGCGCTTCTCAGAGGCCAGGTAGAAGGGGGTACTGCCTTCAGAAACCTCCTTGAGCGGCTTCTGGACCTTGATCGTAGGAGGAATGACCTTGTGGTGCAGGGCCAGAGCCGCCTTGATCAGTCCGGCAGCGCCGGAGGCGGCCTTGGTGTGGCCGATCTGTGATTTGACGGAACCGAGGGCACACCAGGGGGAGTCGGCTGCGCCGTAGATGTCACGCAG
Organism: Geobacter psychrophilus; assembly: GCF_056821595.1. Taxonomy (NCBI): domain Bacteria; kingdom Pseudomonadati; phylum Thermodesulfobacteriota; class Desulfuromonadia; order Geobacterales; family Geobacteraceae; genus Geobacter; species Geobacter psychrophilus. The sequence continues at coordinate 4,215,882 of NZ_JBXDTU010000004.1, forward strand.
GGCCGAAACCTCTACGGCGTCGCCTACTTTCGTGCCGGTGCCGTGGGCCTCAACCAGGCCGATGCTTTGCGGGGTGACGCCGGCGCGCCCGTAGGCATCCAGAATCGCCTTTTTCTGGCCGGAAGCGCTGGGTGTGTAGATCGCTTCTCCCTTGCCGTCACTGGATGACCCCACGCCGCGGATCACGGCGTAGATCCTGTCGTTGTCACGCTCGGCATCGGCCAGGCGCTTGATGACCACCAGGCCGAGACCCTCACCGAGGATGGTGCCGTCACCGGATGCATCGAACGGTTTGGCGTTGCCGGTCGGTGACAGCGCCGGGGTCTTGCTGAAGCACATGTACATGAAGATGTCGTTGAAGGTGTCGATCCCTCCAGTAACGACCATGTCGGATTTGCCGGTAGCCAGCTCCATACTGGCCAGATGGAGCGCACTGAAGGAGCTGGCGCAGGCCGCATCGACAACGCAGTTGGTGCCGCCCAGGTCGTACTGTTTGCTGATCCGGCCGGCCACGACGTTGCCAAGCAGTCCCGGAAAGGAATTTTCCTGCCAGGGTACATAGGAGTCGGAAATGCGCTGTACCACATCTGCAGCGGTCATATCGTCCACACCGGCATCTTTCAGGGCTTCACGCCAATGGGGGTGCCCCAGGCGGGCGCCCAGCGGGATAACCAGTTCCAGGGTGCCGGTGACTCCCAGGATGACACTCACCCGGTTGCGGTCGTAGGCCCGGTCCGGGCCGTATCCGGCATCCCTGAGCGCCTGACCGGCTGTAACCAGTCCGAGGAGCTGGGAGGTATCGATCGCCTCCAGCGTGGCGGGAGGGATATTGAATTCCATAGGGTTGAACGGGATCGAGGAAAGAAATCCGCCCCGCTGGCCGTAGGTCATGTCAGGAGAGGCGGGATCCTGGTGGTGGTAGTCGGCCACGCGCCAATGGGTTGCCGGGATGTCGGTGATTGCGTCAATCCCTTCGCGGATGTTTGCCCAGTAGTCGCTGCTGTTTTCAGCCTGGGGAAAATGGCAGCCGATGCCGATAATTGCCAGCGCTACCCCGTTGGTGGGGATATTCCGATCCGATTCTACCTGTTTCACGAAAGGCACTCCTTGATCTGTATGTACTCAAGCGGTTGTGGAGGGATATCTTCAGGGGAAATATTGATGCCCTGATAGCGGAGCATGTTGCTGCGGGTCAATACGGCCGCGCCAAACAGGATATTCAGGGCAACTGTTGCAACGGTCCGGTGCTCCGGGGTTTCCAGAAAACTGCCGGCCACCCATTCATTGAAGGCGCCCATGGCCGGGCCGCACCAGACCTGGTAGTCGATCCTGCGCGCGGTCTCGCCATCCTTGGCCCAGTGGGCCGCCTGTCCCAGGTACCAGCGGAAGACGAGCGCCATGAGGTGTTTCGGATCGCGCTCAGCACGTTCAACCTGGCGCGGGTCACGGGTCAGGAAATAACTGCGGGTCTGTTGCCAGATCGCTTCCAGGCTGGCCTGGAACAGGGTCTTTTCCAGCTTTTCCCGTTCTGCAGCCGGGATGTCGTCGAGTCCTGCATGGGCACGGTAGATCTCGTAGAGCTTGGCAGCACGCATGGGGAACATGGTGCCGCGCTTCAGGACCTGTACGGTTACCCCCATCTCAAACATGTCGGCAGCCGGGGCCATGCTCACATCTGCCTGGCGGGTTTCGGCCAGCATGCGCCGCACATCGTCCGAGGTCCCGGATTCCACGCAGGCCTGGTTGACCGATCCGGTCATGATATAGGCGGCACCCATGGCAAAAGCGGCCGCCGCCGCAGCCGGAGTGGCAATGCCGCCAGCCAGTCCTGCCCGCAGCTTCAATCCGTAGCCATGTCGGGTCTGCATGCGCAGCGCCAGCGACTGGATGGTCGGAAACAGGGCCAGGGCGGGACGGTTGTCGGTATGTCCGCCGGAATCGGCTTCAGCTGTTATGTCCTGGGCCATCGGGATCCGGGCGGCCAGCTCGGCCTGCTCCTCTGTTATGGCGCCTTCGGCGACCAGTTCCCGCAGGTGTTTTTCCGGGGGAGGGGAGAAAAACCTTTCGGCCAGTTCCTCCCGCGAAACCTTGGCGATAATCCTGTTGGGGGTGCAAATCGTGCCGTCCGGGAGACGGTGGATGCCATGGGTGCGGTAGCGCACCAGGGGCAGGGTCAGAGCCAGAAAGGCCGACGCTTCGATCAGCCTGACACCCTTATTGATGTATAACTGGGCCAAGGCCTTTTCCAGGTCCGGTTCGTGGGGTGAGTGGATCAGATTGAATCCGCAGGGGAAGTCCGATCCGGCCAGCCGATCAACGGCAGCCTCGACTTCGTTGAAAGGCAGGCCGGCGGCACCAAAGAAACCGAGCATCCCGGCACGACCCAGCTCTTCCACCATGGCCACGGAACTGATCCCTTTGGCCATGGAGCCTCCCAGATACGGGTAGCGAATCGCGAGGTCTGTACAGAAGCCGCGGTCACCCAGCTGTTCGCAGATAGCTTTCAGTCCCTCTGCTGATTTGAATGCGTCAGAATGTACTGCCAAAGTTTTCAATGACATCTCTCCAAGAGCTGCACCCAGAAGTTTTGTATACAGTAATTTTCAATAGCCTCAACCGGTTGGTCATGGTCCGACCAAAGAAACGTCTAAAAATATATGAAATGGAATAATAATACAAGAAAATGACATGCTCATGCTTGAATATGCTTAAAAAAATCAGGTTGTATACATTATATACGGACTGAAGTCAATTCTGACATACTGTAAATATCCACTGTGCTTGACGGCAGATAATTATATCTGCTATGTAACAGATCTCACTTAGATCAAAAGGATACAGACCATGCCGTATATCACCATCAATGAAGAGCGTTGCAAGGGCTGTGGACTCTGCACCATCGCCTGTCCGAAGAAACTGGTTGGCATGAGTGAAACCCCCAACAGTCTCGGATTTACCGTGGCAGTATTTTCCGGTCCTGATTCATGCACCGGCTGCGCCCTGTGTGCCGAGATGTGCCCGGACGTGGCAATCGCTGTCTTCAAGGAGCAGAAGCCATGAGCGAAAAACTCTTTGTAAAGGGTAACGAGGCTGTGGCCATGGCCGCCATTGAAGCGGGCGTTCGCTGTTATTTCGGCTATCCCATCACTCCGCAGAGCGATATCCCGGAGTACCTGTCCCGCGAGCTGCCAAAGCATGGCGGCACATTCATTCAGGTGGAGAGCGAGATCGGTGCCATCAATATGGTGCTCGGCGCTTCGGCTGCCGGGGTGCGCGCCATGACCTCATCTTCCGGCCCGGGGATATCGCTTAAGCAGGAGGGCATCTCCTACATGGCGGGTTCCGAGCTGCCGGGTGTGATTGTGGACATCATGCGCCAGGGTCCGGGCCTGGGCGGCATCGACGCCTCCCAGGCCGATTACTGGCAGGCCACCCGCGGAGGCGGCCATGGCGGATACCGCATCATCGTGCTGGCCCCTGCGTCAGTGCAGGAAATGTACGACCTGACCATGCTGGCTTTTGACCTCTCGGACATCTACCGCATACCTGCCATGGTCCTGGCGGATTCGGTCATCGGCCAGATGAAGGAATCAATCTTCGCCAATCCGCGGCCTGTGGTGGAGCTGCCGGCCAAGGGATGGGCGGTGCGCGGCCGCAAAGAAGGGGAACAGCAGAATGTTGTCAAGTCACTGAAACTGGGTGATGGCGAGATGGAGGCCTTTCACTGGGCTATGCACGCCCGCTACAAGGAGCTGGCCGAAAAGGAAAGCCGCTGGGAGGAGCTGCAGACAAACGATGCCGAACTGATTGTGACCGCCTTCGGCTCGACCGCCCGGATCGCACGCACTGCCGTGGCAATGGCCCGCGAGGCGGGTATGAAGGTAGGACTGATGCGTCCCATAACCCTTTTTCCATTTCCCGCCCACGTCTATCTGGCACTCTCGCAGCGCTGCAAGCGCTTCCTGGATATCGAACTGTCCACCGGGCAGATGATCGATGATGTGCGCCTGTCGGTTGCCAGGGATGCGGATGTCGCCTTCTACGGACGCCCGCCGGGAGCCGGGTCACTGCCGACACCGGAAGAGATTTACCAGCAGATCAGAAAGGTGTACCCATGAATCAGGTATTTTCCCGTCCGGACAGTCTCAAGGATGTTCAAACCCATTTCTGCCCCGGCTGTCAGCATGGCGCCATTCACCGCCTGGTGGCAGGTGCGATGGACACGTTCGGCATCCGCGACCGGACCATCGGCATCGCCTCGGTCGGCTGCTCCGTTTTTCTGTACAGCTATTTTGACATAGATGTGATCGAATCACCCCACGGCCGCGCACCGGCCGTGGCCACCGGCGCCAAACGGGCCAGGCCGGACAGCATCGTGTTCACCTACCAGGGGGACGGCGATCTGGCCGCAATCGGCACATCGGAGATTATCCATGCCGCCAACCGCGGTGAGGATATCACGGTCATCTTTGTCAACAACACCACCTACGGTATGACCGGGGGCCAGATGGCCCCGACCACCCTGCCGGGCCAAAAGACCTCCACCTCACCGAACGGTCGCGATATCAGAAATGACGGGTCCCCCTTCAAAATGGCGGAGCTGCTCTCCAATCTGGACGGCGTGGCGTTCTCTGCCAGGGTGGCGGTCAACAGCCCCAAAAACGTGCTCCAGGCAAAAAAGATGATCAACACCGCCTTCCGTTATCAGGTGGAAGGGCGGGGTTTCTCGTTCATTGAGGCCCTTTCGGTCTGTCCGACAAACTGGGGGATGAATCCTCTGCAAGCCAACCAGCGCCTGTCAGACGAGATGATCCCTTATTTCCCGCTCGGGATATATAAAAACAAAGATAATCTGTAGCAACGGAGTGTATCTAATGCGTCATGATGTGTTTATTGCCGGATATGGCGGCCAGGGTGTACTGCTGGCCGGAAACCTGCTGTCGTATGCTGCCATACATGAAGGCATGAATGTTTCTTTTTTCCCGGCCTATGGAGTCGAAAAACGGGGAGGCTCAGCCATGTGCACGATTGTATTTGCGGATGGCGATACCGGTTCACCAGTTGTCGGACATCCCTCCGTATCGGTGCTCCTCAATCAACTCTCATTCGACAAATACGCTGCCAAGGTCAAGCAGGGCGGAATCTGTATTGTCAACTCTTCGCTTATCGATTGTGACGGGCTCGAACTTCCGGGTGTGGAACTGCTCAAAGTGCCGATGAATCAGATCGCCCTCGAACTGGGGGACATGCGCATGCTCAATATGGTGGCGTGCGGGGCCTATGCGGCCAAAACCGGAGCCCTGTCACTGCAATCTTTGGAGCAAGCATTGAAAAAGGCTTTGCCTGAACGGAACCACCGCCTGATCCCAACCAATATCAAGGCCATCAATGCAGGAGTTTCAGCCGCATTGGGCTAAAAAGCCTTGACGACCTCACCTGTATTTTGTTATATACACATTCCGCTTATTGGGGTATCGCCAAACGGTAAGGCAACGGCCTCTGACGCCGTCATCTCTTGGTTCGAATCCAGGTACCCCAGCCAATCATAACCAGCCGTTAATGGCTAGAAAATATTGAGGCCTCATGCTTTTGTACAGTTTCAGTACAGTCAAAGGCATGAGGCTTTTCTTTGTCGTCATTGTGTAAACATTTCTTTGAATTTTTTCCAAGCTTATGGTATGTAATCTAAAATTAATATCAATGATCCTGCATGCGGATAAATAAACAAGGTAAAGGTGACGAATGAAAACATCAGTGAAAAAAATGGGTTTTGCTATCACACTGGCTTTCCTTTTTGGCTCGATTTACCATTCACAAGTATTGGCTGCTGAAACCGGAACCGTCGATGAGGTGAGCGGCAAACCCTGTTATAAGTGTCACGCGAGTAAGGTGACAGCTCCATTCGTTCACAGTGGTCTGTCCGGCAAGGAATGTACCCCCTGTCATACCGCAACCGGCGGCAATCACCAGAGCAATGTCGCTCTTTACGGCGTCAAGGATAAGAGCTCAAAGGTTTGTTATGAGTGCCACGAAAACCAAAGCAACAAAAAAAGCGTTCATCCTCCGATCATGGAAAATGACTGCCTGGGATGTCATGCACCACATGCCTCTAACTTTAAATACCAGTTGGGACTCCCGGTGAATAAACTCTGCTTCAACTGCCATGATCAGTCGCTGGTAACGGACAAGGAAACTCAGAAAAACGGTTTCCGTGATGGCAGTAACAATCTGCATTATCTGCATGCTGGAGAAAAGACTGGCATCCCATGTCTTTCCTGTCATGATATTCATGCAAGTACGCAACTCCATATGATCCGTCCAAAAGGAACCAATGGCAAGGATGCGGTAACGATCACCTACACGGCAACTGATAAAGGCGGCAATTGTACGGTCAGTTGTCATGATGCGTTGAGTTACGAGAGAAAATAACCGTTCAGGATTACTTCATGTCAGGTATAAATACGTACATGTGAGGTATAGTTTAACGTTGCTCTGACCGGCTACTCCATCACGGAGTAGCCGGTTTTTTGATACAAGAGCTTGATGTTCTCCCGATTCAACCTGATGCCAAAGATAGTGTTCAAACGATAAAGCTTGACAATTCATCATGAATTAGGATTATTGATAGATCAATGTGTAATAAAACGTTCAACATATCAGTTCTGCTGATTCTGCAGATATGTCTGCTGACGCTTATCGCTACTCCCGCCTGCGCTGATATCTACCGCTATGAGGATGATGAGGGCATTATTCATTTCACGGACGCCCCAACAGACAGGCGCTTCAAGGTTTTCATGCGTGATCTGAAAAAAGACAAACAGCTTCGCACAAAGCTGCAGTTATCAAAATCCGTAAATCCAGCAGAGTACGATCAGATTATTGCGTCGTGTGCCACAAAATACGGTGTTAATCCCTCGCTGATCAAGGCAGTGATTCACGCAGAATCAGGCTACAATCCCAATGCAGTATCCCGTAAAGGTGCCAGTGGACTAATGCAGCTCATGCCGAGTACCGCCCGATCTTTAAAGGTCAGCAACAGCTTTGATCCAAAAGACAATGTGGAAGGCGGGGTCAAGTATCTGCGATTTCTTCTGGATACCTTTAGAGGTGATGTCTCTCTGGCTGTTGCTGCCTATAATGCCGGCCTGAACAACGTAGCCAAGTATGGCGGCATTCCGCCGTACAATGAAACCCGGACCTATGTGAATCGGGTACTCTCCTATATGCAATCCTATCAGGCCAACTGAATAATGTCCTCCAAAACGGCCTCACCGATCCTCAATTTGCCCAACATCCTCACAATGACGAGGATTGCCGCGATTCCCTTGCTGGCAGTTATTCTGTTGTCTCCATCGAAATCATCAGGTTTCTGGGCGGCAGTGGTTTTTTCACTGGCATCCATAACTGACTGGCTTGACGGATATCTTGCCCGCCGAATGGGCATTGTTACCGTTTTCGGAAAATTCCTCGATCCGATAGCAGACAAGCTGATCGTCATGGCAGCCTTGATCATGATCCTGCCTTACGGTCACGTGCCGGCCTGGATGGTGTTGGTCATTCTGGGGCGTGAGATTATTATTACAGGTTTGCGAGGTATTGCTTCAAGTGAAGGGATCGTTATCCAGGCCAGTGATCTGGGGAAATTCAAGACAATTTTTCAGTTGGTAGCTATTATCGGACTTCTCCTGCATTACGACTATAACTGGTTCTTCGGGATTGAACACCAGTTGCTGCAGGTGAACATGCACAATACGGGCATGTTTTTTCTTTGGATAGCCACTCTGTTGACCGTCTGGTCCGGGGTAGATTATCTGGCAAGATTTATCAGGATTATTGCACGCTGACCGGATTACCTGTTTGTCTTGTTCAGGATAATTTCAAACTTCTCGCCACCCTGGCTGAACCGCACCCGATCCTTCTGTATATCCTCAACCGTTACCCCCTCAATCAGAGCACCGCTTGATACCGTGATGCCATTGATCACTGCAAGATTTTCGCTGCCGCCATCCTGAAATGCAATCCCGTTAATTGTAAGGACCGGTCTGGAGACAACACCCTTCGGAGTTGGAGACGGTGCTGTTACAGGTTTTGCATCAATTTCAGGCGCTAGTTTCGCTGGTTTTGCTGGCTGTTTTGCGTTTGATGCTTTTGCTGGATCCATGGGTAAATGGTCCTGTAAACCAGAGAGGGCTGTGGCCTTTGGAGACAAGCGTGGCGATGCGCTTGTAGGGGATAGTACTGGCGGGGTAATCACTCTGTTTTGTGGCTGACTGTCTGACGTTGTTCGAGAAAGGGTTGACTGCCGTGCAGCCTCGTCGCTTACCGAGCGTTTCATATAGACATATGTTGCTGCGCTGCCGCATACAAACAACGCTATCGCAATAAGAGCTACCGTAGTGCGTGATAACCTGGCTGACGAACCGTCCTGCAGGATCTTATCATCTATCCTTTGATGGTTCGGCTTGCTCAGCGATCTGTCATTTTCCAGTTTTTTCAAAGCCTTCAGTATTGAACTCATAGGTTTCCCTCGTCAGCAAGGGATGGGATTTTGTGGGATGTATCGTATCGGGTGAGGGCCGCCACGGTCAGTTCACCCAAGGCTTCATCAATTGCTATTCCCATCGATTGCTGAAAACGCCGTACTGCTGTGACGGTAGCATTGGAGTAGATACCGTTTACGGCCCCCTGATAGTAGCCGGCCTGCTTCAATAGCAGCTGCAATGCTCTCACTTCGAAGCGTTTTTCACCATATACAAGCGTATCAGGTATCTGTCCATGGTTTAGCCAGACAAGATAAAACGTTCCACTGGCAACAGACGCAAAATCATCCTTTGAAATTGTGCTGCTGTCAAAAAGGGTAGGGGATACGGACAGAAGATTGTTATGTGCAGAAGTTACGGCATAACAGTATGCTCCCAGATCACCGGTCACATCTGTCACAACAATAAAAGGCAGGTCGAAGCGGATCACATTGTCAAGTGATCCGGTAACCAGTGTTACCCGCAGGTTACGTTTAAACGCTAACCGTCGAAACAGATCAGGGATATCCAGGCGTTTGGACATTTCGTTAATCGGCCGCACATTCCAGCGGTCGGCCAATGTGTTAAAAACCTGTAAATGGGTATCATGCTGATCGTAGGACAGGATTTCCTGTTCCAGCTTTGTATTCCGGGACAAAGCGGCTTTGGGAACAGTATTGGCTGAGACAGTCGAAACGACGGGCGCAGGGGTACTCCTTGTCAGGGATTGCGGCAGCCATCTCAGATCAGTTCCCGCCAGGTTTACGGCGGCAATAACACATGCAATAATTCCGGCAATCGCAATGGCTAACTTTTTTGCCTGCGAATGATGAATCACTTCCCACATTCCACGGATAACAGTTGCTGATGTTATGTAGCGCCGTTCGTTGCCGTATGCGATCAGCAGAGCCCGGTCGCAGAGGATGTTGATCATGCGGGGAACCCCGCGGGTAGCGATATAGATCCATTTGATGGCAAAATTACTGAATGATACACCACCGGTTTCACCGGCTACTTCCATACGTTGCCTGATGTACGAACGGGTCTCGTGCATGCTCATTGCACGCAGTTTGTAACGAACGGCTATCCGCTGGTTCAGTTGTCGCAAATCCGGACGGCCCAGCAGTAATTCCAATTCCGGCTGTCCTGCCAGTATTATCTGGATAAGCTTGTCATTTTCTGTTTCAAGGTTGGAAATCAGCCGGATCTGTTCCAGCACCTCCGGCTGCAGGTTTTGAGCCTCATCAATCACCAGAACAACTGTCCTGCCTTCATTCGTTTCAAACAGCAGGAAGCGGTTGAGATCGGCCAGCAATTCGTTGGCATATTGGCTATGAGAGACTATTCCGAACTCGGAATTGATACTGCGCAAAAGCTCGACACCGCTCAGGCATGGACTGAAAATCAGGGCTGTACGATAGCTCTCATCCTGGAGCTGCCCCAATAGTGTGCGCAATACGGTTGTCTTGCCGGTTCCTACCTCACCGGTCAGCTCGATAAAGCCATAATGATTATTTATACCGTAGAGAAGGTGGGCAAAGGCCTCTTTATGATTCTTGCTGAGAAAAATGAAGCGGGGATTGGGGGTAAGGGTAAACGGTTTTTCATTGAATCCGAAATATTTCGTGTACATAAAATGATACCATGAGCGATTCAATTAAAAAGTATTTTGCAGTTGTATTATTCATACATTCAGATTATTTTCAAGTAAAATCAAATATATCCGGCTTGCAGGGACTGCTGGCACCTGCAACATGGCAGACGAGATAATACTTAATGCAACAGATAAACTATATTGACGCAACTTGCTGTAAAACAGGAAATGTATTTACCTTATCCGGAGAGCAGAAAACCGTCGCATCGCTATACCCCTTCAAGGTATCCGGACATTATGCCGGCTTGATCAGAACACCGGGCGATGCAATCTGGCAGCAGTGTATTCCGGATGCACGAGAGTTGGCAGATGATGCTCAGGATGCAGACCCGCTGGCGGAGGTCCTCCTTAGCCCTGTGCCGGGTTTGATCCATCGCTATCCGGACAGGGTGGTATTACTCGTTTCGAACCGCTGCCCGGTATATTGCCGTTTCTGTATGCGCAAACGTATTGTGGGCGGCGGGACGGATCTTCCTCCCGATCCGGTTGCAATCGAAAAAGCGCTGGATTACATCCGGTCACATCCGGCGATTCAGGACGTAGTCCTTTCCGGGGGCGATCCGCTCATGCTTGATGATGCGTCGCTGCATATGATTTTGAGCCAATTGCGCTCCATACAGCATGTAAAAATCATCAGGATTGGGACCCGTATTCCGGTAACCTTCCCGGAACGTATAACGACAGAACTCTGCAGCATGCTGCAACGTTTTCATCCCCTTTACATCAATACCCACTTTAACCACCCAGCCGAAATAACTGCTGCATCCGCCGCAGCCTGTGGATTATTGGCGGATGCCGGTATTCCATTGGGAAACCAGACGGTTTTGCTTCGTGGCATAAACGACGATATTTCAGTTATGCGCGACTTGATGCTTGGATTGCTTCAGCTGCGGGTCAGGCCCTACTATATCCATCAGATGGATCTGATAAAGGGTACGGCACATTTCCGGACACCGGTCTCGCAAGGGCTGGAAATCATGCGTGGGCTGCGTGGTCATATCTCGGGCATGGCTGTACCACACTATGTGATCGATCTGCCGAATGGAAAAGGAAAGGTGGCTTTGATACCTGACACTGTTGAGAGGGAAGGGGACCTGCTTATCCTGACAACCTACCAGGGGGAAAGGATCGCTTATCGCGACCTCACAGTTGTTCTGGGGTAAACGCGATAACATCATCGATTCTGTTCGTATCAGCAAGCAGCATCACAAGACGGTCCACGCCGAGAGCAATCCCCGCAGACGGGGACATCATTGCCAATTCATGCAGGAATGGTTCGGGGAGCGGCAGCGGCGCAGAGCCTGATTGTGCCCGCTTCAGATTTGCATGTATGAAACGGCTTCTCTGTTCAACCGGATCATTCAGCTCACTAAAACCATTGGCCAATTCCATGCCACCGGCGTACAGCTCAAAACGCTCTGCAACGGATGGGTCACCGGTTTTGGGGCGTGCCAGAGCCGCCATTTCTATCGGGTAATCCATCAGTATGATAGGCTTGTTCTGAAAAAGAGCAGGCTCAATGTGTGTGACCATCTGTTCGTCAAAACTCCCATTCAAAACCGCATCCTCCATGCTGATATCACAAAACATCTCGAATGCCTTGCGGACAGCAATCGTTGAAACTCCCTCATTCAGTACTATAGGCTTTGTGTTGTAACTAATTGATTGTGAATGACAACAAGCATTTGCCACATGGAGTAGCAATTCTTCACAATCCTTCATAAGGTCAACATAGCTGCTGTTTGCGCGGTACCACTCCAGCATCGTGAATTCCGGCAGATGCTTGCTGCCGCGCTCACCACTGCGCCAGCAGCGACATACCTGATATATTTTGTCATGACCACGGCAGAGCAGGCGCTTCATGCAAATTTCCGGTGAGGTGTGCAGATACAATTCACCGGTCGGAAAGGGATCGATGTACTCTTCAGGGGCATTGGCGGGTATGCGAAGCGGGGTTTCAACCTCGATAAATCCACGGATATCAAAAAATGCCCGAATTGATTTGATTACATTAGCCCGAAACTGCAGGCTGTTATGACGATTATTCATACGTGTATCACCAGACCCCATAAACAAAAAAAGAAAGGCGAGTCATCAGACTCGCCTTGAGATGCCGCACATTACTTTGAAATTAACCTTTAACGCGAGTTGAGTACTCTCCGTTACGCGTGTCTATGGTAATCAATTCGCCTTCCTCTATAAACGGAGGAACCCGGAGGACGTAACCGGTTTCCAGGGTAGCGGGTTTGGAATCATTGCCACTGGTATCACCCTTGGCCCAAGGATCAGTCTGTTTCACGCGCAGATTGACGAAATTGGGGAGCGTTACGCCGATAGCCTTTTCACCATAGAGAAGCACATCGACCTTGCAGTTTTCCAGCAGGTAGTTTTTGGCATCACCCATTGCATCTTCCTCCATGACCACCTGCTCGTAAGTCTGCTGGTCCATGAAGGTGTAGTGAGTGCCTTCCTTGTACAGGTATTCCATCTGGCGGTCTTCGAGGCTGGCTGGCTCGAAAGACTCGCCGGAACGATAGGTTCTGTCGAGAATGGTGCCGTTGATCATATTGCGCATTTTGGTACGATAAAGCGCCTGACCCTTGCCCGGTTTCACAAAGTCAAAGGCAATCACCAGGTAGGGATCACCGTCAAGAGTGAGTTTCAGCCCTTTTTTCAAATCAGCAACACTGTACATTGGTTCCTCGCAAAATGTGATTTATTAAACAAGACAAGCCCATCAATGGAGACGGGCCTGGATCGTTCTCTATGGTTATAAAAGGTTATTTGGCGCGATAGGTAATGCGGCCACGACTTAAATCATACGGTGAAAGCTCAACGGTAACCTTATCGCCGGGCAGAATCTTGATGAAATATTTGCGCATCTTGCCTGATATATGTGCCAGCACCACGTGGTCATTTTCCAGCCTGACACGAAACATGGCATTAGGAAGTGGCTCAACAACTGTTCCCTCAACTTCAATCGCTTCTTCTTTGCTCATGCAGAAAGGCGCTCCTCATTACGTTGTTTGTTTGAACTGAAATACATTACTGATAGTTGTTAGAAATTGCAAGTTTAATTCAATGCACCCGATTCCATAAAATCAAAAACGCCCATAAGCTATATTATGTAAAGTACACCTTTGATTCACAGAATGTGGTGCGTGATCCCATTTCAAAACGTTCTCCTGTCGATCACCCGATCCGCTTTGCCGTCATGACGCGGAATGCTGTTTGGTTCAACCAGCTTTACGGTGACGCCGACTCCCAAAACAGAATCTATTCTTTTCTCAACGCTCTCTAGAAAAGCCCGCTGTTTTTTCATCTCATCGAAGAAAATATTTTCAGTGACCTCGATACAGACCTCCAGGACATCCAGAGAACCCTTGCGATCAACTATCAGCTGGTAATGAGGCTGGCACCCTTCTATGGCAACCAGAACCTCTTCGATCTGCGATGGAAAGACATTGACGCCCTTGATGATCAGCATGTCATCGCTGCGACCCATGGTTTTCTTCATTCTGACCAGGGTGCGTCCGCAGTCACAGGTGCTGTATTCAAGGCTGGTAATATCCCGCGTCCGGTAGCGGATCATTGGAAAAGCTTCCTTGCTGATTGTTGTCAGCACCAGTTCACCGACGCTTCCCGGCGGTAAGACCTGGCAGGTTTCAGGGTCGATGATTTCAGGGATAAATGCATCTTCCGAAATATGCATGCCGCACTTGAACGGGCATTCACCGGCAACACCCGGTCCAATGATCTCCGACAAGCCGTAATTATCCGTGGCACTTATTGATAAACGCGACTCGATCTCCCTGCGCATGGCCTCTGACCAGGGCTCACCGCCAAACAACCCGACTTTAAGCGAGAGTGTTTTGGGATCGATGCCCAGTTTTTCGATGCGATCGGCAATCGTGATGGCATAACTGGGCGTACTGACCAGAACCGTCGATTTGTAGTCCTGCATGATCAGAATCTGCTTTTCCGTATTGCCGCCGCTCATGGGAATGACAGCCGCACCGATAGTCTCCGAGCCGTAATGCAGCCCAAAGGCGCCGGTAAACATGCCATAACCGAAGGCAATCTGCACCACATCGTCATGGGTTACACCCGCAGACGTCATGAATCTGGCTACCAGGTTGGACCAGGTCTTCAGGTCGTTCTTGGTATATCCCACAACCGTCGGCTTGCCGGTGGTGCCGGATGATGAGTGAATGCGAACGATTTCACGCAGAGGTACGGCAAACATTCCATAAGGATAGTTGACGCGCAGGTCCTCCTTGGTGGTAAACGGCAGTTTTGAAAGATCGGCCAGTGATGTTATATCTTCAGGAACGATCCCCTGCTGATTAAATTTGGTGCGGTAGCAGGTAACGTTTTTATAGGCACGGTTGAGGGTTGCCTGCAGGCGCTCAAGCTGAAGCTGTTCAAGTTCTTCACGGGGCATGCATTCATGCTGTTGGTCCCATATTGCAGTCTGCATCTCAACCTCATCAAATGGATTATTCAAATGTCAGTGCCGTTTCTACGAGCTGCTGGACTTTGTCAATCGCTTCTTCAATCGGCAGCAACAGGACTTCGCCGGTAGCACGTATTTTGACTTCCACCTTTCCTTCCGCCAGCCCCTTGCTTCCCACCACAACCCGCAGAGGAATGCCGATCAGGTCATTATCCTTGAATTTGATGCCCGGTCGTTCGTCGCGGTCATCAAAAAGGACATCAATGCCCGATTTTTCAAGTTTGAAATAGATTTCCTCCGCCTCGGCCATCACGCCTTTATCCTTGGTGTTGAGGGCTACAACCGAACAATGGAACGGCGCAATCGGCAGCGGGAATATTATGCCGTTTTCGTCATGGTTCTGTTCGATGGCCGCTGCTATGGTGCGGCCGATGCCGATGCCGTAGCAGCCCATGAAAATCACCTGTTCCTTGCCGTCGGCATCCAGGTAGGTTGCATTAAGAGACTTGGAATACTTGGTCCCGAGCTTAAAGACATGGCCAACCTCGATGCCGCGCCACATCTCCAGCTTGCCCTGCTCGCAGCGCGGACAAGGGTCTCCGGCAACCACATTGCGCAGATCGACAAAACGTTCAATAACAAAGTCACGTCCGGGGTTGGCATTCTGGAAATGCATATCGCGTTCATTGGCACCCACCACGACGTTGGACATACCCTGCACCGTTATATCTGCAATAACAGTCAGCGGCTGTTTCAGTCCCATCGGGCCGAGAAATCCGACCGGAGAACCGGTCAGCTGCATGACCTGCTCTTCAGAGGCCATAGTGACTTCATCCCAGCCCATGTGGTTCTTCAGCTTGATCTCGTTAAGTTCATGATCACCCCGCAGGAGCACCATCACCGGCTGTTCCTTTTCGGAGCAGTACACAAGGGTCTTGATAGTACGGGTCGAGTCCAGGTTGAGGAAACCGGCCACTTCGCTAATGGTCTTCATGCCCGGCGTGCTGGTCTTTTGCAACTGCAGCAGATCACTACCAGCAACAGTCTGGACAGGACGTGACTCGGCTTTTTCAACGTTAGCCGCATACCGGCAGGCATCACAGGATACGATGGCATCTTCTCCCGAATCGGCCAGCACCATGAATTCGTGGGAAGACGAACCGCCGATGCTGCCGGTATCCGCCTCTACCGCGCGAAAGTTCAAGCCGCAGCGTTCGAAGATACGCATGTAGGCCTGATACATCTTGTCATAGGAAAGATCCGCCGCACTGCTGTCCACATCAAAGGAGTAGGCATCCTTCATGATAAACTCGCGGCCGCGCATCAGGCCGAAACGGGGACGGATCTCGTCACGGAACTTGGTCTGGATCTGGTAGAAATTGATCGGCATCTGGCGATAGCTCTTGATCTCGCGTCGCACCATGTCGGTGATGACCTCTTCATGGGTGGGTCCCATGCAGAACTCATTTTCCTTACGGTCCTTGAAGCGCAGCAGTTCCTTGCCGTAAAACTGCCAGCGACCGGATTCCTGCCACAGTTCAGCCGGCTGTACACTCGGCATGAGCATCTCAATAGCATCGGCCTTGTTCATCTCTTCGCGGACGATGTTCTCGAATTTGCGGATCGAGCGCAGGCCAAGCGGCAGATAGTTGTAGATGCCGGCAGCCAGTTTGCGGATCATGCCGGCGCGGAGCATCAGTTGGTGCGAGATGACTTCGGCGTCGGAGGGGGTTTCTTTGAGCGTTGGTATGAAATAGCGTGAATAAAGCATTATCACCTCAAGGGATTGTAAATAATATGGCTATCGTCGGACTGAATGGAGCAATCTCACTATGAAAATTACAGTTTCATTATTTCTTCCAGCAGGGCATCGGCCAACTGATCCTCAGGTACCTTGCGGACTATCTCGCCATGACGGAAGAGCAGCCCCTCCCCTTTTCCGCCGGCAATACCCACATCCGCTTCCCTGGCTTCACCTGGTCCATTGACCGCACAGCCCATGACAGCCACGGTTATCCGTTTGTCAACTCCCTGCAGCCGCCGCTCCACTTCTTCGGCAACCTTGATCAGATTGATCTGGCAACGCCCACAGGTGGGACATGACACAAAATTGACACCCCGCTGGCGCAACCCCAGGCTTTTGAGGATCTCGTACCCTACCCTGACTTCATCCAGCGGGTCACCAGTCAGCGACACGCGCAGGGTATCACCAATGCCGTCGGCCAGCAGGATACCCAGTCCCACGGAGGATTTGATGGTGCCTGAAAAGATGGTCCCGGCCTCAGTAATACCGATATGTAGAGGGTAATCGACCTTCTGTGATAAGAGCCGATAGGCGGAGACGGTCTTCATGACATCTGATGCCTTGAGGGAGATCTTTATTTCCTCGTATCCCAGATCCTCAAGAATCCGGACATGCCCCAGTGCGGATTCCACCATGGCCTCGGCCGTAGGATGGCCGTATTTTTCAAGCAGCTCTTTTTCCAGTGAGCCGGCATTGACGCCGATCCGGATCGGGACCTTGCGTTCGGCGGCACTCTTGACCACCTCGGCGACCTTCCAGGTATCTCCAATGTTGCCGGGATTGAGCCGCAGTCCATCGATGCTCCCCTCCAGAACCTGAAGCGCCAGTTTATAGTCAAAGTGGATATCAGCGATGACCGGAATCGGGCTTTCATGCTTGATCTGTCCAAGGGCTACGGCAGCATCCATGTCGGGCACCGCACAACGGATGATTTCACAGCCCCCCTCCGCCAGCCCGCGAATCTGAGCCAGGGTGGCGGACACATCTCTCGAATCCGTGGAGCACATCGACTGCACTGCGCAGGGAGCATCTCCGCCAACGAGTACGGAGCCTATCTTTAATTGTCGGGTCAGTTTTTTCATAGCGAAACATACTAGACAAGTGCAGAGAAAAAATCAAGGATTGTGGGCAGTCAACGCCATTGAAATGATTTGTACGATACAGAAGCAATGCTCAGAGCTGAGAGCTTATGCACGACAAACAAACAGAGGCGGAAGATTTCTCTCCCGCCTCTGTTCACAGATCTACTGATGAAATTTAGATATCGTAGTAGAGTTCGAATTCGAGTGGTACCGGACGCATGCGGACCGGATTGACTTCGGCTTCGGTTTTGTACTCGATCCATTTCTCGATAACGTCTGGTGTGAATACGTCACCTTTGAGCAGGAATTCGTGATCGTCCTTGAGGCACTGGAGTGCCTCTTCCAGGCTGCCCGGTGCGGACGGAATATCCTTGAGTTCTTCCGGAGAAAGTCCGTAGATATCCTTGTCCAGCGGCTGGCCGGGATCGATTTTGTTCTCGACGCCGTCAAGGCCTGCCATCAGCATGGCGGCGAAAGCCAGGTAACCGTTGCAGGATGGATCGGGCGTACGGTATTCAACCCGCTTGGCTTTCGGATTGGTGGACATCATCGGAATACGCAGCGCAGCGGAGCGGTTACGGCTGGAGTAAGCCATATTAACCGGTGCCTCAAAACCGGGCACCAGACGCTTGTAAGAGTTGGTGGTCGGGTTGGTGATGGCACAGAGTGCTTTGGCGTGTTTGATGATACCGCCGATGTACCAGAGAGCCATCTGGGAGAGACCGCCGTATTTGTCACCGGCAAACAGGTTCTGGCCGTCTTTCCAGATGGACTGGTGGCAGTGCATGCCGGAGCCGTTGTCGCCGTAGAGTGGTTTTGGCATGAAGGTTACGGTCTTGCCATTGCGATAGGCAACATTCTTGATGACATATTTGAACCATTGCAGCTGGTCAGCCATATCAACAAGCGAAGAAAAGCGCATGTCGATTTCAGCCTGGCCGCCGGTAGCAACTTCGTGGTGCTGGCACTCAACGCGGATGCCGACCTTCTGAAGTTCGAGAACCATTTCGTTACGCAGGTCATTCTGTGAGTCAACCGGTGAACAGGGGAAGTAACCTTCCTTGTGGCGCGGCTTGTAACCCAGGTTAGGAAACTCTTCGCGGCCGGTATTCCAGGCGCCTTCGGAAGAATCCACTGCATAAAAGGACTGGTTGGCGCTGGAGTCATAACGCACATCGTCAAAGATGAAAAACTCGGCCTCAGGGCCGAAAAATGCTGTATCGCCGATACCGGTTGATTTCAGGTACATTTCTGCTTTTTTGGCAATGTTGCGTGGGTCGCGGGTATAATCTTCCTTGGTGATCGGATCGAAGATATCGCAGATCAGTGACAGGGTCGGTACCGCCACAAAAGGATCCATCTTGGCGGAAGTCGGATCAGGAAGAAGAATCATGTCAGAGGCATGAATCGGCTGCCAGCCACGAATAGACGAACCGTCAAAACCCTGTCCCTCTTCAAAGGTGTCCTCACTAAACTCGCTCATGGGGACAGAGACATGCTGCCAGGTACCAACAAAGTCCATGAATTTGTAATCGACCATCAGTGCGCCGTTTTCTTTGGCGAATTCTACTACTTGTTTCGGGTTCATCAAAAGTCTCCTTTCAGGTGGTATTAAAATGGGCTTCTAACCCTGATAAACTGAATATATTGTTGACAACGCTATACTCTGTAAAAGCTGCAAAACCATCTGATTTACATACTAAAGAGCGTCTTCTCCGGTTTCACCGGTTCTGATTCTTATTACTGCTTCTACTTGTGTAACAAATATCTTGCCATCACCAATTCGTCCGGTCTTGGCTGATTTTTCAATCGCCTCTACAACCTGCGGGAGAATCGCATCCGACACTATTATTTCGAGTTTGATCTTTGGGATAAAATCGACAACATATTCCGCACCGCGGTACAGTTCGGTATGACCTTTCTGCCGGCCAAACCCTTTAACCTCACTGACGGTGATACCCTGGACTCCAATTTCATTGAGGGCTTCTTTCACCTCATCCAGCTTGAATGGCTTGATAATTGCTTCGACTTTTTTCACACCGGTATCCTCCCTTTCTGAAAATGAGCGGTAATTATAAGGGTTATCAATTAAATTGCAAGAGGTAAGCGGCGCAGAGATGCCGACTTATTTTGCAAACGGGCTTCACTCGCAGAATCCGTGGGAAGCCTTTTGCTCAGGCAGGTTCCCAACCATTTGGTATAACGCCACTTTAATGGTCTAATCCAATTCATACACAGTTTTTCGATGACAAAAAAGGAGCCCTAATCAGGAGGCTCCTTTTTAGGTAAAATAGTAAAGATTCAGGGATTACAAAATGAAAAGCATTTCCCCATAGGTTGGCAGTGGCCAGTATTTGGCAGCAATAATTTTTTCAAGAGCATCAGCATCGGCACGCAGTTCAAGCATTTTAGTAAATACCTTTCCCCTGAACGCAACGGCCTGTTTTTCAATGTCGAAAATATTCAGTGCGCTTTCAAGGGCTTTCTCCAGCGCTTTAACATTACTGTTCGCTGAGGCAAGCCTGGCGGAGAGCTCTTCCAGCAATTCTTTCTGAGTCGAGACGTTCAGCTTTCCGGATACGGCTGCAACAGCAGAGATAGATGTTGCTACCGTTGTTGCGTATTCGATGGCTGCAGGGATGATGCTGTGGTTGGCCATATCGATCATGGTCAGGGCTTCAATATTCAGGGTCTTGACATATTGCTCGACCATGATTTCATAACGCGCATGAAGTTCTTTATCGGAAAAAACTTTGTGAGCACCAAACAGCTCTACGGCATCTTTGCTTACCAGCTCTTTAAGAGCCTCGGGAGTGTTAGGAATATTCGGCAGGCCGCGTTTTTTTGCTTCCTTGACCCACTCGTCTGAGTAGTTGTTGCCATTAAACACAACGCGCTTATGTTTCTTGGCGGTTTCCTGCAGCAGTTTCTCAAGGTCGGCGTCAAAGTTTTTAGATTTTTCAAGCTTATCGGCAAAACCCTTCAGGGCCTCGGCAATGATGGTATTGATGATAATGTTGGGGCCCGAGATGGAGAAGGAGGAACCGAGCATCCTGAATTCAAACTTGTTACCGGTAAAAGCGAACGGTGAGGTTCTGTTTCTGTCGGTGGCGTCCTTGGGCAGTGCGGGAAGTGTAGTGACACCGATCTTCATATCAGCGCTCTTGGAGGATGATTTTACCCCGCCAGCCACGATCTGGTCGAGGATATCGGCAAGTTGTTCGCCAAGGAAAACCGAGATAATGGCAGGTGGTGCCTCGTTGGCGCCCAGACGGTGGTCATTGCCGGCATTGGCGCAGGAGCAGCGCAGGAGTCCGGCATAGGTATCCACGGCCTTGATGGTTGCCATCAGGAAGGTCAGGAACTGGGCGTTTTCATGGGGGGTATGACCCGGCTCAAGCAGATTCTGGCCGTCATTTGAGCTCATGGACCAGTTGTTGTGCTTGCCGGAGCCGTTTACACCCGCAAAGGGTTTTTCGTGCAGCAGGCATACCAGATCATGTCTGATGGCAACCCGCTTCAGAACATCCATAACCATCTGATTATGGTCAGTGGCAATGTTTGTGTTCTCAAAAATCGGGGCCAGCTCAAACTGTCCGGGTGCTACTTCATTGTGCTGGGTTTTTGCGGTAACGCCCAGTTTCCAGAGCTCTTCATTTACTTCCTTCATGTACGCCAGCACTCTTTCTTTGATAGTGCCGAAATAGTGATCTTCCAGTTCCTGACCTTTTGAGGACATGGCGCCGAAAAGCGTTCTGCCGGCCATCATCAGGTCAGGTCTTTTCAGGAAAAAAGACTTGTCCACCAGGAAGTATTCCTGCTCAGCGCCGACAGTCGAGGTAACCCTGCTGACCTCTGTATTTCCGAACAACCTAAGAACACGCACGGCCTGTGTAGAAAGCGCTTCCATGGAGCGAAGCAGCGGGGTCTTTTTATCCAGGGCCTCACCGGTGTATGAGCAGAAGGCGGTCGGGATGCAGAGCGTTATGACATCAGCTTCTTCTCTCAGAAATGCTGGAGAGGTGCAATCCCACGCTGTATAGCCCCTGGCTTCAAAGGTAGCTCGCAGGCCACCGCTGGGAAAGGAGGAAGCATCCGGTTCGCCCTTGACCAGCTCTTTTCCGGAGAACTCCATCAAAGCGCCATGCTCATTTGGCGAAAGGAAGGAGTCATGCTTTTCAGCAGTAATGCCGGTCATAGGTTGGAACCAGTGGGTAAAATGAGTAGCGCCTCTTTCAACAGCCCACTCTTTCATTGCCGTAGCGACAACATCTGCGATTGTAGGATCCAGTGGCAGACCTTCGTCTATGGTTTTCTTCAGGTTTTTAAAAACAGCTTTCGGCAGCCTTTCTCTCATAACTGTTTGGTTAAACACATTTTTACCAAAAATCTCCATCGGTACAGCCTCCTTTTTAGGCAGTGTTGATCAAAATATAAGCAAAGAATTTATCCGTAAGACGCGTGGGTTTAATTAGTTACGGAACTATTGCGTTGTATTTCTGAATAATGAGCAAGATGAGTGCCAAATCTTTTGGGGGGTGGGAGACAGCGGATTGTTGCCGGGTATGGTAAATTCGTCTTGGACTTACGCGACGAAAAAAAACGCAAAGGGCTTACCAATTATATACTTGTAAAACGAGACCGGAATTCCGGCTTGTTGCCTCATCAGCAAAACTTTTGTGTAGATGGGTAGCACTTACTGCCTATACCGCGGGCACATGGCCAGTTTTTTTGCACAATATTGAAACGGCTGCATGGTTACATGTTCAGTTCTTTCAACTCTTTTATGATTTCAACCTGGCGCTGGTTTATGTAATAGGAAATCTGTTGCTGGGAATGTTTTTCCGGATGAAATTCAAGAATACAGTCGAACGGTGCGCTGTCACCGGAGACCTTGACAACCGTAGCAGACATGCCCACTTCGACAATGTCTCCGCTTGAGATATCGGGCAGCTTGAGGAACAGGTTGAGCTCTAGACCGGGAACGATGCGTTCCCGTGACATAATGTGCATGGCTGCACCACTAAGAGAAATATCCTTGATGTTACCCTTGGTAATATCGGCGTCAAAGATCATATCTGCTTCAATCGGTTTGTCGAGCAAAACGCGAACAAACCTGCGCATATCGGAACGGATCTTTGCATATTCAAAATTGCAGAGGATGACCTTTTTTTTGAGTGCATTAATATAAAATGCTTCGCCAAGGATGTCCTCTTTAAACGGGCTTTCTGGGTGCGAATAGATGAGGGCCTTGCGGTTCATGTGAATAACTTTTGCCTGGTATTCGTGCAATTCGAATTCGGCCATTTCGTTCTCAACATTTAATAATGTAGCATCGTACGAAACGGGGATTTCCTTGTAATAATTGAGAAACGAAAAACGCTTTCCCACCATCCCCTTAAAAAACTGGACAATGACCAGCGAATCTTCATGCGGGGTGCCGCGAACGACTTTATCAGAATATTGAGGCATTACAGATTCCTCGAAGGATGATTGAATTGCAAAAATGGGACAGATACGGTAAAGTAAACGATCGAATTAGGTTTTTTAACAGAAATACATTCGAACGACAAGCACTAAAGAGACTATTCATGCATAAAATATCACCATACAAACAGACAGTAAAGCAATCCACGTCAGGCGTATTTTGTATGTTTCTGTTGCTGGCACTGCCTGTTTCAGGTCATGCGGATATTTACCGGTTTGTTACCGTGGATGGAGTTGAAAGCTTCACTGATGCCCCCATGCAGAAGGATGCCAAGATCGTCATCAGAGAGTCCTCTAAAAAGGCACCCAAACACCAGAAAAAGGTAAAAGCAGAGAAACACCACGACATTTCTCTGAACGAAATTGTTGAAAAGACCGTCAGTGCATCATTCACCCCTTCCGATCTTTCCCCCCCCGGCTCCTTTGAGCCGAAACTGCCCGCTGTGGGAGGGGTCATCACCTCCGCAGTCGGTATGCGGATCGACCCCATCGACGGGAAACTGCGCCATCACAACGGGATTGACATCGCAATACCGGAAGGTACTCCTGTCATGCCGGCTGCTCCCGGAGTTGTAGTTTATAGTGGGCTGCGCCCAGGTTATGGATATACGGTTCTCGTCGAACACGCTAACGGCATGATCAGCCTGTATGGTCACAATAGCCGCCTGGAGGCGGTGCCGGGTCTGGCTGTTGACCGGGATACCATTATCGCTTATTCCGGCAATACCGGACGTTCGACCGGCCCTCATCTGCATTTTGAGGTCTGGCAGGCAGGTACGAATGTTACTCCCGCCTTTATGCCCGGCAGCACCATGCAACTGCCTAAAACCCGCTTGGCCGCAGCCAGGGCCAAAGTCAGTTTCCGCAAGGAACTCCTTGACGACGGCTCCGTTCTTTTTACCAATATCCCTTCCTCTGTCCCCTGATGCATGATCAAATCAACAAATACATCACCAAGCTGATTGCGGACCGCTCTGCAAACCCTGACCTGACAGCATTTGCCGCTCAGGATGACGTCATGATCAGCGGTGGCGACCCATCTCTGGCGAACATTGCATCAGATACCTTAACCAGGCTCAACTGCCTGGCACTCTGCGCAGCACAGCCTGCCCTGCCCTTTGCAGACTTCCTGCTTCGTCGGGCTGCTGCCGACGAGCACGAAGTCATACCGCGCGACACCGAAACCCGCACCTTTCTGCACGACATCCCCTTTGTCCGCAGATCCGAATTGGGGGATGATCCCGCTGCTGTCATTGCGGGATTTCTGGGCAGCCGCAAAGGCATTGTGGTAGAGGGAGTCGGCATTATTGCCAGCGGGAGCCTGACCGTTGAACAGGCCTACATCAACTGGTCATCGGTCTTCCACTCCACGTTCATAAAATATCTTGAGGATGTTCTTCAGGATGGTTTCAGGCTGCCGGGAGAGGCCGATGCCTTTGCCCGTTTCCGTACCGGGTGGCTGCAGCCGCTGAGCGCCGATAACCTGGAATTCAGGCAGGGGCCGATAGCGGTCAGGACCGACATTCTGGATGAAATAACCCGGGTCGGTTCCTATACCGTACAACGCGGCCTGGTGGATTCTTTTTTCGGCAATATCTCTTATTCGAATGGCGACCTGATTTACATATCCCAGACAGCATCCAGTCTCGATGAACTGGCCGGGTGCATCGATCCGGTGCCGTTTGAAAACAGCTCCACCGTCGGCATCACCGCTTCCAGCGAACTGGTAGCCCATCGCCGTGTTTTTGAAGTCACCGGCTGTCGCGCCATACTGCACGGACATCCCCGTTTTGCCGTTGTCATGAGCATGATGTGCGAGGAAAAGGCGAACTGCCCGATCACGGACTGCTGGAAGGATTGTTCGAAGGTACGGATGCTGGGGGGGACACCGGTGGTGGCCGGCGAGATCGGTGCCGGCGGCATCGCCCGGAACCTCCCCCCGGTCATCGGAGAGACGGGGTGCGCAATCGTGTATGGTCACGGGGTGTTTACCATCGGCAGGACCGATTTCCGACAAGCCTTTCAGTCATTGGTGGATGTGGAAAACTGGTGCCGGGCGGAGTACTTCAGAAGGTTTGACGAGCGCTGGCCCCTCCAGTCCCCCACACTTTAGTACACGTCAGTTTGTCACGACCGATCTTCCCGGATGAAACTTCCCTCCAGGTTCACCAGATATAATCCCGTGCAATATCCCGTTTATCCTTGCCTGAGAGGATGTGCAGTATCCGCAGCTGCTTGAGCTTGTGGGGAGAAAGCGATCCGAGCGGGATGTAGACGATCTTGCGGTCACGGCGGGCGGCCATCTGTTTGAAGATGCTGCGGGGCGGCCGGGCGGCCGCATACACCACATGTTTCTCGATGGAGTAGTCCAGGGCTGCCATCAGCAGCACCTCACCCCGGTTTGCCGCCATCCTGTAATCAGGGTCATGCCAGACATCCATCATGCGCCGCGGCGGGTAGGCCAGCATGAATCCGCCGTACTCGCAGCGGCAGATCCCCGGCCCGACGATGTTTTCAGCCGGATCGGTGGCATAAAAGGCCATATCCGACTCCTGCTCGTGTTCTCCCAGCCAGGTCATGCAATAGGGATAGCGCTCACGTTTGCGATCCTCATCAAAGATCACCACCAGACATCCCACCCCACCCTTGGCACGCTGCTGTTCCCGGACGTAAATCGACCCTTCATGGATATTGCGCAGTGTTTCGCGCATGTCAATTCCGTCCAGGAGCGAACTGCTGAACCTCTCCGTACGGGTCAGCTCCTCGGAGAGCTGCAGGCACCCTTTGCGCTTGAGGAATCGGCCGTACTCCTCCACGGCAATATCCTCTGCCGGATAGGAGCAGATCGAGGGATCGTCAAAGCCCTCCAGCCACTCGCCAGGCCGGGCCTCACGCTTGCGCCCCAGCAGCCCCAGCTTTGAGAGCCCCTTGCTGCGCTTCTGGCGCGGTCGGAAGCGGATGCGGCGGCTGTTGCCCCAGATCTCTTCCGGAGAGATGCTGATCGTGGCCAGATCGCTGGTCTCCGTCTGCCAGGGGTAGCAGGTGGCCAGACGACAAAAGGCATAGGCGAAGTTGTCGTCGATACAGCCGCGTGCCGCTGCCAGAAGCTGGAAGAGGTCCGGCAGCAGCATGTCCCCCTGCAGGGCGTAGTTGCGGGCGAAGCGGAAAAAGGCCCGCTTCTGCCAGAGATGCAGGCTCTCGCCGGTTTCCTGGCGGTAATGGCGGGCCGCCTCGCTGAAGAGCCGGTAGATCAGGCGCTGGCGGTCCGGAAAGGTACCTTCGCGACCGAGGTGACGCGCAGAGCGGCGGATGGCGTTCTCCATGAGCTGTTCTTCGGACAGCTGCTGTTTGCCGCCGTTGATCAGCTCCAGGGCGTGAAAACGCTTGCGCAGCCCGTTGCCGCTCTCTTCCGGCTCCTCGGGCAGCGGGCCGCGCCGCACCTCGTAGACTGCAGACAAAAATGGAAACTCGGCCAGAATCTCGCGGCAGGAATCAGGATGCAGATTGAATACATTGACGCCCTCACGCCGGACCCGCTCAAGGGGTGCAGCCTGCGGCAAGGCATACAGTCCCTTGATCGAATCCAGATGAGCCATGCCGCAGACGAACAGGATCTTCTTGAATTGGCGGGATAATCCTTGCAGGCGGTATGCCATGCCCTGCTCGCGCCGCTGGTCCTCTTGGCAGGCGGCCTGTCTGGAGCCGGCTGCTCTGTATGCGCGGAAATACGCCTCCAGGCCGATGCGACAGATACTGTAGGAATCGGGGAACTGCTCACGGTGACTAGGGTAGCCGTCCGTATCCACATCGATAAAATGCAGGGGAATTCCCTGCTCCAGAGCCTGACGGGCCGCCTCCACCAGGGGATCGGCCGGCTCCACCAGCAGATAGACCGTTCCTGCCGCTTCCAGTCCGGCCTTTTTCCCACTGACAGCCTGGTAGCTGATCACCGAGATCTGCGGCAAACGGCGCAGCGCCCTCAGAAAAGGCGCCTCCAGAGTGGGGGGCAGCTCGATGGCTACGGCATCGGGGTGGACGTGAGAAAAGGCCATGCGCACCAGCTGGGCGAACTCCATACGGTAATGGAGCACCGGCAGGGCATGCACCGCACCGAATCGTTCAAGATACAGGCGTTTGGGCATGGTCAGTCCAGGTACGACAGGGCTTCATTCCCCAGGATCCGCGTCACGGCCAGGCGCAACAGATCCCGGGGCTGTGAACTGCCGGCTGCGGCCATCTTGAGGGCGTACCGGGCGATGTTGATGCCGTCCCGGACGGAATAGAGCTCATCCGCAGCATGGGCGCGCTGGAGAAACGTTACCACGTACGTAAGGATGTCGCTTTCGGCAAAGGGAAGGTTTTCCCGGAGAATGACCAGCTCCTCGTCGGCCTCTGGGAAATCGATGTAGATCTGGGGCTGCAGGCGGGAATGGATGTATTCCGGGATCTCGAAGGTGGAGGAGTCCTCGTTCATGGTGACGACGATGCGGAACTCCCGCTGGGCCGGGATGCGCAGGCCGGTAATGATCGACTCCACATAGCGGCGGTCATCCAGAAGCGGCGCCAGAGAGGCCCAGGCCTTCTCGCTCATGCGGCTGCCTTCATCCAAGATCAGCACCCCGCCGACCAGCATGGCCGAGACCAGCGACGAGGCGGCGTACTGGATCCGGCCATCCGGCCCGATGGTCGGTGTGATGATCAGATCCTCGGGGCGGGTGTCCATGGTGGCCTGATACAGGTAGACCGGCCGCTCCAGGCGTTTGGCTGCGGCATAGGCCAGGGTCGTTTTCCCGACCCCCGGTTTGCCGATCAGTCGCGGGTTGAAGGGAATGTCCCGCTCATCGATGACCATCCAGGCCGCCAGCAGCTGCGTCAGCAGCTCTTCCTGGCCGACCCACTGCAGATTGAGCTCCACCGGCCTGGCCAGGGAAAGAGTGATACCGTCAAGGGTAATCTGATTCATCATCAATAGCTCCATATGCTGTACTGCAAGGTGAGTTCGTTTGATATATTACAAGATGAATTGCTGAACGTCTTCGGTGCAGACAAGATTTTCGAGGGTATCCAGCAGATGCGGGGCAAACAGGGCTTTCATCTGATTGCGCATCAGCTGCAGGGCAATATGGGCAGGCATGGTATTGTTGCCGTGATTGTCAGTCGTAAGGGTGCAATAGACATCGGCAACCCCGGTAATCTGGGCACTGCGCGGAATGTCCCTGCTCTCCAGTCCCAGGGGATAGCCGCTGCCGTTGCAGCGCTCATGGTGGAGCCGCACGATCGAAAGCGAAACCGGAGAAAGCGCCCCCTTGTCCCGCAGAAACTCATAGCCCTGTTCAGGGTGGCGTTTCAGAATCTCAATTTCAGCCTCGTTCAGTTTTCCGTTCTTATTGAGGATCTCCTGCGGGACAAAGGTCTTGCCGAAGTCATGAAGAATCGCTCCGGTTCCGACATCCAGCATCTCGTCACGGGACAAGGAATAGGCCTCGGAGTGCATCAGCAGCGTCAGGGAGGTCACCTGCAACGAATGTACAAAGGTGTGATAGTTGTGCGACATAACCGTTTCCAGGGAGCTGATCGCGTCCGGATTGATTGAGAGATACAGCATCAGGTTTTCTATGAGACGCTTGGTGCGCTTCAGGTCAGTGGTTTTATCCGGATTGTTGAAAATATCATCCACATAGTTAATAGATGTCTGGTAGATCATCTTCCCCTTGGCCCTAGCATTCAGGATATCGCTGTTGAGCAGCCGCTCGGCGCTTGCCTCCATATAGCTGGTGATGACATCCATGTCATCCTTGGACACAAAAACAAACTCGACCCCATGTTTGGAAAGACGCTCATGGTCATGATCGCTGAAATCCCGGCCATGGTTCTTGTAGAGCACATAGTTGCCGCCGGTTCTGATATACAGGGCAACATCGGGAAAGATAACCGGCTCGATACTTTCCAGACTGATCGGGACAAAGGTTTCTTTGGCTTCCATTTAGCTAAACTCCGTAGTAACTGGTTGTTTTTAGTTCACCACTATCTTCAGTCTACACCATACCACTGCATAATCAACGTTGTTGATCCTCTGGTTCCAATAAAGAATAAGAGATTTCACATGTTATACAGAAAGAACACTTGTTATTTGATCGCCATATGATTAGCCTGCATTCTATGTCAGCTAATATGAAAACCTTGTCTCCATTAAAGCGTTACCATCTCGTCACCCTCGGCATCCTGCTGATCGGTTTTGGCAGTGCCGCAGCCATCTATCTGACGGCTGACGACATTCCTGACAACCCTTTTGCTGAATTTGAGCAGTCAAAGCGTTTTTCGTACGAGGTACAGAGAATGGGCGGAAAAATGGCATTAGTTGCCAATGATGCCAGTGCCTGGCTGTCTTCTTTGTGGCATGGTCAACAACTCGCCTACACGGTTGCTGTCATAACAATTTTACTTGCCGCGGTATACTATATTGTTGCCGGCGGTGTTAATACAACAGATCAATCAGACAGGGCGCATGACGACGATATTTTACGATAACAATCGGCAACATTCCATCCTAGAGACATACCAATCAGAATTACACGCAATCTGATCTCTTTGGAGCCTTGCAAAGACTCATCTTGCTGCTATAAAGTTACGATAAAGAGGGCTCGTTGCAGACCACTGGGTATCTATTCACGAGGAGTGATCATGTCGGTTCTTATTGAGGCTCATTCGATTATTGTTCGATGCGAAACAATTCAGCGCAAGTATCCGGGTGGTTGGGAGCAATTCGTCACCGATGTACCGAACCGGACCTTGTGTTCGGATGGCGAGATTGCCAGGGTTGCTTTTATGTCGCCGTCAGATGCAGACGCGTACATCAGCCATCTGGTGAGTTGCGGCCTGCAGTTCTGTGGCAATGGTCCGGCAGCAGACATAGCCACGGCGTTTCAACTGAGCGGCCTGAAAACACCCTGCGACTGGCTGGAGTCCGGTCGGATTCACCTGGATTTCAATGGCGCGTCCGTAGCCAGTTGCAGATTGCTGGATGGGCATTGCCTGCAACTTGCGACCCCGGCCTGTTGGAAGTACGAAGGCTCCCTCAGTCAAACCTACGGGTTTTTTTCAGCCGGGACGGACAATATGGGAATTACATTCCTGCGACATGCGGATGGGGTGGACGTGTACTACGATAGTCTTGCAGAAAAGGAGGTTTTTGTCGGCCGGACGGGTGAATAAAATTGATGCACACCACAACAGCCCGATACGGATTGACTCAAATTGATACATGCTGTATATACGGCGTGAGGGAATCACTTCAGTCACCATCGGGGTCTTGCCGATGACGGCAGCGCAGCATGCCTTCGAAGCACCGACACCCTAAGACACCTGATGTCTCAGCATGACGCAGCATGATACAAATAAACAGCACCTGGAGTATTCGTATGCCACCCAAGAACACCCCTGACCGCACGCAGAAAAAAAACAATCAGAAAATCAGTGACAGCAATATTATGGACAATGCTCCACTGTTTGCCGGGCTCGATGATTTTGTATTGATTCAGGCAGAGAAAAAGGAAACGAAAACAGCGCCGGCGGGTAAGAAAAAAGAAAAGAAAAGCCCGCTAAAAAAGGCAGCAAAGACAAAAAAATCAAAATCAACGGAATCCAAGTCGCAACCTGTCACGAAGGCCCCCAAAAAGGCTGTGGCGCTTGACCCGGACGCCGTACTGTTGTCCGTTGCCGAGACGTGCGTACTGCTTAAAATCTCCCGGGCGACCCTGATCAGGATGGACAAATCCGGTCTGCTCCCCGGCCGGATCAAGATGGGTGGATCGGTACGGTTTCACCGTGAAACCGTCGTAAACTGGCTGCAAAGCCTGATTTCGACACACCCTGCTGCTTCTGCTCCCTGACCCCCCTTACAAAAACCTGCCTTCAGTCCAATCTAGCCGGGTGTGTGTTCTCGGTTTCACCCAGCATGGATTTCAATTTCTGACGATATGCCGACACACTGATCTGGGCAGTTGTGTACTGTGCCAGTGCATCAAGATAATGAAGAGAAGGAGATGAAGCGAGTTTCGATCCGAAATCAGCGTAGATGAATGCTACGACACTGTTTGCGCGGATAAAGGGGAACAGCAGCACTTCCGGGCTGTCCGGCCTGCCGATCAGCCGGTACAGCTGATGCGGCCACGTCGAATCGCTATGGAAGCCGTAATACAGCTCACCGGTTTTAACAATATCTTCAAAAATCTCCTGATCATCAAGCGGCACACTCAGGTTGGAAAGCGCTACCACTCCCTCACCTTTCGCCCCCTTGACCCCGAAAGACTGCTCCGCTACAAGTTCGGTTTCTGTCACCAAAAAAACAACGGCACGTTCAAACACTTCGATCAGGTAGGTAAGCGTGGCAACCGTGATCTCCGTGCGGGTCCTGCAGCTGCGCAGCGTGGTGATGCAGGTGAAAAAACGCTGGTCATCGCTGTTGCGGTACTCCGCAGACAGGGTGCGAAGAAAAGCCCCGAAACCGGAGCAGAACTCAAGGGCCTGCTGGGCGGCTGATTCTTTTGAACATTCCTTGCAGGGGCGCGGAATAATCGAGCGGATTCCCAGGCTGAGTGCCTGCAGGGCCTGCGTGTGCCAGAACCGGGAACAGGCTGCCAGTACGACCGAGGCCTGCGGGTACTGCTGCAGTTCCCGGCAGATCCTGATGGTATCCTGCTCGCCATCCGCATGGGGGACATCAAGAATTATAACCAGATGGAGCGTCTGACACATCAGCAGCCTGATGTTGATATCCAGCGAGACGATGTTATCGGTCGAAACCACATACACAGCCTCCTGGTAACAGATCGACCGGACCATTGTCGACAGCAGCTGTGACTGTGTAATCACAATCACCGCAATGTTCGGGGGCGCCGTCAAAACCGCCTCTTGCGGTGCGGAACCCGCCAGCAGCGATAACAGCTGTCGTTTCTGCTCTTTGGCTGCCGTCGGGAACTCTTCAATTATCAGCTTCTTGACCGCATCCACCTCGCGGTAGCTTTGATCACTGCTGCGCTGGATCATGTTCCGCTGTTCTTCCAGCAGATGCTGAAGTACTGAAGGACCATCGTCCTGAGCGCGTCCATCCGATGAAATAACCGGCGCCTTGCTGCCGGGCTGTTCCGCATCCAGGTCCAGGTTGTTGACGCCGGCAATGCTCAGGATCTCATCCATGGAACCATCCCGCACCTTTTCATCAAAGATGCGCAACGATTCCATCAGGATCCCCTGGGCGTTCAGCAGGATTCTCTGGGGGAATTTTGTGCGGGAAAAATGGTAGCCGCCGGCATGGCCGTTACTGGCAATATCCAGGGTAAAGTGCCCCTCTTTCCAGGTCAGCACCTCAACCACCGTCATCTCGATCAATGCTTCGATGCCGTTATAGGCCGCGGTTTCGTCAACCATGTTCTGTTCGAGCAGGGTGATGACAAGCGGCTTGCGGTCATCACCGGCACTCTCCTGGATAGCCAGTGCCTGGGCCAGCTGATCCTCTGTGATGGCGCCGGCACTGACCAGGACCTGCCCGACCCGCACCCGGCTATTGAGGAAATTGGCGCTGACCAGGTCCCCGTCATGAAACACCAGCTGGCTCTCCCCTTTTTCGCTGGAGAGCCGCAGTACGCCCGATTTCCGGGAGCCGTGCAGCAGCTGGATGACATCGATTATGGGAAAATGCTCCAGATCGCCTTTAAGTGACATGGATCCCTTTCTTCACCAGATACTTCATCAAGGTTTTGGTGCTCCCCGCAAACCGCGGGCCACTTCGAACAGCGCAATGCCGCCGGCCACCGAGGCATTCAGCGAACCGACGCCGCCATACTGGGGGATGGACATGACCACGTCACTCTGTTTGCGCACCAGCGGGCGGATCCCCTCCCCTTCGCTGCCGATCACCAGCACAACGTTGCCGGAAAAGTCCAGGCCATAAACCGATTGTTTGGCTTCGCCGGCCAGGGCATAGATCCAGTAGCCGGATTTCTTGAGGGTTTCGAGGGTTTGGGCAATATTGGTAACCATGGCAACCGGGATCGTCTCCGCGGCGCCGGCCGAGGCCTTTTCAGCTGCAGCGGTGATGGCGCAGGCACGGTCCTTGGGGATGATGACGCCATTGGCCCCGGCACAGGCCGCCGAGCGGATCAGGGCCCCCAGGTTGTGCGGATCCAGGATGCCGTCCAGCACCAGCAGGAAGCCTGGCGCACCGGATTGGGCAACCGCTGCCAGCAGGTCATCGAGCTCGGCATAGCGGAACGGTTCGACCTCCAGGGCAATCCCCTGGTGATGGGACGAGGCACACATCTTGGTCAGATCGTTTTTATCGCGGCGATGTACCGCCACACCGCGATCTTCAGCCAGCTTGATGATCTTTTCCACGCGGTGGTCGGTAGCGCTGATCTGCACATACAGATTGAAGGCCCCCCGGGTACCCTGCAGGGATTCCTTGACCGGATTAACGCCGAATATCAGTTCACCCTTCATAGGCACCCTCCCACGATCTCATCGGCAATCATATCGGCTGCAGCGGCGGGATCAGAGGCCTTGGCAATCGGTCTTCCGATCACCAGGTAATCGGCCCCGGCACGTACCGCTTCGGCCGGGGTCATGATGCGCTTCTGGTCGTCGGCCGATGCAAAGGTCGGACGCACACCGGGGGTGACGATCAGGAAGTCCGGTCCGCAGGCCGCGCGGATCATCTCTATTTCCAGGGGCGAGGCCACGACGCCATCCATGCCGGCATCCTGGGCCAGTTTGGCCAGACGTACGACCATATCCTGCACCGGATGTTCGATACCGACACCCCGCAGGGTTTCAGCGGTGGATGAGGTCAGGATCGTCACCGCCAGCAGGCGCGGACGGGCATCACCGAACTCCTTGCGAACGGCCGTGGCGGCGGTTTCCATCATTTCGCCGCCACCCAGGGCGTGCAGGTTGGTCAGCTGCACACCGAGCCGGGCCGCTTCCAGCATGGCCTTGGCCACGGTGTTGGGGATGTCGTGGTATTTCAGGTCGAGGAAGACCTGTCCGCCATGGCGCTGCACGGTCTTGACCGCCTCGGGACCGCAGGAGGTAAACAGCTCCTTGCCGACCTTGAACATGCCGACCTTTCCGGCCAGCATTCCGGCATAGCGGTCTATCTCGGCCAGCCCGTTCACATCCAGGGCGAAAATGATTTTGTTTCTGGCTTCATCGCGTGTCATTTGATTCCTTTCTATTCAAACCATCCTGGTATCGTGGTGAGGTCTTTGACATCCGTAGAGGCATAACGCCCTCTCTCGCTCTCTTGTTTAGCATGCTGGTAAAGATACAGTCAAACCCAAATAGGGTAAACAGAACCACACCGCTCCACGGCGATCACTGTGATACAGCATGACACCTCGTGACACCGAATTTCCTGGCTGCCACAGGGGATTCGGAATCCGCTTCATCAGTTTTTCGTCCACCCAGGCATTCAACCTAAAAACGGCACGTAACCATAGATACATAGAATGAACACGGGATAAAACCTAAAGATTCTAACAAATAGTCCTTCACCTTTTTGGTTTACAATCTGTTGCTTTTAATTATCTGATTTATCTGTGTTTATCCAATTCATCCCAGTTTCAAATGCTTGTTATAGGTTCATATCTTGATACATCAATGTACCAGAATCATTCTGATAAGTCGCTTGAATTGCTATAAGTTCCTCCCCCTTCAAGGGGGAGGTTAGGAGGGGGATGAGGATTGTCTATTATCTGAAAGAGCTCGAATCAAGCAGGGTCTGAGGGGGGATATGCCAGGGAATGGGCGTAAGGGTCGGGAATCAATTCGACTTAGGGTTTTCCTCCACCTGTTATTTCTGGAGGATTCATTCCGGTTTTGTGCCGATTTTAACGCATTCCCCGATGGAACCTTTTGCACAGATACTTTTGTCAATCCAGATGGCGCCATCAAGAACAGCCTTATCAAGTTTCGCGGCGGTCAGGGCCGACTGGTAGAAGCTTGCCATTTTCAGGTTTGCTCCGGTCATGTCAACCCGTTCAAGGTTAGATCCCATCATGTTGGCGCGCTCGAGATTGGCGCCTCTCATATCTGCGCCTTGCAGGCTACAATCACTCAGGTCCAATCCGACAAGGTTGAGTCCGCTCAGATTTCTGCCGGCAAGGTTGCGTGTGGTCCTCAAAATTTCAGCGATCTGTTTGAAGGACAGCTTTTCGCCTGGTTTCGGTTCATACAAGGTTGCTTTTTTTGTGTCAGGCAGGGGTGTTGCCAAAGCATCGGGAGTTGTAACTACAGTCCCCAGATCAGGGTTGGCGTAGCCCTCCTGGGCCAGGGTTGGCGATGGTGTTGGAAATGCACCAAAACTCGCCAGAAACAGACATGTTTTAAAGAATACTCCCCATTTTATTGTCATGTAATGCCTCCTTTTGGGTAACCAACGGGGCTGAGGCACCAGCGGCTTGACCGCTGTTGCCGATGGTTAGATGACATCACAAGGGCTCGTGGGTAAGTTGCCGCCATAACGTACCATCGGAGATGACATCAGTTTGCCAAGTTTTCGAGCAATTACGCCAAGTCCAGCATCATCAATTACTTTCAGTGAAGATAGATCAATCTCCTCTACCACTGTCGGCCATAATTTTATAAGCTCACTTGACGAAAATATTTCATCGATAAATTTAAAGCCTGTTACCCGCACTGCTATCACATGCAACAGTAAGGGGCCAACAAGGAAGCTTATTGTCTGCGTATTTCTTTGAATGTCAGGCGGCAAAGTTGGGTCTGGGCCAAGTATTGATAATGATAATGTGCCTGAATGGCGGAGGTAGGCAGCCTTAGTTTCTGAAGAGTGAACACCCAGGAAGACACTAAAATATTCAGGAATCTCATGATCCGTGTAGACCCGGTACCTATCAACGCTTGGCGTAAGTGCAGTGTGTCCTTCTGCATGCTCGCCAACTATTGACTTCACTGTTGCCCAAAGTGATAGGTCATTTATTTCTTCTTTGTTTAATACGTAGCTTTTACCAGTGATCACCGCTGCAATTATCGGTTTTACCTTCGTTTCAAGGTAGCTCATCCATCCATTGTTGCAACCCTTACAGACGACTCTTATCTTTTTAGTTATGACTTTCCCTTGCCTTTCGGTTCTTTTTTGTAGCTGTAACGGAGTCTTTGCTTCGCTTTCATGAAGTTCCGATATGTAACGATCTGCAGGACCATTTGGGAAATGCTTACTCAGCCACTCTGGCCAAAAATGTTCCTTAGACATCTCTCCTTTCTTGCCGCAAAATATGCATGTCCGTGGTTTTTTCATTTTTGGCATCACTTGATACTGTTGTTATGAATATAACGTCGTGGTGGCGCACCAGCGCGTCAGAGTCTGTGTGCCGCCGCCTGGTTGATCTACAGGACTTTGTTGCCAATTCTGTCCCAGCGAATAGCACTCTTTTCTCGGTCCCATGACCAATAAATATTTTTCACTGTACCTTTCACTTTGTCTTTTGGCACAAAGCCCCAGAAGCGGCTATCGTAGCTTCTATCACGGTTATCTCCCATTGTGAAATATGATCCAGGAGGAACTACTTTAGGCTCAAGGTTATCTCTAGGATTGACTGTTGCCGGTATTGTGTTGGATTCTTTGTGAGCAATATAAGGCTCTTGCAATTGTTTGCCGTTTACAAAAAGGTTCTTGTCCTTAATTTCAATAGTATCCCCTTCTATTGCTACAACTCGTTTAACAAAATCCTTTGTAGGATCTTCAGGGTATTCAAATACAATTATTTCGCCTTGTTTTGGATTTTTGGCTGATTTGCTTTTATCTACTAGGATGTGATCACCTATCAGCAGTGTAGGTTCCATACTACCAGCAGGGATTTTGAATGCCTGAAATATGTAGGTCCTTACAATCAATGAAGAGGAAACATTCAATGTGCGTATTCCGGATGAATCCGACCGCGATTCCGGCGGGATGCCGACCGCCGTTCCGATTTGATGCCGACCGGTATTCCGTTAGGAATCCGACCGCTGTTCCGGAGCAATCCGACCGGTTGTTTGTGATGTAGTCGCGAGGTAACTCAACAGGTATCCTTTCCTCATTCTATTTGAGGGGGAAACGATGCCACAAGAGAGAGTTACCATGCGAAAAATCCGAGAGATACTCCGTTTAGCCTGGTCATGTAACCAGAGTAGGCAATCAATTGCCACCGCTTGCTGTATCGGCAAGACGACCGTCACCGATACCCTCTGTAGAGCTTCAGCCGCCAATCTTTCCTGGCCCTTACCATTTGCCCTGGATGATGAGGGACTGGAGACACTTCTTTACCCAATCAATCCCGGTTCATCTCACCGTAAATGCATCCCGCCAGACTGGCATGCCCTGAACGCTGAATTTGTTACTCATAAAAACCTCACGCTCATGCTTCTATGGCAAGAGTACAAAGAGCAAAACCCTTCTGGCTATCAGTATTCCCAGTTCTGCGAACTGTTCCGCAAATGGAAGAAGAAACTCGACCTTTCCATGCGCCAGGAACACCGGGCAGGCGAAAAGATGTTCGTTGACTACTGCGGGCAAACTATACCGATTGTCGATGCATCAACCGGAGAGATTCGGGATGCCCAGGTATTTGTGGCGGTGATGGGTGCCAGCAACTACACCTACGCCGAGGCAACATGGTCACAGTCACTTCCTGACTGGACCGGGTCACACGCCAGAACATTTACCTTCCTTGGCTGTCTGCCAAAAACCATTGTTCCCGACAACTTGCTTTCTGCTGTTAGCAAAACCTGCCGTTACGAGCCTGACATAAATCCAACCTACGCTGCCATGGCCGCC
Source organism: Geobacter psychrophilus (assembly GCF_056821595.1). NCBI lineage: Bacteria > Pseudomonadati > Thermodesulfobacteriota > Desulfuromonadia > Geobacterales > Geobacteraceae > Geobacter > Geobacter psychrophilus. Next base: position 4,253,714 of record NZ_JBXDTU010000004.1, read on the forward strand.
CACTATGGTGTCGCTGTCATTCCAGCCCGTGTCAGAAAACCAAAAGACAAATCAAAAGCCGAAGTCGGGGTTCAGATCGTCCAGCGCTTCATCCTTGCCGGATTACGCAAACGAACCTTCTTCAGTCTGGCTGAGGCAAATGCCGCAATCAAAGAGCGCCTTGCTCTCCTAAACAATCGTCCCTTCAGGAAATTGCCGGGCACCCGCACGAGTAGTTTCCAAGAATTGGATCGGCCGGCAATGCTGCCGTTACCTGACAGCCATTATCAATATTCCCAGTTCAAGAAGGTTCGACTGAACATAAACTATCACTTTGAGCTGGACGATCACTTTTACAGCGCCCCTCACCGCCTTGTACGGGAACAACTGGAGATCCGCTATACCGAGACAACAGTCGAATGCTTCCATAAGGGAAACCGCGTGACATCCCATCCCAAGTCATCAGTAAAGGGAGGATATACGACCATCCCGGAGCATATGCCGAGGTCTCACCGGGTGTACGCTGAATGGACACCGGAGCGTTTGATCTCCTGGGCTGCCGGCACCGGCAAGGCTACAGCCCAGGTTGTGTCAGCCATTCTCTCAAGAAAACTGATTCCGGAGCATGGCTTCAATTCCTGTCTGGGCATAATTTCTCTGGGAAAACGCTTTAGCAAAGAGCGGTTGGAAGCTGCCTGCGAGCGGGCGCTGTACATCAAAGGCGTCAACTACAAAAGCATAAAGTCGATACTCGATAACAACCTGGACAAAAAACCATTACCCGCACAGCTACAATTACTTTCCGTTGCCCACGAGAATATCAGAGGCACGGACTACTACAATGATGAGAGGAAACCGCATGCTGACACAACCGACTATCGAGAAGTTGTACTCCATGAAGCTAGCCGCAATGGCTAAAGCCTTTGCAGACCAGATGCACTGCCCGGACATGGCACAGCTCACCTTCGAGGAGCGTTTCGGCCTGATCGTGGATTACCAGATGACTGATTTGGAGAACCGGCGAATGCAAAACCGGCTCAAAAATGCAAAACTCCGCCTTGCTGCCTCTATTGAGGACTTGGACTTCAGACAGGGGCGAGGCATGGATCGTTCAACCGTTATGTCACTTGCCGGAAACCAGTGGGTGAAGAGTCGTCACAACATACTTGTCACCGGCCCGACCGGAGCTGGCAAGAGCTATCTGGCCTGTGCACTGGCACAAAAGGCCTGCCGTGATGGCCACTCTGTTCTCTACCAGAGGATCCCGCGACTTCTTCAGGACATTGCGGTATCCAGGCATGACGGACGATACAGCAAACTCATTGCGCCAATAGTCAAGTGCGAGGTGCTGATCCTGGATGATTTCCTCATCTCTCCCATGACTCGGGAAGAACAACGGGAGCTTCTGGAGATCGTTGAGGACCGCTATGACCGGAAGGCGTGTGTCATTACCAGCCAGTTACCGGTAAAGGCTTGGCATGATGGTATGCAAGATCCTACTTTGGCTGATGCCATTCTGGATAGGCTGGTACACAACGCCTACAAGCTTGAACTGAAGGGTGAATCTATGAGAAGGAAAAAGCAATAATATGCCTGGAAAAAGTTGACGAAACCTTTTTTTGTGATAGTATCTTTATAAGAATTATTCTTAAATAGACTGGTAACAAACCCATTATGTCAGACACTGAAGAAAACCTCCTTATAAAGTTCAAGCGCACCTGCCGGGACGCAGGGATACGGTTCACGAATCAGCGCTTTGTAATATATCGTGAGTTAGCTTTGTCAACGGACCATCCAACTGCGGAAGCACTTTACCAGAGGCTACACGAAGCCTTTCCGTCAATGTCACTGGACACCGTCTACCGGACGCTTGCAACTTTTGAGCAGCATGGATTCGCAAAAAAAGTTGATACCGTTCACAGCCTTGCCCGGTTTGAGGTAGCCCGCTATCAACACCATCACCTGATTTGCAGAACATGCAGCAAGATAATTGATTTCATCTGGCAAGAGGTCGATACCGCTCCTCTACCCGAGAACATTGACGACTGGGGTCGGATTGATACCAGAAACGTCGTAATCTACGGTGTCTGTAAGGATTGTTTGAATGAGTAACTGTAACATTATGTTTCAACAACAGTGAAAGGAGAACGGAGATGAGTACAGACAGCAAATGCCCGGTCACGGGCAGAAGCAGCAAACAGGTTGCCGGAGGTGGCACCTCGAACCGGGACTGGTGGCCGAACCAGTTGAACCTCAGGATTCTTCATCAGAACTCCACAATGATTAACCCGATGGGCGAGGAGTTTAACTACACTGCAGAATTTAAAAAACTTGATCTGGAGGCGCTTAAAAAGGACCTCTATGCACTGATGACCGACTCGCAGGAGTGGTGGCCTGCTGATTACGGTCACTACGGGGGGCTTTTCATCCGTATGGCGTGGCACAGCGCAGGCACCTACCGCACCGGCGATGGCCGCGGCGGCGCATCCTCCGGTTCGCAGCGTTTTGCACCGCTCAACAGTTGGCCGGACAACGTCAACCTCGACAAGGCACGCCGTTTGCTTTGGCCGATCAAGCAGAAATATGGCAAAAAAATCTCTTGGGCTGACCTGATGATTCTGACCGGCAACTGTGCTCTGGAGTCGATGGGCTTTAAAACATTTGGCTTCGGTGGCGGACGTGAAGATGTCTGGGAGCCCGAAGAAGACATTTATTGGGGGTCAGAGGATACGTGGCTTGGAGACAAGCGCTACGCCAGTGACCGGAAACTCGAGACTCCTCTTGCCGCTGTACAAATGGGGCTGATCTATGTGAACCCGGAAGGGCCGAACGGCAACCCGGATCCGGTGGCATCGGGGCGTGACGTTCGAGAAACCTTTGCACGCATGGCCATGAACGACGAAGAGACAGTTGCACTTATCGCCGGAGGTCACACCTTTGGCAAGTGTCACGGTGCCGGACCTGCAACGCATGTGGGTCCTGAACCAGAAGGAGCCCCCATCGAAGAGCAGGGGCTCGGCTGGATCAGTAACTTTGGAAGCGGCAAAGGCGGCGATACTATCAGCAGCGGTATCGAGGGTGCCTGGAAGCCGAACCCTATCAAGTGGGACATGGGCTATCTGAATGTGCTGTTCAAATACGAGTGGGAACTGGTCAAGAGTCCAGCCGGCGCGAACCAGTGGCTGGCCAAGGACGTGGCCGATGAGGATATGGTAGATGACGCACACGACCCCTCAAAGAAGCACCGGCCGATGATGACCACAGCAGATCTCTCGCTTCGCTTTGACCCGATCTATGAACCGATTGCGCGGAACTACCAGCAGAACCCTGATCAATTCGCGGATGCCTTCGCCAGGGCGTGGTTCAAACTGACCCACCGCGACATGGGCCCCCGCTCGCGCTACCTCGGCCCGGAGGTTCCGGCGGAGGAACTGATCTGGCAAGACCCTGTTCCCGCTGCCACTCACAATTTGATTGATGAGCGGGATATTGCCAACCTCAAGGGCAAAGTTCTCGCTTCGGGACTGTCCATTTATCAACTGGTATCGACGGCCTGGGCATCAGCATCCACGTTCCGCGGCTCCGACAAGCGTGGCGGGGCGAACGGAGCGCGTTTGCGCCTCGCTCCGCAGAAGGACTGGGAAGTCAATCAACCCGCCCAACTGGGAACAGTGCTGCAGATCCTCGAAGGAATCCAGAATGTGTTCAACAATGAGCAGTCAGGCGGGAAGATGGTTTCACTCGCCGACCTGATTGTTCTTGGGGGATGCGCAGGCGTCGAGCAAGCGGCGAAGAATGCCGGCTACGCTGTGACCGTTCCTTTTGCGCCGGGGCGCACGGATGCACTTCAGGAGCAAACCGACATAGAGTCGTTTGCCGTACTCGAGCCGACTGCAGATGGATTCCGTAACTACCTCAAAACCAAATATGCCGTATCGGCAGAGGAACTGTTGATTGATCGGGCACAATTGCTGACGCTGACTGCTCCAGAGATGACGGTACTCATTGGCGGTTTGCGCGTATTAAATACCAATTTCGGACAGTCCCGACACGGACTTTTCACCAAGCAACCAGAAACGCTCAATAATGACTTCTTCGTGAATCTGCTTGATATGGGCACCACGTGGAAGGCGGCTTCGGATGCCGACGACCTGTTCGAGGGACGTGATCGCGCAACTGGTGAACTCAAATGGACCGGCACCCGTGTTGACCTCATCTTTGGTTCAAACTCCCAACTCAGGGCTTTGGCAGAAGTTTATGGATGTCAGGACTCTCAGGAAAAGTTCCTGAACGATTTTGTGGCAGCTTGGGACAAAGTAATGAACCTTGACCGTTTCGACCTTGTCTGATCGCACATAAGCGTCTCAAGGGGTTTGTTGGCACTCAAGAATACTTCAACCTGATCATGCGCGCCATGAAGGAATAAAATTACCGGAGGAATACCACATGCCAGAAATCAAAGGAACCAAAACAGAGAAAAATCTTATGGAGGCTTTTGCCGGGGAATCACAGGCTCGAAACAAGTATACGTACTTTGCTTCAGTAGCCAAAAAGGAAGGGTATGAAAAAATTGCGGAATATTTTTTAGAAACTGCTGATAATGAGAAAGAGCACGCCAAACTGCACTTTAAATACCTTAACGGTATTGGCTCAACAATAGACAACTTGAAAGCAGCGGCAGCGGGAGAATTTGAGGAACATACAGAAATGTATCCGCGCATGGCCAAGGAAGCCAAGGAAGAGGGCTTTAACGACATTTCCTATGTTTTTGAGGCTATCGGCAAGATCGAAAAAGCGCACAAGGAGCGCTACCTCAAACTGCTGGAAGAGGTTGAAACCGGAGAATTCTTCGTGAAGGGTGAAACTGCCAGATGGAAATGCCGCAACTGCGGTCACATTCATGAAAGCAAGGAAGCGTTAAAAATGTGCCCAGTCTGCAAGCATCCGCAGGCATATTTTGAGCTGATTGAAGATCACTATTAATGCTCATGAAGCGATATGGTTTGACATGGTTGAATCAAATATGATTTGGTGCAAAGAGATGTGGTTATTTTGAGAAAGAGCTCCCCTCTGGATAGTGGGGAGCTCACATAAATTGTGACAAAACAATAAACGCCTCGCGATATTACTACCAACTTGTCGGCATCAGTGGTTCGCTGGTCGGCATCAGACCGGAACACCGGTCGGCATCACGTCAGTTTCTTTGGTCGGATTCACCGGAATACGCACAATGTAACCACCAGCAAGTAGATTCCAATATAAGAGTATATTTTATTATATTTCTTGGGTAGATATTGATGATGTGATTTTGCTATTTTAAAAGCATCGATGAATACATATACGTAATAGACCGTCCCTAGCAACGCATAAGCAATAAAAAATGGCCGAATAAACCTACCATGAAGACACAGGATCATGCTTGGTAGTAGCAATACCGGGAGGAAGTAAATTATTAGTGCCTTCCTGATTTCACCATTGTAAATATGACCGAGTCCCGGTTGGATTATACTTAACAATCCAGCGATCCAAGGTTTTCTTGGTTTGTTATCCATTTTTGCTCCTTTAGTTCAACATCGTGGGCGGTGAGCGGGTCTCACCGCTCCACCGACCTGGTTGTACGTCTGCAGTGTTTACTAACTGGCGGCGACCTTTTCATACTTCACGCCTAACTCATTGCAGAACGCCTTCACTTGGTCTTCTGTTACCTCTGGAGATACAGAGATTGGATCAAATGGCGCGTCAAACCATTCCAATAGCTGCCTTCCCCTCTGCGATACGGCAATATGTGTTGCAATTTCTGGCTCGGCATGGCAAGCAGCCAAGTCCTGAAGTATTTTCAGACTATTCTTAGTTATTGGAAGATATTGTCCGTACGCAAACTCTATGCGTGGTATCCGGTCTGGATTTGGCAGCGCGTATTCATGGAAAAAGCTCTGCAGTGCTTCGTCTGAATGCCCATCTCCGAGACAAAGGATAGATCCCTCAGGCACGACCTGTAGCAGTGCGCCGAAAAAGGCAACAAAATCCTTCGGTCGATAAACCTTCCAATGAGGGCCGTCTAGCAGAAGTTTTACGTTCATTTTTTCCTTCCGTACAACGGTTTGGCAGAACAGCAGCGGTTTTTGGCCGCTGCATCTGTCTGGTTGAACACTGATTTCTAGTGCACTATCTCAACTGTAGTCCCATCAGGAACTACTCGCCAAATCTCCTCAATTTCTGGATTCGTCACAGCAATGCAGCCGAGTGTCCAGTCTCGTTTTGTCTGAAGTTTCCCGATAAATCCAATGCTATTCGGTAGTCCGTGAATCATGATGTCACCGCCAGGAGATACGCTTCTTGCTTTTGCTTGAGCTGTGTCCTCCGCGTTTGGATAGGAAACATGCAACGCTCGATGATAACTGCTTTTGAGTTTTCTTCTGTCGATTGAATAAACTCCTTCAGGAGTTCGTCCATCTCCCTCTTCGGTCTTCTTCCCTAAGGGCTCTTTACCAAGTGAGATTTCGTAGGTTTTCAGTGGTGTGTTTTTGTTTAGCAGCGTCAACCGGCGCTTACTTTTCTCAATGAGCACTTTGTCAGCAGTTACATTTGCAAGTAAAGGGTTGTCGATTCGTTTGGCCTTTATGGAAAGGATAGCGATCAATCCGATGACAATGGCTATGGCGATGAAAATCAGTTTTTTCATTTATCTTCTTTTCTGTTCAACTCATTATTGAGCAGTTAGCATGTACAATCTATCCGTATATGGTCATCGGCTATCTACATGTATACAGATACCGCATCATCTCTTGTTATCAAATCCATCTATATCTATATACTTTTCCAGTTCAAAAATTCCGCGAGATCAAGTCTTGAAATGTCAGTTTATCGCAATTACCAACAAAAAAGCCGCTAAACCGGCATTTATCGCGGTTTAGCGGCTATAAAATATAGTCTGATTGTCCCATCCATTTTCATCTCCAGCACATAACATATTCCCGTATACAGGATAATGCGCTCACCTTACTCCTCCCCCACCCGCCTGTCAAAGAAAACCCCTACAAATACCGTACAATAAAACCGACACACATTTCACCGCAGAGGACGCAGAGTAACGCAGAGGAAAACCAACAACAAGGTAAAACAATAACTAATAAATGGGAAGAAACCAGAAACAAGAGAGATGCTGGAAAGCATATAATTTATTAATAAAATATACTTTATTTCAAGACTCTGGTCTTACCCTCAAGTTTTTGACTTCCTCTGCGAACCTCAGCGTCCTCTGCGGTGAGAAAGATTTACAGACTTGTCATACCGCAGAAGTCGTAGGGTAACGCAGAGGAAAAACAAAAACAGGGGAAAGACAAAAACAGGAACTATGAGAGGACAGAACAATGGTAAACTTTTTACGTTTTAAACTATTCAAATTTTGGTTTAACCCTCATGATTTTGACTTCCTCTGCGTTACCCTGCGTACTCTGCGGTGAGAAAAGATTCACAGGTTATTGGCGATCCGCTTAATACCGTCTCTCATGTGCAGTTCATTGAAATTTAAAAGTAATCCAAGCTTCTTCCCGCTCAATTTCAGGTACGTTATCAACTGAGCCTCATGGATGGGCACAACCTTTTCAACCGCCTTAAGTTCTATTACAACGACATCTTCCACAAGCAGGTCAATCCGGTAACCAGCATCGATTGCGACACCGTCATATTGTACTGGCAACAGAACCTGGCTCGCTATTTTCAGACCTTTTTTCATCAATTCGTATTTCAGGCAGGCTTCGTAAGCGCTTTCCAGCAGCCCCGGTCCGAGTGCAGAATGAACTTTCAAGGCTGCATCAACAATCTCTCCGCTGATCTCATTTATCGTCAAATCTGTGTACCTCCTTGACAGGTATCGACTAATGAAACAGGACACAAAAAAGGGAGCTTAACGCTCCCAGATTTCTTTCTTATCCTTGCCTAGATACGCCCGTTTGACCTCGGCGTTTTCCATCAACTCATCGGCCGGTCCTTCCAGGATGACCTTGCCGGTCTCCAGTACATAGCCCCGGTCCGCCAGCTTCAGGGCCGCCTTGGCATTCTGCTCCACCAGCAGGATGGTGGTGCCCTGCTCCTGGCGAAGTTGATTCAACACCCGGAAGATCTCCTGCACCACTAGCGGCGCCAGACCCATGGAGGGTTCGTCCAGCAGCAGCAGTTTCGGATTGGCCATCAGTGCCCGGCCGATGGCCAGCATCTGCTGTTCGCCCCCCGACATGGTGCCGGCCAGCTGCTTGCGGCGCTCCAGCAAACGGGGAAACAGGCTGAAAACCTGCTCCATATCCTTGTGGATGGACGTTTTGCTTTCCCGGTTGCGGTAGCGCAGATAAGCGCCCAGATCCAGATTGTCCTCGACCGACAAGGGCTTGAACACCTGGCGCCCTTCGGGCACCTGGGAGATGCCGAGCTTGACGATCCGGTCCGGCGGAAGCATTGTCACCTGTTCCTTGTTGAAGAGGACCTCGCCGGCAGAGGCCGGGGTCACACCGGAGATGGTGTTCAGGATGGTGGTCTTGCCGGCTCCGTTGGCACCGATCAAGGTGACGATCTCCCCTTCAGCCAGATGCAGGGAGACGTTCTTGAGGGCGTGGACCTTACCGTAGTAGGTATTGATGTTCTTAAGTCGCAGCATCAGTCATCATCCCCCAGATAGGCCGCGATAACTTCATGGTTTTCCTGGATCTCGCGCGGCGTGCCTTCGGCCAGCTTGCGCCCGAGATTGAGCACCACGATCCGGTCGCAGATGTCCATCACCAGCTCCATGTCATGTTCCACCAGTACCACCGTGATCCCCAGATCGCGGATACGCTGGATCAATTGTGCCAGCCCGACGGTCTCATGGCTGTTGAGGCCGGCTGCCGGTTCATCCATCAGGATAATCGACGGTTCAACCGCCAGGGCCCGGGCGATCTCCAGCAGGCGCCCCTTGCCGAAGGGAAGATTCGCGGCCGTCACATCCGCCAGATCGGTGATGCCGGTGAACTCCAGCCATTTTTGTGCGCCGGCACGGATGCGGGTCTCTTCCTTGCGGCTCCAGGGCATGCGCAGGGAACAGGCCAAAAGCCCGCTGGAGCTGCGGGTGTGCAGGCCTACCATGACGTTTTCCAGCACCGTCATGCCGCCAAACAACTCGATATTCTGAAAGGTGCGCACCATGCCGAGCCGGGCCAGCTTTTCGGGGGGCAGACCGGTCACATCCGAGTCATTCAGGGTGACGCGCCCGGCGGTCTGGGTGTAGATGCCGCTGATGATGTTAAAGAGTGTCGTCTTGCCGGCGCCATTGGGTCCGATCACACCGGTAATATCACCTTTGCGGATAGAGAAGGAGACATCCTCCAGGGCCGTGACGCCGCCGAATATCTGGGTGATGCCCGAGAGCTCAAGCATGCCTGGTCCCTCCCTTTTTCAGTAAGCGCCTGAAAAGATCGGGCACGCCCCGCACCAGACCGCCCGGCATGAACATGACCATCATCATCAGCAGGCCGCCGTAGATGATGATATCGTAGTCCTGGGCCGCCCGCAGGAATTCGGGCAACAGCGTCAACAGGGCAGCTCCCAGAAAGGATCCGTAGATGCTTCCCAGTCCGCCGATGACCACCATGGTCAGCAGCTCTACCGAGAAATTGAATCCAAAGGAGGCCGGCGACACAAAGGTCATGGTGTGGGCATACAGACTGCCAGCCACCGATGAAATCATTGCCGACAGGGCAAAGATCTGTACCTTGAGCAGACGGGCATTGACTCCCAGCACCTGCGCAGCGACTTCCGAATCGTGCACGGCCCGCAGAGCACGTCCGACCCGGGAGTTGGCCAGGTTCAAGGTCAGCAGAACCAGGCCGAGGGTAAAGCCCCAGATCAGGTAATAGTTTTTCAGGTCGCTGTCGAAAGCAAATGTGCCGACGGAGATATTGGGAATACCGGACAAACCGGAGGGGCCGCCGGTCAATCCGATGGTCTCGTTGAAGACGATGTACATGATGATCCCCATACCCAGGGTGGCCATGGCCAGGTAATGCCCCTTGAGCTTGAGGATCGGGAAACCGATCATAAAGGCCAGTGTCCCCACAACGACAGCCGCCAGCGGCATGGCCAGCCACGGATTCCAGCCATAGGTTGCGGTAAGTATGCCGGAGAGATAGGCGCCCAGACCGAAGAACCCGGCATGGCCGAGAGAAATCTGGCCGGCATACCCCAGCAGAAGATTGAGACCGATGGCCAGCATGGTGTGAATGCCGACAAACACCAGCACATTCATCAGATAGCCGCCGCTGAAGGCCAGCGGCGCCGCCAGCACCATAACGGCAAATGCCAGAAATTTGATCATGTCACGATTCATCGGCTAGACCCTCTCACTCTGGGCCTTGCCGAACAGCCCCTGCGGGCGGATAAACAGGATCAGGAGCAGGATGATGAAGGCGATGGCGTCCTTGTAACCGGATGAAATCAGGCCGGCCCCCAAAGACTCCAGAACCCCCAGGATCAGGCCGCCGATCACGGTCGCGACTCCGCTGCTCATACCGCCGATGATGGCGGCGCAGAAGCCCTTCAGTCCGAGCATGACACCGACATCATAAGCGGTCATGGTCAGGGGGGCGACGATGATACCGGCAACCGCCCCCATGGCCGAACTGATGATGAACGAGAACAGCACCATGCGGCGGACATCGATCCCCACCAGCCCGGCGGCCCGGCGGTTGTAGGAACAGGCGCGCATGGCCTTGCCGCTGATGGTGTGGTAAAAATAGAATTTGTTGGCCGCTATGATCAGCAGGGTAATCCCCAGAATCCAGAGGTGCTGGGGCAGGATCGTGGCGCCGCCGATAGCAATCGGCGCTTCACCGGAAAAGGGGGGGATGGCATGGGTGTCCTTGCCCCACATCAGCATGGAGAGACCACGGATCAGGATGCTGCCGCCGATCGTAATGATGACCAGGTTGATGGGGGTCGGCAGACGCAGCGGACGGATGGCCAGGCGTTCGAACAGGATGCCGGCCACCGTTGAAACCGCGATGGCACAGGGGATGGCGGCCCACAGCGGCAGCTTGAGGGTTTCCAGGAACAGGAGCGTCAGCATGCCGCCCAGCATGACGAATTCGCCCTGGGCAAAGTTGATGATACCTGTGGCGTTATAGATGATCGAAAAACCGATGCCGATCAAGGCATAGATCGCACCGGTTGACAGGCCTGAGAGGGAATACTGGAGAAGCTGATCGAACTGCATTGTGCCTCATTTTAAATGTAGGGGCGAAGCACATGCATCATCTGCTTCGCCCGATTCTAGAATGTCCTCAAAAGACGGGCGAAGCAGAAAAAAATGCTTCACCCCTACAAAAATTATTTCAGGATAACCCAGTCCTTGTTCTTGATTTCCACCAGCACAAAGGCATCTTTACCGAGACCGGCATGATCCTGGGCGTTATAGGTAAATGTCCCGCCGATGCCGCAGAAGTTCCTGGTTTTCTCGAGCTGGTCGCGAATTGCCGCTGGAGTTTCGGCGCCGTGCTCAACGGCATTTCTCAGCAGCATGACCGCATCCCAGGCATGTCCTCCGAAATGATCACCCTCGGCCTTGTAATGTTTCTGGTAATCCTTCACGAACGACACGAGGGATTTTTTCTGCGACTCGGAATTCGGCAGCAGATCACAGACCAGAACCTTTCCGGACGGCAGGCGCACCCCTTCAGCAGCATCACCGGCCAGATCAATGAACTTTTTGGACGATACGCCGTGGCTCATGTACAGCGGCAGCTTGAGACCGAGCTGTTTGGCGTTCTTGGCGATCACGGCCGGTCCCGGGTTGGTGCCCCACACGATCAGGGCCTGGGCATGTGAACCGCGGATCTTGGTCAGCTGTGAGGTCATGTCAGTATCCTTGGGTCCGTAGGTATCATCGGAAACGATGGAGATTCCAAACTTGGCGGCCTGCGCCTTAAGCTGCTCGCGCCCCGATGCGCCGAAACCGTCAGATACCGTCAGGATCGCAACTTTACTTTGTTTGGATCTCTGCAGATATTCAAAGATCTTCCCTACAGCCAGGGCATCATTCTGGGCGGTCTTGAAGACCCACTTCTTGACCGGGTCGGTGATTTTGCTGCCGGCTGAGCAGGAAATCAGCGGGATATGCTCCTTCTCGACCACCGGAATAACAGCCATGGTTTCGCCGGTAGTACTGGGGCCGATAATGGCAACAACCTTGTCATCCTTGATCAGCTTGGTTGCCAGTTGCACCGCCTTGGTGGCATCACCGGCGGTATCATACACCACCAGCTCAAGCTTACGTCCCTTGACACCGCCGGCTGCGTTGATTTCATCAATCACCATCTTGGCGCTGTTGCGTTCCGGCTCACCGAGAAAGGCGGCCGGGCCGGTGACCGCAAACAGGGCACCGATCTTGATGGGAGCAGCCGCACATACTGTTGACGCAAATATCAGGGTACAAAGCATTGCTATGGCAGATAAAAATCGAACACGCATGTAGTGAACCTCCGAATAATTTTGATTATTACTTGATCAACACCCAGTCACCCTTCGATACCTTGACCATTTCAAAGGCAGAGAGATCGAGGCCATTATGGTCCTTGGGCGTCATGGTGCAAATACCGGAAACACAGACCAGTTTCTGTGACTTCTCGATACCGTTCCTGATCTGCTCGGGAGTTGTGCCTGATTTCCTGATCGCACTGGAGACGAGCAGGAAAGCGTCATAGGCATAGCCTCCAAAAGTGGAAGCCTCGACTCCATAGGCCTTTTTATATGCCTGATCATATTCCTTGAGCAGTTTGTACTGCGGATCGTTCTTTGGCAGTACGTCATAGATTGCAAGCTTGCCGGCCGGCAGCATGACGCCTTCCGCAGCTTCGGTTCCCGCCAGTTCAATGAATTTCTTGGAAGCAACGCCGTGGCTCATATAGAGCGGGGTCTTAATGCCAAGCTGCTTGACATTTTTGGTAATCACCGCCGGTCCGGGATTAGTGCCCCAGCAGATGATGGCATCCGGCTTGATACCGCGGATTTTAGTCAGCTGGGAGGTCATGTCGGTATCTTTGGGGCCGTAGACTTCATCGGCTACGATGGTGAAACCTTTTTGCGCAGCAATCGCCTTGAGCTGTTCACGACCCGATGCACCAAATCCGTCCGTGACAGTCAGGAGGGCGATGGTCTTCTGCTTCTTGCTGGTCATGTAGTTGAGAATCTTTTCGGCGGCTATATGGTCGTTTGCCGGAGTTTTGAAAACCCAGTGTTTGACCGGATCGATGATCTTGATTCCGGCAGCGCAGGAGATCAGGGGGATCTTCTCTTTTTCCGCAATCGGGATAACGGCCATGGATTCACCGGTCGTGCTCGGTCCAATGATGACCGACACCTTGTCGTCCTTGATCAGTTTAGTCGCCAGCTGTACCGCCTTGGTAGCATCCCCGCCAGTATCATAGATGACCGCTTCCAGCTTGACACCGTTGATGCCCCCCTTGCTGTTGGCTTCTTTGACCAGCAATTCCAGGGTTTTCTTTTCCGGTTCTCCCAGAAAAGAAGCCGGACCGGTAACCGAAAACAGTCCGCCGATCTTGATGGTGCCGGCTGCAAAGCATGCCGAGGCTGTCAGGAGACCGATACATACCGCACTGCACACCGCAATAACACGTTTCATCATACTGTTACCTCCCCAAGGTGACTGCTACAAACTGTAAAGTCGTTCGCCTTCAAGAATATTGAAACCACCGCCTTTGAGCGATTCAATGGCCTTGTCGGTATCATCAAAACGGAAGATGATCACCGCATTGCCGCCGCAGCGCTCAACAAAGGCGTACATATACTCAACATTGATCTGGTCCGTATCCAGGGACTGCAGAATGCGTGACAGGCCGCCGGGTCGATCAGGCACCTCCACTGCAACCACCTCGGTCTTGTTGACCGTAAAACCTTTCTCCTTCAGTACGGACTTGGCCTTCTCAACGTCATCGACAATCAGGCGCAGGATACCGAAATCCGACGTATCAGCCAGGGACAGAGCCCGGATATTGATGCCCGCATCCCCGAGAATGCGGGTGATCTCCGCCAGGCGGCCTGATTTGTTTTCGATAAAAATGGATATCTGTTCGACTTTCATAACGAACCTCCCAGTCACGTTTCCATCCCCTCTTGCGGGAGGGGGGAAATTATAATTTACGATTATCGATGACGCGCTTGGCCTTGCCTTCGCTGCGCTGGATGGTCTTGGGCTCGACCAGTTTGGCGCTGCAGGTGACCCCCAGCATATCCTTGATCTCTTTTTCAATCCGTTTGGCCAGCTTCTGCAGTACCTTGACCTCATCGGAGAAGAGCCGTTCATCAACCTCGACCTGAACTTCCAGGGTATCCAGGTTCCCGATCCGATCAACAACCAGCAGATAGTGCGGCTCAACCCCTTCAATCCCGACCAGGATCGCCTCGATCTGGGATGGGAAGACATTGACGCCCCGGATGATGAGCATATCGTCGGACCGGCCGCTCATGCGGGTGATACGGGCATGGGTACGACCACAGATACAGGGCTCGTAGGTCAGGCTGGTAATGTCGCGGGTGCGGTAGCGGATCAGCGGGATGCCCTGCTTGGTGATGGTGGTGATGACCAGTTCGCCCCGCTCGCCTTCCGCCAGCCGTTGACCGGTCTCGGGATTGATGATCTCGGGAATGAAATGATCCTCCCAGATGTGCAGACCCTTTTTGGCCTCGATGCACTCGATGGCGACACCCGGCCCCATGATCTCGGACAGGCCGTAGATATCGATAGCCGCCAGGTTGAGCTTGCCCTCGATTTCGCTGCGCATGGCCTCGGACCATGGTTCTGCGCCGAAGATGCCGACCCTGAGCTTGAGTTTCCTGAAATCAACCCCTTCCGCTTTGGCCTCTTCGGCCATGAACAGCGAATAGGATGGGGTACAGGTCAGCACCGTAGAACCGAAGTCCTGCATGATCATGATCTGGCGCTTGGTATTGCCGCCGGAGATGGGAATGACCGATGCGCCCAGGCGCTCGGCACCGTAGTGAGCCCCCAGACCGCCGGTGAACAGGCCGTACCCGTAGGCGTTATGGATGATATCGCCCTTGTGGGCGCCCGCCGATACAAAGGAGCGGGCCATCAGTTCGGACCAGATCTCGATGTCCCTGTGGGTATAGCCGACGACGGTCGGTTTTCCGGTCGTGCCGCTGGAGGCGTGGATACGGACGATCTCCTCCATCGGGGCCGCAAAGAGACCGTAGGGATAGGAGTCACGCATATTCTGCTTGGTGGTGAACGGCAGCCGCTGCAGGTCATCCAGTGATTTCACATCAGCGGGCCTGATGCCGGCGCTGTCCAGCGCGGACTTGTAAAACGGTACATTGGCATAGACCCGCTCAAGAACGGTCTGAAGCCGTTTCAGCTGCAGGGCTTCCAATGCCTGACGGGGAAGGGTTTCGAATTCTTCATTGAAAAACATACGCGCGCTACCTCGGAGATTTTATAAACAACAGTTGCCCGTGCCGCCGGCATCCGGCTGTTCTTCAACCAATGCGTCGGTAAAACATTCACCGGTATAGCCGTTGACCACAATATCCAGATGACCGTCATTAGGGCAGAAGAGCAGCCCATGAACAGGTACATCCTTTGGAATCAATGGATTATGCCTGATAATCTTAACCACACGTTCAATGTTTTCGACCGGGTGTGCAAAGATGCCCAGCCACTGTTTCAGATCAGGTACATGGATATCGATCACATCCGGTGAGATGCCGCGACTGACCATGTCCTGCTTGACCGAATCGGCATCGATCTTGGCCATACCGCAGTCCCGGTGGCCGATAACAAAGATCTCCTCCACACCCAGCATGAAGACGCCGGCCACCAGACTACGGATAACCGCACCGGACATGGGGTCAACTATCGTATTGCCTGCGTTCTTGATGACCTTGGCCTCACCCCGTTTGAGCCCCATGGCCGGTTCAAGAAAATCGACCAGACGGGTATCCATGCAGGTAAAGATGGCAATCTGCTTCTTCGGAGATTTGGTCAGCGGCGGAAACGCGTTAGGCCGTACAAAACTCCGGTTGGCAGCGATGACTGAATCAAGCTTGGTCATACTACAGCTCCCTGCCCTGCTGGAATGCACGTCTGTTAACAGCCAGCGCCTTGGGCGGCACCATCTTTTCCAGCGCCTTCAGCCAGAATTCTTCGGCAATGTCGAGCCGTCTGGATACCGCACCCAGCAAAACCGTGTTGGCTGCCCGGACATTTCCGGCATCGGCGGCAATCTTCTGACCGTCAACCAGCAGGAAATCGGGGAAACGGGCTTTAATCCGCTCCACCAACCCTTCAGGATAGGTATCCTGCCCCATCAGCACCGATGGGGGGGATATCTGCAGATCATTGGCCACCACGGTGCCCCCCTGCTTGAGTAACGGCAGTGAACGGGCGGTTTCCATCAGTTCGAAGCCGAACAGGATGTCCCCCTCCCCTTCAGGCACGATGGGGGAAAACACCTCAGTGCCGAAACGGACATGGGACACCACGCTTCCGCCCCGCTGGGACATGCCGTGGATCTCGCTCTTTTTTACGTCAAAACCGGCCAGCATGGCCGCTTCAGAAAGGATCTCGGACGCCAGCAGAATTCCCTGACCGCCAACGCCTACAAGAAGGATATTCGTAATCTCTTGGCTCATGGTTTACTCCCGATTGCGTCAAACGTGCATAACTGGCGGCAGACATCACAGCCGGTACAGAGCAGCGGGTCGATAAACGCTTTCCCTTTTTTGCTGCCGTCTGCTGCCGGTCTCCATTCAATCGCCGGACAGCCGATCTTCAGGCAGGCGCGGCAACCGGTGCAGGTGTCAGAATCGACGGCATAGACCGGACCCTTGCTAAAGACATCGTCGCGCTTGATCAATACGCACGGTTTGTTGGTAATGATCACGGACGGTTCGGGACGATCCATCTCTTCCGAGATGACCCGCCTGGTTTCTTCCAGATCGAGCGGGTTGATAACTCGGATATGCTTGACACCCAGCGCCTTGCAGAGCAGCGGAATCTGCACCGCATTGGTCGGCTGGTCCATCAGGGTAAAGCCGGAGGCCGGATTATCCTGACGGCCGGTCATGGCGGTGATGCTGTTATCAAGGATGATCACCGTAGCCGGGGCGTTGTTGTAGACCATATCCATGAGGCCGTTGATCCCGGTATGCAGGAAGGTGGAGTCGCCGATGACGGCCACAACCTTTTTCTTCTCCTCGGCAGAGACAACCTTGGTCACGCCGGTGGCCATGCCGATGGAGGCGCCCATGCAGACACAGGTATCCATGGCAGAGAGCGGCGGCATGAAGCCGAGCGTGTAGCAGCCGATATCGCCGGTTACATAGGCTTTCAGCTGGTTCAGCGTATAGAACACGCCGCGGTGCGGACAGCCGGGGCACATGTTGGGCGGCCGGCCGGGGAGCTTTTCTGCGGCGGATTCGGATACCTGGGGAATCTTTAACGCAGTGCGGAGACGCCCGGGGGTCAGTTCGCCGCACAGGGAGATGATGTCCTTGCCGATGGCCGGAATCCCCATCGCTTTGACCTGATCTTCAATGAAGGGATCAAGTTCTTCAATGACATAGAGCGTATCAACCTTGGCGGCAAACGCGCGGATCAGGTCGTGCGGCAGCGGATGCACCATGCCGAGCTTCAGGGTCGAGGCATTAGGCAGCACCTCGCGGACATATTGGTAACAGATACCGGCGGTGATGATGCCGATGGATGTATCGCGCAGTTCCATACGGTTGAGCGGCATGGCTGCCGCAGCTTTGGAGAGCTTTACCAGGCTCTGCTCCACCAGGGGATGGCGAACCTTGGCGTTGCCCGGCAGCATGACCAGCTTGGCCGGATTTTTTTCCAGCTTCGGCACCGGCAGACCGGTGGTCCGTTCCCCCAGTGCGACGACTGACTTGCCGTGGGAGATGCGGGTGCTGCTGCGCAGCATGACCGGGGTATCGTACTGTTCCGACAGTTCGAACGCCAGGCGGGTAAACTCCTTGCACTCCTGGGAATCGGCAGGCTCCAGCATGGGAACCTTGGCAGCCCTGGCGTAATTGCGGCTGTCCTGCTCGTTCTGGGAGGAGTGCATCTCCGGGTCGTCGGCCACCACCAGCACCAGGCCGCCGCGCACACCGGTGTAGGCCAGCGTAAAGAGCGGGTCTGCCGCAACATTGAGGCCGACGTGCTTCATGGTGCAGAGCGCCCGACCGCCGCCAAAGGAGGCACCGATAGCAACCTCCAGCGCCACCTTCTCATTGGGGGCCCAGGAGGAATTGATCTCTTTGTAGGAAAGTGTGTTTTCGAGGATTTCGGTGGAAGGGGTACCCGGGTAGGCACTGGCAACCAGGCAGCCCGCCTCGTATGCACCGCGCGCTATGGCTTCATTGCCGGAAAGGATTTCTTTCATTGAGATTGTTCCTGCCCTGAATGGAATAAGTAAATAGAAAAGTTCCGGCACTTTAACAAAACGCGGGAACGATTGCAATTTGTTTGAAATCCCCACTCTCTTTCAGTTTTATTGATTGCCGGCAGTTAACGGATTCAACATTTCAACTTCCTTCGACTTCGCTCAGGACGGGCGTGAAAGGCAATGCCCCCCTCTCCTTCGTTTCGCCATCCCAACAACCCTCCTTCGCACGTTACTGGACCGTAAGAGACCCTTCATGGCTCAGTACCATGAATATACTGTTCTTCCCCGTATACTGGAGCTCAATGGCATCATACTGCCCCCCGCTGATTGAACCCGTAATTCCCGTTGTTGTGCGCCCATCGGATGTGTATACGCTACTGTCGTAATCCACGGCCACCAGCTTTGTCCCATCAGAGGATGAGGCCACAGAGACCCAATTTCTATTTGTATCGTGAGCTGTCCAGGTTGCACCGCCGATGGAGGTGTAAATCCGCCCCCCTCCATCCGCAGCCACGAGCTTCATACCGTCTGAGGATGAGGCCACAGACGTCCAATTTCTGTTTATATCGCTAGCCGACCAGGTCGCACCTGAATTACTTGATGTGTAGATCTGACCGCCACTTGCCGCAGCAACAAGCTTTGTACCGTCTGAAGATGAGGCCACGGATGACCAAGATCTGTTTGAATCAAAGAGGTGCGGAGACCAGTAGTCACTTGATTCTAAGTATGTGTAAATATAGCCGCTATCTTGGGCAGCGACGAGCTTTGTCCCGTCAGAGGAGGATGCCACAGAGTTCCAATAACCGATTGGCACGTAAGGAGTCCAGGTTACACCCGAATTCGTGGACGTGTAAATATAGCCGTCATTTTCGGCGGCTACAAGCTTTGTCCCGTCAGAGGAAGAGGCTACAGAAATCCAGCGTCTGTTTGATTCTCGAGGCGTCCACGTTACTCCAGAATCGATGGAGGTATAAATCTGTCCATTCCATACACAGGCAATGAGTTTAGTTCCGTCTGCGGACGAGGCGACTGATCTCCAATCTCTGAATGCCCCGTGTCCCGTCCAGTTCACGCCGGAATTGTTGGATGTGAAAATATAATTTTGATTTAAGACCACGAGTCTTATCCCGTCCGCGGATGAGGCCACTGCGGTCGGTTGAAAACCGAAGTCAACAAGGCGCGCGGTCCAGAAGGTGCCGGGAAGGTCTTTCAAAACAACTGATTGCCCGGCATTCTGGGCGATCTTCCAGCCGCTTGGCCCGATGCCGGACACTCGAACGACATCGCCGATTGCAGGCGCAGCGGGAAGGGTGATCGTGACCGGGGAGCCGCTGTTTGCCATATATCCGGTGTTGGATACTGCCTGCACTGATGCGCCGGTGACATCCACCCAGGTGAAGCCTGAGCCAGCCGGGCCTGGTATGCCCTGCGGACCGGTAGCGCCGATTTCTCCCGGTATACCCTGCGGGCCGACCAGAGACACACCGGGAGTCGGCCAGATACCTGATGCCTTGGGGCCAAAAAGGACCGTTGATTTGGTGTTGATGTAAAAGTCGCCATCGACACCGTATTGTTCAATGGGATTGCCTGGGCCGTTCAGAATGGTTTTGAGACCTGACGGTGCGGCGTTCTGCTGAACAGAACCATCGGGGAAAACGATACCTTTGGCAGTCGGTGAAAAATCCAGATAACCGTTCTCAATCTTCAGGTCTCCGGCCGGAACCCTGACTCCTTCTCCAAAAGCAACTGTAAAGGCCAGCAACAGAGTACTGCAGCAAAGTACAGCTAGGCATAAAGCCGATGTTACAAGTTTTCCAGCCATGTGATCATCCTCCGATCATGTCTGATTCTGATTCATTCTAATCTTCCGTCTGATCGTCACCCTTTCTACCACCAACCGGCCGCTCCTGATCTTCAGACTCGTTACGTAGCGCCTGCTGCGTAACGCAATGGCACGACTAGCTCCTGCTTGGCGTTACTGCATGCGGGAGCTTGCAAGGCCGGTGCATTACCAGGCTGGTGCTTGGTAACAAGAGTGAACTTTCGGAGGTTTTTTCGCCCAATATTTCATCCTACCTGATCGTCACCCGCTCCACCGCCAACCGGCCGCTCCGGATCTTCAGCGGTCCCTGCACCGAGGTCACGCCGGTGATGGCAGCGTCGCTGTACGCATCGCCGTACCCGCCCTTGAGGGTAATGGTCTTGGCCGAGATTCGCCCCAGCGCCAGACCTCCCAGCTCCTGGAAGAAATAGGTCTGAGCCCGGATCTCACCCCCGTCTATGGCGTTGTCATAGGCATCCTGGATGCTGGCATAGTCGGAGGCCGGCATCAGCTTTGCCTTGTAGTTGAGGCCAAAGGTGGCTGTCACGGCTTTGTTGGTATCCATATAAAACTTTGCTGAGGTGCTGTCCCCTCTGTAACCGGCAAAGAGTGACTTCCAGTCGGGGGCCTCGCCGAGTGTAACCAGCCAGCTCTGAAAAAAGCTGCCGCTGCAACCGCTGCCGGTAGAGTTGCAAGAGATTCCGGCGGGTGTGCTGTGAACCGAACCGCCACCGCTGCCAGCCAGCGCCACCGAGAGCGTCAGGGCATTGATGCGAACATTATAAGCGGGCACGTCCCCTCTGAAATGCAGCCACCCCAGGTTTTCGGCCCAGGCGTAGCCGTCGAAAGCGCCGCTGGCAAGGTCAATTGTGACACCACCTTCGGTAGGTCTGAAGTTGATCCAGCCGGCGGTTTCGCTCCAGGCAAAACCGGAGAGTGCTCCTTCCCTCAGGTTGACTCCCCAGTCCGTGTTGTTGCTGTTTTTGTAGGTGGAAGCACGCCCATCGATAGAGCTCCCCAGCTTGATCCAGCCAAAGTTCTCGGCCCAGGCAAAACCTTCCAGGTGGTCTTCGTAGACAGTGGCACCACCGTCGGTGGCAGCCAGGTTGTTCCAGCCGCTGGTCTCGGACCAGGCAAAATTGTATTTCGGGTTGATGTTGCCGGTTGCGCTGATAATGCCCGATGCGCCTGCCGCAACTGGCAGCGCCAGACAGCAGAACAGGGCCAGGGTTGTTACGGTAGAGAGTATGCACATGAGTAGTACCTCGCGTTGTTAGTGGCAGGTCGCCGTTAAAAGCATCATTCCTGCGTAGTGCAGCATGACTAAACTAAAAGAATCAATGTCAAACCCTCAATCACTGTCCACCGCGCACGAGACGAACATAGACGGTGCTGAGACCCTTACTTTGGCTCCCGTATTCACCTGTGTTGAAATTTACATACCACGCCTGGCTGGCGCTACCGGCGTAGGGCGATCCCGACCAGAACACCGCCGAAGGTGTATTCGGAAAAATATTCTCATTGATGGCCGGGGTGTAGCATTGGCGTTCTATGATGGAGCCGAGTTCCTTGGAATGGGGGAGACGCCAGTTGCTCTTGCCGGCGAAGGTGCTGCTATACCCGGCCTGCAGGGCCAGCTGCCAAGTATAACTCATCGCAGCTGTTCCGTTACAGGTCGTACCGTTCCAGATCTGCCCTTCGCTGCAACGCTTCCAGGTCAGAGTGGTTACGATGTCGGTCACGGTACCGTCGCCGTTATCGACAAAGCGGCTGTCCGGGGTGGTGGCGGGAACACCGGCGGTGCAGGTCGCAGATGTGGTCATTGGGGTGAATACGACCGCCGCCAGGAGCGATACGGTGATAAAAGCGTATTTCATGATTTGCCTCCATTAGTTACATCTCGTTTAAGAAATTTTGTCGGCAATATTCAAGAGTATATGCCTGTTAGCGGGGTAAACGTAGAACGTAATGAACCATGGTTCTCCCGCAAACAACCGAAAAGATCAAATCACTGTCCGCTACGCACGAGGCGAACGTACCTGGAGTTGACCTTACCGCCGTAGTTGACATATCCATTAAGGAAGTTAACGCTCCACACGGAGCTCGAATCTCCGGCATAGGTCGAACCCGACCAGTAGTTAGAGTAATACGTATAGGGGAACCAGGACGTTGTGAAGGCCGGGCTTACCCTGCCAAGATTGACAATCGAGAACAGCTCCTCCACCGTCGGCATCCGCCAGTCACTGAAGCTGCACAAACCGGCGGCATTGACCGCTGCGATGAAAGCCTCCGTATTGCATCCCGCCACCAAGGTGCCGCCACAGTCCAACCCGCCTGCTATACCAGCATAGCCGCCGTTGGTAGCAGGATTGGAGTTGTACCACAAATAAGTCCACGCATAAGAATGCAGTCCGCTGTCGTTGGTCTTGTTTTCCCAGGTGAGCCCGGTGACACCATCCTGTACACACCCCCACGAAACGGCGCCGCTGCCTAGTCGGGCGCCGGTGGCGACGTCCAGTTTGGTAAAAACAAACCCGCTGCGGGATGTATCGACATCCTGGCGGGGAAACCCGTACGGCGGTGCAATCAGGCCATTGGTGGAGGAATCGCTCCAGGTAGTTATGCCGGTAGCGTTAACGGGGTTGGTCGATGAATACGATCCGCTCACACCAAAGATGGTCGCGCCGCTTTTTATGTTGCCGGAAACCAGATTGGTATCACCGGCAACCGCTCCCAAACCGTTATGATACCCGGCGACAATCGTCTGGGCGGACGTACCGGGGATGATGATGGATGCGCCGATATTCGGCAGAACCCCGCTGATCCCCACTGCGGCAGAATTCGAGAAGGTCGTACCGGTGAGGACGCTTCCCGCTACGGCACTCCCGGTTGCCTGAATGACTGAACCGCTGACGCCGAAGATGACGCTTCCTGACTTAATGTTGACGGCAGCAAGGTTGCTGTCGTCAGCCGAGGCAGTTTTACCACCGGTATAGAGTGCATCCGGGATGGAGATAATCAGAGACCCGTTTGCACCGGTAATGTTGCCGCCTGCGGCAGGTGGAACCGATGTCCCCGTCTGAAGTCCCCACGCGCCTCCTGCACGCAACCCCCAGAATGTTTTACCGGAAAGCACGTCACCGACCTCAGCGCCGTGGACAGTATCAGCCACCGGCAGTTTGCCTTGAATCTCGACCAGGCTTCTGCCACTGCCCTTAGTCGGACCATATGCAGGCTCTACGAATCTATCATAGGCAGAACCGGCCACACCGGTATCAAGTTGGTTATAGATGTCGGTGGTGGTCGGCATGTTGCTACCCTTTTCCGGAGGACCGGGGGGATCCAGTTTGCCGGCCAGGGCCGACGTTGCTGAAAGCAGCAGGGCAGCTGTCACAATCAGTGTACCAACTCTTCCATTCATGGTTATTCTGTTCATATCGGTATCCTCTAATCAGTGTTTCACATTGCACAATGCTAAATCACTGTCCGCCACGCACGAGGCGAACTCTGCAACTGGCTGTCTTAGGTATGTACTCCTCGTAATCTCCAGCGACGAAATTGAATGACCACGCCTTGGAAGGATCACCGGCATATGTAGAGCTAGACCAGGCGTCCGGCAGAACTGTTTCCGGAAAAATATTCTGATTGATGGCCGGGTTGTGGCATTGACGTTCAACGATGGAGGCGAGTTCCTTGAAATTGGGGAGACGCCAGTCGCTCTTGCCGGCAAAGGTGCTGCTGTATCCGGCTTGCAAGGCCTGTTGCCAGGTATAGAGACCAGCAGTTCCGCTACAGTACGTACCGTTCCAGATCAGCCCTTCGCTGCAGCGCTTCCAGATGAGAGTGGTCAGGGTGTCGGTCACGGTACCGTCGCCATTATCGACAAAACGGCTGGTCGGGGTTGTGGCGGGAAGGTAGGGGTAGCAGGTTGCAGATGCGGTCATTGAGGTGCATACGACCCATGTCAGGAGAGTTACGGTGATGAATGCGTATTTCATGGTGAGTCTCCTCTTGTGATTGTTCGATGTGTCGATAGTGAGATGATCATAACGATCCATGGTTTACCCACATAACACCTGAAAAAGATCACATCACGGTCCTCCACGCACGAGTCGAACGGAGGCGGCTGTACTCGGATAGGCATAGCGTTCATAGCCATAGCGGAAATCGACATACCACACGGAGGCAGCAGCGGCCATAACCAAATCCGTCCAGTAGAAAGATTGTGTATTGGGGAACCAGGTCGTTGTGATGGCCGGATTAACCCTGTCAAGATTGACAATCGAAAAGAGCTCCGCCACAGTCGGCATTCGCCAATCCTTGAAGCCGCACCAGCCGGAAGAATTGACCGCTGCGACAAATTTTTCCGTATCGCATCCCGCTACAATGCCGCTGCAGGTTAATCCACCAGCCGTACCTGCTGGGCCGCCATTGGGTGCTGCATGGGAGTTGTACCAGGTATAGGTCCAGGCATAATGGTGCAGCCCGCTGTCGGTGGTCTTGTTTTCCCAGGTGAGCCCGGTGACACCATCCTGCACGCACCCCCACGAAATGTCGCCACTGCCGAGGGGAGCACCGGTAGCAGCGTCCAGTTTGGTAAAAATGAACCCGCTGCGGGAAGTATCGACATCCTGGCGGGGAAACCCGGACGGCGGCGATGTCAGGCCATTGTAGTAGGTATCGCTCCAAGTGGTTATGCCGGTGGCGTTAATGGGGTTGGACGGAGCGATGGGTCCACTCACACCGAAGATAGATGTACCGCTTTTGATGTTGCCGGAAACCAGGTTGGCATCCCCGGCAACCGTTCCCGAACCGTTATGATACCCGGCGACAATCGTCTGGGCGTACGTGCCGGGGATGATGCTGACCGCGCCGTTATTCGGCATTGTGCCGCTGATCCCCGCTGCGCCGGTATTCGAGAAGGTCGCACCGGTGAGGACGTTTCCCGCTACGGCACTCCCGGTGGACTGAATGACCGAGCCGCTTACGCCGAAGATGACGCTTCCAGACTTAATGTTGCCGGCGGTAAGGTTGCTGTCACCAACAGTAGCGGTTTTACCGCCGGAATAGAGTGCGTCAGGGATGGTGATAATCAGAGACCCGTTTGCACCGGTCAGGTTGCCACCTGCGACAGGCGGAACAGATGTCCCCGTCTGCAGTCCCCACGTGCCTCCTGTTTGTAACCCCCAGAAGGTCTTGCCGGAAAGCACGTCCTCGACTACTGCGCCATTTTTATTATCCGCCAGCGGCAGTTTGCCTTGAATCTCGGCCAGGGTTTTGCCGGTGCCTTCTGTTGGACCGTAAGTCGGCTCAACAAATCCACCAAAGGCAGAAGCGGCCACACCGGTATCCAGCTGGTTATAGATGTCGACGGAGGTCGGCATGTTGCTCCCCTTGTTCGGGGGGCCGGGGGCGTCTAGTTCTCCTGCCAGGACCGTTACTGATGCGAGCAGCTGGGCTACTGCAACAATCATCATGCCCAATATCCCTTCCATGGAGGCTCTATTCATATCCCTACCCTCCTCTGATGTTGCAGTTCATATATTAATATTGTCCAGTTATTGACTCTGTTGAGTATTCTGCGCTCCCGATAAGTGCTATCCAGGATATTAAGAAACGCCCCTTGGTTCTGGTGCAGAGAGCGCCGGAGTTATCTATCTCCAGCACGATGAAGTCGAGGTTGGTAAGGCAGGCATTGGCACAGGTGGCCCGGATTGTGCCGTTGTCGGATATGGTGCATACTCTGCTGTTGCGTGTGGCGCGGGAGGTTTGCTGTAGTTTAATTAATATACCGCTGTTTTAGTGTGGTTTGCAAGCTGATTGGCGTGCAATTGCAGGTTAGTGTTCCGTTATCTCTTACCGGTTGACATCGTTACATTTACGGATACTATGTCCCTATGTCAGCCGCATTATCATTCAGGGATGTCAGCTATCCCGGTTTCTTCGAAGGGTTTACCTGTGAGATTGAATCAGGCTGCTCAGCCCTGGTCGTCACAGCGGGTGAAGCCGAAAGCCGTTTGCTGACGCGACTCATCACCGGCCTGTCCTATCCCTCACACGGTTCAGTTCTTGTTGACAGCCGGGAGATCACCGGGCTTACAAAGGACGAGCTCCATGCACTTCGAAAGCAGACCAGCATCGTTCCCTCACATGGCGGCTTGATTTCCAATCTGAAGGTCTGGGAAAATATCACCCTTCCATTGATCTATCACGCCGGCGGGGTAACTCCCGATGAAGAGCAGACCGCTCTAGCACACCTCACAACCCTGGGGTATGCAGGGAAATTGATGGCATTGCCGGCGCACCTTTCCCCCCATGACAGGCGGATGATTGCCCTTGTCAGGGCGCTGATGGTGGAGCCGCGCATCATCATGTACAGCAACTGCTTTGAAAATATGCCCGCTGCCCAGATCGCAACGGTTGCACGCCTGACAGCGGAATTCCATACGACCCGCGAGGACAGGATTTCGCTCTACCTGGCCTCTTCCGCTGACCTGGCCGCTGAACTGACCGTTGACAAAATTATTGCTGTGCATGAAAACGCCGAGATCGTTTCGAGGAACGCATGATACGTGAAGAGGATCCCAGATTTAAACATCTGGAACGGAAAATCGGTATTTTTGTCGCAATCGCACTGCTGAGTGTTGTGGCAGCCGCCGTACTGTTCGGGCTGCAGAAGGATTTCTTTACCAAGAAGTATAACCTGCGCTTTACGGTCGACCGTGGAACCGGGTTTACCAAGGGCATGTCGGTGAAGCTGTCCGGATTCCGCATCGGCAGGGTAACCTCCATAGCGCTGAACGAACAGGCCATGGTCGATATCGTCATTGAAATCGATAAAACCTATCAGACCTGGATCAGGAGCGACTCCACGGTCAAGCTGGTCAAGGAGGGACTGGTTGGGGACAATATCGTCGATGTCTCGGTCGGTTCTCCCGACAAGCCCGAATTGAAACATGCCGATGCGATCATGTATATCAAGACCAAAGGGCTGGATGAGCTGGCAGATGAAATTGCCCAGAAGGTCAAACCGGTGCTGATCGAAATCCGGGACATCATCGGTTATATCAATGACCCGGAAGGAGATCTGAAAAAGTCAGTCCGCAATATAGAACTGCTCACCCGCAATCTGGATGGTACCCGGCAAAAGGCAGATACCCTGCTGGTCTCAGCCACCGGCAACATAAACCTGGTTTCCGGCAAAGCGACCAGCATGCTTGATACCACCTCGAAAAAAGTTGACAGCATTGACCTGGCCCCCATCCTCAGCCGCGTCAACAGCACACTGGAGCAGATCGACAAAAAACTGCCGCCATTGCTTGATAAAGCCGATGCAACCATGCAGAATGTAAATAAGATATCCCAGGAAACCCGGCTGCTCTCTGAAAGAACATTTCCCAAGATTCCGGGTATTGCCGCCCAGCTTGAAGATGTCATGTTCAGTACCGACCGCCTGATCAACTCCCTGCAAAACACCTGGCTGCTGCGGGACAGCTCTGCTCCGGCCGGTCGTCAGGAATTCATCCGGGGTGACAGTTATGAATAACCCACGACGTTACCTGTGGATGGCGGCGGCACTCATGCCCCTGCTGGCCGGCTGTTTTGGCGGGAAAGCAACGGTTGTTCGTGCGGAAAGCCAGCAACGTGCTGAAACAGCGCTTACCCGCGGTGTCCGCGCCCAGCAGAAGGGCAATTTCCCGGAAGCTGACAGGTTGCTGGCGGAAGCCCTTTCCATCAGTTCGTCAATAGAGGACTATCCCCTGCGGACAACGGCACTGATCAACCTTGCCCGCCTCCATCGTCTGCAGCATGACCTGCCGGATGCGGAACTGTACCTGGATCAGGCCCTGGTTCTGGTTCGATCTGTTCCCCGGCTTTTGGCCGAAACAGCACATGAAAAGGCCTTGCTGGAACTGGCGAAGGGGAATCCTTCCAAGGCCCTGGAGTGGGCACAACAATCGATTGCCGCCGAGCAGGGAAATGCAGTGGGCAGCCGCCATAATCTGGCAGCCCGGATTCAGTTGGAGCTGGGCGATTGTACGGCTGCGGATTCACTTGCCCGTACCGCGCTGGGGGAAAACAGGGCCGCCCAACAGGCGGAAGAAGAGGCCAACTCCCTGAGGATCATGGGGATTGCTGCACGACATGAGAAAAGGTATGCCGAGGGGGAGCGGTTGCTGCAGGAGGCTTTGGCGATTGATAAGCGCATCGGAAGAAGCAGCAAGATTGCTGCTGATCTTGAGGAGCTGGCTACCGGCACCCGGAGCGCCGGCAATCTGAAACAAGCGGCAGAGTATCTGGAACGTGCCTATACGGTCAATTCAGCCGCCGGACGGATGCCGCAGGCAATAGCAAATCAGGAGCTGCTGGCAGAAATCTACGACCTGCAGGGAGAGACCTCCAAGGCTGCCGCTGCCAGAGAGACAGCCATCAAACTCTCATTGCAGGTCAAACCTCAGCAACCGCACGGGTCATCTGAGACAATCAATCCTTCCAGCAGGCCGTAATCACTCACTTTCAGCGAAGAGAAGCCGAAACGCTCCATGGTATGAATCGTTATGAGCATACCGGCGATAATCAGGTCTTCCCGCCCCTTTTCCAATCCGGGTATCGCAACCCGCTCCTCCAGCGAAAGGGGCAGCAGCATCGAGTAGATGGTTCTGATCTCGTCCAGCGTAAGCAGGGAATTATTTACCTTGCGATAATCATAGCTGTCCATTTTCATATGAATAGCCGCCAGGGTTGTGGCGGTCCCGGCTGTGCCGACCAGCACCGTTTGCTCGGGACGAACAACGCTGCCCGACTGCTCGATGTCACTGGCCAGCAGGTCCAGTTCCTTGTCGATTTTTACCCGCATGTCAGCGGGAGAGGCTTTCCCTTCCGTCAAACGCACCACACCCATTGGCAGGCTCCTGATGAAGCCGGCTTTGCCTTTATGGGCCAGGGTATATTCCGTGCTGCCCCCCCCGACATCAAAGACCAGCAGGTTGTCATGCTGTTGGTCAAGACCTGCAATAACGCCGGCCAGGGTCAAGGCACCCTCCTGTTCGCCATCGATAACCATGAGCCTGATGCCTGTTACATGCTGCATTGATTCGATAAATACGCTGCCATTGATCGCATCCCTGACCGCGCTGGTGGCAACAGCCCGTACACACGTAACGTCATAGTTTTTCAGTATCTCGGAAAAACGGACCAGGCACCCGGAACCGCGCTGCATGGCCTCTGCAGACAAACCATGTTCACGGCTGAAGCCGCCCCCCATACGGACAATCTCACGCTCAAGGCGGACATGCTTGAAGCTTCCATCGGCATGTTTTTCAGCCACAAGCAGACGGGCTGTATTGGTACCGAAGTCAATTGCCGCAACCAGACTGCTACTCATTCGATCTCCTCACCTGCATCCCCAGTACATTCCAGCATAACTCGGCAATGCTGTTGCATGCCGATGCCATGTCGTTGAAGAGCATCATTGCCTGAGGTGCACAGGCTCCGGAGCTGATTCTGTCAAAATGATCCTGTTTGACACGATCAAAACAGCTACGGGTGGTGCGCTTGACCTGATGAAGGGCGTCTTCTCCAATCGGCAGGCCGCTTCTGACGGCATCTTCCGTGGCATTCATCACGTCGCCGACAGCGGCGAGCATGGTTTTCAGGTCATCCATCGCGGCATCTGAAAAAATGACACCGGCATTCTTGCGGGTAACGATGATATTCAGCACACTTTCACAGCGATCACCGATATGTTCAAGGGCGGCGACCGTTTGCAGGAGTACGGGAATTTCATAATTGATTTCAGGATTCTTCGTGGAGCGGGAAAGCAGCGCGAGAAAGGCGGTGATCTCGTGATTCAGGGAATCCAGGACTTTTTCATGCTGGCGGATGGTTTCTGCCCGGCGTGCATCAAACTCAAAGACAATTTCCCGGACATCGGCATACATGAATGACGTTACCGACATCATTCGAACAATCTCTTTGCGGGCCTGCTCAATCGCAATGGTGGGGGTATTGATAATCCGCACATCCAGATATCCTGCGCAGGACTGGGCAGAATCAGCTCCGCTGCCGTTCGCTCCCTCGGATGAAGCCAGCATGCGGGAGACCGGCCCGCTCAATGCAACAGCGCATAAGGCGGCACACAGACTGGCAGAAGTATATACCCAGGAAAGCTGGTAAATAAGGCCAGTGCCATGGCTGTTGCCGGCTGATGCCAATCCGGGCAGAATCGTATCTGCAAGCAGCGGAGAGATGATAACGAAAAGGAGGGTCACACAGGTCGTAATCAGCAGGAATATCAATGCAATTCGTCGCGAAATATAGGTGCCGCCCACCGATGCCAGATACCCCATAGAAGCAACACCGACCAGACCGCCGGCCACCATTGATCCCGATACGGTTTCACTGACCTGGTGATTCTGCATGAGCGAGGCAATGATGGATATAAATGAAGGGGCCGATTGAACCAGGAATGAGACCAGTGCGCCGAACAGTGCTGCCATGGGTTCAATGCGGTAGGATATCCCGTTAAACACCTCGTACAGCGGATGGTGGTTTATTGGCCGGTAGCTCCCTTCCAGCAGAGTCAGCCCAAGGAACAGCAGACCTATCCCCAGCAGCAGATCTCCGGCATTGGCATAGCGACGTTGACGGGCAAAAAACTTGAGCAGGACACCGGAGAATATCAGGGGGGTTGCGATCAGACTGTACGGGATGATATGAAAATGAAGACTCAGGGATGCCCCAATCAGCACACCACCCAGGACACTCATCGCCTGAAAGGTGTTCAGGACGCCGCCGTTTACCAATCCGATGGTGAATACAACCGCAGCGCTGCCTGAATTAACGGTCATGGACATAGCCATGCCAAACAGAAGCGAATAAAGGCGGTTTGAGGTAAATATGGAAAAAATGCGCCGGATACGGACATCGGCAACCGTGCGGATACCGTCTGACATCAGACGCATACCAAGCAGGAACAGGCCGATACCACCAAGGGCGCCTTCGATCAAACTGAGAGGCATTTGCAGCTCCGGCAATTAGTTACATAAGAAAAAAGCTACTTTATGCTTTATTACAGCAGAAAACAACGTCATTAACGATCTGTTCCTGTTTACCAGGGGCAGATGTCTGTAAGGGGCGGGAACATACAGGGCTGACAATCAGGCTTACCCGAGAATTCTTTCCTTCAGTTCTTTACCAACCTTGAAGAATGGCAGTTTCTTCGGTTCGACCGTTATCGGTTCACCGGTTTTGGGGTTTCTGCCGGTATAGGTGCCATAGTCCTTGACCACAAAACTGCCAAGGCCGCGGATTTCTATCCGGTCACCCGCTGTCAAGGCCTCAGTCATTGAGGAAAAAACGAGGTTTACGATCTCTTCGGCACGTTTGATGGAAATTTCCTTGGAAATTGACAACTGCTCGATCAGTTCGGATTTGTTCATTACGATTCCTCCTGAAATAGGCAAAACAGACTGTAACTCAGTGCTGACATTTCCCCAGATACCGTTTGAAAATGTGTGCTGCTTCCGGCTGCCGGTTGCATGCGATCAATATTTCATGCAGTTTTTCCGCTGCCGAGCGGGCCAACGGGGTCTCAAGCAAACCGCCATACAGCCTGATGGCGCCCTCAATATCCCCGGAGAGTTCGAACACCTCGCCCCGCATCATCAGTGCCTGACCGGTAAAGATATCAGCTGCGATCATGCTGTCAATCTGCCTGGCCGCATCCTCCAGACGATGTTCGTCAAGATATACCAGGGCCAACCCGAGCTGTGGGAGGGGGTTATGTTCATTCTCCCTGATGGATTCAAGCATACATGCTTCGGATTCACTGATATTACCGAGCCGATGCAGTATCTTGCCCTTTTCATAACAGTAAATGTCACGCTGGGAACCGTTAAACCATGCTTCAAGCAGCTCGAGAGCCTCTTCATGCCGGTCATGGCTGGCAGCGATGTACATGTATGCAAATTCTTCTCCCAAATGTGAATAACGTTCATACATCTCTGCCGGAAGCTGCTGAATGAGCAGTTCATAGTGTATCAGCGGGTCAAGGTCCGGATCGGTATTATCCGCAACTCCGTGGGTATCCCCAGAAATGTGAGAACAGGATGAACAGGAAGAAGGTGAAGCTAATATCTCTGGATCATTAGTTTTTTTAACTACGCTGAGCAGCAGAAGTTCCGCCTTTTCCCGTATGTTTGTATCATGTGTCAGCGTTTTTGCCAGCTCCAGGTGTTCCACGGCCTTGTCAACCGCTCCAAGTTTAATGGCATGTCCGGCCTCGTCAATATTCAGCAGCGCCAGTGAACGATTCGCTTCATCGATCTTTGCACCGATGGTCGTGAGGAGATCATCGTAGCCGGTCTTTCCCTGACAGCAGTCCCGTCCTGACTCATAGGCGAGCCGCGCCTCATAAAAACTGTCCGCAGCCAAAAGAGCATCACCTTTCGTCACGTAATCCTCAGGGCAGCGAACAAATAATTTTTTCAGAAAATTCATACAATTCCTCGTCTAAAGTTTATTGAGCAGGGTAACGCTCTCGATATGGTAGGTCTGGGGGAACATGTCAACCGGTACGCACTCCTTGACGACATAACCGCTATCGGCCAGCATGCCGCAGTCCCGGGCCAATGTACTGGGGTCGCAGGAAATATAGATAATCGCAGCAGGCTTCAGTCGACATATTTCCGGAATTGCCTCAGCGGCACCGCTGCGGGGGGGATCAAGAATGACCGTGTCGAAACGACGGCCGCTCTCCGCCAGCAGCCTGGTGCCGCTGGCGGCATCGGCGCAGATGAAGGCGGCATTGGATATACAGTTTATTCGACAATTGTCCTGTGCTGCAGAGATTGACCCGGCGAATTCCTCGATGCCGGTAACCTGTGCAACAAGTCCGGCAATGGGCAGCGAGAAGTTGCCATTGCCGCAGTACAGGTCAAGGACCTGTTCCGTGCCGCGAAAATCGGCCAGGCGCCTGACAATTTCGAGCATGGTGTTATTCTGTTCACGATTGATCTGGGCAAACCCGCCCGACTGATAGGAGAGACGGCAGGTCCTTGCACCTGTCGCCAGATCCGGCAGGGAGTAGGTCAGCACATCATCGCCATAGATCTTCAGCAGGGAGTCCCTGCGTTCAAGTTTCAGGAACATCCCGGTCAGAGGCAGCAGCTCTTCACGATGATTATTGAAAAAGGCCGTCACAGCAGCAGTGTCCCGGCCGCTGTAGGTGACCACCGCAATCACCCCCTGCTCTGCACAGTCGATACTGATCTTCGGTATTGAGCGCGTATCGGGAAATGCTGCCAGAACCGGGCGGAGACAAGTCAACGCTTCATTGATGACCGGCATGGCGACCGGACATCCCTGGCCGACATCATCAACCGTGTGGGAAGCGCTGCGGTAAAAACCGAGCTTCAGGCCGCTCCCGGACCCATGCAGCTTGAACTGCACCCGGCTGCGGTATCCGTACTGCATCCGGGATGGCTGCGTGGGAGTGACGTATTCCGCTCCTACCCGGGCCCCGCGCCACATGGTTTCCGCCAGGATCTGCTGTTTTGCCGCAAGCTGCTGCTCATACGCGATATGCTGCCACGAACAGCCGCCGCAGGTTCCGAACAGCGGACAGGGAGGCATGGTCCGGAGCGGTGAAGGTGTGATCAGATCGACAATCCGGGCCAGGAGATAGGAACGCTTTTCGGAGGTGACCGCAAGGCGTACCTCGTCGCCGGGGCAGCTGAATGGCACAAAGCAGACCTTGCCATTGATGCGGCAGACACCATTACCGCCGAAGGCGAGTTTGTCTATGGTTGCTCGCATGTCCATCACGAGCGGTACCCGGGGGAGATCGGTACGGACTTCAGTTTTTTGAGGTATTCACTGCGCACAAAATTGGCGGCAAAATCTGCCCGCTGCAGGTACGGCAGGACGTTGGCATCAAAGGCAGCCACCAGCTGCTGTCGTACGGTCTCAAGCTCCCCATCGGGCACCGCCATCTTTTCCAGTGTCCGTTTGAAGGTCACGATCTGCCCCAGTCGCGTAACAGCATCCTCGTACACTGCTGCAGCTGCAAACGAATCGGCGTTCACCGGGACATCGGCACAAACCTGTATCCGGACGTGGTAATAACCGCCGAAATAATGACGGGTGCAATCCGTGACAGTAGCCGTAACTCCGCCCCCGAGGGTACAGACCTTGATCAGTTTATCAACGCTCAAACGTGCATCCTTTCAAGATCCTGAACCAGGTTCAGCAACGCATCAACCACCATTTTTTCCAGTCGGGCACCCTTGTCAGCAGTCGCCTTGCCAGGATCACCCCAGACACCACCGGGCCAATAGCGCCGCTTGTCGCGCACCAGGATACCGGGCGGAAACGCCGGGAATTCGCAGGGTGCCGTTCCCTTGACCAGGTGGGGATGGGAATGAAGGATGCGCGAAGTCTCGATTTCTCCTGCATGGGCATCACCGGCAGTTTCTATCAGCCCCCGGCCCTGCTCCTTGGCCAGGTCAAATTCGGTAACCACTGCAACAGAGATATCGTCAAAGCGGGCAATCAGTTCTTCGCCGGCATCCTGCAGCGCCATCCGGTGCGCGCCGCCGGCATGGCCGGTCAGAGCAACAAAATTACGCAGCCCGTGCCCCCGCAGCGAGGTCACGACATCCATAAACAGGGCCTTCAACGTGCCGGTCGAGATGGACACCGTACCGGGGTGACAGGCCGTGGAACGGCAATTACCATAATGGACAGGTGGCGCGACAAACAGGGGGGCCTGCAGCGCAGCCTTTTTGCAGACCGCGTAGGCCTCCAGGGTATCGGTGGAGAGCGGCAGATGGGAACCATGCTCCTCCACGGAACCGAAGGGTATCAGCACGGTGCGGGTGCGGGCAAGACCGGCCTCGAACTCTGTCATGGTCATTTCTTCGATGATCACAGCGCCCCCAGCATCAGGTGCATCTGGGGAATGACCCTGACATCCGGCAGCCGCGTAGAAGCCGCCTCCTGGAGCCGCAGCAGATGCGCTACAGTGATGCCGATCCTTCCGTCAGAGCCTGACAACGGCTGCAGGAACAGCGGCGTTGCAGGATCCACGTCTGTAATGATGTCGCAGGCCTGCTGAATCTCGTCGAGGCCGGATTCATCGCTGACAACGATCTTGACCGAAGCCCTGTGACCGGCAGCGACACGCAGGAAATCCCGGTGCAGCTCCCACAGGTGTTCCGTACATCCCGATGTGGAGGGGAGTTTCATATCCATGCTCACATAATCCAGATGCTGTATGACCTGTTCCAGGGCGATGTGCATGGTGCCGTTGGTTTCAAGATGGATCGGCAGCAGCGGTCGCAGGCGGGAAAACCATTCGACCAGGCTGTCTGCATACAACAGGGGCTCTCCGCCGGTGACGCTGATCGAATGATGTGCCCCTGGCAGGCGTTGGCACCACTCAGATACGATGTCGATGGCCTGCTGAAGCGCAAGAGGCTGCGGCACGCTGGTAAAGACGGCTGATCCTGGGGCGGTCTCAATGCGGCAGGAATCCGTTCTGGCATGGTTTGTATCGCAGTAGCTGCAGTCCAGATTGCACTCCGCCAAGCGGATAAACAGTTGTCGCCTGCCGGCAAGAAGCCCTTCTCCCTGGATTGAAGAAAATATCTCGCTGATGTAGACCGGGCTACTCATAATAACAGGCAGAGGCGTTGTCGGATTCCCATACGGCAACCGATTCAACCTTGATGACCTCATTGTTGAGCCGCTCACCGATCCTCTCGTACAGATAGCGGGCAATGTGCTCGGATGAAGGCGAAATCGTATTGAAGGCCGGGTTGTCATTCAGGTATTTATGGTCCAGTTCCTGAATTACCACGCCTGCTTCGCGTTTCAGCACCTTGAAATCGATGCCCAGGCCGGCCTTGTCCAGTTCCTTGGCGGTCACGGTCAGGTCAACCTTCCAGTTGTGGCCGTGGAGATTCTCGCAATCCCCCTGATAGTTCATGAGATTGTGAGCTGCGGCAAAGCTTGTGCGGATGGTCAGTTTATACATAATGCTACTCCCGTATATAAAAATTGATGCTGCATGCTGGTGCTAAATAGTACACAAAAACCTCTGCAACCACAAGCAACGTAACAGTTCGTA
Organism: Geobacter psychrophilus; assembly: GCF_056821595.1. Lineage (NCBI taxonomy): Bacteria > Pseudomonadati > Thermodesulfobacteriota > Desulfuromonadia > Geobacterales > Geobacteraceae > Geobacter > Geobacter psychrophilus. Next base: position 4,290,099 of record NZ_JBXDTU010000004.1, read on the forward strand.
ACTCCCACCTGCCCCTCTTGTTCTTTAGATGTGGGCCACCTCCACCAGCAATGCACCGTTCCGCGTCACTTTATGTAAGGGGAGGACAAGCGGGGTTATTTAGTGCTGCTTACTCATCCCCGGAATCAAGACCGAATTTGGCCAGGCGGTAGCGGAACGAGCGGAACGACATGCCCAGCAGGTCGGCAGCCTTCTTTTTGGCGCCACCGGTCCTGTCCAGCGCCTTCAGCAGATATTTTTTCTCCAGTTCCTCCAGCAGGGGTTCCAGTGCCATACCGCCGTCGGGGATGATCACCTCGCTGCCAAGGCAGGCGGTGCGCGCTGCCCGCACCTGCTCCGGAAGGCTACTTTCGGAAATAATCTGCCGGTCAAGGATCAGGCTGCGCTCGACAGTATTTTCAAGTTCACGGATATTACCGGGAAAGGGGTAGTTCATCAGCAGCTTGAGGGCTCCCGGGGTAATCGTTTCACCGGTATGCCCACGGTCGCAGTACTTCTGAAAAAAGTAATCCACCAGCAGGGGGATATCCTCGATCCTGTCACGCAGAGGCGGCATGGTAATCTGAACCACGTTGATGCGATAATAAAGGTCCTCGCGGAAACCGCCACCGGCAACCTGTTCCTGCAATTCCCGGTTGGATGCGGTCAGTACGCGTACATCGGTTTTTCTGATAACCGAGTCCCCCACCCTTCTGAACTCACGCTCCTGCAGCACCCGCAGGAGCTTGGTCTGCAGCAGCAGCGGCAGTTCACCGATCTCGTCCAGAAAGAGGGTACCGCCATCGGCCTGCTCGAACAGGCCGGGCCGGTCGGCAACAGCCCCTGTAAAGGCCCCTTTCTTATGGCCAAACAGCTCGCTTTCAATCAAGGTCTCGGGGATGGCCCCGCAGTTGACCGCCACAAACGGTTTGTTGCGGCGGGCGCTGCTCGAATGAATGGCACGGGCGGCCAGCTCCTTGCCGGTGCCGCTTTCGCCCAGTATCAGAACACTGCTGAGGCTGCCGGCCACCTTCTGAATCATGGTGAAGAGTTCACGCATGCGAACGCTCTTGCCGATGATGCCGCAGAAACCGTCCCTGGCGTGCGCATCCTTTTTCAGCAGCGTATTTTCCTGTTTCAGATCGCGCTTTTCCAGGGCATTGCGGATCAGCGCCCTGATTTCATCGTTATTAAACGGTTTGGTAAAATAGTGGAAGGCCCCCAGCTTGATGGCATCAACAGCCTGCTCGGCAGTCGCAAAGGCGGTAATCATCAGTACCGGCACCTCGGGCGCCAGCTTCTTGATCCGGGCCAGCAAATCGATCCCGTTCATGCCGGGCATCTGGATATCTGATATTACCAGGTCGAAAAGCGATGTTTCAAAAAGCTGCAGGGCATCCTCGCCGTTTTTTGCCTCCACGGCCTCGTATCCCTCCCGTTCCAGCAGGATACACAGCATCTCGCGCATACTGCGTTCATCGTCAACAACCAGGATCCTGGTTTTCATGATCTGCTCCCTCCCTTTGCCACGAAACACATTACCCTATCCTCCTCAATCCATCGGCAATTTTTATAGTGGTTGCCCGCCAGGTGGGAAAAATCGCCGCTATGATGCCGACCAGAAGTGAAAAGAGTATATCCAGATAAATGGTTGAACGCTCCACATTGAACACCGGAAAAAACGTGCCCATCATGTTCCCGAACATGTGCGCCACTGGAAAGGTCAGCAATATCCCCACGGTACAACCGGTCATGGTGATAAAAAGGGACTCCCCAAAGATCATCCCGGCAATGTGGTGACTGCGAAAACCCATGGCCTTGAAAATGGCATACTCGCCGATCCTCTCACGAGCTGTCATCGCCATGGTATTTGCCACAACCGCCAGAATAATGATGATCACCACATAGGACACAATCCGGATGGCAATCACGATCGCTTCCGTCATGGAGACAAAACTGAGTTGGAAGGCCTTTTCCGTCTCAGTCAGGGTTTCAGCCAGCGAATTCCTGAAGAGGGCATCCACTGCCAGCGACGTTTCTGCGGCGGTTTGAGGTGATTTCAGGCCGATGATCACGACTCCGATCTGGTCGGCCCGACGTGGAACGGTTTTACGCAGCGTTTCATTCAGATAGTCCCAATGGAAGAAGAATTGACTCTCATCGGTTGATTTTTCGGCGCCGCTGTAAATGCCGCGCAGGGTAAATTCCCAGTTTCCGGGAAAGATCGTGCCCTTGAGCGTGATGGTATCACCGACCTTCCAGCCGAAACGTTCGGCCAGTTTACGGCCGACAACACACCCCTTGCGGTCGGATACAAATAGCTTTCTTTGATCGGCCGGCAGAACGAACTCCGGATACAGATCCAGATAGCTGTTCGGCTCGATGGCAAAGTTGGGGAAAAAGTTTTTTTCAGAGATATAGATACCGCCAAACCAGTTGGCGTAGGAAACACCCTTGATCCCGTCAACATGCCTGATGCGCTCCAGATACGAAACAGGCAGGGAAAACACGAGCGAGATGGCATTGCGTGAAACCAATCGCGTAGCAGAAGAGGCATTCACACCGGCGTACCAGGCGCTGATGACGGTACTCAGCAGTCCAAACGCCAGAATTGCGATGGTGATCCCCAGAAACGTCAACAGGGTTCGCAGCCGGTGGCGAAACGCATTTCGGGAGAGGATCTTAAGGAACGGCATTGACCATCATACCTTTTTCCAGATGCCGGATGATATGGGCCTTTTCGGCGGCACGGGGATCATGGGTAACCATGATGATGGTTTTGTTGAACTCTCTGTTCAGCCGCCCCATCAGATTGAGGATTTCACCGGCCGAGACCCGGTCAAGGTCCCCGGTAGGTTCGTCGGCCACCAGAATGGCGGGGTCGGACACAATGGCCCGGGCAATGGCAACCCGCTGCTGCTGGCCTCCCGACAGTTGGGAAGGATAATGGTCGATACGGTCTTCCAGGTTGACAACGGACAAGGCCGCCTGGACATGCTCACGCCGCTCCCGACGGGGCAGGTTTGTCAGGAGCAGCGGCAGCTCGACATTCTCAAACGCGGTCAACACCGGGATCAGGTTATAGAACTGAAAGATAAAACCGACGTGAGTGGCCCGCCAGCCTGCCAATTCGGACTCATCCAGACCAACGATATCCACTCCATCGATCACAATGGAGCCGGCGTCCACCGAGTCGATTCCGGCTATCAGGTTGAGCAGCGTACTCTTGCCTGACCCGGACGGCCCCATCAGCGCCAGGAACTCGCCTTTTTCGATCTCCAGGGAGATATCCTCAAGCACCCGCACGATCTGGCCGCCGCGTTGATACGATTTGGCGACCCCCTGCAAAACTACAATATTTTTCTGTTCCTGGCTGATTCCCATAAACGACCTTACTTATTATCAGGCAAAGAGATTTTAGAGCCATTCTTCAGCTTATCAAGCGGCTTCAGGACCAGTTTGTCACCTGATTTGACACCGCTGACCTCGACCAGATCACCCAGGCGCGCCCCCCTGGCAACCGGAACAAACACTACGTGGTCACCCTTCACCAGGTAGACCCCTTCAGCGCCGCCGGACTTCACTATCACCGCCGGATTAACGGCGATGCGCGGCTGCTGGTCGCCCTTGCCGATCTCACGCTCCAGGAATGCGACCTTGGCGCTCATCTCGGGCAGAATGCGGTTATCGGTATCGATAAAACGTATTTTCACCATCACCGAGGCCTTGGCGCGATCCGCGGTAGGGACGACCATGTGAACGCTGCCGCGGAAACGTGACCCCGGAATCGCATCCAGCATAATCTCGCAGGGTTGCCCTTTTTTCACCTGTGACAGATTGGACTCGGAGACATCGGCCTCAACCTGCAGCGACGTCAGGTCGGCGATCGTCACAACCGCAGCCTTGGCATTGGCGGCCGCGCCCAGCGGGGTGATGATATCACCGACATCCGCATTTTTTGTCAGTACAACCGCATCAAACGGCGCACGGATCAAGCTGTACTCCAGGTTCACACCGGCACCCCGCAGTGACGCACCGGATCCCTGCACACCCGCCTCTGCGGCCTTGACTGCTGCCGCAGATCGTTTGAAGCGGGCTTCGGCGGCATCAAATTCGGCCTTTGAAACGATACCCTGCTTTAACAGTTCCCGCTGTCGTTTGTATGATTGCTCGGCATCGGCCAGTTCGGCCCGGACCTGTTCCAGCGAGGCCCTGGAGGTCTGCAGACCGGCCTCCCCTTGTTGCACTATTGCTTTGAGATCCTGGTTCTCCAGGCGGGCAATCACCTGTCCCGACTTCACCAGGCTCCCCTCCTCGACCCCGATCCACTCCAGTCGGCCGGTGGTCTTGGAGGCAACCGCTGACTTGCGCTGGGCCACAACATAGCCGCTGGCGTTCAACAGGGTAAACGACTGGGTTGGATAGACCTGGCTGACAATGGTTGTTTCGACCGTAATGGCCCGCGAGCGAATCATAAAGAAACCGGCAACCACACAGAGAACAGTTGCGGCTATCAGGATGCTGCGCAGACGACCCTTGCCCTTCTTGGCCGAGGCCTGCTGTGTCCGCTGTATGGTCAGCCTGTCAAGTGATTCAGATGACATGGGGAGTCTCCGTACTGCATGTTGTTTGCATCCTTCATACCATTATTGAGCTGCAATGTGAAGCCCTGCAACAGATCGCATTTTTTTCCGCTCCGTCTGTATTTTTGGGATTTTATGTGGTATACACTCTGGGAACGTGCGGAGATGATCATTCTCCAACCATATCCATTCCAAGTAAGGGGGCAGTAAATGAGTGAAATTGTCGATGTCTATGCCAGAGAGATCCTTGATTCCCGCGGTAATCCTACCCTGGAGGTAGAGGTATATCTAGAGTCCGGCGCTTTCGGCCGTGCAGCGGTTCCGTCCGGCGCTTCCACCGGTGAGCGTGAAGCATTGGAGTTGCGTGATGGCGACAAATCCCGCTATCTCGGCAAGGGCGTACTCAAGGCTGTCGACAACGTGAACAACGAATTGGCCGATGAAATCATCGGTATGGATGCCGATGACCAGGTCGGAATCGACCAGAAGATGATTGAGCTGGACGGCACCGAATACAAAAGCAAATACGGCGCCAACGCCATCCTGGGGATTTCTCTGGCAGTGGCCAAGGCTGCAGCCGAAGAAGCCGGCCTGCCGCTCTATAAATACATCGGCGGTGCCAACGCCCGCGAACTGCCCCTGCCGATGATGAATATCATCAACGGCGGCGCCCATGCCGACAACAACGTCGATATCCAGGAATTCATGATCATGCCGGCCGGCGCCGCGAACTTCAAGGAAGCGCTGCGTATGGGCGCCGAGATCTTCCACGCCCTCAAAGGCGTACTCAAGGGCAAGGGCTACAACACCGCCGTCGGCGATGAGGGCGGCTTTGCCCCCAATCTGAAATCCAACGAAGAGGCCCTGGAAGTCATCATGGAGGCCATCGTCAAGGCCGGTTACAAGCCGGGTACGGATGTGTTGCTGGCGCTGGATGTGGCCTCGTCCGAACTGTTCAAGGATGGCAAATACACCCTGGAAAACGAAACCCAGAAAATAAAGACCCCGGTCGAACTGGTGGATTTCTACGAAAACCTGGTCAACAAGTACCCGATCATCTCCATCGAGGACGGCATGGCCGAAAACGACTGGGACGGCTGGAAACTGCTGACCGAGCGCCTCGGCAAGCGCATCCAGATCGTGGGCGACGACCTGTTCGTCACCAACCCCAAGATCCTCAAGGAAGGCATCCAGAAAGGCATCGCCAACTCGATCCTGATCAAGCTCAACCAGATCGGCACCCTGACCGAGACCCTGGAGGCCATTGAAATGGCCAAACGGGCCGGCTACACCACGGTCATCTCGCACCGTTCGGGCGAGACCGAGGACACCACCCTGGCCGACCTGGCCGTGGCGGTCAATGCCGGACAGATCAAGACCGGCTCACTATGCCGCACCGACCGCGTCGCCAAATACAACCAGCTGCTGCGTATTGAGGATGAGCTGGACAGTACGGCGGTCTTCAAGGGACATGATGTGTTCTACAACGTGAAGAAATAGATCGTAAGGTCTTGATTAAAAAAGAAAGGCGGGGGCAACCCCGCCTTTCTTCGTTCCCGGCATCCATACCTTACGGATTACAGCCAATGTTTTGGATAAGAACGGTGATATACAACATTATTCGTAAAGATTGCAGTTACCAGAAGTATCAGGGCCCCAGCCAAAACCGGCAGCAAGATGTATTCCGGACCAACTGCGCCCTGAATACCGATCAAGGCTGTTGCCCCTCCAGGGGGATGGGTTGTGTGGGTCACGTTCATCACAAAAATTGCCAACCCGACACCAAGTGCCATAGTAAATGGTGACGACCCGCAGGTTGCTACGATAACAACTGCCACGGTGGCGGAAACAAGGTGCCCCCCTACAAGGTTGCGCGGCTGGGCCAGCGGCGATTCAGTTGCACCAAAGAGCAAGACCGCCGAAGCCCCAAACGATCCGATCAACAAAGGGTAGCCGACGAGCGTAGTTACCTCGCAAATTGCCAGTATTCCAAGCGTGGCACTGAGAAAGCTCCAGACAGCATAACGTAGAGACATTATTGGACGCGGCCCCCATACGGGAGCCTTGCAGCGCCTCGGAAATCCGGATATTCTTCCTAGTATCGACAAAATATTACTCCAATCTTTCGGAGAGAGCCAACAGCATCATTCCATTGCCGATACAGTCCAACGTCCCACATCCATGTTCAACGTATCCCATGTCCTGGATGCAATATCTTTGATGCAGGTCAATATGCAGCATGTATTCAGCGCGGGGTGGGATGGCAGCCAAGAGGTAATTCGGAGGATTCATGTCAGGCGGGGCTGGTGCCAGACGGACGTACCTGTCCTGATTATTGATCGCTTTGTTCGTTTTTTCTTCCCTTGATATGTTGTGCCTGTGCAAACACTTCAACCTGTCACAGTTCTGCCGCCTTCGGGAAGAGGATGTTGTTCTCCAGGTGAACATGTTTGTGGAGGTCATCCTCGAACTCCTTGAGCTTCCGATAGGTAAGCATGAAGGTCGTGCAGACACGACCCGGTATGGCGTAATCCTTTGAAAGGTGACGAATCGCGTGGACTGCGTCGCCGATCTCTTCATGTTCACGATGAAGCCTGACCAGAGACACCCGGATTGTTTCCCGATCCTTCTCATCGGGGGTATTACCAGATATTCTGGCCGCGTCGACCCGTTTGATTGCCGGGAAAAAGACCTCCTCCTCTTCCTTCAGGTGGTCCGCCATATCGGACGCAATCTTGTCAAAGATGGCAGCGATCCGGATTACTTCTGGATGGTGGGCGCCATGAACATCGGCAATCTTGCGGCTATAAGCGGCAATTTGCTCGTCATTTTCCTTGAGATACTGGTGATGGGTATTGACGATATAGTCGGCCAGAAACGGCAGTGCCCAGGATGAATAATTCTGACTCCGTTCGGCCGGTTCATCCTGAACCGCCTCCAGTTCGCTCGATATCCTTGCCAGGTCGAGTCCTTTTTCCTCGCAAACTGCCTGGAGAGTTATCTTGCCGCCGCAGCAAAAATCGATACCGTTGTTTTCAAAGACCCTGGCTGTACGGAAATCGGCAGCGACAATCTCACCGATGGTTTTGTTGCCTGTCGTTGTTTCTTGCATATGTTTCTCCTCAGGTGGAACAGTGTGGTACGACACCTTCAATCTCGAAGCAGATTCTTCAAGCATCATGGTGCCGCTATATTTCGGGTAGCGAGAACCGTTTCGTAAGGATTCTCAGTGAGAGCCGGTTATGCCGTTATTATACCGCAATGCCAGGTACCGGTATATCCAGTCTTGATACTGCATTTCGGAACTCGACGTGAGTCCGTGTACCCTCGTTTCGTACAGTTAAACAAAATACCGTGCCGGTTACTCGGTGGAAACTTTCACGGCCACGGGATCGCCCGACAGCTCGGCACGGACCCGCTCCCGCTCACGGTCAATCTGCTCATCGGTGGCCCCAAGTTTGCGCAACATATGTTCGGTCATGTTGAGCGCAATCTCCCCCTCGCCCGAAAAGACTGCATCTGCTCCAGCCCGACGCAGTGCAGGGATATCCCGGAGATACGCCGTACGGGCAATAATGCGAAGCCTTGGATTGAGGCCCCGTGAAACCCGGATAAGCTCCTCAGCTCCCTGCATGCCCGCAGAGGTAAGTATAAGGGCAACAGCACTCTCTACTCCGGCTGTCTTCAATGTTTCCTGAAGCGAGGCATCCCCGTAGATGGCTGCGATACCCTCTGCTTGGAGGTGACGGATGGTCTGAAGGTTCATCTCCACCACAACCGGGTCGATCTCGTTTTCGACAAGCAGGCGCGCCAGCGTCGAGCCCGTCGGTCCATACCCCACCACGATCGCCCGGTCCCGGGAAACCGGCATGTCGCTGAGGGTAATTTCTGTTCCCTGGAGATGGCGTGGTTTCGAACGGTTTTCAAGCATCTGCCACAGACGGGTGTGCTTGACCCGCTTTTCCAGGGGGTCGATGAGCAGGTAAAGGAGCGGATTGAGGCTGATTGAGATTATCGACGCGGCAATGAGCGTATTGGCCTGGCTCTCACCCAGGACTCCCAGGCTCCTGCCGACTGTGGCCAGGATGAACGAAAATTCCCCGATCTGGGCCAGGGCCACGGCAACGGAAAGTGCAACTCGAGGCGCATATCCGAGAACCAGGACGATTATCAGCGCCGCCAGCGGTTTCCCCAACAGGATTATGACGAGGGTGATCAGCACCAGGCCCGGCGACTTCATCAGGTGGGCCGGGTCGAAAAGCATCCCCACCGAGACGAAGAAGAGGACCGCGAAGGCGTCCCGCATGGGCAGCGCTTCTGAAGCGGCCCGGAAACTGAAATCCGATTGCTTCACCACCATGCCGGCCAGAAATGCACCCAGCGCCATGGAGACCCCGAACACCTTGGCGGAACCGACAGCAATCCCCAGGGCGAGAACCAGGACCGTGAGGGTGAAGAGTTCCCGTGAGCGGGTGGCAGCAACGTGTTCCAGCAGCCAGGGGATAAGGCGTCCGCCAACAAAAAAAGTCAGTGCGACGAGGATGGCGATCTTTACCAGGGAGAGGCCGATGGCCAAGGGAAGGCTTGCTGATCCGGCTGTCCCGGCACCGAACAATACGGGAAGGATCACCAGCAGGAAGACCGTGAACAGGTCTTCGACCACAAGCCAGCCCACGGCTATGTGGCCGGTGGGGGTATGGAGTTCGTTGTTGTCCACCAGCACCCGCAGAAGCACGACCGTGCTTGCCACCGACACGGCAAATCCGAAGACGATCCCCGCAGACCAACTCCACCCCAGCCATCGTGCGACAATGCAACTCAGCAGTGTGGCTACGGCACTCTGACAGACGGCCCCCGGTATGGCCACACGCCGCACAGCCAGAAGTTCCTTGGCATGAAACTGCAGACCGACACCGAACATGAGCAGGATAACGCCGATTTCGGCAAACTGCTCTGCCGTAGCGTTATCGGCAACAAAACCGGGTGTATGACCTCCGACCGCAATGCCTGCCAAAAGATAACCGACAATCGGAGACAGGCCCAGACGGTGCGTCAGATACCCGAAGATCAGCGCCGCCGTTAACCCACCTGTCAATGTCATAATAAGATCAAGTTCGTGCATATGCTTCCAATCTCTCCTATTGGTTAATCAGGCTAGTGCCACTGGTTCAGAGCGGTGACAACTGGCAGAATGACACGGGCTCCTTCAATGACGGCGTAAAGCGGGTTGCCGACAATTCTGACACAGATGCCGGTGCGTTCCTCCAGCCGCTCACGGATGCCGGGGATCAGTGCCCCGCCGCCGCTCAAACAGATGCCGCTGTCGATGATCTCGCACCCCAGGCTGTGGGTTAAATCCCGTAAAAAAGAATCGATAGTCGCCAGTACCTCTTCCATAACCGGCTCCACTGCGGCGACCGGATGCGCACTCGCGCTGAGGCTGTTGGAAGCGGATACGGCAACGCCATGGGAGCGAAGGATCACTTCGGCCTCGCTATCGCTGATGCCTGCAGTGCCGTTTCGCTCTGCTGACAGCACAATCTCCCGGCGCATCCTGGCGCAGCCGACTCTGACGGCACAGGTCTCCAGGATCTTGCTGGATTGAATGATCGCGCAATCGGACACCCCTTCACCGATGTCAATCACCATCTGGGCGTAGGGGGATGAGACGTCGACCCCGGCACCGACAGCTGCAGCAAGCGGCTCGGGAATGACGACCACCGATGAAGCCCCGGCCTTGACAATGGACTCGATCAGCAATTCACGCTCGCTGCTCTTCACGTCGCTGGGTGCGCAGGCCAGGACACGAGGTCCGACAACGCCGAACAGCCGCACTTGAGACAGTAAGGGCTTCAGGAATGCAACAGCCGCATCACCGTCAACGACCACACCTCCGCGGAGCGCACGCTTGACGATCGTTTCCGAGGGGTGCTCGATCAGTCTGTGCATGCCGATTGCCACACGTGTATGTGCCGTGCCGACATCCAGGGCAACGTCCTGTCTCCAGAGCTTGTGGGGGGATAGGAATGACATGCCAGATCCTCATCAAACTTCCTCAACGCAGTTACACGCAACACTCGTTCGATATGCCATTATCAGGCAAGAGCGACTCGAATATCTTGCAATTGTAACTTGATGTACCAGAACAACAAAGATATTCGTTGCTCCTCAACACACTAATTTAATGGGGTTAAGTATGTTATGCGGGTGGAGCTCTGGCGGAACTGACTACTACAGAGACTGAGATAAATGAATGGGACTCGTACGGGGGACGTGAAATGTGAGCGGCCGGATCTTTGAACTGATGTTCGTTGCTAGAGAAATCAAAAAACTGTGCAGCCTTGGCAACCTTGAAATGGATTGATTGCAGCAGGTTTTTAACTACAGCACCGGTTGAATGAGCAGCCTTTTGCGAGGTTGAGAGCCTTGGTTCCTGTGTGTTGGAAAGATCAGGTAAACGTATCCCTTGGATAATAAAAAAAATTGCCGCCAGCAAGACGAGTGGCAACGAAAATTTCCTGTTTGTGGAATACAACCCGAACATTTTCATTTCTTCAACCTATACAAAATCAGTACCGGAGGCAAGGACTACGTATATTATTTTGTTGCAAGCTGAGCGGCCAGAGCGCGGATATGCCGGTTGTCGGTCCCGCAGCAGCCGCCCAGGATCTTTAAGCCCAATTCCCTGTGCAAGACGGCAACGGATTGGCCGAAATCCAGCGGATCCTCCTCCACCAGATCGCTGCTGTCGTTGAGGTCTTCCGGGCTGAGCGCGGCGGTATTGGCCAGCAGGCCGATGATCCGCTGCCGGACCAGGGGGGATGAATTGACTGCGTGCCAAAGCGCGGACCGGGCAAAGGAGGCGTGGGTGCAGTTGATCATATAGGCCAGGGGGGGTGGCGTTACGGCGGCATCGATAGCGGCAATGGCATCCTTCAGCGGCGTTCCATCCAGCAGTGTCCCTTCCGGGCGGACAACGAAACTGATCATGTACGGCAAACCGGTGGCGGCCAGGGCCAGGGCCAGTCCGGTTGCCTCGCTGAGGGCCGGCAGCGTGGCAGCCAGCAGGAAATCGACCCCCGCTTCAGCCAGCTTCCCGGCCTGCCAGGCATGGAACTCCTGCGCCTCGTTGGCAGCCAGCGCCTCAGCCGGGTTGTAGGCATCTCCGCGGCAGCTCATCAGGCCACAGATGACGACCTGCTCCCCGCATTCACCGCAGCTTCGCCGCAAGTTATCCAGAAACCTGACATTGTCACCGTTCACATCGACTCCGGCCAGACCGGCTGCTGCAATCCGTTCCCGGCTCGCCCGCCAGGTCGGGGTGGACATGAGCAACGGCAGGTCGAACTCGCGGCCGATATCCAGGTATTGCCGGCAGATGGTCTCCAGAGCCACGCGTTTGGCGTCATCATAGATAAAGGCCGAATTGACCAGAAAGGGGTCGAGTTCCAGGTTGCTGTTGCGCCGCAGGCGTTCGATGACCGCCCCTTCACCGAGGATGCAGGGGGTATTTTCAAGAAAATACACGAAAGAGGAAGGGTTCATGTGTGTGGTGACCTTTTCAAATTGTAACGTGCACTATCGGAACAAGTTGTAGCGGCTGAAAAGTCTTTACGCTTCAGCCAGTGCTCTCAGACTGCACACGGTTCTCCAATTGCGATCCGTCATCGCAACGCCGAGCGCTTTCTCAACACCTGCCGCGAGCCTGGATCGCCCTACCCCTTCAGGCGCATGCAGATAGAACACATTACCAATCAGTTTGAAGCGTTCACTCGCCTTGCGAAGGCTGTCGAGTTTTTTCAGGTCGGGATTTTGGGGCGTGGCAACAAGAAAGCCCAGATGCAAACCGCTGGGGTCGGCCTCTGCCTCGGGGAAGGGGTTATTCGCCATAGCCCTGTATAGTGCGTCGAGATCAAGAACAAGGACACAGGGTTCGAATCCGCGGCGTTTTGCAACCTCAGAGGCGATCTGTGTGGAGAGTTGCAGAGGGCGCGTTTCTGAGCTCTGGAATACGGCATTTCCGCTTTGGATATACGTTCTGACTTTGCGCAAGCCGATGTCTTCAAGAAGAGCAACCAGCTCTTTCATCGACAATGAGTTTTTTCCTCCAACGTTGATGCCCCTGAAAAAGGCGATGTATGTTTTCATTCGATCACCATTTGTGGTGTGGTTCCGTGAATGCACAACGGTGAAGGAGAACACTGGTGGTTTCAGGCCGGTGCTTCTGCCTGGTTGAGCCCTCACTCTTTACCATTGTCTCGTTTCAATGACTGACTCCACTGCCTTCCTATTGATAAAGATTTGTTTTTATGCGCTCGCCTTGGTCTCGAATATCATAATTGAGAAAATCGGCTAAGTTTTTTGCAAAGGCATCCCGTTTTTTCTCATCTTTAGCTATGCAAAACCCCAGTCCCTTTAGTCCCTGAAGTTCAACATGATAAAAGAAACATGCACCACCAGTTTCACCACCTGTACTCCATTTCTTGTATGTCAACAAGACTCCTTTTTCTGGGAGTTGGATCTCCATATCACGCTGTATATGGAGAAACTGAAAAGATTTAATTGCTTTGCCTAGTGACGGGATGAAGGCCTTTTGTTGTTTCGTCATTCCAAACAGCACAGCGAGAATGGCAAGTGGCGGACAAAATGCAAATGCAAAAATGAAATAGATTCCATGCTGGCGAAGTGCAAAGTAGATAAGAACAAGACAAGGTATGCCAAATAGGAGCCCAAAAACGATTCGGGGGCCACTGAGCCTTGATTTTATGACGAAAGACGATGAACCCTCTTTGCTAATCTCACTCAGGCTCAGATCCAGATCGCTGTTATATAGAAGGTCTTCAAAATATTTGGTCATTGTTCGCTCTCAGTCTCCGTATTTTACTGCCCGAAGCGGCGAGAAGCCGGTAAACGTGCTTTTGTCGTTCATGTTGTTTCTCCCCACTGTCGAATATATCTCCAAGCGCTACATCCTGTTGATCAAGCGCCCGAACTCTCCCACCTGCTGCCAATCAGTGAATTCTATCACAGCCTTGGGATCGGTCGGTCCCTTGGTCATCCACATGATCATCCTGATCATCAGACGGTCCAACGCTCCATAGCTGGGGTAATCGATCTTGCCGGCAAAGACCGCCAGCTCCCGGGGACGCCAGGCGATCCGCTTGAGGAACTTCTGCAGGTAGGGATTTGCTTCCGGGCGGCTCTTTTCCGGCTTGCGTGCCACCACATTGACCGAGAAGAAGGCATTCGGTTTGTTGTCGAGCAGTGCCTTGTTCCTGTCGATGAATACGGCCACCAGCGGATTGTGCTTGCCGTAACGAATACTGGCACCGATGACGATCTTGTCGAACGGGCGCAGATCGATGTTGGAACAGTCCGTAATGGAGCGGAGCGTTACCTGGCTCCCTTCACCTTCGATCACACCCTGCAGCCGGCGACAGATCTTTTCGGTCTGGCCGTCGGTGGTTGAGTAGATTATGAGTATTCGTGCCATGGTTCCCGCCAGTTTGATAAATATTCTAATATATAAGCTTATTATATGATGTTTATTAATCTGTTGGTTGATCTTTTAAATGCAGTTAATCGCCGATAAAGTCGTCTTTTAAAGTCCCCCCGCCGCTTGCGGGAGGGGGAGAGTCTATTTTTGCCTTTTCCTGAGCAGGTACCCCGAATACTGGAGCAGTTCCTCTCCGCCAACATTGACAAGCCGGATTGTCTCGCCCATGCCGCGACCCAGACCGCTGATCAGCGCCTCGCTGTCGGATAGCGGTGTGATGGCGATATTCACCCGTTTATCGGTAAAGAGCGGCATGGCATATTCCACCAGGAGCAGACCGTTATCCTGGCGGACCTGTACTTCATTGAAAAGAACAGCGTCATCACCGGCATTGGTGATCTCATACTCGCTCACCCGCTTCTGCATTGCCTCCGATAAGGGCACCGGCGTGATCCGCTCACCGACCAACAGCTCCTGCCCATTCAGGCCGGCCTTCACAATCTCTCGCCCAGCCAGCGTAGCCCGCGAGATACCGACCTGATCCAGCTCGCCCAGACTGATCGGAAACATGCCGAGCAATTTGTATCGAATGCCGAGTTGACCATCGATGCGTGTCACCAGATGCAGCGATTTCCCCATGAACTCTGCCCGCAGATAGTCAGACTGTTTTGTGAGACCGACGACACCTGCCATGGTGGCGTAGCGCCCCTCATAAGCCTGCAACTCCGACTGGTTCAGCGTCCCCTCACCTGACGGCATCTCTACCTTTTCAGACTGCTGTATGCCGCTTTTGGCTTCCAGCGCCAACTTCAGCGCCTCGGTGGCCACCTTGTTTACTACACCCCCGGCGGTTGCGGAATTAGCCAGTACCACCACACCCAGTTTCTGTTCCGGCAGCACGATCAACTGGCTGCGATGGTACAGGGTGGCTCCCGAGTGGTGGGCAATCGGCCCGGCATTGCGGATGTCCATTCCGCCGAATCCGCCCAGCATCCAGGCCAATCCGACCCGAAAGTTGAGATCAAGCGGCACAGCGGTATTCTGAGGACGCAGCATCTCGGCCAGCGTTGCCGGCGTGATGATCTGCCTCTCGCCCGACCTGCCCTCCGCAAAAACCATCTCCATAAAGCGGGACAGGTCGAGGACGCTGCTGTTCAACCCCCCGGCCGGCATGTCACGCAAGGGAAGCTCTTCAGCCTCCTCACCCTTGCGATACGCCTTAGAACCCAGGGCTGTCCGGTCCGGCCCCGGGGAAAACGCAGAGTGGGCCATCCCCAACGGACTCAGCAGCGACTCTTGCATAAGTGTAGCGATATCGCGACCAGCCACGTTTTCAAGCGCATGACCCAGCAGGGTGACTCCGACATTGGAGTAGGAGAAGACAAAGTTGGGGGGATTGGCAACGTATTCGTCCCGGAGCAGCTTGACCACGTTTTCGAACGGTTCCGGTCGCCTGGTCCACATACCCTTCAGACGGTCGGAAGGAAGGCCGGAGTGATGGGTCATGATGCTGCGCGGCGTTATGGGACCGGAGTTCGGGAAGCGGCTCTTGACGGAGAATTCCGGCAGATAGGTCTGCAAAGGCTGATCGATGTCCAGTCGGCCCTGTTCCACCAGCTGCATGGCTGCAGTGGCGGTAAAAAGCTTGGAAATCGAACCGACCCGGTAGAGCGTATCCGGAGAGGCCGCCACCTTGTTGGCTTGATCGGCAAAACCGAACCCCTCCGCCCACACCACCCGCTGGTCGTCCACCAGAGCGATGCTGAGCCCGGTGACTTCCTGCGCCTGCATTTCTTTTTTGATCAGAGCGGAAATGTATTCCCGCGTAAAGCTGTAATCGCCCCGAGCAAGGTTTTCCGGCTTTTTCGGCAAGCTGGCGCAGCCGGTCAGCATGAGGGCCAAAAGGACAATCGCTGCTGATAGCTTCATCAGGTTCCCCATACAACCTCCTTTGCTTGAATGTACTGATTCAATGCAAATCTGATTAGTTCCGGTATCCATCAAGTTCTCAACAATAACCATTTCCAAAACTCAACCTTGATCTTCATGACATTGGTTGTCTGACGATGATCTTCCACTTTTCCGGTGCAGTTCGTCGTAAATCGCTTAAATAGATTTCATGGTGTTTGCCAACCCGCTGGCTGCCGTTGTTCTCGATGAACTGATGCACCTTCTCAATGGTCGGCCCCTCCTCCGAGAAGTGGCCGATATGCAATGTTTGCGCTGCCCGGCCCTCTTTGAACGTTTCAAACCTGACCAACGGCAGGGACACCGGCTTTTTCTTCAGTGCCACTTCTTCTATTGCTGATTTAACCATTTCCTGAGTAATGAACTCCTGCTGCATGATCATTAAGGTCCATTTCCAGGCATCCTTGTTCCCGGTACTGAACACGGACAGGTCATCAGCCCACCAAAGGGCTTCCAAAGGCATGACGCCGTAATCAATTGCAATCGCACCCTTCTTGACCATGAACTTCAGTGTGTAGGAAAGCGGATACAGGGCTTCGATCGCATCACTGAACGACTTCGAGGTGTTCGGGTCCCCCGCACCATCAACCATGAGGAAGTTCATCTGCGGGACATCTACACATTCAACGTTCCTGGCAGACGGGCCGTAAAGATGCTTCAGTTGCTTTAGATAGTCTATTTTATCCATCGTCAGCTCCTTTCAAGTTGGATAGAATATAGATCATTACCAGGGCGCCAGACTATCATATGGGTTAGGGCGGCCTGCATTCTGTTTTTCCGTATTATACCTCGCAGCACCAATGGCAATCCCTTCAAGAATTCGCCAATACCACGTCGTTTCCGAAAGTTCCTTATCAGGTTTTACCCGCGCCGGGCTCGAGGGTGCAGTGGTTGTAATTTCCGGAACAAAAGCCGGCGATACTTCTGTCAGCGGCATTTTCACATCGAACAACTTTCCAGAATCCTGTGCGTGGCACAGCGGCGTTGTGGTGGAGATGACTATCCCACTCAACAGAATCAATAATTTTGATCTTCTCTTATCCATTATTTCCTCCTTGTGCTCATTACATCGCGGAACCGGATCATTTTTATCATTCCCACCTTACTCCCGGTCCTCTCCCATGGGTTCCCGTAACAGATCTTTCACCTTCACCTCGGGGTGATGGTAGCGTTCGTAGCCCTTCGTCTTCTTTCCATATTGAATGCATGCTTCGGGGCACCACTGGATGCAGGCGAGGCACTGTTCGCAGCTGCCGTGCCAGAGCGGTCTTCCCGCTTCCAACGTAATATTTTTCACGGGACAGACCCTTTCGCAGATGCCGCAGGAACTGCACGTGCCATCGATATGAAAGTTCTTGTCCAACGACTTCACTTGGTTGTAGCTCATCTTGTACAATCCGGTGAATAGAACTCGCTGCCACAAGGGGCCCTTCTCCAGGAGTCCCGATTTCCGACTTGAGATATACATTGCCGCGACCTTGATCTTTTCCGTCGCCGCATTGAACAGTTTCCCCTGCGCCTCCATCGGACCCGGCCCTCCCCAGGGAATATAGTTGCTCGGAAATTTGATATCGAACCCGGCGGAAAGCATGAGGCCGTCACCGGCCATGAGCTCCTTGAGCTGAATGAGGGTGCGCGATACCTGTCCACCATTGACCGCGACTGCAAAATAATAGACTTCGGGTCGTTTTTCCATGGATTGAAGAAAATTACGCACCAGACTCGGGACGCCCCAGATGTGGACCGGAAAGACGAAACCGATCGTACCGGCTTTGCAGCTGTGCGAGCCATGGATCACCCGGTGCATCGGTACAAGCTCCGTGTCGCCGAGCTGCTCGGCGAGGGCCCGCGCTGTCCAGAGGGAATTGCCGGTACCGGTGTAATAATAGATGACGGTATGCATGCTCATGTCCCGTATAAATTGCGTTGGTGGGATATTTATTGCTGATGGACCTGACTATTTCAAGTTGAATATATAATCAATTCCGTTCACGACCATAGAGATGCAGGTCAATTGATAGGTTTGCCGATTCTCTGCCAGCGTGGCAGCCATTTGCTCTGGTCCCAAGACCAATATTTGATGAAGGCCTTCCCCACCAGATCTGCTTGCGGTACAAAGCCCCAAAATCGGCTGTCGTAGGAGTTGTCACGGTTGTCACCCATCACGAAATATGAGTTTGCCGGGACCCGAACCGGTCCGAAATCATCACGCGGGGCCGATTCCCGCGGCAGGATTTTCGGGTCCTTATGCACCTCATGGGGGTTTTGATAGAGCGTGCCGTTGACATACACCCGCTTGTCCCGCACCTGGATCTCATCACCCGGCACGCCGATCAAGCGCTTGATAAAGTCTTTTGAGCGATCCTCGGGGAATTTGAAGACGATCACATCACCGCGCTGCGGGGCGCGCAGCCCCGGCAGGCGCAGGTCGCTGAACGGCACCCTGATGCCGTAGATAAACTTGTTTACCAGCAGACAGTCGCCGATCACCAGGGTATCCTCCATGGATCCGGAGGGGATTTTGAATGACTGTACAACACACGTCCGGATGATCAGGGCCAGCACAACGGCCCAGAGGATCGATTCCACGTACTCCCGGGTTTTCGACTTCAGCGGGGCCTCAATTTTCGTAACCAATGCAGCCGCAGTATGTTCCATGAACTGGATCCTCTTTCCATCGTTTTAGAAAACAGGTACGGCCTTGAATATCCCGAACAGCGTCCCGCCACCGGCAACCGCGTAGCGTATGAACGGGTGATTGATGCACCATTCCACGAGTGAGGTCCGCGACGCCTCATACAGATGAACCTGGTGCATGACCTTCAAGACAAAATCCTGTGAGGGCTTATATTCAGCGCTCATGGCAAACACCTCCAACGTATTCTTTCATAAGCTGTCTCATCTTTTCCCTGGCCCGGAACAGGCGGCTCTTGACCGTGGCTTGTGTGATACCGCCCTGACCGGCAATTTCATTAAGTGATGCCCCCTGCAGACTCTGGAGCATGGTTGTCCGGAACGGCTCCGGCAGTTGTTCGAGCAATGCGGCCAACGCCTGTCGCCCTTCATTGTTAATCAACAGCGCTTCGGCACTGTCTCCGGCGCCGGTGACACTATGATACTCTTCGAGCGGCACGCACTCGCCCCTGCCCCGTTTCCGCAGTTCACTGATGCAGCGGTTACGGGCGCTGATAAACAGCCAGGCCGAAAATGGGGTCCCCTGCTCAGGATCAAATCTTGACAACGATTTATACACATCCAGAAACACCTCCTGGCCGATATCTTCTGTCAGATGAGGATCCCGCACAAAGCGGTATATGAAGGCGAGCAGGGTTTTGTGGTATCTTTGGACGAGCAGGGCAAAGGCATCAACATCGCCTCCCTGGATTCGCCTGATTATGGCATTGTCATTCATTGGGACTCCGGAGTGTTCATCCATACCCAGTAATACGCAGGAGATGCGGAAAGGTTCCCGAAAAAGAAGAATACACGAAAAATTTAAGCAGGTTCATCGCTTACATCTATAATGCGGGAAAATATTACTTGGAAAACCGGCCGATCCGCCCGCCGGTCAGCCTCACCAGGTCAGCGGCTGTCAGCTCCAGGGTCCGGTCGGGGTGGCCGATTCCGCAGTAGATGGTCGGGAAGGTCGTCAACACAGCATCATCGATAATAACGGCTACGTCATCCCTCTGAAGCACCGGCGAAACGCTCCCCGGCTCCACACCCAGGAGGTCCAGCACCTCCTCCGGCGAGAGAGGCAAAAGGTCGCGGCGGTTGACTCCAACCAGTGTAGCCAGCCGGGGATAATCGACCCGACCAGTCCCTTGGAGTGCGGCCAGAACTATCCCGGCGTTCCGGGTGCGAAACGCAATCGTCTTGACTATCCGCGCTACCTCGAACGACAGGTTTTGCTCTGCATCCTCCATCGTCCTCACCGGCGCATGCTCATGGAGAACAAAGGGAAGATCGCTCCGCTCAACGATCTCCAGCAGATGGTCAAATCGATCTCTTTCCATTTCCATATTTTTCCTTGCTTGCCTCAATCAATCTATTTCAGATTCAGCGTTGTACCCTATTGCAAAACAGAGGGAATAAATACGCCGCACATGGCAAAACAAACAGCATTATCGCCGCAGATACCTACAGCATGTCCCCCATACTACATCCGTTGCTCCACTGAATTGATTAAATGCAATTTCCTTCAGCTTCCAAGACAATGCCTGACGATACTCTCCACATGGATGGCTGAGGTATTCAGTAACGGGATGCCGTGGGCCTCTCCGGGCAGGAGCAGCGGCAGTTCGGTACAGCCAAGAATCAGGGAATCGATACTGTCCCGCTCGATCATCCGTTTGACGATGGTCAGGAGCGCATCCCTAGTCTCTGAATTGATGATCCCCAGCTCGATCTCGGAGAACAGCTTTTCGTGAATAAACAGCTGTTCCTCCGGTGTGGGTACAACAACCGTCATCCCCCGCGCACGGAACGGCTTTTCGAAGAAATCCGCCTGCATGGTGAAGCGTGTACCCATCAGGCCGAGCCGCCGCATCCCCAGGCTCTCCGCCTTGGTGCAGGTCGCCTCGACAATACTGATAAGCGGCAGAGGTGAGCGCTTTTGCACTTCGTCAAAGACCACATGCGGGGTAATAGAGGCGATGGCGGCGAATTCGGCACCGGCGCGTTGTAGCGCCTCGATCCTGGTCAGAAGCCACTCCGCCAGCTTATCAAAGTCATTGGCATCAACTATTTCAAGCAACTCACCCAGGTCCGCGCTATAGACGATGATCTCGGGATAGTTCTGCCCGCCGTTGCTCTTCCGAAAGGCGTCGATGATTCCCCGGTAATATTCCAGCGTCGATTCCGGTCCGATACCGCCGATAATGCCGATTCTCTTCATAGGATACACTCTTTCATAGTAATCAAGCCTTCACCGCCACCAGATAAATCCTGTTGAACAGCAGCTTCACTCTGCCACTATTGCCAGCCTGTCCGGCAAAGGCTTCTTTTACTATGTGACGGAAGTTATCACAGTATTCCGCATCGATCCCGGCTTCATAGAATTCCTGGTTGAGATAGCCGGCGGCCGCGCCCGATTCGAAGATGGTCATGACCTCCTCCGCAGAATGGTTCGTTTCCAGCTCTTCGATCCTGGCGAATGGTACCTCGAAGCCAGCTTCAGTAAAGAACTCCCCATAATCTTCAGCGGTCTCCAGGAAAAGCCAGGGCGCCCTGAAGCCGGAAAAGGTTTCCCGCGTCCGCGCATCATGGGCAACGGCATCGATGGCACTGATGAAGCTTGGACAGTACAGCCTTCTGGCGGGTGCCTGGATACCGATCCTGCCACCCTTGCGCAGGGCGTTACGACAGTTTTGCAGGGCATTCTGCGGCTGCTGGAACCATTGGAACGCAGAATTGCAGAAGATAACGTCGAATGTGCTATTGAAAGCGAGTTCCTCCGCCCCCATCACCACATGAGAAATTTCCTCTCCCGCCAGGTTGGCAGATGCCTCCAGAATCATTCCCTCGCTGGGATCGACACCGACCACCCGCCCCCCGGTCATTCCCCGTATCTTGCGCGTCAGATTCCCCGTGCCGCAGCCAAGATCCAGCACGTCCTCCGCTCCGCAAATCTCCAACAGACTGAAGAGTTTCTCGGCTGCAGACTTCTGGATCAAAGAGTCGTGCTCGTAACGTGTGGCGATTGCGCTAAAATCTGCGTTCATTTTCCCCCCATGTTCAGTACATTACAGTCTACCACTCCATAGGCACCTCATTAGTAACCACGTCCGTCCAGTCCCCTGGAAAATGCCGCCGGACACGCTCTCTGCCGGATATCCTGTGTCGTGATGGAGCAGGTCGCTGAGCGTCCTTGCCTGATCGCTCAGTCGCTCCGTTTCATTTTCATGGTAACCATGCACATAACTCACCAAGCGAAACGTCCTTTTCTGTGTCAGAAATTTTGCGGCAATTCTCGTATCGGTTTACTTCCTGAGCATGTTTGATTATCGCAGAAAGATATAACGGGGAACATTTTTCATATATTCTTCATACGACCTGCCGTATCTAAGTTTACATATCCTTTCTTCCGCCAGAATCATGAAATGCTGGAGAACGATAAGGATAACCAGATTAGCGAAGAGAACGAAATTCATCGTCACGAGGCAGATGCTAAAAAAAATCAGAGTTGCCGAGACATAGAGCGGATTCCTCGAAACCCGATATATTCCGTCAGAGAATGGTTTATCAAGAGGCGTCGTGGCAAAGACGCGGAGGGTTGCAATAAATGACACCACACCTATGAAGTATACGGCTAATCCTCCAAAAAAAAGCGGCTTTATAGAGGTGAACGGAGTCCAGGCAGTAGCGATCATTAAGGGATACGGCGCCAGGGACGCTGAAACGGTGAAGAACTTTTCCTTGGGATCGTACCCCGTCATATCGGACATCCGTTTGGTTAAATCTTTATTCATGGCACCGATAGCGAATGCAAGCAACAGCGGGATACAGAGGAGCCATGCATTCAGAAGAGCCAAATGAAATACCGGTGTCAAATCCATCTTCCCCTCCTCCGTGCCAAACGCCCAGCCGTTTCAACTCATGATGACTCATCATTTCGTTGTTCTCTCAGCCCACCTTTTACTTGTCTATATAATTTTTAAAACGTATCTGATCAAGATTCTGCCTTTTTGACAAGAACGCTTTGTGGAGTGCGTCCATTTCTTTCGGTGAACAGACCCGAGCGGCAAAAGAACGTAGCATCTCAGATTTCTCGAAAACTGCAATCAGCAGCCTGCATGGATACTCCCGGCATAGTCCACAGTTCTCAATTCCTTTCACATGGGCACATGCACGGACGTCCGAATTTGCACAGTTGTTTTCCGGCCTGCATCCAAAACAGGCCATGTCCCTCGCGGGGAAGGCTGGATCTCTTAAGCCAAGGCGAACCCACAATTCTTTTACTTCCTCCAATTCCTTGGCTCCTCCATTTTGAGAAGCAAGATACCGTGGACAAAAAGTACAATTATCGCCGCAAATGCCTATATTCATTCATTCGTCCTCTGTCCAACCGGTTCAGAAAATCACTTGGCAGCCTTCTGGTCAGCTGCATTTTTCGGATACACGCTGTCAATTTCCACTATTTCAGAATAACCTGCAGACACATCACCTGATAGCCACTGCCATTGTTCTTTCAATTTGAGCCGCCCATCCTCAGTAATTTCAGGTGTAGACAGGCATTTTCCTATCATAAGGTCACCATTACAGTTCACGTGGTGATACCTCATATCGAGCTTCCCATCACTTAGCACTTTTGCAATCAAATGCCCCTTGACGATTGAGCCGCCTTCATATTCAGCTGTAACAATGTCGCCATCTTGGTGGTAGTAGAATAAGGTATCTTCACTTACTTCACCGTTCTCTGTATTTGTGATGGAAACGAATACCTTACCTTCAAAATTGTATTTCATATCATCCCTATTCTTTAAACTGTAAGCCATCTCCCAGACAATACCTGACGATGCTCTCCACATGGATGGCTGAGGTATTCAGTACCCTCTTTCATAGTAATCAAGCCTTCACCGCCACCAGATAAATCCTGTTGAGCAGCAGCTTCACACTGCCGCTTTTACCAACATAT
Source organism: Geobacter psychrophilus (assembly GCF_056821595.1). Classification (NCBI taxonomy): domain Bacteria; kingdom Pseudomonadati; phylum Thermodesulfobacteriota; class Desulfuromonadia; order Geobacterales; family Geobacteraceae; genus Geobacter; species Geobacter psychrophilus. The sequence continues at coordinate 4,313,761 of NZ_JBXDTU010000004.1, forward strand.
GCAACTGCATCAATGGCACGGTGTAAAGCAATCCGGAGTGAAGTTACTCGTAATGAAATAGTCCTCCACCGTTTCGGCCCGACGGATCAACTCAACCGTGCCGTCGGTGCGGATCAGCAACTCCTTGGGGCGTAGCCGACCGTTGTACTGAAAGCCCATGGCGTGGCCGTGGGCGCCGGTGTCGTGGATAACCAGTATGTCGCCGTCTTCGATCGGCGGCAGTTCACGCTGAATCGCGAATTTGTCGTTGTTCTCGCAGAGGGAGCCTACCACGTCATAGGTTTCGCTCTTCGACAGGTTCTCTTTGCCGATGACGTCGATGTGGTGGTAGGCATCGTAGAGTGCCGGACGCATCAAGGCGGTCATACAGGCATCGACACCGATGTAGTTGCGGTAGGTCTGCTTGGCGTTGATCGCCGTCGTCACCAGACAACCGTGCGGACCGGTGATGAAGCGGCCGCTCTCCATCAGCATCTTCGGTGCAAAACCGTTGGCGCTGCGAAAGTCGTCGAAGAAAGCAGTGATCTCCACGGCCATGGCGGCCAGGTTAAGCCCTTCGTGCTCAGGCCGGTAGGGGATGCCAAGGCCGCCGCCGATGTTGACGAATTCGAGCTCGATGTCGAGCTCCTTCTTGAGCAGGGCAGTCAGGTCAAGGAGCATCCGCGCCGTCTCGACGATGTAGCTGTAGTCCCGCTCGTTTGAGGCAACCATGGTGTGCAGGCCGAAGCGTGTGGCACCGCGTTCCCGGGAGAGGCGGTAGGCGTCAACCAGCTGCTCGTGGGTGACACCGTACTTGGCCTCGACCGGGTTGCCGATGATGATGTTGCCGGTGCGGCGCGGGCCGGGATTGTAGCGGAAGGAGATTAACTCGGGAAATTTCGGCACCTTGGCGATCAAGCTGATGTCATCGAGATTCAGGACACAACCACCGTCGGCTTCGGCAAAGGCGTACTCATCTTGACTGGTGTTGTTCGAGGTGAACATGATGTCCTCACCGTAGGCACCGACCTGGCGGGAAAGGATCAATTCGGGGATTGACGAGCAGTCGAAACCGAAGCCGAGGTCGAACAACAGCTCCAGAATGCGGCGATTGGGCAGCGCCTTTACCGCGAAGTACTCACGGAAACCCGGGATACCGGAAAATGCCCGATTCAGCCCTTCACCGGTGCTCCGGATCCCGGCTTCGTCGTAGATGTGGAAGGGGGTGCCGTAATGGGAGGCGATCTGCGGCAGGAGCGGGAATAGACGGTCTTTGAAGGATTGGGACATAGGCATGGAAGAACTCTCCTTGATAGTACAGATGATTATGATTTCCGAAATTGCCTGCGATATTTGACAAACCCGAGCTTGTTCGCCGCTGAAAATCCCTGCTGTTCAAAGAAACGATGCGCCGATTCGCGTGATGCCGTGCTCAGCAACATGATTTTGGAACAGTCACAGATCCGGCACAGCTCTTCTGCATGCGCAAAGAGCCGGCTGCCGATCCCCTTCCCTCTCCAGGATTCATTAACGACCACGTTTTCAAGCACTCCGTAGGGTTGATTCCCGAACATGGCATCCAAACACAAGGTCAGAAGAGCGGTGCCGCAGACGACGCCGTCTGCTTCGCATACGAACAGGAAATTGTTCGGATCAGAGGCAATGACCTCCAGGCGGTCTTCCCGGACATTGATCTGGGGACTTGAAACGAATGATCGATAAAGTGCGGCAACGGCAGCGGCATCAGCACCACGCGCTTCACGTATTGTTACAGTGGTAACGTGCTTCATCTCAATCCCGCAATTTTTCATAAGAAAGTTCATCTTTCAACGAATCGGCAACACGTGAGTTCATTACCATGAGTTCAGAAAAGGAAAAGCATACGCCATACACAGTAATGCAAACACGCTGATCAATGTATAATGCAACGGGCGCAACTTCTCAATACCTTGAATCCGGGATGGCTTGAAATAGATCACTTGCCAAACACCGCGCACAAACCAGAAAAGAGAATAAAAAATCGACAGGGATCTTCCAAGAGCGGTGGCACCGGCGAGTTCCTTCGTATGCACAAATGATAGCCCGGCAAAGAGGAGAAACAGCGGGATCAGAAACAGGTGGATCGTATAGAGGACCCGAGCAGTAAGCAGCCTTGTTTTCTCGAAATCCTCTTTCCAGCCAAACCCTCGATAAAAAAAACAATGTCCGATTCCAACGCTGGCGGAAAGGACTCCGCCGAACAGTATTACCGCCTCGTTCATATATCCCCCGGATAGTAGATCACCAACTCCGCCGCAACGCCAGGTGCAGCCGCCGGGCGGCAGAGAGTGCACCAAAGGGTCCATTCGTCGCACCATAGGGGAGTTCCCCCCCCACGCTCAGCTTCCAGAGATCGGTCAGGTTGTAGCCGGCCTCTGCCTTCATGAGGCCGTCGCCCTGTTTGAGCCCCACACTCCAGACCAACTTCCAGTCACCCCACTCCTCTGTCCGGTTCCAGGCAATAATCAGGGCCGGCAGGATGGCCCGGTCGAACAACAACGATCGGTCCACGGGCGGGTTAATCGCATTTCCAGCAAGGGTGACCAGCAGGGTACCATCACCGAACCCTTTTTCAGCGCTCAGGGATCCGATCAGGGCATCGCCCAGGTCGCGCTCCCGGGAGAATAGCGCGGCTGCCTCGGCTCGCAGAACCCAGGCTCCGATGATGCGGGAAAGCTCTATTCCGACACCCTCTTCCCGGGCGTAGCGGCGCTCGACCGGTACGACCAGACAAGATGATGTCGGTGTGGCCCGGTCGAAACGGAAATCCAGCAGCGGTGCGGGGCGCACCCCTACCCGCCCCCAGGCCCCCAAATCCCACTCACCAAAGGTGTACAGGAGGCGCAGGGCGGCAAACCCCATGACCGGGGGAGTGGAATCGATCTCTTTGAAGACGGTGCCAGTAGGAAACCTTTCCGCCCTGAGGGGGGCGTTCCGGCTCCCGAGCAGCGGCAAGCGCCAGGGGGTGGTGATTGGGGTGGCAACCGCTTCGTACCGCAAGCCACCATTCTGACCGGTCAGGCGCAGGGCCCACAGGGGCAGCTTTTCATCGCTGAAGAGGTCGCTGAGATCACGCGGCAGAAAGGCATCAGCCGGGGAGTAGCCGTCGGTCTTGCCCCAGCCCAGTTGAAAACGGCCCAACTGGAGGTCCAGATCAGACGCCAGCGGCAGCCGCAGCCAGAGATCCTGCACAGAAAAGGGCGGGCGGCGGATGTGCCGGTCAGCCACGTCAAACAGCAGCGAACCCTGTTCATCCGCAGAAATCCATTCCCCGCGCAGCGAAGCGGTCAGCTGGGTCTCGCCAAGCTTCTGCTCCCACTTGTTGAACAGGGTTCCCCAGCCCAGCAGCCAGGGATCACGCTGGCTGGTGCGTACGGCATAGGCAAAGCCTTTTGCCTCGACATAGCCGGACAATGTTTCTGCCAGCGCCTGGGTCGTGGTCATCAGGGACAGCAGGACCAGGCATATCTGGAAGTGAGGCCGGATCAATCGCCCCCCTCGCGGTTCAGGTTCTGCAGGGTGAAGCGACCGGAAGGCTGCGGCTTGTCAAAGGCCAGCTCTTTCAGAACAACGGTAGTCTTGCTCCCCTTCCTGACATCACTCATCTCCATCTTTCTGGCCACCCAGTGCCCGTCGATATTCTGCAAATCGGAGAGCACAAACAGCTTGCCCGGCTGCTTTTCACCCTTGAGGTAGAGGTCCTCGCGCAGCAGATAGAGGATATCTTTACGCAGGTAGAGGATCTTCTTTTCATAAACCGACTTGCTGCCTTCCAGCGGGGTTGCCGCAATCACATAGCAGGGCTGACCGTCCACGGTCTGCTCACTCTGCAGTGCCACCTTATACTTTTCGTGATCGAATTCCTCCATATCCTCAAAATTGAAGTCAGTGCCGACAAAGGATGCATCCCGGTCCTGGGTGGCGATGCGGCGTTCACGCTTCATCGAGGGGAGATACAGCCACTGATCCGGATTCTGCCCGGCTGCGCGTGCCAAAGAAAGAAAACCAACCCCCTTGACCTCCGGGGGATCAACAAAACGGATCAGGTTTTTGGCGTCCCCGGCGTAGCCCTGCCGGAAACTCTTCCACCCCTTTTTACGGACCTTGCCCTCCTTGTTCACCACCGTGAGGTTTCCGGCATACTGCTGGGTTTTGGTGCGATGGCGGCTCTCGGATTCTTTCAGGAGGGTTCGGGCGTCGGGGGTTGCACTGGCCAGGCCTGCGTAAAATATCGATACAATGGTAACCAAAGCTATCAGGATTGTAAGTCTGTTTTTGAGCATACGTTCCCCTCTCAGATCTAAAATAATGTCCCCCCTCCCGTCTAGGGAGGGGAGGCAAAAAACTATACACCTCATTCATACTCTATCGCCTCGGTGATCTTCAGCCTTCCCGCCTGGCGTGCCGGAATCCAGGCCGCCAGGGCCGAGATCAACGGCAGGGCGACCAGGAGCTGTGCCAGTATGTCCCACGGATAATGGTGCGGCATACGCCAGCCGGTGAAACATTCGGCGATGGCCCCCTCCATGAAGACCGCAAAGAGATTGCCGGCCGGGAGCGCCAGCAGGAGTCCGGCAAATGCCAGGGCCAGTGCTTCGAACACAATGCTGCGGCCGACCTGTGAGGGGATGGCGCCCAGCGCCTTGAGGATGCCGATCTCCCGCGTCCGTTCCGCCACTGATATGAGCAGCGCGGTGACGATGCCGAGGAAGGCCACGATCAGGGCCAGGAGGACGGTGATCTTGGTCAGGGCGTAAAAGGAGTCGATCGCCTTGTTGATCTCGGCGGTGAATTCCGCGCGGGTGGAGACCAGGGCCGGGTACTTCCCGGCCAGCAGTGCTGTAATGGCTTTGCGCACCTGTCCTGCATCAGCACCCGTAATCACCGAGACGTCGAAGATATCCACCCGGTCATCCTTCCAAAGTTTCAGGAAATAGGCGCGATCCAGGGACACATTCCCCTGGTCGGAACTGTAATCGCGGACCACGGCCGCAATCGGAATCCGCACCGTGCCGCTCGGGGTATCCAACTCCACCTGATCCCCGACACCCAGACCATAGCGGCGGTAAAAGTTCTCCGAGACAGAGCACATGCCCTGTTGGGTCAAACCGCGGCGCATCGTTTCCGCATCCCCCTGGATGAATTCCATGTTGGTGCGGTCGAGCAAGGGGCCGATCTCTATGGAACCTACCATGATCTTGTGTCCCCTGTAGAGGGGATGGATCCCGCGGTAGCTTTCAACGGTTCGCACCCCCGGCACCTTGAGGAGTTCATCGCGCAGTGCACCGGGGAAAAGGAAGTCGGGCCGGGTGAAGTTGGCGGAGGCGCGTACAAAGAGGTCACAGGTCAGGGCGTCATCCATCCAGCGCTGCATGGCAGCCTTGGTCGATCCCATATAGCCGCCCAGGCCGAGGACAAAGGTCAGGGAGAGCGCCATGGCCATCACCGTCCCGGAAGTCCGGCGGGGCGAGCCCAACAGGGCATCCGAGGAGAGTCGCCCCGCCACCGGTGCGAATCTGGCTACCAGCGGCATGGTGCAGCGCAGCAGCAGGCGGGAAAGCGGCCCTACCAGCAGTACCAGGCCGCTGCCGCCGAGCAGCAGTACAACCAGGATCAGTCCATTGCCGCCCAAGGGAGGATGCCAGGCGACCAGGATTGCGGCACTAAAGGCGCTACAGCCGGCTATGATCCGGGGCACGATCCGCAGGGGTGCTTTGGCCTCAAAGGCCCCCTTGGCAAAGGCCTCGGTCGGCGGGATGCGCGCAGCCGTCAGTGCCGGTCCCCAGGCACCGACCAGGGAAGCGAGGATGCCGAGGGACATGGACTTGAGAGCGATCTCCGGCGGCAGATGGACCGCGCCGGAGCTGGTGATGCCATAGACCGACTCCGTCGCCTGCCCCATGATAGTGAGAAAGGTTTGCGCCAGGCTGATGCCGACCAGGCAGCCGAGCGCAGAGCCGACAATCCCGATCAGCAGTGCCTCGACCAGAAAGAGCCCCTGCACCTGACGCGGTGTGGCACCCAGGGCGCGCAGCGTGCCGATGTCGCGGCGGCGGCGGTTGACGGCCACGTTGAAGGCATTGAAGATCAGGAAGGCGCCGATGGAGAGGGCGAAGATGCTGGAGACATTGAAGCCGGCAACGAAGTTGGCGACAATCCGTTCGGTCTGTTCCCCGCGGCGCGCCGGAGTTTCGACCTGGTAGGCCGGGCCAAGCGCTTTCTCCAGGGTGGCGGTCGCCTGGGCCACGCTGGTCCCTTCATTGAGCCGCAGATCGATCCGGTCGAAACGGCGTCCCCGGCCGAAGAGTTCCTGGGCGGCATAGACATCCACCACCATCAGATTTCCGCCAAAGGCCTCGCTGAAGCCCTTGGGGGTCATGAGGCCGCGCACTGCCACCTGCCGGGTCCCGGTCGGGAGACGCAACGCGAGGCTGCTGTTGATCTTTAACCCGGCCTTCTCGGCAAACTGGCGGGTGAAGAGCGCCGAATCGGGCTGGGCCAGGAAGACCAGCGGGTCGTCCAGGTCGGCGTCTTCGCCTTCGAAACCGTAGTCACGCATTTCGCGATCGCCCAGCAGATCAATGCCGATCACGAGCAGGCTGCCAAACTCCCCCTTTTCGGGGATGACGATCTGCTCGATCACCGGCGCAGTGGCGCGGATGCCCGGCAGGGCACGGATCTGTTCCTGCACCTCCTCCGGTACCCCGCCGACCATGGTGACCTGGAGCTGGGACTTGCCGGCAACACGATCGATGGTCGAACGAATCCCCTTCACCAACGTCCCCTGAGCGGTCATGATCGAGCTGAAGGTCGCCACCCCGACGATCACACCCAACAGAGTCAGCAGCGTTTTTGCCACGTGGCGCCTGACGTAGGAGATGGAGAGCGTACGGAGCAGAAACCTCATGCTGCACCCCCGGATACGGTACTATCCCCCTCCACCCTGCCGTCGCGCAGCTTGATCAGCCGGTTGCAGGCAGAGGCGGCGTGGTGGTCATGGGTCACAATGACGATGGTGGTGCCCCGCTCCCGGTTGATGGTCCTGAGCAGGTCCAATATCTCCTCACCCCGGGTTGAATCCAGATTGCCGGTCGGTTCGTCTGCCAGCAGCAGCGGTGCGTTTGTGACCAGTGCCCGGGCAATGGCGACCCGCTGGCGCTCCCCCCCCGATAGTTCGTCGGGGAGGTGGTTGGCCCGCGCCTCAAGCCCGACCTCCTTCAGCACCCGGGCAACCTTCCCTTCGATTTCCTTTGCCACCATCCCGGCCAGGTGCAGCGGCAAGGCCACATTCTGGCTGACCTTCAGGGTCGGCATCAGGTGGTAGGCCTGGAAGATGTAGGAGACCTTGGTGCGTCGGAACAGGGAACGCCCCTTCTCGTTCTCTCCAGCCAGGTCAGTGCCCGCCACCAGTACTTGCCCGGACGTCGGGACGTCCAGACCACCCAACAGGTTCAGCAGCGTCGACTTGCCGGAACCGGAAGGCCCCATGATCGCCACCATTTCGCCTGCACTGATGTTCAGATTGATCCCGTCCAGTGCCGTTACCTGGGACTTGCCTGCGTAAGTTTTGATTACATCGTGGAGTTTCAGCATGGTTCGTAATCTCCCATTTCTTCTCGCTCTAAAGTCCCCCCGACTCTTGAGGGAGTGGAGGGGATGAATGCCGACTCTTGCAGATAGATCCGTCTGAACTCGCAGCGCCCCTGCAAGCGGTAGCAGAAGGCCCTGCCCCCGAAGATAAAGCGGTTGGACCAGAGGTACAACGGCGCACCCCGCGTGTAGCGCTTGCGGGTCATCTCCATGAGGTTGTTGATGCCGCGCATGAAGAATGCACGGTCGCCGAAATCGAACAATCCCTCTTTCAGCCACGGTTCCATGTTCCAGAGCACCCCGCGCCGGATGACCTCCAACCGCTCCGGTCCCATTGCCTCCGGGCTGTCAAAAAGTGAGGCCTTGGCAATGACCCGGTTAAAGCTGACCTCGTCCTGTTCCAGGTTGGCCCGCTCCAGTTCGCAGATCAGTCGCCAGTCCTCATCGCTGAATGCCCGGGTACAGCCGAAATCGATCAGCCCGAGCCGGCCATCCGCCATGAAGATAAAATTGCCGGGATGTGGATCGGCCAGAAACCAGTGCAGACGGTAATAGACCCTGAAGGTTGCCACCGTCAGCAGGGTGGTGAAATGGTCCCGCTGCGACTGGTCCGGATCCGTGGCCAGGAACTCTTGCAGATGACAACCGCTCAGGTATGCGGTGGTCAGTACCCGCTTGGTAGAATACGCGTCAAAGACCTGCGGCACCACTATACAGTCCGCATCAGTAAAGAGCAGCCGGGCTTGCCGGCCAAAAGCTGCCTCCTGTTGGTAGTCGGTCTCCATCAGCAGCATCTGCTCGATATCGGCCAGTTTGTCGAGGGTATCCTGCCAGTCCTGTGTCAGGCACATGGGTTGGAGCATGACACGGAGGTTGCGCAGGTCCGCCCGGATGGTGCGGGCGATGCCGGGGTACTGGATCTTGACCGCCACCTCCTCGCCGCTGTGCAGACGGGCGCGGTGCACCTGTCCCAGGGAGGCGGCGGCAAAGGAGTTCTGCTCGAAATGCGCGAACAGCTCCTCCGGTTCGCGGCCGAACTCGTCCAGAAAGACCTCGCGCACCAGGGCGTAGTGCATGGGGGGCGCCTCGAAGTGCAGGGCCGAGAGTACCTCGGCGAATTCCTCCGGCAGCACGTGGGGAAAATTGGCCAGCATCTGGCCGATCTTCATAACCGCGCCGCGCAAATAGCCCATGGTGCCGAAGAGCTGCAGGGCCGCTGCAAGATGGGCCTCGCTCTTGAGCCGCTGCTTTTCGTCCGCAGCGCTGAAACGGCTGCGCAGCCAATAAGCGAAATAGCCGAGAGCGATCTTGCCCTGGAGCGAGCCCAGGGTCCAGACCCGTGAAAAGGAGTTCACCGGCACCCTTTTGCTGGAGATGTCTGCAATCAGCTTGGCCAGGCGCAGACCGGTAGGATCGATTTTACGATCCTTGGGAAGGACCTTGAGCAGCTCCTGTTCCGTGTTCTTGTTAGCCTGCATGGGCTGCTCCCTTGTCCGACCGGTCGCCGGAAATCACCTGCACGAACATGCGGATTGAATAGTCGATCAGGGACGTTGTTTCTTCCTGGTTGGGGGACTCGTCGTTGCTCCAGCAGGCGAGGATGCCGAGATACAGGGACCAGTACATGGTCATGGCGACATAATCGGGGGCCTCGGCAAAGCCGTGGCGGGCAATGATCGCCTGCACGGCCTCCAGATGAACCTGGCGGGCGGTTTCACCCGCCAGGCAGATGTTCTTGCGGGGGAAAGGGCTCAGGGAACGCTCCAGGACCGGGCCGAGAAAGGGCCGCAGCGGTCGCAGCCGCCGCAATCCCGAGGCGACAAACAGAAAGAGCTCCTCGGCCAGATCCTCATTGCCGCTGCGGCGACGCTGAAAATCCCCCCTCCCCTGCCCAAATGCCTCGGCGACCATGGTCATGGCCAGGGTCTCCTTGCTGGGAAAATAGTTGAAAAGTGTGCCGGCAGCCAGCCCGGAAGCCAGGGCAATATCCCGGGTGGTGGTTGCATCGAAACCTTTGGCAATGAAGATCTCTCCGGCCTTTTCCAGGATGCGGGCCCGGTTTTCCTGTTTGGCCTGTTCGCTGATGCGCATTAATTTCCTCCATGTGCCCTGATGTACATGATCTGTGAGTTATCGAAATAACTTTCTACCAAAGATTAAGAAACTGATAGCCAGCCCACTAATATGACCATGCTCACTATAATCGATATATCATGCCACGGCAACACCAAAATGAGCACGCTCATATTTAATCGTCAAAATACAGGTTGCTATGTATTCATGTAGCCGCTTAATCTTGCGGTTTTTCCGAGGCGTGACCGCACGTTGATTGATGGGTTGCTCATTTTTTAAAGCGTAGTAAACTAAATTCGCCGTTTGACATAAAGCTGCGAGCCTCGAGGAGGTTGAAATGGAACAGGAATCTGTCGCATTAGAAAAGAAAGTGGATGATTTTTTGGGGATTTTTCAAAAAGGAGAGGCACTCACCCGGGAGCTCTTGAAGCAGAATGAGATGCTGAGATACAAAGTCGCCCAGCTAGAGAGCATTCCCCGGCATCCCGAGTCCTTGAGCGCGGAACATCGGAGCGCCATTGAGCAGCGTCTCCAGGAACTGGAAGAGGAGAAACGGGATCTACTTGAAAAATATCGCAAGGTCGAAGAGGAAAATCAGGAGTTTGCGAACCGTTATGTCGAGGTCGAAATAGAGAACCACAATCTTGCCAACCTCTATGTGGCAAGTTACCAGCTCCATTCCACACTGGATTTCAATGAGTGCCTCAAGATCATCCTCGAAATCGTGACGAATCTTATCGGCGCGGAGGAGTTCTCGGTCATGCTGCTCAACGAGAAAACGGACGAACTCTCTATCGCAGTGCAGGAGGGAATGGGCTCCGGCACGAGGCCAGGCATCAGGGTTGGCAACGGGATCATCGGGGGAGCGGCCAAGTCCGGAGAGGCCTACTACCGGGAAGGTAACCCGTGTGATGTCTCGGGCATTGATTATGAACATCCACTCATCTGTATTCCGCTTATGATCAAGGAGCAGGTCATCGGAGTGATCGTGATCTATAAACTGTTCATACAGAAAACGGAGCTTACGGCAGCGGACTATGAACTCTTCTCCATGCTGGCCGGCCACGCGGCTACGGCAGTCTTTTCATCACAGCTGTATTCCCAGTCCAAACGGAAGCTTTCCACGATCCAGGGTTTTCTCGACGTGCTGATGGACAAGCCGTCCGCAGCATAGATACGATAAGCAATTCCCACATCATAAAAGACTGGAGGATGCGATATGATAAAAAAGATCATGGTAGTTGATGACTCAACGTTGATCCATCAGATGTATAAAATGGCTCTTTCCCGCTACAAATGCACAATTCTCGCTGCAAAGAACGGTCAGGAGGGGCTGAATCTGCTGGCAAAGAACCCTGATATCGATCTGATTCTGCTCGACATCAATATGCCGATCATGAGCGGTCTTGAGTTTCTGGAGGAGGTAAAGGAACTCGGCAGCTACTCAGACATCCCGATTATTATCCAGAGCACGGAAGGAAAGGAAGAGGAGACAAACCGCGGAATGAAGATGGGAGCGTCGGGCTATATAACAAAACCCGTTCAGATGATGAAACTCCACTCCATGATAGAGCAGCTTGTGCCTTCCATCTGAATGAGTTGTCACTGTGTTGCAGGAGCAGATCATGGATGAAACCTCTCAAGAACATTGGTATGACCCCGCTGAGATCAACATACATGAACTCCGGAATGCCTTCCGGGAAGAAGCAGATGAATTGATCCCGGAACTGGAAAGCGCACTTCTCGAGCTCGAGAATAATCCCGAAGACATGGAACAGATCGGGCGGATCTTTCGCGCTCTGCACACCATCAAGGGTTCCGCTCGCGTCTGCGAGTTCCACGACATCTCCGCTTTCACGCATGAGCTTGAGACGGTCCTGGACAACGTCAGGAGCGGCCAGATGGCTGCGACCGCAGAAATCATCACGCTGACACTTACAGCTTGTGACCAGATCAAGGTCATGCTCAGCGCCGCCGTTCCGGGCGACACCCCTGACGAAGGACGGGTGCGGCAGATCATCTCTTCGTTGCAGATCCTGACGTCCCAGCCTGCGGCATCGGCAACAGCAGTTCCCTCCCCGGTACGGGATTCTCCTCTCCCAGATACCGACTGCCCAACCATGGCAGGAGACACAGCGATGGTGATGTACGACGTCATTGACGCGGAGGGGGCCAGTGACCATGATACAACCTACAAGCGGTTGGGAGAGATCCTGGTAGAGACCGGCGCTATCCAACCCGCCACGCTCGAGTCCGCTCTGATGGATCAGCAGCAGATGAAGGAATTGCACCAGCAGCGCCAGATGCCGGATGCGATGTCAAGTATCCGCGTTGCGACGGACAAGCTGGACAGTCTGGTCAATCTTGTCGGCGAACTCATGACGGTGCAGGCCCACCTGAGTCAGACGGTAGTAACGGTCAAAATGCCGGCCCTTCATTCCATTGCCGAAGAGATCGAGCGCCTGATTGCATCGCTGCGTGACACGACCATGAACATCCGCATGTTGCCCATCGGGACAGCCTTCAGCAAGTTTGGGCGCCTGGTCCGCGACCTTTCAGCGGAGCTCGGCAAGGAGATCGAGCTGACCACGGCCGGCGACGAGACGGAACTGGACAAGACAGTGATCGAGAAGCTGGGCGATCCGCTTATCCATATTATCAGAAACAGCATCGACCACGGTATCGAGCATCCTGTCGAGCGCCTCAAGGCGGGCAAGCCGAGAAAGGGCACTCTGCACCTCTCGGCTGTTCATTCCGGTGCCTATGTCCTGGTACAGGTCAGTGACGATGGCGCCGGACTGGATGGAGAGTCGATCCACGCCAAGGCCGTGGAAAAAGGCCTCATCCAGGCCGATGCCCAGCTCCCGGAGCAGGAACTATGGGAGCTTATTCTGGCTCCCGGTTTTTCAACGGCACAGCGGGTAACCGATGTTTCGGGACGGGGAATCGGCATGGACGTTGTCAAACGCACCATTGATGAGCTTCAAGGCACGCTCAGGATCAGCAGCAAAAAGGGCCAGGGCACAACGATCACGCTCAGACTGCCGGTAACACTCGCCATCATCGACGGCTTCCTGACCAGGACGGGCGGTGAGCATTTCATCTTCCCGCTTTCCCAGGTTGAGGAATGCGTCGAGATGGTCGCAGCATCAGGTACGTCTCAGACTGGCAGGCGGCTGGCGAATGTGCGCGGCAGGATCATTCCCTATGTCCACTTGCGGACCTGTTTCGGCATCATGGAAACAGCGCCAGACTGTGAGCAGATTGTGATTACGAAGGTTGACAATCGGCGAGTGGGGTTTGTGGTGGACACGGTGCTCGGCCAGCACAAGACGGTGCTGAAATCCCTCGGCAGGTTCTATAAGGATGTGGAAGTCGTCTCGGGCGCCACGATTATGGGAGACGGAACAGTGGCGATGATTCTGAATATTCCGAATCTCGTGAGCTTGGCCGAACAGCAGGAAGCGTACACGGCTGAGGGTGATAAGCATGAACCTGGTTGGTAGCCTGGAAGACCAGGTGCTGCCCGATCTTCCAGACCTTCATTTGGTATCCGCCTCTTCGACCTTCAACTTCGCAATCTGCTAGTACCTTAAAACTTTTGAAGTTTCCATTGATGCAGGCCGGATGAAGCAAGTTTTGTCTCTGTTGACGGGTATCGCTCTAAAAGGATACCCGTTTCACTATACCGGGGTAAGATCAACAACATGACCTGGAATCTGTCGCCGATGCACAGCAGGCAGATGGGGCAGGTGTTTGTTCGTCACCAGCGACTGAAAGACGGCGTGATGCCGCCTCCAGCACTTTATCCGCCGGTACGCGCTTGACTTTATCGGCTAATTCGATCGCTTCGGAAATTTCCGCATCCGAGAGTCCGGCTTTACGGGCTGCCTGAATGTGAAATTCGATACAGGGTACACAATTGCTTGCCAGTGCCGCTCCGATAGCGACGAGTTCGCGTTCACGACTGTTCAACGTGTTCATGGTGTTCTCCTTGTTTGAATTCTTCTGCGTTACCGCTGCGGCACGCGAGAAGTTGTATGTTTCTATTGATGTAGACGGGGAGTAATCGAAAAAGATACACTTGGCGGGAATATTTTTGAAAGTGGCAAGCGGCCACGTGGATATTCTGATTTATATACGATCGCACATGATTTCACTGCGCTCATCGCGGTAGAAAGTGCACTGGTGTTCCATGGACTTGCGTAAGGCGGTACGGGCGCGGTGGAGTCTGATCTTGACCGTGTCGAGGCTGACATCGAGAATCGCGGCAATCTCGGTGTTGCTGAATTCATCAAATTCACTGAGCAACAGGACGCTGCGGTAGTTTTCCGGCAGATCGTCAACTACCCCACGTATGCAGGCGGTCATCTCCCTGCGGATATATTCCCGCTCGGTCCCTTGATATCCTGCATCCGGCAGATCGTCAACAGAGCCATCGTCATCAAACAGCTGTTCACAATCCTTTTGCCGTACCAGAGATGACGCGGCATGATCGTGGGCCGTGTTTGTGGCAATGCGGTAGATCCAGGTTGCAAGAGATGATTCACCGCGGAATCCCTCCAGGTTTTGGCTGACCTTGAGGAAAACCGTCTGGGTGAGATCGGCAGCATCGGCCTCACCGGAGAAATGAGTCAGGTACCTGCGTATTTTAGGCTGATATTCCTGATAAACAGCTGCAAAGTCCATGGTGCCCTCCGGTCAAACAGATTGATACTGCTGCCAACAGATCATGAACAGCAGCTCCCACTGCCAATCTTGCCCAACTTGCGTTCCTGCAGCCATTCGTTGATCATGCCCGAGGCACAGCCGACTCCTGAAGCCACTGAAATGGCCTTGACCGGACAGTTCAGGGCACAGGCACCGCACTCCATGCAGGCATCACGGTCAATAATGTCGGCCTTTTTGCCTGCCAAGTTGAACACCTGATGGGGACAGACCTCCAGACAGCGGCCACAGCCGACACAAGTTGCCTGATCCAGTTTAAGGGTAGCTACGTTTTCCAGATATCTGAAGCCTTTCATATCTCACTCCTTCACTGTGTTACAAAAAACTGCCGGCCAACACTAACAACAGGCTCACCAAAAGCGCCCCCCCCATGGCCGGCAGGGCAACGCCCATCTCCTTCTTGACCCCTGAACGGGATGTATATGGGGTGCAGCCGGTAAAATTCAGGGTATAAAAGGCGCTGACCGCCGGCAGGGCCAGGAAGACGGCGGCGATTGACCACACGCTCCAGGCTGCTCCTCCAGCCAGCAGATAGTACAGCAAAGCCCAGATCAAACCGGCACAAGCCCCTTTGACAGCAAAACTCCGGCCTGGAAGCCAGGGAAGCAGGATCGGTCCGGCAACAATCCCGCTTAGACAGGCGCCTATCCAGGCGGCTGCCGCAGCCAGGCCCGTTTGTGAAGAACTCACCAGCGATAACAGGATACATATCCCAAAAACCGCCACAGCAATCGACTTGAGTGCCAGTACCAGTTCCACCGGAATCAGCACCATGCGTTCATAGAGCGTGAAGGTCAGCTCACGCATGGCTGGCGTGGCAACCTGGCCATTGTCCAGATACTCCGGCAGGTCGTCGGCGCGGATGGTGGCGTAGCTGACATTGAAGCCGCTGCGTCGGGCCACCTCGTGTGCCGATACACCCGGCGCCCCAAGGATGGGCAGAATCACCCGGCGATGACTGACCACCTTCGCCAGACCGCTGGAAGCGATACGCCGAACCAGTTCCCCACTGCCGAAGGTGCCCTTGCCGGCGGCGCACCAGACGTTAATGCCATAGGTCTCCAGCACCAGCAGCCAGCAGTTGCGTCCGGCCAGGGAGCGTCGGACGCAGTCGTAGCTCATCTTGTAGTTGGCTGTCACCAGCACCGGGTCATCCGATGTGGGATTTCCAAGTGCATAGAGACCGGGAGGCACCAGGTAGCTCATCCGGCCCAGCCCCCAGCGCGCCTTGCAGGCCCCTAGCCGGTCGCTGAAATCGAGTTCGGAAGAGACGCGCGCAACCCGCCCTGCCCCGGTTTTCAGCCACCCAAGGAAACCGGGGACCTTTTCATCGATATTTCCGCCGCCGGCGGAAGTGGGTGGCCCTCAACAGGGGGGCTTATCCAGGCCATCGCCGGAGGCGTCTGAGCAACTGGATTGCAGGACCTTTTTTTCCGCTTCAGTAGCCATCCTGATCTTCTTGATCTTCATAGTGACTCCACCATCCATTTAGTTGCAACATGCAATGTTATTCTTCTCTGTTCCACCACAACAACCACTCCTGACAACAGCCTCATTCAAAAGCCCCAGCGACCTGACGACCGTTTCCCGCTCAAAGGGGGTCAGTGTAGAGAAGATCTGTTCAATCCTATCAGCCATGTAGCGGTCGATCCGCCCCAGGACGTCCTCGCCGGCGGCGGTCAACCCCAGCAGAGTGACTCGGCGGTCATCCGGCGACACACGCCTGACGATCAATCCCTTTGACTCAAGGCTCTTGGCCTGGCGACTGAAGGTGGTGATATCCATGCCCAATCCCTCCGCCACCTGCTGCATGGCGGGACTGCCGGCCCTCCTGATCTCGAATAGAATGTGCCCCTGGGCCATGGAAACCTGTTCTCCGCAGCATTCATCGCAACTGGCCGCATCCAGCAGGCCGAAGCGCCGGACAAAAATCTGCAACTGCTCCCTGACCGTTTCCATAGTGACTCCTTCACTATACTGTTACATAATTTAATTGCATTATGCAACCATTATGTACACGCGATACAAAAAAAGGCTGCCAATCGGCAGCCCTGCATTCTACATATTCTCAAAAATTCCTCCACAAATCTGGAGTGCCCATAACGGGTTATCCACATTTGTATAACGATAGCAGCCGGATTACCGTTTCACCCGCGGATCAAGGGCGTCACGAATCCCCTCGCCCAGCAGATTGTAAGCCAGTACCGTTACCAGGATCGAAAGGCCGGGAAACAGCGACAGCCACCAGGCAAACTCGATGTAATCCTTGCCCGAGGTGAGGATGTTGCCCCAGCTGGGGGTGGGCGGCAGGACGCCGATGCCGAGGAACGACAGGGCTGACTCGGTCAAAATGGCACCGCCGACCCCGAGAGAAGCCGACACCAGCACAGGCGAGATGGCGTTGGGCAGGATGTGACGGAAGATGATGCGGGCGTCCGAACAGCCGATGCAGCGGGCCGCTAGGATATAGTCCATCTCGCGGATGGAGAGCGTCTCGGCCCGCACCAGCCGCGCCACACCCATCCAGCCGGTCAGGCCGATCACGATCATGATGTTCCAGATCGATGGTTCCCGGATGGTGATCACCGCCAGGATCAGGAAGAAGGCCGGGAAACAGAGCATGATATCAACAAAACGCATCATGACCGTATCCACCAGGCCGCTGTAATAGCCGGAAACTAGTCCCACCACCGTGCCGATGGAAACGGCGATCCCCACGGCGACAAAACCTACCTTGAGCGAGATGCGGGCGCCATAGATGATGCGGCTGAGAACGTCGCGTCCCAGTTCATCCGTGCCGAACCAGTGCTGCCAGGAGGGCGGCGACAGTACGGACCAGGCATTGATAGCGTTCGGCTCCCAGGGAGCGATCAGCGGTGCCAGCAACGATACCAGGAACAACAGCGCTACGACACCGGCACCGGTCAGGGCCATGCGGTTGCGCTTGAAGCGCTGCCAGAAGACGGCGTAAATGAAGGAGTGCTTGATGGACATGGTCACCCCCCTCCCTGCCGGATACGCGGATCGGCCAGGGCGTAGCAGACATCCGCCACCAGGTTTCCGATCAGGGTCAGGAAGGCGCCGATCACCAGGATGCCCATGACCACGGGGTAATCACGGGACATGGCCCCCTGATAAAACAGCTGCCCCATGCCGGGAATGGCGAAGATTGTCTCGAAAATGACACTGCCGCCGATCAGGCCGGGGATTGAAAAGCCGAGCAGGGTGATCAGAGGCAGCAGGGCGTTGCGCAGGGCATGCTTATAGATCACGGTCCGCTCGGACAGCCCCTTGGCGCGGGCTGTGGTGATGTAATCCTGACCGATGACATTCAGCATGGTGGAGCGCATGTAGCGTGACAGGCCCGCCAGGCTGCCGAAGGAGGCCACCATGACCGGCATAATCAGGTGCTTGGCCATATCCCACAGATAGCGCAGCGTGCCGAAACCGTCACTTCCCAGGGTATGCAGACCCGAAATGGGGAGCCAGTTGAGTTTGACGCCGAAGAAGTACATCAGCAGCAGGGCCAGCCAGAAGGTCGGCACGGCAAAACCGATGAACACAAACACGGTGATGCCCTTGTCCAGCCAGGTATCGCGGTGGGTGGCGGCCATGATCCCGATCGGGATGGCCAGGCCGAATTCCAGCAGCAGGGCGATCAGGTTCAGAGACAGCGTGACCGGCAGGCGTTCCTTGATCTTGTCCTTCACCGGTCGGTTATCCGATGAGAAGGACGTCCCCAAATCGAGTCGGGCCAGCCTGACGACCCAGGTAACATACTGTTCGTGCAATGGTTTGTCCAGACCGTAGAACTTGCGCATACGCTCGCGGGCGTCCTTGCCGACCTTGGGATTCATGGCCATCTGCATCTCCACCGGCTCACCCGGAGCCAGGTGGATGACCGTGAAGGTGATCAGGGTGATGCCGAACATCAGCGGGATCAGCATCAGGATGCGCTTGAGGATGTAGTTGGCCATATCAGTATACCTGCTCGTTCTTGGGCACATACCATTTGATCTGGTTGTGGCCGATGCCGGCCGGGGCCGGCTCTACCCCGCGAATGCGGGCACTGACCACCGGCAGGGCATCGGGGACATACAGAAAGGTATAGGGCTGCTCATCGGCCAGGATCTCCTGGATGCGGAAGTAGGCCTTTTTGCGTTTTTCAATATCAAAGGTGCTGCGCCCCTCCACCAGCAGACGGTCTACCTCGGCGTTCTTGAAGCCGATGAAGTTGAGCTCCCCCGGGTTGGTCTTGCTGGAATGCCAGACATCGTACATATCCGGGTCCTGCGAGATATTCCAGGCCAGCATGACGACTTCGAAATTCCCCTTGTCGATATACTCCTTGAGGAAGGTGGCCCACTCCACGATGCGGATCTTGACATCGATGCCAATGAACCCCAGCCGCTGCTGGATGATCTGGGCCGACAACAGGCGCTGCTGATTGCCCTGGTTGGTCAGGATCGTGAATTGAAAAGGCTTGCCATCCTTGACCAGGATCCCGTCGCTGTTCTTTTCCCGCCAGCCGGCCTGGGCCAGCAGATCGGCAGCATGTCGCGGATCGTAGGGAATATCCTTGACACCAGGGTTATAGGCCCATCTGCCCGGCACAATCGGTCCGTGGGCCTTCTGTCCCATGCCGAAAAGTACGCCATGGATCAGCTCTTCCTTGTTGATGGCCGCGGTCATGGCCTGGCGGATGCGTTTGTCCTTGAAGAGCGGGTGGCGCAGGTTGTAGCCCATATACAGGTAACCGGAGGAGGGATAACGGAACTTGTTGAAGCGGGAGGTGAACTGTCGGGAGGTCGTCTGACGGGCATACTGCACCGGTGTCAGGCTCATCAGGTCTATGGCTCCAGCCTTCATCTCCATGTACATGGTGGAGGTATCGGGGATGATGCGGTAGATATAGCGGTCGATATAGGGGCGGCCCTCGAAATAGGCGGGATTGGCCTCAAGTACAATCTTTTGGCCGGCGATCCACTCCTTGAAAACATACGGTCCGGTGCCGACCGGCTGACGGGCCAGGGGGCTTTTAGTAATGTCCTTCCCCTCCAGCAGATGGGCCGGCAGGATGTTGGTTCCCCACGAGGCCAGGGCTGGCGCAAAGGGCGCAGCGTAAGTGACCCTGATCGTATGGTCATCGGGTGCGGTTATGGTTTTTACCTGTTTGAAATCCTCGGCGTAGGCGGTGGGAGTTTTGGGGTCAATGATGACGCGGTAGGTATAGAGCACATCGCGGGAGGTGAAAGGGGCGCCGTCATGCCATTTCACACCATGACGCAGGTGAAAGGTGATCGTCAAGCCATCGGGAGAGACTTCGAACGACTCGGCCAGATCACCGACGATGACCAGGTTCTTGTCGTATTTGATCAGTCCGTTGTATATCTGACCTGCCACGGCATGGGAGGCGGAATCGGTGGCCAGTACCGGAATCAAGGTGGAAGCCTCGCCAATAGTGCCTTCCACAATGGCATCACCTGAAACCGGTGTTGAGAAACCGGCGGCCGGCGCAGGTGTGTTTTTCTGATCAGGCGGAGAACACGCAGTCAGTGCGCATAACGCGCCGAGGAAGATCAGCCCCCTCCCCCACCAGGACATCCTCATCGTTCGACAGGCTCCCCTTTGAACCGTCGGACCTTGTCCTGCAATTCCTTGCGCTCCGGATCGATCTCCAGTGCCTTTTTGTAGGTTTTGAGCGCCTTTTTATGTTCTTTCCGGGCAGCATAGACATCACCGAGGTGTTCGACAATCGTCGAGTCGTCCCCCACCAGGGTCACCGCCTCTTCCAGATTTTTGGCGGCTTCATCGTATTTCTTTAATTTGAAGTATACCCAGCCAAGGCTGTCCAGGATAAATCCGTCATTGGGACGAATTTCCACCGCCTTTTTGAGATACGTGAGAGCCTCTTCCAGGTTTATGCCCATCTCAGCATAGGTGTACCCCAGAAAGTTAAGCGCCTGGGCATCCTTGGGGTTAAGGCTGATGACCTTTTTCATCCGCTCAATGGATTCTGCACGTTTGCCCATTTTGTCATACAACACGCCAATGCGGAACTGAAGGCGTGGATCTGCTTCGAACTGTTTTTCCGCATCGAACAACAGCGCCAGGCCTTCATCGGGCTTATCCAGCGATTCGAACAAAGATGACAGATTCATGTAAAGCTCAAGCTGATGGGGGTTATCCGTAATGGCAGACTTGAGTACCTCAACGGCCTGAACCGGTTTGCCCTGTGACTTCAGAATAAAGGCGATATGACCGATTACATCGATATAGGGACCGGAATCACGGGGTATTTTCTTGAATTCGATATATGCGGTTTCAAGATCCCCTTTTTCTTCATACGCCATGCCGAGATAGAAACGGATCAGATGGGCCTCCGGATCCTTTTCAAGCATGGTGTTGAAAATCCTGATGGCTTCATCGAACTGTTCGAGCTCCATATGGATCAGGCCGATCTTGCGCATGGTTTCCTGACCGCCATAACCGGATTCGACCGCAAGATCAAGATATTCGAGGGCATCAGTGAATCGGCGCTGCTGGATCAGAAGCTGGATCAGTCTCTGCAGAACAGCTGCAGCATCGCCATCTCCACCGACCAAACCTTCATAGGTCTCGATGGCCTTGGAATAATCTCCCATCGCTTCATACGCAGCAGCAATATCAATGGCGGCCTGATCAAAATCAGGCCTCAGTTCGAGGGTCTTGGTAAAATAACCGACGGCATCACGGTAAAGCTTCATCTGGCCGTAGGTTTTTCCAAGATAGTAATACCCCAGAACCGAATCATCATTGACTTTTATTAGTGCCTTGAGCGTGCTGACCGCCTCTTCATATTCAAACAGGCGTGTCAATGAGATGGCCAGCTGCAAATAGGCATCTTCCCTGGATGGATCAAGCTGTATCGCCTTGCGCAGATACACAGCCGCTTCCGAATCCTTGCCGGCAGAAGCCAGAACAGAACCGGCCATGAGATATGGAGGGCGGTAGGCTGGATCAAGCTTGATGGCCTTGGATATATATTCCAAGGCTTCAGATGACTGACCGATCTTCAATTTAATTTCCGCCATGGACGAATGCAGAAATGCCGAGGTCGGGTCAAGCGCAATGGCATCACGCAGGGTGTTCAGTGCCGCCGGATAATCCCCATCCAGCACTGAAAGCCGGGCACGGGAATAAAGATACATCGAACGCGTTTTGCCATCATGGGCCGGCGTTGTTGAGAGAGAGGCTTCTGGTGAGACCGACGGCACGGTAGCGCACGATGATATCACTGCGACAAGTAGCAATAGTAATGAAATAACAGGCATTGGTAGGCTCGATAGAAGGAAAATGTTTTGAAATTTAGCATACAAACGGCTTCTGCGTCAAACGAATATCATAGCTGTTCGCGACCTTGCGGACAGACTGCTTTGATGGTATTATTAAAATTACAACGAGGGCGCGCCATGATACGAAGCATACTTAAATCATTACTGAAACCGGACGCCTACCCTGAGGAGGTAACCGGTATAGAACTGATTCAAACGCATGTTTCCTATATTTTTTTAACCGATCGGCATGCCTATAAAATCAAGAAGCCGGTGGATTTCGGCTTTCTTAATTTCTCGACGATCGACCGTCGCCGTTTTTACTGCAACGAAGAGGTCCGCCTCAACCGCCGCCTCTGCCCCGATATCTATGAAGGGGTTGTGGAACTGCGCGAGTCTCCGCACGGGGCCGCTTTTCACGGCAATGGGGCAATCCTCGATTACGCTGTAAAGATGCGGCGCCTTCCGTCAGACCGGATGCTTGACAAACTTGTTGAATCCAGAGACATCACTGCAGAAACAATGCGGGAGGTTTCCCGCACCATCGCAGAGTTTCACCGCACAGCCCTGACGTCTGAAACAATTGCAGAACATGGCCGCCTGGAACGGATCATGTACAACTGGCAGGAAAATTTTGATCAGACGGTCGCTTTTGAAGACACCACCCTGCCGGCTCATGAACGAGAAACCATCCGGTCCTGGGTGTCAGCATTTGCCGCAGAGCATGAGAGTCTCTTCCAACAGCGGGTAGATGACGGCTTTATTCGCGAATGTGACGGTGACATCCACCTGGAAAACATCTGCCTGGACAACGGCGCAATCCACATTTTCGACTGTATCGAGTTCAACGATCGCTTCCGCTGCAGTGACACAGCAGCTGACATTGCATTCCTGCTGATGGATCTGGATTACCACGGCCGTCACGACCTGTCCGATGATGTGATCGAAGAATACGTGTCGGTTTCCGGTGATTCCGGCGCAGTGGCCCTGATCGATTTCTACAAGATTTACCGGGCGTTTGTGCGCGGCAAGGTCGAAAGTTTCCGTTTGAATGACAACGGCCTTAGTCAGGACGAACAAACGCTTGCCAGAAATAAAGCCGTCAGGTATTTCAGGCTGGTTCGGGGATATATAGAACGCCGCAACCTGAAACCCGCACTGTTTATCACCTGCGGATTGATGGGAAGTGGCAAAAGCACCCTGACAGCACAACTGGCCTTTGAGTTGGGGCTCCCATCATACAATTCCGATGTCGTCCGGAAACAGTTGGCAGGTCTCCCGCTTGAAAAGCAGGTCAGGGAAAGCTTCAACGAGGGGCTCTACGATCAGCAGTCACACGATGCCACTTACGCCGAACTGCTCCGCAGAGCAGAGCAGCGTCTGACAGAAGGCGGTTCGGTAGTGATCGACGCAAGCTTTACCCGCAAAGATCAGCGCGCCGCTTTTTCCGCCCTGGCGGACCGTCATGCGGTCCCGCTCATCATCCTGCATGTTACCTGTGGTGATGCCGAGAGCAAACGGCGGCTTCTGGATCGTGAGGCAAACGGCATTTCTGTTTCTGACGGACGCCTGGAACTGCTTACGAGTCAATCCGCGGGATTCGAGCCCCCGGATATGTCTGAAGGGACCATTATCACACTTTGCGGGACAGATGATCCGATCAATCAGACGAACGAAATCTACATCAGGTTGCTGCCATGCTGAAGCGCATCCGTCATAGAATCCTGCATCGACTGCAATTGCGGGAATCCTGGTTTATTTTTTTCATCCTGGGCATTATCATGATGAACTTTCCTTTTCTGCATATCTTCAACAAATCCGACCCCCTGTTCGGTTTTCCTCTCCTGTTTCTGTACTTTACCGGCGGCTGGGCGATCTCGATCTTTGTCATCTACCTGTTTACCCTGTCCATACGGCAAAATTCTGATGAGCAGCACGGTGCGAAAGAGCCGTGAAGAGCGGCTTCGCCTCAGCGGCGCTCATATCACTACTATATACCCTGTTGATCTTCCTGATCGCCTGGTATGCCCATCACCGCAAATCGACAGGACGCAGCATTGTCGGGAATCCCTATGTTTACACCCTCTCGATCGCGGTCTACTGTACCTCCTGGACCTTTTACGGCAGTGTCGGCAAGGCAGCCACTACCGGTATAGATTTCCTGATGATATACCTGGGTCCCTCACTGACCGCCTTTTCCTGGTTTTTCCTGCTACGTCGCATCATCCAGATCAGCAAGGAACATAACATTACCTCCATCGCCGACTTCATCAGCCTGCGCTATGGAAAGTCCCTCTGGCTGGGAGCCCTGGTGACCCTGATTGCCATACTCGGCATCATGCCCTACATCGCCTTGCAGATTAAGGCGGTTTCAACCAGTTTCTACCTGATCAGCGGTTTTCAGGGCGACAGTTTCCGCATACCGCACGGTGACACTGAACTGACTGTTCCCATCGGGCTTATACTGGCCCTGATCCTGTCAATCTTCAGCGTGATGTTCGGTGCACGGCACCTGGTGTCCTCAGAACGGCATGAAGGCCTGGTTGCCGCAGTGGCCTTTGAATCGCTGGTTAAACTCGTCAGCCTGCTGGGTGTGGGAATTTTCGTCACCTATGAGCTTTTCGACGGCTTCAGCGATATCTTCACCCGCTTCCAGACCGCCTACCCGGAGCGCTTCGCCCAACTGTTCACACTCGGATCAACAAACGGCAATCCTGAATCGATACCATCCTTTACCATGCTGTTTCTGTCCATGGGCGCCATCATGCTGCTGCCGCGACAGTTTCACGTCATGGTGATTGAAAACTCCGATGAACGCCACATCACCAAAGCCATGTGGATGTTTCCGATCTACCTGTTTCTGATCAACATCTTCGTCATGCCGATAGCTCTTGGGGGAATTCTCTCGACCGGCAGCAGCACTGGTGCCGACTTTTTCGTCATCAGTGTCCCGCTCTCCACCGGCCACTCCGGTATTGCCATGCTGGCCTTTCTGGGAGGCCTCTCTGCCGCTGCCGGCATGGTCATCGTAGAATCGGTAGCAATATCCACCATGCTGCTCAACCACATCTTCATGCCGGTTATCGTCCGCTTCACTCCCCAAGCATGGTTCCCGCTGCTGCTGATAAATCTCAAACGGATCGGGATCTTCCTGGTGATCTTTCTGGGCTACTTCTATTACCGCATCGTGGGCGATTCCTTCATGCTGGTCAATATGGGTCTGATCTCCTTTTCCGCTGCCGCCCAGTTTCTGCCGGCCATGCTGGGAGCCCTTTACTGGCGGCGCGGCAACAGAACCGGTGCAATTGCCGGTATTCTCTTCGGGTTCCTGACCTGGTTCTATACCCTGCTGATCCCGTCATTCAGCCACTCGGGCTGGATCTCAAAAGAGCTGCTCGGTTCCGGTCCCTTCGGGGTGGGGCTTCTCAAGCCAACAGCCTTATTCGGCATGACCGGCATGGACCTGTGGTCCCATTCATTGTTCTGGAGCATGCTCTTCAACATCAGCGGCTACATCATCTGCTCAATTCTGCTGCATCAGGATGACCGCGAGCGTGACCAGGTCCGTAAATTCATCGGCGTATTCGAAATCGAGCGTCGCCAGCATCGCCAGGCCGAGACGAAACGGCTCTCCAAACCGGTCACCATTTCCCAGTTTGTCACCCTGATGTCAAAGTTCATCGGCGAAGACGACGCCCAGCGCGCCATAACAACCTATCATGGTGGACGTGATCTGGATGCCGACGGCAATGTTTCCGAATTCGAGCTACCCAACCTCAAGCGCTTTACAGAAAAGAGCCTGGCCGGGTCCGTTGGTGCTGCGGCAGCCGGAGCCATTGTGGACAGCTTTCTGTCAGACATGGGTTCGCGGATGGAATCGGTCTATGATATCTTCAGCACCGTACGCACCTCCCTCGACCAGAGTCGCGAATCATTGTATGTTCGCTTGAAGGCATCCGAGATCATCAACAGGACGCTCGACCTGCAGATCATCATGGACGACCTGCTGGTCCTGCTGCTCAAGGAATTCAAGCTGGACGTCGCCATAATCCAGCTCGTTTCAGAGGATCAGCACTGCAGCGTCAGAAGCTACCAGGGGAGTAATCGCCGTCCGATCAACGACCTGCACTGGTTCATGGAGAGCAGGGACAATTGCGAAAAGACCCTGGGTGACCGCAAGGCCTATTTCATCAACGACACCAGGCTGGTCTCACCAGTGAAATCCCTGGAAAAGACCGTTGCCGAAGGCATTGTCGCCTGCGCCCATATACCGATTTTCCGAGAAGGTGAGCCGGCGCTCGGTATCATGTCGGTTTTTTCAAAATCCATCAGCGGATTGTTCACCGAAGAGTTTATCAGCCTGCTTGCAAGCCTGACCGGCCAGCTTGCCCAGGCTGTCACAATCGTTCATGAAATCGAGGCCAGGGATCACGAGCGCAAACAAAAGGAGCAGGCGCTGCTGAAGAACGCCCGGGTTGTGCGTGACATGGAAATCGCCCAGCAGATCCAGATGTCGCTGCTGCCCGCATCGCCACCGGAACTGGCAGGAATCGAGATTGGAGGACGCTGCATCTCGGCAGCGCATGTAGGTGGAGACTACTACGACTTTTTCCGGCGGGATGAACATACGGTCGACATGCTAATCGCCGATGTTTCCGGTCACAGTGTCGGCGCCGCCCTGATCATGACGGAGGTACGCACGCTGGTTCGGGCGCAGGTCAATTCATCACACAATGCCAGTTCCATCCTGCAGAATCTCAACTCGCAACTTTATGACGACCTGACCCGCGCCGAATTGTTCATCACCATGTTTTTCGCCAAATACAGTTCGGCCACCGGACGGCTCTCCTTCGCCAATGCCGGACACAACCATCCCATGATCTGTCGGAAGGGGCTCTCGGCCTGTATTGAGCTGGATGCAGAAGGCCTGATCATCGGGGTCAAGCCATCGGTTGTATTCGAAGAGCGTACCATTGAGCTGCAAAAAGGGGATGTATTGTTCTTTTACACCGACGGACTGACGGAGGCGACAAATTCTGAAGGAGAGATGTTCCAGAACTGGCGGGTCTGCAGTCATCTGGGGAGTATCTCTCATTTACCGGTAAATGATATAATTGATTCATTCTACAGGACAGTAACCGAATTTACCGGATCAACAACCCTGCAGGACGACATATCTATTGTCGTGCTCAAAATTTTATAACCAGAAAGGATGGTACACAATGAATCTGAAAACAGAGGCACATGCAGAGGTAATGGTTATTTTTGTTCGGGAGGAACGGCTCGATGCCCATAACTCCGATGAACTCAAAGTCGAGATGAACCGATTGTTTGAAAACGGCACAAAAAACCTGGTGGTCGATCTCAAGGAGGTGCGTTTCGTCGACAGCTCCGGCCTGGGTGTATTGGTGTCCGGATTTAAAAACGCCTCTACCCGCCAGGGAAGCATCAAATTGAGCAACTTGCAGGCCCAGGTCAAATCCATGTTCGAACTGACACGTTTGCATCGGGTATTTGACATCTATCAAACCGTAGACGAGGCTTTGGAAAGCTACTGAGCAGCTGAGTTCCCGTATGCGAGGTGCAAATGAGAAAGCATATTGACATCGAGATAACGGTCCCCAATCAGACCCGCTACCTGGGCCTGGTCGGCAGGATCGGCGAAAACATGGCTCATGAGCTGGGCGGGGGACCGGACGACCGCGAAAAGCTCGGTCATCACATTAATATCGTGCTGACCGAGGCCCTGGTAAATGCCATCAAACATGCCAATACCGCCGATCCCAACAAGGAGCTGCACATCCGTATCAGCGTTTCTGATACAGAGCTTCTGATCCGGGTCTATGATAGCGGCGTGGGGTTTGATCTGAACCTGTTGCCGAGCACGGTCTGCCCGGATCCGCTTAATGAACAGGGGCGCGGAATTTTCATTATCAGGTCATTGATGGATTCGGTGGTGTACAAAAAGTCTAATGGAGGAAATGTGCTTGAAATGAAAAAAAAATTGGTTAAACCGGCAGCGGCCTGACCCCCCATAACGCCAGTTCATTCAACACCATGTGAACCAGATCTTCAACCCTTAGCTCAACATCTGCCGTCAGTTCGGTATCCATTTCGATACTGCCCGGCTGCACACCGATCAGCACCATTTCACGGGGCGCATGCCCCATCAGTTCGGCCACGGACAACAGGTCCTTAAGTCCCATCTGGTGTGGTGACACCTTTGTTGCCAGGGCTATCGGCAACTCCTGACCGGTCAACCTGACACACGTGCCCGGCTTTTGCCCGGTTTCGACCGCATCAACCACGATCAGGCGCTCGATCCCCTCCAGCTTGGGGAGCAGATCAAGTCCCAGCGTGCCCCCATCCAGCAGCTCAACATCCTTCGAAAAGCGGTACTCACGCTGCAGCCTCTGAACGACCTTTACCCCTACCCCGTCGTCACTCATTACCAGGTTACCGATGCCGAGCACAAGTACCTTTACGTCTGTCGAAGCCTGAAAACTCATGCCACCTCCCGAAGTGCATAAAAAAAGGGCGCACGCCGTTGTGCGCCCATCTGTATATCACAAACCAAGTAATTTATTCCTTCTCTTTATGCACCGTGAACTTGTATCCGCTGAACATGCTGGAGATTTCACTGCCATGCTCCTTGATATCCATCAACCAGGCACTGTAGATGTGATTGACAATGAAACCGAAGATCAGATACATACTAAAATGGTGGGCCAGTCGCATGCCCTGGTCACTGAACATTCCATACATGAACCCGAGCGCCTTATGCATCGGTCCAGCCGGTGCATGCTGGGCATACAGTGAAAAACCGGTCAGGATCATCAGTATGTAGATCGCAAACAAGGCCGTGTACGCGGTTGTAGCCAAGGGGTTGTGACCGATTGTTTCCGGCACCTCCTTATCGATCAGCAGGTAATAGCGAAACATCCTGACCATCTTTTCCCGGCCCTGAGCAGTGAAGAACGGAAAAAACGCCCGCCATCCGGCATATTCATTGCCGATCAGCGACCACAGAACACGTGAGACCAGGCTTACCGTAAAAAGATAGGCAGCGGTGAAATGGACAAACCTGATCCAGCCCATGGTAAAGTCGGAGGCCGAACTGCCGAAGGAATAGGGTTTGCCGATGAAAAAGCCGGTAACCGCCAGGGTGATGATAGAGACCACGTTAATCCAGTGGCACCAGCGGACCGGAAGTTCCCAGATATAGCGTTTAAATTTGCAGGATTCACTCATAAACCGCCCCCTTTTTCTCAAGCTCCCTACCTCAGGAAACCTTTACCTTGACCAGTTCATTGCCGGTGGCATCCACAACATGGACGGCACAGGCCAGACAAGGGTCAAAGGAATGGATGGTCCGCAATATCTCCAATGGCTTGTTGGGGTCCGCCATGGGGGTCCCCACCAGGGCAGCCTCGTAGGGACCGCGAATCCCCTTGGCATCTCGTGGTGATGCATTCCAGGTCGAAGGCACCACCGCCTGGTAATTCTGAATCTTCTGGTCCTTGATCTTGATCCAGTGCCCCAGTGCCCCGCGCGGAGCTTCGTGCATGCCATACCCGCTAGCCTCTGCCGGCCACTCGGACGGCTCCCATTTCTCACCCGCATGGATACGATAATCGCCCTTGGAGATATTACCGATCAGCTCATCCAGGAATTTGGGGGTCTGCTGGGCAACCAGCAGGCAGTCAACGCCACGGGCAGCAGTACGTCCGAGGGTCGAAAAGAGCGCCTCCGCGCCGACACCCAGTTTTCCCAGCACCAGATCAACCACCGCTTTGGTCTCCTTGTGACCGGAGGCATAGGCCACCAGCACGCGTGCCAGAGGTCCGACCTCCATCGCCTTTTCATCATAGCGCGGTGTCTTGACAAACGAATACTTGGCGTTGGTATCCAGATGATCATAGGGGGCCTTGGGCCCGGTGTAGCTCACCTCGGTCTCACCGTCATAGGGATGCAGTCCCTTGCCCGGCCCGGCAGAATTCTCAAACCAGGAATGATCCACGTATTCGGCGATCTTGCCCTGGTCAACCTTGATGACCTTGGACAGGTCCTTGTTCATTATGGCGCCGGCCGGAAACCAGAGATTGCCGCTGGCATCGGGAAACTCGCCGTAACACAGGTAATTGCCGACACCGCCGCCAATACCCGCCCAATCCTTGTAGAAGGAGGCCACGGCCAGCAGATCGGGGATGTAGACCTTTTCGACAAAGTCCTGGGCCTTTTTCAGCAACCGCTTGATCTCGATCAGCTTGTCGGCATTCAGGGCATTCTGGGAATCGGGGTCGATCGGGATCGACATGCCGCCCACCAGGAAGGATTGGGGATGGGGGTTCTTGCTCCCCAGGATGGCGTGGATCTTGATGACATCCTTCTGCCACTCCAGCGCCTCCAGATAATGGGCGGTCGCCATCAGATTGGCCTCGGGCGGCAACTTGTAGGCCGGATGCCCCCAATAGGCATTGGCAAAGGGCCCCAGGCGACCGGATGAGACAAACGACTTGAGCTTGTCCTGAACTCCCTTGAAATAGGTGGCCGAATTATTGGGCCAGTCCGAAAGTGATGCCGCCAGCTTGGAGGTCGCCGCCGGGTCGGCCTTGAGGCCGGAGGTGATATCAACCCAGTCCAGGGCATGCAGATGATAAAAATGGATGACGTGATCCTGCACGTTCTGGATGCCGATGATAATGTTGCGGATCAGTTCGGCATTGGGGGGGATCTTGATCTTGAGGGCATTTTCAACGGCCCGGACAGAGGCGATCGAATGCACGGTGGTACAGACACCGCAGAAGCGCTGGGTCCAGAACCAGGCATCACGCGGATCACGGCCGCGAAGGATCTTTTCTATGCCGCGGAACATGGTGGCCGAACTCCAGGCATCCGTGATCACACCGTTATTCACTTCAGCCTCTATGCGCAGATGTCCTTCAATCCTGGTAATCGGGTCAACAACTATCTTCGCCATATCCTAACCCTCCTTGGTGTCGTCGCTGGGTTCTTTATCTTTCCTGAGGGCATTCAGGGCGCCGTGGACGGCAAAGGCAGCTGCCGCTCCGGCCACCAGCCCCACGCCGATCTTGTCGGCGGTTGCTTCGATGCCGAAGCCCGGTACATGCGGCAGACGCTTGTACATGGGCGACATGGTATCCCAGAAATTCGGTTCGGAACAGCCGGCACAGGGATGCCCCGATCCGATCGGCCAACTGGTCTTCTCGTTGTAGCGCTGGGTCGGACAGTTGTGGAAGGTTGCCGGCCCTTTGCAGCCCATCTTGTAGAGACAGAAGCCCTTGCGATGCCCGTCATCGCCCCAGTGTTCCACATATTGACCGGCATCGAAGTGCGGACGACGCTCGCAGTTGTCGTGGATGCGCTTGCCGTAAGCAAACAGCGGACGGCCATGACTGTCCAAGGCCGGGATCTTGCCGAACACCAGATAATGGACGATGGTGGCGGTCAGGTTATCGGCATTGACCGGGCAGCCGGGCAGGTTGATGACGGTCGCACCGGGTACTGCTTCCTTGACGCCGACCGCACCGGTCGGGTTCGGAACAGCTGCGGCAATGCCGCCGTAGGAGGCACAGGTACCAACAGCGATGGTGGCCAGAGCACCCCCGCAGACCTGGCGGGCCCGGTCAAGGTGCGACTTGCCGCCGGTACTGCCGTAGACACCGCCATCCTTCATCGGAATGGAGCCTTCGATGACGCAGATGTACTTACCCTTGTAGGCGGCGATGGTCTTGTCCAGCGCCTCTTCAGCCTGGTGTCCGGCAGCGGCCATAATGGTTTCGTGATAATCAACAGACAGGATATCGAGGATGATCTCGGCCACGGTCGGATTGGCCGAGCGGAGCAGCGCCTCGGAATCGCCGGTGCAGCTCTGCATCTCCAGCCAGACCAGGGTCGGCCGTTTGACCTCATCCAGCGCCTGGGCGACTTGCGGGGCAAATGAAGCCGGCAGCGCCATAGCCGCAGTCACGGCTGAACAGAATTTGAGGAAATCACGCCGGGAAATACCACGCTGACGGAGAATTTCACCGATCGAGCAATCACCCGATTCTAAACCATGTTCTAAAGTGCTGTTTTTTTCATCAACCTTTTGCCTACTCATGCGAAACCCCCTTCTGTGCTGGAGTAACCGGTGAATTATTTGTCATGGCTCACAATACAAAGCGTTAATATCAAGTATAGTAAAAAAATGTTTTATTGCAATGCTAATCTTTAAAATCACACCCAAGGTCGTGTATACAAAAAAAACGGCTGCCAGGGCAGCCGTCTGAGATCACCCCGTTTGCTCCGTGAGAGCCCGGGGACAGTTTCTATTCAAACCTCTATTCTTTAGATCTCGTTTTAACCCGTTTCTTCTGTTTGAGCGACTCCTTCAGGCGTTTTACGGATCGTTCGATCATCCGGAAATGGCTGCCGCAGGGTGCTGATTCCGAGCTTGAGATCCGCTGCAGATATGAGCCGTCCGGCTGCATATCCCAGGCGGAACAGTGGTCGGACAGATGTGTATCGAATATATCCCGCAGTTCCTTTTTTAGCTCCGGCGGCTCTACCGGACACAACACCTCCACCCTGGCCTCAAGGTTACGCTTCATGGCATCGGCCGAGGCGATAAAGTACTCGTCGGCACCATTGTTTCTGAAGTAGTAGATGCGGGCATGCTCCAGAAAACGGCCGACGACACTGATGACTCGAATATTCTCGGACAGGCCGGGAATACCGGGCCGCAAGCGGCAGGTATCGCGCACAACCAGGTCAACAGACACACCTGCCATGGAAGCCTTGTAGAGCGCCTTGACAATATCGCCATCTTCGAGTGCGTTCACCTTGAACTGGATCAAACCTCCACCGTTTTTGGCGTGCTGGGCCATCTCGCGTTCGATGCCGGACAAAAGCACCTTCTTCAGCAAGCGCGGCGCAGGAGAGATTTTCTGATAATTGCGTTTGGCCATAAAACCGGTCGTCAGATAGTTGAAGAGCTCGGTCACATCCTGTCCAATGGTCTGGTCGCAGGTCAACAATCCCACGTCACTGTAGATGCGGGCAGTATCGGCGTGATAATTGCCGGTCCCGATATGGACATAGCGGCGCAACCCGGAATAATCCTGACGGACCACCATGATCACCTTGCAATGGGTCTTCAATCCGACCACGCCGTAGGTGACGTGGATACCGGACTCCTCCATCCGTTCCGCCAGCCTGATATTGGTGGCCTCGTCAAAGCGGGCCTTGAGTTCCACTACCACCGCGACCTGCTTGCCGTTCTGTGCTGCCAGAACCAGCGCATCAATGATGCGACTCTGGGCCGACGTGCGGTAAAGGGTCATCTTGATGCCGCGCACCTTGGGATCTACCGCCGCCTCGCGCAGGAAGCGCTCGACCGAGGTGGAGAACGATTCATAGGGGTGCTGCAGCAGGATCGAACCAACTTCGCGAATAATGTGGAAGATGTTGCGCTGTGACTGCAGTTGAGGGTGGTCAATAGGATGATGGGGCGGATCATGCAGACGGGGGTAATCGAGCCGGGTCAATTCGAACAGATCGCGCATGGCCAGCATGGCCGAGACTTCGAAGACATCATTTTCCTCATCCAGCTCCAGTTCGGACGCCAGGCGTCCGCGGTGCAGCGGCGACATGCCCGCGATCACCTCCAGACGGACGATCGGTGCAAACTTGCGCTCCTTCAGTTCCGACTCGATCATTGCCATCAGATCGTCGGCCTCTTCCTCATCCTTTTCCGTATTGGCATTGCGGGTTACACGAAACAGTTCGCAGGAAACAATCTCCATGCCCGGAAAGAGCATATCCAGATTGCTCATCATGACATCTTCCAGACGGACGAAATGGTCGCCCTTCCCTACCCTGATCAGACGGGGCGTACCCAGACCGACCGGCACCTTGACCCGTGCCAGGGAAACAGCGCGGGACTTTGGATAACGCAGCGCCACCAGCAGGTTGAGTGACAGGTTGGAGATGAACGGGAACGGGTGGGCCGGGTCGATGGACTGGGGGGTCAGCAGCGGAAAGATATTCGTATAGTAAAACTCACGCAGATACTTCTTTTCCTTGACCGTAATGTCGCTGTACGACTCGATCAGGATGTTCTTTTCCTCCAGCAGCCCGAGAATCGACCGGTACAGCAACTCCTTGCGAACCTCAAGCTCCCGAATGACCGCATGGCATTCCGTTACCTGCTGGCGCGGGGTTCGTCCATCCAGGGTACGTTCCCGCAAGCCGGCACCGATCTGCTGTTTAAGGCCACCGATGCGCTTCATGAAAAACTCGTCCAGATTGGCACTGACAATGGCTATGAATTTCAGGCGTTCCAGCAGCGGGGTGCGGGCATCCTCAGCCTCGTGCAGAACGCGCTGGTTGAATTCCAGCCAGGTCAGCTCGCGGTTCAGGTACCATTCACTGTCGCTCAGATCAAACGGGATGGGAACTTCAACGTCTGCAACCTCTTCAGGAGGTGTTGTTTTCTTCTTTTTTATAGAGCGATCACCACCGGTAGGCTGGACTGTTGCCGTAAGGGTTTTCGGGGTTGCTTTTGCTTTTTTAACAGGCTGTTTTTTCTTGCGCGGTGATGCCTTCACTGCCGTACCTCCACTGATTTCCAGCATATTCCTGATCTAACAATACCAGAGTACCGTGTTGACGCAACACGTATGCATCCAACGATCATCACAGCGACTGTTCCAGCAGGGTCGCCAGCATCTCCACCCGCGGCATGTCAACGCCCCGGCGTGCACCAAAATCCAGCGGAATCCTGAAGATGGCAGCGATCTCAAGCCGGCGCCCTTCTTCCCGGTCAATTTGCATGGAGGGCTTATAGACACCCATGTTGTCGGTGAACTCCAGCATGCTCTCGGCAAACCTTTCCGGGATCAATGCAGACAAATCCTGGGCATT
This sequence comes from Geobacter psychrophilus, assembly GCF_056821595.1. Classification (NCBI taxonomy): domain Bacteria; kingdom Pseudomonadati; phylum Thermodesulfobacteriota; class Desulfuromonadia; order Geobacterales; family Geobacteraceae; genus Geobacter; species Geobacter psychrophilus. The sequence goes on from NZ_JBXDTU010000004.1 coordinate 4,348,410, forward strand.
GCCCGCCCGGATCACCTCCAGCATGATCTCCCGCACCAGGCGCCTGGTCTCAGGAACCACCAGCAACCGGTCCACCGTCTGCTGCAGCAGGGCACACAGGCCATTGAAGGGGATATTCCAGACCAGCTTTTCCCAGCGGGCCCGCTTGAGATCATCCGTCGACCGGCACTCGACACCGGCATGTACAAAGATGGCGCTCAATTTTTCAACCCGCTCCGGATCGATTGCCTGATACTCACCAAGGATGATTCGACCGGCCCCCAGGTGATGCACCTCGCCCGGCTCACCGCGGTTGGAGCAGAGGAAGGCCACCCCGCCGATGACACGTTCGGCACCGAACAGTTCAGCCAGCGCCTCCTCATTGCCCAGCCCGTTCTGCAGGGTCAGAATCTGCGTTCCCTCACCCAGCAGCGGCCTGATCAGATCGGCATACTGGTCATTGGCGAAGGTCTTCAAACCCACCAGCACCAGATCAACCGGACCGATCTCCTGCGGCTCACGATAGGCCTGAACCGCGGACAGCTCGAAATCGCCGTTGATGGAAAAGATCTTCAGGCCCCTGCGGGAAACAGCTTGAAAATCCCGCCGCAGCAGAAAATGCACATCCTCACCACCGCGCTGCAGCAGCGCTCCGTAGTACAGCCCCAGCGCACCCGCGCCGACAATTGCTATTCGCATTTCCAAACCTCTTTACGCTATACGTTTAAATTATGAGCCGGATACTCCCGGGATGACAACCGTTATCGATCCGCAGTATCCACCCCGACATAGGCTGCATAATGCAGATCAGAACCCTGTTTATAACCTTTGCAACAGGCAGCGGCAATCAAATTGAGGAGCGGGTCGCTGACGCCGTTGAGAAAGGCGTAAGAACAATTGTCCTGCAGATGATGCCGCGCATGGTGCCGCTGACAGCAACAGACCGCAGCCGGCCAGAACCCCTGCCATGGTTGACGTGGACGTGTGGCACAGATAATGGGAGACTTCGGCACATGACGACAGAATCCCGATATAGACAAGGATATGCAACACTACCGGATCAATCCCGAACATGCCCTCAAGAACCACAACCAGCAGCAGATACCCGACCAGCCAAACCTTCGAGCCTGATTCCTGAACATATACGACCAGCAGGTTATGCTTCCTGTACTGGGGAACTTTGTGGTGCAGGTGGAAATTGGCGATCAAGGGACCGTCCAGCGAATCGTAGCGGTCGTTGTTGTCCATATACATGTGGACCAGGCCGTTTATGAAGTCGGCGAGGAGATACGCCGTAACAATCGAGACCAGCTGCCAGAAGACCCCCACGTGGAGCGGCAGTATCCGGAACAGGAGATAAACCTGAAGGGATACATTCGATAGCGCAACAACAATCCCGAAATATCTGTAGATCGGTCTGGAAGCATAGAGGTCCATGGCTGAATTGAATTGCTGCTGTTTCTGTGTCAGTTCCACAAATGATGCTCCCGACCAGTGTTCTGCTGGCAAGAAAAAAGCGTAACGCATGAATGCCGGATAGGCAAGCTGTTTGAACGTGCCGCAGCATCGGATGCTGTACCGGGTATTCAAACAGATTTGCATCAACGCTTCAGGTTATGGTACACATCTAGCCATGAAACGACTCAACCCACCGCAGCGACAGGCGGTCAACCATACTGAAGGCGCCCTGCTGATCCTGGCCGGGGCCGGTTCCGGCAAGACCCAGGTCGTCACCACCCGCATCGTCCACCTGCTGAAAGACAAGCATGTCCCGGCCGAGAATATCCTGGCAGTGACCTTTACCAACAAGGCCGCCCGGGAGATGCGCGAACGGGTGGCCGGTATGGCCGGCAGCATGGCCGACGGCATCGTCATATCCACCTTCCACTCCCTGGGGGTGCGCATCCTGCGCCGCGACATCCGCGCTCTGGGCTTCAAACCCAATTTCTCCATCTATTCCTCCTCCGACCAGGCCGGTGTACTGCGTCAGGCCATGCGTGAACGGGATATCGACCACAAGGTGATCGACCCGGACCGGGTCCTGTGGAAGATCTCCGGGCTGAAAAACCGCCTGATCGGACCGAAGGACTTCACCCCTGCGCCCAATGACCCGCTCGAACTGGCCGCGGCTGCGGTCTACCCACGCTACCAGGAGCTGCTCAAGGGCTTCAATGCCATCGATTTCGACGACATCATCATGCTCTCGGTCGGGCTGCTGAAGACCAATGCAGCCATCCTCTCCTTCTGGCAGGAGCGCTTCCGCTATATCATGGTGGACGAATACCAGGACACCAACGCCTCCCAGTACCTGATGATCTCGCTGCTGGCACAGAAGTACGGCAACATCTGCGTGGTCGGGGATGACGACCAGTCCATCTACGGCTGGCGCGGGGCCGAGGTGCAGAACATCCTCAATTTCGAGCACGATTACCGGGAATGCAAGGTCATCAAGCTGGAGCAGAACTACCGCTCCACCAGCTCGATCCTGGATGCGGCCAACTGTGTCATAAAAAACAACCCGGTGCGCACCGACAAGGCGCTCTGGACGGCCAGCGGTCAGGGACGGGAGATCGATCTGATCGTGGCGAGCAGCGAGGACGAAGAGTCTGCCAGGATTGTCGAGAGCATGATGATGGAGCAGTACCGCGACAAGCTTTCCTGGTCGGATTTCGCCATCCTGTACCGCTCCAATGCCCAGAGCCGCGCCTTTGAAGAGAAACTCCGCATGGAGCGCATCCCTTATGTGGTGGTCGGCGGACAGCAGTTTTACGAACGCAAGGAGGTCAAGGACGCCATTGCCTATTTGCGGGTGATCGACAATCCCGGCGACGAGGCCTCCCTGCTGCGGATCATCAACTTCCCGCGCCGCGGTATCGGCGACACGACCCTGGTGCGCCTCAACCAGTGGTCCATGGAGCAGGACATACCGCTGTTCGAAGCCCTGCAGCGGGTGGCTGAGATCCCCGGTATGTCCGAATCGGCACGCAAGACGGTGACGGCCTTCTACAGCATGATGAAAGGGGTCATCGACGGATTCGACAAACGGTCCAGGCTGGGAGCACAGACCAATGTCCTGTTCAACCGCCTGCGCATCGAGGATGAAATCTATCGCACCCTCAATGACGTTTCCCAGGCCAAGAAACGGATCGAAAATATCGAGCAGATCGTCAACTCCCTGGCGACCTTTGAAGAACAGAACCTGCGGGCGGGGTTGTCGGAATTTCTGGAGCGCATCTCGCTGATGGATGAACAGGAGTCCGACGATGACAAGGAGCACGGCAAAAATGCCGTCACCCTGATGTCGCTGCACTCCAGCAAGGGGCTAGAGTTTGCCCACGTCTACCTGGTAGGTTTGGAGGAAGAGCTGCTGCCGCACAAACGCTCGGTCGAAGAAGATCCCTCCTGCGCTGAGGAACGGCGACTCTGTTATGTCGGCATCACCCGGGCCCGCAAACATCTGACGATCTCCCGCTGCCTGACCCGCCGTAAATACGGCGCAATCGAGGAGCGCAGACCAAGCCGGTTCCTGGCCGAGATACCGGCGCATCTGCTCAATGACACTTCAAGTGCCGCTGCAGATAACAAGGTTGACTCGGCTAACATAGCTGAGGATTTTTTTGCACGCATGCTAGGAGATTGACCATGAAAGCATCCCATCCACAACAGATTGTCAGCATACTGGCAGGCGCCGCCCTGCTGTCCGGATTGATGACCGGACCTGCTGTCGCCTTCAATCCATCGCATCTCTCCCAGGTCAAGACCGTCCAGAACTGCACGGCGTGTGACCTGAGCGAAGCCGACCTGCGCGGCATCGGTCTGGCCAGTTCTGTCCTCAAATCCTCAAACCTGGAAGCCGCCAACCTGAGCCGGACCGACCTGAACGGTGCCAACCTGAAGGGGACTGATCTGAGCGGGGCCAACCTGAGCGGGGCCAATCTGAGCATGGCAAATCTGAACGGGGCCCGACTGGATATGGCCAACCTGAACGGGGTCAACCTGATGGGGGCCAATCTGAGCGGGGCGTCATTGAATTTTGCCGACCTGAGCAGGGCTGATCTGCGCGGGGTCAAACTGGACAAGGTACATCTGGGAGGGGTCACCATGCGCGGGACGAATCTGTTCAGGATGGATCTGAGCGGAATGAATCTGAGCAAAGCCGACCTGAGCAGCGCAATCCTGAGCGAGGCAAAGCTGGGCGGTACCGACTTGAGCGGTTCAAACCTGAGCGGAGCGGAACTGAATGAAACCAACCTGAGCGGAGCTGATCTGAGCGGAGCCGTACTGATCGGGACAAATCTGACCAAGGCAACCCACACCACCGGGCTGAAACTGGACGGAGCCGATCTGAGCAAGGCCAATCTCAGCAGGGTAGATCTGAGTGGGGCAAAACTGAGCAAGACCAGACTGGTCGATGCGCACCTGAACAACACAAACCTGAGCGGGGCAAATCTGGCCGCTGCGGACCTGAGAGCAGCCAACCTGAGCGGGGCAATCCTGACCGGGGCTGATCTGAGTAATGCAAACCTTTCCGGCGCGAAAGGGATCGGCACAAAACTGGACGGAGTAAAGCTGGGCGGAGCAACCTGGATGGATGGCCGGAAATGCACTGAAGGATCAATCGGGATCTGCGGAAACTGACTCCGCAGCCCTGCACCTATAAAAAAAGCCCACCACCTGACCGGTGGCGGGCTTGATTCAGCGACAATTGCCCGATTCAGTAGAGTTGAGTCAGGAACTTGGCCAGATTCTCTCCAATGCCCTTGGCCTGATGAGGAAAGAGGTCCTGATAGCCTTCAAGTGTCATTGAGCCCCGATATCCGGTCTCACGATCCTCGAATACCGCCAGTTCTTTGCCGCTTTCTGCATCCACTAGGCGTCCCTTGAACTTGATGTAAACCTTGCCGGCACCAAAACCGACGAAAAACTTGAGGGCCCGGCTGCCGGCATTGAATTCGCTGAACTGTCCCTCCAGAATCACGGTCCTATCCTTTTGAACTTCGTTCCTGAGGATCGTTTTGAAGATCTTCTTTTCCTTGAGATCAGCTTCCAGCGTCAGTGCAATATTTGATTTCAGAACAGGCAGCATCTTGGTTATCGTCGCTTTTTCTTCATCATCCACGTTGGAATATTCGACTTTGTCGGCGCTAAAGTCTTTAATCACCAGCGTATCGTAGTTGACAGAGAGCTTATCCGTCAAATAGATGGTTTCTTCGCTCAATGCTTCCGGACGCGGCAATGTTTTGTCACCGGCAGCGGCAAAGGATGTACAACTGACCAGCATCATGAACGTGAGCAGAATTTTTTTCATATAAACCTCCGTTGGATATATAGTAAAGATATAATACAAGCAAATATGAACTTGTCCAGAGAGATGCGTGGGTCATGCATCTGCTGGTTGTGTACGCTAATTCAGAGAAAATTTTTCGGAGGAGTCATGCCATGAAACATCTCATCATTATCTGCCTGGTGCTGCTCTCCACCCTGGCCACGGTCTTCGCAGCTGAACCTGCATCTCCGACAATCGTTCCGCTCGACAAGGACGGCGTCCAGCGGGTCGAGATCCTGGGGAGCGATTATTATTTCAAACCCGCCCACATCATCGTCAAGGTCAATCTGCCGGTAGAGCTCAACGTCCGCAAGGATGGCTACGTCATCCCGCATAACATTGTCATCAACGCACCCGAGGCGGGCATCTCGGTCAATGAATCGTTGTCGCGAGATCCGAAGGCCATCACGTTCACTCCGACCAAAAGCGGCAGCTATCCGATTTTCTGCGACAAAAAACCGCCCTTCATGTCCAGCCACCGCGAAAAGGGTATGGAAGGTGTGCTGGAGGTGGTTGAGTGAAAAGCACCTCTACGCTTGACAGCGGGGCACACCTGGCCGAACTGATCGCCATCGACAAAAGCAGCCTGCCGGCGGATGGCGGTGAGCGCTTCAATCGCCTGATCTTCGCCCGCAGCCCCTATCTGCTGCAGCACGCCGAAAATCCGGTGGAGTGGTATGAATGGGGTGATGACGCCTTTGAACTGGCCCGCCGCGAGAGCCGCCCTGTCCTGCTCTCCATCGGTTACGCCACCTGCCACTGGTGTCACGTCATGGCCCACGAATCCTTTGAGGATGTCGAGGTCGCGGCACTGCTCAACAAATACTTCGTCTGCATCAAGGTTGATCGCGAAGAACGCCCGGACATCGACGAATTTTTCATGACCGTTGCCCAGGTATTGACCGGCAGCGGCGGCTGGCCGCTCAATATCTTCATGACACCGGAAAAACGCCCCTTCTTCGCCATGACCTATTTGCCGAAGAACGATCGCCAGGGCATGCGCGGGCTGATGGGCCTGCTGGGAAATATCGCCACGCTCTGGCGCCAGCAGCCGGACAAGATCGAAAACAACTGCAACGCCATCATGGAAACCCTGGAGAACATTTCCCAGCCGATCCCGCAGGAGGCCACCGATCTTGATGAGCTGAACCAGGAGGCTTTCGAGCAGCTCTCCGGCATCTACGACCCGGAACTGGGCGGATTCGGAACGGCGCCCAAGTTTCCCATGCCGATCAACCTGAGCTGGCTGATCGAGCAGGGTGCGGACGGCAACGACGCGGCGCTGGATATGGCACTCTTCACCCTGCGCATGATGCGCTGCGGCGGCATCTGGGATCAGCTGGGGGGTGGCCTGCACCGCTATTCCGTTGATCAGAAGTGGCTGGTGCCGCATTTTGAAAAGATGCTCTACGACCAGGCCATGCTGGCCCTGGTCTCCCTGGAAGCGTTCCAGGCCAGTAACGACAGTTTTTTTCTTGATACGGCGCTTGGCATTTACGGTTTTGTCGCCGCGGATCTGACCTCAGCGCAGGGCGGTTTCTACTCTGCCCTGGACGCCGATTCCGAAGGCGAAGAAGGCACATATTACCTCTGGACCAAAGAGGAAATTGATACCATCCTGGGAGCTGACGCAGCCCTGTTCTGCCGCTTGTACGATGTCAGCAGTTACGGTAATTTTGAAGGGCGCTCGATCCTTAATACACCGGCCACTAATGCGCAGTTCAACACCAGCGACGAACTGGATCTGGACACGATCGAGCAAACCCTGGAAGCATGCTGTGAGCGCCTGCTTGAGGAGCGCAGCAAGCGTATCCACCCGCTGCGCGATGAAAAAATCATCACCGCCTGGAACGGACTGATGATCGCAGCCCTGGCCAAGGGTGGAGCAATCACCGGCTCGCAGGAGTTCATCGAGCGGGCCGCCCGGGCAGCGGGCTTCATCCTTGAGAATCTGCGGCGCAAAGACGGCAGGCTGCTGCGCAGTTACATGAATGGCCCCTCAGACATACCCGCCTTTCTGGAGGATTATGCCTTTTTTACTTATGGCCTGATTGAGCTGTTCGAGGCCACCCTCGACCAGAGCTGGCTGGACGCGGCACTGCACCTGGCGGAGGAAACCCTGCGGCTGTTCTATAGCAGCGACAGGGTCGAGTTTTCCAAAAGCGGTCACGATGCCGAGCAGATGCCGATCCGTGCCTCGCTGGAGCACGACGGCGTCCTCCCCTCCCCTTTTTCGCTGGCTGCAAAGAACTTCATTCGCCTGGCCCACTGCTGTGATCGACCGGAACTGCTGGATCATGCCCATGCGCTGCTGGCCACGTCCCTGGACGATGCCCGGCGCCACCCCTCGGCACACCTGGGATCGCTTCAGGCCTTGAGCATGCTGGAGAATGATCCGGTCCTGGCCACCTTCCGCGGCAACAGGAAATCAGCCGGCCTGCGTGACCTTCTGCTGCAGATAAAGGCGGGCTATCTTCCGAACCTGGCCATCCTGTGCGAGTCCGGCGAAGAATCTGTTCCTTCCGTGTCCATCTGCGCCAGGGGCACCTGTTATCCTCCCGCCAGCGATCCTGCCGAACTGGCCAGGATCCTGCTGCAACTGTCGCTGCATAAATGTGCTGCTGCCAAGGAACATTCGTGAGTTCCAACGATTCAACAATGCACATACGTTATAAAACACTCTCTCATAATCAGCGGTTATGCTATAGTCGCGGCCGGTAAACTCAATCAATGGTGAGGTCTCTCATGATGCCAGCAAAATCGGGAACCATCGTGAATAGAGTGGCGTATCTGGTAATGGTACTGGCCATTGCACTCTGCGTCATACCCCGGAATGCCGTGGCCGTTCAATGGGAACCCCTGGCGCGCACCGGACGGCACGATGTCGCTATCGACACCCAATCCATCCGCATGACCAACCTGAGCAGACTGGCTGTCTGGCTCAGATTTACACCGTTGGGCGAACAGCAGCGCAAACAGGCCGCAGCCGATTATGGCCAGAAGTCCTATCGACTCCACCTGGAATATTACGAGATTGATTGCAGCGAACAAAACGCCGTGCTGGGGCTGGTCGATATTCTTGGAGCAACAGGTAAACGATTGGCACGGACAAAGGGCGGCAGCACGCCTGATGCGATCATTCCCGGTTCGGTACTAGACATGGCGGCCCTGAAGGTATGTCCCTCCCTGGAGGAAGACAGTGTCAGCGCCGATGATGACAAGGAATCAATAGAGAGTGAGCCTGTTGCTGATGCACCGGAGGAAAATCAGGCAACTGAGGCGGTTCAGCGGCTGATAGCAGACGCGATTCAGAAAACGGAACGTGATCCCGGAGACCTTGAGGCCTGGCGGGTACTGGGAAATGCATATTTTGATGCCGACATGCATGCCCAGGCTATAGCAGCCTACAGCCGGGCACTGGCAATCAAACCTGATGACACCAATATTCTTAATGACCAGGGTGCCATGTACCGGCAAATCGGTGATTTCTCCCACGCCCTCGAAAATTTTGACAAGGCCTTTAAAGTAGATCCCTACAACCTGGAAAGCCTTTATAACAGCGGCTATGTACTCGCATTTGATCTCAACCGGATCGACAAGGCGTTGGTACTGTGGCGGCGTTACCTGACTTTGGACAGCGCCAGTGAAACGTCACGTCAAGTGCAGTCGTTTATCGATCGCTACGGCAAGGATGCGGCGAATAACGTAAAAAAGTAACGGCATGTCTCTTGATACATTCAAGCACCTATTAACCGTACTGCGTTGATATTGCTATACATTATGGTGCGTTAGCCAGGCCAGATGGAATTTTCGGCAGAGTGCAGCACCAGCATTGCTTCGTGATAAGCCCATATCGATTCAATCGTTTCCATTGATAATAAAATGGTCAACTATTGATGAGAATGGGTTTTCTGTTTTCTGCAAAAATCACCGGTGATTATCCAAATTGCTAATAATAACAACGATAATTTTATAATTACTGAAGACATAATTGTTGACAATCGGTGTTGTGTGTGCATAATAATTATAAGTTTTAAATAAAGATCAATGCTAATCAAAAGACCGGTAAAAAATATATTTCGCTTGCTGCTGACGGTAAAGACCTTTCTCCTTCAGCTTTGCCCTGGTGGCTCTCCGGCCATCAGGGACTTTTTTTATCCCAACAGAGCAACCCGGCTTTTTGTGAATAACGTATAAGGGTAGTTGAAAGCCTACAATATCAGCCTTCTATTTTTGTGCCCGTTAGAAGTCTCCCTGTGCAGGTCTTGAAATGGATAAAGAGATACATAAGATTATTAAAGAGTTCACTGCTGATATTGCTGCTCAGGCGGGGATACGTGTAACGAAGATAGTTATAGTTGAAGGCAAGGATGTTGGTTGTGTTGACACACACCTCATGAACCTGATTTCCAAAGGTTATCTGGTGAGTGTCCTGGTATACAAATCGGATATGGAGCAACTTGAGGCAGGTCAGCCTTGCTACAGGCTGGAGATGAAAATACGGACAGCATTTTCTCGACTGAAATGCATGCTGGAATCCTGATGTTATGACACCTGCTTTTTGGTACCTTCTAATTCCTTTTCAAGCTCCATCTGCTTCATTATCTGCTTCCTGACATATCGCCGTATTTCCCTCTTTTTTTGATCCGCTTCCAATAGACTATAGATCGCCATAACTGCAATGGCAAACAGAGCCATAGCGGCACCAGCAACAAGTAATATAATGAATGCGTCCATGGATGAATACTATCAGATCAAGCCGATAAATCAAATGCCCAGGATCGCAGAACCAGCAAGACAGAAGAGACTTTGACTTTTTGGGCTGAACAGGCTATAAGAATTGGCAGCAAAAGGGGTAACAGTAATCAACTGCGCAGGTGTATCACTTCTGCTGACACTTTCAACATCCTTTCATGCGCCCGTAGCTCAGCTGGATAGAGTCCCTGGCTTCGAACCAGGTTGTCGGCCGTTCGAATCGGTCCGGGCGCGCCAAACATCATTGAATCCGATAACTGCTTTTGCGGTTGTCGGATTTTTTGTTTCTCCTGAAATGCGTATGGCACCGACAAGCGCACGAGTGTCACCCGAGACCCGCACCTGCTTGCCCGTCAGCACGATTTCCTTGATCAGCAGTTGCAGGTATTCCTTCGGAAATCCGCCTGTCGTATCCAGCAGCTTTTCCCTGAGCAGTTCACTCCATTGCTTGACCTCAGCCGCTGTAATCGTATCCACCAACATCTTCGGCGAGAGTTGGTAATTTGCGATCTTGGCGGCCAGCTCCGCCCTTTTGGCCTTGTTGGCATCCATGCGGGCCTTGGTGTCCTCATCCAGGGAAACGCAACCATTTTCAATGGCATCATAAAGCAAGTCGACCTTGTGCTGTACTACCTTGAGCTGTTTGTTGAGTTCGCTGATATCCTGTCCACTGTCCTTGTTCATGCGTTGTTTCAATTCTGTCAGAATCGTAGCAACCCGCTCCGGTGTGAATATTTTATCGGCCAGGGCATTCAGGATCACCTTGTCGAATTTCTCCATCGGTACCGGTCTCGAGGAACACAGGCCAATAGCTTTCTTGGTCTTAGTCGTACAACGGTAATAATTATAGGTTCCACCTTCTCCGGTGCCGGTGGCCATTGTCATAGCGGCCCCGCATTCTCCGCATTTTAGCAGGCCGGTCAGAAGCCTGGGGGATGCCAGCCGCTTGGGGTGTGAGCGTTTGGGGCTGCGTTGCTGACGCTTGTAGCGAGCCAGTTCAAAAACATCCTCCGAGACAATTGGTTCCACAGGAATAATGATGACCTCTTTCTCATCCTTGAGTTCTCCCGTTCGCCAATCACGCTGATTGAAGCGTTTTTCTCCCTTGTAGACCGTATTGGTGAGGATCAGGTTGATGGTGCAGGTACTCCAGTATATTCCACGACGCAGGATATTTTTGTCATTCAGGTAGGAAGCCACACCCTTCAGACCAAGGCTGCGTTCGATGTACAGATCGAAGATCTGTTTCACCACCTCTGCTTCCTCGAGGTTGACTTCCAGGAACTTCTTGAAGCCCATACGGGCCGGTTCGGTTGTTTCATGAATTCGATAGCCAAACGGAACCGAGGAGCCGTTGAAAAAACCGCGCTCTGCATTCTTGATCATGCAACGCAGTGTATTGGCGCCGTTCTGCTTGCTCTGGTACTCATCAAACAGGGCGAATTGGCTGCGCATGAGTTCACCGGCAGCGTCCTCCTGCGTTAGTTGAGTTATGGATATCAGGCGGACTCGATGTTTTTTTAATTTTACCAGCAAAGCTCCCAGCTTGAGGTGATTTCTGTAAATCCGCGAAAGATTATAAACAACAATTGCATCCACAGGTGATGGCGTGACACATGCCTCCGCCAGCATTCTCTGGAACTCTGGGCGGTTTTCATCGGTACCAGTCAACCCCTCGTCCTTGAACTCCCCGACAACCTGGTAATTGTTCTGTTCGCACCAGACTTTCATCCGGTCAGACTGGTCAGGGATCGACAGATCGTTGTCTGCCTGGCGGCCGGTACTGACTCTTTCATACAAAAAGTTTTTCATTATGCAGGTCCTTTCAACAAACGGTCTTTCAAAATATCCCCGAAGTAGTGTTCCAGGAGACCTATTTCAGCCTGGGTTACCGCACTATCAAGGAAATCAAGATCCTCAAGTGTTATCTCATGTAGAGGAAGGTTCTGGTTGGCTTTGAGGGCATTTCCGCTCGAGTCTCGGGCCATGTTACACCACCCGATTCGAAACGGACATAGAGGTCGTTGCAGAAGCATACTCTCGAGTGTGGACCTGTTCAATGGGATATTGCATTTCAGGGGCGCAAAGTACGGACATAAAAAAATCCTCCTGTAACTTAGATCAGGAGGCTGTCCGAGGGGCCAGAACGCAAAAAGCCCCGATTGGTCCGCATTACTGCTGCGGCCAACGGGGCTTCGATCTACGTGTTGTCGTGAGCATAGGAGCCGAGCGACCTCTGGTCGCCGTGTCCCAACTCACGGTTTACTTCTGCTTTTGTTCCGCCTTCTGCAAGACGTTCTTGTGTGTATGCGTGCCGCAGGGCGTGCATGTTGGCTTTCGCAGCACGTGTTCCACCCATGTCATGCCATTCTTTGCTTTCGGCCTGCATGGCGGCTTTCAGCGACATCTCGGGAGGAATAGCCCGACCATTGGCGTTTCCCAGCGCCTTTGCCGTCGCCGCAAGCTTGTCCATGGCTCTCAACTGCATTTGGTCCCGTATAGGCACCTCGCGTGATTTACCACCCTTGGCACCTAGTACTTCAAGGCAGGCTTTGCCGTCCTTGATGATGACCTTGCATGACAACTGTGCTTCCTTTTGGCGAAGACCGAAGGCTTCCCGCATGGCTGCGGTGGCACTCATCATCATGGCGAGACGTTCGCCGGTCGCAGCTCTTGCTTCCAACTGAGACCGAATCTCGTCGACTCTGTCAAAGTTCGTGGCTATCGGATTCTGGCGGGTTACCCCGCCAAACCCATATGCGGCATTATCTTTTGAGACGATGCCGCCCTTCCCGATCGCCTGGCACAGGTCACGGACATAAGCCATGTAGTTCGCACCGGTCCGAGCATTGATATCCTGCTCGTGCAATCTTGTGGCATAAGCCTGGATATGTCCTGGCTTCAGGTGTTCTATACGCTGCAGCCCGAATTTCTGCTGCACGAAGTTACAAAACCGCTTGATCGTTTGCAGTTTGGCTTCGCGAGTACCGCTGCCGACTTTCCAGTTCTTTCCTACCCTCTCCAATGCTTGGCAAGACAATGGCTTCATAAAATTACCTCCCTTTGTAATAGGCCGTTCGAGGCGGCCGAATCGTGGTTGAGTGTAGGCGACCAGACAGCTGGCGCTGTCCCCTGAACTAATCCGAATCCGAAGATTTCGGGTAGCGAAGGTTCATCACGGCTATACGCACTTTGCCGGAGGCTGCGTGCGTATCTGCCTGACGGCAGACGTGATGGGGTCATTCGATAACATTTTGGTTATCGCTCGAATGGGGTGGGAAATTTTTGATCATCGGCGGATCAGTTTTTTGAGGTGTGGTAAAACCAGATGGGGTGCGGTGTTACGGGCGGCGTCACTTTTCTTGAAAAGTGACGCCTTAGCGTTTTTATGTGATCAGTTTCTGCACAGGGATGGTCCGACCGTTGGTCGTCCCAGGGCCGTTGGCCCAAACAAAAAGGGAGTGTGCAAGGCGCACAACTCCCTTTGGAGAAAATCAATTTTACTACGCCTTGCGGCGGATCAGATCGCGAGACCAATGCCTGCGACGACACCATTGTGTTAAGCACACGCTGGTTAATTCCCCTGAGGTACTCAAGCCGAACTCAATTAAGAGCAACTACGAGTATGCGGTCTCAGAAGAATGGAAAGTTAATTTAAACGTACACCTTGAATTGTTTATTAGCAATACAAATAAACATATATATCTTTTATTTATCAGCATGTTGAGCCAATGTGTATAATGTCAACTATAACTGATTAATTATCACCTGTGTCGAACGGGTTCAAGGATCACGGGGCGCAACGCGCTCCCGTGGAGCCGGTGTTATAGCTAAATAATTCCTTTAATTATTGTACCGAGCCCCACAAATGCAAGGCCTATGACCAAGACAATTACTACGAAAACAGCCAAAGACAGCAAACGACTCCCCGCACTCATTTTATATGTCGAGTTCGGGAAAGATTCCGTTATCTCAAAATTATCAAAACCTACATTCGAGTCTTCAGAAATTAAGTATTCAAGTTCAACCGGAATGCAATCATAGCCTTTTTTTGAAATTGGTTGATGATCTGCAAATGCTGCCTTGAGAAATTCAATCCCCAAACGCAAATATCCCTGTTGATTGGCAATAATCTGGCTCTCATCAGGTCCACCGCCATATTGTTCTAATATGACTTTGGCTCCATCGCGTGGAACTTCATCATCCAATTGTTTTATCAATGTTTTTAGTTTGTTTTCGTCCATTTTTTATTCCGCTATAACGGCGCGGCGGGTCAGCCGGTCGCACGGCTGCACCCGTCTGGTTGGGGTGCCTTTATTCTTTTTGTTCTCGTAGTGGTCGTTCAGGTCTTGTTTTGTTGCAGTAACAGCAAGTTTTGTCCGAGCAGGCTGGGTGTGTTTCAGTCCATAAATTGCATCCTGGACAGAAATGAGAGTCAAATTTGTCGTCATAGACAATAGGCGAATGGCAGATTTCGCATTTATAGTCATGGACGAATCCTGAGAACTCTTGCCCGTTGACCGTGACGATTCCACGATTATCATCTTCGACTATTTGAACATTTGTTTTTATCATTTTTATCTATTGCCCCAACGTCGTAGGGGCGCAGCGGCGGAGCGAAGTGGAGCCCGTCTGCCGCCGCCTGGTTGGAACTTCCTCTTTCCACCTTCGTTGCAATAACACCAGTAGACTCATCCTGCGGTAACTCTTCGGCTCAAAGCTTTTAGGTAAAATTGAGTTATTTGTGCAGTCGTACTTCGCTAAATCTCATACACTGAAGGTTTCCTTGTGAATCAAGGCGGCCTTCTTCAACCAGTTTCTGTAATCTTTGAGAGTAGTAAACATCAGGAATTCCATTAATACGGTTTTCTAGGTCATCCATAGTACTCCCAACGATCATAGCAACTTTACGCCAATGCTCCGAAGCATATGATAGCAATGCTTCATCAATTGCATTCAAATCTTGTTGGCTCAATTTAGCTACAAGTGCCTTCTCCTCTTCAGTTAGGTCTGGATCTGGTTTTGGGATTTCTCTATTCATTTAATCTTATCTCCTGTTCCAACGGGACTGAGGGTGTGCGGGCTTCACCGCACCACCCGATGGTTAGTTGCTTTGCCTTACTGCTCCCATTTGCCTGACGAAAAATTGAAAATTCTGTTTTCATCGTGCATCCCACCCCAAATTACTATGTCTGGGTAATTGGATTCCATTGGGTGAAATAAGTCATACAACCACTCTATTACAGCTTCCATATCAAGGGTGACGGTATCTAATCCCAATTCATCGAGGTTATCTTCTTCTGCTTCTGAAAAAGCAGGAAGAATATCCAAGGATTCAGAGATGAAGAAGTCCGCACGGTCAGACACTTCATTCCAATTGGGAAGGTTGTCAATATATCGGATCATGACCTGAGATTTGGACCATAAGCGAACCGGTTGTGCTTCAAACAAATACGCAGTAGCTCCTTCGGGTAAGTCTGCTTGTAAAATTTCAGAAAGCCGCGATTTAGCTTGATTCTGGAGCTTTACAAGATGAGACTTAATGTAATTTTTATACTGCTGATCATTTTGTATATTCATGTTTATTCCTGCAACTAACTAGGGGTTATATGATTGTGTTACTCATCGGAAATCACACATGATATTTCGGAAATCCTCAGAAAACATCCCTTATAAAGTTGAATAAAAGTTCAATTTGGGGCTAATTTGTAATAATATACCACCAAATGGTGGGGTTATGTTACTAGTCATATAATACCGGTGAAAATTATATTGCAGACAAAATAAGACGATCAGACAATTTGATTATTTGCGCAACTGATAATGTTTATTTCTGTAAAGGGCTGATATCAATGCATGTTTCCCAGTTATCACATTCATGTGCATCGGCGCGCCAATTATAACAGGCACTTACAATGATAAATTGCAGGTGCCTGTTTTTTATTTACACCATATCGCAAGGTACTTTTCAGATCTGATGCCTACCCGATGGCATTATTTCAACCTACATGTGCTTTCCCTGGCATTTAAGTTACTTACGGTGAATTATGACTAGACAAGCAATCAATAAAGTATTTTTATTCTTAATAGTACCGGCTCTTCTCATAGCCGCCGGATGGTTTGCCAACGATTGGTATAAGCGTCACGACAAAAACACGGAAAGGCGTATCAAGCTGAGTGGTTTTAATTACATATCCCCTTTGCTAGATGTTGAACTTCCTGAAGGATACAACATCCAGCACGACCCAATTTCGTTCGAGCACAAGGTTAAGAAATTTGTTGACCAGCAGATACAAGCCGGAAAAGTCAAAGAGATGTCGGTCTATTATCGTGATCTGTTGGATGGTCCATGGTTTGGCATTTATGATGATGCTCATTACAATCCGGCCAGCATGATGAAAGTGGCCGTTATGATTGCCTGGCTCAAACGTGCCGAAAAAGACACAACTATTCTCCAGCGTAAGTTGGTGTTTTATGAAAAGAGCAGAAATATTCCGCAGCAGAATTATAAACCAAAGCAGACACTAAAAGACGGTGCCAGTTATACGGTTGAAGAGCTTCTTCGATACATGATTAACTTCTCAGACAATCGTGCATTATCGCTGCTTCATTATGCTCTAACTCCAGAAGAGCTTATCAACGTTCTTAATAGCATGGACGTAATCAACACAACGATTGGAGAAGACAATTCAATTACGGCGCATGGCTATTCAGGTTTTTTGCGTATTCTTTATAATGCATCTTTCCTAAACAAGGAAATGTCGGAAAAGGCGCTGCAACTGATGAGTTTTGACGATTTCCCATATGGCATTTCAGCTGGAATTCCTAAAGGGACAAAACTTGCTTCAAAGTTTGGTGAATTTCAAGACGAAAAGAATCCTGGAGAATTCCAACTCCACGAATTTGGAATCGTGTACCATCCGAAAGGACCATATATACTTGGAATCCTAACTCGTGGAAATAATTGGAAAGAACAGGCAGACATTATCAAATCAATTTCGGAGATAGTTTATAATTCCGTTAATCTGACAGTTACGGATGAATCCAGAGATAAGGAATAAGATAATCAAAGTGCAAGAGTTCAGCAACCCTCTCCATGGATCGGGATGCTCAATTGCTTTTCTGATGTAATACGCTAATCAATCCTTTGCAAAATCAACGGCGAGAGCCTTTGCAGGTGGGGTTATGGGTAAGGTTTCAGTCAATTCGATACTGCTCGCGCTGATTTCCGCCATGATTATCAGCGGACCGGCACTGTCAGCAACTATTCCGGATACTAGCGAGACAGCACAGACGCACGACTCCTCGAACGCACAGAATCCGCTCCACTATCACCTGGTAACAGTGCCATCGACGAACAAAAAAAGAATCGATGCGATGTGCATCAGGTTTCTTTCTTTAATCCCCAAGGCCATGCTGATACCAAAAACCGCAGAAAGTACCGTTTATCGTTTAATTGCTGATACATTCGACTCCATAGAATCCGCTAAAAAACGTAAGACGGAATTGCTGCGACATTGCGAATCCCCTTTTGTCGTGAAAAACAATCAGGGATATGCCGTGATTGCCGCTTCGCAATTGTCCGAGACGCTAGCAGTGGCCGAGCAGAAGAGATTGGCCGCCAAACACATTTCGACGACGATACTCGAACTGCGGGTACCTTTGAAACAGTGGCAGATGAAGAGCACCGAACGCTTCACTCTCAGGGATGCCGTTATTCTGGCAAGCAAACTGACCAGTATCGGCGTGACAACAACCATCGAGCCGACAGCATACTGAAGCCGCCCGTATCGGGAGCGTAATCATACAGATCCTGCAAGTCAGAAAGGTTCAAAATAGTATATGGCCCCACGGGAGTTTCCGCGGGGCCATATTTTTATCCAAATGTCCTGCCTAACGTTTTTTACGCAATCAGTCGTTAAATTGTTACCCCGGAGATATGCCCCGCACAGCGCAGGGTAACAATCCTGCGACACGGGAAGAAATCTATTTCCCGTTTTCCCCGATGTACCCTGCCATGCTGCGTACCGAGGCAAATACCTTGGAACCGGTAGCAGCGTCGGGAACGATCACCCCGAATTCCTTTTCCATGGACACCACCAGCTGCAGTGCATCGATGGAATCCAGGCCCAGCCCTTCACCGAACAGCGGTGCATCGGTCTCGATTTCAGCAGGCGTCATACCCTCGATGCGCAGGCTGTCAATGATCATCAGTTTTACCTTTTCTATCAGATCGTCATTCATCAACTATTCCTTTCCTATGTGTGTGTTTTTGCGGATACCATCATCCTTTTATCAGGCAAACCGCTCTGCTCCAATGAATGGGCCTTGGGCGCCACCGGTTCGTGAACTCTTCCGAAAAAATCATACAGGTTAAACCATTGATCGGGGTAGGCACCGATATAGCGCTCAAATACCGCCAGCAGCCGCTCCATACCGGTCCGGATAGCGCTGCCATGCTCCCCGTGAGTACCGCGGAAGTAGATCGGTGCCTCCATAATGGTAGCATACCCGTCTTTTTCCTTCAGGACAAAAACCGGAATTACGGGCGCTCCGCTGGCCATGGCAAGATAGGCAACGCCCACCGGAATATTGGTAGGACGGCCAAAAAAATCTATCTGCATCGTATGGGAAGATCCGTCCCGGTCAGCCAGCATGGCCAGCACCTCATTGCGCCTCAGAGCGTTTACCGCCTCGATGATCGCAAGCGGCGAGGAATCGTCCCGGTCGACATAGATGTAACGGATTCCGCGCTCCTGCCTGAGAGTCTCACGCAGCGCATTGACCTTGTCATCCGGCTCGCGGAACGTCAGTACGTTGATCGCATATCCCAGGTCGGCCAGACCCAGGCCGCCCAGTTCCCAGTTGCCCAGATGGACCGAGACCATGATCGCACCGCTGCCGGCCGCCAGTGCCTGGTCAAGCATGAGACTGCTGCTGCGCCGCCCGATCATGGCCTGAAGTTTATCACCCTTGAGCCGCATCAGCAGCATCACATCGCACCAGTTATCGCTAAACCTGCAGAAGGTTGAAAACACCAATCCTTCCACATTATCTCTGCCGGTTACAACCTGGAGATTGGAGCGCACGGACCGCCGGGTATCGGTCAACAGCAGGTAAAACAGCCCGCCGAAGAACAGGGTGAACGGCGGAAACATCCAACGCGGCACCAGGATGGTGAACAGATTTATAAAAAAGAGATTTAGGCTGCTGTAAAATGTCACTGCATTAACCCTTTTCCTGAAGTACGCGATACATGGGAGCCACTCTGATCCTACCTGCCGGCTACGACAACAGCCTGATAACAAGTATTACATAGCTTGCTTTTTTAGCAAGTTACCAATCAAAACATCATCTATTGATAACGGTTTTTTCTGCTTTTGACGGATGATCCTTGAACTCTTCCTCCCAGACCGGGTCGGCAATTTCCGCATACGAACGGGAGTAGTCATCCATCTTCTCCGCCAGACCGGTAAAGATCTCATCGGCACCCTCATGGGTCGGATAGGCGCCCTCCGAGGTAAACAGCTCACGTCCGGCAGCAGGCTGATCGATCAGCATGCAGGGACGCAGCAGGTTGTCATGTTCGCCCTGTTTGGCCCGGATCTTTGTGAAAAACGGGGATGCCAGGGCCTCATGGATGGTTGAGCGCCGGATATTATCGACGGCGAAATGACAGAAGACACACGGTTCGATATCGCCGTTGGCATTGATATGAAAATACTTGCGTCCGCCGGCCAGACAGCCGGAGATCATCGGCCCGTCGTTCCAGAAATCGATAAACAGCATCGGCTTGGTAGCGCGGTACCCAGCAACGGTGCGGCGCAGGCCATCGCGCTGCTCGGGGGTGGGCATCAGCTCCGGTTCAGGCTTGCGTCCAACCGGAACATAGGAAAAGAGCCACATCGCAAAGACCCCCTTCTCCAGCAGCATGTCGATGTACTCGCCATTGGTGATGATGTCGGAGTTTTTGCGGGAATGGGTGAATGATCCGCAGAAGGAGAGCCCGCCCGCTTTCATCAGGTCCATGGCATGCATAACCTTTTTGAAATGCCCGGCGCCGCGGCGTTCATCGGTTTCCTGTTCATAACCCTCAAGCGAGAATGACGGCATGACATTGCCAACCTCGGTCAGCCTGGCAACCATCTCTTCATCGATCAGCCCGCCGTGGGTGAACACCAGAAAGGCCATGTCGCTGTGTTTCTTGAAGATCTCGAAGATGCCTTCCATATAAAACGGCTCTCCGCCGGAAATGACCGCGAAATACACCCCCATCTCCTTCATCTGGGTCAGGATGGAATCGACCTCGTCCAGCGAAAGCTCCAGCGACTTGTCATAATCACCGGCATAACAGCCGTAACAGCTCAGGTTGCAGCGCATGGTCGGGCTGATGACCACGGTTGACGGCGGATAGTAGCCGTGCGTGTCGCTCCATTCCTTGCGTTTGTTGGTGCCGTTCAACAGGTGATTCACCAGCAGGTTGCTGATCCATTTGTCACGCTGATTGGGATGCAGATCACGCAGAATCCGGCGCGGAAATTCGATGCTGGGATGTTTTTCCCGCACCAGGCCGCGAATCCAGCGGATACGTTCCTTGTAATAGTCCTTCTTGGGGATCATCTCCATCAGATGGGTCATCCGGATCAGGGTCTCGTCCGATGAATTCACCGCCAGCTGCAGCATGGCGGAAAGCGCTTTTTCTTTGGTGTAGTTTTTTAGAGAATTAAGCATCTGTCAGTTTCCTCGGGTGTGAAATAGTGTCTGTACTTTGGATGTAATGGCTGCTGCCAGATCGCTGATAACAATCCGCCTGTTCGTCAGCGAGGTAAGGTAAAACGGGACCACGCAGCCGCAGCGGTCACAATCGGCCTTGGCCCCCAGCATGCAGGGCTCTTTCGTCACCCCGTCCGGTCCCAGCGCAAATGATTTTTCAGCAAAGGGGCAACGATCTGTGACCGAGCGGGACCGGTCGGATTTCATCAGCGAGAGCGCGCACTCCGTATTGACGATAAAATCACCATAGACCTTCTTCTCGGCTTTTAATTGTTCGAGAATCCGGTCTTTTTCATCCCGGTCAAGGCACAAGGAGTCATCGAGTCCCCGGACCGGGGTAATAAAGCTGAACACCATGTTTCTGACTTTCGGATTGCTGCTCCACTCAGCCAGCGATGCGGAGATATCGACACTGTTCTCGCTGGTAATACAGAAGGCAATCGTAATCTTGAGCCCTTCGCTCTGTTCAATCGTATGGTTGATGGTATCGTACAGCCCCGGTGAGTTGCGCATCTGCTCATGATGCTGCCGGTTTCCGTCCACCGATATGTACCAGCTCACATCCTTCCAGTCCGGCAGCGGCAGCGAACCGTTGGTGGTTACGGTATTATATTTGAAATAGCTCCTGCCCAATTCGATGATCTCCGGTCTCAGCAGGGGTTCTCCCCCCACCCAGGCGCATTGAAAGAATCGAAACCCCGCGGCCTTCATCACCTCGAAATGCAGCCGCCACTGTTCAAGCGTCCACTGGTCGGCATGATCCTGTTCAAAGAAATAGCAATGATCGCAGCGCAGGTTGCATTGATCGGTGACATCGACCGATCCGAAGCTCTGTTTGGGGATTCCGAAGAGGAAAAATCCGAGCCGGGCCAGGTTGTACAGCGATAGATATGGCTTGGAAGGTCGGGGAACACAGGTTGTCGGCAGCTTATCCATACACGTCACCTTGCAAAAACTCTGACAAACAGGATACATACAATCACCAATCAGGTTGAAACACTCCCCGGGAATCTGCCGTCGTATAACGAAACAGTATCCGAGCGTACGTTCTCTGTTTTTTAATCATTTACCTGGTACATATACCATAGCAAGTGGCCTGCCAATAAGCTGCAAAAAGAACCACACCGTTTTATTTGATTTATAACAGGTGATTAGATTGCAGGGAGCGAATGCGGAGAGGTGTAAAACATTGTACAGTCCCTCAACATATGGTGGAACCTCAGCATAGTGCGGGCTGCAGTTCAGTCGGGAGGGTTGTAACTGGAACGCATTTGTCTTCAACGATTAGCTGTCAGATCAAATCGAGGGGAAACTCCTTACTGAAAGGTCGCTATTGCAGGAGATGTTATTTCGCATGTTCCGTATCATGGCGAGGCATGGCCGGATTGTGTGCAGCGGCTGTTTCCCTTGTAGCGGGACAATCGTGTAATTCGTCCGCACCAGCGTACGTAAGACGGTCATTGGGCCCCTTGCGCAGGATGTTGTAGGCCAGGTTGGTGAAGCGGCGTCCCGGGTTTTTCCAGACCCTGGAAAGGATGGAAGGCCAGGTATACGCCTCCTTGCGCGCCTCCAGCCAGCCCCGGTAGAGCTGCTCGGGCGACATCAGCTTCGGACGGAAGACAACCTCCGAATGATTGTAGCGGCTCCAGTCCCGGTGCAGAAGACGTCCTTCCTGCTCGAACTGCTGAAAGAGTTTCGTGCCCGGATAGGGGGTCAGCAGGTTGAAGGTGGGGACGCTCGGAGAGCACTCCCTGACAAAATCCAGGGTCTTCTCGAAGATGCTTTGATCATGATCGTCAAAACCGAAGATCAGGGACGTTTCGAGGATGATACCCGCATCCCTGACCCGCTTCATGAGGTCGGCCTGCGAAGACTGGCCGGATGATTTGGCCAGCACTGAATAAGGCCCGGTCACCGACTCGATCCCGACAAACAGTCCGATGCAGCCGGAACGGGCGACCAGTTTAAGCATGTCGCGGTCTTCGGCAAAGCGCAGGCTGGTTTGAGAGCCCCACCTGATGCCCATCTCCGCCATCCCTTCAAGGATCGGCCGGGCCTTGGCAGGGTCCCCCAGCAGGTTGTCATCCAGAAAGATCACGAGTTTCCGCGGGAACGAGCGGATTTCGGCCAGGATGTCGGTTGCTTCGCGGTAGCGGAAGCGATTACCGAAGTATTGGGTAACTGTGCAGAACGAGCAATCGTACGGGCAGCCGCGACTGGCCTGGACGGTCTGGGTGGTCAGGTAGCGTTTGCCGGCCAGGATCCCGCGGCGCGGCCAGGGGACAATCAGCTTGTCGTCCTGCGCTATCGGCGCCTGATAGACCCTGGCCAACCGTCCTGCGAGAACGTCTTCCAGCAGCTGTGCCAGAACCGGTTCAGCCTCGCCAATGACAACGGCGTCCGCATGGGCAAGGGCCTCCTCGGGCATAACCGTCGGGTGCATCCCGCCCATAATGACCGCAACCCCTTCCTGCCTGAATTGATCGGCAATTTCATAGGCCCGGGTGGCCTGATGGGTCATGGCGGTGATGCCGACCAGGTCGAAGTCCCTGCCGCTGGGAATCGGGTCCTGGCTTTCATCGACCAGGGTCACCTCCCAGTGGGGAGGCACCACTGCCGCAACCTGCTGAAGCGACAGGGACGGCAGCTGGAAATATTTTACCCAGCCGAGCTTGTGCGTTGCCGGGTAAATGAGCAGCAGCCGCGGAGGAGAATGCTGCTGGAGAATGGGTTGCATGCGTGCGTGTTCGTTTATTGAAGGTGTAGACATCCTAGGTTCCTTACACTGTTGAGACGTATTATTGCACGGGTAGCGGCTTGCCGGACTCTATTTCACGTTTCTCGTGGTAGATGAAGCGGACCAGGTAGTACTCGAAAGGATAGCCGCTCTCGAAATAGCGGAAACTCTGCTGATGCCGGGTATCAACCGCTTCCAGGGTCGAGATGCCGGTGTTGATGGCGAGACTGTTGCCGGTGTGTGCAAAGGGATCGATAGCGGTCAGGATTCCGTAACGGATGGTGGTATCGACAGCCAGTCCGCTTGTATCACGCAGGGACGAAGGACCGTAGATCGGCAGTACCACGTAGGGCCCTGAGCCCGCTCCCCAGTAGCCAAGTGTCTTGCCGAAATCCTGGTCGTGCCGTTCCAGGCCGAAACTGGTGGCCGGATCGAACAGACCGCCCAACCCCAGGGTGCTGTTGGTCACGAAACGTCCAAGCGTGATGGCAGACTCCTTCCCTTTCAGCTGGAACAGGCTGTTGGTCAGATTGCGGACCTCCCCGATGTTGTTGTAGAAACCGGAGACCCTGTGCTGGACAAACGTGGGGGTAACAAACTCATAGCTGTTCACAACCGGCAGAAACAGGTATTTGTCGAAGTAATAGTTGAAGCGGTACATGCTCCGGTTGAAGCCCTCCCAGGGGTCCGTCACCTCGGCAAAGTTCTGGTCCCTGAATTCGCTGATCGAGTGCCGCGCCGGCACTTCTGCCGGGGTATTCACCGTATGTGCGGCGCAGCCGCACATGGTCACCATCAGCATCATGACAATGGTGTTCAATAAGACGTTACGTTTCTTGGTAGTCATTAGTACACCGCCTTATAGTTTGAAAAAATCGACCATGTAGGCCAGGTTATCCTTATACTCAAGGTTGCCCAGATGGCCGCCGCGGGGGTAGATCATAGCACGTTCGCCGAAGAGCTGCCGCAGGTATTCCAGGTCCTCTTTGTTCAGGATAAAGTCGTTCTCGTTGGTCATCACACCGAACTTGGAGGACGATTTCAGGTACCCCTCAATGCTCTTGAGGCTCAGGGAATCGATGAAGGCCTGTTTGGTCAGTCCCGGTCTCTGATTCTGGAAGTGGGGAAACAGGTACTCGTTGAAATAGTCGATGAAGCTCAGGTGGCTGGAAACCAGGAAATAATCGAACACATTGTCGGTGGGACTCAGTACCCGGTTCTTCGGCACAACGTAACCGCTGTTGGTCATGACGTCGGAGGCGAAGATCATGCCGGCCAGATTGATACGATAGGTCAGGCCGATCAGACCGGCGGTTTCCTCATTGGAGTACAGGCCTTGGGTGTAGACCGAGTACAGGAATTCATCATTGATGGCGACAAAATTGCCATAACGGTAAAACTGGCTGAACTTGGAAAGCATCTTGTTGAAAAAGATGCCCTGTTTTCGGGAGCCGCCGGGGATCTGCTTCATCAGTTCCTCGATCGCTGTCGCCGAACTGAACAGGCTGACCGGAGGATTGATCATGAGCACATTGCGGAAATTGAAGACCTGGAGATCCTCGTCCAGCTTCGCCACAAAGGCTGCCTGACTGGCTCCCAGGCTGTAGCCCCCCAGGTGGAAGGAGGAAACCTCTATCTCATCCTTCACCTCTGCCCAGGCAACCTCCATGGCCCGGTACAGATCGGCCGCGTCCTCGGTCACCTCGCCGGGGATCCTGCTTTGGGAGGCGGAGATGATAAAGTTGGCATGAGAGGGGGACGGCAGGGTGATTACGTGGAAGCCCGCCTGGTACAGGGCCTTCATCATGGTCATGAGCTTGGTTGACCGGTCGCTGGAGCCGGCGCCGGCGATCAGGAAGACCAGGGGGGCCTTCTGCTTCTGGTAGGCAAAGGTGCAACGCAAGCCTTCGTCGTAAAAGAAGATCGGCGGTTTCTCCCGGTCCGGGATGACATCCAGCACCAGCTGACGGGTGCGCATCTTTGCGGGAAACACGGGCATGAGCTTGGCCGGGGTCCCGAGAATAGTGGCTTCGTACGACCCGGGAATCGGGTAGCCGTAGCCGTCATCTGCCGCATGACCTGACAGTGGCAGCAGGGCAAGACAGGCGATCAGCAGCAGTTTCAGATACATCATAGGTATTCTCCTTTACAGGGCATTTGGCCCTGATCCTTCTGGCACACGTATGCTGTCGGTCAGCGGGTTGTTTCGATCTTGCGATTGGGATCCGCAGGCGCTGCCGGCTTTGCCGCATCCGGCTGCAGCGACTGTTCCGACTGGAAGGGAAGCCGCCCGGTATCATTGCTGAGTTGCGGAGGCTCCTCGACGATCTGCCAGTTTTTCCCGACCGGCACGGCCAGGGGCTTGGGAGACGCGACCCCTTCAGGGGTTGAAGCTGAGGGCCTGGTATCGTACAAGGCGCACGAGCAGAGGAACATGGCGGCAACGAGAACTGACAGCTGAATTAATTTCATAACAGGATCCTTGTATAGACAGTGAATTTAATCGTACCGGCCGATTGGGCCGCATTTACATTTGTTGTGACCGCCTGGTCAGCCGCCCTCAACCCGGGCCATATCCTGCACCACAAACCTGCCGCAGATGAAGCAGAGCAGACCGGCCAGGGCCATGGCACAGGGGGTAATCAGCAGGGCGCTGCGCAGGTCCCAGCGATCGGAAAGCCAGCCGAGGATTGAAGGAGACACGGCGTCGCCCAGGGCATGGATAAAAAAGATATTTACCGCAAAAGCCATGGCGCGGACAGCCGGGTCCGTGACATTGATAATTACCGTATTGAGCGGCCCGGTATTAAGAAAGAGAAAGAACTCGGCGAAGAAAATCGCAATCATGCAACTCGTCAATCCGGGGGCGAGGATCGCCCAGGCGGCAAAGGGTGTCCCGATCAAAAATCCCCATCCGGAAACCAGCAGATACCCCTGGCCGCTCTTTTTCTGCCAGCGGTCGCCGAGCCAGCCACCGGCCAGGGTACCCAGTATCCCCGCCAGCACTGTGGTTGCACCGAACAATGTATTCCCCCTGGCCACATCCAGGGCATGCACGCGGTGCAGAAACGAAGGAATCCACTGGGCCAGCCCCCCGATGGCAAAGGTCATGGCCGCCATGGCAAGGGTGTTGCAGACAAACGAGCGGTTTCTGAACAGGGCTGCATAACCTGTGGTTGCACTATTCCCCTCTCCCCCTGGGAGAGGGTTGGCCGGGTGCGGGGCGTCACCGCCGCGTGGGGGCGTACGCAGCAGAGCGATAGGAATCGCCAGCAGCAGTCCCGGAATACCAACCATCAGAAAAGCGGCATGCCAACCGTAATGCTGTCCCAACACCCCGCCCAGCAGATACCCCAGGGCACTGCCGACCGGAATGGCAATGTAGAACAAGGACAGGATCCGACCGCGTTGTTCCTTGGAAAAGAAATCGGCCACCAGTCCGGGTGACACCGTTCCGAAGCTGGCCTCCCCTACCCCGACAACGGCACGGGCCGCCAGCAGCGACCGGTAGCCCGGGGCAATGCCGGCCAGCGCTGTGGCCAGACTCCAGACAACCAGCCCCCCCGCTGCAAGCCTGGTGCGGCTCCAATGATCACCAAGCCAGCCGAAGAGCGGTGCGATCAGCAGATAGCTGAACATGAAGGCACTGCCGAGAAACCCCAGGGCCGTATCCGAGAGACTCAGATCGATCTTGATCAGGGGAAATACGGCGAAGAGCACCTGACGGTCGATGTAGTTAAGCAGGTTCACCGTCAATAGAAGCCCCAGGGCGTAGCGGCTGTATCGGAGCGAAATCGGCTTGGCATCCATAGGGTCTATCCTCCACATCTTCAGACAGAATCAGTGTCACATGCAGCGGGTCCACTGCAACCCGGCTCAGTGCAGCTACTATATATGGACGATTTCAACGGGAAGCGCAATCTCCGTGGCTGATTGACTCTAAATCCTACATGCAGTTCAAGATATTACTTCTGTAAGACTGCACTGATCTCCCGTTCGTGGTTCGACAAGCGCACCACGAACTGGAGTCAGGCAATGTTGTACTCATTTCTGCTACTCGGCGCTCAGGTACTCCAGCGTGATGGTCACCGTGCGGTTGAAAGCCCTGGCTTCAGGAGACAGGTTGTCGAACAGGGGCGTATTCGGGCCGACTCCCGAATAGCGGATACGTTCGCCCGGGGTTTCGCCGTAGGCCGTAGCCAGCAGTTTGTTCACAGCCAGTGCCCGCCGTTCGGATAGTTTAAGATTATACTTTTCCGTGCCGATGTTGTCGGTATGTCCGACGATCTCGACAGTAGCCTGGGGCAGTGTCTTGATGCGCTCCATGATCCGGTTGACGATTTCCTGGTTCTGCGCTTCGATCGTATCCTTGTTGAAATCGAACAGGATCAGCGCGTATTTTTCCTGCACCCGCAGATCCAGCTTTTGGGCGAGCCGCTGACTGGTCTGGATGAAGATGACTTTGACCGGATCCGGAACGAGCACCAGATTCTGTCCCTTGCTGTCCTGCAGCTCCATCTTCACAGAGATGTCACCGCCGGCGGCCAGGGCCTTGAGATCCCCGGAGCCTACCGGAACAGTGATCTCCTTGGGTGGTGCCCCGTTCCCGGCCAGTTCGGTCAGAGTTCCGGATCTATTGCTGACGATCAGTTTCCAGTTCGCGATCCCGTTCGGTGCAGCCACGTCAGGACGCAGCATCAGGGTGGCTGTATTGATCCGGCTAGTCAGGTAGGTACTCCGGATCGGAGCAAGGATGGACGGATCCGTTGAAATGATCTCAACCCTCCGGTTTTCCGCCTGCCCTTCCTTGAGGTTGATGGAACTCGGCTTCACCGGCAGGTTGCGCGACTGAATTGCCATCCGTTCAGAGGCTATGTTCCAGATTGCCGTCAGATAATCCCGTACCGCTTCGGCGCGCCGGGTGGAGAGTTGCTTGTTTCCCTTCTCCTTGCCGGAGTTATCGTTGCAGCCGATCAGCGTGATCGTGGCAGCGGGTTTGCCGGTCAGCCGTTTACCGATGATGTTCAGGTCCTGATAATATTTTTCCAGAGTAGTGCCGAACTTCTGCTCATCAAAGCCTGCCGTGTCACCAGGGGTACTGAAGCGTACGTAGCGGGACTGGATCTCTTCAGCCGCTTTGGCAAAGTAGATATGTCCCAGCATCGGCGATGAATCGATGGTTTTGATCTCTTCGATCGTCAGGCTGGACGGGCTGACAATCAGACCGGCCCGGGTCTGGACAAGCCTGACCGTGACCGGCTGGGCGGTCAGCGCCAGGGCCTGTCCCTTGCTATCCTCCAGTTCCATCTTCACTGCCAGGTCGCCGCCGGCGGCAAGCGCCTGCAGGTCCGTGGTCGGCAACGGAATCTTCAATTCAGCAGCAGGTGCGCCTTCTCCTGCCAGTTCGGCCACGACACCCCTGGCATTGCTGACAACCGCCTTCCAGCGTGCAATCCCGGAGGCCGCATCGACCGCCGGCCGCAGCGTCAGACCTGATGAATCGATCTTCGAGGTGGGGCTGGCTGCACCCATGGAGCGGACCTCATCGATCGTCAGACCGGCCGGTGCCACAGTCAGCGTGCCCGTGGGGAGGAACAGGTAATTGACAACGTAATAATGCTCCATCTTGGAAGCGACCTTCTGGAAGATGGGGACAAGGTTTGTCTCGGACGTGGCCTTCCAGGTCTGGCCGCGGGTCTGGCTTGTAAACGCGGTCAGGAACTTGTCGGTAGCCGAGCCCTGCAGGTAGTCGATGGCGTAGGCATTGAAGCCCTTGATCCCCTGCGCAGCCTGGGAGACAACCTCGCTCTTGAAGGCGCTGTTCAGGTCCTGCCCGTCTGAAAAGACCACCATGAAGCGGGGTTCAGTGGCCGGCATTTTTTTAATGAGCTCAAGACCGGCGTACATCCCTTCGTAGAGATAGGTCTTGGAGGTAATGCCTTCGCTGTAGGCCTTGGCCGT
This sequence comes from Geobacter psychrophilus, assembly GCF_056821595.1. Taxonomy (NCBI): domain Bacteria; kingdom Pseudomonadati; phylum Thermodesulfobacteriota; class Desulfuromonadia; order Geobacterales; family Geobacteraceae; genus Geobacter; species Geobacter psychrophilus. Next base: position 4,377,941 of record NZ_JBXDTU010000004.1, read on the forward strand.
AAAAACCTTCAGTTCGGCCGATTGGCCTGATTTGAATATCTGCACATGCAGATCACGGCCACCCAGATTGATTGTCTTTTTGTCGTCAAAGACGACCATCTGCACATCGTCGATCGGCCGGACAATCTTCAGCAGTTCGCTGACACCGGCCAGCAGGGCCTTGACGGCCTGGCGCTCTTCCATTGAAAACGAATTGTCCAGAACAAGGACAATGTGCCGGGGTACGTCCAGACTCTCTGCGATCGGCTGCACCGAGGTGATCCTGGCCGTCCGCCCGGACTCGGTTACGGAGAAATCTGCGGCAGTCAACCCGAACAGCGGTTTTTTATCGGCATCATCAACACTTATCAGTACCCTGCCGTCCTTGATGATCTGTTCGATCTTCACCGTTGCGCCCGCTTTGGCGGTATGGATCTTCAGGTCTGCCTCTCCGGCAGCAAACGATACTCCACTCACCAGCAGTGCGATCAGCACCAGCCACATTCGCTTGATCAACATAATTCCATTCTCCTTTTGGTATTCACATGTTGCGTAAAAGTGTCATGCATTCAAAGCTTCTCCACAGCCAGGCGCGTCAGCTCAACAATCTCGGCCGGCTCTTCGAAGCGAAAGTGCAGCGGCTCCCCAAAGGTAACCGTCACCGTCCCCTTTTTCGGAAACGCCACATCATGCGGCAGGACCAGGTCGCTTCCGCTGATTTTTATCGGCACGACCGGAATCCCCATCTCTTTGACCATGATGCCGAGTCCCAGCTGAAATGGCAGCATCCTGTTGTCCGTGGCATGGCCCCCTTCCGGAAAGATCATGATATTGATGCCGGCATCCACCAGCCTTCCCATGAACCTGAGCGAGCCGTTGAAACCCTGGGACTGGGGCAGAGGAAACAGGTTGAACAGAACAGAGGCATACTCATAGCTTAAGCGCCGCAGGATACGGTTGATACCATGGTACTCTCCGAAGAAGAACTCTGCCCAGGCGGCTGTTGCTGTTGTGTAGCGAAGCCTTGGCGGAAGGGCAAACATGATGGCCGGCTGATCCAGGTAGCTGAGGTGGTTGGCCACGAAAAACACCGGCCCGGCCAGATGTTCCAGATGCGCACTGCCCCGCACCTCCAGCGTTACGAAACCGCGAAACAGGGGACCGTGGCAGACCGCATCCCAGGCCATCCGCACCCCCCGGCAGAATCTGGAATTGGTCCAGAAGCGGAAATGGTCATGGCGGGTCAGTTTTTCCCGTTTGACTATGATCTGGCGCAGGTCCGAGACTTTTGTCTGCGGCCCGATCTGGGAATCCTGTATGTCGAGCCGGTATTCCTGTTCCAGAAAACTGATCAGTTCCAGCCGATCGATGGAGGTCAGTCCCAGGTCGGCCACCAGCAGTGACTCCTCGCGGATCTCTGCGACAGCCGTGCCGGTCACCCGAGCGATCAGATTGAGCAGGCTGTCCCTGCTGACAGCGGCATCGCCACCTTCTGTCCCTTTTTTCAGCTCTTCCTTTACCGCAAATTTCTTGATCTTGAGCGTCGTTGTCTTGGGGAATTCCGGTTCGTTCCACAGCGAGTGGCTGGTAATCTGGTGCAGCGCATCCAGTTGGCTGTTGGCCTGGGCGATGATCCCTTCCGGAGCGTTTCCGCTTTCGTCCAGTATCAGCACGGCATGCACCTCTTCGCCCCCGTCCCGATCGACGCCGATGACGCAGGACTCTTTCACCCCGGCGATCCTGTTCAGCACCGCTTCCAGCTCGTCGGGATACACGTTGATCCCCGAACCGGTAACGATCATCTCCTTTTCCCTGCCCTTGATAACCAGCCAGCCGTCCGGCCGAAACTCGCCCAGATCGCCGGTCCGGAACCAGCCGTCCTCCGTGAAGGCCTCGCGGCTGGCCTCTTCGTTCTGGTAATAGCCGGGAAAGACATTGTCTCCGCGTACCTGGATCTCTTTGTCCTCAATTCTCACCTGGACCCCCGGCATGGGGAGTCCAACCGAACCGGCCACCTGACGCTCCATGGTATTGACGCAGAGCACGGGCGAACATTCGGTGAGTCCGTAACCTTCCAGGAGCGTGAATCCCATGTTGTTCCAGAAGGTGAAGACCTCCGGATCCAGGGGAGCGCCGCCTGAAACAAAGGCGGTGAAATTGCCGCCGAACTTGTTCTGTACCGGGAAAAAGAGCGTCTGACGCACCCCTTTCGGGAGCCGTTCTGCCAGTTGCGCCAGCCCACGGAACAGTCCGGCAATATGTTTTTCCTCCAGCTCGCGCTCGATGGTTGTTTTCAGCAGCTGCATCAGGCGGGGAACAACCATGATGATGTAGATGTCCTCTTCACCCAGTGCCTCCATGATTGCGGAGGGCTTGAGGGTGCGCAGGTACACGACCGTTGCGCCACGGTACAGCGGTGTGAAAAAGCCGCCCATCAGCTCGAACATGTGGGAGAGCGGCAGCAGGGAAAGGAAACAGAAATCGGGGGTGATGATCGGTACATGCCGGTTGATCTGGATCATGTTGGCAATCAGGTTTTTGTGGGTCAGAATGACACCTTTCGGATTGCCGGTGGTGCCGGAGGTATAGACAAGCTGGGCCGTATCTTCGGGAACGGCTGTGGCAATCGCGCTGATCGGCTGGAGATCCTCAAGCAGGTATGGCAAATCCTCCATCAGGATCGAGGAGGCTGCCGTGATGCGCTCGGGCTTGAATCTGCTCTGCAGAACGCAGCTGGTGTTCGTCAGAGCGAGAATGGATTCGGCACGGGCACGGTCGGACATGAAGTCCACCGGGACAACAACCGCACCACGAATGATGATGCCCCAGTAGGCGATCGCCCACCAGGAAGAGTTTGGACCCCAGATCAGTACCCTGTCCCCTGCTGCCACACCCTGCTGCTCCAGCAGGTGCGCCATCCTCAGGGCCAGATCATGAAATTGACCATAGGAAACGACCGTGCGCCGTACACCGGTGCGATTGACAAAGGCGGTTTTATCACCCAGCGCTTCGAACGTATTGAAAAGGTCGATCAGTGTCTTCATGGGTACCCCGTTATGCATCTCAAAAACAAATCCCCCCTTATCCCCCCTTTATGAAAGGGGGGATAAGGGGGATTTGCCGTTATTTATCGCGTCCCCGGCCTCGCTCGTCATCCCTGTTCTGACCTTGGCCGCGTTCACGACCCTGGTCCGGTGAAGCGCCTCTTTCCTGCTGTCGTTGTTCGCGTTCCTGCACCCGTGGTGCTTGCTGCTGCTCTTGCTGCTGGCGCTGTTGCTGTTCACGTTGCTGGCGCTGGTCGATCTGCTGCTTCTGTTGCTGCTGTTCACGCTGCTGGCGCTGATCGATCTGCTGCTTCTGTTGCTGCTGCTCGCGCTGCTGGCGCTGATCAATCTGCTGCTTCTGTTGCTGCATCTCACGCTGCTGCCGTTGATCGATCTGCTGCTTCTGCTCATGCTGTTGACGCTGATCGATCTGCTGCTTCTGTTGTTGCTGCTCGCGCTGATCACGCTGCTGGCGCTGGTCCGGCGCAGACACTCTTCTCTGTTCTATCTGCTTGAAATGCTGCTGGACAGCCTTGTCTCGCGGCTGGTAACGATAGCTCTGGCTGCGCAGCGACTGCTGCTGTTCAACACGCGGGTAGCGGTCTCCTGAATACTGGCGCTGGTAAACCGGCAGCGGTGCGCGTGAAGGTGCTGATCTGCGGTTCCACTTGTCCCAGCCTCTGCGCTCCTGTTCCCATCCACGTCCCCAATGTTGTCCCCAGCGGGGTGGTGCAGTCGATGCCCAGCCACGAAAATATACCGGTGGCTGACGGTAGTAGCGTACGGGAACACGCAGGATGTACAACGGGACGACATTCGGCTCCACAAAACCCCAGGGGCCGTTGTACCAGGAACTGGCGTACCAGTTATCGTCCTGATAGACCCAGTACAGGCCGTCGTAAAAGAAGTAATTGGCATCCATCAGTGGAGCGTAATAGACCGGGTAGCCCGGTACCGCGACAAGCTCCGGGAACAGCGGCAGATTGATCCCGATGCTTACGCTGGGCAATCCGATCCCGATGTTCACCTGCGCTTTGGCGGTAGCCACCGGCCCCATCAGCATCATCATCAGAATCAATCCGTAGTGTAAATTTTGCATAGTTTCCTCCCCTGGTTAGTATACGGCGAAATTGCGCCACCCAACAAATCCGGACAATTATTACTACTGCACTTTCGATGTTAATGTATGACCTTCTTCAAAGAAGATATTTACAACTAACATGCCAAAAGAAAATTGAGTGTACTGAGAGGTTAAGTCAGCGTTTGTGCTGGATAAGATAAAAAACTGAAGATGGGAGGGTAAGTGATACTGCAAGAAAGAACCGTCATATGTAACATAGCCGTTAAATGTGGAGGGCAACCTGCTAGCCCGTTTAAGCAGATTAAACAATTTACAAAAAAAACATGCCCCGAATTGCTCCGGGGCATGTGATGTTAATAGGACTATAGTTCCGGACCCGGCAGAGATTAATCATCGTGCCTGTCATGCCCACGTCCACGTTCATGTCCGCGGCCACGGTCATCATGATCGCGATGTTTCTTTTCCTTTTTGTAATGTCTGGGTCTTTCCCGTTCCATATACACCCGGCGGTCTCTTTCAACATAGTAGGGACGGCCTGAGTCCATCTGGACATGTACCCCGGGAGGGGCCGGCAGATAACCATTGACGTGAACATTCACACCGGGAGGGGCCGGCAGTCCCGGCAGGCCCGGCAATCCAGGAGGTGCCGGAAAACCGGCATTGGACTCGTTTAAACCAAAACACATGGTTACTACAGCCAGTACCAACAGGGAAATAACGATTTTTGTTCTCATTAGGGTTCCTTTTACTACGTTATAATTCCCGGAGAACGTGTTCTCCGGGAACCCATCTATATCATGTCCAACGCATACTGTACAGACAGTTGAAACAAATGCTTTGCTTAGTGCTTGTTATTATCCTTGTCGTGATCCTTATCATGGTCCTTGTCATGATCGGAATCGTGATCCTTGTCATGGTCTTTATCGTGGTTTTTGTCGTGATCCTTGTCATGGTCCTTGCCGGGAACAATTGGTGGCTGTATTGGTCCCGAACCGCAGGAAGAAACAGTAGCACCAGTCAATGTTGCGGCGCCTTTCGACAGGTCTCGCCCGATCAGGCTGCCACCGGTGAAGGTGGAGTCCATACCGGCAAGGATGGTTCCCTGGAAGTTCGAAGTCGTCATTGTTGCGCCCTCGGCAACCCACCAATACACGTTGCATGACTGTCCACCACCGGCCATCACGACCGAGAAGTTGGTGCCTGTCAGTGCGCCGGTACCGAGGTTGCCGACCTTGAAGATCCAGACCCCGGTTGCGGGGCCGTCGAGTGTCAACTGGCCCGTTAACGTAGCTGCAGCATCAAAACAGTACACATTCGGTGCAAGCACCTGACCTGCCAGAGTACCGGTCAAGGTCACGTTGCAGGGTTCGGTGGCAAGCGCATCATATGATCCCAGGAAGGCATTGTAAGCAGCAATGGAACCCAGGTCACCCTGATGAACAACCCCGTTAACCGCGCTGTTTGTCTGTGTGACGGTGCTGAAAGGCAGACCGGAACCCACATCTCCAGTGACGGTGGAATCAGTCAAAGACACTGACGGACCGGCCAAAATGGCATACGTCTCAGAAGTTCCCAATGCCGGTGCCGCAGCATAGGCCGAATGGAACGGCGCTGCGGAAAGAAGTGCTGCGGTCAATGCCAATACGCTGAATTTCACTGTAAATTTGTCAAACAGGTTCGTCTTAAGCTTGATACGTTTGCTCATGTTGTTCTCCTCCAAAATTCATAGTTATCATCACACAGTCAGTCCATCGCCCTTTTTCCTGTCTTGTACTCAGACTACTCGTCTTACGGAACGGTAACTGTTGTGGCATCGAGATTAACTGCTGTTTGAGAAAACAGTCTGCCTTTAACGGACGCCTTATTACCAAACGTAATAGCTTCTTTGGCCAGCACAATCCCTTCAAAATGAGCGTTAGCATCGATCGTTACGGCACCGGCTACCTGCCAGAATACATTTTTAGGCAATGCACCACCGGTCAGAACTACATTCTTTCCTGCAGCCATGGTAAGGGCGCCCGTCATTTTGATAATCCAGACATCAGTAGCCTTGCCGTTAAGTGTAAGGTCAGCTGTGGTTATACCGACTGCAGTGCCAAACTCATAGACACCAGGAGCGAGAATTTCGCCTCCAAGAGCGCCACCTTTAAGATTTGTAGTTGCAGCACTTGTAGCTGTCCTGCCGGCTGCATTGGTGTATGCAGTTTCCATGTTGGCTACGGCTGTGGTCAGGTCAGCTGACGTTGTTCCACCTGTATTATTTGCAGCATACAACTTGCCCGGCGCAACCACTTGAGTAGACGTTGAATATGAATTTGTGACATCATCAGCCTGTGACCATCCAGTCAGGAAGTCTTTGGCAGCTGGACTCAATCCTACATTTCCGGTTACGACAGAGGTAGGAACGGTTGCGACACCTGTTTTTGCCAGAATCGCATAATTGGAGGCCGACCCGATGGGAACGGCTGAAGCTTCAGAACTGACTGCCCCGGTAATAGCAGAACCAGCGCTTGCAGCACTGTTCGGATTCGAGTTACCTCCATCATCTCCGCATCCTGTTAAAGAAACCGCCATCAATAATCCCGCCAGCCACTTTTTGTTAATAAATCTGTTTTTCATGATGTTTTCTCCCCGCTCAAAGTTGTACAAACCTGAGGTCTGTATCTTAATGAGTAGTACATCTATCGTGCCAAGGGGGAACCGGGGAGGTTGCGTGTGTAAGGTACTGATTGCGCGATACAATAAAAACGGAGCGTATCAAGGAAAGAGACAAACCACCAAAATCTGCCACCGCATGCAACATAGTCGTCATATGTGGCGGGCTGTTTTAATGAATAGGGAAGGGTGGATTGAGGGGGTTGGTTTTAGATGTTCCAGGTCCAAGAAAACGATTCAGCAAAAAAAATGCCGGGAAGCGAACCGCCCGGCTATTGCATGAAGGAGGACACTGTGTAGTGTCTTCTACCGTAAGTAATTACAACTATCGTGCCGAAGAGAATCACATAGTTCAGCAAATGGTAACATGCTGATTATAAGAGCTATTTACGAACAAGGGCGCATAAAGGCATAGAAAGACCGACAACACAAGCCGTCAAATGTGACAGAGAGCCACCAAATTCAACGGGCCTTGCAATAGAACATATCAGCACCATCACCTCCGCAACGTACCAACGCCCTCCCGGAATGTTCCGGAAGGGCGTTGAGCTACTGCTGCGTATGTCGTGTGCTTACCTTACTCGCAGGTAAAGTTTGCCACGATACGGCGGTTCTGAGCACGACCAGCCTTGGTCTTGTTGCTGGCTACAGGCTTGGTCTCGCCATAGCCTTTGGTGACTATGCGGCCGGCGTCAACCTTGAAGGTGGAGCTGATGTACTTCTCGACGCTGTCGGCGCGCCGCTCAGAAAGTTTCTGGTTATAGGCGTTGCTGGCGGTACTGTCCGTATGACCGGAAATCTCACCCTTGGCATTAGGGAAGTAGCTGAGGAAGTCGCCAACGGTTTTCAGTTCGTCATGGTACTGGGGCTTGATGTCCGACTTGTTGGTATCGAAGTTGATCGCCAACACGGCCGGTTTGCTGCAGAAGCGCTTGGCTGCTGCGGCCTTAACGTGGGCAGGTACGCTTACCACGGGAGGGCAGCCGTCCATGTCAACTTTTACACCGGCAGGTGTGCCGGGGCATTTATCGAGATAATCAGGTACGCCGTCGCCGTCGGAGTCAAGCGGACAGCCTTTTGTATCGACCTTTACGCCGGCGGGTGTGCCGGGGCATTTATCAAGATTATCGGTGACGCCGTCACCATCGGAATCAAGAGGACAGCCGACGGAGTCAACCTTTACTCCGGCAGGGGTGTTGGGGCATTTGTCAAGATAATCAGCTACGCCGTCATTGTCGGAATCGAGCGGACAGCCATCCTTGTCGACGGTTACGCCGGCAGGGGTATTCGGACATTTGTCAATGTTATCGGTGACGCCGTCCTTGTCGGAATCAAGCGGACAGCCATCCTTGCCGACAGCTACACCGGCAGGGGTATTGGGGCATTTATCGAGATAATCGGGAACGCCGTCCTTGTCGGAATCGAGCGGACAGCCATCCTGGTCAACAGTGACACCGGCCGGGGTGTTGGGGCATTTATCGGCAGGATCTAAGACACCGTCATTATCGCTGTCAAGCGGTGCGGATGTTTTAGTAGACTCACCGCCGAAGGCAAACACGACCCCCAGGGTGGTTTCAAGATTGTGGATGTGCTCATCAAATATCATGTTATCGCGGGCATCGACCCGCAGGGCGACATGGTCGGCCACCTGGATTTTCGCACCCAGTCCAATATCAGCCATAGACATATTCTTGTTGTTGATCTTGGGGCTGTAATGATTGACGCCGTAACCGGCAACGATGTAGGGGTTGAAGACACCATCGGGGATCAAATGGTAAATGAGCCCCAGATTGAACTGGGTGATATTCACGTCGTTAATGGGACGGGTGAACTGTCCCTGCCTGATAAACGCGGCGTTCTTATCCTCAACGTAGGTCTTCATGAAGGACCAGGTGCCTTCAATGCCCAGGCGATTCGTGATGTTATACCCCAAGCGTCCACCAACCACCGGGCTGTTTTCCAGATTTTGTCTGCTTTCGAAGATGTTGACACCTCCGAAGGGCGTTACTTCAACACTGCCGGCCTTGATCTCGGCGCGGGCAGACAAGGGGAGCATGAAGACAGAGGCCAGCAACACCGGCGCCATCTTTTTCATGACGGATTTCATTGATAATTTATTCTTCATCTACTTCCTCCTTTTATGGATAGAAATTCTATTGTCTCTGTATTTCAGACTACGTTTGTTTTCGCTGCCGGGAGCAAAGGAGGCAGACATACAGCCTGCCTCCTTTTTACACCCCGCCAACAGAGTGGATATCTGATAAGCCTTACGGTGCTTTCGTCACTTTATTTGCAATCAAGGTAACGCGATCAGTTAACGCAAATAATCGGCCTGTTATGTCGGCAGTGGAATTTACATTTATCTGTGATGCAGCAAATACGTTCCCGTAAAAGATTGTGCCTGCTCCGATAGTCGTGATGCCACCCGTCCTGAAAAAGACGTTTTTGGCCAGTGCGCCGCCATCAAGGATGATGTTGCCGCCCGGAGCTCCGGTTGTAAGTGTGCCGCCGATCGAGAAGATAAAGATCGAATTCGGGTCGCCCTGTGCATCGAGATGGAGTGGGCCTGTTGTTAACTGAACATTAACAGCGGTCTTATAGACGCCACGTGTAAGGACCTGCCCACCCAGCTGGATCGGGCAAACCTGAGTTGCTGCACCCGGATTCGGATCGGCCCCAAGGAAGGTATCGGCAGCCTGCAGGTCGGTTCTAACCTGGTTGATAAATGCGATGGTAGATGCATATGGTGCGGGAATTACGAAGGGCGGCATATCGTCATGTGCATATGACACACCGTTTGTGAGTTCGTCAAAGTGGCCTTGTATGGCACCTGTTGTAAATCCGGCATAATTCGAACGAGCCAGATCAAATATGCCGATATCTCCGTTACTGATAGCAGTAACGCCCGTTGTGGTAATGGCCTGACTGCCCAGAATCACAAATCGGGCGGTCTCGCCCAGGGTCGGTGCAGTCGGGTTTAAGGGCAATGGGACCGGGGTCAGCTCTGTTTTGAATGTCCATGGGTTCGGTGTCCCGCTTGTTGCCGGAACAACCAGTGCGTTGAGCGCCAGGTCTGTGGCGCCGTTGTTAACCGTAACTGTATAGTCGGTGTTGAACGCAAGAGGATTAGACGGGCTGAACGTCGCCGTAGAGCCGCTATAGGCAACGGTTCCGGGTACATTGGTTCCGAGCACGGTCTGTTTCATGGTAAGGGTTGCTGTCGTTATCGCGATCATCGGCTCGCTGAAGGTAACGGCCGGCTTGTAATTGACCGATACCAGGGTTGCAGCATTAATCGGGAGTGTGGAAACTACCGTGGGTGCAATAGTATCAGCAACCGCGCCGGTGGTCGTAAAGCTCCAGACCTTGTTTGCTGCCAGTGCGTTGCCGCCCAGGTCTTTGGCTGCGGTGGTAATCGTGGCGGTATACGTTCCAGCGGCAAGAGGAGTGCTGGTCGGAGTAAAGACCGCAGTTACGCCGGAGTAGGTCACCGTACCGGGAACAACAGTAGCGCCCCGCTTTACGGTAAATGTAGCCGGCAGTACGATTGTTTCAGGGTCCATCGGCTCACTGAAGGTAGCCGTGATGGCACTGTTGGTCGCCACACCTGTGGCAGCAGTAACCGGAACCGTGGAGTTCACGGTCGGTAGGGTCGTATCTGGAGTGGTACCTGTGGTGAAGTTCCAGACATAGTCACTTGAAAGCGCTGTGCCTGCCTGGGTCTTGGCCCCGGTGGTAATCGTGACGGTATAGACCGTACTGGCTGTAAAATTGCCGGTTGGGGTAAAGATCGCCGTTACGCCGGAGTAGGTCACGGTCCCTGGAACAACCGTTGTACCTTGCTTGACGATAAAGGTATTCGAGTTGATCGAAGCGGGATCCATTGCCTGATTAAAGGTTACGGTGAGTTTGTTGCCGATCGGCACAACAGTGGCTGCATTGGCCGGGGTTGTTGCACTCACGGTAGCTACCGGTTCTTTCCAGGATCCACCACCGCCTCCGCCGCAACCGGACAGTATACTGATAAACATACCCATAATTAACATACCTACGAGATACACTTTCTGCGCCTTAACTCTTTTCATACATCCTCCTTTAAAATAGTTACCATCATGGTTGTTCAAAATGATTCCACTCTGCAAATTCATTGTTCTTTTCTCCACCTCAAGGCTTGGTTCCAATTCCTGCATACGCTATATCCCTCTTCCCAAAGCAGGATGAGATGACCAGGATCATGAACGTAATAAGGCAAGTAACCTGCCAAGTGCCGTCAAATAATAAAACAGCCGTTTTATGTATGTAATAACGGGTATTTGCGACATCTGGTACTGAGAGCATGCCTGTTGAAACTGTGTCTCCTGGCCTCCATATGTGGCGGAACCTCAGTATGCGGAGGGATATTTTGTGGAATATCAGTCCGGTATCCGTAACGCATCAACGCCCTCCCGGAATGTTCCGGAAGGGCGTTGATGTTCTGCCTGCCTTACCTACTGGATAATGGTTACATTACTCGCAGGTAAAGTTTGCCACGATACGGCGGTTCTGTGCCCGACCAGCCTTGGTCTTGTTGCTGGCTACAGGCTTGGTCTCGCCATAGCCTTTGGTAACTATGCGGCCGGCATCAACCTTGAAGGTGGAGCTGATGTATTTCTCGACGCTATCGGCGCGCCGCTCGGAAAGTTTCTGGTTATAGGCGTTGCTGGCGGTGCTGTCCGTATGACCGGAAATTTCACCCTTGGCATTAGGGAAGTAGCTGAGGAAGTCGCCAACGGTTTTCAGTTCGTCATGGTACTGGGGCTTGATGTCCGACTTGTTGGTATCGAAGTTGATCGCCAACACGGCCGGTTTGCTGCAGAAGCGCTTGGCTGCTGCAGCCTTAACGTGGGCAGGTACGCTTACCACGGGAGGGCAGCCGTCCATGTCAACTTTTACACCGGCAGGTGTGCCGGGGCATTTATCGAGATAATCAGGTACGCCGTCGCCGTCGGAGTCAAGCGGACAGCCTTTTGTATCGACCTTTACGCCGGCGGGTGTGCCGGGGCATTTATCAAGGTTATCGGTGACGCCGTCACCATCGGAATCAAGAGGACAACCGTTTGAGTCAACCTTTTCTCCGGTAGGGGTGTTAGGACATTTGTCAAGATAATCAGCTACGCCGTCCTTGTCGGAATCGAGCGGACAGCCATCCTTGTCGACGGTTACGCCGGATGGTGTGTTCGGGCATTTATCGAGATTATCGGTGACGCCATCCTTGTCGGAATCAAGCGGACAGCCATCCTTGCCGACAGCTACACCGGCAGGGGTATTGGGGCATTTATCGAGATAATCGGGAACGCCGTCCTTGTCGGAATCGAGCGGACAGCCATCCTGGTCAACAGTGACACCGGCCGGGGTGTTGGGGCATTTATCGGCAGGATCTAAGACACCGTCATTATCGCTGTCAAGCGGTGCGGATGTTTTAGTAGACTCACCGCCGAAGGCAAACACGACCCCCAGGGTGGTTTCAAGATTGTGGATGTGCTCATCAAATATCATGTTATCGCGGGCATCGACCCGCAGGGCGACATGGTCGGCCACCCAGATTTTCGCACCCAGGCCAACATCAGCAACGGACATGTTCTTGTTGTTGATCTTGGGGCTGTAGTGATTGACGCCGTAACCGGCAACGATGTAGGGGTTGAAAACACTTTCCGGCATAAAGTGATAAATAAGACCGAGATTGAACTGGGTGATATTCACGTCATTGATGGGGCTCGTGAACTGACCCTGGCGGGTAAACACTGCGTTTTTGTCGTTGACGTAGGTCTTCATGAATGACCAGGTGCCTTCAATGCCCAGGTGATTCGTGATGTTATACCCCAGGCGACCGCCAACCAGCGGACTGTGTTCCAGATTCTGCCGGTGTTCGAAGAAGTTGACTCCTCCGAAAGGCGTTACTTCAACACTGCCGGCCTTTACCTCGGCGTGGGCAGACAAGGGGAGCATGAAGACAGAGGCCAGCAACACCGGCGCCATCTTTTTCATGACGGATTTCATTGATAATTTATTTTTCATCTACTTCCTCCTTTTATCGCTAATTATCTTTGAATGTCGGATTTCAGGTACTTTTTTTGTACTGCTGCCGGAGGAAAGGAGACAGGCTGATGAGAAGATGAAGCCTGCCTCCTGTTTCTATCCTGCATTTAGATTGAATTCTTCATGACTTCTTACTGACATCCAACTGGTGCGTTAGGATGACCCGGTACGGAAACCATATTACCAAGGAATGTAAACGCTCCTGCACCTTCAGCACCCGAAAACAATCGACCACATGACGTTGAACCGGTTCCCATAGAGATTGCTGCAGAAGCCAGTATGTTGCCCTGGAATGTTGTGCCAGCCTTAAGATCCGCTGAACTGCCCACGAACCACCAGACATTGGAAGCCTTGGCCCCGCCGGTCAGGACAATGCTGCTGTTAACAGCAGTAATTACTGTAGAAGAAGGGGCCTGGAAGACCCAGACATCCGTTGCACTGCCGTTAAGCGTGAGAACCCCGGATACATCAATCGATGAAATATTGGCAATATACGTACCGGCAGGCAATGTGGAATTTCCAGCACATCCTATGCCAGCACCGCCGCCGCCAGCGCTACCAATAACACCGCAGTCAAGTTTAGTTCCACCCGGTGTACCAGCAGGACTGAGGCTGTTCCACTTTGCAAGCAACTGGGCTCTGATATCGATTGCAGTGGTTGTATCAGGATAGCTTAGAGTAATGACTTTATCACCGTTGTTGTTTGTTGGTGGTGTGCCGCCACAGAGTCCAAAATTATCAGTCGAGCCGACTTTAACGCCATTACATTCGTCAAGCGGATTCAGCACCACATTGCCGTTAATTTTGGTAGAACCGGTGTTGGTTATCCCGCCTGCTGATGCAATTCCGTACGACATGAGGTCATTAACATTACCTGGAGGGGTGATGAAAACAGTGTTAAAGCTCCACACATAGTCGTTAGCCACTGCCGGAGAGGTAGAAACACCTGCCAGAGCATTACCCAATGTGTCAGTTGCTGCATTTGTACCGGTACCCTTGATTGTGGCGGTATAGGTGCCGGGGGCAAGTGCTGCCAAGGGATGAAAGGTTGCTGTTCTGGTTGCAGCATCATAGGACACGGGAGTTGCAGCGCCTTGAACAAGGGTCGCGCCAGGTCCTGTCACGGTGAAGGTGCCTGTTGCTGTAAGCGATGCAGGCAGCATGTCTTTATCGAAGGTAGCGGTGACTGGTGTACTGGGCTGCACCGTCGAAACGGGAGGCGACTTGGCAGGAACAGAGGAAATAACGGTGGGCCGGATCACTGGCGCCGTCAGGCTGGTTGTGAAGCTCCACACATAGTCATTTGCCACAAGCGGCAGGGTTGAATTGCCAGCCAGTGCATTGCCGGTCGTATCATTAGCCGTATTTGTGCCGGTCCCCTTGATCGTGGCGGTATAGGTACCGATGGGAAGCACTGCGGCTGGATGAAACGTCGCTGTTCTGTTTGCAACATTGTAGGTCACGGGATTCGTGGTTCTGCCTGTAACAAGAGTCGATCCGGGACCGGTCACCGTGAAGACACCTGCTGCAAGTATCGATGCAGGGGCCATGTCTTTGTTAAACGTGACGGTTATTGCCGTGTCGGGCTGCACAATCGCAATGGGGGTAGACTTGACAGGAACCGAGGAAACTACTGTTGGTCTGGCACCGGTAGTACCAGGGCCTCCCGGGGTGCCGGGTGCGGTCCAGGATCCACCTCCACCTCCGCCGCATCCTGCCAGGATACTGACAAACACACTCATAATTACCATGCTGACTACATACGCTTTTTGTGACATAAATCTTTTCATAAACCCTCCTTTCGAAAAATTGTTACCTGCATGATTTTTTTTTGCTTCCGCCTGACTGCGTTTCAAACTCATCAGATCACCTCTATGTATAAAAATGTGCAGCTAGTCTTTGTAGTTCGTATCCCTCTTCCAAGCCCTGATCTAACAACGGCGCCTGAACGAGATGACCTGGATCGTAACCCAGTAAGAGCAAGTAACCTGCCAATAACCGAAGTGATATCGAATAGTTGAAATTGACCCTTAATTTCAGGGCATTAGACGTGCGGGAGAGAACAGCTGAGAAGGATTATTTGGCAGAATACACCGCCACATTTGACGGAACTTCTATATGCTGAGGCGTGAATCGATGGGAAGTGTGCCGGTAAACAGGAGAAATTGCCTCAAAATCCATGTGCACTGTTCACCTGTCTTTTTGCTTGGAGATCAACAATTACAAGCTATTGAAGATACAATCGGTTGTTATGCCGGCAGACCGGAAAGCAGGCTCCACAATATAGTTAGTGCATTTAATGAAATGCTGATATGCTTACAGACATGAAAAAGCAACTCGAACCGGCAAAAAGAGTTAAAAAAACAGCGATTTCTGCCGCTGGCACTGAAGCTTCACTGCACCCCCCCCTAACCTTCCCGATAGTCGGCATCGGTGCCTCTGCCGGCGGACTGGAGGCGCTGGAGCAATTCCTGCGTCCGGTGCCGCCAGGGTGCGGCATGGCCTTTGTCATTGTCCAGCATCTGGATCCGACCCACAAGGGGATCATGCCCGAATTGCTTCAGCGGATCACACCGATGGAGGTTTTCCAGGTCAAGGACCGCATGCGGGTCAAGCCGGACTGCGTGTATGTGATCCCGCCCAACACGGATATGTCCATCCTGCACGGAATCCTGCACCTGTTTGAGCCGACAGTGGCCCGCGGCATGCGTCTGCCGATTGATTTTTTCCTGCGCTCCCTGGCCGAGGACCGTCAGGAGCGCAGTATCGGCGTGATCCTTTCCGGCATGGGTTCGGACGGCACGATGGGACTGCGGGCCATCAAGGAAAAAGGGGGAGTGGCACTGGTACAGGAGCCCGCCTCGGCCAAGTTCGACAGCATGCCCAGGAGTGCCATCGAGGCCGGCCTGGCTGACCTGATCGCCCCGGCTGAAGAGCTGCCTGCCAAGATCATCGGCTATCTCCACCACGCCCTCGTCATCACCAAGACTGAGCTTCCGCTTGAAGAAAAGGATCAAAGCGCCCTGGAGAAAGTCCTGATCCTGCTGCGGGCCAAGACCGGCCACGATTTTTCCCTGTACAAGAAGAATACCGTCTACCGCAGGGTTGAGCGACGCATGGGCATCCACCAGATCAACCGGATCGCCTCCTATGTGCGCTATCTGCAGGAAAACACCCAAGAGGTGGAACTGCTCTTCAAGGAGCTCCTGATCGGTGTGACCAGCTTTTTCCGCGACCCGGAGGCCTGGGAACAACTGCGCAAAGTGGCCATCCCGGCTCTTCTGAATGCCCACCCGGACGGAGGGAACCTGCGGGCCTGGTCGGCCGGCTGTTCCACAGGTGAAGAGGCCTATACCCTGGCCATGATCTTCAAGGAAGCACTGGAACAGGCCAAACCCGCAAGTAGCTACACTCTGCAGATCTTTGCCACCGATCTGGACCAGGATGCGATCGACAAGGCCCGCATAGGGCTGTATCCGAACAATATCACTGCGGATGTGTCCCCTGAGCGCCTGAAGCGATATTTCATCAAGGATGAGAGCAGCTACCGGGTTGGCAAGGAAATCCGCGAAATGGTGACCTTTGCCACGCAGAACATCATCATGCATCCCCCCTTTACCAAGCTGGATATCCTGGTCTGCCGCAACCTGCTGATCTATCTGTCGCCGGAACTGCAGAAAAGACTCTTTCCACTCTTTCATTACAGCCTGAATCCGGGCGGTGTCCTGTTTCTGGGGAGCTCAGAATCCATCGGTACCTTCACTGATCTCTTCGCATCGCTGGAGATCAAGTCGCGACTCTTCCAGCGGCGCGAAGTGCATCTGTCAGGAGTACCGTTCACATTTCCGGGCTCGTTTGTACCCGATTACTCAGGAGTTTCCAAGGAGCTACCGATGATGAAACCTGCTGCCAACCTCCAGGTCCTCGCCGACCAACTGCTGCTGCAGCGCTTTTCGCCGCCGGCAGTGTTGACCAACAACAAGGGCGATATCATCTATATCAACGGACGGACCGGCAAATATCTGGAACCGGCGGCCGGCAAGGCCAACTGGAATATCTTTGCCATGGCCCGTGAAGGGCTCCGCTTTGATCTTGGCAGTGCCTTCCAGAAGGCGATCCGGCAACCAAAACCCATTTCCGTCAAGGGGCTCATCTGCGGCACTCAGATCGTTGATATAACTGTCCAGGCCATCTCAGAACCGGAGGCGCTGCGGGATATGGTGATGATCGTCTTCAACGACGTGGCTGCCCCCCCTGAAAAGAAAGCTCCCGGACGCTCCAAGGGCGCCCAGCCAGCCAACACATCATCTATCGAACTCCTGCAGGAGCTCCAGCAGGCCCGTGAAACACTTCAAACAATCCGCGAGGAGATGCAATCCTCCCAGGAAGAGCTCACCTCCACCAACGAGGAGCTGCAATCCACCAATGAAGAACTGCAGTCCACCAACGAGGAGCTGACCACCTCACGGGAAGAGATGCAGTCCCTGAACGAAGAACTGCAGACCGTCAACGCTGAACAACAGTCCAAGCTGGACGAACTGGCGCGGGTGCACAACGACATGCGCAATCTGCTTAACAGCACGGAAATCGTCACCGTATTCCTGGACAACGATCTCAATATCCGGCGTTTCACCACCGGTGCGGACAAGATCTTCAAGCTGATCCCGGGCGATGTAGGTCGGCCGCTGTCCGATATCACCAGCAATCTGCAGTATCCCGAGATGTCCGCTGAGGCCCGCGAGGTGCTGCGCATGCTGGCCTTTTCTGAAAAGCAGGTCACTGCTACCGATGGACGCTGGTTTTCGGTGCGCATCATGCCCTACCGCACCATGGAGGATGTCATCGCCGGTGTGGTCATCACCTTTACGAACATCACCGCCGCCAAGGCACTGGAGTCGGAGCTGCGCGAGGAGAATGCACGGCTCAGGGGTCTGCTGGAAGGGAAAAAGTAAGATGAATCAAAGTCCCCCCTCCCCTGGAGGGAGGGGGTTAGGGGGTGGGGGAAGCTGCCATGAAACCACAAAATTCCCTACATTCATTTGCCAGAGAATTGCGGAACAATTGCACCGATACGGAACGACTCTTGTGGCGTTATTTGAGAAACAGTCAGCTTGAAGGCGTCAAGTTCCGCAGGCAGCAACCATTTGAAACGTATATTGTTGATTTCATTTCCTTTGATAAAAGGATAATCATAGAGCTAGATGGCGGACAGCATTCGGAAAACACAGAATATGACAAACAAAGAGATGCTTGTCTCCAAGCCAATGGTTTTGTTGTTTTAAGATTCTGGAATAACGAAGTAATAGAAAACACAGAAGGCGTACTAGAGGTTATCAGGCAACAATGTTTGCAAGTTACCTCCCCCACCCCCTAGCCCCCTCCCGCAAGGGGCGGGGGGACTTTATAGTTGTTGCTGCAAAGTTACATTGCTTCAAAATACGAGACAAGCGAGAGTAACTCATTGGGAATAGAAGAAGAATCAACACTCTTGAGATCAGCAGCCGAACTGCGCCGACATGCGGAAGATTTGTTGTGCGCAAAATCAGCAGAATCGCACCTGCCCCGAACCAAGGAAGCAACACAGAAACTTGTCAGTGAACTCGATTTATATCAGATCGAGATGGAGATGCAGAATTCTGAACTGCGGCGAGCACAGGAAGAGCTTGAGAACCAGCAAGTCGAACTTGAGATGCAAAACGAAGAACTGATGCGGGTTCAGACCGAGCTTGAGATATCGTGCAACACCTATTCCAAACTCTATGATTTTGCACCGGTCGGCTATTTCACCTTTGATGCAGCCGGACTGATAAAGAAGGTTAACCTCACCGGAGCCCTATTGCTGGGAGTCGACAGAGCGCTCCTTGTTAACAAGGCCTTTAGCTCATTTATTGCCGATGCTGCCGGGAAAAAGGTCTTTTCCAGTCACCTCAAAACGGTTTCGCAAAAAGGAGAGATGCAGAAATGTGAAATCAGGCTCTCGGGGAAAGCAAGAACAACGGTCTATGCCCAACTTCAGAGCGTCACGATAAATGATATTGAAACCAAGGAAGATCATATACTTTCCTCAATCGTAGATGGCACAGTTGCCAAGCAGTTGGGTGTGGAAATCCAGGATGCCCGGGAATATGCCGAGAACATCGTGGAGACTGTGCACAAACCGCTTGTGGTGTTAAGTTATGACCTGAAAATTCTCACAGCAAACATCAGCTTCTACGATACCTTCAAGGTAACGCCCGAGGAAACAATCGGGAATTTCATCTATGATCTTGGTAACCGGCAATGGGATATCCCCAAGCTGCGGGTCCTTTTCGAAGACATCCTCCCCAATGATACCGTACTCAATGGCTATGAAGTTGATCATGTGTTTCCGGGAATCGGCCGCAAGATCATACTGCTCAATGCCCGACAAATTTTCCGGGAAAAAATCGGCTCACACATCATCCTGCTTGCCATGGAAGACATCAGCATGCGCAAACAGGCAGAAGAGGCCATGCTCAAGGCCGGGGCACTGCAGCGCGCGATCTTTAACAGCGCCAACTTCTCCAGCATCGCCACCGACGCCAAGGGGGTCATCCAGATCTTCAACGTCGGCGCGGAACGGATGCTGGGCTATACGGCCGACGAGGTCATGAACAAGATCACGCCGGCCGATATTTCCGATCCGCAGGAAGTGGTGGCACGCGCCAAGGCACTCAGCGTCGAGCTCGAAACCCCGATAACACCCGGTTTTGATGCGCTGGTCTTCAAGGCCCGGCGCGGGATCGAGGATATCTACGAACTGACCTATATCCGCAAGGACGGCAGCCGCTTTCCGGCGGTCGTCTCCGTCACGGCCCTTCGCGACGAGCAGAATGTAATCATCGGCTACCTGCTGATCGGCACCGACAATACGGCACGTAAGCTGGTGGATGCCGAGCGGGCCCGGCTCGATCAGGTCCTGCAGGACAAGAACACCGAACTGGAGAGTGCTACGCGTATTGCTGAGAAAGCCAACCTGGCGAAATCCGATTTCCTTTCCAGCATGAGCCATGAACTGCGCACGCCGCTCGGTGCGATCCTGGGATTTGCCCAACTGCTGGAATCGGGTGTGCCGCAGCCGACTCCCTCCCAGAAACGGAGTATCGATCAGATTCTCAAGGCCGGCTGGTATCTGCTGGAGCTGATCAACGAAATCCTCGACCTGGCCCTGATCGAATCCGGAAAACTGTCACTATCGCTGGAAGCGGTATCACTGACGGAAGTCATGCAGGAATGCGAGGCCATGATTGAACCACAGGCGCAAACGCGCGGCATCAGCGTGGCCTTTACCCCTTTCGAATGCCACTACTCGGTCAACGCCGACCGGACACGGGTCAAACAGGTCATCATCAACCTGCTGTCCAACGCAATCAAATACAACAAGCCGGGCGGAACGGTAGTCGTAGAGTGCACCCTGAGCCCTCCGGATTCGATCCGTATCAGCGTCCGGGATTCCGGCGAGGGACTGGCGCCCGAACAGCTTTCGCAGCTTTTCCAACCCTTCAACCGCCTGGGGCAAAAGTCGAACATCGAAGAGGGCACCGGCATCGGCCTGGTGGTCTGCAAGCGTCTGGTCGAATTGATGCACGGCACCATCGGCATGGAAAGTAAGGTCGGAGACGGGAGTGTCTTCTGGGTCGAACTTAAACAGACATCTGAATCGCACGTTATCGCCCGAACGGCCGAATTATCGACGGTTGCAAGAGTGCCCGTTCAAAGCGCAGCGCATTTGTACTCCCTGCTGTATGTGGAAGACAACCCGGCCAATATGATGCTGATCGAGGACCTGATAGCGCGCCGCCCGGATATCCGCTTTCTGAGTGCGCGGGACGCCGTTCACGGCATCGAGATCGCACGAGAATCTCAGCCGGATGTGATCCTGATGGACATCAACCTGCCCGGCATCAGCGGACTGGATGCGCTGAAGATCCTTCATAATGACCCGACAACAGCGCACATCCCGATCGTTGCGCTGAGTGCCAATGCAATTCCCCGCGATATTGAAAACGGCCTGAAAGCCGGATTCTTTCGTTATCTTACCAAACCGGTCAAGGTCAACGAGTTCATGGCCACGCTGGATATGACACTGAAATACGCAAAGGAACAACAATGATTATAAGCGAGTCCGAGATACGTGACGCCAGCATCCTGATCGTTGACGACCAGGAGCCAAACGTCACCCTGCTGGAACAGATGCTGCGTGAAGCCGGCTACACCTGCATTGCCACAACCATGAATCCGGAGGAGGTCTGCGCGCTGCATCTTGAACACAGCTACGACCTGATCCTGCTTGATCTGCAGATGCCAGTCATGGATGGCTTCCAGGTAATGGAGGCACTCAAGACGGGCGATGCGGGCGGTTATCTGCCGGTGATGGTGATCACCGCCCAGCCGAACCACAAACTGCTGGCGCTGCAGGCCGGCGCACGGGATTTTGTCAGCAAGCCGTTCGAACTGCTGGAAGTCAAGACACGCATCCGCAACATGCTGGAAGTCCGGCTGCTGCACAAAAAGCTTGAGCAGTACAACAGGGAGCTGGAACAGGCCGTTCAGGAGCGCACCGGAGACCTGCTCACAGCCAATCTGCAGCTGACACAGGAAATCGGGGAACGCAAGAAGGCTGAGGTGTCGCTCCAGCAAACCTACGCGGAAATAAAGGTGCTGAAAGACCGGCTCAATGCTGAAAATATCTACCTGCAGCAGGAGATTGACCAGCAATACAACTTCGGCGAGATCGTCGGCCAAAGCAATGTGCTCTCCTGCGTCTTCTCCCAGGTCGAGCAGGTTTCCCCCATGAATGCGACCGTCCTGCTGCTGGGCGAGACCGGCACCGGCAAGGGGGTGGTGGCCCGCGCCATCCACAGCAGCAGTACCCGCAAGAATCGCCCCTTGATAACGGTCAACTGCACGACACTGCCGGCGACCCTGGTGGAAAGCGAGCTTTTCGGGCGGGAACGGGGGGCCTTCACCGGCTCCGATGCCCGCCAGATCGGGCGCTTCGAGCTGGCCGACGGCGGCACGATCTTCCTGGACGAAATCGGCGAGATGCCGCTGGAGCTGCAATGCAAACTGCTGCGGGTCATCCAGGACGGTGAGTTTGAACGCCTGGGCAGTCCCCGCACCATCAAGACCGATGTCAGGATCATCGCCGCCACCAACCGCAATCTGGCAGACGAGGTCAAAAACGGCAAGTTCCGCGAAGACCTGTTCTACCGGCTCAATGTCTTTCCTATCACCATGCCGCCGCTGCGCCAGCGCAAGGAAGACATCCCGCTGCTGGTCAATCATTTTGTGAATAAATTCAACCACAAGATCGGCAAGAAGGTCGAGACCGTTTCAAAAGACACCCTGAACATCCTTCAGGAATACCACTGGCCCGGCAACGTGCGCGAACTGGAAAGCGTCATCGAGCGGGCGGTCATCATCAGCAAGGGGACCGCGCTGCAGGTCCTGGACCGCTTCGAGACCTTCCGCAAGACAGAGGAAACAGATGGGCAGGACATCAAAGCCCTGGCCGAACTGGAACACGACCACGTCCTGCAGGTGTTGCAGAAAACCGGTTGGCGCATCGAGGGTAAAAACGGCGCGGCGATACTACTGGGTCTCAACGCCAGTACCCTGCGCGCCCGGATGCGAAAATACGGCATCGTCCGGCAGTAACAGAATATTTACCAGCGTTGTCCGGTTAGGTAATTGCATTTGCCTAAAAGTCCCCCTCCCCTTGCGGGAGGGGGAGTACTTCCAGGGATACAAATAACAGTCTCAGTGCCGTCCGTCATATATTGCAGTTACGTTAAAAGTGACGGGTTTCGATGACGGCCTCCCCCCTCCAACAACACACCCCCACTCTCTTTTATCCTTTACAATCAGCACCTTTCACCATCCTGCCTTACAGACATTCTCTGGCACGTTAGTTGCGAATAAAGATCCTATCAGAAAATAGCACTGACTCGCTTTCTGCCAAATTTGAGTTGGTAGTGCGGCTTGAAATCAAAGATATCACCTTGATTTTGAACAGGCTGTATCAATTCAGTGGGAGCCCCATGAAAAAACCTGCCACAACATTGGAAATACTGACCTTGGGGCGCTTCAGCGTTTCTATCAATGGAAACCCGGTTGCTTCAACCTGGCCGGACGAAACAATAAAGATTTTCTTCTGCTCACTGATTTCTCCTCTGGACCTTTACTTCACCTGGGACCGGGTCTGCCGCTCCATGCTGGGTGTTCCGGAGACACGCGCCAGCAGGCGCCAGCTTGAGGAGGTTCTGATCAGGCCCCTCAACAGTTTCCTGATTAAAGAGTTCGGCTTCACCCCTCTCATCGCAGGGCTCGAAAGTATACGAATCGATCAGCAGCGCATCTATGTCGATGCCATGGAGTTTCACAATGCAGTCACCGAAGGGTTCAAACTGTTATCCCAGGGCAACCGGGCCGCAGCATTTGATAAACTCGGCCGGGCCAAGTCACTCTATGCCGGCAGTTATCTACCGGGAATACCGGGTAAAATCATCAACAACACCCGCAACGAACTTGAGTCGCTGTACCGGACTGCTGTCATGGAAATTGTTCCGAAAGCCGGGCGCAATCCGGGCCAGATCGAAACAGCGCGTCCCGGGGCAGATTCACCGGGGAGCATAGCGGTGTATCCGGCAGTAAAAATCAAATCCGTACACCACGGTCGATGACCTCATGCCAACAGGATCTCGTGGTAAAAAATATGCCAGCCCGCTGACATACCCTTCTTGCAACGGCAGCCGTTCAATTTCCCGATAATCCCGCCATCACAACCTTGCCCGCCACACCAACCGGATAGGGTCATCATTTTGCAGCAAAACGTTACGCACAACTCACTTCTGATCCGGAATCTGCTCGACATGAAATTTAGCCGTGATTGGAGATTATTCAGATGAAAACAGTCATAATTGGCGGCATCGCCGGTGGCCTGTCCGCCGCCAGCCAGATCAGGCGCGACGACCCCTCCGCACAGGTGATCGTCCTGGAAAAGTCCGGGGATGTATCCTACGGCGCCTGCGGGATGCCCTATAACCTGTTCTACAAGGACAAGCCGCTTGAGAACCTGTATGCCATGAGCCTTGATGAGATCCGCAAGAAGCGCGGCATCGATTACCGCCAGCAGCACGAAGTTGTCGCGATTGACCCGATCGGGAAAGAAGTAACAATCCTTGATCACGAACTCTCACGATACTATGTGGAACAGTACGATTTTCTCGTGTATGCCACCGGCACGAAGCCGGTCAGACTGAACCTGCCCGGATTTGATGACCTTGACGTCCATTATTTCAAGACCCTGGACGACGCGCGGCTGGTCAAAAAACGGATCTACGGCAACGCACCGACCAGGGCTGTACTGATCGGCTCCGGTTATACCAATCTTGAGCTGGCGGATGTCCTGCACAACATGAAGATCACGCCGGTCATCCTGGAGAAATCCGCCGCAATACTTCCAGCTTTTGCTGAAGAGATCAGGGCCAAGATACTGGAAAAAATGGTTGATAAAGGGATCGTACTCCATACCAATATTGACATCATTGAGAAGAAAGGTGCCGTGGTCAGAACCACAAGCGGAGACTTCGAAGCGGATATGGTCATAATCGCCATCGGCACACGACCGAACACGGAGCTGTTCTCGACGAGCGGTGGCGAATTGGGGATTGCCGGGGCCATCAAGGTAGACCGTTTCTTGCGGACAAACCTGCCCCAGGTCTTCGCGGCCGGTGACTGCGCCGAACACTATGTCCGCCAGCTCGGCAGGAACGGCTACATGCCGCTCGGGCCGGTAGCCAACAAGCAGGGTCGGCTGGTCGGCAGCAATATCACCCATGGCAAGGACATGAAGCAGTTTAACGGCATCGACCAGAGCGCGGTATTCAAGTTTTTCGACCTGACAGTGGCCACTACCGGCCTCAATGAACAACAGCTGCAGGAACGGGGTACGGTCTATGTAAAAACCTGGGTTGACTCGCCGACCAGGGGCGCCTTCCCGGGAGGCGGCAGCATGCGCGTCCTGCTGCTGTGTGAAAAAGGGAGCGGCCTGCTGCTCGGCGCCCAGATGATCGGGCAGGATGTGGTGGCAAAGCGGATCGACGTCCTGGCTACCGCAATCTACAACAGCATGACGGTTATTGAGTTTGCTGACCTGGACCTCTGCTACGCGCCGCTGTATGCGCCGGTTTGGGATCCGCTCCTGCTTGCTGCGAACAAGGCGGTCAGGGAGATGTAGCGGAACAGCCCTTCATTCCCATCCCAGACACACTAGACAACTACCCCTGCGCATCCCGTCACATATGACAGCACTGTCAATATTGACGGAATTCACTGTCGGCACAGCATGTATCCCGCAGAATCCCTGATCCATTACCTGCACACAATCAGACAGTTGCACGCATACCATCCGCAGGTCTCCTCTGGCACGTTAGTTGCGTTTTACCTGATAAGTACGAGACATACCAACGGAGAACAGCATGAATCCAGAACAGCACAAAAGCAGTATGTTTTTTGGCAACGAGCGGAGAACCTTTGCGCGCATCCCTGTCGCTATCCTGGAGCTGGACATGCTTCAGGAGCAGGCCTTCAAGACGACCTGCCAGGAAATCTCCGACCTCTATCACATGCTGCAGAACAAATGCAGCCAGAATGATCAGTTGCTTGCACGTGCAACCTACCCTGTGACCATGGAGCAGACTCATGCAGGAGAACAGCATCGAAAACTCCTTGTTTAAGAAACTGCAGCAATCAAGGGTGGTTCGCTGGGGAATCGGTATACCGGTCGCTCTGGCCCTGATCCTCTTTTTCGCGTCATTTGTCCTAGATGAACCGCTGCGCAGCAGCATGGAAAAAAGAATGAACCATGGTCTGAAAGGGTATTCAGTGCGGCTTCCAGGGCTGCATCTTCGCCTGATTGGCCTCGGACTGACCCTGAAAGGCCTGACCGTCATGCAGCAGGCCCATCCGGATACCCCGGTCGTCACGTTCCCGGTCCTCAAGGCAAGCATCCACTGGCGCGAGATTCTCTCGGGAAAGCTCGTCGCCGAGTTCATTCTTGATCGTCCAAAAATAAACATCAACCTGCAGCAGCTGCGCAGCGAAGCGACCAGTACAGTTCCTCTCAAGGAACGCGGCTGGCAGCAGGCGGTGGAAGCCATTTACCCGCTGAAAATAAACTCCCTGAAAATCAACGACGCCAGTGTCACCTATATCGATCAGGACCCGAAACAGCCGCTCGTCCTGAGCCATCTGAACCTGCAGGCATCCAATATCCGTAACATCCACCAACCGGACCAGGTCTATCCCTCCAGCTTCCACCTGGATACGGCTGTCTTTAACAGCGGTCGCGGCACTGTCGATGGCGACGCCAACTTCCTGGCTCAACCGTATCCCGGCATCAAGGCCCGCATCAAGCTGGAAAAGATTTCAATGGATTATTTTCAATCAATGATTGCCCGCTCCAATCTCTCCATACAGGGCGGACTGCTCCAGGCTGCCGGTGACGTCGAGTATGCCCCGACGGTGAAAACCGCCCACCTGAAAAACCTGACGATCCAGGGGATGCGCCTGGACTATCTGCATTCGCAGCGAACTGCCGTTGATGAAAAGAAAAACGTAGCCGTCGTAAAAAAGACCGCAAAAAAGCTTAGCAACAACCCCGGCATCCTGATGCAAGCCGACCAGGTAATGCTGACCGGCTGCACTCTCGGCATGGTCAACAAGGCGGCTAAAAAACCGTACCGCCTGTTCCTGGCCGATACAGACCTCCAGCTGAACAACTTTTCCAACCAGTTTGCCCAGGGGCCGGCCCAGGCAACATTGAAGGCCAGATTCATGGGCAGCGGCCCGACGACAGCAACGGCAACATTCAGACCGGAGAAGGGGGGGCCGGATTTCGATCTGTTCCTCAAAATCGAGGAGTCACGTTTGACAGCGATGAATGATGTACTGCGCTCCTACGCGAACTTCGATGTCTCCGCCGGGGTCTTTTCCCTGGTCACTGAGCTGCATGTCAAAAATGACAGGATTTCCGGCTACATCAAACCCTTCATCAAAGATGTCAAGGTCTATGACAAGCGAAGGGACAGGGATCAAGGCACCTTCCACAGGGTGTACGAGAAGATGATCGGCGGGGCCGCTATGCTGCTTGAAAACAGGACACGCCAGGAGGTTGCCACCAAGGTAATTATCAGCGGTTCGACCGGCAATCCGGAAACCAGCACCTGGCAGATTGTCGGCGCACTCATCAAGAACGCATTCTTCAAAGCGATTCTGCCCACCTTTGACAAAGAGGCCACTGGAGCAGGCAAGCGCTGACAGGAACAGACTCACAGCAACGATTTTTTCCTGAAAAGCACAATCAAAAGGACCAGCCATGCGACAACTGATGTTTACCGTACTATTCGTTTTTATGACATGCCCGGCATTTGCCGGAGAACTCAGCCTGCTGGGCGGTTACGGGTTTACGGATAAACCTCTGGAAAGGACCTATGCCTGGCAGGTCCAGTACATGGAGGGGCTGGGCGATCATTTTGCCTACTCCCTTTCATACCTGAACCAGGGTCACTTCAGTGAGCACCATCGTGACGGCAATGCCGCCAATCTCTGGGCCAGAACAAATCTGCTCGACCGGCAGCTTTCGCTGGGCGTCGGTGTCGGCGGCGTATTCTATTATGACACCAAAATTCCAACCGATGGCGGCCCGGCCCGGGACTATCATGGCTGGGGAACCATGGCCAGCGTGGCCGCAACCTGGTACACCAAAAGCCGGTTATTTTACCAGCTGCAGGGCTACTGGCTCAGGGGCAACAACAGCTTCGATACCCTGACTGCGATGGCCGGCATCGGCTATCAGCTGGATGCCCCGCCATCAAAGGGTCCCGACGTAAAAGGCACCCGTCTGACCGAAAAAAATACCGACAACGAACTGACACTGTTTGGCGGAGAAACCGTTGTGAACATCCCCGGCGACGGAAAATCGCTGGCCCTGGCCCTCGAATACCGGCGCGGACTCTGGCGTTATCTGGAATGGACCGCAGGGGCGCTGTACGAGGGAAAGAGTTCCCTGATAAACCGTTACGGCCTGACCACTCAGCTCTGGCTGGCAAAACCCTTTCTGGATGACCGCATCACCCTGGGCATCGGTGCGGGTCCGTATTTTGCCGTTGATCACCGCCTCCAGGACCGGAAGGTGCGCATACCGGTCATCTTCTCCACAACCGGCAGCATCCGGATCACCGATAACGTGCTGCTGCGGGCGACCTGGGACCGGATCATCACCACCTACGACCGCGATACGGATATCTTCCTCGGCGGCCTGGGGTTCCGATTTTGAACAGCCTGCGCTTGTCTGCAGCACAGTACCACCTGACCAAACAGCAGGAGACACAATGACAACACACCTTACGCTGCAGGATATCAGCACAACAAATCGTACCTTATACAATAGCCTCTGGTCACAGGCTCACCTGGCACGGCCGGAGCGTTTCAACACCTGGCCGCTGATTTCCGGGCTGCTGCCCGCTGCCCCGGACCGGCTGGAAATCGGACCGGGCCTGCGCCCCCGGCTGCCGATCAACGGCACCCATTTCGTCGATATCAGCACTGCAGCGATCGAACAACTGCGTGCCAAGGGCGCAACCGCCCTACCCGGTCTGATCAGCGATCTGCCGTTCAATGACCGCACATTCGATCTCGTCTGTGCCTTCGATGTCATTGAACATGTTCAGGATGATCAACAGGCCTTTGCAGAATTAAACCGTGTGCTCAAAGACAACGGCACTTTGATTGTTTCCGTGCCCCTGCACACGCAGCGCTGGACAGAGTTCGATGAATGGTCCGGTCACGTGCGTCGCTACGATCCGGCTGAGCTGCTGACTATCCTGGATGGCCACAATCTGGTTCCGGTACAAAGCGCTGTCTTCGGCATGCAGCCCTCCAATCCCCGGCTGTTGCAGTTCGGCCTGTGGTGCCTCAAACATAACCGGCGAACAGCCATGTTGTTCTACAACCGGTTGTTCATGCCGCTGGGTGTGTACTTTCAAAGCAGATTAAAGGTTGTCAACGGATTGATGGACACAACCGGCGTTGACGAGATTGTGCTGGTCTGCCGACGGAAGGTACGCCCGCAAGCGGCAGATCACCTGCAGTAGACTGATGCGGCGCCAACCCCGTCGCATATGGCGGTTATGCCAAACATGACGGTTTCCTGTGACAGATTCACCTTCACCCCATACGCCTGTATTCCATTTATCCCTTTGCAATCAGACCGTTACGCTTGCACTTTCCCCGTAAATTCTCTGGCACGTTCGTTGCGATATACCTCAATTGCAGAACAAGGGCACGGTCATGCCTTCAGCACATTTGAGTCAACATCACATCAAAGGGAGGAGCACGTGAAGAGCAGCAAAGAAGAGCACAAACGCTTGCTGACTGTAGCAGCGAAAAAACAACTGATATCCAAAGGAGAAGTTATGAAATCCACCTGTACCCGATCCACCCTGGCAGCAGTTCTCGCCGTCACGTTGATGAGCATCACCCCGATTGTTTCCCATGCTGCCGACACAGCAGACACTACCGGTAATTCGGCATCCGCAACATCGCAGGAAAAACCGACGAATTACCTGATGCTTAAGGGCGGGATCTATTCCCCCAGCACATCGTTCGACATTGCCAATGCTGCCGGCGGCGCTACCGTATATAACGACAGGGTTCACATGGACAGCAAGACCGGTTTTGCCGGTGAGGTCGCATTCGGCCATTATTTCCTGCCCATGCTGGCCGTGGAACTGGGTGCCGGCTACTTTGAAAGCGAAGGCTCTCCGGCAGCACAGCCCGGTGAAACCAAGCTGCGGGTCGTGCCTCTGACAGCCACCGCCAAAGTGCTTCTTCCACTCGGGATTTTTGAACCATTCGGCCTGGTCGGAATCGGGGCCTACATCACCGATCTGGATGTGCGCATCAATAACGGTGATTCCCGCAGTTCCTCGGAAGTCACCTACGGATTTCACGCCGGTGCCGGTTTCAACATCAATTTCAACAGGAACATATTTGCAGGACTGGAAGGCAAATACCTTTGGGCCGAGCCTTCCTTCGGCGGCGATCATATCAACCTGGACGGCTTTGTCACGACCGCTACCGTCGGATACCGGTTCTAAGCGGTTTCAGCATTATTCATTACAGAAATACCTGGTTCAATAAAACAAGCAACACACATCCCAATGGAGGAAATTCAACATGAAAAAGATTTTATCAGCAGTAGTCGCCACTCTCGTAGCAATGTCCTTTGCCACAGTTGTATTCGCAGCAGATACCGCCAAAACAGTAGCATCAGCCAAGGTCACACCGGTTGCTGAAGCCAAGCAGGATGTGAATATTGCCAAAGCAGAAGCAAAAGCTGCAGAAGAAAAAGCGGCAGCAGATGCCAAAAAAGCAAAAGCAAAAGTGAAGGCAGATGTCAAAACAGAAAAAGCAAAGGTAAAAGCTGACATAAAAACCGAAAAAGCCAAGGTAAGTGCCGATCAGAAAGCTGAAAAAGCCAAGGTAAAAGCAGATGTTAAATCTGCCAAAGCAAAGGCTGAAGCTGATGCCAAAGCTGCAAAAGAAGCTGCAGCTCCTGCCAAGTAATGCAGCGCCAGTTCTCAACTGCAGTTGCAGGGCCGCTTATCATTCAGTCACATAAAGGAGAAACCCATGAAAAACAGCACGAAAGACCAGATTGAAGGCAAGTTCCACGAAGCAAAGGGTGCTGCCAAGGAGATCGCCGGCAAACTCACCGATAATCCGAAGCTTGAAGGAGAAGGCACCGGAGAAAAGATTGCCGGTAAAATCCAGGAAAAGATCGGTCAGATTGGCAAGGTTCTCGGGAAATAGTCGGTAGTGTCCGGTTTGGTTTATGCAGTAGCCGTATAAGTCCCCCCTCCCATCAAGGGAGGGGAGGCTAAACGCAAACACCTAACCGGAAATCACGGGGAACTAGCGACAGATCAACATCAGACAGCAGGACAAATAACATTCGAAAAGGGAACGTGCAATGAAATCACTTTACTCTCTAGCAATAATGGCTGCAGCTTTATGTGTGCTGGCCTTCAGTGTGCCGGCCCAAGCAGCCAAGATAGACAGCCGCATCGAATTATCGGCCAAACAGTCGTACGTGTTCAAAACCTACCTGCAGGGTGACGACATCAAAATCCAGTCCAAGGACGGAGCCGTTACCTTGACGGGGATTGTCTCCGAGAATTTCCACAAGAGCCTGGCCCAGGAGACCGTCGCCGGCCTTCCGGACGTCATCAGTGTGGACAACCGGCTGGAAATCAAGGGTGCCGCCCCAACTGCCAACTCGGATGCATGGCTGCGCGACAAGGTTAAAGTCGCACTCCTTTTTCATCGCAGTGTTAGTTCCTCGGCAACAGAAGTAGACGTCAAAGACGGGATCGTGACCCTGAAAGGCGTTGCAGCCAGTCAGTCGCAAAAAGAATTGACGACTGAATACGCCAAAGACGTCGAAGGGATCAAAGACGTAAAGAATGACATGACCGTAGCCGCGTCTGCGAAACACACTCCCCGGACGGTCGGACAGAAGATCGATGATGCCTCCATCACCGCCCAGGTCAACATGACCCTGCTGAACCACCGTTCAACAAGTGTTCTCAACACCAAGGTAAAGACCAAGCGCGGCGTTGTCACCGTCGGCGGCAAGGCCAAAAATACAGCCGAAAAAGACCTGGTTACCAAGCTTACAAATGACATCAACGGTGTCGTCAAAGTCAGAAACCTGATGATTATCGAGTAATCCGGGTACGAAACAGGTGTGGACTTGATCTGCACAGCAGCAAGAGACGTATTGTTTGCAGCAGATACGCGAAAAAGGGTGCATCGCGGTGCACCCTTTTTTTGAACAGTATTCCAACGCACCCGAGGGAATTCCTATGAAACAGAACGAGACTGAACTATCGGAACGATTGTTTCGCGTGAAATATGAGCAGCTGGGAAAACAGGAACAGCATGTCGCCCATCATCTGGCCGAACGGACACACATTACGAGAAATGTCGCCCAGGATCTTACGGAGCAATCGACTTTTGGCCAGCGACTGGCTGACAAAGTCGCTTCCTTTGGCGGTTCATGGACCTTTATCTCGCTCTTTGCGGTTGTCCTGGTTGTCTGGATCCTCCTGAATTCACTGATTCTGGTCAGGTACGGCAATAAGACATTCGATCCCTATCCCTACATCCTGTTGAATCTGTTCCTGTCCATGCTTGCAGCTATTCAGGCTCCGATTATCCTGATGTCGCAAAACCGCCAGGCCTATAAGGATCGCATGAGCGCGGAGCATGATTACGAGGTCAACCTGAAGGCTGAGCTTGAAATCATAACACTGCATGAAAAAGTGGATGCACTGAGAGATACGCAGTGGAGTGAACTGATTTCAATCCAGCAGGAACAGATCACGCTTCTCAACCAACTGATTTCAGAGCGTAATACAAAACAGTGAACCGCCGGGAGCCTGCCGTGCGTAGAGAATTCCTGACCCGATCATGATCAAAAACCAATCGATATATCAGCTGCTGGAACGTACCATCGCATTTTTGCTCCTGGTAGTGCGCGGATTCATGCGCAACCAGGGCCTCCTGCTGGCCGGTGCGGTCGCCTATTACACCCTGCTGTCCATCGTGCCGCTGTCAATAATTGCACTGATCGTGCTGACGCAATTCATTGAAGAACAGCAGTTGATTCATACCTTGTCGATCTACCTGGAAATGGTGATCCCCGGGTATGCGACAACCTTGACCGAACAGGTGGCCGCATTTCTGCAAAACCGCAAGGTTGTCGGCATCATCGGCTTTCTCGGCATGCTGTTTTTCAGTTCGACCGCTTTTTCCATGCTCGAAAAGGCCATCTCGGTGATCTTTTTCCAGAGGGTCAGATCACAGCGCCGCAGCTTTTTCATCTCCGCCATTATTCCCTATGTGTACATCTTCGTGATGGGCATGGGGGTTATACTGGTGACCTTCATTATCGCTGCGATCGATATGCTGGAAAACGGCAATCTGGCTTTTCGCGGCTACAGCCTGAATCTGGGAGGCGCGACCGGCACCTCGCTGTATTTTATGGGAATTGTCGGCGAGGTTCTGCTGCTCACATCGATTTACCTGGTGATGCCGATCGTGCGGGTACGCTTTCGACATGCACTCATCGGCGGGATAACGGCAACCATCTTATGGGAAATCACCCGCAGGGTGCTGGTCTGGTATTACGCCACCGTTTCCACGATCAATGTCATTTACGGCTCCATCTCCATAACCGTGGTGGCCCTGCTCTGCGTAGAGGTTGTTGCGATTATCCTGCTGTTTGGAGCCCAGGTAATTGCAGAGCTTGAGCACACCAGCGATGAAGAGGCACTGGAGAAAACAGCAGGATTCAAGACGAGCGGGAATGCAGAGGTTAAAGTCACACCTTAACAGACCGGACATAACCTGAAGAAAATACGAATATATCTATCCAATAGCCAGGAAAGGGCGTAGAGATAGCTGCTGACCTTCCATCAGAACTCATTGCTTTCAGCACATTTCGAAGCCCGGTTTATTTACGGTCATCTCCCTCCACCTCTTAAATTCATATCCTCCGGAACAGTCCGCAACTGTTCCCGCCTGAGCCTTTCTGTCTCGTGAACTCATTCACCTTGACTGCAACTGCACGGACAACCCAGCGGAAAAGGACTCATCGTGGACGACGGCATCTTAATTGGATATTTTGCGCAGAAAAGTGATGCACGCAGGGCTCTTCGTGAATTGTCGCGACAAGGCTTCAGCCGGACCGCCCTGGTGCATAAGAATACTGACGGCGAAGTACGTAATGCAGTGCCGTACCTGCGTCGCCGCATATTCCGGGTGACCCTGGCGGCCCTCCTGTGCGGGGGACTGGGCAGGATAGCAGCCCAGCTCCTGCAGCTGCCGCAGTTGCTCCCGTACGGGAATATTTCCACGTCTCTGGCCCTGAGCCTGATCTGCGCCGCCATCGGCTCTCTGGTCGTCCTCTTCAGGCTGCGACCCGCCAGGTTCGGCGTTGACTCGAAGGTTGTGAGCAGTTATGCCCGCTGGCTCGTATCCGGAGAGTCGGTCCTGATTCTCCAGTCCCCGGTTGCATCCATGCAGCGTCCGGTGGCCCTGCTGCGTGAAAGCGGCGACCCCCCTCCGGCCCTGTTCATCATGCATCCCAAACGCGAACGGCGCTCAGAAACCCGGGTGCCCGCCATAAAGCTCTCTCCGATGCAGATCCAGGAACACGCCCAGCGGCATGCCAGGGAACAGCAGGTGGATGCAAGACCGTCACACTCGGCCGAGCTGCTCAAGCGCCTCAGGCAGTCGCGCCTCTGGGTGCGCCAGGTTTGCGCGGATCTCGCCGCAGCCAGCCGCCTGGAACAGAAAGCCACACCGGCAGCCGATTGGATCCTGGATAACGAATACATCCTGGAGGGCAATGCCCGCGATGTGCTGCTGAATCTGCCCCGCAGCTTTTACCGCCAGCTGCCCGCTCTGGCCTCTGATACCTACAAAAGCTTACCCTGCATCTATGCCCTGGCCAAGGATCTGGTTTCCCATACGGAACTGCGGCTGGACCGGGAGAATATCCTGGCGTTTATCGATGCACACCAATCCGTGCGCACCCTGACAATCGGCGAACTCTGGGCAATTCCCCAGATGCTGAGGATTGCGCTGATCGAAAGCATTCAGAGTCTGGCCGTCACTGCCCTGGCGGACCTGCGGGAACGCCAGCTGGCTGATTTTTGGGCCAACCGTTTGATCACGGCCAATCGCCGCGACGCCAACCAGCTCTTCGTGATCCTGGCCGAACTGGCCAAAGCGGAGCCAAATCCCAGCACCTTTTTCGGGGTGCAGCTGATCGGCCTGCTCTACGATGAAGAGGCCGCACTGGCACCGGTCCAGAGCTGGCTGGAGCGCACGCTCAAAAACCCCCTGCATGAATTCAATCTGCGTGAACTGAACCGCCAGACCAGAGAGCAGTTATCCTGCGGTAATGCCTTCACCAGCCTGCGTCTGCTGGCCCGGTTGGACTGGCGGGAGATCTTCGAGAAACTCAGCCGGGTGGAGCAGACCCTGCGCCGTGATCCCTCCGGTGTCTACAGCGGGATGGATTTTGCAACCCGCGATCGCTGCCGTCGGGCGATTGAAGCGCTGGCCCGTGCTTCCCGGCAGCCCGAGCACCAGGTTGCTGAGCTGGCCCTGAAACTGGCAACCCAGGCGGGTCGTGCCGGCACAGGCCATGAACGGCGCAGCCATGTCGGCACCTGGCTGGTCGGCGAAGGCCGGGCCGAACTGGCTCTTCAGCTCAGGTGCACCGAAACCTTCCGCTACCGGGTCCTGGAATGGATTCATGGACACCATACCCCTGTCTACGCCCTCGGCATCACCGGGTTTTCAGCCCTGTTTTTTACCCTGATCGCCCGCTTCTTTCCGGTCGGGTTATCCATCCCTGTCCAGCTGGGCTTGTTGCTGTTTCTGCTGATTCCGGTCAGTCAGCTGGGGATCGAAGTAGTGAATTATCTGATCACGCGGCTTCTGCCCCCCCGCTCCCTGCCCAAGATGGATTTCGAAGATTCGGGCATCCCCGATGAATTCCGCACCCTGGTGGTCGTACCGATGATGCTGACCAGCGAGGAAACGGTCCGGGGCGAGGTGGAGAAGCTGGAGATCCGCTACCTGGCCAACAAGGAAGCCAATCTGCTGTTCAGCCTGTTCACAGACTACACCGATGCAAACACACGTTCCCATGTCGACGACAGCCTGCTGCTCCAGACCGCCAGCAGTTGTCTGACCGAGCTCAACCAGCGCCACGGTGCCGAGCGCTTTTTCCTGTTCCACCGGGAGCGCACCTGGAGTGAATCGGAGCAGAAATTCATCGGCTGGGAGCGCAAGCGCGGCAAGCTGGAGGAACTGAACTGCCTGATCGACGGCACCCGTCCGGAAAAAGCCCCCCCCATGGTATACGTTGGCGATCAGCAGCAGTTGGCGGACGTCCGCTTTATCATCACCCTGGACAGTGACACCCAGCTGCCGCATGCCACGGCCCGCAGAATGGTCGAGACCCTGGCCCACCCCCTCAATCAGCCGCGCTTCGACTCAGCCGGCAACGTCATGGCCGGTTCCTATACGATCATCCAGCCGCGGGTCAGCCCGACCCTGGCCAGTACCAGCGCCTCGACCTTCAGCCGGCTCTTCGCCGACGCCATCGGCATTGACCCCTATTCCCAGGCCGTCTCCGATGTCTATCAGGACTTGAGCGGCGAAGGCTCCTACCATGGCAAGGGGATCTACGATGTGCGCGCCTTCAGCCGCGTGCTGACCGGCAGATTCCCGGAAGAGCGGGTCTTGAGCCACGACCTGATCGAAGGGGCCCATGTCCGGGTGGGACTGGCCAGCGAAATAGAACTCTACGATGAATTCCCCCAGGGGTATCAGAGTTACAGCAGCCGCACCCACCGCTGGGTGCGCGGCGACTGGCAGATCGCCGGCTGGATCTTCTCCCGTGTGCCGCAGGCTGCAGGCGGACGGGGACCGAACCCGCTCTCCCTGCTCAGCCGCTGGAAGATCCTCGACAACCTGCGGCGCAGCCTGCTGCCTGCCACCAGCCTGGGACTGCTGCTGTTCTCCTGGTTCATTTCCCCGGGCCTGGGCTGGATTGCTGCACTGGTAGTCGGCATGCAGCTGCTCTTTCACCCGTTGGCGCAGCCCTTCACCATGGCGACCACCCACCAGGGACTGAAGTATTTCTGCCCCTCCAAGCTGTGGCATGATCTGATGCGGGCCGCCACCGACGCCGCCCTGCTGCCGCACCAGACAGCGGTGACCCTGGATGCCATTGCCCGGGTCTGGTACCGACGTGTCGTTTCACAGCGCGATCTGCTGGAGTGGACGGCCCAGGCCACCCATTGGAGCGCCGCACGGCGCCAGCCGCTGTTCGTCGCCAGCCTGGCCCTGGGGAGCATCTTCAGCGCAATCGCCGGACTGGCTATCTGGCGCTTCACACCGGACAGCCTGCCCCAAGCCCTGCCCTGGCTGATCCTGTGGTTTTTGTCGCCGCTGCTCGGCTGGATCCTGAACCTGCGCCCAATCGAAAAGCAGCTGACACATCCGCTGCCCGAAGCGGACCGCCTTTTCCTGCGCCAGATCGCCCGGCGGACCTGGCGCTATTTCTCAGCCTTCGTCACGGCCGAAACATCCTGGCTGCCGCCCGATAATTACCAGGTCGCCCACCAGGACCGCCTGGCCATGCGCACCAGCCCGACCAACATCGGACTGTGGATGACATCTGTCCTGGGTGCCCATGACTGCGGCTACCTGACGGTCAACCAGGTGATCGAACTGCTGACGGCCAGCATGGCAAGCATCGCCCGATTGGAGCGCTATGAAGGTCATCTGCTGAACTGGTACGATATCCAGACACTGTCAGCCCTGGAGCCCCGCTATGTCTCCACGGTCGACAGCGGAAACCTGCTGGGTGCACTCTGGGCTCTGGAGCAGGGACTGGACGAACTGCGGCATGCCCCTCTGCTGACCGGCACGGCCTTTGCCGGTCTGGCTGACAGCGGGGAGATTTTGAAACAGGGCGCAAGCGCGGCAGGAACTCCCTGCCCGTACCTCCAACCGCTCAATCAGCTCCTGGCCGAGTGGCATGAACCGCCATCCGACGCTATCGATCTCTTGCGCCTGCAACAGCACCAGGTGACAGCCGTCAGGTCGGTTGTCACCGCCGCCGGAGCCGTGCCGTGGGGAGTGGAACTTGATCAACAGGCTGCGGCCTGGACCCGGAACAGTGACCGCTATCTGGCCTGGATCAAGATCCTGGCAGAAAAGAGCGAGCCGGAGCTGGCCCGATTGGGACCGGCGGCCCTGTCCGCCATCCGTCAGGACCTGTCCCGGATGCCGTCGCTGCACGACCTGGCCCATGGCCTGGCACAATCAATCCCGATCCTCACACAGATCCGGGCTGACACAATTCCTGTTGAGCCGTCGCTGACTGAATGGCTCGACCGTGTACTGGCGGCCTACGCCACCTCGCAGTGGCTGGCCGGCGAAACCATGGAAACGGCTGAACGATTGACCGTCAACTGCCGTGAACTGTCAAGCGCCATGAACATGCGCTTCCTGTATGAGCCCAAGCGCAAGCTGTTCGCCATCGGCTTCAATGTCTCCACCAATGTCCTGGACGGCTCCAGCTACGACCTCCTGGCCAGCGAAGCGCGGCTCGGCAGTTTCGTTGCCATTGCCCGGGGCGATGTGCCCCTGGAACACTGGTTTTCCCTGGGACGCCCCTATGGCGCCATCGGCCGGCAGCGGGTACTGCTCAGTTGGACCGGGACCATGTTCGAATACCTGATGCCGCTCCTGTTCCAGCATTCCTACGGCAACTCGCTGCTGGACAAGGCGGCACGGGAAGCGGTGGCGGTTCAGATCGCCTACGGCCGAAAGCTCCGTGTGCCGTGGGGTATTTCCGAATCCGCTTTTGCCGACCTGGACCTGGCCAAGACCTATCAATACAAGGCCTTCGGTGTCCCGTCGCTCGGCCTGAAACGCGGCCTTGAACAACAGCTGGTCATTGCTCCCTATGCCACCCTGCTGGCGCTGAACATCGCGCCGAACGAGACCGTGCAGAACCTGAAACAGCTGGCCGGAATGGGGCTTTTGTGCGATTACGGCTATTACGAAGCCATGGATTTCAGCCGTCAGACGCAGCGGGCCGGCCGACGGGGAGTGATCATCGAGGCCTATATGGCCCATCACCAGGGGATGGCCTTTCTGTCCCTGACCAACTTCCTCCATGACAACCCGTTCCCGCGCCGATTTCATGCCGATCCGCGGGTGCGGGCCTTTGAAGCCCTGCTGCAGGAGCGCATCCCGACCCTGCCGCCGCTGCAGCTGATCTCGATGCGGCAGAGTGAACCGGTGCTGTTGAGCGGAGACCTGGTTGCGCCGGCCGGCATCTCCTTCACCACCCCCCATACCACCACTCCCCGGACACTGCTGCTCAGCAACGGCCGCTATGGCCTGATGGTTACCAACAGCGGCGGCGGCTACAGCCAGTGGGGCATGCAGGAACTCACCCGCTGGCGCTCCGATCAGACCTGTGACAGCCAGGGGACCTTCTGCTACATCCACGAATCCGAGCCGGATCACCTCTGGTCCAACACCTATCACCCGGTCGGCGGACGCACTGAAGGGTATTCCGTGGATTTTGCCCTTGACCGGGCCGTATTCCACCGCATAGACGACGGCATCCATACGGAAACCGAGGTGGTTGTGTCGCCGGAGGATGATGTGGAGGTGCGCCGGATTACCCTGGTCAACCGCTCCTCCCGCACCCGTTTCCTCAATCTCACCAGCTATGTCGAGCTCTCCATGGCGCCGCACAATGCGGACCGCCAGCATCCGGCCTTCAACAAGCTGTTCATCCAGACCGAGGCACTCCCGGAGCAGAAAACGCTGCTCGCCTATCGCCGGGCGCGGGGAAATAACGAACTGCCGCTGTATGTAGCCCACTGTTTGACGCATGCCCAGGCCGGCGATGCCGACCCGAACAAAGCAGAGTGGCAATTTGAAACCGATCGGGGCCGCTTCATCGGCCGCGGCCGGACCCTGGCCGATCCCTTGGGGGCCCGGCAAAAGCTCGGCAACAGCCACGGCTTTGTCCTTGATCCGATGCTGGGCCTGCGACGGAGCCTGATCCTGGAACCGGGTCAGCGCGCCCAGCTGTCCCTGGTGCTGGCCGCCGCGGCCAGTCGCGAACAGGCCCTGCTGCTGATGGACAAGTACAGCGACGCCCATGCCTCTGAACGGGCCATGGATTTCGCCTGGAGCTCCGCCCAGCAGCAGCTGCAGGTACTGCGCATCCAGCCCGATGAAGCGCGCCGCTTCCAGCAGCTGGCCAGTCACCTGCTGTTTCCCAATCATCTGCTGCGGGCACCGGCCGAGCGACTGGAAGACAACCGCAAGGGGCAGGCAGGTCTATGGCCCTACGCCATTTCCGGGGACCTGCCGATTGCCCTGGTGACCATCGGCGAGATCCGCGAGATCAGCCTGGTGCGCCAGATGCTCCAGGCCCATACCTACTTGCGCATGCATGGGCTATCGACCGATCTGGTGATCCTCAACGAAGAGGGAGGCAGCTATGAGCGGCCGCTCCATGAACGGCTTGAGCAGCTGATCCAGGCCCACACTGTTTCAGCGGCGACTGACCGGGCCGGCGGGATCTTCCTGAAGAGCGCGGCGCTGATCCCGGAGACGGACCTGAATCTCCTCAAGGCCGCCGCCAGTGTCGTGCTGGTGGCGGCGCGCGGCACTCTCCCGCAACAGCTGGGTGTGCCGATCGAGGCACCGGAACTCATGGAGCGGCTGGTCCGGAAACGTGCCCCGCGTGAGCCCTCGGCCCCGCTCCCCTTCATGGAGCTGCACTACTTCAACAGCCTGGGCGGATTTACCCGGGATGGGCGTGAATATGCCATCTATCTGGGGCCCACGACCAACACCCCGGCACCCTGGGTGAACGTCATCGCCAACCCGACCTTCGGCACCATGGTGGGTGAATCCGGATCCGGCTTCACCTGGTACGGCAACAGCCAGCGCAACCGCCTGACAAGCTGGTCCAATGATCCGGTGCTGGACCCGGCCTCGGAGGCGATCTACATCCGCGACGAGGAAAGCGCCATTTTCTGGTCGCCGACTGCGTCACCGATCCGTGAAGAGACCGCCTATCGGGCCAGGCACGGGGCGGGTTATACGGTTTTTGAGCATAACAGCCATGGTATCGAACAGGAACTGACCGTTTTCGTCCCGGTTGACGAACAGGGCGGCCAGCCGATCAAGCTGCAGCGCCTGCGGCTGACCAACTCCTCCGCACGGAGGCGACGGCTTTCCGTTACCTACTATGTGGAACTGACACTGGGCGAGAATCGTGAAAGCAGCCAGATGCACGTCATGACCAACTGGGACAGGGAATCCCGGGCCATGCTGGCCCACAACCACTACCACCCCGAGTACGGAGAGCGGGTCGCCTTCGTGGCCATGACCCCGCAGGCCGACTCCTACGGCGGTGACCGCACCTCCTTCATCGGCCGCAACCGTACGCTGGGCAATCCGGTTGCCATG
This sequence comes from Geobacter psychrophilus, assembly GCF_056821595.1. Lineage (NCBI taxonomy): Bacteria > Pseudomonadati > Thermodesulfobacteriota > Desulfuromonadia > Geobacterales > Geobacteraceae > Geobacter > Geobacter psychrophilus. The sequence continues at coordinate 4,418,957 of NZ_JBXDTU010000004.1, forward strand.
GAGCTGACCCGTCTGTCAAAACGCGCCGGGGCCGGACTGGATCCGTGCGGGGTACTCCGAACCGCCATAGAAATTGCTCCGGGCGAAAGTCGCGATATTATCTGCATGCTCGGCCAGGCCGGCTCCGAAGCAGCGGCCCGACAACTGCTGCTGAGCTATCAGACGGACCTGGCATTCGAGGAGGCGCTCCTTCAATCCATGGCCTGGTGGGATGGATTGCTCGGCACAATTGTCGTACAGACCCCCGAGCTGGCCGCCGACCTGCTGATCAACCGCTGGCTGCAGTACCAGACCTTGAGCTGCCGCATCTGGGGGCGCTCCGCCTTTTACCAGTCAGGCGGCGCCTTCGGCTTCCGCGATCAGCTGCAGGACATCATGGCCTTCCTGTACACCAGCCCCGGGATTGCCCGCGACCAGATCCTGCTGGCGGCCAGCCGGCAGTTCAAAGAGGGTGACGTCCAGCATTGGTGGCATGAACCTGCCGGCGCCGGAATCCGCTCGCGCATTTCCGACGACCTGCTCTGGCTGCCCTATGTGGTCGCACAATACGTCCGGGCCACTGGTGATGTGGAGATCCTGAAAACAGAACTGACCTTTCTGAACGCCCCCCTGCTGGCGGCCGATCAGCATGAACTGTTTTCCATACCGGAGGTCACCTTTGAACGGGCCACGCTCTTCGAGCACTGCCGGCGCGCGACCGGGCGCGGACTGACGATCGGCCCCCATGGACTGCCCCTGATGGGAACCGGAGACTGGAACGACGGCATGAATCTGGTGGGTGCCGGAGGCAAGGGAGAAAGCGTCTGGCTGGCCTGGTTCCTGTGCGAACTGCTGCAGGGGATGGCGGAGCTTTCCAGCCTGCTGCATGAGCCGGATCTCAGCCGGAACTATCAGGATGACCGGTCGGCCCTGATCCAGCGTGTCGAGAAGGCCGGCTGGGACGGCGAGTGGTATCTGAGGGGGACGTTCGATGATGGCTCCCTGCTCGGCTCTTCGACCAGCAGTGAGGCCAGGATCGACTCTCTGCCCCAATCCTGGGCCTGGCTGTCCGGCGCAGCCGACCCGAAACGCGCCGATCAGGCCCTGGAATCGGCCTGGCGGCTGCTTGTCCGCCAGGATGAAGGGCTGGTGCAGCTGTTCGACCCGCCCTTCGACACATCGGAACCTTCACCCGGCTACATCAAGGGCTATCCACCCGGTGTACGGGAGAACGGCGGCCAGTACACCCACGCCGCTCTCTGGATGGCGATGGCCTTTGCCCGCAAAGGGGATGGGGAACGGGCAGTGCAGCTGCTGCGCCTGCTCAATCCGATCGAGCATGCCCGTGATGCCGAAGCGGTCTGGCACTACCGGGTGGAGCCGTATGTGGTGGCAGCCGACGTTTACCGCCTGCCCGGCCATACCGGCCAGGGGGGCTGGTCCTGGTATACCGGTTCAGCAGCCTGGATGTACCGGGCCTGGATTGAAGAGGTGCTCGGTCTGCAGGTGCGGGGCGAAACTGTGCGGCTTGACCCGGTCATCCCCGGCTCGTGGCCGGGCTTCAGTCTCAGTTATCGGCACGGTGAAGCGGTCTACGCCATCCAGGTGGAAAATCCGCACGGTTTACAGCGTGGTGTCGCCTGGGTTGAGTTGGACGGTCAGCGCGTGGCTGACGGCCTGATCACCCTGGAACGGGACCTGGTGAAGCACCAGGTGCTGGTGATGATGGGGAACAGGGAACAGAAAGTTGAACATTGAAATGACAAAAAGGAACCATCATGGATCGAGTAAGAATCGGCTGCAACTATGTCAAACAACCCTTGTGGAAAGTGATCTTCGGAGTGCCGCTGATCTACCTGCCGATTATTACGACCGTACCCTTCGTAATCGTCGGCGTACTGCTGGTCAGAACACATCTGAAATATGTCGGCGGCATGGATATCAAATCCTATTGGGATTTCGTTCCCGCCTGGCAATCCCATCGCTACCGCAATCAGGATCAACCGGTCATCAACATCCCCTGGTTTCACCTGGCGCACTACAGGTTCTTCTGGATCCTGAACTGCAAGCACTATTGCCCGTTGAGTGTCGCACTCTTCAGGTACGCGGCCTATCTGGTGGAAATCGTGGAAAACTGGTGGTGCCCGTTTAACCATGGCAAAAAGCAGGAATACAGGGGTGCGATCGACAAATCTTTTTGGCACGTGGACCCGGTGGAGCTCGCAAAACTGCATCCCGATGACCGCCAGAATCCGCTCTGGAATGAGAAGGCTGAATAATCCTAAAACCGGCAGTTAACCACAGATACATAGAATGAACACGGATAATACCTAAAGATTATAAATAAATGGTCCTTCACCTTTTTGGCTTACAATCTTTGCTTTTAATTATCTAATTTATCTGTGTTTATCCCATTCATCCCAGTTTCAAATGCTTTTTATTAGATACTAATTCTGTACCAAAAAGGAGACACTCATGCACAAACTTTCACATGAAGCAAAGATGATCATCGCATCAAATCTGACAATCGCAGCCGCCATCAGAGATGCGGCCATGGCCATGAAAAGCGGTCCGCAGCCGACCGATTCCCGGGATATGGTCACGCAGACGTTTGCTGCCATCTTCGCCAACCTGGAGAAGCAGACGCTTGCCCCCCAGGAAACCGGTACGATTGCATGAAGATCTGTGCACTTTTAGCAACATTGCTGCTGACGGCAACCACCGCCTTCGGCGCAGTTCCGGCCAACATCCTCGGTTCATGGAAAACCGATGGGGGGGATTCCAAGCTGGAGTTTTTCAAATGCGGAGAAAAGATTTGCGGAAAAATCATCTGGCTGAAGGTGCCCAAATACATCGACAGCAACGATGGACCGGTCGGCACAACCAAAGTTGACCGAAAAAGCCCTGATCCGGCGCTGCGCAATCGCCCGATCCTCGGTCTGCAGGTCATGAAAGGGCTGACCGCCAGGGGTGCCAACCTGTGGGATGGCGGGATCTGCTACGACCCTGAAACCGGCAAGAGCTATAAATGCAGAATGCGCCTGTCAGCACCCGGCCGTCTGGAACTGCGCGGCTATATCGGCATTTCTCTGATCGGTCGTACCTTCGCACTGACCCGTCAGTAACAACCGGATCATGACGAGTTCCCGCCCGCTATATTTGGCGGTTATGTTACACATGACGGTTTCAACTGACGGATTCTCCTTCCACCGGAACGTTCTCCAGTTGCTTTCTGCGGCATAATCAGCCACTTGCGCACCAACAGCCCTCTTCCCGGCTCTGGCACGTTAGTTGCCTCATATATGCCTGTCAGAACATGGGCAGCATCATGCGTTCTGTACAATCCACGTCACCACAGGAGTCCACCATGAAATCGAGCATCAGGGACAAAGTCGAAGGAACATTGCACGAAGTGAAGGGCAAGCTCAAGGAAGCCGCCGGAAAACTCAGCGACAACCCCAAGCTGCAGGCCAAAGGTACTGTCGAGAAGCTAGCCGGGCAGGTTCAGGAAAAGATCGGGCAGGTCAAGCAGGTATTCGGGAAATAGCCAAATCCGGAGAGTATGCACCTCAACGCCAGTATGCCCTGTATTTAAAGACCCGCTGCTGCGGGTCTTTTCAATTCAGTCCGTGCCCTGATAAACAGGATAAGTGCGTTAACGAAGTGATTTTCTGCCTGAAATGCGCAGAATATCACTTCTAACTTACTAAAAACACAACAAAGGAGTCGGGTTATGAGAACCATTGTTAAGAAGTACAATCTGACAGCACTGTTCTTGTGTATCACCTGTTTCTGCCTGCTGCTGGCAAGCGGGTGTGCCCGCTATTCACGCACGGTGAATACGCTCTATCAGCCGACCGCAAGCGTTCGCGGCGGCTCCGGCGATATCTATATCGTCATTCCGGAAAACCGTCCGGCACATCCATCCGATATCAAATGGGTGCTCGGAAAGGTTAAGGATGACGACAACAATATCATAGACGAGGTATTCAGCCCGCGCGCTCCCGCGGAAATAATCCAGGAAGCCTTTGCCCAGGAGTTCAGGAATGCGGGCTACACCGTTTTGACGGTTACGACACGACCCGCTGCAAAAGAACGGGTACTTGACCTCTCTAAAACAGTCATCGATCTGGACCAGATTTCAGATCTGGCGGATCTCAAGGCAACCTGCCGGATAGTGGTCGGGGTAGATGTGTACAAGGATGGACAGCAGATCAAACGGCTGCAGTATGAATCAATGTCCACCAAAACCGATATCAGGGATCGTGACATGATCGCCAGGAACGTGCTGGAAGATGCCCTGCGGTCTATCATGCGGGAAGCCATGCCTGACCTGCACAACCTGCTCAAACGTTAATTCAGAAGCAACATTGCCCGGAAGAATACTGCCGGATTTTATTGTTGAAACTCAACGTACCGACTAAAGGAGTCGCCCAGATGAATCGTAGAACAATGGTAAACATGCTGCTGATCACCGTCATGCTGTCAGCAATGGGATGTGCCAACAACGATGTTGTCAAGAAGGATGAAGGCCTGGTTCAGTCAGCACCCCAAAAGACAGTGGAAACAAAAAAAGCTCCACCAGTGCAACCCGCACCTGTCTCCGCTGCAACAACAGACGCTAACTCCACGCAAATAGTGCCTGCCGATAACAGCCAAAAAGCCGCAACACAAGACACCGCTCCGGCGGGTGTCGTATATTTCGGCTTCGACTCCTACGTACTGAGCGCCGAATCAGGAAATACCCTGCAGGCGAACTACAATAAACTTGCCGGCAGACCCACCATCCGGATTGAAGGGCACTGCGATGAGCAGGGATCCAGCGAATACAATCTGTCGCTTGGTGAAAAGCGTGCCAAAGCGGCCCAGAACTATCTTGTAACCCTCGGCTACCCTGTTGCCAAAATATCAACCATCAGCTACGGCAAGGAACACCCGGCCGATGCAGGTCATGATGAAGCCGCATGGGCAAAAAACCGTCGTGACGAATTGAAAATAGTCAAGTAGGACATGCTTCTTTACCGTTACCGGACTGGCACTCTGTTCCTGTTCCGCAGCTGTACAGCTTAGTCAGTCCGGCAAACGCCATTATCATGAAAAGGCAGTTTACATGAAAAACCGCATCAAAACAGCTCTTTCAAAGTGGCTTCCCAAATCCGTACTCGCCTTGAAATCATACAGCCGCCAGGATTTTTTTGCCGACCTGGTCGCCGGAATTACCGTTGGTCTGGTGGCTCTGCCGCTGGCCATGGCCTTCGGCATCTCTTCCGGCGTGACGCCCCAGGCCGGTATCTATACCGCTGTAATTGCCGGTTTTCTGATCTCGGCCCTGGGAGGGTCGCGGACCCAGATCGGCGGGCCAACCGGAGCGTTTGTGGTTGTTATTGCCGCAATCATTGCCAAGCATGGTCTCTCCGGACTGATAATGGTAACGATGATGTCGGGTGTCATCCTGCTGTTCCTTGGCCTTACCGGACTCGGCAATGCGGTCAAGTTTATTCCCAGACCGGTTGTGATCGGCTTTACCAACGGCATTGCCGTATTGATCGCCTCGACCCAGATCAAGGATTTTCTCGGAATCACAAGCACTGACAAGGTGCCGAGCGAGTTTCTTGAGCGGATGCGCTATCTCGCTGAGAACATTTCTACCACCGACCTTTTGACCGTGATTCTGGCACTGGTGTCACTGGCCATCATCCTGCTGATGCCGCTGCTGACCAAGCGGATCCCCGGATCGATCGTTGCGCTGCTGGGAGCCACGGCCTGCGTCGGCCTTTTCGGCATACCGGTCGAGACCATCGGCAGCCGCTTCGGCGGCATACCCACCGGGTTTCCCCAGCTCCAGATGCCGGAGTTCCATGCCGCCCTGATCATGCCGCTGCTTCCGGCAGCTCTGACGGTCGCCCTGCTGGCGGCACTCGAAAGCCTGCTCTCGGCTGTTGTGGCCGACTCCATGAGCGGCGACCGGCATAACTCCAACGTAGAACTGGTCGCACAGGGCGTGGCAAATATTACGGTACCGTTCTTCGGCGGCATCCCGGTCACCGGCGCTATCGCCCGGACTGCCACCAATATCCGGGCCGGCGCCCGCACACCGTTTTCCGGCATCATCCATGCCCTGACGCTGCTCTGCATCCTGCTGTTCGCCGCACCGCTGGCAAAATACATTCCCCTGGGAACATTGGCGGCAGTGCTGTTTGTAGTGGCCTACAACATGGGCGAGTGGCAGGAAATTCCGATCATCCTGCGACTGAACCGCAAGGAAATTTCCGTCTGGTTGATCACCTTCGTGCTGACCGTCGTAGCCGACCTGACCATTGCCGTCGAGATCGGCATGATGCTGGCCGCACTGCTCTATATCTACCAGGTTTCACGGACGACCGTCGTGGCACCACTGACAAATGAAAGCATCGGTAATGCGCAACATCATTTTGTTCAAAACCAGTCAATTCCAGATTATCTCAGCATGTTCCACATCCAGGGTCCGCTCCTGTTCGGGGCTGCCGAAAAGCTCAAACAGATCGCCTTTGATATTGACGGCCTGCAGTCGATCGTAGTCCTGCGGCTGCGCTATATGACCGCCATTGACGCTACCGGCCTGTATGCCATCGAACAGTTCTACGAGCAGCTGCATGCCTCCGGGCGGGTACTTCTGTTGTGCGGAATCCGGGGACAACCCAAACGGCTGATCTACACATCCAAACTTCCTCATCTGATGGGAGCCCGCAACATCCTGCCCAATATTCGTTCCGCCATGAGCAGGTCCCGAAAGATCCATGAGAAACCGGGCGGACCAGGCAGTTTTGCAACAGTACATATCGCCCACGCAACGGCCTAGCAGGAGGACAGCAGATGAACAAGAATGTATACCTGAGCATACTGGCGGCCCTTGCCACGGCCGCCGCTGTCTGCCTGATCGCCCTGCTGGCAGCCCCTATCGCCAAGCCGCTGGCCTGGTCGTTGATCATCGGCATCGCCACCCTGCCCCACCATGACCGGCTGGCCAAACGGTTTCCCGGACACCCTGACCGCGCCGCCGGATTGATGGTGCTTGCTATAACCGTCTGCTTCATTCTGCCGGTTGCGGCCCTGATCTTCACGGTCGTTGAAAACGCCGCTGACTGGTACAAGGAAGGTGAACGGCTGGTTCAGGCATTCCGGACAATCGGTGCCGATACCCTCAGCCATCTTCCTTTTGCATCACAGATAATTTCTCTGGGAGAGCGCTTCGGCATCGAACTTTCCGGCGTTGGTGCAAAACTGGCTGCCGGTGCTTCCGGATTTCTCCTGGATGTGACCACCAATACCGCCAAGAACCTTGGCGAGCTCTTCTTCACCCTGGTTGTAGCGCTGTTCATGCTCTTTTTCATCTACCGTGATGGCGACCGGATTGTGTCGACTGCTATTGCCCGTTTTGCCACCAACCAAACCAAAGCCCGACATTATTATTCCGAAATTTGTGCCACAACAACTGCCGTGGCTGTCGGAACCATTCTGACCTGTCTCGTACAGGGCGTAACCGCCTGGATCGGATACTATGTCGCCGGAGTCCCCGCACCGATTCTATGCGCTGCGCTGACGGCACTTGTTGCGCTTGTTCCGGTGGTCGGCACGGCCATTGTCTGGGTTCCGCTGGCTGCACTGGTCGCCATCAACGGTGCCTATCTCAAGGCAATTCTCCTGACAATCTGGTGCATCATTTTTGTGGGCCTGGCCGATAACGCCATACGACCGCTCGCCATGGGAGCAACAGGCAAAATCCCGGTCATAGCGGTTGTACTGGGAGCGACCTGCGGAGTTATGACGCTGGGGGTGCTCGGCCTGATACTGGGACCGGTACTCTTTGCCATTCTCATCACAGTCTGGAAAGACGTAACCGGTGACACGCCGGCAGCTACAGCGGAACAGGATCACTCCTGATTTTACGGGCACGAGGAACTGCGCAGGCAACCAATTCGGCAGCAACTCTTTTGGTAAGGGTATATAATGGTGAAAGATGATATGACGCGAGGTAAAGAAACCTGATGAAACACATCAAGACATTCCTGTTGTTTTTTCTGTCCCTGTCCACCCTGAGTCTCAGCAATGGCTGTGCGGCTTTGCCGGATGTCACCAAGGTGATCGATGAGGCCCCGTCTGCGCAGGGTCACCGCCCGATAGTTTCGTCCAAAGGACTCCTGTCTCCACAAAAAAGCACGGCTATCAGGGAGCGGCTGAAGCAATCGGTCGCCCCGACGGATGTCCTGGGACGCCACACGGTCGTGGTGGAATCGGTTACTGACAGCCCGCTGACCAAGGGCAACAAGGTCACGTTGCTCAGCGATGGTCCGGCTACCTATGCCGCCATGTTCAAGATCATTCAACAGGCCAAAGACCATATCAACATGGAAAGCTACATCTTTGAGGATGATGAAACCGGCCGGAAATTTGCAGAACTTCTGCTGCGAAAACAGGCGGAAGGTGTCCAGGTAAATCTGATCTATGACAGCCTGGGCAGTATGAAATCCCCTGAGGCCTTTTTCCAGCGCATGCGCGATGGCGGGATCCGGATCACTGAATTCAATCCGCTAAATCCGCTGAAGTCCGTCGGCAACTGGGGACTGACACACCGCGACCACCGCAAGATCCTGATTGTCGACGGTAGGTTTGCCATTATCGGCGGCATCAACATCAGCAAAGTATATTCGAGCAGTCCCTTCAAACGTAGACAAAAGAAAACGGCACCTATTCACTGGCGTGACACGGACATCCAGATTGAAGGACCGGCAGTGGCCGAGTTCCAGAAACTCTTTCTTGATACCTGGATGAAGCAGAATGGTGCAAAACCCGCAGCACGCACCTATTTCCCTAAACAGGCAGAAGCCGGTAAAGCCCTGGTACGGGTGATCGGCAGCATGCCAGGACAGACCAACAGGATTCCGTTTATCGTCTACGTGTCGGCCATCTCTTTTGCCGAGCATTCGATACACATGACGAATTCCTATTTCATCCCTGACGACCAGATCATAAAGGCCCTCAGCGAAGCTGCCGGACGCGGCGTTGATGTCAGGATCATCCTCCCCGGGGTCACCGATTCCCAGTTGGCCCTGTATGCACAGAGATATTACTATTCCGACCTGTTGAAATCAGGGGTCAAAGTATATGAGCACAGCACATCCCTGCTGCATGCCAAGACCGCAGTGATTGATAAGGTCTGGTCAACTGTCGGGTCTACCAACATGGATTTTCTGAGTATGTCTAAAAACGATGAAGTGAATGCCGTTATCCTGAGCCCGGATTTTGCAGGAGAAATGGAGCGGATGTTTGCCAGGGACCTTACCAATTCAAAGCAGATTCTATTGGAAGAGTGGGAAAAAAGGCCAATGCTTCCCAAGGCCAGGGAGTGGTTTGTGAATCTGTTCAGCCGATGGCTGTGATCGTTTGTCTACATAATAAGGAGTAAATCACGTGAATCGTACGTATACCATCAGAAGTCTTCCGATAATCTTCAAATCCATTGTCGCTGCAGTGCTGCTGTTTTCAGCCGCTTCAGTGTCATCTGCCGCCTCCCCCGGACAGGGCGAGGCGGCCCTGCTCGACACCTATCACAGGAACACCGCCAGACTGGAGGCAAGCAGTTTCGGTCTTCCTCTCTTCCTGGAGTCTTCCGAGCGAAACGACCGGGTACATGTGGATGTCTACGGGATCTTTGATTACTCCTTCAGCAGTGTAGCCAACGTGCTCAGGGAACCGGCAAACTGGTGCGATATCGTGTCCCTCCATCCAAATGTCAAGGCCTGCACCTACGGCAAACAGCCGGGCGACGGACTATTGACCTTTTACATCGGCAAGAAGGAATACCAGGCACCGGAGGATTCGCGTCCGGTAGTCTACCATTACCGGAATCTCGTTCAGCAGAAGGGCTATCTGGACATCATCCTCAGCGCCAATGAAGGACCGTTCGGCACAAAGGATCACACCATGAGATTCGAAGCCCTGCCGCTGAAGGGAGGAAAAACCTTTGTCCACGTCAGTTATGAATACAGCGACAGCATGGCCCTGCGCCTGGCAGGAAAGGCCTATTTTGCAACACTCGGCCGGAACAAGGTTGGATTCACGGTGACCGGCACAGACGGAAACGACAAGCCGGTCTATATCGGCGGTCCACGCGGGGCAGTGGAACGCAACGCCGTCCGCTACTATTTCGCCATTCAGTCCTTTATGATTGCGCTGCACTCCCCGGAAAGCAGTCTTCTCAGCACGAGAACCAGCCAGTGGTATGATCTTACGACCCGTTACCGGCAGCAGCTTTTCGATCTGAACAGGAAGGACTACCTGGCATTCAAATCCGCAGAGCATAAGAACCAGATGACATTGCAGCAGATGGTCGGGAAAGGCATTTGATAATCGGGCGGGCAATTCAGAGAGGAATTACAATTTGTGAGTATACTCCGAAAAAAAATAAATCAATAGACTGTTATTTTCAATGAGCGATGGTATTATCAACTCAAGTCAAAGGAACTAAATCTTGTAAGTAAGGAGTTGCCGTTATGGAAGATACTCCACCTGAGTGTAACCGATGACAGGAGGCTGTAGCGCTCCGCAGGAACATGCATCTGTAGATAATCATAGTAAAAGGGAGCCGTTTTTTATCACAGATACAGCAACCTACAATAAAATACAGCTTCAAGCAGCATCACTCCGGACGTAACTGGAGCCGGATCACTCCTTGAAAATGGAATCGAATAAGAACAAAAAACAGAAGCCCACCGAACTACCTGGTGGGCTTTTCATTTGTGCCTGTTTTATTCTATAAACGGCAGTTAACCAAAGATACATCGGATGAACACGGATAAAACCTAATGATTCTGACAAATAGTCCCTCACCATTTTGGTTTACAAACTTTTGCATTTAATTATCTGATTTATCTGTGTTTATCCTATCCATCCCAGTTTCAATGTTTTTTTCAGGTTTAATCCTTGTTAGTCCCTGCCGCGGGTGCGGGTCACCCCGGTCAGGATCGCAATACCGATAAGTATGACGACCGCGATCATGATGTAGACGGCGCTCACCTTGGCAACAACAAGGCCCCAGGCCAGGCCTCCAATAACAAAAGCAAAACCGATGAGATAAATTATTAACGACATGTGGCGCCTCCCGGCTGATCAGAATTACTATGTGTAGGTTATTGCATTCACGTTCAGGGTATCGCTGTTTCAACAAGCAGCTCTTCCAAAAGCACGGTTTCCCGCGTAGGCAGCAACTCCTGGAGCAGATCAACCGCTGGAAGCTTGCCATGGGTATGCCTGCTATCCCGCAAGTGCACATGACGGTTGTTTTTCAGCCGTAACGCATCTTTTTGGACGCAGCAATCACGGGACAGCTCCCACCCAATATTCCATAGCTGTTCCGGATCCTGATCACGTTCAAGAGCAGCCGCCGGCCTGTTGAGCGGCGAGCAGGCGAGCAGGAGCTGCAGTGCCAGTACGATTACAATTATGCGTTTCACCATGGAATCCTTTTTCACAGAACATCACAACAGCTTGTTTCCTGAATACACCGGCAGTTCGAAACGGACTTGTCAGCCCGCCTACTCGTGACAGAACTGCAGTGACTGATCCGGTTGACGGAACGACTTCTTGTACAGTTCGGGCTTGGCCCTTCGTTCACAGCCCGGCCACCTGGAGCTCTGGGAAAGCGGCATGCCGTCAATAACCGCGGTCAGATACAGAGACTCAAGGTCATCGCGCGTGTTTATGATTATTTTTCCCAACATGTCCGGAAGATAGCAGCCTATATACAGTGCCTTAGCTCTTTTGAAGTTCTCAAGTGCATCAGCATGATTTTCAAGGGCAAACAATCTGAGTCCTCCGGCAGCAGCGCTGTGGAATTCAAGGGCATCCAGGCTGATCCGCTCCTGATCGAATCTCAAACCATCATCACCCGTGATGAGAGGATCGAAGCCAAGCTCACTGACAAGGAAACTTCTGAGAGGTCCTACAAAGGTCTCCTCCATGCGGAGATTGCTGTCGGTTGTCGCGGGTATATCCCACATGGACCGGCAGATCCGGTCCCAGGAGATGTACAGGTCCAGCGGCGACAGCAGAGAGCAGAACAGCTCTTTCAGTGTTTCACTTGGCCACTCTGTCACGACAGATTTTCCATCAATTGAAAGACTGAAGCGCCCCAGGGTCAGGATGGTCAGCTTGGTATCAGATGCGTTCACGGGACACCTCCTGTAGTGAAAACAAGACTGGTAGTTTCTGCAATGGGCATATCAATGCCCCCATGCTATGCAATGCTAAGTCGCAACTAACATGCCAGAGATGATTTAAGGCTCACTTTCACTGCAACAGCATGATTATAAAAGGGAAAGTTGTTGTATCGGGGGGAGGTAAAACGTAAGGCCGCACTTGGCAACCGTCATGCATAACATAAACTGTCAAATATGACGGGACTTACTGCAGCAGCGGGTAGACGTCAGACAGTGAAACATCCCGCCAGGGCGGAATCGTGTTCCAGCATCGCACGGATCTCTTCCACGCAATCCCGTGTGGAAAGTACCGTATAGAAGCCCTCCTTGATGTCAGGAGCCAAGCGGAGCGCCTCAATCCATTCAGCACTGCTGAAGGGATCGCTCCTGATCATCTCCCAGAAACCGGTCGCAGCGAACAGGCTGCCGATGATGTCCGTATGTTCCCCGCCCTGCAGCCTGCTGACCAGATATGCAGCCACGCCGACCTGGAGACCATGCAGGCGGGGTCTTGCAGAGTTCCGGTCCAGCGCATGGGAGATGAGGTGTTCGCTGCCGCTGGCCGGGCGCGATGAATTGCAGACCTCCATTGCGATGCCGTTCAGCATCAGGGAGGTTCCCAGCAGCCGGACGCCCTCCAGATCCCTGACCGGGCGGGAAATGAACTGAAAGACCGTAGCGTCGGACAGCAGGGCCGCGAAATCATTGAACGGTTCAGCGCTGGCGTGGAAGGCTAGCTTCCAGTCCCGCACAGCGGTCAATTTTGCGGCCAGATCTCCGACCCCGGACAACCAGAGTTGTTGGGGGGCGGCCAGGCAGGCAGCCGTGTCGATGACCACGCCGTAGGGCATGGCTGCCGGAAGTGAACGTTTGCGGCCCGCAACCGTAAGGCTGACACCCGGGCTGCAGAATCCGTCATTGGAAAGCGACGTCGGCACGGCAATATTGGGAATCCGGGCCAGGAAGGCCACATATTTGGCCACATCCAGCGCCCTACCCCCGCCCAGCCCGATAACCGCCGAAACATCGGACGGCAGGGATGTAAAAAGACTCTGCGCCTGTTCAAAGCTGGCTTCAGCACAGGACAGCCAATGTTCGACCTGGATATTCGCTGCCGCCAGCGCAGTTCTTACTGACGCGGCCAGACCGTCCGGCATATCGCTGCTGGCAACGACCGCCACACTGCGGAATCCGCCGCGACTGCAGTAGCTGCCGAGCTTTTCCAGCGCCCCGCTCTTGATCCTGACCAGCTCCGGAATGGCAATGCTCATTCGTGCAGTCATTGAGCCCCCTCCGACAAGCGTTCTGGAATCTCGCACCAGCGGTCGAAACGCACGAATGGTTCGCGAAGTCGTTCCAGTTCATCGGCCAGCCACCCCTTTGCGAAGCGGAACCCTGACGGCACCAGCAGCGCCGGTGCCAGATCCGGGCGGCCGTCTCCGGCAAAAGCGACTTCAATGCCCTGCTGCAGGTAATAGCGGACGACGGCAGCCTTGTCGATCCCGGTTGCAGCCGTATAAAACGGCGACTGCAGGGGCGGTTCCATGAACAGCCCCTGGCCGGGGATAAAGCTCCCCGGATTGGCGTGGACGATCGCCCTAACACCTGTTTGGCGAAGCATCCGCTGTATATAGAACTCACAACCGGCCGAGGCGATCACCAGCGACCAGCCCGACAACCGCAATCGCTCAACCCTCTCGGCCAGGCCGCTATCGAGCTGCATTTCCGCCAGAATCGCATCCAGTTCCTGCCCATCGATCCGCAGCCCGGCAAAAATCTCCGCCAGAGCGGCAAAGTGGCTGTTCAGACCCTGCTCATAACGCTCCCACGGCTCTATTGTGCCGGCCGGCATGCGGTCCAGGGCCACCCAGAAAAAATCGCGTTCGGTCATGGTGCCGTCGAAATCGCTTATCAAAATCCTCTGTTCAATCATAATGTTCCGAGACAGAGGGCCGCATAGATGCGGGCGGCGGCTGAGACTTCGTCAAAGGCCACCCGTTCATCAGGGGTATGGGCGGTTTCCAGGGAGCCGGGACCGAGGATCAGCGGCTTTACCCCGGCCGCAAAAAAGAGATTGCCATCGGAATGGGAGCGGAAGGCATTGATCTGCAGCGGCAGATCAAGCCGCGGATAGACCTCCTGTAAGGTCTGCGCCAGATGGTTCTCAGTGCCGAGACTGTAGCCGGTGGAGGCAAAGTCAAAGGCAACGTCCAGATCCAGTCCGGGTATTTGCTGGTCAAGGTTCGCCACGCACAGACGGATCGCATCCTGGAGCTCGGCCGGGTCATGCCCGGGCGGCAGATGCAGATCAATCCAGGCTTCACAGCGATCCGGAACGACAAAACCGGCCTGTGAGGACCGCATCTCCCTGATGGAATAGACAATCTCCGTTTTGGCCCGGTCAAACAGCGGGTCATTCCCCAGATGCAGCAGCACGCGCAGCATCGATTCAACCGCATTATGTCCCAGTTCGGGCAGCGAGGAATGGCTGCGCAGACCGCGCGTCACGAAACCGGCCTCCAGGTAGCCGTAATGGGCGAAACCGGCCGCCAGGCTGGTCGGTTCGCCGATGACCACCCAGGACGGGCGGCAGGTTGCGAGGAAGACCGCACTGCCATCGCCGTTTTCTTCCTCGCCCACTACCAGCAGCAGCCCGATCGATGGCCGCTCATCCGGTTCCAGCGCTTCGGCCAGTGCCAGCCAGGCCTCGACCATGGCAGCGCAGCCCCCCTTCATATCGGCGCTCCCCAGGCCACAGATGAGACCGTCCTCCTGTTGCGGTCCCGAGTCATCCAGATCCCAGGCCGGAACCGTATCCACATGTCCCACCAGATAGAGCTGCGGCTCTTCCGGCCCCATGGTACAGCGCAGGTTATAGCGGTCCTCGTCCACCTCCTGCCGTTCCACGCTGAAACCGGCCCGGGTCAGGAGCTCTTCCAGATAGAGCTGGATATCCTCCTCCTTGCCTGACGGTGAATAGATGTCCAGCAGTTCAAGGAAGGTTGTGCGCAGCCGCTCCGGGTTGATGGCCTGCCAGACTTTTTCCAGGCGGGCGCTCATGATTTTTTTACCGTTTTTTTTCTGCTCTTGCGGGTCAGGTTCAGGGACATGTAGACATGCTCCTGCACATCGTCAAAGCCCTGCTTTTTGAAGAAGCTGACCGCCGGCAGGTTGTCGGCGGATGTGTCGATAATCATCATCCTTACACCCTGTTCCTTCATGCGATGCTTGATCTCCTTGAACAGACCGCTGCCCACCCCGCCCTGCTGAATGTCCTTGCGGACCCCCAGCCAGACCAGATAGCCGTATTTCCAGGGTGAGTTGTGCTTCGTGACCGTGGTACCCAGCACGAAGCCGAGGATATCATCCCCGGCCTCCGCCACCAGACAGAGTTCGCTGTCCGAATTGAAGAGCGTGGTGATTTCATATTCATCCCAGGTGCGGTAGAGACTCTGGGAATATTCGACGGTAAAGACCTGCTCGCCGATATGAAAGACCTTGGAAAAATCATCGATGGCCATCTCGCGGATGCGGAACATATCTTTGACTGCGGGCACTGATTCTGGCATGAGGCACCTCGTAACTATTAGTAATTAAAGCTGTTCTACTTATCATGGTCAGGGTTTTCGGATTGACATTTGTGATATCGGGTTTTTCAAGGTATAACCATACCCCCTGAACTGACTGTCGTCAAAACTATTCAGGCAGATTTTCGGGGGGCGGTGAAGTCTGTCCTCCGACAAGCAGACGTGATGATTGCACCATAAATAATATATTGCATCCTCTGACAGAATCCTGATACAACTTCTAATGAGAATACAAAACAACGGGCTGTGACACAGAAATGACATACATTCCCCACACTGCCGTTGGGTAAGAAAGAGAGTTCACATTGGATCGTACCGGCAGAGACACGAGCATTTCCACAGCCGCCGCTGAGCTGCGCCATCAGGCGGAAGAGCAATTGCAGGTGAAAGCCGCTGAAGTGCATCCACCGCGCACCAAGCAGGAGACGCAGCGGGTCGTCCATGAGCTTGAGGTCCACCAGATCGAACTGGAGATGCAGAACACGGAACTCCGTCACGCCAGGGATGCGGTCGAGCAAGCCCTTGAAAACTATACCGAACTCTATGACTTCGCCCCGATCGGTTATTTCACCCTCAGCCACGAAGGGACCGTAGAGTCCGCCAACCTGACTGCTGCCAGCCTCCTCAGGATTGAACGTTCCCGGCTGATCGGCCGCCGTTTCGGTCAGTTCGTCTCCGCCGAAAACCAGCGGCAGTTCACTGAATTTCTCAGTGATACCTTACAGAGCCATAGCAGGGAATCTTGCGAGCTGATGCTTGCTTCCGAAGGGAACTCACCGGTATTTGCTCGGATCGAGGCCATCGCCGATCCGTCCGGGCGCGAATGCCGCATGGCGCTCATCGATATAACTGAACGTAAACAGCTGGAGAATCGGACAGCGCATCTCGCATCGTTCCCTCAAATGAGTCCGAATCCGATCCTGGAGGTGGATACCACCGGCCGGATTACCTACTTCAACCTGGCCGCGGTCAACAGCCTGGAAGCCCTGGGTCTGAGTGAAGCGGATATGCTGCTCTTCCTGCCACCGGATTTGAATAACATATTAGAAAATTGGGACATAACACAGCTGGTGGAACTCAGCAGCCAGGTCATCATCATGGAGCGGGTCTTCGGAGAAAAAATCATCCTGACACCTCACTGCAATTGTGCTCGCATGTATATCTACGATATCACCGATCGCAAGCGTGCTGAAGACGAACTGCAGCAGTCTCACGAAGTGATGGAGCTGAAGATCAGGGAACAGACCGGAGACCTGCTCAAAGCGAATCTGCAACTCACCCAGGAAATAGAGGAGCGCAAGAAGGCTGAGAAGTCGCTTCAGGGTACCTTTGCGGAAATCAAAGTGCTGAAGGACCGGCTCCAGGCTGAGAACATCTACCTGCAGTACGAGGTTGACCGTCGCTACAACTTCGGCGAGATTGTCGGCCAAAGCAATGCCCTCACCTGCGTATTCACCCAGGTCGAGCAGGTGGCCCCCATGAATGCCACTGTCCTGCTGCTGGGCGAAACCGGCACCGGCAAGGGGGTGGTGGCGCGCGCCATCCACAGCAGCAGTACCCGCAAGGGGCGGCCCTTGATCACCGTCGATTGTACGACACTGCCGGCGACCCTGGTGGAAAGCGAACTCTTCGGACGGGAACGGGGGGCCTTCACCGGCTCCGATGCCCGCCAGATCGGGCGCTTCGAGCTGGCCGACGGCGGCACGATCTTCCTGGACGAAATCGGCGAGATGCCGCTGGAGCTGCAATGCAAACTGCTGCGGGTCATCCAGGACGGCGAGTTTGAACGCCTGGGCAGTCCCCGCACCATCAAGACCGATGTACGCATCATCGCCGCCACCAACCGCAATCTGGCAGACGAGGTCAAAAACGGCAAGTTCCGCGAAGACCTGTTCTACCGGCTGAATGTCTTTCCCATCACCATGCCGCCGCTCCGTAAGCGCAAGGAAGACATCCCGCTGCTGGTCAATCACTTTGTCAATAAATTCAATCTCAAAATCGGCAAACGGATCGAGACCGTCACAAAAGAGACCCTGAACGCCCTCCAGGAATACCACTGGCCCGGCAACGTGCGCGAGCTGGAAAGCGTCATCGAGCGGGCGGTCATCATCAGCCGGGGCACTGCACTGCAGGTCCTGGACCGTTTCGACACATTCCGCAAGACCGAGGAAGCGGATGGGCAGGACATCAAAGCCCTGGCCGAGTTGGAACACGACCACGTCCTGCAGGTGTTGCAGAAAACCGGTTGGCGCATCGAGGGTAAAAACGGCGCGGCGGTGCTCCTGGGTCTCAACGCCAGCACGTTGCGCGCCCGGATGCGGAAATACGGAATCGTCCGGCAGTAAATATAAATTCCTGATTTGCGATGATCATTCTTACGTCTTTTCACAGTCCCCTCTCCCTCGGGGAGAGGGCCAGGGTGACGGAAACACGTTGATTTCAAACCCGTAATCTCCCTCATCCGGCCTTCGTTCAATCCTTCTCCCACAGGGAGAAGGATTGAACGGAAGATCAGCACTCCTGAGCAAAATTCCACATAGCATCCACATCACAAACAACAATAGACTTTGTCCGTCATATATTGCAGTTATGTCAAACATGACGGATTTCACTGACGGTTTTCCCTTCCCCACGCAGACAGCAGTTCCACCTTTCCCTGTATAATCATTCAGTTGCACTCCAGGCACGCACATATCTCCAGTGGCATGCAAGTTGCGCTGTTCCTGGTAAGGTTGGTCAGCGAGCAATCAGAGACCAGACCATAACAAAAGGAGACAGATCATGAATCGAAGTGCTTTTAAAATTGCTGTACCAGCTACACTTGTTGTGATGGTTGCTTTTCTATCGGCTATCTTTTTCGCCAGTCCGAATGCGGCCTCTGCAGCCACAGCCAAAAAGAAAGCGCCGGAAGTTGCCAGAATGTCTGCGGTCGAGCATACCGAGGCCCGCATCAAACTGCTGCAGGACGCTCTGAAGATCACCGACAGCCAGACAGCATCATGGAATGCCCTTACCCAGGTCATGCGGGAAAATGCGAAGGTCATGGATGCCTTGAGAAAAGACAGGAAAGAAGTCACTGCCAACCTCAATGCTATCGAGCGTTTGAAATTCCACAGCCAGATTTCAGAAATCCAGCTGGACCAGTTGAAGAAACTCATCCCACCTTTCGAATCGCTGTATGTCATCATGTCGGATGATCAGAAGGCCAGCACCGATGCCATCATGCAGACCGGAAGACATGGTAAAAAGAAGATTAAATGAGACCTGACACAGACACTACGACAAGATTGACGCCGATCAGGCGATTGGAATCGACCCAAAAATGGAGCGACGTTATGAAAACAGCAGGCTCATGGAATGTTAGATCCATAGCGGGCAAGGTTATGTTGACGCTTGTGCTGACCACTATGATAGGCGCTATTGGTGTGTTACCTGCCCACTGCAGAGATCACGAAGAGCGATTTGAAAGAAACGACAACGAACGTTACGAACATAGAGAACGAGAGTATGACCGCGGTCGACGTAGTCATGGCCGCTATAATCAAGGTAGACGGTATTACCAGGCTCCTCCTGTGTACCGGGAACGTGTGTATGTCGAACCGCAGGTCATCTATGCACCACCCCGTCCAACGGGACTCAGCATCTTTTTACCACCGTTGTTTTTTGGTAACTGAGCTGTCTGTTTCGCTCGGTCTATGAACCGGTTGTAAATACAACAAGACCATATTCGAGTCGGATTCCCAGCAATGAAGTCCGCCTCGAATTTGGCCCATGCCGGAACGGAGACTACCGAGATGCCTTATCAAGAAAACGTTGAATCCTCCCCCAAAACAATCCGTCCCCGCGTAATTCGTATTGAACCGTCTCCCGGCGCCATCATCGCACTGCTGCTCGTCATCGGAGGCCTATGGGTGCTGAACCGGCTTCTGCCGGTAGTATTGGTACTCGTAGCGGCGCTCGTTATTGTCGGCACCATGAGCCCGGCGGTCAGGTGGCTCGAAGAGCGGCGCATGCGTCGGGGGATAGGCATTGCATTGGTATTCACCGCGCTCATGGTGACAACGGCGCTGATCATCACCATGACAATTCCTTCACTCCTGGCCCAGGCCACGGACCTGATGGACCAGGAACCGGCCCTGCGGTCGCTGCTGGCAAAATGGCTGGCGGGCTCCCACCTGACCAACCCCCTGGCGGAACTGCTGCGCAAGGTGCACTCCGGCGACCTGGTCAGGATGGCCGCCTCGAATGCCTACGAGTACTCTGCCCGCGCCATCGCGATCTTCGCCTATGTCCTGAGCTCCATCTTTCTGGCGCTGTACATCATGATCGACCGGGACCGCTTGCGGGGCGGCCTCTTTCTGGTAGTTCCCCGTTCCCACCATATCCGGCTTTCCCGGATCATGCTGAACCTGGAAACCATCGTCGGCGGCTACATCCGCGGGCAGGTGATCACCTCGGCCTTCATGGCTATCTTCGTGTTCATCCTTCTGAAGTCCTGCGGTGTTGCAAACGCCCTGGCCATAGCGGTGTTTGCCGGCGTTGTCGATGTCCTGCCCTACATCGGCGCCCTGCTTTCGGTCGGGGCAGCAGTGGTGGCAGCACTGCCGCGCGGTCCTGACATCATCATCATCGTGCTTGTTCTGATGCTGGCCTACGAAACATTCGAAAGCCGTCTGCTGATCCCCAGGATCTATGGGCGCGCCTTGCGTCTGCCATCGTCCATCATTCTCTTTTCGCTGTTGGCGGGCAGCGTGTTATCGGGCGTTGTCGGGGCACTTCTGGCCCTGCCGGTAGCTGCAGCGGTTTTGATGTTTATCGAAGAGCTGCGCGTCGAGCTGCCCGGTCAGCAGGAACAGGCTGAAGACGTGGAGATCAGGGAACGGGACGATCGCGGTGAAGAGGAGTATGAGCGCCGGGCCGAAGGCATGCCCGCCGAACAGGCCGCTGCCATCGCCGTCGAGATCGCTACGGATCGCCATAAGGAAGAAAAAAGTCTGCCGACAAAAACCGAAGCAGACGAATGCGAAGAAAACGCCCAACCCCGGATATGAGCAGGAGAACCTGAAGACCATGACGATACCTACACGCAACAAGCCCTTTTCCATGATTCGGGAATTCCAGTTGGCCGACTGGTTCACCCTGGCCAATGCGGTCTGCGGCACCGGGGCACTGTTTTCCATGCTGACCTACCTGCAAACCTACGCGGTCAGGCATGTCTACTTTGCCTGCGGTATGGTTGTCGCCGCCCTGGTCTTCGATGTCCTGGATGGCCGGATTGCCCGGTGGCGGCAGAAGAATTCCGTCATGGGCCGCGAGCTCGACTCCCTGGCCGATGTCATCTCCTTCGGTGTCGCCCCGGCCGTGATTGCCTATGGCTGCGGCATGCAGGGCCTCTACGACCGGATCATCCTGACCTGTTTTGTGGCCTGCGGTGTGTCCCGCCTGGCGCGCTACAATGTGACGGCCGATGAGCTGTCCGGGGATGCGGGCAAGGTAAAATACTTCGAAGGCACACCCATCCCGACCTCACTGCTGCTGGTTCTGGTGTTGTGCTTTGCGGCTTGGCAGGGCGCAGTCCGCGACACTCTCTGGTTCGGTCAGGTCACGATCGCCGGTTTTATTCTGCATCCGCTGGTGCTGATCTTCGCAGTTTCCGGCTCACTGATGGTCAGCCGCATACGGTTCCCAAAGCTTTGAGCTGATGTGCACGCACAAAAGCATCTCTATTTTCTGGAGTCAGCATGTTCAACGTAGTCAGTAACGAAATCCTCGCCGAGAACCTCCACAGGATGGTGGTGTCGGCCCCGCGCATAGCACGCGCCCGCAAGCCCGGGCAGTTCGTCATGGTCAGGCTGGACCAGGGTGCAGAACGGATACCGCTCACCATCAGCGATGCGGACCCGGCAGCCGGAACGATCACCCTCTTCATCCAGGCCATCGGCGCCTCGACCAGAAAGATCGTCGCTACACCGGCTGGCGGAAGCATCCGGGATGTGGCAGGTCCGCTCGGCAAGGGTACCCGCATCATCAACTGGGGGCGCGTGTGCTGCATCGGCGGCGGTGTCGGGACAGCGGTGCTCTTCCCGATGGTGAAGGCGCTGGCAAAGGCCGGGAACCAGGTCACCACAATCATCGGCGGGCGTTCCAGCCGCTTCATCCTGCTCGCCGACGAACTCACCCCGCTCTCTCATACCTTTCTGGTCACCACGGAGGACGGCAGCCTGGGAACCAAGGGCTTCGTTACCGGTCCCCTGGCCAACATGCTGGCCGATCCGGAGCGCATCCCCCAGGCGGTCTTTGCCGTCGGTCCGGTGCCGATGATGAAGGCGGTTGCCGAACTGACCCGCCCGCAGGGGATAGAAACCATCGTCAGCCTCAACCCGATCATGATTGACGGTACCGGCATGTGCGGCGGCTGCCGGGTGCAGATCGGCTCCGAAACAAAGTTCGCCTGCGTGGACGGGCCGGAATTCGATGCCCATCTGGTTGATTTTGACGGCCTGAGCGACCGTTTGAGCAGTTACCGCATCGAAGAGTCCGGTGCACACGCACCCGCAGAGTGCAAAATCGGCCGGGAGGTGGCGCCATGAGCAGCACACTGACAGCAAAAGAACGGATGGCCATTGAACGGGTAGTCATGAATCAGGCAAGATGAGAATCTTGTAAATTGAAAGAAAAGGGAGATTGCTATGAAAAAGTTACTTGTTGCGGCTTTGATGATGTACACAATACTGATGCTGTCCGGGTGCGGAGATGGAGGCAGCAGCCCAGCTCCTGTGGTTGTGACGCAGGTTGTAACGTCGATCCCCAGTACCCTGGCGTACGACGGAGATATCCTGAACGGTATCACGGTATCACCGCTCAATGCCTCAAGTGTGTTTGCCGGCATTGATCCTTTCACACTAAATGAATACCGTGCTTTCCTGGTATTCCCATTGACAGGTACAGGCGGAGTTCCCGGCAGCGCCATCATTGATGCAGCGACTCTCGATATCTTCATCAACAGCATTATTTTACATCCCTCGGCAAGTTCAATCCCAATTCGTATCGAGCTTGTCTCCTACCCCCCCCAGACATTGCAGCCCTCGGATTATTCTCGCATCAGCCTGCCGCCTCTGGCCTTTACGACGATTATACCTCCCATATCCAGTGCCGACGTTCTACGCAACGTCAGGATAGATGTAACCTCATTGATGGCAGAAGCCCAGCGACGTGGATTGAGCAACTTTCAGATCCGCATTTTGGAGGATGATGGGTTCGTTTTCCGGGGTCTTATCGAAATAGACGACACAACAATCAACCGGGCACCTTTGCTGACGGTCACTTATCACTGATGTTTTCTGAGAATTATCCGGCTTGGTTCATGCGGATGCCATAAAAGTCCCCCCTCCCCTGCGGGAGGGGAGGCTAAAAGCAAAAACCGGAAGTCACTGACGTTTTCTGAGCTTGCTGACTTAGACAAAACTGCGGTTATTAAATAGAGGCCTATATGTATGTAAATGCTACAGACTACTCAGAGTGCAGGATCAGCCGGGAGGTGGCAGCATGAGCAACACACTGACGGCAAAAGAACGGATGGCCATAGAACGGGTAGTCATGCCCCAGCTGCCGGCTGACACCAGGAGCCGGAACTTCGAAGAAGTGAACCGTGGGCTCAGCGACAACCAGGCGCTCACCGAGGCGCACCGCTGCCTGCAGTGCACGAACCGGGCCTGTGTTGCCGGCTGCCCGGTCGGAGTCTCAATACCCGAATTCATCAAGGCGCTGGCCGAGGAAGACCTGCCCCGCTCCGCCCGGATCCTGCGGGGCGATAACGCCCTGCCCGCGGTCTGCGGCCGGGTCTGTCCCCAGGAAACCCAGTGCGAGAAACTTTGCATTCGCGGCATCAAGGGCGCAGCGGTCGCCATCGGCTACCTGGAACGCTACGTGGCCGACTGGGCGCAACAGCACCCGGAACAACTGCTGAAAGATCCGACACCCACTGCATCCGGCACATCGGTTGTCGTAGTCGGCTGTGGTCCGGCCGGCCTGACCGCCGCAGGTGAACTGGCCCGGCTCGGCCATGCCGTAACAATCTTCGAGGCCCTGCACGATACCGGCGGGGTGCTGCGCTACGGCATCCCGGAATTCCGCCTGCCCAAGCAGATCATCGACCGCGAGGTAGCCCTGCTGAGCGAGCTGGGGGTTGTCATCGAATGCAATGTCATCATCGGAAAAACCCTTACCATCGCTGAACTGCGCAGTCAGTTTGATGCGGTTTTCATCGCCAACGGCGCCGGGCTGCCGGCCATGCTGAACATTCCGGGAGAAAACCTGAAAGGGGTCTATGCGGCCAACGAGTTCCTAACCCGCGTTAATCTGATGGAAGCCGGACGCAGGGACGACAGCTCGACACCGATCATCAAACGGCGCGAGGTGGCTGTCATCGGCGGCGGAAATACCGCCATCGACTGCGTCAGAACGGCCCGCAGGCTGGGTGCCGAACGGGCCATGCTCGTGTACCGGCGCGGCGAGTCTGAGATGCCCGCCAGGCTTGAAGAAATAAAGCACGCCAGGGAAGAAGGGGTGGAATTTATCATGCTGACCGCCCCGACAGAGGTCCTCGGGACACAGGACGGCTGGGTCTCGGCCCTGCGCTGCCAGAAGATGGAGCTCGGCGAGCCGGACGCATCCGGACGCCGCTCTCCCCGGGCGATTGCAGGTTCCGAGTTCGAACTGCCGGCAGGCGTCGTCATCGACGCAGTCGGCACCAGTGCCAACCCGCTGCTGACCGCATCCGCTCCCGATCTCACCCTCGACAAGCGGGGCAATATCCTGATCAATACAGACAGTGAGACCAGCATTCCAGGGGTCTTTGCCGGCGGAGACATCGTCAGGGGCGGTGCAACCGTTATCCTGGCCATGGGTGACGGCAAGCGCGCTGCTGGAACGATTAACGCCTACCTGAAGCGGGCATGATGTAACGAAGAGGTCTCTGCTTAACATTACATCTAAAGAAAGCATCTACCGTAGAGGAAGCGGCCAAAAGCAGGCACTTCTAAGCGAGAAACGCTGAGGATAATCAGGTGCTTAAGACTCAAAAACGATGCACCATAATGGTGTCAAAATCTTTTTCAATAATTTTGCGGTGCAACTGCCGTTTACTGGCGCTACTACTGCTGGTAAGCCCGATCTTCAGTCCATCTGCCTATGCCCAGATCCCCAAACTGGCAAACATCATGAAGACCGATAAAGCCGGGACCGAAGCGCAAGAAAAACCGGCCAGCCCGGAGCAGCAGCTCGAAATTACGAAAGCTGCGCTGACGAAGGCCCAGGCGGAGCGAGCACTTGCTAACGTCCCTGGAAATGCCCGGCAGGATCTGAAAGAAAAATATCGTCTCCTCGATGGACTGGTTACCCGGCTCAATTCCCAACTCAACCTGATTGCCGAACGGGAAGAATTGCGCTCCTCCCGCACAGTTGCCGAGCAGAAAGCAAAGAGCTGGGCCGGTTTCCCCGAACCTCCCCCCTATTCGATTCTGAAGGTTGATGAACTGATGGGCTCTGTGCTGACAGCCCGTGCCAAGGCACGCGGGCTCAACACGAACCAGGAACTTCTTGCCCGACAGGTTTCGCACTACCGGGAAGCGGCCAAACAATCTCAGGAGATGGGACGCAAGGCGGTCGATGTACTTGAACGCGCCCGGAATGCCGAAGAGCAATCGACTGCTGCCCTGCAAAAGGAGCTGACAGGGCTGCGGACACGTAACGCCGACGCCATGGCTGCCCTGATAGCCCTGCGTTACGAGGTGCTTGGTGAGCGCTGCGGAATTGCAAAAATAGAACTGGAACTGTTGGAACGGCACCTGGCGGAAGCCGGAAAGCGGATGCAGTTCAGCCGGGCAGATCTGGACAAGGCACAGGCCCGTCTGAAGGCCAGCCTGCTAAGCCTCGAACAGGAACTGGAGGCCTCACTGGCTCGCGACACGCGCAGCAGGAGTGCGCAGGCACTGACGCAGCAGGCGTTGGAAGCCTTTGCGCTCAGCAACGCCAAAGAGGACGTCTCATCAACGACAGTAGCGAAACGAGAAGTCCTGGACGCACAAAACCGTGCGGCCCTGGCCTGGGTGGAAAGCACACGCTTTGAGAGCGAAGTTGTCTCGGCGCTGGTTGCAATAAACAAGTCTGACGTGACCGCCTGGGAACAGCGCTTTATCGCTGTCACCGGAACAGATACACAAAAACGGCTCGCCATCTTGGCCGAATTCCGCACAAGCCAGGAAAGCATCAAACCATGGCTGGAGTCCGCCAAACTTCAACTGGAAATGTATCGGGCCGCCGAACATGAGCAGGAGACGCGGCTGGCCAAAATGACTGAGCCCACCCCGCTCCGAACGGCAGAGAGCAATCTGCTGGCGGCAAAATTGTTCCAGAGGGAACTGGCCGAACGCCAGATAGCCGCGATTGAACAGGTTGACAGGGAAAGAGTATCGTGGCTGGAAGATGGTGAACGGGTCCAGAAGTCACGCAGTATTTCGGACAAGGGGCGCGACTGGATGGCTGCCTTTCCGAACATACTCCGCAGCGTCTGGCGCTTCGAACTGTTCTCGATCGAGGACAGCGTTGAGGTTGCCGGGCAGAAAGTCGTCACCTCGCGGGGCGTGACGGTCGGCAAGAGTGTCGGCGCGCTCATACTGTTTCTGTTAGGCTACTCAATAGCGGCATTTATCGGCCGCCGCGTTCAGCAGGTTTTGATAGCCCGCTTCGATATCAGTTCACATCAGGCCAATGTCATACGCCGCTGGCTGATGGCGCTGACCATCTTCACCCTGTTTATCATCACACTGAACCTGGCGCGCATCCCGCTGACCGTCTTCGCCTTTCTGGGCGGCGCTTTGGCCATCGGCATCGGATTCGGCACCCAGACCATTATCAAGAACTTCATCAGCGGGATCCTGATCCTGCTGGAGCGCAATATGAAGGTCGGGGATACCATCGATGTGGATGGCGTTGTCGGCAGGATCGTCACGGTGGACATGCGGGCTTCGACCATCCTCGGTTTCGACGGCGTGGAAACGGTGATCCCGAACTCGACCTTTCTGGAAAACAAGGTCACCAACTGGACCCACACCAACGCCAAACTGCGGCGAATCGTGCGGGTCGGGGTCAACTACGGCGCCCTGACAACCCAGGTGCGTGATGTCCTGGCCGAGTGCGGCAGCAAACACAGCCAGATTCTGAAAGATCCGGCACCTGAGGTGTTTTTTGAGGATTTCGGTGACAGTTCACTGGTCTTTGCCCTCTACTTCTGGATCGATTACGGCCCCAAAGTAAATCCGCTGCAGGTAGCCAGCGACCTCCGTTTCATGATCTATCAGCGTTTCGCCGAAGAGGGCATCGTCCTGGCATTTCCGCAGCGTGACGTGCATCTCGACACCCTGCAGCCGCTTCGCATAGAGGTGCTGCCCCAGTCAACAGCGATCAACAACTTAAAACAATCTGAAACAAATTGAATCAAATTGATTCAATACAAAAGGCGTTTAACTCATTTTTTTCACACCACTTGAAAAGGAGATTCACATGACGAAGATCAGCAGGAATATTATTGCAGTACTGGTGTTGGGCTTACTGATAGCCGGAGTGACCGGCTGTAAAAAAGAAGGGCCCATGGAACGAACCGGCAAGGAGATAGACAAGGCAGCAGAAAAGACCGGTGACAAGATCGAACAGGCCGGGGATAAAATCAAGGACGCGGTAAAATGATCTGAACGAAGGCATCACCATCCAGCATAACTAAAGAGAGAAAGGGCTATCACTGACACATCCGGTGGTGGCCCTTTATGATTTGATACAAAAGCATTCTCCAGCAAAACCCGTCACATGTAACGGTTACGTCAAACGCGACGGGCAATATTGACGGCCTCCCCCCGACCCTCCAGAAGCACATTCCGCAATTACCTGTAAATCAAGCCAGTTGCATCTCTATTATATCACATCATCTCTGGCACTCTAGTTGCTTTGTGCCTACATAGCGGATATGAAGAGTCGCCTGTACATGGGTACTCGGAAAGGGTGATCACCATGCTTAACAATGAAAAGGGAAAAGTCGGCTGGATTTTGCTGTGGCTCCTGGGAATCCCGGTCCCGATCCTCGTGGTGCTGTATTTTCTGCGTGGCTGCACCTGAGATGAACAGTTTGCACAGCTGTGCGCAATCCCGCGCTCAGTATTTTATTAATACCAAGGAGAATCAACATGAGAGTTTTACTTGTAGTTGCAGCAGCAGTAGTTTCCGCACTGGCATTGAGCGCATGTGAAAAACAGCAGGCAGCTCCGCCGGCGCCCCCGGTCGTTATTACCGTTCCCGGCCCGGCCGGACCGCCGGGACCTGCGGGCGCACCAGCAGAAAAGGGTGCTACCGGAGCCCAGGGTGCCAAGGGCGATCAGGGTGAAGGCACGATCGTGGTTGTTCCTGCACCCGTTCAGCAGCGCTGATTGGTACGTTAATTCAGATTGGGTTGCTTCGAAGTCTTGTTGATCATTCAGGATCACGTTGATTGTTTGCATAAATTCAACAATGGGTGCTTCACATTGCATCCATTGTTGAAATTAACTCGATAGCCGGCATTACCACGGTGTTAGCACATTTCAGGTCAAGAAGGCCGTATCAATGGAAATAGAATCAGAAAACAGCTCACCACTTGCCGCCACCGAACTGCACCTCCACGCGGAAGAACGATCGAGTATCAACTGGTCTACAGCGCAACCACTTGCCAGCAGGGAAATCCCTTCCCAGCTTGGCCATGAGCTGGAGATCCACCGGATCGAGCTGGAGATGCAGAATGCCGAGCTCCGCCAAGTCAGAGATGCGCTGGAAACAGCGCTGGAAAAATACACCGACCTCTACGATTTTGCGCCGGTCGGCTACTTCACCCTCCACAACGACGGAACCATCAATTCCGTGAACCTGTGCGGCGCCAGCCTCATTGGCAGCAGTCGTTCACAACTGCTCGGTCGGCGCTTCGGACAATTTGTCACAGAGAAATCGCGTCCGGACTTCAATGCCTTTCTCGCTGCCGTCTTTACCGACCCGGGCAGGAAAAGCAGCGAGATAATGCTTCAGAACAAGGATAATGTAGATATCTATGTGCACTTAGAGGCCGTATCCGTCACATCGGGGCAGGAGTGCAGTCTGGCTCTGATCGACATAACCGGACTCAGACAGGCGGAGAAAAGACAGCTCCGGTCGGGAAAACTTGAAACCATTGGCCAAATTGCCGGCGGGGTTGCCCATGAAGTCCGCAACCCGCTCCATGCCATCCTTTCCATCAGCGAGGCGCTGTTCAAGGAACAGGTGATTGCAGACAATCCGGAATTTGATCCGTACATAAAGCATATCCGGATACAGATCAATCGACTGTCTTTCCTCATGAATTCACTTCTGGACCTGGGAAAAACGGTTCCTTCCGCCAGCTTGCTTCCCGTACCGCTGTATGAGGTCTGCCAGGAAAGCATTGATCTCTGGCAATCATCCGGTTCGGCGCATAAAATCCCCGTGAAACTGACAGTGGACTCCGCAACCTTGAAGACCTGCGTTTTGGCGAACCGGGGACGTTTGATACAGATAATCTTTAATCTTCTGGAAAATGCCGCCCAGCACAGCCTGGTCAGTGACAAGATTATGTTTCGCCTCATCGATAACGATTCATCCAGCCACACCGTTCCCACGGCGATCATCCGGATCACCGACTCCGGTAGCGGCATCTTGCCTGAAAACCTGTCCCGGCTTTTTGATCCGTTTTATACCGAAAGGCCGGAAGGTATCGGACTTGGGCTGGCATTGGTTAAGAGCTTTGTTGAAGAGATTGGTGGCACTGTACGGCTTTTCAACAATGTTCCTCCCCCTGGTTCTTCGGCCGAGGTGCATATCCCCATAGCCTTGGAGAAAAACGCGTGAGACCCAGAATTCTTTTAATCGAAGACAATGAAGGAAGCCGGTTTGGTTTTGTCCGTTACTTTGCAAACAAAGGCTACGACGTCAGCGAAGCAGCTACTCTGGCAGCAGCCGGCAAGTCCCTGAAGCAGCAAACGTTTGTTGCCATTGTTCTGGATATAAACCTGCCGGATGGAAACGGCATTGATTTCATTCCGACAATCCGGGCGCACGCCCCTAGCATACTGATTTTCGTTATTACCGGTGCCGGTGATGACCGGCTTTTAGAAAAGGCTTTGCAGAACGGGGCCGATAACTTTTTCATCAAGCCATTCGACAATGCCGTTCTGTTGGATTTAATTCAAAACATCCCGGAGTGCAGCAAATTCGAGTCTTGCAAATCAACTTTTTAACCACATAACGTACATGGATTACGGGCACATACTATTACCAACGAGGTCGGCCGACATGGACAAGCGAACAGAATACGTCGAGAGACTCTCTGCACATATGGTCGAATGGGATTCACAGATCATGCTTCTCAGGGCCAAGTCAGAACACTCACTGCCCGATACAAAGATGGAATATTCCAACACGATCGCTGAGTTGCAACATAAACGAGATATGCTGGCTCGGAAACTGGACAGTATCTCGGGCTCAAGCGATGACACATGGGAAGAACTCAAAACAGGGACGGAGAATGCCCTGGGTGATATCAGGGCCATTTTTTTCAACGCTGTTACGAAGCTTATTTAACTGCAGCAGAAGCAAAACCGTTGCAAATCCGGATTTGGAATGAACCCGGATTCATACCTGTGGTTACAGGATAAGAAACCTGGAAGTCACTGCGAAACAAAAGGATCTTTATGATGAATCAGGCATTTGGATGGATGGGTGAAGGGATGGGGATGTGGGCGGTGCTGGCTGTTCTGGTGGTCGTTGTCGTTGTGGTTAAGAGCCTGACCAGAAAGAGACGCGGCTGAATCTAACGTCCGCTCAGCAAAAGCAACTCTATTTTGCACAACAAACTACGAGGTGGCCGTCATGAACAAGCAAACAGAATACGTTGAAAGCCTTTCGGCCCTGTTGGTTGCATTGGATGCGCAGATCGACCAGCTCAAGGACAAGGCAAAAAGCGGTGCCTACGAGGTGACGTCCGAAAATTCTCACGCCATTTCCGCCTTGCAGCTCAAACGTGATGAGGCTGCGCTGAAACTGCAGGGGATCGCACCCACCACAGATGATGAATGGGGCGATGTCAAAGCTGGCTCGGAAGATGTTTTGGACGAGGTCAGAAGCATGGTTCAGGACGCTATCACGAAGATCAACTGAAGTGACCGGAACACGCATGCAGCCCGGCGCTAACAACTGGTCCAGCAGGACAACCGTATGACTCCATGGCTCATAGGGTTCGGAACTATCCTGATTCGCATCTGCCTCCTGCTCATGACGGGGTGGGCCACCCTTGCCCTTCTGTATTCAAATCTGCCCGGTTACCTGCGTCCCTGGATCGCCGCTATCTTCGCCATCGGCTCTATGGCAGCCCTGGTCGGCAGGTATAGCAATGGAAAGACGCGGCTGGGATTTCTGATCGCATGTGCCGTCATACTCGTCATGTGGCTGCGCATGCCGCCATCCAACACCAGGAACTGGCAGCCGGATGTGGCTCTGCTGCCCTGGGCTGAAATCCAGGGTACCAGGGTAACGATCCACAACATCCGCAATTGCGCGTACCGCACTGAAAGCGACTACACGGTCCGCCACTACGACCGGACCTATGACCTCACCACACTGAAAACCATTGACCTCTCCCTGGTCTACTGGGGATCACCCCGCATCGCCCACACCATGCTGAGCTTCGGCTTCGAAGGCAGCGGCAAGCTGTGCTTCTCTGCTGAAACCCGCAAACAGGTCGGCGAGGAATACTCGTCCATCAAGGGATTTTTCAGGAACTACGAACTGACCTATGTGATTGGTGACGAACGCGACCTGATCGGTCTGCGGACCAATTACCGGGGTGAGCAGGTCTACCTGTATCGGCTGAAGGAATCAACGGACCTTGTCAGGAAGGTGTTTCTGGACTACCTGCGCAGGGTAAACCACCTGTCGGATCACCCCCAGTGGTACAACGCCCTCACCGCCAACTGCATGACCAGCTTCCGCATCAACACCGCACCTTACAACCCGGATGCCCGCCTCGACTGGCGGCTGATCGTCAATGGCTACCTCGATGAAATGCTTTATGAGCGGAAGGCAATTGATACCAGCCTGCCCTTCCCGGAACTGAAACAGCGCAGTCTCATCAACCAGCGGGCCAAAGGTCTGGATACATCCCCTGATTTTTCGGCTCTGATCCGCGTGGGACTGCCCGGTGCGGAATTGAACCGTTAAGATCGCCCCATGCATTCCGTCATATATGACAGTTATGTTACACCTGACGGATTTCGTTGATGGACTTTCCGGAACCATGCAGCACCCATCCAATTTTACCTCGTATAATCGGGCTGTTGCGCGTACATATCGCTTCCTCTTTACTGGCATGCAAGTTGCGATAGAAAGTCGTACACGCTCAATAACAGGTAGAAGAAAACCATCAACATTCAAGGGAGGAATAACAGATGAAAAAATCACTTTTGGTAAAACTGGCATTTCTGTTTCTGATAGCTTCGTCAGTTTCGGGTTGTTTATGGGTAGCAGAAGATGACGGATATAGTCACAGAGGCGGCAGAGGAGACGGTGGAGGCGACCACGGCGGGGGACATCGCGGTGAAGGGCATGACCGTCGCTAGGATGATGACGAAGAGCATCGACCGGGATCAGGTTTCACATCGTGAGACCATACGGTTACGGCTGAATAGATATACGTAACACACCAAAATTGCATGATTTAACACACAAGACAGACAAGCACTTACTACATTACCAACAAAAGGAGTACCTATGAATGCCTTACCTGCAACAAGAGTACTGTTATCCGCCACTGCCCTGTTATCAATCGGCATGCTGACAGGATGCGCCAATTTAGAGGTGAATACGAAACGTGGCGATATTCCGGGTTACTATATCCGTCATGAAATGCAGGAATCCGACCGGGCCGTGGAAGCTGCCCGCCAGGCCGGAAAAGACAAGACCTGTCCGGCTGAATTTAAAGCGGCTGAGGACGCCAGGAACCATGCCTATGATGTGTTCAGGGCCTGCCACACCGAGGAAGGCGCGGCACTGGCAAAAAAGGCGACAGATCAGGCCAATGCCCTCTGCCCGCCGCAACCGGCCGCAGTCGTAGTGGCACCGGTTGTGGAAGCCCCGCTTGAACCGATCCCGGCCGCAGAACCAGCCGCGAAAAGGATGAAATACTGTGTAACCCTGGACATCGAGTTCGACATCAACAAGGCCGACATCCGCTCCCAGTACCACGTTGAAGTGGCCAAGGTCGGCGACTTCATGATAAAATACCCTACCACCACCGCTGTCATCGAAGGCTATGCCGATGAAGTCGGCAGTGAGGAGTATAACCAGAAGCTCTCCCAGCAGCGCGCCGAGAGCGTGGTAAATACGCTGGTGTCAAAATTCGGTATTGACCGTTCACGCCTCTCTGCCAAAGGATATGGCAAGTCGCGGCCGATTGCTTCCAACGCCACCGATGCCGGCAAACAGAAAAACCGTCGCATCGATGCCATCATCGACTGCGCACTGGATGCCAAGGAACTCACTGCCCCTCCCGAAAGGCTCTGCATGAACCTGAATGTGGAATTCGCTACGGACAGTGCCGTAATCAACGCCAGCTATTATAACGAAGTCAACAAGGTCGGCGAATATATGAAGAAGTACCCGACCACCACCGCCGCTATCGAAGGACACACCGACAATGTCGGCGGCGCTGAGCTGAATATGCGACTCTCCCAGAAGCGGGCCGAAAACGTTGTCAATTACCTGGTGGAAAACTTCGGAATCGAACGCAGCCGTCTATCTGCCAAGGGATACGGCTCCACCCGGCGTATCGCCTACAACAATACTCCCGAAGGACGACAGGCAAACCGCAGGATCACTGCTGTCATCGATTGCGTACTCAACAAGTAACGTGTAGTATCACGTGAAAAAGGGCGCAGATGATGCGCCCTTTTTTTATGTAACGAGGCAGGATCATGACTGATTCCAGATCACAATTCACCCAGTATCAAGCCGAACCTGGCCATGCAGCCATGCTTGCCGCACTGGCATGCTTGCTGTTCTGGCTTTGCCTTGCTCTGCCTGCGCATGCGGCTGACCCGCTGAAAATCGTCGTGAGCGGCATAAAGGGTGATGCGCTGAAAAATGTGCAGGAGTCACTGGCGCTCCCCGCAGGTCTGGTGCGCGAAGGAACCGTTGATCAGCTCTGGCTGGAACGCTTTGCCAAGCAGGCGGTCGATAAGGCCCGGACAGCCCTGGAGCCGTACGGCTATTACAACGCCCAGGTCACGGTTGCGGTTGAACCGGCCGGGAAAGGGTATCGCCTGCTGATCGCGGTAGTTCCGGGAGAGCCGGTGCAGTTGACGGACGTTACCGTAACCCTGGCCGGACCGGGCCGCGAGGAAAAGCGTCTGCAGCGACTGATCGCAGCATTCCCCCTGAAAAAGGGAGACGTGCTGCTGCAGCCGCAGTATGAAGAGGCCAAGTCAGCCATCACATCACGGGCCCGGGATCTGGGCTACCTGGATGCGGATTTCTCACGGCACGAAATCCGTATCGCACGCACCGCCACAACCGCCACCATTGAACTGGTCTTGGAGACAGGGGAACAGTATTCGTTCGGCGAGACCGCCATCCTGGGTGCCCCCAACTATCCGGACGGTTTCCTGGGGCGCCATCTGACCTACAAACCGGGCCAGGTTTTCTCCTATCCCCGTCTCGGCGAAACCCAGCGAAACTTCAGCAACTCGGAGCGTTTCTCGGAAGTCCTCATCACGCCGGAAAAACAGGATGCCGAGGCATTGCGGGTGCCGGTCACGGTGCAGCTGAAAGAAGGTCCGCGCATCACCGTGCGGCCGGGGGTCGGCTACGGCACGGATACGGGGGCGCGTTTCACCGTCCGCTACCGCGATCTGAACATGTTCCACCTGGGACATGAACTGTTTTCGAATCTGTACGTTGCCGAGCGGCTCCAGGGTCTGGTGACCGGCTACATCTTCCCCAGCTCGATAGATGTCCGAACCTCCACGTCCCTGCAGCTGAATCTGCAGCAGGAAGACACCTCGTCCTATAACAGCCGGATACTGGCCCTGGAACTGGCCCGCAACCGGAGTTTCGGCCGCGGCAAGCTGGGCACCGCCTATATCAAGGCCCAATACGAAGACTATACCGTAGGCCTCCAGAATTCCACCGCACGGCTGCTGCTGCCGGGTGTGCGTTTTTCCGATGACCGCTACGACAACCCGCTGCGTCCCCGCCGCGGATTCCGCTATGCCCTGGAGACGCGCGCGACACACCAGTTTATCGGCTCGGATACGGCCCTGGTCCAGTTCCTGGCAGAGGGGAGTCATCTCCAGCCGCTGCCCTGGCGCCTTTCCCTGCATACGCGCGCCAAGGCCGGAACAACCGTGCTGAACGACCCGCTCCGCGACATCCCCCCTTCCCTGCGCTTCTTTACCGGCGGCGACCAGAGCGTGCGCGGATATTCCTACAAATCCCTCGGCCCGCGCGATGCCGGAGGCCGGGTCGTGGGGGGCACGCAGCTGCTGACCGGCAGCATTGAACTGGAGCGGGCGCTCTTCAAGGATTGGGGCGTTTCGGTCTTTTACGATGTCGGCAACACCTTCAACTCGTGGTCTGCGGCCAACCTGGCCCAGGGTGCCGGCGTCGGCCTGCACTACTACACCTCCGTCGGGGCCTTGAACCTTTCCGTGGCCCGTCCGCTCTTTGTGGACAACCCGTCGTTCCATTTCCACTTCACCGTGGGGTTTGAGCTATGACGCCGCTGGCCAAAAGAAGTATTGTTGCGGCGGCGGTTATTGTCCTGACAGGAGCCGTACTAGCGGCCGGTGTCTGGACCGTTGCCACGACGCAGGGCGCCCGCTGGCTGCTGACGACGGCGGTTCCCCTGAGCGGGGTCAGCTTCTCGGCACAGAAGATTCAGGGCAGCATCAGCGACCACCTGCTCCTCACGGGTGTGCGGGTGGGCCTGGCACAGCAGAATATCGAGCTGGATCGCCTTGAACTGCGCTGGAAGCCGCTGCTGCTGCTGTCCGGCACAGTTGCCGTCCAGGATCTGATCCTCAACGGTGTGCGGGTCCAGGATGATGCCCCGCCCGACAACAAGCCGATCAACCTGGCCTGGCCGCGGGTGTCCAATAGCGGACAACTGTTTGACGGCAGGATCGCGCGCCTGCAGGTAACCAGCCTGAGCTATAGCAGCCTGCAGGCACAGCCGCTGCTGGTAACCTCCATTGCCGGTGCACTCACCTGGCAGGACAGCATCCTGTCCGTTAAAGATCTGACAGTGCTGTCTCCATCCACCCAGGTCCAGGGCAGCATCGCGGCCGGCTTCAAGCAGCCCTCCCTCACCTCGGACCTGGCGATTACCTTGACCCAGCCTCTGGCAGAGATGGACCACTTCACGCTGCAGGCCCGGCAAGGCACGACAGCCGGGAAAGAGCCGTTTGTCGGGTATCTCGCAATTGCCGGCAGTGCCGGGACACGGAAACTACTGGAGTTGAGCGGCGATGTGGGGATGGCCAGGGATGCCATCAACCTGCGCCGGCTGACCCTGACCCGGCCGGGCCAAAAGGGACGCATCACGGCCGATGGCGCGCTCTCATTCAAAACAGTGGAGTCGCTGCTGTCGCTGCAGGTCAAAGCGGAGGGCCTCGACCTGGCCCACGAGCTGAATGTGCCAACCGACCTGTCCGGCACCCTCAGGTTCGCGGGTACCCTGAACAGCTATCGCGGTGATTTCTCTTTCGCCAACCGGGCCAAGAATTGGCAGGCGGCCACTGTTTCCGCCTCCTATCAGGGCACCCGTGAAGGGCTGAAACTGGCCCCGCTGAACGCCAAACTCCTCGACGGCACCCTGGCGGGCAACCTGGATATGGACTGGAGCAAAGGCATTGCACTGCAGGGAGTGCTCAGCGGCACGGGCCTCAACCCTGCCAGGCTCGACCCGGCCTGGAAAGGTGTGGCCAATTTCAAGATCAAAGGCTCACTGGCCAGGATCGGCACGGCCCCCCTCAGCGGGAACCTCAGCGGCGCACTCCTGGAAAGCCGTCTGCACGGCCAGGCGCTGACCGGCGATGTCCAGGCAGACTTTAAGGGCGACAACATCTCCCTGGCCCGGCTGGCTCTGCAGGGCAAAGGCTTTGACCTGTATGCCTCCGGGGAGCTGGATCAGCGCATCACACTGGCCGCCAACGTCAGCGACTTTTCCCTGTTGATCCCCGGATCAGCAGGCACACTCCGGACAGATGGCTGGCTGCGCTGGCGCGACAAGCAGCTGAGCGGCGCCGTCACCGGCAGCGGCAGCAGGCTGGCCTATGCCGGCAGCCGGGTTGCAGCCGTCAACCTGACCGCCCGTCTTGAACAGGGCCCGGGTTACCCCCTGCATGTCAACGCTGCTCTCAAGGATGTGATCTATGACGCTTATACGCTGGATGCCGTGACACTTGAGGCGGACGGTACGCTGCAGCGTCACACCGTAAGCGCAACAGTCCAATCGGGCAAAAGCGACGCGCGTCTGGCCCTGAACGCCGGCTACACAAGCGGGCTCTGGAAGGGTGAAATCAGCCGTCTGGCCGGCCGTGACATCAACGGACCCTGGCGGCTGACGGCCCCGGCAACATTTAGCGTCAGTGCCGACACATTCAACCTTGCCACTCTGACCCTTTCTGCCGGTGCTGCGGAGCGGCTCGAAGTTGCCGCGGATCTGTCCCTGAATCCCCTGAGCGGTCAGGTTCGGACGCAATGGTCCGGCCTGAACCTGGCCCGGGCCAATGCATATCTGAAAGACATTCAGCTCACGGGAAGCAGCAGCGGTTCGGCCCGGATAGGCCTTACATCCGGCAAGCTGAGCTCCCTGGCAGGCAACGCCAGCGGCAGCGGGACGTTCACCGGTCAGGGGGGCAGCATGACCCTTCAGAAAAGTACAGTAACCTTTGACGGCAGCCAGCAAGGCCTGCAGATCGGGGTTGATCTGGCCACAGCAGACAGCGGCAGGTTGAAAGGGACCTTTTCCTCACCCGCCCCGCTCAGCCTGAGCATGCCTGAAAAAGGAGAACTGACGCTGGATTTGATCGGGGTTGACCCGGCGCTGCTCAAGCCCTGGCTCCCTCCTGAGACCAGGATTGAAGGACGCATCAGCGGTCACGCCACGGGGATTTTGCTGCCGGGTAAACGCTTTGAACTGGATGGCACTGCCCGGCTTGCCGGTGGAACACTGCACCAGTCACGGCCGGACGGGGAGCTGAACCTGGCCTTCACATCGGCAACAGCTGCCTGGGCCTGGCGGGGGGAAACGCTCTCCGGGAACCTGGCCCTGGCCATGACCCGCTACGGTCAGGCCCGGGGTACCTTTCAGCTGCCGCTGGCCGCACGTTTTCCGCTGGCCTTCAATCCCCAGGGACCTCTGCGGGGGACGCTGGTCGGGCAGGCGCAGGAACAGGGTCTTATTACCACGCTGTTTCCGGGGCTGGTTCAGGAAAGCTCCGGTCTGCTTGACGCAGATCTTACAGTCAACGGAACCTGGGCAGTGCCGCAGGTCGGAGGTAAGCTTCATCTGACCAAGGCCGGCGCCTACCTGTCCACTGCCGGCATCCGCCTCAAGGACGTCCAGCTGGCGGCACGCCTGGAGAAGAACCTCATCCTGATAGACTCTTTTAGAGCCGATTCCGGACCGGGTCATATCGAAGGGACCGCGCAGATCACCCTGGATGGATGGCGGGTGACGGGCTACAAAGGGACCATCAGCGGTGATAGATTCCAAACTGTCAATTTCCCGGAACTCCAGATACTGAGCACACCGAAACTCAGCTTTACAGGGACCCCACAAAAACTCACCCTGCGCGGCGACCTGCAGTTGCCGGAACTGAACATCATCGGCAGCCAGTCCCGCACCGTCGCTCCCAGTAGTGATGTGGTCCGCGAGGGTGTTGTCGTTCCGGTCTCGAAGGGCGCTCCCCTGGCCATGGATGTTCAGGTCCGGGTGCTGCTGGGCGACAAGGTCCATGTCAAGGTTTCCGGCATCAACGCCCAGCTGGGCGGGGCCATTGATCTGTCCATGAGCCGTCTCGACCGGATCTACAGCAAAGGGGAGATCAAGGTCATCAAAGGACAGTACCGGACCTACGGGGTCAATCTGGAAATCGTCCGCGGACGCCTGTTCTTCGCCGGAGGCACCATTGACCGCCCCAGCCTCGATGTACTGGCCCTGCGCACAATCGGCAACGTTCGGGCCGGTGTAACGGTCAGCGGTACCCTCCAGAGACCGATCACCAGACTCTACTCCGAGCCCGCCATGCCGGATGTGGATGTCCTGGCCTATATCGTCCTCGGCCATCCCCTCGGCAGCAGCGGTGAACAGGCCGGCCTCCTGACCCAGGCGGCCGGTGCCCTGCTCACATCCGGCCAGGCCGCGGCTTTGCAGGAAAAGATCAAAAACCAGCTGGGATTGAGTACGCTGGAGATTCAGGGGGGGGTCGGGAAGGGCAATGGTTCCATGGGGTACAAGCCGCTCCAGGTTACCGCTCCCGGAGCCATACCGGCCGATCAGCAGGCCGGCGTCACCGAGACCGTACTTACCGTGGGCAAGTACCTGACCCCGCAGCTCTATATCAGCTATGGGAGGTCACTATTTACCGGAAGCAACCTGTTCCGGCTGCGCTACGATATCTTCAAGAACTGGCAGATCGAAACCCAGACCGGCGGTGGCGAAAGCGGAGCCGACCTGTACTACAAACTGGAGTTCAAGTAGGCGCATACTGCACACAGCAATGCCTGAACCAAAAGCATTTCCACTCAAACCGTGCGAGAATTGTTGACACAGTTGGCTCTGACATGCAATAGGATCTCATTAATTATACGGCGACAACAGTTGCTATGATGAATTAAATGAAATGGTTTGATTGCGCATTAGGAGGATATGATGGTTGCCGCTATATGGGGTCATGTGAGGTAAGGTAAAGCCGCTTCAATCAGCTTATGTCTGATGGGGCGGCTTTTTTGCGTTCTGTCACGAGAATGATCAGTGTGAGGTCATGTGCGGGATAATGAAGAGATAATCATGCTTAAGGAGTTGAAGGCGTATGGCCACCTGAAGCCTGGACAGAAGGGGACACAGCGACTTGTGGACCGGTTTGGAGCTGCGCTGGTCTGTGTCCGATACAGGTATGATGAGCGGACTGGTGACAACCTGACGACGGCTGAGATTATTGTGGACAGAAGGCCCAGGGGGGCGCCCCGCTACCGGGATGCAGACATGGTTGCAGTTGCCGTAGCGTACACCGAAACAACGATACGGGAAAAGCTGAAAGCCGCCGGAGGGCGGTGGAATCCGGATGAACGGGTCTGGAGAGTCAGTTTTGGTTCGATTCGGGGTGATGCTGAACTGGTGAAGCGAATAATGAGAGAGTAGGTAGCAGGTGTTATTGTGATCAAGTCGGCAAGTCGGTATAAAGAGTACAAGTCACCTATACCGGTTACCAGCGCTTGCCATAGAAACAGAGAGAAACCACTTATATATAACTTTAAGGTCACTTATATACGGCACCGTTCACGTATATAGGTGACAAGTCACTTATATCAGGTCTTTGAAATACTCACCGATTCAAGTGATATATCCTGAGCTTGAGTTTTCTCGGAGAGAATCAGCTTCATTTTTTCATTTATTCAACTATGTTATTGCTCTTTGAAGCCATTTTGGCCACTTAATCGGCCCGGATTTCGCCTTTTGGGCGGTTTCCTCCCGCTTTATGTGGCACAGATCCCCAAGTTTCGCATTCGGACCAGGTTGTAAGCCGTTACTGCCAGGGTAAAGTGCCAATCGATCTTCTTGATACCTCGATAGCGAGTCTTGCGGAACAGGCCAACAGTCTTCAGCCAGCCGAAGACCTCCTCAATGCGTTTGCGAAACTTCTGGCTCGCTGCATAGCTGATGTGGCGGGTGGTGCGGCCATCAATTGATGAACGACGTCCCTTCTTAGTGGTGTTTTGCGTAACATGAGGCGTTACGTTCAACTCTCGCATGGCTGCGACGAATCCACGAGTGTCGTAGTTCCTGTCGGCCGCTATGCTGATTCGTCGCTTTCGTGGAGCTACCTTGGCAACCATGGCCTTGGCGGTTTCACGCTCGGCAAAGCCATCAGCGATGGTAACAGCACTCGTCATGACCAGCCCATTCTGGTTCTCAGTCAAAAGATGGGCGGCAAACGACAACCTGGGTTCATGGTTGACACCTTTGCGGTAGAGCCTTGCTTCCGGGTCTGTGCTGGATGCGTGAGTATCGTTGGTCAGTTTCTCACCCTGGTAATCACGAGTCGGGTTCTTGCCGCTTGGGGGCTCATGCTCGTCGTTCTTTGGCTTGAAACTTTTGAGAGAAGCCCATGACTGGATCAGGGTGCCATCAACACTGAAATGATCCTTGGATAGCAGCTTGCCGCGCCTGGCCTGCTCAAGCACTTCCGCAAGGAACTTGGCGGCAATATCGGTCTGAATAAGACGATCCTGGTTCGTAGTGAAGCTGGAATTATCCCAGACCGGCTCATCGAGCCCCATCCCGAGGAACCAGCGGAACAGAAGACTGAAGTGGATCTGCTCAACAAGTTTGACGTTGCTGGGAATTGAGTACAAAACCTGAAGCAGCATGGCTTTAAGCAACCGCTCCGGCGGAATCGAAGGCCGACCGGTATGGGAATACATCTGGCAGAACACCGGTGAAAGATTCTCAAGTGCAGCATCTACCATCTGTCGGATAGGACGAAGTGGATGATCCTTGGGGACAAAGGACTCCGGCGAGAGATAAACGAACAATGCATCAGATGGTAGATCGAAACCGCGCATACTTATTCTCCTGAAATATCAGCAAGATATGCGCGAAATCTTAGCATAAATTGGTGCCAAAATCACCGTAAATACAACGAGTTTTTCAAAGACCTGATATACGGATACCGGTGATTAACGAGTTGGACTGAAAAGGAGATGAAAATGAAACGACCCTTCGGAGTATATTTGATAGCGTTTTGGTTCTTTGTAGGTTTTGGGTCTTTCACTTGGACACCAATCAGCCGAACAGTTTTAGCAAAGATGATCAACAATCCATCGATCATGCAACTTGTATCAATTGCTGGGCTTATATTTATTGTTTACACGATAATTGGGATTATTCAGTTGAAAACAACGCAAGTGTGGATTGCAGTAGCTATGTTTACGATGTCTGCAAATTTCCACTTTATTACTGCGTTAAACTTGTTTGAAGGAGCACTTGCGGACAAATTTACTGCCATTTTATTGTACAAAATATTCGTGGTATTGCCGTCTGTTGGCTGTGTATATTACTTACTTCGATCAGACTTCAGATCATTTCAAGCAAAATACCTTGAGATCAGAAGGCAAGAATCACATGCAAAGTGGGTGCAGAAGAATGCCTCAAAGATCTGACTTTTGATTTTCCCACGGATGTGCAACCAAAGAGGTGTCCAACCAGGTAGAAGCAGCGGCCTAAAACCGCCGCTGTTCTCCCAAACCGTTGGACTACAAAATTGAACTAACAAGAAAACTGCTTATTATTTCAGGATTTCTAGGAGTTGGATTTGTGGCTTTTGCCCTGAGGATGTGGGTATTGGGTGATCGGTCGAATTCCTTAAAGGATGAGCTCAGAAGTAGCCTGATAGCTCTCCTTGTTTTTGCAGTAATTGCCACCATAGTTATTTACATCAATTACTGATATTCAAGCAGCGAGCAGTTCTTTCAAAACATCAGGCTTCTTGATAGCAATGGTGATAAGGGACTTTGCCGCGCCCGACGGCGCACGGCGCCCCTGCTCCCACTCCTGAAGGGTGCGGAGCGACACACCGAGCAGTTTGGCGAACTCGCTCTGAGAGAGACCTATCCTGAGACGGGACGCTGCCAGAGGAGAGACTTCCACCTTAGTTACGCGTCCGACCCTGCCAGCCTTGAGATCCCGCACGGCCTGGAGCAGTTCCTCGCCGATATTGCGCTTTGCATCACGTTCGAGCAGTTCTTTTTCATCTAGTGGCATGTTCCATCTCCTCTTTGAGGGCTTTGAGAATGTGACCGGGAATACTGTCAACGGCACTCTTGGCATAAATCAGAAGCAACCAGATTTGCCCGGCCTCTGTCCGGACAAAATAGAGTACCCTGACACCGCCGCTCTTGCCGGTTCCCCGACGATTCCAGCGTATCTTGCGAACCCCACCCGAGCCGCGCACCACGTCACCCATATCGGGGTTGGCGGCAAGATATTCCTGAAAGAAGCCGTATTCGGTATCTGTCAGGTAATCATGAACCTGTTTCGAGAACAGTGGCGATTCGACAAAGGTGACCATGCGTCAAATATACGGCATTGACGTATAAAGTCAACCGGTAAATTTATATAGAGAGATGAAATGTCCAACCAGACAGAAACAGCGGTGAACCCGCTGTTCTGCCGAACCGTTGAGCTGGAACAAAACATGAAAATGACAATCTATCGCCTTCTCTCAATCGTCTTAATCATGGACCTCATTGCCATCGTTTATTTCTTGTCGGTAAAATATATGAGCGGCGCTTACGCCGCATTCACTCTCGTTGCAACGATTCTCCTAGCCCAAATTTACCTGATCAGATGCAAATGTGGATGTAGACCGGGATTGCGTGTTCTAGTGATTTGGACACTGTTGCTGGACTTTGAACTTTATATTGCCGACTCACTGTTACTCAGACGATGCCCAAACTGCAAGAGAGATTTACAATAGCCACCCTGTAAAATTTAGCCCGCCACTTTCTCAAACAGAAGAAGCAATTGACCTGAGTTAGCAAATATGCTAACATACATAAGACATGAACTATGAACTACACCATCGAATATTTTCATAAGCGAGTCAAAGCAGAGATCGAAGACTGGCCTGTCGGTATAGTTGCTGACTTCGCTCGCATTACAGAACTCCTGATGGAGTTCGGGCCAAACCTCCGCATGCCCCACTCCCGAGCAATGGGAGATGGCCTCTTCGAGGTGCGGCCACGCGGGCGGGAAGGAATCGGCCGAGCATTTTATTGTTTTGTTATCGGACAGCGGATCATAATTCTGCACGCATTCATAAAA
This sequence comes from Geobacter psychrophilus, assembly GCF_056821595.1. Classification (NCBI taxonomy): domain Bacteria; kingdom Pseudomonadati; phylum Thermodesulfobacteriota; class Desulfuromonadia; order Geobacterales; family Geobacteraceae; genus Geobacter; species Geobacter psychrophilus. The sequence continues at coordinate 4,462,945 of NZ_JBXDTU010000004.1, forward strand.
AAAACACAAGTCACCCCGGAGCAGGATCTGAAAATTGCCCGGAAAAGATTGAAGGAGGTTCAAAATGGCTGATTTGAAATATCAACCGGTTACTCATGACCATACTGCATTTCTTGATAAAGCCAAGAGACGTGAAGGATTCAAAAAGGTATACGAAGACTTGGAAGAAGAATATGCTTTGGCAAAAGAGATGCTTGCAGCTCGTGCGCGTCTAGGTCTTTCGCAGGAAGCCGTCGCTGAGATCATGGGAACAACAAAGAGCGCGATATCAAGGCTGGAAGCAGCCGGTAAACATGCCCCTTCCTTAACCACCCTCAAAAAGTATGCTCACGCTGTCGGTTGCCACCTAGAAATTAAATTTGTTCCAGAGCATGCCCAACAAGGAAGTTAGACCGGGCCGAACCCCGCCCGGTCAACTCCCATACCGTTGGGCAAAAAGAGATTTATGATCAAACAAGGCAAAATTTCATCGTGGAATGATGACAAGGGGTACGGTTTCATCACCCCAAGCTCTGGCGAAGGTCAAGTATTCGCCCACATAAAGGCGTTTAAGTATAAGGCTCGCCGACCTGAGGTTAGATGATGCCCATAGTAATCTATCCAAAGAAGTCACCATCAGAGAAACTTGCATGTCTCTGTGATGACTGCTGGGAACTTCCCGATCAGGTACCGGTACTTGAAGACTGGCTCTGTGAGAACAAGATGAAGGTTAATTCTGGCGAGTATGTTGTAGACATTGGATTTAAACCTAGAAATGACGCCAGTGGAGGAGGATCGGCCATATCACCCGAATCAATGCGTACCATGGCAGAGCTTGGGATGTGGTTATTTTTCTCGGAGTACTCTGAAATCTCTTGAAGCACGGACGTCCAACAATTCGGCAACAAAGAAACGTACCTCGACTGGATTCGCTACTTTATTCTTTGACGTATTGCTAATTATCGTATATACAATAATTATGATCTGGGACGAAACAAAACGGCATATAAACCTTGAAAAACATCATCTTGACTTTGTTGATGCCGGTCTTGTCCTGTCGAACCGCTACAGGCTGGAGTTTGAAAGTGTACGTAATGGAGAAGTCAGGCGGCAGACGTTTGCATATGTCGCCGAGGTATTGACAGTACTTACGGTTATCTGGGTGCCTGGCGTAAAACGAAGAATCATCAGTTTCCGTAGAGCCCACAAAAATGAAAGGGAGGCTTACCATGCCTGGCTTGAAAAAGAATTCAAAGACTGACTGGGAAAAAGTACAGCATGATGCTGCAACCGACGCCCCTATCACATACGATCCAGATACAGACCTGTATGATCCTAACGATCCGGCACAGGTGCAAAATTTCTTCACATCGGCAAAGATTGTTCGCAAACCCGGCAGGCCGAAGGCAGAAACTACCAAAATACCAACAGCCATCCGTTTATCAACTGATGTAGTTGAATACTTCAAATCAACCGGAGCAGGCTGGCAGTCACGGATTGACGCAGCCCTGCGCGACTGGATGGCCGGACACCCGCTCAAACGGGCATAACAGAATTTTTAATGACAGAGTGCGTAAAACAAAAGGGCCGCGTTTCAACTTCAGAAAATACGAGAGTTGTTATGCGGCCCTTCTGCTTACCAGAGTGAGAATGTCCAACTCTCGGCGGCAGACGGTTGGCGTGACGAACCTGCGCCGCCGCTGCGCCTCATTACCGTTGAACGGAATACAAATATGACACTGCAAACAAAAAAAATTTGGCTGTGGTTGTTTAATGGCCTTGTATGCTGTTTCTGTTCGTCGGCTCATAGCTTTGCGCTTAGGCTTCCTCCAGCCCCCTCCTCGCGGAGACGCCCATGACGGGCGTACACCATCGGCGGCAGACAGACGCTGACGCGCTGGTGCGCCCCCACGACGTTATCAAGAAAACAGAGACTTTGAAAATTTGCCGCAAACATCTGACCCACCCTGGCACTGCCCGGAGTAGCTTTTGAGGAGGCTTGTCATGTATCTTTCCATCCGATTACTTGTTGTTTCTTCTATCCTTTTCTGTTTGGCAGTGCCTCTAACGGTTGGCGCGGAGACGTACCACTGGGTCGATGAACAGGGCATTATGCATTTTTCCGACAACCCACCCAGCCAATCGCGCGCAAAGCGAAACAAGGTTCAAGTGCGGGAGGATATCACCATCAGTAATCCAGGTGTTCGGGAAGCCGTAAAGGAGTCACAAAGCCGGGTCAGCGGGACGGCGCGAGATGAACAGGAGAAGGCGGCACACCAGCGACGATCAAGGGAGGCAGGCGAGGAGCAGGAACGTAAGATCTACCAAGCCCGAGACAAGCGCCTGAAGGAGGAACAAATCAAACGGGAACAGCAGGAGGCTCGGGAGTTGAAGCGGCGCCTGGACACAACGCCGGTGCAGAGGTCAGCAGAAGAACTCGGTGGGTTCTCGCTCAGCAGAGGTTCTACCTGACGCACCCGCCGCCGCTGATCCCGTGCGGATCAAAGAACAGGTTTTCAATCAGGCAGAAGACTAAAAAAGCGAAGTCCCAACCAGCCGGTTAGACGCGGCCTGATGGCCAGTCAACCGTACACTCCGTTATTGTCCCCTTGTTCACCGGAAGCAACCAGTTCCGGCTGCGCTACGATATCTTCAAGAACTGGCAGATCGAAACCCAGACCGGCGGTGGCGAAAGCGGAGCCGACCTGTACTACAAACTGGAGTTCAAACAGGCTCGTTGCGCCCAGCAATTAATGATTATATTCTATCCAGCATCTCCCGAACCTTTGCTAACAGTGTATCGGGTAACACCGGCTTCTGGATGAACACTGTATTTCCGTCAAACGCTTCGCCCCCCACAAAGATGTCCTTAGAGTACCCGCTGACAAAGAGCACCTGCAGTTGCGGGCACACTATTCTCATCTCATCGCACGCCAGCCGGCCGTTTTTAATCGGCATGATCGCGTCCATGATAACGAGATCGATGCTGTCACCAAATTCAGCAAATTTGTTCACCACATCCTGTCCGTCCACCGCCTCGATGACGTTATAGCCGTAGAAGCTCAGCACATTTTTCGACAGACTTCGCAGGGTTTCATCGTCTTCGCCCACCAGTATGGTCTCGGTCCCGCCACGCACAGGGGCCGCCTCAGGTACATCTGTCCTTCCTGCGATAACCAGGGCCTGTACAACAGGCAGATAGATCTTGAAGATCGTACCTGTTCCGGGTTCACTGTAAACCGTGATGAAGCCGTCATGTTTCTTGACGATGCCGTACGCCATCGAAAGTCCGAGACCTGTGCCCTCACCCTGTTCTTTGGTGGTAAAAAACGGCTCAAAAATGTGCGACTGCGTTTCCTTGCTCATGCCAATGCCGCTGTCTGAAACCGAGAATGAAGCGTAAAGGCCGGCGATGCCGTATCCGTGTTTTTCAATAAATTTCGGATCCAGAGTTGCTAGCTGCGTTTCAATGGAGAGCCTGCCGCCGTTCGGCATGGCGTCGCGGCCATTGGCAACGAGATTCATGAGCACCAGTTCTACCTGCCCTTGATCGGCCAGCACAATAAGCGGCTGCTCCGTGCAGGTTATCTTTAGCTCGATATCTTCCCTGATCAGTCTGCGGAGAAAGGTCTCATTTCCCTGTATAATCGAGTTGATATTGATAGCAGCCAGAGATACGGGCTGCTTCCTGCTGAACGCCAAAAGCCCCTTGGTAAGATCCGCAGCTCTTTTGGATGCCTTTACAATCTCATTGGCATATTTATGTATGGGTTCGTTTTCCTTCACTATGTCCAGAATAAGATGAGAATAGCCGAAAATCGCCTGCAGGATGTTATTGAAGTCATGGGCCACGCCTCCGGCCAGCTGACCGACCGCTTCCATCTTCTGAGACTGGCGGATCTGCTCCTCCAGCCTCTTCCGTTCCGTGATGTCACGAATGATCATGCTCGTTTTCTGGATACCATCACATTCAGAAAATACTGCCGATGAAACTTCCGCGGGGAACGTGCTGCCATCTCCCCGCTTCATGGAAATTACACCACGAAACCGCCCGGTCCGCTTACGCTCTTCCAGCAGGATGATAAATTTTGCATCTTCAGCATCCACGAGACCGGAGCGCCCGACCCGGCAGATCTCCGTCTCGCTCATCCCGAATACGCGACAGGCCTCCGGATTTGCCGCAAGCACAGAACCGTCCGTACTGGTCAGCAAAATAGCATCGATACTGTGTTCGTAAATCATGCGGAAGCGTTCGTTGCATTCGCGCAATTCCTCCTCAGCCGCACGTTTTTCCGTGCGATCCGAACAATCCCTGAGGCTGCGCTTTATGGCCGGCACCAGACGGGCCAGATTTCCCTTGAGTACGAAGTCACAGACACCCAGCTTGAGTAGTTCCACCGCCCTTTCTTCGCCCACAGTACCCGTAACCATGATCACCGGCAGACCGGGAAGCCTTGCCTGCAACAGAATCAGGCTTTCCTGGAAATTGATCTGGGGGACATGGTAGTCAGACAGCACCAGATCCCAGCCTCCTCTGTCAATAGCCGCTTCCAGACTGTCAGGAGTATCCACACGGCTGCAGCGGGCTGACAGATCATTCTGTTTGAGATGGCGCTCGACCAACAGGAAGTCGGCATGGCTGTCCTCAATAATCAGGATTTTCAGCGGTTCAGACATATTGTATTCACTCCTGAGGCGGCTTATTGACCGCCAGCCAGTAGATACCGAGTCGCGCCACCGTTTCGGCGAATTCGCTAAAGTCGAGCGGTTTGCAGACGAAACTGTTGGCGCCGTCCTCATAGCTTGCCAGACGGTCGCGTTCCTCATCGGAGGAGGTCAGGATCACCACCGGCTGCAAACGGGTCCTCGGGTCGTTGCGCAGCCTATTGAGGACTTCCAGACCACTGACTCGCGGCAGGCCAATGTCAAGCAGGACAATGGTGGGACTGTCATTCCCTTCGCGGCCAGCGAATTCACCCTCACGAAACAGGTAATCGAGGGCCTGTTGCCCGTCGCGTGCCACATCCACCCGATTGGCCAGATTGACCTTGCGCAGGGCGCGCAGGATCAGTTTTTCATCCTGGGCGTTATCTTCCACCAGCAGTATGGACTTGTCGATGTTCATGGTTCTTCCCGATACAGTTCTTCTCCGTACGGCAGGGAAAAACTGAATGTCGCCCCCTGAAGTGGCGCACCGGTTGCGAAGATTGTGCCGCCATGGCGGTGCACGATGCGCTCGGCCGTGGCCAGTCCGATACCGATGCCGGGGAACTCCTCTTGCCGGTGCAGGCGCTGGAACGGCAGAAAGAGTTTCTCGGAGTGGGCCATGTCGAAACCGGCGCCGTTATCGGCAACACACAGAAACTGATGGTTCCACTGCTGTACGGCATATATACGTATCAGCGGCTTTGCCGTACGGTCGGTGTACTTCCAGGCATTGTCGAGCAGGTTCCTCATAACCACCTCGATCATTCGCTCATCCCCTCCAACAATCAAGCCGGGCTCGATCAGCCATTCCACCCGGCGCTGCGGATCCAGACGCTCCAGTTGACAGAGAATGCGATCCGTCATGGCGGAGATGTCCACCCGGTCGTGATGTAATTCTCCGCGAGTACTGCGCGAAAGTGTCAGCAGTCCGTCTATCAATTGCCCCATATGCCGACTGCCGATAACAATCTCGTCGAGGTAGCCGCGCGCCTCAACTGCCAGCGTGTCGCCATAATCCTCTACCAGGGCCTCACTGAAACCGCTCATGGCCCGCAGCGGCGCCCGCAGGTCATGGGAAACCGAGTAGGCAAAGGCCTCCAGCTCCTGGTTGGCGCCCTGGAGCTGTGAGACGGTCTGGTTCAGTTCCTGGTTCAGCCCCTCAATCTCATCGGCGGCCAGCTTTCGTGCGACAACATCCCGTTCCAGAGCTGCATGGGATTCTGCGAGCTTGCCGGTCATTGTGTTGAAGGCCACCGCCACTGTGGCGAACTCGTTGCTACCTTCGAGCGGGATCGTATAATGAAGATCTCCCGAGCCGATAGCGGCGGCGCCCTGCTGCAGATTCTCTAAGCCTTTGCTGATAATGCGGCTTAGGGACCAGGCAACAGCGATCACAAACAGCGAAACGGAGACGATAATCGAGAGCGAGACCCGCGCGGCAGTCCTTTGGGTGGACACAATCAGCAGGGTGCTGGTCTCCTGCAGCCTGCGTGCATCGGCGATGGTATCCAGGAATTTCAGCAGCAGCTGTGCTACCAGTCTGATTTCAGTCTCATTCGCCTGGGGATGATGACCAGCTGAATCTCTGGTGGTCTCCCGGTTGTCCAGGATCTGCCGAAAAACTGCTGAACTTGCATCAAGGCTTTTCTGTATGTCATCAATGATTATTCTGTCGCTGATGGACTCTAACTGGGAAGGCGCGATCTTCAAAAGGTCGCTAAGCTGGTTCTGTTTCGAAAACCATTGCTGCTTGGCCCGCTGGTTGTCGTTATTGAGATAGTCGTTTCTCAACGTATTGCGTTCGAAGACGCTGCTGACGATCTCGTCCGCCAGGTTTTTGGCTTTGTTGGCTGTCGCAAGCCTCTGTTGCGACCAGTAGAACAGGAGCGCCATAATAACAACCAGGGCAGCCGCAGCCGCGGTCAGGATATGGAGACGGGTCCGGATTTTCATCGCTATATTGTCCCCCGACCAGATTCAACGAAACAGGATACGTATGATTACTCTACGGGATTTTACAGTATGATGTTTCATTGATGATCTGTCTGTCAGGTAAACATTACAGGAACAAATATTTATTGGAGGGAGGTGACACCATGCTGGAGTGCAAATTTAACCAGGTCGGCAACGTTGCAGACGCCAAGTTTCAGCATCAGTCTGCTGCGGTAGGTTTCAACGCTTTTGGGAGAGATATTTAATAACTCAGCAATAGTTGTATTTGAATTGCCTTCTGCCACTAACTGCAGGGTCTCGCGTTCACGGCGGCTGAGACTGTCGAGGGGGCTTTGGGTGAGAACATTGTAAACGGATTTCAGCTTGATTGGTGCCTCAACCCCTTCACCAAAGTAGTGTTGTCCTCTCATGACAGCGCGAACCGCAGCGACAACACTGAAGCCGGCCGACTCCTTGAGCAGGTAGGCCCGGGCTCCGGCCTGCAGTGCCCGAAAGACATGTTCATTGGTCTGATGCATGGAGAGTATGATGACCCGGACCCGCGGCAAACTCTCGCAGATCATGCGCGTTGCCTCTATCCCGTTCAATTCGGGCATGGCAATGTCCATGATGATGACATCTGGTCTCAGCGCCTCGGCTTGTGCCTGTGCGTCGTGGCCATTGCGTGATTCACCGACAACCGACAGATCACTGTGCGACTCGAGTATCATCTTGAGGCCATCCCGTACGACGGCATGGTCATCGGCAATCAGGATACGGATAATCATCTAAACGTCCTCCAGTGGTACTTCGACAGATATTGTGGTGCCTTTTCCCGGTACAGAATCCACCTGAAAATTTCCGCCGATCAATTCTGCCCGTTCACGCATACTGTTCATGCCCCAGCCGGAAACGGTCTGAGTGTGTTTGTATGATGCGGGAGTGAAACCTTTGCCATGATCGCAAACCACGAAATAGAGCAGGCCGTTGTCGCTGCTGACCGTGATCGTCACCGACGCAGCAGCCGCATGTTTTGAGGCATTCATCAGCGCCTCCTGGGCGATGCGGAACAGGGCCATTTCTATCTCGACCATCAGGCTGGGCAGGGGCTCATCAGCCTGAATAATGACCGCTATGCCGGTGCGCTTTGTAAAAAGTTCAGCATGCCAGCGCAGAGCGGCTAACAGGCCATAGTCATCCAATACCGGAGGCCGAAGCATGACCATGATCCCCCTGACAGTGCGGCTTATGCCTTCGATCAGGCGGGACGAATCCGTGAGCCGCGCAATGAGATTCAGCGGCGCAACGTTTATCATGTTTTGACTGACAAATGCCTGATTCATGCCGAGTACGGTCAGATCCCGGCCGATCTCGTCATGAAGCTCCGAGGCTATCTTTTTTCTGAGTCCCTCTTCCATCTCGACCAGACGACGAGCATAACTGCGCAGATCATCTGCGGCTTTCTTGCGCTCACTGATGTCGATCAGGGCCAGGCGGCACTCCTGCCCTGTAGCATTGTCCATGGCTTCCACCTGAACATACAGCGGGTACTCGCCCACTGTAAGGAGCGCTACTTCGCAGACCACCTTGCCCAGGCTAGTATAGACCGTGTCAAGAAAGGCAGAAAAGGCGGGACGATATTCTTCCATGACCAGCAACCCGAAACTCTTCCCTATTAATCGGGAGCGTTCGCCCCCCAGCAGTCGGGCGCCGCAAAGGTTTGCTGCTGTGATGTCCCCGTTGCGGTCGAGGGTAAAGTAGCTGACCGGGGCGAAATCGTAGAGGTCGGTGTACTTTCCCAGGGTTTTTTCCACTTCATTCCTGGCCTGCCGAAGCTCCGCATTCTGCATCTCCAACTCGATCCGGTGTACCTGCAGTTCGTGCAGTAGTCGCTGCGTCTCATCGGCGTTGCGAGGGTACCCTTCGTTTGACTCGAGTTTATGCAGACTCTCTTCCGCCAGGATGCGAAGTTCAGCAGTTGCGGTACTAATCATGTCTGTGACGACCCCCATAGCTACTCATTTCTTGACAATTTTATCTGGACGCGAAAAAGGGCGCATCGTCGTGCGCCCAGATTTCTTAACGGAACTGCTCTATGCGGTTGTAGTTGATTAAAGAACTCTTCGTCCTTGAATAACACGAACCAGCACAACTATTATAGCAATAACTAGCAGTATATGGATCAGACCGCCCATGGTGTATGCGGTAACCATACCCAACAACCACAGCACTATCAGGATCACGCAGATTGTCCACAACATAAAACCTCCTCTAAAAAGTTCTTAATATCAGTAGCATTAGCCACTGTTCTTGCAGCACTCCGGTAACAATCAGAAGTGTTAACTAACCCGCCGGAGCGGGTCTTTGATTTAAACCAGGCTGCACCGCTATTTTTTTACAACCAGGGCGTTTTCCACCAATGCAACGCCAGTTACCCGTCGTGCAACCTCTGCGGCCTTTGCAATATTCTGCGCCGAATCAACGGTTCCTTCCAAGTGCACTACCGCTTTCTTCGTCGTGACATTGATCTGCAAGGTTTTCAGATTCTCTTCTTTAAAGATGGCGGCCTTTACCTTGGTGGTGATGACGGAGTCATCGACATATTGACCGGTGCTTTCGTGTTTTTGTGTGGCTGCGCATCCCATGAAAGAGGCCAGCATCCCGATACAGACAGCTACCTGCAACAAGCGACTAATTTTCACCATAATAATTTCTCCTTTTTATATTCAGCTGCGTAGATTCAGACTTCCTATTTCTTACCGCTGTACATCTCAGCCTTGATCTCATCCAGAGCGGCAACTACCGGGGTAAGCGACGCCTTCAATGAATTCAGGTCCTGAACAGACCGGTTGGCAACGGGTGTTACTGCCTGAACCCCTTTAGGAGTCAGGTCATTGGACAGGTATTTCTGGATTTCCTTCAGGTCGGTCAGGTAGGCGTGATACGAGCCCTTGATCCCTGATCCGGCAGCAGGTACGCGTGCATAGGTTTCTGCCAGTTTGCTGCGGCGCTGTTCACTGAGCTCGCGAATCTCTGAATTTGTAAAGGAGTCACCCTCTTTTTCCCACTCGCTAAAGTATTGATTATTGCGCAGCTTCATTTCATCCAGGCGTTTGAGCACTTTTTTGCCCTCTTTATCAAGCTTTTCTACATTGTCCGTATAGCTGTCGAAGCGTTTTTTCAGGTCACCCTTATCTGCCGCAACCAGGGTATCAAGAGATACTGCCGTTACATCTATCTGGACATTCATTTTCCTGATCTCACTGTCTACGTCCTTGATTGAATTGGAGGCCTTGACGGATCGATCCATGCCGGTGGTGGCGCAGCCGCCCATGACGCTGACAGTTCCGAATAGAAGCATGGCAAACAAGGCTAGTGAGTGACTTCTGAGTTTCATGTTGATCTCCTTTGGTTACACGTGAGTGGTTAATTTCAATAAATGACATGCCTCTTTGCCGCTGACCCATGAAGACGACCACCACGCCGGTCTTCATGTTTACAGGCTTTTATAGCAAATCACCGGCCAATAACAGCCACGCTATCAGCAAGCTGCTTTTACCTTATTAATTACAGCGCGTTAGACGTAAGGAATATACAGCAGGAGATGTCTGAATCGATGTATTCCGCCACGGCATGTGGTGGAACCTCAATATATGAAGGGTATGTATGGTGGGGGGGTGACGGTTTATACAAATGTGCGGATATTCAGAGGCTACAGCCTGTTCAAACGATAATCTGAACTAGGCAGGTTTGGATTTCTTTTTGACCGGCGCCCCGGCAACCGTTGCAGCGGCCTTGGGTGCATCCGGGGCCGGGACCTTGGGAGCGACAAGATCCTGAATCCAGAGGGAAAGCGCCTTGCCGCTCTTCAAGGTCTCTTCGGGGATAACCAGACCGTTTTTTCGGGCCAGGTCGGCTGCGTACTTGAGCTGTCCTTCACTGGGCCCACCACCGGCAGCACGCGCCGCCGGGATGGAGAAGCCCATCTTGTTGTGCACACCCTTGCAGAAGCGCTGCCAGGTTTCCTTGTTCTCCACCACCAGGTCCAGGAAGTTTTCCATCTTGCTGGTCAGCTCATAATCGATCACCCAGGGGTGTTTATCCCGCAGAAAATCGATCAGCGTTTCCCCGGGGGACTGGGGAACCACCCTGCCCATCTCTTCCTTGACGTAGCCCCGGTCGACAATGTTCTTGGTGATGGAGGCGTAGGTGGACGGGCGTCCGATGTCGAGCCGTTCCAGTTCCTTTACCAGGGAGCCCAGGGTGAACCGTCCCGGCGGCTTGCTCTTTTTCTCTTCCAGGGTCTCCCCCAGCTTCGGCACCAGCTCGCCAACCTCTACCGGTGGCAGCAGCTGCAGCTTGTCCTTATCCTCATCACCCTTCTTGTCCTTTTCCTCGTCCACCTCAGCGTAGACCTTGAGAAAACCGTCAAAGATCAGTATGCGGCCGGCGGCCTTGAAGCGCTCTCCGGCCACCTCAAAGATCATGACCGTGGAGTCATAGCGGGCCGCCGCCATCTGGCTGGCGATTGCCCGCTTGAAAATCATCTCGTAGAGCCTGGCATGGTCGGGGGTCAGCCCTTCTTTCCTGATGATGGCAGGAATGTCTGCCAGCGAATGCATATGGGTGGGGCGGATGCCTTCGTGGGCCTCGGCCTGGGAGTTCTTCGACTTGTGCTGATTCGGTTGTGCCGGCAGATAGGAGCTGCCGAGAGTCTTGCCGAGGAACTCACGGATCTCGGCGATAAAGGCCTCACCCATACGGACGGAGTCAGTACGGTGATAGGTGGTGACGCCATGGTCAAACAGCCCCTGGGCCAGCTTCATGGTCTGTTCCGGGGTGAATTTCAGCCGGGCGGCGGCAGCCTGCAGATCGACGGTTGTGAAGGGCGGTTTGGGTGACTGCCTGACCTCTTTCTTTTCGACCTTTTCCGCCCGGGCATGGGTCTGCGCGTGGATGGCATCAACAATAGCCTGGGCGTCCGACTGCTGGGCAAACTTGCCATTGACATGACGGGCCAGGAAGCTCGCACCGTCTTTGTCCAGCTGGATATCCAGCATCCAGTACTTGGCAGAGGAAAAGGCGCGGATCTCCCGTTCACGGTCGACCACCAGGCGCACCGCCGGGGATTGGACCCGCCCGACACTGTAGCTGCTGCGCAGGCTCTTGCTGGCGATCGGGGAAAGAATATAGCCCACCAGGCGGTCGCCGATCCTGCGTCCCAGGAAGGCGTTGTAGAGACCGGTGTTGGTCTGCTCGAACGGTACCGCCTTGGCCAGTGATTCCTTCAAGCCCTTCTCGGTAACCTCAAAGATCTCCATCCGCAGGCATTCCTTGGCGACGGATTTGACCTCTTCGTAGATATGGCAGCTGATGGCATAGCCTTCCCGATCCGGGTCACCGGCCAGCATGACGGTCTCGCCCTGTGCCGCTGCCCGCAGCTCTTTGGGCAGGTTGGCTTTCTTCTCGTGATAGACGAAGGTTGGCTCATAAGTAGCCAGATCTACGCCGATTTGGGCGTCGGGCAGGTCTTTGAAATGCCCCACCGTGGACATGACTTTCACCTTGAGGATTGACTGTATTTTTTTCGCCTTGGTGGGGGATTCAACAATTATGAGCATAGATCCTGCTGTTTTTTTTGATTATCGGGCTGCTGAATGGACATAGCCGCTGCCAATGGCTGAAAGGGGGAGCTCCAGGCCAAGCTCAGGCACCTGTGTGGCGATCCAAACGGTGAAGGTATTGCTGTTCGGTCCCGGAAAGGCCTTGTAGGTGTCCGGCCAGGGGTAGCTCTTGGCTGCCTTGTCAACGGCAGCGATCAGTCTGTCCACCCCGTCTCCCCGGAATTCCTTGAGCAATCTCGGGCGCTCCCCGAACCAGTAACGGTCAGGCAGGTCCTTTTCTATCCGGACAACCGGCAGGCCGCGCCGCTGCCGCCAGCCGATGACTTCGTAAACCGTATAGGCGGTTTCGCCCGTCGGTTTGGCGGCAACCCAGGTATGTACGGCGAACCAGCCGCGCCACACCCAGGCAGAGGCACCGTACACCTGCAGCACCGCCTCCCGCTTGACGGCCGGGTCGGGCGCTATTCCGGCAGACTCGCGACTGGCCGTGCGCCAGTCTCTTGCAGTGCAGCCTGTCAAGCCAAGCAGTATCAAAGGAATCAGTATCAATTTACGCATCTATATTTTGTTACCCTTTTATGCAAAAAATCCATGAGATGTCCGATTCCGGACTATTTGGCTGTTTCAATCCAATCCCGCTTGCAACAGCTGGACGGCATAGCACCCAGACTAGTCAACAGCATGGTAGCGGCATTGACCACTTCATCAACGGAGATTTCCTGCATGCAGCGGGCGTTAATCGGACAGGGGGGTGTCGTGCCGAAAGTCGTACAGGGGGAGCAGGACAGGTCCCTGTTTATCACAATATGGCGATCACCCTGTGGTGCCCATTTTGACACACTGCTTGGCCCGAATAACGATACCGTAGGAATATTCAGCCCAACAGCAAGATGCAGCACTCCCGAATCACCACTGAGCACCAGACTGGAACGGGCTATCACCGCAGCGGTTTCAGGCAGTGTAGTCATACAGGCAAGGCTTATCCCCCCACTCCCAACAATCAGATCACCATCAACGCGGTCCTCGCGACCTCCCACTACAACAACATTAATACCTAATTCGGCCAACTGCTTTGATACCAGGCTGAAGCGCTCAGCCCCCCAACGTTTTTCCGGAATTGATGCTCCGGGAAAAATAACAACAAATGAATCAGAATTGAGCGGTTGAAGCAATTGACTTGCTCTGGAGATGGACTGATGCGGCAACGACAGTGCGACAGCTCCGACCTGCTGCTGGCAATCAATTCCCAGAGGTTTCAGCAAAGCCAAGAAATTATCAGGTTCATAGGCACCTTGATCATATTGTATGACATGCGTGAACATCCGTCGTCGTTCATTTGTGTCAAATCCAATCTTCATCGGAGCCTGTACCATTCGAGCGACCACAGCCGAGAGACGGTACCACTGTTCCGTGTCAATCACGACATCATATAGACCCTGTAGAGCCTGGTAAAATCCGCGGGGATGATCATAGCATAGCGCCACGTCCACGCTGGGAAGTAGTGAGAATACACCGATATTACGCTTTTCGGCCAGGATAGTGATATGACAATCGGGATAGACCTTTTTCAGGGAATTGATCGCCGGGGTAAGCAACACCGCATCGCCGATACCTCCGGGACGGATAAAAATAATTCTTAAAACATTGTCATTCTTACCAACTCGGGGCCGAGGAAACAAGCTGCATAGACACCGGCCCACGATCTTGTCGATTGACTTCAATGAGAATATTTTAGTCACCGACTTTTCTCCAAATAATTGTATTAAAGATAATGGTGGGGTACAGAAAATTTAACAATTCCCTTAATAGATACTTTATTTGAATCCATTTTTTCTTTATGACAATCTTTATTTTTCAATATCACGAAAATATTAGTCTGATGCGATTGAAATATCATACAGAAATAACGATCTAACCAAATTATGAATTCAGCTGTTCTTTCTCCGAATACTATTTTTGTTAACACAATCAACTTATTATAAATTTGCGTAACTATCCTTGGATGCCGCCAATTTTCGTTATGTACGCGTGTCTGGGCATCTATCAGACAAGCAGGAACTACAAGTAAACTATTTGATATTTTTTGTACAAAGACAGAGTGCCCTTCTGATTTAAGATAATCAAAACTGTCTGAATCAAAATGATGGATGTGTGCATGTATTTCTTTAGTTTCCTTATTCCGCTCAATCAATTTATTACTATCTTGTGGAATTGTGATAACAACTGCTTTTCTTGCAACTCGCAATAATTCTGAAGCGGCATGCTTCCAATCGGTAACATGTTCTAAGGTCTCGCTACACATAACAACATCGAACTTGCCATTTTCAAATTTCAAGTTATGTATATCTGATTGACAAGATTCTATGCCAAAAATCTCGGAAGCGCGTTTACACGCTTCCTCAGACAAATCTGTTGATTGTACCGAAACGCCGAGAAATTTCTGTGCAAGATATGCCTTGTAACCTTCAGCACCACCCACATCAAGTAACGATTTGAAATAAAGACGACTCAATGATTCAAGTAACCTGTATGTAATAATGTACCTGCATATATGTCCAGGTTCACTTGGATTTTTCCTGAACCCGTAAATTGGTTGATGGGCAATATAAATCCCTTTATCGTCAGTTGAACTGAAACGTTTATTCAGCCAATCTTTTACTTCTTCAGTATATCGGTCCAATCTGCACTCCATCAATAATTGTTATCTTTAATGGCAAACCATGCTGTTTGACGAAAACCTGAGGCACAATCCAACTTCTTGACGACATTGAAAGGGGAAAGCAGCCGACGTACGAAGCTGTCGCAATGATAAGCACCAAAGTTCTTTTTACCTTCTATGATCTTATCCCGAATAACCAGTTCTCCTGAGTCAAATCGACACTGTTCCTCATCTGTCAAATCATCTCTATAGTGTTCTCCATGGAAAGTTCCGATAAAAAGCCCCCCTGGTTTTAGCAATCTGATAATTTCTGCAACCCACTGATAATGACGTTGTTGTGAAAGATGTGTAAAAACTGAAATGCAGTAAATCACATCAAAGAATTCATTTTCTGCAGGCAAGGGAGGTTCAAGATCATTGTGCAAAAAATGTGTGTCCAAAAACCGCTGCTGACACCAGTATATTGTTTTTTTGTTGTAGTCAGATCCCCAAAGTTCCCAATCACTGTTATCGCGAGATGCCATATGCCGCAGAACACGTGCCGGGCCACATCCCCACTCTAATATTTTAAGTGTTTGATCAGGGCGTTCCGAAGTTATAATTCGGGAAATCTCGTGCGCATGTCCCCGACCACTAGAGTAAAAACCAGAGTAGTCACAATTACCCTGAATATCGTACAGCATCATTGGAGGAGGTATTTTCTCGTTGGGATGCTCCTTGAAAAATTGAACATTTGATTTGTGGTTCATCAAGTAGTCCCGAATGAACCAGAAAAAGTCTGCCAGTTGTAACAGATGAAATTTACGAAGTATGTTAGCAAGTTGTTGGCGAGGTGTTAGGCTCATTTCGTATCCTGGCAATGTATTTGGTGTTATGCTTTTGACGTTAGTGCCGATGATTCAATATCCCAATAAAAACAAGTGCCAACTCAGAGCTCATGTTGAGAATGCCCTTGCCCAGGTTGATCAGTTTTTTATCCAGTATCTAGCTTCACTATCTATATGATTAAAAAAAGAGGAAATTCCTTGTTTCAGCATGAACTCATCCACCGCTTTTCTGCATCCATCATATGCTCCGTAGTCGTCGATTATTACAAATCCTCCTGGCACCACCTTGTCATACAAATATTCCAGACAGATCTTTGTTGACGCATACCAGTCGCCATCAAGTCTTAATATAGCTATATCACCAATGTCGTTAGAGTCTCTCGGCAGGGTATCCTGAAACCAGCCTTTGTGATAATGCAATAAATGGGGATTATATCCGACTAGCATTTCCAAAAGATCCCTGTTTCCCTCTAATGATCCCGGCCCACCAAATGAATCATAAAAACCCTTTACCGGTTCCAGTTTTCCGCTCGAACCGCCGTTTGCCCATTTTTTCACTTCGCTTATTGCTCTTTCACCGTCAACAGAGGCATCCGGCTCACAAATTTCCTGGAAAGCGTCAAACAGGTGGAAAACCCTTGGAGTCTCACCATGTGTCATATTGGCAAGTGCCATCAGGGCTACTGCCCCACCTTTCCATACGCCGCACTCAACAAAGCAACCCGGTATTTTTTGTTGTTCACAAAAAACCACCTGTTGATAGAGTGATAACAGTCTTTGTTTCGGAAGCATCGTATATGGTCGCACTTTGCGTATAAGTTCAACTGCTTCGTTTTCCAGGTCATATCCCAGAAATGCGAGTTCATCAACCTTTCTGATTTCCAATCCAACACAGCCCAGTAATGATTGAATGTATTTTTTAATCACGGGGATACCTTAAGAAGCGAATCAAATAGCGTCCTAAAAGAATCAGCCTGAACTATTGGATGGCACAGCAGCAAACCCAGATTCCGGCACTCTTCTGACATTTTTTCAGCCTTGTCCACCTCGAGATTCAGAATATAGTAGATACCCTTCGCCAGATCAGAGCTGTTTTTCAGTTCCGCACGATATCCTGTTATTCCTGTATGCACAAGGTCGCGGGCTACGCCCATGTCAAAAGATACAACTGGCGTGCCACACAGTATCGATTCATTAATCATCATCGGACCTGAATCCTCAACAGAAGGACAGACAAACAGGTCTGCCGCCTGAAATGCAGCTGCAGTCTGTACATCAGAACCAAGAAAACCGAGGGGCTTGCAGTTAAAAAGCTTACGTATCTCCGGCTCAACTTCAGAAGAATGTCCAGCCATTGTAACCACAATATCGTCGTGAGCGACATTATAGCTTTCTTTTAGGATTTTAAGAGCTTCAATCAGATATTTAATGCCTTTTCGCCTGTCCCAGAAGTAGAGCGCACCGAAATGGAGTATTTTTATATCAGGTGGTAAATCCAGCGATGCGCGAGCGGCGCTTTTACCCTCCTGTTTAAAAACGGTAGAATCAATGCCCAGCATAATTTGCTCTATTCTTTTACCTCGGAAAACGGTAGCGTTTTTTGCCTGTTCAGTGAGCCAGGATGTACAAGCTACAATGGTTAACTTGCTATCCTTTATGCTCTGAATCTTATTTTGAAGCTGAATATATGAATCGTCACGTGGGTTTTTCGAATACAACGCGGGACAATTACCACATTCTTCAGTATAACCCTTGCAGTCCCAAGCATAGTGGCATCCGCCGGTAAGTGGGGCCATGTCCAGCAGGTACCAGATCAACGGGGCATTACATATTCGGCCAAGTTCAAAGAGCGTTTTTGCGGAAATAAAATCAGATATCCAGTGCGCTACTATGATATCAGGTTTGAATGGTAATTTTTTGTAAAGGTCTTCAGCGTTAGTCACGTCAACCTGATTGGAGGGTTTAAACAGGTAGTCAGGATCAGAATTATTAATTTGATGTGAATTTATTATACTCCTTATTTTTTGGCGTATTTGAAGAAGAAAGAAGTTTTTGCAATAAGAAAATGCTTTTGTTTGCTTGTTAATTTTTGCCAGAACTAACATCTCTGAATTCAACCCGGCTTCAAGCATGTTATTGTGAAGCCTGAAAGCTGCTTTTGCAGCACCTCCAATATCATAACTATTAATATGTAGAATGTTCATAAATCCCGATGCCTCGTGTTAACTAAATGAATTAATGGCCCTGTGGATAATATCATTAAGTATTATCGCACGATTTGCAAATGTATGGTCCTTCAATACTCGTTGCTGCCCTGCTTTCGCGATTTCCTCACGTTCAGCCGGGTGGTCCAGTAGCCAGCGTGTTTTTTCTACGCATTCATCCAAGTTTCTGTAGGTTACCACTTCGACTTCCGGCACAAAAAGATCACTAAGATTGTCCCGCCAGTCGGTCATCAAACAGGTACCGACGCCGGTTGCCTCGAAAAGACGCATATTGGATGCAAATAAGGGGGATGAATCCGCATGTATGTTGAGCGATACGCAGGAGTCGCTCAGCACTTGGTACATAGCCAGTCCATAGACATCGTTTTGCAGATATCTACGTAACCCAGGATGGACAGCAAAAAGAGAAGGGGGGCTGGAACTGGCCAGCATGCCGATGCGAGGCAGCGATGTCAGGAACCGCTCATCTACTCCTAAAAGTTTGAGAGCTGCTAAAACCCGATGAATGACGGCAAAAACCGCAGATCGGACATCGGCTATATATCCCAGTCGAGCGCTAGATGAAAAAATAGTTACGTTTGTTGCTCCTGCCAGTTCCAGCAATAGCTGTTCGCGCAACAAATGAAATTGACTGTGTCTAAATAGCTGGCCGATGAACGTAAAATCAAATCGTTTCTGGCGCTGCTCGAGTCGGTAAATGATTCGCGGATCAAATCCGTGGTGCAACTGCTCGGCTCGACATCCCTGTTTCCGCAAACGATCAACGGACTCCTGGGCGCATGAAAGCACAAGATCTATCTGTTTCCAATGGCATGAAGGCGGTATGGCACTTCCAACCCACCCAAGCACCAGCCTGAGGCTGGAGATATCGGCCTTGATCTCCGCCAGAAGTTTTTCATCATAATCGTTAAACCAGAGAATATCTGGTTGAAAACTACGTGCCTGAATCAGGGCGATCTGCGCGAAATTGAGCGTTTGCCACTGCGATATCGAGTGTTCCTTGGCCCATGCCCTCTGCATCGGTTCGATATTGATGGCTATTTCCATAACTTCATAGCCAATATGAGTAAGGGAGTGCGACCAGTGATCGGCCCAACCGCAGGCATCAAAATCAAGTGCCGCTTTTTGTTCCGCATACGACTTCGCAGCCAGGTCTGACTTAGCAGCATATAATGCTGTTACATACTCAGGGGGGAGTTTTGAAATTTTAAGGAGTTTCATGCATTACGCTTTCTCAGCCAGGCTTTCGCCGTTATTTTCCGGCCCCCCTATGCAACGATGAGGAGAAAAGTGCATGTACCGCCACCAGCCAAACCCTTGCGATATTGTACGGTTTCCAGGGCCAGGGAGAGCTTAGTATAATGTACATCGTACCGAACAAGGGGTTCAATGGGGACCGCTTTGAAAATATCTTACGCAGTCTCCCAATAAAAGAATCCGAAGACATCTCATGAAAACCGGTTGTCTCTGCATCAAGTCGTAATCTTACTGTCGGGGCCGTCAGCAGGGTCATCCCCTTACGATGTGCACGAATGGTGAATTCATAGTCCGAGCCATAGTGAGGCAGAAGTCTTGGATGGAATCCGCCAATTTCAAGAAAATCCGAGATTCGCAAAAAGAGTCCTCTAGTCGAAAGGCAGTTGATTCGGGCAGGAGTTCCCGCCTGTTCATAAGACAGGTTGCGCCAGTCTACATGCACCCCCGAATCCATCAAACTTTCAGTCCGGCGACTGTAACTCCATGCCAGTAAAAGAGTCCGGGATCGCTGCCTAAGATACTTTATCCCCTGTTCAAGAAAGTCTGCTTCAAACTCGGTATCATCATTGATTATCAGAACAAGATCGGTGGCGGAACTGTCCTGTTTCTTCAGCCAATGGAATCCTTGCTGTAACGACCCTGCCCACCACCAATTTCCCTTACCTCTGATCACACTCAAACTACTTATGTGCTCACTCACCATCTCTGCCGTACCATCGCTGGAACCGTCGTCGATGAGAACAAGATGGAAATTTCGAAATGTTTGCACTTTGAGGCATTCAATAAACCGTCGGGTAACTTCACAGCGGTTGTGGACAGGAAGCAGTATGTAAATCTTCTCACTCACGGCTTCCTCAGGAAGAAGATGTGGTTATCTCCAACACAAAGCGCATCGAACAGTCGCGTCACAATATGGTTGAACCTGGTGCGGTGCATCTGTGACAGAATCCCAATAACCAGCTTATCACACGTTGCCCGTACAGCATTAGGCGACCAGAACGGAGACGGTTCACCCAATTTCGGAAAAGTCAGCACATGAATCCATTGGTAGTGGAGCCATTCAGAACATGTCATAGTTCTAACACTCTCAATGAGCAACCCAGACTTTTCCGCTGCAATCCGCATTGATGACGGGGAAAAGTGCTGCAGATGGTAAGGTGCGTGCCAATTGATCCAGCGGCGGCCGAACAGCTTTGCCCCCCAACCGTTCGGATTGGGCGTGCTCAGGACAACCATCCCTCCCGGCTTCAGAACCCGGGCAACGCCCCGCAGTACTGCCAGTGGGTCAGTGACATGTTCGACAACCTGATCAAGTGTCACATAATCGAAGAAATTTTGCTCGTAGCGGTCCGAATCAAACAATCCGACGTGTACGTTGAAGTTATATTTATCGGCTACCCGCCGGATATTTTCATCTGCTTCAACACCGTACACATCACATCCACGGGACTTGTGATAGCCGAGCGATTCGCCGAAACCGCAACCGATGTCGAGAATTCGAACGTTATGGGGAACCCAGAGGTATGCAGAGCGGTAAGCACCATTAAGCCATGCAATAAAACCATGAGCACCTTGAAGCGGCCTGTAGCTCGACACATCACGCGTCGAGCGCGGATAGTAGTCGGTGTATTGCCTGACGAGCTGATCTTTTGAAAACTCAATATTAAGGAATCTATGCCCACAACAACGACATTTGAAAAGATCAAAACAACCTTGGTAACCATACCTGTCGTCATAAATCTTATTTTCAAAGTTGATATTACCGCCACATATTCGACAGCACTGAAAAGACATTTAATAGTCCTTCATAATTGGTCAATTCTGTCAATTACCTTGGTAAAATGGCGAGAGAATCTATAATTTTCTTCATAACAACGATAAGCACCAGATTGCATGTGCTGATAATTTTCGAATATTTTACATATTGCATCATACAACTGGTCGGGGCTGTCAATCCCTATTCCGCAAGAGTATTTATCAACAAGCCTGGAAATTCCGGGGTAGGAATTTACCACGACAGGTAATCCGCTTTTAAGATAATGGGCTAATTTTCCGGATGCAGAGCTTATAAGTGTGAAATTTACTCCCAAATCCCTGTAAAGAGCGATGCCAATGTCTGCAGAAGCCAAAAATGCCGATAGCTCTTCATATGGCACCGGCAACATGGAAAATCGTACATTTCTGCACTCAAATCTTCTAATTTTGTTTATATAGTCCTCATTGTTATACCCATGCGTGTGAAAAACCATTACCCAATTTTCCGGCCACAACTGTGCAGATTCCGCAATCTCAAGACACATGGCCCAATCAGCAATGAAACCTGCATACAAAACTATGCGCGTATTCGCCGCCAGCCCAAACATGTCGTGCAGATAACTCGTTTTCTCCTTGAAGGGTTCGCCTTCGGCACACACCGGGACAGTAAGTATAGAATGTTCCTGTATTCCGTTTTCATCTGCAATCAGCCGACCTCGCTCAGCATCCTGAGTTATTGTGAATGATGCGAATCTGTTCAGCTTTTTCTCAATTTTCTTAACGACAAAATCACTTAGGATTTTTTTATCACAATCAATATGAAGTTCCATATTATAATAAACAAATGGAGTGTCAGTTTGTGAACTCAGATGATACGCAGCCATCATACCAAGTGGTTCAACTCCTATATAGCAACTGTATTTTGTAGTATTTATTATTGATTTAACAGATTCAACAAAAGAGACAATTGATTTATAAATAGATTTTTCTTCATTATTTAATCGTATTTCCCATGGCAATTTTCTCGATAAAAGCTTGATTCTGTAATATACAGCCTTTTTTACCTTTGAAAAAAAACCCGAGTTGCCTGATCTATTGTCAGGGTCCGGAATGTTATGAATATTTATGCAGCTATCATCGAATTGTACATTGCCTAGAAAGGTACAACAGGTGAAAAAATCAACATCATACCCATGGCTGGCAAACATTTTTGCTGCATTTATCAGAGAAGGAGAATTGCCAAGACCATAACCGTTCATGACAAAGGCTATTTTCTTCCTGACTTCGTGTTGCATAATTGTATCGTGCATAACCGTCTGATTGCTACATGCTTGACAAGCCAATGCAGATCCCCCAAGTATCACAGTCAGGCTCCCGGCCCGTTCCCCATTCGCAGGTGAATATTTTGTCCATATTGTTGCAGGTACTCAATGCATCCAGCTCCGGCATAAACAGATATCGCATTTGGTGCGTTTCAAGCAGGGTTTCTACTTTGCCGGTCGCCTTTTCGGTTACAGTCAGCTGATAATTCACATCAACAACATTCTGATTGAAATGCATGACCGGCTCGGCAATGCGCAGCACCTCGACAAACTCATCCTCAAGCCGTTTGACTCGAACAACGGGAAGATTTGTAAGAACGGCCGGGCCATACCAGCAATCAAACAGAAACAAACCGCCAGGATTTAGATGGGTTTTCGCTGTTGTAAAGACCGCTTGAAGGTCTGAGTTTGTCGTTTGATAACTCATTACATGAAAGAGCGAGATGACAACATCGAAGGTCCGATTGACTTGAACCGAGCGGATATCACCCTGAAGAAAATTCAAACGAGCGGCGTAGGGGCGAGATGAGAGTTGAGTGGCAGCCGCGGTCAGCATCTCATCCGACTTGTCGACACCAGTGATCTCATACCTAAGCTTTTCAAGTTCAAAGTCGTGCCGGCCTGTGCCGCAGCCCAAGTCAAGGATGCTCTTCGCGCCGGGAGCGTGCTTCTGAATGAGTTCATGGATATAGCGAGCCTCGCCGGCATAGTCCTTATCTTTATAGAGCAGATTGTAGTATTTTGAATAGGCTCCAAAAACAATCATCCTTCATCCCTCATCAGACTAATCATTGCCTCGACAACCTTCTCTATCTGTTTATCTACCAATGCCATGCCGCTGGGTATGTAGAATCCTCGTCGTGCAAGACGTTCTGCTACGGGATAGGTCTCATCTGTAAAGAGGCCCAGTTTGTGAAAGACGGGCTGTTCGTGCATTGGCCAGAAGAAGGGGCGGGTACCGACACCAAGGGCGCCAAGCCGCTTCATTGCCACTTCAGCGTCAAACGGCACCTCATCGTTTAAGACCACACCATACACCCAATAGATGTTCTCAGCATACGGAGTCTTTGGCGGCATCAACACCAATCCTGCAATCCTCAGCAGCTGCTCCGTATATTTCCAGCCCATGGTCCGCTTTCGGGCTGTAAACTCGTCCAATCGTTCAAGCTGCGCAAGCCCCAAGGCCGCCTGCATATTTGTCATGCGATAGTTCCAGCCAAGCTCTTCATGAACAAACCTTTTCCCCCCCTGAAAGCAGAGATTTCGCAAACTGCGACACCGTTCTGCAAGATTGGGGTCATCACAAACCAACATTCCCCCTTCACCGGTCGTAATATGCTTGTTTGGGTAAAAACTGAATGTGCTGATATCACCAAAACTGCCGCACGGTTTCCCTTCGTAGGTCTGACCATGCATTTCAGCAGCGTCTTCGATAATCTTAAGATCATGTGTTCTTGCCAGTTCAATTATCGGGGCCATATCAACCGGCAGACCATAGATATGAACCACCATGATCGCTTTAGTACGGGGAGTAATCCGCTCGGCCACCTGTGTTGCAGCCATGTTCCAGGTAACAGGGTCAGCATCAACCAGTACCGGCACTGCACCAGAACGTATAACAGAAGCCGCACAGGAGATAATCGTAAAAGTTGGCAGGATAACCTCATCCCCTGGTCCAAGCCGCAACGCCTGCACAGCGATATCCAGGGCTCCGGAACCGTTGGCAACAGCAATTCCATGCAATCGCCCTACCCGACTGGCAAACCGCTCCTCAAACTGCCGCACAAAAGGGCCTTCCGATGAAATCCAACCGGAATCGATGCATTCCAATAGATACTTCTTTTCATTGCCGTCCAGCAGAGGTTCATTAACAGGAATGAAATCATTCATTATGCTTTACCACAGCACCAGCAGCAGTTATCCCTGCAAACCTCGTCTTATCGGCCTCACCGGCATATGGTCCTTGTTTCACTTCAATCATCTCAATCTCTTCCAACACTTCAAAACCATGCCCACCGGAAGCGAGTAGAATTGTATCACCTGCATCAAGAATCCTGCTTTCCAGATAGTTGCGGTCATCATCATAAAAATCAACCCGTAACTTTCCACGCTTGAGAAACAACACTTCCAAAGTATAGAAGACTTCTCGTTGGACAGGATTATGAACGTGTGGCGGAATAAGTTTGCCGGTCGGGTGATTCATGTAGGCAAGTTGTTGGGAAAAATCATCCGGAGTAAAAAAGTGTATCCCGGATTTGCTGTAATCATGCCGGATTATGACGGCAAGAAGGCTGTTATTGTGTGTTAATTGCTCCATCATTGACAAACCTCTTTAACTGATGGAATTATTTGTTCATCAGAGGACAACTTTTCAAACACACCAATCCACGACAAATAAACATTGCTGCCAACAGATTCCGCATTGATAATTTTGTAAAGATTAAACAGCATATTTCCTTTTACATTTGCAAGAATACGCTTACAAAAAGCATCCACACTGTAAAAGCGAGCAAATGCAACGCCCCAAAAGTCCTTTCTATAAATCAAAACAGAACCTTCATCTATATCGGGCTGATTTCTTCTTGTATTTTTGGGGTCTCGTAACACGTGATGAATTTCATTCATATATAAAGGGATGATTACCACCTTACCTCCTGATTTTAAAACTCGGGTGGCCTCTTTTACCAAGTTTATGTCATCATTACCCTCAAACATCTCAAGAGCACAGTGAATGGTTATTAGGTCAACTGACGCATCTTTTATGGGGAGACTGCAGGCATTACACCCTATACGAGTGTGCCAGCTTTCCACGACAAACTCCCCTGGTGCGAAAGCAAGGTCATTACTGATAACCCTGCATCTAAACAGATCATAAATAATTCCAGGGAAAGATGAACCTGCATTCGCGACATCGACGACCAGCGAATGCTTATTCAAATCGGAAAACTGGAATGAGAGAAAATGTTCCAGCGATTTCTCGCTAAAGTAATCTCCGTATGCGCCGGTCCTGTAACGCGCCTTTCCCACAAACTGCCTGTACGCATCTACGTTGATGGAATACGGGGCCGGGGTAATCCCTTGTTCGATGAAGGCACGTTCAACTCTTTCCTTTTGGTAAGGAAGATCTCCATGAATGGCTTGCGCACCCGACAGAAGATAATGGGTAAAGTTTATTGCGGAGAATAATTTTTCAGAAACTATCATGGGCTGAGTCGCTACTCCCTTGTGATCAGATAATCAAGAACAGCTTGCCCTTCACCGGCCAAAACATCGATTGAAAATCTTCTGGAGACAAGCTCCTTCAGATTCAATCCCAAATTTTCGGCCAACTGACGATCACGGATGACCTTGATGATTGCTTGTGAAAAATCTTCCGGAGTATCGGCTATGAGAATATCCCTGCCATTTGTTGCAGGGATGCCCTCGGCCCCGAGTGTCGTTGAAACAACTGGAATACCGCAGACCCCGGCTTCGAGTATCTTGAAACGAGTACCGGATTCAAACCGCAGCGGAACAACCGTTACCGTGGCATTGGTGAGATAGGGGAGCACAGAGGACAATTCTCCAGCTATTGTCACTGCACTATCATGTATGTCGGCAAGAACTTTAGCAGAACCACGGCCGGCAATATAAAAATGGATCTCCGGAACTTCCCGTTTTAGAGTTGGCAGAACATGCTCCAGCAACCAACGGGCTGAATCCTCCATTGGGCTACCGGCCCAAAAGGTCCCCGCAAGGTAAATGCAGGGGGTGGTAAATTCTCTCGGAGAAGGGACACATTTATAGGAGTTGAGGTCTATCACATTTGAGAAGATGTGAACACTTCCAGGATTGTCGGTCAAGCCGCGATAATATTCTGCATCCACTTCAGACACCGACGTCGTGACATCGGCAAGGCATGTCCCCCAGCGTTCTTCCTCCTTTTTAACCTCACCTTCCTTCTCTATCCGTTGGCGCTCGATTTCATCCTTTGCATACGGAGCTCCCCGCAGGACAAACCGCGACCAGACACTATCCGTGTCAACCACGACAGGTATGCTGGAATGTGCCTTGATATACTTGAGCAACGGATAAGAGATATTACCGTAACCAAGCCAGATAACATCTGCTCCAACTTCAAGTGCAGTCTCGACAACATTTCGATAGTCATTTCCACTTTCCACAATGGTAGAACTACGACCGAGAAATTTACTCAATAACAGATTGCGAATGCGTGCAATAAGAATAGAGGGGGTTTGTCGGCAAAACGGAGCAAAGCGGATTGTATCGACATACTGCATAAGGTACTCAAATGCTTCACTCCCACCCATTTTGGCGAGTGATGTCCGGCAATACAATGTAACGCTAGAAATCCGTGCAAGCGCCTTTATTGAATTTTCTATCCGCAGTTCAGGTCCTCCTTTGGGCGGGTAACCGAGAACCGGGGTGACAAATAGAATTTTTGGGGAGTTATGCACTGTTCCCTCAACTTTCCTCAGGCCAACGGTCATCAGATACGATCGGAAGTCCTGCCATAACACTGTCAGCTATATAGTCCAGATGCCTGTTAATACCCGCTCTAATTTCATCAAGTGATTTCACCTTGAGCCGTGGCGTTTCACCCCATTTGTAATCCATGATATCAATCTTTGTATAGTAATGGAAATGTTGAAAAAGGATAAATTTGTATGCCAATTCAATCTGTTTTTCCCGATCCAGCAATTTCTCACCGTTCAGAACGCGATCGAGGGTTTCAAAGTAATCAACCCTGGTGGCGGCGTCTAACGTGAAACCGAAAGCACGGTACGGCGAGCGGGCTGTCGTAATAACCGGAATCCCTCGTGCCGACATCTCTAAGCCGACGGTTGTGGTATGCATGAGGCCCACGTTCACCAAAGGAAAAAGCTGATAGATCGTCACAGCGGATTTCGGCGTAAGCATTGCGACATTTTCGGGAATTACCACGCCTCGCTGTTTGAGAGCTGTAATCACTCTCTCTTCAGTCTCGGGAATTGAGGGGTTCTGTTCCGCGGGATGCGGTTTGACGATAAGCTGATACTCCGGATGTTTGCCAAACCAGGCAATAGTTTCGACGATCCATTCGATCATGTCATTAAATACGACCTGTTTGTTCAGAGCTGCCAGATCCCAGATAACGTTTGCCGCAAGTAATGCTGTCGGTTTCCCTTCCTTGATCTTTGTCAGATCTATCTCATCGGTACAATGGGCAGCAAGTGAAGCCGTATCGAGAATCATATCCTTGCCGGAGAGTCTTCCAGCCAGCCAGCCATCAACTGTGGATTTTTGCTTGTTGTTCAGTACCGGTGCAGAGAAGTTCGGCCATGCCGGGCGATAGTCCAGGTTCATTGAGGCATCATTGTACGCATAGCACCAAGCACTTGGCCGATTGCCGCTCCAATGTGAATAAAATGGTATCCCCCTGCGTTCGCACAAATGCTGCAGGATGGCCCACATTCCATAATAACTGTCATTGGCGACGACACGGTCAGGACAGACAACATCTAAAATCCGTTCATATGCAGCGTGTACGACCAGCAGGTTGCGCAGGTGTGAGCGCCCCAGTTGCTCGTAGCCCTTAATCAGGCGATAGTCCCCGACAACATAATTGTTGACCAGTATATCCTTTGCCCATTGACCGAACGGGAGGTCATAGGCGGAATATGACAGCCAGGCGTCATCCGGCAGGGCGGAGACAACACTGTCTATCTGCTGCACCTGATTGCTGTCGAGGTGCGCTGAGAACGTCAGAGGTGAAAGACCTACCCCTGTCCACATATCGTGTGAAGTTGTGCAACAATTTCGACAAATTGTCTTGAATTTAGCCCCTCCACCCCAAACACCGCCAAAAAAATTGCATTCAGTATGCTGTACGCTGTCGCAATACATCGGAACGATTTCAGCCCCTCGAATTTTAAGAGCCGCTGAAAATATGATGTCATGGGCATGGCAGGGTTGATAAACGCTGAAACTTGGTCCGTAGAGAATTTTAATGCGTTTTGTTCCCTGTTCATTACCCGTTATTCTGAAAGCCTCCAGGCCGATCTTTATCAAGGTGCGGGCAAACACCGCGTCGCCGGACCTCTTGCTTCCGCTTAGTATTGCCAATATTTTTTCAAAGATCATAATCATCGATATCACCAGGCAAAGATCATATATGGCCGCGGCGGACTAAACCAACCGTACATTCCACGGAATTCTATTGTATAAGATGGATTTGCTGCCTGGATAATCTGTGCACACAGGGTGGCATTATCATAGCCGTGGTAGACGGAAACAGCAAGTTTAGGCTTGTACTCTTGCAATAGTCGCGTGGCGCCGCGCAGGGCATCCATCTCCGCTCCTTCGATATCCATCTTTATTATCCCGCCCACTTCAAGGCTGTATCGTTCTCCCAACTCGTCGAGCGTGGTCAATGTGACCAGCTGTCCGGTGTTTGTCGTGACAACGGTCGCATCGCAGGCATGCAGGTGGTCAAGGCTGAGGTGTGCAGTGCCGGACGCCATTCCAAGCGCCCCTTCGAAAAGTGTAAAACGGCCGGTAGCGCTATGCTCAGCAAAGGTATTGTGCAGAGCTGGCCACAGCAGTCCCAGAGGTTCAACCGCAACGACCAACTGTGCTCCTTGCTCAAGTGCAAAGAGCGAAAAGAACCCCTCACAGGCGCCGGCGTCAACAATCCATTTGGCATTGCCGATATCAAAGGCTGGATGATTATAAGAAGAGGGATTGCCTGACCATGGAGAAAATACTTCTCCAAACAGCCAGCTTAATTCGTTATATGCAATCGGCGTTGGCCAGAATATGCGACGGCCACCTATTTCCAGCAGCAGAAGATCATCGCTGTGGTCAGAAATGACGTCAATAAAAGGGTGCTTACTATAGTAACGTTCATTGAGGTAGAGAAAAAGGTCGTTGAAAGTAAACGTGTACGCACCTCTCCATCGAGAGGCAAGTAAAGAAAATACCGCTGAAGATATACGCATGACTCCAGAAAGGCTGAACATCAAGACAGAACCATGGTGGCATCCATACGCTCTTGAATAAGAAGTTCACATAGTTTCAGATCCAGGCCAGTATCTATATCGACTGATTTTTCCTGCGGCATGATATGAGCGAAGATGTTATTTTTTATAAAAAAGGTTTGTTCAGCCAGTAAGCAGGAAACATTTATGATGTAAACGGCACCGTTAACTCGATAATATCGGTCCAGCTCCTGTCTTCTTTTGAATTTGACGTCGTC
The DNA here is from genome assembly GCF_056821595.1 of Geobacter psychrophilus. Lineage (NCBI taxonomy): Bacteria > Pseudomonadati > Thermodesulfobacteriota > Desulfuromonadia > Geobacterales > Geobacteraceae > Geobacter > Geobacter psychrophilus. The sequence continues at coordinate 4,492,469 of NZ_JBXDTU010000004.1, forward strand.
CCTTAAAAAACCCTCCATCGACAGGTTAGTTGGCAGTGTATTGCACCATAATGGTGTGTGATCAGGCTCGCAGACAGAAACAACAGCATCCGCTTTATTTTTGTGCAGCAACTCCATGGCGGATTCAATTTCAACCGCATCCCGCAAAGGAGAAGTAGGCTGCAATAGCACAATAAATTCAAACAACCTGCTTTTCTCGTTTTTATAGTAATCAATCACATTACGAACAACCTCAAAGGTGCTCGTATCATCCTGTGCCAGGGCGGAAGACCGCATGAATGGCACGTTGGCGCCATATTCAATCGAAACCCGCGCTATTTCAGAATCATCCGTTGAAACCATCAATTCATCTATACAGTGAGATTGCAGTCCGGCTTGTATAGTGTATGATATCAAAGGTTTTCCAGCCAACGGCAGCAGATTTTTGCGAGGCAGGCGTTTGCTGCCTCCCCTGGCGGGAATAATTCCGAGAACGCCGCCACTGTTTGAATTCATATCCTGAACCTCAACTAACGAATAAAGTTTTCTTGCCTTCCCGTTTTTCGCCGACATTTACTGAACAAATAAGATTATCGTCAGGAATATCAAGCGATAAGACATCCCTGATCTGCTTCAAATGATTTACAGTACTTGAATATAGCTGATCATCGGTCAAGCCGGTCATATTAATTTTGAGATACTGCTGTTCACCTATACCAAAGATGTACTCTTTTTCGTTCTTTATGTAACCTTCCCGAAGTGCAAATTCATACATTTCAGATCCAGGTATTGGCAGGAGAAAGCATACACTGGGCAAAATTCCATTCTCGCGACACACGTTAAATGTCTGGGCAATATCATCCTCTGATTCAGTTGGGTAGCCAATAATGACATTTGTGCCGGAAGTTATACCGACTGCATCCAACACACGCTTCTGGGCAGAAAAGGCCTCAATGGAAATTTGCTTATTCATAAGCTGCAGAATTCTAGGGCTGCCGGATTCAAGCGAATAAAAGAGCCGTTTAAAGCCGGCAGCCTTCATTCGCCGGGCCAGCGCCAGATCATCTTCACCGAGCAGGCCTACTCTGCATATGGCTTCAAAGGTAACATCCAGATGTATCTGATCCAGTTCATCAAGCAGGTGCACCACATCGGTCTTATTCAGAAAGGAAAGTTCATCCAGAAATTTGAAGTGATTGATGGCGTAGCGATCATGCAGTTCTTTGATCATGGCTGCCACAAAGGCGGAAGAGTGACGGCGATAGGGATTATGCGCTTGAATAAGCTGGTTGTTACTGCAAAATGTGCATCGGAACGGGCAGCCCCGCGTGGTAATAATCGAAAAGAACCTTTGATTACGAAGTACTCCCAAATGATGGCTGACAAGCTTGGAACCTGACTGGATATATGCCTCTACATCAAACAGATCCCAATCAGGAAAGCCCATCAGGTCAAGCGGCTGGTCTGGCTTTCGTATGGCAGCGGGGTGTATACCCCGCTGGTCTTTATATGCTACTCCCGGAATACCATCAAAATCTCTGCCGTACTTTATCCGCTCCAAAACTTCCACCAGGGCGAATTCGCCCTCTCCTCTGATGGCAACATCTGCACAGGTCCATCGCAACAAAGCATCGTTCTCGAGCATGGTTGCGTATCCGCCGACAACAATGCAAGTGTCCTGATTTACCGACTTGACCAGGGCAACTATCTCTTCCATTTGCCACAGTGTGTGCACCATTCCATTAAAAGCAATAACATCATAACGTCCCTGAGACACATGGCCGACAAACGCATTCTTGCTCATAGGATTGACTGAAAAATCAAGAAGATCGAAATCATAGCCTGACTTTTTTACATGCGTCATGACCTGGCAAAGACCTAAATTGAAATAAATGAGCGTCTTATCCCGAGTCCAATCGGGCCGGGGATTTATATTGATAAACAAAATACGAGGGCTAGTGGGACGTGACGCAACTAACACTAAGCAGCCGCCTCGACCGGGGGTGTAATAATGGTCATCATGAGTTCTGCCTTGTCTCATATTTTCGGAAGATGCTTTTGTTATTCATGACTGAACGGATAACCGCACAAACCTTATCCACATCTTCCAGCTTGATATTGTTTGAGGTAGGTAAACTTAAGCCGCAGGCCGACAGCCAGTCCGCATTAGGAAAACATTTACCGGCTTCTGCAAGAAATGGCGGTTGCTGGTGAAGCGGATAGAATAATGGTCTCGTATCGATACCGTGTACGGCAAGATGCCCCATTAACGTGTCGCGGTCAATTCCTGTCGTCTCTTTATCCACAAGAATAGAATAGAGCCAGTATATATTTTTGGCCCAATCCTCCTGAGGCGGGAGAATGATTCCATCAATATCCTTCAATTGAGCGGAGTAGCGACTCACCACTTCTTCACGGTAGCTCAGGAAATCTTCAATTTTCTCCAACTGGGCAAGACCAATAGCCGCTTGAAGGTTGGTAAGGCGATAATTGAAACCAGTGACAAGATGCCAATATCGCTTTTCACGGGTCATGCCATGGTCCCGAAGCAACCGCATATTGTTATTGAGTTCGGGGTTATTGGTTGTCACCATGCCGCCTTCACCCGTCGTTATCACCTTATTTGCAAAAAAACTGAAGGTTCCGACATCCCCGATAGAGCCGACTTTACGCCCTTTATATGTCGCTCCCAAGGCCTCGGCACAGTCTTCAATGACGAAGAGTCCATGACGTTTTGCAATCTCCATGATCGGATCCATATTGCAAGGATGACCATAGAGATGGACGACAATTATTGCCTTTGTTTTTGGAGATATACAGCCTTCGATAGCCCGCGGGTCAATAGTCCATGTAGAACGGTCAACATCTACGAATACAGGTCTGGCACCACAGAGCACGGTCATGCTGGCCGGAGCAATGAAGGTCAGATCTGGAATAATGACCTCATCACCGGAACCGATACCCAGAGCTGCCATGGCCAGGTGTAGGGCGGCCGTCCCGTTTGAAACACATAACGCATGATCGGTCGACACGTAGGAACAGAATCTGTCTTCAAACTGCTCAACATATTTTCCCTGTGACGAAATCCAGTTGGTGGTCAGGCAATCAAGAACTAATTCAACTTCTCTCCCCTTGAGAACCGGCTCCATTACGGGAAGCCGCCATAAATCAGTCAACCGCAGCAGATCAGCCACATGACCCGCGGAATCCAGGATGGGCAGAGTGCAGATCTTCTCATTCAAGAGCGCAATATTTTCAGAAGTATCCTTGGGTAACGTTCCAGACACAAAATTACGATTCATATACAATTCTGCCGGATCAGAAATTAATGCCCCTCGTAACAAAGCGCGCCGAACGTCACTGTCAGTGAGCAATCCCTTCATGACCTGAGCATGGTCAACCAAAAACACCACACCCTTCCCGTTCTTATCGAGCGCAGCCAATACATCCCTGAGTGTCACGTCTGTAGAAATAAGGAGCATACTGAAATCTATTCCCATAAAACATCAGCTCCGATCACAATGATAGTTCAATCAAGCAGATTCATTAGCAGACTTCGCTGGTCCGCTATTTCCGAACGTGAACAGTTATACACCTCTACCACCATCGGCATGGATTCATATTTTCTCAAATAGGTAACGAACCATGAGCTAGAACTAAAAGGACGGTTGTTATCCCGTCGACCGTCATTGTCACTCAGATGCAGGCACTTGATAAACGGTTCCAGCTCATCGAAATATAATCGCGGATCAACTTTAAGAGATTCAGCGCTTACCTTTGCGTGCCCCGTGTCAAGCAAGAGCCCAACATCCGGGCGGAACAGATCAATAAAAAATGTCTTTATCTCTTGAACATCTGCCAACAATAAAGGAAACGTACCATCATTGCATATGTTTTCAACCGCAACCACATTGTTTTCCACAAGCAGATCTACCTGTTTCAAAGCTGCAAAATCTGCAAGCGTGCGTATGGTATCAACAAATATCCGGTATGATTTTTCTCGATCTATTTTGGCTGTTACACAAGCGTGCTTCTGCAATCGGGGATTTCCAAGCATGCACGGACTCATCTCAATTGCAAAACCGGCATGGACGCTGTAGCTAGGCACCCCAAGGTCGGCACATAGGCAGATTGCCTCCTTGCAATGATTGACGCTTCGGCTGTGAGTATCAAGGTCATTTGATGCAAGATTAAGCACAAAAGGAACTGAAGGCGGTGGAAAATAATTATGAATAAGATAATTAAGCTGTGATTTTGCCTTGAATAGTGAATCAAGCATGGCGGGATAAAAAGTAAGCGAGGAGCTGAGTTCGAGGTCAAAACCATGCTTACAGGCAATCGCCAGAATCTCATCCAGGCTAGTGGTCTGGAAACAACCTGTTGAAATATGGCATCTCATTTCCCCTCGCTCCAGCGTTTCTCCATGACCGTGTGCCCTGTTAGCGGGCAAGTGCCAATAACCGTAAACCCTGCTTTTTCGTATGATCGTCGTGCGTAGCGGTTGTCGGGATGCACCTTCAGCATCATTGCCTCAATGCTGTTTATTCGGCACCAGCTCATGCAGTAGTCAAGAGCAAATCCGGCAAGGCCCTTTCCAGAATAGGCACCGGCGATGTACACACCGAAAGAGGGCCGTACATATCCTTCGTCAAAGCCGCGCAACATGAAAAAACCGGCCAGAATAGAATCCTTAAACCAGATCCCCCAGTAGCGATCCTCGCGTGCCGAAGCAAGCCTTTTCTCCAGTCTTGTAATGCCGGTGCTGGCAAATGGTACGAAGTACTGCCGATAATCCTTGTCGTCTGCCGTCAGCAGACTGGAGAGCGGCGATGCATCAGCAGGAGACAATCTTGAAACAGAGAGATCATTCATGTGCGATCTCTACATATATCCCAGGTTATTAGTTCGTTGCTTTGAATCTCCTGAGTTGCAACACAGCCGACAACTTCCGGCAACATATCCGGCCGAATGCCGGTGCCGGGGCGCTTACAGGCAAGCATATCCTCCCTGATGATTTCTCCGGCCTTGATCAAACGCGAAGCCACCAGGCTGCGTCTCATGCAACGCGCATTTACAACCTCTGCCTCGCACGGTTCTTTTATACCTGAGCCGAGAGCCAATTCAGCTTCACGGACTGCTCGGCAGAGGCGTGTGAGCTCTTCAGGGGTGGCTGAAGCAGCATGGTCTGGACCAGGCAGACTTCTGTCGAGAGTAAGGTGCTTCTCAATCACCCTGGCCCCCAAACCGATTGCAACCATGCAGGCGGTGTCCGATGTGGTGTGATCAGAGTAGCCCATAGTTGTTCCAAAAGCGTCTGCCATGGTCGGAATAGCGAGCAGATTGGCATCCTGAAGGCGAGAAGGGTAATTGGTTGTGCATTGCATCAGAACAAGTTGATCATTACCGGTTGAACGAATTGTCCTGACTGCGGCGGCTACCTCTGCAAGGGTCGCCATCCCGGTGGAAAGATACATCAATTTGCCGGTTTCGGCGACGGCTCGAAGAAAATCAGGTTCAACCAGTTGCCCGGAAGCAACCTTGTAGGAACCTGCACTCAGCTTTTCTAGTAACGTGATATCCCTGATATTGTAAGGGGTGGACAGGAATTCAATGCCAACGTTTCTACAGTGCTCAATCAGCTCCTGATGGGCCGCAAAATCAAGCTCAAGTTTTTTGAGCATCTCAAGTTGTGATTCATTCTTATCAGTAACCTCAAGCTGGTAGTGTGCTTTCGGTGCACTCGCCGTTACTATATCTTCAGCCCTGAATGTCTGAAACTTCACGCAGTCAGCACCAGCCGTTTTTGCAGCATCAACCAGTTTTTTTGCCAGGCTTACACTGCCATTATGGTTGACGCCTGCTTCGGCGATTATAAATATTTTATTGCTATCGATCATGGCGTGCATATTCCAAAAGTCAACGCTGCTTTCTAATAGTAATCCCGTTCAGTCACCAGGAATTGGCTCTGATTTCAACTTTGGCTCTGTCACCCTCATTTTTATAGCCATCGGCCCACCACTGACACCAAACTGCTGATATGCCGGTCTCCATGTTCCTTCTGCGGTAATCTCAAATGGAAACGGCTCGGGATGATGAAAGTAGCAGGTGGGGCTTCCAGCACCGCAAGCAATGAAATAACGCCCCGGCCGCAACACATTCGCGGGCACAACCCATTCGCACGTCCATATGCCAGGTTCTCGTCTGTTAAGCAACTGAGGATGCTCCTCCCAATCCGCCATACTCCAGAGTGATTCCTGAACACTTGTCGTGATGTTGATTGCCAGAGAAATACCGGCTAACTGACGTTTTACTTTATAAGTTACCTGTACTCTGACATCTTCATCACTTCTGAAAATTGAACTCATTGTTCCGTCTGCACGTTCAAGTCGTGCTGAAACAAACTGAATATCGTCATGTTCTCCACCGCTGAAGGCAACCTCGGCGGCCTGTCCAGTAAATCCTGTTTGTATATACTCTTCAACAATCTGCGCGGAGGGTCCAGCACTTTCAATCTGCCCGTTCCGCAAGAAGATGCAGGTATGGCAGAGACGGTTTATTACTCCCATGTTATGGCTTACCAACAACACCGTCCGTCCTTCCCTTACCACATCCTCCATTTTTCCCAGACACTTCTTCTGAAACTGAGCGTCACCCACCGCCAGCACTTCATCTACAATCAGTATTTCCGGTTCCAGGTGAGCTGCCACGGCAAATGCAAGGCGAACATACATGCCCGAAGAATATCGCTTTACTGGTGTATCGAGGAAACGCTCCATCTCGGCAAATGCCACAATCTCGTCGAGCTTGGACTGGATCTCCGCTTTGTTCATTCCCAAGATTGCACCATTGAGAAAGATGTTCTCCCGCCCCGTCAATTCGGGATGAAAACCGGTTCCAACCTCCAGCAGACTGGCAATGCGTCCTTTGTAACGGACTTCACCTCTTGTTGGGGATGTAACCTGCGAAAGAATCTTAAGCAGCGTTGACTTTCCTGCACCATTCCGACCTATGATTCCAAGGATGTCGCCCTGTTTGACTTCGAAGGAGACATTCTGAAGCGCCCAGAAACGGTCATCAGGCTGCGTGACTTGTGTAATGTCAGAGCCGATCTGTGAGTTTGGATCCTCCTTGCCACGCACCATGGCCCACCAGCTTTGCAAGTCACGGGAGAGGGTGTGGTGATTGATTGCACCCAATCGGTACTCTTTCCAGAGATTATCCACCTGTATGACCGTGTTGCTCATTTAAACCGTATCCACGAAAGTTTTTTCCACTCTGCTGAACATGATGATCCCTGCAAAGAGAATGCATGCCGTGATTGCCAGACTGATCAGCCAGCTGTGCATGTTGATTGAACCGGTGCCCAGAAATGCGAAGCGAAACGCCTCGATAACCGGGGCCATCGGGTTAAGAGCCAGAACAAAGCGCCAATTTTCTGGCAGAGATGAAGCCGGATACACAATAGGAGTAGCAAACATCCAGAGCTGAACGCCAAAACCGACCAAGTGAGCTAAATCACGATAGCGGGTAGTCATTGAAGACACGATAATTCCAAAACCGAGACCAAGAGCAGCCATCTGAATTATCAGGATTGGCAGTAGCATAATTGCCGGTTTCGGGTGAATGACAGAACTGTTTTGCCAGTAGTAAATAAAAAAAATAAGAAAAAGGCAGAATTGTATTCCGAAAGCGATCAGATTGCTGATTACGACTGATACAGGAACCGTCAATCGAGGGAAATATACCTTGCCGAAGATATGGGCATTACCGATAAATGTGCTGGATGTGCCGTTAAGACAATCTGCGAAATACCTCCAGGCAATGACACCAGAAAGATAGAAAAGAAAAGGAGGGAGGCCGTCTGTTGGAAGTTTGGCTACATTACCAAATATAATCGTAAAAACCAGCGTAGTGAGTAGCGGCTGTATAATGAACCAGAGCGGCCCCAGAATTGTTTGCTTGTAAATCGAGACAAAGTCACGCCAGACAAAGAGACCGATCAGGTCGCGATACTTCCAAAGCTCCGAGAGGTTCACGTCAAACCAGCCCGATTTTGCCTTGATTACTGTGGTATAAATTTGTTTGGTAGATCTTTCTGACAATTAGGCTCCTTCTTACCGAGAAGCATATTTAACACCTTTTTAACAAGCAAATCAAGATTACGAAGATAAAGACATTTATGCCGCAACACTATTAGAGACATCATGGCGAACTTCTGCCGGAATCGAAGCGAATGGTCGCGGGAAGTGTTCCGTATTCTATAAAAAAACAACGGCTCCTGAATCTTAACAACCTGCTTATTAAGCTCGGAGAGTGATATCCAAAACTCCCAGTCTTCCCAGCCGTAGATCATTTTTTCGCTGTAGCCGCCGACTGTTTCCCAGTCGGTCTTCCTGAAAAGAGCAGCGGGGCAGATACAGTTGTCGAACAGCAGCGCAACAGGATCGTAAGCAGGCAGTGGTGCCGCCCCTTCCCGCTCACCGAATAAAACACGCTCGCAGTATACAACCGCAACGCCCGGGTTCATATCAAGCTGTCTGACGGTCTGCTCAAGGAACCCGGGTCCAACTTTATCATCTGAGTCAAGAGGGAGAATGTATTCGCCGCATGCCTCTGAAATCCCCCTGTTCCTTGCGACCGACACCCCGCTGTTGAAGGTGTGAACGACCCTGGTCCCGGGCTGTTCCAGACCCTCCAGCAGCCTGACGGTCGCCGCATCAGTTGAGCCGTCATTCACCACGATGATCTCAAAGTCCGTGTAGGTCTGCGCCTGCAGGGAGGCCAGCGTCTCCGGAAGATACGCACCGTGATTATAGCAGGGGATGACTACGCTGACTTTTGGCATGGCATTCCCTGATTCAGAAAGATGATGCGGACTGTTTTTGCCGGAAAGCTCATAACCTGACAAATGCCTGGAAATGATCACTCACGGTCTGATGGCTGACAGAAGTCTTCTGTAATGAAACCTGTTATACAGGCGCTTGATCTGATAATCGAGATAATAATAGGCCGTGGAACGGCCCCTGCTCTGCAGATAGCCCATCCTGACACGAAACTCCTCGGCGTATGCCTGCTCTGCGTGGGAGACCGAACGACTGCCGGCATGTGCCCGGAAACAGCTTAGCAGTTTATCGACCACCAGCGGCGGCATGATACTCCCCAGCCGGAGAAAAAGATCATAATCCATGCAATACGATAGTGACAGATCGAAGCCCCCCGCCGCGTTGAAAAGCTCCCGTTTTATGAACGTAGAGGGATGCAGAAGGATATTGCCGCGTATCAGGCGCCTGAACGAATATCTTCGCACCCTGATGTCCCGTATAAAGGCACCTTCCTCGGAAACAAAGGTAAAACCAGCCGTAATCCAAGATTCCGACGGATTGCGCGCGAAACAATCCTGAACAGCGGCAAGAACTCGGGGATCCGGGTAATAGTCATCTGAGTTGAGATGGGTGATGACATCACCGGTCGCCATCGCAACACCCTTGTTCATCGCATCGGAGATTCCCCTGTCCGGCTCCGAGATCCAACGGACACGGGGGTCAGCGGCAGCGTGCCTCCTGACGATCTCTAGTGTCTCATCACCGGATCCGCCGTCGACTATGATGTGCTCATGGAGACTGTCACCTTGTGCCGCGACGGAAGCAAGGCAGTCCTCCAAAAACCGCCCCGAATTGAGGGTTACGGTTATGACAGATATCCGCAGGGTCATGTCAATTCCGCTTTGCTGCCGCCATTCCTGATCAAACGATAGACCATCCCGGCAAGATCCCACCTGCCCACCAGCAAACGAACCATCATCTCCAGTATCAGGCCGAGATAAATACCCGGCAGGGCCTGCGGGCAGTATCGGCGCGTGAAAACGAGACGGTTGCGCAGGCTGTAGAAATCGCATATATAGCTCTTCCGCAGGGGATTTGTGGCTGTCCCGATGCTTGCCCCCACCTTGTGATACACGACGCTCAGCGGAGCATAGGCAAGGCTGTAGCGGCCCCGCCCGCGACAGATCCAGTCAATTTCTTCAAAATAAATAAAATAGTCTTCCGCCATTAGCCCGACTTCTTTCAGATACGCAGAGCGAACCAGCAACGAAGCCCCGATGATGTAATCCATCCTTTTTTCAACCACAGCTGCGTCCGGTAACCTGTCTCCGCGAATAGTCCTGCCGATATGCCAGGCAAGCCCAAGCCACTTGAAATAGACGGCTCCGCCCAATGCCTGTATCTTTGTCCGGTCATTGAATTCACGCAGCGTGGAGCCGCACATGCAGGCTTCCGGCTTTTCATGCAGCCGTTTGACCAGTTCAGTCAACGCGAACGGATCGGCGACCGTGTCGTTGTTCAGCAGCCAGCAAAAATCGGAATCACCGCACGCCAGTGCATAGCGCAGACCGACGTTTGTACCGCCGCCAAAGCCCAGATTTGCCGGATTTGTTACCAGTGTGCATATGGCTGCTGAAGTGCCAAGGCCTTGTTCAGCTGCCTCAGCTGTTAATTCCTGCCAGCGGCCGGAGCTTTCGCAAAATGTCTGTGCACCCCACTCCCGCAGTTTAAGCAGCGATTCATCATGAGAATCATTATCACATACAACAATTCTGTACTCGGGGTAGGCAAGTTTCAAAAGCGAGTCAAGACACTCAATCGTGTCTTTCCAGTCATTCCAGTTAACAACGATGATAGAGACCATGCTCACAGATAGATGCTCCATCCCACGATAAGCACCCACAGCACACTCACACAGAGCAATGAAACGTCTTTAAACAGCGACTCGGTCGGATCACCGCTTTTACCGGCCTTTATCCGGATGATATACCGGAAAAGCCCGAAGGCGCACAGCGGAACGGTATATACGAGCGGCGGATGAATCAGGGTATACATCGAGTAGGTTACAAGTACCGTAGCTGCAGATATGAGAAGCATGGCATCCAGAGCACCTTCAGGGTACCCGCACAGACTGGATCTGTGATCCGATGCATGCACCCCGAGAAGATTCTGCTCTGACAAGCGTTTACCGCAGCTCAAACAGAGTGACAGAAAAAACACACTCAAAAACAGCCATTCGGAGATTGTAACCTGAAACAGCGCGCCTCCGGCCTGAAGCCTGATCAGAAAACCGCTGGAGATGCAGAACAGGTCAAGAACCGGCCGGTTTTTCAGCCATTTCGAATAGACAACCGTCACCACGGCATACAGCAGCAGATACGGGATCAGCGAGTGCGCATAAAAAAAGGCGGCAGCAAAACCTGTCAAACCGGACATAATCGTAATCACAGACGCGGCTGTCAGCGATACCTTACCGGATGCAATCGGCCGCAGGCATTTGACCGGATGCATGGCATCCTTCTCAATGTCGGTAAGATCGTTATAAATGTAGAGCGCGCTGGAAACAGAACAGAATGAGAACAGGGAAATCAGGCCGGCCGCCGACAGGCATGACGAAGAAAGGAGTGCGCCGCTAAGAAACGGCGGGAAGAAGATCATCAGGTTCTTGATCCACTGTCGCGGCCGCAGCATGATCACATATGGCATCAAGTTCATTCGGCACCTAATTTTTCAGCCAGCCTCCTGGCCGGTTCCCGGTAATAGGCATCGGGTTGAGCGCTGAGATATGCTTTTTTGAACAATGCCGCGGCAGTTTTACGATCTTCGATGGAAAGCGCCAGCTGCCCGGACCTGTAGAGATAGAAAGTATCGTGTGTCTTCTGATACAGGATCTCATTGGTTTCTATCATATCTACCACAAGCTTTCTTTTGCTTGTCAGAGAAGATTCTTTAACAAGTAAATCTTCATTACAGCTGTTAATGACCTTCAAAAGCTCCGGGTCTCCGCCAGTCTTGGTGCCCATTTCTGACGTCAATATCCTTTTCGCTTCGTCAGTCGGCTTGCCTTGAATCTTCATGCCGATCAGATTCAGATGGATCATTCGATCCACATTTTTCCTGTTTTTTTGTGCGGCCGCTATACAAAACTGTTTCTCCGCCTCGACAAAACGCTTGTCCATCTTTAGCAGAATACCATATTCGTTGCGGACTACGCCAAAGTTAGGTGACTTTGCGATAATATCTTCCAACATTGCTAGATTGTCCCCCCAGAGCTGACCACGCTGAAAGGTTGCAAAAGAGGACAGCACAACGATTGCGCTTACAATCGGTACAAACAGCCTCTCAACGTTCCATCGTTCGAGAATCCGGCTTAGAAGGACAAGGCTTCCAATCACCGCAAAGGCGGATGGGATGTACAGGTAGCGTTCTCCAAAGGGTGTCCATGCAATCGGTGTTGCGGCCACAGCCAGGGCCGGAAGTATGAACAGAATCGGCAGTGCGAAAAAAAGCGCGGGTATGCCAGGGCGCCGGAATGTGGCGATCACCGCACAGAGAGCGGCTATACCGGCGATCGCATACCAGGGGCTGACATCAACAACAGCCGCATTCAACGGCAGCGGCAGAAACATCTTCCGTACATAGAATCCGAACGCTACCAGCAATCGTAACAGAATGCCGGGCCCGCCTTCGAACATGGCAGAAAGCGCGGTATATCCGGGGCGCTTCACATTTACCATCAGCATCAATGCTGAGACAAGAACGGTGGAGATTACAACCGGCAGCAGAAAGCAAGGGGAAATCAATCTCCTGAACCGGGACATGCCCGGCTGCAAACCTGGCCAGCACACGGTAACAAGAAACGCTGATGGAATAAACATGACGGCCGTCTCTTTTGTCAGCATACCGACAAAAGCTGCCACAAATGCCAGACAGGAGAGACGTGAAGATGGCTCCTGCAGGGCCCGGATCAAAAGGTATACCGCCAGAAGCACGAATGTACAGGCGAACACATCGGTTCTGCCGGCGATCCAATTGACCGGTTCGCTGTTGATGGGATGAACTCCGAACAAAACCGCAGCGGCATATGGCAGGTATTTGTTTTTTGAAGCAGTCGGGATCAGGGAGGTGATCAGAAAGACCAGAATCACATTCAGAAGATGCAGTAAAACGTTCTCCAGGTGCATGAACGATGGTTCAATCCCCCACAGCTGGAAATCGACCCAGTACGAGAGGTTGACCAGCGGGCGGTAGTAGAAACTGTTACCAGGTGTGATTACATCCAGCCACGTTATCGTGCTGTTGAGGCCGAAGTATTCGACAATAAACGGATCATCAAATCGGCTGAGAGGGTGGCCGATTGTTTGGAAATAAATCGCCATGACAAAGAAAACTGAAAAAGCGATTTTCAATCCCGGCCTGACTGAGATTTTCATGTCCTTGACACAACAGAAAGGAAGAAAGATTCCATATCCTTTCTCTTCGGCTCTACGGCCTTGATAACGGACCTCGCCTCCAGCAACTGCCTCATCGTGGAATCAAGATCCTCCCGGGACACGAGCTTTTCCTCGTCTGTTCCGTCCGGGCGGGAGAAGGTGATCAGATACCCGACAACGCCCTTTTCAAGAATACTGTCAACGCTGTCAAGGGTTTCAAGGACCCCTTGAGAGATAACCCCGACCCGGTCGCAGACAGCTTCCACATCTGCCGTGATATGGGTACTGAAGAAAATCGTCTTTCCACGCTGTTTCAGATCACGGATGATGTCTTTCACCAAAGCACGACCGATCGGGTCAAGCCCGCTCATCGGTTCGTCCAGGATGTACATATCGGGATCATGAACCAGGGCCTGCCCGAGGCCAAGCCGTTGGACCATCCCTTTGCTGTAGCCGCGGATCGGTCGATCAGCGGCGTGGCTGAGATCCAGCAGTTCGAGAGTGCGCTCCGCGCCCGTCTTCAGAGACAAACGATCCATCCCATAGGTGGACCCGACAAACACGAGGTATTCCCGGGCGGTCATATAATCAAAGAATGACGGGTTTTCCGGCAGGTAGCCGATCCTGCGGCGGGACGCCGGGTCTGTCACGGGAATGCCGAATACCGTCACCTGACCGGCTGTCGGCTTGATCAGGCCCATGACGGACTTGATCGTCGTGCTTTTCCCGGCACCATTCGGACCAAGAAAACCAAACACCTCACCGGCGGCAATATCCAGGTTGAGGTCTACCAGAGCCGTCACCTTCTGAAGTTTTTTTCCGCGATACGTCTTACTCAATCCCTGTATTGAAAGCGCACTCACTCTTTAACGACCCCCGAAAGCAAATTTACTTGTTGTCCGGACGGTACCCGTATCATCGAGAAAAAAGCGCCCACCATACGGGTCTTCCGGCAGTTTCTTCAGAAGACCGTGTTCGACAAGTTCCTCGATCCGTACAGGCTGATGCCCGGTCTGCTCCTTGAACGTCTTCACCGCGGACTGTATTTCCAGTGCAGCCTGCAGAGCCGTCCGGCGCAGCTGGTACAATCCACGCAGCTTTTCGTCCTTGGCACCCTTTTCCATCATCTCAAGAAACTGAATTCCAAGTTCACTATTATTGGATTCATAATAATATCGTGCGGCCAGGTTTATCAGCAAAGGGTTTCCGGAAATCTCGGCTGCCTTCTTCATGTAACGGGCAGCTGGCTCATATTGTTTTAGAAAATATGCCGAATTGAACCCGGCATAGAATGGAAGGGTAAAATCCCAGGCCCTGTATTTCATACCGTAATCGAGCATCAGATTTACTTCCTTAGCCCGACCCACTTCCCATGTAAATGCGGCCTGTGCAAAATAATAGGCATCACTGTTATAAGGATCAAGTTTTACGGCTGTCTGGAGTGTCTTGTACATATTAAGATATTCGGGAGGTAGAACAACCTTGTTTTTAAACTTTTCCACAAGAGTTCCAAAATATACAAGCACCTTGACAACGGCAAAATGCGCAACCAGCAGTTTTTGATCGGCAACCGTTACACGAAGCACTTCAGCACTAGGCAAATATCCCAGTTTTACGGCTATGGGCCTGTTCTCCATATAGCTTGAAAAGGGTGCCATTCCTAAAACATAACAAGTCAGTAAGAGAACAAATAAAAGGCGACCAGTCACGCCAGTTCCCTCCTGTTAAATGACCACACTGCGACCATCAGGATAATACTTGTATAAATCAAAAAATACGTTCCTGTGAACACTAGTCCTTTCAATGAGACCGGAAGTGCATACACAGCCTGAACCTTGAAGTCAAAGGCAGAGAAATTCGGTATACAGAAATAAATCGCGCTGATAACACCACGCGTTATGCCGGTCAAGGTTTTACCGTAATCGCTCAAAATATATTCATACACCTCTTGCGAGGCGCTTCCACAAAAATAAACAGCCAAAGTGGCAACAAACGGCAAATAAAACGAGGTGCTCAAGGACGAAAAAAGCAGTGCAACCGCAGCGACCATAATGAACTTTAGCCCATCCGAAAGAATTGCCACCCAAATTGCAAGCCATCTGACAGAAATGTCGGACGGATACTTTGCCGATACCAATGCAATGTCAACCGTAGCCGCAATGCCGAGTAGCAGACACCCAATCATGATAAAGACAAGGATACCGGCAAACTTGCCAAGTATGTAACTGGTGCGAGAGACTGGAAGACCAAGTACAGATGCAAGATATCTGCGGTCAAGATCACGCCAGACAGATGAAGAACCAAGTATAACGGTCAGTATCAGGAGAATGAATGATATTGCGGACAACGATAGCGTTACGGAAAGTTCCTGAACCTGACGCATGGAAAACAGGCTGAGTGCCGGTACCACCAGAAATATAAGCAGAGCACACACCAGCAAGAACTGCAACAACCGGTCCCGAATGAAACTTTTAAAAGTCGCTCCAAATATCACGCAAAAGTTATTCACTTGATGACACTCCATTCTGTTAATAAAAACGGGATGAACCGAAAAGGCGCATCCCGCAATTTCATATCAAAGAGGTAGGCTAAATTACTTCGAAGCTGTCCACCCTGCGCCCCAAGAAATACCTGAAGTTGCATCTGCAGGAGTAGCAGGGCAGTTGACTCCCGTACCGTTATATCTCCCGGTGGTCAAGCCACACGTTTGAGAAGCATTGGCATACCTGTAGATATTGGTTTCGGTAGATGTGGTTGCATAGGTAAAAGTACCTGATGAATGCAGAGCGGCCAGACCATAGGCTACACCGGTTGTCTCGAAACCGTAACCGAGCCAAACATTGGCAGAAGGCTTCACTGATAGTGGTTGAATAGAAGTAGTAACGGGAAATGGAAAACTGCCGTCAGCTTGCTTATCAAGCCAAGCCATTGTGCCAGCTGCTGCAAAAGCGTTTGCAGAGACACCCAGAGTAAGAACTGTAGCGAGCAAAATTATATTTCTTTTCATTGTTAACTCCTTTCAATAAAATAACTGTTTAATTAGTACGGATATTTTTGGTTATCTGCAAAATAAGACTCAAGATTGGTCTTCGTGTTTTTCAGATCGCTGGTCGCCGCGCTGTTGTAAGCCTTTGCACGGTATGCAGAGAACTGGGGAATGGCGATAGCCGCCAGGATGCCGATGATCGCAACAACGATCAAGAGCTCGATCAGGGTGAAACCTTTTCTGTTTCTAATCATGTTTAACATAGATCCTTCTCCTTTCTTTGATTGTACGCCTGTAAACAGGCGGTTAGAAAATCATAAAACATATAAAATTCTAAAATTTATTTACGCAATTTTTAAGCCATTAATCACAATCTCGCCTAACCAGCTTGAATCAAACAATTTACAATAAAGGATGTATCATTTTCGGCCAAGTTACGACAATTGTTTGTCACACACCACTGACATTTTTTGACACTTTGAAATTTACGGCCCAATCTTAATGAGGGTATGTCTGATGTTCAGTATAATAAGATTCCAAACTGGTTTTAGCATTTTTTATGTCACTTGTTGCGGCACTATTATAAGCCTTCGCACGGTAAGCAGAGAACTGCGGAATTGCAATCGCAGCCAGAATCCCGATTATCGCTACGACAATTAGAAGCTCTATTAAAGTAAAACCTGCTGTTGATATTATTTGTTTTCTCATGGCTCAATCCTCCGTTTCATTGGAACACAGCAATACTTGTGCCACAAGACAGGGCAAGTATGTGGATTTCTAAAACGTTAGAATTGCAACACAGCACACTTTAATTATTTTCAATGAAATATCTTAACAAATTATCGTGAAAATTTCCCCTGCTTCAAGAACCACTTCCACCTGCTCCCCATCAGCCATACGCTTGAACATCGCCCTGCCCGTCGCCACCTCGTTTCCCCCGATGACAACACTGTAGCGCGCACCCAGCTTGTCGGCCCGGCGCATCTGGCTTTTGAGGCTTTTGCCCTCGTAGTCCATCTCCACCCGTACACCCATCTGCAGCAGGTCATGCATCAAACGGAAGGCAAAGGCGCGCTCCCCTGCCCCCATGGTGGCGATGAACAGGTCCGGTTGCTGCGAGAACTCCTTGTCTCCCAGCAGCAGCGCCACCCGCTCGACCCCCATGGCAAAACCGATTCCGGGAATGGACGGTCCGCCCAGTTGCGAGATCAGCCCGTCATAACGTCCGCCGGCAGCCACGGCCGACTGGGAACCGAGCAGGGATGTGACCATCTCGAAGGTGGTGCGGGTGTAGTAATCCAGACCACGCACCATGCGGGAATTAATGCTGTAGGGGGTAGCAGTGGAATCGAGATACCCCTTGACGCTTTCAAAATGGTCGGAGCAGCCCTGGCAGAGGTTGTCCAGCACCGACGGCGCCCCAACCGTGGCCGCGATACAGCCCGGCACCTTGCAGTCCAGGGCGCGCAGCGGGTTGACCGTCAGCCTGCGGCGGCAGTCTTCACAGAGGGCTTCGCGGCGCTGTTCCAGGAACGCTATCAGTGTGGCACGATAGGCCGGGCGGCAATCAGGACAACCCAGTGAGTTGATCTGCAACTGAGGTTCATCCAGCCCGAGCCCACGGAAGAACTGCACCAGCATGTTCAGCACCTGGGCATCGGCCAGCGGATCGTGCACACCCGTAATCTCGGCGCCGATCTGGTGAAACTGGCGGTAGCGCCCCTTCTGGGGACGCTCGTAGCGGAACATGGGGCCCAGGTAATACAGTTTGGCCACCGGGTCCTGGGCGTAGAGCTTGTGCTCGATGAAGGCGCGCATGACTCCGGCCGTACCTTCGGGGCGCAGCGTGACCGGGTTTTCACCCTTGTCGACAAAGGAATACATCTCCTTTTCAACGATGTCGGTGGCATCGCCGATGGAGCGACAGAAGAGCTCGGTCTTTTCCATGATCGGAACGCGAATCTCGGAAAAGCCGTTCATCTCGAAAACGCGCCGGGCAGCCTGTTCGATATGCTGCCATCTGCCGGTTTCCGTAGGCAGGATATCGTTAAAGCCTTTGATTGCAGTGATTGCCATAAGTTCCTCGTTTTTTTACAGGGGGATCAAACATAAAAACGTCCGTCGTCCGGGACAGGCTCGGACAGAACGGACGTTCAGGTAGTTGTCGGATAATCAGTCTGGTTTTACAAAACGGCCGGCACGGTTCTTTCCACCGGCCTTGCCGATATACATGGCCTGGTCGGCCATATCCAGCAGATCCTGCTTTGACATGGTATCATCCGGACAGCAGGCATAGCCGATGCTGCAGGTCAGGCGGATATTGAAGCCCTCCGATGCCAGGAACACATGGGATTCTACCTGGGAACGGATACGCTCGGCCACAATGCCGGCTGTTTCGGCGCCGGTTTCCACCAGTATGATCGTATATTCGTCGCCACCGTAGCGGATGACCACATCCACCTCACGGGTCGACAATTTCAGCAGATCGCCCATCTCCTTGAGTACGCGACTGCCCACCAGGTGCCCATGGGTATCATTGACCCGCTTGAAGGAGTCCAGGTCCAGAAACAGGACGGCCAGATGTGAGGCATACCGCTCGGCCCTTTTCAGCTCGCGGTCAAGGGCGACTTCCAGGTAGCGGTGATTGAAGAGACCGCTCAGATCGTCGATGAACAGCATATCCTTGGCCAGGGAGTAGTTTTCGGCATTCTGGAAGGCTCGGGCTGACTGCTCCAACAGAAAGCGGATATTCTTCTTGAAGGGACCAAACTCGGGCAGCTGCTGTCCGGGATTGTTAAACACAACGATCACCCCCAGCAGAACACCCTTGTTGATCACGAAGATAAGGTAGGCCTCGTGTATATCGGGCTTGACTTCCACAGACTGCAGATCAGAGAGCTTGACCTTGATCATCAGGCGGTTATTGAGCTGGTGTTTGGATATGATCTCCTGAAGATTGCTGCAGTACTGCTGTGCCGCAGCGATCGTAAGGCCCTTGACCTCTTTAGGCTCAAGACGGCCGTCCACCTGAAACAGACCGATCGCCCGCTTGACCCCGACCTCACGGGCCACCGCATCCACCATCAGGTGATACACCTTTTCAAGTTCAAGGCACCCGGCGATCGTCTGGCTGGACTGGAACAGGTTGAGCATGTTCTTGAGCTCTTCGTTCTCATCCAGCAGGCGGCGCTGCTGCATGCACTGGGCAACCGAATGCCGGAATTCATCATGGTTGACCGGTTTGATCAGATAATCCCGGGCCCCGTGCTTCAAAGCAAAGATAGCAGATTCGAGATTCGCATTGCCGGTCACCATGATGACGTCAATGCTCGGGTCAGATTCCCTGACTCGCGAGAGGATCTCCATGCCGCTGATATCAGGCATGATCAGGTCCGTAATCACCAGGCCGTAGCGATTATCGGACATCATCTCGAACGCTGTGGAACCACAGGAGGCCGCATCGACCTCATACCCCTCGGCTATGAGAATTTCTGTGAACATCTCCCGGAAAAAGAGATCGTCTTCTACTATCAGAATCTTATCCATTGAATTGGCCGGTTCTTTTTAAAGAAATTGATTTAACGTATCTTTTTACCGCATCTACGCGGGATATGTCAAACGGTCTTTGGCTGTAACACCGGAAGATAATCCTAATCACGACGATAAGGTGTGAAGACTTTCCAGCTTGAACCATCGCTGATCAGCTCGATGGTGCCAT
This sequence comes from Geobacter psychrophilus, assembly GCF_056821595.1. Lineage (NCBI taxonomy): Bacteria > Pseudomonadati > Thermodesulfobacteriota > Desulfuromonadia > Geobacterales > Geobacteraceae > Geobacter > Geobacter psychrophilus. The sequence continues at coordinate 4,512,407 of NZ_JBXDTU010000004.1, forward strand.
CCCGGTCGGTCCGGTAGGTCCGGACCGACCGCCCGGCCAGCAGGTCCAGTGTTTGGGATGAGGGGAGTCCGAAGTTGTTGCCGCTGCCGGCCGAGATCAGGGCGATCTTCGGGGCGACCCGGTCAAGAAAGGCCGCTGAGGTGGAATTGCGGCTGCCGTGATGCCCCACTTTCAGCACCGTGGCCTTCAAGGCTCTGGCAGTCGGGTCAACATCTTCAGCCAGCATGCGATCCTCGGCCGGAAAGCCGGCATCGGCAGTGAACAGCATACTGAAGCTGCCGTAGTTGAGGCGAAACACCAGGGAATCCTCATTCATTGCCATGTCATTCACCCCGGTTTCCGACCGTTTCGGTGTTGTGTGTGGCGACAGCACCTGCAGATCGACATCGCCAGGCAGGTCAATACGATCTCCGGCCGCAAGCATGCGGACAGGAACCCGTTTACCATCCAGGGCTCTTCGCAACTGGTCATAGTCATCACCGCTTCCGCCTGGAGCAGCCTCCCAGAACCTGCCGACCGGAATCGTGCGGGCAATATAGGGCAGCCCACCGATATGATCAGGATGGCTATGGGTCAGGATCAGATGATCGACGCGCCGTACGCCGAGCTTGTAGAGTGCCGGCGCCAGGGTGCGTTCGCCGAAGTCGCGTCCGTTTTCGTGCAGATACCCGCCGCCATCCACCAACAGGGTGCTGCCGTCGGGCAGCCGCACGAGCAGCGACTCAGCTTGCCCCACACTGAGCATGGTGATATGCAGGCGTCCGTCGGCTGCCGCAGGAACGAGCAGGTGGGAGCCGATCGCAATCAATGGCAGCACAGCGCACAGGAAGACCCTGGCGCCCTTGTGTCGAATAAATGTCAGTACACACATACAGGAAACAAACAACAGCATGTCAAGGGCAGACATCCCCCGGAACTGCACGACCGGCAGACGTGCGAAAAAAGTGATCAACCAGTTGGACAACTCTACCAACGTGGCAGCAGCACCGATTAACAGATGGGCGAAGGACGGAAACAGGGCTATGAAGGGTACTGCGCAGAATCCTGCCAGCACGGCACCGTACCCCAGGAGCGGAACTATCAGGAAGTTGGAGAGTATGCCGTTCAGGGATGCCTGGTTAAAAATGAACAGCACCGGCACCATCGTCGCGAACGAGGCCGCACAGGAAGCGACAACAAACTGGATCAGGGTGCGCAGCCAGCCATGCTTGATTGTGCCTAACCGCTCCATGACCGGCGGAACAATGACAACAATCCCCCACAGAGCCAGAAAGGACAGCTGAAAGGAAACATCGAAAAGGGTGGGAGGGTGAATCGCCAACAGCAGAAATGCCGATAACAGCAGCGTGTTGACCGGATCGGTTTCACGTTCCGCGCACAGCGCCAGCGCAAAGGCGGCCAGCATGATGACCGAGCGGCCCGTAGCCGGCGCAGATCCGGTCAGGAGCAGGTACAGCAGCATGGCGGGTACCGTGAGTATCAATACCATTTTGCGGAGGTTGAAGCGCAGGGCAAGTTTTTCGGAGCGGGTGGCCAGCAGCACGGCAACCAGCACGATGAAGCAGGCGATGATGCCGACGTGAAAACCGGAGACAGACAGGATGTGATTGACACCGGCCCGGGTATAGGCCGCGGCCAGATCCGCCGGTATCCGCTTCTGGTCGCCAAAAAGGAGAGCATTCAACACCGATGAAACATTGACATCCGGAACAGCCCTCCGGACAAAATCACCCAGATAACGTGCCATCAGATCGGCACGGCGCAGTACCGATTCCCTGGCAGCCGCCCGGATCAGGACAATCCCGTCCTGTGATGCTACCCGACCGCTGGCTGCTATCCCCTGAAAGCTGAGATAACGGGGAGAATCAAACTCTCCCGGCAGCCCAAGCCGCCGTGGGAGGAAAATTCGCGTTACGCAGCGAATCCGATCCCCCCTGGCAACGGTCACATCACCTTCAGCTACATGCAACAGCAGATCACCGCACACCGCTTCGGCCTGTTTGTCGCTGATGATAGATTCTGTGCGAAGCACAAGGCTGCTGCCGGCTGGAGAGACCATCGGGCGCGACTGAATGATGCCTTCCACGACTATTGGTACAGAAGCTGTTCGAAAGGCAATTGAGCGGTGAGATGTCGGGGGGGATTTCCAGGCGGACAGGGCGCACAGCCCCCATGCGAAGAAGAACAGGGCTGTGCAGATGACAAAGGGAAGTCGACGCCTGATCAGGCTTGAAAAGATCAAACAGACCAGGGTTGCAGCCAGTGACGAGTACGGCAGCAGAAATCCGCATTGATCAGAAATGACCAGTCCTGCGGCCATTGCCAGAATAGGGAGCAGCAATGGCCGTTCCTGGAGCATCATTCACCACTTTCAGATTGGGATTCAGTACAGGTGCCGACTGCTGAAGAAAGCAGCTCAACATCCAGCAGAGATCGCGGTAACGACAACAGATTGAAATCAATGGTTAAAAATATATCATAGATCATGCCACTTGAAAACATGGCAATTGGGTGGTAGGTTTTACAAACACGCCGCATCAAACTGAACATACCCTGTATGCAAGAAAGTAGCTGCTACGCATCATGCCCCAGGAAATCACGACAATCAAAAACGGTCTCCATCAACCCGTGTCCGAATTGAGCACGTTCTATCAGGCGACGGAGGAGCACCAGCAGCGCAGTCTGATGCTGTCCGAATCCATTAACGCTGCAAACCTGCGTTTCATCGAAACCGGCAACATCAATCAAATGGCCCAGATTCTCATCGACGCCTGCATGACGGTTACCAACTCACCCTTTGGCATCCTGTATGAACTACTTCCAGACGGGCATGCCGGTATCCTAGCTCTATCGCTGGCATCCTTCGATTCCATTTCCGAAGAGCCGGTATTCCAAAACATCAGGTATGAAATCCGCCGCCATGGCACCTACCTTCTTCCCCGTCATAGCTCCCTGCTTTTTGCACCGGTTTTAGAAGATACGGTCATCATCGTTGACTCTCCGGAAGAAAATCTCTGGGCAGGATGTGCCTGCGACATCTGCACACCACAGATAAGCTGTTTTGCAGGGATACCTCTCAAAATCGGATCAGTTACGGTCGGTATGATCGGATTGGCCAATCGCGCCGACGGCTACCGTACAACACACATCCATGAATTGGAAAACTATGCCCAGACCTGTTCATTGGTCATAAAAAGCGCTCGGGCGGACCTCGACCGCAAGGTTGCGCAGGAACATCTCCGCCAGGCCCAGAAGATGGAGGCAATCGGTCAATTGGCTGGCGGCATCGCCCACGACTTCAATAATCTGCTGACGGTTATTAACGGTTACAGCACGCTTATTCTGCAGAAGATCGGCGATAACGGTGAAATCCGTAAAGAGGTTGAACAGATACTGAATGCCGGCGAACGTGCTGCCACGCTGGTCCGCCAGCTGCTGGCATTCGGACGTCGCCAGGTACTCGAGCCGCGCCAACTCAATGTCAACAGCCTGATTGCCAGCCTGCACAAAATTCTGTGTCGTCTGATTGGTGAAAACATCACATTCTCCACCCGTCTTTCTCCGGATATCGGCCTTATCAAAGCCGACCCGAGCCAGATTGAGCAGATCATCATGAACCTGGTCATCAATGCCCGTGATGCTTTCGAACGTGGTGGCACCATTACCATCGAGACCGCCAACCGAGTGCTGGACGAATCTTTTGTCCGGACAAACCGGGGATCCATGCCCGGTTCATACGTCATGATCGCCGTCCGGGATAGCGGCATGGGCATGTCACAGGAGTGTATCGATCGCATATTCGAACCATTTTTCAGCACGAAAGATCAGGGAAAGAGTACCGGGCTGGGACTGGCCACCGTGTATGGCATTGTCAAGCAGAGCTGTGGATATATCCAGGTCCAGAGTGAAATCGGGATCGGTTCGGAATTTCGTGTATTTTTCCCCCGGATGGAGAACATTGAGCAGGAAACCCAGATCACCGCTCCTCCCCAGCCGCCCCAGCTCTCGCCCGAGTCCGGACTGATCCTGGTCGTCGAGGATGAAAAAACCGTGCTCGATATGGCGGCGATCACACTCAGGTCCCAGGGATACACGGTCTTGACCGCTTCCGGTCCACTGGAAGCATTGAGGATTTTCGAGCATTTTTCCGACGACATCGACCTGCTGTTGACCGATATCATGATGCCCGATATGACCGGCCCTGAAATGGCCAAATTGATGCGGGGCATGCGGCCTGACCTGCGGATCGTGTATATGTCCGGATATGCGGACGGACACATCAAGGACAGTGATTTTCCTGGTGAGCGGATTCCATTCATCACGAAACCGTTCAATCCTGCTGAAATGAAACGCATTGTAAAAAAAAGCATCACCCGGACGGACACAACCGCTACGGAGAATATCCATGAATGAGCATATACTGGTGGTAGATGATGAGGAAATGATCAGGGAACTACTCTCCTCAGCTCTCCAGCAGGAAAACTACCACTGCCACATGGCGGCCAATGTGGACGAAGCCTTCGCGATCCTGGGAACACAGCGGATCGACCTGGTAATATCCGACATTATGATGCCCGGCAGAAGTGGTGTCGATCTCCTCAGAGATCTCAAGAAGGTTGATTCGGAGATCGCTGTCCTGATGATTACCGGTCTATCAGACATGAATACCGCCCTGGAATGTATCCATCTCGGCGCCGATGACTACCTTACCAAGCCTTTTGGTATCAGCAGGGTCATGCTGACGGTCCGGAATCTGCTCGAGAAGCGCTGCCTGGCTATCGAAAAAAAGAACTATCAGGTCAGCCTCGAATTCAAGGTCATGGAACAGACCGAGCAGTTGCGCCGCACCATGAACGAACTGAATGAGGCCTACCACACCACGCTGACAGCACTTGTCAAAGCGCTTGACGCCCGGGAAAAAGAGGTCGGTTCGCACTCGGAACGGGTAATGAATTTTTCCGTTTTGATCGCAGGAAAGCTGGGCATCAGGGGAGCGGAACTGGAGCAGCTTGCCAAGGGCGCACTGCTTCACGATATCGGCAAGATCGGTATTACCGACAATATCCTCCTCAAACCGGGCAAGCTCAATGACGAGGATTGGATTGACATGCGCAAGCACCCCCAGATCGGTTATGCCATCCTGTCTGAAATCGCATTCCTGAAAGGTCCGGCCGAAATCATCCTCAGTCACCATGAACGCTATGACGGAACCGGATATCCCAAAGGCCTCACGGGCGAACATATCCCGATCGGCGCCCGCATCTTTACCCTGGTGGACACGCTGGACGCCATGACTTCCGATCGCCCCTACCGCAAAGCGCTACCTTTCGAAGCAGTGACCTGTGAAATCAGGAAATTCCGCGGAACCCAGTTCGAACCTGCACTGGCAGACCTGTTCCTCTCCATATCGCGCAGCCAGTGGGAAGAGTGCGCCGGCAAACGCTTCATCTAGAGCGCACATCCCTGCGGTAAGCCGAATTCGTGTTACAAAAAATACCATGCTGGCTATCTAAGTTTTGTATGATTGGAAGTGTCAAAGCACCAATCAAAAAACAAGGAGGCCAACATGGCAAGGAACAGTTTATCAGGTTTGCAATGTTTTGTTACCGGTTTTGAACAAGACCTGTTCTATGTCGGTATAGATGTGCACAAGCGCAGCTATCATGCTGCTCTTCGCCGGTCTGACGGTCGCGCTCAATCTATGGTGATTCCCGCCTCACCCCAGTCTGTAGTTGACCTGCTTACCGGTTTGGGCATTCAGATCGGCGCTGTTGCATATGAATCCGGTCCTACTGGTTTTTCCCTCGCCAGAGCACTCAATGATGCCAGTATTCCGGTGATCGTTGCCGCACCGAGCAAGATTCCCCGTTCGGTAACTCCTAGTGCCAAGTGTGATCGACTCGATTGCCTGAAACTGGCTGAATATGCTGCCAAGGGAATGTTGAGGTCGATCGCCATACCAACACCTGAGGAAGAAGCCCGTCGGACACTGTTGCGCCGCCGCCATATGGTAGTCGATACCGTAAGACGCTGCAAGCAGAGGATTAAAGGATTACTTCTCTTCATTGGCATCAACGAACCGAAAGAATTGGAGCATTGGCAGCAGGGCGCAGAGACTGCACTGCGTGCTCTGCCAACCGAACCATCTGCACAGGAAACACTGGAAAGCTACCTGCGCGAGTTGATATTTAACCAGGAAGAACTGCGCAGGGTCGAACACCAGCTGAAATCACTGCCGAAACCGCAAGAAGTGGCCATCAGCATAGCATGCCTACAGTCAGTTCCCGGTGTAGGTCCGACAGTCGCAACCACTTTTGCACTTGAGTTGTTCAGGCCTGATCGGTTTAAGAGACCTGAAGAAGTAACCAGTTATCTCGGACTAGCTCCTGTCGTACGGCATAGCGGGAACAAGACACCCTCCGGACGGTTGGTTCCGGTCGGCCAAACCAGGTTGCGCAGCTTGTTGATTGAAGCCGCATGGATGTGGAGGGCAAGAGATGACTATGCCGACAGTATATACCGGCGTCTGTTAGGCAAAACCGGAATTGCCCAGAAAGCCATCGCAGCTTTAGCGCGACGCCTGGCAATTATCCTCTGGCGTCTTTGTATCGAACATCGCCGTTATCGGCAGGCTACGGCCTGAATCAGTAAAGTCGCGACGGCCCTTTTGCCATACCAGTGGCGGACAAAAAATGGCGAACCTTCTCTTGGTACCGGATCGGTACTTGGCGTGAAATCGGCGCGAATAAGAAAAGGCATCCACATATGTAGATGCCCAGGGAGAAGGTAAGACTAAACCAAAACACGCTCTTTGAAATAAGCTTGACAGATAGCCACATAAGAAAAGGGTGCGAAATAATCCGCACCCTCCTGGCAAGTAGTCTCTCAGTTTTATATACTAAGCCGTCGGAATAAAATAACTGTTACATCTTCCATGCAAGAACGGCATAAGGAGCCGATACGAAACAACCGGGAATGTAACAGTTATTTCGTAACGGCTCCTAATCATCATACTCCGCTTCTTCGCCATACCCCTCGTCGTCAAAGGCATCGTCATATTCTTCTTCGAAGCCATCCTCGTCCTCATCCGGATCCCCGGAGCCAAAAACCTCGGGACGAATCGTTTCAGCTTCAGATATCTGTTCAAATTTAGCCAGATATTCAGCATGGGTACAGAATCTTCCATCCTTGAATGAACAGGTCTCCCGGTCGCACAGATCAAAGAGCTGAATTTCATTGCACAGGCGCTTAACCGGCAATTTTGCTGCAAGCATGTCTTTAGCGGCTGCGTCCAAGGACATTCCTAACAATCCCCGTTCAGGAATTCACCAGCCTTGCCCACATCCTCGCGGCAGCCGATGTACACGGGGCAGCGTTGATCCAATCCTTCCGGCACGATATCAAGAATCGGAATATCACCATTTGTTGCTGCTCCACCGGCCTGTTCCAGCAAAAAGGCCATGGGGTTGAGCTCGAACAGCAAACGCAACTTGCCGTTGGGACTGTCATTAAGAGCCGGATACATGAAAACACCCTTGCCCTTCATCAGGATCTGGTTGATATCCGGCACGAAACCGCCCGAATAGCGCAGTTTCGAACCCTTATCCTCCAGGTAGCGGATAAAACGCTCATTGCCTTCACTGTATTTCTTGCGGAGACCGCCGGGAGAATAGATATTACCAGACGGCTCCATCTTGATGTTCTCGCGGGTCAGGGTGTACTCCATCAACTGGTTCATGGTGAATTCATAAACACCTTTTCCCACCGAATATACCATGGAAACCCGCGGTCCATAGAGGATATACATGGCGCCGACCATATTGCGGCCCGGCTGCAGCAGATCATCACCCTGGTAGATACCAACAATGGTTCCCACGGCAAGATTGACATCCACCAGTGACGAGCCGTCCAGGGGATCATAGGCAACCGAGAACATGCCCTTGGGATTGCTGGTCACCTGAAAGATCTCCTCCATCTCTTCGGAAGCGATGTTGCAGACCACTCCGGAATGCTGCAGCCGCTTACGCATGATACGGTCGGAAAGCACATCCAGGGCCAGTTGCTCCTCACCATACAGATTGGATGTACCGGCAACACCCAGATCACCGGTACGAACCGCGTTGATTACGTACTTGCTGGCTTCGGCGATCTCACAGATCAGATGTACCAGATTGCCGCTGATATTCTGATCACGCAGATGCTGGCGTAAATCGACCTGAAATTTTGTCTTGCCCGGTTGACTGTACATCTTTTCCTCCGCACTAAATTGAATTTATTACTATTTCGGAGCTGGAACAATACTCCAAACTGGCTGTTTTAGCAAGACTAAATACGATTTCAGCGACAGTATTTATCCTGCTCAGCTGAAATTGAGTCGGAAAATCCAGATCATTAAAACGCTATGGCAGACAGATAGGTCAGCAGACCGTCCAGAATAAACACGGCTATCAGGCTCGTCATTACGGCCCTGGTAGCTGCCTGGGGGATTTCGGTTACACTCCGGCCGACACTCAGCCCGTAACTGCAGCAGGTCGCAGAGATGCAGAGACCAAACAGGATACCTTTGCTAAACAGCACAACAATCTCCCTGACCCCCAGCACCGATAGAATCCCCTGACTGAACTGCTCATAGGAAATGTGCCAGCCGAGCGAGGCTATGATGAAGCTGGAGAAAAATGAGACCATGACAAAATAGATCATCAGGATCACAAGCGAGCAGGTAACGCCGATAATGCGGGGCAGCAGCAGATAGCGCTCAGCCGGAATCCCCATCATTTCAAGCGTGTCAATTTCTCCATTGATCTTCATATTTCCCAATTCAGTGGCGATGGCAGTTCCGCTGCGTGCAATGACGACAATTGCCGTCAGCAGCGGGGCCAGTTCCCTCAGCACCACCCAGACCAGGATTTTGCCGGTCAGCGATCCGTTCGTGCCCACCAGGCTGACTACCTGGGTTATGACAACCGTTCCAAGAATCACGGCAACGGTGACAATAATTCCGGACGCCTCCAGGCCGGTAAAATAGAGCTGCTTCAGGAACACCGAACGGATGGCGCTGTTCCTGTAACGCAGCGCTGGCAGAACATTTTTCAGGGCCGTAGCGATCATCGCAGATATATCTGCGGCAATCGACAAACGTATGATGGACCAGCGTCCCAGGGCAATAAACATGGCGTCTCGAGTGGGTGTCAGATATCAAACACCGCGCCGTCGTGCAGGAGTTCAATGCCCCGCAGGCCGAGAGAATTGATCTCTGCGCGGATGACATCGACATACTGCGGTTTCGGGTGAGTGATGAGGATCCGCTTCGGTAATACGGCAATTTTATCCAGCTCCACTTTCAATAGGGAGCAGGTCAGATGCTTTGTCAACAAAGCCAGTGATTCCATGGAATTGGGGAATGAGACCTCTACAATCAGTGCATCAATTCCGCTTGCATAGCGCCAGAGCTCTTCGGTCGGACCGGTGTCGCCGCTGTAGACCAACGTTGTGGCACCCTGACAGACTCGATACCCGACCGCCGGAACGGTATGATTGACCGGAATCGCTCGGATGCTGTAATCGGACACGGAATACTCCCTGTTGGATTCGATCGTCTCAAATGCTATCACCGGGCTGTCCGGGGTAGGAATTACGGTAAAGTCCGGCCAGATGATGTTGTTGAACAGGTGATTCCGCAGGGCAGAAACCACATCCTGGGTACTATAGACCGTAACCGTATGCCGGAGATTCTTGATGATGATGTTATCCGCCAGGGCAGGAATGCCGCGGATGTGGTCAAGATGGGAATGGGTAATACAGATGTGCTGCAGCTTCCACTGCTCTTCTTCGCTCAGTGCGGCTCCGATTGTGCCAGCATCCAGCAGCAGGTGATCGTTTATCAGAAACGCCGGTGGCCTGAAGTCGGGGAATTCCGCTCCGGCACTGCCCAACACCCGTAACTTCATGAACTACCCTCCCATGCAGATGCTGCTGCGTTATGCGTCACCCAAGCGTGCTATCTTGTAACACCGGCAGCGACAAAGTCAAGTTCCACAACGCTCTCACATTCAGCGCTTGTTATTTTGCAGCGCCTGGCAATAAGACCTGGCAATGCGGACAATAATGGGTACCACGCTGCCCGACCCTGATTTTGCTGACAGCCGTACCGCAGACCCGGCAGGGTGCCCCTTCCCTGCCGTAGACACTGACAACAAAACTGCCGGCCTTGAAGACACCATCGATATTGGCCCCCTGGGCCTCAACCGCTTCCGCCAACACCGAGGTAACAGCGGCATGTAAGCGACGAATGTCAGCGGGCGTTAGTTCCGAGGCGATCACAAGCGGATGCAATCCGGCCCGGAAGAGGCTTTCATCGGCATAGATATTACCTATGCCCGCCACACAGGACTGGTCCAGCAAAAGCGGTTTGAGTCGGCGGCGGTGACCTGCCAGGCGTGCAGCAAACTCTGCATAACCCAGCGTCAGGGCATCCGGCCCCAACCCTCCGATGACAATTGCCGGATCATCCACCAGCCAGACCCGGCCGAACTTGCGCGGGTCGTCAAATCGCAGCGCCAGACCTTTATCCAGCATCAGCACCAGACGCGTATGCCGCTCAATGGCTAAGCTGTGCGGCACCAGGAAAAGCCGGCCGGTCATGCGCAGATGGATGATCAGTACGCGCGTCTGCTTGCGGGGAGATGCCAGGTAAAAGAGCAGATACTTTCCATGCCGGGCAATGGAGGTGAAACAATATCCTTCAAGCGCTGCATCAGCAATCTCACCATAACCATCTGCAACAACTCCATTCCAGACAACAGTAACAAAAGAAATCCGTAACCCTCCAAGGGCCGGAATACCATCCCGCAGGGTACGGACAACACTCTCAACCTCCGGCAATTCCGGCATTGCACATCTCCTTATTGCGGTTGACTGATTTCACAGCTCAATCCAGCTGGCATTGCGTGACAGGGCCGGATTGTACCAATATATTAATGAGAGTCAACCGGAAAGGTCCCTGATCATAATTCAGCATTTCACTTGTGAAATACATGGAATCTGGTAACATTCCAACACTTTCACTACATCCTCAGGACAATACCATGCCCCAGGAATCGAATTCCCTCAAACAGCAGCTCGAATATCGCAAGCGGTTGATGGACAAGATCAACGAGCTGCATTCGGCCGACAACCTTAATACCATCCTGATCCAGATCAAGGACAGCATAGCCACGCTGTTCAGTGCCGAGCGGATGACCATTTACGTGGCCGATGCCAAACGCAATCTGCTGATCTCCAAGGTAAAGTCCGGGGTTGAACTCCAGCAGATCGTTGTTCCGATCAGCGATACCAGCCTGGCCGGTTACTGCGCCCTGTCAGGGACCGTGCTTCACATAAGAAACGCCTATGATGCCCATGAACTGCACATGGTCTGCAGCAACCTCAAATTTGACGACAGCTGGGACAAGAAGACCGGCTTCGTAACACAGCAGGTGCTGTGCGTCCCGATGAAGTTTCAGAAATCACTGATCGGGATCATCCAGATCATCAACAAAAAAGACGGCACACTCTTCAATGACATCGACATCAGCTATGCCATGGAACTGGCCGCATCGCTCTCCGTAGCCATCCACAATATCTATCGCATCTCGGCCACCACCAAGGTGATCCGCCAGATGCCGCGCTACAACTATCTGCTGGACAAGAACCTGATCGACGACAAGATCCTTGAAAAAGCCGGCGCCCACCCGGATATTTCCCGAATCGGCCTCGATTGCGTCCTGATAAGGGATTTCGGGGTCACCAAAGAGGATATGACCAGGAACCTGTCCCTGTTCTTCGGCACGGAGTTCATCGGCTATGATCCTGCCACACAACCACTGGACGAGGATTTGCTAAGACGGGTCCGGCCGGACCGGCTTGCAAAGGAACATTGGGTGCCCTTCAAGATCGAGAACAGCATCTTGCATATCGTCATGGACGACCCCAGCGATCTGGGCCGTCACGACACCATCAAGTTCGTGTACCCCGAATACAAGCGCATCAGCTACATCGGTGCCTTCCGTGAGGACATCCAGAACTACATCAACCTGTTCTACCACCACGGCGCGTCACTGGCAGCCGGCGGCAGCATCAACGACCTGCTTAACAAACTGGATACAAGCGACGAACCGGAGGTCGATTCCGAGTCGCAAAAGGTATCTGAACAGGACAGTGTTATTGTTCAGCTGGTCAACAAAATCATCATGGACGCCGTCCAGAGAAAGGTCTCGGATATCCACATCGAACCCTACCCCGGCAAGGAAGATGTCCAGGTCCGCATGCGCATCGACGGCCGCTGCCAGCTGTACCAGAGAATCCCCTACAAGTACAAATACGCCATCCCTTCCCGCATCAAGATCATGTGCGGACTGGACATCTCCGAGCGGCGCAAGCCCCAGGACGGCAAGATCGATTTCAAGAAATTCGGACCGCTCGATGTTGAACTGCGTGTCGCCACGGTCCCGACCGCCGGTCAACTGGAGGATGTGGTCATGCGCGTCCTGGCATCGGGAGAGGCGGCGCTCCCCTACAACAAGCTGGGGCTTACCGAGCGCAACGCTCGCGTGCTGGAGGCCTGTATCAGACAGCCCTACGGACTGATCCTGGTCGTCGGCCCGACCGGTTCCGGCAAGACAACCACGCTGCATTCCGCCATCTCCGTCATCAATACCCCGGAGACCAAGATCTGGACGGCAGAGGATCCGGTGGAAATAACCCAGCGCGGACTGCGCCAGGTGCAGGTGCATCCAAAGATCGGATTTACCTTTGCCGCCGCGCTGCGTTCCTTCCTGCGGGCCGACCCGGACGTGATCATGGTCGGCGAGATGCGCGACCAGGAAACCGCTGAAATCGGGATAGAAGCATCCCTGACCGGTCATCTGGTGTTCTCGACGCTCCATACCAATTCCGCCCCGGAAACGATCACCCGCCTGCTGGACATGGAACTGGATCCGTTCAGTTTTTCCGATGCCATCCTCTGCATATTGGCCCAGCGCCTGGCGCGGCGGCTCTGCAGCGACTGCAAGAAGGAATACGCACCCGCGCGCAAGGAAATCGAGGATCTCATCATCGAGTACGGCCTGGAGGATTTTAAAAAGACCGGCATCAAACCGGCCGATATCAGACTGCATAAGGCCGTCGGCTGTTCCAAATGCGGAGAGTCGGGGTATAAGGGGCGTCTCGGACTGCACGAACTGCTGGAAGGAACCGACCCGATGAAGTCACTGATCAAGCACAAATCAGAGGTCGAGAACATTCGCCGCCAGGCCATCCATGACGGCATGACTACGCTCAAACAGGATGGAATCTTGAAATGTATTCAGGGGTTGACGGATTTGAAGGAAGTGCGCAAGGTCTGTATCAAGTAGCCCTCACATCAGACGGGAGGGTTGTCCCGCTTCTTATCAAGTGGTTTGTGCTGCATCTTGAGCACCAGCAGGAAAAACGGGAAGATGGCGCTTAAAAAGCCCCACAGATACGGATTTTTCCCCCGCTTGCGGGCCATGATGAAACCGAAGATGCCCGGTATTCCGAAAAAAAGCAGGATAAAGACAAGTTCACTCATGAGATGAAATCCTTGTGTGGTGAGGTAATCGACGGAAGGAATGTAGCATTACTTTTCAGGATATGCAAACAACCCGACAGACAAGGAGGTGACAACATGGCAACCTGGAAATGCACCTGTGGATTTACGAAGGAAGGTCGCTGCAAACCGCAGAAATGCGAGAAATGCGGTGAAAAAGGGCAGTTCGTCAAGGCGGAGTAAACCTTTCACGAAGCCACTCACCATGATAAAAGGGCGATGGGATCGATTCCCATCGCCCTTTTTATGTGGCCTTTTGTCACGTGACTACACAGGATGGGACAACATCAACGACAGAAAGGCCGTTGCGGCAGGTGACTGTTCGCGGCCGGAACGGTAGGCGGCATAGAATTTACGGGTGATCTTGAGACCGGGGATCCTGACGGTTGTCAGGCTGCCGTTGGCCAACTCCTCTCCGATTGACATGCTGGAAACAAAGGCATACCCGGCACCCTCCAAAAGTGCTCGTTTGACGGCTTCACTGCTGCCCAGCACCGCGACAATCCGCAGCGCATCCCTATTGATCCAGGTTTTTGCCAGGGCCTCATAGACCGCCTTCTGGGTGCCGGAACCCTGCTCGCGCACCACCAGCGGCACCTTGCACAATTCCGCCTGGCTGAGTCCCGCTTTTGCGGAAGCCTGCCTGTCGCGCGCTACGGCACAGACAATCGTGTCCTCACCCATTTCCTCGAAATGAACCCGTTCATCGTCATAGCGCCCGCCGATGAATCCGAGTTCAATCTCTTCAGCCACCAGCTGCTGAACCACCGACCTGCTGTCGCCCTGGGACACCTCCAGCCGTACCCGCGGACACTCGGCCTGAAACCGCCCCAATGCGGCAGGAATCAGGCAGGTACCGGGAATATTGCTGGCGCCGACCTTCAGGATCACGTCCTCCATACCCAGAAAACGCCGCACAGCTGAACGTGATTCATCACACTCCGACAGTATCTTTAAAGCACGGCTTAAAAACAGCTTGCCCGCCTCAGTCAGCAGCGCCCCTCCCCGGCCCCGGTCAAAAAGGCGAATACCCAGCTCTGCTTCCAGGCCTTGAATATGCTGGCTGGCGGTTGACTGCGTGATGCAGGTTTTTTCGGCGCCCTTGGAAAAACTGTGTGCTTCTGCAACGGCAACAAATACCTCCAACTGCTTTAATGTCATGACATTCCACCTTTATCGTCTGAATCGATGCCCCGGATCGGTAATCTACATATTTTGGATTTTCGTTTCAAGTCAATAATGCTATTACTATACTCACGTGGAGATACTATGAAACTATCTGTTTTACTTATCGTAGTAACAGCATGCATGAGCAGTATCGCAAACGCCGATACAATAGCCGTCAGCAACTATGCAGCCGAAGGGCTTGCGGGCTGGAATGTCAAGAGTTTCAAGGGGATGACGGAATACACGCTTGTACAGGAGGGGGGACGAACGGTAATCAAGGCTCATAGCGCCGGTTCGGCATCAGGTTTGTTTAAAACTGTCAAACTCGATCCGGCCCGTTTTCGTCACCTGCGCTGGTCATGGAAGATAGCGGCCATCATAAAAAACGGAAACGAAACAAGCAGGAACGGTGACGACTACGCAGCACGGATCTATGTTGTTTTTCCGGGCCGATTTTTCTGGCAAACCAGGGCCATCAACTACATCTGGGCCAACCGGCTGCCCAGGGGAGCATCCATTCCCAATGCGTTTACCGGAAACGCCATGATGCTGGCCGTCGAATCCGGGTCCGATAAGTGCGGAACATGGCTAACGGAAGAACGCGACGTACTGGCTGATTACCGGCGACTGTTTGCCGAGGAACCGCGCGAGATCGGCGCCATTGCAATCATGACGGACACGGATAATACCGGAGGCGAGGCTACTGCGTGGTACGGAGACATCACTATCTCCACCGCGCAGTAGCGGGAAATGTACGGTAAAAGGGCTTTATCACCACAGGCGCAGAGGCGGCACCAGCCCCAACATATTCAGCGCCTTGAGAACACCACCGGCCCCCAGCAGCGCAACTACGATCCCCATTACCCGCATTAACATTGAACCGGCCATTGCAGAAAGTGCTGTCGCTACCTGTCCGTATGCCAAAAGCACCGGGATCGTACCCAGTCCAAAGGCCAGCATCTGGACCCCGCCCTGCAGCCAGGAACCGCGGGTGGCTGCCGTGATCAGGACCCCGTAGACCATGCCGCAGGGGATCAGTCCCATGACAAGACCCGCGCCGACAAAAGCCGACACAGAAGCCTGTGCCGAGGCCCGGCGCAGCGCATGCGACATGAACCCCCATCCGCTGCCGTCCAAACGTGACAGACTTAAGCCCCTAAATCCGAATGCTGTCGACAATCCGATCACAACCACCATGATGTTGGCAGCTGCAAACAGCCAGTACAACGGCGGCTTGATGATGCTGAACAGCGCCAGCTGGGAGGCGGCCCCCGCCAGCAGGCCAAGCAGGGTGTAGGTAATCACACGCCCGCTATGATAGGCCAGATTCAAGCGGACGCGCTGACCATATGACGCGCCCGGGCTGGCTACGGCCAGGACAGCCACGATCCCGCCGCACATCCCCAGGCAATGGCCGCTGCCGGCCAGACCGGCCATGAATGCCAGCCATAGTTCCGTCACGCGGTCATGTTTCCAGTGCGCCGATCATGCTTTTTATATCAACAATGTTGTTGGCAACCAGCCAGGCCTCCATCTCCTCGGCGATACGCTGGGCAGCGCCGGGGTTGATGAAGCTGGCGGTGCCGACCTGAATTGCCGTGGCACCGGCCAGGATGAACTCCAGCGCATCGGTGGCGTTCATGATCCCGCCGATGCCGATAATCGGGACCTTGACAGCTTTTGCCACCTGCCAGACCATGCGCAGGGCGATCGGCTTGATGGCCGGACCGGAGAAACCGCCGGTGATATTGGCCAGCACCGGACGGCGTTTGTTCAGATCGATGGCCATGCCGGTCAGGGTATTGATCAGCGAAAGCGCATCCGCCCCGGCATCCTCACAGGCCCTGGCCATGACGACCACATCGGTGACATTGGGGGAGAGCTTGACGATCAGCGGCTTGATGGTTGCCCTGCGGCAGGCTGACACGACATCGAAGGCGCAGGCCGGGTCGGTGCCGAAGACGATGCCCCCCTGTTTGACATTGGGGCAGGAGATATTGATTTCCAGCCCTGCCACCTCCGGGATTTCATCCAGGCGACGGGTCATTTCAACATATTCATCGATCGTATTGCCGAAATAGTTGGCAATGGCCGGCGTGTTGACGCTCCGCAGAAAAGGGACCTTCTTGGCGATAAAGGCCTCGATGCCCACATTCTGCAGTCCGATGGCGTTCAGCATCCCGCCGGGGGTCTCGACAATGCGCGGGGTCGGATTGCCGGCCCGCGGCTTGAGCGAAAGCCCCTTGGTGACAAAGGCGCCGATGGATTCCAGATTCACATATTCAGCAAACTCCTCGCCATAGCCGAAGGTGCCCGAGGCGGTCATAACCGGGTTACGCAGCGGGATTCCGGCCAGGTTGACAGTCATATCAGGTTTCATGTTCAATCCCTCCACTTCAGTTCGCCTGATTCAAAGACCGGCCCTTCAGTACAGACACAGCGGAAATCGGGTGTGTCGGTTGAATGAGCGGCTCCGGGCGCGACACACCCCAGACAGGCCCCCACCCCGCAGGCCATATATCCTTCCAGCGAAACCTGGCAGGGGATATTCCTGTCCGCTGCGATAGTGGCGACAGCGTTCAGCATGCCGTGCGGCCCGCAGGCGTAGATGGTTGCCCTGCCCTTGAGTTCGTCCAGACGGCGCAGCAAGGCCTCGGTCACCAAGCCCCGTTCCCCCAGTGAACCGTCCTCGGTGGCGGTGTAGCATTCCACCCCCAGCCGCTCGAACTCGGTGATGCAGAGGATGTCGTCCCGGGTCCTGCCGCCGGCAAACAGCCGCACAGGTGATTTTTTCACCAGTTCCCTGGCCAGCAGATAAAGCGGCGCCAGCCCGACCCCGCCCCCTACGATCAGCTTCTCCTCGTTCGGAGTGCCGAGGTCGAAACCGCTTCCCAGCGGGCCGAGGATGTCCAGCAGGTCGCTGGTGTGCAGGGTCGAGAGCATGGCCGTTCCCTTCCCGACCACCCGGTAGAGCATCTCGAAAAACGGCTGCGCTACGGCACCGCTCTGGGCCGGCGAATGGACGCCGACGTCGAAAATGCCGAAGGGGCGCCGCAGCAGCGGGTCGATCGCGCCTGCCACCCGCACCATCACGAACTGCCCGGGTGAAGCAGCGGCAAACTCCTGCGGGGCGGTCATGCGCATGCGCCAGTAGCCGGGCGAAACCTCCGCATTGGAAAGAATCATGGATGTGAACTGCATGAAGAATCTCCTTGTAGTTTTTTTTCCATCAATACCGCATCATCCCTGCCTTCATAATACCTGGAGCGACAGCCGACGCGGACAAATCCGATCTTTTCGTAGAGGGCGATTGCAGCGCTGTTGCTGTCCCTGACCTCCAGTGCCATATATTCGGCACCTTTTTCCCTGGCCAGCAAGCAGGCATATTCCATCAGCAGCCCGGCAACGCCCCTGCCCCTCGATTCCAGCGCAACGGCGATATCAAGAATCTGCGCTTCTTCGAACAAAGCGGTCAAACAGACGTACCCGGCCACCACCCCGGCGCATTCGGCAACAAATGGATATGAATGGGGCGCAGCTATCTCGTGCAGAAAATGATCGCGATTCCAGGGTGCCGGAAACGATGCCTGTTCTATGGCCAGAACAAGGGGAAGATCAGACTCTTTCATGGGGCGGATGACCGGTTCGACTGTTGTCAGCATGGCTGGACATGATATGCAAACATGCTGCGGTTGTAAACGCTTTTCACTCAGATACATATTGACAGCATACTGATTATATGCATAATGATTAAACGCACCAAGGAGGTATCTAACGCATGTATGACATCAATAAAAGCATCGGCTTTCTGCTCTCCAAGGCCTATCAGCGCGCCTGGGCGATCATGCGCAGTGAAATTGAAACCTACGACCTGACACCGCCGCAATTCGGGCTGCTGGCATTTCTGTGGCAGCAGGACGGCTTGACACAGGTCGAATTGTCCGAAAAGGGTCAGATCGACCGGACCACAATCGGTGGACTGGTCGATCGACTGGAAAAACTCGGGCTGGTGGAGCGTCGCCAGCACCCCCAGGACCGGCGGGCTTACAAAATCCACCTTACCGAACGGGGTAAAGGGATGGAAGGCCCTCTGTCCGAGTGCGCCGACCGTACGCTGAAAAAGCTCACCCGTGGGCTCACGCAACATGAAGTCAGTGAACTGCGCCGCATGCTTGAAATCCTGCGTGAAGAAGGGAGCGTGTATGAAACTCCATCGTGTTAGCCTGCTGACAACTGCTCTTGTGCTGTTCACCTCACTGGCCTGGAGCGCGACACTTTCCCTGCATGAGTGCCTGCAGCAGGCACGGGACAACAACCCGGCCCTGAAGAGTTCCGGCTGGGACAGCCGCATCGCCCAGGAACGTGTCCGCCAGGCGAAAGCGGCCTATCTGCCGCGCATCGACGCCCAGGCCGGCTATACCATGCAGCTTGAACCCCAGGCGGTCATCATCAGCGGCCGCACAGTCGAAACCCAGGAGGCCGACTTTGCCTTTGCCGGTCTCTCGGCCAACTATACGCTCTACGATTTCGGCCGGCGCGAAGCACGCACACACCAGGCCGGTGCCCAGGTTGACGCCGCAGCCCAGCTGTTTGAGGCCAGACGCAGCGATGTTTCTCTGCAGGTGATTGAGACCTATTTCGGCCTGCTTGAAGCCGGAAAACTGATCCAGGCCGCCAGCGAAGAGGCCGCCCAGGTGGATGAGCACCGCCGCGTGGCACAGGTGCTGTTTGAGGAGGGGGTCGTCACCCGCAACGATGTCCTCCAGGCCGAGGTGCGCCTGGCTGCTGCCCGCCAGAAGCTGCTGGCAATCAGGAACCGCCGTGAAAACATCTGGCTGCAGCTTAATTTCCTCACCGGTAACGGGTCAGGCTTCCGCGCCGAACTGGATGAATCAGCTGCCGTTTCGGGCGCTGGACAGCCCGATCCGGGTAACAGCGGCATCGACCTTTCGCTGCGTCATGATATCCGGGCCCTGCGCCATAGCCTGGAGGCCGGCGAATCAGAGGTCCGGGAGAGCCGCAGCAATTTCCTGCCCGAGCTGTACACGCGCCTGGCGCTGGATTACGTACAGAACGACAAGGTACGCGAGCAGGCCATCATGTCGGCGGTCATCGGCATCAAGGTCAACCTGTTCGATGGCTTTGCTTCTACGGCAGCCCGGGAAACAGCGCTCAAAAACCGCTCAAAGATCCAGGCAACACTCCAACTGGCGGAGCAGCAGGCCCGGCTGGAAGCAGACACCGCCAGCAATGATACAGCCGTTGCACAAGAGCGCATCAAGGTAGCAGAGACCGCCATCCGCCAGAGTGAAGAGAACCTTCGCATCAACCGGGAACGGTACCGGGAGCGGGTCGGTACTGCCACCGAAGTTCTGGATGCCCAGACCCTGGTAACCCAGGCCAAAACCGATTACTACCGGGCCTTCTATGATCACCAGACCGCCGCGGCACGTCTGAACAAATCACGTGGAGAACTGTAAGCATTGTGGAGACAGATATGACAGATGAACATTCAGCGGCACCCCAAACAGAAACAACGGCAGCAGAACTTCTTCCTGAAAAGAAACCGGGCAGCAGAAAATACAAGGGCATCATTGTTCTGTGCATCCTGATCGCCGTTGGCGGGTGGCTCGGCCTAAAGATGTTCATCGCCGGCAAAACCCGCATCGAGACCGACAATGCCTTTATCGAAGCCCGCATTGTACAGGTCTCATCCAGGGTTTCAGGGACGGTCACCCGGGTGCTGGTGGGCGACAATCAACCTGTTAAGCAGGGTGACCTGCTGCTGGAGATCGACCCGCGGGATTATCAGGTCCAGATTGCGAAGGCTGCAGCCGGAGTCGGGGTGGCTGAAAACGAGACCGGCGGAGAGTATCTGAAGGCCGAGGCGGCCCAGGCGGCGCTGCAGACAGCCAGGGCCAGGCACGACCAGGCCCTGCTGGATCAGGAGCGCGGAGAAAAGCTCTATGGCCGGGAGGTCATTCCCAAAGAGCAGCTTGACCGCCTGAAAACGGCCCGTCGCGTGGCAGAATCGCAGTTGAAAGAGGCCGAAGAAAACCTCAAGCGCTCCCGGACTGAAGCAGGGCTGGGCAACAAAGGCGGTACAAAGGCCAAAATACTGGAGCGCAAGGCGCAATTGAACGAAGCGGAACTGCAGCTTTCCTATACAAAGATCTATGCGCCCCGTGACGGCTATATCACCCGCAAGTCCGTCGAACCGGGCGTCAACATCCAGGCCGGACAGGCCCTGATGGCGCTGGTGCCACTGCAGGACGCCTGGATCACCGCCAACTACAAGGAACGCCAGATCACCTATCTTCAGCCGGGTCAGAAGGTTGAGTTCCGGGTGGACGCCTATCCCGGCCGGGTCTTCACAGGCCGGGTCGACAGCATCATGGCCGGTACCGGCGCGGCCTTCTCACTGCTGCCGCCCGAAAACGCCACCGGCAATTACGTCAAGGTCGTGCAGCGGATACCGGTCAAGATCGCCATCGACACCAGTTCGGACCCCGGGCGCCTGCTGCGGGTGGGCATGAGCGTGGTGCCGACGATACTGACCGGCCGCAGCAGCGGAGATGTGTTGAAGGAATTGAATCCGTTCTGATGAGCGACGAACGGAACATCAACAAATGGCTGATCACCATCACCGTCATGCTGCCGGCCATCATGGAGATCATCGACACCTCGGTGGCCAACGTGGCCCTGCCGCACATGCAGGGCAGCCTGAATGCCGGCACCGATGAGGTCACCTGGGTGCTGACCTCCTACCTGGTGGCCAATGCCGTGGTCCTGCCCATGACCGGCTGGCTGTCGCGGGTCTTCGGCCGCAAACGCTTCCTGATGACCTGCATCGTGCTCTTTACCCTGGCATCGCTGCTGTGCGGTGCGGCCCCCAACCTGGGGGCGCTGATCTTCTTCCGGGTACTGCAGGGAGCGGCCGGCGGGGCCCTGATCCCCATTAGCCAGGCCATCCTGATGGAGACCTTTCCGCCCAATCAGCGCGGCATGGCCATGGCCATCTTCGGCGTGGGCGCCATGTTCGGCCCGATCGTCGGCCCGGCCTTGGGAGGCTGGATCACCGACAACATGAACTGGCGCTGGATCTTCTACATCAACCTGCCGATCGGGGTCATCGCCATGATCATGTGCGCCTTCTTCATCTTCGATCCGGCCTACCTGAAGCAGAAGGCACATGCGCTCAGGATCGACTACTGGGGACTGTTCCTGCTGACCACCAGCATGGGCTCACTGCAGGTGGTGCTGGACAAGGGGCAGCAGGAGGACTGGTTCAGTTCCTCCTTTATCATCACCTTCAGCCTCATTTTCATCATCTCGATGATCGCCCTGATCCGGGTCGAGTTGACCCATGCCCACCCTATCATCAACCTGCGCCTGTTCAAAAACGTCTCCTTCTCTGCCGGCAACCTGATCATGTTCGTGGTCGGATTTGCCCTGTACAGTTCGATCATGCTGATCCCGCTCTTCCTGCAGACCCTGATGGGCTACTCGGCCACCGATGCCGGCATGGTCATGGCCCCCGGCGGAGTAGCCACCCTGATCACCATGCCCTTTGTCGGCGCGGCCCTGGCCAAGCGTGACGGCCGCAAGATCGTATTCTTCGGACTGCTGCTGGGGGCCTCAGCCATGTTCATCATGCAGGGGCTCAACCTGCAAGGTTCATTCTGGGACTATACCTGGCCGCGTATCGTGCTGGGTGTCGGACTGGCTATGATCTTCGTACCCTTGACCACAGTGACCCTGGCCACCATCTCACGGGCTGAAATGGGCAACGCCACCGGCATGTTCAACCTGCTGCGCAACATCGGCGGCAGCGTCGGCATCGCCATGGCCGCCACCCTGCTGGCCAGATACGGCCAGTTCTACCAGACCGGCCTGGTGGCCAATATAACCCCCTACAATCCGATCTTCCAGATGCGCTACGCTGAATTGAAGCAGGCTTTGATTGCAAAGGGGATCTCCATCAGCCAGGCCGGTCACACGTCGCTGGGGATGATCTACGGCGAGGTACGGCGACAGGCCGGGGTGTTGGCCTTCAACCGCATCTTCTTCATCATCGGCCTGGCCTTCCTGGTCATCATCCCGCTGCTGCTGCTTTTGAAGCGGCCGGCCCACCAGAACGCCCCTCCACCGGGACATTGACGCAAGCGCCTACGGCAGCGCCCCACTCTTCTTCAGCAGTTCAAACACCGCCTCGGCCAGCTGCCGGTACCCGGCCGCATTGGGGTGGATATGGTCGGACTTGAGAGCGCCCTTCCCCAGGATATGTGACAAAGCCTTGCGCTCGAGGGGAATCCGGAACTCCCCGGCCAGCTCTTCGTATAAGGACGGCGGCTTCAGCGTGAGATCAGGTGATGGGACCGCCACCAGCAGCACCGCCACTCCGCGTTCCCGGGCTATGCGAAGCATGGCCCGCAGATTGTCAGCAATCAGCTGGTGGTCCTGGCGGGCAAGCAGGTCATTGCCGCCATGGCAGAGGATCAGCAGGGCGGGATGCTCCCGATCCAGCAGTTCCGGCAACCGCAGCACACCGCCGGCCGAAACCTCGCCCGGAACCCCGCCATTGATCACCTTTCGCCCGCTCAGACGCGCCAGCACCGCCGGATAACTCTCCGCATCTCCGGCGCCGTTCCCGGCGGTAAGGCTGTCGCCGAAGGCCAGGATAGTGGCATCGCCAGCCAGAAGCGGCAGCTGTGGCGCCTTGCTGCAGGCAGAGGGCAGCAGGGCTGCAACCAGAAGTATAACGGCACAGATGAATGTTCGTATGGCAATCATATTTCCCCATTGGTTCACAAATTCACTTCAGTTAGGCATCATAGCGATAATCCTTCAAGCCGACAAGCGCAGCATGTGCAACGACAGGTTATACGTCCAGCATGAGGCAAAACATGTCTACAAGTGCCCTGACTACTTCACCCACTTGTCCCAAGGAGCGTACCAAAAACCAGCATCTGCCAGCAATTGGCGACATGATAATCCGAATCAGAATTTAACATAATTTACTGTGGAATAAATATTGCGTCAGTTCTTTGTATACGGTATAAACAACCGTTTTAATGAGTCCCTGATTCCCGAAATTATCGTGCGATGCACACCGAAACGGATAAAAAATATGATGGTGAAAAAATATATCCGCCTGCGCAACTGGAGCATTTTCGCCAAGGTCTTCGGTATTTCTCTCGTCACAATCGTAACCTGCTTCAGCGCCGTTTATTTCCTGCTGATCCCGCTCTATGAAAAACAGCTCCTGAATGAACGCATGGATGCAGCAAAGCATCTGGCAGATGTTGCCATTTCCATCCTGCAGCACAATGACAGGCTGGTACAGCAGGGTGTGCTGCAACAGGATGCGGCACAAAAGTCAGCCCTGGATAACCTGCGTATGTTGCGCTATGGAAATGATGATTATTTCTGGGTACATGACCTCAACATGCAGATGGTAATGCACCCGACCCACCCGGAGCTTGACCGTACCGATATGGCCGACTTCCAGGACGCTGCCGGCAATAGATTTTTCATAGAAATGAATAAGGTCGTTCGATCTTCCGGAGAGGGATTTGTCAGCTACCAGTGGCCACGCCCAAACAGCCGGAACCCGATTCCGAAGCTGTCGCGGGTTCAACTGTTCAAGCCCTGGGGCTGGGTGGTCGGCACCGGTATCTATGTCGATGATGTCTACAGCAAGGCGACTGCGGTACGCCATCAGGTCGTTGCGGCAGGCTTTCTCTTCCTGGGGTTGATCGTGACCTTTTCACTGTATGCCGCCCGGCGGATCAATCAGCCCTTGCGGGAAACCCTGCAGCTGGCGTCACAAATGACCAGCAATGCTGCCGATTCAACCCAATTTGCGGCGATTGGCAATGACGATACGCGGCGTCTGTTACAGGTCATGCAAAACATGGTGGCCGATCTCCATGAAGCCCGCGATGCTGCTGATTCAGCCAATAAGGCCAAAAGCGAGTTCCTGGCAACCATGAGCCATGAAATCAGGACCCCCATGAACGGTGTCATCGGCATGACGGACCTGCTGCTCGATACAGATCTCGACGAAACGCAGCGTGAATATGCAAACCTGGTAAAGCTGAGCGGTGATTCCCTGCTGGACCTGATCAACGATATTCTTGATTTTTCCAAGATTGAAGCCCGCTGCATGGAACTTGAACATCTGAATTTCGAGATCCGCTCCGTGTATGACGACATTTACTCCATGATGAGTTTAAGCACACGCGACAAGGGGCTTGAGCTGAAACTGGAGATTGCTGCGGATATTC
Source organism: Geobacter psychrophilus (assembly GCF_056821595.1). Classification (NCBI taxonomy): domain Bacteria; kingdom Pseudomonadati; phylum Thermodesulfobacteriota; class Desulfuromonadia; order Geobacterales; family Geobacteraceae; genus Geobacter; species Geobacter psychrophilus. The sequence goes on from NZ_JBXDTU010000004.1 coordinate 4,537,469, forward strand.
CTGAAACAGTAACCGGGGATGCCAAACGTCTCAGACAGGTGCTGATCAATCTGCTGGGCAATGCGATCAAGTTTACGGAACGCGGTTCAATAACCATCCAGGTCTGCATACAGCAACAGAGCGGGACCACACTACTGCTCCGTACGTCTGTAACCGACAGCGGCATCGGCATTCCGGCGGATAAGATCGGGCTGCTGTTCAATCCCTTTACCCAGGCAGACAGTTCCACTACCCGTCGTTTTGGAGGTACAGGACTGGGGCTTGCCATCTGCAAACAATTGACGGAACTGATGGGAGGAACCATCGCCGTGGAAAGTTCAAGCAACGGCGGGTCAACCTTTTGGTTTACGGCAGAGTTCGGCGTTGCCAGTCAGGCAAAACCCGCGACGGAAATAATTGCCGGGAAGGCCGCTCATACAAGCCCCAACGACTATGCACATATCCTGATCGTTGAAGATGACGCGGCCAACACATTCGTGCTGCAGGAACACCTGAGCAAAAACAGGTATCAAATCGAGACCGTTGCAACGGGGTCTGAAGCGCTCGCTCGGCTGCAGCAGGATCCATTTGACCTGTTATTCATGGATTGTCGACTGCCGGGGATGGATGGCTATGAAACGACTGCCTGCATACGAGACCCTGGTTCCAGCGTTAAAAACCATGCGATTCCGGTTATCGCCTATACTGCCAATGTCATGCAGGAGGATCGGGAACGTTGCCTGGCCGCCGGAATGAATGATTATCTATCAAAGCCACTGCGGATGCAGGAACTTAAAATCGTACTGGAGCGCTGGCTGCCATGAGGGTTCACCTGTGGCTGGACATAAAATGACCGCTTGACAAACACGGAACAGTTCAATTATTGTCATATCTCCATAAAGGGGAGTAGCTATCAGCCGGAGACATGGCTGATCCCACGTCCGTCAACACAGTCGCAAGACTCGGGCCGGGAACGATATATCGCAAGCAAGACCTTTATCCAATGCGTTTTCCGCCGTGGGTAAAGGTCTTTTTTATTTGTACCGCGAGCAAAATACGATGAACTTGACAGGAGGTTCTGGCAATGGAATGGATGAGGGATCCGCAGGTCTGGATGGCACTGGTGACACTGAGCGCACTGGAAATTGTGCTCGGGATCGACAATATTATTTTTATCTCCATCCAGGCCGGCAAACTGCCTGCCCATCAGCAGGAAAAGGCCAGACTGGTCGGACTTGGACTGGCAATGTTTATCCGCATCGGGCTACTGTTCTCGCTGACCTGGCTGATGGGACTGACCGCTCCGCTGTTTACGGTTTTGGGCAACGAAATCTCCGGTCGCGACCTGATCCTGATCTCCGGCGGCCTGTTCCTGCTCTGGAAAAGCACCATGGAAATCCACGAAAAGCTGGAAGGAGAGGAGGAGATCTCAGCGGCCCGCGTAGGGGCGACCTTTGGTGCGGTGATCGTCCAGATCCTGCTGCTGGACATCGTCTTCTCGCTCGATTCGATCATCACTGCCCTGGGGATGGCCAGCCAGCTTGCCGTCATGATTGCCGCGGTCGTCATCGCCGTCGGCTTCATGATGCTGTTCTCGGGAAAAATAAGTGCCTTTGTGGAAAAGCACCCGACCATCAAGATGCTGGCGTTAAGCTTTCTGCTCCTGATCGGTGTGGCACTGATCGGCGATGGTTTTGACATGCACATCCCCAAAGGCTACATCTACTTCGCCATGGCCTTCTCGGTGATGGTAGAGATGCTCAATCTGAGACTCAGAAAGGGTACTCCGGTCAAGCTTCACCAGCCGCATCTGAAGCATTCGAATAGTAAGTGAACCATCACCATCACCATCGCCTCCGGCTCAACCACTGGCGAAACACACAGGGAGATACACATGAACAGGCACATTGTCACATTATTTACTGTCGTTGCAGCGGTTCTGTTTTTAAGCATCACCGTGCTGGAGCTGAACGCCGAGGCCAGGGCCGGCGGAAGCCGCTCTATGGGCAGCCGAAGCTCGCGCAGCTATTCCCGGCCGGCCAGCCCCTCCGCCCAACCCGGCCCGTCACGGCAGCAGGCTGCGCCTGCACCTGGCGCATTTCAGCAGCAGGCCGGCGGCGGATTCATGAGAAACATGGCCGGCGGCATGATGGGCGGTATGCTGGGAAGTATGCTCTTCAGCAGCTTTGCGGGTGCCGGTGGCGGCATGGGTGGCGGCACGGGTGGCGGCGGCATCGGTATGTTTGAAATCGTGCTTCTGGTAGGCGGGGGCTATCTTATTTACCGTTTTATCAAGAGAAAAAAGGCTGACAATTCCTCTACGCCCTTTAACCGGTGATATAATCAGAATGTAATTTTAGCCGCCTGTTTTGCAGAAAGTCATTGTTGACACGTATCCTGATTATCAGGCTCAGAACCGAACTATAGAGGGGTCGCGCATGTTTAAAAACAGGTTCATTCTCATTCTGGTAATTGCCTCAGTATGTATCCCCCTGCTTTCGTACCTGCTGAATTTCTACACCGACTGGCTGTTCTTCATCGAGACAGGTTTCTCTTCGGTGTTTACGACGACGCTGTATGCCCAGACCGGTGCCGGGGTGTTCTTTGGAGCAGTGATGCTCGGATTTGCGCTGATCAATCTGCTGCTAGCAAACCGATCTGCCTTCCCCTCTGCCAGCATGTTTATCGATGCAGGCAGCTTGAGATTGCACCGCAGCGAGATCCTGCGATTTGTCAAACCGCTGGGCATCCTGGTCTGTACCGCTCTGGCGCTGTTTGCAGCCAACTGGGGTGCCCTGCAGTGGGAAAACATGCTGCTGTTCACGAACAGGCTGAACGTCGGAACGGTTGATCCCGTGATCGGCAAGGATATCGGTTTCTATCTGTTCAGCCTGCCGTTCATGGAGGTACTCAAGGGCTTTGCGAGCTTCATGCTGCTGGCAACGGCTGCCGTAACCGCAGCGGCGTATTATGTCCGGGGGGGCATCACCCTGACGGAGCGCGGCGCGGCGGTTGACCAGAAAGTCCGGCAACATCTGGCGGTTCTGGTGGGGATCTTCGCCTGTGTGATCGCCGCGGGCTTCTATCTGGACAGCTTCAACCTGTTATTTGCCAACAACGGTGCCTTTTATGGTGCCGGATATGTGGATGTCAATTCCCGACTGCTGACCTACAGAGTCCTGACGTTTCTGACACCTCTGGCGGGGGTCGTGCTGGCGGTCGGTATCTGGAAAGGCGCCTGGCGCATGGCGCTGCTGCCGCCGGTAATCGTGGTGGCAGTGTATATGATCGGCATCCGGGTCTATCCGGGTCTGCTCCAGAAGTTCAAGGTTGCTCCCAACGAACTGGCCCTGGAAACTCCCTATATCGAGAACAACCTCAAATTCACCCGCCTCGGCTACGATCTGGACAAGATTGAGACCATCCCCTTTGATGTTGATACGAAGCTGTCTGCTGCCGATATTGCCAGCAATGACGCCACCATCAAGAATATCCGGCTCTGGGATCATGCCCCGCTGCTCAAGACCTACAGCCAGCTGCAGCAGATCAGGACCTATTACAAGTTTTTCGATGTGGACAATGACCGCTACCTGGTGAACGGCCAGTACACCCAGGTCATGCTGTCGCCGCGCGAACTTTCCTACGCGGATCTGCCCAGCAAAAACTGGATCAACGAACGCCTGATCTTCACCCACGGCAACGGCATCACCTTCGGTCCGGTCAGCCGGATCAGCAAGGAGGGGCTGCCAGAGTTTTTCGTCAAGGATATCCCGGCTGTCAGCCTGGCCGATATCAAGGTTACCAGGCCGGAAATCTATTACGGCGAGCTGTCCAACACCTATGTGGTCGTCAAGACCAAGGTCCCGGAATTCAGCTACCCGACCGCCACCGGCAATATCAATACCACCTATGCCGGTAAAGGCGGCGTAGCGATCGATTCCCTCCTTAAAAAGGCCCTGTTCGCAGCCAAATTCAAGACAGAGAAGATCCTGCTCTCATCCGACATCACCGCAGAGAGCCGCATCATCTACAACCGCAACATCAATCAGAGGGTCAGAGCGGTGGCGCCCTTTCTCCGTTTCGACGGCGACCCCTATATGGTCGTAACCCAAAACGGCGGGCTCACATGGATTATCGACGCCTACACCTACTCTGACCGCCTCCCCTATTCAAAACCGCTCAAGGGGGGCATCAACTACATGCGAAACTCCGTCAAGGCGGTTGTAGATGCCTATGACGGATCGCTCAGCTTCTACATCAGCGACCCGAACGATGTACTGACCAAGGTGTATGCCCGCATGTTTCCGGCGCTCTTCAAGCCGATGTCAGCCATGCCAGATGACCTGCGCAGACACATGCGATACCCGCACCAGTTCCTCCAGGTACAGGCCGCCATGTTTGCCGCCTACCACATGACCGATCCCAAGGTGTTCTACAACAAGGAGAACCTCTGGGAGATCCCTGCCCTCGGCGAAAAGCAGATGGAACCCTACTACACCATCATGAAACTGCCAGGCGAAAAGGTGGAGGAATATATCCTGCTCCTGCCGTTTACCCCCTCCAAGCGGGACAACCTGGCGGCCTGGCTGACGGCCCGCTGTGACGGTGCGAATTACGGGAAAATCAAGGCTTATACCTTCCCGCGCGACCGCCTGATTTACGGGCCGAAACAGATCGATGCCCGCATCAACCAGGATTCCTTTATCTCCCAGCAGTTGTCGCTCTGGAACCAGCGCGGTTCAGAGGTCATCCGGGGCAGCCTGCTGGTGATTCCGATCGAAAAATCGCTACTGTATGTACAGCCGCTGTTCCTGGCAGCCGACAAGGCCGCTCTGCCGGAATTGAAGAGGGTCATTGTCGCCTTCGGTGACCAGGTTGTCATGGAGGAGAACCTGGAACTGGCCCTGCAGCGACTCTTCGGCGGCAAGAAGTCTGCCGCTGCCGTGGCCATGGCGGTCACGCCAGATTCAAAAGCGACTCCGGCCACACTGGCCAAGGAAGCGATGAGCATCTATGAAAAGGCCACAACTCTCCAGCGCCAGGGCAACTGGGCCGGTTACGGCGAGGAGCTGCGCAAACTGGAGCAAGTCCTGAAGCGGATGGCGCAGTAGCTATATATAAAATGCGATTTATAACGGTTTCTGAGAGGTTTTGATGCCCCGACATACCACCATCAGCTATCTGCTGGCCGCAGCCGCTGTATTCCTTGTCCTGCATTTTCACCTGCTGCCGGCGGTATTCGCCGGACTTGCGGTGTATGTGCTCACATTGAAGCTTGCCCGCCACCTCCCCAAAAATATGAACCGTTTTGCCCGCAAGGTCTCTCTGGGAGTTGTCGTGATCTGCGTCATAACCTGCCTGACCAGCGCCTGCGCCGCTATCTGGTCGTTCATCGGCAGCAGCCACGGTATCGCAGCCCTGCTGGCTACAGTGGTCGACACGCTTGGAAGCCTGCGACGGGCCCTGCCCGACTCGGTTGCCGATGTGCTGCCAACGACCATTGAAGGGCTGCGGCAGCAGCTCATCGAAATGTTCGGCGATCATGTCCAGAAAATATCTGTCGTCGGCATGGAGGGGGTCAAGGTCTTTGCCCATGTGCTGCTGGGAATGGTCGTAGGCGGCATGGCTGCCGTACACCATTTCACGGACCACGACCAGTCGCCGTCTTTTATCAGTGCACTGCGCTCCCGGTTGCGAACCCTTACCACAGCCTTTGACAAGGTGGTTTTTGCGCAGGTCAAGATATCGGCCCTCAATACCGCCTTGACCGCCGTGTACCTGCTGATCGCCCTGCCGCTCTTCGGCATCCACCTTCCCATGGCTACCATTCTGGTCCTGCTCACATTTGCCGTCGGTATGCTGCCGGTGGTGGGAAACCTGGTATCCAACACCCTGATTGTCGTAATCAGTCTCGGCGTATCCCCGGCGGTCGGCGTTGCATCGCTGCTGTTTCTGGTCTTGATCCATAAGGCCGAATACTTCATGAACGCCAGGATCGTCGGTCACGAAGTACAGGCCACCGCATGGGAACTGCTGAGCGCCATGCTGCTTATGGATGCCGCCTTCGGCATTGCCGGTCTGGTGGCTGCTCCGGTGGTGTACGCCTGGCTCAAGGCAGAGATCAAGGCACTGGGGATGATCTGAGTAGTACATCGCACGTTAAAACCTAGCCCACCGCCAGAACACTACATATCGACGTTTGAAACACAAAAAAGGCCCGCTGCTTTCGCACCGGGCCTTTTCTTTACAAGCTGAAACCGTACAACTAGGCTTTGGCTGCTGCCTGGGCTCTTTCAAAACCCATTGTAAATGCCTTTTTGTTCAGTTCAAGAAATGCTTCAGGAACGCTGGAAAGAACAGCCTTTTCGGCATTTTCAAACGTAACCTGACCGGTCAGAGCAACCATAGCACCCAATGCAACGATATTGGCAACGATTTCACGACCAACATCATTCTTGGCAGTATTGATAATCGGAAATGCAACGGTTTTGAAATTGCCTTTGGGAAGCGTTTTGACAAGATCAGAGTCAACAAGTAACACGCCGCCTTCTTTAAGATCGTGTGAATACTTGTTGGCAGCTTCCTGTGTCATGGCCAGCAATGCATCACATTTTGTGATCTTGGGATAATCAATCGGACCATCGGAGATGATGACTTCCGATTTTGATGCACCACCACGGGCTTCAGGCCCGTAGCTCTGGGATTGAACAGCCTGCTTGCCTTCATAGATGGAGGCAGCTTTGGCCATGATGATGCCGGCGGTAATCAAGCCCTGCCCGCCCGCACCGGAAAATCTGAGTTCATAACGTGACATCTTTATCGCTCCTTTTCCTGTAATTATTTGGCGGCCTTGGCACGCTCGATGACCTTGGCGTACTCGTCGGTGTAATGTGGCTTCTCTTCTTTGTAAAGAACACCGGTGAGCACCTTGCCCTGCAACTGCTCGGCGGTCATTTTTTCGGCGGCCTTGACGGGAACAGCAACCTCTTTCAAGCGGTTCATCATCTCGATAACCGATTTGTATTTATTGCGGCGACCATAGGTTGTCGGACAGTCGTCCAGAATTTCAACAACAGAGAAGCCTTTGTGCTGAATAGCCTCGACGATCAGTTTGTCGATCTGGTTGGCATGGAAGGCAGTTCCGCGGGCAACGAAGGTAGCACCGGCACCGATGGCCAGTTTGGCGATATCGAAGCCTGGATCAGGGTTGCCGTAGGGGGTGGTGGAAGCCTTGTGGCCGGTCGGGGTACAGGGAGAAAACTGTCCGCCGGTCATGCCGTAGATATAGTTGTTGAGGATGATGTAGGTCATGTCGATGTTTCGGCGACAGGCGTGGATGAAGTGGTTACCGCCGATGGCGGTACCGTCGCCGTCTCCGCCGACCAGGATCACGTTCATCTCCGGTTTTGCCATTTTAACGCCGGTAGCAAAGGCTGCAGCGCGTCCATGGGCAGTATGCAGGGTACAGCAGTCAATGTAGCCGGGCAGACGTGATGCACAGCCGATACCGGAAACAAGAGCGGTATCTTCTTTTTTGAGCTGCAGTGTTTCGAAAGCCCGGATCAACCCCTTCATAACGATGCCGTGACCACAGCCGGGACACCAGATATGAGGAAGTTTGCCGGGACGAATCCATTTATCGTAATCAAATGCCATGGTTACTTAACCTCCTTGATTTTCTCGAGGATCTGGTCGGGATTGATCGGCTCTCCGTCTACACGGAAGATGCCAAGGACCGGAGCCTTGCCCTGAGCGTTACGTTCGATTTCCAGCGAGCACATTCCCAGGTTCATTTCCGGGATAACAAAGCCCTTGACCTTGGCTGCCAGCGCTTTAATCTGCTTGTCAGGGAACGGCCAGAAGGTCTTGATGCGGAACATGCCGGCCTTGATGCCCTGCTCGCGGGCAACATTGACCGCATAGCGGGCCGAACGGGAGGTAGAGCCGTAAGCAACTACAACAACCTCTGCATCAGCAAGCTGGTACTCTTCGAACTGAACGATATCGTCCACATTGGCATCGACCTTGCGGACCTGACGCTCTTCCTCGGCCTGAACGATCTCGGCTTTGGTGGTCGGGAAACCGTCCTGCATCTTGTTAAGACCGGTGACATGGAATTTGTAGCCGGAACCGAATGCGGCCAGCGGAGGTACATCGCCGAAGCTGGTGTCATAGGGCTTGTATTGCTCAGGCGGAACAGTCGGAGACTTGCGCGGTGTCACTTCGATCTCGCCCGGCTCGGGGAACACAACACGCTCACGCATGTGGGCTACGATCTCGTCCGGCATAACCATGACAGGTGTGCGATATTTTTCGGACAGGTTGAAGGCGCGGATAACCTCTTCATAGGTTTCCTGCACAGAGGCCGGTGTCAGGCAGATGGCCGGATGGTCACCATGGGTACCCCATTTGGCCGACATCACGTCGGACTGGCTGGGACCGGTCGGCATACCGGTGGAAGGGCCACCACGCATGACATTGTAGATAACGCAGGGAATTTCGGCGATACAGCCGTAGCCGATCAGTTCCTGCTTCAGTGAAAGACCGGGGCCTGATGTTGAGGTCAGAACCTTGGATCCTGCCAGGGAAGCTCCGAGAATGGCGGCCATAGCCCCGATCTCGTCTTCCATCTGAATGAATTTCCCGCCAACCTTGGGAAGTTCAATTGACATAACCTCAGCAACTTCAGTTGAGGGGGTAATCGGGTAGCCACCGAAAAAATTGCAGCCTGCATACAGCGCGCCTTGTGCTGCAGCTTCATTACCCTGGAGAAACGCTACTTTTTTGGACACAGTTAATTTCCTCCCGTAGAATTATTCGGTAATAACTTTAATTGCGAAGTCTGGGCACCTGAGTTCGCACTGCATACATTTGATGCAGGCTTCCAGGTTCTTGACGCCAACTACAAAGCCCTGCATTTCCAAAACCTTGGTGGGGCAGAACTCGACACAGATATGGCACCCCTTGCAGTACTTTTCGATAATCTCAATTTTTGGCAATTTTTTCTCCATCTGGAATTACTCCTTTATTCCGTAGTAAAAGGTGTGAAATATCAAGCCCATAATGTGGCAAAAGAAGGGCACGTGCCCTTCTTTTGCTTTACACAAAAGAATCTTGATTGGATGAAATCTACTTCATGCTGCCGACAAGTTCCTTAACCGCTGCAACAGACTTGTCCATCATAGCCTGCTCCGTAGCATCCAGCTTGAACTGGATGATTTTCTCAACACCTTTTTCGCCGAGTACAGCCGGTACGCCGACGTAGAAACCGTTAACACCGAACTCACCCTGCAGGTAGCAGCAGGTTGGGAGAACGCGTTTCTGGTCCTTGAGAATAGATTCGGCCATTGCAATGGCGGAAGATGCAGGCGAGTAGAACGCAGAACCGGTTTTCAGCAGGGCAACAACTTCGCCGCCGGCACCGCGAGTACGCTTAACCATTGCTTCCATAACTTCTTTGCCCTTTTCTGCGCCATATTTCTGCTCGAGCAGTTCCGTAACCGGAATACCATTGACACTGGCATAACGGACCAGAGGAACCATGTCATCGCCGTGGCCGCCAAGGGTCATGGCAGTTACGTCCTTCACGGACACACCCAGTTCCCAGGCGATAAAGGTGGCAAAACGTGCAGAGTCAAGCACGCCGGCCTGGCCGATAACACGGCTGTAAGGGAAACCGGTAATTTTCTGGCAGAGGGTAACCATTGCATCAAGCGGATTGGAGATAACGATTACGATGGAATTAGGGGCATACTGTTTGATGCCTTCGGCAACCGAGGTCATGATCTTGGAGTTCACTTCGATCAGATCATCACGGCTCATGCCCGGCTTGCGAGGCAGACCGGCGGTCACGATAACAATATCGGAACCCTTGATGTCTTCGTAGCTGTTGGTACCTTTCAGGTTAACGTCATAACGATCAACAGGGCCGACTTCAGCGATGTCGAGCATTTTCCCCTGGGGAAGTCCTTCAACGATGTCAAACAGCACAACGTCGCCAAGTTCACGCAATGCGCAAAGCTGGGCAAGAACACCACCAATCTGACCACCACCGATGAGAGAAATCTTTTTACGAGCCATTTCTGTTTCCTCCTGGTTTTTTTGTTGCTTAATTGATTGTAGACTGGATTAAAATCTGTCCTACAACGGGTATGTAACAGTTACATATTTTCGATCAAGGCATCGGCAAAACCGGAACAGGAAAGCAGCGTTGCCCCTTGCATCATGCGCTCGAAGTCGTAGGTTACACGCTTCTGGCCGATTGTCTTGTCAATGGATTTGACTATGATTTCAGCTGCTTCCAGCCACCCCATATGTTCGAGCATCATAACGCCGGATAGTATAACAGAACCGGGGTTGACCTTGTCAAGGTTTGCGTATTTTGGAGCTGTTCCGTGAGTTGCCTCAAAAATGGCATGTCCGGTAACATAGTTGATGTTGGCTCCCGGAGCAATACCGATACCACCTACTTGTGCCGCCAAAGCATCCGAAAGGAAATCACCTTCTAGATTCATTGTGGCAACAACATCAAACTCCTTGGCACGGGTCAGAACCTGTTGCAGAGTTATATCTGCAATGGTGTCTTTAATCATCAGGAGCCTTTTCCACTTGCCGCCACTGTGGGTCGGCATCAGGGTAATGGCTTCTTCGACTTCGCTACAGATATCCTCTTTCTGCCTGGGGGACATCATATCGTAGCCCGGATCAATCGCCTTGGCGTTTTCCACTACTGAAAAGCCCGGATTGCGATCCTGATTGTCAATAATCCAGCTTTCTCGTTCAGTGACAACCTGGTCGCGAAACTCCCCTTTGGCAATTCCGTAGCCCCAATCCTTGAATGCGCCTTCAGTAAACTTCATAATATTGCCCTTATGGACAATAGTCACAGACTTGCGTTTGTGATCAAGCGCATACCGGATTGCCGCCCGTATCAGGCGCTCGGAACCTTCCCGGGAAATCGGTTTGATTCCGATTGAGGAACTGTCCGGGAAGCGGATTTTGTCAACACCCATTTCCTTAATAAGGAAATTGATGATCTTTTCACATTCCTCAGTACCGGTCATCCACTCTATACCGGCATAGATATCTTCACAGTTCTCACGAAAGATAACCATATCGACATCTTGCGGCTTCTTGACCGGTGAAGGAACACCCTGAAAATAGCGAACCGGCCGAAGGCATGTGTACAGATCAAGCATTTGACGAAGGGCTACGTTCAGGGAGCGAATTCCACCACCGATTGGTGTGGTTAAAGGCCCTTTGATGCCAACCAGGAACTCCCTGAATGCAGCAACTGTCTCGTCGGGCAACCAGGCCTTATCGCCCATCTTTTCGCGGAAAAGGTTGAATGGCTTTTCACCGGCATACACTTCCATCCAGCTAATTTTACGACGGCTGCCATAAACCTTCTCTACTGCAGCATCGAAAACGCGTACCGAGGCCTTCCAGATATCGACCCCGGTACCGTCTCCTTCAATGAACGGAATGATCGGGTTGTCCGGTACTCGCAGCTTTCCGTCAGTTCCCATGGTGATCTTGTCCCCTGAGGGGACTGTCAGATACGTATAAGCCATCCAACCCACTTCCGCTGGTAGTTCAAGTTTTAAAAGAGCATCAGAATCTTCAAACTATGCAATGGCGTCAATGATAGCATTCAGGGTCGCACTGGGACGCATTGCTTTTTCAGTCAAAACTGGGTTTGGATTATAGTATCCGCCGATATCCTGTGGTTTGCCCTGGGCGCCGATCAGTTCCTCGTTGATCTTTGCTTCGTTTTCCTGCAGCTGTTTGGCAACTTTGGCAAAACGGGCAGCAAGATCCGCATCCTTGGTCTGGGCAGCAAGGGCTTCAGCCCAGTACATTGCCAGGTAGAAGTGGCTGCCCCGGTTGTCTATCTGCCCAACCTTACGGGCCGGGTTTTTGTTGTTGTCGAGGAACTTGGTATTGGCAACATCAAGTGTATCGGCCAGGAGCTGTGCCTTTTCATTCTTGAAGGTAGCGGCCAGATGCTCCAGCGACACCCCAAGAGCCAGGAATTCGCCGAGCGAATCCCAACGCAGGTAGCCTTCCTGTAAAAACTGCTGAACATGCTTGGGAGCCGAACCACCTGCGCCAGTCTCGAAGAGTCCGCCACCAGCCAGCAGTGGTACGATCGACAGCATCTTTGCGCTGGTCCCCAGTTCAAGGATCGGGAACAGGTCGGTCAGATAATCCCTCAGTGCGTTTCCACTGACGGAAATCGTGTCCAGACCGGCTTTTGCCCGTGGCAATGTGAAGCGCATTGCTTCCACCGGAGACATGATATGAATTTCCAGACCAGTGGTATCGAGGTCTTTCAGATATTTTTCTACTTTCAGAATCATCTGGGCGTCATGAGCCCTGTTTTTATCGAGCCAGAAAACAGCAGGGGCACCGGTTGCACGTGCTCTGCGCACTGCCAGTTTGACCCAGTCCTGAATCGGCAGGTCTTTTGCCTGGCAACCGCGCCAGATATCACCCTCTTCGACAGTGTGCTGGATCAGAACAGCTCCGGACTCGTCAACAACTCGCACGGTACCGTTTGCAGGAATCTTGAAGGTTTTGTCGTGTGAGCCGTACTCCTCAGCCTTCTGGGCCATGAGACCGACATTGGAGACGCTTCCCATGGTGGTCGGATCGAACTGGCCGTTTTTCTGACAGAATTCAATACACTCCTGATACCACTCAGAATAGGAGGTATCCGGGATTACACACTTGACGTCGTGCAGCTTGCCGTCCGGACCCCACATCCCGCCGGAGTCGCGAATTACAACCGGCATGGATGCATCAATGATGATGTCATTACTGGCATGCAGGTTGGTGATGCCCTTATCTGAATCAACCATCGCCAGTGGCGGCTGTTTCTTATAGACTTCCTGAATATCGGCTTCGATTTCAGCCCGTTTTGCTTCCGGCAACTTCTGCAGTTTTGCGTAGAGATCACCCATGCCGAGATCCGGATTGACACCAAGTTCACTAAATGTCGAAGCATGTTTTTCGAATACGTCTTTGTAGAATACGGAGACGAAATGACCGAACATGATCGGATCGGAGATCTTCATCATGGTAGCTTTAAGGTGGACCGAAAACAACACACCCTTTGCCTTTGCATCCGCAATCTGCTCCGCAATGAATGTGCGCAGGGCGCGAGCACTCATGAAGGCACCGTCAAGCACTTCGCCGGCCTGAAGAGGCAATTTTTCTTTCAGAACCTTGACGTTACCGGCCTGATCCACAAACTCGATTTTTACGTTACCAGCCTTTTCCATGGTAACGGATTTTTCGCTGTGGTAAAAATCGCCGGCGGTCATATGCGAAACGTGGGTCTTTGAATCAGGACTCCACGCGCCCATTTTGTGAGGATATTTTTTTGCATATTCCTTAACTGCACGCGCCGACCTTCTGTCGGAATTTCCTTCTCTCAACACCGGGTTTACTGCACTGCCCAAGCATTTTGCATAACGGGCATTCAACTCTTTTTCCGCATCGGTTTTCGGCTCTTCAGGATAGTCAGGGAGTTTATAGCCCTGCTCCTGCAATTCCTTGATGGCAGCTTTCAGCTGGGGAATTGAAGCGCTGACATTGGGCAATTTGATGATATTGGCCTCAGGCTTCTGTGTGAGCGCGCCAAGTTCGGCCAGATAATCCGGCATTCTCTGGTCTTCGGTCAGATAGTCGGGAAAGTTCGCTATTATTCTTCCTGCTACTGAGATATCCCTTGTCTCAACAACAACACCGGCGGCCTTTGTAAAGGCGTTGACAATCGGAAGCAATGAATACGTAGCAAGTGCGGGAGCCTCATCAATCTTAGACCAGATAATTTTTTGCGTAGTCATGTTCTCTCCTTAGTTTTTATGCCGGTATACGGCGGAGTCATAAGAATAAATTTCTGCAGTTACCGGCAGTGATTCTTCCGTTCCATTTCCCTGACGAAGACCGGCATAGTAATTATACGCCGTACAGCAAACCTACCCGTTGAGTATCACCTGATATACATAATCACCATCTCAGCAAGCACATTAAGCCATACTATAACTAATTGAATTTGAAAGCTTTTACAGTGTATACTATAAATTTTGTATACAGTATACAAAAGCGTTTTGACTGTCAAGAAAAAAACTTTTCCGCAAGACGTACCTAAGCGCTCCAAAAAACGATGTATCTATTATTTTCTGCCGGAAAAACGTTTGGCTTCTATGGCTTCGTCGCGGGAAAAATGACGCGGAATCTTGAGTGCCTGACCTGGCCAAAGCTGTTTGGGGTTGCGAATCTGGTCGCGGTTGGCACGATAAATGAGGGGCCATAAGGTTGCATCATTGTATATCTCGGTACGGGCGGCAATCTGGGGAAGGGTTTCTCCGCGGCGCACGGTGTAGACTGATGTTTGCGAGACAGGTTGTTCTTTCGTAGTAGCATCACGTTTTGCCGCCGCAACGGCTTGCTCCTCCTGGGCGGCTTTCAACAATTCCTGTTCACGCAGTCTCAACTCCGCTTCTGCAGCCTGAACCATCAGGCGTTCCTCTTCGTCCCTGGCAGCCGCTTCGGCCTCTCGCTGACGCTGTTCCTCTGCCATAAGCTGTTGACGGCGCAGCAGTTCACCCTTCAACACCGTTCCCTTTTGAAGGGCAAGCAGATAAAAGATGTCAGCTTCCCGTTCATCTTCATGAACATGCAGCACGGCCTCACCATGTTCGAATGTTTCCAACAGGTTATTATACTCCTGGGGAAACATTCCGGTGACATTCTGACGGGCAAGCTCATCAACCATTGCTGCAGCTTTTGCACGCCAGGTCGGAGACGGAGCTGAGCAAGCCGTCAGTATACATAGTATCAGAGCAGCTATGAGTCGTGCCACCCCACGCATCATGAATGGCAGCTCAAACCTGTTTTTCAGCAAGACGGATACCCAACTCGCGTAACTGCTTGTTATCTACCTGTGAAGGCGCTTCAGACATCATGCAGGTACCCTTCTGGGTCTTGGGGAATGCAATCACGTCACGGATCGAGTCACTTCCGGTCAACAGCATGATCAGACGGTCCATGCCAAAGGCAATGCCACCGTGGGGAGGTGTGCCGAACTCCAGGGCATCCAGCAGAAACCCGAACTTGCTGCGGGCTGATTCTACAGAAAGGCCCAAAAGTTTAAACATCAGTGACTGTACCTGCTCCTGATGAATCCTGATGGAGCCGCCACCGATCTCGTTTCCATTCAGCACCAGATCGTAGGCCTTGGCACGGCAACGTCCCGGGTCGGATTCAACAAATTCGACATCTTCATCCATTGGAGCAGTAAAGGGGTGATGCACCGCACACCAGCGTTTTTCATCCTCATCCCACTCCAGCAAAGGGAATTCTGTTATCCATACAAAGCGATAATCATCCTTGCTGGTCAATTTAAGGAGATTGGCCAGATGGTTACGCAGCCTGCCGAGCGAATCGTTGACGACCTTGGGCTTGTCAGCCACAAAGAACAACAGATCCCCCTCTTCAGCACCAAAGGCGTTGTTCATGGTGGCGATCTCTTCCGGTGTAAAAAACTTGGCTATCGGGGAGTGCCACTCGCCGTTTTCAATCTTGACATAGGCCAGACCCTTGGCACCGTAGATTTTGACGAACTCCGTCAGATCATCGATATCCTTGCGCGAAAATTTCGCGCAGCCCTTGGCGTTGATGCCTTTGATGATGCCCCCCTTGGAAGCCACATCGGCAAAGACCTTGAAACCGGAGGACTTGACAGTATCCGTCAGATCGCACAACTCCATGCCGAAACGCAGATCCGGGTTGTCCACTCCGAAGCGGCGGATGGCCTCGGCGTAGGTAAGGCGCTCCACCGGCAGTTGAACGGAGACCCCTTTAGCTTCGGTAAAGATCCGTGCGATCAGGCCCTCCATGACCGTAATGATATCCTCCTGGTCAATGAACGACATCTCGCAGTCGATCTGGGTAAATTCCGGTTGACGGTCGGCCCGCAGATCCTCGTCACGGAAACAGCGCACCACCTGAAAATATTTGTCAAAACCGGATATCATAAGGATCTGTTTAAAGATCTGGGGCGACTGGGGCAATGCATAAAAACTGCCCTGGTTGATGCGGGACGGCACCAGAAAATCGCGGGCCCCCTCCGGCGTTGATTTCGTCAGAAAAGGTGTCTCCAGTTCGATAAAACCGTTTTCCGTTAAATAACTGCGCGTTAGCTGAGATACCTTCGAGCGCAGGATAAGGTTATTCTGGAGTTGGGGCCTGCGCAGATCCAGATAACGATATTTAAGGCGAATATTTTCGTTGATCTCACTATGCTCGTCCAGCATGAACGGCAGAGGCTTGGAACGATTGAGCAGCTTGCACTCACTGACCTGGATTTCAACCTCTCCGGTCTTCATGGAAGGATTAACCGTACCTTCCGGACGGGGTATAACCGTTCCCTTGATTGCCAGAACGAATTCACTGCGAACCGACTCTGCCACCGCATGTCCCTGGGCATTTACCTCCGGATCAAAGACAATCTGGGCAATCCCTTCCCGGTCGCGAAGATCGATAAAAATAAGTCCGCCATGGTCCCGCCGGCGCAGGGCCCAGCCCATCAGGATGACCTCTTGGCCGATTTCCCTGGCCGTAAGATCGCCGCAGTAGTGTGTACGTTTCCAATTTCCCAGTGTATGCATATAGTGCCTCCAATCAAAGTCTTGAAATCTAAAATCTGAATCTCACGGAGCTCACAGAGCCCACGGATAAAATTTGAAAAATATCACATGCTGCAAACTAAATCGATACATAGTAGGTAAAGAATTAACCTCTTGACAGATTCCACTCAGTGTCTCGCTTACAAGCGCCTACTTTTGGCTGTGAACTCTGTGAGAAAAGAGTTGTTCAGTTTATAAGCTTGCCGATGCTGCCGAAACGTGGCCGGAACTTTTCCCGGTCCCACGACCAGTACTTGATGAATGCCAGCCCCTTGATCTGGTCCCGCCGGACAAACTTCCAGAAACGGCTGTCATAGGAACGATCGCGGTTGTCCCCCATCACAAAATAGGAATCAGGTGGAACAGTAACCGGTCCAAAGGTATCACGAGGATTCATCTCTTTCGGGATGACCTCCTTCTCTTTATGAACTTCATGCGGATTTTCATACGGCTTGCCGTTGACAAAGACCTTCTTGTCCTTCCCTTCAACCACATCCCCGGGAGTACCGACCACCCGCTTGATAAAATCCTTGCTGGGATCTTCAGGATACTCAAATACAATGACATCTCCCTGACGGGGGTCGCGGATTTTAATGACTGACGTTTTAGTAAACGGTATTTTGGTGCCGTAGATGAACTTGTTCACCAGCAGATGATCGCCTATGGCAAGCGTATCCTCCATGGAACCGGATGGGATCTTGAAGGCCTGAACCAGATAGGTTCGAATCACAAGCGCCAGCAGAACGGCAATGGCAATTGATTCCGCATATTCCCGAACAATACTTTTCTTTTTATACTCAGGACCCGCTACCGCCTGCTGATTGGCAGCATTCATGGCAGTCGGTGCGGATGCTGTTTCCTTGGATTCTTCCATGGTCTTTCCTTGTACATACGTATTTAATCAGCTTACTCAGGCAGTGTTTCCAGCGACTCAATCCACCTTTAAAATTGCCAGAAAGGCTTCCTGGGGTAACTCCACATTTCCCACGTTCTTCATGCGCTTCTTGCCTTCTTTTTGCTTTTCAAGCAGTTTTCTCTTGCGGGTTATATCGCCACCATAACATTTTGCCAGAACGTCCTTGCGCATGGCCTTGACCGTTTCGCGGGCAATAACCTTGTTGCCGATAGCGGCCTGAATGGCAACCTCGAACATCTGCCGTGAAATCAGTTCCTTCATCTTGGAAACCAGATCACGGCCACGGAAATATGCCTTTTCACGATGGAGGATCAGAGACAGGGCGTCAACCACTTCGCCATTGATCAGGACATTCATTCGTACCAGATCGCTGCGCCGGTACTCCAGGTGTTCATAATCCAGGGAAGCGTATCCTTTGGTGATCGATTTGAGACGGTCATAGAAATCAAGCACTATCTCGTTCAGCGGCAGTTCGTAGATGATCATGACCCTGGTCGGAGTCAGGTACTTGATCTCGCGCTGAACGCCGCGTTTATCCTCACACAATGCCAGTACGCCGCCGACAAACTCGTTGGGCACGTGGATATGGGCCAGAATGAAGGGCTCCTCCAGAAACTCCATGCTCTGCAGTTCCGGCATCTGATTGGCGCTCTGGATTGAAAAGACCTCGCCGTTCATTTTATGCACACGATAGACAACCGTCGGGGCGGTGGTGATCAGCTCCAGCCCGAACTCCCGTTCCAGCCGTTCCTGGATGATCTCCATGTGCAGAAGCCCCAGAAACCCGCAACGGAATCCGAAGCCCAGGGCAACGGAGGTTTCCGGCTCAAAGGAAAATGAGGAATCGTTCAGCTTGAGCTTGGCCAGGGCATCGCGCAATTGTTCATACTGGACAGTATCAATCGGGTACAGGCCGGAGAAAACCATCGGCTTGACCTCTTTAAAGCCATCCAGCGGCACCAGGCACTGCCGGTTCAGCAGGGTAACCGTATCGCCGACCTTGGCATCGGCAACATCCTTGATGCCGGCGATGACAAAACCGACCTCACCGGCTGTAAGTTGCGGTACTTCAACCATTACCGGTGAAAAGATACCGACCTTGAGCGCCTCATAGGCCTTGTTGGTGGACATCAGCTGAATCTTGTCACCTTTTTTTAAGGTGCCGTCAAACAGCCGCACCAGGATGATGACACCCTGGTACTGATCGTACCAGGAATCGAACAGCAGCGCCTTCAGCGGGCCGGTTTTATCTCCCTTGGGTGCCGGTATCTTCCTGACGATCTGCTCGAGAATCTCATGGGTGCCGATGCCCTCCTTGGCACTGGCCAGCACGGCATCATGGGCATCGATTCCGATGATCTCCTCGATCTCGTGCTTGACCCGCTCCGGGTCGGCGGCCGGAAGGTCGATCTTGTTGATGACCGGAAAGACCTCCAGGTTGGTGTCCAGCGCCAGATAGACATTGGCCAGGGTCTGGGCTTCAACCCCCTGGGAGGCATCCACCACCAGCAAACCGCCTTCGCAGGCCGCCAGTGAGCGGGAAACCTCATAGGTGAAGTCCACATGGCCGGGGGTGTCGATCAGGTTGAGAATATAGTCGACACCATCGTTGGAACGATAGTTGAGCCGAACAGTCTGGGCCTTGATGGTGATGCCGCGTTCACGTTCCAGATCCATCTTGTCCAGGAACTGGTCCTGTTTGTCACGGTCGGAAAGGGCGCCGGTAAATTCCAGCAGACGGTCCGCCAGCGTGGATTTGCCATGGTCGATATGGGCGATGATGGAGAAGTTGCGAATTTTACTGATATCCATGAATTCCTTCGGGTATGTTCATCAAAATAGAATTGTGTACAATAAATAAAACCAACGGCAATGTAAAGGTCAAATGGGTAAAACGTTCCCCAATCCCCTTAGAACATGAACCTCCGCATGCTGATATTCTGCAGCAAGCCGATACCCACCATGGACGTAATCATCGAGGTTCCGCCGTAGGAGAAAAACGGCATCGGCACACCCACCACCGGGAACATGCCGATCACCATGCCCATGTTGATCACGATATGCCAGAACAGCATGGCCGTGACTCCGACCGCCAGCAGGGTCCCGAAGCGGTCGTTGCAGCGCCAGGCGATATTGAGCCCCCACAGCACCAGTGACAGGTAGAGAACTATCAGGACAAGACAGCCGACAAACCCCCATTCCTCGGCAAATACCGAAAATGCAAAATCCGTGTGCTGCTCCGGAAGGAAACGGAGTTGGGACTGGGTGCCTTTGACAAAGCCCTTCCCGATGATGCCGCCGGAACCGATTGCAATCTTGCTTTGAATGATATGGTATCCGCTGCCCAGGCGGGAACGCTCCGGATTCAGGAAATCAAGGATACGGTTCTTCTGGTAGGGCCGCAGGAAATGACTCCACCCCAGCCACGCCATCGGAATGGTGACCAGGACGATCGTCACTACCGTTGTCCAGCGCAAACCGCGATATACTGTCATGGAAAGGGCTATCAGGATCACCAGAATAGCCGTACCCAGATCAGGCTGTTTCATTATCAGCAAGGTCGGCACCGCCAGGATACTCAACGGAAAGAGCATATCCTTAACGGACAAACCGCCGATCGACTGAAAGGTGTTAAAGAAACGGGCAAATGTTATGATGATGACAATTTTCATCAGTTCGGATGGCTGGACATTGAAAAGTCCCAGGTTAAGCCAGCGGGTGGCACCCATGGAACGGCGGCCGACGACCAGAACCGCCACCAGCAGCACGATCAGTACGCCGTAAAACCAGTAGGAGAAATCCTCCAGAATGTGGTAATCAACCGTACAGACCGATAACGCAATGACCGTCCCGACCAGAAACCAGTAGAACTGTTTGATGTAGTAGGGCGTTGCCAGAATCTTGTAGGGCGCGGTTGCGCTATAGATGTTGAGCATGCCCAGCAGACAGACAGTTACCACCAGTCCGGCCAGCGTCCAGTCAATATTTGTCAGAAGGCGGCGATCAATCATTGGCTGTATTCCCCCGTACGGCCGGTTTTAATGGCAATGGCAGATCCTCTTCCTCACTGTCCTCATCGTCTGATTTCCTGTTGTTTTCCACCGGCCTGGCCAACGGTTTTTTGCCATCAAAATAGGCCCGCAACATGCGGCCGGCAATCGGAGCGGCCGCGGAACCGCCATGCTCGCCATGTTCGATGATCACCGCGATAGCAATTTCGGGTTTTTCGTATGGTGCAAAAGCCACAAACAGGGCGTGATCGCGAAACTGATACTTTGTTTCGCGCTTGCTGTCACGCATCTTGACGACCTGCGAGGTCCCGGTCTTTCCGGCTACACGCACATCATACAGCCGTGCCGAGGCGCCGGTGCCGCCAGGGTCATTCACAACCGAAAACAGGCCCTGCTTGACCAACCGGAAGTGCTCCGGCGAAATCCCTGTCCGACCAATGACCTCCGGCTTGAATTCCTTTAATGTCCTGCCTTCCGTATCTACAATCTTTTTGACAAGAAACGGCCGATATACGGTCCCTTCGTTGGCAACCGTGGCAATCATCGAGGCCATCTGGATTGGAGTCATCAATACATAGCCCTGCCCGATGGCAACCGGCAGGGTCTCACCGTGATACCAGCGTTTGCCGAAACGCTTCTGCTTCCATTCGGCCGTGGGGATCAAACCGGGCTTCTCATTCGTCAAACCGATCCCCATCGGAGCACCGAGCATGAATTTATGGGCGGTTTTGGCAATCAGATCAACCCCCAGGTGTTCTCCCAGCTGGTAATAATATACGTCACAGGATTCCCTCAGGGATTTTTTGAGACTGGTCGTGCCATGACCACGCTTGTTCCAGCAATTGAAGGTCGACCCGCCCAACTCGTAGGAACCGCTGCAGTTGACCGAGGTGCTGTCGGTGATCTTGCCCTCCTCCAGCCCTGCCAGAGCAGTAATGACCTTGAAGGTTGACCCGGGGGGGTATTGACCGGTCAAAGCCTTGTTTTCCAGGGGGTGGCGTTTATCTTCCAGATAGGATTTCCAGATATCGGCGGGGAGCTTGCCGCTGAACAGGGCGGGATCATATGACGGATAGCTGACAAAGGCCAACACCTCACCGGTATTGACATCCATTGCAACTGCCGCACCGGCCTGGTCACCGAAAGCCTTTTCGGTCTGCCTCTGAAGTGCCGCGTCAATGGTAAGCACGACACTGTTTCCTACCGTCGGAAAGGATTCGGAAATAGTCCGCAGCACCCTGCCGCGGGCATCAACCTCCAGCTGCCGGCCGCCGTCATCACCGTGCAGCTCCGGCTCCCAGCTGCGCTCAATGCCGTTTTTGCCGATATAATCGCCCGGATTGTAATCCTCGTAACCCTTTTTATCCAACTCATCATCAGATATTTCACCGATATACCCCAGCAGGTGGGCTGCCAGAAGATTACTCGAGTATTCCCGGACCGGCTTCATCTCGATCTCAACCCCCGGCAAACGCAGGCGGTTCTCTTCGATGATTTCAACCTGATCGCGGCTGATATTGGATGCCAGCACAATCGGGTAATATTTGGCGCGACCCTGGGCCTTTTTCCAGCGTTCTTCCAGCTCAACCCGATCAAGGCCAAGCAATCTGACAAGTTGATCGAGCAGAGCGTCCTTGTCTTTTACTTCCTGAGGAACTACCGCCAAACTGAAGGAGGGCCGGTTACTGACCAGAACCTTGCCTCCCCTGTCCATAATCGCCCCCCGGGAGGCGGCCACCGGCACAAAACGCAGTCGATTGTTCTCTGACATGCTGCGGTAATCATCTGCGCTCAGGATCTGCAGGTGCCACAGCCGCAGCAATAACAGGAAAAAAATTGCTCCGACTACAAATGAAATGGCCAAAATCCGCTGTTTGGACTCCAGCACCTCGCGAACAAAGCGCTGCCCCTTCATAGCACTTCCTGGGGAGATGAAAAGACCGGCAGAAGTGTAACAAGTGATGCCGCAAAGGCATTTGCCAGCAGATGGGGCAAAAGGTTGGCGGTCATGGAATACGATATGCCGGGTGTTGAAGTGAACATGATCAGCAGGATCAGATCTGCAGACACGCACGCCAGGGTCGCAGCAGTGACAGTGACGACAAAAAGCTCACCGCTTTCAGCATACAGAAGATCCGAGACACTTTTTATGACGAGAAATATCAACAGGAAGGTGAAAGCATTCAATCCAAGATAAAGACCGCTGAAAACATCCTTGACGACCCCCAAAAGCCACGCCAGAAAAACACCTGTTTCAATGGAGCCACGCAAGGCCAGATACACCATTGCAATCAGGAGCAGATCCGGTTTGAAGGGGGTGGCGACATGAATCGGCAGCACGGAGGTTTCAACAACCACCGCCAGCATGATCACGAGCAGCGCGCTAAGGTTCCTAGTCATTGGGGTTCCTCAACACCACCAGGATCTCCTCAAGATGCGAGATGTTGGCTGAGGGGCGAATGGTGACTGTCTGGAAAATTCCGTATTCTCCGCGTTTTACCATGGTTACCTCACCGATCGGCACCCCCTTGAGAAATACACCCCCAATACCTGAGGTAACAACCATGTCACCGACCTTGACGTCTTCTTCGCGGGTAGTGAATTCCAGTGAGCAGAGACCTTCTCCCTTGCCCTTTACCACGCCACGTGCGCGTGAACGCTGTATGGTTGCGGCAATGCCGCTGGCATGGTCCGTCAGCAGCAAAACCCTGGCAGAAGTGGGCGCAACCTTGACTATCTGACCAACAACACCGTCAGCCGCCACAACGGACATACCCTCGGCAATTCCACTGGAACTGCCGCGGTCAATCACAAGCGTTTTAAACCAGGAACTGACATCCTCCCCCACCACGGTAACAGGAAGTGTCGGTATTTTCAGTGTGGTTTTCATGCCCAGCAGTTTTTCCAGGCGCTGGTTGGCCAACCTGGTTTCCTCGGCGGTTATGATCCGGGAATTGAGTCCCTTGATCTCATCCCGCAGTCGCAGGTTTTCCAGTCGAACATCCACCAGATTGATGTAGTTATCCCAGACATCCTCAAAAAAACCGCTGACCTTGGTCGCCGGCTTCATTACGGGTAAAAAGGCCGTCATCACGCCACGCTCGATGATATTTGCATTGCGTTTATGAGGGATATTGAGTGAATAGAAAATCAGGGCAGCAAGAATCCCTATGCCAGTCAGGAGTACGAGACCAAATTTTTTAAAGAATTCCATTATATATTCCCATCAGGTAGACATCCACAGCACGGTAACAGGCGCAAGCCTGCCTGCAGCAAAAAAACGGATGTCATTCAGCTCCACACAACAGGGTTTCATCGTAGACCTGCTGGAGGTACTCACGGTAGGGCGATGTGGGGGTTTCGCCGATGATCTGACGCATATGGGCACAGTCTATAAAGCGGCGCCTCAGGGCTATCTCCTCCAGGCAGGCAATCTTCAATCCCTGGCGGGATTCAATGATCTCAATATAATTGCTGGCCTCCAGCAGACTCTTGTGGGTTCCGGTATCAAGCCATGCAATACCTCGCCCCAGTCGCTCGACCGTTAATTCACCTCGCCGCAGATAGTGTAGGTTGACATCGGTAATTTCCAGTTCTCCGCGAGGCGAGGGAGCGATAGACTGTGCAGTTTTCACCACGTTTTGATCGTACAGGTACAACCCGGGAACGGCATAGTTGGATTTGGGCTGCTTCGGTTTTTCTTCGATACTCAGCACCTTGCCGTCCGCATCAAACTCGACCACGCCGTAGCGTTCCGGGTCATGCACCGGGTATCCGAAGATGCGGGCGCCCCCTTCAAATTCCGCCACAATGCGGTCCAGGTTCATCTTGCCATAGAAGATGTTGTCGCCCAGGATCAGGCAGACCGGTTTGTTATCGATAAACTCCTCACCGACCAGAAAGGCCTGAGCAATTCCCTTCGGTTCTGGCTGGACCTTGTAGCTCAGCTTTATGCCCCAGCGCGAACCATCACCCAGCAAGGCCTGGAAACGAGGGGTATCCAGAGGAGTGGAGATCAGCAGTATATCGCTGATCCCTGCCGCCATCAGAGTCGCCAGTGGATAGTAGATCATCGGCTTGTCATAGACCGGCTGCAGTTGCTTGCTGGCGACCAGCGTCAGAGGATACAACCTGCTTCCGGCGCCTCCTGCCAGGATTATGCCCTTGGTTATAGGTTGTGCCATGGATTTCTTGCTCCTTCCAACGTAGTTACAACAAAATAAATAACTTTACACTCCTGCAGGTTGACTGTCAAACCTCAAACGCGCAATCCCGCAATGCTTCCTGCTGCCGCCAGCAGGTCGTCAAGCACCTCGACCCCTTCAGAAAGTCCGGGCTCCTCCTCACGACCATAGCCGGTCCGAACAAGGATTGTCCTGCACCCGGCCGCGCGGCCCGCTTCTACATCAACCCGCTTGTCACCGATCATGATCGATGACTCAAGATCGATGTCAAAACGGCGGGCCGCCTCCAGCAGCATGCCAGGCTGAGGCTTGCGGCACTTGCAGGGAAGTGCGTAACTTCCACGCCCCGAGGGGTGATGCGGGCAATACAGCCATGCATCAACCCTGGCATTGGCCAGTTCCAGCTGCGAGGCAATGTGACGATGCAGGAGATGCACATCTTCTTCGGTGTAGTAGCCACGAGCGACACCGGACTGATTCGTTACAACAACCACCAGAAAACCGGCCGCATTCAGCATCCGGATAGCTTCCGGCGCACCCGGAATGAATTCAAACTCCTCTGCCAGGTACAGATACTCTTTTTCTACGTTAATCGTGCCATCACGGTCAATAAACACGGCCCGCTTCATATCCGATCCCCCGCCTTGATAATCGTTCAAAAATCACAGAAATATATTTGCAATGTACCAAACATCCTTTTGGCTAAAATTAACATATTGATTTAGTTACGCAAATATCCAGACTTTGATTGACAATAACAGCAATAAACACTATAAATGTCAGATTACTTTACTGGGAGCCTACCTAGATGATCAAGACCAATAACCTCAAAATTTCCGGCATCACCCCAATCATCGCTCCAGCCGACCTGCGTCAGGTTTTTCCGTTATCGGCATTGCGGGCAGAGTTTGTCAACAAAAGCCGTGAGCGGCTCAAAGCGATTCTACACCGTCGGGATCAGCGACTGATGGTGGTTGTCGGCCCCTGCTCCATCCACGACCCGGACGCAGCCGTTGAGTATGCCCGGCGACTGGCAGCCCTGGCACGACGCGTAGATGACCAGCTGTTGCTGGTAATGCGGGTCTATTTTGAGAAGCCGCGAACCACCGTAGGGTGGAAAGGCTTGATCAACGATCCCGACATGGACGGCTCGCACCTGATATCCAAAGGGCTGGGGATTGCCCGGGGCCTGCTCCTGAGAATAACTGAACTGGAAGTACCGGTTGCCAATGAAATGCTTGATCCGATTACACCGGAATACGTAGCCGATATGATCAGCTGGGGAGCTATCGGCGCCCGGACTACCGAGTCCCAGACCCATCGCGAGATGTCCAGCGGATTGTCCTTCCCGGTCGGCTTCAAAAACGGTACGGACGGCAACCTGCAGATCGCCATTGACGCCATGAAGGCCGCCCAGCATCAACACAGCTTCCTGGGCATCAATCGCGAGGGGCGTACCTCGATCATCCAGACTACCGGCAACCCTGATGTACACATCGTTCTGCGGGGAGGGTCGCGAAAAGTCAATTACCATCCGGAAGACATTCTCCACACGGAAGAGAGTCTGCAGAAAAACGGCCTGATTCCGACCATCATGGTTGACTGCAGCCATGGCAATTCCAGCAAGGATTACCTGAAACAGCCCGAGGTGCTGGAAAGTGTTGTGCAGCAGGTCGTAAACGGCAACAGATCCATCTCCGGCGTGATGATCGAAAGCAATCTCGAAGCCGGGAACCAGAAGATCGCCGCGGACCTCAAGCAGCTGAAATACGGGGTATCCATCACTGATGCCTGCATTGACTGGGCCACAACCGAAAACATTCTTCTGGCGGCACACGCCAGACTGCAGAAAAGAAAATAAAGCCCGGGGCTCTGTGTCAGGGTTTGCGGGTTCGCCCCCTACCCTGACATTCCCCTACTGATACATCAACTGCATCCCCCGCCCGGCTTTATTCAATGCCCCATCGAAGCTTTCCTCAACCCCTTCAGTCAGAAAATCCAGATAATTGAGCTTCTTCTTGGGAGGCAGGATCACCTCAGGTTCACCCTTGATGCCGGCCAGCTTTCCGGCCTCTTCAATGGCATCCTGAAATGTGCCCAAACGGTCAACCAGCTTGAGCGCCAGGGCCTGCTCACCCGAGAGCACCCGACCATCGGCGATTCTGCGCACCTCCTCTTCCGGCAGCTTGCGCCCGCTGGCGACCGCTTTGATAAACTGGTTATGGGTACTGTCGATTACCGACTGGAACATGGCCCGGTCCTCTGCAGTCAATGCCCGCACCGGCGACCCTGAATCCTTGTATTTTCCGGTTTTTATGACCGTTGACTTGATGCCGATCTTGTCCATCAAGGCCTCGATATTGGAGAGCTTGATAATAACGCCGATACTTGCGGTTATCGTTCCCGGATTGGCATAGATCAACGTAGCTGGCGCGGAGATGTAGTACCCGCCCGATGCTGCCAGGCTCCCCATGGAGACGACAATCTTCTTCTTTGCAGCAAACCGTTTGACCTCTTCGTAGATTTCCTGGGAAGGCGCCACCACGCCACCCGGAGAATCCACCCGCAACACCACAGCCTTGATATCGTCTTTCTTCAAGAAGTGCCGCAACTGGCGGACCGTTTCCCGTGAGTCAAGAATCATCCCCTTGACTTCAATCAAACCGATCCCCGGTTTATCTACGAACTGTCGTTCTCCATCAGACAGCAAAGCTTTAACAATGAAGACGCAGCCGACAAAGAGCAGGGTGATGAAAACCACAATCACCGCAGCTGTCAGTAGTATTTTTTTTGTCATGGTTCAATGCCCCGGAGTGCCTTTTGTATTTTCATTAAAAACCGGTTTCTGCTAGACTTACTTCATGCGCATTCTTGTCATTTCAGATACCCATGGCAATTTCCCCCTGGCGTTCAAGTCCTGCACACTGGCGGAACCTTTCGACGTGCTGATCCACCTGGGGGACGGCGCTGAAGATGCAGCTCTCCTTGAGGATGCCCTGGAGGTGCGCGTCATTCATATTGCCGGAAATTGCGACCTCGGGTCCACCTCGCCACGAGAACTGCTTTGGGAGTTTGAAGGGAAAAGGTTGCTGCTGGTCCACGGGGATGCCTACGGGGTCAAATACGGGTTGGCCAGACTTGATAAGCGTGCCCGGGAGGTCGGTGCTGATGCCGTACTGTTCGGCCATACCCACCGTGCGACAATCACCAACCTGTCAGGGATCCTGGCCGTAAACCCCGGCACCATGATGCTCGCAGCGCAGCGTGCATCCTACGCAACACTGGAAATCACTCAACAAGGCATTACTGCAGATCTGTTTGACATCCACTGATCATACTCAGCTTCTGCAACGTCAAGGCTCCCCATCACGCAGAACCGCTTCGTGCCCCTTATGGACGGCTTTTTCAAGGCGACGGCGGCGCGGCCATGTCAGAATGAATCCAACCGGACCGGAGAGTACATATACCAGCATAATAGAAAAAGTCATTACAACCGGTTTCAGTACGACAACAATCAGCAACACAACCGCCAGGAGCAGGAATCCAAAGGGTTGCCGCCTGATCAGTGCCGGATCCTTAAAGGAATAGTAACGAAAGTTGGAAACCATCAGAAAGGCCAGCAGATAAATCAGGGTTATGATTGCCACACGTTTGAACATGAACGGGGCCTGAAAAAGGTCCTGCGGCAATCGGTTCAGGTGTTGTAAAAACAGCACGGTGGAGGCGACCATGCATGCTGCCGCCGGTATGGGCAGTCCTACAAAACGCTTGCTTTCAACCGTATTGACCTGCACGTTGAAACGCGCCAATCTCAGCGCTCCACAAGCCACAAACAAAAACGCAGCCACCCAGCCGAGTTCATGATAGGGAGTGAGAGCCCAGGAATAGGCCAACAGTGCGGGGGTCACACCAAAGGCAACAACATCGGCCAGTGAATCGTATTCCACACCGAATTTGCTGGTAGTGCCGGTCATGCGGGCAACCTTGCCATCCAGACCGTCACACACAGCCGAAACGAAGATCATTATGGCAGCCGTGCGGAAATCCTTATTGAGTATGGACACAAGACTATAAAAACCGGCAAACAGGCTGGCAGTGGTCACCAGGTTGGGAAGTATATAGATTCCCCGCTTGATGCTTTCGGTTTTTTCAACCCGCTGCTCTTGCATTTCAGTGTCCATATGAGTGCCTCTCCGCTTACTCGATGCGTCCCAATACCGTCTCGCCGGCTACAGTGATATCGCCCAGCTTGACCAACGGCTCAACATCTGCAGGCAGGTAGACATCTACCCGCGAACCGAAACGAATCAACCCGTAGCGTGTACCACGCACCAGAACATCACCCACTTTCGGATAGCAAATGATCCGCCGTGCAATCAGCCCGGCAATCTGTACAAAAGCAATCCGTATGCCGGATACTGTCTCCAGCACGACACCGTTACGTTCATTTTCACTGGAAGCCCGGCCATCCCTGGCGTCAAGAAACCTACCGGGATGATAGGCAATGTTAACCACCCTGCCATCGAGCGGGGCACGGTTGACATGCACATTAAAGACCGACATGAAAATACTGATCTTGAGTGCTTCCGTCCCCAGGGGTGTTTCAGACACGCGTTCGACAACGATGACCGTACCATCAGCCGGGGCAACAACCGTCTTATCATCGCCAGGCGGCGTACGCTCAGGATTACGGAAAAAGGATATGACAAACAGGGTCAGAAGAAAAGAAATTGCAGCCGGTACAGCCAAGACAACAGAAAGCAGCTTCCAGGCGGAAAGAGTCAGTAGTGCGGTCAGGATGACTGAATATGCGATGAAGGGATATCCTTCTCTGGCGATGATACCGTTGTTGTTCATTATCCCTGCCTGGCCCTGATATACAGGATTGGTGCGTTAATGAATTGTTTTCTGCTTGCCCCGATGCTCAGAATAAGTACGTTCACGAACTTTTTCTGATAACCGTAGAAAGAGTTCTAACGTACTAAAAGCCTCAGAAAACAATTCTAACTTACTAAATGCACAGACACCCCTTTCCCGCAAGGGCAAAGGGGTGTCGTGATGAGCACTGACTATCGGTTAGTTTTTGGTTTTATCAACAATTTTCTGGATCCAGGGCATCATACTCCGCAACTGAGCACCGACCACCTCGATCGGGTGGGCTGCATTGAGACGACGACGTGCCGTCATCTCCGGGTAGTTCGTCGCCCCTTCGAGAATGAACTGCTTGGCATAATTGC
This sequence comes from Geobacter psychrophilus, assembly GCF_056821595.1. Lineage (NCBI taxonomy): Bacteria > Pseudomonadati > Thermodesulfobacteriota > Desulfuromonadia > Geobacterales > Geobacteraceae > Geobacter > Geobacter psychrophilus. The sequence goes on from NZ_JBXDTU010000004.1 coordinate 4,567,493, forward strand.
CATTCTGGATATTGTCCAGACACTCCTTCATGGCCGCACGGCTCTGGTCGTTGATGACCTTCGGGCCGGTGACATATTCGCCATACTCCGCATTGTTGGAGATGGAGTAGTTCATATTGGCGATGCCGCCTTCATACATCAGGTCTACAATCAGCTTAAGTTCATGCAGACACTCGAAATAGGCCATTTCAGGGGCATAGCCGCCTGCGACCAAAGTCTCGAAACCGGCCTTCACCAGCTCCACCGCACCGCCGCAGAGCACGGCCTGCTCGCCGAACAGGTCGGTTTCGGTTTCGTCCTTGAAGGTGGTCTCAATAATGCCGGTACGGCCGCCGCCAATAGCGCTGGCATAGGAGAGAGCCAATTCGCGGGCCTTGCCGGAAGCATTCTGGAAAACCGCGATCAGGTCGGGAATCCCGCCGCCTTTCACAAACTCGGATCGGACCGTATGACCGGGCGCCTTGGGGGCGATCATGATGACATCGAGGTCGGCGCGCGGCACAACCTGGTTGTAATGGATGGCAAAGCCATGGGCAAAGGCCAGGGCTGCACCCTGTTTGAGCTTCGGTGCGATCTCGTCGCGATAGAGGGTCGACTGGAACTCATCCGGAGTCAGGATCATCACCAAATCTGCCGTGGCCACTGCTTCGGCCACGGTTGCCACCTTGAGGCCGGCGTTCGTCGCCTTGACTGCTGAGGTCGAACCTTCACGCAGCGCCACTGTTACATCAACCCCGGAATCCTTGAGGTTGCAGGCATGGGCATGTCCCTGGGAGCCGTAACCGACTATGGTAACTTTTTTCGCTTTTATCAATGCGAGATCACAATCACGATCGTAATATACATTCATCTGTTCTATTCCTCCATTATAAGTATCCGGCAAACCGGTCAAACTGTTAGTAAGTTAGAAATATATCCTGAGGCTGTTGCCAGAAATATATTCGTCAAGACACGTTATCCTTTTTATCTGAACAAGATAAAAAGGAGCTGAAAATACTATATAAACCGTCAGCTGTCAACGTAAATAGCTGTTTCGGCCATGGTCAGGGCAATTGAACGAACTGATTAACAGAAAAGAAAAGCCGCCAGTTTCGTGGCGGCTCTTCCTTGACTTTATCGCAAAGAGCCGCTTATCCCTTCCACCCCTTGGCACCGCGCCCAATGGCAACGGCACCGGTACGAACCAGCTCCTTGAGTCCCAGTGGACGCAGGAGATCGAGGATGGCGTCGATCTTGACCGGATTGCCGGTCGCCTCAATGGTGTAGGACTTGGGTGTTACATCGATAATCTTGGCCCGGAAGATATCCACGATCCGCAGCACCTCCGCGCGGCTCTCGTCCTCGGCCGTAACCTTGACCAGGGCCATTTCACGCTCAATGCCGCTGCCGTCGGTAAAATCGATGACCTTGATGACGTCGATCAGCTTGTTGAGCTGCTTGTTGATCTGCTCCAGGATCTGCTCATCGCCGCGCGTGACGATGGTCATGCGCGACATGCCTTCTTCATTGGTCGGGGCAACAGTCACAGAATCGATATTGAAACCACGCCCCGAAAACAGGCCGGCCACGCGCGACAGCACACCGAATTCATTTTCCACCAGTACTGATATTGTATGTTGCATGGAAGAACCCTCCAGAATTTCTTAAAAATCGATTATGCGTTCAATACCATCTCGTTCAGTGCCGCCCCGGCCGGAACCATCGGCAGCACCTTTTCCTCGCGGGCGATCTTGAACTCCATGATCACCGGGCCTTTTTCCTTGAAGCCCTGCTTGATGATCTTATCCACCTCAGACGGCTTGGCAGTACTGAAGCCTTTGGCTCCGTAGGCATCAGCCAGCTTGACGAAGTCGATCGGCAGCTCCATGCAGGTGCTGGAATAGCGCTTGTCAAAGAACAACTCCTGCCACTGACGAACCATACCAAGGAAATTGTTGTTGAGGATGACAATCTTCACCGGAAGTTTGTTCTGCACCAGGGTGGCCAGTTCCTGAATGTTCATCTGGACCCCGCCGTCACCGCAGATCGTGATCACCTGGCGTCCGGGAAATGCCGCCTGGGCGCCCATGGCAGCAGGAAGGCCGTACCCCATGGTTCCAAGACCGCCGGACGTCAGCAGGGTACGAGGCTTATTGAACTGAAAGAACTGGGCCGTCCACATCTGGTGCTGGCCGACATCGGTCGAGATGATTGCGTCAGCGTCGGACAGTTCACGCAGTTTCTGGATGACAAACTGGGGCTTGATGATCGTGGTGCTGTTCTTGTATCCGATCGGGTGTTTTACCTTCCAGCCGGCAATATCATCATGCCAGGTGGCGAGTGCGGTCTTGAATTCCGTCACTTTCTCCTTGAGCTTGTCCGCCTGCTTGATCATCTTGGTCAGGACGTCCCGGACATCACCAACGATCGGCAGATCAACCCGGACGTTTTTCTTGATGGAGGTAGGGTCGACATCAACATGAATGATCTTGGCATGGGGTGCAAAGGTGGTCAGTTTGCCGGTCACCCGGTCATCGAAGCGTGCCCCGATGGCGATGATCAGATCCGAGTTGGTCATGGCCATATTGGCGCAATAGGAGCCGTGCATCCCCAGCATGCCCAGCGAATTCGGGTCATTTTCGGGGAAGGAACCCAGTCCCATCAGGGTGGTTGTAACCGGGATCGTCAGCTTTCGGCAGAGAGCAGTTAATTCTTCGGCTGCGTTCCCCAGCACGGCCCCGCCCCCCACATACATGACCGGCCGGTGTGATGCCAGCATCATGTCCATGGCCTTTTCTACCTGGCGCGGGTGACCGGTGATGTTCGGCTTGTAGCTGCGGATATCAACCGTTTCGGGATAAACGAATTCGGTCTGGGCGATCTGCACATCCTTGGGCAGGTCCACCAGCACGGGTCCGGGACGGCCGGTCCGGGCGATATAAAAGGCCTTCTTCATGATCAGGGCCAGATCCTTGACATCCCTGACCAGGAAGCTGTGTTTGGTACAGGGACGGGTAATGCCAATGATATCGACCTCCTGAAAGGCATCGTTGCCGATCAGGGGGGTTGGCACCTGGCCGGTGATGATCACCATCGGAATCGAGTCCATATAGGCGGTAGCGATCCCGGTCACCGTGTTGGTCGCACCCGGCCCTGAGGTAGCAAGGCAGACCCCTACCCTGCCGGTGGCACGGGCATAACCGTCTGCGGCATGTGTGCCGGCCTGTTCGTGGCGCGGCAGGATATGGCGAATCTCCTTGAAACTGAAGAGTTCGTCATAGATATTGATAACTGTGCCTCCCGGATAGCCGAAGATCGTATCGACCCCCTCTTTCTTGAGACATTCCAGCATGATTCGTGCACCGTTCATTTTCATGGTGATACCTCGTATTGTTTAGTTCAATTTGTAACAATCTGTTTACCGCAGAGTACGCGGAGGGTCGCAGAGAAAATCAATACCTATAAAAACACATAACTCGCTCTTCCAGTCTTGCAGACTAATTGATGCAAGCATCTGTTTTTCAGGGTTTCCTCTGCGTCCTCTGCGGTGAATTAAAACATCTAGTCCGCCGTCGTAACCGCTCCCGTATGGGCCGACGTTACCGCCTTGGCATAGCGTGCCAGCCAGCCGGTCTTGATCTTCGGTTCCGGCGCACACCACTTTGCCCGGCGTACAGCCAGGGTGGCTTCGTCCACCAGCAGTTCCAGCTTGCGGGCCGGAATATCAAGCAGGATCCGGTCGCCCTCTTCCACCAGAGCAATCGGACCGCCTTCGGCCGCCTCGGGAGAGATATGTCCGATGCAGGGACCACGGGTGCCGCCGGAAAAACGGCCGTCGGTAATCAGGGCCACCGAATCGCCCAGACCCATGCCCATGATGGCGGCAGTCGGCGCCAGCATCTCGCGCATCCCGGGACCGCCCTTGGGGCCTTCGTAGCGGATCACGACCACATCACCGGAGGTGATCTTTCCCTCCATAATAGCGGCCATGGCCAACTCTTCGGCATCAAAGCAGCGGGCCGTGCCTTCGAACTGCATCATGGCCGCCGATACGCCCGATTGCTTGACGACGGCCCCTTTGGGAGCGATATTTCCGGACAGGATGGCGATGCCACCTTCCTTCTTTATCGGGTTCCCAAGCGGGCGGATAACCTCCTCATCTACATTCTGTATGCTTTCAGCCAGCTGATGCGTCGTCAGGCCGAACAGTGTCTGTGTATCCTTGATCTTGCTTCCCAGCTGTTTGTATACCCCGGCAACACCTCCGGCGATATCCAGGTCTTCCATGAAGTGCTCTCCGGCCGGATTCATGGAGGCCAACTGAGGCGTATCCTTGCCGAGTTCATCAAACAGTTCCAGCGGCAGCTCCACTTCGGCCTCGCGGGCAATTGCCAGCAGGTGCAGCACCGTATTGGACGAGCCTCCCAGGGCCAGGTCAACCCGAATGGCATTCTCGAAAGCGGCCCGGGTCATGATGTCGCGCGGCTTGACGTCATTGTGCACCAGCTCGACAATTTTTTCTCCGGAGGCAAAGGCAATGCGGCGCTTGAGTGCCGAAACCGCCAGGGCGGTGCCGCAGCGCGGCAGACTCATGCCCATGGTCTCTGTCAGGATCGCCATGGTATTGGCGGTAAACAGTCCCTGGCAGGACCCCATACCGGGACAGGCGTTATCTTCACAGACCTGCAGTTCCTTGTCACTGATCACGCCGGCCTTGTAGCGGGCCATGGCCTCAAAGGTGTCGGATACGAATGAATACTGGCGACCGGATTGCCCGCGGCCGCTCATCATCGGCCCGGCGGTCACCACGATGCAAGGGATGTTCAATCGTGCGGCGGCCATCAGCATGCCGGGGGTGATCTTGTCGCAGTTGGTCAGAAGCACCAGACCGTCCAGACGATGGGCCTCGGCTACGGATTCAACCATATCGGCGATCAGCTCACGGGTCGGCAGGGAATAGTGCATCCCCTTGTGCCCCATGGCCATGCCGTCGCAGACGCCGGGGATGCCGAAGAAGAAGGCATAGCCGCCGCCGGAATGAACGCCCTTCTCGATGAAGCGTTCCAGGTCGCGCATCCCCACGTGTCCGGGGATCAGGTCGGTAAAGCTGGTGGCCACGCCAATGAAGGGTTTGTCCATCTGGCTCTGGGGTACGCCGGTGCCTTTGAGGAGGGCACGGTGTGGTGTACGTTCCAGGCCTTTTTTGATCATATCGCTGCGCATAAGATTTAATGTCCTTTTGTAAGTTTGTTTCGTGCCGTCAAACAGTTGATTAGCCTGTATCAGGCGGGTTTTGAACGATAATATAGATAATCGGATGTGTCAACCGGAATACACAAATGCTTCACTTGAACAACAGCGGCCCACCAAATTTCTGGCGGGCCGCTGTTGTTTCATCCAACAGAAGTCGTTTTACGGTGCCTTGATCTTCAATCGCTCCACAATCAGCTTGCCGCTCTGTATCTTTAACGGCCCCCGGACAGTCGTCACACCGCTGACCGCAGCATAACCGTTGTCGGCATACCCGCCTTTAATGGTGATGGTCTTGGGAGACAGCAAGCCAAGCGTCACACCTTGTGGTTCCTGGAAGAAATACGTCTGAACCAGGATCGTTTCACCGCTTTCGGCAGCATTATAGGCGTCCTGAATGCTAGCATATGGTGATCCGGCCAGCGACAGCTTGGCCTTGTAATTGAGGTCGAAGGTGCCGGTCACGTTTTTGTTGCCATTCATGGTGATCGTCACCGGATTCAGACCGCCGGTGTAATCGCCGCTCCACCCCGCAAAGACCGACTTCCAGTCCGTGGTGGCGGCGATGGTAACCGGCGTCCCCGCAGACACAACCATATGGCAGGTGCTGCCCTGGTCCCCTTTCAGGCAGTTGATATCGGCAGCCGGTGCCGTGCTGTCGATCTTGTTGCCACCCAGACCGCCGAAATTTACGGCCAATGTGGCAATTAGCGTATCCGTATCCGTGGCGCTGTTGTTGCCGGGGGTGGGGTCAGTCGTCCCCCCGGGCACCGATACCGTGGCCGTGTTCGACAACGTACCCGTTGCCGCAGCACTGAGCGTACCGGTGGCGGTATAGGTTATGCTGGCACCCACAGGCAGATTTATGACGTCGTTGATGTCACCACTGCGTGGGCCTCCATAAGGACCGGTCCAGGTTATGTTGGTCAAGGCGGCGGGAAATGTGTCGGTAACAACTGCTCCGCCAGCATCACTTGGCCCCAAATTGGTCACCGAAATCGTATAGGTCACCGAGCCGCCCGGTGTCGCCGTACTCACACTGTCGGTCACGGTGATGGACAGATCTGCAACGGGGGTCAGCGTATCCACATCTGTGCCGCTGTTGTTGCCGGGAGTGGGGTCCGTCGTCCCCGCCGGCGACGTTACCGTGGCCGTGTTGGACAGCGTACCGGTGGCCGATGCGCTGATGGCCGAGCTGACCGTATAGGTTACGCTGCCTCCGGCGGGCAGGTTCACCGTGTCGTTGATATTGCCGCTGCCGGAGGCGGTGCAGGTTCCACCGCCAACGCCCACACAGGTCCAGGCACCTGTCAGCACAGCCGGTAATGTATCCGCTACTGTTGCGCCGGGCGCGTTGCTGGGACCGGCATTTGATGCGGTGATGGTATAGGTTACGCTGCCGCCAGGCGTCGCGGACGTCACGCCGTCGGTCTTGGTGATCGAAAGATCGGCCATGGCGCTCAGAGTGTCAGTATCCGTAGCAGAGTTGTTGTCCGGGGCCGGGTCGGTCACGCCTGCGGGGCTTGTGACCGTTGCGGTGTTGGACAGCATGCCGGTGGCCGATGCGCTGATGGCCGCGGTTACCGTATAGGTTACGCTACCGCCGGCGGGCAGGTTCACCGTGTCATTGATATTGCCGCTGCCGGCGGCTGTGCAGGTTCCGCCGCCGACGCCCACACAGGTCCAGGTGCCTGTCAGGTCAGCCGGGAATGTATCCGCTACCGTCGCGCCGGGCGCGTTGCTGGGACCGGCGTTAGATGCGGTTATTGTATAGGTCACAGACCCGCCGGGAGTGGCAGTGGTTACGCCGTCAGTCATCGTGATGGCAAGATCGGCCTGGGCCACAATCGTTACCGTAATCGTCCGCGTGGCTGCGGCAATGCCGTCGCTTACCTGGACAGTGAAGCTGTCGCTGCCGCTGTAGCCTGTGGTCGGGGTGTAGGTTATGATGCCGCCGGGGGTGATGTCGGCGCTGCCGGAACTGGCCGTGGCGCTGGAAAAGCTGAGGGTTCCGTGGCTGGGGGCGGCGCTCTGGGACCAGGTCTCGGTCTGGCCAACGTCGCTGTCGCTGACATGGAGCAGGCCCTTGATGTCAGTTGCGGTGGAGTTCTGGTTGACCGTCAGGGTGGTGGTGGCGACGACGAAGGTCGGAGTGACGTTGGCTATATAGGTAAAGCCGCCCGTCAGTGTCCCGGTCTGGGTATCCGGATTGGTCACCACCACATTTTTCGCTCCTGCCGTCCCTGCCGGGGTAGTGGCCGAAATCGAAATAGCGCTGTTCCAGGTTACGCCCGTGGCGGCTGCGCCTCCGATGGTCACGGTCGCGCCGTTCTCGAAACCGGTGCCGGTAATTGTTACCACTGTTCCCCCGGCGGTTGAACCGAAGGTGGGGCTGATGCCGGTTACGGTCGGCGGAGTGAGCGAGGCCACGGCGTACATTAATTTGCGGGGCCGTGCATCAAGGGCATTGGCGAAAGCGATCAACACCTTGCCATCATCCCGGAAGGTGGCGCCTGTAGAATTATAACTGAAGCCGGCGTCTTCCCAGTCGGTTCCGGTATCCGCTGCCGACAGGGAGGAGATTTGCCACGGATTACTTCCCTTCTTGAGCAATGCCTTGAAGACCTTGTCCGCTTGTGAACGTACCGGGATGACCATGTCTCCATTGCCGTTGATCGCCAGTTCAAGAGGAGTGAATCCCTTCTGCCATCCTGCCGTCGAGATCAGCAGCGGCTGCACTACCCATGAGCCGGTCTTGTTCGTGAGGTACATAACCTTTCTGCCGAGCAAGGCATCTTCACCATAAGTAACGTGAAACTTGCCGCCGCTGTCGATGGCACCATAGAGTTTATAGGGAGAATCAGTGCTGCCGGAGAAGATGATCTCGTCGGACGGGGATGCGCCGCTATTAGTCCAGTGGTGGAGATCCCTCACGCTCATGGCAGTCTCGCGGAAGTAGAAGATGTGCTGTTTATTGTTTGAGTCGCTGATGAGCACGTAATCGTGCTTGACCTCGTTGTAGCTATTACTGCCGGGAATTGTGCTCAGGGTCTGGTAGGTCCAGTTGGAGCCGTTCCAGGATGCCAGCTTTATGTACTGTGTATGGGTGTTCGCATCGTTCAAGTCATAGAGAATATGGGAATTGCCGTTTCCGTCCACCGAAATTACAGGAGTATAGGTGTTTTTCCACCCATTGGGATCACTGTTGAACTCAACGTTCTGGAACAACCATGCCCCACCCTGATATTTGGCATGAATGACCCCCCTTGGACTGGAAGTCAAAGAACCGGTCCCGCCCTGGATGGCCAGACGCAGATCGTCAGTACCTATTACCGCTATGGACGAGTAATCACTGATTGAGGTATATCCGGCGGAAGTGGCGTTGAAACTTGTAAGGGTGGACCAGGCAGAACCGTTCCACTTTTCCACCCGCATCTCATACCCGGCGCCGCTGTAACGATGGGCCACGTAACTGTTGCCGCTGTTGTCCCGGGCGGCGTCGGTCCAGGTCCAGAAGTTCTCCGCATTGAGAGTTTGAATATCTCCCCTGGACCAGACGCCGAGGCTTCCGCCCGTAGTCTGGTTAAAGACGTTACCAGCGACGGTGGCAAGGTATTTCTCGTTGCCGCTGGAACCATTGTATTCAAAGACCACGAAGCGGTACTGGGCCGTAGCGGTCAGGCCTGACACAAAGACAGAGCTGCCATTGCCGTTGTAGACGCATTTCCAGCCGTCGCTGTCCGGGTCGGCGGCAAGGCTGAAATCGGAATTGGCCGCATAGGTGGTGCTGTTAACGGGGGATGGCGCGCCGGTGCTTACACCGGCCTTGGCGAAGACCACCCGGGAGCCGCCGTTACCGCTGGTCCAGCCCAGGTTCAACTCGGTGCTGCCGATAGCAACCGTCTGGGCATTAGTCGCTTGGATTGTCGGCGGATTAATGGTCGGATAGACCTCGTTGGCGAGGGTAATAGTGGAGAAATCGATGTTGTAGACCGCGTTGTTCGTGGTGATATCGAAGGAAAGCTGGGAAATATTGGTGAATGCACTCAGGGATGTTAATCCTTCCAGGGTGAATGAGGCCCCTGGAGCCGTGGAGGGGGGATTCACCGTGACGCTTACTGTTGTGGTATCAGCCCTGGTTCCGGTCACCATCAGGTTCGTAATATCTTCCGACGGATTGGAGGGATAGTCATAGATGGTGAACTTCATGCCCGTAAGGTCAAAAGAGGTAAGATTCGTCCCATCGGCCTTGATGATCATGCCGGTGACGGTTTTCGGATCGGGCGCGCTGACATTGTTGTACCAGATGGCGGTTGTGTTGGGAGCCGAGTCGTTTTCAAAGGCCTTACTGACGAGAAAGCGGTTCCCCTGAGGCTTGAATTCACCGACTGCCGCTCCCACGCTGGCAAAATCGTAAGTCGCGGCAGAGGCCTGACCCGCCACAGCAAAAACAGACAGAACGACGAGAACCAGAGTGACGCAGTAGCGGTACCAGTACTTCAGGCTGTTTCGTACTATCATGATTTTCCCCCTTTGCTTGTACCCCGTTGTCAATGTATCCATTAATAAAAAACCATCTACGACGTTATCTTCACCCTCTCCGTGTGGAAATAAGGGGAGGCAGCTTATTACCCATCCGCTTCTTCCCTTTACCCCATCCTCACAGTCGCGTCGTCACATCCAACGCCATGTTTTTCGCGTAATTCTTAACGTTATTCCTCTCTTCTAAGCTGTTGCTATTCCTGTTTGTGCAGTGGTGCAACAATGTGCGTTCTTATGTTATTGACAAGTGAATCCCCATGCCATCTCCGGTCCGTTACTGCCACTATAAGTCGCGGCGCTTCCATCGATCTTGATGCTGATATAACTCCCGGCAGAGATACTTACCGAATGTGTGGTGTCACTGCATTTAGTTACAGAATCGGCAGCTCCGGAGTTAGCTACCGTGCATGTCAATGCTTGCGGGCTCTGAACACCGTTCGTCCCGAGCATAAGTGTCACGATATAACTTCCACTATCGCCGGTTTGCCAGTGATAGAGAGTGATATACAAATTCCTGGCAGTACATGACATCGGGACTACATTCATCATACTGTCGCTGTATATGTTGGGAAGAGATTGGCCATTGGCCGAATAATAGTTCACACCCGTTTTTGCGTTGCTGGTGCCGCCTGAATATACAATGGTCGCAGAGCCTCCGGCAGCAGTACAGCCTTCTGCGTTGCCGGAGGCATCAACACCCAACGGGTACTGCCCCGCAGGGCAGTTAGTGCCATTGGCTGCCAGGGCTGTTGCAGTCATGGCATTTCCACTAAGATTGGCAGTAATGCTGTTGGCGGAGAAGTTGCCGGAGGCGTCGCGCCGTGCAATCGTGTTGGGAGTATTCATGGAAGTGGCATTGTTGGCAGCTACTACACCGGATGCCACGTTTGCAGCACTCTGCCCCCAAACAAAGCTGACAGTGGTCGCAGCCTGAGTCCCGCTGACATCTCCAACAAGACTGCCGCTGAAATTCGTCGCCGCGGCGGCGGTGTTGGCGTTTTCCGCCCTGAATGTGTATCCCGTGCTGGTCAGCGGTATTCTGGGTGTCATCTCACCAGCGCCCCCGGCTGCCACACCGAGAAAATAATTGACATCAAACGGAAGATTCACAGGAACACCTGCCGAACCCAGCAGTACGCTATAGATACCATTGGTGACAACGACCGAATGCGACTCGGTCCAGAGCGCCGCCCCCCCCGAAGCCACATCATAGAGCGAGAAAACCATGGGGATTGTGTCACTGACCGGCGACCCGGCGGTATTGGTCAGGTATCCCTGGTAGTTGATAGTCTGTGGAACCGCGCTAAAGGCACCGGAAACGGTCACATTGAACAGAAAGACAACAATCAGTATGATCCTTTCATATTTTCTAAGCATAAGATTCTCCTTCAATGAAATTTTGGACCGAAATTCTGAAGCGACCTTCGTGCGCCCCTACTTCATCATGACCCCCTTCACCCTGATTCCCCGCATAACCACCTTGCCCCCCTTGACGATCACCTTGCCGTCCAGAACCGTATACCCGGTGATGCTGCCGAAGCCAGAGGCATAGCCCCCTTCCACCCGGATCGCAGCTGCCTGGTCGAAGGTGACGTCACCGCTGAACAACAAATCCAGCAGCAGGATTGAGTCACCCTCGGTAGCGTCTGCTAGGGCATCGGCAATATTCAGGTAGTACGCGGGAGTGCTGCCGGTCATGCGCCGCACGAAGTATTCCTGGAAGGTGGCGGCGACAGCGTGATCCACGGTGACACTGGGGATGTTGTATTTGTTGACCACGATAGCCGCAAACACATCTTGGTCATTATCCGTCAGTGCTGCGGTGTACCAGCCGCTGTCGGGTGCTAGTGTGCAGACCGACGGGGTACCTGATGTCACAGGCGAATCGCAGGTGATGCCGCCGCTCCCTAGGGTGACGCTGCCGGTGACGATGCAGGTGGGCGGAGCGGTGTTAAACAGATTGAAAGAGACGCCAGTGGTTCCAGCAGCGCTGGCGGTAACGCTGTAAGAACCAACGGTACCGTTGGCGGTTACACCCTGGGAAACAGCACCGCCGGCAATGGTAGCGGTACTGCTGGCGGGACTGGTGCTGGGTCCTGAACTGGGGGCGGTGAAGGTAAGTACACCGCCGTTGACCGGTTCACCGGGAAAATTGGCCGTAATGGTCAAGGTCAGCGGCGCAGTAAAAGGTGTACCGGCCACTGCGCTCTGACCGTCACCACCGGTTTTAGCCAGCGAGAATCCCCCGGACTCGAAGGCGCCGATGTCGCAGCCAGCCAGTTGTGGACGGATCAGCCCGCGCTGGTCGGTGGCGGCGCAGGTGGCTGGATCACCGGCATCGATGGCCGCTGAACCGGGGAGCAGCGCCATGGTCTGAATCACGCCGCCATGCCAGCTGATCGGAGTCAGTAGTGGGTCGGCCGAGAGGTTGCCGGTGCCGGCATAGCCACCCTGTACGATGCTGTAGCTAACATTGAGGGTACTGGAGAAATTAATAATCTCTCCGCCGCTGTTGCCCCAAAAGATGCTGTTACGTACTGTTGTGTTGCTATTCTCTGTACCATACATTCCACCGCCGAGTTCGGCGGCGACATTGGCACTAACGGTACAGTTAGCCAGCGTCGGATTGGCACTGAAATTCGCTATTGCTCCGCCGCCGATTGCTGAGTTGCCGCTGAAAGTGCAGTTGGTAATTGTCGGACTGGAAACTACATTGAAAATTGCTCCGCCTAAATAAGCGTGATTGCCGCTGAAGGAGCAGTTGGTTACTATCGGATTGGCAGAATCTTGATTGTGCATCCCTCCGCCATTGGAGGCAGCGGAATTGTTACTGAACACACAGTTGTTCACTAACGGGCTGGCGCTGACATTGTACATCCCACCGCCGAGAGTATTCTGGTAAGTTCCGTTGGCATTGCCGCCGGTTATGGTGACGCCATCCAAGGTAGCACCGGTAGCACCAGTAACCACATGGTAGGAGTTGTCGCTGGAATCCTCCTGAGTACCAATGTCGCCGCTCAGGATGGTGACATTCGTTGTCCAGTTGCGCTCTTCCCGGGTAGTTTCGCTACCGTTGAAGCCGCCGTAGAGCGCCACGCCGGAGACAAGCTGAAAGGTTGCACTGCGGTCGGTGCCTACAGTCGGCGTATAGGTGCCCGCCTTGACCCGGATCTCCTGTCCGCTGACCGCATTGGCCAGGGCAAAACGAAACTCGCAAGCGTTGCCCCAGGTGTCGCAGAAGCCGCTGGCCGCGCCGCCGGGCGCAGCGTACAGTACGCTGTAGACGCCAACCGTAACCGGTGAGCCGAAGACCGCTGAAACATCCCCGGCAGCATCCTTTACCCAGGGGTAGAGGGTGTAGCTGCCGCTGCCGGGAACGGTATAGGAGGTCGGTGCGCTACCGCTCCAGCCCGCATCTCCGGCAGCCGGCGGGGTGTTGGTGGTGGTGATCAGGTAGCCGGCAACACCTGCGCCAACGTCGCTGGCGATAAATTCAGAGATAGCAACCGAAGTGCCGCTGGAACGAGTGGCAGCAACAAATGAAGCGACGCTCGTGGTACTGACACACGGAGCTGTTGTGAAGGTCAGGTCTTCGCCGGTGGTAGTGCCGCCGCTGCTAACCCCGTTGACCCGGAAGTGATAGGTGGTGCCACCGCAGGTCAGGCCTGTTATGGCCGTGGAAACAGCTGTGTTGGTGGATCCGGTTACCGAACTCGGAGCCGCGGCGAGCCCGGTAGTTGTATAACTGGCGGTCAGGCCGTAATCAAAGGTAACGGTGGTGCTGTAACCGTTGGCGTTGATCGTGCCGTTCAGGGTCGCCCCGCTGGCGGTAATGCCGGAGGCAGCAGTAGTGGTTACAGTCGGTGCGGGCATCACGACAAAAGTGGCGCCACTGGTGGGGGCAGCAACGACACTGTTTCCCGCCAGGTCGGCGCCGACTGAGAGCGACACCGTGGCGACGCCGCTGCCGGCAGCGACCGTATGGGCATAGGTATACACCGAGGCACTGCTTCTGGTCATGGTGGTGGCGGCCAGGGTATTGGCGCCGGAGATGACGATCTGCGGAACCGGAGCAGCAGCCATGGCCTCGCTGAAGGTGGCGGTGATGGTCACGCTGTCACCTGCCTTGTACGGACCGGCCGGCGAGTACGATATGGCAGCGGTCGGAGCCACACCGTCCACCATGACAGCTGCCGTGGAGGCGACCGCATTCAGGGTCAGGTCGGCGTTATCCGCATCCGCGTCCCGTAACGTGCCGCCGTTGGCGTTAAGTACTGTCCCGACTGTTATGCCATTTGAATCAGCACCCCCGCTGGCCACGGTATAGCGGAAGACCAGGGCCGTTGCTGTACTGCTACCCGGCTGATAGGTAGCCTGCACTGTGCCGCCGGTGTCCAGTGTGACCGGCAGGGACGGAGTGCCGCCTGCCACCGTTACCGCCTTGTTGAAGGTGACTGTGAAATAAAGATTGTCGCCGCTCTTATAGGTACCATTGGCCGGAACTGCAACGGAAGTAACATAGGGGGGGAGCGGAAGTTTCTTGACCCTGATCCAGTTCTGATACAAGGGATAATCGGTCGATTCTCGCCACACGGCATAGAGATCGCCGTTGAAGCTGGCGAGTTTTGGCTGATACACTGAATTTGTGGTCGTTCCGTTCAGGCCGGTGAAAATGTTGCCATCGATCATGGTTCTGCTCGTGCCGTCAAAGCTCGCCACGCGAAGTTGCTGAAAATAATTATTGGATCCAGCCGGGACTTCCGCCGCCTCGCTCCAGGCCGTATACAGGAGATTGTTGTGTACGGCGGTCGTAGGGTAATACGGGGCATTGGTAATGTCAAAGTTGAGCAGACTCCTGCCGTCGCTGCTCCCGTCACTGCTCCAGGCAGTGCCGTTAAATTTTTTGTAGCGAAGTTCACTCGTAGCGCCCCAGGTTGGATCGTTATAGGTAATTTCCGACCAGATCGCATACAGCGCCCCGTTGTAGGCGGCCAGGTGTGGGTCAATGGCATCCCGGTTGATGGGGTCGATGGGGCTGGGTGGGTCGTAATTCAGACCGGTGGCGGCGCCGCCATCCACGAACGTCCAGGTTCCTCCAGCCGGGTTATATTCCTTGACGCGCAGTTCCGAACGGACATTGGCCTCGTTCCAGCCGACGTAGAGTTTACTGTTGAACCAGGCCATCTGGATGGGACTACTTTGCGCGGCATCCTTGTTGACGTCAAAGTTCAGACCGGTATTGCTGTTGCCGTCGATCATCTGCCAATCAGGACTGACGCTGGTATCCAGCTGAGCCACGCGGATATTGTAATGACCGATGCTATTGGGCCACTCCATCCAGGAAACATAGAGTTTGCCGTTAGCAGCCAAAAGCGACGGACTGGTGGCCTGCGCGTTGAACATGTGGTTGATATTTGCCCCTGGATAATCGTTGCAATGAGGATGGGTATCCGGGCAAGAACCTATGGGATCAAGGACGATATTGTAATTGTTGTTGTTGTAATTACTCCAGGTTGAACCGTTATACCGTTTTATCTGGATCCTGGAGTTGCCCCACAAGCTGTCATAGTCCACATACGCAACGTACAGAGAGCCATTGTAGGAGGCGAGCGCTGGCTGAACCTGGTAGATAGTGGTCCCTTCCACCAGGGTTGCGCTGCTGCTGCCGGCATCGCTCCACGATGTGCCGTTGTATTTCTTGATCCTGATACCCGGCGGGGATGGGAGTGATTCGTACCACGCCACATACAGTTCGTTGTTGTGGAGTGCGGTAGTCGGGAATTGGGGAAAGGCGGCGTTATTCGAACTGAGACTGCCGCCATCGACAAACGACCAGTCGGCCGCATGCGCCAGGCACGCCCCTCCTGCACATATACCGGCCAACAGGCCGATAATCATCACAAGCGCTCTGCATGTTTTCATTTTTCCACCTGCTTTCTCTCAAATGGTTGAAGCATCCGGTAAGATCTCACCGCTCCAGGTCATCCGTTTCAGGCAGCCCGTGTCACGGTAATGATGTAAGTGCCGGTTGTATAGCCGCTGCAACTGACTGCAACCGTAATGGTGTTGCTCCCCACATTCATGCTGAGTAATCCTGATTTGATGCCACTCGCCACCGGGGAGCCGTTGACTGTAATGCTGGCACCGGCAATAGTGGTGGAAGGGGCTACTTTCACCGTTGCTATGCCATTGGCTACAGTAATTCCGTACCCGTTGATATCTTTAGTGAACGGAGGGGTAAACGTGAGTCCCTGATCACGACTGTTGAAAAGCAGCAAACCGCTCAAGGTTGCCGTTTGGGCAATACCCGGCCTGACCACGGTGATGTTATAGGCTACTGTCATGGAACGGTCGACTGACGTCACCGTTACCGGGATAGCATTGTTGCCCGTATTCAGTGTAATCGTCGCTGAAGGCTGGCCACTGGCCACCACAACTCCCTTCACCTTGATCTCCATGCCAGCCGGAGCGGCGGGGGTAATTTGAATGCCCCCTGTTTCGCTCCCTACGTTGACCGTATAATTGTACAGCGCTTGTCCAAAAACCGGTGAAAGCGTCCAGTTGACCGGTATGAGGTTTGTCAGATACGGGGCGTTGGCGGCATCGTACACCTCGAATTCCAAGATGGCGGCCAGGCTGCTATTGACACTGAGTCCACTGGTGACGTAAACCCGCGCATAGCGAACCTGCCGTGCGGTCACGGTTCGATCAACAACGCTGGAGCTGTTGTTGACAATACTGTCCATATCAAACCAGGTGCTGTTGTCCAGACTCCCCTGGAGCTTGAAATTCGACATGTTGTAGCCAGTCGACCAACCGCTCCCCCCCGGCATTTTCACCACCCACCTGTTGATCCAGTAGACGGCGCCCAGATCGACCCCCATCCAACAGGGGAGACCGGTGGCCATCCAGCGGTTGAGAGGTGTTATCAAACCGTCCACCGCCCGTGCCGGCAGATAGGGGGCAATGGATTTATTGGCGAATGCGGTTTTATTGAGTGCAAGATTTGACATTGCGTTAACTCCTGAACGGAATGAGGTCTCTGATTATTAGGGCTGCGTCGGGAAAAGCCCATCCCAGCAGATAAGAAAGTGGGTCCCGGGGATTGGTTCAGTCCCCTGCAGGTTGGGAACGGCAAAGGTATTCATGCCGTCCCCGCCGTACTTGTTGCCGATCAGGGCAAAGAGCACATCGTATTCCATAATGTTGAGCATCTGGCCATTACAGTACAGCCACCCGTATGGTGCAAAGGTGTAGGGGAATAATTCTACGGTCCCTATGAAATAATCCATTCTGTATTCCTCCTGAATAATGCGTCTACGCTTCTAGGCCCGGCTTGGGAAGATGCCCACGACACAGATACAGTAGCGCATACCCGCCTGGGGAGAGGCATTGGTCAGGTTGGGGAGACCGAAGGTGGTGGTACCGTTACCACCAAACTGAACGCCGATCAGGCTGTAAAGCGCACTGTACTGGCTAATCTGCAGGGTCTGTCCTTCACAAGCCATCCAGTAATTCGGGACAAAGTTAAACGAGAACAAACCGATCTGTCCTATTAGATAATCCATTGTAAATTCTCCTTTCCTAAGAGCTCAACTTGTTACTTTAAATAATCAAACGCAGAGATAGGCGTTGCTCCAACCACTTTTTGCACAATCCATGGAGCGGTCCGGAAGTTTTGGCCATGCAGAGAGATTCGGCAACTTTTTCAGCACGACATTTCTCCCGGCACGAACCTCCCTGAGATACAAGGGGGCATCGGCATAGCCGGTTCCATGGTTCATGGACAACTCACCCCTGGGTCCAATGAATCTGGCGCTGCGCAGGGCACGCGCCAGACCTTGCCCGGAACCGCTGAACCTTGTGGTGATGATTGTGGCGGTTTCATACCCCAGCACGGCAAACAGGTCGGCTTCTCTGCCGATGGCGCTGGCATAGGCCGTGCGGAAAGCGATATTCTCCGGGGTTGCCAGACCGGGCGCCCAGGTGAGGCAGCTCCTGATGCCGAGGGCCGCTGAGCCCATGGCAGGCAGCAGCGCCTCATCCACCATGAATGGCGCCGCAGCGAGCGGCAGCACCCCGGCCAGTCCGGCTTCGGCATAAGACCTGACAAACTCAACGGCAGACTGGCCGCTGTACATTGCGTAGACCAGATCCGGCTTACACTCACGGATAGTTGCCATCAGGGCGTCCAGTTCACTTTTACTGTCGGCAATGTGGAGGGTACCACTACGAACGATCTCCCCTCCCGCGGCCTCGAACCCGGCCCGGAAGGCATGGGTTGAATCGTAACCGCTTTCATAGCTGGAGCACGCGATGAAGGCCCGCTTCCCCAAATGTTCGGCGGCCCATTCCCCCATGGCCCGGCTGGCCTGCCAATAGCCCCAGGAGTTGTGGCTGATCAGCGGATGCTCCTCATTCGCAGTCGGGATATTGGCACCGCCTTCCAGATTGATGAACGGTGTGCCGCTCTTTTTCAGGCTTTCCAGCAGTCGGGGCTGGCTGAGCGGATTGAGGAACCCGGCCAGAATATCCACGCGTTGCCCCGAGAGCAGCTCTGCAGCCCCGGTCAGGGCTCGACCGGGAGAGCGCCCGGCATCCGCTGTCAGCAGGTTGACCCTGGTCCAGCCTGCCTCTGCGAACTGCAGCTGCATGCCGGCGACAAAGTTTTCCCCCATGCGAGGCGCCAGAGCCGAGCGGGGGGAAAGAACCCCCACTGTTATAGCTGGATTCCGGGACAAGAATTTTGCGGCATGGGCCTGCAAAGGGAATGTCGCTACCCCCCCCCGCAACCAGACCAACTGTCGCAAGAAATTTTCTCCGGCTCATTTCCATTTCATGGTATCGCTTGTTCACCATAACCTCCTGTTCAGATCAATTCAGCGCGTATAAAAAATGGACTTCAGCTGTTGTTACCCATCAAGTTGCGCAGCATTGCGACTCGCGCTCCGTAGCCGGGCAACCGCCGCGATTCTTCCCGGATAATCGAACTCTTCGGGCAGCAGAAGCGGCAAGGCAATGGTTTTTTCTATACAGTCTCGCACACTCTCACCCCAATCACTGCCGCTGCACGCCCCGACCCCTTGTGCCGCCAGTGCGTGAATCAGTAGTTCCTGGCCCCAGAAATAGATGCAGTCGGCCTGCACATGTGCCTGCATGCAGCGCACGTCCGCCAGGGTGTGCGGTTCTTCCAGACAGCGCCAAATATCGGCATAGAGGAAATCAACAGGTTCATCCGGCAGCCAGGTAAGCGCATCGTTCTGAATAATGCGGACCTTTGCTGTGATATCAGCCTCCAGCCCGTCCAGAGCCCCCGATACAAGGAACAGCTCGATCACTTCCGGGTCGCGCTCAATAATGGTTACTTTCTGTACTTTAGAATTCAGGGCACAATTGACCGCCACCCAACCCATGCCGAGCCCCATCACCACCGTGTTGCCAAAGGCGTTGCGGCATCCCAGCTCCTGGCTTTCAATCTCGTGGGGAGAAAGGGACATCCAGGTTTCCCATTTTTCTCCGTCACCGCGGCTGTCACGCATCAGCACCGGCATCCCCTGCACCCCCCACAAGCCGCTATGGTAGCCACGATCCAGGCAGAAACCGGTACGAGTCAACTTCCAGCGGCCGATCTGACCGTCATGGTAGCGGGGCATATACAGGTCTGAGCTGTACATTGTCACGCCGACTGCATCAGCCAGTACTGCGGCGTGTTCGGAAGTGCTTACAGGTTGGTTCATGACAGCCACGCTCCGTTAAAAATATCTGAGAGTTTATCGCAGATAACCAGCAAGACAAATCTATTGCTTGATCCTTAAACGCTCCACCGTCAGCCGCCCGGCCTGGATCTTGAGCCAGCCGTTGATGGTGCTGTAGCCGGTCCGGTCCGTGTCGCTGAAGTCCGGGGTAGTGAAGCCGCCGCGCAGTCTCAGGCTGTTGCTGTTGGTCATGGTGGCGGTTTCGGTGAAGAGGCCGGTCTGGGCCAGGATCTCCGTGTCGAGCACCGGATATTCAGGGGCTGGCGCCGCATTTAGTGCGGCTCCGATGGAGTAATAGGGTGTCTGTAGTCCGGTCACCATTACCGTCGGATCCGGCGTGAAGCTGGCAGCGACCGACTTGCTGCCGTCCATGAGAAGACTGGTGTATGGATTGAGATTACCGTTGATAGCGCCTGTCCAGGCTGTAAAGGTCGAGTGCGGGTCGGCGGCAGCGGTCAGACTGACGGTGTCGCCGACATCGAATATGGCATCCGTACAGGAGGCGCTACTGCAGGTATAGCTGGCAGTGCCATTGGAGCTGGTGACGGAGCCGCTGCCGCTGATGCCTACTGTCAGCTGCACATTGGCGCATTGGCTGCCGCTAAAACCGGAATTGCAGAGGCAGGTATCCGGTGACGAGCAGATCCCGTGAGCGCTGCAGACGGACGGATCTGTAGTGGAGACACCATTGCAGAAAAATGTTGTGCACTGTACGCCGGAATAGCCGGTAGCACATAAGCAGGTATCCGGACCGGCGCATGTCCCGTGACCGTCGCAGACAGACGGATCTGTTGCGGAGACACCATTGCAGGAAAATGTTGTGCATTGTACGCCGGAGTAGCCGGTAGCACAGATGCAGGTATCCGGACCGGCGCATGTCCCGTGGCCGCCGCAGACAGACGGATCTGTTGCGGAGACACCATTGCAGGAAAATGTTGTGCACTGTACGCCGGAGTAGCCAGTAGCACAGATGCAGGTATCCGGACCGGCGCATGTGCCATGACTGCCACAGACAGACGGATCTGTAGCGGAGACACCGAAGCAGACCGGTGTGTCGCAGGCAGCGCCTGAAAATCCCGGTGCACAGGTGCACACATTCGGGCTGGTGCATGCGCCGTGAACGCAGCTTGGGCTACAGACCAATGGATTTACCGTTACCGTAATCGTCCGGGTGGCTGTGGCCGTGCCATCGCTGACCTGCACGGTGAAGCTGTCACTGCCGCTATAGCCACCGGTGGGCGTGTAGGTTATGGTGCCGCCGGGGGGTATGTCGGCGCTGCCGGAAGAGGCCGTGGCCGGAAAGCCGCTCAGCGAGCCGTGGTTTGGTGCACTTGTTACCGTCCAGGTCTCGGTCTGGCTGGCATCGGGGTCGCTGACATGCAGCAAACTTGTTATATTGTTGGAAGTTGAATTCTGGTTGACTATAAGGGTGGTGGTGACTCCGACAAAGGTCGGGGCGGTGTTGTTTGTATAGGTATACCCGCCAGCCAGCGTCCCGGTTTGCGTATCCGGATTGGTCACAACCACATTCTTTGCCCCTGCCGTCCCTGCCGGGGTGATAGCGGTGATTAACGTCGCACTGTTCCAGGTCACGCCGGTCGCTGCTGCTCCGCCGATGGTCACTGTTGCTCCGTTTACAAATCCGGTCCCGGTAATGGTGACACTGGTGCTACCGACCGTTGCCCCGCTGGTTGGAGAGATTGAGGTAACGTTAGGCGCAGGCAAAAGATAATACTGGAAATCATCCCATATGGGGTCAAAGACTGTGTCCGTGGTTGAAGCGATGCGCAACTCGGTAATACCGGCCCATGAGGTACCGGGTACGTAGGGGGTCCAGGTCATCCCCGCCCCGGTGCATACGCTTACGGGTTGACTGCCACTATCAAATATTATGGTGCCCACCCCGTCATACCCTCGATAAGTGACATTAGTCGCTTGGGTAAAGCTGCATACGCTTATCCCTTTGAAGGTGAAAGTGCCCCCCCCGTTTCTCGTAATGTCCAACTCGCGACCGGTAAGGGAGCCTTGAGAATCGGTGGAGAGATTTGCGGAATCCGCAACTCCGCCGGAATTCCACCAGTAGACATCGCTGACAGGAGTTCTAGCCAAGTTCCGGTAGGTGTAGACGAACGAACCGTACGTGCCCGGATTAGGCCCGAGAGTAGCCATACCGCTGGTGAATGGGTCACTCAGAGGCGCACCGGGATTGGCAGTGTAGTTGTCCGTTATCGCCAGGGCAGAGGAGGTGATGAACGTCAACAGTAAAGTCACGCACGATACGAACAGACGGGGATGTATCCATAATGAAAAGGATGTTAACATAGAGCGCCTCCTGGCAAGGGTGCAGCGTATTGAATGCGTATGGTTAACGGCAGTAAACGGCTGCTGTGTGCCGTTGTCTATTCGTACTTAATTAATGGGGTCGCGTCTCAACTGCCTACAGGATCAGCTCGTTATCTTCCTGCCACGTCTTGAGCGTATCGTGCTACGACAGCCAGCCCCGCGGCTCTTCGTGCGCCAGTGTCAGCACATCGAGGCAGATATCGAGGACCGTCCGGGCGATGCACGTTTATTTGACCTTGATCCCCTTCACAACCATCTTGCCACTCTTGACAGCTACCTTGCCGTTCAGCATCGTATAACCGGAAATGCTCCCGAAGCCGGATAAATACCCACCTTCCAGCAGCACCGATGCCCCCGGCCGGTCAAAGGTTACGCACCCGGGATAGAAGATATTCTGCAGCAGGATGGTGTCGATGTTCAGCGCCGCGTCGAAGGCATCCTGGAGATGGGTATAGTAACTGGTGGCAGCCCCGCTCTGCCGCCGCACCAGATACTCCTGATACGTGGCTACAACCGTATGGTCCGATGCAACAGCAGGTATGGTGTACCGGTTGTTGCCGTCTATCAGAGTGGTCACATCACCGCCGTTGTCCATCAGACCGGCAACATACCAGCCGGTGTTGAGGGTAAGCGTGCAGACCGAGGGTGCACCGGACGTAACCGGAGTGGGAGTACAGTTGATGGTTCCTCCCTGACCGAGCGTGACGCTGCCGGTGACGGTATGGGTCGGCGGTGGGTTGACCGTTTGGGAAAGAGCCTGTGAGGTGGAAGGATTGTAGGTGTTGTCGCCGCCATATTCCGCTGTGATGAAATGGCTCCCCTGGGTCAGTGCCGAGGTGGTGCAGACGGCGGTATCGCCGCTGATAGCAACTGCCAAGCAACCGTCGATGAGGGCACCATTATCCTTGAAATCCACCGTGCCGCTGGTGACGATGATGCCGCTGGTGACGATAGCGCTAAAGGTAACCGGGGCGCCTGCCAGGGACGGATTGATGCTGCTGTTAAGGGTAACAGTGCTGTAGCTCTTGTTGACAGTGAAACTGCCGCCACTGGTGGGGGTGGCGGTGATCAGGTTGCCCGCCAGGTCCCTGCCTGCCGAGAGGGTCACCGAGGCGCTGCCGTTGCCGCCCCCTACCAGGTAGGTGTAGCTGTATTGGGTGGCCGAAACTTTGGTCATGTTGGTGGCAGGAAGCGCACTGCCGCCGGTTATGGCGCTGACGGCAATCTGCATGACCGGGCTGTCGGCGATCGCCTTGCTGAAAGTGGCGGTGATGGTGACCGCATAACCCTTCATATAAGGGCCGGCAGGGGTATAGCTTATGGCCGCCGTGGGCGCAGTGTTGTCAAGAGTGTAGATGTTGTCGTTGGTCCCTGTAGGGGTCGTGTTGGCAAGGGGGTTACCCGCACTGTCGGTGATGTTCTGACTGCCGGAAAAGCCGAGGGTGACGGTGCCGTTGAGACCTGCCAGGTTGCCGCCGGAGACAGTGACATAGCTGACGGTGTGTTCCGCTGAAGTTACTCCGGAGCCTATGAATGAAGTGACGTCGGTAACCATGGCGGTGGTGCCGGAGACGGAGAAGTCATCGGTGCTCAGGTTGCTGACCACTTCGCTGAAGGTTATCAGGAACACCAGGCTGTCGGCGTTGGTAACGGCGCCTGCCGGGGTGCTGCGATTGATCGAGGTGACCCTGGGGGCCACGCTGTCGGTGATGGTGATGGAGAATGCAGTGCTGGCGATGCTCCCCCCTGCCCCGTCGCTCACGGTGAAGGTAAAGCTGTCAGCACCGATCTGAGAGACGGATGGGGTATAGCTGATGCGATTGTTATCGACATCGTCCTGGGTAAAGGTGCTGGCAGCACTCAAGACAGCACCATTGTTTTTTAACGTACCTTTGGTTGGTGCCGTACCAATCGTGTACGTCAGTGCAATGGCCGCCTGTTCCGCGTCGGTCGCCTGCAACATGGCAGTGGTGATGGTAGTCTGGCCGGCGGTCTGGGCCGTGGTGATGGTAGTCTGGCCGGCGGTCTGGGCCAGAGTGGCACCGGTATTATGAGTCAAAGTCGGGGCAGTGTTGACCACAGTAAAGCTGTGCAGCCAGAGATCACCGGTACGGCCGTTGATAAACAGGATTCCTTTGGAATATCCGGTGACCGTCTCCATCGGGATATAGCCCGGTTGATAGGTGGCGCAAGTCCAGTTCGGGTCATTGTCATCCGTGATGCACCAATTCCAGTAGGCGTTGTCCAGGTTTGTCGCGCTTTGAGCCACTACCCCGCTATTGTCGTAGCGGACCCCGTAAGCGGTGGTGTAGGTGTTGGTCGCGTCGCTGCTAGTACTGTTATCAAAAGCGACGAAGCCGCCATCGCCGAGTGACCTGAAGCTCGGCCAGGATACGGAGCTTGAATCGCTGTATGAGCCTGCGGCCGTCACTGTCCCCGTTGGGGTAACCTTCTTGAATTGATAGGTGCCGGCTGCATCCCTATAGGCAACCATAAAATTGTTGTCGGTCAGCCCCAAGACTGTTGGTAAGGCCATGGAAAAATTTACATTGTCGTAGGTCCCGATGGGAAAATGCTGGGACGAGCCAACCGTAACCTGTGTTCCAGCGTTGGTATACAGGACACCGTACAGATTCGCATTGTTGTTGCAACTATATGCGGCCATGAAGTTGCCGTTATGGTTGGCACTCAGAGTGGCGCCGTCATTGGTTGCATCCCCCGTAATGCAGCTGCCGGAACCGGTCTTCTGGATCGAGCTCTCACTGGTGACGGCGGTGCCGCCCGGCTGCATGATGCGCAATAAACTGGAGAAATTGCTGTCAGCAGAGCTGTAGCTGAACGCCAGATTGCCGTTGGAAAGCTCGACCATTGATCCGCAGCTGTTGCCGGAACTTACGGGGGTCAGTGTGGTGGCAATCGTACCTGTGGCACTCAGGCGCAGGAAGGAGAGACGGGTGGAGTCGGCAACCACGCAACCGTTTTCATTGCCATTAACAACAACGACGACTTCGCCATTGGCAATGGCGTACATATTTATATACGTAAAATTACCGTTGTTCCGAGTGCCCAATACAGTACCAATACCAGTCTCGTATACCTGGTTACCACTGGTGTCGACTACTTTTACCGATGGCGTGGCCGTCCAGACGTTCCGGAGCATGGCGATGTTGCCGTTGCTCAAACCGACGATCTGCTGCACGCCGCTCCCGTTCAAACCGGATATCTTAGGAGAACTAACCGGGTCGATGTAGGCGGCCGAAGACGGCCCACTCATGCAGAATACTGTCAGCATTATCAGGCAAATGCACAGAATGTACGGTCTAAACCAGTATGTGGATAATGCCGCCTTATTTCCTCCCTTTCCCCCATCTTCGCACCCGAATAACAGTTTCCAACATACTGTTTTCACACAATTCATCCTATTGCCCCTCCCATATATCGTAAACGGCCGAATCGTATAGCGGCAAAGCGACGACTAAACCTGAACTGAAGAAATATACCACCATTTGTGTCGGCTGCATTAAAGACGACCACCAACGCTGCTCCCGCGTATCTGCGCGCCAGGATCCGCCACCGTGCAGACAACATTACTGAAGTACACCGCAATGCCATCCCAGTCGTGAGGGTACGCTTATCAACGGGACGCGCTCTCAATCGCTTGATGTTCCTGACATGGTCATTGCGGTAGCTGTCTACGGCCTAATCTTCAGCCGCTCAGGGATAGTTATAAACACTTCCTAGTTTTGTTATTTCTCCGCCTGCCCCGCTTGCCCGCACCACGGTTTAACACCACTGCCAGCTCGTCGCTGTCGGTAAACGGCGTCCGTTCCCCGCTACCGTCCAACGCCTCCACCAGGCCGGTAAGCTTCCTCGGGTCCTCCGGATCGGTCCGGTAGACCCGAACGATGTAACTTTGTGCTGTCGAAAGTTCGGTCATAGTGAAAAAAGTCTAGCATTAGGTTACCCACAGATAACCCACAGATTGAAAAACATTCCGGAATTGTATTGAGCTACTGAGTCAGTTTAGTGTCGAGGAGAGAGGAGTTCAGGAGTTGTTACTGGACAATGGCGGAATATACGGCGGTGGTTTCCGGCGAGGGAGCAATACCAAGTTCGGAATGGAGCAGGCTTCGGCAGCGCTGGTAGGTTCTGACCAGATCGGCGTGGTTGCCGAGCTGGCGCTGACAAATCATCAGACGTCGGTACAGTTCCTCGGCCAGAGGGTCGATCTCGATCCCACGGCCGTAACAATCGGCGGCCGGCTCCCATGCTTCGCTGAACTCGTGATGGCGACCCATCGTGAGTAAGATACGAAGCAACCGGTTCTTCAGTGTCTCGCGGCATGCCACGACCCAGGACAGAACTGTATCTGCGGTGAGAAACGAACCTTTGTACAGGCCAAGGACTTTTGTTCCCAGCGCCGGGACCTGTTCAACGGTTGCATCCCGCATTGCTGCAAACAGCTGTTCCAGCGCCAGACTGTCCACCCAGCAGAGAAGGGAATTGATGGAGAAGTGTCGGTTCTGGCAGAGGATGATATCATCCCGGCCGAGCAATTTACGCAGGCGGCTGATGGCCATCTCCAATGACTTGAGGGCCAGGTCGCCGTCGGCATCAGGCCAGAGCGCATCGGTCAGCCGCTCTCGCGGGATGTCCCGGCCGCCAAAGGCGATCAGCGCCTTGAGGAGTTCCAGCGGCTTTTTCTGTTCCTTGCCGGAGAAGTGCAGCGGCTCGTCATCCCTGAAGATTTCGAACCGGCCGAGGGTATGGATCTTTATCGGGAAAGGCCAATCTTCAAGGCAATCCTTGCCGGAGCTACGCTGCGGCGGGGTCAGCCCAAGTTTCCGCACCAGCCCCTTCACATACTCCGGCTCGATGCGTTCTGCCAGCGCCGTGGCGCACAGGAAGCGCATGACCGCCGGCTGGTAGAATTCCAGGTGAACATAACCGTGCCGCCTGCCCAGCATCATGGCACGGTGCAGTGACAGCAGGCCTTCGGTGCGCTGCCCCTGCTGCAGCAGTATCCATGATTCGACCAGGAGCGCATACCACTCCATGACCTGGCTTTTCATGGCCAGGGCGATGCGAAGGGCCGTTCGCACCAGTTCTTCCGCCTCAGCGGCCCTCCCCAGCTGAAAAGCGGCTTGCGCCATACCGATCTGCCACAAGGCGCGATAGTAGGGGGTTCCCATGCTTTCGGTCCGGCTGGCAACAGCCTCCAGATGTTCGGCGGCGCGGGCAGGGCTGTCGCTCAGCAGCGCCAACCAGGCGGCGTTGACATGATAAAAGAAGAGGTTGAGGGCACTCTCCATCCCGAACATGGAGCGCAGTTGCTGCTGCAAAGAGTTCTCCCCATCTGTCAGATTGCCGGATGCCAGATCCGCCGCCGTCTTGAAACTCCAGAGCAGTGAATCGTACAGGTGGACTCCGCTCTGCGCCGAAACATCCAGCCCTTCCCTGAGGGTCTGCCTGGCCTCCTGGTAGCGGGCGGTGATCCATAACTGAATTCCCTGCATCAGCTTGATGCGGATAACGGCAAAGGGTGATGGCTGACGATGTCTGACCTCCAGAGCGGACCGCTCCAGCAATACGGCATTCTTGTCGTACTCGCCTCGCCAGAGGTGATAGACGCTCATGAAGAATATCGTATCCATCCGGATATCAAGGGATGGCTTCTTCTGCAGCAGGTCGGTTACCCTTTGCAACCATCCCTCTACCCGATGCGATTGATCGGTTTTTCTGATGGTCAGCGCCAGCAGGACCCGGGAAGAGGCGATCAGCTCCACCTCCGGCGCGGGAAAGGCGGGGAAGCGGCGCTGCAGTTCATCGAAATCCGTTAGACAATCGTCCAGCGGCTTCCACTCATCGCCATAGGCATGAGAATCGACGATGCCGGCCCAGGCCAGGTAGCAGCCGGTCGGGTCACCCGTGTCCCGGAATGCTGCCAGGGCCAGTTCCAGGAAAGTTCTGGTGCGGGGCAGATCCATCGGGAACGCGCACATGCCGTTCCAGTACAGCAGCCAGGGATCACGTTCCACCACCTCTGCGGGGATGCAGGCGAGCCAATCGGCCAGGGTCCTGCTTCTCCCCTGCACGAGCAGTGACTGGCCGTGCGCGCACACCATCCGGGCGAGGCCTTCAGGGTTGCCCGATTGACAGTGCAGATGCGCCGCGTCGTCCAGCTCTCCCGCCTGTTCCAGGATCAGCGCGGCCTCATGCCGCAGGGCAGCCAGTGTCTCCGGGATAAATGCCGTTTCCGCGCGGTTCAGGAGGTATTCCCGCAGCAGGGGATGGTACTGGTACTGCTGGTCATTGCCCGACAGCCGGTCAGTAAAGAGGTGGCGACTGTTCAAGGCGGACAGAATGCGGCCGGCATCGGCGCATCCGGTCAGCTGCTTTGCCTGTGGCACGCTGATCGTGGGGAGCAGGGAGCTCTTCAGCAGGAAGTCCCGGATCGCGTCTTCCGTTCCGTTGAAGATCTCATTGGCGAAATAATCAAAAATCCTTTCCCCGGCCATGTCCACGTCCGGAGCATACTCTCCCCCCCCCTGCATTTTCCGTTCTATCATCAGGACCATGCCGGCGGCCCAGCCACGGGTTTTTTCATACATGAGCCGGATGCGTTCCCGATCCAGTACCGGCAGTCGATTGGAAACCAGTTCGCAGGATTCAGGCAGGGTGAAACGTAGATCGTCATATCCAATTGAAGCAAGACACTGGTTGGCCTGCAAACGTGCCAGCTGTGGCGGAGGTTCGCTGCGGCTCAGCACCACGATGCGGACATCGTCCCGGATATTGGCTAATCCGGTGGCGATCATGTCGTGAAACGGACTGGCGGCGGGTACATCCTGGAAGTTGTCAAACACAATGACTGAGGCGGGAGAAGCCTGGGCACCGGCAGTCCGGGGCAGAAGGCGGCTGTAAAGGGTTTCGAAATAACGTCGGGTAAAGGTGGGGATGCCGGCCAGATACTCGGGGGTCAGAAGAGGTAACGCATTTTTCTGGCGCGGCGCAGCCCGTTTGGCCGCCAGCCCCATGTAATAGAAAAAGGTGGCCAGGTCGGCGTCCCCCTCATCACAATGGTACCAGATGCAGGGAAGAGCGCGTGCATCCAGGTAACCGCCGACAAGCGTCGACTTTCCGGAACCGCCCGGCGCGCATATCCAGGTAACCGGTTTTACAAAGGAGTTGTCAAGCAGGGTAAATAGGCGCTCCCGTTGAACAGCGCCAGAGACGACCGGACGGGTTATCTTGGCGGATTTTATTGTACGTGTTGTCATGCTCGCTTGCCGCGTGCCATTCTCAATCCTCACTTTGGAGCACTATTGTAGCGAAACAGAACGATGTTGCAACTGAAAAGAGACCGGCTTTCAGCAGCACGCCATCCATCGAAAATGCACGCCAAAGTCCCGTGCGAAACAGTGCTGTGAAGCACGCTCCGGCACTTGCATTATGTGCGAGGACTCTATATACTTCGCTCCCTGAACAAACATTAATATCGGGGGAAACCACATGAAGAGTGCCGACGCCAATCCCGTCACCCAATCGAAACCGACTGCCGCCGATCTGCAGCGCTCATTCCTGCGCCACCTTCAGTACACCCTCGTCAAAGACAAATACTCCGCCACCAAGGCCGACCTGTACCTGGCCCTGGCCTATGCCGTGCGGGACATGCTGGTGGAACGCTGGCTGGATACCCAGCAGTCCTATTACATCAACGACGCCAAACGGGTCTATTATATCTCCATGGAGTTTCTGATGGGCAGGACCCTGGGCAATAGCCTGATCAACCTGGGGATTATGGACGAATGGGAAACGGCCCTCAAGCAGATGGGGATCGACGTCGAGGAACTGCAGGAAAACGAGTGGGACGCCGGACTGGGTAATGGCGGTCTGGGACGCCTGGCAGCCTGTTTTCTGGACTCCATGGCCACCATGTCACTGCCGGCCTACGGCTACGGCATCCGCTATGAATACGGCATGTTTTACCAGCGCATCGTGGACGGCAACCAGTTCGAGGTGCCGGACAACTGGCTGCGCTACGGCAATCCCTGGGAGTTTGACCGCCAAGAACATCTGCACAAGATCCAGTACCAGGGTCACTGCGTGGAATACAACGGGGAGCAGGGCGAGAAATGCCATTCCTGGGTCGATACCCACGATGTCATGGCCCTGGCCTATGATGTGCCGATTCCCGGTTTCGGCAATGAAACCGTCAACACCATGCGCCTGTGGAGCGCCAAATCAACCCGTGATTTCGAGCTGGAATCCTTCAACCGCGGCAATTACATCGGCGCCGTCGAATCCAAGATGAAGACCGAGAACATCTCCAAGGTGCTCTACCCGGCCGACCACATGCTGGAGGGCAAAGAACTGCGCCTGCGCCAGGAGTACTTCCTGTCTTCCGCTACGGTGCAGGATATCTTCTACCGCTTTGCCAAGAAACACACCGATCTGAGTCTTCTGCCGGAAAAGGTCGCCATCCAGCTCAATGACACCCACCCTACCCTGGCCATCCCCGAACTGATGCGCATCCTGATCGACGACAAGAAAATGCCCTGGGATGCAGCCTGGGATATCGCCACGCGCACCTTTGCCTATACCAACCACACCATCCTGCCCGAGGCCCTGGAAAAATGGCCGGTGGCCATGATGGAATACATCCTGCCGCGTCACCTGCTGATCATTTACCAGATCAACGACAACTTCCTGCGCGAAGTTGCCCAGCGTTTTCCCGGGGATTACGCCAAGACCCGGCGCATGTCGATTGTGGGCGAGGATGGCGAAAAGCATGTCCGCATGGCCCATCTGGCCATTGTCGGCAGCCACTCCATCAACGGCGTTTCGGCGCTGCACAGCGAGATTCTCAAGGATGACCTGTTCCATGATTTCTACCAGCTGTGGCCGGAACGCTTCAACAACAAGACCAACGGCATCACCCAGCGCCGCTGGCTCAAGCACGCCAACCGCTGGCTCTCCGACCTGATCTCTTCCAAAATCGGAGAGGGCTGGATCACCGATCTGGACGAGCTGCGGAAACTGCGGGAATGTGCCGATGACCGTGAATTCCAGCAGCAATGGATCGAGGTCAAGCGCGCCAACAAACAACGCCTGGCCGATCATGTCTTCAAGCAGATCGGCGTCGAGCTGTCACCGGATTCCATGTTCGACTGCCAGACCAAGCGCATCCATGAATACAAGCGCCAACTGTTGAACGTGCTGCACGTCATCACCCGCTACAATCGCATCAAGGCCAACCCCGGGCTGAACATCGCGCCGCGCACAATCATTTTCAGCGGCAAGGCCGCCCCCTCCTATCACATGGCCAAACTGACCATCCGCCTGATCAATGCCGTCAGTGCCGTTGTCAACAACGACCCGGCCGTCAACAAACTGCTCAAGGTGGTCTTCCTGCCCAACTACAATGTTTCCCTGGCCGAGAGGATCTTCCCGGCCTCGGACCTGTCCGAGCAGATCTCCACCGCCGGCACCGAGGCCTCCGGCACCGGCAACATGAAGTACGCCCTGAACGGCGCCCTGACGATCGGCACCCTGGACGGCGCCAATATCGAGATCATGGAAGAGGTCGGCCGCGAGAACATCTTCATCTTCGGCATGACCACCGAACAGGTCAACAGCCTCAAGGCCGCCGGTTATCGTCCCCAGGACTACTATTACCGCAACCAGGAGCTCAAGCAGGCCATCGACATGATCGCCAACGGCAGCTTTTCCCCCGGCGACCCGCACCTGTTCAATGCGATCGTCGATACCCTGCTGGGGGTGGACAATTATCTGCTGCTGGCGGATTACGCCGCCTACATCGACTGTCAGGCAGATGTGGACAAACTCTACCAGCAACCTCTCGAATGGGCCCGCACCTCGATCCTCAACACCGCCGGTATGGGCAAGTTCTCCAGTGACCGCACCATCGCCGAATATGCCCGCGAGATCTGGGGCATCAGTCCGGAGCAGGTCAGCCGTCACAGCCGGCGCGACCTGCAGTGAGCCGCAACAGCCAGACAGACATGCCCGGCCTCTGGGATCAGACCTCCGGGGGGCTGAAAAGCCAGGAGGCCTCAAAAAACGCCCCCCTGGCCGAACGGATGCGCCCCCGCACCCTGACCGAGTTTACCGGTCAGGAGCACCTGCTGGGCGAAGGGCGGATCCTGCGCCGCATGATCGAGACCGACAGCCTCTCGTCCCTGATCTTCTGGGGGCCGCCCGGCTGCGGCAAGACCACCCTGGCCCATGTCATCGCCGCTGAAACAAAATCCCACTTTATCTTTTTCTCGGCCATACTGTCCGGCATCAAGGAGATCCGCGAGATCTTCCGCGAAGCCGAAGGTTATGCCGCCCGCGGCCAGCGGACTATTCTTTTTGTCGATGAGATCCATCGTTTCAGCAAATCCCAGCAGGACGCCTTTCTGCCGTCCGTGGAAAAGGGGCTGGTGACCATCATCGGCGCCACCACCGAGAACCCCTCCTTCGAGGTCATCGCCCCCCTGCTCTCACGCTGCCGGGTCCTGACCCTGCAGCAGCTGGAACCGGCCACCCTGCACAACATCCTGGAGCAGGCACTGGGCGATCAGGAGCGCGGCCTGGGAACACTTTCCCTGACCGCCGATGAGGATGCACTTGCATTTCTGGCACAACAGTCCGGCGGGGATGCCCGTATCGCCCTGAACACCCTGGAAGTGGCAGCTTCGATACTTCAGGGTCAAGGGGAACATCAAACCATAACGCTTGAGGACATCCAGGAAGCGCTGCAGAAAAAGGCCCTGCTCTACGACAAGGGGGGCGAAGAGCACTATAATGTGATCTCGGCCTTCATCAAGTCGATGCGCGGCAGCGACCCGGATGCGGCCCTGTACTGGCTGGCCCGCATGCTGGAAGCCGGCGAGGATCCGATCTTCATCCTGCGGCGCATGATGATCCTGGCTTCGGAGGATATCGGCAACGCCGACCCCCGTGCCCTGCAGATGGCGGTCGCGGCCCTGCAAGCCTTCCAGGTCATCGGCATGCCCGAAGGTCGCATCATCCTGGGTCAGGCGGTCACCTACCTGGCCACGGCGCCCAAGTCCAATGCCTCCTACGCAGGCATCAATGCGGCCCTGGCAGAGGTCAGGAACAGCGGGGCCCTGCCGGTGCCGCTGCATATCCGCAATGCCCCCACCAGGCTGATGAAGGAGAGCGGCTACGGCAAGGGCTACCAGTACGCCCATGACTACGACGAAGGCTACTCGGGCCAGCCCTGCCTGCCGGACAGCTTGAGCGGTCGGAAGTTTTACGAACCAAAAGGGCATGGCTACGAGAAGAACATCGTCGAGCGCATGGCGTGGCTGCGTTCCAAATCCAGGAATAATCAGGATCCCGACACTTGACTTGAAACGGTTATTACTTCAATAATGAACCTGACGGATTTAATCGCTACTACAGAGGAGGCCATACCACCATGATCAGTAAAAAAATGGCAGATGCACTTAATACACATATGAACCTGGAGCTGTACTCGGCACATCTCTACCTTTCCATGTCGTCATGCTGCAATGAAAAGGGGCTCAAGGGGGCCGCCAACTGGTTTTTTGTCCAGTACCGCGAAGAGATGATCCATTTCATAAAATTCTACACCTACCTGGTTGACCAGGGCATCATCATCACCCTGCAGGCCAGCAAGGCGGTACCCAATTCCTACAAATCCCTGCTGGAGATGTTCGAAAAGACCCTGGCCCATGAACAGCTCATCACAAGCTGCATCAACGAGTTGAGCGAACTGGCCGTCAAGGAAAAGGACCATGCAACCCAGATCTTCCTGCAGTGGTTTGTGACCGAACAGATCGAAGAGGAGAATAACGATCGGGACCTGATTGCCAAACTGAAGCTGGTGGGCAATAACGGCCATGGCATCCTGATGATCGACAGTGAGATGGCCGCGCGGGTCTTCGTGGCGCCTCCTGGAACGATACTGGCGGTCTGACATGAAAATTCGCTTCTGCGAACATAACAAGGGCAAAGGCAAGGTCTATCGGCGCCTGACGGAAGAGTTTCCGGATCTGAACATCAAGATCAAGGAGTGCGTCAAGCAGTGCAGTGCCTGTCGGGATAACCCGGTGGCGGTTGTGGATAAAAAGAAGGTGTCCGCCAAGGATGGTGATCAGCTCTACGAAAAGATCGTCGAGCTGATCAGAAAAGAAACAGTGCAAGGATAACAGACCAACGCCGGGCAGATTGCCCGGCGTTGACGTTTCCGGCATGCATCTGGTGCAATTCACGGTTGCCGAGCAGGGCAATTTATGCTAGTGTGCTTTCCCGTTGCCATTGAGGCACAGTATCTACGCGCTCTTAGCTCAGCTGGATAGAGCAATAGCCTTCTAAGCTATAGGCCGCTGGTTCGAGTCCAGCAGGGCGCACCAATAAAAACAAGGGCTTAGCCATTATCGGTTAAGTCCTTTTTGTATTATGTATTCTCTCACGTATCCCGAGAGGACGTTACCTGCCACGAACAAAAAAGTCTTTCACACATAACGAATGATTATCATGGCCTGAAACCGACACCCCTGAACAACTTGCACACAACACCATCCCACTCGGGGCATTCTATTCCATTCTCGCTTGATACTTGTTTGCTATTTCGGGTATTTCATGTAAATTCCATTACGATTTCAATCTAACAAAAACGATACTGGAGTGGGGACATGATGATCAGGAAATCATTCACACCGTGCATTCTTTTCTCAATTGTTTCTCTGCTGGCAATTCCCGGCCTCTGCCTGGCGGCTGACACGATTATTATCAACGGTTCCGGCAGCGCTCTTGATTTGATGAAACCAATGATTGCGGCCTTCCAAAAAACAAACAAGGATATACGCATCACCATGGACAAACCGCTTGGCAGTTCTGGTGCTGTCAA
Source organism: Geobacter psychrophilus (assembly GCF_056821595.1). Taxonomy (NCBI): domain Bacteria; kingdom Pseudomonadati; phylum Thermodesulfobacteriota; class Desulfuromonadia; order Geobacterales; family Geobacteraceae; genus Geobacter; species Geobacter psychrophilus. The sequence goes on from NZ_JBXDTU010000004.1 coordinate 4,602,269, forward strand.
GGCGCTCCTGGCAGGTGCCCTGGACATGGTGATGAGCAGCAAACCACTCAAACCGGAGGAGATTGCCAAGGGAGCCAGGCAGGAGAAATACGGGCTGACCCCCCTGGTCATCATTGCTGAATCAAATGTCCGCAAGACAGATATCACAACAAAGGAACTTGAAGATATCTACACCGGCAAAAACACCACATGGCCGAATGGGGAGCCAATCCGACTGGTTGTACGACCACACGAGGATGTGGACAGCAGGATCCTGGGCACCCTTTCTCCCGGAATGTCTGGCGCCATAAACGCAGTCAGATCCCGTCCCGGAATGTTAGTCGCAGTCACCGACCCCGAGGCCTATACAGCCGTATCGAAAACACCCGGTGGGATTGGGGCAACCGGCATGACCAGTATCATTGCCGAAAAGATTCCGGTTACGTCACTGACGCTGAATGGGGTAACGGCCTCACCGAAATCACTGGCCAACGGCACATACCCGCTCTCAAAGGAAATCAGCATCGTAACGACCCCCAAAACACCACCTGCAGCCCATAAATTAATCAGATTTCTTCTTTCTCCGCAAGGACGCGCCATCGCGAGTAAAACCGGCGTTCTTGTGACCACTGGAGCTGCGGCACGCAAATGACCCAGATAAACCGCTCTCTCCAGCGCCTGACCCTTATCCTGGCCTGGGGCATATCCTCGCTGATCGTGGTATTGACTCCCACAGCCTATTTTCTGATTTCCAACCAAAGCCTGCAAAGTACACTTGAATCACAGACCGTGCTCACAGCCAACACAGTGAGCGGCATTATACAAGCCAATCCGAAAATGTGGTCTTTTGAACAGGTCAGACTTTCGGAATTGCTGGAACGCAGGGCTCATGACGAAATCCCACAGATAACACGGATTCTGGACCTGGCTGGCAATGAAATTGCCCGAAACGACACCATCTTACCGGCGCCTGTAGCTTCACACTCTCTTAACATTCACGATGCAGGCGCAGTGGTTGGCAGTATATCAGTATCCCGGTCACTGCGGCCGTTACTCCAGCGTACGGCCATAACTGCATTTTTCTCACTCATCGCTGCTACAGTCCTTTTTTTCATTTTCCGGGGGCTGCCGTTAAAGACCATTAAAAAAGCATTTGAGACACTGGAGGAAAGTGAAAAGAGGTATCGTTCGCTCTACGAAGCCATGGGAGAGGGAATGGCACTGCACCGGGTGGATCTTGACAAAAACGGGGAGCTCTCTTCACTCACCGTGATAGATGCCAACCCCAGTTGCATAGCCATGTTCAACGACAAACTGGTCGGGATGATCGGACAAAACAGTTTTGAGCTGTTTGGGGATACCTTCCGGGAATTTATCTTAAAGATGCTGAAGGTACTTGATCAAGGCGATCCCATTTCCTTCGAGTTGTGCCTGCCGGGTACAGGCAATTACTACAACGTCCAGAGCTTTTCTCCCAATCAGGGCCTGATCGCAACCCTGTTCGAAGATATTACCCAAAGAAGAAATTCTGAACAGCAGATTCAAAAGATGGCCTATTTTGACGCCCTGACCGGTCTTCCCAACCGGGCCCTCTTTTATGACCGCATCAAACAGGCTATTGCCCTGGCAGTCCGCGAAAAAACCTGCATGGCGGTGCTGTTCCTCGACCTGGACCACTTCAAATACATCAATGACACCTTGGGGCATTCCATTGGTGATCAACTGCTGATCGAGTCCTCCCAGCGCCTGAGCCTACAAATCCGCACCAGCGACACACTGGCCCGCCTGGGAGGAGACGAATTCGTTGTCGTAATTTCACGACTTGGTGAACAATTGAACGCTACCTACGTTGCCCAAAAACTGATCGAATCACTTCAAGCCCCTTTCAACATCCAGGGAAATGAACTGCATATTTCTGCAAGCATCGGAATCGCACTGTATCCGGACGACGGCATCAACGCCGAAACGCTCATCAAGCACGCCGATATGGCGATGTATTACTCCAAGGAAGCGGGCCGCAACGCGTATAATTTCTTTTCACCGCTCATGAATCAAAAAGCGCTCATGCGCATGGAAAACGAGACCGGCCTGCGCCATGCACTGGAGCGGGAAGAGTTCTTTCTCGAATTCCAGCCGATTATTGATCCGGATACCCAGGCCATAACAGCAGCAGAAGCACTGGTCCGCTGGAATCACCCCACCCGCGGGAGGATTCCGCCAAACGAGTTCATTTCCCTGGCTGAGGAAACGGGACTGATTCTTCCCTTGGGTGAATGGGTGCTGCGCACTGTCTGCCGCACCATGAGATCCTTGAGTGATGAAGGTCTCCCGGCTATCCGTTATTGCGTCAATGTATCCAGCCGTCAGATAGATCAGCAGAACTTTCCAGAGATAGTCAGCAGCATTCTGCGGGAAACCGGCGCCAATGCTGCACAGCTCGAGATAGAGCTTACCGAAAGCTGCCTGGTCACAAACATTGATAAAAGTATTTCTGATGTTTTCGGGATGAGAGACTGGGGGGTCACCATTGCTATTGACGATTTCGGCACCGGTTACTCATCATTGAGCTACATAAAGACCCTGCCCATCGATCACATCAAGATCGACCGGTCTTTTGTCACTGATGTCAGCTCGAATATCCAGGATCAGGCGATCGTTGAAGCCATCATTACCATGTCAAAAAAACTCGGCATCCGGAATATTGCTGAAGGAGTTGAGACGCTTGAACAGTTGGTGTTTCTGCAGGAACGCGGCTGCAGTGAGATTCAGGGGTATTATTTCCACCGCCCCCTTTCCCTGGATGCCCTCAGGGTACTATTAAGGACGCAGCATGATCTCAGCCGGGCATCGCACACGCAGGGATTCAACTAACAGATAACGTCATCCCATCCCGCTGGATGATGTGCAGCATTAAAAGTATGACTTCACTTCAAAATTCCTGTCGGCTATTTTTTCAGCATCCTCACTGTTGAACGAGAATTCATGTACCATCAGGCCATTGATCATCCGTGTCGCCTGTTGCAAATGAATGATGATTTCCCTGACCGGCCGACCTGTCTTGTCGATCTGCGCTTCTGCTTTATTGCCATATGCTATCTTGACAGAATGGTCGGCATTTTTTGCATCTTCTACAGACCCTTTGGCTTTGGTTTTCGAAATCAGGAAACTGGCCGATGCCGGTAACAGCTGCTTCATTTTGACGCTGAAAAAGTCGATTTCTCCCGAGATTGTCAATACATGCTCGGCATCCTTGCGTTGCTGGTCAGTCAGATTGAATTTCCTGGGATGGATGATCTTTTCTCTGCTGTCTTTCACAATATCCGTTGTCAGGTTTGTCGCCTCGTACATTTTATTTTTATCACCGGCTTGAACTCCCTGCATAAACTTGAGAGCAGGTGCATTGTCTATGCTGTGGTCGCTGCAACCGACAATGAGCATCCCTGCTGCCAACATTCCCACCAGCCATACTGTTGTTCTCATATGTGCTCCTTACATTACATAGCCCGAGAGTGGTAAACACTCTCAGGCCATTGGATTGTGTGCAGATTGAAATTCCGTGGCACGGGCTACCGTACCACGGAATCGATGTACCTCATTGTTTGTGTTTGTGTGTATTTCTAACATACTGGCGCACTGACGGGAATACTACACCATCCCCGTCAGTGCGAATTACTACTAACGGTGAACAGACTTGATGTCGATTGCCTTGCCGGGACCATGGCAAAACAGACAGGCTTCAAAATTTGCCCCAATGGCCAAACGGGTTCCATTGATCGTACCACCATTTGAAGTCATATGACCAATTGCAACGCTGTCATCGTGGCACGAGAAACATGCTGCGGAGATCGGCGAGGTCACCAGAGTAGTTGCCGCTGCAGGGGTTGTCACACCGGTAGCAGCTGCAAAGCTGAAACCGGAACCATAGACTCCGCTGGCAACGACGAAGGGCGAGATAACAGTGTCGGTGCTGAGGACAGTTTCAGACCCGGTTAAAATGGAGTAAGCAGCTGCATTGATTGTTCCTGTGGCAGTGGTGCTCCACAGGAGATTTGGTGTGGCGCTGCTGGAAGCAGCGGCGCTGAAGTCATAGGTGCCGGTGATGTGGCACTGCTCGCAGTTTCTCAGGTAACCGGGATAGGTAACGCCCCAGTACTTAGCCCCTGCAGTAGCTTCCCAGGAGAATTTGTTGGTACGTTTCGCTTTGGCATGGATAGCATGAACTGCATCCTTGGTATTTACCGACCAGCCAGAATTAACCTTGTTGGCGGTGTGGCAGAACGAGCAGGTCGGTGCATCGTTGCGCTGACCCGAATGGAAGGTCGGTGCAATGCCAAGTTTGGCATGACAGGCGTTGCACTTTTCATTGCTGACGATAGCACGGCGACCGGTAAATTTGTCGGCGACTTTCCAAACGTTTGGAGCAACTGTTATGAGACCGCCAAGATTTGTAGCGGCGTTATACGAATATAAAGGCACATTGGTCTGGGTAAGCGGTGATGTATTGATACCTGGTGTTATGGATGAACCATAGGTATAGCCGATTCCGCCGGTCAGCATGGTAGCCGATGCAGGTACAATCGCGCTGTCGATGGTGAGGGTGTAATATCCGCCGGTATCAGGCACAGGTGAGATGGTTGCCAGTTTCGTACCTATTGCAGTGCCATTCCAGGCATTTTTGATGTAGGCACTTGTAGAGGCGTTAAAATCTGCCGGCTTTACAATGCCGTCTTGAGGAACGGCAAATGCAAAGTAGGCACTCGGTGAACCGATAAAGTCGTTCATCAGGTCGGTTGCGCCGGCTCCAAAGGTGTTGAAGACAACATCTGTTCCATCCTTCTTAAATTTAAAAACAATCACCGGATGCAGTGCAGCATTCACGGAAACGCTCTTAACATCCCAGGTAATGACCGCAGCACCAGGAACAATTGCACCAGCTGCAGGCAGATAACCTGAGAACGTGTGGGTATTGGTGCCACCCATTTCAGGGCTGGTGGGATCTGGAGGAAGAACAGCAACGTGCTTGTCGGTAACATCTGAATGACAGCCATTGCAAGAGGTGTTTGGTCGAGCTCCTCTTGCATGGCCGGTTGCTGCACCTGCATTCGTGGTACCTAGACCAGTGGCAAAGTCAATGCCGTTGTGGCATGAACCGCAGTTATTGATGTTCGCTTTGGACTTCCAGTTGACGCCGTCAACACCTGCATGGCACTTGACGCAGTTTCTGATATCCTGCGGGTAGGTAATTTCTTTGTATAAACCTTTCATCAGGTTTGCAGTGCGGGCCAGCGGTTTGGTCGGATTGATAACCGATTCTGCAGGTGGTTCCACGGGAAGTTTTTCACCCATATGAATGCGGTGTATCAGGGTTACAAATTCGCCTTCTCCGGAATTGTTCGTGTTGGTATGGCACATTACGCACAGCTGTGTATTCCAGCGTGCGAAATGACCACCCGCGGTCGCCAGGTTAAAGTGACAGCCGTTACAGGCCTCTGTTGTAACGATATCACGGGCTGGAACAGTCTGCATGGCACCGGTGGCCGGAATGAAATCATATACGACTGCCAGTCTGTTCTGAGCAAGGAAGCTGGTGTTAACCGTGTTCGTTGGGGTGAGCGGACCGGTAGCGGTAACGCCGGGGGTTGCGATCGATGTTACCGTTACGCCGATACGATGTATGGCAGCCTTATCGTATGCTGCATTAGGGTTGGAGGTAATGTCCGAACCAAAGGTAATGGTATAAGTACCATCGCCCTTGTCGACTACGGTATACCCGGGAATCAGGACAGAACCGACGGGATGTGCTGCCAGGTCAAGACCGTTCTGATTTGACGGCACAAGGGTTTTACCCGGATCAGCCATAGGTTTTGTAACAGCACCGGTCACCGCTTTCATGGCGGTACCGGTTCCGGTTGTAGCGAAGGCCAGCGGGGCTGGCAAAGAGATGCCCTTGTCGATGTAGTTTACCCAGTAGGAGCTGGTGTTCGTGGTTGTATTTTCAGGCACAAGCTTGGCAATATGCAGTCCGAAGGTTTTCAGGCCCGCAATGCCGGCACCGCTGACCTTGTCGACAACCTGGATCTCGACAACCGGATTTTTTCCAGGAATGGAAGCAGTCAGAATTTTACCGCTTGGAATAACGGTATTCAGATTGTCATTTGTAAACGTACTGGCATTGACGGTTCCGGTGGTCGTTACCGGATTGGTGCCGTTAGTACCATTGGTGCCATTGGTACCATTCGTCCCGTCACTACCGGAGCAGCCGTTCAGCATGAAAGCCACCGTGGTTGCGGTGGCCAATAGCAGACTGATTCGTTTGCATAAAATTCGTTGCATACTACCTCCTTGGTTGATGTTGGGTGATGTTCCCGTTTCGATGCAGCGATGAACCAGTTGAACCTACCTAATCACGCATCTCCTTTATGCGCTGCTGCAGATGATTTCAGATGACGTGTATAATTGTTCACACTTCATTCATGAGAGATATTTCAAACCAACATCTTATAGCAACTTGCGTGCCTTCGAATTTAACTCAATAATAACTTGTAGTTACACAGAATAGCCCATCATACAACGACAGAATCGTTCAATATCCGGCGAAGGCATGCTGTGGTTTTTATGGTAAATGGAGAGCAACTATCTGAATTACCGAGGTAACTTCTGCAAAAGGGGGTTTTGTTCAATATCCGGCGGTGGGCGGCAGCGAAGGGAGCGGTCACAGACAGAAACGCCAGGAATGGGGGGCACCACAGCGCTTGTTCAATATCGGTCGTTGGTGATTCAGGGTCAGGCGGGTTTATGGATCTGGTATCTCTTCATCTTGCTGTAGAGGGTTCCGCGTGCAACACAGAGCGATTCGGCGGCCTGGGTAAGATGCCAGTCATTCTCCTCAAGCGCAGCCAGAATCAGGACGGACTCGGCTGAAGAAAGCGAGCAGTCGTGCAGGGTTAACAGAAAATTGGCAGGAGGGGCCTGGCGGATCTCGTTCGGAAGGTGTTCGAGAAAAATCTGATGTCCCTGGCAGAAGATGACGGCATGCTCGATGACATTAGCCAGCTGGCGCACATTGCCGGGCCAGGCGTAGTCGCGCAGCATGCTCATGGCGGCGGCGCTGATGCCGGCAATATTCTTGTCAGCCTTTCTCCGGTACAGTTCAAAAAAGAAGTTGGCCAGCAGGGGGATGTCGGATTTGCGCGAGCGCAGTGACGGCGCCGGCAGTGAGACGACGTTGATCCGGTAGTAGAGGTCCTCGCGAAAGGTCTTCTCCTTGACAGCGGAAGACAGATCCTGATTGGTGGCACAGATCACCCTGACATCCACCTGAACCGTGTCGGTTCCACCCACCCGCTGGAAGCTGCCCATCTCTAAAACGCGCAGCAGCGCCACCTGGGTCTGTATGGAGATATCACCGATCTCGTCGAGAAAGATCGTCCCGCCGGACGCGACTTCAAAAAAACCGGCTTTTCTGCTGATGGCCCCGGTAAACGCGCCTTTTTCGTGACCAAAGAGCGTGCTGTTGATCAGTGTTTCAGTCAGTGCGGCGCAGTTAACGCGCACAAACGGCTTGTCGCTCCGCCTGCTTCTGGCATGGATCGCCTCGGCAATCAACTCTTTGCCGGTGCCGCTCTCACCGGTTATCAGCACCGTAGCGTCGCTCTGGGCCACCTGCCGTATCTTTTCGAACAGTTCAAACATGATCGGGTCCTTGCCGACCATGTTCTCAAAACGCAGTTCGTCCCCCACGGGTTGCGGGGCTTCGCTCAGCAGCTGTCTGTGCTGCAGAATCTTTCCCAGCTGCCGCTGGATCATTTCCATGTCCAGCGGCTTCAGGATGTAATCGTAGGCGCCGCTCTTCATGGCCTTAACCGCCTTGTCGGCGGAATCCACGCTGGTCAGGAGCAGGACAAAGATCTCCGGCCACAGGGTCTTGATCTCTTCCAGCAGGGCCAAACCGTCCATGCGCGGCATCAGCAGGTCGGTCAGCACGATCTCGGCCGGTTCGTCGTGCAGCAAACGCAAGGCCTCTTGGCCATCGGCAGCCGTCCTGATGACAAAACGCTCATCGTCGGCCATGCCTCGACAGAAAAGCCGACAATAGGCCGGTTCATCGTCCACGTACAGTATGCGGCATTTTTCTGCGCTCATGTTTTGAGTCCCTCTGTTTTATTGGTGCGGATACTATCAGGCACGGGCGGGATCCACGGGCGACACGCCCAGTGGAAGACGCACGGTAAACACACTGCCCACGCCGGGTACGCTCTCTACCGTGATCTCGCCATGATGCAGGTTGACAATATCCCGGACAATCGGCAGTCCCAGTCCGGTCCCCACGCCAACCTCCTTGGAGGTGTAAAACGGTTCAAACAGCTTGGGGAGATCCTCACTGTCAATGCCGCAGCCGGTATCGGCGATAGCAACGTAGATGTTGTCCTGATCCGCCCGGGTGGTGATCGTTATCCGGCCCCACTGCTCAATCGCCTGTGAGGCGTTGATCAACAGGTTCATGAAGACCTGATCGAGCTGCTGCGGATAACAGAGCAGCAGCGGAATATCGTCGAAATCCCTGATAATGTCGGCCTTGTAACGCAGCTCATTCATCACGATGTTGAGCGTACTCTCAAGACAGTCGTGGATATTCGCCAAACGGGCTTCGTTCGTATCCTGCCGGGAAAAACCCTTCAGGTTCAGCACGATCCGGTTGACCCGCTCGGTGCCCTCAAGGGATTCATCAACCACGTCACCGAACTGCTCCAGCAGACTGTCGACCTTCAATGCCAGGCGGCGCTTTGCAACCAGGTCCAACAGCTCTGGTGATCCGCATGAATGAAGGGATTCCTGCTGAAACCGGACAAAGGTCGCCAGCTTCATCCAGAAGTTTTTAAGCACCTCCAGATTGCCGGCTACAAAGCCGATCGGATTGTTGATGTCGTGGGCGACACTGGCAGCCAGCTGGCCGATACAAGCCAGGCGGTCCTGCTGCAGAATGGTTGTCTGCTGGGTCTGTAGATTTATGCAGGCCTCTTCCAGCTCGCTGGTGCGGTCCAGGACCCGCTGCTCAAGATGTTCGTTCAATGACAGCAGGTTTTCTTCTGCCCGCCGCCGCTCTTGCACCTCTATCTCCAGTTGTCTGTTTGTTGCGGCCTGTTTTTCAAACTCTGCTACAAGCTGCTCCCGGTTTTCCTGCAGCCGTTTGTCAACCTTGGTAAGTACCCTGAAGGAATAGGTAAACAGCCCGACACACACGACAATACTGAATGAAACCACCTGTGCCATAAACAGTCTGAAAGACGCGATATCGGCCGTTTGATCGGTAAAGACAACAAATTCCCCGACATTTTTCAACGCGACATCCTGCATCGGAAATGACTTGACGCGGTAGGTGCGGCCATGCACTTCAAGTATTTTTCCGTATTTCCTGGCATCCGTGCCTGCCGCGAAAATAGTTTTAAAGGCCGTGGAAGATAAGCTGACGGTTTGATCAATCAGTACCCGATCCGGGAGAAAATCCCAATCAGGGGTGCGGCCGACCAGCCTCAGTCCATCTTCCCACGCCTCACGGACAAGATTTTTCTTATCCAGGAGCACGGCAAAGTCAATCAGGGAAACGGTCTTGAGATCCTGCAGGATCTGGTCGTACTCCTGACCGATTTCGATGTAACCGATCAGCTCGCCCTGCACCTTCCACGGATATACAACCCTGAGGGTGAATGTGCCGCTGCGGCCAAGCTCCAGTCCAGAAACCGGTTTTCCCTGTGCCATTGCCTGCTGCAGTGTAAATCGGGGGGGGGATTGACTGGTGTCGTGCGGATTGTACACCCGCAAAACCAGCGCTCCGTTGGAGTCATAAAAGTAGAAATGGGTAATCTGCTGCTGCCTGAACAACAGTTTCAAAATCGGGGAGCCGAGGTTTAAGAGGGCGCCCCGGTCTTTTGTCCGCATGGCGTCTTGAAAACTTCTCTGGTCTGATATGTATTCAGCTGCTGTGGTCATGAACTGGGTACGGTCGTTGATAAAACTCCGCAACACGTGCTGCAGGCGCTGATAGCGATTTACCAGCCCGCGTTCATAATCGTCCATGCGGATATGGTAACTGGTATACACAAAGGAACTGGTGATGATGATGAATGTGAGCGTCAGTGGGATCAGCACCTGGCTTCTGATGTTTCGTTTCAGCATGCTGCCTGCCTTACCCCGAATTGCCCCAGATCACGTATATCTTATAGGTGATACTTCGCATCTTACGTGCCAGAAGGACGTGCAACGGCCACGATGTTCAACAGCCTGTTTGTATTAATGAAAAAATGCGGAGTGTGTGCAGAAAGGACTTCATGGCGCCGGCGCAATCCGTCACATGCGACATAATCGTCATATGTAGCGGGGCGGATGGCGATTTTCGGTTTATCGATCTGCCGACGCTGCAGGGCAGGTCATGAATCGCGCAGGATGCCGAATTTCTGCATTTTGTAGCGCAGCGTACTGGCGTTGAGTCCAAGCAGCAGCGCTGCGCCCTTTTTCCCTTCAATGCGCCAGCCGCTTTTCTGGAGCGCCTGGAGGATCAGGCCATGTTCCAGCTCTCCGAGGGCTTTGACGTCCTGCACGACCAGTTCCTCGGTATTGCGGAAGGTATCGAAGCGGTCCAGGACCTGCAGTGCAGTCCCCTTGCTGATGATGACCGCCCGCTCGATGACGCTTTCCAGTTCGCGCACATTGCCGGGCCAGTGGTATTCCTGCAGGGCGCTCAGGGTGTCTTTTGAAACGGTCTCGATCCGCTTGCCGATTTTGAGATTGAATTTGGCCACAAAGTGATTGACCAGCAGCGGGATGTCTTCCTTTCGCTGGCGGAGCGGGGGGATAGTGATCGGAAAGACGTTGAGCCGGTAGAACAGGTCTTCGCGGAACCTGCCGTTTTTGACTTCGTCTGCCAGGTTGCGGTTGGTGGCGGCGATGATCCTGACATCGGTCTTGATGGTGCGGGGACTGCCCAGGCGTTCAAACTCGCCGTCCTGGATGACCCGCAGCAGTTTGCATTGCAGCTCCAGCGGCATCTCGCCGATTTCGTCCAGGAAGATCGTGCCGCCGTCGGCCAGTTCGAAGCGTCCGATCTGCTTGGTATCAGATCCGGTGAAGGCACCCCGTTCCCGGCCGAAGAGCTCGCTCTCCACCAGAGCCGCCGGCAGTGTCGTACAATCGACGGTGATCAATGGCCGCCCCTTGCGGGTACTGCTGCTGTGGATGGCGCGGGCCACCACCCCCTTGCCGGTGCCGGTCTCGCCCAGCAGCAGGACAGTGGCATTCATCGGGGCGACCTGCTCGACCTTCATGAATACATGCGTGAGGGCATTGCTCTGACCAATGATATCGCCGAAGTTGAACTGCCGGTCAACCTCCTGCTGCAGGTAGACGTTCTCGGCCTGGAGCCGGTCTTTCAACTGTTTTATCTCCGCATAGGTACCCTGAAGTGACGATTCTGCCCGTTTGCGTTCGTCTATTTCCTGGGTCAGCTGCATATTCGTTCTGATCAGCTCTTTTGTCCGCTCATGTACGATGACCTCCAGGTTGTCATGGGCGTTTTGCAGCTCCTCATGCAGCAACCTGACCTGCAGCAGCATCTTTATTCTGGCCAGCACCTCGGCGCCGTCGAACGGCTTGGAGATGAAATCCTCGGCCCCGGCCTCGATCCCGCGGATGCGGTTTTCCGTGTCTGCGTGGGAGGTGATCATCACTACCGGGATGGTGCGATGCAGATCATCGGATTTGATCCGGCGGCAGACCTCGAAACCATCCATGCCCGGCATCATCACATCCAACAGGCAGATGTCGATCCGCCCCTCCCGGATCTTCTCCAGCGCCTCCGGGCCGTTGATTGCCAGGACTACGTCATAGCCCCGCGGGGAGAGCATGGCCTCCAGCAGGCTGAGGTTGAGAGGTTCGTCGTCCACACACAGGATTCGCGCCATAACGTTATTCATATTTGTTCTTCCTCCAGCCATTGTTTTACCAGGTCGGGCAGTTCACGGGTGCTGATCGGCTTGGAAAGATAACCGTCGAATCCGGCTGCCAAAAATTTTTCCCGGTCGCCCTGCATGGCAAAAGAGGTCAGGGCGACAATCTTCAGCCCGCGGGTGGCCGGGTCCCCCTTCAGGATGCCGCCGGCGGTCATGCCGTCCATGCCCGGCATCTGTATGTCCATAAGGATCAGATCCGGAATCAGCTCCCGGGCCAGGGCCACCCCTTCATGTCCGTCAGCGGCCACCGACACCCGGTAGCCGTGAAACGTCAAAATATCCCTGAAAAGACAGCGGTTATTCTCGTTGTCCTCAACGATCAGTATCTTATGTGGCAACATGGTTATCTCCCGTTTTTACTGTGGGCCGACGGCACTTTCCACCAGACTCAAAAACTCATGGGTCGACAGGCTCCCTTTGCCCTCGACCCGCCAGACCTTTCCCGCCAGCCGCTCCCGGTTTTCAGCCGAGAGATCCATGGAGGTCAATACCAGGATCGGTATATTCGCGGCAATGTTCTCATCCCCCAACTGTTCGGCGACATCGAAGCCGCTCATGCCCGGCATTACCAGGTCAAGGACAATCAGATCGGGAGAAACGCGCCGCGCCATCTCAACCCCCTCCACCCCGCTGCTTGCCCGCAGCGCTTTATACCCTTTGCACAGCAGGGCATTTTCAAGGGCAGCCAGGGTCAAGGGATCGTCCTCGATCAACAGGACGGTGTTGCCGCTGTTGCTGGCTATTTCCGGCCGGATGACAGGGGCGGCTTTGACAGCCGCTTGTGACAGCGGGATAGTGAAGCTGAACCTGCTGCCCGTACCGAACTCGCTTTCCATCCAGATTCTGCCGCCGTGCAGCTCCACCAGCTGCCGGGTCAGCGCCAGGCCGAGCCCGGTCCCTTCGAAGCCCTTGGTGTACACCGATTCCAGCTGGGTGAAGGCCTGAAAGAGTTTGGGGATATCTTCCTCCCGTATGCCGATACCGGTGTCCGCCACGCTGATTTCGATGAAATCTCCGTCTCTCACAGCTTTCACATGCACGGTACCGGCCCTGGGGGTGAACTTGACCGCGTTCGAGAGCAGGTTGAAGAGGATCTGTTTCATTTTTCTCAGGTCTGCCGACAGGCGTACATCGGCCTCCGGGAGCAGATCCAGGTGGAGTTCGATCCCGTTTTTCAGGGCTTTTTCCCTGAGCATCATCACGGAGGCATCCAGTGATTCCCGCAGCAGGAATGAGCTCAACTCAAGCTCCATCTTGCCCGATTCCACCTTGGAGAGATCCAGGATGTCGTTGATCAGGGAAAGCAGGTGTCTGCCGCTGGTCAGAATATTGCCGACATATTCCTTCTGCTTTTCGTTGATCTGGCCGAACATCTGGTCCTGCAGCACCTCGGAAAAACCGATGACCGCGTTGAGCGGGGTCCGCAGTTCGTGGCTCATGTTGGCCAGAAAATCGGATTTCGTGAGATTGGTCTTTACCGCCACGGAGCGGGCGTTTTCCAGTTCGATATTCTTTTCCTGCAGCACCTGGTCCAGGCGTTTGCGTTCCGTAACATCACGCGCAGCGGCAAAGACGCCCTGCAGTTTCCTGTCTCGGTCATAGAAGGTGGTCGCATTGATGGAGACCACGGTTTCCTTGCCGTCCCTGGAGCGGGCGGTAAGTTCGTAGTTGGTGACCTTCTTCTCCCGCAGCACCTGTTTGATACTGGTCTGGGCCTGTTCCGGATCGGTGAAGTAGTTCTTGAAGGGCGCTCCGATCAGTTCATCGCGGGTGCAGTCGGTCAGTACCTCCATCTGTTTATTGACATCGGTGATGATGCCGGAGGGATCGGTGGTCATGATCGCGTCGATGTTGGATTCGAACAGGGAGCGGGTGTAGAACTGGTGGTCGCGCAGCCGTTGGCTGAGCTGCTCCTGCTCCGCCTCGATCTGCTTGCGCGCCGTGTTGTCGGTGCCGATCAGCAGGTAGCCGATGATGGCATCCTGCTCGTCGCGCAAGGCCGTGACCGAAACGACCGCCGGAAAGCGGCTGCCGTCCTTACGGATGTAGGTCAGTTCATAGATGTCCTCGATGCCGCGCGAGGCCTTGAATACCAGGGCCTCGAAACCGGGAGTAATCGGGGTGCCGAGTTCGCTGCTCAATTCCTCGGCGCGAGCGATGACCTCCTGAGGATCGGAGATATCGGCCGGCGTGATCTTGTTCATGACCTCGGCGGCGGTGTAGCCCAGCATCCGTTCCGCACCGACGTTGAAGATCTGGATGACCCCCTTGGCGTCAGTGGCGATGCTGGAGAAGTTGGCGCTGTTGAAGATGGCGCTCTGCAGGGCACCGGCCTGGAGCAGGGCCTCTTCGGCCTGCTTGCGGGCGGTGTTGTCGGTGCCGATCAGCAGGTAGCCGATGATGGCATCCTGCTCGTCGCGCAGGGCCGTGACCGAAACGACCGCCGGAAAGCGGCTGCCGTCCTTGCGGATGTAGGTCAGTTCATAGATGTCCTCGATGCCGCGCGAGGCCTTGAATACCAGTGCCTCGAAGCCAGGCGTAATCGGGGTTTCGAGTTCGATGCTCAGTTCTTCGGCCCGGGTTATGACTTCCTGCGGATCGGAGATATCGGCCGGTGTGATCTTGTTCATGACCTCGGCAGCAGTGTAGCCCAGCATGCGTTCCGCACCGACGTTGAAGATCTGGATGACCCCCTTGGCGTCAGTGGCGATGCTGGAGAAGTTGGCGCTGTTGAAGATGGCGCTCTGCAGGGCACCGGCCTGGAGCAGGGCCTCTTCGGCCTGCTTGCGGGCGGTGTTGTCGGTGCCGATCAGCAGGTAGCCGATGATGGCATCCTGCTCGTCGCGCAGGGCCGTGACCGAAACGACCGCCGGAAAGCGGCTGCCGTCCTTGCGGATGTAGGTCAGTTCATAGATGTCCTCGATGCCGCGCGAGGCCTTGAATACCAGTGCCTCGAAGCCAGGCGTAATCGGGGTTTCGAGTTCGATGCTGAGTGCTTCGGCCCGTGCGATTACTTCCTGCGGATCGGAGATGTCGGCCGGCGTGATCTTGTTCATGACCTCGGCGGCGGTGTAGCCCAGCATGCGCTCGGCTCCGACGTTGAAGATCTGGATGACCCCCTTGGCGTCGGTGGCGATGCTGGAGAAGTTGGCGCTGTTGAAAATCGCATTTTGCAGCGCCCCGGCCTTGAGCAGGGCCGCTTCACTGCGGATCTCGGGTATGATGTTCGCCTTAGCGGCTGCAGATTCCTGGTTCCTGTCTTTTTTTACACCCATTGCGGACTCTCTTCTGTACTGAATTTTGTTACCTGTACAGCTTTCCGCATGCCAGCGACCGTACTCCGGCCGCAAACAGACGGTGAACCTATACATTCACCTCACACAGGTATCCAGGGCGCGCCAGGAACAGCGACAAAGGCGCCGATATCAACAGATAAAAACGTGAATAATCGTGGAGTGGTTGGGTCTTGCTCTGAATTGCTATGGGCAGGATCTGTAGCGCTGCATCCCTCTATATGTATTTTCATTAATATAAGTGTATCATTTTTTCATTAAATGTGCCAACTGTATTATGGCACCGCAAAAAACGTGCTGGAATCCCGCTTGAATTAACTGCGACAACACGCCTGAATGCTACTTCCGCCCACAGATCGCCACAACCGCCCCTCAACATCATGCAGTTCCCACAGAAAGCTGAGGCCGATCCAACGGTTTCATTCCAGCGGCTTTTAGTATGTATCGTTCTAACCAGCTGTTGTTACAGGCGCATTTATGACTGGTTATTTATTTGAGGATTTTGGCAGGCTACTTGCGTTTAAACAATCAACCTGAGCAACTGACTCAAAATCAATTTCAAGCTGTTTTGCGAAGTGGTCAGGCGAAGCAAAGGAGACAGATTTTAATAAGGGAGCGAAACAGCAGGTTGAGCGCAGAGCAGGATCAGAAACAAAAATCGTAACAACATGAAGTACAAAAAAAAGGGGCACGTATGAAAAGGTTCAAGACACCAAAGGCATATCTGGTATTTACGTTGATTATGGGCTTTGTTATCAGCAGCTCGATGGCTTTCGCAGGTTCGCGCAACCATGATTCACACACTAAGCCGCCAGTCACTCCGCCAACCACACAAACGTCAGTAACTCTTGGATCGGCCGCAAACTTTGGAGTATTCGGCGGCGGCGCCGGGATGACCAACCAGGGGATTTACACTGTCGTTAAAGGGGACATCGGCACCACAGCGACATCCACCCTGGTCACAGGTTTCCACGACAAAAATGCCAAATTTACAGAAACGACACTCAATATCGGAGCAGTGAGCGGGACAGTCCACACAGCCGTTGCCCCTGCCGGTTCCGTACCGAATGTAATCGCAGCCGCAGCCGCACTTGACACACAAAAAGCCTTCGACAAACTTTCTCCTGCAGCGATGCCCGGCGGAATCGATGTATCCTCATTGGGCGGCGGAGCCGGTCAACTGGGTAACCGCACACTGGCCCCCGGCGTCTACAAATCCGCACCCGGCTCATATGCTATTCAGGGTGGCGATCTTACCCTTGACGGACGCGGCGATCAGAACTCAGTCTTTGTATTCCAGATGGCATCCACACTTACTGTCGGCGGCCCTGGTGCAGCATTTCCCCAGAGCATCCACCTTGTAAACGGTGCACAGGCCAAAAACGTGTACTGGCAGGTCGGCAGCCACGCCACTATTAACGCAGCTGGCGGCGGCACCATGGCCGGAACCATCATTGCCTCTTCAGGCATCTCGACCTCTACCGCCGGTAACGTCAATGTAGTAACACTGAACGGCAGAGCATTGGCCCTGCATGCTTCAGTTACCCTGGTTAATACCAAGATCAACGTACCGGCACCATAAGCAAACCTGAAACGCAGTAAGGGTAGAATGGAACAAGGGCTTACCTCATCATGGGTAGGCCCTTGTTATTGTTGGATTGGGGAGTTGTCGTTCAGGGTGATCTTCGAAAATTTCTGTCGGTGGCGAGATTCCTATCAACAGGCTTTTGTGGCGTACCCGGCTGAGCACTCTTTTTCCTGCGCTCGGCAGCCGCGTTGGTTTCCTCCTGGGCTTTTGTAGCTGCAGCGGTCTCTCTCTGACGTCTCAGTTCGTCACTCCTTTGTCGCTGGTTGGCCTCTTCCTGGCGCTTCTCCTCTTCCTGATTGGCCTTTTTCTGTGCTTCGGTCAGCGGTTCTCCAACACAGACAGCCTCCACCCGGTCCTCGTACTCAACAATCCGGAATTCCTTGCACTCTGCCAGGGCCAGACGGGGAAGCAGCAGTACCGCCAGCAGCATTATAAGGGTGGTTTGACATCCGGGGTATACATAGGGCTGGAATGGCTTTTTCATGCGGTACCCTCACACGTATCAGATTGCTGTTGTCACAACCAACTGCAGAGCATCGGAAGCTTCCCTTGATCTGGCGGCGTTTTTTTCAGGAACAGGCTGTGACGGGATTGTAGTTTCTAATTTTCCTGCGGTCAAGCAGTCACAGTTTTTTTCATCCAGGAAGCCTTGGTTGCGGTACGCACGCCGTCCTCAAGGGTCGCCTGAGTAAGGCTGCCAGCTTCGGCCTGGATGCAGATAAAATACAGGTCCTCATCGCCGGCCTTCCAGGCCCGCTCCCCTTCCGGCGCGACCCGGACCAGGCTCCCCTCCTGAATCGGAAATTCCTCCCCATCCATATAGAAAACACCGCTGCCCCGCAGAATGATATAGAGCTCCTCGTTCTTTTTGTGGGTATGCACGAACGGCATGCCCTTGCCGGCCGGAAGCCGGTTGATTGAGACCTCGCAGCCGGTGAGGCCAAGTTCCTTTCCAATG
Source organism: Geobacter psychrophilus (assembly GCF_056821595.1). Lineage (NCBI taxonomy): Bacteria > Pseudomonadati > Thermodesulfobacteriota > Desulfuromonadia > Geobacterales > Geobacteraceae > Geobacter > Geobacter psychrophilus. The sequence continues at coordinate 4,620,089 of NZ_JBXDTU010000004.1, forward strand.
AAGTACTTGCCGTGAAATCCCATGAAATCCTTCTTGAGCAGGTTTTCAAAAGGTCCGATATGCTCCGCACTGTAGTTGCTCTTCTGAACTGTCATCTGCGCGCTCCTTTTTTTCACGTAGTGATGTCCTCAAGATATCCACAGGTAACGTTGAGAACCCGGTGGATGAGGACCTGAATCCTTTCGGGATCGTTACAATTTTGTTACTTTGACCATTATTTCAGCACACCATTACGACCTCAGACGTCCTCTTTCCAGGACAACGGAGGTCATCGATAACAGCCGGCCTCACCCCGTCCGGAACCGTAATCATTTGGCCCGCAAATACTGGTTCGGCCAGGTCACGTCCGCGTGCAGTGCCCGGGCGGCATGTAGCGGCCAGTAGGGGTCGCGCAGCATCTGCCGCCCCAGCAGCACAACATCTGCCTGGCCGGTGGCCACGATCTGCTCGGCCTGGACCGGCTCGGTGATGAAGCCGACCGCACCGCTGGCAATGCCGGCCTCAGCCCTGACCCTGGCAGCAAACGGGACCTGAAAGCCGGGACCAAAGGGAACCGGTTCATCCGGCACAGCAAATCCGGAAGAGCAGTCGATCAGGTCGACTCCGATCTCTTTGAGATGTCGGGCCAGGACCACCGACTGATCGATATCCCAGCCCCCTTCAACCCAGTCAGTAGCCGAGATCCGCACAAAAAGCGGCAATTCCGCCGGCCACTCTTCGCGCACCGCCCGGGCCACCCGCAGGGGAAAGCGCAGGCGGTTTTCCAGAGTGCCGCCATAATTGTCATCCCGCTGATTCACCAAGGGAGAGAGAAACTCGTGGAGCAGGTAGCCGTGGGCCATGTGCAGTTCAACCACCTGGAATCCGGAGACAAACGCCCTTCGCGCTGCAGCGCGGAACTGGTTTTCAATCACATCCATCTCGTCCAGTGTCAGGGCCCGCGGAACCGGGTGTCCGACATCAAAAGGAACGGAACTGGGCGCAAGCGGCTGCCAGCCGCAGGCCTCCATGCCCAGCGGGCCGCCTCCCAGCCACGGCAGTGAACACGACCCCTTGCGACCGGCATGGGCAAGCTGGATCGCGGCAATAGCGCCCTGTTCCCGGATAAAGCGGGTAATCGGAACAAATGCCTTGGCGTGGTCATCACTCCAGATACCGCTGTCATCGGGGCTGATGCGTCCCTCGGGGCTGACCGCGGTTGCCTCAACCATGACCAGTCCCGCGCCACCCACGGCACGGCTGCCGAGATGAACGATATGCCACTCCGTGGGCAATCCGTCATGACTTGAATACTGGCACATGGGGGAGACAAAAATCCGGTTGCGAAACGTGATTGACTTTACGTCGAGAGGTGAAAAGAGAACACTCATGAGCAGACTCCTGAGGTGTGATGATCAAGCTCTGAAGGAATTATACTGCCATGGACAGGCAAAATACAGCTGATTCAACCGGCAGCGCGTGCGTGGATCAAGTTCCACGGACCGGAACGTTTTTCAGCTCACAACCTGCCCAGGAGCATCCTGCGGAAATCGATGCTGACCCGCTCCCGCTCTTCCTGCAGTACAAAGCCACGTTTGATAATATTCTCTTCAATCTCCTTCATGTGCAAGGCCCCCCAGGGGATAACAACCGTATCATATCGGGCAAGGGCCTTTTCCAGATAACCGATTACGACCATATTCCTGCGATGCAGGATGTCGTCCATGATGATTGCATACATCTCCGGGGTAACGTTCTTCTCTGCCCAGGTATTAAGCGCCAGGACGCCTTGTACGAAGGAAGGGCTCTCCCGCAGGTGTTTCCCGATGGCATCCAGAAAGGTAATGGTCGGCGGACGGAAGGAGCTGATATCCACATCGGCCCTGAAGATGTCGGCCTCCCCCGCCTGTTTCCCATCCACTGCGCCCGGGGTAGTCAGCCGGGGCGCGGCCAGCTCTTCCTGATCAATGAGCCGGCCCTTGAATCGCATCTCCTGCTGGGAGGTCAACCCGAGAAATCCGGCCACTTTCCCGTAATCGATCCTGTTCCGCATCAGGTTCTTATCGTCCGAGACCCCTTCTGCCAGGACAATGATCCTGCCCGTAGCGATTGAACTCACCAGCTTGTCGTAGTATTCCTTATTCCCCACATGAATCATGGCGGCCAGCCGGATCGTCCGGTTATCACGCCGATAGACCCGCTCGGTCATCTTGAGGCCATTGGGAGCCAGATGCATGAATCCTGAGGTATGTTCAGACATGTAGGCATTTGCCACGGAGCCTGCGAACATCACCAGCACGGCCGGGACGATGAAAAGGTTTGCCCCGCAGAAGATCAGGGTGTTTTTGAGGCTGAAAAACGGTGGTGTGAACAGCTCCGGCGGCAGCGTCAGGCTGCGGTCGTTCCCCTTTCGCAGATAGTAAAGCGGGAGCATGCCGAGCCCAACCTGGGCTGCGGCAATCAGGAGTCCGTAAATCCGGAGGTCGGCCAGAACCGGAATAAGCCAGGTTGAGACGAGGGACCAGAACACAAAAAGGATCAGAGGGAGAAAGATCCGTTTGGGCAGGCGCCGGTCAATGCCGAGACACAGGTAAACCGCTCCGCTCATCAAGATCACGGCGATGGCCAGGAGGTTTCTGAGTGCGGTAAACGGCATCAGCGGGGTAAGCAGGGAAACCAGCTCGTCAACCAGGGAGAAGCCCCCGTCGGCTAGAAACAGGATTAGGAACAGATTGGCAAAAGCTCTCATCGGGTAACGTCCTTATCGATAATGATTGTGTGGCCGGTCATAGCTCAAGGATCGGCAGGACCTGCAACACAAAAACACACAACGACTCCATTTGATTCAATTTGACACATATTATTTTCCAAGCTTCGCACCTGCAGTCAATTTCAGAGCGCAGTGTAGATATCACGCACAAGCAGTGGATCGTATTTTCGTTCGAGCTTCCGGACGACAAAATGACCGCGGCTCATGTCCTGGAAGTGTTCCATAAATAGCAGATTGATGCCGCCACCGCCAATAGCGCCGATCAGGGGCACCGCCATTGCAGCGGCCTTTTCGGACACCTGGACCTGAAATCGTGCTGCAATGATCGCTACGAGGCGGACGAGCGCCGGAGCACCTTTCTCAACAACTGTTTTTTCTGCCAGATATTTGGAAGCCTCCGACACCGCACGCGCCAGCGCACTCCGAACGGCAAAATAGCCGGACTCGCCGGAATCATCACCACCGGACTCCCCTCCCAATGCAAAGACTTCCAGGCAGGCGATCTGCGCTTGAGGCAACGACAAATCTTCGCCCTGTGATCGTCCGATATCGGCGATTGAGCGCAGCATGATCGTTGTCGATACCGGCAATTCCAGCAAAAGAGCGGGCAGACCGAAAGCGCCGCCGATCCCGCCGGACAGGGTTGCGGCAAATTTATGCCAGCGCGGAGAGGCTACTGTGGTTCCCGGGCCCATGGTCAACAGGGCACCCTTCAATGCGGTCATGAGGGCGTCACTGGTTGTCAGGCTGACCTTGTGCTGCCAGTCGGCAGGCAGGAGCTTGAGTCCCCTTTCAAGCGGCCGTCCGGCCAGACTGGTCAGCCTGGCAGTGAGGCCGGGATGTTCGAGAAGTATTTTTGCGGCTCTCAGCTCTGCCAGATCTTCGGGTAACATGCGCATTAACGTGGCTCCTTGACACTAACTCCATCCGTATGCCCGATTCCACCACCCGTTCGGGCGGTCTCCGGACCGATCAGCCTTCGATCATATCCGGAGGCCGTACCGGGGTAAAGTTGGTTTTCATACTCTACCAGAAAAGGGTCTGTGATGGTACGGCAACTCGAGCGGCACGTGGAAAGATTCGTAACTGTACTCTATTGCCGCACGCCGCAGACCTGGCAATTAGTTCCTGCAACTGCTGGATCATTTGCCCTGATACCCTTCCGAATGTCCTTTATGATCCTCAAAATTCCTGATGTATCGCTCCACCAGCGGCTTGTTGCCCTTCAGGATCAGCAGGTTTTCTGCATTCTTCTCTTCTGCTGCCCGGGAGAAATTAAAGGAGCCGGTAATCAGGGTGCTGCGGTCAATAATGAAGATCTTGTTGTGGGCAATGGCATGCGCCGCATCGATATAGGTTGGAATGCCCGCATGGGCGACAAAATCGGCCGAGGTGTACTTTGCCTTACGCTGGCTCCGGTCCAGGACGGCTTCAATCCTGAGCCCGCGTTTGCGGGCATCTACGAGGGCCTTGGCGATCGGCGCGCTGGTGAACGAGTAGGCCTGCAGCAGGATCTCGCGCCGGGCTGCATTGATCTCCCTGACAATGGCCTCGGTGGCGCCGCCTCGGGGTGAAAAGTAGACATCTGATGTGCCGGTTGATGTGAAGGATTCGCTGCTGCAGGGAGTGGAAAGGGCCAGTAATACCAGTGTAGCGCTAAGGGACGTTCAAAACATGTGGGACTCCTTGATGTGGCGGCCAGGAATAATTCCAATTTCAGATCAAGGATGATATCAAGGCGGCGAGGATTGAGGCTGCGAGGCGTACATGGCAGTACGTTGAGCAGCCTGCCCTGACAAGTCAGAATAGTTCGTTCACGAATGTTTCACATTCTAACTCACTAAGACGAGCCAACGAAGATAGGGCCTTGATATGGAATTGGTATAATCGCCCTGCTACCCATACCACGTGAGGCGGTACATAGATAGGCATTACTATTTCGGGCACGATTGCAATCCGCAGTATGTGACGGCCTCGTTATATGTTGCGGCCATCATTGACGGTTTTTCCAAAGCCGCTGAGCCAGCATTTCATTTTACCCAGCAATATTCGTATATTGCCACCGCACGCACCGGGTGTTCCCTTGGCACGTTAGTTGTAAACTCTATCCGTGGCAGTATCTGCCATACAGACGAGAGAAGCAGCCTGGCGTTCACGAAGGAACATACGAAGTACAAAGGGGATAATGCGATGGTATCACGGACAATCATGATGTTGCTGACACTGCTGCTGGCCGGCTCACTAACCTACGCCGACGACAGTATCAAGGAAGGCGGCAAAGAGGTCGGACAAGGGGTCAAGAAAATGGGTAAGGCCACCGGCAAAGCGGTCGTAAAATCGGGCAAAGCCACCGGCAAGGCCTTTAAGAAAGCCGGCAAAGCCACCGGCAAGGCCTTCAAGGAATCGGGCAAATCCACCGGCGAGGCCTTCAAAGAGAAATAGCCGTGTCTGATGTATGAAACCACGGAAAGGTGCTCAATTGAAAACGGCGGTCATTCTGTACATGCTGGTATTGCTTGCGTCGTCTGCATCTGCTGAAGTCTACCGGTGGGAGGATGCGAACGGGATTCACTTCACCGATGACTCCTCCACTCTCCCTGAGCAATATCTGGAAAAGGACGCCGCAGAGGTCAGGCAGCAATCCGGCACGCTGGCCCAGCGTGCCAACCGTGCCGCAACCCGGCAGTATGCGCTTGCAGCCAATCAGGAAAAACAGGCTGCAGGCCATCAGGACAATCTGGAACAGCGCAGGCGGACGGCGGAGGTAAAGAAACAGCTGCAGATCAACTCCCGGGACTTTGACAGCACACTGCAGTCGTTGGCAAAATACATCATCATCTGGATAATTCTGGGATTGCTGCTGTTCGTCGTCTGGGCAGGAACCCTTGTGGACATCGTCAGAAGCGAGTTTGAAACCGCCGCTCAAAAAACCGTCTGGATGCTGCTGGTGCTGCTCCTGCCATTGCTTGGCATGCTGTTCTATCTGATTTTGGGATTAAAACAGAAGTGCACCTCAGAGGACAGCAGGGAGAATCAGCATCTGGAATTGCCGGCTCCGGTACCGGGCTGACAATACCAGAACAAACCTGAGCATTTTCCCTGCCTGCCACTGATGCCTACTCTCTGAAGCCGCCCGCAAAATCAATGACACACATGCTCTCGAAGCGCGGATGGGAACCGCAGGCCACCCCCGCCGTATCAAAGGCTGCGCTGAAGGTATTCTTGCGATGTCCCCGCCCCGGCACCCCGTCGTCGATGATCAGCTGCATGACCATATTGCGAGCATCTGTGGGCCCATAGCCGATATTTTCTGCGATGCTCCGCAGCCATTTTCCGTGTCGTTCAATCCGTTCCTGCATGCCACGACTCCGGCTGCCGAAATGGCCGAGGCCACCACTGCTGCCCTGCTCCTCTGCCAGTTCAGCCGCAGCCTCGGCAAGACCGTCCGACCAGGCCAGCGGTGGCAGGGGTTTCTGGCGGAAAAGGGCCTTGATCGCTTCATCGACAGCCTTGGTCCCCTCGTTGGTCTGCATGCGGGTCGCACTGCCCGGCAGCAGATAGTAGCTCCCGTGAAAACGGGCGCGGAACTCGCGCAGAAAGCCGGCATAGCTGCGCGGCGCACTGCGCGCCAGATTGATCTCCTCCAGGACCTGTCTAGCCAGACCCTGATCCAGGGCAGCAGCCGGGGCTGACAGCAGAAGCAGCAGACAGATTGTTACATAGAAACATCTCATTATATTCTCCGAGTCATGCATTTTTTCTCACCCAACAAGCCAACAACCAGACACAACCTGACACACCATGATACACACTGACACCAACGACAAAGACCCATAAAAACCGGGCGGTTGCTGTACTGTCCTATGAACTGATGACACGATGGACGGCGGCGAAATCCAAATCACCCAGATCAGCCGCAATTGCCGCTTTATAGAGCTCATTGACAGCGGCCGTGGCAAAGAGCGGCTGCCGGACCTCTTCCGCCAGGCGCAGGGCCAGACGCAGATCCTTTTGCATATGCTTGAGGGGAAAGGCTGGCGGATACGCGCTATTTGCGGCAATCTGGGGGCCTTTCAAGCGGAACATGGGATTTGACAGGGCACCGGAATCCAGCACCTCGAGCAGCTGCGCCGTATCCAGACCGCTTTTTGAAGCAAGCGCCAGTCCTTCACACAACGCCGTCAGCATGCCGCCCATCACCAGGTTGTTGGCCAGCTTCATGCGGGCAGCAGAGCCCGTCTCGCCGAGGTACAGGATCTTCCTGCCCATCTTTTCCAACAGCGGCAGTGCCCTGTCGTACAGCTGCTTGTCGCCGGCCGTCATGATAGTCAGGGTCGCATCTTCGGCCGGCTTGCGGCTCCCGGCCACCGGTCCCTCAAGAAACAGGGCACCTACCTGGTGAGTCAGGCGGGCGGATTCCTGCGAGGTCTCCGCATCTACCGTGGACATATCCAGATACCCCTTACCCGGAAGCAGCCCGGCGATAATGCCGTCCGACCCGTCCCGAACCGACCGGACGGCATCCGGGGTCGCCATCATAGCGATCACCACATCCGCAGCTGCCGCCACAGCCCGGGGCGAGTCAGCAACAGCAGCCTTCAGTTCTGCCAGATGAGCATATTTGTCAGGAGACCTGTTCCATACCGTGACCTCAAACCCTGCCTTGAGCAGATTTGCCGCCATAGCGCTGCCCATGATACCCAGTCCCACAAATCCTACCTTCATGATTTCGCCTCCCGTGTAATGACCGCTGTTGTGAACTGCTGCACTGCACCCATGAACCGTTCGAACTCGGCGTGCAGTTCAGCATAGTGAAGCGTCAACTGGCTCCCCCCGTCTGCCAGGGGGTTAGGCCTGCGTATCCTGCGGGACATGCGCTGCAGTGCCGATTCAATCCCTGAAACGGTGACATAGGACGGCAGCAGCTCGTTGAAAATGACTGGCACGAATTCCTGGAGCCGCGGCGGCAGGATCTCACTGTACTTGTCAATCGTTGAGCGGGCTGCTGCGATGTAATCCGGAAACGGCACATCTGACCACAGGTCCCAGTCTCGCGCCAGGAAGTGGTCATAGAACAGATCCACCAGCACCCCCCGGTAGAGTCCGAAATGCGGGGACAGCCGGAGTCTGCTGCCTTGAAAACTGGCATCCCTCTGGGCAAATGAATCGATGTACCTGTGCAGCTGAAGCCCCTGACGGATGCGGGGCGGATAGGTGCCGCCCATCAAGGGCCCTTTGACAAAATCACCCATGATATTACCGACCAGCAGCTGGTCGTCATCACCGGAGAGCAGCATATGGAACAGGAAATTCATAAGCGGATTTCCGGGGATAGCCTGGAGATGTAATTGTTGTGATTAACCGGCATAGCTATGAGGAGAACAGGGTTGCATGCGGCAGGCAAGAGGATTCAGCTCTGAACTTCATGCTTTGATGTTGAGCAGTTCCCGGGTCATCTCATCAGCTGTCCTGAGGACCTTGAGATTTGCCGTGAAGCCCTTTGAATTTGAAATCATATTCGTCGCCTCGCGGGAAACATCGACCGTAACTTCTGTACCTGATACGGATGCGCTGACACCGGAACCCCGGTTATCCTGAAACGTGGTCCTGGACGCCATGAAGCCATCGCTGTTCAGGTTGGCCAGATTGTTTGCTGTTACCTGCTGACTTGTAGCAAATGCCTGCAGAGCACTGCCGGTTATGCCGCTGATGCTGTTCATGCCGAACCCCTTTCTCCCTCAAAAAGACCGTACAGAAAAACCAGCAAAACAATTATATACCCCGTTCCGGAACAGTGCTACAGCATCTTTATTACTATCGCAGAAACAGATAGTTATAGCGACTGCTTGCAATACATCCAAGAGTTCAGTAACAGCCGCGCCCCCCCCACCCCCACCCCCACCCTACCGGACCGAAGTAAGGTATGGTCTTGACTAGTATCGTAATCGTGTCAAAAATCTGTAACAAACGCGCAGATATTCCGAAATCCGACAAAATTCTGGCTCCGGAGCAGCAGGCATCTGCGACTGTCACACCTAATCTGCTTTAGTTACTGGTGGTTATAGCACTGGCACACCTTATGCTTGGTAACGATAACACCAGTACGCCAGACACCATTGGTAGCAGGTGTGCAATCATAATCTGAACAGGATGGTATCCAGAATATGCAACCAGTAAACGACAACCGGATTCAGCACCAGGTTAACCCTGCTCGGCCGAGCGTCCCCGGGCAGCGGGAAGCTTCAGCTGCCCCCGCCAAAACGCCACCTAACAGGAATTTGCTCACCCTTCCGGAAGATGTCGTGCAACTGTCGACTGACCGCTCTGCCAACCTGGATGCTATTATCAACAAAAAGCCCTCAGTACCGGTCAGCACTGTTGAACGAAAGGCATTACGGGACAGTTTTTCGGTCTACGCCTGATGCCGCGAAACTCCGGCGCCTTCAATCATGCTGGTTCGGATCCGGGGCTGTCGGCAGGTACAACAGATACAGTGTGATGGCGGCGGCCATGCCAATCAGCAGTGCCTTCAGCCAGAATGCCCGGGCAAACAGGACGGTGGAGGACGTAAACGACACCCAGATCATACCGATGGCGATGGTTTTGGCCCTGAAGGGAATACCTGCACCGTTCAGGTAATCACGCAGCAGCGGTCCCAGGTGGTTGTGTTCCACCAGCCAGGTATGAAAGCGTTCAGAACTTCTGGCAAAGCAGGCCACCGCCAGCAGCAGAAACGGCACCGTCGGCACCAACGGCAGGAAAATTCCGATCACACCCCCTGCGATCGCAATCCAGCCGCAGGCAATCAAGAACCAGCGAAGAACAGCATTCTTTACATGTTTATCGGTCGATCCCGGATTATTAGGCGGCATCTTTTGTACCCTTGTAAGTAAACGGCTCCGGTGGCACACAGCTCAACGCGGAGCCGACTATTTCAGACTTTGGCTGAGGATGAGTGCGATCAAAGCAGACGTACCAGCAGAAAAAGGCCGATCATGGCGATACCGATGGCAAGTTTGCCCGCGACTCCGATGGCCAGTCCCACCACGGTGCCGAAACCTGCCCGGCTGGCCTGTTCCAGATCGCGCTGCAGCGACAGTTCCCCGATCACCGCCCCCACAAACGGTCCCAGCAGGATTCCCGGAATCCCGAACAACAGCCCTGCAATCCCCCCCAGAACAGCGCCGATCATGGCCCGTCGTGAGCCGCCGAATTTCTTGACCCCCAGGATGGAAGCGGCAAACTCCACCACATAGGTCAGAGCGGCCATTCCCGCCAGTATCAGCAGGGTCCAGACTCCTACATAGCGAAAGTCCTCGGCCCAGGCCCCCAGGAGCAGCCCCAGAAACAGCAGCGGCGCACCAGGCACAATCGGCAGCAGCAGCCCTGCTAATCCGGTGAAGGTCAGAATTGCTCCGATGATCCCGAGTATCAACGACTGATCAGACATCCTTACCTCTATGCCCGCTGTTCTACGTATCTGATGGTTCGATAAATCCGTTTGTAGCAGCCTGCATCAGTACGGTCGCAGCTGCCGGCCGCAGCCGATATGCCAGTGGAGATGCTTGGAGGACTGGTAATCGCCCAGGTTGGTGTACACCCGACAGGCCCCGTAACGCTCCATGAAATCAGCAGCGATGAGCTTGGCCGTACGCATCAGCTCCAGCAGCAGATCATCGTCGACCTCTTCCAGGGTCAGCAGGGATTCAATATGCCGCCGGGGGAGCAGGACGACATGATGCTCCCACAGCGGATTGGAGTGGTGAAAGGCAAATACCCGCTCGTTCTCAAAGTATACCGGAACATCCAGCAGACCTTTCAGTATCTTATTGCAATAGAAATCACAGCTGTGCTCGCTCATTTTCGCTGTTTTCTCCTCTCAGGTCATTATGATCAGGGCAGACGCCCTTCCTGGCGCAGTTTTGCAAGCAGCGCATTGATCTGCGGCATAGCAGCCAGGGCCGCTTTTTCCCCCTCCATGATCGCCTCGTTGCGGCGGCTGAAATCCGCTGACCCGACGAAACTCACGATCGGCCTGATCACCACGTCGGCCTGGCCGATTGAGGGCTGGGACATCTTGTTGTACATGATCTGGATCGATTTCAGGATGGTCTCCATGGTAGAGGTGGGCACAATCGAATCGATGCCGGAAGAGATATCGACCGCGATCACGATATCGGCACCATGCGTCCTGGCGATATCCACCGGCAGCGGCTTGACCACGCCGCCATCCACATAGCTGGCCCCCGAGAAACGGGCCGGCTGAAACACGCCGGGTATGGCACAGCTGGCCTGGACGGCCATCCCGGAATTACCGGAGTGAAACACGGCGCTCTCGCCTGTTTTGATATCGGTGGCCACGGCATAAAACGGAATCTTGAATTTCTCGATCGGAGACTGGCGCACTTTGGTATTGATGTAGTCCCGCAGCCGCTCTCCTTTGAGGAAGCCATTGTCGGGTATGGTCAGCTCACCGATGTCGCTTCTCTCCATCGACAATGCAATCTTCTGCAGGCCATAGGCATCATATCCGTAGGCATACAGGCTGCCGACAAAGCTGCCCACACTCGTGCCGACGATCATGTGGATCGGGACCCTGCTGGTTTCGAGGATTTTCAGTACACCGATATGGGCAAAGCCTTTGGAGGCGCCCGCGCCCAGGACCAGCGCTATTTTGGCGGGCCGTTGGGACGGCATGTGTGACGGAGCTGTTGCGACACAACCGGAAAACATCAGGCTGCAGCAAAGCAGGGCGGACAGTTGCAACATTCGGACAGGATTCATGATGACCTCATTACAATTCGTATCTTGGCATTTATCGGGAATTTATCCGGAACCACTGCCCCAGGAACCGGTCGCTTGGAACACCTTGCAGACGCCTATCGTGTGATGTTTTGAAATCAGCCATACCCGGGCGACAGAGAGTACATCGGTGTCATATTTTTCCCACCGGCGCAATATAGATAGTGAATTCGTAAACCCCGTCCACCCCCAGTAGTTCATCGGCCAAACCCTGGTCATAGGCTGCGATTGCGCAGGTGCCGGTGCCAATGGCTTCACACGCCAGATAAAGATTCTGGCAGACATGCCCGGCATCCAGTGCAATCACTTTATAGGAAGCTTCAGAATAGCGCCACTCGGTTCGGGCCGGAATAACGGTCCAGATGAAGGTAACAGCCGCCTGCCCGGAAAAGCCTTGTCCGCGGGTTGCTGCAGTCAGCTGCTCCGGCAGCCTGTCGACCGTTCTGACATGAACCAGAGCGTGCTCAAGGGGAAGATAGCGATAGATTCCGCTCTCCAGGCCAGCCACTCTCATAATGGCAAGATATGTTTCGAAAGGATGGCGACATCCGGCAGACGGGACCGTTCGCAGAACGGCTGCATCGTGAACAACGTGCCGGACACCCTGGGTAGACCAGAGCAGAAAGGCCAGCTCAGCCAGCGAAAGTGACTGCGGAGTGAATCTGCGATGGCTTTGGCGGCCTGTTACGGCCACCAGCAGGTCGCACGGGGGAATCTGCCAGTCGGCCTGATCCGGCAGCCTGATAAAAGTGCTGTCCGGAGGTGGCGCTTTCTGGACAGGTGGCGGTGGCAGCCCACCGGATTGGGGGGTTGACCAGAAATCCACTTCATCCCTGATGCGGTCGGTCAGAAAATATCTGCCGGTTTCTGTAGTAATCAGCTGTTTCTTTTTCATCTGTGTACCCGCAAATCAGATAGCACCTTTCCGGAGAAATTCATCTCTGTCTATTGTGTAGCTCCTCAAGCATTATATGGAGTTCTGCGATAGCAACATTCTGCGCTTCAAGTGTATCCATCATCGCCTGTATCTCAATCTCGGCCTTCAGGTTTATCTCGTAATCGTTGTGCGCCTCAAGACGATCGCGGGCGGCCTGCCGGTTCTGGCTCATCATGATCATCGGGGCCGTATAAGCGGCCTGGAGCGAGAGGACCAGGTTCATCAGAATAAACGGATACGGATCCCAATGTCTGATCCAGGCGGTAACGTTGAGGAGTGCCCATACACCGAGCAGAGAGGATTGACCGATGATGAATCCCCACGATCCAACCTTCGCAACAACCCAGTCAGCAGCCTGTTGGCCGAAAGTCAACTGCTCGCTTATTACCTCATTGACGTTTTTTACGGGGGCATGGTCATGCCGGTAGGGCTGAGGGAATTTCGGTCTGGTCATGGCTCAACTCCTTGTTGTTATCAATGATAGCATGTCAACAAGCTCACTCTCTCAATCTGCATTTCTGTCATTTTTTCAGGAAGCTTAAAAGGGCCTCGTGGAATGCAGCCTTCATCTCCATGTGGGGAATATGGCCAACCTTGTCCAGTTCTACCAGCTGGGCACCCGGTATCAGCTTGGCTGTTGCGCGGCCGTTGCGGCAAAGAACAGCGAGGCAAACAGAATCAGGCGGTGTATCGGTGATAACGTTTTCATAGTGTTGATCTCCAGTAGGTATGTCCTTCAGGGTATGTCAATCTTCATGCAGTTTTCTTCCCGTTATCCCTGATCAGGACAAACAGCAGGTAGGAAACCACGCCAAGATTAACGATCAGTATGGTGACTCTCGGCCAGGTGACAGTGCGGGCAACCTCGTAGATCTCCACCGGGATGTACATGCCGCCGGTCAGGACAGCAAACCACTCTGCCCACGACTTCCTCAGCCAGAGTCCGGCTGCTTCCACCATGCGTACGATAAAGTACAGAGCCGCAGCGATGGCAATACTCCACAGCTCTGTGTCGTTTACGCGTCCTGCCAGGTCGAGAAATATCTGCGGGTAATGGCTGGCAGGGTTGAAATGGAAGTGCTCCACCAGTCGAACTGCAGCCTGGTGGAGGTCTTTGTGGATAAATGTCAGCAGGCCGAAACCGGCCACAAGCACCAGCAGTCCTTTGGCGCCTTCAAAGAGCGCCACGATATGTAGTCCGCGCGCATGCGAGCCTCTGGCGGATGTGCCTTTGCGATGAGAGAAGTGCATCATCCGGTCAGTCGCTTATGAATCAATCCGGGTCATCTTGTGCACGACCTTCTCTGCAATCATGCTGCCGACCGCATTGACGTAGCTCTTGAAATGTTCCGTGTTCATGTGCTGCTCAAGACAGGCAGTGTTCTGCCAGGTTTCATAGAAGATGAAAACAGCCGGATCTTCGTTGTCCTGATGCAGATTGTAGGCAATGCAGCCCTGCTCTTTTCTGGTCGGCCCGATCATCTGCAGCAATTCGCGCTTGACCTGCTCCAGACATTCCTGTTTCGCGACGACCTTCGCTACTACGGTGAGTGTTGACATACGAATCCTTTCTTTCTTCCCAGAGTTATGCATCGGCCACATCGCTTCCCCATCTACAACAGCAGGGAAACCGCATGCAGCAGCAGGCCGATAACGCCCCCGACCAGGGTGCCGTTCATGCGAATGAATTGCAGATCGGAACCGATGCTCAGCTCGATCTCAGTGACGTAATCATCATTTTCCCACTGCTGTACCGTTTCCGAGATATGCTTGGCAATTGCAGTCCGTGCTGTGTCGCCATACCTGATTACCAGCATTTCAAGGTGTTCATTCAATGACTCTTTCAATTCGCGGTTTTTTGACAGCGTATGCCCAAACCCTGTAACAGCCTCGGCCAGCTTCTCCCTGATTTTTGAATGGGGCTGTTTCAGATCATTGCTCAACCAGGTCTTGAGATCGCTGCCGAGCTGCGTGACGTAATCGGATAAAAACGGGTTCTGTACGGTTTCAAGCTTGATCGTCTCTATCCTGCTGCGTAAGGCTTGGTCCGATTTCAACCGGACAACAAAATCCGTCACAGCGTTGTCAAATGTCTGCCTGAGAGGATGAGCCGGATCGGCGTTGACGCCCTGAATAAATTCATTGAGTCGTCGGACGATCTTTTCACCGGCGCCTTTTGAAAACTGGTCCCGGTTGGGAATGAAGTGGCTGAGCAGGGGATATTCCTTGGTTACCATGCTGTCGATGGCATTGGCCAGACCGGTCTGCGCTTCAGGGGTTGAAAGCCACAGAGCACAGCGGTTCAGCACGTCATCAAGCACGACCTGGTGACGATTGTCAGTCCTGAATGTATCTATCAGGGTCGCGGCGGAAGAGGACAGATCAAAGTTTTCAATCCGGTCGTAGAGCGCCGCCCGCAATATTTTCTGGACACGGTCGTCATCAATAAAATCCAGTGAATCGGAACAGACCCTGGCAAATCCATTCGCTAAACCATCGGCGTTTGGTCTGGCCATCAGGTAGGCAGCCAGGCGCTCGGCCGGATTTTGCTCCCGCAGCTTGCTGAGTAGCGTCTCGGGTGCCAGAAACTTGTCCCGGATAAAGTCGGCCAGATTCCCGGCAATGGCGTCCTTCTTGTTTTTGATGATGGCCGTATGGGGAATCGGTATTCCCAATGGATGCCTGAACAGCGCCACAACGGCAAACCAGTCAGCCAGCGCGCCGACCATGGCCGCTTCTGCAAAGGCCGCAACCCACTCCCATGCGCCGAGCCCTTTTTGGGAGCGGGCAACCACAAACAGTAGCGCCGCTGCGATCATCAATCCGGAGGCAATGGTTTTGTTTCTGATCAGTAATCTCTTTCTGTTATCCACTTCTTCACTCCATGTTGTTTTATTGTAACATCCGGCCGATCGACCGCCCTGAACGTTAATCCAGCAGCGTGAGTATAAAAGTTTAATACACTCTCATTTATTCACGCAAGTACGCAACCAGTTTAAATAGTTATAATTAACACAGACTCAGCAGCACACTAGTATGAATTTTCCATACAGATTCGTGGAAATTATTTCACACGAACCGTGCCGCGCATAATCCTACCGCAATAACCTCCATAAAATAAGACACTTGCAATATATATCCATCCTGCATGCTACTTGGCTGCAGCTATGCAGTGCTCATAGCAAAGGATTCTCTTTCGCAGCTCGGATTATCAGGAGGATGTCATGAGCGCACTAACTACGTTTCTGGTAATTATGGCTTCAGCAACAACATGTGCACCATCGGGAGCACAGTATGACGGCAGCGGGATTTTCCAATGCGTTTTTCTCGGGTATTGCGCATTGATCTGCATTGAGCAGATAATTCCGGCAACGCTGGTACTGTTCGGCAACCCGAGTGAATTGAGTCTGTAGAAACGACCAGCATGCGGCAGAAGACCTGAACACAAGATCAGCGCTACCATCCGCCTGTCAATCCCCCCCTGTAATCAATCCCGGCCCTGTAGTAAAACAACAAAGGCTTCTCGGCCATACTACCCGCAAAGCCTTTATTTTTCAGGCAGCAGAGCCGGTATCAATCGTACCCGACACCTGTCACAATCATCCGGCAATAATCCTAAAAACAGCGGTTAACCACGGATACATGGGATGAACACGGATAAAACCAGAAACAATCCTCACCTTATGGGCTTGGATGCTGCTGCATTTAATGCTGTGATGTATCTGTGTTTCTCTTATTCATCCGAGTTCCCACTGTTTTTCCAGAATAATTTGTCAATCATTATCGCCAGAGGGTTCCAGTTTTCTACGAATTCCCATCCGACTGTTGCTCCCCTTTCCTTCCAGATAACATCAGCGCCGATTCCCGGTAAATCTGAGCAGCATCAGGAACAGGTTGATGAAGTCGAGATAGAGCGTCAGTGCGCCGAGAATGGCCGGTTTTCTCCCCTCAGTCCCCTGGGCTGCCATTTCCTTGATCTTCCAGGTATCATAAGCGGTCAGCCCGGTGAAGACGATCACCCCGATGCCGGAGATGATCCAGGAAACCGCGCTGCTTCCGACAAAGATGTTGACGATTGAGGCGATCACCACGCCGATCAGACCCATGAAGAGGAAGCTGCCCCATGAGGTCAGATCTTTCTTGGTCATGTATCCATAGATGCTCATGGCCCCGAACATGCCGGCCGTGATTACAAAGGTGGAGGCGATCGAGCTGCGAGTGTAGACCAGTGCCACAACCGAGAGGGTGATCCCGTTAAGCGCTGAGTAGGCAATGAACAGAAGCGTTGCCGTTGACTCGTTCATCCGGTTTATGGCGCCGGAAAGGGTGAAGACCAGGGCCAGTTCTCCGAATACCAGGCCGTAGAACAGCAGCCGGTTGCCCGTAATTGCATCCAGTATTGCCGGCGAGGAAAGCGTGATCAGCGCCATAAACGCGGTAATGGCCAACCCTGCCCCCATCCAGGCGTATACCTGGCGGATGAGGGCGTTCTGCTTGACGATGACGTGACTTGCGTTGCGCGGGTAGTTGGGGTTTATTTCATTCATGATGTGTGCTCCTTGGCGTCAGATTCCCATGCGGGGCCGCTTACAGACAACGTTTCCGAGTTCTCATTATAACAGGTTACCGGCAGAGCAGCCGGATTATTTTGAGCAGGTACCGCAGGCGTACCTACGCAGTTCCTGTCGTGGCACATTACAACAGAACCACCAGCAGTACCCCACCCGCCAACACGGTAAGATTGCATACAGCCGATACGCCATGCAGTTTCGAGAATTCTTTGCGCAGCGGGTGGTCCTTACTGGTCGTCTCAAAAGATCCGATCTGTCGTTTTAGTTCTGCAGCGCGCGGTTCTACGTAGAAGGCCTGGAATGACGAGACCAGCAGCATGACAACCAGCACAATCACCGGCAGTTTCGGATTCACCCCTTTACTGACCAGGCGGCAGACCAGTGCGATCACGCCGCAGGCCATCCCCCAGCGAAAGTAGCCGGGGAACAGATTACCGACGATCCGGCCGGCAACATCGCGGCTTTCGGTTTTAAAGAGAATCGGTGTCAGCATCAGCGTGAATATGGCGTTACCACCCGCCCAGAGACTGATCGCCAATCGGTACAGCATGTCGATGTAATGCATGGTTTTCTCCTTGTGAGTTGATCTGCGGCCATAATAATGCGCTTCCGCTTCCATAAGCAATCAAGAAACAGGAGAAACATGTGCCGGCTCTATCATGGAGACATTGGGCAAAACAACAGGCGAACACCGAAACTACGGTTGTCCGCCTCTGGTTTGCTCTCTATGCGTGAGACCCTGTAGCTTGTGCTGTGCCTATTTCCCGGACGGAATTATTTTCTTGATACCGTGCTCATAGTCACTGGTGATTGACTTGAGGTTACTCTTGACCTGACCCCGGGTATAGGACTGATACATGTACCACGCCCCGATCAGAGCCAATAAAAACACAATTACAACGATTACGCCACCACGCTGGTTACGCAGAGGACCGGCCGGATTTTTACGTGTAGTAACACTGTTCATTGCAGTACTCCTTGTGGTGTCATCTCACCATTGGTGCCTGTCTATAGCCAGACAGACCTCCGCCGGCAGGTTTAAATTGAGGTTCACAGAAGGCAGGCAAAGTCACCCTCAACAGACAGATGCTTCAGGCTGAACACCACGACAGGTCTTGCAAACCCCGCGGGACTCTCCTTGATGACGGTGCTCATGATCTGCCAAGACATATACTCACATTGCGTGCCAGAGGAGATCTGCGGATTCCAGGAGCGTAACAGTCAGATGTTACAGTGTAAAAGTAATGGTGAGCACAAGCACTTGAAGCAAGGCCCTCAACAAAATCCATCAGATGTAACATAACCGCACTATGTAACAGCTCGCGTTTGATGCATCCCGAATCCGAGACGCCGGAATGAGGCAGAACACAGGCAGGGCTGAGATCATGCTTGACTTACTGACCTGTTCGGATCAATAACAGCTATATTCCCTCGTGTATCCAGCAGGTGCCCACGTGGCCTGACAGCATGCAGAACAGTTACACGGCAGGTTTTCAAGCGAAAGCAATCACTATGAGCGATCCCATCCTCGACCACCCTATCCTCTCCAGCCGCTACTTCTACCCCTGGCCCAACAGCTTCGCGGAGCCGTTTTTTGTGGAGGGTGACGGCTTCCGGCTCGGCTGCCGCTTCTGCCGCGCACACGCAGATGCCCCGACCATCATCCACTTCCACGGCAACGGCGAGTCTGTTGCTGATTATGTCGGAGAGTTTGAGAAGCACATGACCGACCTGGGAGTCAATCTGCTGCTGGCCGAGTATCGCGGCTACGGCATGTCCAGCGGTGTACCGGCGCTGGCCGCAATGCTGGACGATGTGGAGCTGATCGTCGCAGCCTCCGGCATCCAGCCGGAGCGGATCATTTTTTTTGGACGCTCGCTGGGCTCGCTCTATGCCCTGCAGGGTGCTGCGCGCTATCCTCAGGCCGCCGGGCTGATTATCGAGAGCGGCCTGGCCGACCTGCTGGAACGGGTACTGGTCCGTATCGCACCACGCGACGTCGGAGCGACCATGGACACACTGCGTGCGTCTGTCACCCTCTGCTTCAATCAGCACGAAAAGATCTCAGCCTTCAAAGGGCGCGTGCTACTGATGCATACCCGCAATGATGACCTGGTATCCGTCTCCCACGCCGAACGGCTTTATGCCTGGGCCAACGAGCCGAAGGAACTGATCGTCTTTGAGCGGGGCGACCACAACAGCATCCTGCCGGTCAATCAGGAGGCTTATTTTGCGGCAGTGGAATCGTTCATACACTCAATTCCCGTGCGTACCACCGCTGGCAACGGTACGTGCCCTGGCACGCTCCGCACAACCATCAAACCCCTATGAAACCACGGCACGAGCCCCCCATCGAAGTAACGCTTAACAAGTCCCCTTCCGGGACGTGGAGTGCGACTGACTCTCCCAGGCGCACCTTCCAGCCCTGGCAGCGCCTCTGGCTGGTGACCGGCATCATGTACCTGCTGATGCTGGCGGGCGGCTATTATCTGCTCATGCCCACGCAGGAGAGCATACAGCGGCGGATGGTCTTTTCCGTAACAGAGGAGTTGAAACGGTACGACGGTATGGCATTTGCCGGCGAATCCCCGCAGCGGATATTCGAGTCGGCCCGTTCCCAGGGGTATGGGCAGTGGATCGCACAAGCACGTGCCAGGTACCATAGCGGTAAGGAGGGGAATGCCGCCTTTGACAGGATCGAGACGAAGTACCGGGAAGCGCTTGCTGATCTGCCGGTGAAACAAACGGTTGGCGTCTTGCTATGCTTCGTCGTCTGGCTTTTTCCCATGGGCGTGCTGTACGCCTGTGGTTTTATAGTGGATTGGATCAAGCGGGGTGCCGGTGGCTTCAAAAGATGATGCAGTAACGTATGACTCTGTCGAGTGTTCAGGGATAACCATAGAGTACCGTTGGTGCCATTCCCGGCGAAAGACCCTTGGCATAACGGTTCGCCCTGACAGGTCTGTTTCAGTACGGGTGCCGATGCGGACACCGCTCAAAGACGTCAGAATATTTGTCCGGCAGAGGGTCGAATGGATCCTGAAGGTCTGGAAGAAGCTGGGAACACGAACAGACAGCCAGAAACAGGAGTACGGTCGCGGGGCAGTTTTCATGTACCGGGGGGAGCCGTATCGTCTGGAGTTTGCAACGGGGCTGCGCAACTCCGTGTTTCTGCACGATGGGCTTCTGATAATGACGGCACCGGAATGTCTGCCGGAGGAGACGGTTCGCACAAGGATTGACGCCTGGTACCGGAAACAGGCGCTCGAGATCGTAAAGGAACGGGCAGCAGCATGCCACCGCTTGATGCGTGATCAAGGCTTCCCCTTGCCCCCATCACCGTACGCTCCATGAAAACCCGTTGGGGAAGCTATTCATATCGAACCGGGCGGATTACGCTCAACCTGCAGTTGATCCGGACACCGCAGGCCTGCCTCGATTACGTCATCATCCACGAACTTTGCCATATCACGGCACGCCACCATGGACCGGATTTTTGGAAACTGGTCAGTCGCTATGTGCCGGACTACCTGGAGATCCGTAAACAATTGAAGAATTTTCTATAAGCCCTTCCAAAAAGAAAAGCCCCTTGTTTCTCAGGGGCTTGCATGCTAAACACCAAAACAACTAGGTATGCAATGATTCAGTTTCCGGGGTGAGGTCACATGAGGACGCTATCCTCTTAAACCAGTTTTCCCGCCAAGACATTGATCTTATCCCGTACACTTTCCGAAAGTTTCGGGTGTTGTTCCTTGGCAATCATTCCCGTAAAGAGTGTGCCTACAACATCGGCGCCGATCGTCTTTGCCGTCATTTTGAGTTGTTTCCCGGTTCCAAATAGCCAGCGCCCAATAATTCCAGGTGCTGCACATGAAGATACCAACAGCGCCTTTTTCTTTGGCTCCTGCGCTTTCCTGAACTGAGGTCCATTCATATCCCACGGCCAATAGGCATAACCAGCCAACCGCTCCATAAACCGTTTAAAGATGGCTGTACCTGAACCAAAATTAGTCGGTGTAGCGATAATATAACAATCCGCACGTTCGATCTTATCGATCAACTCCTTCATACCATCATGGAGTACACACTCCCCTGGGGCCGTGCCGGGTTGTTGGGTGCATACACGGCAATTCACGCAAAACTCGATAGGGTATTCACGCAGAAGTATAATCTCGACTTCGGCTCCAGCCTCTTCTAAAACCTGTGCAAAGACATCAACCGTTTGATCAGTTATACCATCATCCCGATATGAACCATTTATTGCGAGTACCTTGATCATGGTCGTCATCTCCTTCTGCTTCCTTTTACTTAATGGGGGCACCGGCCACGGCCTGTCCATCAATGGCGCCGCCCGGAGCGAGCAGGTATGCCAGGTGCGTGAACAACGGCAGGACAATCCCTGGCAACCTGTTGTGATGTGTAGTGTTCAACACCTTTCGGCATCATAGATTTGTAATCGCCCTAGCATCATATTTCCAGCAGTCATGGATACAGGAGATGATGCCTTCACATACTCAGTAACGAGGGGTAACCGCTTTTTTTAATGCTACCCATGAATCTACAACTTTTTGAGAAGGCTTAGAATCGGGTAACATGGTGATAAATATGGCCTATAATTGGAGTTTCTGGGTAAGAGTGGTTTTCTGTCATTACATCGCCCCAGTCCCGAATGTCAGGACCATCACATCCTCTGTATCGGCACTTATCGTTTGAATAAGACTTAAAAGCCCTCTCACAGCGGGGACACCATCTCCATGCCTGTTTCATTGCCGTTCTGGAGGTGGCCCGCGTGTGATATTTTGGTATAAGTATCTTCATTTTTAGCCCCTTACGGTAAGCTTACTTTATCCGTCTTCTTAATTTCCCGCATCACAGAGATCAAGTAAAATCTCAATAAATCTGTTTATGAACAGGTGTTATTCTTATTTTGCAGTTATCCTGCCAACAGGTTGATCTACAAGTAGCAACGGTATAAGTCGTGTATTTTCAGAAAGATAGCTGAGTATCGTTGATGCTGAGTTGATGTGTATCGATCTGTCTAGCCTCAAATAATGGTGGATTACGTGTTTTAGGTGGCCTGCCCTCAGGTTATTGTGGCTCAGGAGGAGTTTTGCGGAGATAATGGGTAGAGTAGAGAACAGGTTTCACCCTACCCTCTCTCATCAAACCATCGATGTTCTTCACTACAAGGCATGCGCTTTCGTCAAGAATGATGATGTCGGAACTTTGTACAGATTGTATCGTTCATTCAACATCCTGCTGGGTAATTTAACGTATCCTGTTTTCATATAAAGTCTATATAGTCATAAACACCATTATATAGTCTTTTTATAGTCCAATTAACTATTGTCTCCGTCGAGACAGGTCTCATCTAGCAACAATCTATTAATTTGAAATTGGAATCATTGGAATCAGTTGACAAATAAGCGGGGAGAGAGAGGGGAGAGAAAACCGTTTAACCATACTACAGAAAAAGGCCTTGCGAGCAGTAAACCCGCAAAGCCTTTATTTTTGGTGCCTGAAGCCGGAATCGAACCGGCACAGCGTTTCCGCCGAGGGATTTTAAGTCCCTTGTGTCTACCAGTTCCACCATTCAGGCAATGAACCGGACAGGCCGGAACACAAAATTACTGGCAGTTGACCCGCTCTTTCAGATCCTTGCCGGTTTTGAAGAACGGAGTCTTTTTGGAGGGGATGCGGACAACCTCACCACTCTTCGGATTGCGGGCCTCACGGCCGGTGCGCTCCCGAATGGTGAAACTGCCGAAACCGCGAATCTCCACCTTATCGCCGGCTTTAAGTGCATCTTCGATAGAATCAAAGACAGTGTTTACCAGCATCTCCGACACCTTCAGGTTCAACATGCCGTGTGTCTGTACTACCTTTTCGATGAGTTCACTTTTTGTCATGGCAACCTCCTACTACTCCGCCTGATTATTTTTTTTATTATCAATTTCCTGCTGGAGCAGATCTCCAAAGCTGGATGTAGCCTGACCCTGTGACCCCATGTACTGCTCAAACTCCGCCTTTTCTACGGCGGCATGCATCGATTTGATGGAGAGGGAAATCCTGCGCTCACGCGAATCGCAGCTGAGCACAACCGCTTCAAGGGAATCACCTACGGCCGCAAATTCCTTGGCGGAAGCAACCTTCTCGCGGGAAAGTTCGGAAACATGGATCAGCCCTTCAACACCCTCCTGCAACTCAACAAAGACACCGAAATCGGTCAATGATGTCACCTTGCCGGTGACAACCGTTCCGGGGCGGTACGTGTCAGGAGCAAGACTCCAGGGATCAGGCTCAAGCTGCTTGATGCCGAGCGAAAGGCGCTCGTTTTCGATATCAACCTTGAGAACAACGGCCATAACAAGCTGGCCTTTGGCATATACATCGCCGGGATGCTTGATACGCTTGGTCCAGGAAATATCCGAGACATGTACCAGGCCATCGATGCCTTCTTCTATGCCGATGAACATGCCGAAGTCGGTCATGTTTTTAATCTGGCCTTCGATTTTAGTGCCGACCGGGTATTTATCGGCAATCGTGGACCATGGATTTTCCGAAATCTGCTTGAGGCCGAGGGAAATCTTGCGGTTGCCCATATCAATGCCGAGAACGATCGCTTCAACCTCTTCACCGACAGTCAGGATGTCGGAGGCACGGCGGACACGTTTGGTCCAGGACATCTCGGATACATGGATCAGACCTTCAACGCCCGCCTCCAGCTCCACAAATGCGCCGTATTCCATCAGGCTGACAACCTTGCCCTTGATGCGTGTGTCTACCGCGTATTTGGCGGGCACATCGATCCACGGATCGGGCAGCGTCTGCTTGATGCCCAGTGAAATCTTGCCTTTGGTGCGGTCGAACTTCAGCACCTTGGCGGTAACGGGCTGACCCGGCTTGAGGATGTCGGAAGGTTTGCCGACGCGGCCCCAGGAAAGATCGGATACGTGCAGAAGTCCATCAACGCCGCCCAGATCCACAAACGCGCCGTAGTCGGTCACATTTTTAACAATCCCTTCAACGATCTGACCCTCTTCCAGTTTTTCAAGAGTGACGTCACGGACCGAGGAGCGCTCTTCTTCAAGTACGGCGCGGCGGGAAAGAACGATATTGTCGCGCTTCTGATTCAGCTTGATGACTTTGAAAACAGCCTTCATGCCGATATAGCTGTCTGCATCGGATGAGGGGCGGATATCGACCTGTGAGGCTGGCAGGAAGGCCTGCAGCCCGATATCAACGGTGTAACCGCCATTTACGCGGGCGGTAATGGTGCCCTCGATCATGCCGCCTTCCTGGCCGGCGTCTCCGATTTTTTCCCAGGCTGCCAGATAATCGGCTTTACGTTTGGAAAGGATATACCCTTTTTTGCCGTCTTCACGCGTCATGAGAACCTTGATGCGATCGCCGACCTGCACATTCATGACACCATCAGGTCCGCGAAACTCGGAGGCGTTAACATGCCCTTCCGATTTGAGGCCGATATCCACGAGCACGGTTTCCTGGTCAATGCGGGCAACCGTTCCTTCAATTATTTTATCCTTCTCTGGCCTCTCTTTGAGGCTTTCAGTGTAGAGATCTGCAAATTCATTGCTCTGCTGCTCGGCATCCAAATCATCTTGATCACCGTTGTCTGCAGCATCGAGCCTTTTGATATCAACCATTAAACCATACCCCCTGGACGTTTTTCTTGCTCAAGTTCGCGAACCCTATCGCGATTGAAGCGTGATAATGTAGCACATTTCTATAAAATTTCAATCGCTTTTATTAATCTCCCCAATCATGGCCATCACCTCGTCGATAATCCACTTGGGGGTGGAAGCCCCGGCGGTCACCCCGACCCGTTCGACACCGACGAACCAGGAGGGATCGATCTCGGATGCGGTTTCAATATGATGGGTGCGGGGCTGGATCTCGGCACAGACCTCGGCCAGGCGCCGCGTGTTGGCGCTGTTGAAGCCGCCTACGACCAGCATGCAGTCAACCTGGCAGGCCAGCTCCTTGGCCTCTTCCTGACGAACGGCCGTGGCATCGCAAATGGTATTGAAGACCCGGATCTCACCGCCGCGCAGGAGGCATTCTGATACAACATTCTTGAGGTTTTCGAAGGACTGGGTCGTCTGGGCAACCACACCGATCTTGTTCATCTTGGGAAGTTTTTTGACCTCTTCCCCCGAACCGACCACGAAGACCTTGTCGCCGCCATAGGATACAATACCCTGCACCTCCGGATGATCGGCGTCACCGACGACAACTACGCCATAGCCTGATTCGGAAAGGCTTTTAACATGTTCCTGGGCCTTCTTGACAAAGGGACAGGTTGCGTCAACAATCTCAAGCTGCTTCTGGACGGCCTCGTCGATCTCGCCCGCTGCCACCCCATGCGAACGGATGATGATCGTGCCCGTATCCATGCTGTTGAGATTTTTGAGTACCTTGACACCCATCTCCTCAAGCTTGTTGACAACCTGGGGAGAGTGAATGATCGGTCCGAGGGTAAAGGTCTTCTTGTCCATACCGGCGGCTTCAAAGGCCATCTGCGTGGCGCGCTTGACGCCGAAACAGAACCCGGCCCGCTTTGCGAGTATAATTTTCATAGTTCAGTTCCCGAGGAATGTGATGTCGTACGACTGGCTGCTACCATGATGTCGAGCACCTCGTCAATCGTCCTGCCGGAGGAGTCAACGGCAATGGCGTCCCCCGCCATTCTGAGCGGCGCCAGATCGCGCTGGGAATCCTGCTGATCGCGCAGGACAACAGCCTGTATCGTGCTTTCCAGGGTGACCTGTTCGCCCTTGGCACGCAGCTCCAGATAGCGGCGTCTGCCACGCTCTTCAGCCGAGGCGGAAAGAAAGAATTTCACATCGGCATCCGGAAATACGACCGTGCCGATATCCCGCCCTTCCAGCACCACCCCACCCCGGGCGCCCATCTTGCGCTGGGCCAGCATCATGGCCTCTCGAACCGGCCGGAGCGCGGAGATGCGCGAGGTCAGCAGGGACATCTCCGGTGTACGAATCTGACCGGTAACCTCCAGACCGTTGGCAAACACCCGCTGATACCCATCGGAACGATCCAGACGGATATCAACCGTGCTGCAGAAGCGCTCCACAGCGGCAAGGTCTTCAGGGTCAATGCCGGCCTGATGCATCAGGTACGCCACCGCACGGTACATGGCACCGGTGTCGATCTGCAGGTACCCCAGGCGCTCAGCCAACAGATGGGCCACCGTGCTCTTGCCGGCCCCCGAAGGACCGTCAATGGCGATGACCAGGCCGTCAGCACGCACTACAGCAGGCTTATCCACGGGCGACCTTTGCAAGCAGCGGGAAAAAAGAGGGGAACGAGGTGTCTACACACCCCGTGTCAGAAATGGTAATGCCGTCCTGCGACACCAGGGCGGCCACCGAAAGCGACATGGCGATGCGGTGATCGCCGAAGCTTTCAACGCTGCCGCCGGAGAGGCGCTCCACCCCGGTGATGGTCATGCCGTCATCGCACTCATCCACCGTTACACCCAGGGCGCGGAGGTTGGTGGCCATGGCGGTAATGCGATCAGTCTCCTTGACCCGCAGCTCGCGGGCTTCACGGATGGTGGTCGTGCCCTCGGCACAGGCAGCTGCCACGCAGATGGCCGGGAATTCGTCAATTGCCCGCGGTACAACGCTGCCGGCGATCGCACAGCCTTTGAGCCGGGATGAGCGCACGAGTATATCGGCCACCGGTTCGCCGGAGACCTCGCGTTCGTCCAGCAGCTCGATGCTGCCTCCCATGGAACGGAGGATATCGATCGCACCGGTGCGGGTCGGGTTGACCCCCACATTGCGGATCAGGAGCTCGGATCCGGGGGTTATCAGGGCTGCCACGATAAAGAAGGTAGCCGATGAGATGTCGCCAGGAACGGAGATTTCCTGCCCCTGCAGCTCAATGCCCCCCTTGACGGTCACACCGTTGTTGAAGATCTCCAGAGAGGCTCCGAACAGGCGGAACATCCGTTCAGAATGGTCCCGAGACAGGCTGGGCTCACGAACGGAGGTTTCTCCGTCGGCATAGAGACCTGCCAGCATGATGGACGATTTTATCTGGGCGCTGGAGACCGGTGATTCGTAGCCGATGGCGTTCAAGGCGCCGCCGCTGATCGCCAGCGGGGCCAGGCTACCCTGGTTGCGCCCGAGAATACGGGCTCCCATGCGGGAAAGCGGCTCCACCACCCGTTTCATGGGGCGCTTACGCAGATACTGGTCACCGGTAACCACCGAAAAGAACGACTGCCCGGCCAGCAGACCGGTTATCAGGCGGATGGTGGTGCCGGAGTTTCCGCAGTCGATCACATCGCCCGGTTCGGTCAGACCGTGCAGCCCCTTACCTTGAATGACGACGGTTTCGCCATCATCGTTGATCTCAACCCCCATGGAGCGGAAGGCACCCATGGTGGCCATATTGTCCCCGCCGCGCAGAAAACCGCGTACGGTGGTAGTGCCGTTAGCAATGGCCCCCAGCATGATGGAGCGGTGTGATATGGACTTGTCGCCCGGAACCGTAATCTCGCCCTGGACGGATGCAGCCGGTTTGATGGTGATGGATGTCACGGGAACTCCTCTAATTGAACTCGATAGTTATACAATCCCGTCGCGGAACTGCTTGGCGATGGTGAAGAACTCTGCCAGACCCTCCGGGTCCTGGCGGTCAATCCGCTGGCGCAGCTCGGCCAGGCTTTTTGAAAACCCGTCTATACTGGCCAGGAGCGCGTCACGATTCATCAGCGAGATATCCCGCCACATGGCCGGATCGGATGAGGCAATCCGGGTGAAATCCCTGAAACCACCGGCAGTGTAGGAGAGGACATTTTCACCCTCCACATCGGCCGTACCAACCGCATGCACCAGGGCATAGGCCACCATATGCGGCAGGTGTGATATCTCGGCGAAGATCCGGTCATGATGCCCCGGTTCCATACGGCAGACATTGGCGCCGGTCAAGCTCCAGACCCTGGAAACCAGATCCAGGGCAGCGGTATTGGTCTGTTCCGTGGGTGTCAGGATGCAGCGTTTGCCCCGGTAGAGTGTGGCAAACGAGGCGGATGCACCGGAATGTTCGGTTCCCGCGATAGGATGCCCCCCCACAAAGTGACAACCGGGCGGCATAAGCGCTTCACACTCAAGCACAATCTCCGTCTTGACACTGCCGCCGTCGGTGACAATGCAGCCGGGAGCAAGAAACGGGGCGATCTCGGCCACCACGGCCGGGATGGAACAGACCGGCACCGAGATAAACACCAGCTGGGCGCCCTTCACGCCAATGGCGGCGTCCTGAGTGATTTCATCACAAATCCCGAGAGCCAGGGCTTCTTCCAGGTTGGCACGGGACCTACCGATGCCAACAACGGTCTTGACAGCACCAGCTTCGCGCAGTGCGCGAGCCAGAGAGCCGCCAATCAACCCCACCCCGATGATGGCCAGACGTTCAATAATCAGTGACATGGCATGGATTCCCTACATTGACCGCGGATACGAACCGAGGACTTTCAAAAACTGGCAGCAGCCTTTCAGCTCCTCCAGTGCAACCGCTACGTCCGGGTCAGAACCATGACCGAACAGGTCGAGGAAGAAGATGTATTCCCAGGCCTTCTTCTTGAAGGGGCGGGATTCGATCTTCGAAAGGTTGATGCCGCGCTTGGCAAACGGCTCCAGCATGCGGCACAGGATCCCCGGTTCATCCTTGACCGAGAACATGACCGATGTTTTGTCATTGCCGGAGCGCTCAGTGGCGGTACGGGAAATCACCAGGAAACGGGTGAAATTGTTGACCTGGTCTTCAATCCTGCTGCGGACGACCTTGAGATCGTAGAGAGTGGCAGCCAGCTCACTGGCTATGGCAGCGGCGGTATAATCGTCGCTGACAATCTGGGCCGCGGTGGCGGTTGAGGCAACATCCACCACGGGAATGCCGGGCAGATTCTCATCCAGCCACTGGCGGCACTGGGCCAGAGGCTGCGGATGGGAATAGACCTTTTTGATATCCTCCATGCGTCCGGTGCGGGACAGCAGGTCGTGATGGACCTCCAGCAGGATCTCGGCGGTAATTTTGAGGCCGCTTTCCATGAACATGTCCAGGGTGTGGGAAATAACCCCCTCCGTGGAATTCTCAACCGGCACCACCCCGTAGAGCGCCTTGCCCTTTTCCACCTCTTCGAATACGGCAGGAATCGACTTGAGTGGCACCAGCTCTGCCGACAACCCGAATTGCTGCATGGTCGCCAGATGACTGAAAGTAGCCTTGGGCCCCAGAAAAGCAACCTTCATGGGGGATTCCAGAGCCAGACAGGCCGAGATGACCTCACGGTAAATACTGCGCAGGGCATCATTGGGAAACGGCCCGGGATTGTTGTTCAGCAGGCGTTCATAGATCTGGCGTTCACGGCCGGGGACATGAAACTGTAGATTGCTGCCGGATTTGAGTTGACCGACTTCCAGCACGACCCGTGAGCGCTCGTTCAGGAGATCAACAATCCGGTCGTCGATACTGTCAATTGAGGTTCTAAGCTCTTCGATTGTATGTGTGGTCTTTTTCAAGGGAATCACCTGGAGGGACTGATATAAACTTCACGGTAAAACGGAACGCTTTTATACTGTAAAGACCCTTGAAATGCAACAACTTATTGTAATAGCGGAGCATCCTCACGGAAACACCTTGGTCAAATTGCCGCCCCGAACAACTCCATCCACCTGTCAAAAATTTGAACTTTGTCTTCACCAAAACCGGCAAGCTTGATTCTGACCTGTTCAGGTGACTTTTGCAGGGTAATTTTGCCCGGGCTCTTGGAATAAAACAGGTCGGCAAAACAGATGACCTGTTCAGGAAGCGACAGGGGCAGCATGTCCCGTTGCGGCAGGGGCAATTGCCGGCTGATGATATCTGCCACCGTAAGGCCGACACCGATATGCCGCTCACACACCAGTGCATGCAGCGGAAGACCCTCATTCTCAAGAATTTCCCGACCGATGATGCCATGCATGATATAGGGATGCTCACCATGCAACCCCAATTTAGGGGCATTTATCCGACACACACCGATATCATGCAGCAATGCGGCCTCCTCCACGAAACTGCACTCCTGCTCCGACAAGTTCAGCCGCTGGCATATATCCAGGGCAAGATCTGCTACAACCCTGCCGTGACAAGCAATTACAGCCAGGGATTCCCCCTTGAAAAACCTTCCCAACAGCTCAATCTCCCAGCTCATACAACCCCAAACCCTGTCAATTTATTGAATATCCCTTGAAAAAATCGCCCATACACGCGTCAACATTACGACACACCATCACAACAAGCTGTTTTAGCTACATTTATTTATTGGCACACAACATGCTATATTGAAATCACCCAAACTGCATCATAGCGAGGTAACGATCATGTATGCCAAATTTCCATTTTATTCTGTTGCCCAGATGTATGCAATAACACTTAATGCACCGGTCTCGATTCTGCTTGGACGGGACAACCTCTATTGGGTAGTCGACCAGGGCATGACAGTCCAGTATATGGGAGAGGGGTGCTCGCTTCTTCATTGAAACACCTGACCAGATCACGCACCATTACTCGATGCTCCCAACAAAAAAATGCCGGCATTAACCTTGCCGGCATTTTTATTCTTGTATCACACAATAAATTCCCGCGACACCTCTTTTCCGTTTCAATAGCAGAGCCGCAATACCTCATCCGCAATTTTATGCAGCGGCAGACTTTTGTGGACACCACCCATCTTGACCGCCTCATTCGGCATCCCGTACACAACACAGCTGGCTTCATCCTGGGCAATATTAATGGCCCCGGCGTCGAACATCTCCTTCATGCCACGGGCACCATCGTCTCCCATGCC
The DNA here is from genome assembly GCF_056821595.1 of Geobacter psychrophilus. NCBI lineage: Bacteria > Pseudomonadati > Thermodesulfobacteriota > Desulfuromonadia > Geobacterales > Geobacteraceae > Geobacter > Geobacter psychrophilus. The sequence goes on from NZ_JBXDTU010000004.1 coordinate 4,651,030, forward strand.
GGTCATGATAACACCGACTACATTCTTGCCGGCATAGCGCGCGGCAGAGCGGAACAGCACATCCACCGAGGGACGGTGCCGGGATACCAGCGGCCCATCCTTGATCTCGACATAATAGCGGGCGCCGCTGCGCTTGAGCAGGGTATGATGATTACCCGGTGCTATCAAGGCCCTGCCACGTACAACCGAATCATTGTCAGCAGCCTCTTTGACGGTAACGCGGCAGATGGAATCCAGCCGTTTGGCAAAGGCGGCGGTAAAGTGTTCAGGCATGTGCTGAACGATGACAATACCCGGCGCGTCTTCCGGCAGCATCTCCAGAAAAATCTTCAGCGCTTCGGTGCCTCCGGTCGATGCCCCGACGATAACCACCTTTTCAGTTGTCTGTACCATCGCCTTGCTGGTCGCCTTCTCTATAATAACATCCGCGGTAAGCTTGGGGGCAACCTCACGAACCTGATGCACAGGACGCTGTCTCCCTTTTGTCATGGCAGCCGCCTTGACCGTGTCGCAGATACTGACCCGCGACTCTTCAATAAACTGTTTGGTGCCCATCTTGGGCTTGACAATGATATCAACAGCTCCGTACTCCAGCGCTCTCATGGCGGTTTCGCTGCCAGATTCGGTCAGGGTCGAACACATCACCACCGGAATGGGGTGCTGGCTCATGATTTTCTGGAGAAAGGTTATGCCATCCATGCGCGGCATTTCCACATCCAGCGTGATCACATCGGGAGTGCACTCCCGCATGCGCTCCGCGGCGACAAACGGGTCGGGAGCAGCAGCCATAACCTCAATCTGCGGGTCTGAAGAAAGTATCTCGGTTAGTGCCTGCCTGACAAGTGCAGAATCATCAACGATCAGAACCTTTATTTTTTGCATGTTTCATCTCCAAGCAGCTTCTGCAATTTCATGCAGGCGCTGGCACACAGGTAATCAGGCCATTGATTTGCCTATTTTTTTCAGGAAGACATCCCCGGTATGCGAATTAAAAAACAGCTTGCGGCCCTGCTTGCCGCCAACATCCGACGCCTTCGGGACTATTCCTAAGGCAGCAAGTCGGCGCCGGGCTTCCTGAATATTCTGGCAACCGACCGACAATCTGCTGCCCTGTAATTCGCGGGGCAGCAGGACGTCGGCTCCGCCGAATATTTTAACATCGCATTTTGCTGGCCGTATCCCCATGCCGGCGATCCTCTCAACCATGTAACCCAGCGTCGAATCGAGAAACTTGAATCCGTCATCCATGGGCCCGGACGGCAGCATCACATGACACATGGCCCCCAGACGCGCTCCAGGTTCAAAAAAGGTGATTGAGACACATGACCCCAGAACCGTTGTAACAATTGCAGGGTCACGGGAAAGAAACAGCTCTCCCGGTTTCAAAAATACGTGTGGCAGGTGGGTAGTGCGAAGACTTTTCATAGCTTGCGATAGACGGTTGAAGCCACCGCTGTCAACGGCACATTAAGGCCGCTCAGGGTTTCGGAATGCCCCAGAAACAGGTAACCGCCCGAAATCAGTTGCTTGCAGAACCTGTTCAGCAGGCGCTCCTGGGTCGGCTTGTCAAAATAGATGATCACATTTCGACAGAAGATTACGTCCATATGCTCATGCATGCCGAAATCCTCCATGAAATTCAACCGGCGAAACTGGATCATGGAACGAATGGCAGGGGCCATGCGCACAAGCGGTTTGCTCTTGTCCTTGCTCTTGAGCAGGTATTTTTTCTTCAGCTGTAGCGGGATGGTGTCGACACGGTCTTCGGCATAAATGGCATTTTTTGCTTTGGAGAGCACCACCGTCGAGATGTCCGTTGCCAGGATGGAGGACTTGAATCCTGGTTGAGATGCGGCAAATTCCGACAGTACCATGGACATGGTATACGGCTCTTCACCCGTGGAACAGCCAGCGCTCCAAATCTTGAAAGGCCTGCTGAAGCCGGCACCATGGGCATCTACCAGAGATGGAATGGCACTCTTTACCAGGTATTCAAAATGGACCGGTTCACGAAAAAAATCGGTCTTATTGGTCGTAACAACATCGATCAGATTGACAAGTTCTTCACTCCTGCCTTCGGCGCTGAAAACGAAATCCGCATACTCCTCGAAACTCCTGAAGGCATGAGCCTTGAGACGTTTATTCAGGCGGGCCTCCAGCATGGTCTTCTTGGCCGGCGGAAGCTTTATGCCAACCTCTTCGTAGATAAAGCTGCTGAAGCGATTGAAGACCTTGTCACTGAGAACTGCCGGAATATTGGCAGACTGGGATGTATGCGCGTGCTGCTTCATTGAACTCCTTAAACAAGAGGCAAGGGGCAAGAGAAGTAAATGACGTTAATTCTGCTTGCCCCATGTATCTGATTCCATCTACTCGTGCACCTTTGACAGTTCCTCACTGGTGAAAACCTTATCGATATCCAGAATCATGATAAAACGGCCGTCGTGCTTGCCCATGCCCTTGATAAAGTCAGTGTTCAGACGGGTACCGATATGGGGAGCTGCTTCGATCTGCTCCGGCTCCATCTCGATGACTTCCTGAACGCTGTCTGCCAGTGCGCCCAGTACAATTATCTCGTCCTCCATCTGCACTTCGGCGACAATGATGCAGGTATTGACGGTCTGCTCAGTAGCAGTCATGCCGAACTTGAGCCGCATGTCGATAACTGGCACCACACTGCCGCGCAGGTTGATGACCCCCCGCATGAAATCGGGGGTCTGGGGTACTTTGGTAATATTGCTCTGCTCCAGTATTTCACGGACTTTGGCCACATCCAGGGCAAAGGTCTCATCAGCCAGCTTGAAAGTCAGGTATTGAACAGTATCGTTTATATCAGTCACGCTCATCGCGCAATTCCTCCTTGAGAGGGGTAAAGACAGATCGCTTACCCCTGATTTTCCTGTTCATAGACACGCTGAATCAAAATTTTTCAAACTCGTCATCCAGGTGATCCGCCCCCATATCGAGTGCCACGCCGCCACTGGGTGCCCGACGGGCAGGAGGGGCTGATTTGTGGCCGACATGTGCGATCTGGGTATGCTTCTTCTGTGGTGGACGGCGGGCACTGCCTGCGGAACTGCTGCGCATGCTGTTGGCGTCGATGCGGAAGAAGCTGATGGTATCCTTCAACTGCTCGGCCTGGCCAGAGAGCTCTTCCGAAGTAGAGGCCATCTCTTCCGAGGCAGAGGCATTCTGCTGAATGACGCTGTCCAGTTGCTGGATGGCCTTGCTGATCTGCTCGGCACCGGTGTCCTGCTCTTTGCTGGAGGCGGAAATTTCCTGGACCAGTTCGGAGGTTTTCTGAATATCCGGAACCATCTTATTGAGCATCTCGCCGGCGGTTTCGGCGACCTGCACGCTGCGGGTAGAAAGGGTGCTGATCTCTCCGGCAGCCGCCTGGGAGCGCTCGGCCAGCTTGCGGACCTCGGAGGCGACAACGGCAAAACCCTTGCCGTGTTCGCCGGCGCGGGCCGCTTCGATGGCGGCATTCAGGGCCAGCAGGTTGGTCTGGCGGGCGATCTCTTCGATGATGGAAATCTTGGTGGCGATCTCTTTCATGGCGCTGACGGTTTCGGTGACGGCCTTGCCGCCCTCTTTGGCATCAACAGCTGATTTGATGGCGATCTTCTCGGTCTGACCCGAGTTATCGGAATTCTGCCTGATACTGGAGGTCATCTCTTCCATGGAGGAGGAGATCTCTTCAGCCGAAGCGGCCTGCTCGGTAGCGCCCTGGGAAAGCTGCTGGGCAGTGGCCGAGAGCTCCTGGCTGCCGGAGGCGACGTTGTCCGAGGCGCTCATGACATCACCGACGACCTGCTTGAGCTTGTCCACCATGGTCGCTATGGCGGCCATCATCACGCCGGTCTCGTCCTTGCTCTTGGACTCAACCGTGATGGTCAGGTCACCACTGGCCAGGGAGTTGGCGATCGATACGGCCTCATTCAAAGGGCGCACGATCCCGCGGGTAAGAAAGATTGCAGTTATAATTCCAATCAGCAATGCGACCGCACCCAGACCGAACATGGTATTTCTGGAGGATGCATATTCCTTGGTTGCTTCTTCAAAACGAATTTTGTTGCGTTCAGCGTTGTGATCAATAAGTTGATTGATCTCTTCAGACAATTTTCTTCCCAGGGGAGCTGCTTCCTTGCTCAGCAGAATCCCGGCCTCGGCATCTTTTCCTGCGATGGCGAGCTCGATAACCTTGTTATTTGCCGCGGCAAAGTTTGGAATAGTTTCTTTTATCTTCGCAATGATCTCCCAGGACTGTTTGTCATCCTTACTGGTCAATTCCTCTACTTTTTTAAAGCTGGCGGCATACTCTTCACGGTTTTTCACGATGCGCTGCTGATATTCCTTGATCTTTTCAGGATCATTGGAAATTATCATGTTGCGGACATTGATAGAAATCTGGTCTATGTTTTTATAGATATCATTGCTCAGATCCATACGGACATTATTGACCGTTACGATCCGTTCCAGATTTCCCTCAATACCTTTCATCCCGGAGATGCCTTCCCAGATCAGAATGACCATGATCAACAGCACCAGCCCGAAACCCAGCGTCATCCTCTTACCGATCTTCATGTTCGCCAGCATACTTCCTCCTTGGTGGTATCAATGAAATGACTTAATATATTGGAGAAAGCTTACCAGCAAAAATGCCGGACGCAAGCGCCCGGCATCATAAAAATCTTATAAATGCAATTTAAGCTAAATGGTGTGTTCCAGGTCCTCGGCCGCCTGGTACAGCACCCCCATATCCAGGATCAGGGCTACGGTGCCGTCCCCCAGGATCGTCGCACCCGATACGCCCTTGACATCGCGGTACATCCTCCCCAGCGTCTTGATGACTGTCTGGTGTTCGCCAATCACGCTGTCCACCACGAAGCCGACCTTGCTGCCGTTGATGCCGGTGATGACGATCTGCTCAATCTCAGGGCGATTGCTGGTGATCTTGAACTGCTCACGCAGCGGGATGTAGGGGATAATGCTGCCGCGCACATTGGCCAGGTTACGGCCATGGGAATTTGATATATCCTCACGGGTCAACTCGACACACTCCTCCACATGGGATAAGGGCAGCACGAAATAGTTGGTATCGATCCGCACCAGCAGGCTTTCGATGATGGCCAGGGTCAACGGAATCCGCAGGGTGATGGTACTGCCGACGCCCCTGGTGCTGGCGATCTCGATCGAACCACGCAGTGCCTCGATACCCTTCTTGACCACATCCATCCCCACGCCGCGGCCGGAGACACTGGTCACCTTGGCGGCAGTTGAGAAGCCGGGGGCGAAGATCATGTTATAGATCTCCTTGTCCGGCAGTTCGGCATTGGCGGCAATCAGGCCCCGTTCGACGGCCTTTTCGCGAATCCTGTCCCTGTCCAGACCGGCACCGTCGTCACGGATGGTTATCAGAACACTGTCGCCGGAATGAACCGCGCCCAGATGGACAATACCCTGAGCCGGTTTTCCGGCGGCCCTGCGCACTTCCGGCATTTCGATACCATGATCGATACTGTTGCGGATCAGGTGCACCAGGGGGTCATTGAGGCGCTCGATAACCGTTTTGTCCAGCTCGGTTTCAGCACCCTCTGTTTCCATCTCGATCTCCTTGCCCAGTTCCTGGGAGAGGTCACGCACCAGGCGTTTGAACTTGGTGAAGGTGGAACCGATCGGCAGCATGCGGATATTGAGGGCCGTGTCGCGCAACTCCTCGGTCAATCGTTCGACCTCTTCGGCGATAGCGGCAAACTCGGCATTATTCTGGAGAGCGGCGGTCTGGCTGAGATGGGCCTGAACAGTTACCAGTTCTCCCACCAGGTTCACCAACTGGTCGAGTCGCTCGGCCGGCACGCGGATGCTGGTGGCGGCATCCTGTGAAGCCCGTTCCTGGCGAACATTCTTGACCTGCTGTTGTTCCACCAAAGCCGACTGGATCTTGTCAGGCGTCACCGCACCGACAGAGACGGCCAGTTCCCCGAATCGTTTCTGCAGACTGAGGATTTTCTGCATCTCCACATGGCTCAAGTCACCGCGTTCCACCAGGATTTCACCCAGATTTTTGTATTCCTGGTCTGAGTCACTGTCTCCGTCGTCAACCAGATCGATCTTCAGTTCACAGTCGTCTTCACAGAAGATGAATACATCCTTAATGGCATCCATCCCGCGGGAAGTCGTCAGGACGACATCCCAGTACAGATAACAATGTTCCGGGTTCATCTCGCTCAGATGAGGGATCAGATCGGTGTGGGCGATCACATGGCAGGTGCCCAATTGGCGCAGTTCATTGATCAGCCCTAGAGGGTTTGTTCCTGACAGGAAAATCTCCGGAATCGGCTTGAAGCGGATGCGCCAGGTTTTCTGGTCCCCTGCGGGAGCCTGGGCAACAGGGGCAGATGCCTGGGCAGACCGGACGATTTCTACCGGCTCCACACCGGGAACAAGCTGCTTGAGCCCGGCAATAATGGCATCACCCTCAGTACGGTTGATTTCTCCACCCGACACCGATACGTCCAGCAGGGACTTGATATGATCGCGGGCCCGCAAGGTCAGATTGAGCAGCTGTTTCGTCACTGCCATCCTGCCGTTACGCACCATATCGAAGACCGTCTCAACCTCGTGGGTAAAGCCGGCGATCTCATCGAAGCCGAACATGGCGCCCGACCCCTTGATGGTATGCATGGCCCTGAACACACGCCCGATCAGCTCGGCATCATCGGGGGTTTCCTCCAGTTCAAGCAGTGACGTTTCCAGTTCCGTCAGCAGTTCATTGGCTTCTTCACGATAGGTGGCAATATGTGCTTCGATCATTGTTTCACCCCAGAACTTTTTTTATCACCGCAATCAATTGCTCCGGCTTGAAGGGTTTGACAATCCATCCGGTAGCTCCGGCGGCTTTGCCCTCCCCTTTTTTTGCCTCCTGGGACTCGGTCGTAAGCATGATGATCGGGATAAACTTGTTCAGTGTCCCGGCCCGCACCCCTCTGATCAGGCCGAACCCGTCAAGGTTGGGCATGTTCAGGTCTGTAATCAGCATATCGACCTTCTGGGTGCCGAGCTTGGTAAGGGCATCCTTGCCATCCACCGCTTCCACCACATCGTAACCGTTCTGTTTAAGAGTGAAGCTGACCATCTGACGCACACTGGCCGAATCATCTGCTGCCATAATCAATTTTGGCATTAACGTATACCTCCATACCAGATACATGGTTTATTATCATTCTGACTACAGGGCAAACCTTGGGGACCGCCCATGCTACTGCCAAATGAGGCCATGCAGACAGGCATGGAATCAGGCTCACAATCGTAGCCGCGCCCCATCTTTGCCGCAGTCTTGCAGCCTGCGCAAATCACCTGCATGCTGGTCATGTCGAGACTCTCAAGCGCACGCAGATTCAAGGTTACCTGTTGTGACTCGTCAAGCGACTCTGCCAGGATCTTATGCAGCTCGCCGCTTGTCTCGATGGACAACGTCCCGCCGAGAACGATTGAAATCGATCCGTCAGCATTGGTATTTTTAGCTATGGTGTAGTTGCTCATTGATTGCCTCCGTCTGCATCAATCATGTAACAATTAAAACAAATCCACATTGTCGCCAAATTCTGATTCATCTACGGCAGCGACCACCTTTTTATCAGCAATATCCACTGCGCTGCTGCCACTGCGTTTGCGGGCGATTGATTCGTGTATATGCCGCTCACTGTCCATGGTGTAACGCTCTTCCATATGGCGCAGATTGTCTTTGAATTCCAGGCTGGCCGGTTCAAGTTCCCGTGCAGTGGCTACGATCCTGTCGAGATTGGCCATGGCTTCATCTGCCATGCGCGATACCCGCTCATGAACATCAATGGAGGCGGTAGCCCGTTCAATATCTTCAGTCAACCCCCCTACACGCTGCCCCAAACCGGACAGAAGAACCATCAGGTTGTTGTTCATGCTGCCGAGCGAAGTCAGAATCATCGTCAGCTCCTCTTCCATAACTGTAATCCGTGAACCGAGCTGTTTCGTTTCATCAGTAGCCTCATGAAAGAGGTGTTCCGTGGACTGATTGATCTGCGTCAGCGTCTGGGAAACCAGTTCTGTCTGGGAAATGGCATCAACCGACAAGCGTTTGATGGCCTCTGCCAGCACACCCAGCGCAGCGCCTTCCTGTCCGGTATGGGCGGCTTTGATCTGGGCGTTGAGGGCAATCAGGTCGATTTCGGTGCCGATCTCCTCAATGTCCGTCACGAAACCGGAGACTTCCTGCATGGTATTGGCAACCTTCGATAGCGTAGTTGACATTTCGAGGTCCGAATGGGCGCACGACGCCAGCACGGCAGTAACGGTACCCATTCCGCGGCTCATGGCATCCATGAATGATCCGCCGGATGAATCTGCAACACCGGCAGTCGATAACGACTCGGATGCCATGAGCGCCTGCTTGCTGGCTACGTCCCGCAGGTTGTCCACGATGGAGTGCACGGCGCCGCACAATTCGGACGCGGCAAATCGCAACTGTGCGGACTGTAGCTCGCACACATCCCCTGTCTCGATGATCAGCTTGCGATAACGTTCCGGTTCAGATGCAACTTCGGCAGGATTCTGCAGCTTCACAGAGAGGCGATCCAGTGCTTCGACAATATGTTCGACCTGCTGGCGGGTCATGTCGTGCATCTGCATCGATGAAACAACCTCGCTGATATTGGCGCTCACCTCGCTGGAAACCGATGAGACCAGAGAGCCAAAGCTGCTGCAGCGACTGTTGACCGAGACCAGATCTTCAAGACTGTTGGAGGTACTGGCAAGCACGCCGCCCAACTCCTTGTCCTGAACCTCCTCGCTGCTGCGGACGATCCGCAGATTGTCGCCAATCATCCGGGCAAGCAGATGACGGTGACTGAGAATATTGGATGATTTTTCACTGACAAGCTGGGAAAGCTTTTCCACATCCTGGGCCAGGGTCAGAAAGCCGAGCCCCATTTCCCCCAGCCGTGAACTTTCGATCTTGGTAGACACCCCCAGCATGTGCAGGGTTTTGGTCATTTTCTGGAAGCCTTCCAGCGGACGGGAAACTAGATCAAGCTGTCCCAGAATCTGCTCCAGGGTGCCGCAACTGACGGAGCTCTGGCTGCGAGCGCTGGCGAGATAGGACTCCATATCAACCATCATCTGGCGCAGGCGGTCGATCAGGAACTGAACCTGTTCGCCTGAAACAGATTCCACCAACTGGTTGGCCATGGAGGTAATTTCAAATGAACGCTGGTAGAAATCCTGCATCTGAGAACCGATCTGGAGAAACTCATCCTCAGTCGTTCCGGCCAATTTCTGCAGTGTTTCCCGAGAAGGCGCAATAATGGCATACCATTCATCGATCACAGATGTATCTGCCGGCAGTTCAGCTTCTATGTTCAGATTGTGCGTTGAAATAGTCATGAAAAATCCTTGCGGGACATCCTGGTAAGGTTGAATCAGCTTTCAGCAGGTACTGGACCGGTTATCGCACTCACCTTTTCAGGGTCAGGCAATCAGCCCGAAGGTACGCAGCTCACGAATCAGCTTCTGCTTGCTGATTGGCTTTACCAGATACGACGTTGCGCCGCCCTTGTATAAGGAGTCGATCACTGTCTTGGGGTCATCCAGAGCGGTAGTCATGATGACCTTGACCTCGATCTCAGGAGGGATAGCCAATTCTTTTTCAAGCTGGCGAATCTGTTTGAGCGCTTCATTACCATCGAAACCGGGCATCATGATATCCATGCAGATCAGGTCGTAGGGGCGTTTGCCCTCGTGTGCCATACGAAATGACATAACGGCTTCCTCACCGTTGACGGCAATATCACACTCACAATAGCCTGACAGAAGTTCCTTCAGGATTCGACGGGATATAAAATCATCTTCAACAATCAGGCATTTCATTTGATATCCTCCCAAGCTCAGTTCTGATCACATATAATTCAACTTGCGAACCCTGCATTACAGGATACGTGCGATTACGAATTCACAGCCACCTGCATGATAAAATTGAAGCTGCTGCCCTCGCCGGGTGAACTCTCTACGTGAAGCTGGCCATTCAGCACCCGTGCAATCTGGCGGGCGATACTCAATCCCAGTCCGGCGCCACCGAAACGGCGGGTCGATGAACCATCCACCTGTGTGAACGGATCGAAAATACGCTCGTGCATGTCCGGAGGGATGCCGATACCGCTATCTGTAACGGTCACCCGGATAACCGCCCTATCGCCCTCCATCCGTTCCAGGGCAATATCCATCCGGGCACCCCCTTTTTCTGTGAATTTGAAGGCATTGCACAGCAGAATATCAAGCAGTCGAGAAAGCTGTTCACCGTCACACCTGATACGACGCGGCACACCCGGGGCCATCTGGACGTCGAAAGAGAGGCCTCTTTCGGCAAACCTGGAACGATGGTCCATGGTCACCGCTTCGATTGTGACCGCCAGGTCGAGCACTTCATGGCAGGCAGCAGCACCGCGACCGATACCATCAGAAAATGTGAGCATCCGGTCGACCAGTTCCATCATGTTATCCGCGGCCTGACGAGCCAGCAAAAGGTACTCCCGCTGCGTACCGGTCAGCCCGGCATCTGACAACAGGTCGAGTCCACCAATAACACCGTTCATGGGCGTACGCATCTCGTGAGTAACAGTAGCCATGAATTCGCTTTTGTCATTGGCGGCTTTAATCAGAGCCAACTTGGCTGTACTCAGTTGCGAAACCGCATTTTTCAGTTCTTCGGTGCGTTGTGCTACGGTCTGCTCGAGCTCAGCCCGGTAATTTTTTTCCATGTACAACAGCTTGGAGTAATTAACAGCTTTTTCGACAACCTTGCGCAGATAGGCAAAGTCAAACGGTTTGTGAATAAAATCAAAGGCACCGTTTTTTATTGCATTTACAGCGACCTGCAAATGAGCAAAACCGGTAATGATGATAACGGGGACTTCAGGCAGTCTTTGGTGAACCTTTCCAAGAAAAGTGATGCCATCCTCGCCCGGCATCATGACGTCGGTGATGATGGCATCAAACTCGAACGCATCTATCAAGCGGTGGGCTTCTTCGGCATTGGTGGCCAGGCTGACCTGATACTGTACCTGCTTGAAGCAAAAGGAAACCATCTGGAGAATATCCTCTTCGTCATCCACAACAAGGATATGCGGTGTTCGCTCCAGGGATGTTTTTTTCAGGTCAGGCGCATCAGCCATGGCATTACCTTTACCCTGATATAAATGATAACTTGTTAGCCACATGCTTTCCGCAAAGCGAGATCAAAAAATCAAGAGCAACTTACAAGCGCTTAAAATCCTTGATGGTTGAAATAACAAAATCGCGCCCGGCAGCATCTTTCTGATGACAACCGAAACAGGTACTGACAGGATCCAGACCACTCGGTTTGCCATCGGCGCCGTACCCCGCAAACAGCCAGCCTCCGGTCTCTTTTTTACGTTTGTCCTTGCGCATCAGCACGACCATGTTTTTCGGCCCGTCAACAGTGGTGTCACCACCTTTAAGGTTAAAATATTCGACAACGATCGAACTCCCCTCAGTAAACCTGTTGCCTGCCTGATAGCCCTTCATGGCCTTTTTGTCGGCATAAATGTAATGAATGCCATAAAAGAGAGAACTCTTGTCTGTCACCAGCTTGCGTTCGCTTTTCTGCCATGCGGTATAGCCCTTGGGCAGCGGCGGCGCAGCAGCGGCAGCAATCAAAGGAAAAATCAAAACAGTAATCAGGGATGTAATCAGTACCTTCATCATCAGTACACGTTCTCCTTATATTAATTTTACGAAACTATACCATACATACTTCGATTGTCACCTACTGTAAGCAAATACTCATTTTAAATAATCAATAGTTTCCGGGAAGCTGTCGTTTGTGGGCATTTTCCCTGACAAAGGCCAGCTCGATATCCGCCGCACGGACATCAAGGCTGGTCATGGACAGGAAGCGCAAACCGCCTTCGATAGTGTTCTCGATGACACTGAAAGGTCCGTCCCGTTCATCAACCTTCTCTTTGGCATTCAATCCAACCCGAAGAAAGGTATTATCATACAGGATCCCTTTGACATTTATTTTCGGGTTGGCGATTTCAGAAGAACGGCTACGAATAGCCATCAGACTTTCTGTCAATTCTGCTCTGGATTTGCGAAGAACCTCCATATCCTGAAACGAACTCGTCTGTTCCATCTGGGCCGTATTTTTTTCCAGCTCTTCGGTAATGCGCTCGAGTTCCGGCATATCGCGATAGTCAAAACCTGCCCTGAGGGTTGTTTTGATGGATGATGCAGATCCGGCCTTCTTTGTCTCGATTCCGCCCAGCGCCGTATAGCTGCCGCCTGCAATGGCGCCCCTGTTGACAACAATTCGACCGAGTGTCTTGACATGGCAGTTGTGCAGTTCGACATCGACATTCAGGTCCCCGGCACACGTCACCAGAGCACAATCGTGAATAAAGTTGGCCGTGATCGACCCGCCACATTCGATTGTCCCCTTTTCAATTCCGTCCATTCCACAAAAACTGATATCGCCATCACTCTTGATTTGACAGGCGCCGATATTGCCGCTGACACGCAAACCCTTGACGGCGGTGACATTGAAACCGTCCAGGATATCGCCGCGCACCTCCACATAGCCGTTAAAGTTGATCGATCCGACCCGGAAATTAACATCACCCGCCACAACGTATTCCTGGGCAACAGTGATTTCTCCGGAACCAGTACACACCCTGCCGGCAACATCGGCAATCAGCAGGGAGCCGTCATCAGTTGTGCGGATATTTTCACCAATTTTTATATTGAGCGGCTTGGGCGGCTGCGGCAGAATAACCTGTCCGGTCACGCTGCGACCAGCAGTTCCCTGTTCAGGCGGGATAATGCGACCGATCTCATCCCCGGGCATGACATTGATAAAGGTCTGCACATTGTGAAGATCAAGATTTTCAGATTCATCGACGTCGTGGGCAACTGTAACCGATGGTTGAGCAGTAAAGGAAAGCCAGCCATCCTTGCCAGGTACCGGCGGGGAACCTGCGGCAACCAGCACCATACTGAGCGCCTGACCGGCAGCAGCCTTGAGGGCAAAATCCTCCAGAGCATCCGGCATGAAGCCTTCTTTGACTCCGGACTGCGCCAAGAAGGCATTCAACTCGTCACGGGTCATCATGCTGCCCTGTTCACGGGGAACATAGCTGCAGCGGCACTCCAGCTTATCATCCGAGATCCAGACGTACAGGCTGTATCCGAGTTTTTTGCATTCCTTTCCGGCAATGCCGCCACTCGTTCCGGCAGCAGTATTTGGACCTGTGTTTTGGTTTGGATCAGCAGACATGAGTGCACTCTCCCCGGCGCTTGTGATTACTGACAGCACAAGGTTAAATTAGCACAAAACAGCCCCCCGGCACCAACATTAAAACATCCGCTTTCAGGCATCATCGGACATTCTGGCATCAAACATGGGAACTCAGCACAGCGGGGCAAGTCAGCCTTGAAGACCATACCCTTCAGATGCGGTGTTATGCCGGGTCATAAGTGTTACAGGCCCGTTACTGCACCAGACTGAAGATTTCTCCGGCCAGTGAATCAGGATCGAACTTGGCCACGAACCTGTCGGCACCGCACTGTTCGGCCTTGATCCGGTTGGAGGGGTTGCTCATCGAACTGTGCAGGATGACCTTGAGATGCTTGTAATGCTCATTTTCACGCATGGTGCGAGTGAAGGTGAACCCGTCCATTCCGGGCATTTCGATATCCGATATCACCAGGTCAACCCGGCTGTGTTCCTGTTCCAGGTACTCCAGTGCCTGGGTGGCCGACATCCGTGCGGTATTGGTAAAGCCCATTTTATCCAGTACGGATTGCAGCAGCAGGATAGCAGTACGCGAGTCATCCACCACCAGGACATGCCGGCCGCTTCCCTTGCCTTCAGCCTCTGTCATGGCCAGGCTTTTGAAATCGCGCTCAATGCCGATGATCTCGGATAGAATCGACTCGATATCCAGCAGCATAATGGCCTCACCGCCGTCGGCATATGCAATCGCCACCAGCGACTGGGCATTTACCCCTGCCGGCTTGTGTATATCCTGCCAGCTTCGCGTCAGGAGCGTGTCGGGGCTGTGGATGATGAAGGCCGTCAGGCTTTGGTTATATTCGCAGATAATGATGTATGCCAGCTCATCACGGAAATCCTTGGAGGGGAGCCCTACCGCTTCAGACAGGTCGATGACGGCCAGGGCGTTGCCGCGAAAATCAAGTGCCCCCTTGACCGCAGGATGCGAATTGGGCATGCGATCGATGTGGTGAGGGCACTCGATGATTTCAATGATCTTGAAAACATTTATGCCATACAGTTGTTCATCTGTCAGCCGGAAGGTCAGCATCTCCATCTGGTTGGACTGGGCAAGTTTCGTACGTTGCAGTGCTTCGTCGAGTGAGGATGTCATAATGCCTCCGGGAAATGTGTCTGCTCATGTGAAGTACAAAGATCACGGGGACATCACTCCACCGTATCGTTGATGTGGTTGAAGCGCTCTTCCAGCGCGATAAAGGCCTTGATAATCTCCGGATCAAAGTGGCTGCCGGACTCTTCCAGCAGAATCTCTCTCACCTTTGTATGATCAAGCCCCTTTCGATAGCAGCGATTTGAACGGATTGCATCGTAACAGTCCGCTACCGCCATGATCCTGGCAGAAAGGGGGATATTTTTCCCGACCAGCCCATCCGGATACCCGGAGCCATCCCAGCGCTCATGGTGGTACAGGGCTATTTCGATTCCCATGCCGATAAAAGGATTATCGGCATAGCGGTTAAAAACGGTCTGCATGTTTTCAGCACCGATAACAGTATGTGTCTTCATTACCTCAAATTCTTCAGGTGTCAACCTGCCCGGCTTTAAAAGAATCCTGTCAGGGATGGCCACCTTGCCGATATCATGAAGCGGCGAGGCATGCTGAATGCAGTCGATAAATTCAGCAGAGATATGGTCGTCATAGGGGGAACCATCGCCAAGCTGCTGCGCCAGCAATGCACAGTAGTCACGCACCCGCTCCAGATGGGCGCCGGTATCATCATCACGCAGCTCGGCCAGCTTTGCCAGGGTAAAGATGGTGGCCTGCTGCGCTGCAGACACCTCGCGAACTTTCATCTCGACCAGTTTCTGGTATTCGAGCTTATGGCGCAGGGAACTAAGCTTCAGGTGTGTTGCAACCCGGGCCTGAACCTCCTCGGATTGAAATGGCTTGGCAATATAGTCGACGCCTCCGGCATGGAATCCCCGGATCTTGTCCTCAGTTGCGTTCAGACCGCTCAGGAATATGACCGGTATATCCACCAGATCAGGATTCTGTTTGATATGTCCGCACAACTCCAGTCCGTTCATATCCGGCATGGTTATATCCAGCAGGAACAGATCCGGCTGTTCGTTTTTGGCCGCCTCAAGCGTAGCGGCACCGTTGGAACAGGAGATCACATCATAGCCGTGATGTTCCAGCATATACTTCAGCACTTCAAGGACATCAGGATCATCGTCCACGGCAATAATCCGCGCCTTCTTCTGCGACTCCGGATAGTCGCTTGATAATATTTTCACAGGCACCTCACAATAATCTTCGTACGTCGCCCCCAACAGGTTTATCCCGGCTGAGGTTGTTCCGGCTTTATGTCTCCTGAACAAATACCGACAAATTGTGCATAAATATACTACATCGTCTTTAAACAAAACAAATAATATAATATTGCCAAGATCGGCATCATTATTGACCTTATCGTCAGAGTGGGGTAATTTGTGTAAATTCTTGTCAGAGGAAGGAAACCACCATACATGCAGCGCCCCTCCTGGGATCAGTATTTCATGGATATCACCCGACTGGTGGCAACCCGTTCCTCCTGCCTGCGCCGGCAGGTAGGAGCGCTACTGGTCAAGGATCGCAATATCCTTGCAACCGGGTACAACGGTGTACCTTCCGGGATTACCCACTGCCAGGCGGTCGGCTGCCTGCGTGAGCGGCTCAAGGTACCGTCCGGCGAACGCCACGAACTCTGCCGTGGTCTTCATGCCGAGCAGAACGCCATTATCCAGGCCGCCAAGCACGGCACAAATATCGATGGCGCCACCCTGTACTGCACCACCATGCCCTGCATCATCTGTACAAAAATGATCATCAATGCCGGTATAACCAGGGTAATCTACGGCGAAGGATATGCCGACGAGCTGGCCCGGGAAATGATCACCGAGGCAGCCCTGGACGTAGTTCATTTTGCACAAAACCCTGACAAACAGGACCAGTAAAGGCGAATCACCATGAAATGTCCGTTTTGCGGCAACCCCGACAGCAAGGTTATCGATTCACGCCCGGACAAGGGGGGCACGGCCATCCGCCGCCGACGTGAATGTGAGGAGTGCACGAAACGTTTTACCACCCATGAACGGGTGGAAGAGATGCTGCCGCAGGTCTGCAAAAAGGACGGCCGCCGCGAACCGTTCGACCGTATGAAAATCATCTCCGGCATCAAGAAGGCCTGCGAAAAACGACCCATCCCGGTTGAGGACATCGAACATATGGTCGATCGCCTGGAAGCGCGCCTGCAGGAATCGACGGATAAAGAAATATCGACCACCGCCATCGGCGAATGGATCATGAAGGAACTGCACGGTATGGATGAAGTGGCCTACGTCCGCTTTGCCTCGGTCTACCGCTCGTTCCGCGATATTGGAGAATTCATGCAGGAGCTGCAGGATCTTTTAAAAACAGGGACAGGAAATCATGGGCAAGGTTCACAGGGCAAGCTGCGTTAAGCTGGCTGAACTACCCGTTCTCTTCTTTTCCATGGCCAATACCCCTGACAAAGGACTTCCATGACAACCACTGACGCCAGATACATGAAACGCGCCCTGACCCTGGCCCGCAAGGGTGCAGGCAAGACGTCACCCAACCCGGCCGTCGGCTGTGTCATTATAAAAAACGGTGATGTTATCGGGGAAGGCTGGCACAGGAAGGCAGGCGGACCGCACGCCGAGATCCACGCTCTGGAAATGGCCGGTGCTGACGCCCGCGGTGCCGATGTGTATGTAACCCTGGAACCGTGCTGCCACACCGGCAAGACCCCCCCCTGCAGCGAAGCGCTCATCAAAGCGGGTGTCAGACGTGTTGTTGTCGGCATGAGCGACCCCAACCCGCTGGTCAGCGGCGGCGGACTGGCGGCGCTTAAACGGGCCGGCATCGAGACTGCCTGCGGAGTGTTGGAGGAAGAGTGTCGCACGATTAACCTGCCGTTCATCAAACATGTCACAACCGGTTTGCCCTATGTTACCTACAAGTGCGCCATGACCCTGGACGGCAACATCGCCACCATCACCGGGGAATCACGCTGGATCAGCTGCGAGGAATCCCGGAAATATGTTCACCGGATGCGCGCCCGTATGGATGCGGTCATGGTAGGTGTCGATACGATTATCGCCGACAACCCCCAGCTGACGGTACGTCATGTGCAGGGAAAAAACCCGTTGCGGGTAATTGTGGACACCCGACTGCGAACCCCCGAGAGTGTCAACGTACTGAAAGGTCTGCATTCGTCCAAAACCATCATCGCCACCACGGAAAGCAATCCGCGCGTCCATGCCCGCTATCTCAAACAGGGCGCCACCATCGTGGTCTGCGAAGAATATGACGGCCGCGTCTCCATGAAAGACCTGCTACCGAAACTGGGGGCTCTGGGTGTGCAAACCATCCTGCTCGAAGGGGGCAGTCGCCTGGCGGGCGACATGCTGCAGCACGGCCTGATCGATGAACTTGCGTTCTTCGTAGCCCCGAAAATCATCGGCAACAACGGCTTTGCACCGTTCACCCTGCAGGATATCACCTGCATGGAGCAGGCCATCCGGCTGGTTTTTACCGACGTGAAACGCAGTGGAGTGGACTTCATCATCCACGCCCGTCCGGAGACCTCATGTTCACCGGCCTGATCGAATCCATCGGAAGGGTAAACGGCTGTGAACGACGAGGCGCGGCAGCGGTTTTGACCGTGGCCACAACTCTTCCGTTAACAGAGATCGCCATCGGCGATTCGGTGGCCGTCAACGGCGCCTGCCTGACGGTGACCGCAAAACGGGAGGCGGCACTGACCTTTGATGTCTCTCCGGAGACGCTGACAAGCACCACCATCGGGGGGCTGCGGAGCGGACAGAGCGTCAACCTTGAGCGTGCCCTGCGGTTGGGCGACAGAATGGGTGGACACATTGTCACCGGCCATATCGACTGCATCGGCAAGCTGGCCCGCACCAGTGAGACCTCGGGCAACCGCGTCCTCGAATTCAGCCTGGCGCCTGAACATGCCCGCTACCTGATAACCAAGGGCTCGGTGGCAATTAACGGCATCAGCCTGACGGTCAACACGGTCACAGCGAGCGGTTTTTCCGTCAACATCATCCCGCTCACCCAGACAGCAACGACCCTGTCCAACCTGAAAATCGGTGAAGCGGTCAACATCGAGACCGACATCATCGGCAAATATGTGGAACGACTGACCGCACCATGGAAGCCGGGTGGCGGCCTGAGCATGAAGACACTGGCAGAGAATGGATTTTTGTAGGACGAAAGGAACAACATGTCCGTAGCGACCATAGCAGCAGCAATTGAGGATATCCGCCAGGGGAAGATGGTTATACTGGTGGATGATGAGGACCGCGAAAACGAGGGCGACCTGACCCTGGCAGCCGAAGCGGCCACCCCGGAGAATATCAACTTCATGGCCAAATACGGCCGTGGTCTGATCTGCCTGACCCTGACAGCCGAGAAGTGCGATCAGTTGGGATTGCGGCCAATGGTGCGCGACAACACCTCGCCCTTTGAAACCGCGTTCACTGTTTCCATTGAAGCCAAGCACGGCGTCACCACCGGCATCTCGGCCGCCGACCGCGCCCATACCATCGTTACCGCAGTGGCTGAAGGTGCCTCGGCAAAAGACCTAGTCAGCCCCGGCCATATCTTCCCGCTCAGGGCCAAGCCGGGTGGTGTTCTGGTGCGCACCGGACAGACCGAAGGCTCGGTGGACCTGGCACGCCTGGCAGGCCTCAAGCCGGCCGGCGTGATCTGCGAGATCATGAACGACGACGGCACCATGGCGCGCATGCCCGAATTGAAGAAATTCGCAAAAGAGCACGGCATCAAGATCTGCACCATTGCCGACCTGGTGGCCTACCGCCTCAAGAACGAGATCCTGGTGCGGGTTGTGGCCGATGCCCAGCTCCCCTCGCGCTTCGGTGGCGACTGGCGGGCGATTGCCTTCGAAAATGACGTGGACCGACTGGATCACCTGGCGCTGGTCAAGGGAGACGTCAACACGGGAGACCCCGTGCTGGTTCGGGTCCATTCCGAATGCTTGACCGGCGACGTGCTGGGCAGCCTGCGCTGTGACTGCGGTGAACAGCTGCACAGCGCCATGGAGATGATCGACAAGGAAGGCAGAGGCGTGATTCTGTACATGCGTCAGGAAGGGCGCGGCATCGGCCTGATCAACAAGCTCAAGGCCTATGAACTGCAGGACCGGGGGCGTGACACCGTCGAAGCCAATCTGGAACTGGGCTTCAAGGCCGATTTGCGCGACTACGGCATCGGTGCCCAGATGCTCGTATCCCTGGGCATCCGCAAGATGCGCCTGATGACCAACAACCCCAAGAAACTGATCGGCCTGCAGGGCTACGGCATCGACGTCGTCGAGCGGGTCTCCATCGAAGCGGTCGCCACAAAGAGCAACAAAGGATATCTCAAGACCAAGCGCGACAAGATGGGGCATCTGCTGGAGAATCTGTAATGCGCATCCTGCTTCATACCTGTTGCGGCCCCTGTGCCCTCTATCCCTTGCGAACACTGCGAACTGCCGGTCACGACGTGACCGGCTTTTTCTATAACCATAACATCCACCCCTACCAGGAGTATATTCTCCGCCGCGATGCGGTCATCCAGATGTCCGAGCTGGAGGCCATGCCGCTGATCATGCAGGACGATTACGACCTGGAAGGCTTTCTGGTCAACGTAGCCGCCGCGCCGGATGGTCGCTGCAGCTATTGCTACGCCTCGCGCCTGCGGGCCACTGCCCAGGCTGCCGCCGAAGGAGGATTCGAAGCCTATACCGCCTCGTTGCTCTACAGCCGCTACCAGAGACATGACGAAATCCGGGAACTGGGCGAACAGATTGGTCGTGAGTTCGGTGTTCCCTTCCACTACCAGGACTTCCGCCCCGGCTGGCAGGAGGGCATCAGACTCTCCAAGGAGCTGGGGCTGTACCGCCAGCAGTACTGCGGCTGTATCTACAGCGAAAAAGAGCGCTACCAGCCCAAGGTAAAAGCGGCATGAACGGCCTGGGACGCCCGCTGATCATCATGGGACTGATCCTGGTTGCGGCCGGCCTGGCCATCAGTTTTTCACCCAAACTTCCCACCTGGCTCGGCCGCCTGCCGGGCGACATCAACATCAAACGCGACAACTTCAGCATCCACTTCCCCCTGGCTACCTGCCTGCTGATCTCTGCTCTGCTTTCGCTTGTGATGTGGCTGTTCAGAAAATAATTTGATGTGATCCCCTGCCTTACAATTATTCGAGGTGATTTAACATATGACCATACCCGCCAACCTGAAGATCGATGAAAACCCCTTTGCCCAAAAGTTGGGAATCAAAGAGTGGCAGAATCTGGAACTGATTACGCCCCGGCCGGAGGACTACCTGATCGCGGAGCTGATCCCGGCCAACGCCCTGGTCTCCCTGCAGGCCAGTTCACTCTTCGGCAAAACCACTCTGGCGACCCAACTGGCCATGTCGGTCGCCTTCGGACTGCCGTTTCTCGATCGCTACACCTGCCTGCAGCCGGGCAAAGTTTTGTATATTAATGCCCGCGATACAGACGCAGACAGCCATCGCCGTTTCAAGCGACTGGTCAGGGAATGGACCAGCATTCCGAATCTATCGGAGCGTATCGACGAGCACCTGGACAACCTCACCCACATCTCGCTGTTCGACGAATGCTTCGGCACATCCCCGCAACTGATCGACGTTTCCGGCAGCATGACCAAGACCTACACCTACCT
This sequence comes from Geobacter psychrophilus, assembly GCF_056821595.1. Classification (NCBI taxonomy): domain Bacteria; kingdom Pseudomonadati; phylum Thermodesulfobacteriota; class Desulfuromonadia; order Geobacterales; family Geobacteraceae; genus Geobacter; species Geobacter psychrophilus. The sequence goes on from NZ_JBXDTU010000004.1 coordinate 4,672,103, forward strand.
GCACCAGTTCAGCGAGTATTTCAAATGCAAGCTGATTGTCCTCGATCCGATCGAGGATTTTTTCCCCGAAAATCTCAAAAACATCTCCGAGCTCTATCTCAAGCTGCGGCAGATCAAATCCACCGTCCTGCTGGTGGCCGACCACAGCCGCAACGAAGCCTTCCACAAGGTCGAGGTCGGCATGTCCATCGTCGAAAACGGCCTGCGGATTCATAGCGACTACCTGGGATGCCGCGATGTCGGCATGACCATGGGCGCCGGGATCTGGTTACCAACAAGCTGACGTTTTTGTCTGCCGCTATTTTGAATACGGCCTCTGCCGAACATATCTTCCTACCAACCCCACTAGCAGCGACACCTCGTTTGCCCTCATGCAGCTTAACGCACCTCTAAAAAATTCCCGTTGCAATCAAACCGTGTATCACTTACTATAACAGTCACTATTTTTTCTTTGTTTACGATATGTTGCAACAAGACCAACTCAGTCTCAATTAATAAATACAATTTAATTTGTTGCAGAGAAGCACCAGGCTGCCGACCATATCCGGAATCTTCAGTACAGTGGTACCTTGGTATCTGACTGCGCCTGGAGTGCCGGCACCAACCGGTCATATCGAAACAGTGACATGCGAACTTATTCAAATACTGGAGACACAATGAAAACCATCGTTTTATGGACAGCAGCTATCATTCTGACCCTAGCCGCCCTGGCCTTCGCCGGGGTACCTCGGACCATCAACTATCAGGGGTACCTGAAGGATACAACCACCCAGGAGCGGACACCGCCTGTGGAACACGGACCTGCGTCGGCAACATCTGTGGATTGGCGAATAAAACCGACGGTACGCTCTGTGAAGACGGCAACCTCTGCACCCAGGGCGATCACTGCGCCGCCGGAGTCTGCACCCCCGGAACACCGGTAAGCTGCACGATATTTCAGGTGTGTAATCCAGCGACCGGTCTATGCCAGTAAGGCTCTGCCGATACCTGCGAGGTTTTCAAAACCTCGCAGGTCTTGCCTGAAATCAAAACCATCTTGAACGCAATATAAGACACCATTACCACCGAAGGAGACACACATGAAAACAACCATCATCTGGACAACCGCCATCAGCCTGATCCTGGCCGCCCTGGCCTTCGCCGGGGTACCCCAAACCATCAACTACCAGGGGTATGTGACCAACAGCGGCACCAATGTTCCGCTCAACAGCAATGCGGTCAGCATGACCTTCTCGCTGTACTCGTCGGCCAATTCAACCCGCAACAACCCGGTCTGGCGCGAGACGCTGAGCCCTGTTGATGTCAAAAACGGCATCTTCAGCGTACAGCTCGGCTCGGTGGTACCGATCACCGCGCCCTTTGACGTGCCGTACAGGCTGGGGGTTAATGTCAACGGCAGCGGTGAATTGCCGCTGCAACCGCTTTCCAGCACCGGCTACGCCTTCCGGGCCGGGGTAGCGGATGCGGTCAGCGGCAGCGCCACCCTGAGCGGCCAGACCCTGTCCCAGTTGGACAACCGCTACGCCCCGGCGGTCTTCACCAATTCCAGCTCCGCCGCCCGCATCGCCGCCCAGCGCTGGGACAAGCCGATCCAATCCGGAACCACCTTTTCAAGCGGTTCAACTAGTTCGTGGGGTATAACATTCGACGGCAGCAACATTTGGGCAACCAATTGGGACGGCACACTGCACAAATTTCGGGCCAGCGACGGCGAACTGCTGGGCATATATAGTGTTGGAGCCCATGCCTACGGCGTGGTGTCCGATGGCATCCACATCTGGACAACAGACTGGGGTACCAACGTCCGTATGTTCAACTCAGCCGACGGGGCGTTTATCAAGGACATTACCGTCAGTAACGGGGCCGCCGGCCTTGCCTTTGACGGCAGCCAGGTCTGGGTGGCAAACTATTATTCAAACTCAGTCACAGTTCTTAACGCCAACGACGGCAACGTGGTAACCACCATCCCGAATCTGCCCGGAGCGCGCTGGTTGGCCTTCGACGGCAGCAGTATGTGGGTATCCGCCTCATCAAGCAATGCGGTATACAAGTTTAACAAGGACGGAACCCCCGGTACGCCTGCCAGCATTACCCTTCCAAACTCCACACCAGAGGGGCTCGCCTTTGACGGCAGCAACATCTGGGTGGCACATCTCACCTCGAATACCGTCAGTAAATTTCCCATCACCATGGGAGCCGGTGGCATCGTAACATCGTTTTCACTGCCAGCTCTTACGAATAATAATTTAGGCATCGCTTATGACGGCGCCAACATCTGGGTGGCATCAATCAACGGGATTGTCAGCCGACTGGGAACCGACGGCACCCAGATTGGCTCCTATAACGTGCCGCCCTCCTATGCCATCGCCTTCGACGGCAACAACGTCTGGGTCAGCGGTAATAAGGTAATTACTCGCATCCCGGCCGGCAACACCCCCACCATGGCGGTTGGATCTGGCAGTATTGCCGCCGGTGCGGTGGGCACAACGCAGATGGCAACAAGTGCGGTAACAACCGCAGCGATTGCCGACAATGCCGTGACGAACACCAAGATTGCCGACGGCGCAGTGACCACCGCAAAGCTGGCCGACGGTGCCATAACAAGTGCCAAGATCGCCGCCCCGTTAGGGATCGGCACAACAACACCCGGAGCGGGCTTACACCTAAAAGGAAACAACTTCCCGAACTCATTCATGTTCCTCGACACCACCGCCGCCGCACAAGACTCAGGCATCCGCTTTTATGAAAACGGTGCCGTCAAGTCCCATCTGTACTGGGGTGCTGCCGACAAAAACCTGAAATTGTACAATGAGACCGGCTATGCCGGTATTGATGTTGCGGCTGGAGGCAAAGTCGGCATTGGCACCGCCACCCCCGGTTTCACCCTCGATGTCAACGGCACAGGAAGAGTCACCAGCAATTTTGACCTGACCGCTTATAATGGCCAGATCGGCTTTAACCGCAACTCCACCAACGGCATCATCTACAACAACACCAATAATGCCTGGCAGATGGGGCCCACCGGGACCAACGACCCGTTCATAATCAGTGCATGGAGGGGGTCTGACGGGGCTTTCTTATCCAACCCGCTTGTCTTGACGACTGCCGGTAATGTTGGCATAGGGACATCAACCCCCGGAGCCAAGCTGCATGTGAAAGGCGCCGGCTATCCCGACTCCTTCATATATCTGGATACAAACGCAGCAGGTCAGGATTCGGGTATCCGTTTCTACGAAAACGGCGTCGTTAAATCACACCTGTTCTGGTCAGGCGGCGGGCAAGACCTGAGGATCTACAATGCCAACAACTTCGGACTGGATGTAACTTCGACGGGCTATCTGGGAGTCGGCACAATCACGCCAAATCGCACCCTGCATATCGCACGGAACGACGGCGTAGAGTTCAGCATGGAGGTCAGTAACGGTTTGCCCAACTGGAAGACTTGGAACATCTGGACCAGTGGTGGTCCAGGTGCTGCGCAAAACCTTAATTTTCGGATACTCAATGATTTAGGGACAGGTCCCACAAAAGACGTTATGACGCTTGCCAGTACCGGTAATGTGACCATTGCCGGCACGGTCACCGCCAACGGCAACCTCCTTACCTCTGACCTCCGCCTGAAAACCGACATTCTGCCGCTGGAAGATACACTCTACAAAGTGCAGCGCCTGCGCGGCGTCAGTTATCTCCTCAAGGCCGACGAAGCAGGCGGGAGGAAGATCGGCGTCATCGCCCAGGAACTGGAGCAGGAGTACCCGGAACTGGTGGCTACCGACGACAAGGGCATGAAGAGCGTGGCCTACGCCAACCTGACGGCGGTGCTGATCGAAGCGGTGAAAGGGCTGAAAGCGGAAAACGATGCGCTGAAGGCAAATAACGACGCAATGAAACTGAGATTGAACAGGCTTGAAAAAGCCCTGTTCGGCCAGTAGGGAGGGCGTCCCATGAAACTGGTTACAACCATACTGACCACCCTCTGCCTCGCCTCCCCTGCTCTGGCGATCCAGGGACCGGGCAGCTACGCAATCGTCTCCGACGTCATCTCCGAGGGCGGACAGGAGGTGAGCGGCGGCTACACCCTGAACGGCACCATCGGCCAGTCATCGGCCATCGGCCTCTCCACCGGCACCACCTACAGCAACCACGGCGGTTTCTGGAACCTGCGCACTGCGGATACGGTCGCCCCCTCAGGTTTGATCTTCGTCCTGCCTGGCACCAACAAGACCCTGACAATCCCGATCACGCAGCTAACCGCCACCGATGCCCATGGCGTGACCGGCTATTACATCAGCGAAGTCCCGGCCGCTCCGGACCCCTGGGGGCCGGGCTGGGTTCCGCCCGATCCGGGCAAGGTCGTCTCCCTGGGTACCGGTCCGAGGACATTCTATGTCTGGGCCAAGGACGAGGCCGGCAACATCTCGACCGGTGCCAGCGCCCCGTCCGATATCATCAGCCGCTTCCTCACCGTCGCCTTTGGCGGCAGCGGCGGCAGCTCGATCAGCAGCACCCCCTCGGGTATCGTCTGCATGACCGGCAACAGCGGCACCTGCAGTGCCCTGTTTGATGTGGATTCCGTCGTCAGCCTCTCCACCACCGCCAACTGGACGGCAACCCTGACCACCTGGAGCGGCGCCGACAGCACCAGCGGCGACCCGGTCAACGTGACCATGAGCGCCGACAAGGGCGTCACCGCCACCTTCGGCACGGCCTTGAACGCCCGGATTGCATCGGCTCCAGCCATCCCCTACGGCATGATCAGCGACGCCTATACAGCTGCAACGATGGGCGCCACCATCGAGGCCCGCAACATCCTCTTTACCGAATCGCCCGTATTTAACCGTGCCGGGGTAATCTACACCCTGAACGGAGGCTTCGTGGGAAGCGCGTTCGGGCAGCCGGGGACCGGCGACTACTCGACTGTCAAGGGGACGCTGATCGTCAGGAACGGTAGATTGAACATCAGCAGAATTAAGGTGCAGTAGTAGAAACGGGAGGGGGGAATTGATTCCCGACCCTGCTCGCATTTGTGATGTGGCTGCAGATTCCACATCGAGTTCAAGTTGACTGTTTCAAACCTCCGAGGTTTTCAAAACCCCGGAGGTTTCGCCTGAAACTGCTTTTCCCAGGTTCAATATTTCCTGCCCTTTGCCCCCTGTTTCTCTTGCATTAGAACAGCGTATCATTTATCCTGATGTGCACGATTACACTATTTTCCGGCAATTTCCGGATACCGCACACGACCTCCTGAGTTCCCTGAAACCGGGAAAAATCTTGCTGCAACGTTTCTTGGAATGCGGGATGGTCTGTTCCTGTCCCAGCGATCAACAAAACTGCAACAGCACCTGCGCCAATACGGGCTGACTAACTGTTATGGCAGTTGCGCCAGTCTGCAGACAGACATCTATAACTGCGGGGCATGCGCTAAGGTGTGTGCTTCCGGCCAAGTATGCAGCAGCGGTGCCTGTGTCACCTCCTGCCAAACAGGGCAGACCAACTGCAATGGCACCAGAGTTAACCTGCAGACGGATAATGCCTTTTATAGTAGTGCCTGCCATTAGGAGGCGCCAAGTTACTTGTGAAGCGTGCTTCGACTCGGCTCAATGCACGGATGGGAGAGTCAGCTCTATGACATCATATCTTGTGGTGTCTTTGGTAATTTCCTAGGTAGTGATTTTGTCCCCCGTTCCGTCGCCGGGGGGGCGAATAAAAAACGGGAGGGCATAATGAGAGCTATGCGGCAGTTTTTCAATGTGGTTGCTGTATCAGGACTGAGCTTTGTATTAACCGGTTTTCCCGCTGCAGCCAATGCCAACGACTCCGCCCGGGTGGCGGGCGACCTGAAGGTGGACGGTATCCACTTCACCGCCGATGGCAGCGTGGTCCGCAAACTGGCCGACCTGATTTCGCCCTGGACCCTGCTCGGCGGGAACATCTACTACCTGAACGGCAACGTGGGGATCGGCACCATGACCCCCGGCGCACCCCTGCATGTGAACGGCAACGCCATCGTCAGCGGCAGCCTGGCGACCGGTTCACTGACTTCGTCCGGCCAGATAATCGTTGCCCCCTACGACGTTGTCTCGGGCAGTACCGGAGAAATTCGCTTTAAAGAGTTGGCTGCCAACGGCACCAACCATGCCGGCTTCAAGGCGCCGGATGCCATAACAACCGACACGATTTGGACCCTGCCGGCTGCCGACGGCAGCAGCGGTCAGTTCCTGGCCACCAACGGCAGCGGCGAACTCGGCTGGTCAACCCCGAGTATCACCACCACCACCATCGTCGATGCCAATGTCACCACCGCCAAGCTGGCCAACAGCAGCGTGACAACAGCCAAACTGGCCGACGGCGCCGTCACCGACGCCAAGCTCAGCGGCACCGTGGCCGACGTTCACCTGTCCGCCAATGTTGACCTATTGAACACGGACCAGACTTTCACGGGCCTGAAAACCTTCAGCCAGCCGATCGTCGGCAGCATCACCGGCAATGCTGGAACCGCGACGTCGGCGCTGAATTTTACCGGCACACTCGCCGGTGACATAACGGGCCCCCAGAGCGCCGTTTCAGTGGTAAAGATTCAGGGTAACTCCGTAGCGGTTACTGCGCCGGCCATGGGGCAGGTCCTGAAGTGGAACGGCGCCCAATGGGCTCCCGCAGTCGATGCAGGAGCCGCTTCCGGCTCCAATACTGATATAACTGCCCTGACCGGGTTGACGTCACAGAATGCCCTGCAAATAGGTCCCTACGGAACAGTCACCGGCAATACCGGTGAAGTCCGCTTCAAAGAACTGGCCGCCAACGGCACCAATCATGTTGGCCTCAAGGCGCCTGACGCTATCACCACCGATACAATCTGGACCCTGCCGGCCTCTGACGGCAGCAGCGGCCAGTTCCTGTCCACAAATGGCAGCGGTGCACTCGGCTGGTCAACCCCGATGATAACCGGACAGATGATTGCAGATGGAACAATCACCTCTGATAAGCTTGCTCCTGGTGTTGTACTGACAGGTCCGCAAGGACCAAAGGGAGACACCGGTGCAGCCGGTTCACAGGGGCCAGCAGGGCCAGCAGGGCCAGCAGGGCCAACAGGACCGCAAGGCCCCGGCCTTAACTGGGTGAATGTTAGTGGAACAACACAGCAGGCAGCTTCAAACACGGGTTATCTGGCTAATAATGTGGGACAGGTTACCATTACGCTGCCTGTAGCCCCTTCCATCGGTGACACTGTTCGCATATCGGGTGTCGGAACAGGCGGCTGGAAGGTCGCCCAGAACGCCGGACAATCTATCACCGGCAACATACCTGATATTTTCGGCGCAGTCTGGTCCCCCCGCGCTACCACTAGAGCTTGGACATACGTAGCATCTTCCTCAGACGGCAGCAAACTGGTTGCAGTGCAATATAGCGGACTGATTTATACATCTACGGATTCAGGTGTTTCCTGGATCTCGCGCGATAGCAGCAGAACCTGGCAGTCAGTAGCCTCTTCTGCCGATGGCGCTAAGCTGGTCGCGGTCACATATGGCGGCCAAATCTATACATCGACAGATTCAGGTCAGACGTGGAGCCCGAACTACAGCAGCCTGTCCTGGAGGGCCGTGGCTTCCTCAACAGACGGCAGTAAATTGGTCGCTGTAGTATCCGCCGGCCAGATTTATACATCTACGGATTCAGGCTTAAACTGGACCCCGCGAGACAGCAATCGGAATTGGCAAGCTGTTGCCTCCTCCTCTGACGGCAGCAAACTGGTTGCAGTGGTGTTTGGCGGCCAAATATATACGTCAACTGATTCTGGCGCGAACTGGACTCCGCGTGATAGCAGTAGGTATTGGAATTCCGTAGCCTCCTCATCTGACGGCACCAAGCTGGTTGCGGTTGAGTGGAATGGCCAAATATACACATCTACGGATTCAGGCTTGTCCTGGACCCCTCGCGAAAACAACAGGGTCTGGTATTCCGTAGCCTCATCTTCTGACGGCAGAAAACTGGTTGCAGTAGTTCAGGGCGGTCAAATCTATACGTCTGTGGATTCCGGAATAACCTGGTCTCCTCACGAAAGCAGCAGGAATTGGCTGTCGGTTGCTTCATCCTCCGATGGTACCAAATTGGTTGTAGTGACGAATGGCGACCAAATCTATACGTCTGGGCCGAACACGACAACGGGGACTGCGGGGGCTCTCATAGGTGGGCAATGGGCAACGGCGGAACTTCAGTATATCGGGGGGAATCAGTTCCTTTTGCTAAACTATCTGGGATCAATAACTCCGCAGTAATGAGCAGACGTAACATCAGAATTGGGTTAATAACTCCACCAAGCAGTTTTATTACTTACTATTGTTAACCGCATTGCTACCGATTACCGGACTTGGATTTGAAGTTCGGCTGACAATCACCGGAATGCATATCGACACAACGTATCACCAACACCACCGGAGGTATCATGTTTACACGTAACAAAAATCTTTTCCTGACCACCGCTATCATCTGCACATCCGCCACCCTGGCTTGTGCCGAACCGATGACCAAAGAGCAGGGCGATGCCATGCTCAACGAGCTGCGCCAGATCAAACTGCTGCTGCAAAAACCGCAGCAGCAGGCCCAGCCAGCACCCCAGGCACCCAAAGCGGACGAACCGGCCACGGTCTCCGTTGCCGGAGTGCCGTTCCTCGGCAAAGCCAACGCCCCCCTGACCCTAGTGATGTTTACCGATTACCAGTGCCCCTTCTGCAGCCGCTTCGAGTCCCAAACCCTGCCGGAGATCAAGCGGCAGTACATCGACACCGGCCTACTGCGCTTCGTGGTACGAGATCTGCCGCTCCCCTTCCACCCCAACGCCCCCAAGGCAGCCGAGGCGGCCCACTGTGCCGGAGAACAGGGCAAATACTGGGAGCTGCGCGAAAAACTGGTAACAAACGGCGATAAGCTGGATGCCAAGCTGCTGCCCGGCTACGCCCAGCAGGTCGGCCTGGATGTAGCCAAGTTCTCCGCCTGCCTGGAGAGCGGCCGGAACGCAGAAAAGGTCAAGGCCAGTGCCGACCTGGCCGGATCGGCTGGAATCTCCGGCACACCCAGTTTCGTTGTGGGTAGGTCGAAAGGGGACAGCGTGAATGGCGTCAAGATTGTGGGGGCCCAGCCCTTTGCCGCTTTTGATCAGAAATTGAAGGAGCTGCTGAAGCCGGCGACTAAATAGGCCATTCATCAGGATAAAACGGGGGGGGCGCCATGATCGGCAAGGGATTGTTAAAGGGGTTGGTTGTAGTGCTGTTGTTGTGCAGTGCAGTGGCTGCCTTCGCCGAGGTACCCCACACGATCAGCTACCAGGGCTACCTGAAAGCAGGGGCTGTTCCTGCCACTGGACCGGTCAACATTACCTTCAGCATCTACTCCTCACCGTCTGCAGCAGAATCACTCTGGACAGAAACCCACACAATTATTGCACTTGAAAACGGCATCTACAGCGTTCAGCTCGGAAGTGTCAACACGTTTACCCTCACGTTCGACACGCCCTACTGGCTCGGAATCGCTGTCGGGACCGACGCGGAACAGTCACCGCGCCTTCCGCTGACCAGTGTGCCCTATGCGGTGAATGCAGCGAACGCTGAACGGCTGAGCCTGATGTGCACACCCGGCGACTTCCTGCATTGCTACACCGGCGACATCGCTCTGATGGGAACCGGACAATGCCGCTCCGGTAACCGTTTTTGTCTTCCCACCCGCGACGGGTTCTCGGCTACCTGTGCCGGCGAGATACTTCCGGCACAGGAGTTGTGCGACAACCTTGATAATGACTGCGATGGCGTGATCGACAACAAGGTTTCTCCCCAGGAGTGCTACACCGGACCGCCGGGCACCCTAAATGTCGGCACCTGTGTTGGGGGCCAGCAGACCTGTTCTGCCGGTCAATGGGGCAGCTGTACCGGTCAGGTTGTGCCGGTTGCGGAAATCTGCGACAACAAGGATAACGACTGCAATGGGGTGGTTGATTCTTTCTCATCCCCCTGTTACAGCGGTCCGGGAGGCACGCAGGGTGTCGGCATCTGCAAAGCGGGACTAAAAACCTGTTCAGCCGGTGTTTTTGGAGCCTGCCTCGGAGAAGTACTCCCAGCAGCAGCCGAGGTCTGTGGAAACGCCATCGACGACAACTGCAACGGCCTGACTGACGAAGAAAATGCCACCGGTTGCACTATCTATCGTAAAGACGCTGATCAGGATGGCTACGGAATATCCACAGACACAAAATGCCTCTGCGCACCGGTTGTACCCTATACCGCATCGAATTCAGGACCATCGGATTGCGATGACAGCAATGCACTGGTCAATCCCGGCAGAACCGAAATCTGCTCAAATGGAATTGACGACAACTGTAACGCCCAGATTGATGAGCCGGGCGCATCAGGCTGCACGATCTATTATCGGGACGTTGATCGCGACGGCTACGGCACCACTTCAAGCCAGTGCCTCTGCGCACCGGCAGCCCCCTACGACTCCCTGTATTCAACTGACTGCAACGATTCAAACGCCGCCATCCACCCCGGTGCAACAGAGGTATGCGACGGAATCGATAATAACTGCAATACCTTAACAGATACGTCTGACCTTCCACTCTCCACGCTCTGTCCAAATACTGCCCACGCCGTATCATCCTGCGGCGGCGCGTCCGGCTGCGGAATATCCTCCTGTGAACCCACATGGTACAACGTTGACGGGCTCTACTCCACCGGCTGTGAGGCCCAGGAGGACAGTTACGACCAGGTCAGCCAGGGGGATCTATGCGCAAACAGTGTTAATCTCGGCACACTGGCTACAGGGCAGTCCAGCAGTTTCTTCGCAAACATAGTCCCGAACGGCGATGTCGACTGGTACACCGCTACAGCAACAGGCATCACAAGATTTGATGTGCGCTTCACGACAAACCCGGGATCGGCATACCGCTTCGATATCTACCAGACGAGCTGTTCGACTCTGCTTACATCCGCTGTTTCTACCAACTATCTCGCAACGACTCCGGCAACCTATTACATCAAAGTGTACCGCCCCAGCGGCGCATCGGCAGAGAATTATATTATGAGTGTCAGTAATGGAGTTTATTAAAAGATCGTGAGGAACAAATGAATAACAAATACTTTCGTCTGTCGTTAATGGTGTTAATCGCTCTAACTATTTCGGTTCTGGCTTTTGCCGGAGTTCCAAAAACCATCAGCTATCAGGGATACCTCAAGACCACCGGCAACGTGCCGGTAAACACCCCTACAAAACTGACATTTTCGCTCTACTCCTCCAATCCGCAGCGCAACAACCCGATCTGGAGCGAAACCCAAAATAATGTCGAGGTCAAACAGGGCATATACAGCATCGAGCTGGGCTCGGTGACGCCGATCAGCGCGCCCTTCGATATCCGCTACTGGCTGGGTGTGGCGGTCAATGACGAACCACAGCTGACCCCTCTGCATCCGCTGGCCAGCGTGCCCTACTCAATCAAGTCAGGCTGTAACCCCGGTGATATGATTAATTGTTACACCGGATCGCCCGGAACCATGGGCACCGGCATCTGCCTGCCGGGGATACGGACCTGCCTCCCGGATGGAAGTGGTTACAGCGCCTGTATTGGAGAAATTGTACCGGCCCCCATTACCGGGTGCAATCAGCCCAATTGTGCAGATATGGCAAAGAATCTGAACGAAACCGATGTAGACTGCGGCGGCTCTTGTGCCCCGTGTGTCGCCGGCAAAGCCTGCCTGATCGCTGCAGATTGCGAAAATCTCAATTGTGAGAATAGCATTTGCAGTGCAGTAGCGCCGACCTGCATGGATGCTAATCGAAATGGCACCGAAACCGACGTGGACTGCGGCGGCCCGGCATGCGGACCCTGCACCATCGGCAACCACTGCGTCGCTAATCGTGACTGCAGCAGCCAGATCTGCCAGGACAGTTTCTGTGTCGTCAATCCCTGCCTGGACGGGGTCAAGAACAACAAAGAGACCGACGTGGATTGCGGTGGCGGTACCTGCTCAACCTGCCCAACTGGAAAAACCTGCACTGCGGCCTTCGACTGCCAAAGCGGCGTATGTACCGGCAATGTTTGTCAGGCTCCAGGCTGTTCTGATTCCGTCAAAAACGGCACTGAAACCGATGTGGATTGCGGTGGTTCCTGCACGAGCAAATGTTCAACCGGCAAAATCTGCTCCATCAATAGCGACTGCCAGAGCAACTACTGCAGCAACGGGATTTGTGCCGCGCCAACCTGTAATGATGCGATTAAAAACGGCAACGAGTCCGATGTCGATTGCGGGGGCGTGACTTGCTCGACATGTCCGAATGGCAAGACATGTGTTGCACCGACTGACTGCCAGAGCGGGAGTTGCGTTGGTGGCACCTGTACAAGTGTCAATCTATGTGCCGGTGTCACCTGCACGGCCCAGGACCAGTGCCATGATGTCGGTGTCTGCAACCCTGCAACCGGGTCATGTTCCAATCCCGTCAAAGCCAACGGCACGGCCTGTAACGACGGCAATGCCTGCACACAAACCGATTTCTGCCAAGCCGGGATATGCACCGGCAGCAACCCGCTTACCTGTAATGCCCAGGATCAGTGCCATGATGCCGGTGCCTGCAATCCTGCAACCGGTGTATGCACCAATCCCAACAAGGCTGACGGCACGGCCTGTGATGACGGGAATCCGGCCACCAACAATGAGGTCTGCATTGCAGGTGTCTGCCAGTAGAATGTAGCGGGATTGTGCATTGCCCCTTCATCAAAAGAAAGTGAGAACACCATGAACTACAAAGGGTTGTTGATAGGGTTAGGTATTGTTCTGCTGGCATACAGCGCAAAGGAGGTCTTCGCCTCTGCCCCCACAACCATCAGCTACCAGGGGTACCTGAAGGACACCGGCAGCGGCGCACCGGTGACGGCGACCGCCAAACCAATGGGTTTTGCCCTGTACAGCAGCGCAGTTGGCTCGACACCACTCTGGAGCGAGAACCAGAACGTGAAGGTGGATAACGGGATCTATCAGGTTGAGCTTGGCGCCAGCGTGCCGATCACCCTCCCCTTCGACACCCGGTACTACCTGGGCATTGCAGTTTCACCCGACCCGGAGATGACGCCGCGCCAGGCACTCACCAATGCTCCCTACACCTTCCGTGCCAGGGTCGCCGAAGGGGTCAGCATGGCCTGCCAGGAGGGCGGCGTACTGATCTACAGGTCCGGGGCATGGCAATGCGGTACGGTAAAGACATTTCCCAATGCGACCGAAATCTGTGTCGGGTCAGACTGTACAATAAGCACCTGTTCACCCGGGTGGGGCAACTGCAACGGATCTCTGGCAGATGGTTGCGAAACCGATCTGAATACCAGCATGACCAGTTGCGGCGTCTGCGGTTCCCCATGCTTTGCCTGGCCCGGACTTACCTCCCCAAATGTCACCTGTTCCGCAGGTGTCTGCACAACCGCCTACAAGATCAATGTGAACGTCAGCGGTTTGGGCCTGGCCGGTCTCGTGCTGCAGAACAACGGGTCCGATCCCTTATCCGTTTCCACCAATGGGACCTATACCTTCAGCAAGGCTATCGTCAACAATGGCAGTTATGCGGTAACCGTCAAGGCTCAACCACCAACTCAATCCTGTCAGGTAAGCAATGGCTCAGGCAATGTGAACGGTATTAATGCCATGAATATCTCCGTCACCTGCGCCTGTCTCCAATGGTGGCCGGATAAGGATGGTGATAGTTATGGAGACAATACGGCGACCCCCATCAGCGAATGCGTCACCTCAAAAGTGGGATATGTATCCCGGGCAGGCGACTGCAACGATAACGACAAGACCATTAATCCCGATGCGCCTGAAATTTGCGACCACATAGATAACAACTGCAACAACCAGATCGATGAGGGGGTACATTTTTGCAATTATGGCAAGACCTGCTGCAGTTGGGGAAATAAAACGGGCTACGATTCATGCATGGCCAGCTATCTTGCCTCCGGACCATCATTCAATCTGGCATTGCTGCCTTGTGTGACACCACCGCAATCGACCGACCCCGCGTATTGGCTCTGCATCGATCCGGGCGAAGGCACCATATGTGACAATGTTGATAATAATTGCAATGGACAGATCGACGAAGGGTTCCTGAAATGCGGAAATCCTCTCCACTGCGCAACAACCGAGGTCTGCAACGGGCAGGACGACAACTGTAACGGCATCGCGGATGAGGGCGGGGTGTGCGGCAGCTGTACCTGGTCGTTCGAGGTCTGCGACGGGTGCGACAATGACTGCGATGGCATGGTGGATAACGGTAGTTTTGGACCCGAGCCATGCCTCAAGGAAGATGGTTCTCTGGGCACCAGGACATGCAAACCTCCCGTTGCTGTTCCTGTTGGGACATGCTCCCCGAATGGCGGCTGGAGTGCCTGCCAATAGCATGAATACAAAACTATCACGGAGGACTGCATGCAAATGAGAATATGCTTTTCGGTTATAGCAACTATACTGCTGTTCATCGGCCTCACCCCGGCCTTAGCCGCACCACCGCGGACCATCAGCTACCAGGGGTATTTGAAGGACGGCAGCGGTGCACCGGTGACGGCTGCAGCCAAACCGATGGGCTTTGCCCTGTACAGCACCGCAGGCGGCACAACCCCGCTCTGGAGCGAAAACCAGAATGTGAAGGTGGACAAAGGCATTTACAGTGTCGAGCTCGGAGCAGTTGCTCCGCTGAATATCCCGTCTGATGCCCGTTATTACCTGGGCATCACTATTCCGCCCGACAATGAAATGACACCCCGAACAGCCCTGACCGGCAGCATCTATGCCTTCCGCGCCGGCTGCAATCCGGGTGACATGATCACGTGTTATACGGGTTCCTCCGGCACTCTCAATGTTGGGGTATGCAAATCCGGAACCCGTACCTGCGCCAGCGACGGCAGCTCGTTCGGTCCTTGTACCGGGGAAATCATCCCTTCCCAGGAGATCTGCTACAACCTCTTCGATGAAGACTGCGACGGTAAAAATGACAACGGCTGCACGCCACGCTTCTGCGAACCAGGCACGTCAGTTGCCTGCTACTCTGGCCCTCCAGGCACTCAAAACATCGGCGCCTGTCATGCAGGGACCCAAAATTGTACTACAGATGGGAGTGCATATAGTCCCTGCGTTGGTGAGCAGGGCCCCTCCGTTGAGGTCTGTGATGGAATGGATAACAACTGCAACGGAGTAGTAGATGAAGGCATCAGTTACCCACCTGTAAGCAATGGCCAGGTTGTCTGCAGCAACGGAGCGACTCTGCTGCTATGCAGCATTGGATTTGCCAGTTGCCTCACCTCCGGCGCCTGCGACACCCTCATTACCAATGACCCCCAGAATTGCGGTGGCTGTGGAAATTTGTGCCCCGCTGTAGCTAATGGCATCCCCGGCTGCAACAACAGCAGTTGCACAATAACCGCATGCAACACCGGTTTTGCCGACTGCGACGGCAACGCGGGCACCGGCTGTGAAACCAACCTTTCTGCCAGCTCCGCCAATTGTGGCAAGTGCGGTACTGCCTGTGGCGCCGGGCAAACCTGCCAAGGCGGGGCCTGCCTTAATCCCCAAGGATTGGCCTGCTCCTCAAACCTCCAGTGTACCAGCGGATTCTGCGCAGACGGCGTCTGCTGCAACAGCGCCTGCAG
Organism: Geobacter psychrophilus; assembly: GCF_056821595.1. Classification (NCBI taxonomy): domain Bacteria; kingdom Pseudomonadati; phylum Thermodesulfobacteriota; class Desulfuromonadia; order Geobacterales; family Geobacteraceae; genus Geobacter; species Geobacter psychrophilus. Next base: position 4,687,770 of record NZ_JBXDTU010000004.1, read on the forward strand.
CGGCACCTGCCAGGCATGCAACCTGTCGGGACAGATGGGAACCTGCTCCAACGTTCCAGTCGGAACCGACCCGGGCAACGAATGTAATAGCCAGCCCCAGATCTCCTGCGGCACGACGGGTCTCTGTAATGGCGCCGGGGCATGCTCCATGTATCCTAATGGTACTGTTTCGTCGGAGCAAAGCTGCTCCGGCAGCACACTTACACTGGCCAGTACCTGCAACGGGTTGGGCTCAATCACACCAGGCGGGACCGTTTCCTGTGCTCCCTACTTCTGCGCAAGCGGTTCAGAATGCGGCAACTCATGCAGCACAGATCCTGAGTGTGCCAGTGGTTTTTACTGCAACGGCAACGTATGCTCTGCCAAGCTTAGCTCAGGAAGCGCCTGTACTTCAGCCAATCAATGCATGAGCGGAACCTGCAACAACACTGTCTGCTTATAACGTTGCATGAGACAGATACATTTCAGGAAAATCCATGAGAAGAATGCACTGAAAGATCACCTGGAACAACAGGAACGGATGCTTGAAAAAAACAACGGCGCAGTTCACCCGTAATTGACCTACCTTACTGGAGACGTACATGAAAAAAAGCATCATCACCTGGACAACAGCTTTTGTGACCCTCGCCGCCCTGGCCTTCGCCGGAGTACCCCAGACGATCAACTACCAGGGGTATCTGAAGGACACGGCCGGTGCGCCGGTGTCAACTGCCACCAGCGTCCGCTTTGCGCTCTACTCCTCCACCCCGTCACGCGGCAACCCGCTCTGGCAGGAGACGCGGAGCGTCACCCCGGCCAACGGTATCTACAGTATCCAACTCGGTTCCCAGACCCCGATCACCGCCCCCTTCGATGTGCCCTACTACCTGGGCATCAAGGTGGGTGCTGATGCGGAGATGGCGCTGCAGCCGCTCTCCAGCGTGCCATATGCGCAACGTGCCACCATTGCGGACAACGCGACCAGTGTCAGCGGCCAAACCCTGACTTCCCTGGACAGCCGCTACACCGACCCGACCCAGCCGCCCCGGCCGACCACCCAGCAGATTGCCCTGCAACGCTGGGATCAGGCCATCGGCACCCCCACCGGCTGGCCAACTCAGGTGGGGACCGCCCCCAGTGCCATGGTGTATGACGGGGCCTACCTGTGGGTCGCCCTGGCGGGCGACGGCACCACAGCCGGGACAGTGCAGCGGGTGAATCCGGCCACGGGGGGGCTGGTGGGGAACCCCGTTACGGTCGGCATCAACCCGGCGGCCCTGGCCTTTGACGGCACTTACGTCTGGGTAGCCAACAGCGGAAACCTGGGAGACGGCAGCACGGTCACCCGGATAACCGCCGCAACCGGTGCCACTGCCACTTACGACATCGGCGCGTTTGGTCCTTCGGCCCTTGCCTGGGACGGCACCAGTATCTGGGTTGCCGCCAGCGCCAGCAACAGCCTTGTCCGGGTCAATCCGGCCACCGGCGCCACCGTGGGCAGCGCAATCTTCATCGGGGCAAGCGCCAATCCCGTGGCCCTGGCCTTTGACGGCACATCTATCTGGTCCGCCAACAAGGGCGGCAACAGCATAACCAAAATCACCACCGCCACCGGCGCAAAGGTCGGCACCTATCCCGTTGGAACAGCACCGGTCTCCCTGGTCTATGACCCGCGCTACGCCAGTCTCTGGGTGGCCAGCAGCGGCGACAACAGCATATGGCGGGTGGACCCGAATACACCCACTGTTACCCACCAGCACCCCATGGGCAGCACCCCTACCACGATCATCACGGACGGCCTGTACCAATGGGCCGTGATCGGCAATCAGACCACCAAGCTGGCCTTCGGCACCTCTGTCGGCGTCTCCGCCACCACCGGCACCATCACCGCGCTCGCCTATGACGGCGCCAACGCCTGGGTGTCGATCCGGGAGATCGGCGCCGTTGTCAAGATAGCAAACGTCGGCACTATACCGGGAGTGGCGGCCGTCGGCACGGCACAGATGCAGGACAAGGCGGTCACCACAAGCAAAATAGCCGACGGCGCCATCAACAACTCTCAGCTTGCCAGCGGAAGCGTTACCAGTGCCAATATCAGCGGTCCCCTTTCGGTCACTGTTGGAGGCACCGGCATAACAACCCTCAGCGGCTATATCAAAGGGAATGATACTGCGCCTATGACCGCTTCGGCTACCATCCCCGGCAGCGATGTTTCGGGTAATATTTCCGGTAATGCCGCCAATGTTACCGGTACCGTGGCAATTGCCAACGGCGGCACCGGTGCTACTACTCAAGCCTCAGCAACCAACAACATATTACCTGTGCAAACAGGTAACGCGGGGAAAGTAATTGGTACTGATGGTATCAATGCTAGCTGGGTACCGTCTTCCACTGCAACTTATAGATGGGCAACTTTTTCAACTTACGTACAAGCTCTCGGTTGGGCGATGAATGCGACTAATGGGAATGGCGATCCATCATTATTTGGTGGTGTTACTCCACAAACGTGGTCGGATAATAATGGCCTTGCTTCTCAAATGTCCTCGGACAAGGAGGTGTTACGAACCCTTTTCACCCAAAAAGGGTATGCAAAAAAAAATGCGATGATTATGAATGATGAATGGCAATCTTATTCCTCAACGAATGGAAAGTTTGTAACGGCACTTTTCCGGATCAATAATACAACCGGGGCAGCGATTGACTGGACACCCTGTTTTTTCTACTCTGCATATAATAGTTGGGGGGAATACGCCAGTGTAACCTTGAATGGGGCAAATAGCTGGAGCTCTGGCACATATGGAAATACCTGTATTACGCTTTCCATCCCGGCGGCAAGGGTTAGCACGGCAATTTTTGTTTCAGCAAGTGGGACATATAGTGGTAACACGCGAAATACTCGTCTGGCATTTTATAACGATTCATTGTTGCTACCTGCCGGACTAAGTTTTATTGATGATCTTGACACTGCTACAGGTGGCTGGGAGCAGTAATCAAAAATATAATTAATCACGTCTCTGCACTATCAAGGAGGTAACACCATGAAACGAGCACCAGCAATCGCAACACTGACCCTGCTGGCAGCCCTGTCGCTGCCAGCCACCCCGGCCCTGGCGGCCTACACACAGGAGGCCTCAACCTTCTCGGCCGGAGGCGGTATTTCCTCCTCCATCAACTATGAAAATCTGGGGGTTATCGGTCAGCCGGGGATCGTCGGCAGCTCCACCGTTGCCGGTGGCCATACGGCCAATCACGGTTTCCTGTCCGTACTTGGGGATGGCTTCAAGATTCTGTATCCGGTGATCGCCGTTAACAAGGGCAGTATCTCCTTTACTCTTGCTACCAATTCCATCGGCAGCGACACGCTTGCCATCAGCAACAGCGGCGGCAGCACCCTCAACTGGAGCATTGCCAAGGCCCAGGGATCGAGCTGGTTGACCACGACACCCGCATCCGGCATCGGCCCTCTAACCGTCAACATCAGCGCCAACACCTCCGGTCTGGCTGTCAGCGCTACTCCCTACACCGAGACCCTGACCATCAGCGGCGTCGGGATCAACCAGACCGCACAGGTGCTGCTTTCCCTGACCGTGACGGCACCGGCGACCTACCGCCTGACTGTGACCGTTGTGAGCGACCATGCCACCAAGGGTGGCGGTATCGTGGCCGGCGGTTCAGGTGCCATTACCTGTTCCAACACCGGCAATAATCCGGCGACCCAGTCCTCCGGTACCTGCCAAGCCGACCTGACAGCCGGCACCAGTATCACGCTCTCACAGTTCCCGGACACCAACTCGACCGTGGCCACCTGGAGCGGCGCTTGCACGGGGACAGGAGACTGCGGAGTTGCAAATATCACCGCTGATACGGCAGTTACGGCAACATTTCCCTATGCCTACATGGCAAAGATAAACTCCGGTAACCGTTACGATACGCTTGCTGCTGCCTACACCAATGCCTCCTCCACGGATACGATCAAGATCCGAGGAGTTACCTTCGACGAGGGGCCCGTCACATTCAGTGGGGGGAAGATCATCTCGCTGTATGGCGGTTTTGATACCTATTATGCAACAGCAAGCGGATATTCTGCGATCAAGGGCAAACTGAATGTCGGTGGAACCGGCAGCAGGCTGAACATCAAGGGTGGAATCAAGGTTCATCCCTAGAATCTGAGCAAAAATGTATTCCTGGATTTTAAGACGTAAAAAGGCCCGTGTCACCACGGGCCTTTTTACGTTGCTTGATGTGCATCAATGCTTAAGCCGGTAAGACCGGTTAATTAGGCATGGATAGCATTTACGGGACAGGTATCCACGCAAGCGCCGCAGTCGATGCAGGTATCGGCGTCAATTACACGCTTGCTACCCTGCTCGCTGATAGCGTTGACAGGACAGGAATCCTCACATGCTGCACAGTTTGTGCAATCGTCGGTAATGGAATGGGACACGGTTTTTCCTCCTTCTAAGATTGGTCTTCCACATGGGAATGTTGAGAATTTACCATAGCCCTTTTCAAAATGTCCAGCAAAGAATATGCCCCCGCTTTACCGGCAATCCGACAAAATGTGTTGAAATCAGAGATATACTAATGTATATATCAAAAACAGTTTTATTTCAGCTATTTATTTTAGCCAGTCTGTTGATTTTTTATTGATATTATAAATAAATCTCTGTTTATTCAAGGGAGGCAACCATGATCATAATGGCACTCAACTGTGGCAGTTCTTCGGTAAAATACCAGCTATTTGACTGGGATAAAAAAGAGGTTGTAGCCAAGGGAATGGTTGAACGTGTTATTATCGGCGATTCCTTTATCATGCATGAAGTCCCCGGTCGCGAGACCTACCACCATGAACAGGATTGCGCCAATCATCAGGCCGCAATTGATCTACTTATCAAGACCGTTACCGATCCGGTTCACGGCGTACTGAAAAGCGTCGATGAAATTTCAGCCGTTGGCCACCGGGTAGTACATGGCGGCGAAAAATTCACCTGTTCGGTGATGATCGACGAGAATGTGCTCGACGCTGTTAAAGAGGTCCAGCACCTGGCACCCTTGCACAACCCGCCCAACATTGAGGGGATCGAGGCCGCCCAGGCGCTCATGCCGACCATTCCGCACGTGGCTATCTTTGATACCGCATTCCACCAGACCATGCCGGAAAAGGCCTATATCTATCCCCTGCCCTATGAGTGGTACGAAAAATATCAAGTCCGTCGCTACGGTTTCCATGGCACCTCGCACCTGTACGTTTCCAAGCGGGCTGCGGCACTGCTGGGCAAGAAGGCTTCCGAGTGCAACATCGTCACCATGCACATCGGAAACGGTGTGTCCCACTGCGCCATTAAGAATGGTATTTCGGTGGATACAACCATGGGCCTGACCCCGCTGGAAGGCGCTGTCATGGGTACCCGCTGCGGCGATATCGATCCGGCCATTCCGGCCTTCATGATGCAGAAGGAGAACCTTTCCGCCAAGGAGATCGACAGCATCCTCAACAAGAAAAGCGGTGTCATGGGTGTTACCGGCCGCTTTACCGACCGCCGCGACGTGATCGAAAACGCCATCGCCGGTGACAAGCGCTGCCAGTTGTCGCTGGATATCGAGTCGTACCGGTTGAAGAAGTACATCGGCGCCTTCATGGCCGCCGTAGGCCGACTGGATGCTGTCGTTTTCACCGCCGGCGTGGGAGAGATGGGCGCACTGATTCGCGAAAAGGCCATCGAAGGACTGGAACACATCGGCATCCACCTGGACAAAGCCCGCAACAGCGGCGCTATGACCCGCAAGCGCGAAACACTGATCACCACCGATGACTCGCCGGTCAAGGTGTATGTCATCCCCACCGATGAAGAGCTGGTCTTTACCGAAGACGTTGTCGCCATCCTGAACGGGACCTACACCGACCATATGCACTTTGAATATTCCTTTGCCAAGGATGATTTCGTTCGCAAATAGCCGCACCGATCACATCAGAACCAGCGCAGAAAAAGCCGGCTTATACCGGCTTTTTCTGCGCCTGCTGACAGTAGTACCCTTCCTGAATAACAACCTTCTCCATCCGGTTCCACTCCCGCATTATTAATAGATTTTATTTTAAGACATGACAAATGCTTTTTCTTTGATATACTGCTTTCTACTATGATCATTTTGGTGCTATTGTCCAACGATCGCGACAAATGGAAGCGATTTAGTCTTAATGATGCTATTGGATATTCAACCTGATCCCGGTTAACCAGAAACATCCAGCCACCTGAAAGGAAACGATATTGACTATGTATAGTCACCTACATAACGTTCTCTCCAGACAACCAATCGATTTGCCGGTCTTTAATCCTGTTGCCCTGGAACTGCTGCAGCTGCTGGCAGATCAGGACATTAATTATTTTGACGTCATCAGAACCATAAAGGAAGATGCGGCCTTATCAGCCCAGGTTCTCAGGATATCCAATTCACCTTCATACATGGGACTGATCAAGTGCGAAACCATTGAAAATTCGGCCATACGACTGGGAACCCAACAAATAGCCAATATTGCAATTGCTGCATCCCACGCCTCTCTGCACACATCCGACACCCCGGTAGTGAATGAAATCATGCAGGATCTGTGGCTGCATTCACATGCCTGTGCGCTCGGCTGCCGGACCATTGCCTTAAAAACCAACCACCAGCGCTTTGCCGATCACGCCTATATGGCAGGGCTACTGCACGATATCGGCAAACTGTATCTGCTCAAGGCCATGGAGCGTATCAGCAAATTCAAGGTCTACGGTATCAGGCTTGAACGCGAGGCCCTGCATGGGGTTTTCTCTGATATGCATGTAGAGTTCGGGGACCGCATCATGGAATACTGGAATATTCCCGATATCTACCGGAACATTGTTGCGAATCATCACTCTGCGCATTCAGACACCGATGACTTTCTGCTGACTATCGTGCGCGTGGTGAATTACAGCAGCAAAAAATTCAATGTCAGCAAGTTCCCTACCATGGACTGCTGTGAAGAAGCTGAATCCGACTTACATTCCCTACAGCTGATAGAATCAAATTTATCTGCACTGGAAACTGTTATGAAAGGATCCCAGGGTATACTGTAGCGTTCATCCGCCTTTTCAGAATGACTTGGTTACCTCCCGCAGCACCGAGGTCGCATAACTCCCCTTTGGAAGACTAAATTCCAACTGCAGCTGGTCGTCTTCCACCTGACAGGTTGCAGCTCCCAAAGGTACCCGCAGCGGCCGTCGTTCCCCTTCCATGCACAAACCGCTCCCCAGATCAAAATCGCCACCCCGGATACCCTCATCGGCCAAGATCCGTTGTTCCAGTGCCAGAACCACACCACCCGGCGGTTTCATCCGGCTGCCGAACATCGGACCACTGGCGGAAATCTCGAAGGCGGCCGCCCGCGGCGCTTCATCCTCTGCATGCTCCACCAGAAAACAGGCGCCATTCAGATGTTTCCAGGCCAAATCCCCTTCCATGACCTGATCTATGATCTCAAGGCGTAACGCCACAACCTTGTCAAATAGATAGGACTGGTAGGCCGACAGGTACAGTTTTTTCAGCCGGGGATGAATGGCGGAGAAAGCCTTTTCCCAAGAGTCAGGCTTTGCCACCAGTCGCTGCAGCACATCACGTTCACTGCGGCAATGACGCGGCATCTGTTCCAGTGCCGCTGCCAGGTCACCTTGTTGAAAAGAAACGACTGCCGACCGCCAGGCAGGGTCACGTACCGTATCCGGTTCACCCATCATATGATTGACGGCACCCTGCCAGTCGTGTCGCAGCATGGCAGCGCCGATCAGGTGCGAATTGCCCAGGGCACCGTAACGCTGATAGCCAAAATAATTGGGCACACCGCGCTGCTGCAGGACCCGCAATACGGCTGCAGCTGTCGTGGCCGCCTCGGCTGCCACATCTCGAACAACGATCCGGAAATGGTTGCCTTTAAGATGACCGAGCTTGAGTTTATTGCTGTGACGGTCAGCAGAAACGACCCGGATACCGTCCAGTGACAACGCCAGTGCTTCTTCCGCTGAAACACGCTGCACCGAGAGCGTCTGACGGGTAATCCCGACCGCATCCTTCATGCCGGCATAGCCGATATCGCGCTCGGTGACCTTCAATGCCCGGGCAATCCTGCGGATCGCTTCCAGCGTTGTAATTCCCCGTTTTTCAATCGTCAGATAGAGGTGTTCTCCCGAGCCGCACGGTTCGTAGGCCGGGATCTCGCTGACAATAAAATCATCAGGGGATTCCTTGATAACGCCGCCGGTGCCGGGGATGTCTGCGGTCAGATAGGGGTGCACGTTAATTCAATACCTCTCAATCAAAGAGTTACCCCAGCGCCCCGACCTGACGCAGCGCCTCGTACAGCACTATTCCGGCCGAGGTCGACAGGTTGAGGCTGCGCACAGCATTGGCCGGCATGGGGATGGTGATGGAGGTATCAGGGTTGGCCTGCAGCAGCTCCTCCGGCAGCCCCTTGGTCTCTTTGCCGAAGACGATAAAATCTCCGGGAGTAAAACAAGCTTCCAGGTAGGTACGGGCGACCTTGGTGCTGAGATAAAAAAAGCGACCGTCCGGAACAGCAGCTTTCAATTCATCAAGGTCCTGCCAGTAACGGATATCAACAAATTCCCAGTAGTCCAGACCGGCACGTTTCAGGTAACGGTCATCAGTGGAGAATCCAAGCTTGCCGACCAGATGCAGACGTGTGCCTGTGGCTGCGCACAGCCGGGCAATATTGCCGGTATTTGGCGGGATTTCGGGTTCAATGAGTACAATATTAAAAGGTTGCATGACGGACTGTATACCACTAATTATGTCTGCCGTGCTTGCATTTTTTTACGTGCAGGGCTATTATTCCTGTTCATTTCCTGCAGACAACGAAGTCCTTTAATGAATCAAAACAATACCGACCAAGGAGCAGCAATGAAGATTATTGTCACAGATGAAGTATCGGCAGAAGGGCTTGCCCTGCTGACCCAGGAACCGCGCATCCAGCTGGATGTCAAGCTGGGACTGAGCAAGGAACAACTACTGGAAGTCATTGGCGAATATGATGTCATCATTACCCGCAGCGGTACGACCGTTGACAAAGCGCTTCTGGATGCCGGCACACGCCTCAAGATGATTGCCCGGGCCGGCGTCGGCATCGACAATGTGGATGTTGACTACGCCAGCTCCAAAGGGGTGATCGTAGTCAACGCCCCCTTCGGCAACACCAACAGCGCAGCCGAGCACACTATGGCACTGCTGCTCTCCTTTTGCCGCAATGTTACCATCGCCAACAACAGCCTGAAAAACGGCGAATGGAAGCGGGCCCCCTTTACCGGACACGAACTGAAAGGCAAGACCGCCGGCGTCATTGGTATCGGCAAGGTCGGAGGCCGCGTGGTTTCACGGCTGAAGGCCTTCGAATGCGAGGTTCTGGCCTGCGACCCCTACATCGGCGTTAAGCGCGCCCACGACCTGGGTGTCAAGCTGGTATCCCACGACGAGATCTACAAGCATTGCGATATCATCACGGTCCACACCCCGCTCAATGAAGAGACCAAAGGGATGATCGGCCCCCGTGAATTCGGTCTGATGAAGACCGGCGTGATCGTGCTGAATGTTGCCAGGGGCGGTATCATCGAGGAGCAGGCCATGCTGGACAACCTCAACTCCGGCAAGGTAATCGGTGCGGCCTTTGATGTGTGGAGCGTGGAGCCACCGGCGACAGACGTCCTCAAGCAGCTCATCGGCCACAAAAACATGGTGGTGACGCCGCACCTGGGTGCCAACACCTTCGAGGCCCAGGTCAATGTGGCCATCGACGTATCCAAAGAGATTATCAACTACCTGGACGACCAGCCCCTGGAGAACGCCGTCAATATTCCGCGTTTCGATATGGCCCTGATGGACCAGATGCGACCGTTCCTGAACCTGATGAGCGTTATGTGCGACTTCGGTGTACAGCTGGTGGACGGCAATCCTGAAAAACTCATCTTCGCCTATGCCGGCAGCATCGCCCACTATGACTGTTCGCCCCTGACCGTCTGCGGCCTGTCAGCCCTGCTGAACCGCATGGTCGACCAGGATGTTAACATGGTCAATGCCACGCTGATTGCCGAGCAGATGGGTATTGTAGTGGAGGAGACCAAATCCACCCAGTCCGACGCCTTCTCCAATGTCATCACCCTGATCATCGAAGGGGGCGGCAAGCGCCGCCTGGTCTCGGGTACGCTCTTTGAGGGCGCACCGCGCATCGTCAAGCTGCGTGACTACACCATGGACTTTGCCCCGGAAGAACATATGCTGCTGCTCAATTATAACGACCGACCCGGCATGATCGGCAAGATCGGCACCATCATGGGCCAGCATGAGATCAACATCGGCTCGATGAACCTGGGACGCCGCGAGAAAAAGGGTGAGGCCATGGTAATCCTCTCCCTTGACTCGGCCGTGCAGCCACATGTTCAGGCAGAAATCCAGGCTGCAACCGAAGCAACATACATCAAGGCCCTGCATATGAGGGTCGGTGCCTGTACCCGCAATTGCGGCTGCGGCGTTTAGCCAGCACGAGACACTATGCAATTCCCGCACATCGACCCGGTTTTTCTCAGCATCGGCCCGCTCCAGTTTCGCTGGTACGGGCTGATGTACGTTCTGGCATTCGTTGCCACCTACCTGATCCTCCGTTCCGAAACCCGTCGCAAACAGTTGCCGCTTACACCCGACGATGTAGCTGACCTGGTATTTTTCGGTGCCATGGGTGTCGTCCTGGGGGGGCGACTCGGTTATATCCTGTTCTACAAACTACCCTTCTACCTGTCGCACCCACTGCAGATCTTCGCCGTCTGGGAAGGGGGCATGTCCTTTCACGGCGGCTTCCTGGGTGTCATCTGCGCCTTTGTGATCTACGCCCGTCGCAAACAGATACCTTTTTTTACGCTGATCGACATGGCGGCACTGTGTGCTCCGGTTGGGCTGGGTCTGGGCCGGATCGGTAACTTTATTAACGGCGAACTATACGGCCGGCAAACCGATGTACCCTGGGGCATTGTATTTCCCGGCGGCGGTCAGCTGCCGCGCCACCCGTCGCAACTGTACGAAGCCTTTCTTGAGGGTCTGCTGCTGTTTTTTATTGTCCGGACAATATCCCGCAGGTCCACTGCTACCGGAGTGGCCGGTTGGACGTTTGTCGCCGGCTATGGCCTGTTCCGCTTCATCGTGGAATTTTTCCGCCAGCCCGACGACCATCTCGGATTACTGATTGCCTTTTTTTCAATGGGACAGCTGTTGAGCCTGCCCATGTTTCTGCTCGGCAGTTTCATGGCCTTCAGGCTGTACCGTTCACACCCTGACCAGACAACATGAAACCATTCGTTTTCGAACGCATACAGCAACTCCCTACATCCATAGAAACGGCCTGGGCGTTTTTCTCAGATCCCGGCAACCTGGCCAGAATCACGCCGCCCGCGATGGATTTCCGCATCACCTCGCCCCCGCAGACAACGACCTACGCCGGTCAAATTTTCACCTACAAGATACGTCCGCTCATGGGTATCAGCATGTCCTGGACTACCGAGATCACCCATGTTTCCAGGCCCGATTTCTTTGTTGACGAACAGCGTTTTGGACCGTATCGTTTCTGGCACCATCAGCATTTTTTCCGCGAGGTGGACGGAGGCGTTGAGGTGCGGGACCTGGTCCACTACCTGCTGTTCCACGACCAGCTGGCCGGGTTGGTGAACCGCTTGATTGTGGCGCCTCGACTGAGAAAAATATTCGATTTCCGCCTGAAAGCGCTGCACGATATATTCACGCAACCTACCACGCACAGTACGAGGTGAATCATGAAACGACTTGCAATCCTGACCAGCGGCGGTGACTGTTCCGGCATGAACGCAGCTATCCGCGCAGCGGCCCGCACCGCTGTTGCCAATGATGTTGAGATGATCGGTTACCACAAAGGGTATGCCGGCCTGTTGAAAAACGATTACCAAGTGCTGGATACCAGGGCGGTCTCCGGCGTGCTCCAACGGGGCGGTACGTTTCTGCAATCGGCCCGCTCCCTGGAATTCCGGACTGAGGAGGGCAGACAGAAAGCCCTGGACAATTTGATGAAAGAGCGGGTTGAAGGGCTGATCGTGATCGGCGGCGACGGATCACTGAACGGCGCCCTGGCGCTTGACAAGATGGGTTTCCCGGTGATCGGCATACCTGCCAGCATCGACAACGACATACCCTACACCGATATGGCCCTAGGTGTGGATACGGCCCTCAACAACATCATCTACGCCGTAGACTGCATCAAGGACACCGCCAGTTCCCATGACCGCGCCTTCATCGTTGAAGTCATGGGGCGCAATTCCGGCTACCTGGCATCCACCTCCGCCATTGCTACTGGTGCCGAATTTGCCATCGTACCGGAGGTAGAATTCGACCTGTCGGAGATGTGCCTGCAACTGCGTCGACGGTATGAGGAGGGGCGCACCAATGCCTTGATCATCATGGCTGAAGGGGCCGGCAATGCACAGTCGATTGCTGACGGCATCAAGGATTCAGTCGGTTTTGAAACGCGGGTTACCGTGCTGGGACATTATCAGCGCGGCGGCGCACCTTCGGTTTTTGACCGGCTGCTGGGCAGCCGTTTCGGCCGCAAATCGGTCGAACTGCTGCTGAACGGCACAAAGGGGGTCATGGTCGGCCTGTCGGCCTCATCCCTGACCACAACACTCCTGGAAATGGTCGCCAATGGCGGCCAGAAAAAGCTGAATGAAGACCTGCTGCGCATGGCCGACATCCTGGGTATCTGAGATGCACGGCGGCCGCAGGTTTCTCAAAAAACGTTCCATCAAGGCCGGTCTGCCTCCGGGCAGTCTGGTTCACATCGGCGAGATCCCTGCTGATGCCGTCTCTATTGAATTGATCGGATACAGCCAGGAAACCGTTGAAGAGCAGAGATTTGCAACGGTCGATGACTGCCTGCCGCACCTGGAGCGTTCCGGCATCACCTGGGTGAATGTGGAAGGGGTCCACAACGTCGATATCATCCGCCATCTGGGGGAGCAATTCGACCTGCATCCACTGGTGCTCGAAGATATCGTCAATACCGTGCAACGCCCCAAGATTGAGGACTACGACCGTTACCTGTTTATTGTCCTGCGTATGCTGCGGCCTACCGGGGGAGGTGAATTCTCCTCCGAACAACTCAGCATCATCCTCGGTCCCGGTCACCTGTTCACCTTTCAGGAGGGGATCCAGGGGGATGTCTTCGATACCGTGCGGGAGCGGATTCGCAACGGCAAGGGCAAGATCAGGGGCATGGGAGCCGATTATCTGGCCTACGCCCTGATCGACGCCATTGTTGACAGCTATTTCAGCGTGCTGGAGGATCTGGGGGAGCGGATCGTCAATCTTGAGGAACAGCTGACTGCGCTGCCGGACCGCAGCACCCTGCATATGATCAACGGTATCAAGAAAGAGATCATCTTTCTCCGCAAAGCGGTCTGGCCACTCAGGGAGGCGGTTTCTTTCCTGGAACGGGGCGATTCCGAGCTCTTGAGCGACGCCACCCGGGTCTATTTCCGCGATGTCTACGACCACACCGTCCAGGTCATTGATACCGTGGAAACCTATCGTGATCTGCTTTCAGGCATGTTTGACCTGTATCTCTCCAGCATCAGCAACCGTACCAATGAAATCATGAAATTCCTGACCGTGATCGGCACCATCTTCATGCCGCTGACCTTTCTGGTGGGGGTGTACGGCATGAATTTCAAGCATCTGCCGGAACTGGAGTGGCGCAACGGGTACTTCCTGCTGTGGGGATTCATGCTGGCATTGGCTATCGCAATGATCATCTATTTCAGGAGGAAGCGCTGGCTGTAACGGCCGGACCATGCTATGACACGACTGATACTTACGTGGGTACTCAACTCATTCGCACTTTTTTTCGTCATGAAACTGGTGCCGGGGATCCAGATCGATCACTTCCGCGACCTGCTGGTGGCAACACTGGTTCTCGGCCTGCTGAACGCCTTTCTGAGACCGATCGTGCTGCTGTTCACCCTGCCGGTAACAATCCTGACCCTGGGCCTGTTCACACTGGTAATCAACGGGGTGATGTTCTATCTGGCGGCCTCGCTGGTGGATGGTTTTCATGTAACCGGATTTGGTGCCGCCTTTGTAGCGGCCCTGCTGTTCAGCCTGTTCAGCTCCGTTCTCAATGTGATGTTCCAGTCGAAATGAGGCTGTTCGCCTGAAATTCGTTTCACACCGTGATCTCTACGAGGTAACCGTCATGCATACAAACAGAACCACCCCGGCCGCGTTCCTGCTGGCATGCCTGGTCACCCTGACCGGTCTCAGCGGATGCGCCGCAGTCGACCAGAAAATCGGACTCAACTATGCTCGGCAGAACACGTCACTGGTCAGACACACGGGCGAAATAGCCATTGCCCGTATCGAATCAAAACCCGCTGCAAAAAACGTTGCAGGAGCATGGATCATCGGCTCGCTCAACAATGTGTACGGGGTACACCAGGCTGATCTGCTTTCCGACCGCAGCCTGCCAGAATGGATCTCGGAGGCGCTGCTGTTTGAGCTGAAACAGGCCGGCTATACCGTCTCCTCAGCCCCCGCACTGCCTGTCGGGGCCGTTCACGGCATCATAATCTCCGACATCGACATGGCCTTTAACCTCAATAAAGGCGTCGTCAGTACGGATACACGGCATGAGCTTAAATTCAACGTAAGTGTGTTCAGGAACGGCATAAAGGCCAAGACCTTTTCCGTCGCCTCCCGCGACGACAGGACAGTGCCGCTGGCCGCCTCAAAAGAGGATACCGAGAAGATCCTGCTCCACTCCCTGCAGGATGCCATGCAGCAGATCATCCCCGACATCATCGTTCTGATCGACAAAAAGTGATACATCCTTCCGATCTACCAGCCCGCGTTGCCGGCATAGTTCGCGAACAGCAGCTCTTCAGGCCGGGCGATACACTGATTATCGGCCTTTCCGGCGGTGCTGACTCCACAGCACTGCTCGACCTGCTCGTGTGCCTGCCGGAAATGCCACTGCGGCTGATTGCGGCCCATCTCAACCATTGTCTGCGTGGTGCCGAATCCGATGCCGATGTAGAATTCTGCCGGGGGCTGGCCGAACAGTACGGGATCCCTTTTGTATCGCGCCGTGTCGATGTCAAGGCATCAGCCGTCTCAAACCATCTCAATCTTGAAGATGCTGGACGACGTGTACGCATCGCCTTCTTTGATGAGCTTCTGACCACCTGGCAGGCAACCGCCGTTGTCCTGGCACACCATGCCGATGACCAGGCTGAAACCGTTCTGATGCGCCTGCTGCGCGGCTCGGGCATGACCGGACTGGCCGGGATGCCCTATCGCAATGGTCGCGGCTACGTCCGCCCCCTGCTGAGTTTCACCCGGGCCGAGATAGAGGCCCACCTGGTTGGTCGCGAACTCAGCTGGCGTGAAGACGACTCGAACCTCGACCGGACCTTCCTGCGCAACCGCATACGTCATGAACTGCTGCCACTGCTGGAACAGTACAACCCCTCTGTCCGCGCTAGCCTCTCGACCACAGCCGACGTACTTTCCGCCGAAAACGACCTGCTTGATGACCTGGCGACCCAGGCTGCCGAACGGATCAGCCACGCAACAGTGCACGGCAGCTCCTGCAGCATCCGGCTTCTGCTGTCCGAGCCACTGGCCCTGCAGCGCCGCATCATCCGCCTGTTGTTATCACGGCTGCACAACAGCCTGAAACAGATCAGCTACCGCCACGTAGCTGACATCCGCCGGATGGCTGGTTCGGAACGCCCCAATGCCCAGATCAGCCTGCCCCAGGGTATCGTTATCTTAAAAGAGTACGATGCGCTTGTATTCAGAAGCGGGGAGGAAAACCAGCCTCTGCCAGACGAAGTTCTAATTCCGGGTCCCGGTACCTATCGACTCCCCGGAATCGCCCGGCTGACAATTGAACCGTCAACAGCTACGGCACAGCTTGACATACCCTGCCCTGACAGCGCCTATTTTGATCTCGACAAAGCCCCCTTTCCCTGGCAGCTCCGCACCTTCCTCCCCGGAGACCGGATCCAGCCGCTCGGCATGACCGGAACAAAAAAACTCAAGGACATCTTTATAGACAGCAAGATTCCCCTGTCACAGCGCAGCCGGACTCCGCTCGTATTCAGCAAAGAAGTGCTGATCTGGGTGTGTGGCCTGCGGATGTCGCACCACGCCCGCCTTGACAGCAGTTCATCACGCGTCATAAAGATTGTGTTTTCGCGAGAGGAGTAACGCGGCAACCGTCAATTGACTTGTATCTCCGCCTCCAATATGGTAGTTATGTAAAATTTTCAAGGGCACAAATCGAACACATCGCCGGGGGTATCCGTGAATCAGTTTTACAAGAATCTTTCGCTCTGGCTGGTCATCAGCCTGATGATGATCCTGCTGTTCAACATGTTCAACAAGCCGAAACCAACGGCTGACAAAATCTCATACAGCGACTTCATCTCCCAGGTGGAGGCGGGCAAGATCACTGCCGTCACCATTCAGGGGAACGACGTATTCGGCAAGTACGAAGGCAAGGACGGGAAAGATTTCCGCACCTACAAACCGAACTCGGATGCCGATCTGACCCAGATGCTCCTGGACAAGAAAGTAGCCATACAGGCCAAGCCGGATGAAGAGAAGTTCTCCTGGTTCTCAATCTTCATCTCCTGGTTCCCCTTGATTCTGCTGGTGGGCGTCTGGATCTTCTTCATGCGTCAGATGCAGGTGGGCGGCGGCAAAGCCATGTCATTCGGCAAAAGCCGGGCCAAACTCCTGACTGAGAATCAGGTCAAAATCACCTTTGAAGATGTTGCCGGAATTGAAGAGGCCAAGGAAGAACTGAACGAGATCATTTCGTTCCTCAAGGATCCCAAAAAGTTCACCAAACTGGGCGGCAGAATACCGAAAGGGGTGCTATTGATGGGCCCTCCCGGTACCGGCAAAACCCTGCTGGCCCGCGCCATTGCCGGTGAAGCCGGTGTGCCGTTCTTTTCCATCTCCGGTTCCGATTTCGTTGAAATGTTCGTGGGCGTCGGCGCCAGCCGGGTGCGCGATCTGTTTCTGCAGGGCAAAAAAAGTGCACCCTGCATCATCTTCATTGATGAGATCGATGCCGTCGGACGTCACCGTGGAGCCGGCCTGGGGGGGGGACATGACGAGCGCGAGCAGACCCTTAACCAGCTGCTGGTGGAGATGGACGGATTTGAATCCAACGAGGGCGTCATCCTGATTGCCGCCACCAACCGCCCCGATGTGCTCGACCCGGCCCTGCTCCGTCCCGGACGCTTTGACCGCCAGGTGGTTGTGCCCCGTCCGGATGTCAAGGGTCGCGAGATGATCCTCAAGGTCCATGCCAAGAAGGTGCCGCTTTCACCCGATGTCGATCTGGCGGTAATCGCCCGTGGGACTCCCGGCTTCTCTGGTGCCGACCTGGCCAACGTAGTCAACGAGGCCGCCCTGCTGGCGGCACGCGTGGATAAAACCGTTGTGGAGTCCATAGATTTTGACGATGCCAAAGACAAGGTCCTGATGGGCGTTGAACGGCGCAGCATGGTCATCTCCGACGAGGAGAAAAAGAGCACCGCCTATCATGAAGCCGGCCACACCCTGGTTGCCAGAACGATCCCCGGCACCGACCCGATCCACAAGGTCTCCATTATCCCTCGCGGTCGCGCCCTGGGTGTCACCATGCAATTGCCTATCGAGGACAAGCACAGCTATTCCCGCGAAGCACTCCTGGCCCGTATTGCCGTTTTAATGGGAGGGCGCGCTGCCGAAGATATCATATTCAATTCCTTTACCACCGGAGCCGGCAACGACATTGAACAGGCCACCGAAATGGCCCGCAAGATGGTCTGCGAATGGGGTATGAGCGACAAACTGGGTCCCCTTTCCTTCGGAAAGAAGGATGAGCAGATCTTCCTGGGGCGCGAAATGTCTACCCACAAGAACTACAGCGAAGCCACCGCAGTTGAAATCGACACCGAGATCAGACGCATCGTCGACGAGAGCTATGCCAAGGCTCATTCCATCCTCTTGGAAAACATCAAGAATCTGCACAACCTGTCCGTGTGCCTGATCGAGAAAGAAAACCTGACCGGCGCCGAGGTTGATGAAATCATCGCCGCCGGCACACCGATCTATGGCCATGTTCACCAGGAACAGGCGGATGCTGAGGCACCTGCAGCGCAACACACCGACCTTCAGGCATAAGTATGAGCAGTTTCCAGGCGAGAGTGCTTCACATCGCCAGCCCGCAGGATGCGGAACGGGAACTGCGCTGTATCAGCGTTGACCCCGCGGGCATCGGCATGATGGCAACCAAAATGCTGACCCGCTGCGTAAAGCTGCACGAACTGCAATGTCGCCAGGCCAACATCCTCAAGCAGGAAATGCTTGCTCTGGGCGGCGACGCCGCCGTCGCCCGGGGTACCGTGGCTTGCAGCATCGACCACACCGACGTCATCCTGATCGGCACCGACAAACAGCTGCTCAAGCTGTCCAACAAGCTGGCTCCGCAACCGTTTGGACTCCCTGCCCTGGCAGCTGAACTTGCACAGATTCTATCTCACGCTGTCCACACCCCACAATCATGGAAAACCGCTCAGCGGGACCTGTCGCTGAAACGGCCTCTGATTATGGGCATCCTCAATGTTACACCCGACTCATTCTCTGACGGCAATCATTATGTTGACCCGCAACGCGCTATTGATCGCGCATTTGAGATGGCCGAAGAGGGAGCAGATATCATCGATATCGGTGGTGAGAGCACCCGTCCCGGCGCTCCGCCAGTAACAGCAGAAGATGAAATAAACCGGGTAGTTCCGGTTATATCCGGCCTTGTTGGAAAAATCCGCTGTGCGCTCTCGATCGACACCTGGAAAAGCAGCGTCGCCTCTGCAGCTGTTGCAGCCGGTGCCGAGATCATCAACGATATCAGCGGCTTTACCTTTGACCGGCAGATGGCCGCAGTTGCCGCCCTATCAGGCGCCGGCGTCGTGCTCATGCACACCCGCGGCACTCCGCAAGAAATGCAGAGCAATACTGCCTATGCCGACCTGATCGGCGAGATTGTGCAGTCATTGCGGCACTCTGTCACCCTGGCCGAAGAGGCCGGAATCTGCCGGGAACGCTTGGCTGTCGACCCCGGCATCGGATTCGCCAAGGGTGCCGGCCAGAATCTGGAAATCCTGCGCCGATTGCGTGAATTTACGAGCCTCGGCTTGCCGATCCTGACAGGGACATCCCGAAAATCGTTTATCGGCAGGATCCTCAACCGTGAGATAGACCAGCGCCTCCCCGGGACAGCCGCCACCGTCGCCCTGGCAGTTGCCAACGGTGCCGCCATCCTGCGGGTTCATGATGTACATGAAATGCGCGATGTTGCCGACATGGCACACGCGATCACAACTGGTAGCATGTAAACGTAACCAAACGGGACCCCCCCATGACTATTCCAGCGGCTCTGACAGGGATGTCGGATACACTTCTGATGACTGTATTGGTAGTTGCCTGTGCCCACGTTATCAGACGTGATGTGGCCATGCGCCTGCTGGGGATCATGTCACTTCTCACCTTGCTGTCATTGTTTGCCCGCTTAATCAATATACCTTCACTGATTCACATCCTGGACATCCTGACAGCTTCCACACCGGTTATTCTGGCCGTTATTTTTCAGACCGACCTGCGTCGAACCCTGCTGGCGCTCGGCAAACGCACATCGTCAACAACAGAAATCGAAGGAGACGTTGAAACCGTTGAAGAGCTACTCAAGGCGCTCCGGGAAATGGCTGAAAAACAGATCGGGGCCCTGATCGTGCTTGTCCGGCATATTCCGCTCGATCACATCATCAACGTCGGCACCCAGATCGATGCCAAGGTGACCAGTGAACTGCTCAATTCGATCTTTCTGCCCTACTCTCCGATCCACGATGGTGCCGTAATCATTGAAAACGGAAAGCTCACCAAAGCCGGCTGTCTGCTGCCACTCTCGCAGAACCCCGACATCGCCAAGAGTTTCGGAACCCGGCATCGTGCGGCTCTCGGGCTTTCAGAGCTTTCAGACAGCTATGTCGTGGTGGTTTCCGAAGAAACCGGCAAGATTTCACTCGTCCATGACGCCAAAATCTCCTATGACATGGAGTACGGGGAATTGCGCAGAACACTTAAGAAGGCTTTGGGCATAAAGCGTCAGGCCTGAGCTTCAATTTTCAGGAGGATGTATGAAAAAACTGTTCGGCACCGATGGAGTGCGTGGTGTTGCCAATGTATATCCCATGACGATCGAGATGGCCATGCAGCTCGGTCGCGCGGCCGCCTATATATTCAAGGGCTCCAGCAAGCGCCGCCATCGCATCGTGATCGGCAAGGACACCCGTTTGTCCGGTTATATGCTGGAAAACGCCCTGGTGGCCGGGATCTGTTCCATGGGGGTTGATGTCTTGATCGTCGGCCCTTTGCCTACCCCGGGTATCGCAAATATCACCTCATCCATGCGGGCAGACGCCGGGGTGGTCATCTCCGCCTCTCATAACGCCTTTCAGGATAACGGCATCAAGTTTTTCTCCGCCGACGGCTTCAAGCTGCCTGACGAAATCGAGTTGAAGATTGAACAGCTGATTGAGTCCAAAAAGATCGATACCCTGCGACCGACCGCCACCGAGGTGGGCAAAGCCTTCCGCATCGATGATGCCGCCGGCCGTTACATCGTTTTCCTCAAGAACACCTTCCCCCAGGAAATGGACCTGTCCGGCCTGAAGATCGTACTGGACTGCGCCAATGGAGCTGCCTACAAGGTCGCACCGGCGGTCTTCGAGGAACTGGGGGCCGAGGTGATCGCCCTGGGCGTGAAACCCAACGGCACCAATATCAATGCGGAGTGCGGCTCGACCCATCCCGAGGTCATCAGCGAAGCGGTCAAGCAGCATCGGGCAGACATCGGCATCGCCCTGGATGGAGACGCCGACCGCGTGATTGTGTGCGACGAGTTCGGCAAGGAGGTAGACGGAGACCACATCATGGCCATTTGCGCCATCGACATGCTCAAGCGCAAGACGCTGAAGAAGAAGACCCTGGTTGCCACGGTCATGAGCAATATGGGCCTGGATATAGCGCTCCGCAAGGCCGGCGGAAAGATCATTAAAACCGCTGTAGGCGATCGTTATGTTGTTGAGGAGATGCGCAAAGGGGGCTTCAACCTGGGGGGAGAGCAATCCGGTCACATGATCTTCCTCGATTCCAGCACAACCGGCGATGGCATCCTTTCAGCCCTGCAGCTGCTGGCTGTCATGCGGAGGGAGCAAAAACCGCTGTCCGAACTGGCTCAAATCATGATTGCGTTGCCGCAGGTTCTTGTTAACACAAGGGTCCGTGAAAGAAAGGATATCCTGACCATCCCGAAGATTGCAGCCAAGGTTCGCGAAGTAGAGGATAAACTGGGTAACGAAGGACGTGTATTGATCCGATACTCCGGGACGGAACCGCTGCTGCGTGTTATGATTGAAGGGCAGGACAAATACGAGATCACCACCTGGGCCAATGAGATCTGTGATCTGGTGAAGAAACATATCGGAGAGAAATAATGGCTAAACTGGGCCTCAACGTTGATCACATTGCCACCGTGCGCCAGGCGCGCGGCGGTATTGAGCCGGATCCGGTCACGGCCGCTGCCTTGGGGGAGCTGGCCGGCGCCGAAGGGATCACCATCCACCTGCGGGAAGACCGTCGTCATATCCAGGATCGTGACCTGGAAATATTGCGGCGGACGGTAAAGACCAAGCTCAACCTGGAGATGGCCGCTACCCAGGAAATGGTCAGGATCGCCCTGAAGGTTAAACCGGAGCAGGTTACCCTGGTGCCAGAAAAACGCCAGGAATTGACCACCGAGGGGGGCCTGGATGTCATTATCAACCTCAAATCGATAACTGATGCCGTCAAGAGGCTGCGGGACGGCGGCATCATCGTCAGCCTGTTCGTTGATCCGAATCAGGAGCAGATCAAGTCCGCCAACAAAACCGGGGCAGACTATATTGAGATTCACACCGGCGCCTACGCGGA
This sequence comes from Geobacter psychrophilus, assembly GCF_056821595.1. Taxonomy (NCBI): domain Bacteria; kingdom Pseudomonadati; phylum Thermodesulfobacteriota; class Desulfuromonadia; order Geobacterales; family Geobacteraceae; genus Geobacter; species Geobacter psychrophilus. Next base: position 4,709,871 of record NZ_JBXDTU010000004.1, read on the forward strand.
GGCAACTAACTGGAAGGACCAGGAGCGTGAGCTGGAGGCAATCGATACCGCCATCAAGCTGGCCCGCAAGGTCGCCCTGGGTGTCAATGCCGGGCACGGGCTGAATTACGTCAACATCAAGGCCCTGGCTGCCATTGGCGGCATCGAGGAATACAACATTGGTCATTCGATCATCGCACGCGCCATGCTGGTAGGCCTCAATCGCGCTGTCAAAGACATGGTGGAGTTGATCAAATACTCATGATTGCAGGCATCGGCACCGATATTGTCGCCATAGAGCGCTTCCAGCGTTTCATCGACCAGAATAACACGGCCCTGCTGCAGCGGCTCTTCACCGAGCAGGAACGGACGCTCTGTTCAGGCAGAAAAAACAGCGCCTCCTGCTATGCTGCCCGTTTTGCTGCCAAGGAAGCGTTATTGAAGGCCCTGGGGACCGGTTTGCGGGACGGCATCTCCTGGAGGGACATGGAAATCACGCACAACGACCTGGGCAAACCGGAACTGCTGCTGACTGGTCGAGCCGCTGATATCTTCGCTTCACAAGGATTGGGCAGCATCTTTCTGTCGATGTCACATGATGGTGGCAATGCAATTGCCATGGTTGTTCTGGAGACCATATGAAAGTTGTTACCGCACATACCATGCAGGAGATCGACAAACGCGCCATTGACGAGTTTGGCATCTCCGGCCTGAATTTGATGGAAAACGCCGGACAGTGCTGTGTCAACGAGATCATTGCGCACTACGGCACTTCGGGACGTGCTGTGGTGATTGCCGGCAAAGGCAACAACGGAGGCGACGGCTATGTCATTGCCCGCCTGCTCAGCCTGAGAGCGTGGGATATCAGGGTGTACGTCTTGGCCGAACAGGACCTGATCAGCGGCGATGCCGCCATTAATCTGGAAAAACTGCCCCGGGACATGGTCCAGTATTGTCCCCGCCAGGGAGAGCTGCCCACCCTGCTCCGGGAGGATATCTGCAAGGCTGATTGCCTTGTGGACGCACTGTTGGGAACCGGCTTGAGAAGCGATATCTCCGGCGTGTATCAGGAAGCGATTGAACTGATCAATGCTTCAGGTCGACCGGTTGTTTCCGTTGACATCGCCTCGGGTATCCACGGGACAACCGGCCGGGTACTTGGAGATGCAGTACGCGCCTCCACCACCGTCACGTTTGCCTTTGCCAAGCTGGGACACGTCCTGTACCCCGGTGCCGAGCATACCGGCAGGCTGATCGTTGCCGACATCGGGATTCCGCCCCGACTAATGGAGAGCGCCAGCGGATATGACTTCATAAATGACGAGATTATACGTCCCATGCTTCACCGGCGCGATCGCCAGGCCCATAAAGGCCAATTCGGCCACTGCCTGATCATAGCCGGATCAACCGGCAAGACCGGAGCAGCAGCCCTGTCCGCCAACAGTGCCGTACGTGCCGGGTCCGGTCTGGTAACCCTGGCTATAGCCGAGAGCCTGCATCAGGTCCTTGAAATTAAGACCACTGAAGTCATGACCGTTCCACTTCCGGACTCTGGCAGCGGCTGCCTGACCAGCAATGCCTTCCAGACCATTGAAAAACTGTTGGGTGACAAGGACGCCGTGGCGCTTGGCCCCGGTCTGGGCAGGCGCCCCGGGACCACATCCCTGGTCCAGAATATCGTCGAAACCGTGGCACTGCCGCTGGTTATCGATGCCGACGGTCTGAACGCACTGGCAGAGGACATCAGCATATTGCGGAGAAAAAAATCGGGCACTGTCGTACTGACGCCGCATCCCGGTGAAATGGCCCGCCTGCTGGGCACATCCATCCCTGACGTCGAAGCCATTCGCATCTCGGTTGCCCAGGAATTTGCCAGAAACTTCGGCATCTACCTGGTTCTCAAAGGTGCCAGAACCATCATCGCCTCGCCAACCGGCACGGCAGCCATCAATGGCAGCGGTAATCCCGGTATGGCAACCGGCGGCATGGGTGACGTACTGACCGGCATAATCACCTCACTGCTGGGGCAGGGATACTGCGGCTGGGATGCCTGTCGCCTGGGTGTATTCATCCATGGCTATGCAGCAGACCTGGTCGCCGAAGAAAAGGGCGAAATCGGTATCTGCGCCTCAGATGTCCAGGAAATGCTGCCCTATGCCTACAACAAGTTGCTTACAAAACAAGGAGAATTCATACCATGAAAACCGTAGCAGATATCATGACGAAAGATGTCGTCACTGTAACTAAAGAAACCACCGTACGGGAACTGGCTCAGATTTTTGAGTCACGGCACTTCGGCAGTCTGCCGATTGTGGATGAAAACGGCAGCCTGACCGGCATCGTAACCGCATCAGATCTGATCGAACAGGGGAGAAGCCTGCACATTCCTACGGTTATATCCCTCTTTGACTGGGTCATTCCGCTGGAAGGAGAACGCAGCCTGGAACGCGAGCTGCAGAAAATGACCGCCCAGACGGCCGGAGAGATCTGTTCAGCAGATGTTGTCACGATTTCGGCCAGTGAACCGGTCAGCGCGGCAGCAGACATCATGAGCAGCCGCAAATTGCACGCCCTGCCTGTCGTTGAAGGGAATAAACTGGTCGGGATGATTTCACGCATCGACATCATTCGCAATGTGATCAGATCGTAGACCGCCGTGATCATTACCACCCACTCAGCACTTGAAACCGAGACAATCGGATGCAAGCTCGGCACCTGGCTGAAGAAGGGCGCATTCATTGCACTCTTCGGTGATTTGGGAGGCGGCAAAACCTGTTTCACTCGGGGTATCGTAGCAACAGTTGCCCCCGAAAGCCTCCATCTAGTGGCGAGCCCTACCTTCGCCATCATGAACGAGTATCCGGGACCTGTGCCGGTTTATCATTTTGATTTTTACCGTTTGACCACTGCCCACGAAATTTCGGAACTCGGTTTCGATGACTATTTCCAGGGCGAAGGCATCTGTGTCGCTGAGTGGTCTGAACGACTGGGAGACTTTTTGCCGCAAGATCATATCAAGGTTATCTTTGAACATGCCGGCGGTGATTGCAGGAGAATTTCTTTTATTGCCGGCGGCCCACAATCTCAGATTTTAATAGATGAGCTGATGTCACTCAAAAATATATAAGAATTTCTTTGACCTTCATCGCCTTTTTCTGCTATAGAGCTGAATCCGAAAACAATTTTCTCTTTTAAATCATGTGAAGGAGAGCAGTATGGCACTTGTAGTTCAGAAATACGGCGGAACATCAGTCGGCACCACCGACCGGATCAAAAACGTCGCCAAGCGTATCATCAAGACATATGACGCCGGCAATGATCTTATAGTCGTTGTTTCGGCCATGTCCGGTGAAACCAACAAGCTGGTTGCCCTGGCCAACGAGATTTGTGAAATTCCCGACGGCCGCGAGTATGATGTTGTTGTAGCTACCGGTGAGCAGGTCACAATCGGTCTGTTGGCCATGTGCCTCAAGTCACTCGGCTATAAAGCCAAGTCCTACCAGGGGTGGCAGGTACCGATCGTCACCGACAGCTCCTGTACCAAGGCCCGCATCGAAAATATCGATGACAAGAACATCCGCGCCGACCTGAAAGAGGGCACCATCGTAATCCTGGCCGGTTTTCAGGGCATCGATGCCGCGGGTAACGTTACCACGTTGGGACGCGGCGGCTCCGACACCTCGGCTGTTGCCATTGCTGCAGCGCTCAAAGCCGATGTTTGCGAGATCTATACCGATGTTGACGGTGTGTACACGACCGATCCCAACATTTGCAAGGAAGCCCGCAAGATGGAGAAGATCTCCTACGACGAGATGCTGGAACTTGCCAGCCTGGGTGCAAAGGTTCTGCAGATCCGTTCGGTCGAATTTGCAAAAAAATATGATGTGGACGTACACGTCCGCTCCAGCTTGAATGAAAACACCGGTACCATGGTTACCAGGGAGGATAAGGATATGGAAGGGATTCTTGTTTCAGGGATAGCATACGATAAAAATGAGGCCAAAATCGCCGTCATGGGTGTACCCGATAAACCCGGCATTGCAGCCAGAATCCTCACGGCGCTTTCCGATGCAAATATTTCGGTGGACATGATCGTTCAAAACGTAAGCTCCGCCGGAATGACCGACTTCACGTTTACCGTGACAAAGGCTGACCTCAAACAGGCCCAGTTGATTACGAACGAGGTAGCGAAGGAAATTCATGCAAAAGAGGTTCTGTGCGACGAGAATATCAGCAAGGTTTCCATCGTCGGTCTCGGTATGCGCAGCCACGCTGGTGTCGCTACCAGAATGTTCACCGCCCTGGCACAGAACGGCATCAACATCCAGATGATCTCCACCTCGGAAATCAAGATTTCGGTTGTAATCGATGAGAAGTACACCGAACTGGCTGTCCGACTGATGCATGAAACATTCGGCCTGGCTGGATAACCCACTGTTGCGGAACTTCACACAAAAAGGGGAGGCCTACGGCTTCCCCTTTTTTTATCAGGCGGCCATAACATGAAACTTCCAACCCGGACTCTTTTTGATTATCAAGATAACGCTCTGCACGCCACTGCAGGCCATGTGGTCCAGGAATTCCCGTTGCAACTGATTGTCAACGGTCGCGAGATCGCCACACTGATCGGTTCGCCCCACGATCTGCGATTTCTTGTAGCAGGTTTTCTGCGACTGCAGAATTTTGTTCAAGACCTCACCGATTTCGAGATGTTCAGCGTCTGCGAAGAGTTCGGAACGGCCAACGTGCGCATCAAAGGTGAATTACCGGAACGGCTGAAACCTGTACTTACGTCAGGTTGTGGTACCGGTGTAAGTTTTTCCATGCCCGAAACAATAAAGTCCTCTGCCACTCTGGTATCGGGGCCGGGTAGCGAAGGCATAACTCCGTCAGATATTTTTTCCCTGATGAACCACCTGTCAAGCCGTGCTGAACAGTATAAACACCATGGAGGAATCCACTCGGCAGCTGTGGGGCGCCACGGGGAGCTGATGCTGTACGCTGAGGACCTGGGACGCCACAATACGCTCGACCGCATTGCAGGAGAAGCACTGTTCAAAAGCATAGACCTGAACGGCACCATGCTGGTTACGTCCGGTAGGGTATCTACCGAGATGGTAGCCAAAGCAGCACTGCTCGGGGTTCGACTGATCGCTTCACGCACCTCACCTACCGACATGGCAATCAGATTGTGTGACCAGAGCAACATCTGCCTGGTTGGCTACGTCAGAGGCGGCAAATTCACGGTCTACAGCCATCCCGAGCACATTGAGCCGTATCCTGACTGTGAAAAGATTGAAGGTGTCACCGCAATAATTCTGGCGGGGGGCACATCCAGGCGCATGGGGTCGAATAAAGCACTTCTGAAGATAAACGATACAACACTTATCGAAATCGTCTACCGCACCCTTTCCAAGCTTTTTCACGAAGTCATTATTGTCACCAATACACCCGAGGAGTACCTGTTCATTCCTTGCCGCAAGGTGGCGGATATCTACCCGGGAGCGGGCTCCATCGCCGGCTTACATGCCGGCCTGGCCGCAAGCGGCACGGAGCTGATTTTTGTTACTGCCTGTGACATGCCCCATCTCAATCCAGACGTGATCAGACTACTCTGCGACTACGCACGTACTGCGGACGCTGTCGTACCGGTAAACAGCGAAGGTCTGCGAGAACCGCTTCATGCGGTCTATTCCACGTCGGTATTGGAAGAGATCCGTAGAGCTATCGAGTGCGATGACAAAAGCATTTTAAACCTCTTGGACCGAATACGGACAACACTGATAACAGCTGAAAGCTTGTGCGCAATTACGGGTGCGCAGGAATCCTTTTGCAACGTGAATACACCGGAGGAATTTGAGAAAATTACGTAGGAACGACTCTGCGGTCAGCTCGCTTGCGGCTTCTCAGAGCAGCAAAAAAATTGCTCAGCAGGCCTGAGCATTCTGCTTCCAGAATACGAGGCACCAGTGCAACCTGGTGATTAAGTCGGAGATCATTAGAGAGATCGTACAGCGACCCGGCAGCTCCCCCTTTGGGATCGTAACAGCCGAAGACGACGGTGGGGATACGTGAGAGAATGATGGCACCCATGCACATGGTGCAGGGTTCCAGGGTAACGTAGAGAGTGGTATCAAGCAGCCGCCAGGAACCCAGTTTACGGGCGGCTTTTCTGATGGCGATCAGTTCGGCATGGGCGGACGGGTCCTGAGACGTCTCGCGCAGGTTGTGACCGCGGGCAATAATGTGTCCATCACGCACAATAACGCAACCGATCGGCACCTCTGCCTTCGCTTCCGCCTTGCGGGCCTCGGCAATGGCTCGGTCCATCCAGTGTACATGATCCTTTTCCAGCGGTCAGCCCTTGCCCATTATGCCGCGGATTGCCGCCGGCAGGTCGGCTGGAAGCATAACCAGCTTGGCGTTCGGTGACAGGGCTATTTTCTGCAGGGTATTGATGTACCGATCCCCCAACAGGAACACCGCCGGCAGATCATTATCCTTGATGGCCTCACTGATATCGGTAATAGCCTTGGCCGAGGCCTCGGCCAACCGAATCTGGGCCTCAGCTTCACGTTTGGCTGCCTCCAGCCTGCCTTCTGCCTCTCGAATTGTCGCCTCGCGTTTGCCCTCGGCCTCCAGTATGGTCGCCTGCTTGAAGCGGTCGGCGCTAGCCTGCTGCTCCATGGCCTTCTGCATAGATTCAGACGGTTTGATATCCTGGATTTCCACTGACTGTACATAGATACCCCAGGCCGCGACCTCCTTGGAGATATTTTCCTGCAGACGGGCCTTGATATGCTCGCGCTCGGAGAGAGCGCTGTTCAGATCCATCTGGCCGATGATTGCCCGCAGCGAGGTCATCACCAGATTCTGGATGGCATATTCATAGTTCTGGATTTCATAGACGGCCCGGGTGGGATCAGTGACCTTGATGAAAGCGATCGCATTGGTGATGATGACCGCATTGTCCTTGGTAATGACCTCCTGGGCTCCGACCGAAAGCACGTCGCCCTTGGTGGAAACCCGATAGGCAACGATATCGATGTAAGGGAAGATGAAATTGAGTCCCGGCTTGAGGATGCTGTTGAATTTCCCCAGGCGCTCTACAATCCACTCCTGCCCTTGGGGTACGGTTTTGACTCCAGCGAACAGGGTTGCAGCGACAACGACAAAAATAATTCCGAAAATAAATACGCCCGGCATGAGACCCCCTAGATTTTTTTCACCTTCAGAATCTGACCTTCGATATCCATGACACGTACCGAATCTCCGGTTTTCAGCACTTCTTCGGCATAACAGACCCACTCGTCGGCACCCAGGATAGAGATCCGGAACCTGACGGTGCCACGACCGTAACTGTCGTCAGTACCGCGTATAATAATTCCGGACTCACCAACTATTGCATCTTTGGACGTGCCGGCATGAGTACGGTCCTTTTTCGGCTTTAAGTACCTGAACCACATAATGGTAAAGAAGATCGATGCCAACGACCAGAGAAATACCTGCCCCGCCACGGGGAACGCAGGCCAGAGAAACGTAAGGATGCCAACCACCAACGCACCGAGTCCAAACCAGATGATCGTAAACGAGGGGACAATCAGCTCAAGACCAATCAGACAGAATCCCGCTATAATCCAGTACCACCACTCTATCTGCATGAAATACCTCTTGCGGGGAAATAATCATAAGTATAACAGGAAACTGCCAAAGGAAAAGTTAACGTCTAAACTTCTACTTGCAACAATACTGCGATGCTGTAATACTGACAATATTGGAGGTGCATATGGATACAAGCTCAATTGCCGGAGTAGCTCTGCTCATGAAAACAGCCCAGACACAACAGACAATGTCAATTTCTGTCATGAAAATGGCGGCTGATCAACAGAAACAGATAGCAAATATGCTGGCACAACTCACTGAGCAGATGCCGCAACCTGCGGCTCAGAACAGTGATTTTACGTTTTCGACATACGCATAAGAGTTTTTGATCTGAACGTCAATCAAGCTTTCCTTAACTGTACTGCCCGGCGTGATAAGAACTGCGAACATAGGGGCCGCTCTCTACATGAGAAAAGCCGGATTGAATGGCTAGTTTTCGTAAACGCTCAAATACTTCCGGCTTAACATACTCCTGGACCGGGTAGTGTTTTTTACTTGGAGCCAGATACTGACCGATACTAAAATATGTGCAATTCACACCACGCAAGTCATTTATAACCTGGACTACCTCTTCCTCTTCCTCCCCCATCCCCAGCATGATGCCAGATTTGGTACTGATCTTCGGCGCCAACTCATGGCACAGCTTCAATACCTCAAGAGATCGCTGATAAACAGCACCTGAGCGAACCTGATACAACCTCGGTACCGTTTCGACGTTGTGTGCTAGTATATCTGGCTGAGACCCGACAACGGACTCGATACTTTGCTGATTACCCAAGAAGTCAGGGATCAGCAGCTCGATTCGTGTTCCGGACGACATACGCCTGATAGATGTGACTGTTGCGCTGTAATGCGAGGCACCACCATCCGGCAAGTCATCACGGGTTGGACTGGTAATGACAACGTGCGATAGCTTCAGGCGCATCACAGCCTCCGCAATCCTTGCCGGTTCATCTCCATCCACCACTAATGGCGGTTTTTTATCAACATTGCAGAAACTGCACTGACGCGTACAGTTGGTTCCCAGTATCAGAAAGGTGCCCTGGCCGCAGGAAAAACATTCCGAGATATTCGGACACAAGGCCTGCTGGCAAACCGTATTCAACCGCAATTCTCTCAACAGTTGACGCATACCGGATTGTTCCACCTGGTTGACCTTTTTTCGCAGCCATTCAGGTTTTCGCTGAATAATCACTCCATAACTCCTTGCAGGTTCCATTGATCTGAACCGTACTTATTCAACAGCAATTTCTGCGACATGCAAAGTTCATCGTGTGACAGGCAACTGTTGATGGTTTCAACTCCCATATAACACTTGAATGCGTCAACAAGCACGCCTTTTAATTGCGATATATCCGCGGTTACACCGCAATCGTTAAGACTGACCGTATGTTCCGCATATTCAGCAGTGCGGTCATTCATATACTGCAAACCATGGTGCGCACGGTTAATAATCGGAATCGAGCCATGCTGAAAAATGACATTTTTCAGGCGACGCTGAGCATTGCCGCCGATCTTCTTGTCGTCGAGCAGAATATCGAATGTCTCTTTACCGGCAAAACAGAAGGCGGTACGCGTACCCAATCGTTCTGAATCAGAAACTGTATCTATCGCGTAGTAAGCATTGAGGCCAAGTGTGCGGTAAAAATTTATCAGAAAGCCGGTCAGCACTCTGAAGGAATCCTTCACCGAGGTCGTTGTAGGTATCTGATCCGGGGAACAAATAATACTATATGTCAATTCATCGGCATGATAAATCGTGCCGCCTCCACTGATACGCCTGACGAGAGATACGGAATTCGCTTGGCAGCGATTAAGATCGAGGACTTCTTCAATTACCTGAAACCGCCCCAGAGATAAGGACGGCGGATTCCATCCATAGATGCGCAGTACGGGATTTGATGATTTGGGTTCAAAGGAACAGAGTAGCGACTCGTCAATGGCCATATTCTCTGGTCCCTGCAAGGGACCGGTATCAATGAGTCGCCATAATGCTGATTTCAATATAAGTAAACTCCTTTGATTTACAGATTAAATGTGACTATATCAGATGTGGATATATATCCAAAGTACCGAAACGTGAATCGCCACATCATTTTGTTATGTAGTGTATGCTTAACTAATTTCAGACGCAAAAGAGCCTCATCACTCTTTCGAATGATGAGGCTCTTTTGTAAT